>JAURZL010000004.1 GCA_030653365.1 Anaerolineaceae bacterium
CGTGATGGCCAGTGTCAGGCAGTCCTGTTTTTTCCCTTCCTCCAGAACACTGATGATATCGGGAGATTGGCCGGATTGGGAAATGCCAATCACAAGGGCATTTTTTAATAGGGGTGGTTTTTGATAGTACGTGAAGAGCGAGGGTGTGGCCAATGCCAGTGGCAACCGGTTCATCGCACCCATTAAATAATTGGCATAGCGCCCGGCATTATCCGAGGTACCGCGGGCTGCCAGGAACACATAGCGAATATCCCGCTTTTTAATCTCCTCTGCAATGTGTTCCACGTTGGAGCGTTGTACTTCCAGGAGCGCATTCACCCTTTCGGGTTGTTCCATGATTTCGGAATAAAGTGTCATGTGGCCTTCCTATTGATAATTATCCTGCATTGACAGATTTGTGTATCATTTCAATAAACCGGGGCTTTACCCGCCAAAAACACCCAAATAGCTAATGATTGAAAGAACTATTTTGATCTAATTCCTTTCTTTAGAAGGAAAAAAAGATCAACTCATCCTGTTTATTCGGTCGGTGACATCTTTTTCAAACCGGTGGATAAACTCGTTTATGTAATTCGATGGATGAAGCCTGGCATCCTCCATCATTGGTGTGAGATCCATTGCAAACGATAAACCGGTCGCAGCATCCACACCATGGGATTCAAAAAAGGTGGCATTAACCTGCCGGCGGCCCATGGCTGCCAGATCATAGCGTTTACCACCGTTAATCTGGGAATCAAAGACGCCCAGTAATTCATGTTGCAGATTGGTGTGACTCGACACATCCAGCACAACTTTATCGGGGTCATTGATCCAATCCAATGAGCGCCACACTTCACAACCCAAGACTTTCTCCGGACGTTCATTTTGATCGAGACTTCGTAATGCTTTGATAACCCGCAATGCGACCCCAACGTGGGTATCGTGTTTATCCGCCAGATTATGCGTGTAAACAATTTTTGGACGGGTAACCCGAAGGATTTGCAGGAGATCATCGATTGGTTCTTCTTTGGTGCCATCCTTGATCTCCTTGCTGGGGTAGTCCAGCGAAATCAAGGCTGAGTAGCCACCGATAACCGCCGCTTTGCGCTGTTCTTCTAATCGAATCAGACGCATTTCTTCATCAGTCGTGTGTTGATAGGTGCCTTCCCTGGGCGAACCGCGACCGTCGGTCATCACGACACCGGTGAACCACTTGTGTTCGTTCTGGAAACATTCGATGATAGGTTGGGCTGCAATGATCTCAATATCATCATGGTGCGCAACAATGCACAAGTGTGTTGTTCTGGAAAAGGCTTCTGGTTCACTTAAATGATCGGGGATAAATATTTTTGCACTTTCTTGAAAAAATTTCATTTTGAATCCTTAATTATGTGTAAGAAAAGGTAAACCGGTAGTCGCGATCAATTGACCGACCCTTCGCATCGTTTCATCGGATAAATGCAGTTGAATACAATGAATTTGAGTTTTTCTGTATTCTTCAAAACAGCAGGAACTAAATTCGGATCAAATGGTGTGATCACTTCTGGGTCAATAATGTATGACATTTTCAAATATCTTTCATATTTTGTTTTATTAATTCGTCAAACGAGTCATATCTTTCAAGAGACCGCTCTCCTCCGAGCTTCCCCCGACCATTACCAGATACTGACCCTCTTCCAACACCCACTTTTTCGTCTCATTATTATAATAGCGCAGTTCATCCAGCAGCACCGGGATGGAAACCCGGGTGCTTTGCCCTGCCGGGATGAGGATTTTCTCAAAGCCTTTTAAAAGCTTCTTCTGTCGTTCCACCTTTGAATCCGGTTTGCCCACATACACCTGCACCACTTCCGAACCAACGCATTCACCGGTATTGCTGACGGTAACAGAGACTTCAAGATGATCGTCTTTTTTGGCGACGGTCAAATCGCCATATTCAAAATGGGTGTAGCTCAACCCAAATCCGAAGGGATAGGCAGGCTGGTGTCCGTTCTTGTCCAGCAGGGTATAGCCGTGATAGAGATCATAGGTGATTTCTTTATCCGTACTGCTGAAATAAGGCAGGTGCTCCACGCTGGTGGGGATGGAAAAAGGTAGCTTGCCACTCGGGTTGACATCCCCGAACAGGATGCGTGCAAGAGCGGTACCGCCTTCCATGCCCGCATACCAGCTGTACAGCACCGCTGGGATTTTTTCTGCCCACGCATCCAGCATGATCATACTGCCGCTCACCAGACACACCACTGTGTTGGAGTTGATGCCAGCTACTGCTTCGATAAGCTGGATTTGTTCTGCTTTCAATGACAAAGTCTGGCGATCGCCTCCTGGTGCCATGCCTTCCTGAATCTGGAAGGTCGAGATGCCCAGTTTCTTGATTAATTTCACCAGGGCCGCTTTGAAAGGTTTGCCCATTAGCTGGTATCCGGTTATGATCGGATTGAACATTTCATCCAGACTGCTGGGTGAGGTGTATTCACCTTCATCGTTGTAATCATTCCCGGCAATCACGATGACACAATCCACTTCTTTTGCCAGTTGTTTGGCTTCAGCCAGTTGGGTCTCATTGCGATGTAAGACCTCAACCTGGTCGCCAAAGTATTTTTTCAAGCCCTGCAACGGGGTGATGACATAAGGTGGATACACCCGGCTGGAACCATGATCACCGGTGTTTTTCTGATCCGCCAGTTTGCCTAACACCAACAAGCGTTTCACATCCTTACGGAAGGGCATGACCTGACTCTCATTTTTGATCAAGACCATCGATTTCTCGGCTGCTTCCTGCGCCAGGGCAATGTGTTCCGAATGGGTTACCAGCTCTTTGCTATAAGTGATTGGGTCAGGCGTATTCTGGAACACCAATTGCGTGAGCAGCACCCGTAACACCGCCTGATCGATAGTGCTTTCTGCAACCTCACCTGTTTGCACCTGATCGAGCAGCTTCTGGTTGTAATGCACCGGTAGGGGCATCTCGATATCCAGGCCAGCTTCGATGGCTTTTTTGCCATCCCGCACCCCAAAGATGAAATCCGAGATGGTGAAACCCTCAAAGCCCCAATCCTCGCGCAGGATTTCGGTCAACAGCAGACGGCTCTCGCAAGCCTGGTCCCCACGGAAGAGGTTATAAGCCCCCATCACGGAAGCTGCTCCAGCTATGATAATGCGCTTGAAATGTGCCAGATAGACTTCATGTAGCGTACGATCATCCGCCTGAACGTTCACGAAGAAACGGCTGTTTTCGATGTTGTTAAAGGCATAGTGCTTGACACAGGCGATCACATTGTGTGCCTGGATGCCCTCTGTCAGGCAGGCTCCCATCTCACCCACATGATAGGGATCCTCGCCATAGGTCTCCTGTGCCCGTCCCCAGGCAGGGTGACGCAGCAGGTTGACGCACACCCCACCGAAGAAATTTCCATCCTGGGCTCGAATCTCTTTGGCGATCACCTCGCCAATGCGGCGTTCCAGATCGCGATCGAAGCTGGCGCCGCGGGCCATCGAGACCGGGAAGCAAGTTGACTTACCCACCACAGCACCGCGTGGACCATCACTGAATTTGATCGGAGGAACCCCCAGGCGCTTCACGCCGTTGGTCGCGATTGGCATGGGGTTGTAGCCGTTTTTATACTTGAGCTGGTTATTGACCATATCCCAGGTGCCGTTCAGCATCCAGACCTTTTCCTTCAAGGTCATACGTTGTAGCAGGTTGTTGGCAGTTTGTTCGATCTCTTCACGCGTCATGGTACAGGTTGAATCTTTACGGAACATGCTTCCTCCCATTTGATTAAATGAAAAAAGCTTAGAAATTCATCATTCTTTCTTTTAATAATAGCGGATTATTTTGTAGAAATGCTGTGAAATTGGCTAAACCGATTGATCCATACCGTTAATGCGTTGTTCTTCTTTTTCAGTAACCTTAAACTTAAACCAGACCGGGATGATACATAACAGGGATGCAATCGAGGTGATCAAAAAAGGGGTTTGTGGGCTGAACTTCTCCCACAAAAAGCTGCCAATTACCGGTGCAGGTAAGGATACCAATCCCAGGCTGGTGCTGAACAGACCAAATGCCACCCCACGCAAGCGTGCAGGGACTGCTTTACTGATCAGTGATTGATAGGCTGGGGTGGCTAATCCAACCCCAATTCCGGCAATTACCCAACCCACCCCATAAATCCAGGCAGGACTGGCAGGTGGTACCAGTGCAATCATGGCAATTGCAAAGGAGATGAATAGAAAAGAAACAGCGATGTTGACCCGTTCCCCGACCTTATCCGCCAGCCAACCTGCCGGCATCATGACAGCCATCATCGCCACCCCAAAAATACTGTTCATGATACCAATCTGGCTGATCGAGAGCAGGGCAATATCCTGCATATAAACGGATAAAAAGGTCATGGACATGTTGAAAAAAATATCACGGATACCATCCGTAATCATAATCCAGGTGAACAGACCACCTGCCAGCACCAGACCAATCATGACGCCCAGATTACTTTTCAGGCTGGTGAAAGTTAATGTAGTTGGATTGGCTTCTGTGCCTCTGGCTGCCGTACGTGCCATTCCCACCCTTAAGACGGTTGCCAGTACATACAGAATTGTGGCAATTAACAACATGCCTTTAAATCCCATCGCTTCCACCAGATAGCCCCCCGCTAAAGGTCCCACCACGCTGACAACACCAAACAAAGTCTGCGTGATCCCGAACAAGCGTGCCCGGTTCTCAGGGGCTGAGTTGTCTGCTATGAATGCATCAAAACTGGGACCCACCAATGAGCGCGTCATGGCACCCAGCACCGATGCCACCAGTATCCACTCCCAGCGTGTCGCCAGAAGTAACGGAATATAACCAAAGATTCCCAGCACACTGCCGATGGCAATGGCGCGTAACCTGCCGAGTGAGTCGGAGATCCAACCACCCAGGATCTGCAACACCAATGGAATGATCTGAGAGAGGGTGTAAAAAAGCCCGATCTGCGCAATCCCGGCTCCTAATTCCTTCAAATAAAGTGCTTCCAGGGGACCATACATGTTGCCCCCCATATTTGCCAGGATCATCGCCAGCATGAAGAGCAGCAAGAGCGGGGTCAGGAGGGGGACTTTTTTGGTGGATGGTTCAGGGGTCGTTTCTGTAGTCATGGGATAAGTCCAAAAATAGAATATTTTTAATTTTTTATTAATAAATTTAATAATACTTATCAAAAAATAGATTATACCTTAATTTTATTTAAAACCATATTAATAATATTAAAATAGTCCATATTATTTCATCGTATATTTTATCGGTCATCACGAGAAATTTTTATGAATCGCATTACTTTATCACCAAACTCATGATCGAATGGAGTTTACAATTGATTAAGTTTTATTTCCAGTGTTGTATGAATGATGAGGAAGAAAAGGGTTGGTGTGCAGGAATCACTTAAAAATCCATCAACCAGAAATGTTATTTTATTTAACTTCTACCCAGCTTCGAAAGAATGCACCTGTCCCATAAAATCGATCCCTGCTGCAATTGCCTGCTCGACAGCTGAAAAATCCAACCCGATCAATTTGATGCCACGGTCAACCGTGTGTTGGTACACTTTTGGCATGTCGTTCAGGTGTGGTTGGGAGAGCTGGATGGCGTGTAAACCATGCATCTCTCCCAACAAAGCGATGAAGTGGTCCCCTTTTCCACAGAAATGAATAGCGCCACCCCCAAACTCGTTCAGCAGTTGTTGATCGTAAGGCAGGATTAAATTTTCATACATACGCTGCGAGAAATTCGTCCCGGAGTCATCGCGCAGCATGATGGTGCCTTTATGGAGCATGCCCCAGTGCACATTGCCATCCGGCTGGAAGGGGTAAACCTGCTCCCAGGCTCGCATAAAGGCAGCATAGGTTTCAGTTACCAGTGCCAGGAAATCGTGCACCATCTCAGGATGGTCCACCACATCCAGAAAGAGCTGGCTGCCCCACACCAATTCACAAATGTCCATGGGTCCCTGCAGGTCGGGATGATAGACATGCACATATCTACCGATTTTTGGGAATTGTTTGCCGATCTCCTTAAAATATTCCCCCATGGCAAACACCCTCGCTCCAAACCCATTCTTTAAGTCAGGAACACCCTGGGAGATCAATTTTTTAATCGCATTTAGATCGTTTAAGGGATGGGAAATGGGCAGCGTTTCAGCGCTCTCCTCCATGATAAATGGCTGCACCCCAAACAAAAGCGGAATGATGCTGGTTCCGTAATTGCAGCGCACGCTCAATAAATTTCCATCTGTTTTTTCAAGCTGCTGAGAGCATAAGCAATATTGCTGCAACACCATGTTGTCAAAATTTTCCAGGGTGCTGTTGATGGAAACAAGCGGCCACTCTACCCTAGGAGGACTCGTGCGCTTGCGTTGTGGAAAAAAGAAATCTCCCTGAAATTGATTTTCAATGAAAGCCTTCCAGGATTGGTATAAAAGGTCTTCTTCATCCGGGTCAATCCGTTCTTCCAGATCTTCCAGACAGCGTTCCAGGGAGGGATTCATGCTAAATAGTACCTTTCAAAGCCAGTCAATTCTGTTTATGTTATTGCTTCCCAGTATAAACAGCTTTCTGATCACAATCTATTGTCGAATGCCCAAAAATTAGCGAGAATCGTGCATGTTTTGTCCGGGAAGGAATAGAAAAACGAATTGTTTTTCGGTGGAGAAAGTTGGTTTCATTCACAATCGATCCTCAACCGTTTAGAGAAAACTTACGATCGATGCTAAAATACAAACAGGAATTATACGAAAAACATCCCATTGTTGTCATTGTTACAAATAAACCCCGGCATGATAAAAGGAGAACTACATGAAAGGTATACATGGCAAAATCCTGGTGGTTGACTTAAGCCACCATCAATATCAAATTGAAGAGTTGCCGGAAGAGATCTATCGTCGATATTTAGGTGGATATGGTCTGGGGGCTTATTATCTGTATCAACACATCCCGGCTGGTAGCGATCCGTTGGGACCGGACAATATTCTCGGTTTTACCCCCGGCTTATTAACCGGTACAGGTGCAGGCTTTTCCGGACGGTGGGCGGTGTGCGCCAAGAGCCCACTGACGGGTAAGGGCAAGCGATCCAACGGCGAATACAGCAATGGCGGTTGGGGCAATGCCAATGCAGGTGGTATCTTCGGGCCAGCTATCAAACGGGCTGGCTTCGACGCCATTTTTTTCAAAGGGCAGTCCACCACCCCGGTTTATCTTTTGATAACACAGGAAGGCATATCGCTGGAGGATGCCAGCTTTTTGTGGGGCAAGGACTCGGTTGAGACTGAAGAAACATTGATCGAAAAACATGGGCAGCGTGCCTGTGTGGCTTCCATTGGGCCGGCTGGTGAAAATCTCTCCTGGATCTCCGGCATTGTAAACGATAAAGGCCGAATTGCTGCTCGCAGTGGTTTGGGGGCGGTGATGGGCAGCAAGAATCTCAAGGCAATCTGCCTGACTGCCAATAAAAAGATTGAGTATGCCGACCGGACCAAAGTGCAGGAACTGAACAAATTCTATTTTTCGCGCATGAAACATTTCAAATCTAGCAAACTGGTCAAAGCCATTAGTACCAATCTGGATTATTTCGCCCCTCTCATGCGGGTTTCCAAGATGGGACTGGCTGCGCCGGGAAGCATCATTCCGCGCTTAATGGGCACCATGTTTGGGGGTGTGGCGGTAGGTACCAATATGACCACCATTATTTCCGCACAAAACGGTGATTCCCCGGTCAGGAATTACAAGGGGGTTGGCTACGTCGATTATCCCATGAAGAAAGCCATGAACCTGCGTGGCAAACGCCTGAATGAGTTTGGTAAAAAACAGTACGGCTGTTTTTCCTGCCCGCTCAAGTGCGGATATCTGCTGGAATATGATAAATTACCCTACAAAGACAAAGAGACGCATAGGCCTGAGTATGAGACGGTTTGTTCGTTCGGCGCTTTAATTTTGAACGACGATATGGATCTGCTCCTGAAGGTGAATGAATATCTCAACCGGGTAGGCATGGACAGCATCTCCGCCGGAACGACGGTCGCCTACGTGCTCGAGGGGGTGGAGGTAGGTTTCTTCAAGCAGGAAGATTTCGTCTGTCAGGACTACCCAAACGGATTTCTGCCAATTTGGGGCGACCCTGTTTACATCCTGCCGTTACTCAAGTTGATGGTCACTCGCGAAGGCATTGGGGCTAAGCTGGCGGATGGGGTCTCTCAAGCCAGCCAACACTTCCCGGGAACGGAAGAATTTGCCATCCATACCAATGGTTCTGAGATGGGGATGCACGACCTGCGACTGACGAAAAGTTGGGGTATGTCTTTCGTGGCAGATCCCACCCCTGGACGGCATACCGCATCTAATTATGACATGGGTCAATTAGGCATGCCGGATTTCTTCCCGGACTTAAAACCACTGATCGAGATCACCAAAGATCCCTACCGACAGGGAAAATCCTCAGCCATTCCCATCAAGATGCACCAGGTAATGGAGAGTTTGGGGCTGTGTATGTTTGTGTATTTCTTTAGCAATTACAGATTGCTGGAAATGCTGGCAGCGGTTACAGGCTGGGAGATGGACGTCAACGAGATTCTGGAGATCGGTGGCAGGATTCAAACCACGCGCCAGATGTTCAATGCGCGTGAAGGGGCGATCCGGCATGAAATGACCCAGCGTGCGCTGGGTAGTCCTCCTCAGCAGAAAGGCCCGATTGCTGGCCACGCAATTGATATCGAAGTAATGGTGCAGGGATACTATGAAGGAATGGGATTTAGACAGGATGGTGCTCCTTCAGCAGAAACTCTACGATCCTATGGCCTGGATGAAATGATACCGGATCTGGCGATTAGCACTGGCGCGCCGGCAGTACTCATAAATGAATATCTGAAAAACGGGGTTAAGCGTTAAACATCAAAGCTGAATGATGATCAGTGTCAGAGAGAATGTCAGGTTTCAGGATTCCTGTATAATTGAAGAAAGCAGAATTGGATACTCCGGGAAGGGAGCCAGGAGACCATTCGGTTTAATTCAGCCTGAAGGATGATCTTTGACACTCGATATTGCTCTGACCTTTGGCGTTTTGCTATTGGCAATTGTTTTCTTTATTACCGAAATTTTGCGTCCAGACCTGGTGGCGTTGATTGTGCTGGTATTGATGGTGGTCTTCGGCCTGGTTTCCCCGGGAGATGCATTGGCGGGATTCTCCAATCCTGCAGTGGTAGCAATCTGGGCGATGTTCATTCTCTCCTCCGGTCTGGCACGCACCGGGGTGGCTTCGTTTCTGGGTAATCAGGTCATGCGCGTGGCCGGTGAAACAGAACGCCGGCTTCTGACAGTTTTGATGACGAGTTCCGCTATTTTATCAGCCTTTATGAATAATATTGGTGTGGCAGCCATGTTACTGCCGGTCACAATCGACATCGCCCGGCGTACCAAACGGGTGGCTTCGCGATTATTAATTCCGATGGCATATGGGTCATTGTTGGGTGGTATGTTGTTGTTATTTGGCACCTCTTCCAATCTGGTGGTGAGTGGCTTTGTGGAGAACACCGGATTGCCACCGCTGGGAATTTTTTATTTTACCCCTATTGGAATTGTGATTTTTATTGTTGTGCTCATTTATATCAACCTATTTGGGCATCGCTTCCTGCCTCGTCGTCAATCACCACAACCCATTTCACCCACCCAGACGCCACCTGCCCAGAATTTGCAGAGTCTGTATGGATTAGAGGAACGCCTGGCCATGCTGGTGCTGACGGATGATAGCCTGCTGGCTGGGAAGACATTGGCAGAAAGCCGCATAAGCAAGGCGTTGGGGTTGAATATCCTCTCTGTACAACGCAAGAACAAAAAACGTATGGCGCCAGAAGCCAATCTGGTTTTGGAAGGAGGAGATCGGTTATTAGCGATAGGTAAGCTGGATCAGATCGAGAAGATCATCCGATCGCCGATATTTACCATTGAGAGTGAAGTGCCAACCATCACACGTCTGCTTTCCGAAAAAATTGGTCTGGCGGAGATTCAAATCACCGAAAAATCAGATTTTGAAGGAAAAACTCTGGTAAGTGCAGGTTTCCGCCAGAAATTTGGGGTCAATGTGCTTGCTAATCGCAGGCGTGATTTGATCCGTCGTACCAATTTACAAAATATGTCACTTGAAGCTGGCGATATTCTGTTGGTGGAAGGGTTGCTGGATAAACTGAACACATTAGCCGATCAGCCTGGTTATCGCATCTTAAACCTGGATGATCTTCGAGAATATCATCTTGAAGATCGCCTGTTATTTATTGATATTCCTGAAGGCTCTGCCTTAGCTGGCCAGACGCTGATGGAAGCGAAGCTGGGGGCTGCGTATGGAATTACGGTACTGGATATTGTTCGTGCTGGTCAGGAATGGTTATTCCCTGAGCCAAGTATGCAACTGGAAGCCAATGACCAGTTGATTGTCTCCGGTCATCCGGTCGATATCGAAGTTTTAAATGGTTTACAGAAGATCCGCATTGAGAAGGATGTAAAATTCAATCTCTCGGAAATGGAAAATGGATCACTGTCGTTTGTGGAAGTAATCCTTTCTCCTTATACATCACTGATTGGAAAAACCTTAAAGCAAATTCGCTTCCGTGAGAAATTCAATGTCTCGGTGTTGGCAATCTGGCATGGTGATCGTCCGTACCGTACCGGGTTGCAGGATTTGCCGTTGCAATATGGTGATGCTTTCCTTTGTTATGGTACCCGTGAGGGTTTTGAATTATTGGCAAAAGAACGCGATTTCATCGTCTTACGCCAGGATGTACAGGAAAAGCCCCGCTTGAAAAAGGCACCCATTGCAGGTTTGATCATGTTGGCAGTGGTATCAGTGGTGATCGCGGGTTGGTTGCCCATCTCTATCGCAGCAATTGCTGGGTCGGCATTGATGGTGCTGACACGTTGCATAACGATGGAAGAAGCACACAAATCAATCGATTGGAAAGCCATCTTTTTAATCGCTGCTATGATGCCATTAGGATTTGCGATGCGTGATAGTGGAGCTGCTCAATTTTTGGCAGACCTGGTAGTTCAATTCGTTGGGCCATATGGCAATCTAGCTATTTTGGGTGGCTTGATGACGCTAACTTTGTTGATCAATCCTTTCATTCCAACTGTTGTGAACGCGGTCATTATGACTCCGATTGGACTGGCAACCGCCGCAAGTCTTGGAGTTTCTCCCTATCCATTTGTGATGGGGATTGCGTACATGGTGGCAGCTTGCTTTATGACCCCGGTTTCACATCCAGCGAATTTATTGGTGATGAGTCCAGGCGGCTATCGTTTCACAGATTATTTAAAAAACGGAGTACCGATTGCCTTGCTGACTCTGGTTGTTTGTCTGGTGTTGTTGCCGCTGGTTTTTCCTTTTTGATGATTGAGAAAAATTTTTTTTGCGCAAGAGTCGAAAGTTGGAGATCTTTTCGCTTCTTCCATCATTTTATATTAGCTTTTCTTTATCCAATAACCATATATAATTGAATAACGATCAACCATTCGTTCCCGGTGTTGGGAATTTTAAAAAAATGATATTGGTATGACAGATAACAAGCAAATATTCGATATTACAGGTATGGACTGTGCCGATTGTGCTCGAAAAGTTTCGGATGGGGTTCGGAAGTTACCAAATGTGGAACTGAGCGAAATTAATTTCGCCACTTCGCAATTATCTGTAACGGGTGACGTGGCTGAAAATGTGATTAAAGCCAGGGTTCGCGAACTTGGTTATGAAGCGATATCATTTACTGGGGAGATAAAACCGGCTTCCAAATCACAAAAGTCAAGCTTCATCCGCTTCTTATGGCAGCGTATGGAAACCCGACTGGCGTTAGTAGGTATGATATTAATTCTGCCAGGTTTGATTTTGGGAGAACTGATGGGGCGGGATTGGTGGTGGGTGAACATCCTTTCCCTCGCTGCAATGCTTGCTGCTGGTTGGCCGGTAGCTCGTTCAGCCTTTGTCAATCTGCGAATCAACCAATCGATAGATATTAACTTTCTCATGAGCATCGCCGCAATTGGTGCGGTGGTGATTGGTGCCTATGTGGAAGCTGGCATGGTAATCGTTCTGTTTGCTTTAGGCGAGGCATTGGAAGGATACACAGCTGAAAAAGCACGCTCTTCCATCAAAAGTCTGATGGAGGTAGTCCCACCGATTGCCACGCGATTGTCGACCAATGGTTCGGATACCAAAGAAGAAGAGGTACGCGTGGAAACATTACAGGTTGGTGATCACATTCTGGTTCGACCAGGTGAGCGCATTCCCATGGATGGAATAGTACTCGAAGGCCAGTCTGCGGTCAATCAGGCTTCCATTACCGGAGAGTCTGCGTTGATTGATAAACAGGTTGGCTCTGAGGTCTTTGCTAGTTCGATAAATGGAGCGGCTGCACTCGTGATTGAAGTCACCCATCGCAGTGAAGATAATACCATCAGTCGAGTGATCAAGATGGTACAGGAAGCCCAGAACAAACGGGCTCCTTCGCAGCGATTCATTGATAAGTTTGCGCGTTGGTATACACCGATTGTTGTGGTTCTGGCAGCTCTGGTGGCTGTTATTCCACCTTTGTTCTATGGTCAGCCTTTTCTCAATCCTGACGATGGATCATTGGGTTGGCTCTATCGTGGTCTGACATTGCTGGTGATTTCCTGTCCGTGTGCTTTGGTGATATCAACCCCGGTAAGCATCATTTCCGCAATCAGCAATGCTGCTGGACAGGGTGTTTTGTTTAAAGGTGGCCTGTTCATTGAAAAATTGAGTCAGATAAAAGTAATTGCTTTTGATAAAACAGGTACCTTAACCGAAGGACGCCCGGTGATTGTAGCGTCTCGTTCCAACAGTCACCAGGAATTCAAACCAGTCGCACTCGATTGTGATGGTTGCTCAGAATCGATCGCTTTAGCACACGCCGTCGAACGTCGCAGCCAACACCCTCTAGCTCAGGCGATTGCTCAGGCAGCTAAGGAACTGGGTGTTGCGGATCGCTATGCAGCAGCCAGCCAGGTTACTGTACTACCCGGGATGGGAGTCAGTGGTGATGTCGGTGGCAGACTAGTACAAATAGGCTCGCACCGCTTGATTGATGACGGGATTACTCATTCTGAAGAAGATTGTGACCAGCTTAAAAAAGAAGAAGAAAATGGCAATACGCAGATACATGTAGCGGTCGATGGTGATCTGGTGGGCAGTCTCCTGGCAGTTGATGCTCCCCGAGCAGGCAGCCGTGAAGCACTTACCGCGCTCAAAGCGCTGGGAATAAAAGCCCTGGTAATGCTAACGGGAGATCAACCAATCGTCGCGCAGCATATCGCCGGACAGGTGGGGGTTACAGATTTTCGGGCAAATTTATTACCAGAAGATAAGGTCAAAGCCGTTGAGGATTTACGGAAAGAATGGGGTGAAATCGCGATGGTGGGTGATGGAATCAATGATGCTCCGGCATTGGCATTGGCTGATGTAGGGATTGCCGTTGGCGGAGCTAGCAGCTCGGCACAGGCGATGGAGACAGCGGATGTGACCCTGATGCAGCCCGACCTGCGGCAACTACCTTTCGCGTTAAGACTCAGCCGCCGGATGATGAATACCATTCGCTTTAACATTGTCTTTGCGATCGGGATCAAAGCTGTCTTCATGGTGCTGGCAGCGGCAGGATTGAGTACCATGTGGATGGCAGTGGTGGCAGATATGGGCATCTCTATTCTGGTGACCCTGAATGGGATGCGATTACTGAAGTTTCAATAGATGGGTAAAAAACGAAAAGTCAATTGTTAAACTGCTCTGGCAAATTCCTGTCGGGGAAGTGTTCGCTTTGCGTTGCGGGTAATCAATGCAGCAATTAATAATGTCAGTGAAATCGCGATATTCACAATCACGAACAACCAGGTCAGGTTGCTAATTGCTTTTGCAAGGATCCCAATCAGGACATTGGCTGCCGGACCTAATAAAAAGGCACTGGATGAAACAGTATCACGGGCATAGAAGATTGAGAAGACACAAAGCATCATCGTGAGTAAATTTAATACGCTTAAAGAAGCAAGAAACTTGGATATAAAGGGGGTTGTTTTTTCATTCATAGGATTCTCCACTGGTTCTAGTGTACGAGGATTTGGATTTAATTTCACTGTCCAAGTGGCGAGGTTACACACCAACCCCGGTATGGATTTAAAATAGACAAGTTGCCATTACAACTGGCTAATCTGAGAACCAAGATGAAATCAATCCACCAGAATGCAAATCACTCAAACAGGATCGGAATTTCGCCACGTTCGTTAAATATGATAGTCTCACCGCGCAAATCACATGCGGGACTGGCGAGATAGACAGTGTATAAACCAACCTCATCGGCTGTGATCCAATAAGGCTTCGGGTTGGGTTGTGATCGTGTGTTGATCTTTGTTTTGACTAATAGCGTGTTGATCCGAATCGGGTGTTGTTCATATTCCGCAACAAAAACATTTTTAAGCATTAATTGAGCGGAAGCTGTTATGGAAATTGGTCCGGCAGTCGGGATAGCATATAATGCTGCGCCGCCATTTAAGAAGATATAACAGCTGCCTTCCTGGTCTGCCAGAAGGGGAAGAAATGTCTTGGCAGCGACAAAGTGCGCAGTCAGGCTATTCTCCATAATATGATTCCAAATGCGCAGTGGTACCTGACTGAGTTGTTCACCCTGCCACCAACCCCCAATAGATGCCACTACTGTATCCAGATGGCCAACCTCATTCTCAATCTTTTTTCGTAGATCATGTCCCCCCTCCTCCGTTGTGCAGCCAGCTTGAAAAGTGATCAGTCGATCGCAACATATTTGTCCCAAGTGGTTCCGCAATTGCTCTATTCTGTATTCATCTCGTGATGGAACCACTACAGTAGCACCGTGGGTTAAAAATTGCCTTACCACCCCCTCACCAACCTCACCTGCGCCGCCAATCACCAAAGCTACCTTTCCTTTTAGGATTGACATCATACCTCCTTTCGGTAGTGAAAAATGGATGCCCCCCTCAATTCCATTATAACGATTAGGTCAATAGCTAGTTGAGTTCTTGAGCTGTTAACAAAAAATGAAATTCCTTCCAAAAATTTGATTTGATAGTCTTTGTTTGTTTACCGGTTTTTATGCTTATGAACTCAAGAACTGATCTTAATAGCAAATCAGCTTATCAGCAAAATTTGACACCTTTTGGATATTAATTCCGTATACTATTATTGGAGGTGTGTTATGAACTATAGTGAAGTATTTTCAAAAGCCTGGAAGATCGTCTGGAAATTTAAGGCTTTATGGATTTTTGGTATTTTATCCAGTTGTGCACGCGCCAGTTCAGGTGGAGGTGGCGGATCATCAGGTGGTGGTGGTGGGGGAAGCTCCAATCTGATCAATTCCACCGGCGTGTTTGCTTCTCCCAATGTGGTTTTACCGAAACAGGTCTACGAGTGGTATTTGCAATTTCAGCATGCTTTTGACTCGGAACCATGGACAGTTTTTCTGATGATCCTGGCTGTGTTCTTTGCGGTCAGCGCCCTGGTGATTATTTCTGTGTTCCTGGGTGTTTTAGGTCGTGTGGGTGTTGCCCGTGGTGCCTGGCTTGCGGATGAAGGGGAAGAATCACTTGGATTTTCCCGCATTTTCAATGAAAGCAAACCATATTTCTGGCGCGTTTTCCTGTTCTTCCTGTTATTGATCGGTGTATCGATTGCAGTTGGAGCGATCATCTGGCTCCCGATCCTGCTGGTTATTATCTTTACCCTTGGATTAGGCTTGCTTTTCCTGATTCCTTTGTTCATTGTGGCAGCATTTGCCATCAAAATCCTGATTGAACAGACCATTATAGCAATCGTTGGTGAGGATCTGGGTGTATTTGCAGCGATTGAACGTGCCTGGAAACTGCTGGTCAATAAACCCTGGCCACAAATCGTGGTTGGATTGGCAGTGACCATTGGTGAGATTGCTGTCATGTTCGTTCTGGTCATTCCCATCTTCGTGATATTGGTTCCTTTCCTGATCTCAATCTTTTTCCAGACTGATGCAGTCATTGGCGTTGGAGCAATTGTGAGTGGTGTGGGATTCGCGTTGTATCTTCCTCTGATGATCCTGGCAAGTGGCATTATGTATGCTTATATCGGATCAGTTTGGGCATTGACCTTCAAACGTCTAACCCAACCATTGACGCTGGTGGTTGTGGAAGCAACAGCCGAATAGAAAAAAGTTAAGTCCCTGTAGAAGAAAATTTTACAGGGACTTTTTTTCGGTTAATGCATTGAAATAAAAAAATAGTTTTTATTGAAATTAAGATCTACCTTTGATTAGCGTAATAGCAGAACCAATCTCGCCTCTGTGTTCGGCTTCATGTTGTGAAAGATGATGCAGCACCCATTCTGGTGACACCTCATATTGTGGAAAGATTCGCATACGCTGGAAATCATCAGAAGTCATTCCAAGAAGTTTATCTAACATGGCATTTCTGATTTTACTCAAACGTAATAAATGTTGATCCAGAGTTTGACCTTTGATGAGGGTCAGGACTCCATCTTTATCACGATCTTCTTCAGGGAACAACTTCATTAATTCTTCTGGAAATGGCTCAGACAGGATTTCGGTGAAAAGCCAGTCCAGTTCGATTAAAGCAATGTGGTATAGAATCGTACCGATCGTATTCCCCTGCATTTCTTGATCAACATGCTCAGGTGGCAAATCATCAAGAACTCGTAGAGTCCTTTTTCTACAATCTTCTAACATCCAAAGAGCTTTTCCTACAGCTGGAACATAGCCAGAAAGTCCAAATACCTCGCGTTCATCACTCATAGCTCCTCCTATGTTATCATATCATTTCAAATGAAAAACTTCCAGATCATGTATAAAAGCGAAAGTTCAGAATTTTTTACTGAAAACCTGTAAAAATTCTTCATTAAAACAACTTTCTCGCTAGGAGATTTAGGAAAGGGACAGCTAAGAGCTTATTCCTAAGATTTTCAATACTGCCATTAAAACCTGTACGGAATGATCATAATCGGACAAGGATAGATGTTCATTGGGTGTGTGATCAAGGTTGGAGTCGCCGGGGCCATATGCCACAGCTGGACATCGCCAGATTGGCGCAACCAGGTTGATGTCGGATGTTCCACTCTTATTTACAAACCCAGGTTTTCCGCCAGCACTGCGAATAGCACCCAGAAAGGCGCGGGTTAATGCAGAGTTTTTATCAGCCTGAAAGGCGGGAATTCCTGTGGAGAGCATACTTATCTTGACGTCTGGTAATGCTCCCAACCATTCTTCCATCCAGACTTGCGGGGATATCGAAACCGGCAAACGCGTTCCTGTTTTAATCATTGCCTGCATCTCAAATCCATCTGTCGTGCATGCCATCTCGAGAACTGTTGGAATGATTTGTTCAAACATGGTTTTCCCTTGATTAAACGCTTTCACATGCTGTAGTAATTCCTGCCAGGCACCGAGCAACACATCATTGGCACTCCTACCCTGGGATGAGTGCGTCAATGACTGACGGTTGGTTATCATCGCAGGTTGTGATCCTTTATATCCCAATGTCACGCGGTTCCATTGGCTGGGCTCCCCAATAATTGCCATCCGGGGATGATAATAGTCAATAATATATCTGGCACCTTTTGAATTCCCTTCTTCATCCACAGCACCGATCACCACCACCTGCCACTCAGGAAGGACAGAAACTGCAGCGACTGAATCCACAAATGCTGATAATGAACCTTTGGCATCCACGCTGCCCCGTCCGTATACACAATCATCTTCCAGACGGACGGGAATCTCTCCTTTGACCGTATCGATATGCCCCAGAAATACGATTTGTTTGTTGCCTGACCCTTTAATACCTACGGAATTTCCGGCTTCATCAATAAAACTCTGGTCAAACTGTAAAGCAGACATTCGCTTTACTAACCATTCAACCGCAGCCGATTCAGAACCGGTGGGGCTATATTTTGATAACAACCCTAAAAGTGTTTCAGGAATTTCTGTCATGGGTTAGTCCACGGGTAAAACAGAGCGAACAGCGGAAACCACTTGCTGGATCTGTTCCCGGGTAATCACCAACGGCGGTAAAAAGCGCAATACAGTCATGCCAGCTGGTAAAGCTAACACGCCCAGGTCAGTTAGTTGTTTGAGGTAGGGAGCAACTTTTAGTTTCAGCTCCGCGCCGATCATTAACCCCTTTCCACGAACTTCACGGATGAGGGGTGATGAAATGGCAGAAAGTGCTTGTTGGAACTCGTCACCTAAGACGGAAGCATTTTCAATTAATCCTTCTTCGTTTAAGATTTTCAATGTTTCCCGTGCTACTGAACAGGACAAAGGATTTCCGCCAAAGGTCGAACCATGGATCCCAGGATTAAACTTGCCAATTTTTTCATCCATTAAAATGGCACCCATTGGCAATCCTCCGGCTATGGATTTCGCCACGCAAAGAAAATCAACCCGAATGGGATGATGCTGGATGGCAAATAATTTGCCAGTGCGGCCAAACCCGGTTTGCACCTCATCAATGATCAGAAACGCGCCAGTCTGGTCACATTGGTTGCGAACCGCACTAAAATAATCCGGATCAATGGGATAAACACCACCTTCTCCCTGCACCACTTCCAGCAGTACCGCTGCAGTCCTGTCGGAAATCATCTCGAGATCAGAAAAATCATTAAAGGTGATATGGTTAAAATCTGGCACCAATGGTTCAAAGGGCTCTCGATATTTTTTGTTCCAGGTTGCTGATAAAGCTCCAAAGGTACGTCCGTGAAAACCACGTTTTGCGGCGATGATTTCACTTCTTCCACTGGCGGCACGCGCGAACTTAATCGCACCATCAATGGCTTCTGTTCCTGAGTTGCAGAAAAACACCCGTTGCATGCCTTCTGGGGCAGCAGCCATCAACTCCTGCATATAGAGTGCTCTTTGATCATTTGAAAACATTTCCGGGCAGTTCAGCAAAATCCCAGCTTGGTCCGACAAGGCTTTTTGCCAGCGTGGATGCGCATGCCCAATATTGGCTGTCCCTTGCCCACCGACGCAATCGATATATACTTTCCCATCGCTATCCGTCAGTGTCGCCCCATTTCCACGAATAATGGAGAGACCACGTTTGGCATATACACCACTGCTGTATTGTTCCTCTACGTCTATCCAGTCCATCATTAACCTCCAATCCAGGTCGCCTGACCGCTCAGCGCATGCGCAATCGGATTCTCGACACGTCCATCAGCAATGGCAACCTCTTTTACACCGGACGCCAACGCTTCCTGGGCTCCGAGCACTTTTTTCTTCATTCTGCCTTGTGAAAATTGCATAGCAGATTCCAAATCCGATATCTTTAATCTGGGGATCCAGGTACTTTCATCAGGGAAATTTTGGTAGAGACCTTTTACTGCTGTGAACAACAATAATTTGTCAGCCTGCAATGCTACCGCTACCATCGCTGCCACTCGATCCGCATCCACATTCAGTGCATCGCCTGCATGGGAAACCGCAATCGGTGCGATGACAGGTACCATTTCCTGGGCTAATAACCATCGAAGGATACCCGCGTTTACCTGTTCAATCTTGCCGCTGAAATCATCTCGTATGATTTTACGCTTTCCGTTTTCAACACCCTGTAATGCTTTTTTTCGCTGCGCAAGTAATAAACGACCATCCAAACCACATAAACCAAACGCATTAACACCAGCCTGTTGAAATTTCGATACCAGCAGCGTGTTAACTTTTCCATTAACTGCCATGGAGAAAATTTCCAGCGTTCTGGCATCCGTGTAGCGGGAAGTATATCCATCTGGGCTGGTCAGAAATTTAGGGGGGTAGTTTAACGCCTCACCCAGCAAATTAGCGTCATTTGAACCACCATGGACAACCACAATTTGTTGACCTGATTTGACGTAATCTGCAACCTCTTTACACAACAAATCAAAGTTCACCCCTTCCGTACCGCCGATTTTAATTACCATTAATTCATTCATCCAACCTCCACTAAATGGGATGTAATCCGGGAAAACTTAATCCTGCCATTTCATCCCACCCCATCATCAAATTCATACATTGCACCGCGGTACCGGATGCGCCTTTCATCAGATTGTCAATCGCACAGATTGCTACCAGGTGATTACTCTCCTGGTCGAATGCAAACCCCAGATCAGCATAATTAGATCCAGCCAGAACCTTTGGTTCAGGAACACGGTAAACCCCGCGTTTTTCATTCACCAATCGGAGGAAAGGGTTCTCCTGAATTACCGCGCGATAGGCTTTCCATAAATCTTTCATCTCCACACCTGGTTTGAGCTGAAGATGGGCAGTTGCCAGTGCGCCACGCACAAGATCGACCGCGGTCATTGTCAACCAAAGCTTCTGTAAACCAAAGGCTTGAATCACTTCAGCGGTGTGGCGGTGACCAAAAGCAGAAAAGGTACGGATGACTCCACTGCGTTCAGGATGATGCGATCCATCATTAACTGACGCACCCCCTTCGGAGGAACCGACTTTGACCTCGATGGTCACTGAAGAGGCATCATCCATTAATCCGGATTTCATGGTTGGTAGTAAAGCCAGAATACTGGCAGTGGCGTTACAACCAACCCCACTGACATAATCTGATTTTTGAATTGCTTCACGATTTATTTCCGGGAGACCGTACACAAATCTGGGAAGCCAATGCGGCGCAGCATGTGCCTTTCCATACCATTTTTCATACAGGACTGGGTCCTGTAAACGAAAATCTGCTGATAGATCGATCAGTTTGGGAGCCAATTGGTAATAATCGTCTATGTGTTTTTGAACTTCGCCGTGTGGAACCGCCAAAAACAGCAAATCTACCGGTTCCAATTGTTTTGGATCACAAAATTTTAAGGAATTAATTTTTCGTAGATTGGGATGCATTTGATGGATATATTCGCCCAGATGAGCTCTGGACGTCACTTGATGAATTTCCACTTGTGGATGAAAAGACAATAAGCGAATTAATTCCCCGCCAGTATAACCGGAACCACCAACGATAGATACACGAATCATAATGCCACCTCAATTTCACGTCTTCCAACTTTTAAAAGATAATCCACCATCAAGCCCGACACATCCACACCGGTGATGGGCATCAGGGTATGAAATTCCATTGTATGGTTAATCTCATTAATCAGATAGCCCCGGTCGGGATGTTCGAGAATATCAATTGCTAATACGCCTCCCCCGACAGCACGGGCTGCGTCCAGACATATTCTTTCCAGTTCGGGATTGATTTTGCAGATCTCCCCCTCACCACCACGCGCTGTATTGGTGATCCAATGTTCCGCTTTACGATAAATGGCGGTGATTGCCTGGTCGCCCATCACAAAAACACGAATGTCCCGTCCTGGTTTTTTGATGAATTCCTGAATATAGAAAACAGAATGTTGTACAGACCCGAGCACTGATTTATGTTCCAGTACAGCTTCGGCAGCATCTCGATCATTGATTTTTGCCAGTAAGCGTCCCCAGGACCCGACAGTTGGCTTAATCACAACCGGATAGCCAATCGTTTCTATCGCATCCAGCGCTGCCTCTGTGGAGAATGCGACCAGATTTCGTGGTTGTGGTAATGAATATTTCGCCAGCGCAGCACTGGTCGCGAGTTTATCGCCACAAGCCTCGGCAACCCGGGCTGTGTTGACGGTTGGAATTCCCCAGGCATTTAAAACCCGGAGAATATTCAGACCGCTTGAATAACTGATACTGCGCTCGAGGATTGCATCATATGTCCTCCACGCATCAGGGTGATCAAGATCGAAAAAGACCTTGCGATCATCCAGCCGTTCATAGTCCACTCCACGTTGTTCCAGAGCAGCAAAAATCCATTTCTCTTCGACGCGGACACGTGAGAATAATACACCAATGCGCAGGCGTTGAACCATTATTCGCCCCAATCTTCTTCTTCCATCGGGGCTAATTCCACTGTAAGGGGATCCAATAAAACAATTTCCAAATCTACACCACAATCCGGACAAACGATAATTTCATTTTTTTCGACGCCTGCATCCAGGCTGATTTCAGCTTCACATTCTAAACAAATAACAAATTTCATTTCTACCTCCAAAATTTTTATTTTAATTCTTGCAAACACCTGCGCGCGGTGCTTATTTGTTCCAATACAGCCTGTGGGGCTGTGCCACCGACCACGGTTTTCGTGGAGATACTAACCTCCGGTGAAAAAACCGTTGAAAAATCTAAATCGATCCCCGGGATTAAATTTTGCCATTCTGTAAGCGTCAATTGGTGAATACCTCTACCTGATTCAAGCGAGATTTTTACTGCATTACCGACCAGGGTATGAGCTTCCCGAAATGGAATGCCGGCTTTTACTAATAAATCTGCCAGATCGGTGGCAAAAACAGAAGGATCGATGGCAGCTCGGAGCTTTTCTGGAAAGACGCTCAGCGAGGCAACCGCTTTGGTTAATACCGGAAGGACTGCCATCAGAATATCGAAAGCCTGAAAAACCGCCTGTTTATCTTCCTGTAAATCCTTATCATACGTTGAAGGCAGCCCCTTCAAAGTAGTCATTAATCCTGTCAGCAGCCCCAGGAGGTTGCCAGCTTTCCCGCGGGTTAATTCAAACACGTCTGGGTTTTTCTTCTGTGGCATCAGGCTTGAACCGGTCGAAAAAGCATCATCCAATGCAAAAAAACCAAACTCAGCGGTTGAAAACAATACCACCTGTTCCGATAATTTAGATAAATGGACGCCACACAAAGCTGCGTCAAACAGGAACTGGGCTGCAAAATCACGATCTGAGACTGCATCCAGACTATTCTGGCTGATCCCAGTAAACCCAAGTTGACTGGCGAGTTCATTGCGGATTATCGGAAAACTGGTTCCTGCAGCTGCGCCACTTCCCAGCGGCATTGATCCACATTCCTGCAGGGTGAAAAATAGTCGCTGGATATCTCGTTCCAATGGCCAGAAGAAAGATAACCACCAGTGACTCAAGAGGACTGGTTGAGCCCTTTGTAAATGAGTATAGGAAGGCATCACCAGATCGATGTCCTGTTCTGCCCGTTTGACTAACTGCATTTGAAATTGGCGGATCGCATTAATTAAACCAGGAATTGCCTCAAGCAACCAAAGACGAAAATCTGTGGATACCTGATCGTTTCGACTGCGACCTGTATGTAATTTCCCGGCTGTTGCCCCAATAATTTCATATAATCGGCGTTCAACAGCCGAATGAATGTCCTCGTCTACGGGTTGGTATTGGAAGGTTAGGTTTTCAAATTCATTCAGGATGTGTGTTAAACCGGAATGAATGTCTTTATATTCAACCATATTCAGAATACCAATCTCATGTAATTGCTGTGCCCAGGCGATACTGCCAGTAACATCCTGTTTTGCCAGGCGTTGATCAAAATCAATGGAAGCATTTAACTTCCAGGCATCCGCATCGCTAGTTCCTTGAAAACGACCACCCCAAAGACTCATCATCGACCTCCTAATCCCGTTTGAAGCGTGAATAATCAGGTTTTGCCATTTTTACTCCGGAGACAGGCAGACCATTCATTGCTCGGACTTTCAATGGTAATCCGAACAAATGAATGAATCCCTGGGCATCCGACTGATCGTATACATCTTCCTGACCAAAGGTGGCGAAATCTTCCCGATAAAGGCTGAACTTGCTTTTGCGGCCAACTGGGATGATATTGCCTTTGTATAATTTCAACTTGACTTCTCCGGTTACTGGTCCCTGGGTGGCATCCACAAAGGCATCCAAAGACTCTCTCAGCGGTGAAAACCACATACCATCATAAACCAGTTCAGCATATTTCAAAGCCACCAGATCTTTGTATTGAATGGTCTGTCGATCCAACACCAGCGACTCTAACTCCCGATGGGCAGCATATAAAATGGTGCCTCCAGGTGTTTCATAGACCCCATGGGATTTCATACCTACCAAACGACCTTCTACCAGATCAATTCTGCCAATACCATGCGCTCCACCTAATGCATTCAGTTTCATTAATAATTGTGCCGGGCTGTATTGTTCTCCATTGACTGCTACAGGCGTTCCGGATTCAAAGCTGATTTCGACCAAGGCTGGTGTTTCGGGTGCATTTTCCGGGGAGGCTGATAATAAGAACATGCTCTCCTGCGGTTCTTTCCAGGGATCTTCCAACAAACCACCTTCATGAGAAAGATGCCACAAATTGCGATCACGACTGTAAATTGATTTTTCTGTGGCAGTCACTGGAACATTATGTGCTTTTGCATATGCAATCGCATCCTCCCGTGAGCGGATATCCCATTCTCTCCAGGGTGCAATGACCTGCAAGCGTGGATCCAAAGCAGCAAAAGTCAATTCAAAGCGCACCTGGTCGTTTCCCTTGCCGGTTGCTCCGTGTGATAAGGCATCTGCCCCAACCTCATGGGCTACATCAATCATGTGTTTGGCAATCAAAGGACGCGCCATGGAGGTTCCCAACAGGTATTTACGTTCATAGATTGCACCAGCTTTCATGGTTGGGAAGATGTAGTCTTCGACAAACTCTTCCTTGAGATCCCGGATAATTAATTGACTGGCACCGGAAGCCAGGGCTTTCTCTTCCAGACCATCCAATTCCTCCGCTTGACCGACATCTGCACAAAAGCAGACCACTTCACATCCATAATTCTCCTTTAACCAGGGAACAATTACTGATGTATCCAGCCCCCCGGAATAGGCTAACACAACTTTTTTTACTTCTTTTCTACTCATCATACAGACCTCACTTTTGGGTTATTGAAAACAAAAAAGGCTCTCCGGGAAGGAGAGCCTTTTGCTTTGATATCACTAAAAAATTAATTTAATCCATTAAAGCGCTAATGCCCGTCTTCCCTGCGGAGAAGGTGTAGTTACGACGAACACGACGACGAAGAATAGCGCTTGTTGGGATCATAGTAGGCAAAAGTGTACTGGAGGTATTGTTGAATGTCAAGTAATTGCCAGAAATTGACAGCAAAAATTTTAGAAATGGGATTATTTAGGAAAAATGTCACCCAAGGAATGAGTGAAATTAAATGAGGTATCTCAATCAGTTTTTGTGACGGAAAATTTCCTTAACACCCGAGCAGCTCGGTAGGAGACCCATTTGTTGGGTTGTTTTTTTGGCCCAAAGTCCCACCAGGTTTTACCCGCATAGTCATATTCCAAAGGCCAGCGACCGTTTGAATCCTGTTTGCTGGAGATGAATTCCAGCGTATTTTTAAGACGCGGATCACCTGCATACCCCGACAGAACCAAAGCTTCAATGATCTGCAGCAAATCGGACACATAAAAAACCGGAAATCCGAACTTCCACCAATTCCCGCTCGGTTTATCAATCCATCCGCTGGGATAGGTGGCTTTAACCGGATCCACACTCAATAGAAAATCGACACCTTGTTGAATGGCACTATCAATGAGAGGTGTTCGTTGGGATAAAGATAATTTACCAAAGGCTAGCATTACTTTGGCAGCACCCCAGGCGCAAGGCAGTTTGTTATTAGCACCACAGGCAAACATCGGACCACATTTTCCAGCATAATAGCGATAGAGGGCTTTTTTATCCCCTAATGGTGCCATCCCATCTCCTGTGACTGTGCGAGCCATCCACTCGAAAGCAAGATCCAGACGGGGGTCCTCATACCCGAAATCGAGTAATGCTGAACATAAATTGCCTTGAAGACAATCAGCTGTTCCAGAAGGAGGACCATTCGAACTGAATTGACCTGTTTCATTGTAAGCTTGATTCATTAAATATTGACAGGCAGTTTGGATGCGTTTATCCATATCGATGGTTGCTCCTAATTGTCCCAGAAGGATGATGGACCAGACCGTGCTACGGTATTTTGGATTGTATCCGGGACCAGGTTCGACCCAATATCCCTCCGGATGCATGGCATCCAGGATGGTAGCTATCGGACCTTCACGATGAGCTTTTTCTTTGGCAGTAACTAAATCCGGATCGTCAAATGGCAACGCCAAAAGATCTCGCAAGGCGAGGTATCGAACCCCTGGATTGTCCTCTTCCAATAACCAGAGGAGAGTTGTTTCATTTAATGGATCGTTCCTGTTCATGATAACCGAATCCTTTTTAGGTGATATTTGATTGCATTAATACCTTGACGGCCCGGTAGGTGACCCATTTGTTGGGTTGCTTCTTTGGACCAAAATCAACCCAGGTTTTGTAGTCATACTCCAAAGCCCAGCGACCGTTCTGATCCTGCTTATTACGTACATATTCGAGCGCATTCGCCAGCCTTGGATCGTTAAGCAATCCCAACCCGGCAAATGCTTCCAGTATTTGAAGAATATCGGTCACATAGAAAACGGGAAAGCCAAACTTCCACCAATTGGGACAAGGTTTTCTGCCCAGTCTGGTTGGGTAGTCTGCTAATAATGGATCAATTTCAAGGAAGAAATCCACAGCGGTTGTAATTGCACGTTCGATCTGTGGTGTGCGAAATTCTGATGGGATTTTTCCGAGGGCTAACAACACTTTGGTTCCTCCCCAGGCGCATGATAGACGATTGTTGTGTCCACAGGCAAAAACTGGACCACATTGCGAGGGGTAATAACGTCGGGAAGCCCGTTTATCCTCAAGCGGAGCAATCCCTTCTCCGGTGACACTACGACCCATCCAATCTAAAGCTTGCGCTAATCGAAAGTCTTGATATCCCAGATCAAGAAACGCAGCGCACATATTTCCATGCAGGCAATCGATCGTGCCCGATGTTGTACCATCCGTACTGAACTGCCCGGACTCCGCAAGAGCATGATCGACAAGATAACGGCAGGCAAGTTGCAGGCGTTCATCCATCTCCACGGAGGCTCCTAATTGAGCCAACATGATCAGTGACCAGACACCACTTTTATATTTGCAGCTGTATCCTGCACCAGGTGTGACCCAATATCCTTCCGGCTTCATCACATTCAGAATTTTTGCAATCGGACCTTCACGATGCGCAATTTCTCGTGCTTTGATCAAATCCGGATCATCGCCGGGTAATTTCATCAGGTCACGAATTGTGAGATAGCGTACCCCAGGATCCTCTTCATCTAATAACCAGGTAAGGGTTTCGCTGTTAAGTTGATGATTCCACTTCATTATTTGTTTTCCTTTTACCAATCCGGATTGTAATCATTAGCTGGATTATTGGTCAAATTTACTTGTTCACTTCCATCTATATTCATATCATAAATTTCAAGATTCCCATCCCGATCGGATTGAAAAGCAATCTTTTTACCATCAGGCGACCAGGTTGGATTCAAATCATTGGCAGAATGATTGGTGAGGCGTTTTAATTCCCTGGTAATTAAATTCATGATATAAATTTCCCAATTTCCATCCCTTTTGGATGCAAAGGAAATCATCTTTCCATCAGGTGACCAGTCCGGTGCAAGATCAAACTCCTCATTGTTAGTTAGTCGGGTGATATTTTTTCCATTTTTATCCATGAGATAAAGCTCCCAATTGCCGGCTCTATCGGATGAAAAGGCGATTTGATTGCCATCTGGTGACCAGTCAGGCTGTCGGTCATAAGCGTCTGTTTCTGTCAGGCGCAGGGTGTCGAAAGTATCCATTTGAATCGTGTAGATTTCCGAGAAACTATCACGATCTGTAAAGAAAACAATTTGTGTCCCATCTGGAGACCAATCAGGCCCCCAATCTTTGGAAGGAAAGTTTGTAAGGTTATTTGTTTGCTTGTCTTCCAAATCTAAAATAAAAATTTCTGCATTACCGTCTATTCCTGAATTGTAAGCAATGAAATTTCTATCGGGAGACCAGGCTGGAGAAAAATCGATGGCTGTACTGTTGGACAGGTTGATTGGGTCAGATCCATCAGCATTCATCACGTAAATTTCCTGATTTCCGTCCCGGTTGCTTTCAAACAAAATTCGACCAAAATAATGTGAATTGGGTAATGAAGATAAAGCGACATGATTAACCAGCGTCCACACGCCATACTTTTTTTCAAGGTAGATGAGAAAATCCTTGCTTTTGCATTGATAGGAGTCAAGATAAACCAGTGCTTTATCACCATCCTGGTTGAAACCAACTCGCGATAATCGCAACCAGCCTTGAAAGGCAGGCACCGGGAACCTTTCCTTCAATGTGGCAAGACAATCACTTTCATCCTTATCCTGACTGAGTTGCCAGTATTCCTGCCAGGAAACCAGCACCACCGGGACATCCAATGAAAAACGTGGAGCCAGATAATACGGTTCAGCGTTTTGCACAGTAAGATTATTTACCATTTCCTCCATGACACCAGAAAATTTCATACTGATGACAGGTAATAAATTTTCTTCTTCCAGCAGCAACCGATCATCTATCCCGGTTTGATCAAAGACAGTGAGATATTGATAGTTACTTCCCATGATGAATTCCTTACTGGCATTTATCACAGCGTCATGAACGGCATGTTCTTCTTCGCTGAGTGCATCCGCCAGGTAAAGCCCCAAATCTGAATTCAGGGCACCGACAGAATCAGTGATGATCCATGTCTCTCTTTCTTTCTTCAAGATCAAAAAACCACCATTTCCCCCACAGATACTCTTTTCGATATACAGCAGGGCAGTCTTTCTGTTTGCATCAAAACCCACCCTGGAAAGATAGTAAAAACCCCCATACTCTGGCCTGGGGTAAATGGCTTCGACTGAATGCTGGCACTGTTCTGCAAACCTCAATCCACTCACCAGGTTCTGGATGGATGCATCTGAAACAAAGATCGCCGGGGTTCCCAGATTGAATTGATCTTCAAAGGAATAAGGCTTCTGGTTGGCTTCTAGAAAACTGGTAATCAACTGTTCTGAAACATCAGGTTTGTTTTGCAGCAGCGAATAAACAGTTGATGATTCAGGTCTCACATAAGATTGATCAAAGAAGATCATTTTCTGTGTTCCGGGAGGGACATTCCACATATCCGGGTTTTCCAACAGAAGATCATGGTATACCTGGTATTCCTCTGCGGTGACAAATTCCGGAATGGGGGTGGGTTGAGGTACACAGGAAGTTAAAATCAAAAGAAGGGATAGGCACAACAACAATCTTAGAATCACAAAAAAATATATCCTGTTTGTATCATGGACATTCATTTTCAACCGCGGGTCATAGACTGAGTTTCGACCCATTCTCTACCTTCTTGCGTTGAAAATCAACTACACCCATGACCTTCTTTAGCCAGTCTCCTAATGAGGGTGATAGTTCACAGGCAACACTTAACAATCGGGCTGGTGAAGAATTAACGAACATCTCCAATTTGTCTTTTTCAATTGCTTTCACAACAGCTCTGGCAACTTGTTTGGGGGTGGTTGACCCCAATGAGACGGGAGACTTGAGATTGAACCTCGCGAACATACCAACTTCCGTTATATAGCCGGGGAGAATGGTTGAAAAGTGAACCCCACTTCCTTCCAGTTCCAGGCGTAACCCACGCGTCCATTCACTCAATCCAGCTTTTGTGCCGCAATAGGTGGCTGCGTAGGGTGCTCCGATTTTTGCTGCTACTGATGCAATGTTGACAATGTGTCCCTCTTTCTGTTCCAGCATCTGTGGAAGTACATGATAAGTTAACGCCATTGGTGCCAGGAGGTTGACTTCGACGGTTTTTTGAATTTCCTCCCAGGAAAGATCCAGATAAGCTCCTTCCGTCTCCAAGCCGGCATTGTTAATAAGAATATCAATTCTGCCGAATTTGTTTAGGACTGTTTCGATAAGTGCCTGTTGTTGAGAGGTCTGTGACAGGTCAACTGGCACAATCAACGTTTGTGTTCCAAATTTACTCAAGTTGGTAGCCGCTGCTTTTAAACCCTCTTCCGAGCGGGCAGCCAGTGCAATATGAGCACCGCGAGCGACCAGTACTTCGGCAATGATTGGTCCAATGCCCCTGGAACCACCGGTCAGTAAAATATATTTTCCATTGATTGTGGTCAATATTCACTCCTTTACTAAAATCATTACCCGGGCATCGATTACCTTCATGTCCTGCATCACGGATCTTTAGTGTTCATCAACATGGTTATTTTCATTGTAAATCGAGAATATGAAACTCCAAGCAATAAGTTAGGTGTCTGCCTCTTTAGCTTCATTATGCTGGGTATGCTGAGTTAATTTCAATTGTCCTCGATCAGCACTGTGACAAAAGTTGATATTTAAAGAATGGATTAGTGATACTGTGGGGTAATTACTAAATTGAGTATAGCATTTTTAATCATCAAAGGTTAATTCAGTTATTCATACTGAAGAACTAAAGAAACACAAAAAAATACGTTTTTCTGGTGATGGCTTTCACAAATCGGTAACCATCGTTTTTATGGAATTGAATTATTATGGAGGTTTTTTTTTCGCTGTCAGCTGTCAGCTGTCAGCGGTGAGCTATCTCTATTCTTCCTGAACGCTTTGCCAGAGATGCTCGAGAGTCCGCAGGGCGGTGAAGCTGCGTTCTGTCCATGCCAGGGTGCTGATATGAAAACCATCATTGCGTTCAATATCCATACCTTTATGTGGCAAGCTTTGCGCTGCCAGCCAGAAATTCCAAAGTGGCAGGTCATATTCATAAGCAAGTCTGGCAGTGGTGTAATTCAGGGAATTGTCACCTTCGACGTTATCAGCTTTGGTTGCCAGAATAGGTACCACGCCCTGTTCGATCAGGGTGTCAAGGATTTGACGCATGTAGATTTCGTATCGTTCAGTGGTGCGTCCTTTCCACCACAACTCGAGACTGACAAAGGCAAAGCTGGGGTTGTGAATACGCAGCTCACACTGCACCGGGTTCTCGCCGGATTCACAAATTTCCTGATTCGCCCAGATGGGAGAGATCACTGCGGCTGCATTGTAACCACCCTGGACTGCGTAGCCGTCGCGATCGAAGGAACCGGCAAACCAGTCAATGGCAGGCTGCAAATGTGCGTTCTGACCGCGCAACACATACCAGCCAGGTTTGTCAAAAAAGCCAAGAAATGCTGCCCGAACGTTGTGACAATCACCAATCTTGGAGAAATGTTGCGGATCTTTGCCCAGTTCAATCCCTCTTTGATAGATCTCTTTAACGCGGGCTGAAGGTTCTGGAACGATCGGCCATTTTTTCCATTCTTCAGGTGGCAACCGCAAATCCGGGGTAGCCGTCGGTTCCGGGGTTGGGGATTCAGTTGGACCAGCAGCGGCTGTGTCGGTTCTGATCGGGGTTTCTGTATTGGTTTGTTCCTGCGACACGGATTGCAAAGCAAATGTATCCTGGCCTACAGGAGTGGCGGGTTGTGTGGGTATTGGTGCTAGCTGCGGGGTTGTGCAGCCGGCAGTAAAGATTAAAAACAGAATCGTAATGATCCAGATAGGTTTCATAATAAGTCTCTTGTGAGCTATTATAACCAATAGGTTGAATTATGCAAAATTCAATACTAATCCTGTCAAGGTTTGTTGGCTGACTGGCTGGTTGTAGATTCCCAATAGATTTATTCTAAATCTTTGATCCAAGTGATCGTATACTCGGTCAGATCATCGGGTAATTCCACCTTATGATCTTGAAGCCCCCATAACCCCTTCAAGCCCAGTTGGTGTGCCGTCAGCTCAAAATGACACATCGCAATCCCCATATCCAGACGCTGCATATCATCGATATTCACCAATCGGGTCATTATGGAGCGATAGCCTTTTGTGCGTTGAAGAAAGAAATGGAACCCTTGATCGGTCTGTACGATACGCCAGGGCTGTTTGTTTGAAGCAGAGGGAGCGATCCTGACCATTTCTAATGCAGGTTCATACTCCCCGGCTTTTTCTCTCGATAAAAGTGAATCAAATCCCTCTTCGTAGAAAAGAGTCTGCCAGGACAACCGCTTGTCTCCCCCCACTCGTAGGCGAAGGGCTCCACTGCGTGCCTGGGTTTCATCATCGATGAGACCAAATGCCAGGATTGCAGGCATGCTTTCCGCGCCTTTTAGAGCAATCTTACGTGCAAAAGTGCTTTTCGTAAAGGTACCACCCAACCAACAGGTTCCCAGACCCATATCAGTCGCTGACAAAACGATCTGCTCCATGCGGTATCCATATTCTTCCAGATTCTGCTTACCTGCGCCTAATGCACCGACCACAAATCCGTTGGCACCATTTATAAAGCCGTAGGTACCCAGGCCGCGTAAGGCTTTGCCATCCTGATCATCGGCTGCGATCAGGTCAAAACGCATGGACGTCCCGAAAACGCCGGTGGTTAGTGTTTTCATCTTTTCGCGTAAGAACTGTTGTGTTTCCAAAGGGATGGAATCTTTATGGTATCTCCGGCAGGAGAAACGCTTTTGAATCAGTTCTGTTATGGGTTGAGTGTAGGTTGTCATGCAAGCAATTATACCGTAGGGATTTCAGAACCAGCTCGCTCAAAACCTATCCCAACTTTTTTGTTCATCGAAACTATTGGTTTCCGCATAACCGATGACTTATCAAGGGTATCAGTCACCAATCATCAGAAGCTTAACATCTTAGCAGCTAAACAGCAACTGTGTTAAATGTCAAGAGGTAAATACAGGTCTCCACAAAGTTTGAGCTCTCACCATGGCATTCATAATCGTAAGAAGTTTATGCATACATGCAACAATAGCCACGTTTTTTGCTTTTCCTCGAGCTAAAAGT
>JAURZL010000016.1 GCA_030653365.1 Anaerolineaceae bacterium
AGGATCGCTATCGAAAGCTCTTTTCCAATTATTGTAATCTGGCACACTATGTTCAATACGCAACTGATACATGCCTTCCTCCATTTCACTTGTTCTACTTGGCTCAACTACATTATAGATAAAATTAGTCATAATTACAACTCATTAGATGATGATGATTTAACCAATTTCCCGTTCACTTTTGTCGTACAACCTGAGTTTCTCATTTTTGAAAAATAAACCCATTTTACGACTGGAAAACCTGTTTTCTGGGCACTAAAGGATGATCAACTAGCAGTTCTTAGTACCCGGGGAGTTCAATCCAAGCGGAACATGATATATATTGAGATCGCCAGTGGTTGAAACCACAGGCTCAATTTAGTACGAAACCAGTTGGATAAAACCATAGGTATAAAGCGGGTTGTGGGGTTGTAAACCTGCTTTTGCTGGTTTTAAATTTGCCAGAAATGGATTTCAATCCATAGCAGAAACCAATTCGCAATAATCCATGAATTACGCAACAATTCCGTCGCGGTGATCAATTCAACAATCAATTATCTTTTGCAAAGGAAAAATGCATCTGGACGATAACCCAACGTTCATCCCTTTTTTCCAAAATACCTGTCCAGCGACAATTATCCCACCCAATTGGTTGTCCATTCCATTCGGCGTGGTCATCCAACATGCATGAAAACCAGGCTACATTTCCCAATTTTGCATAATTTAGCCGCAAATCTTTAATGGAGTAATCAGTAGCCTTGAATGCATCATTCATCCACGAGCGTTTGCCGAGTTCTTTAAAGGAATCAAAACCAACAATGGTGCTGCGGGAATCAGGATGAAAAATAAAGAAATTTTCATCCTGTGCCATGATGGAAAACAATCGATCTATATCCTTGTTCAATGCCCAACCAATGGCATCTTGGATACATTGTGAAACTTCCAGACGATCATTTTCATCGACCATTTTATACTCCTTCTGTTATCTAATTATACGAACCTCCAATTTGTTTGCATCACGAAAAAGTGCCCTCCAATTCGAGAGCGCTTTATCATTTATATGCGAGCCTATTATTTTACGACCTTGACATCACAGAACTGAATTTACGACCAAAGGAAGTCCTTTGGATACCTGCACATGCGACTCGGCCTGCACAGCGAATGTGAGTGTGTCAACCTAACGGCAGGCATCAGCCGCCCCATCAACGAGCTGACAGCGAGCGAAGCGGCGCTGGCTGCACGTTAGGCTTCCACTTGTGGGTTGCCACAATATTGTTCAAAATACACTTTCACATCTCCTGCCTGATCTTCTCCAAGTGCCTGGATGTAATGTCGTTGTTTTGCTTCGCGTGTTCTGAACCAAATTGTGTATTCCCCATTTCTAGAATACTCTAAGCCCCACGATTCAACTTGCTCCCAAGAATACTGCCAACGGGTAAAAAAGGCCTTGCTTTGGAGACCAACGGAGGTGAAAATGGTAACAAAGGAACCACTCCAAAGCACAAAAAGCATAAAACATGTGATAAGAATCATAAAACCCATGGTAGCGAACTGAAAGGGTCCACGGAGGCTCAAGGAACCAATGCCCAGTAGAATCATGCAGACAAACAATGCGATCAGTACTGTGATTCGTGATTGTTTTATGACCAAAGGGTTATTCTGAGTCATTAGATTGAGTCCTTATCAATCACTACTGGTACTCTCATGTAGAGCTAACAATTAATTACTCGGGCTTTTGAGACGCTGTATTTATGTTTTTTAGCCAACTTAAAGAATTATGCTATTCTGCAATTACATTTGGTTATTTCAAAAATGATACTGCGATCCCATTGTATAAATTATATAATATCATCCTTTTGGATCGCAACAATCTGAGCCAGTAATCCACTCCAAAACAAAATTCCTTGATCAGTTTGGGATGTAATCCGTTTAATGCATCATTTTTAGCCACTGAGAAAACCTATGTTATCTGGGTCAGGCTGAAGACCTTTTCACAAAAAAAGTTACCCGGGTATGGGCTTCTTCGGAAACACGACTTCGATTATTGGCAAGACACCTTCAGCGGACGCGAATTGCCGGTGCTGTTCGGGAATGAGGTCGACCCTAACGGTTTGTGTTCGCGAGGCATGGTGCTGGGATGGGAGTGGATTCGTTTTGAGATGTAAATTCTGCTTGGGAGCGGAGAAAACCCGAAGCCACGCATCGCAAAATACTTGACACCCAGCAAGCCGCAGGCGCAAAGCGTAGACCTCATCATCGAATGCACGCTTTGTTAAGCATTTTTTGTTGTGTAAGACTTGATTTCCTAGAAAAGTCACCACAGCCAGTGATTCTCACATCTTATCCATCTTCCTAGTTGTCTTCCGTATCTCTGTCCTCGCCCATCGGTAATGACTGCTTGTGCAGGAAATGAAATATGCGGCGAGGGCGTTATTTCTTGTCCAGGCGTAATGTCCGCGTGTGAATAATACATTTTCAGGAATGGTTTGGTATTATCTTTATGATCACTTTATTATTTTACTTAATTTACTGCATCGGCAGGCTTCTTCGGAGTGGTTCGAGGAATCAGGATCCCTTCTTCTGCAACCACTAAAATGGGCATACCCTCACCATCGGTTCGCCATATTTTTGCCGGGTAACTGCCTGCAGCTGGTTGCCAATATTGAGGAATGAACTCATATTCCCAATCAGAATGTCCATCTTCTCGCACAGTAGCATGGTAGTGATTATCCATATCCCAGCTTGTGATAGAGATCGAAACTTCTCCGTCGGTTGGCGTGCCGGTATCGTAAGCCTTGATTGCCGCCAATATATTTGGACCGGCTTTTCGCTCGGCGAATCCGACTATACCTAGAAATATCGAAATCATTAATGGTACGGGGTGCCAAAAGACAACAGCTGCAATCAAACTTAATGCTGATGCAGCTAGAAAGTAGCTGTGCATGTGTGCCGCGAACCCCGTCGTGGGTCTGAGTGCGGTAATTTGCTTTTCGACAGAAAGTATTTTCATAAGGTAGCTAATAATGGTTAGTGATCGCGAAGCATGCCGTTGAGGCAAGTGAGGATTTAGTTTGAGGGCTGGAAAAACCCGAAGCGAAGAAATTGCTCAAAATGTCGCACTCCGCGAAAATGTAGTCCTCAACTTCTTTTGATACTGTGTTGGACTGAAATTATTTTCCTCATTATTTTAATTATACTAAGTTAAATCCCTAAAGAATACTTCTACGATTGGACTTCCGTTGACTAGATCATCGATAGAGTCAACCTGATCACGGTACCATTTCGTTTCCGGAGCACTCATCAAATATCTACGATCTTCCGGATCAACAATTTCCACTGCTTTCGCTGGCAGTTCAATCTTTAGACTTTCTTTGAGACAAAATGTAAAATCAGGATTTGCTCTCAGGTTTGCTAACCAGTTCCTTGGGCTGTAATGACCTTTACCACCTTTAGCGTCAGGTGTTCCACAAATGATAATGCGACCATTCACATTGGTGAACCAGATTTCTATCCTCCTGGGTAACCCCGTTTTTGCACCAATGGTTATGATATCGATGGTTCGATCTTTACTCAGAGCATTTCTGATCTCGGTCTTGATATCCATGATTCGTTTACCTTTATCATTTTTATGTAGAATCCATCCAGATTACCCAATCATGAAGTCATATCCATTGAGAACCTGGTACCAAATTGCAACGAAAGAGATGGTGAGGAGTATGTGTAGAAATATAAGCATCCACCGCCTGGAGCGCTTTGAGAAGAGAACAAATATGAGCAACAAAATCATGCCTGGGTAGATCAGAACAATCAGGAGAGTTACCAGACTCGACACGTTACCTTGAAGGAATAGATTAGCAAATCCTCCCAGGATGGCAAAAGGCCAACCAATCGTTGCGATGCCTTGCCAGAGGATTACTTCCAACAAATTGTTCAATGAGTAAATACCAAAGGGGGGAACAGCAAGAGGTAAGATCGTCCAGGAAATCAGGAAATTGACGAGTAGTGATGCCCCTGAGATTTTTAATTTGGAATTGATTGCAGGCTTGATCATAATTCACCTCGGATCAAGGTTGCTCTTTTCTTTTTTTCCATACGAACGGACCAATAGCCGCCCTCGAATAGCACTGCGCAAGAGGGATACACCCGTGGACATGATGACGAGAAGAAGGAAACCGGAAATCAATCTCAGCCACTCTCCTTGAGTCACAAACCAAATCTCTCTCACTGCGAGAAACAATCCAGTACCACCGACAAGAATTCCTAGTGCGCCGATTAAAAATCGGTAGACTGGTCTGATGGAAACTTCACGGGTCTTGAACATCGTATTGAGTCACCTGTCCTTGTCCGCTTACACGCGGTTTTGGGTGGAGTGTTGATCTATTAGGTTCATTTCAACATTCTTCACATATTAGCATCATAGTCCTCGAAAGTAAACCACTTAAGCTCACGGTACACAGGAAAATGACTCACTGATAGAGGTACTGGCCATTCGTATTCGTAAGCCATATCAAACGACAAATTATTGGAATAATAATTGAGTAGAGTTTTATAAACTGCACGGGCATTGGGATTCCTGGAAAAACCTTCTTCAAGGTGATTGTGTTGAACTCTACCTGCGCAAACCAGGAGACCGACTGGATCGCCAGGCACGATGAGGAGGTTGAAGCTCCCTTTGAGCACCGAAGTTTTTCAATGCGAGCTCGCGATTACACGAATACCCTATACCGCGACGTACGTGCCACGAAGTTCCGCATGCAATGGGCGATGTTTGGCCAGATACGCCTTCAGCGCTTCTATGCTTTGCTCAGTGTGCTTTTGGCGATTGCGACCGTATTTCTTCGCGACTCCTTGTTCAGTGACAAAGGCCGTGGGGTAGTAGCGACCAGGTTGTAGCGGTTCGCTGCCTACAAATACTTGCTGCACGCGCTGTCCGGCTGGATTTTCGATCTTGATATAGGCATTGAAACCGAGACCGCGTTTGACGTAACCACCCATCTGGCTGTACGGATCACATGCAAATGTTCGCTCCAGATTCTCCTCCAGCATCGCAACAATTTCCTCGCCCGTCAGCTCGACCGTTGAGATTGGCGGGTTCATCGGGATGATGTTGTAAAGGCCATTCATCGTCACCTCACCGGGAATTATCGGTGCGCCAAATCGCCAACCATTCGAAAATGCCAATTGCGCGCCGGTGCTTTCCAGCGTTGCCTGCAACAGAAAATTGTCCATCGTCGATTCCAACATGGTCGCCCGGTTGAGCGCCGTTACCGTTTCACCCACAACCGTTGATAGTTCTTCCTGAAAAGGCGCGAGCGCCAGGTTGACAAGATCAGCTACCATGGGATCGGGATCTGTATCCGCTGTTACCTCGATAAGTTCATGCTTGTAGTCAGCGATCCGTCCTCCCTCAATTTCCAGATCCAGGCGGCCTAGGAAAGAACCATGGCTGCCCGACTGCATGATCAACGTTTTCCCCTGGAGGACCGGTTTATACAGGCGGTGATGGGTGTGGCCGCTCAGGCAAACATCGATACCCTGCACCTCAGACACCAGCTTCATGTCCTGGGGAAACCCGAGGTGGGAAATGAGGACAACAAGGTCAACCTTCTCCTGGGTGCGCAGAACATGGATGATGGAAGGGAGTTCTTCCCGACCCAGGGTAAAGTAGATCCCTTCGCTGAAGGAAGGTGGCATGGCCTTGTCGACAATATTGGAGGCGATGCCCACGAGACCGATCCGTAACCCGCCGATTTCCTTCACGCAGTATGGTGGAAAGAACAGCTCCCTGGTTGCTTGATCATAGACATTGATTGCCAGCATCGGATAGTTGAGTTTCGCTGCGCACTTCTTGAAGGTCTCCGGACCATAAGCGAATTCCCAGTGGGCTGTCATGGCTTCGAGACCCAAAGAATTCAAGATAGGGATCAAAGCCTCTCCCTGCGTCTTCTGGGCGGGATGGGTGCCGTGGAGGGTATCCCCGCAATCGCAAAAGAGCGTACTCTCCTGGTTCGCGGTGCGAATCTTCTTTACAATAGTGGCAATACGGGCAAACCCTCCCGCGGGGCGATAAACTGCCTGACCACCTTGCCAGAACATCTCCTGGTGTAAGTCACAATAGGCATGACTATCGTTTAGTTGTAAGACAGTCAGCGACCTTCCATTTGCCATTTTCTACACTCCTTCCCTTTCGTGCAATCCAAAATACGGTAGCAACTCTCTCCGTAGAGGATAACTCTAATTATAGAGGATTATGGCAAGATAACTGGCTTTCTTTACCTCGTTTGAAGAAATGTAGCCTGATTGAGTCCGCCCTTATCAACTTGGTCCACTTTGGGGATGCTAACGCGATCCACGCACCGGGTGTGAAAGTATCGAATCCAAGATGGCCTTGTTATGGATGGTTCGGTATCATTCTTATTTGAGTCAACATTACACCTAAAGTTTGATTATTTTGAGGCGTTATGAGTTCGCCGGATTTCCTCGCGTAAGGCGATCACTTCTTCCCGGAGGGCGGTCAGTTGATTGGTACCCGCAAGCTCGGCTTCTTCATTCTCCGCGTCGCGACCGATGAAGAAGGTTGCGAGCGTCGCCGTCACGTAGCCGAAGACGCCAAAACCATACAGCGCCAGGAAGATGCACAGGATGCGCCCTTCGAGCGTCTGCGGCCAGTACTGCGAGCCAATTGTTGTGAGGATCATCGTGGTCCACCACAGCGCTTCACCGTAGCTATTGATGCCATCGGGAGTCACATTCTCGAAAGCGTACATCCCTGCCGCGCCGGTGAAAACGACCAGTACCGTGAGGGCGATAACGTAGCCGAAACCCCGCCGGCTCAGGCTCGCGCCAAGTGCACGCATGCCACGGTTCAGCGAGCTAACGACGCGCAGTAAACTCAAACTCCGCCCCACACGGGTCAGCCGCAGCAGCCGGAACACCCGGAAGACGCGGAAGAGGCGCAGCGCCGGCACCACCAGCGAAATGGCGACCAGCCAATTCTTCTTTAGGTAATCGATCTTTTGCGGAGCCAGGACGAATTCCACCGCGAAATTGAGAATGAAAATGATCCAAATGACCGTGCCAATGACTTCGAACAACAGGCTCTCGCCCCAAATCAACTCCACGACCAACAATGCTAACCATAAGAAGGCGAGAACCAACATCGGTATTTCCAGCGAGTCCTCCACGCGCTTGAGTAGCTCGTAGCGCTCTTTTTTTAGTGCTTCCTTGACAGAGGCTGCCTCATCCTGCTTATCTCGGGTGCTCAAGTCATTCATCGGAACTCCTCACCTCAGAACCGCCAGAAGCCCTACCGCCTATCTATTTTATACAGTCATCTGTATAAAACCGTGATTGGTTCCTATACGGTTATTTGGCTATATAAAAATTAATAGTTCAATAATTCTAGCATAAAGGAAAGTGAAAACGCGAAAAGAGCCTTACAACCCAGGGCAAAAAACTCCTTGAAGATGCACGATCAGATACGCGACAAACAATATTCATGCTGAAAAAAATAATTTACCTTCCCTTTGGTGGGGAATACGTTCTCTATCATAACTTGGAATTTAAACCGGGAAAGGTTGCTTAAAATTCTATTTTTTCTCACTTTTTAGGAGAGAGAAGAGGCTTGCATCTCGAACCAGGCATTTAGTATAGGTAAAACAAAAAAAAAGCGCCTTCCAGAAGCGATAGTGATTTTTCCTACATACTTACAGCTCTATGCCTATATGACAGCTCGGAACTTACGCCCATATATACGACTTAGTCCACTTTGTTGATTTTAGAGAGTTGATCTACCGGTTTGGGTTATACCCCTTGGGGTACGTGTGGGCAAAAATGGATACATTTTAGGAGAAAAAGAAACATGAAGCCATGCATGCGCAATATGCCTGACTGCAAAGCGTGCGGTACGCCGCGTAGCTGCAAGTCTCCCCAAGCGTCCAGTGCGATTTGTTAGGCAGTTTATAATTCCAAAATAAAGTTAATGAATTATGTTGAAAAATACCAATACAGTGTGCCAAATATGAAATATCAGAAAGATGGAGGCAATTAATAAATAAATAGCACGATGCCAAGGAATTGGGAGCCAACTCCGCTTACATACTAGCCCAATGCCTGCAAACCAAAACAAAGTTGACCAGGCAAGCGCAGTAAAACCAATTATGCTTTGACTCCATGTACTGTCAGGATATACGATTTGCGCTAAATAACTCGAAAGATATACTGCCAATCCACCGATGTATAAAAAACAGCCCAAAGGTTGACCCGTTTCTTTTTTTCCAAAATACAAGATTCCTGGAAGGCTAAAAACTAAAACACGAAATATGTTTTCGAATAAACCCAACCATTTAGGTATGTCCTTCCAAAATATGTCGGGGCTATAGACCGCAGGTAATGCTCCCCAAAGTCCAATTGAAATGATCATCGGAGGAATAATTAAAAGCACACCATTTCTGAGTAATTTGCTTGCAGGTAATGAATCAGGTTTATACATTCTTTTACATCTCAATTTGTCAAGTTGTTGAAAGGATGAAATAATCTGGTGACGTAAAGTATAGTGCTATATCTTTTGAATCTCGTTTTCATCTATTGTTACGCCTTTTGCCGCCTAACGGTTTGCGTTATATCCCTTCGGGGCATGTGTGGGCTGGTGTGGAAAATGTTTGGGAGCAGAAAAAACACGAAGCCACGCATGCGCGAAATGCTTGACTGCCGCTACGTGGCGTGGCGACGATTCCCGCCCGTGAGTTGCATGCTGTCTAAGGTGGCTATTCTCTGCATAGTTCGATAACGGAGGTAAACTGTACCATTGGCGAAGCGACGTTCCTCCAAAAGCTCGAGATCCAATCGCACGTTGGCAGGCAGTGCTGACTTACCACCTCCCACAAGAATGGGGATAATGAACAAATGACACTCGTCGATCAATTCGGCCCGAAAGGCGTGTGCGGCGAGTTCAGGACCCCCGATGAGAATGTCATGTTCGCTTACCGCTTTAAGTTGTCGAATCGCTTCCGGATCGAATGTTTGCTCAAGCTGCGTTTTGCGAGTGGATATAGTCTTTAACGTTCTGGAGTATACGATTTTGTTGGCGGCTTGCCAGATCTCCGCGAATTCGCGCCGGAGTGGAGATACAGCGGCAAGATTGGGATCAGTCTCCCACACCATCATGGATTCATACATTCGCCGTCCATAGAGAAGAGTGCGGGGTGCCCGTACGAGATTTGTGATAAACGTGAAATATTCCTCACTTGGCTCTGTCCAGTCAAACGTACCATCTTGATCCTCTGTGTATCCATCAAGTGATGTATTCGCCACGTAAATCAAATTGGCCATAATCAACCTCCATCCACCTGTATTCAAATTTCTTCAACAAACCACAAGAATATACTAAGAGCGATAAAACAAATAATTATTTGGACTTTTGATACACTGGCATTATTCCGTATAGCTTATTGAAAGAAGCTGTTATTTCTTTTTTCCATCCAACTTCAAAACATTCGACTCATCACGATGGACTCCATCTGACCCGACATGTTTGTCGCCGATTTCTGCACCATTCTTGATAACGTGAACGATTGCCATAGCATGACCACGGCCTAAACCGTAATCTTCTTTAAGCCATGCAATAATGTCCCCAGCTTTTGTCTTCGGGTTGTCAAATCCTTTTTCTTTTGCCATCGCAATAAAATCATTAGGGGTTTTGCCGGTTTTTTCTTCAATATTGTCGAGATATGCTTGAAAAGACATGTTAACTCCATTCCAGATATAAAAAAGGGTGAAATCGTTCTGTAGTGACTTCTAATTATGGTGGTGTGGCGCTGAACGATTGTGAAATCTATATTAAACTAAAACGATCTAAAAGCTCCAATATTAACGATGACAAAACCAGACGAAGGCAGAAATAACTGTTATGACTTAATTGTCAATTGATCGCGAGCAATGGACACTACATTCTGTAAAGTATCAATATCTAGATCATTCAAATTTTTAAAACTAATGCTCGCTTTTCCGACCTTGACCTTACCCAATTTGGAGCGATACTTTTCCGCTACGTACTGCCCATCCTCGACTGCATTCACATATATGCTAATATAATTCTTCTGAAGTGCTAGCCCAACCATAAACCATTCAATTATTTTCCCACGAGATTGTGTTTGAGTGAGATCGCCGTAGCCAATGATTGCTTGCTCGGATCCGCCCCAGAAGGGGCCCTCCCACAATACTCGGGAATGTCCAACCATGATGTCAGATATGATTTTATCCAAGTGTTTAATGGTATGGCGGAATTCATCAGGCAATGAGTCAATGTGGGCAGAAATATCTTTCTTCGTTCTATTCATTGTGCCTCCTTTTTTGGAATAAATCGTGTATTTAAGAATTTAGGAGAAAGATCACCACGGCGATCAGAAGACCAAGAACGATAAAAAAAATAAGCCGTCTGTAGCCAATCAGCCACGCAACAAGGCCGACTTTATGTCCCAAGGATTCCAATTTAGACTTGAGTTCTCCAACAGTCGGCTCAGTCAAAGTGCTACCATCGGGAAAGACAAGCGTAGGTACGCTTGCATTTCCGTTATTGATTTCGCGCACACGAGTGGCAGCAACGCTATCCTGATGAATGTCAATATATTCAAAATTGACCTTCGATTGTGTAAGTAACCCTTTGATTGGTCCGAGGGATGGGCAAGTTTGGTGACCATAGATAATAATCGTGTCTATCATTTATCCCACTCCTAATGCAATATTATTAAGTGCCACACCGAGTGCTGCTCCGATTTCAATGCCGATTGCAACTCCTGAACTTAATTTAATCGTACTCATCGGTTGCGAAGGAGGTTTTTGTTTCATGGCTGATTTCTCCTTTTTTCCTTCAAGACTTAAGAAGGTTGCTGACTGTGTAAGCTGCCCAATTATTAATTAACTGACTTTTAAAATGCCACTACTATTCCGTAAAGCCACTTAATAAAAGTAAGCTGTTCTGCAATTATGCTTGGTTATTTTAAAAAATCAACTCCAAACTTAACCTTAAATGTATAAATTCCTGAATCGTAAAGTCAAGCCCATGACCGTTCAATCACCTCCAACACCTAAAAAACTTCCATACTCAATTAGGGTATAAACTGCTTCCAATTTCCTTCAGAGACTACTTCGACGGTTCCATTGACGACCTTGATGGCTGTCTGTTCGTCGATGGCATAGGCCGGGATGCCAATGTCGGCCGCCCACCGCTCTGCGTCAGCCAGGGTGTTAGTCGGGAAAGCGTTCAGGTGCGGGAAGATTGAGAAATTAACGACTCCCAGGGTGCGGTCGTCCGGGGCGGACAGCCACTCGACAAAGTACGCTCCGATCCGTGGCGTCATCACCAAGCTTCCGGCACTCACTCCCACCCAGACCGTGTCTGGCAGCGAAGGCAGCAGATCGGCCAGCCCGGACTCCCTCATTCAGTGGCATAGGTAGGTCGCGTCGCCGCCGTCAACCAGGAGTACGTCTGCCTCTTGAAGCCAGGGCACCCATCGCCCCGCACCGATGGTGGGCAATGCGGTGAGCTCGAGGACACCAAGCGACGCCCAGCCTAGGCCGGACAGGTATCGGAATTCGGTTCCGGCGGCTATGAAGTCTCGCACCGTTGTTGGACCGCACATCGGGTGACCCCACTGTGCAGTTGGGATACAGAGGGCGTGACACTCGGCGATTGGCTTGCCCAGCAGGTCGACCAGTGCATCGTGGATGCTAGTGTTTGTGACACCCCCGGAAGTGAGAAGAAGTTTCATGATGGCACTCCTTGCCAATGGAATGAGACCTAAAAGGCCCATCCAGCTTGTACGACAACCAACGTTTCCAAAAAAAAAGAGAAAATTCTTTTTTTGTTGTCTGCCGCACAACTATTAATTATACAGACTCTTGATTCGCTGCAATTATTCCGTATAGCCATTTAGCAATGGTATGTTATATTGCTATTATCCTTGGTTGCTTCTAATAATCCGCTGCAACCAAAGCGTAAAATTACCAAACACCTTCTCTTTTTATAACAAACCGTCTATTTGTGATTCATCAGCTCCAAACAAATACCTCCCTCAAGAAATAGATGGAGGTTTTAATTTTCAATTCGCAGGTATCCTAAATTTTTTTACTCCATCATAAGCCTGAATTTATATCCGTAGATTGAACTCGGTATCGGCTAGGGAATAATGAAAATTTTCTAGGTTCATGCTTTAAATGAAACTAGAGGTAAAAAGTTTACCTAGCCAATAAAGCATTAAAACTTGCGAGGTTTCTAGCTAACACACAACAACGCTTTCGGAAGCTCTCTTTTTTTGGTATGTTAATGACCTACATTCGTTTAGCTATCTCGAAATCATCATGCGTGATAATTCCATGTGTTACATTGTTGATGAAGTATTTCCTTTTATCAGAATTAATAGAGGCAGCGATTTCTTTATAAGTTGGAATTTTGATCATTGGTTTAGTAGCTGTTGCCAATAAAAGGTGGAATTCATCAATCGTGTTTTTATCACTACTTAGAAGTGGAGTTACCCAATTAATATCCAACTTCAAAGAAGGAGTTACACAACTTCTCTCTCTTCCAACTTTATATTCAAAAGTATTTATTTTCTGGTTTATTTTTTGTTGATTAAAGAGTTTGGTAATTCCTTTCTTAGCGCTTGCTTCGATAATTGACTCGTTTGTCAACCAGGCTAATACTCCCCAATCATTAACAAAATTTCCTTGCATACCTTCTGCTCTTGATAAAGCTATACACTCACATAGTAATTCATTCGGATTGTTAATTTTCTCCCGTAATGGGACAACATAAGCGAAACCAATTCTTTTTGCCATTCGATTTGAGAAAACCATGGTCATTCCAGATTTCGATTTTCTTCCGTATCGAATTGGCACTTTGACAGAAATTTTATCTTCAACACTTAAATGAGAATTTCTCCAGTTCAGTCTTAAGTTATCACCCTCATCGTTAAGGTAATTTTGCCATAATAAAGATCCAATAATTATTACTCCACATTTCAAGTTCCAATTCATCATTTTCCTCTTTTATTTTATTGGTTTGAAACTGGCCAATCGAAAATTGTTTGGTTTGGTTTTAGTGAAGACCTAATCCGATAAAAACAACCCTTCAAAACCATCAGGTTTAATACTTTTGATTAAATTTGCAAAGTACAAATATCCTTTATTTTCACTTATCATGGTTTCAGGAACATTTTTCATAAAATTAAATACGGAGGCGATTTGTTCATATACAGGTGGTTCTTTTATGGAATCAATATCCATTTCATCAAGAATGCTCCAAAGGATATAAAAGTCTTGAAGAGTCCTCTGATGATATTTTCGCTTTGAGCCTGATGATAACAAGTGGTCGAGTTTGTCTCTTAGAACGGACGGATCGTCATGTTTTGAATTCAATAAGGCCTCAGTTTTTTTTAGAAAAAATTCAATATTGCTGATACTTTTCAAAAAATCAGTTTTAGTTTCATTATTGCCAGTCACATCAAATAATAATGATGTCACTTCTTTTTTCTCTTTTATGCGCGCATTAATACGTTCACCTTTTTGATATATATCTAAAAAACTTGAAATCGATTTCTTTTGAGACTTCCTATAATCGAAATAAGTCAAAATTGAAAACAGCTCTTCATTGGTCATTCTATCTCTAAACATATCTTTATTCACATTTTTGATAAAAAACCAATTTTGGTTTTTTCTAAAGATAGCTTTAATAGAATCAATTACATCTTTATCAACCCATGAATTCCACATTTCGAATGAATTCTCACGAATTGGGTATGGTTTATCATTCAATCGTATAAATAAATCAACAGGGTTAAAAGAAGGATTAAGGATTTCTTCAATCTCTACTACCAAAAGCTCAAAATCCCATATTTTTTCTTTCATATCTTCACTGAGTTGATCAAAATTCTTCCCATTTAAATTCTTTAAAATTTTCAGATTCTTTAACTTGAAAGAGTTATTTTTCGAATAAGAAAAGTTGTTGTTTTCATCTAAGTATTTCTCCCCCATAAAACCAAGAATGGTCAAAAGTCTTTGTTGTCCATCTATAATTTCACTGATTCCATCACGGCGTTTGAAAATAAAAATGGCAGGAAGCATTATTCCCAGAAGGATACTTTCAATAATTGCGGATGCCTTTGTTTGATCAATCACTTCTGACCGTTGATAAGAGGGTCTAATCAAGAACCGATTCTTGCTCATTGAACGATGGATATCCTCGACCGAATTTCGTGAGGGATCTGGCTTTGTAATTCTGAGAGTTTGAAGTTTCTCTAATTCAGTAGACGTATCATTTTTCTTAGCTCTTATTTGCGCAACCTCTTCCCTCGATTCGTTGTCACCTTGAACATATTGAGAAACTGTCAACCCAAAGCAATCTTTTATGTAATTTTCAAAAATAGAAAAACGGTTAAGGGTTTCTTTACGATAATGAGAATCGGTTAATTCGAAAGCGCTTGCGTTATCCAAAAATAATTTGGTTAGCGAGCGTACAAATTTATCTTCGCCAAGCTGTCGAAAATCCACTTCCTCTTGTTCAAGTAAATGAGATGCCCACAATAGCCCTTCCAAAAATAAACGGTTAGAGTAAGATATTTCAGGCTGAATTCTTTCATTAATACTATTAATTAATTCGACTTTCTCAAGAAAACCTTCATATACATGTTCAGGTTGGTCATGATCGTTGTAAGTGTATTCGTAAAATTTGCTGATTAATTCGGATCTTGCCGCACCACCAGCATAATACTTTATGGGGAACTTAAAAAGAACAAGCGATTTTCGTATAAATTGTAGAATACTTTCGATATTTTGTGAACTAGTATTTTTACTTTGACGTAAAAAAAGATCGGAAATAATTTGCCTATGCCTAGGATTTTCCCGAAATTTTTTCTTAAAATATCGCGAGACTGAGTCAGAGTCATAGATTGCATTATCTATTTCAGCTTTTCTTAATGGGGTAATACCTGAGTTGTATCTACCGAATATTTCTTTCTTGAGTCTATCAATTAATATTGGGTTGCTTGGAGGTTGATTAATTAGCTCAAACTCAATGATCCTGATTTTTGCATCAAGAAATGTTTGATAAATCTCTGGGGATTCTTGTCTAATAACATCAAAGTCCTTTTTTGAAAAATCAAGAAGAGAAACCAACCCCTTTTTTGTCAGTTTAAATTCTCCCTCAATAAATCTTTTTAACGTTTCAAACCTCTGCCTCCCATCAATTACTTCAGTTTCTTTATCTCCTTTAAAAAAAATTAATGGGGGAATCTCTGTTCCAAGAAGAATACTCTCGACAAAATATGTCGCCTTCGAATCATCCCAGACATAATTTCTCTGATAATAAGGTTTGTAATCAATCCTTCCCAATTTTCTTTTATTAAAAAAAATACTTTCAATGGATTTGGGGTATGTTTGGATTTTGATGTGTGATTTAAAAATTTCTTCGAATTGCTCTTCGCTTAGAAAAATGTTGTTAGTCGATTTCATTATTACAAGTCCAAGTTAATCCTTTTACGATCCGAGGCTATAATTAGTCGGGTATTCAGTAATATTCCAATTCTTTCATTTTCAGTCAACCATACATCTCTTACAAGGCTAAATGGAATATTAATTACAATTCCGCTTATTTTCAGTGAGAACTCATAGCTTGAAACATTATTAAGAACAATGACAGTTTCCAGTACATCCCATTTTTCAGGTTTATCAATTGGTTCCTTCTCAATTTTGGGGTATAAAGTAACTTCTCGGGTATGCCTACATAAATCTTCAAGTTTAATTGGAACACTTCGGTTGCTTGTTGACATTCTTTTTTCTACTTCTAATGGATGAAAATATTTTTTCCCGTATGGAGTTCTATAAGGAAATTTTTGGGAATAGGGAGGAGAAATATTGTAAACACATGAAATCCCTAAAGCAAGTGGTAATACATTTATTGCCATTAGCTGAGTGTTGCTTGGGCTTTCAAGACACATTAATTCTACCTTAACTTCTTTTGGAAAAATTAAAGGCAAAACAGAATCATTGATAAATTGAGATAATTCTTCAAAATTAGTTATCCCAGGAAAGTCCTGTGCTACCTTTTTCCCAGTTGCTGCACTTTTCGTTTCATCGACACCAAATAATAACACTCCCCCCCATGTATTTGCAAATTGGCAAATATCTAATGCGAATTCTTCTGCAGCTGATTTTTTCTTCGATGGTGAAGAAATATCAATATTCAGCTTGAAATCCATAAAAATAGATTCGGTAGTGATCCCTAATTGAATATTATTTTTTAGGTCTGAAGAATTTCTGATATATTTGGGTTCAATATAATTTTCAATCATTCGATTCAAGCCCTGATATTGTTTTTACTTTGCACTTCCAATAAATTAAGATATGATATTCTTCATTTCCGAGGATTTCGTCGGAGTTGAACTGAGATCTCTTATCGAACACCTGGTATTTGAAATTGAAAACACACCTATAATTTAATACCCTGTGATTAAAAAATAGAACTATGTGAATTGTACAATCAAAAAGGAAATAAACGCAAGCCAAAAGAGAATAAAAAAACATTCGGGAGAGGTATAATTGGGTAACCACCTTGAATTCTAGTTGCATGATTGATTAATAGATCCATCTGAAAAACAAAGCGAGAATCTTTCTTTTTGGAGAGGCTAGTAAGATGGATAGTGCGTTGAAGGAGGAGATGCCGTCAAAAATTCAAGTAACATAATATTTGTCTCCCACCACCAATTCAATCAATTGATCAATTCAGGATAATCATAAACTCCCTTCATTTCAGAAGCACGTTTTTATCGTTCTGTTTCTTTTATCCCATTATTGGGTAGAAATTGTATCCATATATACTATTTGGTTCGTGTATAGATAATTTAAGTGATTGTCCAACGACTTGCGTTACTTGAGCGTGGGCGACCGTGGACTCTGTTTTCTCGAAACCAAAAATATGGTGAAATGCTGCCGAATCCGAAACTTCAGTTACACGCTTTGTTAGCCCGATTATTGCTTAAGGATTCACTATACGGCGAATAGCATTTGCCTTAGAATTAATGTGTGTGTCATCTTTCATGTTTTCCAAAGCACCAGTATAACTATCAATATCACTTACCAATTCTTTCATTACTGGAATTGTTACTTTATCTCTCATTAAATCCACTAACCTGCGAAACTGTCTTTGACAAAGTGGAAATTGCAATCTGCTCGATATTGTTTTATTAACAAATGAAAAGACAGCAATTGAAGCCTGCGTTGAGTCGAATTGGTTGAGCAATTCAATATATGTAATTTCTGCATTCCATGCAACACCGTTTCCGTTTGTTAAAAATGCTTCTACTATACTTAATACAAACTTGATATTGATTTCATTTGGAACTTTTCCTGTTTCACCTACTTGACGTTGTAACTGACGGGCAAAGGCTGGTTCATTGTAAAAATTATTCAATCCCCTGTGTGCGGTCAGTAGATTTTCAATCGCATTTCCAATTTCAACTACTCTAATTCCTTTTGGTAAGTATTGTGCACCAGAAACCACATCTAAAAATTCACGGGCTAATTTTTGGCGGTCTTGGTCATTTGTAGCAATAAACCTAGCATATCGAACACCAAACTCATTCCGTGTAATCTCGTCCACCATTTCCCATAACAGCGGAATCAATAATTGAATATTTTGGCGCGTCTGCGTAGTTGTATCAAGTTGAATATAAATTCCATAAAGACCAGCCGCTAAAGTGTTTGCTTTTTCTTGAGTAAGACCAGCAAAGAAAACTGCAATTTGCGAGGCTTCATCTTGAGTAATTTTGTTATTCTTGATGTTTCCAAGTAATTGCTTGATTTCGACAACTACATTAGAAAGTGGAAGTTTGATTACCTCCACGACGCATGTTTCAAACATGCTAATTAATTGTAAGCCAGTAATTTGATTTTGATTTGGGTGTGCTGCACTTGCCCAATTTCGCATATAACGAACAAAATCAAGATGGCGAAAACCTAAATCGGAAATCAATCCAATTTCATTTGAGCCTTTGATAAGGTCGCTGTCGTCAATCCTTTGTAAATCGTCTTCTGTGCTAAGTCTTCTTCGCTTTTCTGTGCTACTTCCTACTGCGACATCGTAAAAATAAGCCAAGTCGTATTGTGCTACACGCATTCTAAGTTCGTAGATGGTTTCATCCCATAGGTAGTTTAAGGCGGCATCAAATAAACCTGACGCGGTAGCCGCAATAAATTTTGAAATGTAAACTGATTTACTCAAACGTTCATTATCAATTCGATTAAGAACGGTGTCTATATTTCGGATTACAACCTGTCGCTGACCAACATCAACAAGAACAGTTTCGGTTGGAAGTCCTTGTTCACCAATAAAAGAAAGTAGTGATTTTTCAAACTCCAAAAGTTGAATGCTTATAGCACCACTTTGAACTGTGATGATTTTATTTTCATCTTCATCAGACATAAATTACCATCCTTTTATTATATTGGAAGTGGCAGGCTACCGAAATAAGGATTGATTTCCTATGTTCCTCAGGATAACATGGTGGAGGAGGACAAAATCGAAGGTCTGTTCAACGTACCACCACATCAATCATTCATTTCTCAGGACCTAGCCCGAGTTGAACTAAGGCGCATTTGAGAACACTTGCTATTTGGAATTTAAGAAACACTAATCATTTAAAACTCTGGTTATGCAGACGAATATAGGTGAATTGTACAATCAAAAAGAAAATAAACGCAAGCTGGAAATGAGACATAAAAATATTAAGGTGAGTCGGATATTAAATTATTTGAATTGAAATCTGGCTTCAAAATTGAAACTTGCATCCATCGAAAAACAAATCGAGAACCGTTCTAATGACTCATGGAGGGTAGTGTTCAGTGGGTTGAATGGTGCGCAAGAAGAGTAGCTATCGTCCACAGTCCAAGCAATAATATTTGTCTCTAACCATCTTTTGAATTTATTGATCAACATTATTGGGCAAACAAAAAACGCCCTCCATCTCTGAAGTGCGTTTTATCTTTACTGAATTCGTTTTTCCAATTCACCTGCATAAACTTATATCCATAAATAATGATTCCCCGATCATCCATATCCGTTAGGATCTTGCGGGTGACCATTTACTTTTACGACACAGTTACATAAATTAAATCCGTCCCATTTCCTTGAGCTGTAGGTGGTGGTGCCAATTGTCGCCAATCTTGAAAACTCATCCCTGAACGATGTATCATCGCCAATTCTGATTCATACATCGCCAAACGATTTTCATTTTCTACCATCGATTCCATTAACCCCAGTATTGCTGGTAAATGACCATAAATCTCCATTTCAGGAGATTGTGTTACCGCTTCTTGAGAACCCATTTTCGATCCTGAAAATTTAGATATCTTACCTGGAATTGCCCCTATAAACTTTTTAGATTGTTTGGCAAACCCGTTTAGCACATTTGTTTGGCTGGTAACTTTTGGAATACGAATGGCTTGTGGGAGTGAGACAATCCAATTTTCCGGTTTCTGAGCTAAATTGAATAGATTATCCCGTTGCATTTCAAAGACATCGCACTCATTTATACCTGGTTTTAGCCATTGATAAACATTGGTCAGACGTTTCAACCCAAATTGTTCCTGTAAACTTGGGTGAAAATAGTGGCAGGATTTGAGGCTCTTATCTACCTTAAATCATCAAAAATGGCCTTATCCCATATTCTACTTATTCTTGGGCTGGTCAATAGAGATAACCGCTTCATCCGGAGGAGGACTGGTTTTCTTATTTCGGTGGAATTTACTTCGTATCCATTTTTTTGCGGAAATCCAGATTTCTGCGTTGGGAGTTAACCCGTATACAAAACCGATGATACTGATCAAAAAAATGAGTAATGACGCGGCGGTAAAGATTGGACCCGAAGTTCCCTCACTTCCACTGGTTCTGACCTCGTTAAATAACGATTTATCCAGCGCTTGGGCTGGAATGCCAATTAAACAAGTGAAAACAATCAATACCAGGAACCACGTTAAGCAGCCTCGACCAAGTGAAGAGAGTCCGCCGCGTGGCTTGGGGGGTAGTTGTTGTAGCCCTGCATTCAAATGGGCTTGGGCGGTTTCTTTATTAGGAAATGAGTCACCCAAAGCCAATTGCAATTTATTTATCCGATTCCACAGAGAAGTCTCCGCCTGGCTCAACCCTTTTAGCTGGCCTTTAATCTTGCGGTCGGCCTTTTGGCGTTGCAAGGATCGGATTTCGGCTTGGATACTTGCAAGTTGAATTTGCAAAGATGATATTTCCTGCCCAAGCTGCAATCGTTTTAATTCACTTTGTGTCACCTGGGTGCTTTCCCGAATCGTCGATTGGGTTTGTGCACCGGAATCCTGGATGGATTTGGTCACTTGCTCCATTAATTTGAGGGCAACATAGCCATCGCCACGCTTAACCATCAAGTTAGCCCCACAAAATGCACAATTGAAATTATCCAATTCGGGTGGTACTTTAATCGGCGCACCACAAGAAGCACAATTGATGGTTACAATTTCCAATATTTCTCCTTTTTGCCCGTCAATCGATCTAATTTGCTATTCAACCTCTGGAGCAAGCGGGGGGCATCTAACTTAATCTTCAAATCGGTTGTCCGGCTGCAGATAGGTGAAATTATCGTTTGCTACAAGAACAAAATCTGGCGGACAAAGTCATCAAGCACTGAATCCGACCACGAGGTAGATTGCGCAATCCCGAAAGTGAACTCGCGGTGTTGCACGGCCTTTTTGCTTTTACGACACAGTAACATAAATTAAATCCGTCCCATTTCCTTGAGCATTATCTGTTGGTGCTAATTGTTGCCACTCTTGGAAACTCATCCCTAACCGATGTATTGTCGACACTTCTGATTCATACATCGCCATACGATTATAATTTTCAACCATTGACCCCATTAATACCATCATCGCTGGTAAATGACTATAAATCTCCATTTCAATTGATTGGGTTAACGCTTCTTGTGAACCGGTTTTCGATCCTGAAAATTTAGATATCTTACCTGGAATTGCCCCTAAAAACTTTTTAGATTGTTTGGCAAACCCGTTCAGCACATTTGTTTGGCTGGCAACTTTTGGAATACGAATGGCTTGTGGGAGGGAGACAATCCAATTTTCCGGTTTCTGAGCCAAATTGAATAAATTTTCCCGTTGCATGTCAAAAATATCGTTCTCATCTACACCTGGTTTTAACCATTGATAAACTTTAGTCAGATGTTTCAACCCAACTTGTTCTTTTACACTTGGGTGTAAATAAGCAGCTGGGTTAGAAGTCAACAATGTGTTGATGTGCTTTTCAAAACGAGGTCGAAGTACAACCGCGCTTTCTTGCAGGCGGCGTCGAGCAGTATCAAGTTCTTCTAATTCAAGGTAACAACGAACTTCAGTAATATAGGCCAAGCACAATGTCGTAAGGTATTCATCCGCTACCTGGCTACCATTGCCAATTTCTATATCCGTAAGTTTGGTATAGTGATGTTCTGCCTCCAAAAAACGGTTAATGGCTTGCATAGCACTCATTTTGCGGGTTTCAGAGTTAGTCATCGTAAAAGCGTTAAAGGCTAAATCAAGGGCAGCTCGAAAGTTAGCATAAAAAGACAAATCAATTTTATAATCAATGGCTTGAAGAACTTCCTGGGCTTGTTCAAGTTGGTGTTCAATGTCACCTAAACGTTTTAGAACTATAGCAAAGCCCATTGTTGAAACTGCCAAATTTAGAATACTGGCTACATTGCTCAGATTACTGACCACATTACTAAGATTATTTGCTGCAGCGTTCACTGATGAAAGAGCCGAAGAATTTGATAAGACCGAATCGCTTTTCACGTTCTCTCGCAACCAGGCAACAACTTGTTTCGACCCTATCTCTCGCACTACCCCGCCTACACGTTCATAAGTTCCATTTGATAAACCTTGTGCAATCTGTACTGGAATATTAAAAGTGGCATCAATTGTAGTCATTGATTCTTCTCCAAATTTGACTTAACATAAATTGAAAAACAAAAAAAACGAGATATTCAACCAGACCATCTATTAATTTTCCGGACTCATGGTACGCTGAAATTAAAACGTTTAGCTAACCAAGAGAAGTATGCTATGACGAGATTATACTTGGTTACTTCAAAAAGTAAGCTGCAACCAAAGCTTACAATTACCAAACACCTTCTCTAATTAGAACAAACTGTCAATATGCAATCCATCAGCTCCTAACAAAAACCGCCCTTCAGAAACAGAGGACGGTTTAATCTTCAATATGTAGGATTTTATAATTTTAACCCATAACCGGCCTGAATTTATATCCATAAATAATGATCCCCCGATCATCCATGTCGGTGCGGATTTTGCGGGTCACCATTTCGACTGGCATGCCAATTTCCACATCCTGGTCTCCTAAATCGGTCAGTTGGGCGGTCACAACCGGACCTTCTTCCAATTGCACCAATGCCATGGTATAAGGAGCGGATTGTTCGTAACCGGTTGGGACACTGGTCATCTGTGTAAAACTATAAATCTGACCGCGGCCGCTGAATGCAAATTGTGTTTTTGCTTCTCCACCGCAATAGGGGCAAACATCGCGTGGTGGAAAAATTTTAGAACTACAATGGGGACAAACTTCACCCACCAATGCGTAACGTTGTTTTTTTAATCTCCAATGACGTGGTACTTCCATTTTCTGTTACTCCTTTTCATCCATCATGATGATCTATGCCACTTTACTCTTCCAGGGTTGGCGGGTGTTTTTGGGCGGGTAATTACCCGCCCAAAAACACCCTAACCCATAATAATTGATAATAATTCGATCTATGCCAGTTTAATCGTTAACTTCTATCAATTCCTATCAAAACTGCCCAATTTCCTATCTTCTTAGCTGCTTTTAATATTTTTCAGACGAATCAACGGGTTTAGTGAGTGTTTTTGGAAGGCGCATGCGCCTTCCAAAAACACTCGGACTTTAAAATGAAAAGATGTTAAGCAGGCATCCTTTCCAAAACATGAGTCACTGCCGTGGAGGCGGGACCACCCAGACTCTGTACCAGTGCCAGACGGGCATTGGAAATCTGGTTTTCTCCAGCTTCCCCGCGTAATTGCAGCACAGCTTCAACCAGCTGATAGGCTCCTGTAGCACCCAGCGGATACCCACGGGCTTTCAGGCCACCCATGGTGTTGATCGGTAAATCGCCTTTCAGCGTTAGTTTGTCGCCTAATGCCAGTTTCCAACCTTCCCCACGAGATGCAAATCCTGCTGCTTCGAGTGAAAGCACCCCATAAATACTGAATGCGTCATGTAACTCAAACAAATCCACATCACTGGGTAATATGCCAGCTTGTGAGCAGGCATTTTCAACGGAGACTCCAGCTGCCCGGAATGCCAGCGGATCAGGACGGTCATGTAACGCCAGAGTATCAATGGCCACATCTGATCCAATGACCCGCACCAATGGGTGACCCACCTGGCTGGCTATCTCAGGAGTGGTTAAGATTAACGCAGCGGCACCATCTGCATACGGCGCACTATCGAACATATTCATCGGTGAGGAAACCATCCCGGCTTTTTCATACACTTCCGGTCTGATTGCTTTTCGAAACATCGCATTTGGATTATTAACCGCATTCTTATGTCCTATTAAAGGAAAGGCACCAAATGCCATGCGATCAACATCGGGGTATTCATGAATATAGCGCTTCATTAATAAGGCTGCTTGCGATGTCAGAGTCTGGCCAATATAGACTTCGTAATCGTAATCCATCACCAAGCGGGTGGGTTCGTCCATACTATCACCAGCCAGATCGGTATATTTTTCCATCCCCACAGCCATAGCAATATCCACCCAGCCGGATGCGACCGCCAGGTATGCCAACCGGAAGGCAGCAGCAGCTGATGCTTCACCAGCTTCCACGGTGTAGGCTTCTATTCCTTCCATATAAGTATTGTCAGTTACCAGAGCGCCCAGGTTTGCCTGGTGAGAAGCAACAGAGGCAATTAAATTCCCAATATAAACCGCTTCGGGAATTAATCCACCTGCATCTTTTTTGGCAGCCTGTACCGCTCTGGCAGAGATATTGCGTAAAGAAAGGTCCCAGTGTTCGCCCACCGGGGTCTGTCCGATTCCTGCAATCACAACTTCGCGCATGGATCCTCCCTTACCGCATTGTCAATTTCCCGCGTAAACGCGTATAAGTGGCATAATCGATCTCAGTTCGACGGGCAATGTAATCCTGGGTCTTCAAGGCTTTGTCTCGTCGTTCGAAAATTCGATCGGTTACTGTGATGTCCATGGCATCCGATCCGGCACCGGAACCGAAAGAGACCAACAGAATGCGATCACCGGGTTCCGCTTCGTCCAGAATGGCAGTCAATCCAATAATTGCCGCACCAGCATAGGTGTTTCCAATCATGGGTGACAATAAACCAGTAGTATATTGCTCTTTGGAGAAACCAAGCATACTGGCAACACGTTGTGGAAATTTTGTGTTGGGTTGGTGAAAGACTGCATATTTATAATCCGCTGCGGTGGTATTCATCGCTTGCATCATATGTTTGCCAGCTTCCGTGATATGTTTGAAATAAGCCGGATCGCCGGTGAAGCGTTGGCCATGCTCCGGATAATGTTGTTCTGGTCTGCGCCAGAAATCAGGGGTATCGCTGACATAGGAGAATGTGGAATTAATGACGGCAACCGCTTCCTCTGCCGGGCTTAAAATGAATGCAGCGCCACCAGCGGCAGCTGTATATTCCAGGGCATCCCCAGGGCGACCCTGAGCAGTATCCATACCGATCGCCAGCGCATATTTTGCCATACGGGATCCAACCAGTCCAATCGCCGCTACCATTGCTTCTGTACCGGCTTTGCAGGCAAACTCCCAGTCACCAGCCTGAATGTGGGGTGAACATCCAATTGCTTCTCCCACAATGGTGGAAGAGGGTTTGACAGCATAAGGATGAGATTCGCTGCCAATCCATACCGCTCGAATTTCTTTCGGGTCGATGGCTGCCCGTTTCAATGCATTGCGGGAGGCTTCAATTGACATGGTGATGGTATCTTCATCCATCCCGGGTACTGCTTTTTCTTTGATCGGCAGGCCTTCGCCATCTCCGCCTTTCCATAATCTTGCAACTTCTGAGGCTGGTAAACGGTAACGGGGGACATAAGCCCCATATCCGATGATACCAACCGGGTTTCTGGGTTTTAACAAAATTGGATCGGTAGCATAATCATTCATCTTTAATTTATTTTCTCCATTCTGCTAATATTTCCTGGGCGCGTTCCACCCGTACATTTTTCTCCTGAGCCAGCTGCGCTGACAGTCGCGCGATTTCATCTCCATCAGCACCGGCTGTGATAGCCACCTGACGAGCGTGCAGGCTCATATGTCCCCGTTGGATACCTTCTGTTGACAATGCGCGTAGTGCTGCCAGATTCTGCGCCAATCCTGCCGATACAATGATTTCAGCCAGTTGGCTTGCGGTTTCGATCTTCATTAATATCAATGATGCTTTCGCTGCGGGATGTACACGCGTCGCACCACCCACTATGCCGACCGCCATTGGCATTTCGATCGTTCCCACCAGGTTACCATCTTTGTCCTTCGCCCAGGTGGTCAGGCTGGTATATTTTCCTGAACGAGCTGCATAGGCATGGGCTCCGGCTTCGACTGCACGCCAATCATTTCCGGTTGCAATCACGATCGGATCGATCGCATTCATGATGCCTTTATTGTGGGTTGCCGCGCGATAAGGGTCCACGGAAGAGAATGCCCAGGCTGCGATAATTCCATCGCGTACTTCTTCGGCATTGAAATCACCAAAAGCAAGATTTTCTTTCAGAATAGTTACCCTTGCCCTTGCCAGCCGCCGGTCTGCCAGGTTTGAGAGAATCCGCAGGTGAACCTTGCCACCTGTCAGGTTTTCAATTTCGGGTGCCAGTGTTTCAGCAGCTGTATTAACTGCATTGGCACCCATGGCATCGCGTACATCAAAAATCAAGTGCACTACCAGGAAGGGTCCAATGGGTGAGTCCTTGAACAATCTCACTTCAATATCTCGGGGACCGCCACCATATTTACTCAGCACCGGGTCAACTTTCCCGGCTATTTCCATCAAATCTTGTTTGGCTTCCAGTATTTTTAATCTCGCACTGTGGATTTCATCCAGCGCAATGACCTGAATTTGAGCAATCATTTCCGGGGCACTGGTATGTGCAAAAAATCCGCCGGACGGGCGGGCAAGTTTTGCCATGAAGGAAGCACTGGCAACCACTGATGGTTCTTCAATCACCATTGGGACTAACACTTCTTTACCATTGACAATAAAATTATGAGCGATACCCAATGGCAAACCAAAAATTCCGATCACATTTTCAATCATGTGGTCAGCCTGTTCAATTTTTAATCCATTTTCACCACTGAGAATGGAGACTGTGTTTGCGTCCAGATGGTGCGATTTTTGCAGCCATTCATGGCGTTCGACCAGGCTCAAATTATAAAATTTTTCTTTTTCTTCTTTCCCTGGCATTGGCTCCATGAATCCTCCGGATTTTCATCCATTTTTTGCTTATTCGAGCAAATTGTAGTTGACAAAGGCTGGCAAAACCTATCAACTTTCAATAAAATTTGTCTCTTCACCTACTGTTTTAAACCAATTTCAAAAGCCTGTTTTGACAACTGGATCATTAATAATAATATATTGATTTTATATTTAACCTTATACAAAATCGATATATTGTATAATCTTTGTCTCAATTAGTTAAAACGATTCTAAAGTTTGTACGATTCCCCTGGTTTCAATATATGAACCTGGGACTCAGTTTCTTCTTCCACCCTGCTTGCCCAGGCAGGTCCATCCTGAGAAATTAAATCCCAGGTATTGAAGTGAATCGGAATAACATGTTTTGGTTGGATCAATTTAACTGCCCGAAGCGCATCCTCCGGTCCCATTGTGTAGTTGTCCCCGATGGGGATGACAGCCAGATCAATGCCTTCTTCCCCGATCAATTTCATATCTCCAAACAAGCCTGTGTCTCCAGCCAGATAGATTTTTTTCTGATCATTGGTTGTTAATAAAAAACCAGCTGGATTTCCACCATTGGATCCATCCGGAAGTGCAGAACCATGGAGTGCAAGCGTTAATTTTAAATAACCAAATGGATATTTAAACCCACCGCCCAAATGTTGTCCATGCGTCTTTTTCACCCCCTGTTTGCTGATCCAATTTACGATTTCAGCATTTGAGATCACTTCTGCGTTTGTCCGTTGGGCGATGGCTATACTATCCCCAACATGATCTCCATGCCCATGGGTGATTAAGAGATAATCAGCCTGAACCTGATCGGCTTTTATGGGAGAGGAAGGGTTACCAGTAAAATATGGATCAATGATTAATTTGTATCCAAAAGTATTAATTCCCAGGGTCGCATGCCCATACCAGGTAATTTGTGTGTTCATTTTTCCTCCTGAAAAGCTAATAATTATTCAACCACAAATTCAAACTCACTGGAAATTGTTTCATTGCCTGCCAGATCATATATTTTCATGAACACGCTGTGTTTTCCAGCATTAATGCTGATAGGATAACTATACGGTATTTGGTTAATACTGACAACTTTTTTTCCATCCAGCCACCATTCAACCCGATCGATCCCTGCCTGGTCGAATACTTCTGCCTGTAAGGTAATGGTTCCTTGAGAGGATCTGGGAATCGTTTGATCTGCAAGGGGATAAATGATCTTTCCAATCGGGATTGTATTATCCACAGAGACCTGTAAAGTGTGTGTGTCAACCTGAAAATTTTCACGGATTACCAATAAGCGTAATGCATAAAGTCCATCTTCAATATTTGTAGTATCCCAGTCAACAATCTTCCGGTTTGAAATCTTGCGGGTGTTATCTTCACCAATCTGAAGCCAGCTTTCCGGATTCAATCCCTGTCCAACCTGGATACGGAAACTGGTCATATCGTCTGTAAGTACTGTGCCTAGAATCTCAACTACTCCATTTACAAAACTATAATTGGCAGGGGTTGTAATGACAACATCCAATGAAGGATTTGGTGCCTGAATCAAATCATAATTTTTTGGGGGTATCGAAATTCCATTTTCAACAGCCCAGTCGATTGCATCTTCAGGGATCATCATGAAAGTTCTGGTTTCGATTGTTTCTGGTGGTGTAAATACAGTTGCCAGTAGTCCTGTTTCACGATTGATATCATAACTTTTGAACAGTGTGTCATAGCCAACTGGTTGGGTTCCATCAATAAAACGTTCGGTTATCGTTGAAGGACATTCTCTGGTTGGCAGTAAGCCGGACAAATTACAGACAACAACCTCAGTGATGCCGGTTGGTTCTTGCCAATTTTCTACAGGCAGATTCTGATGTAGCCATTGCATCATAGCGTACCAGACACCACCAGCAATTTTTGGGTTCAGGATTTCACTGTGATCGTCTGACTGCCCAAACCAGATCACACTCACATATTGGGGGGTGTAGCCAGCTGTCCAGATTTCATCTTTTTCAAATGTAGTTCCAAATTTTGCTCCACTTGGTCGCCCAATTTCTAATAGATTTGGATAGCCAAGTGTTTCTCTGCGTTCAAAATCATCTCTGAGGATATCATGTACCAGGTAAGCCAGTTGTGGGCTCAGGATCACCTGTGATTCTATTAAAAACGTATCCATTGGTAAACCATCCGCCAGTTCCACTTGCCTGATTATGATCGGCTCAATCAATCCATTAGCAGGATTCTTTTTGCCGTTGCGGATTCCCTGTGTGGCGAAAATTCGATAAAAATCAGCCACTTCCACAATAGTAGCGTTTTCTCCAGCATAAAGAAAATCCTGAACATTTTCCATCGTGCTGATTGTAATTAATCCAAACGATTGTGAACTGCGGGATACCACATCCGTTCCGAGTTGTTGCAATAATTTATTTACGCCGGTGAGGTAATCATTGGCAAGCGCAGTCCGTAATCGCATGGGACCTTTATATTCATCAACTGGTAAGTGAAAAGTTGATAGATCATCTGGTAAATTTGCCGGGATATCCCAAACCTGGGTGGCAGGTGAAAAACCTCTGGCAAATGCATTCACTGCAACCAGGGGAGATAAAATCGAACCTGCTTGATGGACTGTGATAAAACTGGATTCCTGTTGGCCATCCAAATTCCCAACCATTGCGATGATTTCACCGGTCCTGGGTTCGAGAATTATGCCACTACCTTCCAAACCGATATCTTCCAGGGTTTCATCAAACAAAGAAGGTAAAAATCTTTCAGGTGAACAACTTGACTGGTTATTGGCTGTCCCGTTCAATCGATCGAGTTGGGCTTCCAATGTGCATTGCAATGCTGTTTGAATTTCGAAATCCAGGCTTGTAATAACGCGTAAACCTCCCAATTCCACTCGTTCTCGCCCATAAATCTCAAATAATTCTTGCATTACCAATGAGGCAAATGCACTCGCGATTTCATTCTTTTCCTGAATTTCAGAAACGAGTTCAAGTTCTGTGCTGGTGCTATACTGATAATCTTCATCAGCAATAAACCCATCCTCATGCAATTGATTTAATAAGTTTGATTGATTTTCCTCAGCAGCCTGCGGGGCATCGAGCGGGTTGAGGGCTGGCGTCTGAGAAACTGCTACCAATAACGCAGCTTCTGCCAGATTCAGTTCACTTGCTTTTTTATTAAGATAAAGACGAGCAGCTGAATCAATTCCAATTGTGTTATGGCCATATCCACTACTATTCAGGAACCACTCGAGTACTTGCGCCCTGCCATACCGTTTTGTTATCTGAGATGCCAGTAATCGCATCTGTAGGATCTTACTCAGGTTGTCTGGCTCATCCCAAAGCAATAATTTTTCCACCAATCTCTCAGCGATCGTACGTTCTGTTCCAGTGGATAATAAATTCCGGTTGTAACCGGGGCTTGTCCAGAAATCTGGTTGATAAACAGCAACCGTCAGTTGCACTACATAAGGACTGATGAATTCTGTCTGGTTTGGATCAAGCGAAAGAAAGCGTCTGTTCGCTCCCAGCTCTTCCAACCAAAATATTTCTTTTTCCCCACGCTGATCCAACAAAACAGTTGGTGCTAATAATACGCCATTATCCGGATCAAGCAATGCTGGAATCCATTCAACCGAAGGTAAATCATTCGTTAGTTGCGTGTAAAAGTAACCACCTATCACCGGAATACTTGCCAGTAATATTAACAACACAATCAAAAAAACAAGACTAATCTGGCGTAAAGAATGCCGTGTGTCGACTGATCTTTGAGAACGCCTTCTTATTCTGTCTTTAACGATGAGAAGTGTTTGTAAACGTGATTTCATTTTATGAGAACCATCAATCACTTTGTAGGCGTGACTGTAGGAGTATTTGATGGCTGGATTGTTGATGAGCTTGTTGGAATTCTTGATGTTGGTGTTGGCGTTGCAGTGTAATATTGGTTTAAGTAAAACTCAGCGGTTGCCTTCCATTCTGGCAATATAGCTTCCGGATCCAACTCTAACATACGCTCCCAATCGCGTTTGGCAACATCGTTTTTCAATGCTTCCAGTGCAACGGCTCTAACAAAGTACATATGTGCTAATTCCTGATCATTTTCAGCTAATTTCTGACAATCACTCGCTTGTTGATAGGCGTTCCCCGGTTTATTCAAAGGGAAATTTGCTTCACTGAGAATAATGCAAACATCAAATGATTTTGGCACCAATTTGAATGCGCTTTCATAATCCTCGTATGCTTTACTAAATTCATCCATCGAAGTATAAATTAAACCACGTTGCATAAACCCTTCATAATACATTCGATCTTTATTGAGGATTGCATCTAACAACTTAATCGCTTCTTCAAAATTGTTATTGGCTGCATAAGCGTTTGCTAATAGAATATCAGCCTGCGGATCAGAGGTGGAATTGTATCGGTAATAAATCAACAATGGATCAAGGGATGCCTTTGCATTTCCACTCGTCTGATAAACCTCACCCAAAAATTTATAGGCTTCCAATAAGGTTAAATCTTTCTCTAGCGCATTTTTTGCGTAATCGATCGCCAGGTTAAAGTCATTTTCTGATAAAGCGATTCGTCCGTTTGCCAGGTCATATAATGGGGATTCAGGTAATAATCTTTCAATCTCTACGATGAGATCGCGGGCTTTTTCTATGTCTTCTTCCTTTAGATAGGACTGTACCAGTGACAGGTATGCTTCACCATATTCCGGATCAAGCTCGATGCAAATTAGTAAGTCATCAATCGCATCAACCACCGTTTCATTCCTTAAAAGATTTGTCTTTGCTCTACCGTAATAACCCGGGGCAAAATCAGCATCCAATTTGATCGATTCTTCATATGCTGATCGTGCATTTACGATTTCCCCATTCATTAGATAAGCTTCTCCAAGATGATAATACAAATCAGGCGCATCTTTTTGCGTTTGAATTGCCTGTGTAAAAAACTTGATTGCCTCATTCCAATCATTTTTCTGATAATTACGCATGCCAATACTGTAAGCTTCAATTATCGGATGCGGTGTATAAACATAGATAGGAGTGGGCGTATAGGTGCTCTGCAGGATATCCCATGGTGCGGTTGGCTCAATGATGCGCGGGGTCAGCGTGATTGTAGGTGTTGCACTGGGAGGATAGGTTGGTGTAGGAATAGCAGTCCCCATGGCAAGCAAGTTGCGACCACGAAAAGTCCACAGCCGGTTAGAATTAATCGCCATGATGATCAACACAACGGCAGCCATTAGACCGAGAGATGTTAAACCAACTTTCAACCAGGGTATTCTTGCTTGCGGTTTTTCAAGTGGCGTAATCGGAGGCAATTGCCATTTTCGCTTCTGGGCTTCATAAGGGATGATAAAACTTTCATCAGGGGGTAGGTCACCCAGCAAAATCAAACCTCTGCGGGCCATTTGATTATCAGGATCAAATTTGATGCTCTGGTTAAGGCAATAACGTCTTTCTTTTGTTGAATCGACCACTGCACTCATCCACAACCAGTACTCAGCATTATCCTGGTCCTGTTTTATCAATCGGGTTAACAGGTCTTTTCCGCGAACTTTATTCCCTTCATTAATTGCATCCACGGCTTCCTGGAACATTTTTTCTTCAGCAGTTGTCATGCATTGAGTTTAGCATAGGCACTTAAGCAGGACAAGGGATTTGTGGGAGAAACAATGAATTCAAAACATGGTATGATTCCAAACATGAAATTGAAGTCAATAATTAAACTATTAGTCATCCCTTTGATAATTATCCTTACCAGCTGTGTTCCGTCTGGTCAGCTATCTTTGCCAGATAGTGCCTTCACAAGAATTCCAGCAACAGCTACGATTGCACCTACTCTGACACCAACCATAACACTGACAACTGCCCCGGTGCTTTCACCAACCGCATTGCCATCACCAACCTCAACACCCCAAGTTCATACCATCAAATTAGGAGAAACACTTGGAGGGATCGCCTGGATTTATGGCGTCTCTTTGGATGCCTTGAAGGAAATGAACCCGGATACCAATCCGAATGTCATGATTGTTGGAGAAACATTGCTTATCCCGGTTGAGATGCTTCCCCCAGCCAATCAGACACCAGTACCGACTCCTATCCAATTACCCCTGGAGGGTCTGAATTGTGTAGCGGTTGTGGATGGAGGTGCCTGGTGTTTTGTGTGGGTTCATAATACCAGTACAGAGTCATATGAGAATGTGAATGTCAGTTTTAATATGGCAGATCAACAGGCTTCGCAAGTCTTTTCCAGGCAGGCTACCGCTCCACTCAATATTCTTTTGGTTGATGAAAAGATGCCGATTGCCATATATTTTCCTGGCCCAATCCCGCAACCGTTCCAAAAAAGTGCGCAGTTTTCCTCCGCGATTCCATACAACCCAGAATCCGGGCGATATCTCAACATAGAAATTAACGTTGATTCGGAACATTCAATACTTGATGGACAACTACTAACCATTCGAGGCGATTTCACCCTGAATGAACCTGCTTCTATCGTTAGCATCGTCGCTGTCGGTCTGGATGATCAGGGTCAGCTTATTGGTCTTCGTCGCTGGCAATCTTCCTTAACTAATCCAGCCTTGCAGGGTGAATTTTTGATTGAATTGGCTTCTGTTTCCGGGAACATTGCAGAGTATCAATTATTTGCTGAAGCACAACCTTGATATCACCAGATCAAATAACTGTCCTTAATACAGATTGGTTCATCAGAAGGCACATCCAGACATAAGGCGTAAGTAAGCACGCTTCCGTTCTGAACTCTTTTAATCGCTGGTATTGTAATCTGAGTTATTCCATATTCATCGGTTGCTGGAACTGAGTAATTGTATTCACTGCCATTTGGTAAAGTAATTTTGAGTTTTGCCTCAATATTTTGAAGTGGTGTTTGGTCTCCCGATCGCAGAATTTGAATTTTCAATTCTTGTGCTTCGTTTAAGGCTACATGCTGTGATTTTTCACTGACCTGTATGATAACCGTCTCAGAAGAATATTCAAAATGCACCACATCTTCTGTCTCGATATTCATAGTTTGTAAGAATTGTTGTCCCAGGTCGACCATTCTAACATCTTTTGCATTCGGGAAATAATCCAGGCAATAATTTTGATAACATTGGCGGATTCGATCACCTTCCTGATAAACCTCGCTCAACGGATTGCCTGAGAGTTCTCTTCCACCATGCTGGGTGATAAATTGATCAAAAACAGTAGGAACATGAAATCCATAGGGACTACTAACAATATAGAAAACCATATTGTCTTCTGATGAATAAATCTGGGGTCCAGGCGAATCCTGTTTGAATCCCAGGCGTACCGGTAAATCTAAAAGGTGGATTGTTTCAGGCAAATCTGGATTTCCAAGTAAAACAACATTCTTAAAAACCTGCTGGTACAATCCCGATTGGATTTCAAGCGGTGCGGTCAGAGGTTCGCCAAAGGCATTCAGATATTCAAATCTTGCCATAAATGGTAGAAATGGCAGGGAAACTACTTGCGCATTAACATTAACAGCAGATCCATATTTTGCAGTGAAACGGCATTTTTCATCACATGCATAAACCCCGTAGGCTAATAAATTTGATTTTCGATCATCTAATTTTTGGTAAAAACCAATATTCTCAAAGTATTGTTCAATCCGTTTTTCCTGTATATTGTATCCTGCAATTGTCATTGGTTTACCTGTTGTTGCTTCTCCTCCAACAAGCTCATATAAATTTCTGAATTCTTCATAAACCTGAATAGTTGATCCATTTGTTCCAGCATTATCAATTCCAAAGAGCACACCGATTGGGAATAAAAGATAACCATCATTCTGGTTAAACGTTGGGTTGAAACACATTAATGCATTTTCTGTATATTGACACTGATTTTCTTCAAAGGTGAATACTTCCGAAATAATGCTTCCGAAAACTTCAGTACCCCCTAATTTTTTATAATAATCACGGAATATTTTATCGACCGCATAAACCCTGTTATTCGGATGATTGTTGGTAGCGCTCAAATTATTCTGATTACAGGCTGATAGCAAGAAAATTAAAAAAATGAAGGTAACCAGTGGTTTGAGAATGGAATTTTTGATCTTCACAGCCATCCAATATCTACATAAGAGAAAGAAATACGATAACACTTAATTTGATGTCCCCAAAAAGTATATCAAATTCACTACTTAATAACAAACAAAAGGGGTAGATTCATTATAGCGGTTAGTGTGTTTTTTGTGAGAATCACCGCCAAAAACACCCACCAGCACCAATTTATTGAGATGATGGCAAAAAGGCTTTTTATAAAAATCTTAAATGTTTATATCGAATTCTTTGCTTTGGTTCGAATGTCAGTTTCGTAAATTTCTTGTAAACCAATCTCCAGTGGGGTCATCGGATAAAAATTGAGTTTTTCTCTTGCCATAGAAATGTCAGCGCACATTCGGTTTGGTCCACCATCATTGCGGACATTGTAGACAATCTCGGGACTTTTTCCGGTAATCTCCCCAACCAGACGGGTTAATTCTCGAATGCTCGTTTCCCTACCGCTGCCAATGTTGATTGTCCCACGATTAATATTTTTTGCGGAAGATGCAGCAATCAACCCATTGACGACGTCGTTAATAAAGATATAGTCACGTGTTTGTGAACCATCGCCATGGACGACCAGTGTGGAATTAAGCTGTGCTTGTTTTAAAAAATAGGGGATCACTGGCGGATGGGTAGGGCGGATTTGTTGCCCAGGACCATAGGCATTAAAAATTCGCAGGTTGACTGTTTCGATTTCCCACAATTTTCCAATGGTATGAATGTAATATTCAGCGGATAATTTTGATACTGCATACGGGGAGTGGGGTTGGGGAAGAGCAGACTCTTTAACTGGTTGAGTGGATTGATTTCCATATATAGCTCCTGAGGAGGTGAATACCACACGACGAACACCAACATCCCGCATGGCTTCCATTAAAGTAACTGTTCCACCGACATTTACCAAATTGTATTCCCTTGGGTACAATACTGATTCAGGCACAACAACCCGGGCAGCCGTATGATAAATACAATCAATATCCTGCAATAATGACCATAATTTTGGGCGGTCATTGATATCACCACGAATGAATTCAACCTCAGGTAATAATTTATCAGGATCACCGGTTGAAAGGTCATCCAAACCGCGAACATAATGATTTTCCTGAACCAATTTGTTTGCTAATGCTGAGCCGATAAATCCAGCTACGCCAGTAATAAAGATGCGCATAGTCTCCCTGCTATTTTAATTAATGATGAGATTTTTTCAGATATTTATGTGTGTCCAAAAATAATGGTTTTAGTAGTCACAATTAACAAATAATTATCAAAATCTCTTGTTTTCGAATTTTAGTCATTATAGCACATCAAATTTTTTAACTTATTTTTTTCCGATATCATTGGTGCATTTTCCCTTTTAAATAGGTTGCATTGATCTCCTGACCCCTATCAAAATTTGAATCATTAGTAACTTTCCAATAATAAACAGTTTAGGTAGATCGCTGGCATTCGTCGCTAAAAACACCAACCAACCCCGGCTTTTGAGTTTATACTTTTCGTCTTAACTATCACGGTGGTTTTGGTTGGTATTTCACACCAAAACCTCAACCCGAACCCTGTTTTTTGAGTTGATACTATAATTATCTATAAACAACTAAAGCGTAGTTTTCTATGAAGCATATCATTGAAGGGTTCATTCCATTATCTGGTAAAAACGATACCACATCGGCAATCCGGGAGGTAATCAAATATTATGGCGTTAATTTGAGTGAAGAAATGCTCTTTGGTCTTGGCGCAGGTCTTCATTTTTATTATTTTAGTATTCGTAATTTACCACACCCGTTAATCGGTGGCCGCATGCTGCCAAGAAAATTTGAAGAAAATCTTACTCAACATAGCCATATCAATATCCACATAAAAACCACAACCGGAGAACAATCAGCCTGGAATTCCATTAAAAGTCAACTTATCCTCAACCATCCCATAATTGTTTATGTGGAAATGTCAGCATTGGAATATTTGCATATGCCGGAAGATCAGCGCTTTGGTAGTCATTGTGTTACCGTTTTTGGATTTGATGAGGAAGAGAATGTTGTATATGTATCCGATCGTGATCAAGTCGGATATCCCATCACAGTTTCATCATTAGAACATCCCCAAAATCACCACATTGTCCCAATTCCGGAGTTATCCAAAGCGCGTGTTTCGAAAATGGAACCATTTCCACCGGATAACACCTGGTTGGAGATTGAATGGAATTTTTACCATTTTCTAACCCGATATCAAATATTTTCTGCGGTACGGGAGAATATGATTCAATTCTTAAATGCTCCAAATACGAATGAAGGATTACGTGCCATTTTACTTTTCGCCAGGTCGATGGATCAATGGAAGAATTGGAGCGCTGAAAAATTAAATCATGCTGCGTTGAATGCCTTTATGATGATCGATCAAATTGGTGGCACCGGAGGTGGTGCATTCCGAAAAATGTATGGTCTATTTTTATTAGAAGCAGCTCACCAGGCAGCAGCCCCAGCACTGGGTGCGATAGGTGAGCAATACTTGTTCTTAGGTGAGCAGTGGGATGAAGTTGGCCATCTGTTTTTTAATCTTTATCAGGGGGAACAACCCGATATCCTTCAGGACATAAAAATTAAATTGAACCAAATAGCTATCGTTGAAAAAGGTCTCGCCAATCAATTGCTTTCTGTTATTGGCGCAATCAGTGAATAAATTTAACCGGCTTTTTTACTCTCAATACAAGTCTGAATGGCAATCTCGATAGCCTTCAGACTCAATTCAATATGCATTGAAGGAGAGGCAGCATCCTTTTCAACTATTTGTTCTGGTAAAGGTGGAAGATGGATAAAACCACATTGATTTTTCTTTTCAAAAAACTTTGAATAAAATAATCCAGTATAAAACAATTGGTTGCATAAAAAAGCACCGGCAGTTAATGAAATTTCAGCAGGAATACCAACGGTTTTTAATGCTGAAAAAATTTCACTTACCGGTAGAGTTGAAAATAATCCATCCGTTCCTTCTTTAACGACAGATGTATCAAATAATTGGTTCCCTGAATTATCAGGAATTTGAAAATCCATCCAATTGACCGCAATTTTCTCAATGGATACAACCGGTCTTAATGAAGCTTCCCCCAGCATGATGATGATATCCGGTTGCTGATCAAGGATCACCCTCTTCATCCAATCAATCGCTACTACACTATCGACTGGTAGGACCCGACGAATAAGCTTGTGCTCTGGGAATAAACCGTGTGTTATGCGATTAACGACCTCAGCAGAAGGATTGACTTTGCTGCCATTAAAAGGTTCAAAACCGGTTAGTATTATCTTCATAAATCACTCTTCAATTCATTTTTCCTTTTAGTGTAACATTTAATTTTATCTTTTCCATTATTAATAGTCTTGGAATTTTTGACGCGTATCACCACCGATTTCCTGCCTGCTCCAGTTTATTGATTTATACAAGAATTGAATGTACCAAATCAATTAACCTGGTCTTTTGACCAGGTGTCAACTCGCTTTAGGTACGAATTTGAATCTAAACTTCAGTGGGTTGTTCAACTCTCATCCATGGATTAAAGTTAAACAAATATCAAGATTGTTTATTTTGAGAAAAGAGAGAAGAAATGGTAAAGAAATGATTAAATTGATGATTGCTGATGACGATGCTAAAGTACGTTCTGCAATCAACCTGTTATTAGATCAGGATCGTGCTTGCTGGCAAGTCGTCGCTGAAGTTCGTACAGTAAATGAATTATTCTTAACAGTAGAAAAAATTAAACCAAAATTATTGTTATTGGATTGGGAATTGCCAGAAGAGTGTTGTGGGGGAATTCAGCCAACATATATTAGTATGAAAGACCGACTAAACCATCTGAGAAAAATTAACCCTGGTATGTATATTATCGTTTTGAGCAGCAAACCACAGGTCAAGACTGAAGCACTAATAGCCGGTGCAAACAGTTTCGTATCAAAAGGTGATCCACCAGAGGTCTTTTTGAATGCATTGTATTCAATTTGTGAAGAACCTTTAATAATTGCAAGTGATGATCTGGTAAGAATTAAGAAACGAAGGAAACCAGTGTCATTATTTTTGTGATTTCAAAGATAAAGATTCTTTTCACTTTTGTGGTCAGGATGTTTTTGGTTGGGTTATCCACCAAAAATTCTCGTCAACCCGAGTTAATTGAGGTAATACTAGTCGTGGTTTAAAGGTAAATTCACCTGAATTTATTCATCAATTTCGATATGACTGAATATAATAAGATATAGATCTCGGTCGCCCGACCAATATACTTTTTTCCCTTATCATAAACAAGGAGGTTATTCGGATGTATATTGCTGCAATCGATCAAGGCACCACCAGTACTCGCTTCATATTATTTGATCAACAGGGGAAGATTGTTGCTGTAGATCAAAAAGAACATCAACAGATTTATCCACAACCCGGTTGGGTCGAACATGATCCTTTAGAAATCTGGCAGAACACACAGGAGTTGATATCCAGTGTCCTCTTAAAAAGTGGTATTCGCTCCAGTGATGTTGCAGCAGTGGGAATCACCAACCAACGTGAAACAGCAGTTCTTTGGGAAAAATCCACCGGAAAACCAGTCCATCCAGCTATTGTCTGGCAAGATACCCGTACTGATAAAATTTGCAATGCTTTTTCTTTGGATGGTGGTCAGGATCGTTTTCGCTCTACAACAGGGTTACCTTTGGCGACCTATTTTTCCGGACCAAAAATCAAATGGATTCTGGATAATTTTGCAGGTTTTCGGGAGCAAGCTCAGAATGGAGAAATCCTTTTTGGCACCATAGACTCCTGGTTGATTTGGAATCTCACCGGTGGTCCCGAGAATGGTTTGCATATCACCGATGTGACGAATGCGTCCCGGACACTTTGCATGAATCTCGAATCACTGGATTGGGACGCTGAAATATTAAAAACCATGGATATTCCACGTGCCATGTTGCCACAAATCCGGTCATCCAGTGAAATTTATGGAAAAATAAATCTTGGACAATTGGCTGGTGTACCGATCGCCGGTGTCTTAGGTGACCAACAAGCAGCTCTCTTTGGTCAGACATGTTTTGATGTTGGGGAAGCCAAGAATACATATGGAACCGGTTGCTTCATGTTGCTCAATACAGGCACAAGAGCTGTACAATCACAAAACGGTTTATTGACCACTCTTGGATATAAAATCGGAGATTCTGCGGCAGTCTATGCATTGGAAGGTTCCATCGCAATTACTGGTGCTTTGGTGCAATGGCTGCGTGATAATTTTGGTCTGATACAAAACTCCTCCGATATTGAACCACTCGCAAAATCAGTTAACGACAGTGGTGGTATTTATTTTGTTCCAGCTTTTTCTGGATTATATGCACCGTATTGGCGTAGTGATGCCCGTGGAGTCATAGTGGGTTTGACACGTTACATCAACAAAGGGCATCTTGCACGTGCAGTTCTTGAATCGACTGCATACCAAACCCGTGAGGTTTTGGATGCCATGAATAAGGACTCTGGTGTCGATTTAAAAGCACTTAAGGTTGATGGGGGGATGGTCTTCAATAACACATTAATGCAATTTCAAGCGGATATTCTTGGCGTTCCCGTTATCCGCCCGACCGTATCAGAAACTACTGCCTTGGGAGCAGCTTATGCGGCCGGACTCGCAGTTGGCGTTTGGAAAAAAATCGATGATCTTCGAGCTAATTGGGGTCGTGATGCAATCTGGCGACCACAGATGGAAATGGATGAACGTAAAAAACTATATGCTGGTTGGAAGAAAGCCGTAACACGCTCATTTGACTGGATTGAGTAAACTCTACTTTCGTTAAAATAATGGTATGATCTCGATTACACGAGGTTGGCAGGGACTTTTTGGCAGTTATGTTACCACCAAAAACATCCATACAACTAGATGAAAAGATAGATAATGATAAGATTGTGAAAATGAAACAATGGAGCAACTAAGAAAATGAAACCTCATGCAATTGTGATCGGTGCTGGATTCACTGGAGTGGCGGTCGCATATGATCTGGCACAGCGTGGATTCGAAGTTACCGTTCTGGAACGCGGACCACTCGTTAATGGCACCTCCGGCCGTACTCATGGCCTGCTGCACAGTGGAGCTCGTTATGCGGTTGATGATCAGGAATCAGCCATTGAATGTATTGATGAGAACCTGATCCTGCGGAAGATTGTTCCACAGGTGATCGAACCTAACGGCGGTCTTTTTATTGCACTCAATGAATCTGATATGGCATACCGGGATTCATTTATTAGGGGGTGTGTCGAATGTCATATCCCGATCGAAGAATTGAATCCAAAACAAGCTTTAGAGATTGAACCACATCTCAATCCTAACCTAATCACTGCTTTTAGAGTTCCTGATGGCACATTCGATCCTCTCCGATTGGCGATGGCGTTTGGAGCATCAGCGAATACACATGGAGCCCGCTTTAAACTCTTTTGCGAGATGATTGATTTCATCTTTAATGGGAAAGGGAATATCACTGGTGTCAAATATACCGATCGTTCAGATAACCATGTCAAAGAGTTAAAAGCTGAAATCGTGATTAATGCTGCAGGTGTTTGGGCAGGAGAGATAGCAGGTCATGCTGGAACCATCGACCTTCCCATCAAACCAACGCCAGGCGTAATGGTCACATACGATCAACGTCTCTGTGACCGGGTTATTAATCGTCTCGATGAACCTGGAGATGGAGATATTATTGTTCCACAACGTCAAATGATAACGGTTGGTACGACATCATTTGATGCAGACAATCTTGATTACATTCCAGTCTTTGAAGATCAGGTCAAACTTATGTTTGATCGTGGTTGTGAATTGATCCCTGAGATTCGAAATACTAAAGAGAGGGGTGCTTTTATGGCCTCCAGACCTCTTTTGGACTCCAGGACAAAGGGTCACAGCCTCACACGCACCTTTAAATGTTTTGATCATAAAGAGACTGATAATGTCGATGGTCTGGTTACCATCACAGGAGGGAAAGCTACCACCATGCGCTTAATGGCGGAAAAAACTGCTGACATTGTATGCCAGAAATTAGGTTTGAATTTTCCCTGTCAGACTTCAGAAATACCTGTTCTTTCCTATCGAAGGTTTCGAATTGCAAACAACCAGGAGGTTTTATGACGCCAAACTGGCATGTTACATTCGAGGTTTTTCGTAAAAAAGGTGATCAAACGGGACATTTTGAACGCTTTGAAATGGAAGTAGATCCGGATGAATATGTTTTGGATGGGATTGAGCGGATTTGGGCATTTACTGACCGTTCTTTAGTCTTTTCTCATGCCTGTCATCATTCAACCTGTGGAGCCTGTGGAATGGTGGTAAATGGCGTTGAGAAATTGACCTGCATAACATCCATTCGCTTGGTAACGAAAGATGGTGGCACCATTCGGGTGGAACCGATGCGCAATTTCCCCATCATCAGTGATTTATCTGTAGATATGACCGTCTTTTATCAAAGAATGGAGAGTGTTGGTCACCAACCAATAGTTCCTGCCGGATATGAGAACAGCAAAGGGAAATTTGATCCTGAGGATGATTTATTAAGGCTCTCGGATTGCATCGAATGTGGGCTGTGTATCAGCGCCTGTCCTATTGCGTTGACCACACCAGCCTACCTGGGACCGGCAGTTCTGGCTGGAGCGCAGCAATCCGTTGATCTTAATCCCTGTGTGTTAGAACTGGTTGATTCGGAAAATGGAGCCTGGCGTTGTCACAGTGCCTATGAATGCACGGAAGTTTGCCTATCGTATGTCGACCCAGCCTGGCGAATTATGGATTTACGTAAAAAATTAGTTACAAAACGAATTAAGAAATTTTTTGGTGTGAAATAGGAGTAACAATGGCAGAGCAATCGCAAAAACCTGCGAATTTTATTAAATGGTTTGACCCCCGTAACAAAAGCCTTGGTTCCTGGGCATTTATTCTCAATCGTATTACCGGACTTGGTCTGACCCTTTATCTTTTCCTTCATTTAATCATGTTGGGACAATTGGCAAAAGGTCCAGAAGCCTATGATGGTTTCATCGCGTTGGTTAAAAACCCCATCTTTCTGACTGGCGAATTGTTGGTAATAGCTGCCGCCTTAATTCATGGTTTAAATGGAATTCGTATTGGTTTGACCAGTTTTGGAATTGCTGGTGGTAAGCAAAAACAGCTTTTTATTGGTTTAATGACCGTTGCGTTTCTTGCAATTGTTTATTTTGCTTTCCGTATGTTCACCCATTAAAAAGGAAGGAGAGGAATATGAGAGACGGATTTGATGTAACTCCTCGTTCGGGTGAAGGTGCCGGACTCTGGTTTTTGAAAATTTTTACTGGTTTTTTGGTCATTGTTGTTTTGATTATTCATCTGGTTGTTAACCATCTGTTTGTGGAAGGTGGGTTGTTAAGCTATGCAGATGTTGTACGCTATTATCAAATCGCGATCATTCCAATCATGGAGATCGCTTTCCTGATCTTTGTAGTGGTTCATGCTTTGATTGGGTTACGCAGTGTACTGCTCGACCTGCAACCGTCTAATAGAGCACTCCGTCTGATGAACTATGGATTAGGATTACTGGGTACAGTTTCTATTGCTTACGGTATCTGGCTGGTGGTGGTGATTGCAGGCAGGGGGTAGAATTTTGTGCAAAATAAGAAGAAAAGTAAAGATATTAACAAAATTCATCGTCATGACTAGTTAGATGTTATCAATTTTATGAAGTCTAGATAAATCAAAAAATTAATAAAATTTTAAATGTGTGTAACCATACCTATGTTATTTAAACAGCCATCTATTTTTTTTAATTTTTCATTGAAACTTGAAAAATTTTATTTTGTTTACAATTATTTTACATAAAATCAAATTAAGGCTGTTGGCTGGCACCGATGTTAGTATTGTCAGATGCTTTATTTACAATTAGGTTCCCATAAGCATTATCAAGAGGTTTACTGCAGCTTATTATCGTTTCCTTAAGTTCTTCGAGAGATAATGTGCTTAAGTAGCTTGGAGCACATTCTCCATCGATCTTTAATGGGGAAGTGGCTGGTTGAAAGGATCCGATCGGATTACTTGGCATAAAAATAGAGTGGACTTCGAAAATTGAATTTTGTCCAGATTCACAAAATATAGTTACTCCTGCAATGGCAATGGTACAACTGCCAGTAATTTTTTTGTTTGGGTAATAGGCATTATAATCGCTTGTGGCAGGTTTATAAGTAGTAGTTTGGGTAATAAAACTCGCTTTTGTCCCTCTATAACCAATAATCAAATTGTTAGTAATGCTGGATGAAATTGCATCACTGATGATTCCAAAGTCATTTCCCCCAACAATTGTGTTGTGATCAATGGTATTGGCCGCTGATTTGATGTGATTATTAATAGCTGGAAGATAATTATCGCCTTGTGAGTAGTAAATGTAGTTATGGTGGATTATATTGCGGAAGCTGCAAATGTAACCAGTAGATTTTGGATACAATAACATACTGTTTCCAAATTCATCGTTTGGAGGATTGGTGCAAAGAGTTTCATCCACTGTTCGTATCCCAGTTTTGGAAAATTGATTATCCCCAAAAATAACATTTCCGGAAACATCGTTGTACGCCGATCTAATATCAATAGCTACGATTTCCAATCCGGCAGAATTTTTAAGCAGATTATCTTTAACTATGGTTCGAATGGCATCAGGTTTTAATTCGATTCCCTCATTCATAGCTTCAAAAATTATATTATTTTCAACAACATTTCCGGTAGCCCACGTCCGGGGAGGATAGCCTGTCCCACAAGAATTTGTATTAATCTGCCCTGCAGTTCCAATGTAAATTCCTTCATCCACATGTTCGATTCTATTTCCATACAATAAATTATTCTGAGACTTACACATGTAAATTCCTGTATTCTGAGATCCATCATGTTCTAGAATATAATTTCCTAAATTATCAATACGCCCTTTAATCTGACCGGTACCACTGCCATCTGATTTGCACTTAGGGAGGCCTTCGCCTGATTTGCACAATCCTTCAAATGAGAGGTGCATATAATTATTTTTGATAATTACATTATTTGAAAGGTAAATTGCAATTCCAGTATTTATAAAATCTTTAAACTCAAACCCATCAATAATGACATAGGAAGAATTGACTATCCGAAAACCTGCGGAACGATTTACAATCACCGGTTTTTGAGTGGGATCATATGCCCGGATGATGATTTCTTGATTTGGCAGTCCGTTTTTGTTTTCAATTCTGAAAGAATCATTGGATTGTGTGGAGGTGCTGTGATATTCTCCAGGCATCACCAAAATCAAATCGCCTGGATTATTAGCTAAATTGATCGCATACTGAATACTCTTAAACGGTCTATCCAGAGTTCCGGGGTTAGAGTCACTTCCAGTCTGGGATACATAAAATACACTAGCCGTGGAAATCTCCGTTGTGGCACCTATGGTCTTGTTACTGTCCATGGTGATGATCATTGGATTTGTTTCTCCATTAATATCACCATCCCATCCAGTAAAAATATAACCTGGAGATACGATAGCTGTTGCAGTAACTTGCTCGCCAACTGTATAAGGTCCAGTTGGTTCCACAATAATCTCATAACCGTCAGATTGAATGATTGTTAAGTTCATTTTGGTAGAGTCAGTCTGAATAAATGGTAAATAAACGATATTAGTAGTGTCTGATAATTGCGGAGATGGGGCGTTGGGATCATTTGTTATTTCTTCTTTACTTGTTGAACTGTTTAAAATGGTTGTATCAGCTGCATTCACTTGACCAAGTGGTAGTAATAATAAAGAAAAAATTAGAATAATAAATTGATATTTTTTTAGCATTTTGATTAAGTCCTCATACATAATGTCTTTTCATAATTTAAAATGAAAAACGAGTCCGGTAGACATACCAGACTCGTCCTTGAGATTTGTAAAATCAGTAGATAATTCGGCGGTCTGGCAGCCATTTCCTTACGGTTTTAGGCCCATAACTTTGCGTCCCCGACTTTCGTCAGGTTTGCCTTTTCGTATTAATAATTTAATCTTAACATATAACTAACCAATATTCAACATACAAAAATGAAATGTGGCTGTAATTAATTTCTATTTATTTAGAGTTCACTGAAAAAAGTCTAAAAATTGATCAAAATTGATGATTCACAAAAACGGAAAACTTTAATACAATTAGGGGATGTTCAGAAAAAACACAAAACACCAACAACCAGCACTAATCAGTGCTGCCAGTGAACTCCCAGAAAAACAACGTAAGCGCCTGGAAAAATCATGGGCATACACATTCTACACAGAGTTCTTTAGTCGAATTGATTAGGAAGCCTTTTCTCCATTGTACTCCAGCATAGGCTCAAGACCAAACCTCCCAGTAAATGTACTGGTAGGATTGGAAGCACTCAAAGCCGGATTTGGGTGGAGTGATCAGGAATTGTATGAAAATTATTGTTTCAATTTACAGGTGCGCTATAGCCTGGGATATGATCGATTGGGAGATGGAGACTTTAAAATCCGATCTCTAAACAATTTTCGCGAACGGCTGAGTCGATACAATGCTGAACAGGGGATCAACCTGCTGGAGAAAGCCTTCGAAGGGATTACAGATGCGCAGATCAGCGCGTTGAAAATACGGACAGGCATACAAAGGATGGATTCAACCCAGATTGCCAGCAACATGGTAACAGCCAGCAGGTTGCAACTTCTGGTGGAGAGCCTGCAGCGTGTGGAAAGAATGCTAACAGCTGAAGATAAGCAGCAGTACGCCGAGAAGTTTACACCTTACCTACGAGATAGTGCTGGTCACTTTGCATACCGTGTAAAAGGCAAAGAAGCCATAGAGGGGCACATGATCCAAATCGGGGAAACCATGCAGGCGTTGATCTGCGAGCTGCATGAGCGCTACCAGGAGCAAAGTGCGTTCAAGGTAATGGAACGTCTCTTTGGAGAAAACTTTATCCTGGAGGATAAAAAGTTCAGGGTCAAGGAAAACCAGGAACTGGATTCCGACAGCTTGCAATCTGTGGATGATCTGGAAGCATCCTACCGGGTGAAAGGGAAGAATCATTACAGAGGTTATGTAGCCAACATCACTGAAACGTGCGATCCTGAGAACGAGTTTCAGCTGATTACCAAGGTTCAGGTAGCACCGAATAATGTAGAGGACACTAAACTATTATTGGATGCAATGGAACCCATCATCGAGAGAACCGAGTTGAAAACGTTGTATACCGACGGAGCCTATGGAAGTCCTGAGGTTGACAATGTAATGATAGAAGAAAAGGTGGAGCAAATCCAGACCGGTATCAAGGGCAGAGAGCCACATCAGGAGAAATTGCACTTGACAGAATTCGAGATAAAACTCTCAGGGAATGGAAAACCAACCCGCATTCAATGTCCGCAAGGTCAGGTGGTTGAGATGCAAAGCAACAATAAGAAGAATACTTACGTAGCACATTTCTCCCCAGATGTCTGCGAGACCTGTCCATTAGTTGAAAAGTGTCCATCCAGGCAGGGAGTGCGGGATAAGCGTTGGCATTTACGTTGTACACAAGCGCAGATAAATGTTTCCCAGAGGAGAAAGCGCAACCAGGAAAACAAGCAAGCAGGAAGAAACATGAGAGCTGCTGTGGAATCCACAGTTCGTGAGGTAAAGCATCGTTTTCGGAGGGGAAAACTTCCGGTCAGGGGGTTATTCAGAATGAGCAGCATGATGATTGAATCCGCTATGATGAGTAACGTCAGGCGCATCCATCGCTGCCTGGAGCACAAGGAATTGGGGGCACATCAGGGAATAGGAGCATAAAAAGAGGGGCATATCCCCTTTTGTAGGCATGAAAATTGGATAGTTTTGCATAAAGACTAACCATTTCGAGTTGTGAACTAGTTCTTTCCATAAGAAGTGCTCTTATTAATTTGGTTAAAATGGACTTAATTCAGTAGACTCTATTTAGTAATTGTTGATAATAGTGAAAATTTGACATTAATAACATATTGGATAATATTAAAATTTTTTTAACTAAACAATAACAAATTAGTAACAATTCAGTAACACTATAGTAACGATTCGTCTTGAATCGATGTTGTAATCAAGTTCGAATTATTATATAATTTATGTAATTGATAAAGCAGTTATTATTATTTCACAGTTATGCAATTAATTTGAATACGGGGGCAGGGATCTAAAGATTGAGTTTGGTCGCACAGCATGGGGTTAACATGCGTAGATCTTTAGGGAGCCAATTGCGAAACCGACCTAATATATTGTGTTGGATTATTTTGAGAGTTTGTAATTCCGATATTTTTTATCTATAGAATAATTGATATCGGAATACTTAATCTCAATGATCTTCAATCGACCGCCACCGTTAAGTGAAGTTTTTTCAAACGGAATGGCGGAGCTTACATAAGAGGGAAATGAATGAAGAATATTAGGTTCCTAATTTTATTACTTACTGTCTGGTTAATCATATTTTTTAATGTAAAACACTTGTTCAATTTATTTGAAAACAACAATGTTTTTTATTTTGCAGTATTGATAGTTTCGGTTTTGATTATTCTGATACCAGGATCTCATAAGGTTTCAGGTTGGTTAATCATCTTATTACCTACCTTATTTTTTTTGGTTGCTAACATTTGGAGTGGAGGATATGAATCGATTGTTGAAATTACGTTGACAATAAGTGAAACATTTACGATTATCGTAACTCTTCTTCTTTCCTATTGGGTAAATTTATCATTTCGAAAATTTGAAAAGAACACCTTCGAGACTACTAATAATATCCCAGAAAAAATATTGTCTAAAGAGACAAATGGACTTGGATATATATATAGGGAAGTCCGACGAGCGCGTAATCATAATCATCCTATAGCATTGTTAGCAATCGAAATAGACGAAAAATGTCAGGAACCAACAAACAGTACTTCAAAAAAACCTTCAAGATACGCAAAAAGTAAGGAAAAAAAATTCACCGAAATTGGTAACATTCTTTGTAACGAACTTGAGGATTGTGCAATTGTTGTTCAAGAAGATTGCCACTTCCTGGTTGCATTACCTGAAACAAAACCCAATGAAGTTCCTTTCATTATTGAACGAATAAAAAACCAGGTAATTAAAAAACTTAACACGAATTTAAGAATTGGTTCAGCTTCACTCCCAATCGATGGTTATACATTTGAAGGACTTTTTGAAAAAGCAACTTCCGAAATAAAAGTAAATCTAGCTTCTCAATTATTCAACAAGGTGAAGAAGAAATCTTCAGAATACCCTGTGGCATCTGGAAAAAATTAAGATATTAAAATGGATTATATAATTCTTAACCAACCACGTGTTGTACCTCACAAAAAATATTACTCCATAATAAAAAAAGTGATGGATTATGGAATGTGTATCTTATTATTGCCATTTGCTTTACCCATTATGGCAATTTGTGCAATTGCCATCTACATCGATGATCCTAAAGGACCAGTTTTCTTGTTTCAAGAGCGTATTGGTAAGGGGGGGCGTCCTTTTAAGATGTATAAATTTCGAACAATGAAGATTAACGCTGATGATCCTCAATCCAGAGCTTATATGAAAGCATATGTAAGAGGTGAATTAAGAATTGATGACAATGGTAATACTATTTATAAGCCTATTTCTTCCAATAAAATATTTCGAATAGGACGTTTATTACGGAAAATAAGTTTGGATGAACTTCCTCAAATATTCAATGTATTAAAAGGAGAAATGAGTATTGTTGGTCCTCGCCCAAATGTTCCTTGGGAAGTCGAAGAGTATCGTCCCTGGCACTATGAAAGGTTAGAAGTATTACCGGGTATAACAGGACTGGCTCAGGTTCGTGGAAGAAGTAGTATAAATTTCAATTCTCTAGCAAGATACGATATTGCATATATTGAAAATCGTAGTATTGCTTTGGATCTCAAAATCCTTTTCCGGAGTCTAAAAGCAATCATAATTGGTAATGGGGCAAAGTAAAAGAATTGAAGAATAATTAATTGGTTTTTGGTTTGTCCAACATGTATAATTCTAAATCCAACGATTACAAAGCAAACTCATAATGCATGATTTTTTTTATCAATTTACTATGGAAAAATAGACTTATGGATATAAAAAGTTATTTAGCAATCCTCAGAGGAAATCGGTGGGTGATTATTACGACATCAATTGTTACCTTGGCTGTGGTAATATTCTTGTCATTCACAATCACACCTACTTATATCACAACAACAACTTTGCGAATTGCAACCTCTTCAACGGGTGTGGTAGGTTATTCAGATTATATGTATGCTGATAGATTAATGAATACATACACAAAACTGGCTACCAGTAGACCAGTCTTGGATGAACTGGGAAGTAAACTTAATATAACAATTTTGCCGAAAATAGAAGTTAAGACTATCTCCAACACAGAATTGATAATAATCACAGTTGAAAGTTCAAACCCGACTATTGCCAAGGACTCAGCGAATGCATTGGCTGAAATCTTAATCATCCAAGGGCGAGAATTATATTCTGGTGGCGGAAAAAGTGTCCAGGAGATTTTGAGTGAACAACTTATTCAAGCTGAAAAAGAACTAAAGGATGCGCGCCAAGAATATGATGCTTTTGTATTAGAGAATCCCAAAGAAACAGATCAAATCGCTTTATTTTTTGAAAAAGTGAAATTAAAAGAGAGTACTTATACCACATTGCTGGATCAGTATGATGAAGCACGCTTGAAAGAAAGAATAAGAGAGAACATCATAACCGTCGTTGAACCGGCAATTGAACCACTAAAGCCTTCGAAACCAAATAAATTATTGAACATTAGTCTGGGGTTTATTGTCGGATTGATAGGTGGTATTGGCCTCGCCTTTCTCTTTGAAAATTTAGGAACAAAACTCTACACTTCAAAACAAATAGAATCCGTTGCCGAAATAAATATCATAGGAAAAATTCCAGCATTACCGAAAAAGAGATTATTTCGCTTATTGAAAGCAAATGACGAAAATATGAACACCTCGTTTAAAGAGGCTTTTCGGCGTTTGCATATTCAAATTGCAACCCAAAATCCGAAGAGAGATGATGGATCATCATTAAAAACGATACTCATAACCAGCTCTGAACCAGGTGAAGGAAAATCGATAATTACATTCAATTTGGCAAAAGCCATTGCACAATCAGGAAAAAAGGTGATCATCATAGATTGCGATTTACATATTCCTAAACAACATATTATCAATGGATTTTCCAACGAAATAGGTTTAAGTACTGTCCTGAATAAGAAAACGAATTTTATTGATACTGTTCAAAAGACCCAGTATCCTGGTATGCACGTTCTCACAAGTGGGCCAATCCCTCCGAACCCTGAGAAGTTATTGGGATCTACGCAGATGAAATCTCTGATTAAGTTTCTATCAGAACAATATTATATGGTCATATTGGATACTCCCGCTCTGCTGTCGATCTCAGATTCTATTTCACTGATACCCATAGTTGAAGGAATATTATTGGTTGCCAGACGTAATGTCATCCGCGAAGAAGCCTTACGCGAAGCCTGCAAACAGCTTGTAGAAATTAATGGACGGATGCTTGGCTTGGTTGTAAATGAAGCTGAACGAATTACCTCATATTATTATGATCGAAATAAATAGGAAATAATAACAATTTTAATTCTGATAATCCAATATTTTCATTGTGAAATACCTTCAGTGAATTTTATCATTTTTTATTAAGGTGAAGATTGATTTTTTACAATAAGAATTTCTTGGCAATTTTTAACAAACGGAAATTTATTGAGTTTGGCGTTTCCTTAGTCGTTGGTTCATTACTAGGAACTTTGGTTATGATTCCTCCATACCTCCCTTTGCCTGAAACCTGGCGACCGCTAGTCTTTGTAATTCCATTTGCTTTTGCCATCGTCATGCTTTTTAACAACCTCGAAAAATTAATTTTAGCTGCCATCGCTATCGGTGTTCCACTCAATCTAGATTTTTCTCTGATAGTGAGTCCTTATGCAGCTAATTATGAAAATATCGCCAGAGGATCTCGAACTCTAATAACTATCACAGAATTGCGATTGTCACTTTTATCAATTATGGTAATGATTGGTTATGTACTATGGTTAGTCAGACGAGAACAATCTGAAAGAATACCAATCCGTTTTTATCCAGCCACAACCATTCCTGCCCTTGGGTTTATTTTTTTTTCCATTCTTTCAGGTGTTCAAGCTCTAGATAAGCAATTATGGTTTTTCCGAATAGCACAATTAGTTGATGCATTCCTGGTTTATTTTTACCTTGCAAATCATATTCGAACTAAAAAAGATATGTGGTTTTTTTCCCTTTTTCTACTCTGTGGACTCCTAATGGAAAGTGTTTTGATAATCATCCAGTCATTAACTGACATGAAAACATTTATATTTGCTGGTGTTCAGGTGGTGAGTTTAGGAAGATGGCGAGTTGCAGGGACGATGGGGAATCCTGGCCCAGCAGCTGGTTATCTATCTGGTATGGTGATGATCGCATTAGCTATGGGTTGGTATTACCAAAAATCACTAAAAAAGTTATTAATTGGTTGTGTTTTTTTAAGTATTATTGCCCTGATATGCACAGGTTCCCGCATCGGACTTGTTGGTTTTTTAGTATCAATAATACTTTTTTTCTTAATCGGTCTACATCAAGGCTGGATAAAAAAAAGTACATTTTTGTTTTTAATCGTGTCTATATTTTTAATTATTATTGTTTTTTTTGGAGTAATTTCCTCTCGATTTTCAACACTGACTGATAGTTCAACCCAATCACGACCGATGATGTGGAGACTTGCTTGGAGGACTATTCAAGCACATCCCTGGCTTGGAGTTGGTGCGGGAAATTACGCGTTGGTAACCAGGGACTATTTCACTGCTGATATTGGTGTTCCCGGAGAAGTGTACGATAAAATTGTTCATAATGCCTATCTGGGAATTTGGGCTGAAAGCGGAACATTTTCCATTTTATGCTATATTGGTTTATTAGGCTCTGCAATACTGAAAGCATGGTCATATAACAGGTTAAAGCCCAATTTCGTATCTTTTTTGGGGATTGGGCTTGCGTTAGCGCTGGCTTCACTTAGCATCCAGATGGTTACTGGAACCTTCCATACTCGCCCAATTACTTATTTTGTTTGGATATTAATTGCATTGGTTGCCTGCTTATCCAATCTTGAGGAAATACAAAATCCCCTTCAATCTGGCCAATTACATCTATTTGATGAATAGACCTTTAATAATTTTTGAGAGATTACATAGACTGAGATTAATGTGATACAAGCAAAAAATAAGGAGAGTAAGTTAACCGAGGCTCGCCAGCGATTACCGCTCAATATGATTTCCAATATAACCTGGTTTGTGTTGAACATAATTGTAGGCATATGGTATACACCTTACTTGATCGCTAACCTGGGTGTTGCTGTTTATGGTCTGGTTCCTTTGGTAAGTTCATTAACCAACTATTTGTCGTTAATAACGGATGGTTTCAACAGCGCAGCGAGTAGGTTTTTACAGATTGAACTTGCTAAAGACGATACAAAAGCTGCGAATCGATTTTTTAACACTTCCGTTGCAGGTGCTTTGACCATTTTCGCGCTGATTATACCCATTGCAATCTTAGTATCATCATTTGCATTGAAAATCTTTGACGTACCACTCGGTCATGAACAGGATGCGCAATGGCTCGTGCTGCTGACCATGCTTTCATTTGGACTCACTTTCTTTTCCAGTAGTTTTGCCATTTCTTCATTCGCAAATCACCGTTTTGATCTGCGTTTAGTTTTGAATATTGTGCGCCTGATTGCTCAAATGGGCTTGTTAGTAATATTATTTTCTGTGTTATCACCACAATTATGGCAAGTTGGAATTGGTATATTTATATCTGCATTATTCTATTTGTTAGGACATTATCTGCTTTGTCAAAGGTTAACTCCATTTCTTAAAATCAAATTAAAGATATTTGATTTTGCTAGTTTGGTTCAGATGTTGAAATTCAGCGGGTGGGTACTGGTTAATCAGTCAGGTGCACTACTTTTTCTGAGTATAGATCTGATTGTTGCCAATCTTGTTTTTGGTGCAACTGTTGCCGGGCGTTATGGCGCTGTATTAATATTTTCCGCTCTCCTTCGGTCGCTGGTAGGTACGATCAGCGCTGTTTTTGATCCCATCGTATTCACGTTGTTTGGCCAGAATAATTATTCAGGTTTGGCCCGTTTTAGCAAAATGACTATTAAATTCATGGGACTATTTGTTGCTTTACCAATCGGATTAATTGGTGGGTTAGCAAAACCGATTTTAATTGTGTGGTTAGGGCCTGAATACAGTGATTTATCCTGGCTTGTTGTGGTGTTAGTAAGTCATTTATGCATTAATCTCGCAGTTTTACCGCTTTTTCCAGTCCAGGTTTCCACAAATCATGTTCGTGTTCCAGGATTAATGACATTATTTGCAGGGCTTACAAATGCTGCCCTGGCTGTTGCGCTCGCTTTGTGGAGCGGCTGGGGATACATCAGCATTGCTATTTCAGGAGCAATTGTACTTACCGCAAAAAATGGGATCTTCACTCCTTTATATAATGCTCGAATTTTGCATCTACCTTGGTGGACATTTGTCAGCAGTATTGCTGCAAGTGTTCTGGCATGGTTCGGCGTTTTTCTTGTCAGTTTTTGGGTATCAAAGAACTTTGTTCTCACCAACCTGCTTCAAATTTCTTTGGCAGGCGCGGTCATAGGAGGACTTTACCTCTTAGTTGTATTTGTGATTGGTCTGTCAGCTTACGAGAGAAACTTCATTAAAGAAGAAATTCACAAAAGATTTGGGAGGTACAGATTTTAAAGCCTAAAAATTTTTTCAAATCTCCAAGTAAATATGGACGAAATAATGCGTCTCTTCGATATTTCTTTTCCTGGCCATATCGAAAAAGTAAAAAGTTTGCTGTTCAAGTAAGAGGATTAGCTATTCATATCATCGACTCAGGATATGATTTGGTCCGTTATATTCGCTATTCCAGTTCAGTGTATTATTCACCTCACGACCTCAAAAGACTAGAAGCAGCGTTGTTCTTTTATTACCATAAAATTGAGAAAGCTCTATCTCTTCCAATTGTGAAACCATTGTTCGGTTTAGGTTATATTGAGAATACTTTAAAGTTAGTAGAGCAATGGGTGCAATTGACTGGTGATTATGATGCAGTTGTGTTTCGTGGTGCGTATTCAGCTTTGGTTAGTTACAAAAGCCATGTCGGTCAGTCACTCCAGAAGTCAAACCCTAAGATATATGAACGCCTTGAACAACTTATTTTCGAATACGAACGACCAGACATTGATCTCAACCTGGGTGGCACTTTGGAGATCCACAATGAAAATTTGACAACAAACAATCGAATTCAAAAATTTGAGGAGCTAATTAGACAAAGACACAGTGTACGCGTTTTTACTGAAAAACACATTCCAGATGAAGAAATCTATAATGCGGTTAAATTAGCACAGCACACTCCTTCTGTCTGCAACCGTCAGTGTTGGCACGTCCATGTTTTTACTTCCGATAAAGACAAAACTAAAATCCTTCAGCATCAAAATGGGAATCGAGGTTTTGGACATCTGGCAGACCGCGTACTTTTAATCACAGCAGATCTGAAATGTTTCTTCACCAGTGGTGAGCGTCAACAGCCATCAATCGATGCAGGTATGTTTGCTATGTCATTGATTCTTTCCTTTGAAGCTATGGGAATTGCCTCATGTTGTTTGAACTTAAATTTGAACGCTGGAAAAGAAAGCGCTTTTCGCAAAACCGCATTACTATCAAAATGGGAAAAACCTATTATGCTAATTGTAATTGGGTACCCACCGAAGAGTCTGAAAGTAGCGGTTTCAGCTAGAAAATCGATAGAGTCTCTGTTAAGCTTCCGTGATTTAAATAATTAATTCTAAATTCATGAAGTAGTCAGGAAAGAATATCTTTATGAAAGCACATACAATAGTTTTAGCAGGAAATGGTTCGTATTCCAATCGGGGTTGTGAGGCCATTCTACGCGGCACAACAACGCTGTTACGCAGTCAATTAGGTGAGTGTCGTTTTATTTCTAACTATTTTCCAACTCCTGGAAGTCATGATGAGGAAAATGAAATTGATCCTTTGATCATTCATCGCCCATTTCCTCTCCTTAAAAAATACAGCCTAGCATGGTTTGAAGAGCAAATCACTCGTAAAGTATTTCAAAAACCCTATGACTTTATCCGAGTAACTCGGACGTTTCGTCACTCTTTGCGTGATGCAGATGCTGTATTAATGTTGGGTGGAGACAATTTTAGCCTTGATTATCCAAACAGCGACGTACATTTCGGACTCTGCAGACTTGCAATTGAGGCAGATGTACCTGTGGTTATTTGGGGTGCTTCAATAGGACCTTTTGACAACAACCCACCTTATGAGCAATGGGCAGTCAAAGAACTTAGCAAAGTTAACCTTATCTGCGCCCGCGAAACCGCTACTTTGCAATACCTGGCTGGTAATGGGATAACAAAAAATGTAATTCTTTCAGCTGATCCAGCTTTTTTTCTTCAGCCATCCTCATTGGAATTACCAACCAATATTGAAAAAGCCCTAGTAGATGGGTGCATTGGATTAAACCTTTCTCCTCTCCTTAACAGATTTATGAAGATCTCAGGTATCCATTCAAACCTTTCAGCTTGGATTAAGGTTGCATCAGAGATCGTAAGTAGCCTCCTGAGTCATTTATCGCTGCCAATACTGTTGGTTCCCCATGTTACCTCAGAGGTAGGTTATATAAGCCGAGACGATTATTTGTTTCTATATCAGGTAGCAAAGATGCTAAATGAACCAGAACGCATTTTTATCTTGAACCCAAACTTGAATTCTTCTCAAACGAAATGGGTAATAAGCCAGGTGCGCGTTTTTGCTGGAGCTAGAACACATTCAACTTTAGCAGCTATTTCTACTTGTGTTCCGACAATCTGTATTGGTTACAGTATGAAAGCCAGGGGAATTGCAAAAGATGTATATGGACACCTCGATTGGTTGATCTCAGGGCAGGATTTGGTTAATGATCCTGATGCGTTGCAAGATCGTCTTGACAAACTTCTTTCACAAGAAGACGAAATCCGATTACAACTTCGTCAAATAAATCCAGTTATGTTACAGCGTGCCAGGACTGCTGCCCATAAAGTTGCCAATATCATCGAAGATTGTGGTGTTGATGAATAATAAAGTTTATTTGCAAAAGAAATCATCACTAAATCTATCAGTAGTAATTATCACTCACAATGAAGCACAAAACATCTCACGTACTATCGAATCAGTTCTTAATGCAGTAGAGAATTACCCAAATACGGAAATAATAATGGTTGATTCTGCATCAAGCGACGAGACAGTAGAAATCGCTAAGGGATATCCAATTAATATTTTGCGCCTAAAACCATCATGGTTTTTATCAGCAGCGTCAGGCCGGCATATTGGAACGATACATTCAAAAGGAGATTTGATTTTCTTTCTAGATGGTGATATGGAATTGGATCCTTATTGGCTGAATAATGCAATCCCATTTGCCCAAGAACATCCTCAAGTAGCTGCCATTGGAGGTTATCGGCGTGATGTTCATATGAAAAATGGACGAATTATAAATGAAGTAGACTGGGGAAAAAACTCTCAAGGTTGCGTGCTGGAGGTAAAGTATGTTGGTGGTGCAATGCTTTGTCGACGTTCAGCAATACATCAAGTGGGTGGTTTCCAGCCTTTTTTGAAAAGCGAAGAAGAAGTTGATCTTTGTATGCGATTACGTTTCTCAGATTTTAAAATAGTAAATCTTCCGCATCTAGTTTGCCGTCATTATTGTATTCCTGTAGATTCTTTAGAAGGAAATCTTCGACGTTTCAAGTTAAATTTATGGTTTGGTTATGGACAAGTAACTCGTTATTACCTGGGAACCCCCATGCTCTGGAATTACGTAAATGAGAGAGGAACATTTATTGCCCCACTTATTTTTTTATCCCTATTGATAATAATTGTAATAATTTCGTTAGTTTCCAATAATTACACGCTTATTGGTATCTGGATATTCATTTGTGTTGTCACTCTTATAAGTTTTGCGATCAAAAAACACAGCTTTAGGAAAGCATTGGTGAGTTGTTTAACCCGAATATTGGTTACATTTGGTGCAATCCGTGGTTTTATGATGGTTCCAAAATTGAAGCAGGATTATCCGATTGACCCTGACTTTATTAAAATAGTTGATCTTAGTGAAAACCATGAAATTGATGATCTTTAGTGTGAAGCAGTCATCAAGATTATTAATGAATATCATTAATTATTTTGAATTCAAATTTAGGTTGAGCTTACCTAAATCATAATAATCTTGATGTCTAGTTTAGATACTCAACAAACAAGGTAACTTTTCTTTGAGGTTGAGAAAAATGATATAATTGATTTAAGGAAAATTACAAAGGAAATTATTTGTTATCAACCTTTGTTTTTTGTCACTAAAAGCTTAATCGAGCGTTTACTTGGCTAGAATCTAAGACAATGAAAGTATTTAAAATCTATCATTTATTAATCTTCATGCTTAGTTTTGCTTTTCTTGCAAATGTTGGCCAAGTTGATTCAGTCGAATCTGCAAGTTTTCCTAATGGAGGTTTTGAGACCTTCCCGAGCGGAGGATTAAATGATTGGACTTGGCCTTCATCTTACTGGACTTGGGATGGAAGTATTGCTCACAGTGGTACAAGATCAGCTCGAGTTTCTCGAAATTCAGGGTTAGATACAGCCAGTTTATGGTCTGCATATGTACCTATTCTACCTTCTAATGAGTATTCATTAATCTATTGGCTTCGTACCGCCAACGCTACCTGGTATCCACGGGTAGTGTTGTGGCAATATGACATTAATAAAAATTTCATTGGTACATATCTGGTTGCATATGCTAACATTGGTAATGGGAATAATGATTGGAAAGCAGTCAATTACCTTTTTCAGACGAGGCCGGATGCTGCCTATCTCCGGCTGCGGATTTATTTAGACATAGATACGTCCGGAACATTTTGGTTTGATGACTTTAGTCTCAATGATGGTGGACCTGCACTTTTTCCATTTCAGACAGGTTTTCCTGTGTTGGCAACTGGTGCGGTCTGGCTTTCCTCTCCAACAGTTGCAGACATTAATCAGGATGGAAATAATGAATTACTAATTGGGGCAGGAAATGCAGTTAATGTTTGGACTAAGTTGGGTATTCCAATTTCAAGTTATAGAATCTCTTCCAGCGATAGATATATCCTTGCTCAGATTGCCATTGCTGATCTGGACAAAGACAACCGTATGGAGATTGTTGCTGGTACACGGGCTCTCGAATTAGAAGGGCAATGCCGTGTCTTCGCCTGGAATGACGATGGTAGCCTCATGAGTGGTTGGCCGAAAAGTGTCGACTGGAATCCGCAATATTCGAATAGCAATTGTTGGATAACCTCTGTTGTTCTGGCAGATATCGATGGTGATAATGATCTGGAAATCGTGGCGAGTACTACAAATAATGGGGCAGCATATCCAACCTTACCTTTAGATACGCCGAATTTATATGCCTGGCATACAGATGGGTCACTGGTCTCTGGTTGGCCAAATCAACAGACGACGGCGGGAATTTATGGTGCAGTGGCGGTGGGGGATTTGCTTGGAGATGGAAAAGCCAACGTTGTTGTCGGCCGTGATTATCTCTATCTAAACGCTTATGCATCGAATGGCATTTCTTTGCCGGGTTGGCCAATCCGTACTTTTGTAAACCGTAATGATGGGGACTATAATACAGAACAAAGAATTGAGTTTAGCGTTAATGCTCCGATCATCGCTGACTTAGATGGTGATGGCAATATGGAAATCATTGTAGCAGGCCATGTGAAAGGTCCAGGTAATGTCGATGTCAAGCTTAACAGTGCTCTGCTTGTTTTGGAACCAGATGGGATACGTCGTTCGGGATGGGAATCTGCCGCCCTGGGTAATGGTATTTTAGAACAGGTGGATCTACCCTGGCAAGCCCCAGCTGTGGCTGATCTCAACCACGACGGCGACCTTGAGATTATAATAGCAACTGAAGATGGTTGGATCAGGGCTTATCAAGCAGACAAATCAATAATTTGGGCGTTTAATTACACACAAGGTTCCAAGATATTTGCCACAGATCCCGTCGTTGGTGATATCGATGGAGATGGTGAATACGAAATATTGTTTGGTACGTATGTTCCAGAAATATTATCAAGTGATAAAGATGGACCTGTTAGACTTTGGGCTTTGAAATCAAATGGCTCGGTGATGCATGGCTTTCCTTTAATAGTACCCACCCCAGGAATGCGAGCAGCACCTACTTTGGCTGACCTGGATGGTGATGGTGATTTAGAAATTCTGGCTGCCACACGCAGCGGTCAGGTCTTTGTTTGGGATACCTCTACGTTATATGATCCTACAAGAATGCCATGGCCGATAGGTCGCCATGATTTACACCGAACAGCAACCTATAAAATTATGAATCCACTGGAAGCTTCCCAAAAATCCGTGTCTCAGCGTTATGTTAATTTGAACGATGTTGTGACTTTTACCATCTCTTTGGTGAATAAATCTCTATCCAGTGAAACAGTTATTATGATAGATACAATCCCGAACGGGATTACCTATGTTTCTAATTCTTTAATTGTAAGTCCAAGTGGGGGGGCGACGATTACAGGCAATGTCATAAATTGGAACGGAACTATCCCGGGCTCGTCAACAGTGGAGATTATCTATAAAGGCAAGGTATCTGCCGAGGTTCCTAAAGTTATAACCAATTCAGCGAAAATTAACGAGGGTACCAATATAGCGATAGTGAGATCAGCAACAATATACGCAAATTTCATATCCATTTTTTTGCCTTTATTAAGTCGGTAATTGAATTTGCCATCATGGTTTAACATATATGTCGACTCAACTCAAGATAGCTTACTATTTACCTCGATTTCCTAGACTAACAGAGACTTTTATCCTCAGGGAAATGCTTGCTTTAATGGAGAAAGGTCATGAGGTGCAGGTATTTTCACTATTTCCTCCTAAACCTTCACCCATTATGCATAATCAAGTATATAAGATCATGTCATTTGTCCATTATTGTCCATTCTTATTTTCATTTAAATTGGTCAAGGCCCAATTTTATTTTTTATTACGGTCTCCTTTAAGATATTTGCGCGCCTTAATGCATGCGGTCAGTCTTACATGGATGGAACCTTTAACCTTGATGCGTGTAATAATTCTGTTTCCAAAATCAGTTTTCTTTGCAAAACAAGTTAGAGATATGAAGATAGATCATATCCATGCACATTTTGTGTGGGTTAATGGTATAGCTGCACAAATTGCAGCTGATTTAATTGATATTACTTACAGCATTCACGCCCACGCATGGGATATTTTCCAACGCAAACCAGAATGCGTTAGACGTCAGATTGAACTGGCGAATGTAATTGTGACTATTTCTGATTACCATCGTAATTATCTCGCTACATTATGCCCTACTTATTCCATAGAAAAAATTCATGTAGTTCATTGCGGTTTAAACACCAAGGAATTTACTTCAACGCATATACCTGTAAACGATAATTTAATTCGAATTGTCTCTGTAGGCAGTTTAATAGAAAAAAAAGGACATGAATATTTAATACATGCATGTGGTCACTTGTTAAGAAAAAAATATAAATTTCATTGTTCAATAGTTGGTAGTGGCCCTCTGTATGAACAGCTTCAGGCTTGTATCAACGGCCTTGGTTTGCATGAATGTGTAACTTTGCTTGGTTCATTGAAACAAAATGAAATTCTAGATCTATATAGACAAAGTGACATAAGTGTATTAGCTTGCGTGGAAGCTAAAAGTGGCGATAAGGATGGAATTCCAGTTGCATTAATGGAAGCCATGGCTATGCAAGTTCCTGTTATATCAACACCTGTTGCAGGTATTCCCGAATTAATTGATAGTGAAGAAAATGGATTGTTGGTACCAGAACATGATGTAACTGCACTGGCAATCGCGATGGAAAGATTGATTAATGATTTAGAATTGCGAAATAAACTAGGATTAAAGGCTAGGAAAACCATAATAGCCAGATTTGATATTCATCAGACATCTGACTTACTAGTTGGAATATTTCAAGAAATATGTCAGGATTAATAAATTTCTTTTGTGACAATGATTTTACCAAATACCACTTAAGGATTGAAAAATGACGAATCCGTTCGTAGTTGCATCCAAAGGTAAAGACCGAATTCATTTGATTAAACGTGCTCGAAATATCACTAATCGGTATGGCTTAACATCAGCGTTAATGGATCTCGCATTACAGAAATTTTCTGATTTACTGGAAAAATTTGATTGCTATGCGACATTTCCGATCACGGCTGTTGCTCTGAAAAGACATAGAAAACTAATAAATAAGTACTTAGGACAGAATATTGAATTTGCAGTACATGGATATAATCATGTGGATTATTCTCAGTTCGATCCTAAAAGTCAGCTGGAACAACTTCAGCTTGCTCGTGATGTTTTTGAACGTGTGGGTATTAAACCTAAAGGATTTCGTTCTCCTTATCTAAGCCGAGACGATAATCTTTCCAAAGCAATTGAAACTGCAGGTTATTCTTATGTGAGTAACCAACCAATTCTTTGGGAAGTTTTAAGTCAAGATGATATACCTCTTCGAGCTATAGTTGCTTATAAAAAAGCCTTAGCTTTTTATAAACCTTGGAAATCGAGTGAACGATTATCAATCCCAAAATTGTGTGGAAAATTAGTAGATATACCTGTTTCTTTACCCGATGATGAAATTCTGGTTGACCGATTGTCTGGATCTACAAATTTGGTTAAAAAGACATGGCTAAATATCCAATCTCAAGCTTATCACCGTGGAGAGTTGTTTACATTACAGTTACATCCTGAGAGAATTGGTTTTTGCGCAGACAGTCTCTCAGCGGTGCTGGCTGAAGCTAGAGTGCTTTCGCCAGCAGTGTGGTTTGCTAGATTGGATGAAATAGCAATCTGGTGGAAGACCAGACTAGAGGCCACCATTGATATTTCCAATTCAGAAGGTGGTCAATTTAATTGTATCGTGAACGGCCCAAGTGGGACAACAATTCTGGCTCGTGGAATTGAGATCAATGCGCCTAGCTCACCTTGGACTAATGGCTACCTGGAAGTGAACAAAATGAATTTTTCTTTCAAGTCCTCAATCCGTCCAATTATCGGTGTAACACCATCCACGTCAAAAGAACTGGTGTTTTTCTTAAGGCAACAAGGATATATTGTTGAGATCGCTCAACAACCCGAACATTATTCAATATTCTTGGATCAATATAAATTTGATTCCAACAATGAGATCTCAATCTTAGAACTAATTGAAGAAACTAATCACCCATTGTTAAAGTTTGGACGTTGGCCAAATGGGTCAAAAAGTGCTTTAGCTATTACTGGGGATATTGATGCATTGACTATATGGGATTATGTTTATAGATTATTTGGAAGATGAATAGTCAAATGTTTAAGAATGTAAATGGTAACAACCAGAAACAACTTCGTCATTGTATGATCGTTCATGCAATATACCCTCTCGGTGAAACTCGTGTTCAAAGAGAAGCTGAAGCATTAGTAAAAAGAGGATATGATGTTGATGTAATTTGTTTACGTAACCCTGGTAGTCTCGCAGTAGATAGTTATAAAGATGTCAAGATTTATCGTGAGAATTACCGCTCACTTATAAAATTTGTAAAAAAGGATGGACTGTTAGAACAATTTCTGAAATATATAAATTTTTTTTTCTCTGCTACTTTTCGATTGATCCAATTGAATATCACGAGCCGTTACGATTCGATTCAGGTTCATAATTTACCAGATTTCCTAGTCTTCTGTGCTATCATCCCTAAGCTACAAAAGATTCCGATCATTCTTGATCTCCATGATCTGATGCCTGAATTCTATTCCAGTCGGTTTCGCAACAATAGGTCGCTATTAGCTGGGTTAATCCGTTTACAGGAGCGTCTGGCATGTCGATTTTCAGACCATGTTATAACAGTCAGTGAACATTGGCGTCAGGCATTAATTCAACGCGGGGTACCAGATGAAAAATGTAGTGTGGTGATGAATGTCGCTGATGATAGTATATTCCATCCCTCAGACAAAGTTTTCCTTCAGAATCAGGATGAAAATAATTTCCGACTTATTTATCACGGTGCAATAGTTGAACGTTATGGACTGGATCTCATCATTAATGCAATCAACCTGGTAAAAAGTGATATTCCAGGTATTCATTTAACCTTGGTTGGGTATGGAGATTTTTTACCACAAATGTTAGCCCTCGTTAAGAAACATAGGTTAGACCGGTATGTAACTTTTATGGATTCAATCTTGGCGGAGGAACTTCCAAAGGTCATAAAAACTTGTCATGTTGGAGTAGTTCCTTATCGAAAAAATATTTTCACTGATGGATTATTACCCACGAAATTAATGGAATATACAGCATTAGGCATGCCTGCCATTGCATCGCGGACTACCGCTGTTGAAGCATATTTCAGCAAAGCTAATACTGAATTTTTTGAACCAGGCAATGTAAATGAACTGGCTCGCTGCATTCTGATGTTGTACAGAAATCCGGATCGAATGGTTGAATTGGCTCAAGGGAGTATGAAATTTAACCAATTGTATAATTGGACCAAAATCAGTGAAAACTATGTTAACCTAGTTGCTAGGTTGGGATCTGGTGATTCACTTACCGAAGTTTGACATTTAAAAACCAGGTAAATGAAGGAATTCTATTTTTGGAACAGGAACCCATAGGATAAATGAAATTCGTTAATGACCTAGACATACACAACTGGGGTGATTTTGTTGATCAAAACCCTCAAGGAAATATCTTTCATACACCAGAGATGTACGAGGTTTTTTCCCGTACGAAGGGACATGAACCACATATAAATGCGGTAATTGAAGAGAAAGGAAATATTTTAGCCCTTCTGCCAATTGTAACTGTTACACTTAAACCTGGTTTAATGAGCTGGTTGACTTCACGAAATATTGCTTATGGAAGCATCTTATCATTTCCAGGTGAGGTTGGTGATGTAGCAGTATCAGTTCTACTTCAAAAATATACTCAAAAATCAGGTAATGAAGCTTTATTTACAGAATTTCGTAACCTAGCTGACCTGACTGAAATTAAACCAACTATAACAAATAGTGGTTTTATTTATGAAGATCATTTAAATTACTTAATTGACATAAATGAACCTGAAGAAACTGTTTGGAGTGGTTTTAGCAAAAATACACGTAAGAGTATTCGTAAATCCTTCAATAAAGGAATTGTTTCAGAAGAAATTCATGATAGTTCCTTAATTCCTATTTTCTATGATTTATTGAAAAAAACTTATTCTCGTGCTCGTGTACCATTAGCAGATATCTCATTGTTCGAGGCAGTTTTTGATATTTTGGTTCCAAAAGGAATGGCAAAGATGTACCTTGCTCGTGCTGGATTTAGTTTTGTGGCTGCGTCCTTAGAATTGCCATATAAAGATGTTATTTATAGTTGGTATAGTGGTTATGATTGGTCTGCAAGGTCATTTAATGCAAATGACTTTCTGGTCTGGAATATTCTCAAGTGGGGGACAAAGAACAGCAAAAAGATTTTTGATTTTGGTGGAGCAGGCACTCCTTCAGAGCCTTTTGGAGTACGTGATTTTAAAAGTAAGTTTGGTGGTCGATTAGTAAATTATGGCCGTTATTCTTTTTCTCATGTGCCATTATTGCTAGAAATCCTTCGTTTTGTTTATAAAATATTCAGAAGAATTCTTCTATTTGTGGACAAGGTAAAATCGTTTAATACTAAGAATTAGAAACGAGACATATGTGTATCATTTATGTGGCTGAAGAACATAATCTCCTTCTAGATTTGTGGCGGGAAAATAAATCTAAGGAACTTAGTGTCCTTCACTTGGATTCCCATTGTGATATGCGCGGTTTGTTGATTGATCGAAAATCTCAAAGAGCTTATTCTATTTTGGGAGACAAAACACCAGTGGATCAAGGGAATTATTTAACATTTGCAATTACTGAGGGTCGGATAGCTTCACTAAGATGGGTAAATGATGATCCTGGTGGAAGAATTTATGATGTTGGAACTGTAAAATATGAGACAGATTTTTCCGCGATTCCTTATCTATTGTGCTTTTCCCTTAAAAGAGAATCTGGTATTTGTATTGACTACAAAGAAATGCCATTTAAGCAATGGATAGGGTTGATTGAAGGGGAATTTCTGGATATTGATTGGGATTTTTTTGCGAGTAAGAATTATCCTGTCGGAACGATTAATGAACGAGTTACTAGATTTTTAGAGACAGATTTTTCTAGTACTCCTGCTGGAGTTTTTCTCTGCTATTCACCTGAGTACTCACACCCAACACGTATCCAATTCCGAGAATTTATTAAGTCTCTGTCAAAGATGTTGAATGCAAATGTCATCGATATACAACCTTCTCACGTTTATAAGAGGGTAACTCCTTTTTATAGGAGATACCTTCCTGCATCTTTATTCCGCTTGGTGCGTAAGCTCTATTATTGTGCAATTTTATTTCTTCATAAACGAGGAATTCATTAACAATTGATGACAGATATTTAAGAAACCATTTGAGCAATGAACATTTCTTATTGGTGTGTGGGTCAGATCGTTGAAACTCAATAATATGACACATCAATAAAAAACTCAACTGTCACCTTATGTAAATTTCTAAAGGAAAAGACGCTTTGTCAATGATTTCAAAAATATTTATAAATTTGGATTATGGTTCATAATGGTTACAATGGACGTTGCTAATAAAACCATTATTAAAAAATCTATTATCAACAAAAAAGATATTGGTCAAATTACCCATAAAAAGGTATTGGTTACTGGAGCTACAGGGTTTTTAGGGTCTCATCTCACCGAAAATCTGGTTCTTAACGGTTATAAGGTTCGAGCACTAGTTTATGAACGGGATTACCTATCCAACCGATTAGGAAATTCAGTTGAAAAAGTACGCGGGGATATAACAGATCCTGATTCAATTGAATCTGCCATGCATGATATTGATGTTGTTTTTCATTGTGCTGCGGTTACACAAAATAACATATCCTGGAAAATTCACTTTGATACAAACATTAAAGGCACAGAAAATGTGCTTAATGCTGCTCTTAAAAATAAAGTCAGTAAGCTTGTTCACATAAGCTCTGTAATTGTTTATGGTTATTCTTTGTCTCATATTAATAATATTTTTGTTGAGGATAGCCCCTACTCCTCTGAATTAGAACCAATGGCTTACTATATGTGTTCAAAATTACAATCAGAAAAATTAGTATTTAAATATTTTCACAATTTTGGTTTGCCAATCACAGTGATGAGGTTAGGAATTTTATACGGTTCAAGACACGATAGATCGGTAAATCGTGGTTTAGCACAGATCGGTAAAATGCGATTTATAATTGGTACAGGTTATAACCACTTGCCATATACATATATTACTAATGCAGTGGATTGTCTTGTTAAAGCCTCAATTATTTCGAATTCCATTGGGCAAGCATTTAATGTTGTCGACTCTCCACCAATTACGGTCAGAGAATTTATGACCAAGAATATGGTTATCACTGGTAATCGATATAAATTAATCTCAGTTCCTTCAAAAATATTATATTCATTGGCAAATATCATGGAAAAACACAATTCCATGATGAGCAACCCAATTCCCCCAAGATTGTCAAGATATACAATTAACCGTGCTACCCGAGATATTATTTATGACACTACGAAAGCCAAGAATCAATTGGGTTGGGAGCCGGTAGTCTCTTTTGACGAAGGTCTTAAAAAGACTTTTGATATTTAATTAATAAGAAACCAGGAACTAACTCTAAGTTTATTGCCAACCAATTCTCTTATTATTGTAGCTGGGCATTAATCGAATTTAGCTGAATCATTGTCAGGTTTTATAAATTGAACTATAGCCAGAAGAAATGGAAGGATTAATTGTGGGAAACGTTATATCGGAAAACAGTATGAAAAAAAATATTAAATCAAAAAACAAATTAAAAATTAAATATAATAATTCAGCTGTTATTAGCCCCTTAGACGAGCATATGGGCTTGGACATTGCACGTTCATTAGGGCGGCGTGGAATCAAGGTTTTTGGATTCGATCCTGATCCAAAAGCTGTAGCAAGAGTTTCGAATTATTGTGAACTTGTTGTCTGTCCAGATCTTAGATATTCTGAAAAAGAATTTATCCAATTCTTAATAGAATGGGGAAAAACCCAAAGCAACAAATCAGTATTATATCCTGTGAGCGACGAAACAGTGTTTTTATGTTCACGTGAACGTGAAAAAATAAAACCTTACTTCGAATTTGTTGTGCCCGACCATGGCATGCTGGAAAAATTATCGTCTAAACAAGGACTAGATTCAGCTGCAATTGAGTTCAACATACCTGCGCCAATAACAGTTATCCCTAGTGATGTGCATGAAGTTGAAATGATAGTCACTTCCCTCACTTTCCCAGTTATTCTTAAACCAACAGTAAGTTCTTATTGGCATACTTCAGAAATACAATCTCTTTTTCGAGAGAATGCATTGAGCGGTAGGGTGAAAGTGGTGGTTTGTAATAATGGAAAAGAACTTTTACAAAACTATAATCGAATTGCAGGATTTGATATGCGCATGATCATCCAGGAAATGATTCCGGGCCCTGATGAAAATTTAGCCTACATCAGCTTTTATCTCAACCGCCATTCAATACCTCTTGCAATATTTGCTGGAAAAAAGATCCGTACTCTACCAATTGGATTTGGATCTGCAAGCTATGTGAGAAGTTTTCAAGATTCAGAATTAGAGCAGGTTGCACTGCAACTATTATCCCGGTCCAAGTATCAAGGTTTTGGAGGTTTAGAATTTAAGAAAGATATAAGGGATGGAAAATACAAACTAGTTGAATTCAATACTCGATTTGGTATGTGGGATGGACTAGCCGTTCGATGCGGTGTGGATACTCCTTACATATCCTATCAAGATATTTTGGGAAAAGCAATAGAACCCCAATTAACTTATAAAAGTAACATAATTTGGGTGGATTGGCAAAAAGATGTAAGAGCTTTCTGGATGTATCATAAACAAAAAAATCATACATTTTTTCAATGGATAAAATCCCTTCAAGGAGAAAAAATGTGGGCTATTTATTCTTTTGAGGATTGGCGTCCTGGGGTTGAATTTACTTTCAGATTGTTTCTCTTATTTTTAACAAAGATTACCAAGATATTATTTTCACCTAGAAAAAATAGATAAAAATTTGAAATTTCCAACTTTGAATCTTGGATATAACCTAAAAAAGGACCAAAGTGACCAACACCTTACCGAAAATAGTATTGAATATTCATAAAGGAATCACCGGACGACGAATTCTTGAAAGCCTGGATGACTTAAATGACACCCAGTGGTTGAGTCGCAACCAACTATTATCAATGCAACAAGAAAAACTTCTGCACCTGGTGGATTATGCTTATCAATGGGTACCATATTACAAACGGATATTTGATATGATTGGACTTCACCCAAAAGATTTTCATGAAGATATTTCTATTATTTCAAAACTGCCTATTCTGACGAAAGCAATTATTCGGGAAAACTGGAATGATCTGATAACGACTAATCTAGAACAAAGGCAACAATTGAGTAAACTTTCCACCTCAGGCTCAACTGGTACACCTTTGGTTTTCATGCAGAATAACAATTTTCGAGATTATGTGACTGCTGAAATACAACACCATATGAGCTATGCTGGTTGGAAGATGGGAGATTTAACTGCAATGATATGGGGAGCGTCTTACAAACCTTCGTTATCCCGAAAATTACAAGCTTTTTTTTTGGATTTTGTTTGGAATCGGTTCCAGATCAATGCATTCAATCTTTCAGACGAAATTCTGGCTGCATTTACAAAACGGGTTATTAGTAAAAAACCTCATTATCTTTATGGATATGCCACCAGTATATATACATTTGCAAAATTTATTAAATCGGGTAATTACCCGGATATTAATTTTCGAGGTATTTTTACGACATCGGAAATGTTATTTCCGCCAATGCGAAGTTTAATTGAAGAGACTTTTAAGAGCAGCGTTTTCAACCGCTATGGTACCGTTGAATTGGGCGGAATCGCTTGTGAGTGTATTGCCCATTCTGGATTTCATATCAATGCTCAAAATAATTATATCGAAATTGTTGATAAAGATACGCTAGTTAAACCAGGTAAGTTTGGAGACATCATCGTTACGAATTTGAATAATTTTGGTATGCCATTTATCCGTTACAACACCGAAGATGGAGGTTCATGGTCAAGTGATCATGATTGTATATGTGGAAGATGTGCACCTAAGCTGGCTACGATTGATGGTCGCCTGGTGGATACATTCTTTACGCAAGATGGTAAAAAGGTATGGTCTGGATTTGCTGGAGCTGGATTTAAATGCTTAACTCATTCAGCGATAAAGCAATTTCAGATAGTACAGAAATCCCTGGACAAAATACTTGTTCGATTGGTACAAGAAAGTAACATCCCCCAGGAAATATTGAATGAGATTGTAGAAGTAATTCAAAACACTTTTGGACCAAATGTAATTGTTGATTTTGAATTTCCAGATCAAATTGTACCTCTTCAATCTGGAAAACATCAATATGCAATGTCTGAATTGAATAAGTAAACAACCTATATTCTCATGTGTAATGCAAAAATTATAATAAGGAACCTAGATTATGTCATTGAGTGCGACTAAATTATCAATCGGTGATTTTTCAGTCTTTGGTTTTACAAAAGAACCTTCCAGTCTATCTACTCAACGGATGTTGTCATGTCTTGGAATAACTCCAAAGACGATTGAATTCGGGGAAGTTGGACATTTATTCTTTTATTCTTCTTATGGAGAGGTGGCCGAATCTGATAACTTACTTGTTATGAAACTGGGCTTTATTCGTACACCATCTGGATCTTCGATATCAGCAAAGCAGCTTATTACAAATAAAATTGTGGGAACAGACTTCATTGATCATGAAGCTATAAGAGGTAATGCCCTCATTGTTGTTTTTAGCAAAATAAAGCCAATTTTCTCGGCATTTAAAACCATTCTTGGTGTCCCACAACTTTACTATTCTGCGGTGAATGGCGGAATTTTTTGCTCTGATCGGTTAAGATGTATTGTTAATTTACTTGATCGGGTTGACCTTAATGAGGATGCTGTCCCGCTTCACTTCCTATTTCGTGAAACTCCTGGGGAATTGACTTACTTTAAACAAATTAAACGTATGATACCTGGAGAATCCATTAAGTGGTATGATGGAAAATTTGACCACAAGTTGGCACAAACATTTAATTTTTATGCAGGAGAATATCCTTTCCTTCTTAGCGACCAAAACGCTAAAGAAGCTCTTTACGATTCATTGAAATGCGTTGTTGGTAATTATGTGACCCAGATTGAAACCTCCGGCAATCATCTGATAAACTTGTTGTCTGGTGGAGTCGATTCTTCTCTTATTCAGTTTTTAATAAATCTGAAAACTTCTCATATGCCTCCTTGCTCTTGTAGTTATGCAATCCATGTGCCGAGTTTTAAGTTTGAGATTGAGTATGCCAGAAAATCTATTGAAATTTTCCAAACACAACATCAATTTATAGATATTAAACCTGAAAATTATCCTGGTCTACTTACTCGAGCAATTGAAATCCTTGCACAACCACCTATTCTGGAAACTGAACCTTCCATGCTTTCTCTGGCAGAGTTTTTTCAAAATACTAATGATCAATCTCGATATTTTTCTTCAGGTCAAGGAGCAGATACTGTTTTTGGACTTACAAAGTCAAAAAAGTTAAAAGGTTTGTACACAATTGGAAGAATTCCTTTTGCAAGCCCAATATTAAAAACTTTAGGGATAATAACCAAACCCTTTACACGTATTTCCCAGGCATTACATAAAGGTTCTTTAATCCTTAGACACACTGAAGATTCTGATTCATTTATATCACCAGATAATCAAATTGCTGTTTATAGTGATTTGAATTTACTACGACGTTGTTTTGGTGAAGAAACACTACTTAAATCTCTCCAATACCGACGTGAATTTTCTTTGCAATATATAGATAGCAAATATCCATTGGAACGAATGCATTTGATCGATCTTTTATCAGACACATACGAAATTGGTGTGCAACGCCAACAATTATTTCTCTCCTGCAAAAGAGAACAGATCCATCCATTTTTTGACGATGATGTACTTAGAATTGGATTTGCTTTTCATCCTGAAATTCGTTATATAAAGAGTTTTGATCCCAAGTATTTATTAAAAGATCTTTTAGCACAAAAAACCAGTTTTCCTTATGCTCGAAAACGAAAAGGCTTCTCAATTTTCGAAGAAGATTTATTTATTTGGATGAAATCTGGTCCATTACGGCCCTTGGTACAAGAAATTGAGAAGCCTGGTTTCCTAACAAGGCCTCAATTCGACAGATTACTCAATCAACCGGACTATACTCTTTGGACCTTGCTGACTTTTGATCTTTTCAAGAAACGAATTATTGGGAACCTTAACTAAGAAATGACATTGTTATTGATGAGAAATTACTACATCAATGACCTTGCATTTCAAAAATTATTATTAATTTAAAATTTCGAATTTTTCATTGAGGGCTTAGGATAGGACTATTCAGGTTATTGATCTTTTTTTTAGAAAGGATAATTATGGTTTTGTTGGAAGGAAAATAATACGGATCGATACTATCACCAATAATTGAGAATTTTTAACATGATTGTAACCATGTAGTAACAACTTGGTAACTATTTAGTAATAATTTTTTTCAGATTAGTTATTGAAAACAGTTTGGTCTTCGTGTACAATGTAAGTAGTAAAAATTTTTTGAGTCATCATTTCATTATAAATTCACAGATTACGACAATTAAATAGTGGGGGGTTACGATCTGAAGGCAGAGTTTGGTCGCACAGCATGCGGATAAACATGCGTATGTCTTCAGGGAGCCAATTGCGAAACCGACCTGGATGTGAGGGAGTCGACATCAGGGTTTTTTATTTTAATTTCATTGGGGCTAGGAAATCATTAAAACCTATCATTGTTTATATATTTAAGAACTCATTGTCACTTACCTAGCGAATAGAACAAGTTTTTTATTTCAGGTCTTAGGGTATGGAGGGATGTTATGAAATCACGTTTGTTTAATATAATTGTTATATTAAGTTTGATTTTATCAATAATTGGTAATACTTCTTTTGTAAAAGCAGAAGATCCTTTTTCGCTGCTTGACTCGGATGGTGATGGATTATCTGATGCTGTAGAAAATGCTGGTTGGTATATGATGGGATGGGGACCTTTTAGAACCAATCCTTTTGATTCCGATCATGATAACGATGGACTGACAGACGGCCAGGAAAAGCTATTTAATACCAGCCCAACTGACCCTAGAAGTCCTGGATTGGCGTTCCTGTATGATAAAAGTTACCAGACGATCCAATATTTTAAGTCAAGTGGGGATTATCTGAAGTTTATACAAGGTGGCGACCAATACCTGATGCGGTGGGATGGAATTGTTGTTCGTCGGGGAACTACGCTTAATATAGTTGCGCCGATAACAGGAACCTTGACAATTACAGGTGAAGGATTAACACCCCTGACGCCATATCTAAATCCAGCCCGAGGTTGGGCTGTGGATATTCCTTTGAATGGAACCGTAGGTGCTTATACAGCAACGATAACCGAAGGAACATGGACTAAGAGTTTACCAGTCTATGTGATCTTTGAGTTACCCCAAGACTTACCTGCAGATCAAGTGGCTGCTTTTCTCTATGATGATGACCCCACTAATTTGAAAGATGAGGTCTCTGTTTGGTGGCGAATGCCAGAGCGATCTTATTATAAAGAAGATGGTCTGACCACTGTTCAACCATGCCCGGAGGATGATCCCACTACACCCTGCTCGCTATGGCAATATCATCTTGCTATGGGTTTTGCACAGTCATTTTGGACAGAGCAGTTCAAGAAAACAAACTTCATCAATCACGCCATGCCAGCTATTCAGGGTAAAACTTCGCAAGAATCAGCGGTTGAAGCTATAGTTGTCTGGACTGATACTGAGTTTCGCATCAAGAGCGGGCGTACACAAATCAGTTGGACAAGTGCCATGAACCGCTGGTTTGATGGAACTGGAATAACAATGAATGGTGGGTATTGCGAGACCGCTGCAAACGTATATACCTCTATTCTTAGGGCAGCTGGGATCCCTGCACGGACTTTTCAACTTGATTATAACAAGACTGCTGGTCACGATGAGGGAGGGCAGATTGGCACTGTTTACGAATATGACACGGTAACGATGATGTATTTTAATGGTGAATGGTATGCCCAACGTGCTTATGTCGGGAGTGATGATGGTGCATATTATCCTTGGAATAAAGGCACGTCTCCTCGTCTGTTACTCACTAATTGGCGTAAAGATTATGCAAGTTATTTTGGCGATAGATATGGAGATGGGATTTTTACTGTAAACGCGGGATGGGACTTCCAAAACGGTAGCAATGGTGGTGGCATGGTCAATACGCTATGGACCAGCACAGGACCTCCTCAGTCAGAATTTACTGCGATAAACCGGGATTTACTGTGGAATAGTAAAATCCCCCTGGAGATCATGCAATCTCCAAATGTAGGTATTTTAAATTACATGCTTTGGAATGGAGATAACTGGGCACCAAGTGAATGGCGTACTCCAGTGGTAAGTAACCCATCAGGACGTGATGAAACACTTACATATATTTTACCTGAAGGTATTCCTGACCCCTCCTCTCCTCTTGAGAATTGGCCATATAATCCTCGACCTGTTGCCTGTAGTCCAGCGACTCCACCTGCTGAATGCGCAGCATTCTTAGCGGGTTGGACGCCAGAAAACTCAATAACATCAAGTTTAGCCTCCACTACTATGGATGAGAAAGGTCTGAATAAGATTTACCTTCCATTAATTAACAATCAAAGTACGAATTTACCCATCCTTGAGCTTGGAAATATCTTGGAGAATAGTGGTTATGATCGAGACGGTGATGGATACTTTGATGAGTTGGTTATAAAATTCGAAGTAAGCAGTTCTTTTGCTGGTAAAGCTCAATTTGGCGGCAATCTGAGTGTGGGAGCGGTTAGATTACCTGCCACAACCGATTATATCGAGCTCAAGGCAGGAAAGCAAGTCATCCAGATTTCCTTCGATGGTCAACAGATTGCGGACTATATGGTGGATGGACCCTACCGGATTAATGTCTTATGGGCTGCGAGACTGGACCAGCAGATCAATGTTATCGAGCCGGAAACCATGCTGGATTATCGGGAATATTTATATTTGACACAAGCTTACAAAGCTGATCAATTTGAGAAACTAGAAGCTACTTTCGCCAGTGAAAAAATTACACATATGGGCATTGATGAGAATAGGAATGGACTATTCGAATCTATCCTTGTCAATATTCCATTAAATATTAATATACCTGGAATTTTTAATGTGGAAGCAGAGCTTCAGGATAGCCAGGGAGAATTGGTGGGACAGGCAAGTTGGACTGGTAAAGATAGTATTGCATCTCTCCAATTTGATGTGACAAAAACTCAACCGCCTTATACGGTCGAAAATCTTAGACTTATGGACCAATCTGGAGCTATTCTTGATAACAGATATTATAGAGCATATGAGATTTCCGATATCGTGGGATTAATCGAGATTGGTAATATCGCAATTGGTAAACCCTCTAACCTGAGCAATTTAAAGGGTGTAACTCCTAATGCCTTTTCGATCATACCCATAGATTTAAATGAAAACGGTTTGATTGATAAATTGAATGTTGTTGTCGATGTCACCGTCACTGATCAAGGTGGGTCATACACAATAGAAGGATTGCTCGTTGATGAACATAGTAATCTAGTAGCCTGGAGTATAAGCTCTCCCCAAACACTTGTTGTTGGGGCGCAACAAATGTTTTTGGAGTTTGATGGAAAACAATTATTTGATAAACTCCCGGTCGATCCTAAGATTGGCGCATTAAAACTCGTAGCTGTAAAAATCTATTCAGGTAACCCAAGTAGTGCAACTTTACAAGCTGAAGTAAAAGTTGCTACCACTACGCCAGCATATTCCCGCAGCCAATTTGAACCTTCCAGTATGGCCAGTAATCTATTTCAGGATGATTTAGAAAATGGTATTGATAAATGGTCATTTACTGGTTGGACACTGGATAGTGATGTATGGAATAGTGGATCAAACGCATGGAAGACTAATGTGTCTGGTCAACTGAAAATTGCTTCCTCTTTGGACTTTTCAGATTTTGCAACCCCTGTACTTAGATTTGACAATGCCTATCGTTTGGAAGCTCAAGAAGATATTGGTACTCTTGAGATATCTATGGATGGTGAAAATTGGTCATTATTAGAAACATACATGGGGACTACCCCACATTGGATGGTAGAAGAAATCGATCTTACTGCCTATGAAAAGCTAAGTAATATTCAATTACGATTTAATGCCCAATCTTCTGGCGGAGTACTATGGTATATCGATAATGTTTTCATCAAAGCATGGCCAGCTGTTAAAGCAGCGTCATTTTCATACTCCACTCCAGTTACAGCAAATTCAGATACAATTTTTACAGCAAGTTATGATTCAATTGAGACCAGCTTGCCAGTAACATACAATTGGGATTTTTGTGGTGTAGAACAACAGACTACTTCATCTCAAATTACTTACGTATTTCCCTCAGCAGGAGAATGCGGAGTTGTACTTACGGTGGAAAATCCTTATGATAGTGCAGTCACCTCAGAAAACATCTATGTTAACTCCTCAGGAGATATCACATTAACTGTTAATGTTACTGGAAGTGGAATTGTCGAACAAAATCCTCAACCACCATACCTGTTTGGATTAAGTGTTGAGTTGACTGCAGTACCAGCTGATGGGTGGCATTTTGTAGAGTGGTCTGGTGATCTGAATGGAAATACAAACCCTGCAACAATTTCAATGACCTCTAATAAGAGTGTAACAGCCAACTTCGCGATTAACACCTATACCCTGGCCTACACAGCAGGAACAGGTGGAACACTAACAGGAGATACAACACAGACAGTCAATTATGGTGGGAGTGGCATACCTGTCACAGCTGTCCCGAACATCGGGTATCACTTTGTGAAATGGAGTGATGATTCGACTGCGAACCCACGTACTGACATGAACGTCACAGGGAACATCAGTGTCACAGCCAACTTTGAATTGACACCGCCTGATTGTTATGTGCTGACACTGACCCACACAGGAGAAGGAAGTAAACCAATAGCCAGTCCCTCCAATTCAGAAGGTTGTGCTGCAGGTACA
>JAURZL010000018.1 GCA_030653365.1 Anaerolineaceae bacterium
GCAATTTCCAATGCAGAATTCCAAAACCAACGTCAATGGAATAAACTTTCTTTGCACCATTTTGTAACAGACAATCAGTAAAACCCCCAGTAGAAGCACCAACATCCACACAGATTTTTTCAGATAAATTATTAATTCCAAAACTGATCAAACCAGCTTCCAGTTTCTCACCACCTCTTGATACAAATTTTGGACCACTGATAATTTCAATGGTTGAATTTTCTTCAATTTTTTGAGATGGCTTAAAGACCCTTTCTCCATTGACCAGGACTTCGCCAGCCATAACCAACCGTTGCGCCAAGCTCCGTGATTCCACCATCTTTTGATTATATAAATAAACATCCAGACGTATTTTTCCCATTCCCTAGATTTTACCTTAGCTTATCGTTTTTCAAGAAATGTGATGAAAAAAGAATTTTTTATCCAATCTTTCTATAGTATAAACTGATCAATTTTATTCAGTTATGATAATATAAATACATGCTTAAAGGGATCCTTAAAGAAATGCGCATCCATCAATGGATCAAGAACACATTTGTCCTCATTCCGTTGGTATTTGATCGCCAATTATTCCTCATTGAACCTTTAACAAGAACTATCATTGGTTTTTTCATGTTTTGTTTTGTCTCATCCAGTGTTTATTTAATCAACGATATTTTGGATGTAGAAGCTGATAGAAAACATCCCCGAAAAAAATTTCGACCAATCGCCTCAGGAAAATTACCTATTCCTATTGCTCTAATTTCAGCAAATATCCTGGTTTTGATCTCTTTTATTGGTTCATACTTTTTGTCCAAAACTTTCCTGGTTATCCTGGTTATTTATTTTTTAATCAACTTAGCATATTCTTTAAAATTAAAACATGTACCAATCCTGGATGTTATGATTATTGCATCGGGTTTTGTCCTCAGGGTAGCTGCAGGTGTTTCCATCATTCAGGTAGAACGTTTTTCTCCCTGGTTATATGTGGTCACAACCGTTTTGGCATTGTTTTTCGGTCTTGGAAAGAGAAGAGGAGAGTTAGCAACCATTCAAGAAAAAAGCAATGATCAAAGAAAGGTTTTGGATGGTTACTCAATTCCTCTCCTCGATCAATTGATTACGATCATATCTGCCACAACAATAATATCATTCTGTCTTTATACTTTTTCTGCTCCAAATCTGCCAGATAACCATACCATGATGTTGACCATTCCATTCGCAATTTATGGAATTTTCAGATATTTATACCTAATTCAAATAAAAAATGAGGGCGGAGCTCCGGATGAATTAGTATTTTCTGATCGTCCTCTCCAGATAACTTTTCTCCTCTTTGCCTTCGCGGTAGTTATCATTTTTTATCTATTTTAATCATGCCAGCAACCATTTCATCTGCTCCAGGAAAAACAATCATTTTTGGTGAACATGCCGTTGTGTATGGGCAACCTGCAATCGCCATTCCAGTTAATGAGAGACGAGCAAAGGTAAAAATATTTCCAGTAATTGGTGTGTCCACAGAACAAATCCAATTTATCGCTCCCCAGATTCAATTGGATAAAGAATATGAGGAATTATGTCCATCCCACCCCTTCAAAATCGCTATGTATGAAGTCAAGAAATTTCTAAATATCACCCAATATCCTTCCTGTAAAATTCACCTTACTTCAACTATCCCAATTTCTTCAGGATTAGGTTCAAGCGCAGCAATTTCAGTTGCACTGATAAAAGGACTGTTTGAATTTATCGGATTTCAGCCAACCAAGGAAATTCTTTCTCAATTAGCCTATCAAATAGAAATCGAATTTCATGGACATCCCTCAGGGATCGATAATTCAGTAATTGCATTTAACCGACCAATTCTTTTTCAAAAAGAGAAAGATATTGAATTAATTGAACCAGGAGATGCTTTTGTTATTGTAATCGCTGATAGCGGTATTATTAGCAATACAAAAATTGCTGTTGCTGGTGTTCGCGAACGTTGGTTAATTAATCGAAATGAATATGAAGCCTATTTTAATAAAATTGGTGAATTAGTTATCCAGGCAAAAAAGGAAATTGAAATTGGAAACCATAGTGAACTAGGAAGATTAATGAGCATTAATCAAAAATTCTTGCAGAAAATTGGAGTTTCTCATCCTTCGCTAGAAAATTTAATGAATATTGCCAACAAAAATGGAGCACTTGGTTCAAAACTGAGTGGAGGAGGATTGGGGGGAAATATAATTGCCTTAACAAGGTTGGAAACAGCTGATTATTTATCTCAGGAATTGCTGAATAATGGAGCTGCACAAACAATCATAATGACATTAAAGAAAGAAATTGAAAATGAATAATATCATTATGATCAAATGGGGTGGTTCATTAATTACTGACAAGGATAAACCATTTACACCCCGGCTGGACATTATTCAATCATTAGCCAATCAAATTAAAACAATTCTTGAAATCAATCACAGCCAAAAAATAATTTTAGGACATGGTTCAGGTTCCTTTGGACATGCAGTAGCCCATGAATACCAAACACGATCTGGTATCAAGACTAAGGAAGATTGGTTGGGATTTTGCCGTGTTTGGCAGGCTGCAAGAAAGCTTAATATTATTGTCATGCAAGCACTACATGATTGTGGATTACCTTGCATTACAATTCCACCTTCAGCATTTATGGCTTCTTCATCCGGAAAAGGGAATGACTTTTTTCATGCATCATTCGAGGCTGCTCTAAAAGCAAACATTATTCCAGTCGTGCATGGAGATGTTGTATTTGATGACGTTTTAGGTGGTACGATCTTGTCAACTGAAGATATTTTTTTATTTCTTGCTGGCTTTTTTAGACCAAAGAAAATTTTATTGGCAGGAATAGAACCATACATTTGGGCAGATTTTCCAAATAAACAAATCCCATTAAAAACAATCACAGCAATAAATTTTTTAGAAATTCATTCCAGAATTGGCACCTCAACAAGTGTAGATGTAACCGGTGGTATGATTGAAAAGGTAAGATTAATGACTGATCTGGTCAAAAAATATCCAGAAATTAAAGTGAGTATTTTTTCCGGTTTAGTTCAAAATTGTTTGATAAAAGAAACATTGGGTGAATCGATTGGGACAACCATACAATTGGAGTAAGAGATGGCAATAAATTCTTTAAAAATCTTGGAAGATAAAGAAGAAAAAATGTTAGCCCCATATGGAGCAAAAAGTAAAGATTCTAAAGGTAGACTTTATCCGGATAACGAGCCAGGTTATCGAACACGTTTCCAAAGAGATCGAGACCGGATTATTCATACGTCAGCATTCAGAAGGCTTGAATATAAAACACAGGTTTTTATTAATTATGAAGGGGATCATTATCGCACTCGCCTGACACATACTTTAGAAGTCACTCAAATCGGTCGTTCAATTGCACGCGCATTTGGAGCAAATGAGGATCTTGTGGAAGCGATATGTCTTGCACATGATTTAGGTCACCCACCCTTTGGCCACTCTGGAGAAATGACACTCAATCGTTTATTGGTTAACCAGGGAGGATTTGATCATAATAAACAGTCTTTTCGAATTGTAACAAAATTAGAAAATCGTTATCCTGATTTTCCTGGTTTAAATCTTTCCTGGGAGGTACTGGAAGGTATCGTAAAACATGAATCTGAATATGATGTTTCGGACGCGAAAGACTTTGATCCAGATTTGCGTGGAAACATTGAGACCCAAATCGCAAATGTTGCAGATGAATTAGCATATACAGCCCATGACCTTGATGATGGGCTCAGATCGAAAATGATCAATCCTCAAATGTTAACGGGAATTGAACTGTGGGAAATTCTATGTGCTTCATTACAGTGGAATGGAGGTGAACTAAATGATCTAACACGACATACTATGATCAGGCAGTTAATTGGTATGGAAATTGATGACGTATTAACGAAAACTGATGCATTGCTAAAAAACTATTCAATCCGGTCTGTAGAAAATGTACAGAAATTGGCATTTAATATTGTTGGATTCAGTGAAGATATGCATAGAAGGAATCGTACTCTAAAAGATTTTCTGTTTTCAAATCTTTATCGCCATTACCGTGTTCAAAGAATGTCATTTAAAGCTGATCAAATCTTAACCAAATTGTTCAGTACGTATATTGACGAACCAACAATTCTACCAAAACATATTCAGGATCGAATGCAAAAAAGTGTACCAGAAAGAGTTGTTTGCGATTACATTGCAGGTATGACTGATCGTTTTGCAGTAGATGAGTATCAGAAGCTATTTGATCCGACTATACTACCATGATAAAATTCACCTCCTGGAGAGAGTCTCTAAGGATTGGTGAATTGATTTATTGATCAAAACTCTTTCCATCTTAGCGGTTGGTTTTTTTTGGGAATTTGCCCGCCAAAATAACCACCAACATCGTTTTTTTAAGATGATACAATATTTAGATAATTGAAATATGTAGGATGGTGAATAAATGGCAGAATCTTCATATCTAACCGCTGATGGGTTAGAAAAATTAAAAAAGGAACTCGCTCATCTTAAATCTACTGAGCGGGATGAATTATCCAAACGTTTAAGGGCAGCGATACAAATGGGAGACCTCTCAGAAAATGCAGATTATATCCAGGCAAAAGAAGAGCAGGGTTTTCTTGAAGGACGAATTATTGAATTAGAGAATCTACTAAATAATGTGAAAATTATTGAAGAAAAAGATAGAAAAAATGGAAAGGTTGATATCGGCTCCATTGTCACAGTTCAAGAAAGCAATTATCCGGAAGAAACCTATTACCTGGTAGGCCCAAAAGAAGCTGATCCCAATAATGGAAAAATTTCTTATCAATCTCCAATCGGAAAATCGTTATTAAACCATAAATTAGGGGATGAAGTCTCCATAGAAACACCCGGTGGAAACCTTAAATTGAAAATAATCAAAATTGAATAAATTTGACATTAAAAAAACCGGAGGTTCGACGCCTCCGGCCTTATTAATTTAATTATTTGAGGATCATTTCGGCCAGACAGCTAACTCCAATGTCAATCGATCAAAAAAGCTATTTTCCGGCAAAGCGCCTTGACCATAATTCATGTCGACAACACGAGCTTCCAGTAATAATGTAGCTGTTTCCAGGATAACTCTTCCACCAGGCTCAAGCAATACTGGTTCACCCTTTGAAGCAAGCCGACTTGCAATCGCTCCATCATCAAAAGCATGTTGGCTCATCATTACTTTCGTAACAGTCTGAATATCATTTTTATCAAATAACCAGACCTCGAAAGCTGTTATTTTTTTTGGCTCACCAACACCAATGGTTTCGGATATCCCAACGCCACATTCACCTAAAAATTCACCAGAAGGAGAGTCAATACTGAAGGAGTCATCAAAGAGATCATCTCCGCTTACATAAGTACTCATGAACTGGGTAATCGGGACATCTTGATCAGGAGCAGAATAGTCTGATGATAATCCTTCATAAGTATCCAATTCTGGTTGTTGGGTAGGCTTTACTCTTTCAGGTAGACTACCGCCTTCCCGTTTTCTGAGGAAGAAGATATAGACCAAAGCACCACCTATCAGAAGTGTAACAAAACATAACACACCAACCAGCACAAAAGGATTAAATCCGGACTTCTCTTCCTTTGGCTCACTAACTTCTTCTCCTGGAAGAACTGCTACTTCACTAGTTGGTTCCTGGCTTTCTTCGGTAATTATTTCTTCTGGAAGAGGAATTTGAGCCATCCCTAATGCCATTTTGAATTGATCAATGTCTGTAATAGTGAGACCACAATCTCCCGGCATCAACCCTGATAATTTATCCTCGCTAATTGAGCCCAATTCTTCCAAACGCTCTTTTGCTTGTAAAGAATCGCCTGTCCTCATGAAAGAATGAATTACCATGCAAAAATAATCATCCTGTAATTCAGCACGAAGATAAGATGGATCTGCATCAGTCCATTTAACAGGCATTAAACCCCAACCAAGTATAGGCAAACCAATGATCAAACCTATGAGAAAACCAACACCTGCTGTAATCAAAGGTCTTTTTAGATATTCCTGGATTTTATCCATTTTTCTGCTCCTGATAACTTGTTTTTTTAATTGGATTATTACATATCTGATTTTAGAACAAAACGTCTAAAGATGCAACAATACCAAACGCTTTTATCATAGTTGCAGAATTTATGCCAACTCTTCTTTATCACCTGTCAATATTTTCGCCTGTAAAAATGTTTCGCTGCACTTCAAACATTGAAGGTCGCGTTTATTTGAAACTACCAGGGTGCCATTACAATTCGGGCACGGTTCTGAAACAGGTTGTTTCCAGGAAGTAAATTGACAATCTGGATAATTAGAACAGCCATAAAAAATTCGTCCTTTTCTGGTTCGCCTGATAACAACCTCACCGGTTGAACAATCGGGACACTTTGCACCAATCTTTTCCAGAATCGGTTCTGTATATCGACAGGTTGGAAAATTACTGCAACTTATGAATTTTCCAAATCTCCCAAATCGAATTACTAATTCGTGACCACATTTGGGACAATCCCGCCCTATTTTTTCAAGTTCTGTTTTTGTCTCAGGCATCTCTTCTTTTGCACGTGCTAAATGTACAGAAAAATCTTTGTAAAAATCTTTTATGACAGAGTTCCAATTCTTTTCTCCTGATGCAACTTGATCCAAAGATGTTTCCATAGAAGCAGTAAAACCAGGGTCGACAACCTCAGTAAAATGTTCAACTAATAAATCATTGACGATCATTCCAGTTTCAGTCGGGATTAACCGTTTTTTCTCCCGTTCTACATATCCTCTTTCTTGTATTGTGGAAAGAATTGGTGCATAGGTTGAAGGACGTCCAATTCCATATTCCTCCAATAATTGAACCAATGAAGCCTCTGTAAACCGGGGTGCAGGCTGGGTAAAGTGTTGTTCCGGAATTAATCTCTCTAATTCCTGTTTTTGACCATCAGCAAGATTTGCCGGTAATAACACACCGGTGTCATTTCCATTAAGTTTATCTTCATCTTTGGCTTCTTCATAAACAACCAAAAATCCTGAAAATCTTATAGTTGATCCAGAAGCTCTGAAATCATATTGATTAATTTTCCCATCTGCCTGAATTTCAACGGATACCGTATCATAAATCACAGCTTCCATTTGTGAAGCAACAAACCTTTTCCAGATTAGCTGATAAAGTTTAAATTGGTCACCTTTTACATATTTTTTTACGCCCTCAGGAGAACGTAAAACTGATGTAGGTCTGATTGCTTCATGCGCTTCCTGCGCTTTTACCGCTCTGGTTTTATGTTGCGGAAGTGCTCCTGGAACAAATTCTTTACCAAATTTTTTAACAATATAACTTCTTGCTTCTTTCTGTGCAATTTCTGAAATATTAGTCGAATCGGTTCGCATATATGTGATCAAACCGGCCGTCCCCCCTTCACCAACATCCAGCCCTTCGTATAATTGTTGCGCTAAAGCCATCGTTCTTCTAGCTGTAAATCCTAAACGCCGAGAAGCTTCCTGTTGTAGCGAACTCGTAATGAAAGGAGCAGGTGCTTTTCTCTTTCTTTCCCCTTTTTTCACTTTAGTTATCCAATAATTCGCTTGTTCCAAATCTTCCAGATAACTGTGAGTCTTCTCTTTAGTCGGTAATGTGATGTCTTCACTGTTAATTCGGGTTAATTTCGCAATGTATGTCTTTTTCGTATTCTCAGGTCGTAGTTCAGCTTCAATCGTCCAGTATTCTTCTTGAATAAAGTCTTCAATTTCTCTCTCACGTTCAACGATTAATCTTAAAGCAACAGATTGAACCCTTCCTGCTGATAATCGGCTCCGAACTTTTTGCCAGAGCAAAGGACTGAGATTATACCCAACCAGTCGATCGAGGATTCTTCGAGCTTGTTGTGCATTGACAAGGTCCATGTTGATTGCTCTTGGATGCCCAAACGCTTCTTCGATTGCAGGTTTCGTAATTTCATGAAATACAACTCGATTCGTTCTCGAGAGGTCAATTTCAGCTGCTTCCACCAGATGCCATGCGATAGCTTCCCCTTCGCGATCAGGATCCGTAGCCAGAAAGATTTGCTCTGCACTTTTGGCTAATTGTTTAAGTTCTTTAACCACTGGTCTTTTTTCGTTTGGAACTCGATATTTTGGCGAAAAATGGTTGTTTACATCCACTGATAATTCTGATCGCAAAAGATCCCGAACATGTCCAATAGAGGCTTTTACTGTATATTCTTTGCCTAAATATCGTTGAACAGTCCTGGCTTTTGCTGGAGACTCTACGATTACAAGCTTTCCATTTAATTTTGGTTCTTTTTTTACTGATGGTGGTGGCGTTAAATGAGTATGTTCTTCAGTTTTTCCAGTGCGATATAAAGCGGTTCCACAAACAAAACAAACTCCCTTCGTTACGGGAGCTCCAATCTTATTGAAAGTTGCCTCAGGATTTTTAATTTCTCGTTTTGTTCTGCATTTTACACAATAAGCTTCCAAAACAGTTCCTCCTACAAATAATCTCTTAAACCGTTGTCGGTCAAAAATTTTACGATATTTTTAATTTCTTGGGCTTTTGTCCGATCACACACCAATATTACATTACCACTTTCAACGATCACCAAATTCTCTAAACCAAGAGTGACAATCATACGATCGTCAGCCCGAGAGTATACCAGAGTATTTGTTGTATCAAAATTGATGTGATGTGCAGCCATATCGACGTTTCCATTTTGATCAGTTTTCATTACATCAAATAATGATTCCCAACTGCCTACATCAAACCAACCTAAATTAGATACTGGCAATACAATCACATTTTCAGCATTTTCCATGATGCCATAATCGATAGTTTGAGGGTTTATCTTTCCCCATGTGTGGATTAATTTTTCATGGAAATCTTCATCGCTAAACATTAATCGAATTTCTTCTAAGATTTTGAATAGGTCTGGCATTTGTCTTTTAAATTCATTCAAAATTGTATCTACGTGCCAGATAAACATACCGGAATTCCAGTCATATCCCCCAGAGGAAAACATTAAGGAGGCATTTTCCGGGTCTGGTTTTTCTATGAATTTAATTACTTTAAATGCCCACTTTTCATCAAAAGGTTTTACTGGCTCGCCTTTATGAATATATCCATAACCTGTTGCTGCAAAAGTCGGTTGAATTCCCAGGGTAACCAGGTTTTTTTCCTTGGCAGCGAGATAACCAGATCTCAAAAAATTGTGAAATTCAGAAATATTCTTTATAAAGTGATCTGCAGTTAAGACACATAGGATCGCTTCAGAATCAATTTGTTTGATATAGGTAGCTGCATATCCAACAACAGACGCAGTTCCTTTTGGGAATGGTTCGATTAAAAAATTTTCTTTAGGAATTTTTGGTGTTTGAGTAGCTAACAATTCAGCTTGTTCTTCCACCGTAACAACAAATATTCTTTCGGGTGGCAATAAACCTTCAAGCCGATTTACTGAAATTTGGAACAGTGTTTCATCTCCAAAGATTTTAACCATTTGTTTTGGCGTTTTTTTTCTTGATAAAGGCCAAAGTCTGGTTCCACCCCCACCGGCCATGATAACAGCAAAATAATGGTCAAATTGATTCATTGAATATATTCCCCTTTCTCTTCTCGAATTATTATATATTTCATTCCCCCAACCTGTCTGGCGAATCCTTTCAACTCCATCATGGTCAAATAGGAAGATACTTGAGATATAGGTAATTCAGACAAATTCGTAATTTCATCCACATGTAAAGGTTCATCTGAAAGAACCCGTAATATTTTTTCTTCGAATAAATCTATAGGATAAACTTTTCTAAAAGACTTTCGTTCTTGTATAAGTTCGACTTGTAGGTCTTGTAAAACCTCATGAATATCTACCAAAGGTTTGGCACCTTGTTGAATGAGTCTGTTTGTTCCCTTGCTTTGAACATTATAAATACTCCCAGGAACTGAATAAACATTCCTGCCTTGATTAGCTGCAAATTCAGCTGTAATCAACGCTCCACTGGTTTGTCCAGCTTCAATCACCAAAGTAGCTCGGGAGAGTCCAGAGATAATGCGATTCCGAGGAGGAAAATTGTTGGCTTCAGGAGCAGTCCCTGGTGGGTAATCACTGATTACTGCTCCAGAGCAGGAGATTTGGTCTGCTAAATTTCTATGTTCTGATGGATAAATTCGATCCACTCCACTTCCTAACACAGCAATCGTTCTCCCACCAGTCTCAATTGCGACTTTGTGTGCAATTCCATCTATTCCACGCGCTAGTCCGCTAACAATCGTGATTTTGTGATCAGACAAAACACGAGTAAACTCTTCTGTTACTTGTTTTCCATAATGAGTTACTTTTCTTGTTCCGACTATTGCCACAGCCCATTCATCTTCAAGACAAAGGTCTCCTTTTAAATAAAGGACAGGCGGTGGCTGGTCAATCTCTTTTAGATATCTTGGATATTCAGAATCTTCTTTAATTAATACTTTAATTCCCAATGAATCAATTCGTTTCAAATAAAGATCGAGGTCGATATCTTTTCTAACTTGTGAGATTCTTTCACAAATCTTTTCAGGTAATCCAGTCTCTTTGAGTGCTGAAATTGGCGCATTCCAGGCTATTTCTAGACTCCCAAAGTAATCTTTGAGTGCCTGAAATCTTACCGATCCAATTCCTTTAATGAGATTAAATCCAACCCAATAAGCTTTTGGATCCATTCTTAATCCTGATTGTAGTATTCCAATGGTTTGACAACCATCACTCGATTTTCGATATCAATTTTTTCAATAAGATTTAACAATGCAGGGTATAAAATTTCTTTTTGATCTTCATTTTTTATTAAATAAACATCATTGGCACCTGTTTCAAGAATTTCTTGAATTTCCCCAATCTTGTTATCTTGGTTATCAAAAACCTGAACACCAATAAGTTGATGATGATAATATTCCCCTTCTGGTAATTTTGGTAATTCCGTCGCATCAACAAAAACAAAATCGCTTTTGAACCGCTCCACCTGGTCAATTTGATCAAATTCTTTGAAATGGAAAATCAACCCACGTGAATGTTCTTTCACTGAGTTGATATGGGCAGGAATATGTTCATCACCAATAAATACTTTTCTTCCAACCTTTAATCGTTCTGGAAAATCAGTAATAATATAAAAGACAATACCACCATCTAAACCGTGTGGTTTTCCTAACCTACCAATACTCAAATAGAAAGGCTCGCCTTTATTGGGCGAGCCTGCGCCATATAAATCAGGTTCAGACGTGCCCCGATGAATTCTTTTCATCGAGGTTCAACCACATCCAAAGTAGCTTGTTTTCCTTCTCGGGCAGATGCAACCCGAAGTAATACTCTTATAGAATTGGCTACACGCCCACCTTTTCCAATGACTCTTCCCATATCTTCTTTTGCGACCCTTAATTCTATTCTTGTTTTGCTTCCACCACGATCACATAGAACTTCAACTTGTGATGGATCATCTACTAAAGATCTGGCTATATATTCAATTAAATCTTTCACGGCCGCTTCCTTTCAAAAAGCTAGTTCAAATGACTTCGCTTAGTAAGTTATTTCAGATCAAGCCGGGTTTGTTTTTTGAGTAGATGTATGTTTGGCATAAACTATTTCTGCTTCAGCCATTAATACTTCTAATGTTTCACCCTTTTTCAATCGTTCAAATCTCTCAACCAAACCAACAGTTTTGAAAATTTGACTTACAGAGTCACTCGGTTGAGCGCCTTTACTCATCCAATCAAAAACTCGATCTTCTTTTAAGCTTATCGTTGCCGGTTCTGTTCTTGGATTATAGAAACCTAAAATCTCTAAGAAACGACCATCTCTTGGGCTCTCTTTATCTGCCGCTATAATACGATATGTTGGTTGACCTTTTAATCCTTGTCTTCGTAATCGAATCCTTACCATCGATTTTTTCTCCTGTCTAATTTAGATTATTTTTTTTTGATAATCTGGTCTCAAATTTGATTCTGAGAGGAAACGTTGAAGGGGACGTTTTTAGAATCACATTTTTAAACAGACTAACCGAATAAACGAGGTAATCCACGCCCTCCGGATTTTTGAAATGTTTTCATAAGTTTCTTTATATCACGATATTGCTTAATTAAGCGATTTACATCCTGTACCTGAGTACCAGACCCCGAAGCTATTCTTCTACGTCGTGACGCATTAAGTATATCCGGATATCGTCTTTCTTGAAATGTCATTGAGTTAATGATTGCTTCAGTTTGTTTTAGTTGTTTTTCTGCATCTTTTGGATTGACTGATCGTGCCATTTGCCCCATGTTTCCCGGCATCATTTCCAAAATTGATGATATTGAACCCATTTTTTTAATCTGTTTTAGTTGTTGGAAAAAATCATCCAATGAAAATTCTCCACTCATCATTTTTTGAGCTTGTTGTTGGGCATCTTTTTGATCAAAGGCAAGTTCAGCCTTTTCAATTAACCCGATAACATCTCCCATTCCCAGGATACGAGAAGAAAGACGCCCTGGATCAAAGGATTCCATTGCATCAATACCTTCACCCGTGCTCAGGAATTTGATCGGTACTCCGGTTACACTTCTAATAGAAATGGCAGCACCACCTCTGGCATCACCATCAATTTTTGTTAAAACAAGGCCTGTTATTGAGACAGTATCTCGAAAACCTTCTGCAATATGTAAGGCTTCCTGTCCAATCATGGAGTCGACAACCAGTAATATTTCAACGGTTCTCACACGTGTTTGTATCGCTCGTAACTCTTCCATCAATTCTTGATCTAATTGAGAGCGACCCGCTGTATCTATTATAACAACAGTAAAGCCACCTTTTCGAGCATAATCAAAAGCATGTTGACTGACTTCTGGGGGTTTCCTTCCATCTTCCGTAAAAACAGGAACATCAATTCTTTCACCTAGTGTCTGCAATTGTTTTATTGCTGCTGGGCGATAAGGATCTGCTGCGACCAACAAAACACGTTCGCCTTGTGATCTTAATTTTTTTGCTAATTTTGCTGAAGCTGTTGTTTTTCCTGACCCTTGTAAGCCGACCATTATAATGACGTATGGCTTTTCTCCGGTCAAATTAATTTTTGACGGTTCACCTAGTGTTTTAATTAATTCTTCATTAACAATCTTGATAACCTGCTGACCAGGATTTAATGCTTTGGATACCTCATGACCGATTGCCCGTTCTCGAATTTGACTGACAAATTTTTTGGCTACGCTAAAATGAACATCTGCTTCCAATAAAGCCAGACGCACTTCACGTAACACTTCATCAACATCAGCCTCAGAAAGTTTCCCTCGCCGACGAAGTTCTTTAAATATTCCGTCTAATCTTCCAGTTAAATTTTCAAACATACCAAAAATGCAATTTTTCTTATTATCAATCTTTGAACAGCGTGCAAGATTTTAGCTTGTTCCTTAATTTTGGTCAAGGAATTCTATCATAGGTTCATAACACGATGGGATTGTATCGAATTTATCTGAATGAAATTCGTATCTTTTCATCATTGCGGTCAATGTGTTTATGGTGGTGGTCCTAATAATCGAAATAAATTAATTTCCGGAACTATTAAGCCTTTATCGTGTTATTCTTGTAGGTAAACTAAAGAAAATAATTTATTTTTTTCAAAAAAACAAAAAGAATAATAGGATCATTTCAATAATTAATGGCCAGTGTGTTTAGGGGGTAAAACTGCCAAAAACACATGCAAGCCCCGGATTAATGAGATGAAATAAAAAATTAAAAATGGAGAAATCATGTCAAAAGTAGCAATAGTCACAGATAGCACAGCTTACATTCCGAAAGAATTACAGTCTGAATTCAAACTTCATATTGCACCACTGCAATTAATTTGGGGTGAAGAGCAATTCCGAGATGGTGTAGATATTCAACCAGTTCAATTTTATGAGAAGCTACAACATGCTGAAATTATGCCTACGACCTCACAAGCAACCCCGGGAGCATTCAAAGAAATCTATAAAGAATTATCCAGCCAGGGTTTTGATATTTTTTCAATTCATATCTCTACCAAATTATCAGGAACGATTGATTCAGCAGAGCAGGCTAAAGCAATGTTAGAGTTGGAAAACATTGAAATTTTTGATTCGGAAACAGCAGGAATGGCATTGGGATTTCAAGTTTTGGCTGTTGCACGGGCAGTTGCAAATGGCGCTTCCTTAAAGGATTGTGTGAAAATTGCAGAGAAAGCCCGCGGAAAAACAGGCGTTCTTTTTGCCGTGAGTACGCTCGAGTTTTTACATCGCGGCGGTAGAATCAGCGGTTCGCAAGCATTTTTAGGAACAATGCTCAAACTCAAACCAATTCTTGAAGTCAGAGATGGCAAACTCGAAGCTGCAGGAAAAGTTCGCACAATGAATAAGGCTACAGATAAAGTACTCGAAATTATGAAATCAAAAATTGGTAATCAAACGCCCATCAGGATTGCCATTCAACATGCTAATGCCTTAGAAGAAGCTAAAAAATTCTTAGTTAAAGTCAATGGTGCATTTCCACAAGGTGATATTGTAGAAGCGGTAATTGCTGATGTTAGCCCAGTAATAGGTACGCATACCGGACCAGGAGTTGTTGGAGTTGCCTATATGGCAGGAATGTAGTTGGTAAAGCCTCCTTCGGGAGGTTTTTTTTTGATGATTATCCTTGCTTATACTGACAGAGATCACAAGTATTCCTAAAAAGATGTAGTTCTTTTTTATTTCCGATAAAATGAAATTATCAACTTTTTTAATTAAAGAGGGAATAATTATGAAGAATTATGAGGATCTTGGAATTCAAATACCTGAAATCCTATTGCCAGTTGAAGGTATTGATTTGCAAAAATGGTCAGTAATTGCCTGTGATCAATACACATCTCAACCAGATTATTGGAAAGATGTGGAAAATTTTGTTGGAGAATCACCTTCAACATTGAATCTGGTTCTTCCTGAAGTATATCTTGAACAAGATGATGAAGTCTTGCGCATTGAGAAAACTAAAAATATGATGGAAAATTACCTTCAAAATGAGGTTTTTTGGACATATGAAGGTTTAATTTTGGTTGAACGGTGCGTTGCAGGAAAGACCCGATACGGTCTCATGTTAGCCCTGGATTTAGAGAAATATGATTTTTCAAAAGGCTCCCAATCACTAATACGCGCTACAGAAGGGACGATCATTGAAAGACTTCCACCTCGAATTCGTATTCGTGAGGGAGCAAAAATCGAATTTCCTCATATTCTAGTATTGATTGATGATCCAAATAAAACAGTTATTGAACCCTTAGTAACACAGCGCCCCCTTTTACAAAAATTATATGATTTTGAATTGATGAAGAATAGCGGGCATTTATGTGGGTATGCGATTAATCAAGAAGAAAAACTCAATAATATAATTAATTCACTCAAAAATTTTGCTGACCCGGATCATTTCAAAAATCATTATGGAATCGATGATAATTTTGGAGTGCTTCTATTTGCGATGGGAGATGGGAATCATTCATTGGCCACAGCAAAATCAATATGGGAGCGTCTAAAACCTGAAGTCGGATTAAATCACCCGGCAAGATTCGCATTGGTTGAGGTTGAAAACATCCACGATTCTGGACTAGATTTTGAACCAATCCATAGAGTTTTATTTAACATAAATGAAAAAATTACTAATAAGATAAGTTTATTCTGGAACAATCAAGTAAAAATACAAAATTATGCAAACGCACAACAAATGATTCAAGAAGTAGATCAACAATCAGGGCAAGTACACAAATTTGGATTGATTTATGATTTTACTTATTCTGTGGTGGAAGTTCAGAACCCATCTGCTAATTTACCCGTTGGTACCCTCCAGTCATTCCTGGATTCAATCATCAGTGATGGTTGTGCAGAAAGAATTGACTATATTCACGGCGCTGAAATAACATGCATATTGGGATCTAAACCGGGAAATTGTAGCTTTTACTTGCCAGCCATGCAAAAAAATCAATTATTCAAGACAGTAATTCTGGATGGCGCTTTACCAAGAAAAACTTTTTCCATGGGCGAAGCTTATGAAAAGAGATTCTATTTGGAAGGGCGAAAGATTACTGAATAAAGTTCTTGTTCGGGATGCTTTCCACTTTAGACATCACGTTTGCCTGGATTTCCAAACATAGAGGACATATAATAGAGGGTAATATGTTTACATCATCTATGAAAAATTTTGATAATCCTCTGCCACCAAAAGAAGTTCATTTTTTAAATTTAAAAGTTGAGCCATGGGAAGATAATGCACGATTAAAGATTTTTGTAAAAATTTCTCAGTTTTCAACCCCACCAAATTTGAGTTTCTTTATTAAAGATAAGAATGATTTATTGATGTCTGAAGTAACTTTAATAGAAAATATCGAAACTGATTTTGTTTTCACCATGCATTTAAAAAATTATTCTGATCAAAAAGAATTATTCATTTTTGGAGAGATATTTTATGATGATGAAATTGGAGTTGTGGATAAAATTTCATCATCATTCTCCGTCTAACTACTATATCTCATGAAAAAAAACAGCTTATTTTTTTTAATTTTCGGATTTTTCGGAATAATACTGGTTGGTTGCACAACAGAAAACCAAATTAACAGTTCATCACCTATACCGAATAACAATGCTGAAATATATGATATGAAGAACACCCCGATTTTTCAAATTACAAATCCAGTTGTTGCCGACAAACCAACAATTAAATATCCTGAAGAAAATCATAAACCCTTATTACAATTTACTGAACCTATCTCTTCTACATCCATCCCATCTATAACAGAAATTTCTTCGCCTTTGAAGGGGATTGAATTAGAAGAATTATATGAAATCATCTCAAATCCATTTGATTATAAAGGTCCTGGAAGAGATGATGGTCATCATGGAACCGATTTTTCTTTTTATCGATACAAATCATTTGAAAAAATTGAGAATCTTCCAATTCAATCGATGTTTGCAGGCACAGTTAGTTCTGTGATTGAAAACCGTCCTCCCTATGGAAATCAAATCATTATTGAAACTGCTCTTTCTAAATTACCACAATTTATTCAAACATATCTCTTCTCCTCAGTCCCTGAAACAGATCTTCCTTATATCACGAATCTTAATTGTCCGGATATGGCTCAATTGGGTAACTTTGGAGACCAAGAGGATTATTCTCTATATGTTCTATATGCTCATTTAATTGAACCATCAGGAAAAAATGTTTCTGAAATGATCCAAAACGGTGAAGAAATTGGCAAGGTCGGAAATACAGGTTCATCGGGAAACCCTCACCTTCATTTAGAGTTTAGGCTGGGTCGATCTGGATATAAATTTCCAGAAATGGCTCATTATGAAAATTCTGCTACTTTTGATGAAATTAAGAATTATTGCCTTTGGCGTGTATCTGGATACTTTTTCCCAATAAACTCATTGGATTTCATAAATTTTTATTTACAAAACCGTTAACTACGAAATTTGACGAACATAATTTTTAAATGCTACAATCAGAAGGAATTTGTAACTTTTCTTCATCGCGGTTAGCGTGTATTTGGTGGATATTACCACCAGAAACACCTGTTATCCCCGATTTATTGAGATGAAATGAGAATTATAAGAATTCATAATTAGCAGTTTGTTATGAAAAAATTTCTGAATTATTTAAAAAAATATAATAATATTGTTTGGATTCTCCTGGCCATTGCAAATTTTGTTTTGGTTATTTTTATACTTAATTCCAAGTTAATTAAAAACACAGAGCCATCCTTTCCAACAATTGATCCTTCACCGACAGAAACCGTCATCCAAATTACCAAACCTGTTATTACTCAGGGTTCAAATTCAATTTCACCATCCCCAACAGAATCAATTAGTAATAATTCCCAGCAGATACCTTTATTTATCCTATCAATTTTTGTAAATCAAAAATCACAACTTTATGTTTACCATCCGGATGGAATTCCATTTACGCGCTTACTGAATGAACCATACGAAGAAATCCATCCATCTGTCAGCCATGATCAACAGAAACTTGCTTACAGTGCGAAAAAAAATGGCTATTGGGATATTTTCATACTGGATTTAAAAACAGGTGATGAAACCAGAGTAACTGATACACCGGAATATGAAGGAGCACCTACATGGTCTTCTGATGGATTATTTCTCGCTTACGAATCATATAAAAATGGCAATCTAGATATATTCATTCAAGATATTGTAAATCTGGAAACACAGCCTATCCAACTTACCAATAGCAACAGTCCTCAATTTTCTCCCTCATGGAGTCCAAAAGGAAGAGAAATCGCCTACGTTTCAACGCTAAGCGGAGATGAGGAAATTTGGCTTGCAAATCTCGATTCAATTGAGAACCGATTTACAAAAATCTCAGACCAACCGTATCAGGTTGATTTGAATCCAAAATGGTCGGAAGATGGTGAAAAATTATTATGGTCAAGTGAAAAAAATGGATATCCAACCATAATGATGAAAGACTTCTCAGGATCCAATCAACCAATCACGGAACTGGGAATTGGCGATTCAGCAATTTTTACCACAGCCCACCTGACATATATTCAAAGGGAAGCAAACCAGAATTTTTTGATTTCCAAAAACCTTTCAGATGGTCTTTTTGCTTTTCCATCCATTTCATTGCCAGGAAATATTAATGGTTTTGATTCGCTGTCCAATTATGAAGATAAAAATTTCTTGCAGGAAAGCATTGAAAATAATCCAGTATATTTTCCTGATCAGCAAATAAGTGGAAATATTGAAATCGATAAAAATAAACGAGTTGGTTTGGATTCTCTAACAAATGTCGATACAACATTTCCCTTTCTAAATGAATCAGTTATTGCAAACTTCAATGAATTAAGATATAAAATAGCTTCTGAATCAGGGTGGGATTTTCTTAACCAAATAGAAAGAACGTTCATTCCAATTACAGAACCTGCAACTCCCGGAACTGCAGAAGAATGGCTTTATACTGGCCGGGCATTTGAATTCAATCCACTTTCCATACATGCTGGATTGACTACCACTATAAAAGAAGAGCGCAACGGTCAAACTTATTGGAGAATATACATAAAATCCAGATATCAGGATGGTTCTCAGGGTTTGCCACTAAAGCAAATGCCATTCAATCTTTCTGCCCGGTATAATAATGATCCTTTGACCTATGAGGCAGGAGGAATTAGGGTGCCAATACCTGTTGGTTATTGGATTGACCTGACCGAACTCGCATTAAGTTTTTCCTGGGAACGATTACCAGCAATAGGAAATTGGCAAAAATATTTTGATTCTGCCCGGTTTAATCAATTTGTCCTTACAAATGGATTAGATTGGTATGCAGCGATGAAGGAGCTTTATCCTGTTGAAGCATTTAAAACACCGACACCAATTCCAACCAACCCGCTAACCCCTACAATCAGTCCAACCATTCGATATTTCAGATCACCAACGATAACCTCTACCCCTACAGAGACCGTTATCCCTACCCGGAGACCCACCTGGACACCCATTCCATAAAATCATGAAAAAAAATAATTGGATTTTTATTTGGTTAATTTCCTTATCCGTTTTATTGGGGATATATTTTTTAAGTAATGATGGATTCTATTCAGTCCCAAAAAATGTGATTACAAAAGAAATAAATAATACAAAACCAGAAAACCTAAGTCCACAATATAAACCAAGCACCGATATCAATAATCAGAAATCTCCTGAAGATTTAAAAAATGGTTATGAAGAATCTATCGCCGTCGTATTGCCAATACCTGGAGAACCTCCAATTTCTCTTTGGCGTCCCCCTTTGTATCCTACACCCTGGGCAATTTCCCCAAACGATCATTTTTATTTTTCCAGACCTATTGCGGCTGACGAAATAAACTGGCCATTGGCAAATTATCGTTATGGGTATTTTTTCCCTGATTCAGATATCATACATACTGGAATCGATATAACAGCCCGTCGAGGAACACCTGTAATTGCTGCCGCGCCAGGAACTGTCATTTGGGCCGGATACGGGCTTTACTATGGAACGTATAATGAGGAAGATCCTTATGGAATGGCAGTAACCATCGAACATGATTTTGGCCATAAAGATAAGAAATTATTGACGGTTTATGGTCATATGGATCGAATTGATGTACAGGAAGGACAAAGAGTAGAAACAGGAACAAAGTTGGGTATTGTTGGTAACACTGGATTTACAACCGGACCGCATTTACATTTCGAAGTCCGATTGGAAACCAATAGTTATTTTAGAACCCGAAATCCGGAACTTTGGTTATCACCGCCTCAGGGTTGGGGTGTTTTGGTTGGACAACTTAAAAGTATTGATTCCCAATATATCAACCTAAAAGAGGTGTATATACGCAATATTGAGACAAAACAATCCTGGATGGTCTTGACGTATGCAACAAACAACATAAATCGTGATGATTATTACAAAGAAAACCTCGTTTTGAGTGATCTCCCTGCTGGCGAATATACTTTATCATTTTCATATGATGGAGTAACATATAGATATGATTTCACAATTTATCCTGGAGCGATTTCTTATATTTCTTTTCATGAAAGAACTGGTTTCTCAAATGAATTACCCCCGGTACTTAGTCCTAAAGAATGGGATAATATAGTTCTGACTGATGATTTTCTTCCTTGATTAGTCGTTTGCCCTTGACAGAATACTGGTATTCAATTGAAAATCAGTGTTGAATAAGATAAATAAAGAAATGGATAGTTTGTAATTTGGAGGTATTTATGAATATAAAAATTAAAAAGACCAGTCTCTGGATCCTAGTTATGTTAGTTTTTACATCAATTATAGGGGCATGTGCACCAAAAGCTCCTGTAGAACCCACATTGGATGCAAATGTTATTTTTACCCAGGCAGCTGAAACTGTAGCTGCACAATTAACCAGTACTGCACTCAGCCAACCAACCGCTACCAACACAATGCAACCGACTGCTACACGAACAGCAACAATTCCAGCACCATCTGCAACTCCTCTGGTAGGTTCAACAAATTCAATTCCAGTAGGTACATCAGCAGTTGGAACTACCCCAAACCCAAATAAAATGATTTTTGTCTCTGACGTCACCATCCCTGATGGTCAGGTTATTCCACCGGGATCAAAATTTGTAAAAACCTGGAAAATCAGAAATACAGGTACAACAACATGGACAGCTAACTACAGAGTTCGCAATTGGGCAGGTGAAAGATTTGGTGCACCAGCATCATTCTTATTAGGACAGGAAGTAAAACCAAATACTGATGTTGATATTTCGATTGAATTTACTGCACCTCTCCTAAGCGGTGAATATCTTTCTCATTGGATTCTTTCAGATGAAACGGAAGCGAATTTCGGAAATACATTTTATGTAAAATTCGTTGTTGGCGTACCGGCTTCACCGACTGCTACCATAGAACCGACAGCGGAGCCAACTGCAACCCCATAATGTCTTCAATATTTAGAAAAGATTTACATTCACTAAAAAATGAAATAAAAACCGAAGCGAAGAGCCTCGGTTTTTCTCATATCAGCTTTACAACTCCTGGCACACCAATTCATTTTGATTCTTTTATGAAATGGTTAAGTGCTGGACATGCAGCGAAAATGGGGTATATGCAAAGATCGGATACGATTGCAAAAAGGAAAGATCCTCGGTTGATGTTTCCTTCATGCGAATCTGTTATATCTTTGGCTTTACCTTATACCCCTGTAAATCAAGAGGCTGAAGAGAACAATGAAATTAGGATTGCCAAATATGCAATCGGACCGGATTATCACTCCATCATTCCTGAATTACTGAGGATTTTATTGGAAAAGATTAATCAAAAGATATCACCAGAAAATTTAGAATATCAAATTTTTACTGATTCTGCCCCCATTTTAGAAAAGGACTTCGCTCAAAAGGCAGGAATGGGCTGGATTGGAAAGAATTCTTGTTTAATCATTCCTGGGTTTGGTTCATATTTTTTTCTGGCAGAAATTTTGACAAATCTGCCCTTTGAACCAGATACTCCATTTATTTATGATTTTTGTGGTAATTGCACCAATTGTATTGATAGTTGTCCTACAAATTGCATTCTGCCCGAGAGAACAATTGATGCGAACCGGTGTATTTCTTATTTGACAATTGAAAACCGGGAAAATACCCCGCACGAATTAAGGCCAAAAATCAACAATTGGGTTTTTGGGTGTGATATCTGTCAACAGGTTTGCCCCTGGAACGTCAGGTTCTCAAAAGAACCTGATATAAATTATTTTAAAAAATCCAATGGGGTGGAAAATTTAGATTTGGAAAGAGAATTGCTGATCGAGAAAAATGAATTCAGGAAAAAATTTGAATCATCTCCAATATTGCGAACAAAATATCAAGGATATAAAAGAAATTTACTGGTTGCAGCAGGTAATAAATTTCAGGAAAAATTCATAGAACCCGTTAAATTTATAATAGAAAATGAAGAACATCCACTCTTGCGAAGCCTGGCAGCCTGGGTTTTAATTCATAATAATAATGATCTGGATTATTTCATTTCAATCCTTGAAATTGAAACAGATCAATCGGTAAAACAAGAAATTGAAAATCTACTACATGAAAATTAAACAAAAAGCCCTTCGATTTTTCGAAGGGCTGAGTAGAATTTTTATTGATTATGGTGTTGGAGTTATTGTGGCTGGTAATGTAGGAATTGGAGTCACGAGATTTACACGGACTTCTAACACTTGACCTGCAAAAATTTGGTTAGAATTTTCCAGGTTATTGATTTCCATGATGTCTTCCACAGTACTTAAGAATTTATCTGCAATCAGGGCTAAAGAATCTCCAAATTGTACGACGTAAGTTAACTTTGATCCTCTTGGAAGATTGGTAGGCCATTGTGTGGCTGTAGGTAATTCCTGATTAGGTGCAGGAATTATGATAGTATCTCCAGGTTTAATCGGGCAAGTTCCTGTCTCAAAATTATTGATTGCTAACAGAACCATTAAATCAACATCGAAGGTGGCTGAAATATCAAAACAAGTATCCCCATCCACCACCGAATATTCTATCGGTCCTGATCTTGTCGGGGTAACCGTAACAGTAGCGGTTTCTGTCACAGTCGATGTCATTGTGAATGTGGCTGTTGGAGGAATGTCGGTCGGGGTTAGTGTTGCAGTTGTTGTCGGGGTTGCAGATGCAAATAGACTGAATTTCGGTTGACTTGGATTAACCAACCAAACCACCAGAATGATAATCCCAACAATAACAAGAATCAAAGCCAGTCCCCAAATAATAAAGGGTAACGTTTGTTGCCTTCTTTTATAGGATTCGATTAATTTCCTCGGATCATCTCTTTTCATTTTGGTACCCAAATCTTTCTAAAACTAAAATATTCTTGAATGATTGTATTCTGATTTCATATTTTTTGCAATTAGCACATGTTATAATCAGGTATATTCATAATTAACTCTACTAAAAACCCAATCCCAAATGGAGGTTTAATCATGGAATTTTCAAGTACTCAATACAAACGATGTAGTGTTGTCAAAGCTAATGGACGTGTTGACAGTGCGAGCGCTCCTCAATTACATGAATTATTTAATAAACTAATGGAAGATAACCAATTTCATATCGTTTTTAATATGAATGATGTTAGTTTTATCTCCAGTGCAGGATTAAGGGTCTTAATTTCTACTCAAAAAAATTGCAAAAGATTTAATCGGGGTGAATTAGTATTAACAAATGTTCCAGAAAACATTAAAGCTGCCTTGGATTTAGCTGGCTTTACTGCATTATTCAAGATTTTCGACAACGAAGTATCAGCAGTAGGATATTTCTAAATTTCAATCCAGGAACCTATGAAGACTCTGACCTTTCCTGGTAGCTATTCAAGTCTGATTAAAATTGGTGATTTTGTTACACAGGCTGCTAGATCGCTAGGTTTTGATGGATTCGAGCTTTACAAAATCGAAACTGCAGTAGACGAAGCATGTTCCAATATTATCGAACACGCTTATGGACAGGAAAATGTCGGGGAAATTGAAGTAACTGTATTAACTGATCCAGAAAAAATTACAATCACTTTGACTGATTTTGGTTTACCTTTTAATCCAAAAAATGTTAAAAAACCCAACCTGAGTTCGAAATTAAAAGATCGAGATGATCATGGATTGGGTATTTATATGATGAAGCAATGGATGGATGTCGTTAATTTCGAGTCTCAAAATGAGAAGAACATTCTGACCATGATCAAACTTTTTAAGGAATAATTTTGTCTGCATCACCAGAATTTCAAGCGATTTCTGAATGGAAACAATATCTTCAATTGGGAGAACGTCTACTGGAACAGCCTTCTGTAGACAAACAGTGTTCTTTTATTAGTGAAACCATAAGAAACCTATTGGGTGCTGAAGCAACAGTATGGTTATCAGAACCTTATTTCCCTTTGCCTGGAGATCAGGATAACAATATTTTACCAGACGCATCTGTGTCGGAGATAGTACGTAAAACATTTGATCAACAATTGATTAATTTCAATCAGGGCAATAATTCTCCCTTTATTGGTCTTAATTTAACCTCCAAACCTACACATCTGGCAATCCCAATGATCAGCCAGGATAATATGTTAGGAATTTTAGAAGTAAAACGCCTAAATGGTCATTCTTTTGATCATCGCGAGATGAATTTTCTGGAAGGATTTGCAGCTCATGCTACGGTTTCAATGCAAATCATTCGGCAAGTGGCGATAAAAAACTGGAGGATGGAACAATTATCCTTGGTCAGGCAGGTATCTGAACAGATTGCAAATGTCCTCGATCTCAAATCCCTATGTGAGCGGATCACCAATTTAATCCAGACCACTTTTGGTTATTATTTCGTCGCAATTTTTCTATTAAATGGCAAAACCAGGTCTTTGGAACTGAAAGCATCGAAGAGTGTTGTCGATCAGGATTTATCCTTAAAACCATTTAATTTCAATATAAATGATGGAATCATTGGTTTTGTGGCTCGCACAGGAAAAGAATTAATTGCCCCAGATGTTTCGTGTCAGGATCTTTATAAGCCATATGCCAATCTTCCTAATACACGCTCTGAAGCAACATTTCCATTAAAAATAGATAAAAAAACCCTGGGAGTTCTTGATATCCAGAGTGATCAATTGGATTCATTTAGTGAGAATGACATAGTTGTTTTGGTAGCACTGGCAAACTCGATTGCAATTGCTGTCCAGGATGCTGAGCTTTACGGTTCTTTATCCGACCGAGCTGAACAAATTTCCATAATTTTTGAAGTAAGCCAGGCAATCAATTCCTTTTTGGATCTGGACGAATTACTTGAGAAAATAATTCAAATTATTAAAAAGCGATTTGGTTTTGACCAAATTCACATATTCACTGTTCACGAAGGCCGCAGAAAAGTGTTCTACCAGGCTGGTTCACTTCCAGAAAGTGAAGATATGGTTAGTCAGGACTTTGCGTTCGACCTTGATGAAGAAGGAATTATTTCATGGGTGGCGCAGAATGGAATCATTGCCATATCAAATGATATAAGTCAGGATGATAGGTTTGGAAAGCAATCTATCCCTCCTCATAATAATAAATCAGAGTTGGTTGTACCACTAATTTATGGTGGTGAAATCCTTGGTGTTTTGGATATACAAAGTGAAGAAATAAATGCCATTGATGAGCACGATTTGTTTATTTTTGAAGCAATTGCCTCGACAATTTCATCAGCCTTGAGAAACGCCTTCCTTTTCCGCTCAGAACAATGGAGACACAAGGTAGCAGAATCGTTTAGAAGTGTGATCAGTATGATATCTGCTAACACGGCTGTAGATACTCTCCTTGACAATATTCTAGATAAATTAAACCAAAACCTTCCCTGTGATGCTTCTGCTATCTGGTTATTGGATGATAAGTTTGACAGTTTGGAAATCCTGACCCCTAACACACTGCATCTTGCAGCAACCTGGAATATTTCAAAAGAAAAGCTATTACAATCATTGAAATTGGAACCTGAAACCTGGGGGTTAATGAATTTAGCCTTGAAAAATTCCGAACCAACGATCCGCTCAGAAAATGGACCTTACGGACCTTTAGGAATCGCACTGGATTTTCCATCTGATTATTCTTCAATTGCAGCTCCATTGAAAATTGGTGAACAAATTTTTGGATTGTTAACTTTAGCTCATCGTACATCGAGAAGATATGGTGAGGAAGCGAAAATCATGAGCATCACATTCGCAAATTATGCTGCAGTGGCAATTCATAATACGAGACTTTATGCAGATGCACAAGAACAGGCATGGATGTCAACAGTGATGCTCCAGGTATCTCAAGCCTGTCAAAGTAGTGAAACAACCGAAGATTTACTTGAATCGATGGTACGGCTAACACCTTTACTGGTGGGCGTGAAAAGATGTGCTTTCTATTTATGGAATCCCTATGAAAATTACTTTTTTCTGAAATCAGAATACGGTTTTTCTTCTCCTCCCAATCCGGTTTGGACAAAGGATGTACCGGCTGTATTTCATTTATTGAATTCTTATAATCCAATTTATATTAAGGATTTAGTTGAGGAATTGCAATTCGACTCAAATATCGAAACAGCTGAAAATGGTACTATTTTATTGTTGCCAATGCGGGCTCGTGGAGATTTATTAGGCACATTTTTAGTGATACATGAAAGTCAAAATACCAAAATTGAAAATAATTTCTCCTCTGACACTCTTTCCATTCTTCAGGGAATCGTCCAACAAACCGCAGTTTCACTGGATAATATGCGATTAATCGAAGCGCGCCAGGAAGAAGCATATATAACAGCAGTACTTCTTCAGGTTGCACAGGCAGTTGTAACTCAACCAAATTTATCTGATACATTTGACACAATCGTGAATTTATTACCTCTTCTGATTGGTGTAAACGTATGTATGATTTATATGCCGGATACAGAATCGGAAAATAGCTTCAAAGTTGTTGGTGCATATACAGATAACGTTTATCAATTATCAATTTTCTCATCACAAGAATTTTGTGAAAATAATCCACTATTGTCATTTGTAAATAAATTTAATCAGATTGCTTATTCATATTTAGATGATGATGAATTTGAAGATGAAAATCTAATAAATTTAAAACCATTGCCGTATATTCAAGAGATGAAAGTGGAAGTTACTGAACATATGTTGATGGCATTTCCAATAAATCTGAAAGGGGAAGTATTGGGAATTTTGTTGACAAAGGAAGATAATCTCTCTGCCCAATATTTTGAAAAACGGATTGAATTACTCAATGGAGTGTCACAAGAGATTTCTTTAGCAATTCAAAATTATTTGCTTCAAAAGGAAACTGTAAAACAAGAAAAACTGGTTCAGGAAATTCAGCTTGCTCGGCAAATCCAAAAGACGTTTTTACCAGATTCGATCCCCGTTCTTCCAGGTTGGCAAATTCAGACAAGATGGGAAACTGCACTTCAAGTAGGTGGTGATTTCTACGATATTATTTTTCTCGCGAATCATCGCATCGGCTTGGTAATTGCTGATGTTGCAGACAAGGGATTGGCAGCCTCTTTATACATGACAGTTTCGAGAACCCTCATCAGGGCATTTGGACAAACCATCGCTGAACCTGGTGGAATTCTGAGTGCAGTGAATAATCTCTTGGTCGGCGATACTCCTAGCGGAATGTTTGTAACTGCTGTTTTTGCGATTCTTGATTTGAAAACTGGAAAATTAAATTTTTCAAATGCTGGACATAACCGTCCAATTATCATCAGATCAAATCAGTCGTTTTCCGAAGAACTTCCCCAAGGTGATATTGCTCTCGGAGTTATGGAAGATGTGCAATATAGGAATATGGAAATTTCTATTGATCCGGGAGATTTGATTTTATTTTATACGGATGGCCTTACAGAAACTTTCTCGAACGATGATGAAGAATATGGGGCAAAACGAGCAATTGAGTTCTTGAAAAAGAATTACCATCTTGACGTAAATGACATTCTTGAAACATTGGAAACAGAATTATACAACTTTCGAGGAGGTCAGCCACGCACTGACGATTTGACCTTAATTGGTCTCAAAAGAGAGAGCTTACCTTAATTTTGATCCGAAAAGAATAATTGTTGCCAGATCTTCCAGTTTGGTATTGGCTCGGAAATTATCGTTGGAATCGCTACTGGTGTTGGGGTCGCTTGATTTGGAGATAATGGAACGATTAATACTTCACCCGGCTTTATCAAATATCCTTGTTCACGGGCATATTCTTCAACCGCTACTTCAGAAGTGGCGTAACCAATTTGAGACTTTATCTCACTATTGGTTATCCTCAATGCATAAACTTCAGTCTGCATTAAATTATGTTGTTCACTAAGTTTGGTTAACTCATTAAAACGTGCACTTAAACCCATTAATAAGAAGAATATTAATATTAATGCTATATAAATCGTAAATTTACGAATGTCAATATTTAAATTTTTCATGACCTGATCTATCACCAATTAAAGATAATTTTATCAAAGATGCAGAGTTCATGCCACCAATGGGACAATTATAATTAAATTTTTTGAAAATTTTTAAATAAAAAAGTGCCGAAGGTGGGATTTGAACCCACACGAGCGTAAGCTCACTACGCCCTGAACGTAGCGCGTCTGCCAATTCCGCCACTCCGGCTCTTATTTGAACGCTTTGAATTTTATCGGAATATGTTTTTTTGTCAACCTTTTCACTCTTTAAACTTTTTATTGAGATTATTCAAAGAATTTGTACTCATCATAGAGTTACCATCAGAAAAATTTTCTAAATTCGATAGAAAGAATCCATTATTATGCAATATTTAATAATTTTAATATCGATAATATTCTTTACCGGAACTTTTTTCATGATATAAACGTCATGTTTGACAGAATTGTAGATTTATATTTTACAATTCTCTATTGTTGCATATACAATAGAAACTATTGAGAAATCGAAAAATTTAAAATGATAAAAAATAGAGCCATATTATTTTTAAGTATTTTACTTGTTTTGACTGCCTGCAATTTGCCAGGAATGAACAGCATTTTACCATTTCCTGATACAGCAAAGGTGAATTGGTTAACCCCTGCTCCTGATGCAGCTGCGACACCAACTCCCTTTTTACCCATCATTGAAGTAATAGAAACACCAAACCTTCCAAACGAAGTAGTAAATGAGGAACCAGTTGCTATTCCGACAGATTCAAGGCCAAAACGCCCTGATGGTCAGGTGAACATATTAATTTTAGGATCAGATTACCGGCCACAGTCTGGATACAGAACTGATGTGTTTATGTTGCTTTCCATTTATCCCAATGAAGGAACTGCATCTATTCTTTCTTTCCCTCGTGATCTTTATGTTTATTTACCTGGTGTGGGTAATCAGAGAATTAACGTTGCCCAACCATTTGGTGGTTTTGAATTAAGCAAAGCAACGTTGGAAGAAAATTTTGACGTTACAGCTGATTATTATATTATGACGAATTTTCAAGGGTTTAAAGGTATTGTCAACAATCTCGGTGGAATTACTGTCAATGTAGGTCAATATCTATCAGATACATGTGATTTACCTCAGGGAGACGCAAATAAATACTGCACTGTTTATGCAGGACCTACGTACATGAACGGAGATACTGCTCTTTGGTATGTTCGTGCCCGATATACCTCAAGTGATTTTGATCGGACCAGACGAGCACAGGAAGTCATCTACGCAATGTTTGATAAATTAATGTCGCTGGATGCAATTTCCCGCGTACCTGATTTATACAATTTATATCTCAGTTCTGTCGAAACGAATTTAACCTTGAGCGACATTGTTCCTCTGGTGCCAGTTTCCAGCCAAATACTCTCAGACCCGTCAAAACTTCAGCGATATGCCATTGGACCAGAACATGTCTCTTCGTACGTTTTACCAGATTCAGGTGCAAATGTGCTGATCCCCAATTATGAGTTAATCGAAGAAATCATCATTGATTCTGCGTTTACGCCTTGATGGTTCAAAATTTTGGTTCTTGTTTTGTAAATCATTTGAATAATCAGGATATGGGTTAAACTGGCATTTTGGAATAAATGATTGACAAATTAAATGAAACCGTGTAAATTCTTATTATCTATACGAAATTCGAGGTGATTATGAAAACACAAACCAATTTAGAATCACATATTCAATCATCGACTCCTTTAAATCCCGCCATTCAAGCTTGGGAAATTTTTCTCCAGGACCAGGATAAATCACCATTTACTGTAAAGGCTTTTGTAAATGATTTACAGTTATTAGCCAATTTTATTCCCCCTGATAAGTCGATTGGATCAATAACTACTAATGACTTGAATCTCTTTCTGAAATGGCTTGAAAATGGCCGTGGAGTACCTTGCAGTCCTAAAAGTCTATCAAGAAGAATAACTTCGATTAAAGCCTTTTTCCGATGGCTGCATAATAATGGGCGTATAGCAGTTGACCCCGCTGAAAAAGTAGTTCAAAAATCCGTTATCAGTCCATTACCAGTTGTCCTAACTGAAAAAGAAACAGAGTTGATTCTCGAAGTTGCCAATAAATTCAGAGTTGCTCCAAAACCAGACACCAGGTATTACACCTTAGTAAAACTCTTGTTAGAAACAGGAATTAAAAAAGGTGAATGTCTGATGCTGGGATTAAACCATATCAATCTTAATTCTCCCAATGGCCCATTTATCTTCGTACGATATAATAATCCAAATTATCGAAACAAAGAAAGAAAAATTCCTGTGTCACCTGAATGGGTTGAAGCCTACCAAGAATATCTTGTTCAATTCAATCCCAAAGACCAGGTTTTTCCCTGGTCACCTCGGCGATTAGAATACATTTTAGAGGATCTCAGCCGGGAAGCTGGTATTGAGAAACATCTTTCATTTGATATGTGTCGCTGGACTTGTGCGATTAATGATTACAAATCAAATATGGAAAAAGATTCGATCAGGCAAAAATTAGGGATATCCAAGATTCAATGGAGAGAAATCGGTCAAAAGTTAGTACGATTGTCTCATTAGAATTCATAACAGTTGTGTTGATTAACCGAAAATTGAATAATTCTGGTTGTTGATTCTTTCATCCTGAATTTATTGCCTGGCCTCAAGCCTGGTATCCAGATAATCTCACCAGAGGAATTCACTACCAGTGGCCATCTATCCCTGGCTGCTTTTTCAAGCTTTTTGTTAATGAAGAAGTCGCTGATTTTTATACTTCCTTTTTCCATACCCAATGGCTGAAATCTATCCCCCGCAATTCGATATCTCAAGAAAATATTTTCGTTTCCAATGCTATCTGCATCTAAAATAACGATAAATTCATCTTCTTTTTTATTCGATTTCATCTCTCGCTCACTGCAATTTTTTATTTCAAAAGTCCAATTGTTTGATATCTTTATTGTTTTTATCTCTTGAATATTGAATTCGACCGTTTCATTCAACTGTGGGTAAAGAATATCTATCCATTCCTTTGATTTTGATCCAATAATTATCTCCTTACTTCCAACAACTGCAATGAGATTCTGCTGAAGATCAATCTCGCCAGGTTTATTTTTCATTAAATATTGAATTAATCCATCAGTATTATGAAACGATAAATCCCTTAAATCAGGTTTGATGGTGAACACTGCTTTTCGAATTATTCTTCTTTGTAAAGCAAGCGGAAGTTCCAGAAATTCCAATTTATCAAGTTGAATAAATAGATTATCAACCTGAAGGCAGCATTTATTCCACGAATTTTGAAGTTGGTCCTTAATAAATTCATCTTCATTTTGAATAATAATTGCCATTTTATGAATGCGATTATTTAACCCAGGATACAAATTATTCAAATAAGGCAAAATTTCATTACGAATACGATTTCGTTCATAAATTTCAGAGAAATTTGTTTCATCAACGACATAAATGAGTTTATTTATATTGCAATAATTCTCAATTTCTGACCGCCAAAAAGTAAGTAATGGTCGAATAATCATAATATTCGGATCAAACTCAGGAATGATTGATTTTTCCCGCATCCCTCCCAATCCGGATAGACCACTGCCCCGTAAGAAGTGCATCATCAATGTCTCCACCTGATCATCTGCGTGGTGGCCAACTGCGATATTTTTTGCACCTTTTTCACGGGCGATCCTAAAAAGAAACTCATACCTCTTTTTTCTTGCCGCTTCCTCAATAGAAAGATGGTTTAATTTTGCAAAGGTGATCACGTCTGCTTTTTCGGATATAAATTCACAATTATCTCTGATTGCAATTTCCTTAGAGAATTTTTCATCTCTATCTGCATTCTCTCGGATTCCATGATTAAAATGCACAATAATTAATCGCATCGAAGTCTTTTTGAACAAATCTAATAAACAAACACTATCAATTCCACCTGAAAATGCAATTATCAGAGGTTCAGTGCTGGATAAATTTAGATTGTTATTTATAATATTTAAAAATCTTTCATCCATCTCATTATTCTAAACGAAAAAAATTGCAGAATTTAGTTTTATTTTTTATATTTTAAGATATATTTATATCAGTATAAGTAACAATAGAACAATTGAGGCGAATGCAATGGCAGAAAAAATTCTTATTATCGATGATGATTCAGAAACCTTACGCTTGATTGGTTTAATGCTTCAGAGACAGGGGTACCAGACTGTTACAGCCAGTAATGGCGATGAAGGCGTTGCTTTGGCCAAACATGAACTACCAGATCTCGTAATTCTCGATATTATGATGCCAGATGTAGATGGTTTTATGGTGGCTAAACATTTACGGGCTGAACCTGGTATTTCTGAAATACCTATTCTAATGTTTACAGCAAAGAGTCAGGTAGATGATAAAGTAGCAGGATTTGAAGCCGGAGCGGATGATTACCTCACCAAACCAGTTCACCCGGTTGAACTGGTTGCTCACGTCAAAGCTTTGCTTTCCAGAAGGGTGACATATCAAAGCGAAAAACCGCAACAGAAAAAACAAGGTTATACGATCGGTGTAATAGGAGCAAAAGGAGGGCTTGGAACATCAACTACAGCCCTTAATTTAGGCATTGCACTAAGCGAAAAGGGTAATTTGGATGTTGTTTGCGCAGAAATATTACCTGGTAGAGGAATTTGGGGATTAGAATTGGGATTGGCTGTGACAAATGGTTTAGATAATATTCTTCAAAGCAAACCTGGCGATATTACCAATGAATTAATCGAACAGAATTTATTAAAAACATTATTCGGGATTCGATTACTTCTTTCTACATCATTATTTTCATCTACTCCAATTTTGGAAAATATTAAGAAGTTGAATTTATTAATTGATGGCCTTAATAGATTGTCAAAAATCACCATTTTAGATTTCGGTGTTCCCAGCGAGGAATTTTTAACTGAAGTAATTGAAAAGTGCGATCAAATTATCCTTGTTACAGAATCCCATCCAATTTCTATTGAGAGAACGAGAAGTATCCTAGAAAAATTATCTGATTTTGGGTTTGGGAAACACAAATTGATCCATGTAATCGCGTTTAATCGTGTAAGGGCAGATATTCAATTAACCCAAACCCAGATTCAGGAAAAAATTGGTGTATTGCCATTATTGGCAATTCCTTCCGCTCCTGAACTGGCTTATCGAGCTGCAATACACTTTCAACCCATCATAAAAGCACAAACAGACAGTTTGATGTCACAACAATTTTATCGCATGGCAGAACAAATACTTGTCAATATAAAACAATGAACGCTGATTTTGATCAGATAATATTACATGTCTCAGAATTAATTTTTGAAGCCAAATACATCGTAGCCTTAACAGGAGCAGGGATATCTACTCCTTCAGGTATACCAGATTTCAGATCACAAAACACAGGTCTTTGGGAAAAAAATGATCCTATGCGTGTTGCTTCGCTTAGTTCATTTATGAATACACCAAAGGTATTTTTTAACTGGCTTAAGCCTCTTGCCAAAGAAATCTTTTATGCCTCACCAAATCCTGCCCATCAAGCTCTCGCTATTTTAGAGAGAAATCATAAACTGAAGGCGATCATCACGCAAAATATTGATAATTTACACCAAAAAGCTGGAGCAAAAAAGGTTATTGAAGTTCATGGGTCTGTCTCGATGCTTGAATGTCTTAAGTGTGGGTTGAAAACACCTTTTAATGAATTATTAATGATTGACTTATTTGAAAAATCAAAAATCCCTACTTGTGAACAATGTCATAAATTTTTAAAACCCTCCATTACTTTATTTGAAGAATTATTACCGATTGAGGCCTGGGAATCAGCAACCCATCATTGCGAAAATGCTGATCTGGTTATCGTAATTGGTTCATCCATGGAGGTTTACCCGGCAAATCAATTACCGTTAATTTCTCTTGCTAATGGTGCAAAACTCATTATTAACACATTTTCCTCAACACCATTAGATCAACAAGCGGATTTATTACTCCCTTACGATGTTGTTGCGGTCTGGTCAACAATTATGAAGAAATTAGGTCTCGATTTTTCAAATTAGGGTCTGGATTTAATAAATCAACAATTCTAATTAACTAAATACTTCCTTTTCGACCAAATTGTTTTTCTAATAAATCAACCGATAAATGGATCATTGTTGGTCGCCCATGCGGACATGTTCTGGGAGCTTTACATTGTTCAAGACTTTCTAATAGTGCTTTTTGTTCTTCTCTCGAGAGAATTTGTCCACCTTTGACGGCAGCTCTTTTGCAAATTCTTGCTGTAATAATTGCTTCTGTAACCCCACCCAATGGATTCTCATCATCTTCGAAATCTTCAACTACAACTTTAATTGCCTCAATAGGATTTATTCCAATCAACAAGGCAGGAATAGCTCTGATTTGAAATGTATTCGGTCCAAATTCAACCACATCAAATCCCAATTTTTTTAAGACATCTAATTTTTCTTGTAACATAATAGCCTGGTGAATAGGTAATTGAATCAACTCAGGTGATAAAAGCGGTTGAGATGGAACGACATCGCTCAGTTGGTTCATGATTTTTTCAAATAATACTCTTTCGTGAGCTGCATGTTGATCGATCAAATAAAGACCATCGGGGCCTTCAGCAACAATATATGTCGCACCAATTTGTCCAATATGTCTCAACAATGGTAAAAAAAATGTCCGATTAGCTCCTGATTGTTGAATGGTAGAATTTGAATCAATTCTCGATTCTACTTGAGAAATTGGCTGGTCTCGGTCTTCATCAAGCAATGTGGCTGGAGTCCATTGAGTTTCAACATGTTGCCTGCTAGGGGAATCACTCTTCCAGTAAGCTTTGGAAATCTCTGGCACTGGTGAATAGGCTAAAAGTGCACGCCTGGTTGCCCTCTGAACCATACTAAAAACCTGATCAGGTCTCGAAAAACGTACTTCAGCTTTTGTTGGATGAACATTTACATCTACAAAGTCGGCTGGGAAATCCAGGAATAATATTGTTAACGGATACCGGCCAACCATAATCATCGTATGATAGGCCTTCAATAAAGCTGAATTTAGAGCAACATCCTGGATCCAGCGACCATTTACAAAAAAGGTCATATCTTTTCGATTGGATCGATTAATTGAAATTGGGCTGATGAAACCATTTATTTGATATGGATTTTCATCAAACCTGACTTCCAGCATTTGTTTGGCAATTTCAAATCCGAAAATTTGATTGAGAATTTCTCTTCGATCTCCATTACCACTTGTATGCAATAGGATTTGTTGGTCATTAAAGAGTTTGAACTGGATATTCGGATAAGCTAAAGAGAATTTTGTTACTAAAGTACCAATTTTTTGTTTTTCGGTACTATCTGATTTTAAAAATTTTAATCTTGCAGGTACATTGTAAAACAAATTTCTCACTGTAACTGTTGTGCCAACTGGGCTGCCATGTTTGGTAATTTGATCCAACTTTCCACTAAGATTTTCAATTTTTCCACCCAATTCACCTTCGATATGTCTGGATATCAAACTGAATTGCGATACTGAAGCGATTGAAGCCAGAGCTTCGCCTCGAAAACCAAGGGTTTGGATTTTAAAAAGATCATCTGCGTTCTGTAATTTACTGGTAGCATGGCGCATAACAGCAAGTTGAAGTTCGTCAAATGGGATTCCTTGACCATTATCAGAAACTTCAATATATTTCTTGCCTGCTTCGCTAATTCGAATAGTAATTTGATTAGCACCAGCGTCAATTGAGTTTTCGACCAATTCTTTTACAACAGACCCTGGTCTTTCAATTACTTCTCCAGCTGCAATTTGCGATGCTACATCATTATTTAAAATTTTTATATTTTTCATTTTTCTCTCAACATTATTCAAGTTATTTTACATCTGATAGAAGAAAGCGTCTAATTAGAGTAAAATGAAAAACATGGAAGTAGAAATAATAATTTTTGATTTAGACGATACTTTATATCCAAGTTCATCCGGAGTCTGGACTTTGATTCGTGAAAGAATTGATTTATTTATGATTTCAAAATTAAATTACACAGTACATAATGTCCATTCAGCCCGGGAACAATTTTTTAAGGAATTTGGAACGACATTACGGGGATTGGAATCAGTTCACCACATTGATCCCATGGAATATTTACAGTTTGTACATAATATTCCAATTCATAGACTATTATTCCCTAACATTATATTATCCAGGATTCTCTCAGAGATCAAACAAAGAAAAGTAATTTTCACAAATGGAGATCGATGGCATGCAAAAAGAGTCACTGATTCTTTGAACATAACAGAGAATTTCGATGAAGTAATCGATATACTTGATGTTTCACCATATTGTAAACCAATGAAAGAATCCTTTGAAATTGCTTTTCGGAAATTAAATATTTTCGATCCCCAAAAAGCCCTATTAATTGACGATTCATTAAGAAATATTCAAGCAGCAAAAAACCTTGGTTTACAAACCATCTGGGTAAAAGAAGTGGACAATCATGATCATCGTGATTTTTCACATATAAGAAGTATCGAAGAACTCATTATTGGATTTCCTGCAATATTTCAACACGAGGAAAAGTAAATGGATTTAGCAAATTTTAAAGAAATAATTGCAATTTTATTTATTTTGATAATTATTGGACTTAACATTTGGCTATTTACAGCATTTAAGAAAAATAAATCAACTAGCTTAGATATTCTCCGAAAATCTACTGAAACTCTTCGTAATCCATTCAAACAAGAAAATCAGAAAATTGACGAATTGTCTGATCTCGTAAAAAATTTATCAAAAGAAAAAATCAATCAACAAAATGAGGAGATAGAATGAACTCCGGTCCCTGGAAATTTATCGTACTTGTACTGGCTATAACCATCATCATTATTGGTTCTTTTTCAGGTGGATTCCTGGTAGGTCAGGCTTTTCCATTATTGAATCAGACCAAGAATAATGATACGACAGCAACAACTATTATCAACCAGCAAATTTCAACCTCCAATTCACCTGAGATGGATCAATTGTTTGAACCATTCTGGGAAACCTGGAATTATGTACTAGGTCAATATGTTGATCAACCAGTTGATCAAACTGTAATGATGCGTGGAGCAATTTCAGGCATGCTTGAATCGCTGGGAGATCCTCACACATCTTATATGGATCCTGAAATGTTTCGACAACAAAATGCTCCTTTACAGGGTGAATATGAAGGCATTGGAGCATGGGTTGATGTTACAGGGGAATTTATCATCATCATCAGTCCAATGCCAGGCTCTCCTGCTGAGGAAAAAGGGTTAAAACCCGACGATCAGGTAATAGCTGTTGATGGTGAGGACATGACTGGGATTGAAGGCAATTTGGTGCTAAGGAGAATTCTTGGGGAAGCTGGGACAGATGTAACCCTTACAATTTTCCGATCATCTTCCAATGAAACATTTGATGTAACAATAACTCGTCAGAAAATCACAATTCCAAGCGTTACCGGCGAAATGTTAGATGATAATATTGCCTATGTTCAATTAATTAATTTTGGTGATAAGACACACCAGGATTTAAGAGAAATTCTCAGGGATTTATTTAAGCAAAAACCAGTTGGCTTGATTTTAGATTTACGCAATAATGGTGGTGGATATCTAAACACAGCGATTGATGTCACCTCTGAATTTGTAAAACAAAGCCCAATCATGTATGAAGATTTTGGGGACGGTGAGCGAATTACCTACAAAGCGAAACCGAATGGTATGGCTACTGAAATTCCTCTTGTTGTTCTCATAAACGAAGGCACGGCTTCCGCCTCCGAGATTACAGCTGGTGCGATTCAGGATTATGAGCGTGGTGTTTTGGTTGGAAAAACCAGCTATGGAAAAGGTTCTGTCCAGAATTGGGTGACCTTGCAAAATGATCAAGGGGCAATCCGGGTTACAATCGCGCGCTGGCTAACGCCAAACGAACGACAAATCAATGAATTAGGTTTGATGCCTGATTTTGAAGTTGAAATTACGGAAGAAGATATAGCAGCAGAAAAGGATACTCAATTAGAAAAGGCGATTGAAATTCTGTTAGGTCAAAATTAAATTAGAAATAAAAAATAGATTAAAATGCAACCAATCTATTATTTGTGTTGTCAAGATTGGTGTTTGACAGTTCTAACTGCGGGCATTATAATCAATCTCCGCTGAAAAAATAACTTGGGAGAGTGTTTAATGGAACAAAATGTAACAGCGGAAACAAGCCGCATGCCGATTTCCGAAATCAAACAGAAGATGAAATTCACGGGCAAAGTAATAAAAACAACTTTAGCCGGTGCAGCCATCGACATTGGAGCGGAAAAACCGGCAATGCTTCATGTTTCCCAAATGGTCTCGAACTCAAATGAACCCATTCTTTCTGTATCTGAGGTACTTAAAGAAGGCGAAGAAATAGATATTTGGGTGAAAAGGGTAAGAGACCAACGTATTGAACTCACCATGGTAAAACCTTTGGATTTAGAATGGCGAGAAATTAAGACAGGATTAGCAGTAAAAGGTAAAGTTGTTCGACTGGAAACCTTTGGCGCTTTCGTTGAAATTGGTGCAGAACGCCCAGGGTTAATCCATATCAGTGAAATGGCTCATGGTTACGTAAAAACACCAGCAGATGTAATGAATGAAGGTGACGAGATCGAAGCTGAAATCATTGATTTTAATCGCAAAAAGAAACAAATCAAACTTTCAATTAAAGCCCTGACACCTGAACCTGAAAAAGAAGAGAAATTTGAACAACCAAATCCCGTTTACTTTTCCGAAGACCAATTTAAAAAAGAAAAACCTATTCGGAAAAAACGAGAAAAGAAAAATCGCAAGAAAGATTCGACTGAATTTTCATCTATGGAGTTTGATCTTGCGAACGGCCAGGCTGAGGAAGAACCAACTGCTATGGAGTTGGCTATTAGAGCAGCAATGGATAAGGCAAATGTAAAAAAGCAAGAATCCAAGAAGAAAGCATCCAAACCTTCTTCTGTCCAGGATGAACTAATAGCAAGAACTTTAGACCAAAAAACAAGCTAATTTTTTTCTCTCCCAAGTAAGAGAAATATACCGAGGTTGATCAAATATCAACCTCTTTTTTTTCCTTATACAGGAAATTGGTGTATCATCCAATTAAACTTGGGCGAATGAATAGATACTATTACGCTATTATGAATGGTAAAATCTGCAATATTTAGTGTCAATAAAGATTCCTCCATTTAAAAATTAAACACCTTTATCCAAATTGACTAAAATTATCTGAGGGAGATTTTATGAATACAAAATTCATTTTTTTTACAGGTGGTGTTGTAAGTTCTGTTGGAAAAGGTGTCACAGCAGCGGCAATAGGTCGTTTACTTAAAGAACGTGGAATACAAGTAGGAGTTCAGAAATTAGACCCTTATATCAATGTCGATCCTGGAACAATGAGTCCTTATCAACATGGCGAAGTTTTTGTAACAGATGATGGTGCGGAGACAGATCTTGATCTGGGTCATTATGAAAGATTTATCGATATTCGCCTGCAAAAAGAATGCAATGTAACAACCGGACAGGTATATGCAGAAGTAATCAGTAAAGAACGTCGTGGAGATTATCTGGGGGGGACAATTCAAGTCATCCCACACATTACCAACGAAATTAAACGAAGAATCTCTTTGGTTGGAAAAACAACAGAAGCTGAAATCGTGTTGGTTGAAGTCGGTGGAACGGTTGGTGATATCGAATCTCAGCCATTTCTAGAGACCATAAGACAATTACGAAGTGATTTGGGCAGAGAAAATACAATGTTTGTTCATGTCACCTGGCTTCCTACAATTGGTGCAACAGGTGAAATGAAAACCAAACCAACCCAGCACTCAGTCAGGGAATTAAGATCCATCGGTATCTCTCCTGATATGATCATCGCTAGGTCTGATTATCCAATTCCAGATGAATTGTGTGAAAAAATCGCTTTATTTTGTGATGTAAGCCGAGAAGCAGTTATTCCGATGGTAACGGCCCAAAATTTATACCAGGTTCCATTGATGCTGGAAAGAGCAAAAGTTGGTGACATTATCTCCAAAAGATTAGGTTTTCAACAAAGCCAGACACCAGATTGGAGCCAATGGGAAGCAATGGTTGAAAAAATTACCATGGAAAGACCGCGGTTGAAAATCGCATTGGTAGGAAAATATGTCGAATTACACGATGCATATATGAGTGTACGCGAAGCACTGAACCACGCAGCATTTAATCAAGGATTAGATCTCGATATTAACTGGATTCATTCATCTGACCTTGAAAAAGGAAAATTTTTAGACATCCTGGAAGAAGCAAATGGAATCATTGTTCCAGGTGGATTTGGAAGTCGCGGAGTTGAAGGAAAAATTGCAGCTGCACGTTTCGCACGAATAAAAAAAATTCCATTTTTGGGTCTTTGTCTTGGAATGCAATTAATGGTGGTTGAATTTGGCCGATTTATTTTAAATGATGAGACCGTAAATTCCTCTGAATTTGATCATTCCACATCATTTCCAGTTATTGATTTGATGCCAGACCAGCAACACATTACAGACATGGGCGGTACGATGCGACTTGGATTATATCCATGTCATTTACAACCCAATACAATTGCATATGCAGCTTACCAGACTGATGAAGTGGAAGAAAGGCATCGTCACCGTTTTGAATTCAATAATCGATTTCGTGAGGTTTTTGAAAAGAATGGAATGATTTTCTCAGGTCTATCCCCTGATGGTAAATTAGTAGAAATTGCAGAAATTAAAGACCATCCATTTATGCTGGCAACCCAATTTCATCCCGAATTTCTTTCCAGACCAAATCGACCTCATCCTTTATTCACGCGATTTATATCAGCTGCGAAAGAAAACTCAGATATCCGAACTTAACAATCAAATAAATCCACGTATCATAACAAGTTGAAAAACGGTTATACTAGGGTTTTGAAAGTGGATTTTTAGATCTATAAATAACTTGAGAGGAAAAAAATGGATACAACAATTGTTTCAATCTATGGTCAGGAAGTACTTGATTCTCGTGGAAACCCAACCGTTGAAGTTGAGGTGGTATTAGCCGATGGAAGTTGGGGACGTGCAGCGGTTCCATCCGGTGCCTCCACTGGTACCCATGAAGCATTAGAGCTTCGAGATGGTGATAAGGAAAGATTTGGCGGGAAAGGCGTTCTGAAAGCAGTCGAAAATGTTAACTCAGAAATCGCTGACACTTTAATTGATTGGGACGCAACAGAACAACGAGCTATCGATATGGCTATGCTTGCTCTGGATGGTACTGATAATAAATCAAAATTAGGCGCTAACGCAATACTAGGAACCTCTTTAGCTGTCGCGAAAGCTGCAGCTAATTCAATGGGCTTGCCTTTATACCGTTACATCGGTGGTGTACATGCGCATGTATTACCAGTTCCTATGATGAACATTTTAAATGGTGGCGCGCACACAGCCTGGCAATCTACTGATGCACAGGAATTTATGGTAATGCCATTAGGTGCACCAAATTTCAGTGAAGGTTTACGATGGGGAGCAGAAATCTACCATGCATTGAAAAGTGTATTAAAATCTCGTGGATATGCAACCCTGGTTGGCGATGAAGGCGGCTATGCACCAGCATTGAAAGCCAATGTTGAGGCCGTAGAAGTTATTCTTGAAGCGATTGAAAAAGCTGGTTACAAAGCTGGGGAACAAATTGGGATTGCTTTAGATCCCGCTGCATCTGAATTTTATGAGGCAGAAACAAAAACGTATAATTTACGCAAAGAAGGAAAGAAACTAACTTCAGAACAAATGGTCGCCTTCTGGAAAAATTGGGTGGAACAATACCCCATTGTTTCGATTGAAGACGGCTTAGCTGAAGATGATTGGGACGGATGGAAAATGTTTGTGAGTCAGGTTGGAGAAAAAATCCAAATCGTAGGGGATGATCTATTGGTGACTAATCCTGAAAGAATTCGTCGTGCAATTAAAGAAAAAGCAGCCAATAGTGTTTTGATAAAACTAAACCAAATTGGAAGCCTCACCGAAACTCTGGAAGCCATTGAAACCACTCATCGTGCTGGTTGGACAGCTGTTACATCACACCGCTCTGGTGAAACAGAAGACTCGACGATCGCTGATTTAGCTGTTGCATTAAACACTGGCCAGATCAAAACGGGTGCTCCAGCCCGGTCCGATCGAGTAGCCAAATATAATCAACTTCTCCGTATTGAAGCGGAATTAGGTGAAACTGCAGATTATGCTGGATGGAATGCTCTGAAAATTCGTAAATAAAAATTGTCATATGATTCAATATAAAAAAACAGCTCAGGAAATTCGGAGCTGTTTTTTTTTATATTTCGATTCACCTTGAAAAAACAATTTAATTAATTCAAACTAATTTTCCAAATCTTCGAGAAAAGAACGCACTGCTACCAAAAATGCATCCGGGCATTCTTCTTGAGGAACATGACCGCAATTCGGAATCAAAACTAATTTGGAACCTGGAATATCAGACGCTAGCTGTATGCTTTGATCGGCAGGAATAATCTTATCTTCAGAACCAGAAATGATTAATACCGGAATATTTAATTCATTAAGTCTTCCATCGAGATTATTTTCGCCATTCACTTTTGTGAATTCCCATAACCCTTCATCCCAACAGTCCACAGATAATGGCCTTTGGTAATTTTCAATATCTATATCTGTAATTTTTGCAGGATCTGACCAGGCTAATTTAAGAATTTCCAGACCTCTTTCTCGAATGGTGCGAACAAAATATGGTCCTAACCGATTAATTTGTGGAATATTCAGGAGTGGTTTAATCAATTTTGGAGCTCCTCCACCGCCATAAACTGCTGGACTTATAAGGATCAGTCCCTGTATTTTTTCAGGAAAATTGAGAGCAGTTTGGATCGCTACCGTACCACCAGCGGAATTTCCAACCAATATCACTTTATCAGCTTGCCTCGAATTGATGAATTCAATCAAAATTTCTGGTTGATAATCCAGCCTGTATGGATTGTAATCAACTTCTTTTTTGGGGATCAGTCTCTCAGTTAACCCAAATCCGGGCCGGTCATAAGTAAGCACAGAACCATATGCTGATAATGGTTCCATCACTTTTTGCCAGGAATATGTACTGGAACCAAACCCATGTAACAAAACAAATAATGTGCCTTCATTTTGAATTTCTTGATAATGTACATCCATTCCATTAATATCCATAAACTGACTGTCAGGATAAACCAGGTCTTCAATTGGTTTTATCCCCTCTAGAGGAGGTAAAGGCACAATCAGTGGACCAATTAAAAGAAACAGAAGAATTAAGATAAAAAACAAGCCTAAACTATTAATTTTTTTCATATTTTTCCTATTGTTTAAAAGTTTTACTTTTTTTTCTGTTAAATAGTACTAAAACATAATAAATTTTTTGAATGCATCATCTCAACAAAAGGTTTGCTTTTGCCCAAACCTGATTAAACATTTCTTTTGTTAATTTTCCTGTTTGTGTATTTTGTCGGCTGGGATGATAAGAAGAAATCAAAAACGGTAGATCGCCTGGCAATTTATCAGTCCTACCATGTGAAAAGGGAAATACAATTTTTCCCTGAGAAATTTCAGAAAAAATCCGTAATATATAATTTTGAGCAATTGCACCCAATGCAACTACAACCTTAAGGTTTTTCATTTGGAAAATTTCAGTTTTTATAAAAGGCAGGCAATTCATGATTTCCACAGGTGAGGGTTTATTTTGCGGTGGAACACATCTGCAAACGGCAGTAATATACATATTTCTTAATATTAAGCCATCTTCCAGAAATTTCGAATCTGGTTGAGAGGCAAAGCCGGATCTGAATAATGCAGGATATAAAAAATTTCCAGAAGAATCTCCGGTAAACATCCTACCAGTGCGATTTGATCCATGTGCACCAGGTGCCAGGCCGACAACCAGCACCTGTCCATTTAAATCACCAAAACCAGGAACTGGCTTACCCCAATACTTCCAATCCATAAATGCTTTTTTTTTGGTAAATGCCACTTCTTCTCTCCAGGCTACCAGTCGCTCACATTTTCGACAACTAATTATTTCATCATATAATTCCACTTGAAGAAACCTCCAAACAAATTATTGTTCATTAGATTAAGAGCATTGCATCACCAAATGAATAAAAACGATACTTATTATTTATGGCTGTCTGATATAAATCAAGGACTGTGTTTCTTCCGATGAAAGCACTTACAAGCATAATTAAGCTCGACTTTGGTAAATGAAAATTCGTAATCATGCCATCAACAACTCTAAATTCATAACCTGGCAGGATAAAGATATTGGTTGGTCCTGTAAATTCACCAATAATGTCACCATCAGCAGCATATTTTGAACCGGTCTCAAGCGTTCTGACGCTTGTCGTTCCAACAGCAATGATTCGGTTTCCATTTTTAGCTGTCTGGTTGATTAAATTGGCAGAATTTTTCGATATTTCACACCATTCAGTATGAATTTTGTGGTGTTCAGGATCCTCTTCTGTTACCGGAGCAAATGTATCCAGCCCAACATGTAAGGTGATTTTGCAGAATTGAATTCCTTTTGATTCTAATTTGTTAATTAATTCATTCGTAAAATGCAATCCAGCAGTTGGTGCAGCCGCTGATCCATTCTCCTTTGCAAAAATTGTTTGATAACGATTCTGATTGGTTAATGGTGTATGAATATAGGGAGGAAGAGGCATTTGACCAAAATCTGTTAAATATGGTTCTATGGGGTCTGAAAATTGGATTAGTCTTTGAGAACCTTCCAAATTTTCGACAACTTTTAATTTAATGCCCGTTTCGGTTTGTAACTCTATACCTGCATTAACTCTTTTCCCCCCAACCAGACCTTCCCAAATATCTGCTTGACGTTTCTTGAGTAAAAGAATTTCAACTTTTCCACCGCTGGGTTTCTTAACAAAAATTCGAGCGGGAATTACCTTCGTTTGGTTTATTACCAACAAATCACCTGGACGAAGAAATTCTTCAATTTCAAAGAAATTTCTATGTAATAAAAGACGATCACTCCGGTCCCAAACCATTAATTTGGATTGATCTCTAGGTTCAATTGGTGTTTGAGCAATCCGATCTTCCGGAAGATAATAATTAAAATCTTCAGTTTTCAAAATTACCCGTCACAATAATCGAGGTTGTTGATTTTCTTCAGAATAATCCAATCCCAAATGTTCGTAGGCAATTCTTGTCGCCACCCTACCCTGGCTGGTTCGATCCAAAAAACCAAGTTGTAGTAAATACGGCTCAACCACATCCATGATCGTATCCGGTTCTTCACTGATAGAAGCAGCAATGGTACTTAATCCTACTGGTCCACCACTATATTTTTCTATTATTGTCCGAAGGACGCGACGATCAATTTCGTCCAGACCAAGAGTGTCGACATTCAATAGTTCTAAAGCATCAATTGCAGTTTGATAAGAGACAACACCGTTTGACCTTACCTGGGTGAAATCTCGCACTCTTCTTAACAAACGAAGTGCAACCCTTGGCGTTCCGCGAGCTCTGCGAGCGATTTCTTTAATCCCTTCAATTTCAAAAGGAACAGACAACTTGGATGAGGCTCGTTCTACGATCTTCTCCATTGCATCCTGGTCGTAGTAATCTAAACGGTAAACAGCTCCGAATCTGGCTCGTAGTGGAGCGGTAACCAATGCCAGACGTGTGGTAGCGCCAATTACTGTAAATCTGGGTAATTTCAACCGGATTGAGCGAGCACTGGGTCCTTTACCAATCACGATATCCAATGCAAAATCCTCCATCCCAGGATATAAGATTTCCTCAATCGCTCTTCCTAATCTATGAATTTCATCGATAAATAAAATATCCCCAGCCCGAAGATTGGTAAGAATTGCTGCCAGGTCTCCGGCTTTTTCAATTGCTGGCCCGGAAGTAATTCTAATATTTACACCCATCTCATTAGCTAGTACGTGTGATAAAGTTGTCTTTCCCAACCCTGGTGGACCATAAAACAGAACATGGTCGAGGGACTCATTGCGTTGTTTAGCTGCATCGATTAAAATGGATAGGTTCTCTTTAACTTGATCCTGTCCGATTACTTCTTCTAAGGATGTCGGTCGTAGTGTCTGATCATATCGATCATCAGGTTTTGCATCAGGGCTAATCATTCTTTCTTCGCTCATGTGTTCGATTATACCTTCAAACTTCCAATCAGAGATGAAATTTTCAACGCCACATCATAAAAAAATATTTAAAAAGATAATAATTTTTTTCTTTCTTTTTATGGTATCCATAGGTTTGGGTTCCTGCTCAAATAAACCTGCTTTAGATAATCGAATTGGTTTCGGATTAGCTTCTAAGGCGGACGCTAATTTTTGGGCTGCAGAACTTGGTGCAGAATGGTATTTTGATTGGGGCACAAAAGAATTATCCAGATCATCAAAATTGGAATACTGGCAGACAATTCGTGTAAATCAGGATGGTTATTCTCCGTCAAAAGAAAAAATAATCGCAATAACAAATAAGTACCGTGGATATACCTGGATTATTGGCAACGAACCGGATAATAAATATCAAGACAATACAACCCCTGAAAAATATGCTCAAATTTATCATGAATTATTTTATTTAATTAAAACAAATGATCCCTCAGCAAAAATCGCAATTGCTGGAGTAAGTCAACCAACACCTGCCAGATTAATTTATCTTGATACAGTTTTACAAACTTACAAAAACCTCTATGGCGAGGATATGCCAATCGATTGGTGGAATATTCATGCCTATGTTTTGCGTGAAGAAAAAGATTCATGGGGGGCTGATATCCCTGTTGGCGTCCAAATTGATCACGGACAACTATATGAAATTTCTCATCATGGGGATTTGGAAATTTTTCAAAATAATTTAATCAATTTTCGAAAATGGATGAAGGATAACGGTTACCAGCAAACACCTTTGGTGATTACAGAGTTTGGTATATTACTCCCTGGGGATTTTGGTTTTTCACCCGAGTTTATCGCCGATTATCTCTATAAATCTAGTGAATGGCTGATTAACTATCAAAATGAGGAGATTGGATATCCAGAAGACGAAAATAGGATTATTCAGAAATTTGCATGGTTCAGCTTAAGTGATCCTAATTTTCAAGATAGTAATCTGGCAAATCTCAATCAAAGCACATTAACACTAATTGGCGAATCATTCAGATTGTTTTCTTCGATCAATAAAGACTGAGATAAAATACCATTATTGTCGATCACATGCTATAATGACCACGAAAATTTCAACAGGAGATATACAAATGACCAATTTGATGATCTCGAAACATCCACTTTTAGCACACAAACTAACAAAATTGCGTAATGTAGAAACTGAACCAAAGAAATTCAGAGAGTTGGTTCGGGAAATGGCGGGTCTCTTAGCATATGAAGCTACTGCAGACCTGAAAATTGAACCTAAAGAAGTCCAAACCCCCCTTCGGTCAGCCCCAGGATTTGTTCTAAAAGAAAAAATTGGTTTAGTACCAATTTTAAGAGCCGGTCTTGGTATGGTTGAAGGTATATGGGAACTGATGCCTTCAGCGGAAGTCTGGCATATTGGTATCTATCGGGATGAAAAGACATTAAAACCGGTAGAATATTACAATAAACTTCCAACTGAACCAACCGTGAGCGTCTGCCTTGTTCTTGATCCTATGTTAGCTACAGGTGGGTCTGCTGTGGCAACCATAGATGTGCTGAAAAGATGGGGTGTAAATCGAATCAAATTTGTTGGATTGATTGGTGCTCCTGAAGGAGTCCAAAATTTACAACAACACCATCCAGATGTTCCCATCTATCTGGCAGCATTAGATGATCACCTTAATGAAGTTGGTTACATCGTCCCAGGTTTAGGTGATGCGGGAGATCGTCAATTCGGTACTGGATAAGGAGCTGAGAAAACTCAGCTCTTTTTTTAACGCCAATGAATAGAAATTAAGAACTGGTCAACTTACCGTTAAGCCTGTTATTTTTGAGATTAATTGGCGGACAATCAAAGCCGGGAAAAAAATACTAAAATGAATAAGAATGGAAATTATTAAAATTAAGGATATTGATAACAGCCATTGATTTAAAAATGGAAAAATATTTTGAGCCATCCAATCTCCAAATCCGGAGATCAAAACCAACCCCATAATTGTTACAACAACAATCATTAGAAACTTCCAGGATTGACGATCAGACGCTGAAGGGAGCATTGTTGTACTCAATGCAAAAGCAAAGTAAAACCAGAGCCCAAAATCAGCAGCTTCAGGGATATTTTTTAGATTGTCTACTATAGCTTGAAAATCAGGTGTTTCAATAAAATTAACAAATCCTAATTTTGTCATTCCTATATACCCTAACAAAAACAACCCCACGATAAAAGGTGCCAGCCCGATTAATGAATCTCTCAGAATGTCTGATTTGGTTGTTTCCACGTAACCCAATCTGATATTTCCTTTTTTATTAACCTGCGGAATGAGTGAAATTTTTCTGACAGGAACGCGCAAAATTATGGCCATGATTAAATGACTTACTTCATGAATAAAAACTCCTGGCAAAAGTAATAATGAAAATATTCCAATTGCCAGGTTAGGGTTTTTCGTGAGTAACATTAAAATGATTTGAATTTCTCTTTGTAAAAGCCGTTGAACAAGAGCCAGGATTAATAAACTTATTATAAAGAAAAGAAATCCATCAAATTTCAAAAAACTCTCACTTTGCAGCTGCCTTTACAATATCAATAAAATCAGATTTCAATGATGCTCCCCCGACCAACGCTCCATCAATTTCAGACTGAGAGAAATAATCGTATGCATTTCCACCGTTAACAGAACCACCATACTGAACCCGTATCGATTGTGATAGTTCTAATCCAAATATCTTTTCTAAAGGTTTCCGGATTGCTTGGAGAATAATGTTATTGGCTGTTGTTGGATCACACGCCAATCCTGTTCCAATTGCCCAGATTGGTTCATAGGCTATGACAATATTTCCCGCTAAACTCTTTTCTATTTCCCGTAAACCAATTTCCATCTGATGAGTGATTACCTCAACAGTATTTCCCTTTTGATTCTCTTCCAAAGTTTCACCGACACACATAATGGGTACAATGCCATGTTTCAAAGCAGTAGATAATCTTTTATTGACTGTAATATCAGTTTCTCCAAAAAAAGTTCTTCTCTCTGAATGCCCAATGATTGCGTAATTTGCGAATTCTTTTACCATCAGCGGTGAGATCTCGCCTGTAAATGCACCATAATCTGCCCAATGAATATTTTGTACACCTACGCCAATATGACTTTCTTTCAATAATGAAGAAACTTTACTCAAACATGTAAAAGGAACACAAAAAACACTTTCTACTGATGTAATTTTCTCCAGATCACCGGATAAAACGTTCACCAGTTCTTCTGCTTCTGCGACGGTCTTATGCATTTTCCAGTTTCCAGCAACAATAGGTTTTCGCATTTGTACATCCTCTCTAGAAATAATTAATAAATGTATTTTACCGCAACCGACGTTCTTTCACGTCATTTTTTTCCATAGAAACACTACAATCTTAAAAAATGCGTAATAATAATTACAACCCATTTCCTTTTTATCATAGCGGTCAGGGTGTTTTTGGCGGTAATACTCGCCAAAAACAAACGCCAACGCCAACGCCAAACAATTGAGATGCTACCACAACCAATTATTTGTTGACGATCTGTACAATAAAGGTTATGATATTTTTACCAGGTTGACCAGATGATCGCGGCATTTAAAGTGTCGAGGAAAGTCCGCACTCCAAAGAGCAAGAAGCCGGATAACACCCGGAGCGGGGATGCCTTTCAGGTAACCTGCTAGATTGGGCCACAGAAACAAACTGCCGTAAGGCGATGGTGAAAAGGTGGTGTAAGAGACCACCGGCGACTGTAGTAATACAGCGGCCAGGCAACCCTCTTCTGGAGCAAGGCCAAGCAGGAACGAAGCCATATAGCTGGAGATTGCTCGTCTCCGTTTAAGTTCCGGGTAGGCTGCAAGAATAGATTGGTAACAATCTATCTAGAGAGATGATCATCCTTCAAATTGACGTCCTTCATGGATACTCAATGGGAAGACAGAATGCGGCTTATCGGTTGACCTGGTTAATTTTTTTAATAAACTTCAGCAACGAATGACTGATCTGTAATTGGGGGTCTTACATACCCTTCTTCTTTTTGTCTGGGTGGCAATTCAATTGGATCAGGTGTAAGGTCTTGATAAGGGATAAGACTTAGCAGGTGATGAATGCAATTTAGTCTTGCTTTTTTCTTATCATCAGCATTTACAACATACCAGGGAACTTGTTTGATATCTGTATGGGCGAACATCTGATCTTTGGCTTTAGAATACTCCACCCATTTTGATCGCGATTGTAAATCCATCGGACTCAACTTCCATCGTTTTGTAGGATTTTTGATCCGATCTTCAAATCGTTTTTCCTGTTCTTCATCGCTGACAGAAAACCAATATTTAATGATAAGAGTTCCTGACCTCACCAACATACGCTCAAATTCTGGAACTGATCTTAAAAATTCTCGGTATTCTTCCTCAGTACAAAATCCCATCACTTTTTCCACGCCAGCCCGGTTGTACCAGGAGCGGTCAAAAAGAACGATTTCACCAGCAGCAGGCAAATGGGCAACATATCTTTGAAAATACCACTGGGTTTTTTCCCGCTCTGTCGGTGCTGGAAGAGCGACTACACGAACATTTCGAGGGTTCAGACTTTCAGTAATTCTTTTAATTACACCACCCTTGCCCGCAGCATCACGACCTTCAAAAATCACAACCACCTTAAGACCTTGGTCTTTTATCCATTCTTGTAACTTAACCAATTCAACCTGAAGGTTCCCTAATTCTTTTTCATAAACTTTCTTATCTAATTTTTGTTCATTTTTGTTATCTTTTTTATTTTCTTCAGGTTTTTGTTCAACATCATCATGTTTAATTGTTTTCTTATTTTTGCCTTTTTTTGCCATATTTTCCTCGCCTTGATTGAGCCATTACTTTCCATCAATAATTTATTATACAGACAAGTAGGAGAAATTCACAAATCACCTCAAACCTTAATTAAGGTGCAGAATTAGTAATAGATTAAAAGAATAGAAAAATTTACTTCGTAATTGTATTCAAAACGTCCATTTTAATTGATATATCGGAGACCTACCATTCATCAGGATAAATTCTCCTACCTGGTGAATAGACAATCCTAATGTTTTTAAATCATCTTCTGATTGAATTTTCTTATGTTTTCGAAATTTGGAAATCAACTCTACACGTTTTGGTCCTATTCCTGGAATTCTTAGTAGTTCTTCCTTTGATGCACAATTTATTTCTATTGGATTATTTTTCAAATGAATATCCGCCCAATTTTTCTTTGGGTCTTTTTCCAGGTTTAGATGACCAATGGGATTAAACTCAAAATCCTCAAATGTGAATCCGTAATCGCGAAGCAGAAAAGAGGCCTGATAAAGCCGATTTCCACGGATAGGATTTTCTGCTGGTATATTTTCGAATGGAGTGTCTACCACAGGTGTAAATGTCATAAAATACACTCTTGCGACATTAAAATTCTTGAAGAGATAATCACTTGTTTTTAATATTTCCAAATCACTTTCACCAGAAGGACCTACAACCAACTGAGTTGTCAAGGAGGGCCATTTTCTTTTCCAATTTTGGTTGGGGGCTTTATTTTTTCTAATCACATCGACCCATTTCAATCTAGTAAATAATTCATCAGAAAAGTTTTTTTTGGGTGCTAATATATTAAGGCGCTCAGGATTTGGAGCTTCAAGGTTTATTGATACACGATCAGACCATTTCATTAAATTCTGTATTTGATCAAATTCTGCACCAGGCATTATTTTAAAATGTAAATACCCGCCAAAATTCTTTTTCATTCGCAAAATTTCAGCAGTTTCGTTAATTTTGTCCTGAATTCGTACTCCCCCGCCTGCGATTCCAGAACTTAGAAACAAACCTTCAATAATTTTCTTCTGATATAAATCCAGAAATGTATTTGCCATTTCGTCTGGTGTAAAAGTTGCCCTTCGAAAATCACGGCCAGCACGAAATGAACAATATTTACAATTTTTTTCACAGACTGAGGTAATCAAACTTTTTAATAAGGGTATTGTTTTTCCGCCTGACATTTTTGCATAGGTTACCATCGGGAGCTTTTCAGTCGATGGTATAACCGGACAACTCTTAATTGCTGTTTCTAATTTTTCTCCCTCTTCTACATCCATATTTTCGGTCAACAAACTTAGTTTTTCAAAACGATTCATATTACAATTATAGAACTAATGTTCTTTAATTGCAAGTCTAAATCTTGTGAACATCTCCAAATTGGTGTAAGATGAACAAAACAAATCTTCAAGGAGTCTTACATGTCTAGTGGGATTTGCAAATTGTTATCCACTATACTTTTTTTATTAATTTTCTCAATTCCACATCAAAATATAAAAGCACAATCTGCTGAATTTGATAATAATATCGGTTTTGTAGTTTATACACAAAACATTTACTATGGATTTAATGCTGGATCCTCGGAAAATGAATTGCGATTTCGATATATGCAACAAAATAGACAAAATGCTTTGTTTATCGATTTATTTGAAGAAAATCAGTTTTTTACTATTGGTGCATACAACAATAAAGGTCTTTTTATCCTTTTATTCGATCATCCAGGCAGTGAAGGAAAAAATCGACTATCGCCTACAGAATTTGAAAACAAGTATAGAAAATTATTATTTGAATCTGCCAATGTACCTGATTTAAATTCAGATGAATTTTCACTGAATAGTTGGGTTATACCAAATTCAAACATGCTGATTGCGGATAAATTTGGTGAGACAATCATCATAAATTCGGATGAATTTGAATTTGAATTTGTTCAAAATGACCTGCCATATTTTGGGATTACTTACTTGTTTCCTTACGATCAATTTCATGATATACCAGATTCCCTTAGCCAGGAATCAAACCATTCCCAATTGATGTCTGATATTGATAAAACGGATGAAAATTTTTCTTTGGAAAGCGGGATGGAGATCCTTATGAAATTCCATCCAATTGAGGATACGAAAACTTCGGTCCTTATCTCTCCCTCTGAAAATCAGGTATTTGTTTCTATGGACAAAACTACTGGTGAAATCTGGAAATTTGACATAAATGGTGGAACTGTTGAAACAGAATCCGGATTTGAAAGAAACCATAAAGCAAATATTCCAAAATTAGGGATTACATCCTCAGATTTGATCATCTTAAATTTCAGTAATGAAAATTTAACAACTGGAATAATCAATATCGCGATTGCTATTCTCTTGATAATCCTAATCCCGATAATAATATTTTTACCAAAACTGGAAAAAGACTCCCAGGAAGTAGATAAACAATAATTTTTATTCAAACACAATAAACCGGGGTTTGACGGGGGTTTTTGATGGATATCTTCACCAAAAACACCTTAACTCGAAGATGAAAAGATACAATTTTCTCTTTTATTTTCGATGGTGGTTATTAATTAAGGGTGATTTTTCCCCGTACCTTTAAGGTCAATAATCAAATCATTGGCTGATTTATAGATTATGGAAAATTAAGAGTTTTATTTAAACTACAACATCCTTGATAACCTGATTTTTCTTGATGTTTTTCCGAAATAAACGTCCAACTGCTGAACTGATATGTGCTCCAAATAGTATTACATAACTTGAGAAATAGATCCACAACATTAGTGCTATGATTCTTCCTAATGATCCATAAATTAATTCGTACCTGACAAATTGACTATTCAGATACCAATTCATTACTAAAGTGATAAGTTCAGTAAGAATAATGGCAAATGTTGCTCCCCAAAATGCTTCCGAAGGTCTCACCATTGCTTTTGGAATCCACTGATACATTACCCAGAAAATCATGAATCGAAAGATTCTTGGAGCCAGGTAAGCGATTATTTCGTACAATGTCGTTTGAAAAACTGGTATTTGAAAATATGTCAATAAATTTTGGACCAATTCTACATCCAAAAGTGCTTTCATTCCCCACAATACCAGAATAAGGATAGACAGACCGATAATGATAATAATTCCGATTAATCGTCTTTCCAAAAAATTATGAGATCGTTCATCGGACCAGGCTCGATCAACATTTAAGGCAAAAATATTAAACATTGTAGTTGCTGACCAGACCAATCCAACAATAGCTATCCAACCAACCGCGCCGCGTCGTGTTAACACATTTTCAATATTATTGACAATTATGTCTGGACTGATTGGAATTAAATCAAGAATAAATTGGTATACCTGATCCTGGACAAATTGTGATTTCAATACGAAGCTTGCAAATGAAATTATTACCAGGATAAGCGGAAAAAGCGAGAAAAATGTAAAATATGCCACGGAGGCAGCAGCCTCTGGTGCTCTTTCTTTAGCAAAGCTTTGTCCTGCTAATCGTAAAACATCCAATCCACCATGTAATTGTTTGTTTAAAAAATTGTAAAAAGGTCGTACCGTATTTTTGGCCGAAAATTTATCAAATTTTTTCCAGAACATAAAATCATTTTACCGTTAAGCAGAAAAAAACAATAATAAATTCAGATTAAACAGGTTGCCAAGTATCTCAAAATCATAATTAATTTATACCACAGGTGTTTTTCTTGACAGCTTATACTCAAAATACTATAATCTTTTCCACTGGGCTTTATTATGCGGGCATAGTTTAGCGGTAAAACGAATGCTTCCCAAGCCTTAATCACGGGTTCGATTCCCGTTGCCCGCTCCTGATGAATGGTTGAATCTTTCAGCCATTTTTTCATTAAATAAATAAAGATAAATAATTCACAACATGCTAAAATCAACATAGAATTAATTACAGTTTCATTGATTGAAATTTTTTGAGTCTTTTCAATTATTTACAATTAGGGTGCTTTTGATGGGTATTACCACCAAAAACTCCCGTTAACCCCGAATTTTGGTGATATTCCAATTTGTTATTGTTTTAATTTCTTTTATAATAAATCATAGGACCTAAGCATGATTGATAACGACCCTCTCGAAAAACTAAATTTAAATTTAGAAAATGATCAGGTTACATCCATTTCTCTTAATGGTTTATCTGTTCTTGTTGTTGAAGACAATGTCTCAAATTTTGTTTTGATGGCAAGAATGTTAGGATATTTAGGAATTCATTGTGAATGGAAAACTTCAGGATATGAGGTTGTGGAATTTGCAGATAGTCTCCCAAAATTAGACTTAATTCTGATGGATATTCGTTTACCTTACGAGGATGGTTATAGTGCATTAAGAAAAATTCAAAAATCTGATCGCCTGAAAAACATTCCTATTGTTGCAATCACAGCTGAGGCTGATCCTGTTCAAATAGAAAAAGCAAAAGCTGCTGGATTTAATGGGTTTTTAGGAAAACCATTAAATCTTGATCGTTTCCCAGATCAAATAAAAAAGATTTTATCTGGAATTTCTGTGTGGGAACTTTAATTATCACAAAGAAAAACAAATAAATGGAGAAAATTGAAAATAAAGGAAAAAGTTTCATAAATAAACTTTTTTCAAATAAAAATAAATCACCAAATAAACCCCAAGTTGGCAATTTACCCAGTTGGGAATTTATTGTGGATCATGCGGGAAATTACTTAAATATCAGCACAGAGGTTTATGATTGCTTAGGAATACCTAACAGTAAATTCATCGATCAATCAATTTTTTCATTTGCAATAAACACATCATCAGGGGAAAAGCTTTTTGAATTGTTTTCAAAACAGGATTTCCCCTTTGAAGTCGATGTAATTTTTGTCTCTGTCGATAATGATTTGATTTATTGTACATTAAAAATTACCAATTTTTCAGAAGAATATCACTCAAAACCAACTTATATCGGTATAGTACAGACAGTAGAATCACTACCAAAATCAAAGGTTCATTTCTCAGAGGAAAAACCATTAGAATCTATAGTACCTGAAAATATTGCATATGTAGATAATTCAATGACAAATGAAATTGAAGATTATATTGAAAAAATTGGAAATAATGGTGCCAACAAAAAAAAAGAACCTTCAACAGCAGCGGTTATCAGGGAACTAGATCCAAACAAGATTTCTGAATTCATTGAACGTTTTACACTGGAAGTAAATCATTTAATTGAGCCAATCGATATTTATAAATCAACATTTAAAGTAATCAATGATATTGTTCCAAACAATAATCTAATTCTTGGAATTATGGAAAAAGGTTCTTCTAAACTTTCTATACCAATCAGGAAATACCAGAATGAAATTTCATATTTTCCTGAGAATGATCCTCTCGAGCCTATATTGAATTACATTATTGCTTCAAATCAAGTTGTAAGCTCAATAGAACAAATTAATGTCCAAATTAAGAAAAAAAACATTAGTTTTGATAACGGATATCTTAGGTCTATTTTAGGCGTCCCAATATCTATCGGAAATCAAACACTCGGTGCTATCTTTTTATTTGACAACAACGGTGATTACAGATTTTCTGACCAAGATGTAAAGAACCTGGAAACCATTTCGACAAAGATGGCTACGGCTTTGGTAAACGCGAATTTGTTTCAAGAAATGCACCATGCACTTACAGCTATTGAAACCCGTGAACAACATCAATCCTTTGTAACGCATGCAATAAAGGTATTGACTAAATTCGGCTCAAATAGGTTGGAAGAAGTCCTGGAATTACTAGGTAAAGCCGCTAATGTTAATCGTGTTTATTTTGCTCAAATCGACAGTGAAAAAGATGGAAAAAAATGGAATATTGTTTCAGAATGGGCTAGCGAAGAAAGGTACAATGGGTTTCATCTGACCAAAGAAATTCGGTTTGATGTTTTTGAAGAATTTTTTCCTGAATTACTGGAAATAGGTTATTTCCAAATAAATTATGAAAATTTGGACAGTCGTGTTAATGACTGGTTACATAAAAGAGGTGTATTCTCCATTTTAGTTTTTGCAGTTCAATTCGATTTTAAATTACCAGACTTAATTATCCTTGAAGATCTTCGACAAGAACATTTTTGGAACCAGAATGAGATCAGGTTTTTGGAATTAGTTTCGGATACTTTATCCAGTGTAATAATCAATGAAAAAAATATTCTCAAACTTCAAAATCAGATTTTTGAATCTGACAATATTTCAAAAATTAAGAACATACTATATAAAGCTACTTCACCTGAGCAAATTCTGGATGCAATACTCCAATATGTTTTTCCAGAGGATGTCACGCAAGCTGCGTTATACATTTATGCTCCTTTAGATATTTCTCAACATGATCACTTCGAAGTCATCGCAAATAGTTCTCTAAAACTCGAAGATTCCTCAAAAATCCAAACACATACTTTTGATCGATCGATCGTCAAATCTTTGTTTCAAACAGGATTAACAAATTTCATTGATAATCCACAATTAGCGGACCTACCCAAAAAGGTAATCCAGCAGTTAACCCAACTAAATATTCAATCATTAGCCATTCTACCTTTGAAGTCCAAAGGCAAATTGTTTGGTTCAATAATCCTTACTTCCAATAAATCCCATGCTTTTTTAAAAAAAGAACAACAAATGGTCGATTCATTGTTGGAACTTATCGCCAGTTCAATTGAAAACCACTTGTTGCTGGATAAATCAAGCACAATTTATAAAGAAAATGAATATTTAAAGAATTTAAAGTCAGTAATCAAAAATCAAAATCCTACAACTATAAACTCTTTTCTTTCCAACTCTTTGAGACTGGACACAAACAACCAGATTTCAATCTTTGTTTATGAAAAGTCAAACAGTTTTACCCTTTCAAATCAAATTGCATTGATAAAGAATTTTTCCAATAATGAGATCCCTTCTCTTGATGAATATTGGCAATCCTCAGATTTTATTAATTTATTAAACGAATTGATCAATCAGGACATTGATAATTTTGACAATTTATTAAATCTGAAAATTGAACCTGTGGTAATTGAAAAGTTACAAAGTCTCAATATTAGATCAGGTTCTTTTCTACCCCTTAAGGACAAAGAGGATGTTATTGGATACCTGATAATAATATCTGACCAACCACTAAATATTAATAAAGAAAAAATTGAATTTCTAAGATTTGCTGTTGATGAAATCGCAATAATGTTGCGTATTCATTTAATAAAAAGAGACTTATCTCAATTGACAGAAAGAATAAGCATAGCAGCAGGAATAGTTCAGGAAACTTCGTCAATTTTGGAAATTGATCTATTAATGAAAATGATAGTTAACCAGATTCTGGAAAAGTTTGGATTTCTTTATACTTCTCTTCACATTTGCAATTCGGATAACTCATTGATTGAAAAAGCAGAAGTGGCTTACATCGAAAATGACCATACTAACCAAAAAAAATTTGAAGAATTTAATAGTTCGTACCTGATCATAAACGATGTGCTTGAGAAAGGTCATGCAGTTATTTTCAATGGACCACCAGTTCTGATAAATATGTCACCCAATACGCATCCCACATTTTCAAAATCTCAAATTGGTTTACCTTTGAAAATTGGAGATTCGACAATTGGTGTACTAAATATTCATTCAAAAGGCAAAAATGAATTTAACGAAAAAGATCTTCACTTCTTTCAATTATTAACGGATCAAATTGCCATAGAGATACAGAATGCTCGTCAATATGATAAAACCAACCGATTGGTTGAAGAAATTTCAGACGTTGATCGAATAAAGAGTCAATTTTTGGCAAATATGAGTCATGAATTCCGCACTCCATTAAATTCAATCATCGGATTTTCAAAAGTTATACTAACTGGAATTGATGGTCCAATAAACGAAACTCAAAAACAAGATTTATCCGCAATTTATAATGCGGGTCAATATCTCCTGAGGTTGGTTAATGACATCCTGGATATAACAAAAATTGAAGCAGGAAATATGAAATTGAACATGGTCAAAACAAACTTGTCAAGTTTGATCATTTCACTCTTGCCTGCTGCAGATAAATTAGTAAAAGATAAAGTCATTAAATTTGAATTTTTACCTGCTGACAATTTTCCAGAATTATTAATTGATAAAGATCGGATTGCACAGGTTTTGTTAAATCTATTATCGAACGCTGTTAAATTTACTGAATATGGAAAAATAACCATTTCAACTTCTCTTGAAATCATGTCGGATAAACAAAAGGTTGTCATGGTGAAAATAAAAGATACTGGCGTGGGAATTAACAAAAAGGATCAGGAAAAATTATTCAAGCCTTTTACACAAGCAAATTCGCAAGAAAGTAGTAGATCGTTTGGTTCTGGAATAGGGCTTGCAATCAGTAAATCCTTGATTGAATTACACAAAGGAAAAATTGGACTCCTGGAAAGTTCGCCTGGTCTGGGTTCAACATTTTTCTTTTCTTTACCGATTAACTGAAAAATCCTCCTTTATAAAAAATTTGTGTCTCAAAATAATTAGCGGTTTAGATATTTTTGGTTGGCGAATGCCAACATAAAAACACCTGCCAACTCAGGTTTATTGAGATGAGACAAAAATTCATGTCGTTTCATTAATGAGATTCAATTGTCTAAAATGAAAAAAAATTCATGATTTTTTCATCATGAATTTTATTGGGGTGCCTGGACGGTTTCGAACCCTCAACCTCCTCATCCACAGTGAGGCGCTCTGCCATTGAGCTACAGGCACCATAACGATCAAAATTTTATCATACAGCAAAGGCTTATGCAAGTTGATCTTTGATAAAAATCACCAAATTATCAATAACCACATTTTCTTGATTTCGGGTCTTAAGATTTTTTACAGTTATTTGATTATTGATTTTTTCTTCAGGTCCAAGAACTAAAACAATCGGAATACCTATTCGATCCGCGAACTTAAATTGTTTCTGAATTTTTTGTTTATCATTAACAAGTATTGTGGGAATATTCGCATTTCTTAACTGGTTTGCAACTTCAAGAGAATCAAAATAGAGCGAATCATCAAAAACTGTGACCATTACTTTTGCAGATGTATTCAAAAATTCGGGAAGACAATTATATTTTTCTAATACCAACCGCAACATCACATCCCCCATTGCAAAACCGACACCTGGTAAGAGCTCACCACCGACATCGCCAACCAGATTGCCATAATGCCCTCCGCCAAGAATTGCCCTGCCTTCTTTGTCCATATCCCGAGCTTCAAAAACAACCCCAGTATAGTAATCCAACCCTCGAATAATTTGGGGGTCAAATACAATATATTTACCAAGGTTCATTTTCTCTAAAATATTAATAATCCTCATTAATGAATCGGTTTCCTTCCAAAGATTCCTATCATTAAGTGCATCTTTCAATCCGGAGAATTGTGATTGAGTTAATCCCATGGAGAGGGCTAAATCTTGCCATTCTTGAGAGGATAATTTATCTTTTTTATCAATCAAACGGAAAATTACCATCTTCAATTGTGGCTCAATTCCTAATCTTCTAAGCACCATATCCATCAATTCTCTACTATTAATATAAATCTTAACTTGCTCAGGACTTAATCCGACCATTTTGAAAAACGATGCGCAAACTGCAATTAATTCAGCATCACTTTCAGGTGAATCAGCCCCCAACATGTCCACATTCCACTGGAAAAATTCACGAGTTCTACCCTTTTGAGGACGCTCATAGCGCCAAAACGGTCCAAATGACCACCATCTTTGAGGAAACACGAGTTGTTTTTGCTTTTGGGCGATCATCCTGGCCAATGACGGTGTTAGTTCTGGTCTCAAAGTTATCAGATCACCACTGCGATCTGGAAAAACAAATGCCTGTTCTTTAACCAATTCTTCTCCGGATTTAGCAGCATATAAATCAATTCTTTCTAAAAATGGACCGTCAAATTCAACATATCCATATAATTCCGATACTTCACGCATCTTCTGATAAATCCAATTGCGTACAGCCATATCTTCTGGATAAAAATCTCTGGTGCCTTTGACGGATGTAATAATTTGTGCCATTTGAATTTCCTTTTTTTTATGATAACAAGCCAAATCATATCATAAACCAAGATTAACCACGTCCTAATTGCTAAATTTTTACAATAAATTTCATGACGAAAATCATAAATTTTTTTTGAATTATAAATAAATTGTTATTAATGAAATTTTTCACAATCCAAATAATAGGGTAAAATATAATTAAGTAAAGGACATTATGGAATGCAGGTGAAAATGAATTTAGGTGATTTAGTAAAAATTATTGAAGGAAAAGTATTAACGGATAGATATGATGATTCAGAAATCATTTTAGGTGGATGTGGCGCAGATTTGATGAGCGATGTTTTAGCATCCATTGAACCTGGAGCTGTTTTATTAACCGGCCTTTGTAATCCTCAAGTTATTCGCACTGCTCAAATGGCAGATGTTGCAGCAGTTGTACTTGTACGTGGAAAATGCCCACCTGAATCAACAATTGATTTGGCGAATGAAGAAGAAATTCCTCTCATTACGTCGCCTTTTGGTACATTCGAATTGTGTGGTCGCTTATACAAGGCAGGCCTTCCCAGTCTTGAAAAATCTGTTGCTGAAAATTCTGAACCCGATTGTGAATAAGAATCGAGTTTTAATGTCGACCACTACCCCACAAAGAAAACGAATAATTTCAGATCAGGAAGCTGAAAACATATCACGTGTTGAAGAGCTGGCTTATGAAATTAAAGTCAGTGAAGTTATGGCTAAAAATCTGATTTGTTTCTCCCCAGAGATAAAAATGCAGGAAGTTTTGGAAGTATTCCGGCAAAAAAGAATTTCCGGCGCACCGATTGTATCGGAGAGTGGTGGGTTAATTGGTATTGTATCGATGGAGGATTTGATTCGTTGCTTAGTGGATTCTGATCTTGACTCCAAGATCGATAAATATATGACAACAAAATTGGTGACAATCCAGCCAACCGATCCGGTTATAGAAGCATCTAAAAAATTTTTTTCCACAAATTTTGGTAGGCTTCCAGTTGTCGATAAAGACCAGAAATTAGTTGGTATGATGACCAAAGGCGACATTAACCGAGGATTACTGCGAGCTTTAGAGACTGACTACCACGAAGAAGAAATCCGGAAATATCGGGCAAGTCATTTATTTGAAGATATTGAATCAGATCGTACAAGTCTGATCCTTCGTTACCAAATTCAACAAGGTGATTTTGAAATTGGTGGAAAGGCTTCATCAAACATCAAACGGGCATTGATACGATTAGGTGCCTCAAAACAAATAGCACGCCGTTGTGGAATCGCAATTTATGAAGCTGAAATGAACCTCATAATTCACACAACCGAAGGAGGGGTTCTGAGGGTAGAAATCGAACCACACCAAATTTCAATTGATGCATATGATTATGGACCTGGAATTAAAGATGTCGAATTAGCGATGAAACCTGGTTACTCCACCGCTTCGGATGAAGTACGAGAAATGGGATTCGGTGCTGGAATGGGTCTGGTAAATATATCGAGATGTGTCGATCAAATGAAATTAGAATCAGTTTGGGGAAAAGGATCACGCTTGAAAATGCGACTATTCCTTGATTCCGAACACAATAATAACTCGAATGAAACGGAGAATCAAAAATCATGATGAATCTCGCCAAAATAATAGAAAATTTGGAATTAAAAATCTTAACTGATAATAGAGATTTTACGCAACTCCAGGTTCAGGGTGGATACACATCTGATCTGCTTAGTTGTGTAATGGCAGGAGCCCCAAACCAATCTGTTTGGGTTACAATCCAGGCTCACAACAACATTATTGCAGTCGCAGCGCTGCTCGATTTGAGTGCCATCATAGTTACCGAAGGAGCAATTCCGGACCAATCAACAATAGATAAAGCCAATGAAGAAGGCATCACAATATTACAAACAGAAAATAATTCGTTTGATACGGTCGGAAAACTTTGGGAATTAGGTATTCGAGCGGGAAAATAGAGTTGATGAAAAAATTTCGAGCTGATCTTCACGTGCACACGGTCTTGTCTCCGTGTGCAGAAATTGAAATGCTGCCGCCTCTGATAATATCAGAAGCACAAATCAAGGGTATTGGCTTAATTGCAATTACCGACCATAATGCGTCTGCAAACATCGAAGCGGTCCAAAAAGCAGCTCAAGGTACTGAAATAACAGTTCTTCCTGGAATGGAATTGCAAACCAAAGAAGAAGTCCATGTTTTGTGTCTATTTGATACAATCGATCAGATGCAAACATTTCAGGAGTTTGTAGATAAAAAGCTCCCTTCAATCAAAAACCGTCCTGATTTTTTTGGTGAACAACTGGTAGTGGATCAAAATGGGGATTTCATTCGTAAAGAAGAACGACTGTTAATTACATCAGCCTCGGTTAGTATTAAAGAAGCCTACTTCAAAGTTAATGAAATTGGTGGAATTCTCATACCAGCTCATGTTAATCGGAAAGTAAACGGGTTAATAGAAATATTAGGTTTCGTTCCTGAGGATGTCCCCTTCTTAGCCCTCGAAATCTCACGTCATATTTCCCCAGAAAAAGCAAAAGAAAAGTTTCCACAAATTAAAAACTACAAATTAATCCAAAATGGGGATGTTCATCGACTTTCTGAATTTATTGGATCAACAATATTTGATATAGAAAGACCATCGATATTTGAAATCAGTCTTGCATTAATGTCCAAAGAAGGCAGATCCTTTAATGTAGAAGCAATAAATTAAACAAATTTAAAAAACGTAAAGGAAAAAAAATTTGAAATATAGTTCGTGAAAATTTTAACAAATCAAGCATTTCTCCTAAGGGATTTATGACTTTTGGCAATATTGTTTTTTCATATCCTTAGGTAAACTTAAATCAGGATAATCTCGATAAAAACAATCCTAAATTATTATTGGAGCAATTCATGGCAAAATATTTAAAAAACATACCAGCAAATGACCCCCTTTTGATCCCTGAACAAAGAGAGATTATTGATCAGATAATACAGGAACATCGTGAGAAAGCTGGCGCAGCAATGGTAGTCCTGGGTGAAGTCCAAAGTAAGATTGGTTGGGTTTCAGAGGCAACACAAGCATATCTGGCTGACATGTTGGAAATCCCGGTTTCCACCATTCATGGTGTAGTTACTTTCTACTCTTACTTCACAACCAATCCAAAGGGAAAACACACCATCAAGTTTTGTATGGGTACTGCATGTTATGTAGGTGGTGTTCCTCAATTAATGGAAAAAGCCAAACAAGTACTCGGTATCGATATTGGCGAAACAACAGCAGACGGAATGATCACGCTGGAAATCTGTCGTTGTGTCGGTGCTTGCAGCCAAGCACCCGTCATTGTTGTCGATGAAGAAGTTTTGGGGAGAGTAAAACCGAATAAACTCCCGCAAACAATTAAGCAATTACAAAATTTGTCTTAAGCAGGTTAATTTGAAAGAATTGTCGTTACACCTTCTAGATATCGCAGAAAATAGCATCAATGCAGAAGCATCACACATAATCATAAGTGTGGAAGAAAATTCTATTGATGATATTTTGAAAATGTCTGTGAAGGACAATGGAAAAGGTATGACCCCTGAAATGGCTCAAAGAATTATTGATCCTTTCATAACCAGCAGGACTACCAGGAAAGTTGGTCTAGGCATTCCTTTATTAAAAGCAGCTGCAGAAATGTGTAATGGTTTTTTACGCATAGAATCACAAACAGGATCAGGTACAGAAATAGTCGTTCAATTTCAACGAAGCCACATCGATAGAATGCCAATCGGTGATTTGGCAGGAACGATTCTTCATTTGGTAGTCGGTTCTCCAGTTGTTCATTGGACCTTTATCTATAAAGCAAATGATGAAATATTTGAATTTGATGATCAGGTAATAAAACAAGAGTTGAACGGTATTCCTCTTTCAGAACCAATTATTATTTCATTTATCAGAAATGAAATTTCATCCGGAATAATAAATCTTAGACTCGATAGTGAATATTAAATCAAAAATAGACAGGAGTATTAAAATGCCCACAATTAATAGTATTGAAGATCTGAAGAGAATTCGAGAAGAAGCTCTGAGAAAACAAGAATTAAAGAGTGCATCTGGACAAAAACAAATCATCGTTGGTATGGGAACCTGCGGAATTGCCGCTGGAGCGCGTGATACGATGAAAGCTATTCTAGAAAAAATTGAAAAAGACAGTCTCAGTGGAATTCTTGTGACCCAGACCGGGTGTATTGGGATTTGTGAAATGGAACCTATTGTTCAGGTACAAATTGGTGATGCGCCAAAAGTGACTTATGGAAAAGTCTCAAAAGTTATTGCAGATCGTATCGTTGATGAACATATACTTGCTGGAAATATTGTCAAAGAACACATGATCAATTTATAAGACAAATTTAATCGTAGGTAGAGAAAAGCAGGTGTAATGATGAAATATTTTCGAACTCATGTCTTAGTATGTGTGGACCCGGAATGTCTATCAAAAGGCGCCCATGATATCGTTGATACCCTCAACGACGAATTAGTCGCAAACGGTTTGATCGATGAGGTGCAGGTTCTGGAGACTTCAAGAATTGGTGCTTGTTCACAGGGTCCAGAAATGATGGTTTATCCGGAAGGGGTTCATTATGCGGGAATGACAGTCTATGACATTCCTTATATTGTTGAAGAACATTTTCTTAAAGGCCGTGTTGCAAAGAAATTTGTGTTGCCAATAAAAACAGTCGTTGATGAAGAACTCTCAGCACCCACTTCAAAAGAAATTCGCGTTGTTTTACGAAATTGCGGTGTTATCGATCCTGAGAATATCGAAGAATACATAGCTCAAGACGGATACATGGCATTGGCAAAAGTGATATCTGAAATGTCTCCTGAAGATGTCATAAATGAAATCAAAAAATCCGGTTTACGAGGTCGTGGTGGGGCAGGATTTCCTGCATATTTAAAATGGACATTCACCCGCCAGGAAGATAATGAAATACGTTATGTTGTCTGTAATGCAGACGAGGGCGATCCAGGTGCTTTCATGAATCGCCGTGTTCTTGAATCTGATCCCCACTCAGTAATTGAGGGGATGATTATTGCCGCTTATGCAATCGGTGCCAGTAGAGGTTATATCTATTGTCGTGCAGAATATCCAGTGGCGATTAAAACCCTGAATATTGCCATCCAACAAGCAAAGAGCTTGGGTCTCCTTGGAGAAAACATCATGGGCACTGATTTCTCGTTTGACCTGGAAGTCCGAATGGGTGCTGGAGCTTTTGTCTGCGGAGAAGAAACAGCTTTGATGAATTCGATTGAAGGAAAACGCGGTGAACCCAGACCCCGGCCACCGTTTCCTTCTGTCAAAGGATTATGGGAAAAACCAACCAATATCAACAATGTAGAAACGTATGCTAATGTACCTCAAATCATTTTAAGGGGTGCTGAATGGTTCGCCAGTATGGGAACTGAAAAAAGCAAAGGAACGAAGACTTTTGCTATGGCAGGTGATATTAATCACACAGGCCTTATTGAAGTGCCCATGGGAATTACTTTAAGAGAAATAATTTTCGATATTGGTTTGGGCATCAGAGAAAATAAAGAGTTTAAGGCAATCCAGACCGGTGGTCCAATGGGTGGATGTTTACCAAAAGAATATCTCGATCTTCCAGTGGATTATGAATCCCTCGTTCAGGCTGGCTCCATGATGGGTTCAGGTGGAATGATTGTCATGGATGAAGACACCTGTATGGTGGACATTGCACGCTTTTTTATGGAGTTTACCCAGGATGAAAGTTGTGGAAAATGTACTCCATGCCGTGTGGGCACTAAACGAATTCTGGACATATTGGAAAGAATTTGCGAAGGTCATGGACGTCAAGGCGATATTGAACAGCTTGAAATGCTTTGTCAGGAAATTAAACAAGACTCTTTGTGTGGTTTAGGACAAGGAGCACCCAATCCTGTAGAAAGTACTCTGAAACATTTCAGGGATGAATATGAAGCACACATCAACGAAAAACGCTGTCCAGCAAAAGTGTGTAAAGCGTTGATCAGATTCCAAATTATTGAACAAGCCTGTACCGGTTGTACAGTATGTGCTCGAAATTGTCCTGTCAATGCAATATCTGGAGAACGTCGACAACCACATGTTATCGATCCAGATACTTGCATCAGATGTGGTATTTGTGTTCAAGTGTGTAATTTCAATGCAATTGAAATTGTTTAACTCATTATTATGATCCGATTTGTAAGGAAAACTTTCAAATTTCACCAAAGACCAAGGAGTTGTGAATGACAAGTAAGAATGGAAAAGATCGTCTAATTTTAGAAGCAGTCAATGCAGCTGTCGAACAGTTTGGAGATAGTCGCGAAGAATTAATACCAATATTAAGCCATGTGAATCGGAAACTGGGATACTTACCTTCTGAGGCACTGGAAGAAATTAGTGATCGACTTAAATCCTCACGATCTCAGTTGTTTTCAGTTGCAAGTTTTTATCACATGCTTTCGACAAAACCTCGCGGAAAACATGTGATTCAATTTTGCGAAAGTGCCCCCTGTCACGTAGTTGGTGGTCGAGAAGTATGGCAGGCATTAAAAGAAGCCGTAAACCTGGAAGAAGGTGAGATGTCTGAGGATGGAAAATGGTCTCTCATAACAACCAGTTGTTTGGGGCTTTGTGGAGTTGGTCCGGTTATCGTGATTGATGATGACGCCTATGGGAATGTCAAACCGGAACAAATCAATGATATTTTAGCCAAATACAGCGACTAGGAGATTATCGATGAAATCAGTAAGATCAATGGTATTAGTCTCAAGCGATCCAATCAGCATGGAACGGGGTGCTGCGCAAGTCTACGAAAATTTGAAATCTGAAATCGAAACTTTAGGATTATCAGATGAAATTTCAGTCACCATGATTGGTGATGTCGGAAGACATGATGCCTTGCCTTTCGTAATTGTTTATCCTGAAGCAACTATTTATGGTCCGGTAAAACCAGAAAATGCCCAATATCTGGTAGAAGAACATCTTTACAAAGGGCGTGTTGTTCCCGAATTGCAAGCTTCCAATAAAGAATTAACCGGAAAAATCGCCTGGGTTAACGCTAGAAAAGGAACTTTACCAGCAGAACAAAGAATAGTATTACAACGGGCAGGAATTATAGATCCGGAGAATATTGAAGAATACTTCATTAACGAAGGATATCAAGCTTTAGGAAAAGTACTCACTGAAATGAGCCCAAGAGATGTAATTGAGGAAATTAAAGCATCTGGTCTACGAGGACGAGGTGGGGCTGGTTTTCCATCAGGGTTAAAATGGGGGTTCGTTGCTGGAGTACCAGAAAAGAAGAAGTATGTAATTTGTAATGGAGATGAATCAGAACCTGGAACTTTCAAAGATCGTCTAATCCTTGAAGGTGATCCTCATAGCATCATTGAAGCAATGTCGATTGCGGCGTATGCGGTTGGTGCTAATGAAGGTTTTATTTATATCCGTGGTGAGTATGTTCTGGCTCAGGAACGTCTTAATAAAGCAATAACACAAGCACGAGAATATGGAATTTTAGGGACGAAAATCTTTGGAACTGACTTCGATTTTGAAATCCATGTTCATAGCGGAGCTGGTGCCTATATTTGTGGGGAAGAAACAGCGTTGTTGGAATCAATCGAAGGCAGAAGAGGGGAACCAAGACCTAGACCCCCCTATCCCACAACATCCGGTCTCTGGGGTAAACCAACTTTAGTAAATAATGTTGAAACATTAGCCAATGTTCCTGCGATTATTCGAAATGGCGCAAAATGGTATCGCAGTTTTGGGCCACCATCCAGCCCAGGCACAAAAGTCTACACAATTTTAGGCAATGTCAATGTAACAGGATTAATCGAAGTTCCTATGGGAATCACACTACGGGAAGTGATTGCCATTTATGCAAAAGGGATGAAAAATGACGTTAGCTTTAAAGTTGCTCAAACAGGCGGCTCCAGTGGCTCAATTATTCCAGCCAGTCTTCAGGATACACCCATGGACTTTGACTCATTCCAAAATGCTGGTGTCTCTTTAGGCTCAGGAGCATTGTTGATTTGTGATGAAAATACTTGCGTATTGGATCTGGCAAAAGTTCTTCAAAATTTCTTCCGGAAAGAAAGTTGTGGTAAATGTAATCCATGTCGAGTCGGAAATGAAAGAGCCTTTCAAATTTTAGAAAATATTTCTCAAGGAACTGGAACGATGCATGATTTGGATGATCTGGCTGATATTAGCAAGAATCTTAATGAATTATCCAACTGTGGTCTGGGTCAAACAGCTGGTACACCAATTCGAGATATCTTGAATCACTTCAGAGCAGAAGTTGAAGCACATGTAAGATTAAAAGTCTGTCCATCCGGCGTTTGTCCGATGAGTGGCAAAAGAATTTAAAAGTAGAAAAATTTAAATTGAACGAAGGAGATTCGCTATGTATAAACTCAAAATCGATGGAAATGAAATAGAAGTACCGGAAGGGACAACTGTATTAAAGGCAGCTACACAAGCTGGTATTGAGATACCAACTTTATGTGACCACCCAGCTCTGGAACCTTATGGTGGTTGCCGTCTATGTCTGGTGGAGATTGAAGGTGCCAGAACATTACAACCTGCCTGCACATTGCCTGTGTCAAATAATATGGTCATTAAAACCCAGACAGATAAAGTAAAAAGTGCAAGAAAGTTTGTGCTTTCAATGCTTTTCAGTGAAAGAAATCATTTTTGCCCGTATTGCCAGGTAAGTGGAAGTGACTGTGAACTTCAGAATGCGGCCTATGATGAGGGAATGACCCACTGGCCTATCCAACCCAATTGGCAACCATATCAGATGGATGCTTCTCATCCATATTTTGTTCTGGAACACAATCGATGCATTCTCTGCCGGCGCTGTGTTAGAGCCTGTGCAGAATTAGTCGGAAACTTCACACTTGGGATGGAAGAAAGGGGAGCAAATACCATATTGGTTGCTGACCTAGGTGTCCCCTTAGGATCGAGTTCCTGTATTTCCTGTGGTGTCTGTGTACAAATTTGTCCAACCGGTGCATTAATAGATCGTTGGAGTGCCTATCGTGGACAGGAAAAAGACGTCAACATTACAAAAACGATATGTATCGGTTGTTCGATTGGTTGTGGAATAGAGGTTTTACACAGAGACAACAATTTGATAAAAATTAATGGGGACTGGGATGCGGAAATTAATGGTGGTGTCCTGTGTGATGTAGGTCGCTTTATTCCGTTGGATGAAAAACGCAACAGGGTAGTTACACCTATGGTTCGTAGAGATGGAACTTTGAAAGCAGCAACTTGGGAAGAAGCACTAACTGTTGTAATTGATAATTTCAAACCACTGATAGATAAAAAAGATGATGGAGTAGCTGCAATCGCCTCAACAAGATTGCCTGCTGATGTGCTTTATTACTTCAAACAAATTTTCTCTGAAAAATTTGATAGTGGAATGATCACCAGTACCGAAGAAGATCGATTTACGGGAGCCCTGTCCGAATTTGCAGATGAAAAAGGATCCTTTGAATCGAAATTGTCTGATTTGCATGATGCTGATACAGTCATGACGATTGGACTGGATCTGACAAAAGATCATCAAGTTGCTGGTTTCTTTATCAAACGTCTCATTCCAAAAGGTTTACAAGTAATCCCTGTCAGTTATGAAGCTGGTGGAATGGATGCGTTCACTTCACATTCAACCGTCATCAATCATGGGAAAGATCTTGTCTTCATTCAGGCACTTGTCGGAGCTGTTTCTGGAGTAAATGTAGATACTTTAGCTGAAAAATCAGGACTTTCCTCGCAGGAAATTTCAGAGCTCGCAAAATTATTAACATCCTCAGAAAAACTTGTGTTTGTATATGGAACAGATTTTGAGGCAAAACAGAAAAAAGAAACTATCCAGGCATTATTGAACCTGGCAGCAAAAGTAAATGCAAAATTGATCAGCATGAAAGGTAAAGCCAACAGTCTGGTTGCAGAACAATTGCGATTAAATAAATCATTCGAATTGATTGGCCACAAAGCTGCGTACGTTGCATTAGGTGATGAAGATCCTTCACAAACCCTCATAAAAAAACTTGAAGGTGTTTCATTCCTGGCGGTGCAAGCCAGTTACCAATCCGTACTTACAGCAAAAGCAGATGTGGTCTTACCTGTTACTTCGTGGTTGGAACAGGATGGTTATTATGTGACTTGTGATGGTCAGGTACAATTAGCACACAAATCATTGCAAGCCCCAGTTGATGTGAAATCAAATAAGGAAGTTGTTCTTGCAATAGCCGATCACCTGAAAATCATTTTAAATCCTGTTTGGGATAAAGCAATCAAATTAGAAAAATCAGTTGTCGAAATTGGATAATGGTAGAAATGAGGATAAATTATGAGTAAACCAAAAGTTGCGACAGATTGGATGGCAGGATGTGCAGGATGCCATATGTCTTTGCTCGATATCGATGAAAGAATTCTTCAAGTTCTTGAATTAGTAGACCTGCGTGCTTCACCAATAACAGATCTGAAAGAAGCAGATGAAACTGGCGTCGATGTAGGTGTCTTAGAAGGTGGAATCAACAACACTGCCAATGAGCACCAGGCAAAATTAATGCGATCACGATGTAAATACCTGGTGGCATTAGGCGATTGTGCGGTCTTCGGTGGCGTACCAGCCATGCGTAATTTCTTCACGATCGAAGAAACATTGAGACGAGCTTACATTGAAACTGAAAGTACAGTCGATGGATTTATCCCTACTGATCCGGAATTAGCAGTTCCTACTCGAGTCAGAGCAGTACAAGAGGTAGTTCCAGTTGATTTACATGTGCCAGGATGTCCTCCCAGCGCTGATGTAATCTTTCATGTATTGGCTGAATTAGCGCAGGGAAGAATCCCTGAATTAAAAGATGAAAATCTTCATTGGCATTAGGAGGAAAAATAATGGTAGCTCAGAAAATTACAATAGAACCAGTAACCCGCATCGAAGGACACGCAAAAATTACGATTCACATGAAAGATGATAATCAATCTGTTGATCATGCTTTTTTACACGTCAATGAATTTCGTGGTTTTGAAAAATTTTGCGAAGGCAGAATGATCTTTGAAATGCCTTTAATCACACCAAGAATTTGTGGAATTTGCCCGGTCAGTCATCATCTTGCAGCCGCCAAAGCTGGTGATGCTGTATTAGGTGCTCCCCCACCACGGCCAGCTTCACTGCTGAGAGAATTAATGCATATGGGACAAATTATTCAATCTCATGGTATGCATTTCTTTGAATTAGCGGGTCCGGATTTACTTTTAGGTTTTGATGCAGATCCGGCGATTCGAAATGTTGTTGGTTTGGTACAGCAAAGTCCTGAAATAACTGTCAAAGCAGTTCAATTGAGAAAATTTGGACAGGAAATTATTCGAATCTTAGGTGGTCGCCGTATACACCCTGTTTTCGCTGTTCCTGGAGGAGTGAACAAAGCCTTATCAAATGCCGATCGTGAAATTATACTTTCTGGAATCGATCAGGCACTGGAAACAACACAACTGGGAATTTCAATCATTAAAGATTGGGCTGAAAAAAACATGGAAGATATCCAAAAATTTGCAGTATTTCCAACTGGATATTTTGGCTTGATTACCGAAGATAATGGCCTTGAATTGTATGAAGGCAATTTACGAATGGTCGGAAGAAATGGCGGTGAATTGGAGCGATTCCCGGCATCCAAATATCTGGATTACATTTCAGAACACGTAGAAAATTGGTCATACTTGAAATTCCCTTATTATAAAAAATTGGGTTGGCCAGATGGCGTATATCGCGTCGGTCCATTAGGAAGGTTGAATATCATCGACAAAATTGATACACCGTTAGCCAATGAAGAATTCAAAAAATACAAGCAGATAAATAATGGCAAACCCATTGAAAATACCCTTTATTACCATTATTCAAGACTGATTGAAACTTTATTCGCAGTTGAAAGAGCAAAGATTCTTTTGGACGATCCTGACCTCTTATCAAATGATATTCTGAATACCCGCCATGATTTCAAAGGCGAAGGAGTTGGTGTCATTGAAGCACCAAGGGGTACTTTGTTGCATCATTATTGGGCAAATGAAAATGGTCAAATCAAAAAATTAAACCTGATTGTTTCCACTGGTCATAATAATTACGCGATGAGTAAAGCGGTCGATATGGTTGCAAAAACCTACGTAAAAGGACCAGATATTCATGAAGGTTTACTAAACCGAGTTGAAGCAGCTGTCAGGGCGCATGATCCTTGTCTTTCATGTTCAACTCATGCAATTGGCCAGATGCCAATGATCGTCGATGTAGTTGACGTTGAAGGAAAGATCATTAAAACTTTACAACGCGATTAGGTAATGGCAGAGAATAACAAAACATCTTCAAAGCGTGTTCATAATGAACACGCTTTGAAGAAAATTCCAAAAACGTTAATCATAGGATATGGTAATCCAGATCGGGAAGATGACGGGGTTGCCTGGCATATTCTGAAAGGAATCGCCAATCAATTTGGGTTGTCTTACCCGGAGACCATGGATGACGAAACAATCAAGGTGAATGAGAATCTTCACTTTCTATTTAATCTTCAATTGATACCTGAAATGACTTACGATATGCGTAATTATTCCAGAATTTGTTTTGTTGATGCTCATACAGGTGCATTAGAAGATGATCTTCATTGGCAGATTGTTGAAAGATTATTTCAAAACTCACCATTGACCCACCATATGACTCCGCAGACAGTCATGTCAATTCTGGATACTGCATTCAATCAAAAACCGGAAGCAATTTTAGTGTCGGTCAGAGGTTTTCAATTCGGCTTTGAGAATCAACTTTCCGATCAAACCCAATCCCTGGCAAACGTAGCAATAGAAAAAATTACAGCTTGGATAACAAGAACTGAACCAACATAAAGAAATTTATTAAGTATCATCTCAATTAACCAAGATTGACAGGTGTTTTGTACGGTGATACCAATTAAAAACACCCTGAACGCTTTTTATTAAAAAGGTCAAAATTTATCAATAGAAACAAACTTCCACTCGTAATTATGAAAGGAAGTTTGTTACATTTAGACTAAATTTTTTATGACTTGATTGTTTCCTTTTGTCTGAAAAATCTGTTATATTATATATCCTATAGAATTTCTCTTATTTACCTAAATCAAACATACACAAAAATAGTTCTTTGTTACTCTAAAAGTAATTTAGTAATTAATTCAAAATTTTTCTTGAAGAAAACCAAGATTAAAGGATGACAATATGATGGATCAGGTTTCAGAACATTTATATGGATTAAGTGGTCAATCCATGCATGAATTAATCCATAAATTTCCTCTTGATCAAACTGATATCAGAGAGAATATAGACAATATTTTGCAAGAATATAAAGATGTCCCCGGCGGGTTGATGGTCATTTTAAATGAAATTCAGAGCCAAATTGGATATATTTCTCGACCCATTCAGGAGTATGTTTCTTTAGTTTTAAACACTCCAGTCAGTACAATTGCTGGCGTTGTAAGTTTTTATTCATTTTTTACAACCGAACCAAGAGGAGACCATACAGTTAAATTTTGTATGGGCACAGCCTGTTATGTCGGTGGCACACAACAACTCATTCGTAAAGCTGAACAGATTCTCAATATTCAATCAGGTGAGACAACCCCAGACAATCGTATTACTTTGGAGGTTTGTCGATGTGTAGGTTCATGTAGTCAGGCACCGGTCGTTGTGGTGGATGAGCAAATGTATGGCCGTCTGAGACCCAGCAAAATACCACCATTGATTCGAGATATATTAAAAAAGTATGAAGATTCATAAGGAGTAAAATTCTTAATGACAAAAATAATTGGTCTTAATCACCTGATTAATCTGCAAGAACAGATTATTGAAAAGAAACGTGATGAAATCACATCCGAACATTTTAAAGGTTGGGGCCAGGAAAAATTTGCACCCCAGGCACTCAAAGAGGATCAAGAACTTGATGCTCCAAGAGGAAAAGAAATTCGCGTTGTTTTACGAAACTGTACATTGATTGACCCTGAAAGCCTGGATGACTATATTTCGGAAGATGGTTACCAGGCTTTGGCAATGGTTCTTGAGAAAAATACGCCGGAAGAAGTAATAGAAATTATCGCAAAATCTGGCCTTCGTGGACGTGGAGGTGCAGGGTTTCCAACCGCAAAAAAATGGGAACTAACCCGAAATAATCCTGGAAATCCAAAATACATCATTTGTAATGCTGACGAAGGCGATCCTGGTGCGTTTATGAACCGGAGAGTGTTGGAAGGTGACCCACATTCTGTTTTGGAAGGAATGGCAATCGCTGCCTATGCAATTGGTGCTGAACAAGGGTATGTGTATTGCCGAGCAGAATACCCAATTGCAGTTCGAACCTTAATTAAAGCAATTCAGCAAGCACAGGATTATGGAATTCTTGGCAATAATATCTTCGGAAGTGATTTCTCTTTTAATATTGAACTAAGAATGGGGGCTGGTGCATTTGTTTGTGGTGAAGAAACTGCTCTGATTGCATCCATCGAAGGTAAACGCGGGGAGCCACGCCCACGCCCACCTTTTCCCGCCGTCTCAGGTCTTTGGGGAAAACCAACCTCTATCAATAACGTTGAAACATTCGCAAATGTCCCCCAAATTATTCTTACAGGACCTGAATGGTTTGCCAGTATGGGTACAGAAAAAAGTAAGGGAACCAAAACTTTTGCGCTGGCAGGAGACGTGAACCACACTGGTTTGATTGAAGTTCCTTTAGGAATCACCTTACGGGAAATCATTTATGATGTGGGCGAAGGGGTTAAGAAAAATAAAAAGCTTAAAGCAATTCAAACAGGTGGACCAATGGGAGGATGTATCCCTGCCAGCATGATTGATTTACCAGTGGATTATGAATCGCTGACTGCTGCAGGGTCAATGATGGGTTCCGGTGGAATGATCGTCATGGACGAAGATACCTGTATGGTGGATATCGCCCGTTTTTTTATGGAATTCAATCAAGAAGAAAGTTGTGGAAAATGCACTCCTTGCAGGGTTGGTACTTACAGTATGCTACAGATACTTAACCGCATCTGTCAGGGTGAAGGCGAAGATGGTGATATTGAAGAATTGGAGCGATTGAGCAAAGTAACCCGAATTCATAGTCTTTGTGGCCTCGGTCAGGGTGCTCCTAATCCAGTTGTCAGTACAATAAAACATTTCCGAGATGAGTACGAAGCGCATATTTATGAGCATCGCTGCCCGGCAAAAGTCTGTCGCGCATTAATTCGTTATGAAATTAATAAAGAAAAATGTACAGGTTGTACGTTCTGTGCAAAAAATTGTCCAGTTGGTGCTATTACGGGCGAACGCAGAAAACCGCATGAGATCGATCAGGATATTTGTATCCAATGTGGCATTTGCTTTCAAACTTGTAACTTTAATGCAATCGAAATACTTCCTGGAAAAGCACAACTTGTGGGAGAAAATGCATGATTCCTATCACAATAAATGGCAAACAATTCAATGTTACCGAAGGAAAAACCCTCCTTAGAGCTGCGCAGGAACTTGGAATAACCATTCCCAGTCTTTGTGATCATCCGGATTTAACGCCCCATGGCGGTTGCCGATTATGTGATGTTGAAGTAAAAGGTTTACGAATTCCGGTTGCAGCCTGTACTCTACAAGTTTCAGCCAATATGGAAGTAATAACTGAAACACAGGATTTAAATGAAGCAAGAAAAACGATTCTTGAATTTCTTTTGGTCAATTATAATGGCCCAGCGACCATAGAAAACGGAAAACCTAACGCATTTCTTAAATGGTGCCAGCATTATCAAGTTGATATTCAAAATAAAATGCGAAAAGAACCGAAACATATTGTCGACAGCGACCCTAATCCTTTTATTCGGGTTGATTTAAATCAATGTATTTTATGTACACGCTGTATCCGGGCTTGTGCAGAAATCCAGGGACGATTTGTCTGGGGTTTGGCAAACCGTGGAATTGAGAATCAGATTATTTCTGGATCTGGTGTCCCATTATTGCAAGCAAGGTGTGAGTCTTGTGGTGCATGTGTAGATTATTGTCCAACCGGCGCATTAACCCACAAGCCATCATTTAATCAAGCACCACCAGAAATTAAGGTTCAGACGACCTGTACATATTGTGGAGTTGGTTGTAATTTTGATCTGAATGTCCTCAATGATGAAGTGGTAAAAATTACCCCCAATCCCAATTCACCAGTGAACGGAAAGCATCTTTGTGTTAAAGGTCGTTATGGATATAAATTCATCAACCATCCCGATCGTCTTAAGCATCCTATGGTAAGGGAATATCTGTTAAGAGGTGAACCAAAAACTTCGCTTAAGGAAAGTCCGTGGGTTGAAGTGGATTGGGAAACGGCAATCAATCTGGTAGCAAAAAAACTATCTCAAATTAAAAATGAAAGTGGATCAGATTCAATAGGCGTGTTAACTTCGGCAAAATGTACAAACGAAGAAAACTACTTAATGAACAAGTTCTCACGGCAAATCATCGGCACCCACAATATTGACCATTGTGCAAGATTATGTCACTCTTCCACCGTAGCAGGACTAGCGATGAGTTTCGGTTCAGGAGCAATGTCGAACACAATGGAGGATATTGTTGACCATGCAAAATCTATTTTGATTATTGGTTCGAATACTACTGAACAACATCCAGTGATTGGATCCAAAATTCGGCAAGCAGTATTGAATAGAAATGTAAAATTGATTGTCGCTGATCCAAGAAAAATTGATATCGCGGAATTTTCATCGATTTACCTACGCCACAAACCTGGAACTGATGTGGCATTAATCAACGGCATAATGCACATTATCCTTCGAAATAACTGGCAGGATCAACAATATATCGATCAGCGATGCGAGAATTTTGACGAATTCAAAGAAACCTTAAAGTCATATTCACCGGAAATTGTTTCAAAAATTACTGGCATCTCGGAAGAAGATTTACAGACAACCGCTGAATTAATGGCAAAACAAAAACCTATGGCTGTTTTTTGGGCAATGGGTATTACGCAACATTCAACTGGTGTATTGAACGTTCTTACACTGGCAAATCTCCAAATGCTGTTAGGCAACATGGGCATCAAAGGAGGCGGAGTCAATCCATTGCGGGGACAAAATAATGTTCAGGGTGCCTGTGATATGGGAGGTTTACCAAACGTGTTTCCAGGTTATCAATCCGTCACCAATCAGGATTTTGTTCAGAAATTCAATATTGCCTGGGGTACTTCTACTGCTGGAAGTGGATTGCCAGTATTATTTAACAACCTTCCAGGGTTGACTTCAACTGAAATGATACCAATGGCGGGAGAAGGAAAAATCCGTGCTTTGTACATTCTTGGTGAAAACCCGTTGGTGACTGACCCAGACGTTAATCACACTCGTAAATGTCTTGAAGCCTGTGAATTTATTGTTTTACAGGAAATATTTCCATCTGAAACATCAATGTATGCTGATGTCCTTCTACCAGGCGTCTCATTTGCCGAAAAAGATGGAACGTTTACCAATACAGAACGTAGAGTTCAAATGGTTCGAAAGGCAATAAATCCTAAAGGTGAGGCTAGAGCAGATTGGAAAATAATAACTGATCTGGCAAATGAGATCTTGAAAATTGAAAAAAGGCAACCTGTTGGTGGTTATGCTGGTTGGAATTACCAAAATCCTTCAGAAATAATGGATGAAATTGGTGCTCTTACACCCAGTTATGCAGGAATTACCCATGAAAGACTAAATAAGGGAGCATCTTACCATTGGCCAGTAAAGGATTTAGACCATCAAGGAACACCTATCCTGCATATTGAAACTTTTACAAGGGGGAAGGGAAAATTCCACACCACTGAACATCTGGATCCAAAAGAACTGCCGGATGAGGAATATCCATTTTTATTAACCACGGGTAGAGTCCTGTATCATTGGCACGCTGGGGAAATGACTCGACGATCTGCAGAAATTTTGGATGTTTATCCTGGCGCATATATTGAGATTCATCCTGAAGATGCAATCAAATATAGAATTCAACAAAATCAAATCATCACGTTGACCTCTCGACGGGGGATCACCAAAGGGAAAGCATTAATCACTGAAAGAGTATCTCCAGGTTTGATATTTGCGAATTTCCACTTTCCCGGTGAACAAAACACAAACAATTTGACGATTGCTGAATTAGACCCTGTTTCAAAAATTCCTGAATATAAAGTTTGTGCTGTTAAATTAGAAATTCAGTAAAACGAAGCATCTCATTAAACCATGGTTGGTGTGAGGTTTTTAGTATGCAAATGCCCACTCAAAAACTCAGACCGTTATAATGAAAAGGAAACGTAAATCATTTAATTTTCAGGTTGTGTGCCGCATTGATATTCTGTCAACAATATCAAACATTTTTTACTTTATCAATCTCAAACGAATAATTTTTTTGAGATTTATTTTATTTATGCGTACAACTGATTAACTCCTTACATGACAATATGCGGTTCGATCGAGGAGCTTTACCACTTATTAATATACCTGTTGGATGATAAAACAAATAGACACACTAAGTCATACACCAACAGGGATTGAAATGATTGATAAAACGGATATCCGTCCAACATTACAGAGTATTCCATGGCTAATGGATTTATCACCAGACCAATTAAAAGAATTGGAGAAGATATCTGGATTTCGTTACTTATCTACAGGTGAAATTCTTTATAAAGAAGGCGATAACGACAATTTACTTTATATAGTTTCGGAAGGTTCTTTAGGAATAGAAATCTATGTTCCAGGTCAAGGTCAGGTACGCATTTACAATGCTGAAGCACTCGATATTGTGGGTTGGGACAGTATGACCCCTGTGGCACGCCATAGAATTACAACGATTACAGCGATCCAAAAGTGCAACTTAATATATTTTGATGGTTCTGCTTTAAATGAATTATGTGAAAGTGATAAAGAACTTGGTTATTTATTCATGCGCAGGTTATCAAATGTAATTGCTACACGCATGTTGGCAATGCGAATCAAATTGATTGATCTTTTCATGCAAAAATAATGTACTAACATCATATTAACGAATTCATCTGGCTACGATTGAGTTTATAATACTGACATGCATGAATTAGCCGTTACAGAGAGTATTTTAAGAATTGCAGAAAAACACGCCGAACAGGCAGAAGCGAAAAAAGTCACCGATTTATATCTTGTTATTGGCGCATTATCCAGCATAGTTGATGATAGTGTCGTTTTTTATTGGGAAATGCTTGCACAAGGCACAGTTTGTGAAGGATCAACAATTCATTTTAAACGATTACCAGCGAAAATGCTTTGTCTGGCTTGTGAGAATATCTTTGAATTATCCGGTGAGCTAATCCCCTGCCCAAATTGCAGTTCATTTCAACTAAAAATTCAATCCGGAGAAGAATTTTGGCTTGAAAGTATAGAAATTGAAAGGTAATGAAATGACGATAGAAAAAGTTCAAATTGTAGAAAAAATTTTTGAAGCAAATGACCAGGTCGCTGCTCAAACACAAACCCAGCTCACAAATAGTGGTGTTTTTTCAATTAATATTATGGCTTCTCCAGGTGCTGGAAAAACCAGTGTAATTTTGAAAACAATTTCAAAATTATCAGGCAAATTACGGATGGGTGTGATTGAAGGGGACACAGCACCGGTTACGATTGATTCAGACAAAGTAATGGCAATGGGAATACCGGCAGTACAAATCAACACGGGTGGTCAATGTCATTTAGACGCGGTAATGATTGATAGCGCACTAAAACATTTTGATCTTAATCAACTCGATCTGATCATTGTCGAAAACGTGGGAAATTTGATTTGCCCAGCATCATTTAAAATTGGAACTCATGCGAATGTCGTCATCTCGAGTATACCAGAAGGAGATGATAAACCCTATAAATATACAAATATTTACCGGGGGATTGATGTGCTTCTGATCAACAAAATTGATTTAATGCCCTATATTGACTTTCGAATGGATTACTTCCAACAGGGGGTTGAAATTCTCAATCCAGGATTAACCACCTTTCAGGTTTCCTGTAAAACCGAAGAAGGGTTCGATCGTTGGATTGATTGGATTTCCACACGAGTATCCGAATTTAAAAATAAAACCGCAAATGCCTGAGGTAAAAGCACTCAAAATCCACATTAAAGGTATTGTTCAGGGGGTTGGATTTCGTCCCTTTGTGTATTCATTAGCTATACAGAATAATCTGAATGGTTGGGTTCAGAATACATCGAGTGGGGTAGACATTGAACTGGTAGGTTCAACACCAGATTTGGAAGTTTTTATTTCAGCTTTAAAGAATTCTCCTCCCCACCTCAGTCGTATCGATTCTATCAGTATTGATGAAACTGAGAAGCAAAGTTACAAAAAATTTGAAATAATTAAAAGTCAATCTCAAGCTGGAGAGTTCATCCCTATATCTCCTGACTATAGCATTTGTGATGATTGTCTCAGGGAATTATTCGATCCACAAGATCGACGTTTTCGTTATCCCTTTATCAATTGCACCAATTGTGGTCCCCGATTCTCAATAATAAAAGATATTCCGTATGATCGACCTAAAACCACGATGGCTCCTTTTCAAATGTGTGATCGATGCCAATCAGAATATTCAAATCCTTTGGATCGACGATATCATGCTCAACCAATTGCGTGTCCTGATTGTGGACCTCAGGTAAGTTTGATGGTCAACAATCAGATAATAGCAAAGGGGAATGATGCCATTCAACAAAGCAGAAAAATGGTTCGAACAGGCAAAATTCTGGCGACAAAAGGATTGGGCGGTTTCCATTTAGCCTGTGATGCAGGAAATCATTCTGCGGTTGAAAATCTACGAACCCGCAAGAAACGCAGTGATAAACCATTCGCATTAATGGCGTTTTCAATTAGTCTCATCGAAAATTATTGTTCTTTGTCTGGCGAAGAAAAGAAACTACTGGAATCAAAAGAAAAACCAATCGTTCTATTGAAATTAAAATCAACAAATGAACTATCTCCTTTATTAGCACCAGCTCAAAAGCATCTTGGTTTTTTGCTCCCGTATACCCCATTGCACTACCTCCTATTAGATCCAGTAGATGAAAATCCGGAGGTCTGGGTAATGACAAGTGGTAACCTGAGTGAAGAGCCAATTGCATACAAAGATTCTGAATCAATCAACCAACTTAGTAATATTGCAGACGGTTTCTTAATGCATGATCGTGAAATTTTTATGCGTGTCGATGATTCAGTCACAAGAATTGTTCAGGGAAAAAATTATCCCATCAGACGCTCCCGTGGGTATGCTCCCAACCCAATCATCACACCATCCAACGTACCACAAATTCTGGCAACAGGGGCAGAACTAAAAAACACATTCTGTTTAACCAGAGATAATTATGCATTCATCAGTCATCATATCGGTGATCTTGAAAACTATGAAACTCTAATCAGCTTCGAAGAGGCCATAAACCATTATGAAAATTTATTTCGTATAAAACCTTCAATATTGGCAAGTGACCTTCATCCAGATTATTTAGCCACCCGGTACGCTACCCAACGGGCAAACCTGGAATCAATTCCTAACATACAAATTCAGCATCATCACGCTCACTTAGCTTCTTGTTTGGCAGACAATCATTGGAAAGTTGATGATTTCGTTATTGGACTTTGTTATGATGGAACAGGATTTGGAACGGATGGTGCAATCTGGGGTGGTGAAGTCCTCATAGGAAATTATTCCCAATATCAACGCAGGTTTCATTTGAAATATGTTCCTCTCCCAGGTGGTGATATCACGGTTAGGATACCAGCAAGAATGGCATTATCCCATTTATGGGAATATCAATTGGATTGGGATTATTCCATTCCAAGTGTGGCTTCGCTGTGTATGGAAGATCGTACTGTTTTAGAAAGCCAATTAAAAAGTAAAATCAACACACCTAACACATCCAGTATGGGGCGATTGTTTGATGCTGCAGCTTCAATAATGGGAATCAAACACAGAGTCAATTACGAAGGACAGGCAGCAATAGAGATGGAAGCTTTGATCGACGAGAAGGAATCCAAATTCTATCCAATAGAAATTGAAAATAATCTAATTAATCCAAAACCCCTGTTTGAAAGCTTGATTATTGATCAGCAGAATAATGTTTCGATCAATAAAATGGCAGCCCGTTTTCATAATAGTATTGTGCAATACTCAACTAACATCTGCATTATTATTCGAAAAGAAAGTGGGATAAATTCTGTTGCGTTGAGTGGAGGAGTCTGGCAAAACAAGGTATTATTAGATAATACGATAAAAAAGCTAAAAAAAGAACGATTTGATGTTATGATCCATCATAATGTGCCAACAAATGATGGCGGTATATCTTTAGGGCAAGCATTAATTGCCTCAAAATTCACAATCAAGTGAGGAAAAAATGTGTCTTGGTATTCCAGGAAAAATAATTGAAATAGAAGATTCCATTGGTATGAAAATGGCAAAAATTGATTTTGGTGGGGTTATCCGCTCTGCCTGCATCGAAGCGATTCCGGATGCGATAGTTGGTGATTACACCATCATACACGCTGGTTTCGCTTTAAATATTTTAAGTGAAGAAGAAGCAATGGAAACATTATCTTTGTTGCAGGAGATTGCAGATTTAAACGAAGAATTAAGTGTGAATGAACAAGACAACTGATTTTTCTAAATCATTCCGTGATTCCCACCTGGTTCAAGGTGTGGTTGCAGAAATTAAGAAAGTCACAACTCAAAACTGGGTTTTAATGGAAATTTGTGGTGGTCAAACTCATGCCATCATGCAATATGGTCTGGACCAACTATTACCACAACAAATCGAATTGGTTCATGGTCCTGGTTGTCCGGTTTGTGTCACGCCACTGGATCAAATTGATCGAGCCCATGCCATTGCAAGGCTCCCAGAGGTCATTTTTTGCTCTTTTGGTGATATGTTACGGGTGCCGGGATCTGAAGTTGATCTTTTTACTTTACGTGCCAGAGGGGCGCAAATTCGAGTCGTCTACTCACCCTTAGATGCTGTGAAAATTGCCCAGGAAAATCCAGATAAACAAGTTGTATTTTTTGCAATAGGATTTGAAACAACAGTACCGGCTAATGCTGCTAGTATTCTCCAGGCAAAAGCGATGGGAATCAAGAATTATTCTATCCTGGTATCCCAAGTACGTGTCCCCCCAGCCATGCATGCAATCTTAAGTTCACCGCATAGCCGTGTCCAGGCCTTTCTTGCAGCTGGTCATGTTTGCACAGTCATGGGTTATTGGGAATATCATTCAATAGCCAGCCAATATAAAATTCCAATTGTCGTTACCGGTTTTGAACCTCTTGATTTACTGCAAGGAATCTTATTATCCATTCAGCAACTAGAAAGTGATCTGCATATCGTTGAAAATGCATATTCAAGAGCAGTTTTAGAAAATGGAAATCAAGCAGCACAAAAGATCATAAACCTTGTCTTTAAACCTTGTGACAGAAATTGGCGGGGAATTGGCAATATCCCGCAAAGTGGCTTGTGTCTCCGCGAGGAATTTTCCTTATATGATGCAGAAAAACGGTTCCAGGTCGGACATATCCAAACACGTGAACACGAAATCTGCATTGCTGGTGAAATTCTTCAAGGCTTGAAAAAACCTTTTGATTGTCCGGCGTTTGGTATGTCATGTACCCCCACAAATCCGTTAGGCGCCCCCATGGTCAGTTCTGAAGGAGCCTGTAACGCATATTTTCGCTTTTCAAATTTAAATAATTCATAAAGAGGTTTTGTATTAATGGATGATCCAATTCCAGTCTTCGAAGGTCCTGTCTGTCCTCTACCCCTAAAAAATAACACAACAATTGTCATGGGTCATGGCAGTGGAGGTTTGATGACCCACACCTTGATTAAGGATGTATTTCAGAAATATTTCAATAATGCATTTATTAACGCAGGAAACGATTTTGCCAATACCCCAATTTCTGAATCATTAGCAAATGGAAAAATCTCAGTTAGCACTGATGCTCATATTATTTCACCGATTTTCTTTCCTGGAGGAGATATAGGTCGATTATCTATCTGTGGGACGGTCAACGATGTTAGTATGTCAGGTGCAATTCCACTTTATATTACAGCCAGTTTCATCCTCGAAGAAGGGTTGTCAATTTCCGACCTGGAGAAAATCGTTGAGTCAATGCAGCTAAGTGCAGAAGAAGCAGGAGTTAAAATTGTCGCTGGGGATACCAAAGTAGTAGAGAAGGGCAAAGGAGATGGAATTTTCATCTCAACAACTGGAATTGGCTGGTTACCAGAGAATATCGATATTCGGGGAGATTTAGCCCAACCCGGGGACATAATTCTCATTTCAGGAACGATTGGTGACCACGGGATTGCCGTTCTCTCAGCGCGCGGTGATCTAGGATTTGAGACAGATCTGATCTCTGATGTTGCCCCCTTGAATCATCTACTCCAATCTCTTCTCAAAGAAATTCCTGAGATTCATGTGCTACGGGATCCAACCCGGGGAGGATTGGCAACAACCTTAAATGAAATCGCCAAACAAAGCAACATGGGAATGGAAATATATGACGAATTAATTCCGATCAATTCCACAGTTCAAAATGCCTGCGAAATGTTGGGATTTGATCCGCTTTATGTGGCAAATGAGGGGAAAGTTGTGGTAATTTTGCCTTCAAAATATAAAAATAAAGCGCTTGAAATGATGAGGAATAATCAATATGGTAAAAATGCAACGGCGATTGGGGAAATCGTTTCTACTCATCCAGGTCGTGTCGTTCTAAAAACCAGTTTTGGTACAACACGAATGCTGGAGATGATGGCAGGAGAAATGCTGCCACGTATATGTTAAAATTAGTCAATGAAGTCCACATCTTTTCTTGACAGAGGGGCTTTCTATTTTATACTTACTAAATCTTAATTCAATGGAGAAATATGAAAATCGATTATCGAGAAACAACAAATGATCTATTAAAAAGAATTGATATCCATTCACAATATGGATCACGAAATATTGATGAATGGATGCTTGAAATCATTCAACTGACGAAAGGTATGAATATTCTTGATGTTGGGTGTGGTGCTGGCAAACAATGTTTTTCCTATCATCAATTTTTAGAAGGCGAAGCTGAAATAACAGGAGGTGATGTAAACCTCGAACTCCTGAATCAGGCAAAGCTTGAAAACGAAAAGCGTGCAGCCGGTATGAAGTTCATAGAATTGGATTTCAATAACCGTTTTCCAATAAATGACAATCAATATGATTTTGAATCATGTTGTTTTGCAATTTATTACGCTGAAGATATCCCTTTTACAATCAAGGAGATGCATCGAGTTCTGAAACCGGGTGGAAGACTTTTTTCAAGTGGTCCAATGCCAGAGAATAAACTATTTTTTTATGAGATTATTCGCGAAGCTACCGGAAAACAGATACCACCTATGCCAGGAAGTTCCCGGTATTCGACACAAATTCTGGATGCGATGAAATCCACCTTCAATAAAGTAGATGTTCATATTTTCGAGAATCCACTGGTTTTTGACAGTGTTGAACCATTTTTAGCATACACCCGTGCTTCTTTATCCGAGGATCGAAAGTTATGGAGTAGTTTCTTTGAAACCAAAGATGATTTCGAAAAAATTATGAATTCAATTGCTCAAGTTTCAGAAGATCGCCTTAACCGGGATGGAAAATTAATCATGACAAAGGTTGTTGGTGGTTTCATCGCAACAAAATAAAAATATGAATCAGAATCTCATTCTTTATGGAAAACGTGTTTGTTTCATAGGTGCTCATCCTGATGATATTGAATTAGGGTGTGGGGCATTAATTTCAAATATTGGCAACAAAGCAGAAATTCTTTGCATGACACTATCAGATAATAAAAAGAATCCCGAACTTCAAAACTTGTATATTGAACATAAAGCAAGTATGGCTGTCCTGGGTGTCACCGGTGATCATGATATCGTAAAAGATTTTGAAACCCGGCGCTTTCCACAGATGAGACAGGAAATTCTGGAAACAATGATAGACATTAAAAGAACTTTCAAACCAGAAATTATCTTTGTGCACACCAAGAATGATATTCACCAGGATCATGTAACTGTTACGGATGAAGCATTAAGAGCATTTCGGGGAACAACTGTATTAGGTTTTGATGTTTTACGAAGTAGTTATGGGTTCTTCCCTCATTTTCTTTTTGAAGTTTCCGAAAATGATGTCGAGAAAAAATTAGCTGCTTTGGCTGAGTATAAAACCTATTCCAATCGTTATTATTTTGACTCTCAAATAACCCGGGCAACCATGATTCGTCACGGTGCATTAGCGGAAAGACCTTTTGCGGAAGGATTTGATCTCATAAGGGTTGTCGCTGAATTCGGTAAAGAATAATTTAACAATATTAATGTAAGAACTTAAAAAAAGGACTTTCGAAAAATTTGAAGGTCCTTTTATTATCAATTCAAATAAATAATCATTCTATGGGTACGCCTATCTCAATTTGACTATCAACTATACGAATAGGAAAATATCGAGTAGGTTCAATTGCAGGCAGGGTTAATGCTCGTCCGTCCCTTACATCAAATCGGGCACCATGACGAGGACAAATAATTTCATAACCCTCTATCTCTCCTTCCCCTAAAGGACCTTCATCATGCGTACAGCGATCCTCTAAAGCATATATATCACCAGCAATATTGAATAACACAATAGACATGTTATCGATCTCAATAAAAATTCGTTCCCCCGGAATTAAATCGTCAACTGAAATGACCGGATAAAAATCATAAGTGATTTCATTGTGATCCAAGACTAAATCTCCATCAGTTCTTCTTCAATATTACCAATTCCATATAGACCAGCCTTAAGCACTTTAAGTGAGAGCAGAGCACATTTTAGTCGTACCGGCCCTAATTCGATCCCTAAAAGGTCTAGAACAGTTTCTTTTGTCATATTTTTTACTTCGTCCAAAGGCTTACCGATCACTGTTTCCATTAATAAATCAGCACTTGCCTGGGAAATTGCACAACCATGACCGCTGAACATGGCTTCCGTGATAACATTTTCATTATCTACGCGCAAATCAACCCGAATTTGATCGCCGCATAATGGATTTTCATCTTCATATGAAAAATCATGTGGATCTAATATCCCCTTATAAGCTGGGTTCTTATACCGTTCTACAATCAATACACGATAAAAATCATCCATTATTCATCCTCTTTAGGCAAACAATTCATTTACATGTTGCAACCCAATTACCAGAAGGTCAACGTCTTCAAAATCATTATAAAGATAGAAACTGGCCCGGCTGGTTGCAGGAAGTCCAAATTTTTCATGTAATGGCATTGCACAATGATGCCCAGCCCGTACGGCAATCCCATAGTGATCCAATACCTGGGCAACATCATGTGGATGAATTAATCCCATTTCAAATGAAATTACCCCCCCACGATCAGGAACATCCGGACAAAATATTTTCAAGTTCTCAATGGACTTTAATTTTTGAAGTGCGTATTGGGTAATTTTCTTTTCATGAGCAGCGATATTATCCATGCCAATTTGAGTCAGGTAATCAACTGCTTTACCAAATCCAATTGCTTCGGCGATGGCTGGTGTACCTGCTTCAAATTTATGAGGTATATCATTTTCTTTAAAACTGCGTAACAGAACCTTTTTGATCATATCGCCGCCACCCAAAAATGGTGGCATCGAGTCCAATAATTTTTCTTTTCCATAAAGGATTCCAACACCTGTTGGACCACACATTTTATGGGCGGAAAATGCATAAAAATCAGCATCCAAATCCTGAACGTCAACAGAAAAATGCGGAACAGATTGTGCCCCATCGACCAAAACGAGTGCCCCGGCAGCATGTGCTTTTTGGATCATCTCCTTGGCTGGGTTGATGGTTCCAAGCACATTAGACATGTGCGTAAAAGCGACAAATTTTGGATTTTTTTCTAATAATTGGTCGAAATGATTAAAATCTAATTCACCATTTTCCCTAACCGGAATAAATTCCAATTGAATATTCTTTTCTGCCGCTAACATTTGCCATGGAACAAGATTTGAATGATGCTCCATTTCTGTCAGGATCACAAGGTCTCCGGCTTGAAGAAATTTTCTTCCCCATGTTTGGACAACCAGATTGATCGATTCTGTCGTATTTCTTGTAAAGATCACTTCTTTTGTGTTGTGAGCATGGATGAATTGAGCAATTTTTTCTCTTGCCAATTCATACATTTCAGTGGCTTCTTCAGCTAACTGATGAATACCACGATGGATATTGGCATTATTTAATTCATAATATTGACTCATCGCATCAATCACTACCCTAGGTTTTTGGGCTGTTGCTGTCGAGTCTAAATATACAAGCCTGGTTCCAGGACGAACCTCACGCAACAAGATAGGAAAATCATTTTTAATATTGTAGTGATTGTATTCCATTCAAGACCTTTCTTGAAATTGAACTCATTCAGTGCTGAGGATTGGTCTTTTCCTTGGTTTTCGTATTTGACCTGATGTCTGTGGGAACCATAGGATATGGTCAGGAACCATCCAACCGTCGGTAAGATAAACATTAGCACGAAATTGAACGGCTACCATCTTTGGGTCTGTTTGAACCACAATTCCGCGTAACCACCCACGCACACGTTCACCCTTCCGATCATGATCACATAATACTTCTACTGTATCTCCAACTTCAAATGCATATTCAGGGTCAGGTGCACGCATAAAAGGGGCTGCCATAACTTCCTCCAATCCTAGGTTAACCAATTAATTCTAACATAATCCATAATCTCATCTTCAATTTTTACACATGAAATAGATGAGTTTTATCCCATTAACCTATGAAAGATCCCATCTTTTCAGAAATTGCTTTCTGGAATCGATGTTTTACGCCTTCAAATGGTATACGCTGCATAATGGGATCAAAAAATCCCTCAACAATTAACTTTTCAGCCTCTTGTCTGGCAATCCCGCGCGCCATTAAATAAAATACCTGTTCAGCATCAACTTTTCCTACAGTAGCACCATGCGTACATCGCACATCATTTGCCAAAATCTCCAGACCTGGAATTGAATCTGCTCGCGCTTGTTTGCTTAATAATAGATTTCGATTTGCTTGATAACCATCGGTCTTATCCGCACCTGGTGCAACATAGATCATTCCCTGCCAAACTGACCGACTTTCATCAACCAGCGCCCCTTTGAATAAAAGATCACTGATTGTATTTGGTGCAAGGTGATTCTGTTGAGAATCATAGTCAAGGTGTTGATCTTTATCAGTAAAGTAAAAACCAGACATCTTTCCAACTGCCCCAGGTGCAATTAAATCCAATTCAGCAAAATTCTTGGTCAGGTGTCCACCAATTGCTCCAAAAATCCAGTCCAATCGACCATCCCGGTCAACTTGAACACGTTCATGAGTAAAATTCCAGACATGCCTTCCTAACGATTGCAGTTCAACAAATCTGAAATTTGCCTGTGGACCCACATAAATTTCAATGTTGTTTGCAACCAGACTTTGACCTTTTTCTACAGTGTTGGAAGCAAATTCAAGCACAAAAGTTGCTGATGCATTTTCTTCAAGATGAACAACAATGTGGGAAATTTGAGCATTATCAATCCCAGCACCCCAAATCAAACTGTGTACTGGTGTATCAATATTCACATTTTTAGGGACGTAAAGAAATACACCGTTTTGTGCCATAGCTCCAGTTAATGCAGAAAATTTCCCTTCTTCAGGTTTGACAATTTTGCCAATTGTTTTTGATAGAAGTTCAGGATAATCCTTTTCGGCTGTCAACAAATCACAAAAAACCACACCTTTTTTCTTTAAATCCTCGTCAAGTCGCACTTGATTATTGGGCCCATACAGAACGATTTGACCTCCGTGGTCACCATCAGCTATAGGCTCTAATAAATTAGCTGGAATGTCTGAAAATTCAAAATTTTGTTTGCTATCTAACAACTGATTTTGGTTGAGTTTTAAACCTCGAATATCAGTTCGTCGCCAGGCTTCTTCACGAGTTGTTGGAATTGCTGTATCTTGATAAATTTTCCAGGCTTTTTCCCGAAAAGAATCAAACAATTGGTTGCCTGTCAGGCGAACTTGATCTTTCGTGAAAATAAAATCTGAGGTTTCAGTTTTTTTCTTTGATGTAGTGATAACAACAGGTTTCTTAATTACCATAAGATTGTAAATTTCCTTCCATGTCCTTGTTAACCAACTGAACCTTCCATTTGCAATTGGATTAATCGGTTCATTTCGACTGCGTATTCCATAGGTAATTCTCTTACAAGCGGTTCGATAAAACCGGATACTACCATTGTGGTAGCTTCTTCTTCCGTTAAACCTCTGCTCATCAGATAGAATAGTTGCTCTTCTCCAACCTTGGATACAGATGCTTCATGCCCAATACTGACATCCTCTTCATCAATTTCAATATACGGATAAGTGTCAGATCTACTCTTAGGGCTCAATAACAAAGCATCACAAACAACGTTCGAACGTGAATTTGTCGCACCTTTGTGTACCTTAAGCAAGCCTCGATAAGATGACCGTCCTGTCCCTTTACTAATCGATTTGGATATGATCTTGCTGCTGGTATTTGGGGCAAAATGAATTATCTTTCCTCCGGCATCTTGATGTTGGCCATCTGATGCAAAAGCTACAGAGAGAATCTCTCCATGTGCTCTTTCTCCCACTAAATAACAGGATGGATATTTCATCGTAACTTTCGACCCCAGATTGCAATCAACCCATTCCATCGTGCCGCCTTCGGCAACCATTGACCGTTGGGTAACCAGATTGTAAACATTGGTAGACCAGTTTTGGATTGTGCTATATCGAACTCTGGCATTTTTCTTCACAACGATTTCAATCACACCACTGTGAAATGAATCCGTGGTATATGTAGGAGCGGTACATCCTTCAACATAATGGACTTGAGCACCTTCATCAGCAATGATTAAAGATCGTTCAAATTGTCCAATATTAGCTATATTCAAACGAAAATAAGCTTGTAATGGTAAATCAACTTTAACTCCCTTTGGCACATAAACAAAGGAACCGCCAGACCAGACAGCGCTATTTAAAGCAGCAAATTTGTTGTCCTCAATTGGTATAACAGTTCCAAAATATTCTCTAAACAAATCAGGATGTTGTCGCAATCCTTCTTCAATGCTTAAAAATATTACACCTTGCTTTTCAAGATGTTCCTGAATACTGTGATAAACCATTTCTGACTCATACTGTGCTCCAACACCTGCCAGGAATTTTTGTTCCGCTTCTGGAATTCCCAATTTATCAAATGTATCTTTAATGTTTTCTGGGACATCATCCCAGGATTTACTCTCCATATCAGATGGCTTTACGTAATAGATAATGTTTTCGAGATCTAAATGGGAAATATCCGCTCCCCAGGTAGGCATCGGTCGTTGCCGATAATGCTTCAACGCCTTTAATCTGAAATCCAACATCCATTCAGGCTCATTTTTTATTTCTGAAATCTTTCGAACAACTCCTTCATTCAAGCCTTTTTCAGTTTTAAAAACAGATTTATCTATATCACTAAATCCGTATTGGTATTCGCCTAATTGGTCGAGGAATGTTTCTTGAACTTTTTCACTCATATTTACCTCCTCATTTTATTTTTATGGGTTGCATCCGAATTATGATTTAAACACCATCGACTTTTTCTCGGATCCAATCATATCCTCGTTCTTCTAAATGTAAAGCGAGGTCACTTCCACCAGATTCCACAATCCTGCCATCCATCATCACATGCACAACATCTGGTTTGATGTAATTTAGTATTCTTTGGTAATGTGTGATGATGACAACACCCAGGTCAGGTCCGCGTAATGTATTAACACCATCAGCGACGATCTTTAATGCATCAATATCGAGGCCAGAATCTGTCTCATCTAAAATTGCAATCTCTGGTTTTAACATGGCCATTTGTAAAATTTCAGCTCTCTTTTTCTCTCCACCAGAAAACCCATCATTTAAGTATCGTCCAGCAAAAGATACATCCATTTTGAGCAATTCCATTTTCTGTTTAACTTCTTTTCGGAATTCTAATAAAGGAACACCTTTGTCATCCGTGGAGATCGCTCGTCTTCTGGAATTTACAGCAGAACGGATAAAATTCGCGACCGTTACACCAGGGATAGCAACTGGATATTGAAAAGCCAAAAACACACCTAAGATAGACCGCTCATTGGGTTCCAAATCAAGAATGTTTACTCCTTTAAAAAATACTTCACCGTCAGTCACCTCATACGAAGGGTGTCCCATTAACGTATAAGCAAGTGTAGATTTACCAGTTCCATTTGGGCCCATAATTGCATGAACTTCGCCTTTTGGTACGATTAAATCCAAACCTTTTAAAATTTCTTTTCCATCAATGTTTACATGTAAATTTTTTATGACTAAATCTGACATGAATGAGTAAACTCCTTTTTAATAATCTTATTCGGGATTTTTCAATCATCACCGAAGTTGTCCGAATTATATCACGCGAATACAATTGGGTCAATATTTAATATAATTATCATAAATATTGACAATTTCATTTCATTTATGATATACTGCCAGAAATTAGTCGTGGGAAATCGGTATATTTATGAAAAGTACAAGAGAAAAAATCTTATTATTCTTACTAAAAAACCCAAAATCAACCATTAGTGATTTGGCCAATGCGGTGACCATAAACACCATATCCGTAAGACATCATCTGAATAATCTTCAGGCAGATAGCCTGATTTTGGCAGAAGAAGAAAGACATGGTGTTGGTAGGCCACGATTGGTTTACTCTCTTTCTGAGGAAGGCCTGGAAAGGTTTCCTACACGGTATTATCGTTTGACAAACCGGATTCTTGATAGATTCAAAGATACACTTTCTTCAGAACTACTAAATGATATTTTTTCTGAAATAGCTAAAGAGATTGCATCAAACCATCGTCAGACACTAAAAAATTTACCGATCGAAGAGAAATTAAACTTTATCCAAAATCTCCTCGATGAAGAAGGTTTCAATGTTGAATGGGAGAAAAAAAATGAGCATTACGTGATCCATGAAATCAGTTGTCCATATTTTCATGTTGTTCAGACCCACCCTGAAGTGTGCAATATGGATCAAACGCTCATATCTGAAATGTTGGACATTCCTGCCAATAAATTAACATGTATTCTTCATGGAGATCAACGTTGTAGTTTTGTTATTCCAATCAATATCAGACCGGAGACAATATCATGAGTGAAACATCTGGTTCAAACCGTGCAATCTGGCTTTCTGACACAACCCATCCAGAATTGAGTGAAAAACTCAAAACGGGTCTGGAAGAAATCATTGATCCCGAAATTGGCTTCAACATCATTCAATTGGGATTAGTACGTAATGTAACGATTGATGACGACCGCGCAATTGTCAACATGATCCTAACCACACCATTTTGCCCATATGGTCCTGCTATGCTTGAATCAACCAGAAAAAAGGCAGAAGAAGTTCTCGAAAGAGAAACTTCTATTGATTTCGGTATGGAGCCATGGGATTTTTCGATGGCTGAAGAAGGTCTGATGGATGATTGGGGACTTTACTAAATCCGATTATTTCAACAATCCTTCATAAATTTGTTTATCTGTAGAGAATAATTTTGTCAATGCTAAGGCTTGTTTTATTTTTCCTTTAAATTGAATTTTTCCCCGCATGTATGCCTTGAGAGGATCAAGCTCACCCAGGAATACTTTGATAATATCTTCAGCAGAAGCAGTTAAAGAAAAATCTGCTCCTACTATAAGACCCTTTTCAATTTCACATTTTTGATCTTTTATTCTTATTCCCCACTCTCCCCCACCAGTTCCTGATGCAATTATCTGAATATCCGCCCTTGTATTCTTGGCGTTTTCCGGAATAAACGCTTTGGGAAGTAAATCAATTAGATCTTGAATTTTGATGTCTACCATTAATTTCTCCAATACAATTATTTTCAATCTTATCATAAATCTTCAAGACACATCGATGCTTGATTTCTTTATAATTACAAAATAATAATTATTCTCTTCTTCAAAAAGATCGATTTTAAATAAGTCTGGATTAATCCAACTTAAGATTTCTGAAGATTTTAGAAAATGACTTCTCATGAGTAGCAATTTTTCCATAATAGCAATCAATTTGATCGGTAGTTTCCGAATATCTGGTTCTTCCAAAACAAAAACACCACCAGGTTTTAAAACTTCTAAAATAGAAAGAATTGCTTTTTTATGGTCCTCAACATGGTGAAGTGTATCAACCATAATAATTACGTCGAATGAGTTCGAAGGAAAACCTAAATTTTCGACTTCACCACATACACCAATAATTCCAATTTTTTTGCTTTTTGCTTCCTGTAGCATTGAAATGGAGACATCATAAAGAAATATTTGATCAAAGCAATTATTGATTGATTCGATAATTCTGCCAGTACCCCCACCCACATCTAAAAGTTTTTTACCGGTATTCGGTTTACAAATATAATTCGCCCAGGAAATTACTTCCTTAGGTTTAATAATCCGATCGTAAATTTTGGCAATTAATCGAAAATCATCTCTCATAATAATCCCCATTATATTATCAGATTAATTCAAAATGACTTAAATCTTCCCTATTGACAAAATAGATATTATGTTCTATTATAGTATTTAGAATATAATTTCTATAAAGGAGATTTTTCCATGATCAATTCAAACTCTTTTCCAAATAACTTGAAATCAAATTTTTCGTATTGGTTTACCAATAATCGTATTTCAATTACAACTTTAATCCTTTTAATTGGTTTAATTGCATTTGAAATGTTCAATTACAGCACTACGGATTATGCTTTAAAAGATCTATTAGGTGATCTTAAGTTTGTTGGTTTTTATTGGTCGACCATTTTGGCAGTTGCATTTTGTCTTATTGATTTCGCAGGTATTTCCAAGTTATTTATGCCAGGGAATTCAATCACTAACCTCAAAGAAGATTGGTTCCTATTTGGTGCCTGGTTTCTAGCTGCGACAATGAATGCAATCCTTACCTGGTGGGGTGTCTCGATGTCTATAATTAATCATTCCATCATGAGTTCAAGAATTATTGATCCTGAGACAATACACCTTGTCGTACCAATTTTTGTGTCGATTATGGTCTGGGTCACCCGAATCTTATTAATTGGAAGCTTGACACTTTCTGGGCAGAAACCAAACGCACCAATCCAATCGAGAAATATAAAAAGATCGAATCACAATACGATATCATCTCGACCTAATCCTCCTGGTTCTACTTTATCAGCACGAAGTGCTTCTATGCAAACGAAGAGCTCAGTTCCATCTGTTCAGAGGAACTCAAGATTTGTTACCAGACCTGAGCCTGAATATATTTCAGATCAAGTAAATGGTATCCATCAGCCAGCATTCCAGAATACCAACCAGAAAAATAATACCATTCGCCGTTTCTAGAATTTAAAATATCCCTCCACACAAGTTGAAAATGCCTCATTGATTGTGGGAAAAATAGAGGCATTTTCCTTTTTCAAAGCCATAATTTTGTTAGATTCATTGGAAATACCAAAGGCTGTAAATTTAATATTAATCCCGTCTGATTTCAATGCATCATGAACTTTCGATAACGATTGAATTCCAATTATGGAATCTTCAAAAATGAAAATATCGATAGGAAAAGAAAGTTTATTGAAAAATTCAAGCACTTTATTCTTTTTTTTGTTAAATAAATAATCATAAGCATCGTTAAGTGCTTCGGTTAAATTTATTCCTCCAGCATGTAATATGGCTGCCAACGCATGGACTGGTGAAGGTTTCACAAAACTATCTGCCAACATTCCTTTCGTTATTCCCAAATATTGCATTGCTCCATACCCAACACAGGGAATTTCTCCCAGATTCAGGCATTGCAACCCCAATTCAGCTTCTGGAAAATATGATGTTTTGTCTGTTTTCAATTGACCATCAGGATGATTAGAAGGTCTTGCAGTTATTGCTGACATAAATACATTTTCTATTGTAGAAATACTCACGATCCATTGATGTGTCTCATTATTTATTAAAGGCAAGTCATATTTTTTCAAATATGACTCTGTTTCAATAATTGGATCAAATGTAGTTATTTCTTTATAATGTTGACTGCCCAGGATTAAATTTTGAAAATACCTTAACACAATAGACTTCTCAAGATCTCTTGAATTTCCGATCCAATAATCAACAACCCAGGGAGAAAATCTTTTTAAATATTCAAAAGGTTTTCCAGCCTTATCAAAATGGAATTGTTTGTATAAAGAATCAGAAGGAGAGAATCCATCTTTTAAATATAAAATAAAATCGGAAATTAAGCGAATTAATTCTTCAATTTTTGGTTGATTTTTTTTACTTTTTAGAAAAAAGATCAATTCTTCATGATTATTGATTTTAATTTTCGGATTGTTGTTTTCAATAGATTTTTCAATTACACACAATATGTACAAAGGAATCATATCCCATTCAGATGTAATTCCAGCGGCTTCAAAGGTCGTTATGATTTCCTCATTAATGGATAACTTTTCTTCCCCTGTTTCCCGCAAAAAATATACAATTGCATCGAATACTGCCCGTCGATACCCTTTTGGTTCTATTAAAACACCATCTATATCAAATAGTAGAAAGTATGAGGCCAAATCGCTCCTCCCATTTCTTTATCAAATGGCAAAACAACAAATAATACAGAGCTCTAATATATAGAAACCCTGATTGAATCTTAGATCAAACCAACCTGTTTGCCAATTCTTTCAAATATTTCGAGAACCTTAACAAGTTGGTCATCCGTATGCGTTGCCATATAGCTTGTTCGTAATAATTGTCTCCCTGGTGCAACAGCTGGACTGATCACCGGATTAACAAATACACCATTTTCAAACAAAAGTTTCCAGGTTAAGAATGTCAGGTCATCAGACCCAATGATAATCGGAATTACTGGTGTTACAGAGCTGCCGATATCAAAACCTAATTGCTTAAATCCTTTTCGCATTCTTTCCCCAATTTGATTCACCCTTTGAATTCTTTCTGGTTCCTCGCGCATTACTTGTAATGCAGCCAGTGCAGCTGCTGCATTTCCAGGTGGAATACTGGCTGAAAAAATTAACGATCGAGCAAAATGTTTAATATAGTGGATCACATCAGCATCCCCAGCAACAAACCCACCTAGTGAGGCAAATGATTTACTGAAGGTGGACATAATCAAATCCACCTGCTCAGTGACACCAAAATGGTGAGATGTTCCATGTCCATTACCGAGCACTCCCATTCCATGCGCATCATCAACCATTATTCGAGACCCATATTTTTTTGCCAGAGGAATGATGTCAGGTAATGGTGCCAGGTCGCCTTCCATACTGAACAATCCATCCACAATTATGATCTTTCCTGCTTCTTCCGGTAATGATTTTAAGACGCGTTCCAGATGGTTCATATCATTATGACGAAACCGCTCTATTTTTCCATAACTTAATCTTGCACCATCTACAATGGAAGCATGATCATCTTTATCGAGAATAACGATATCTTTGTTACCAACAATGGCTGAAACAGTTCCAAGGTTAACTTGCATACCGGTACTGAAAACAAGTGCAGCCTCTTTTCCCACCCAAACAGCAAGCTCATGTTCAAGTTGTTCGTGAAATTCCAAAGTCCCATTCAAAAACCTTGATCCGGTACAACTGGTTCCGAAGTGTTCTGTAGCTTTACAAGCCGCTTCTTTTACCTTTGGATGCGTGGTGAGTCCCAAATAATTATTGGATCCACACATGATCAACTTGTGTCCTTTATATTCAACTACTGTGCCTTCATTTTCGGTTAATGGAATAAAATAAGGGTAAAAGCCTTGTCGTATTGCTTCTTTTGCAGTTGTAAAGGAAGCACATTTTTCAAAGATATCCATAATTTCCTCATAATTTAATTATAATAATTTAATGGGCAAGATGTACATTATACCTGATTAGAAAGAGACATGTTCAAAATTTCTAAATTTGATTGGAGATTAATATGAAAGAATATTATGGCGGAATTGAAGCCGGTGGAACAAAATTTGTTTGCGTAATCGCGAATGGACCAGATGATATTCTCACCGAAGAAAGATTTCCAACAACAAATCCTGCTGAAACAATCCAAAAAACAATTCTTTTTTTTCAACGAGCAGTTGAAAAATATAAAATTCGATTAACATCTCTCGGGGTGGGCAGCTTTGGTCCTATTGATCTACATAACTCCAGTAAATCATTTGGATTTATCACCACCACTCCCAAAAAAGGTTGGGAAAACACCGACTTAATTCATCCAATTAAAAAAAGTTTGGGGATACCAATTGCTTTTGACACGGATGTCAATGTGGCAGCCATTGGAGAAGGCAAATGGGGTGCCGCACAAAACCTAAATAATTTTTTATACTTTACAATCGGCACAGGCATTGGAGGAGGTGCCATCATTGATGGCAAACCATTGCACGGACTAATTCACCCTGAAATGGGACATATTCGAATTTCTCAAGACAAATCTCTTGATCCATATCACGGAAAATGTCCATTTCATCCAAATTGTTTTGAAGGTCTGGCAAGCGGACCAGCTATGGAAGAACGCTGGGGTCAGCCAGCAGAGTTATTAGAAGAAGATCATCCAGCCTGGAATTTAGAATCTGATTATATTGCACAGGCTTTAAGCAATTTTATCTGCACCTTTTCTCCGATGAAAATTATTCTTGGCGGTGGTGTCATGCAAAAAAAATTCTTGTATCCAATGATCCATAAAAAAGCGCAAGAATATCTTAACTATTATGTTCAATCAGAAATTATTCTATCTCGAATTTCTGATTATATCGTACCACCTGGGCTTGGAAATCAGGCTGGAATGCTGGGAGCCATTGCGTTAGCACAAAGTATCTAATCCAACGCGAGTCTTATATTCTCTCATTTCCACAAATCAGAGAAGTTTGCTCCATTCAGATGAATCCAAATTACTCTACGATTTCGATTTACTAGTGCCTCATAATCACCTGATGCTTGTGCAGTTAATAAATTCTGAAATGACAAACCAAATCCAGGGATTTCTAAATCTAGCAAAGATGAATCGATAATTTGAATAAACAAACCATTATTTGGACCACCTTTGTGTAACTGGCCGGTGGAATGTAAAAATCGAGGTCCAAAACCCAGCGTGGTTGCTTTACCGGTCTTTTGCAGAATTAAGTGCCGGAATTGCTGAAGATCCTTTTCTGTGTTTTGTAATCTTGGTAAATAGGCATTTATTGCAACGAAATCACCCTCCCTGGCTGTTGAGATGAATTCTTCTATGACTCCTACTAGCGGTTTGTCAGATAGTTCTAAACTTTTTTGATTACTATAGATTTTTGTTTTATTTAATTCGACAATTGGAATTCCAAAATCAAAACTACCTGTGGACATAAATTCATTTATTTTTGATTTGGTGCGGATTTTATTGTCTTGTACATCAGGCTGATCAAAAGCATTTACACCCAAAACCCCACAAGCAATCGCCGTTGCAAATTCCCATCGGAAAAACTCTGCACCTAATTCATACGCATCTTTAAATTCAAAAGATAATACAGGATGTTCGTTTTCAACCAGTTGATTAATTTTGGTCTGGAACAAACCATCATTCTTGATATAAACAAATAATCTGTCTTTTGAATAGTTATCTGCCTCATCGAAAGGTTCAATATCAATTGGAATAATCCCTTTACCTTCTTTTCCACTTGATTCGGCGATCAGTTGTTCCATCCATGATCCAAAAGACCGGAAAGGTTCTTCTGCGATGATAGTGAGTTTATCGATCCCTTTTTGTGCAAATACCGCCAAAATTGCACCAAGGACTAATCCAGGATTTCTTCCGGCAGGAACACCTGGTCGGCACTGATGAGCAAATTCTATCGTTTTTTGGATAAAAGTATCAAGTTCAACCCCGATTAATCCAGCTGGAACTAAACCGAAAGCTGTCAGTGCTGAATACCTCCCACCAACGTTCGCATCAGCATAAAAGATTCTCCGGAAATTAAGCTCTTTTGCCTGACGAGATAATTCTGTATCCTGATCGGTAATCGCAATAAAATAATTGCCTGCATCATTTCCAGCAAAATCTTTCATTTCCTTGTAGAAATATTTCAGAAAAGCTTGAACTTCCGATGTTCCTCCAGATTTACTGGATACAATATATAATGTTTTTCCTTTTGGATTGTTTTCCTCAGCATACTTTACCTGACGTGGATCTGTAGAATCGATAATTGAGAGATGCAGCCCATCTACAATCCCCCTGAATGATAGACTTATCACTTCAGCAGCCAATGATGAACCACCCATTCCCAATAATAAAGCGTGTGTAAACCCTTCATTAATTACTTCATCTCTAAATTGAATTATTTCTGGGATTATTTTCTTCGCCAAAAAAGGAGCATCAAGCCAACCCAAACGATTTTGAATCAATTCACTAGATTGAGCGTCATTCGTCCAAATAGAAGGATCTTTTTCATAGAGGCGGTTGACAACATGAGTATTATCTAAATTTTCAATACATTTCTTTACCTCTTTACCAAGGTTTTCCAATTGTTCATAAATTATTTTTTTTCTTTTTTCAATCGTTTCGAGTAATGAATCAAAGGCTTTAGCAAACGCCTTTACTCCCTCATCTTCCAACGTTTGAGTAATGGAATCGATTTCAATTCCATTACTATTCAGGGTATTAAATAATTCCTTCGCGTCCTCTAAATTATTCTTTATCCTGATTTCTGCTATTCCGTGATCCCTGAAAGCGTCCAGTGTCTGTGGAGGCATTGTATTGACACTATATTTCCCTATTAATTCTTCAACATAAATCACATCATAATATTCAGGATTTTTTGTTGAAGTAGATGCCCATAATGGTCTTTGAACATTTGCACCATTTTCGGCTAAACGCAAAAACCGTTCAGAAGAAATAATGGCTTCGAAAAGTTCATAAGCTAATTTTGAATTTGCAATTGCAGCTTTACCACGTAAATCTAAGTATATTTGACGATCTAACTTACTATTCTTCATTAAAGTATCTAAATGGGAATCTACTTTTGAATCCACTCTTGAAACAAAGAAAGATGCAACTGAAGCAATTCTATCAATAGGAAGATTTTTTGTCAGGCGGTCTTCCAAACCGGAAAGATATGCCTCAATTACTTCTTTATACCGTTTTATAGAGAAAATAAGGGTCACATTGATATTAATCCCGGCAGCAATTGCGTTCCGTATTGCAACCAATCCCTCCTGGGTTGCAGGAATTTTTATCATTAAATTTTTGCGATTAACACGCTTCCATAAAGCTAATGCTTGTGTGAAGGTTTTTTCAGCATTATAAGCAAGTTGAGGATTTACTTCCAAACTGACAAAACCATCGTTTCCTTCAGTTTGATCATATAAAGGTAAAAATAAATCAGCAGTTTCTTGAATATCTTCGATTGCTAATTGGAAAAAAATATCTTCAGAATTCCAGTTTGCCCAAGCCATTGGCTGGATTGCTGAATCATAATCTGTAGAATTTGCAATCGCATTTTGAAAAATGGATGGATTTGATGTAACACCTCGGATTTCTCCAAGAGTGATCATGTTTTCCATTTCTCCATTCTTCAATAATCTTCTTTCAATATTATCGTACCAAATCGACTGGCCAAGTTGATGAAGTTTATCTATTGCATTCATTTACAAACTCGCTTTCTAAAGATGACCAAATTCTTCCAATTTTCTAACTTTTCCCATACGACGATCAAAACGTTCATCATGATTTTCGACGGCCGATAAAAAAGCTTTGGTAAGTTCTTCGGCTATTGCTGGTCCAATTACTCGTGCACCCATACATAGAACATTCATATGATCATGTTCCACACCTTGATGGGCTGAATAATGATCATGACATAATCCAGCAAAAATACCTTTCATTTTGTTAGCTGCAATACTCGCTCCAACACCGGACCCGCATATGATGATACCCCTATCTGCAACCCCTCTTTGTATTGCATCACAAACCTTAAACACAAAATCCGGAAAATCGACGCTTTCCTCTCCGTTATCGGTGCCAAAGTCAATTACTTCATGATCACTGGAAGATATCGAATTAAGAACTGTAAATTTTAATGAGAAACCACCATGATCGCAACCAACGGCTATCCGCATTTCTCCTCCTTAACCTATTATTTCAAAAGCTGTTTCTACAATGTTCTGAATAGAAAAACCAAGATACCCATAAATATCTTCGAATTTTCCTGATTCTCCAAATCGATTAAGACCAATAATTTTTCCCTGGTCACCAACCCACCTTTCCCATCCAAAAACGGAGGCTGCTTCCACTGCAATTCTCTTTTTTACTTCCGGTAATAAAACACTATCTTTGTACAACTGGTTTTGTTGTTCGAATAAATACCAACTTGGCATTGATACAACCCTGACATTTATTTCTTTATTTGCTAATTCTTCTGCAGCAGCAATTACTAAAGCAACTTCAGAACCGGAAGCAATCAATATTAGATCGGGAGTCTTGGTTCCATAGTCTTTTAATACATATGCACCTTTTTGTACCCCTGAGGATCCTGATAATTTTTCCCGATCCAATGTAGGTAGATTCTGACGGGAAAGTGCCATCAATATAGGTTTGTCAGTTGTCAAAATAGCAATTTTCCATGCTTCAGATACTTCATTTGCATCTGCTGGTCTGAGATCTACCAATCCAGGTATCGCCCTGAGCGAAGCCAAGTGCTCGACAGGTTGATGGGTAGGACCATCTTCTCCAACACCAATAGAATCGTGGGTGAAAATCCACTTAACGGGAATATGGGATAATGCAGATAAGCGTATTGCAGGTCGTACATAATCAGTAAACACCAAAAATGATGCACCATAAGGGATAAAACCTTTGTGCAACGCTAATCCATTTAATATGGATCCCATTGCATGTTCACGGACACCAAAATGCAAATATCTTCCACCTGGGTTGTCCCATTGATAATCTGAATCTCCATTGATCCATGTATTATTAGAAGGTGTCAGATCTGCTGAGCCTCCGATCAGTTCCGGCAATAGTTCAGCCAGTGCATTTATCACCTTTCCTGAAGCAACTCGAGATCCCATCCCTTTTGAATCAGTGGCAAAAACTGGTAGTTTTTCTTGCCAGCCTTCTGGTAAGATGCCATCCATTCTTCGCAGGAACTCATAGGTTTTTTCTGGGAATTCTTTTTTGTATTGTTCAAGAACTGTGTTCCATTCCCATTCATTTTTCTCACCATTTGCTATGGCTGCCCGGTAAAAATGCAGAACCTCATCAGGGACAAAGAATTTTGGCTCTACTGGCCAACCGAATTTTTCTTTTGCAGCTCGCAGCTCAGCTTCTCCAGGAGGCTTTCCATGCGCATCTGCAGTATTTTCCATGGTTGGTAGACCAAAGCCAATTTTCGTCCGACAAATAATAATGGTAGGACGCTCATCTTTTTTAGCTTCCCAAATCGCACGATCGATTTCTTCTACATCATTTCCATCTTTTACTTTGAGCACCTGCCAGCCATAAGCCTGAAAACGCATTCCTCGATCTTCTGTAAATGCTAAATCGGTGGATCCATCAATTGATATTCGATTATCATCATATAAATAAATTAATTTTCCTAATTTTAAATGGCCAGCCAAAGAAGCTGCTTCAGAAGTCACCCCTTCCATCAGATCGCCGTCCGTTACGATGGCATACACGTAATGATCAACCAATTTTTCCAATTCGGGTGAATTGTATTTCGCAGCTAAATGAGCTTCAGCAATAGCAAAACCGACTCCATTTGCAAACCCCTGACCTAACGGTCCGGTTGTTGTTTCTACGCCTGGTGTAACGCCAACCTCGGGATGTCCGGGGGTAATACTGCCTAATTGTCTGAATTTCTTTAGTTCTTCTAAAGGAAGGTCATACCCTGTCAGATAAAGAAGAGAATACAACAACATTGATCCATGTCCACCTGATAGGATAAATCGATCCCGATTAATCCAATTTGGATTATTGGGATTGTGTTTCAAGTGTTTTGTCCAGATTGTGTAAGCAATTGATGCAGTTCCCATAGGTAGCCCTGGATGCCCAGAATTTGCTGTCTGAACGCCATCTGCTGAAAGAAAACGGATTGCATTAATCGCTTTTTTTTCTAATTCAAAGTTTGTATTCATAATCTTCCTTTTTATAAAAATGATTATTTATAGATTTTATGACTGTGTTTAATTATAACCTCAGTCATTTTTTGATTTGAAACAAAAAGAAAAAGAGCAGACTAAAAACCTATCTTCTAATTTTTTTTTAATAAACGTCGGTGTTTACAATGTTAATTTGACAGTGGAGAATTACAGATTATTATTTAGTAAATGAATTCACTCAAAAAAAATATATTATCAATCATAATTGTTGTTTTGACGGGGGCATGGATATCGTTCACATACTTTTCAAATTTGAACAATAATAACGAAATTTATTCCGCTCCTCAAAAAGGTTTTCTCGCCCCTGATTTCAAATTAAACGATATTGATGGCAATGAATACCAATTATCAGAATTTAAGGATCATCTCGTAATTGTAAATGTTTGGGCTAGTTGGTGTAAACCATGTCAATACGAAATGCCCGCCATGCAAAAAATTTATGACCAACATAAAGACGAAGGATTGATCTTGTTAGCCGTAAATAATACTTACCAGGATTCGGTTTCAAATGTATTGAATTTTGTCGAAAGTAATCAATTAACCTTCCCCATTTTATTGGATATTGAAGGTGATGTATCTGCATTATATAAAGTACAGGCATTACCTTCTACTTATTTTATTGATCGTTCTGGAATGATTTCAGAAATAATCATTGGTGGACCAATGTCCGAAGCACTAATTGAATCAAAAATTATTGAAATGGATAATTAAATGTTTCCTATTATAAACATTGGTCCACTTGCAGTTCAGACACCTGGTCTCCTCATAATAATTGGCGTGTACATTTTTATCTTAATTGGAGAAAAACAATCTTTACGATACTCAATCAAGCCAAATGATTTGTCCAATATCGTCTATATATTTTTATTATCAACCATACTAATAGGCAGGCTGGCATATGTCTTTCGATTTCCGACAATTTTCATCGAGAACCCCATTTCATTACTATCTATAAATCTTGATTTATTTGATTTCGCTTCCGGTTTACTACTATCATTATTGGTTGTCATGATTTTTATGCAAAGAAAAAATATAAACATATTCAATTTTTTGGATGCAATTACTTACGCTTTTTTAGTTTTGTTGATTTTTTTCTTTTTAGCTCAATTCGCAGCAGGAAATTTATATGGAAAACCATCCGACCTTCCATGGGCAATTAATTTATGGGGCGCACCCAGACACCCATTACAATTATATTATCTCTTAGGATTGGCACCAATATTTTTCCTTACTTTTCGATCAGCACAAAAGAATTTCCAATCAGGAATCTTATTCGCAAGGACTATCTGTTCTGTATCAATATTGGTAATCTTTTTGGACTTTTTCAATGGGAATTCTAATAATGTTATTGCCAACTTTAATACAATACAAATTTCCGCCTGGACATTAATGGTTATTCTTTTGGTTTTTATCAACAAAAATATCGCAAATATTTCGTCCGAAAACAGTGACTGGAAAAATTAATTTGATTATTTATTTCTTTGAATTAGTAAATTAGTCAACTCCACTAATGCCATGTAAGCATCAGGATGTTTTACATTTAACGATTTTAGAGAAAGTAACGCCATTTCGGTGTAATGGTTTGCCACAGATTCCGTGTATTCCTTGGCACCGTCATTTTCAATCAGATTGATTAATTCTTCCAGTCTATCTTTCCTGGATCCCTCTTTTTGGTAAGCTTCTGAAAAGTCTCCCTTTTTTTCCATCGCATATAAAATTGGTAATGTCTTTTTACCTGTTACCAGGTCTGAAGATGCTGATTTTCCTGTTTGTTCCTCATTTCCCCAAATTCCTAGCCAATCATCCCAGGCCTGAAAGGCTAATCCAAGCGCTTCACCGTAGGATCTTAATGCCAATCGGTTGTTGTTCGAAGACTGGGCAGCTATTGCTCCTATTTCGCCAGAGGCTGCTAAGAGCGCAGCTGTCTTTCCTCCGATCATTATGAAGTATTCATCTCGGGAAATTTCAGATTTATTTTCAAAAGAAATATCAAGGTATTGACCACCAGTTAATTTCAAACAGGTTTCATTTAGTTTCTGTGAAGCTTCAAACCCAACGGTTTTACTTATCTTGTTTCCTAGTTTAAGCATATTCATTTGAGCAAGAGAAAACATTGCATCACCAGTATTAATCGCCTGGGCTATTCCATAAACTTTCCATAAGGTTTTTCTACCACGTCTAAGTTCAGATTGATCTTCGATATCATCATGTATCAAAGAAAAGTTATGAATTAATTCAATTGCAACAGCTGCTGGAAGGGATTTTCTCCAATCACCACCACAAATCATAGAGCTCAATAGGAGAATCATCGGACGCACTTGTTTCCCCTGAGATTGTTTTGAGACAGTTTTTTCGGTCCACCCAAAGTGGTAATTTATCATTTCTTTTAATCCCGGAAATGATTCAGGCACATCAAATAAAACTGAATTTCGTAAATCTTCTTCAAATTCCGGAAGCATTTCAAAGATAAATTGGTCCAAACTCATTTTCACTCCACAGATTTGATGATTTTTCCGTTTGTAAAAGAATACAAATCTTTTGACCCGGTTGCAAACATGCAGATACGAATTACTCTTTCTATTACTTTTATAGTTTCAATTAAATTATCCAAAGAAACTGCTGCTGATTTTAAGAATACTCCCGCCATTCCCGCCAGATTCGACCCTAAAGCTAAAGATTTGGCAATATCGATACCATTCTTTAGTCCTCCGCTGGCAATAACCAACAAATTAGGATTTTCTTTTCTGACTGCTACCAATGCATCGGCTGTAGGGATCCCCCAATCAAGAAACGCTTCAGCAACCTCAATATCACTCGGTTCTGTCAAACGAAATCGTTCCACCTGGGTCCAGGAAGTTCCACCTGCGCCTGAAACATCAATTCCAGACACTCCTGCATTGATAAGTCTTTTAGCAAGTTCTGCTGATATTCCCCACCCAACTTCTTTAATAACAACTGGAACTGATAATTTTGTACATACATCTTCAATTTTTGATAAAAGGTTTGAAAAATTCGTATCCCCTTCAAGCTGAACAGCTTCTTGCAATGGATTCAGATGCAAAAACAGACCATCCGCATTAATCATTTCGACAGCTTGCTTGCACTCATCAACCCCATAACCATAATTTAATTGAACAGCTCCCAGATTTGCAAATAATAAAATATTGGGGGCATATTTTCTGATATCAAAGGTTTTACTTAAAGAATTATCTTCTATTGCAGCTCTTTGAGAACCAACACCCATAGCTAATCCAAATTTCTCAGCAGCGATTGCCAATTTTTTATTGATTTCAAACGTTTGTGAAGTCCCGCCAGTCATTGAAGAGATTAGGATCGGTAGATTGACTTTTTTATTAAAAATCGCCTGCGAAAAATCAATCTCATTTAAATTAATTTCAGGTAGTGCATTATGAATAAATCTGAAATTTTCAAATCCATTTGGTAAATTTGATCTGACATCCTTTTCCAGGTTAATTCGAATATGATCATTTTTTCTTGATTGAATCATTTCTTCAGGCATATCTTTTCCAATTCTCAAGTGTTAGTGTTTAGTATAGCAGAGCACGGGATGTTAAAAAAATCTTTTTACAAAGATAATTCCAGATTGCTTGACAATATTTCAAGGAAAGATACAATTTTGAAATAATAAAGTAGTTCTTTAGGAGGAATGAATGAGTGATGTTTTTGATCAGGTAAAAGCAATAATTGTAGATGTTCTTAAAGTTGATGAAAGTGAAGTATCAATGGATACTCGTTTTATTGAGGATTTAAAAGCAGATTCAATGGATCAGTTTTTTCTTATCGATGGTTTCAGTGAAAAATTCGATCTGGAAATACCTGACGATAGTGCCAGACAAATTAAAACAGTCGGCGATGCTGTAACATATATCGAAGCGAATCAAAATTAAAACAAAAGCACCGAAAGGTGCTTTTTTATCGGTTCAATAACAAAGCAATCTCTTCAGGATGTTTTGCTATTTGTACACCCACTTCTTGTAATGCCTTGATCTTTTCTTCTGCAGTTCCGGATCCGCTTTCGATAATAGCCCCTGCATGTCCCATTCTTTTTCCTGGAGGAGCAGATTGTCCTGCAATAAAGGCCACAACAGGTTTTGTCATATATCTTGAAATATAATCTGCTGCTTTTTGTTCGTCAGTACCGCCAATTTCCCCAATCAAAACAATCTGATCAGTCAATGGATCCATTTCAAACATTTCCAAAACATCGGTAAAGTTCAAGCCACTAATTGGATCACCACCAATGCCGATGCAAGTACTGGTGCCAATTCCTAATAACATCATCGCGTAAAGAACCTCATAGGTCAAGGTTCCTGAACGTGAAATAACGCCAACATTACCTGGTTTGGTAATGTTTCCTGGGATGATGCCAACTTTTGCTTCGGATGGTGTAATTAGTCCGGGACAATTTGGGCCAATCAATTTACTCCCTTTTTGGTCCAAATATCTTCGGACACGCATCATGTCTCGAACCGGAACGCCTTCGGTTATACATACGATTAATCCAATTCCTGCATCCGCGGCTTCTAACATTGCATCAGCAGCAAAATGTGCAGGGACAAATATTACTGAAACATCTGCTCCTGTAGCTTCTCTGGCAACTTTCACAGAATCAAATACCGGAACTTTTCCTTCAAAAACCCATTCTCCACCTTTGCCTGGCGTTACACCTGCGACAACATTATTCCCATATTGGTACATTTGCCAGGCATGAAAATTACCTTCATTTCCAGTAATCCCTTGAACTAATATTCTGCTGTTCTGATTTACCAATATACTCATGAGGCACCACCATTTGAGAGCAAAACCGACATTTCCGCTGCTTCTACCAGTGTTTCTGCAGTTTGAATTTTCGCATCAACTAACAAGTTACGACCCTCTTCTGCGTTTGTTCCAACCAGTCTCACCACTACTGGAATATTTGTTTTCATATCGCCTAAAGCAGATAAAATGCCTTTAGCAACCTCATCGCAACGAGTAATTCCACCGAATATATTAATTAATATTACTTTTACCTTTGGATCTGAAAGAATGATTCTTAAGGCTGCAGCGACTTTAGGTGCCCCTGCACCACCGCCTATATCCAGGAAATTTGCAGGATTACCTCCAAATTGACTGATGATATCCATAGTTGCCATAGCTAACCCAGCACCATTTACCATACAGCCTATATCTCCTTCTAATTTGATAAAAGATAAACCGTATTTTTGAGCCTCAATTTCTGCTGGCGCTTCAATATCCAGATCTCTGAATTCCATCAGTTCTGGATGTCGAAAAAGAGCATTGTCATCAATTATCATTTTCGCATCTAAAGCAATTAAACGCTTATCCTTGGTGATCACTAATGGGTTAATTTCTGCCAGGGTTGCATCTGAATCAATATATGCTCGATACAATCCTCTTAATATTTTTATAAATTGCTTCCAAAATTCTCGTCGAAGGTCTATACCCAAAGCAATATCCCGTACTTGAAAATCTTGGAGTCCCAATAAAGGGTCAATGGCTAATTTAAAAATTTTTTCAGGAGAAAATTGTGCTACTTCTTCAATATCTACCCCACCAGAGGATGATGCGATAACGACTGGTTGTCGGAAGTTACGATCATTGATAATTCCTAAATAAATTTCCTGGTCGATATCCACAATTTCATCAACCAGAATTTTTCTGACAGGTAATCCCTTAATTTCCATCCCTAATATATCAGTGGCTATTTCTTTGGCTTGTTTTGGATCCTTCGCCAGTCTAATACCTCCTGCTTTTCCTCTGCCGCCTACAAGTACCTGGGATTTTATAACTACTCGTCCACCTAATTCCTCAGCTATTTGTTTAGCCTCAGAGGCAATGTTTGCTACTCTGCCTTTCGGAATCGGTACTTCATATCGTTCAAATATTTTTTTTGACTGGTATTCATGAAGTTTCATCAGCACTCTCCAGTAATAAATCAAAAAGGCTTTCTAAGAATTTGTTAGAATCGAATTTAAATTAGAGGCAAAAAACCGGGAATTACCCCGGTTTTTTTGTCAATCAATTAGCCTTTTAAAAATTCTTCCAACGCTTCTTTGCTTATTCTGTATGCTGTGCCAATTTTTCTGGCTTTTAAATCTCCTGCTGTTATGGCAGCCAAAACATCTTCTTCTGACACTTTTAATGCAGAAGCAGCTTCGGATGGAGTCATAACATCAGGTAAACCTGCTTGAGAAGATGCTTGTTGAGAAGCAGCAGCTCCTGCAGCTGGACCTGTCATTCCTTGCAAGGATTGTGAGATCACTCCCCCTAATCCAACACCAGCTCCAATTCCAGCAGTCAGGCCAGCGCCACCACTTTCATTTCGTGCAGCTTCTCTCAAGGCATCAGCTGCTTGCAATTGTGTATAAGTTTGCATATCTAACATGCCCATTGCACGTAATTCTTCTGCAGATTTATCACTGGGTTTCATGTTTGAAATGTAGAAAGATTTTAACAATAAACCAACAGCTGCAAAATCATCCTGAGCTTTAGCCCGGACTGCAGCACCAATTTCTTCTGTCAAACCGATTAATTCCGCAACGCTTTTTCCAGCGGCCGTTTCACCTAATAGATCTTGTAATTTTGAAAGCAGCATTGATCGCAATCGACCTTCAATATCTGCCATTCGATAAACACCACTCGCGCCAACAATCTGGGTAACAAATTGTTGCGGGTCTTTCACCTGGAAACTATAACTTCCAAATCCTTGCATCAGCGCAACGCCAAGTCCCATACCAGGATTTCTCACCAGGATCGGTTGTGGAGTACCCCATTTCCTGTCAACAAACTCCCGCATGGAAACAAAATAAACTTCAGCTGTAAAAGGAGTACGATCATTAAAGGCTTTCCCAATCAAATCGATGACTTTGGGAATATTAGCAGTGATAATTGTGTGACGACCAGGTCCAAATTCGTCCAGAGCTTTCCCATCCCGGTAAAAAATTACCCTTTGTGATTCTCGAACGATTACTTGTGAACCAATCCTGAGATCAGCAACACCGGTCTCCGGAAAACGACGGACAATTTCGTCCTTCATTTCGCTTGCATATTCAACTACATCAAAAATTCTAGCCATATTAATTCTCCATATTATTTACTAGAAACTAATTATTTTCTTCAGATTCAATACCACCCATCAAAACCTCAGATCGGCGGTTGTAAACATCAATTGTTTGTTGAGAAAGACTCGTTAGATGTCTGATGGCGGCAGGTAAACCATCGGTACCCAGCGAAGATTCTACATTATCAATCGCTCTCCCAACACCATCAGCGGTTTCTAATAGGGCTAAATCAAATTCATAAACATTGGCTAGCTCTTCTTCCTTGACTTTTGTTGCATTGAAAAATGGAGAGTAACCATAAGAAGCATGGCGAATTCTATCAATGAATTGACGAATTTTAATTGCTGCTCGTTCTAAATCGTCGATAAATTCTAAACCACCGGTGCTAATTAAATCATTTTGAATGCTGGAAATCCTTTGCCACAACTCCTCAAAGCGATTTGCTACAGCCTCCCGAAGTATCTTGTCAGCAGCTCTTCGATTTTCCCTTTCCACATACCCATTAAAACCTGGAATTTTGCTAAATAATTTTCTAATAACATCCTGATCATCTGTAATTCGATTAAATAAGTCGCTCATTATACCTCCTCAATCTATCCATATTGCATTTCCATAATTATAGCTTAATCTTTTTTAATTCAATTATGGATTAAGCAACTTTTATTTTCGAAAACCAACTCAATATTGTTTCTTTTTGTTTATAATTTGCGAAAATTCCTAATTCAAGAACGTTTCTCATTTTGTCTCAGATCTTTAATTTTGTCTGATTGATGGTAGATTTCTTAAAAAACATTTTTGATCACCGATTTTGATGAAATTATCGAAAAAGTATATTATTGACCACCCCGATTATTTCTTTTCCAATTTTTAAGTTATTATTTACACAAACCTTACAATATTGTTGTTTTTTAATTTTGAAAAACTATGATATATTATGAATTGTTAGGTATCTGTAATCTTTATTACTTGATTTATGTTTGAAAAAAAGTATAATTACAGATAGTAATTCTTAAAAAGATATGAAAGGAGGAATATCACATGTTATTTGCACCGAAAGAAAAAGGACAGGGCCTCGTTGAATACGCTTTAATTCTTGTTTTAGTAGCAGTTGTTGTTATTGTTATCCTGGCGTTGCTCGGCCCAGCAATTGGAAACATCTTCAGCAATATTGTAAGAAACATTTAATTTCAAAACGTTTATAAAAAAATAGAAGATCTCAATTGAGATCTTCTATTTTTAATCATCTAGTTGAAAAACACCAATGGTCGTATAATTGATAAAAGGGTTCTATCAAATTTGGCATAATAATTGCAATATTATATATACTTATTATATGGATAAACGGCAGGGGATTTCTGACATAAACCAACTTCAAAATTCGTTTTCCTTCATAATCCATTTGCCGTATAATAAATCATCAGGTTTGTTTTCCTATTCAAATAAAAGGAGACGTGAATATGGCTAACAGTGGAAGAAAAACGGGACGTACTTTAATTATTATTGCCTTATTGTTAATTGTTTTAGTTGCTGCGGCAACAGTGGTCTTTCTTCGTTTAAGACCTTTATTGCAACCAACAATAGAAGGAACTGATCTATCCCCCCAAATCCAAATTGAAGAAATGGTTGATATTGTTATAACTTCTCAAAAAGTAAGTCGTGGAGGATTAATAAGCCAGGATGTTGTGGCGATGATTCCATATCCAAAAAATGAATTGGTGGAAGGCACATTCTATACAAGCATGGAATCGGTTGTGGGCAAAAAAGCATTATACCCACTGGAAGCAAGGATTCCAATCACAGCTGGAATGTTAATCGATGGCACGACAGGTGGATCAATTCCTGCGCTTGATATTCCAGTTGATAGAACAGCCTTATCAATCTTAATTGATCGAGAAGGATTAATTGCTTATGCTCCCCAGGCTGGTGATCACGTTATGGTCATTGGTTGTATGACGTTGGTCGATGTTGATCCGGAATATCAGTCTGTCTTGCCTAACTATACTGGTTCAGTATCTAAACAAATACTTACAGCTGAAAGCAGTTCCGAATCATTATCAGTCATTATTACAAGCGGGGGTGAAGGATCTAAACAAGGCCGAACAGAATTGGACCCAACCCTGAATGAGCCCGTTTATATTGTTCCCTCGGAAGGCCAACGGCCAAGATTGGTTTGCCAAAATGTGATTCAAGATGCAATCATTCTCAGAGCTGGTGACTTTCCTTTGAGCGGGGTTGAACCAGCCCCAGTTGAGGAAGTCGTTGTAGCGCCAGGTGAAGAAGAACAACCAGCACCAGAACCCATTGCCCCGGATATTGTAACCCTGGCAGTTTCTCCTCAAGATGCAGTTATCTTGACATACATGCGAAAAGCTAATATCAATATTATTCTCGCCCTGCGAAATCCAAATAATGATCAAGTTATAATCACTGATGCAGTGACTCAACAATATTTAATGGATCAGAAGAATATTCCATTACCTGCAAAATTACCATTCGCTATAGAACCATTTAGAGGTGAAGCTGCCCCCAATACTGGTCAATAAATTGATAATTTTTTACAAAGATTTTATTCTATGGAATTGAAAAGGTAATTATGGCAAATCCAGAAAAAATTCGGGTAGTAATTGTTGACGATATTTCTGAAACTCGAGAAAATATTCGTCGCATGCTTCAATTTGACCCGAAAATTGAGATAATTGGAGAAGCCAGAACCGGAAAAGAAGCCATCGAATTTGCGTCAAAACTATTACCTGATGTGATTGTTATGGATATTAATATGCCGGATATGGATGGGCTTGTAGCCACAGAAATTATCCGGCGTAAACATCCTCATATTCAGATTATTATCTTGTCAGTTCAATATGAATCAGGTTATATGCGCCGTGCGATGCTTGCTGGTGCAAGAGATTTCTTGTCAAAACCACCATTAATCGATGAGTTGACCAATGCGATTCGCCGTGCTGGGAAATTAGCAATTGAAGAAAAAGAAAAAGCACAAATTGCATCGGAAAGTGTTCAATCTTCAACAATCAGGGCTGGAAAACTCGGAAAAATTATCGTCGTTTATAGTCCAAAAGGTGGTGTTGGTTGTACCACAATAGCAACTAATCTTGCAATCTCACTTCAAAGTGAATTAACCCCTACGGTCATAGTTGATGGAAATTTATTGTTTGGAGATGTTGCGGTTTTCTTAAATGAGCAAGGAAGAAATACGATCCTTGATTTAGCGCCTCGTGTTGATGAATTGGATCCTGATATAATCGATGAAGTGCTGATAAGTCATTCACTTACGAGTATCCGAGTATTGGCATCACCACCTAGACCTGAATACGCAGACCAGGTATCAGCTGATCAATTTATAAAAGTTTTACAATACCTTCAACGCTTATATGAATATATCATTGTAGACACAACTCCATACCTTACAGAAGTGGTTCAATCTGCGTTGGACATTTCAAATCTAATTATTCTAATTGCAAATCAAGATATACCCTCAATTAAGAGCACTAACTCCTTTTTGAGTCTTTCTGATCAATCTGGAATAAACCGTAAAAGAATTCTGTTTGTTCTGAATCGATTTGATAAAAGAATAGCCATATCTCCCGAAAGAATTACTGAAAGTCTGAAACAAGTTGTTGAAGGTGTTATTCCTTTGGAAGAAAAAATAGTAACGACATCAATCAATCGAGGTGTTCCATTTATTATTGAAAACAAAAGTAGCTTAATTTCTAAAAGTATTTATGCGATTGCAGAAAAAGTAAAAGAGAAGATCGCAACTCAATTAGAAGAAAAAGAATAATGATAACCGTTATAGGAAAATAATATGTCGATTTTACGTCGAATTCAAAATGAAAATTCTAATAGTAGCCCACCTCAAAAGCCAGATGGATCAGAACCATTAAGAAATCCTGTTCTGCAATCAAGACGAGTATCTGCGCCATCTCCTACAACGACGAGCGATACTTATCAGGATCTTAAGAACAGAGTTCAGACCAAATTACTTACCACACTCGATCCAAGTATGGATGTAAGTCAAACAGCTGAAGTAAAAAAGACAATCCAGGAATTATTTGAACAAATTTTAAATGAAGAAAACATCATTCTGTCAAGACCAGAACGATCAAGAATGTTCGAACAAATTTCAGCTGAAATTTTAGGTTTTGGTCCATTACAGCGATTACTTGAAGATGAATCTATTACTGAAATCATGGTAAATGGGGCAAAAAAAATATACATTGAGCGGTTTGGGAAAATAATTCGAGAACCGATGGCTTTTGAAAACAATGAACATGTGATGAGAATTATTGAGAGGATTGTATCACCTCTTGGTCGTAGAATCGATGAGTCAAGTCCATATGTTGATGCCCGTTTACCTGATGGTTCGCGTGTCAATGCGATTATCCCTCCATTATCATTGGTTGGACCTGTTTTGACCATCCGTAAATTTGCAAAAACACCAATTACAGTTGAAAACCTGATAGATTTTGGCTCGATAACAAGCGAAGCAATTCGTTTCTTAGACGCTTGTGTTAAATCTAGAATTAATGTTGTTATATCAGGTGGTACTGGTTCTGGTAAAACCACATTATTAAATATTTTATCCGGTTTCATTCCTGCTGATGAACGAATTGTTACGGTTGAAAATGCTGCAGAGCTTCAATTACGACAGGAACATGTTGTCACCCTTGAATCTCGCCCAGAGAATATAGAAGGTAAAGGGGAAGTCACAATAAGGCAATTAGTTATTAATACATTACGTATGCGACCTGATAGGATAATCGTAGGTGAAATTCGTGATGAAGCTGCATTAGATATGTTACAGGCTATGAACACAGGGCATGACGGATCCATGACAACATTACACTCAAATAGTCCTAGAGATACTCTCGCTCGTCTAGAAACAATGACTTTAATGGCTGGAATGGACCTTCCCGTGCGAGCCATCCGAGAACAAGTCGCATCTGCTATCGAATTAATAGTTCATCAATCCCGTATGCGCGATGGTACGAGGAAGGTAACTCATATTACAGAGGTGTCTGGGATGGAAGGCGATATTATTTCCATGACAGATATCTTCAATTTCGAACAAGCTGGTTTTGAGAATGGTAAAGTTGTTGGTAGATTACGTCCAACAGGACTTAGACCTAAATTTATTGATAAGATCGAACAATCCGGAATTCATCTTTCTCCATCCGTTTTTGGTATTGGAGAAAGGCGTCGATAATTTTTGAAAGCAGGTATCAATGGATATCAACCAATTGTTATCTCAGATCAACCCAATAGTAATATTTTCCATTTTAGGTGGAATAGCTGTTCTTTTGCTAATTATTGGAATATTAGTTTCAATCACTGATGATCGCCGGTCTGCGGAAATACAAAGGTTAGGAAGATATATTGAAGAAGATGAGCAATTATCTGATAAAGAACGAGCAAGACCACTAGTTGAGTGGTTAAATAGTCGAGTCGAGAGATCTACAATAGGTGAAAGAATCTCAAAAAACTTGTCTCGAGCTGATATGAAATTAAAACCAGGTGAATTTGTTGCTCTGATTGTCATTAGTGCAATACTGGTTGGCTTCCTTCTCTGGTTTATTGGTGGAAGGACCATTATCATTGGAATAATAGGCGCTGTAATTGGATCATATATACCCAACATTTATATGAAATCACAACAAACCAAACGGTTACAAAAATTTGATCTTCAACTTCCAGATATGTTGAACTTAATGGTGAATGGCCTAAGAGCAGGATTTTCAACCATGCAAGCAATGGAAGCTGTTTCAAAAGAATTGCCAGCACCAATTTGTGATGAATTTCGTCGAGTTATTCAAGAAATGCAATTAGGCATGACAATGGAAAAGGCTCTTGAGAATTTATTGGGCAGAATACCAAGTGATGATCTGGATCTGACATTGACTGCCATGAATGTTCAACGTGAAGTTGGTGGAAATTTAGCCGAACTTCTAGATTCGATATCCTACACAATTAGGGAACGACTCCGAATTAAAGGTGAAATTAGAGTATTGACTACACAAACGATGTATTCTGGAAAATTTTTATCTATGTTACCTGTTTTTGTTATTGGGATCCTTTATTTATTAAATAGAGAATATATCATGGAATTCTTTGAACCAGAGAGTTTCCCTTGTGGTATTATCGCACTAGTTGTTTCAGGATTATTGATTATCTCAGGTTATTTCGCTATGAACAAGCTAAGTGATATAGAGGTTTAAGAGATTTTGGAGGTTCGATTATGGAAATATTTATAGTCATCCTGGTTTTAGTTTTATTAGTTGCAATTTTATTGACAGTAATAGGTTTACGTAGACCAGAATTCGACGAAAATCGAATCATGAATGAGCGATTGAATGATCTTAGTCAGGTCGAAGGTCCACTTGAGCTAAGAAAACTGGAACTCTCTTTACCTTTTCAAGAGAGAGTGATTTATCCTTTGGCTCGAAAACTTGGTGAATTTGCCATCCGATTTACCCCACAGAATGCAATGAAGTCAATTGAGCGAAAATTGGAATTAGCAGGAGTCTCATCTGCAATTGATCCAACCATCATTTTAGCCACACAATTTATTGGATTGGTTTTTTTTGGTGGTCTTATTTTTTTTGTACTCTCGATTGGTTCAACCGGCTGGCCTTTTGGAAGAAAACTTCTAATCTCTTTGTTGTTTGGATTGATTGGTTTTTATTTTCCGACTATGATTCTGTCTTCACGAATTTCCAGAAGGCAAAAAGAAATTAGAAAAGCACTACCTGATGCATTGGATCTTCTTACAATATGCGTTGAAGCCGGACTTGGTTTTGATGCAGCAATGCATAAGGTCAGCGAAAAATGGGAAAGTCAATTATCAATGGCTTTTGCCAGAGTAATCCAGGAAATCCAATTGGGAAAAGTCCGTAGAGATGCATTAAGAGACATGTCAAATCGGATTGGTTTAACTGAGATGACTAGTTTTGTGGCAGCTGTTATTCAAAGTGAACAATTAGGTGTGTCTTTATCAAAAGTTCTAAGAATTCAATCAGACCAGATGCGAATTCGTAGAAGACAATTAGCAGAAGAAGCAGCTCATAAAGCTCCTATCAAAATGCTTATCCCAATGGGTTTATTGATTTTTCCTTCCCTCATGATCGTGTTATTAACTCCTGCTGCTATTCGATTAATGCAATCCGCTCTTGGTGGAATGTTCTAATTAAATAAGGAGCTTTTCATGGCTTATAGGGTTGATTCCCCATCTCTTCGCATACCTCTTAATCAATCAATTTGGAAAATATTGGATTTAATTTTCCCTCCAAGCTGTCCAGGTTGCGGATTAATCGGAGAACGTTTTTGTTTTGATTGTTTAAGAGAGATTAAAACAATTGATAAAGATTTTTGCCTAAAATGTGGAATGGTTATTGACAATTACTTCTATCACGAATTAACAACCTGTGAAGCACAATTTGAACACTTATTAATGATTCGATCTTTTTCTTTATATATGCCACCAATTTCAATGGCAATTAAGAAATTTAAATATCATCGGGATATTGGTATTGCGGATATACTGGCAAATTTATTGGTGGAACTGTACAATAAAAACAAAATGGATATTGATATGGTAATACCAGTTCCATTAAACCCAAAGAGAATTAAAGAACGTGGATACAATCAATCCTACTTGCTTGCATTTCCATTTTCTATGAAAATCAATAAACCAATTAATAAACAGGCGCTGCGTCGATCAAAGGAAACCAGACCTCAGGTTGGCTTAAATCGGCATGAGCGTTTATTAAATGTATCCGAAGCTTTCGTTGCAGATCCCCAACAGGTAAAAGGAAAGAATATTCTTCTGATTGATGATGTTACAACAACTGGAGCCACTCTGGAAGCTTGTGCATCCGCATTGAAACTTGCTGGGGCAAACGATATAGTAGGATTTACTTTAGCTCGAGCTGTTCCAACAAAAAATGGCTATAGTGATGATCTAATCGAAACAGCATCTGTTTAAAATCTTGTATCAGGAGGAATAAAATGGCAATCAAAGTCGATATCTTTACTAAAAATCTTAAGATGAATGAAAGATTAGATGAATATGTGAATAAAAAAGTCACAAAACTTTATCGATATTTAAATGATATTGATGAAACGAGAGTTGATCTATCCTACATAAAATCTGCCAGAAACGCATCTGATCGTCAGGTTGCCCAAATTACGATCAGAGGTAAAGGTTTCATTCTTAGAACAGAAGAAAGAGCAGATGACATATTTGCTGCAATAGATGAATCAGTCGAAAAAATGACTCGACAAATTGCACGCCTCAAAGGTAAAAGACAAAGAGGTCGCGGGGATGGCATGCCTCTTTCTGAACTTGCTTCAGAATTACCAGAATTTGATGAAGTAGAAGAAATGCCAGAAATCACCAGGAGAAAAACCTTCTCTTTGATTCCTATGGATGAATTAGAAGCCATTGAACAGATGAAAATGTTAGGACATGAAAACTTCTTTGTTTTCTTTAATATGAACACAGAGAGTATCAATATCCTTTATCATCGTCGTGACGGGGGTTATGGAATTATTGAACCCAAATTGGGTTGATCAAAAAAACCAATCAAAAAAGGGCTGCAAAGCAGCCCTTTTTTGATTGGTAATATTTGATCTTATTACCTAGCTTACCTTAAAAAAGAATTGCCAAGTTGAGCAACCTTAATTATGAACTTAACAAAACGCTGAAAATTCATGAAATTAGATTTCATAAAATTTTTTTTCGAATTTTCCGACCTTGTCACCCTTTATTGCCTGGACTATAATCAAGTCATTATTTTCTTCTAGAAGGTGTTTATGATTGATGTCAATGAGCTTCGTAAAGGTGTGACTTTTGAATTAGATGGAAATCTATATAAAGTAGTGGATTATGGGCATAATAAATCTGGTCGTGGGTCAGCTACAATTCGAATTAAAGCCAGAAATATGCTAACAGGTTCGAATATCGAAAAAACGTTCAATTCTGGTCAACAGGTTCAGGATGTTCGTCTCGAGTACCATAATGCACAATATTTATACAACGACGGTGAATTTTATTATTTCATGGATAATGATACATTCGAACAATATCCACTTCAATCAGAAGTTCTTGGTGAATCCACCGACTTTTTAAAAGAAAATATGGAAGTGAAAATAACCTTCTATAACGCTAAAGCCATTGATATAGAATTGCCGATAAATGTCGATTTGGAAGTAATATACGCAGAGATGGCAGTAAAAGGTGACACAGCAACCGGCCAAACGAAAAAAGTAGAAGTAGAAACCGGCGCTCATGTATTTACCCCATATTTTATTACGACCGGCGATGTAATTCGAGTTGACACAAGAACTGGTGAATATGTCACCCGTGTAACACAATAATTATGCGTACTCCTTATGGACAGGAATGTCGTTATTTTTTTGGCGACTATTATCGGGGACGAAATATTGAAGAATGTCGCCTGGTTGACTCATCTCCTTCAAAAAAGAATTGGTCAACAAAAATATGTAAATCTTGTCCAGTACCGGATATTTTACAAGCAAACGCATGTAAACACATGCAATTATCTGGTGAAATCAAGAAAGATTTTGGTTTTATTAAGAGAATGAACGTAATTGCTTATTGTGTGAAAAGTAAAACAAAAGTAAAAGAACCACATATTGGTTGTGGAAATTGTCACCCTTTACCTGATATTTTTCTTGAGGAAAAGTAATTGATTATTTTATTTGATCTGGATGATACTCTCCTTGAGAATTCGATGGAGACATTTTTACCCGCTTATCTTTACAAATTAGGTGAACATCTATCAAATTATATTTCACCAAAACTGCTCCCGACAGCTATTTTCACAGGAACAGAGTTCATGGTCAACAATAATGACCCTTCAAAAACGTTGGAAGAATGTTTTGACCAATATTTTTATCCGCATATAGGTTATTCTAAAGATCACCTTTACAATCATCTCAAAGATTTTTATAACAACAAATTTCCTGCTCTGGCACCATTTACAAAGATAATCCCCGCAGCACAAATTCAAATCAATAAAATGGTGGACTCGCATCACAAAATTGTAATTGCAACAAATCCCCTATTTCCAAAAATTGCCATAGAACACCGAATTGAATGGGCAAATCTTGGTCTACCACTATCAGATTTTGAATACATAACAAACTATGAAGAAATGCATTTTACGAAACCCAAACCTGAATTCATAGCCGAAATTTTAGGAAAGTTAGGTTGGCCAGACGAATTTACCTTGATGGTAGGTAATGAATGGGATATGGATATTGTTCCAGCAGAACTTTTAGGAATTCCGTCATTTTTTATTGGTAGACCACCTGAGGAAATCAATATTCCCATTCATCCATTAAGTTCTTCTGGCAAACTTGATCAGGTTGTCGATTGGATTGAAAACATTAACTCAAAAAAATTATTGGTTGAAATCAATAATTCAAAAACATCTTTCCTTGCTATCTTACGTGCCACAGCGGCTAATATAGATTCATATCAGAGATTACATTTTTCAAATGAGGTTTTTACCAAACGTCCAAAGAAGGATGAATGGTCATTGGTTGAAATTTTCGCTCATTTGGCTGACGTTGATATCGAAGTGAATATTCCGAGATTGAAATTGATAGAAAAAGAGACAAATCCGTTTATAGAGGCTGCTTTAACAGATCAATGGGCCGAGGAGCGTCAATATATTAGGAATAATCCCATAGAAGTAATCCAAAAATTTGTTGAAAACAGAATTCAATTAATTGAAAAATTAGAATATTTTGGACCTGATCTTTGGAAAAAGCCCATTAATCATGCAATATTTGGACCTACATCAACTATTGAATTAATAAAATTTATCACTCAGCACGATCGTATTCACATATCACAGATCGTCAAAACAATAAATTCAATATCTTAAATAGATAAATCTTGTCAATTGATGGTCATTTTTTTTTTGAAGTATAAGTGGGACATAAAATGGTTTTTTTTCGAATCCTACCTATTTATAAGGAAAAATAATCCAAAATGATCGTTTTTTATTAGAAATTCATTAGATGTGGTAAAAAACGTTATCAAAGATTAGCCTTAACAATAGTAGATTGGTATAATTTTCACATCTTACAAAAGACTTTCCTTGTTGGGAGGCATGAGTGAATTCTAGAAATCAATCGTATGTTATCTACTTACTGCTATTTGTTGCCATTATCGTGATGGCATTTTACAGTTTTAGTCAGCGGAGTACTGCGGAAACCTTAACGATCAACCAAATTGCTGCGGATATCAAATCTGGAAAAATATCAGAAATTGAAGAAAGTGAAAACAGACTTCGTGTTAAATATCTTGCGGATGCGCGAGAAGGATTATCCAATAAAGAAACGACTGCAACTTTGGTTGAACAGTTGCTAAATCTGGGGGTGACCCAATCAGATTTAGATCCTGAGAAAATTCGGATCATCATCAAAGCACCAAGTGCCTGGTTGGGGGTGTTGACCGCATTAGGTTACATCCTTCCATTCCTGATCTTGGGTGGTGCATTCTTCTTTATATTCAGACAGGCACAAGGCAGCAATAATGCAGCTATGTCTTTTGGAAAATCAAAAGCAAGAATGTTCACCGGAGATCATCCTACAGTAACATTTCTGGATGTTGCTGGTGTGGAAGAAGCAAAGGAAGAATTAAAAGAAGTTGTAGAATTTTTGCGCGAACCACAAAAATTTATCGCTCTTGGTGCAAGAATTCCTAAAGGTGTATTATTGGTTGGACCTCCTGGTACCGGTAAGACATTACTCGCGAAAGCAGTCTCTGGCGAAGCTGGTGTACCTTTCTTTTCAATTTCTGGTTCGGAATTTGTTGAAATGTTCGTTGGTGTGGGTGCAAGCCGCGTCCGTGATTTATTTGATCAGGCAAAACGACACTCACCGTGTATTGTTTTTGTTGATGAAATTGATGCAGTCGGACGACAACGTGGCGCAGGTCTTGGCGGAAGTCATGATGAACGGGAACAGACACTAAATCAGATGTTGGTTGAAATGGATGGATTTGATACAGATACGAATATTATTATCATGGCCGCCACAAACCGACCTGATATCCTGGACCCAGCTTTGTTACGACCAGGTCGTTTTGATCGACGTGTTGTCCTGGATCGACCTGATGTACGCGGTCGTGAGGCTATCCTGAAAGTCCATATTAAAGGGAAACCGCTTGAAAGTAATATTGACTTGAGTGTAATCGCTAAATCGACACCAGGATTTGTTGGGGCCGATTTGGAAAATCTTGTTAATGAAGCAGCCATTTTAGCAGCCAGACGGAATAAGACTCTGATTGGTCAAAGTGAATTCGAAGAATCAATTGAAAGAGTGATTGCTGGTCCGGAACGCAAGAGCCGATTAATAAGCCAGGAAGAGAAACGAATTGTTGCCTATCATGAGGCTGGTCATGCGGTAGTCATGCATGTATTACCTCAAGGCGACCCGGTTCAAAAAGTATCAATCATTTCTCGTGGCATGGCAGCAGGTTATACGCTTGCTTTACCACAGGAAGATCGATTACTCATGGCAAAAAAGAAAATGTTCACTGATATGGTTGGCCTGCTCGGTGGTCGCGCTGCAGAAGAGTTAGTGTTTGACGATATAACATCAGGTGCATCCAATGATATTGAACGTGTCAGTAAACTTGCCAGAGCCATGGTTACGCGCCTCGGAATGAGTGTAAACTTAGGGCCAATGGTTTATGGGCAGAAAGAAGAATTAATCTTCTTAGGTCGGGAAATTTCAGAACAACGTGATTATTCAGAAGCTGTTGCAGAAAAAATTGATCAGGAAGTTCGCGTGTTGGTTAATGATGCCTATCAAAAGGCAAAACAGATCCTGGTAGAATATCGAGATAAACTTGATGAAGTGGCAGTGAAATTGTTAGAAGTCGAAACACTCTCGAAGGAAGAATTTGAAAAAATCTTCCCAGCCCCCAACGCTAAGAAAAGCGGAGTTCCTGAACTGCTAAGTGCATAATTTGTAAAAATGCATCGGAAATCTCCGGTTCATTTCTTTTTATTCTGCTCTGATCCAATTTTGATCTGAGATCAGATAATTAACGACATGCCTTATTTCAAGACTCTCTCCATCGAACCATTTTATTTCCGGATCATTTTCTTTAAACCAGTTAGCCTGCCGTCTGACATACTGTCTGGAATTTCTTCTCATTAATACACAGGCTTCATCCAGGGAAATTTCTCCATGGATAAAAGCTGCAATTTCACGATAACCTATCGCAGACATCGAAGGGATATCTGTGGAGTAACCTAAATCGAGAAGTAATCTGACCTCATCGATAAACCCATTTTTTATCATCATTTCGATACGGTCATCAATTCTTTGGTACAAAACTTCCCGATTCCAATGAATCCCAATAATTTTTTTTGAATAGGGTGAGGCTTTTTTTGATCTTTGATCAGAAAATTTTTGTCCAGTTTTTAGCATAACCTCAACAGCTCGAATCGTCCTTCGTAAATTTCGATAATCAATTATTCTGGCAGAATCAGGATCAAATTTTTCTAAGAATTCGAACAATCGCATTTTTCCATACAGTTTTGCGTAATTTTCCAGGATATTCCTGAGTTTGTGATCCGATTCAATCTCTGGCATTCCCCAATTATTTAGAAGGGCATGGATATATTGGCCAGTTCCTCCGACAACAATAGGGATTTTTTTCTGTTGATGAATTTTGGAGATAATTTCTGTAACCATTTGTTTAAATTCAGCCACACTAAGTGTCTCATCAGGTTCAGCAATATCTATCATGTAATGTTTAACTGAATCCAATTCTTCTTCATATGGCTTTGCAGTACCTATATTCATCTTGCGATAGAAATATCTTGAATCAGCAGAAATCACTTCACTACCAAAAAACTTCGCCAGCTGAACTGAAAGTCCAGTTTTCCCACTGGCGGTTGGCCCTACTACAAATATTACTGGTTGTTCCAATTCAAGAAACAACATCTTTGAACCATTTAATATCATAATATTCATTATAGGGATTTCGAATTATGGCAACCACATCTATCCGCCAATTCACATTTTTTGTGGGGAAATCATCGATAAATTCGTTTGCTACTACTTCAATTTTTTCAATTTTCGGAAAATTTACCGCATCTTCGGGATATCCAAATTCTTTTGATGATCTGGCTTTAACTTCAAAAAAAATCAGATCATCTTTATCCAGTCCAATTAAGTCAATCTCACCATTCTTGGTCCGAAAATTTTGATGGATGATTCGAATACCTGATTTTTCAAGAAAACTTTTAGCTTTTCCTTCACCCCACCGGGCTAATTCTTGTCGATTCATCTTATTCATATCAAGTTCAAAAATTTTATCATGGTTGAAACATATTTTCCCAATTAGATTCATGCTAAACTTAACAATAAATTTGAATCATTAAGTGGATTGATTGTTTCGTCGATGAGCGTGTTGGAGGAAAATTGCCGTCAGCAGAAATTATTGCAATCGGAACTGAACTTCTTTTAGGAGAAATTCAAGATACAAACACGCGTCAAATTGCTCGCTTTTTACAAAGTATCGGAATAGACCTTTTTCGAACAACAATCGTTGGTGATAATGAAAAACGTATCACAGCTGTTGTTCAGGAATCCATCAAAAGAGCAAATATTGTAATCACTTCCGGTGGATTGGGGCCAACGGTTGATGACCCAACAAGACTTGCAATTGCAGATGCATTAGGCGTTGACCTGGAATACCGTCCTGAATCCTGGCAACAAATTAATCAGCGATTTAAACGATTTGGGAAAACACCAACAGAAAATAATAAAAAACAAGCTTTCATTCCGAAAGGTGCGATGGTTATCGAAAATCAGGTAGGAACAGCTCCAGCTTTTTATTGTGTTACAGAAAAAGGATTAATTATTTCCTTACCTGGCGTTCCAATGGAATTGGAATTTTTATTAGAAAACAATGTACATGAAATCTTAAGTGATTTTTTCAGAGAAAAATCGGTTTTCCAATCACTAACCATCCACACCAGCGGTGCTGGTGAGTCGGTAATAGATGAAATTATTGCTGATCTTGAAACTCAATCAAATCCGACTGTTGGGATCGTTGCCTACCCAGGTCAAGTAGATATAAGAATAACAGCGAAAGCAATCGATAATACACAGGCTGACAAAATGATATCTGAGATTTCAACAATTCTGTGTAAACGATTAGATGGTTTTGTTTTTGGATTTAATGAGGATACATTGGAAAAAATTGTTTCAAACCATCTGCTTGATAAAAATATAAGAGTTTTCACAATCGAAAATGGTTTAGAAAATCAAGTCAATAATCTTCTTCAAAAATATAATGTGCTCTTATCCAGACCAGATCTACTAAATGAATTTGAGACTGATATACTTGAATTATCACTGGAAAACTTGTACAAACAGATAAATCCTAACATCTTGCTGTTTTCTGACCTACAACCAAATTTTGAAAATAATTTAACTTTAAAGATCATTTATATTTATCTGGATCAACTGGTCTCAAAAACCTTTTTGTTTGGTGGCCATAGTAACCTGGCTGCCGATTGGGCAGCTAAAACCACTTTGAATTTTCTTCGAGTTCAACTTATAAAAATCTGATTGGAGGAATTAATGGAAAAAGTATCATTCATAATCAAGAATGCTAGTATCTTAACGATTGATGAGGAATTTTGCCAATATTGTCCTGGTGCAGTTGCTATTGAGAATGACATAATCAGGGCTGTAGGATTTGAATCCGATATTCTTGCATCCTTTACATCAGATGAAATTATTGATGCAAAAGAAAAAATCTTAATGCCCGGCCTAATCAATGCCCACACGCATGTCCCAATGACCCTTCTACGTGGATTAGCAGATGATCTCCGACTGGATGTTTGGCTCCTTGGTTACATGATGCCTGTTGAAAGAGAATACGTTACACCAGAATTTGTTCGTTTAGGCACGAAGTTAGCCTGCGCTGAAATGATTCGTTCCGGGATCACTTGTTTTGCTGATATGTATTATTTTGAAGATGATGTTGCCGAAGCCACTGCTGAAGTAGGTCTACGTGCAATTTGTGCGGAAAGTATATTGAAATTTCCTACTCCAGATGCTCAATCGTATGATGAATCAATTTCTTATTCAATAAATTTTATTGAGAAATGGAAGCATCATCCCTTAATCATTCCTGCAATCGCTCCCCATGCGCCTTATACCTGTACACCTGAAATTATTGAAAAGTCTAAAGAAATTGCAAAAAAATATGACATCCCCCTGCATATTCATCTAGCAGAGACACAAACTGAGGTTGAAAATATCACAGCAGAGCATGGAATGCCAGTTATTCCATATATGGACACTTTAAATTTATTTGAAGCAAAAGTAATAGCTGCTCATTGTGTGCACATCGATCCAGGAGAGATACGGATGGTGAAAAATAAAAATGTTGGTGTGGCTCACAACCCATCTTCCAATATGAAACTGGCATCTGGAATTTCACCAGTAAAACAAATGATGGATATTGGTATTAATGTTGGAATTGGTACGGATGGACCAGCCTCCAATAATGATTTGGATATGTTTGAAGAAATCCGTTTGACAACATTTCTTGCTAAAGGCTCATCAGGTGATCCAACTGCTTTACCAGCAAAAACCACAGTTGCTATGGCTACACGTATTGGGGCAAAAGCTCTGCATATCGAACAAATAACCGGATCGATAACTCCAGGTAAACGAGCTGACCTAATATTAATTGATATTTCTAAAGTCCATAACTCACCCTGGTTCAGGCATCTACCCGACAGTCTTTACAGTCAGGTTGTTTATGCTGCAAAGGCGAATGATGTTACAGACCTCATGGTTAATGGAAAATGGTTAATGAAAAACAACCAATTATTAACTGTTGATGAAACACAATTAATGATTCAAGGACAGGAGTATGCAAAAAAGATAGATTCTTTCCTATTCCAACGAGAGTCATCAATTCTTTCAAAACTTGTTGCAATTGGTGGAACAATGGAAGAGGAAAGCCTTGAAGTTCAAATCAAGGTGGTTATTGAAGATCCAGATGCAATTATCAATACATTGCTTTCCAGCAATCTGTCAGTTCAAAGAAAACGACATTATCATGAATATGATACATATTTCTTTTTTGATGACCCAGATCAAGGAAGATTAAGATATAGAGAGGATCACTTTATATCAGATGAAAATAAAGTGGTTAATGTTCGCTCCAGATTGACATTAATCGGCGAGAATCGAGAAAAACATTTTCCACAAGAGGTAATGTTATCAAGATCAAGATTTTTTGCACCAGCAACCCAAAGTATGCGTTTTTACAAGGAATATTTTAGACCAACAAATACTGTTGAAATTGAAAAATATCGAAAGCGATTTTTAGTCAGCTACAAAGAAACAGAATTTTTTATAAATATTGACACGTTTGTTGTCCCAAAACTGGGTTCATATCTGGAAATCAAAAGTAGAACATGGAGCCGTAGTGACGCTGAATATAAATCTAAATTTGTAATGGAATTAATTGAAATTTTAGGATTGCAAAACAAATCTTTTATTTCTAAAGACTATATAGAATTAATTTAGAAATTCAGGTCACACAGGGAGAGTAAAGTTGAAAGAAATTCGTCCAATTAATGTTTTATATATTGCATCAGAAGCAGCTCCATTAATCAAAGTTGGTGGATTAGGAGATGTAGCTGGTTCACTACCGAAGGCTTTAAAAAACCTGATGCCTAATCAATTGTCAGGTCATGAACTGGATATTCGATTAGTAATTCCATTCCATACCATGATTAATCAAAAATTGGATAATATCCAATTGGTTTCCTCATTTTTTGTAAAACAAGGAAATATAGACATACCAGCCAGGGTATTTCAGACTAATATTGAAGGTGTTCCAGTTTATTTAATTGAAGGAGGATCCATTCTTTCAGACCTTAATGTATATTCTTCAAATCCTGATTATGATGCAAAAAAATATATATTCTTCTCCATCGCAGCTTTAGAGTTAGTGAAGAAAATCAATTGGCAAGTTGATATTATTCATGCGAATGATTGGCATACCGCTCTAGTGGTTTATGACCTCAAAAATCGCCGAGAAACAGATTCTTTCTTTAAGAAAACAAAATCTGTTTTATCAATGCATAATATTCCTTATATGGGTGCGGGTTCTGAAAACATCATCCATGAATTTGGTCTTCCGAAATGTCCATGTACAGTTCTCCCAGACTGGGCAAGAAGTATTCCATTACCAATTGGAATGTACGCAGCAGATTATCTATTAACTGTATCACCTAACTATGCCAAAGAAATTCTCACACCTGATTATGGTTGTGGACTTCAAGATTTCTTAAATGCCAGAAAATCATCCCTCGCCGGGATATTAAATGGTTTGGATGAAACCAAATGGGACCCAGACACCGATTCAGCTCTACACTATAATTACACGAAGCAGCAATTAGATATCAGAGAAAAAAATAAATTAGCTTTACAAACCGAATTCGGATTGGAAAAAAACGTTAACATCCCCCTTTTCATAATTATTACAAGGATGGATCAACAAAAAGGGGTGGACATAGCGATCAGCGCATTGAGAATGGTTGCTGATTATCCATGGCAAGCAATTTTGTTAGGAACTGGAGACCCTGTAATTGAATCTGCCTGTCGAAGTCTTGAGGTGGAAATGCCAACAAAAGTTCGAACCATTCTACGCTTCGATTTGAATCTCTCAAGGCGAATGTACGCAGGCGGAGATGTTCTTCTGATACCTTCACGCTATGAACCTTGTGGGTTAACCCAAATGATCGCTATGCGCTACGGATGTGTTCCGCTTGCTCGATCCACCGGAGGATTAAAAGACACGATCATTGATGAACCTGCAGGGATATTGAATAATGGTTTTCTTTTTATTGATCCAATTCCAGAAGCTATGTCTCAGGCATTATTGAGAGCCTTATCTCAATTTGATAATAAAGAACCATGGCAGTCTTTACAAATTAATGGAATGAATTCTGATTTTTCCTGGGAGAAATCTGCAGTTGAATATGCAAAAATTTATCTTAAATTATTCAAAGGTGAAAAATGAAAATAAGAGCTGTAATTCTGGCAGGTGGGGAAGGATCGAGGTTAAAAGTTCTTACATCAAAAAGAGCAAAACCGGCTGTTTTTTTCGCTGGAAAATATAGAATTATTGATTTTTCATTGTCTAACTGTGTAAATTCAAATATCAATGATGTGATGGTATTGGCACAATATCGCCCGCAATCTTTGATCGAACATATTGGCTCTGGAGCTCCCTGGGACTTAAACCGGGATATTTCCGGTGGTGTTCGTATTTTGACACCTTATAAATCCCTGGCTTCAGATTGGTTTGTCGGAACCGCAGATGCTGTCCAGCAAAATTTTACATTTATAAAACGTGGAAATCCAGACCACATTTTGGTATTGTCCGGTGATCACATTTATAAAATGGATTATCAAAAAATGGTCAATTTCCACCAGAGCAATAATGCGGATTTAACCATTGCAACAATCACCGTCCCGATAGAAGAGGCTTCCAGGTACGGTATTATGCACTATGATGAAAATTTTCAGGTCATCGAATTTCTAGAGAAACCAGAGAATCCACCAACGAACACAATAAATATGGGAATTTATTTATTTAAACAGGAAGTGTTAAATCAGGAATTATGGAACGACCATTTTCGCATAGGTTCGTTTCATGATTTTGGGAAAGATATAATCCCAAGTATGATTAAAAATAATTCCCGTGTTTTTGCTTATCCTTATGATGGCTATTGGGTTGATGTTGGAACACTCGAGTCCTATTGGCAAGCACACATGGATCTATTGGCAGAATATCCTTCCTTTCAGTTGTATAACCCATACTGGATAATTCACACCAGAACAGAAGAACGTCCACCTGCATTGATTAAAAAAGGTGCAATTGTTGAAAATAGTATGATATCAGACGGATGTGTAATTGAATCCGATGCTGTCGTAAGAAATTCTGTCTTTTCACCTGGTGTTTATGTGATGAATGGCGCGCAAATTAATCATTCAATTATTTTTACTGATTGTTTCATTGATCGAAATTCAACGATCGATTGTTCTGTTCTTGATAAACGTGTTAAAGTTGGTGAAAATTGCAAAATTGGAGACCATAACCTGGATTATCAAATAACATTGATCGGTAGGGATTCGATAATCCTACCGGAAAGCATCATTCAAGCAAACGCAATAATTGGGCCAGATGTTATCCCCAGCGATTATAATTCTACTTTGATAAAATCTGGTGAGTATGTTCAAACGAGGAGATTGCCCTATGAAATCTAAAAGAATGTCAGGAATATTATTACATCCAAGCAGTCTCCCCGGTCCAGATGGGATTGGTGATATAGGCCCGGAGGCTTACGATTGGATTAATTTTCTTGTTCAATCTGGTTGTGAATTATGGCAATTGCTTCCGTTAGGACCAACAGGTTATGGAGATTCACCATATCAATGTTTCTCGGCATTTGCAGGAAATCCCTATTTAATAAATTCACTCTTATTGGTGGATGAAGGATTATTGACAATTGATGATTTATCCGACCGACCCGAATTTCCAGAAAATGCTGTAGATTTTGGACCTGTTATTGAATGGAAATTAAAACTTCTTGATCGAGCCTATAAAAACTACAAGAGTCAACAATCATTAGAATTAATTGACTTATTCCAAAAATTTATTATTGATGAACAAGATTGGTTAAATGATTTTTCATTATTCATGGCTATTAAAGAAGTAAATGGTGGATTGAGTTGGGTAAATTGGAATGACGATCTCCGTAAAAGAGATAAGCAAGCTTTGGTGCGATTCAAAGAGAAGCATCAAGCTCTGATCGGAACACATATGTTCCGGCAATTCTTATTCTTTAGACAATGGTCAGCCTTAAAAGCATATGCTAATAATCAAGGGATAAGAATAATAGGTGATATTCCAATTTTTATTTCTTCCGATTCATCAGATGCCTGGTCAAACCCTGAATTGTTTTATTTTGATGATAATCTTAAACCAACGGTAGTTGCAGGTGTTCCACCAGATTATTTTTCAATTACCGGTCAACTATGGGGTAATCCATTGTATCGTTGGGATATTCACAAAAAAAGCAAATATCAATGGTGGATTAAGCGAATCAATGCTACTTTAAGGCTATTTGATTTTATAAGGCTTGATCATTTTCGGGGATTTGTTAATTATTGGGAAGTTCCTGCGGGTAACCCAACTGCTGAGATTGGTAAATGGATTCCAGGTCCAGGAGCTGATTTCTTTGAAGTAATGCAAAAGGAATTGGGAGTCTTGCCAATCATTGCTGAGGATTTAGGTGAAATTTCTGATGATGTTTATATATTACGGGATCAATTTGATCTACCTGGAATGAAAATATGCCAGTTTGCCTTCTCTGGAGACCCAGGTGATCCATTTTTACCCCATAATTATCCGGTGAATTGTGTTGCTTACTCCGGGACTCATGACAATGATACAGCGTTGGGCTGGTATCAAAATGCCCCGGAAAAAGAACAGGATTTTTGCCGAAGATATCTTGCAAGATCAGGTGATAATATTTCTTGGGATATTATTCGATCGGTTTGGACCTCTGCAGCGAGAATTACGATTGCTCCTTTACAGGATTTTTTGGGATTGGGGACTGAATCACGAATGAACTTTCCAGGAGTTGCCAGCGGCAATTGGAGCTGGAGAGCACTTCCCAATCAAATTGATACTGCATTAGCAGAAAAAATCCATGAACTAAATTTCCTGTACAGCCGAATATCCATACCGGAAGATGAATGACAAAACTTGTTAATTCTGATCTGCCCTTTTTTGATTTAAGAATGTGACTAGAAAAATTCCTGTTATTATCAAAAATCCACCAAGAAACTCCAATACGCTTGGTATCTCTTTTAGGAATAAAAAGGCTAAAAGAATCGTTCCGACAGGTTCACCAATTAAAGCGATAGACACAAATGCTGCAGGAAGATGACCTAAAGCCCAATTAAAGATGGAATGCCCTAATAATTGTGGAACAAGACCTAATAAAAACATCCAAAAGTATGAATTTTTTGAATAACCAATTAAATTCAGGCCTGAACCATAGGTAATAATGAGAAGAATGATAGCAGAAAACAAATATACATAAAAAATGTACAAAATCAACGGCATTCTTGATCTAACTTTCCTGCCAACCATCATATATCCGGCCGCCATCCATGCCCCAATTAATGCCAGAAAATTTCCAAAAACAGAATTCTTATCAACCGTAAGTCTTAAATCCTCGCATTGGATTATGGTTTCTGATGAGAATGAACATTGATTACTAATCGCTACCAGACTGCTTCCAATGATTGCCAGTATCAAACCAATCCAAATACTGGAATTATTCTTTTCTTTCAAGAAAATTGGTGAAAATAAAGCCACCCAAAGCGGTGTTGTTGTGACAATAACAACGGAACTTGCAATACTTGTATATTCCAACGAGGTTATCCAGGCTGCAAAATGAATCGCAAGAAATAATCCTGATAATAATAAAAGGGATAATTCTCTTTTGGAAATTTCAAATATTTGATTTCTAAATTGAAAGAAGGCAATAGGACTGATAACAATCACTGCGGTTAGTAAACGAATTGTTGCTATGACAAGCGAAGGAGCTCCAGATTGTGCAAATCTTATGAAAATTGAAGCTGTAGAAACAGCCAGGATTCCTAAGAACAAACCAATTAAAGGGTACGTTTTTTCTTTGATCATATAATTCGGGTTTCTACTTTGCTTGACAAAAATATGTTGCTTGATAAAATGAAATTGGAATTGATTTGCCAAATTTTATCATCTTAATCATAACTGAAGTGTCGAAAAAACTCTCCAATTAATGAATATCTCGAAGTAAGTTAAGTTAGAAAAAATAATTTTTAGGAGGAAAAAATGACCCATGTAATAACTAGTTTATGTTTGCGTGATGGTGGCTGTGTGACTGTTTGTCCAGTTGAATGTATTGTGCCTGGAAAACCAGAGGATCAATATCCCTGGTATTACATTGATCCTGATACTTGTATTGACTGCGGAGCCTGCGTTCCCGAATGTCCATTTGAATCAATATTCCCGGAAGATGAAGTTCCCGCACCATATATAGCAAAAGGTGGAGAAAAAATCTCTATGCCGGTAGGAACTCCAGGATTTGAGGAAGTTTATGATGGAACCAATCATGATGGGGAAGCAGTTCACCTGGAAGGCATAAAAACATTAGAAGCCGGTGAAGAAGTAGATTTGACTCCTGATACAGAAGCAAATGCGAAATACTTTACTGATGGTCCTGGTTATAGTACAGCAGGATAATGTTTTTCAATGATGAGAATCAGAGGAAGTCAGATGACTTCCTCTTTTTTATCTAACTAGTTACAAAAGGAACAAATCAAATGGAAGATTATCGAATTGAAAAAGATTCATTAGGTCCCCTCGAGGTTTCAACATTTGCTTATTATGGGGTTCAAACCCAAAGAGCAATTGTAAATTTTCCCATTTCCGGAATGAAACCATACAAAGCATTCATTTGGTCTATGGCTGCCATAAAGAAAGCTGCCGCAAAAGTACATCTGGATTTAAACCTTCTTCCAGAAGATTTAGCCAAGGCGATCATCCAGGCAGGTGATGAAGTAATGATGGGCGAATGGAATGATCAATTTGTTGTTGACCCATTTCAAGCAGGTGCCGGTACCAGCCACAATATGAATACAAACGAAGTCATCGCAAACAGGGCTACAGAAATCCTTGGAGGACAATTAGGAGAATATAAAGTAAATCCCAATGATCATGTGAATATGGGGCAATCAACCAATGATACGATTCCGACAGCGATCAGGTTGGGCTGTCTTTGGAGATTGGATGAATTACTGCAAACCATCAACCTCCTTATTTCAGCTCTGAGAGAAAAATCAATCGAATTTGACCATATAGTCAAATCTGGAAGGACTCATCTGCAAGATGCTGTACCTGTTCGATTAGGTCAGGAATTCGCTGCTTATGCCCGAGCAATTGAACGGGATGCTGAGAGAATTAATAGGTCTACGGAAGGTCTCAGAAGACTTGGAATTGGTGGAACTGCCACAGGTTCTGGACTGAACGCACATAAAGAATATCATCCACGGATGGTTGAAGAATTAAAACGTATTACAAATCTTGATCTCAGCACCTCTGATGACTTGTTTGAATCGATGCAATCTATGGCAGATATGGTCGATTTCTCTTCTTCATTAAGAACGTTGGCTGTATCCTTAACAAGAATTGCCAATGATTTTCGATTGTTATCATCCGGACCGGCTACCGGATTGGATGAAATCCGTCTACCACCAGTTCAACCAGGATCGAGTATCATGCCAGGAAAGGTCAATCCAGTTCTGGCAGAAATGTTGAATATGGCAATGTTTCATGTGATCGGAAATGATACAACTGTCAGTCTTGCAGCACAAGCTGGCCAACTAGAATTGAATGTTATGATGCCAATAATTGCCCACAATTTATTCGAAATGATGCATGTCATGATTGGCAGCATCAATGCTTTTACGACAAAATGTGTGGTAGGAATTACAGTCAATGTTACAAAAGCTGAAGGATGGTTGGAAAAAAACTCTATCCTTGTCACGGCATTAAATCCATTAATTGGATATCAGGTTGGTGCAGATTTGGTAAAAGAATCAATTTCAAGAAATATGACGATTCGAGAACTAGCTTTGGAAAAAGTACAGCTTGGATTATTATTTAATAAGAATACACAAAAACCATTGAATGAATCGGACATCACAAATGTTTTTAGTGATTTAAGGAAATTTACTGAGGGTGGAATATTATCCTGATCCCTCAAATTGTTCTTTAGCGTAAATTGCAGCACCAATTATGCCGGCTTGGTTTAATAACATAGCTGGCATAATTTTTGTTTTGATGGTTAGGTTACCTGCATATTTTTCAAACTTCTTGCTTACGCCTCCACCAATAACAAACAAATCCGGCGAAAACAATCCTTCAAGTGTAACCAATAATTCATCTATTCTTTCACCCCATTTTTTCCAGGATAATTCTTCCTTTTGCCGAACAGCATCCGATGCTCTGTGTTCAGCATCTTTTCCACGAATTTTAAGATGTCCAAATTCTGTGTTCGGGACTAATACTCCATCTGAAAAGATTGCAGATCCTATGCCTGTTCCAATCGTTAATAGAATCACAACTCCTTTTTGATACTCCTGACCGATTCCAAATTTCATTTCAGCAATTCCTGCGGCATCGGCATCATTCAAACTAAATATTTGATTTCCGGATTCTTGTGAAAGCAACACATTAATATTCTGTCCTATCCAATTTTTTGAGATATTTGCAGCTGAGAGCACAATTCCATGCTGAACGATTGAGGGAAAACCAACCCCAACGGGTCCTGTATATTGGAAATGTTGACAAATTTTGTGCATCGTTATGGAAACATCCTTAGGTTCTGCTCCTTCAGGAGTATCAATACGAAAACGGTCAGTGATTAATTTTCCTGATACTGTATCAACAATCGCACCTTTAATGCCTGATCCGCCTACATCTAGACCTAGATATTCCATTTTTTCTCCTTATGGACAACCATTCGCAAGGTGTTCTTCATATGTTTCTGCAAAATTATGTCTTCCAGAACCATCACACCGGGCACGAAAATAATAATAAGTTGATTCTGCAGGGAAAGCAACTGATTGAATAGCTGTGATACTTGGATTACAAATCGGATGGGGAGGTAATCCATTATAAATATAGGTATTGAAGGGTGAATCAATTCGCAAATCTTGTAAGGATAAAGGATTTGTCCACCAGGTTGCCTGAGTTATGTTATATCCAGCAGCATATTGCACGGTTGGATCACTATCCAATTTCATACCAATTGCATATCGGTTCAAAAATACAGACGCGATCATTGGCATTTCATCATTGACAATTGCTTCTCTTTCAACAATTGAAGCAAAAATTAATGCTTCGTGTAAAGTCAACCCCTGATTTTCAAACGCTTGAGCAAATTCGGAGAAAATAATCTCTCTAAATTTATCGAGTATATTTAGAATAAGATCCTGAGAAGAAATTTCTCTATCAACCAGATATTCACCTGGATATAAATAGCCTTCCAGGGAATCTAAATTTTCAAATCCTGGGGGAAGCCAATCTGGAGACGGGTTGTTTACCATGGCAAGAAATTCATCAGGGTTAATTGCCAGACCTGAGTTCTGAAGTGTCAAGGCTACTTCTTCCACTCGCCAGCCAGGTAAAATAATAAACCGGACTTTATCAGGAATTGGATTGGTGATTTTTTCTGCAATCTCAATCCCATTCATTTCAGGTGTTATTCGAAAATAACCAGATTGAACTCTCCGATCAAAACCCCGGTAAATTAAATAATCCTTAAAAATATCAGAATCGATTATTAGTTCGTTCATCTTTAATCTGTAAGAAATCTGACCAACTGTCTCTCCGGGAAGAATTTCGAAGAAATAATCATCAGCCAAATTATTCTGATCTTCCAATAATATTTCTCCGGTTAAATAAATTTTTGTTGTATACAATATCTTTTTGTCAAAGGAAAGAGTCTTTTCAGGTTCACCAAATAGAAGAATAACTTCTTTATTAATGCTATTGGATAACCAAATTAATCCAATCAAAAGACCTGTAAAGCTGAAAATAAATAAAAAAACTAAACAACTTTGAATACGGTTCTTTTTATTTTTTGTCATCTATTCTCCAAACCCTGATTTGGAAATTGTAAATTTCTGGGTAATGAATCGAGATATGATTGTAAAATTATTGTTGCAGCCAGGTCATCCATGTGGGAATGATGTTTTTTCTTTTTTATTTTCATTATTTTGCGAGTCTCTCTGGCTATTTTTGTGCTCTCATGTTCGTCCCATAAAATAACTGGGATTTCTGTCAATTGCATAATGACTTCAGCCAGTCTGGCTGATTTTCTGCCAGATGGATTTGGTTGTCCATCAATATAAAAAGCTTGACCGACAATAATCAAACAAACTGAATTTTCCACGGCAATTGAAATAATTTTTTCTGCATCTTTTTCACGTTGAACATGTTTAATAACCATAAGAGGGTTAGCGATAGTACCAGTCGGATCACTGATCGCCAACCCAATTCTTTCTGAACCGAAATCAACAGCAAGAATCCGTGTAAAATCTTTATCCATCAATCACCACCGTAATTTGATATGGTAGAAATGGTAAAAAATTCATAAATTTCGGAAAAATCTCAAAAACAGGTTCCTTCTGTAAGGGAATTTCGTCCATAATAATCGCAGATGCCTGGGATTTGCTCTTCCCGATTATTTTTTTTATTATCTCTTGCTGATCAATTTTTGAAATTATTTTTCTGCTTGCAGATGCATTCCATTTGACCTTATTATTGGAATATTCGATGGAGTTTTCGTTAAGTTGATAATTAATCGAATCAACAACAGGTAAAAATTGAGATGATAGATTCGCATTTAATGCCAGTTCAATTGATTTATCAACATCCTCTTTCAGAATGATCCAGGCAGAATAAATCACCTTTAATTTCAAGACGTGCCTTTCAGCTGGGTTACCAACCTCAGGTAACCTTTCTTCGGAGATTATCAGTTTTACTACGATCGAATCTTTCGGTATCAACAATGCCTGTGGGTATGAATTTTGGATCTCATTAATTACATCATCATACATCTTTTTTATTAGTTCATTTTTTAATCGGGAATAATCTCCTTCCGTCGGGGAAAATGTTTTAATATCGACCCCACCAGTCATAGCTTTATCGTTGATTACTGTTACATTTCCACCCAAATCACTTTCAATCGCATTGATAGCGCCAGAAGGAATATTTCCAATAATGCCACCCTGCAAACAAATCACAGAAACATTGATGGTTGATTCAATCCCTGGATCAAGATTTACTTCCTTTGTAGTTTGAAATCTGACAAACGGTTCATTCGTTGTCCTAACGATTGTCCCGCTAGGAATTGTGATTTCTCTATCTGATAAATTTCTAAATGTTACCTCTCCGTTCGCATTCTTTTCTGGAATTCGAATAATTCCGGTACTTTCCCCCTCCAATTGGCTCTCCAGCTCAATTTCAACCACACTGGCTGGAATAGCTCCGGTAATAGTAGACTGCATGATGGATAAATCTGATCTAAAATCCATATTTATGTCTTGATCGTTTTGAACTGGCGCAATTGTTACCGTTGCTGAAGGAATAAAAATAAAAATTATCAATAAAAATGAGAGGATACTTGTAACAAAAAGAATCCAACGAATGGTTGATGGAATTTCTTTCAACGCTTTTTTGGAATTTTCTAAATATTCCAAATTTAATGGTTGGCGGACTTTCTCCATTTTCAAAATCGACCGGTTTATAAATTTTGGTTTCCTCCATGGCCTTTTTTGAGCTTCTGGGATACTTCCAAATGTTGATACGCCGAGATCTTGCATTTGCCTTCTAATAACTGGATCATCCGTGACAACAGATAATTGAGTTCCAATTTCTTCTGCTGCTCTTAATATCAAAATGATTTCCATAAATTTTAATCTTATCTGACTGGTATTTGGCCAAATAAGTAACACACGTTGGGTTTTACTCCACCCAATTTTATCTTTTATGGAAATTACATTATCGTATGTTTCAAGCTGCAAAATTGTTGTTTTCATAAATCAATATAGATTATAAATGAACAATAAGAACTTCTTGTACCTTTTTAATTATTGGTGGTCAGGGAGTTTTTTGGGATGATACCTGCCAAAAACACCTGACTTCCCCGATTATTAAATAAGAGTCAACTTAACTTTGAAATCGGTTAATAGCACATCTGGTACTTGGAAGATAGTTTTTTTTATTATACATAATGTATTTCATCACAAATACTAGACTATAATAAGCTCAAGGAAGATGGTTGGAGAAAATTTTGCTAAAGCCGATTGTTTTAATTCTTACTTTGATAATTACAGGAAGTCTGGTTGGATGTAATCTTCCAGATTCCGATCAAACCAACCCGGATTTTATTGCAACCCAGGTTGCTAATCTTCTGACAGAAACTCCAGTGGAACTAATTACTCCTGAGGTAGAATCACCAATAGAGGTACCAACAATAACGATTGTTATAACCAATGAGGTTATCCAACTTACTGAAACTGCGACGATTGAACCAACGATAACCCCCACTGTTCAACCACCTGGAATTCCTACAGGTTCGCCAAGCTGGAATGATCCTTTTGAAAATGGAACTCGCTTTGGTATAAATCCGGAAGGGTATGATGATGGTCAAACGAAATTCATCATATCTGATGGGTCAATGGTGATGACGAGTATAACTGCATCAGGATGGAGAGGGTGGAGATTAACCAGCCAAAAACCTGGAAATTATTACCTAAAAGCAGATTTTCAGACAGAAGATTGCGTAGGAAGTGATCAATATGGACTGGTTGTTCAGTCACCTGATTATGATAGTGGTTATGGGTACTATTTTGGATTAACTTGTGATGGGAGATACGCTTTTCAAAAATGGGAAGATAGCGGTTTAACCAACCTTCAAGGATGGAGCAATGATCCAAACATAATTCCTGGTCCCAATCAAAATAACACAATCGGTATCCTTAAGTCTGGCAATCAGTACAATCTCTTTTTAAACAACAGATCAATTGTAACCATTGATGATGGTAAATTTTCTTCACCTGGTTATTTTGGTCCATTTATAGCTGGCGTCAACACATCAAATTTTTCTATAAGATTGAATGATATTGCCTATTGGAACCTTCCATAATAAAGGATCATTATTATGTATCATTCATTTTCGAATAAGCAATTTGTCACAAAACAGCAAGTGGTTGAATATTCAAAACGAAAAATTAGTAGTGATCCGGTTTATTTAGACACGGAAACAACTGGCCTGGAAAGTAATGACGAAATAATCGAAATTGCGATTGTCAATTCATCAGGAGAAGCCATCTTTGAATCCTTTATAAGACCACAAAAACCAATTCCAGCGTCCGCAACAGCGATTAATCACATAACGAACGATATGGTCGCGAATTCACCTGGATGGGCAGATATTTGGCCTGAAATCCGTCATTTGCTTTTTGGCCATTCGATCGGAATGTACAATGCAGAATTCGATATCAGAATGATTCTCCAATCCCTTGCAATAAATAAAATGCCCAATAATACAAAATTAAATGCTTTTGATATCATGAAAATTTATTCCGATTATATGCGATCAGATAGAAGATATCGTCTTGAACAGGCCGGAAGAAATCTTGGAATTGTAATTCCTAATTCACATCGTGCTGTCGATGATACTTTATTAACCCGCGCGGTATTTCATTCGATAGCTGGGATTCCTTATTAACATATTTCTTTTTTATTAATATGTAAATGAAAAAAATTTTATCTTCAGAAATCACTCCGGAACATCTTTATCTTTCCCGAAGAGAATTTATCAAAAATATCTCAGTTATCACCAGCAGCCTTTCAGTGCTATCTGCTTGTGCTCCAATCTCTAATTTAATTCGCACAAAAAATCCAACAAAATTATCTCCTGATTTAAAAACAGATGAATTAGGGAATCCACTCAACACATTTGAACAAATCACAAATTACAACAATTATTATGAATTTTTTACCAATAAGGAAAAGGTTGCTGAAATATCAAAAGATCTGGTGACTGATCCCTGGAAAGTTGAAGTTAGTGGTCTGGTCAGAAACCCAATGATTGTGGATATTTCTAAGATTAAAAAATTATTTGAACAAAAAGAAAACATCTATCGATTGAGGTGTGTCGAAGATTGGTCGATGGTAATCCCTTGGACAGGTTTTCCGCTCAAAGAATTACTGGATTTGGCTGAGCCAACATCTGATGCAAAATATGTCCGTTTTTTAACATTATATGATCCTGAGCAAATGCCAGCACAGAAAGATAATCTTTTCCCATGGCCATATCTAGAAGGTCTCAGACTAGATGAAGCAATGAACGACCTAACCTTGCTTGCAACGGGAATTTACGGCAAACAATTACTCCCTCAAAATGGTGCTCCCCTCCGACTTGTTGTTCCGTGGAAATATGGCTTTAAAAGTATTAAATCCATAGTAAAAATTGATTTAGTGAAGGAAATGCCAATTTCTTTGTGGATGGCTGTTTCACCGGGAGAATATGGTTTTTATGCAAATGTTAACCCTGAAGTTTCCCATCCAAGATGGTCTCAGACCACAGAAAGGAGAATTGGCGAACTGGAGAGACGACCAACTTTGATGTTCAATGGATACCAAACCGAGGTGTCGTACCTATACGCAAATTTAGATCTTAACAAGAATTATTAGAAATCTATCAATAACAGCAGTCATGGTGTTTTTACTGGGTAATTCCATCAAACCCACCAGCTGGCCACGGATTATCGAGATGATATCAAATTTCTAATATAAAATCACAATAGTTCACATTTGTTTCAAAGAAAAATGAGATTCAATAATGAATTTGACTCCTGATCAGTACCTTATCGCTCAAAAAGCTTCGAAAGAACCTGTTTTCCTATCTGGCTTACCTGGAAGTGGAAAATCGACCACCGGTAAAGCATATTTAGAATTATTAATTAACAACAAAATTCCTGGCAATAAAATCCTCATACTTGTTCCTCAAAAATCTCTGGGATTAACTTACACTGAATTTTTTGACTCTGTTGAAAATTACAATGGCAGTCTACCAACAATTCAAACGATGAGTGGAATTAGTCAAAAAATAATCAGTCTCTTTTGGCCAATAATTGCTAACCAATTCGATTTTTCCAATCCTAAGCAACCACCAACCTTCTTAAACATTGAATCAGCGCAGTATTTCATGTCAAAAGTCTGTGAACCTTTTTTTGATAAAAATTATTTTTCATCCATCAAAACGGAAAAACCAAGGATTCTATCCCAAATTTTAGATAATCTTAATAAATCTGCACTCGTAGGATTCCTGCATGAAGAAATTTCAATAAAGTTAAAAAACTCCTGGAATAAAGATGTAAAACATTTAATCGCATATGATGAAGCTCAGGAATGTGCCAATGCTTTTCGCAATTATTGTTATCAAAATAATTTATTGGATTTCTCTTTAAAATTTGAAGTATTCACAAAAACGATCCAGAATTCTTTCCTTATCAGACAATTTTTATTTACAAATTATGATTATTTTTTATATGATAATTGTGAAGAAGATACACCTGTCACCCACGATCTCGTACTTGATTGGCTTCCTCATTTTCAAAGTTCATTGATAATTTTTGATACCAATGCAGGATACAGGTCATTTTTGGGTGCTGATCCCAAGAGTGCATTAAGGTTAGGAAATAAGTGTTCGGAGTGTATTGAGATGCATGGGTCTTTCATTTCAGATGAGCCAATTCAAAACATAATTTCTCTATATAAAAACGCCATTCATCGACAAAAATTTTCTGAGATATCAGAATTATCAATGAAACGGTTATCATTTAATCATCACAAATTTTATCCGGACATGATAAACATCATTGTCGAACAGATTTCTGAATACACCCATCAGGGAATTGATCCCGGAAAAATTGCCGTTTTGGCACCCTTTATCAGTAATGCATTACGGTTTCAGCTCCAGCAAAGAATGGAAGAAAAGGGAATAAAGATTATTTCACATCGTCCCTCTCGTAGTCTGAGAGAAGAGTCGATTGCACTTGGAATGATAGCCTGGATTAAAATAGCCTATCCAGAATTTGGTCTCGTACCTTCCATTTATCAATTGCGAACTGCTCTCCATCAGGCAATAAACAATATAGACCCCATCAGGGCAGACCTGCTATCACGGATTGTGCTCTCCAAAAATACATCCAATCTGCTCAGGTCAGTAGATGATCTTCGACCGGAGATGGCTGAAAGAATAACATTACAAGCCGTCATGCAATATCAACAAATTTATACATGGCTGAGTAATTTTCAAGGCAAAAAATCTGAAGTTGATGTTTTTATTGCAAGCTTTTTTGGTGAGCTGTTATCACAACCGGGTTTTGGACTCCATCAAAATTATGAAGCGGCGGAAATAATTGGAAAACTGATCGAATCTATGCAGAATTTCCGTAACAATACTGGATTTCATTTTAAGGAAACCGGAGAGAATTGGGCGCAGGATTATATTTCCATGCTGGAAAATGGACTGATCTCTGCTCTTTATCTACAGAATTGGGATTTACCTCCTCAAGATGCTGTATACCTTGCGCCAGCTCATACGTTCTTAATGCAGAATCGTCCTGTAGAAATCCAATTCTGGCTGGATATTGGTAACCTGGGATGGTGGCAAAGGTTAATGCAACCCCTTACCCAACCATTTGTTCTTTCACGAAATTGGGTAGCTGGATCCAAATGGACTGACATTCATGAGTATGAAAATAACCAACAAAATTTAGATAAGTTGATCACAGGTTTATTACGCAGAAATTCCGGAAGAATTATTCTCCATACTGCTGGATATAACGAGAATGGAGATGAACAAGCAGGACCACTCTTAAAAGCAACCCAAAGAATTTTAAGAGCCTATCATCACCAGGGTGGGGTGCGGGATGTTTAAACCACGGCCTAAGCAACTGGAAATCCTTCAATACTCAACTGGAAAAATGGGGATTTCCGCAGTTCCAGGAAGCGGTAAAACGCAAACATTGTCCTACCTTGCTGCAAATTTATTGTTTGAAGGCAAAATTGATGATGATCAAGAAATACTAATCGTAACTTTGGTTAATTCAGCAGTAAATAACTTTTCAAATCGAATTTCAGGTTTTATGCATGAATTTGGTTTATTGCCTGGAGTTGGTTATCGGGTCAGAACATTACATGGTTTAGCTCACGATATCGTCCGCGAAAGACCGGATCTGGTAGGGCTCAGTAACGAATTTACAATTTTGGATGAACGTGAAACCCAACAAATTTTAGATAGTTCTGTAGAAAGTTGGATGAAACGAAATCCTGATTTTACGAATAAGTGGGGAAAAGATGGATTTTCAAGCAATTCCAGTCAAAAAGAATTCATGGACTGGAAAAACGCACTTATTTCAGTGGCACAGAATTTTATTCGGACTGCAAAGGACCTTCAGTTTTCTCCTCCGGAAATTAATTCAAAATTAGGGAAAAGCAAAAGTAAAGATTCGTTGCTTTCCTATGGTGTTGAAATTTATGAAGATTATCAAAGAGCGCTCAATTATCGCTCATCAGTTGATTTTGACGATTTGATCCGTTTAGCGCTGTTAGCTTTACAAATTGATCCGGAATTCTTAAATAGATTACGCAATCAATGGCCATATGTGCTTGAAGATGAAGCCCAGGATAGCAGTAGACTGCAAGAAGTCATTCTGCAAGCGATTGTTGGAGAAAATGGAAATTGGGTACGAGTCGGGGATCCAAATCAGGCAATATTTGAATCATTCACAACAGCAAGCCCGGAGTATTTAAAAAACTTTTTAAGACAACCCACAGTAGTTTCTAAAACATTACCAAACTCTGGTCGTTCAACCATGTCAATCATTAGCCTTGCCAATGAATTAATTCAATGGACAAACAAAACCCATCCAATTTATGAATTACGAAATGCTCTAACCAAACCATATATTGAACCAACACCAAAAAACGATCCCCAACCAAATCCAGAAGATCATCCAGAAAAAATATTTTTCTACAATAAAGCACTAACATCTGAGCAGGAAATTCAAAGCGTCATTGTTTCAATTAAGAAATGGCTACCGGAGAATTTGGACAATACCATAGCCGTATTGGTTCCGAGAAATTACCGGGGAGCAAAAATAGTTGAAGCGCTACAAAAAGAAAATTTGCCTTACGTTGAGATTCTTCAAACCAGCCAATCAACAAGAAATACAGCATCAATACTGGCTGCCATTCTGAATTTCCTCGAAAATCCCAACCAGACTACCCGTTTAATAAAAGTATTTGATTTTATGGCAAAAATTTTATTTTCAATTTCAGGATCCAAGAAAGATGATATTAGTAAATTATTAAGAACATGTATGTTTATTGAGGATTACTTGTTCCCTACACCAGAAAATGATTGGATAATAAAAATATCAAACCAGATACAACCTCCTGATGATCAAACGATGGAAATATTAATTAGATTAAGAACCTATCTTTCCAGATGGATAAAAGCAGCTGATCTGCCGATACATCAAATCATCATTACGATTGGGCAGGAGATTTTTCAGAGACCATCTGACTTGGCAATGGCACATAAATTAGCACTATTTCTGGATCAAAATTCGAAAAATCATCCTAATTTGTTATTACCTCAATTTGCTGATGAATTATCTCAAATAGCCTCCAGTCGGCGAAAAGTGCAAGGATTTTCGGATGAAGAAATCGGATTTAATCCGGAAATGAACAAAGGGAAAGTTGTAGTAACCACATATCATAAAGCCAAAGGTTTGGAGTGGGACAGGGTATATCTATTATCGGTAAATGATTATGACTTTCCTTCTGCGTCGTTAGGAGATCACTTTATTTCCGAAAAATACATTTTTAAGGATGATATCAATTTGGAAGCAGAAATGAATTCCAAATTTAAAGCATTGGTCATTGACGATATTGAAGGTCTATATTTAGATTATGGAATTGCCTCTGAACAGGCTCGCATAGAATATGCATCTGAGCGTATTCGATTATTTTTTGTTGGGATTACCAGAGCGAAAAAGGAATTAATTGTTACCTGGAACACTGGTGACACACATATCAAAAATAAACAGAAAGCTAATCCATCCTTACTATTTTTGGCATTAAGTGCTTTCTGGGAGAAACAAAATGAAAAATGAATATTCTCAAAATAAGCTTCATGATTATTTAGAATGCCCCCGCAGGTATGAATTAAAATATTTAATTCAACGTGTATGGCCAGCAGTTCTCTCAGAACCAGTTCTAGAAATGGAACAACAAATTAAAAATGGAAAAAAATTCCATTTACTGGCACAACAATATTTTTCCGGGATTAACCAAGATGATATTGTCAAACAAATCGATGATGAGAAAATGAATATCTGGTGGGATAATTTTATTCAATTTGCTGACCAATTCTTATCTCTTCCCCACCAACCTGAAGTTTTAATATCATCGATTATCAATAGTTATAGATTCAAAGGCGTTTTTGATTTATTGGTTTATTCTCCCGGTGAAAAATTTATCATTGTGGATTGGAAAACAAATCAACACAAACCAGATAAGAAACTGCTTGAACAGCATATTCAAACTCGTTTATACCCATTGATATTAGCCCAGGCTGGAGAACAATGGAATAACAACCAAAAAATTCTACCAGGGCAAATTGAAATGATTTACTGGTTTGCTAATTATCCAGATGGCCCAGAAACATTCACATATTCACAACATAACTTTCAGATGGATCTTGATTTTGTTCAGAATTTAGTCCAAAAAATTGAAAACACAAAAATCAATGAATTCGAATTAACAAAAAACGAAAAAACTTGTTTATTTTGTAATTATCGCTCTTTATGTAGTCGCGGAACAAAACCTGGTAATCAATCTGAATCTAATTTTTTGGATATTGAATATTTTTACGAAGAAATTGACGAGATTGATATGAATCTAATTGGTGAGATTGCATTCTAAAGATGATTTCATACAAATGGGTAGAAAAAAGAAACCTACCAGTTTCTAAAGAAATACAGGGTTATTTCAACAATCCATGGGTTCAACAGATTTTAGCCCGGAATGACATCCACACTATTCAGTCAGCAAGGGAATTCTTAGACTCGTCCTTTTATAAACCCACACCAGCAACTGATCTACCAGACATGGAAATCGCTGCAATTCGAATTCTGAAGGCGATTAACCAAAAAGAACGCATTGGCATTTGGGGTGATTTTGATGTTGATGGACAGACTGCAACCACTCTTTTGTATGAAGGGTTGAAAAAACTTGGTGCAGATGTGATTTTTTATATTCCAATCCGGGCAAAAGAATCGCATGGTATTCGGCTTGAGTCTCTAAAAGAGTTCCTTAAGAATGAAATTTCAGTATTACTAACCTGTGATACAGGAATAAGTGAAAATGAATCTATCGATTATGCCAACAGCCAAGAGATAGATGTTTTGATTACTGATCATCACAGCTTGCCAGAAAAACTCCCGGATGCGATGGCATTGGTAAATCCGCAAAGATTACCGGAAAACCATCCATTACGGACATTATCCGGTGTTGGTGTTGCGTATAAATTGATTGAATATTTATACCAATTAACTGATCGACCCGATGAATCTCTTCAGTTTTTGGATTTGGTAGCAATGGGAACGGTTGCTGATGTAGCAATTCTCTCAGGAGATAATCGTTACCTTGTTCAATCTGGATTAAAAATCTTACAAAATCCCGAAAGAATTGGTTTACAGGAAATATATAAAAATAAGAAATTTATAAATGGAGAAATTACCGAATATCACATATCTTTTTATCTTGCCCCATTATTAAACGCTTTAGGGCGCTTATCTGATGCAAATCCAATTGTCGAATTCTTGACGACTGATGATATTCAAAAAATTAAAGTCTTTGCTATTCAATTGGAAAACATCAATGAACGTCGCAAATTGATAACTGAACAAATAACGGATGCTGTCATCTCAAAAATTGAACAGAACAATGAGTTACTCAATGATCCTGCCATTATCATGCACCATTCTGATTGGGAAGCAGGTGTATTGGGAATCGTTGCAAACCGTCTTGTTGAGATGTATCATAAACCGGCATTATTATTAACAGGAATAGAAGAAACAGGTTATTTTGGTTCAGCAAGATCCATCGACAATTTAAATATCATTAAAGCGATAAAAACAACGGGGAAATATCTGCAACATTATGGTGGTCACGCAATGGCCGCAGGTCTTTCTCTTCGTCCTGAGAATTTTCAAATGTTTAAGAACGAACTCTTTTCTCACATCATCAAAACAATTGGAGATTCAATCTTACAAAAAGAATTAATAATTGATGGCTATATTAATTTTGATTTGATCAATTTGGAATTCGTAAAAGAATTAGAGAGATTAGCCCCATTTGGACCAGGTAATCCTGCACCAATTTTCGCCAGTAAAAATGTAGTAATTGAAAGTCTCCGAAAAATTGGTAAGAAATCGGAACACCTGAAGTTTAAAGCCTCTGATGCACAGGAGAATATCCAGGAATTCTTATGGTGGCGTGGTGCTTTGGATCAAGTTCCTGAAGAGAAAGTGGATCTGGCGTTTAATTTACATAGCTCAAATTATCAGGGGCAACGAAGAATTCAAGTAGAAATAATTACCGTCAGACCCTCCGAAACGACATTACTTGAGATTAAATCAAATGAAGAATCAATCGTTGTGATGGATTATCGATTAACGAATCCTCCAGATCCAAATTGGATGAATCCATATAATCAAATACTCTGGTATCAGGAAGGTCAAGAAAAAAAATATTCCCCTTCCTTCAACCGGCACAATTTGTTTCCTTCTGAAACATTAATTATCTATACGATCCCCCCGAATCTGATTGAATTAAGAAAAGCATACTTTACTGTGAAACCCAGGAACTTAATCCTTTTTGGCAATTTTCCTATAGAAAGATCTGTAAATGTTTTAATAAAGACAATCGCTGGAATGTTGTTGCATTGTATGAAAAATAAAAATGGATTATTCCAATCAATAGACATCGCGATTGCTACTGGTCAAAGAATCGTAACCGTTGAATCGATCTGTCGATATTTGAATGCAATTGGTGAAATCACCTTATCAGAACATCCTGATACCCAATGGCTGGTTAAGTTGGGCGGAGAAATTAATAACGAAAAAGCTGATTTCTACAAAAATCATATTGATTTTCTGCACAAAGAGACCATTGCTTTTCAAAAATGGTATCTTGAAACTAGTTTAGAAAATCTGAAAAGCTCAATCTTTAATTATCTAAAGTAATTTTTTCTATTTTTTTATAGCGATCAATCACGGTTTATTGAGAAGAAACATTTTTTTTATTTTTGAATTCTTTTTGGATTTTATAATTTGGAAACCGTACAAAATTTATTTCTTTCACCAAACCACCTGTCTCACTTCCTCTCCCTGTTTTACCCAATTTATGATAAACTTGGAACTAATATGGGCGGCAACAATGTTGTCACCTTTCCGCTTCTGGCAGAAACTGAATAATGACCGGAAGCAAACCCGAGGAAAGGAGGAAGTTTAACATGCGCAATTATGAGTTAATGGTTTTACTTCAACCAGATTTGGATGAAACAGCCTTTGGTGATGTTACATCTAAAGTTACTGGTTGGGTAACTGATAGTGGCGGAACAGTTGAAAAAACTGTTGATTGGGGAAATCGCCGAATGGCTTATCAAATTCACAAACAACGTGATAGTCATTACGTGCTTTTCCACATTAATTTGTCACCTACAGCTACCATGGAATTGGAACGTAATATTCGCTTTTTAGAGCCAGTCATGCGCCACATGCTTTCTTTGGCTGAATAAAGAGTTGTTGTTGTGAAGAATGAAGTTGGTTGTCTCTCACCACACGGAGTTGTTTATGGGTAGAGGTTTGAACAAGGTTATGATCATTGGATACCTGGGACGGGATCCTGAGATGCGGTTAACCCCCTCAGGAAGGTCTGTGACTACATTTATCATCGCCTGCAATCGTTCTTGGAATTCATCAGATGGCGAACGCCACCTTGAGACAGAATGGTTCAATATTGTAACCTGGGGAAATCTCGCAGAAATCTGTAAACAATACCTGTTCAAAGGTCTACAGGTATACATCGAAGGCAGGCTTCAATCAAGACGTTGGGAAGATACAGAAGGTTGTAAACATACCAGCGTTGAAATTGTTGCTTCTGAAATGATGATCCTGGGAGATCGGAAAGATACCAATCAACAAATTCCTTCATCTAATATTGAACTAAACGAAAATTATTCCGTATAGGAGAAAACGAAATGACAAACGAAAATGGTCAATTTCGAAGGGGTCCTGGAAATCGCCGAGGTTTTACTCCCCGTCCAAAAATTTGTCAATTTTGCTCTGACAAAGAAGCAAAAATCAATTACAAAGACATAGATTTATTACGCCGCTATGTTATGGAAGATGGGAAAATCCGACCACGCCGACAAACAGGCACATGTGCCAAACACCAAAGAGAAATCGCCGCTGCTGTTAAAAAAGCTCGCTTTGTGGCACTTTTACCTTTCGTTGCATCTATGGAAGATTAATTCAACCATAATCACAAAATAATATAAGGGCATGGTGTGGTATGACCGCCCATGCTTTTTTTATCTAATTGAGGTTTTATTTATGTCGCATCCACCTGCAAAAAAAATCGTATCCAAAAAACATAAAGCACGCTTGCAACAGGAACAACAAAAGAGAAAAACGGTTATCATCATATCTGGCATCATCTTTGCGTTAATCCTGGTGGTTCTACTCTACGGCATTTTAGATGAAACTTTTCTAAAAATGCGAAAACCAGTAGCAAAAGTTGGTGATGTTACGATTAAGTCCGAAGAATTTATAAAAACGGTTAAACTGGAACGCCAACAAATGAATGGTCAGGCTTTCCAATATGAGTCTTATAAACAATTCTTTGCATTTGATGAACAAAACACAGCCTATTTTGATAGTCTGATCCAACAAATTCAATCACAAATGGCAATCCCTGAAAGTGTCGGTGCTTCTGTCCTAGATAAAATGATTGATCAAAAAGTTATCAGTTTTTATGCAGAAGAGAACAACATTGAAGCCACTGATCAGGAAATTCAAGAAGCCATTCAAAGAGATTTTGCATATTTTCCAAATGGTACGCCTACACCTGGAGCCACAGCCTCTCCTTTCGCGACTTCCACGCTGAATCCCACTCAATATGCACTCGTTACCGCTACTCCCACATTGGAACCAACTGAAGAATTGACAGAGTCAGAAGAAGCGGTCGTTGAAACAGAAGTGGTCGTTGATGAGTTGGCTGCCACTGCAACCCCGTTGCCATCCCCAACAGAATATACGGAAAGCTTATATCAGGAAAATTATCAGGCGTTTATCAAGAATTTTTCCAATATCGGCTTGTCAGAAAGCGATGTTCTTGAACTTTATCGCATTCAGATTTTAAGCCAGAAAGTTTTTGAAAAGATTGTTGTAGATGTTCCTTCCGAAGAAGAACAATTATGGGCACGTCATATTTTGGTTGCCACTTTAGAAGAAGCTAAAAATGTGTTGCAGCGTATAGAAGATGGAGAGGATTGGACTCTCCTCGCCGCTGAATTATCCACAGACACCAGCAATAAAGATCTTGGTGGTGACCTTAATTGGTTTGGCCTCAATAAAATGGTCTCCGAATTTGAAACAGCAGCCTTTGCTTTAAATATAGGTGAAATCAGTGAACCTATCGAGACGCAATTCGGCTTTCACATCATTCAATTATTAGGCCGGGAAACCCGTCCAATTGAAAGCGCTCAATTGGATCAGAACAAACAGACAGTTTTTAACGAATGGTTGACCGCAGAAAAAGAAAAATACACCATCGAGAAATATGAAGATATTTGGACAAGTATAGTCCCAGACACTCCTGCATTTGGAGAACAATAATCTAAAAAAATCGGGCGCAATGCCCGATTTTTTTTATTTCACCAATTCGTCGCTGACTTCATCCAGCTTCAGAGAAATCATCTGGCTGGCGGAATCTCTTCCCATGGTTATACCATATATAACATCTGCTGCTTGAACCGTGTTTCGATTATGGGTTATTACAATAAATTGAATTGTTTGACTCAATTCATGCAGCAAATCACAAAATCTTCCAACATTCGATTCGTCTAATGCTGCATCAACTTCATCCAGCACACAAAACGGTGTTGGTGAGACGCGTAATAAAGCAAAAATTAAAGCAACCGCTGTTAAGCTTCGTTCACCACCGGACAGTAAAGACAATCCTTGTTCTCTTCTTCCAGGTAGTCTGGCTTCAATTTCGATTCCAGTAATATTAAAATTCTCTTCATCAGTTAGATATAATTTTGCTGATCCGCCACCAAACAATCTGGTAAAAAGATCTGTAAATTCTAAAGAAACTGCATCGAAAGTTTTCCTGAATTCTCGTTGCATAAGTTCATCTAATTCAGAAATCACTTGCCTGAGATCCAGATCAGCCCTTTTTAGGTCCTCGACTTGAGCTGAAAGAAACTCGTATCTTTCTTTAACAGAATGGTATTCTTCTTCAGCTTCAGGATTAATCGGTCCAATTCTACGCATTTGTGCTCTTTGTCGATTAATATTCTCTTCCAAATTTGATTCAATCTCTACTACCAAAGGCAATTGTTCAACCAAACCGTCAAATGGTAAAGGAGTTGGTCCTGATATCGATGAGGAATACTCAAAAGAAACCAAACCAAAATCCTCTTCAATTCGCCGTCGTAAATTATCCAGAATATCTCGATTTCTCGAATAATCCAGTTGTCCCTGGGTAACATATCTTTCAGCTATCGTGACGGTTTGTTGTGCATTACTTAGTTCTTCTAAATATTTCTCATAAGTTTTCTCTGATGATTTAAGCTCCAGTTCAGCTGGAACAATTTTTTCACGGATTTTTCCAATTTCACTTTGTAATTCTTCCTCCTGAACTCGTTTAGAGGCTTTTTCATCATCAATTTCAAGTAAAGCACTTTTGAAATCATCAATTCTTCGAGTTAAAGATTTATACCTTTGTTTGTTTTGTTCTATGGTAGAACGATTTTCCTGTAATCGTTTTTGAGCTTCATTCGTAGCTCGTTCAACAACTGCAAGATTAGTTTTCCAATGCCCTACTTCGGATTGAATATCATCGATAGGCAATTCTGATAACCTATCCCGCAATTCATTATTTTCTTTTCTCATATTTTCAATTACTAATTCAATATCAGTCAAAAATACCTTTGTAGAATCAACAATCACAATACTTTTTAATATTTGTTGATCAAAGGAAATTATCTGGTTTTCGATCCATTGTTTTCTATGTTTTGATTTTTCATAATCCAGATTAGCTTGATTGACATTTTTTTGTTTATTTTGAATATCTGAGATGACTTTTAGTTCTTCTTGATTATTTAGATTGTTTTCTTGATTTATTAACTTTATTTGATTTTCTAGTTCATCAATTTCTTTTCTAATTTTCAACATTTTTTCACGAGAACCATTGATCAACTCTTGTAGTTCCTGTTTTTGTCTTGGTCTTGCAATAATCGAGGCTTTACTTTCTTTTCCAGCGAAAATAATTCCATTACCTTGAAAAATTTCTCCGTTGAGTGTAACGATGCGAATTTGGGGTGGAAATTTTGGTAATGCTTTGCTTGCATTTTCATGTGTATCAACAATGATTGTATTTCCCAACAAGCTATTAATTACAATTTCGTATTTTTTCTCGCATTGAATTATTTCGTTCGCTTTGCCTAAAAATCCGTCAATAGCAGGAATTTTTCCCATTTCAGTAGATTTTAACCATTGTATTGGCAGTAAAATCGCCCGACCTTGATCTCCTTTCACGAGATATTGAATGGCTGCCGTAGGATCAGATTGATCCAACAATACAATCGAATCTAAATATTCACCTAATGCCGCGGCAATTGCTTCCTCAAATTTATTGGGAACATTAAGGATTTCATTGAGGGGTTGGTAATGACCTGAAAAATCTCCTTTCCTATTGGCATTGATTAGATTTTTTGACCCCTGGTTGTAACCAATTAAAGATTTTTCAGCTTGTAACAAGGCTTGATATTGAGCATCAAATTTAATTTCTTCAGATTGAATTTGATTAAATAATTTGTTATTTTCGTGTAAATCTTTTTCAAATATATTTTTTTGGTTCGCAATTTCTTTTAGTTTTTGTTTTATATCACTTATTTTCTTCTCAGCTTCGTTAAGAATGATTTTTGCCTTTTCAAAATTTGACTCTCTCTCAACAAATTCGTTAAGGACATCAACCTCTTCTTGTTTTAATTTATCTATCGAACTTTGTAGATTAATGATCCGATCCTCAAGTTCGTTTAATTTTGCTTTTGATTCAACCGCCTTCGTTTCATTTTCCACAAGAGATTTTCTGTTTCTGTTGAGGTCATTTTCAAGCACAACTCTTTTTGACAGACGTTCATCCAGCACTTTCTGGACACGTTCCAGATTCGATCTGGCATCCAACACCTCACCCGTTAATTTATCATGATCAACTTCAAGGTTGGCCAGATTGGTTTCTCTGGATTTTATTTCTTCATCTAATCTCACCAAATCATAATTTTGATTATGTTCCTGGTCATTGAGTGATCTTTGCCTTTCCTCCAGAACTGCAAGTTCCCTTATCAATTTCTCTAGATTTAGATGAATTCCGGACGATTCAGTATGCCACCCATTCAATTGTTCCCGTTGAGAGGATATTTTATTTCGGACTTCTGACAATTGACGCTCGACTTTTTCAAAAATGTCTTTGGCTTTATTTAAATGAACTTCTCTATCCTGAAAAACCAATTTACTTTGAGACAGATCTTTCTGTGCATTATTCCAATGGAAACCATACCAAATCCGTAATAGAACCTGGAGATCTGCTTGTAATGTTTTGTATTCCAGGAATCTCCTTGCCTGACGTTCCAGACTTCGAAGTCTTGGTTCCAATTCACTCAGAATATCGGTTACTCTTTCTAAATTATGCCGGGTTTGGTCCAATCGATTGAGAGAGTCTTCTCTTCGAGAACGATATAAGCCAATACCAGCTGCTTCTTCAAAGAATTTCCTTCTCTCTTCAGGTCTGATCGACAAGGCAGAATCGACCAAACCCTGGCCAATTAGTGTATACGTTCTTTCAGCCAGGCCAGACTGACCTAATAATTCTTGAATATCTCTTAATCGAATCCTCTGACCGTTTAATAAATATTCATTTTGCCCATCTCGGTAAGCCCGCCTGGTTACAGAAACTTCAGAAAAATCGATCGGCAGCCACCCATCATCATTATTAAAAGTAATTGTAGAAGAAGCCATTCCTGCCCGGGATCGTCCATCGCTCCCTGCAAAAATCATATCTTCAGTTTTTCTCCCCCGCAATAATCGATACGATTGTTCTCCCAATACCCAACGAATTGCATCCGCAATATTGGATTTTCCAGAGCCATTTGGACCTACTACAGCAGTTATTTTCCCAGGGAATTCAAAAATTATTTTACTGGCAAATGTTTTGTATCCTTGAAGTTCTAAAGACTTTAATCTTGATTTCATTAATCATTTGCTCCAATGAAATTAATCATCTATTTTTTTCATTTTTTGAACAAGACCCAGACGGATCAATGCCTGTTGAGCAGCAATTTTCGCAGCCGCCTGTTTACTTGGTCCTGCCCCACTTCCAAATGGCTCACCATTGAGAATCACATCAACTTCAAAGATTTTTGAGTGGTCTGGGCCAAAAGAATTTTTTGTCACATAAGATGGAGCAAAGTATCCTTGTGATTGTGCCCATTCTTGAAACAAACTCTTCGGATCTTCATTTTTATTATTCAATAAAATATCTTCAGAAGCTTCTATTAGAAGTGTTTCTAAAAAGTCATTGACCGCAGGAATTCCACCATCCAAATAGAGTGCTCCAACAACTGCTTCGAAGGTATCACACAACAAAGCCGGTCGCGTTCTTCCTCCAGCCTGATCTTCTCCGCGACCTAGCCTCATAGCTCTACCTAAATCAATTTGCTCAGCAAAAACAGCGAGTTGCTCTGTGTGGACGAGTGCGGATCTCATTCTCGTCAAATCACCTTCAGGCATCTCAGGAAAATGATGGTACAACCATGATCCCACCACAAAATCTAACACAGCATCACCCAGAAATTCCAAACGCTCATTATCTTCTAAGGCTTCAGAATGCTCATTTAAGAAAGAACGATGTGTTAGCGCTCTACTTAACAATAACCAATCTGTAATCTTTAACCCAATCCGGGTTGCTAATTCTTGAGGGCTCTCCAACTCAGGAGTGTGATCAACACGTTTCATACGCTACCTCCCAAGAACTTATGATGCGGAAGCCACCTCACTCAAAAAAATCAAGTAGCTTACGCCCCAAAAGTTCTTCTTCGATTTCTAATCAATTATATTGTGCTTTTAATATTGTATCAATGCTGCTGGATTCAATCTCCTTTTTCAGGTATATAATCTCCTTCAATCCAGGAGTCTCCATCAGGACTAATTTCTTTTTTCCATATCGGTACGACTTCTTTAATCCGGTCAATACCATATTTTGCAGCATCAAATATTCCTGTATTTCGATGAGCAGCGGTACAAATGACAACCACAGTTGGCGTTCCGGCGTCCATATAACCAATTCTTTGTATAATCACAATTTTTTGCATGATTGGCCATTTAATACGAATTTCATCAGCAACCTGTAGCATTTTTGCTTTGGCCATTGGAATATATGCTTCATATTCAAGTCCACTGGTATGGGGATGCTCCGAATTTTTTGTTTCTCCCCGTATGACTCCTGTGAACATAACGATTGCTCCGGTGCTGTTTTGAATGGTTTTACTGACCAATATATTAAAATCCAATTCATCATATGCAACATCGACCAATATGTCTTCATCCAAATTTCCACCGCTTACAGGAGGGAATAAAGCAATTTCTGCATTATCCGGAATTTGTTCATCATCAAATGCAAAATTCTGATTTACAGAAACAAGCATAATGGGCAAATATTCTTTTAAAATCGGATATTTGCTAAGTAATTCATTCTTTAGATCCGAAACTGTACATTCATTCTTAAGAGTTAGAAAAATCTCTGATGAACCCACAAGTTCTTTTAATTTTGCAAAAAATAAAATTTTTGAATTCAAATAAATCTCCATTAAATTAATTTTGGTTATTCGTTTACCACATCACCACTCATACCACCTCGTTTCTCCACGAGGCGTATATTTTCAATATGAGCTGATTTTTCAACTGCTTTAATCATGTCATAAATGGTTAAGGCTGCAACAGACACGGCTGTTAATGCTTCCATTTCCACACCAGTTTTTCCATCCGTAACAACGGATGCTTCGATATAAACACCTGGTAAATCGTCATCGATTGTAAGGTCTATATCAATCTTATTAAGAATAAGCGGATGGCATAAAGGAATTAATTCTGATGTTTTTTTAGCTGCTTGAATACCGGCAATCTTAGCGACTGTTAAAACATCTCCTTTTTTTGAGATTCCTTTCTTAATCATTTCAAGAGTTTCTTTTAAAAGAATTATTTGCCCTTTTGCTCTGGCAATCCGATGGCTGATTGGTTTGTCACCAACATCAACCATATTGGCATTCCCACTTGAATCTATATGTGTAAGTTTTTTGTTTTCCATAGGTAAATTTTATCTTATTTTAAGAATAACAGATGTAATCAAATAATATAGCGAATAAAATATTAGTTGCATTCTGCTATAATTGCTCACGTGACTCATCAATTAGGCAATTATTATAATCAGGATTATCGGATCGATACGGACCTTTACCAGGGACCACTTGATTTATTGTTGGAGTTAATTGAAAAAGCGGAATTAGATATAACCAAGTTAGCTCTGGCAAAAGTAACAGATCAGTATCTGGTATATCTGAGAAAACTTGAAACGGAAAATCCATCCGAAGTATCTTCATTCCTTGTGATCGCCTCTCGTTTGTTGCAAATCAAGTCTCAGGCATTATTGCCGAAACCTATTTTTGACTTTCAAGTCGATGATGAAGAAGATCCAGGGGAAGCGTTAGCTCAACAGCTAATCATCTATAAAAGATTTAAAGAAATATCAAAATGGCTTTATGAGCGTGAGTTTGAAGGGTTACGTACCTATTTAAGGATTGCTCCTCCACCAAAAATCAATTTTCAACCCAAATTGGATTTGACGGGGATTACATTATCAGACCTAGTAGAAGAAGCAAAAATAATCCTCCTGGGTGAAACCTCATTACAGGAATTAGATTCAGTAATTAATTTGCCCCGGATCACGATTAAAGAACGAATATCAACTATTCTGGATCATCTCCGAGAATTTCATAGTAGTACTTTCAAAAATCTACTCCGGCACAAGAATTCAAGAATTGAATTAGTCGTGACGTTTCTTGCCCTTTTAGAACTTGTTAAAAGACATATTATTGATGCGAAACAAACAGAATTGTTTGGGGAAATTGATCTCGAATCCGATAATGTTTTGGATCAAAATTTAGAGCTTGAAATTGAATTTAATGAATAAAGATCTTATCTTAACTTTAATCACTTTCAGTATCTTTACTAAATAAATTTTCTACCATTTCATAGGGTAAGCGATTACTTAACCAAACAACCATCAGACTAATTTCATCATCACTGATTGAAAATTCCTGATTTTTTTCCCTGAAAGCTTGAATTAGAACTTCAAAGCCATCATTCTCTGGCCATTCAACCATGAAACCAGGTAACAAACTGCGATCTGCTTGGATTGGTAAAAGAATCCAGGATCTTTCCTCCAGAAATTCAAATATAAATGATTTTTTCAGATCATTTAATTCAGTCCAGGCGCTTAAGATTTGTGCTACAAAATCATGAGATTTCTTAAATGTATCAATACATCCATTAATCTTCATCGGTAAAGGTGCCAATGAAGCATTTCTGAAACCTTGTACTTTGACATATTTTTTTACGTTTGAATTTAATTTTCTTTGACGCTCTTCCTGTAAAATTTTAATATTTCCAAATACAAATTGAATGATCTCTTGTCTGAAATCATCCAGCATAAATTCGTTGATTGCATGAAACGGTAAAAATCTTACTTTATTATTCATAATTTTATTATCAACATCCTTCCAAAATTTCTTCAGTGAGATGTATATTTTACTTTATTATTTTTCAATCTTATGATTCCTGTTCCGGAAACAAATTTATATTTACGATTTCATTACTTTTGAACTTTTTTTGAACTTGCAGAAAAGCAAATGTCAACATAGAATCAAGGTCAATGAGTGAAAATGAGATCACACCAATTCGCCGGCAATATCTGGACATAAAAAAAGAATATCCCAATGCAATTGTCTTTTTTCGATTGGGAGATTTTTATGAAACCTTTGACAAAGATGCAGAAACTACATCGAAAGAATTAGATATTGTTTTGACATCAAGAAATGTCGCCAAAGGAATTCGTATTCCTATGGCTGGAATTCCTTATCATGCTATGGATAATTACCTTTCCCGGCTGATCAGTAAGGGGTATCATGTTGCGATTGCTGAACAAATCGGAGAACCTGAAGGACGCGGATTGGTTCATCGCGAAGTTGTCAGAGTTGTAACGCCCGGAACGGTCATTGAGCCAAATTTACTAAAAAACGATCAAAATAATTATCTTGCAAGTGCTATCATTTCTGACAATCACATTGGGATTGCTTATGTTGATATTACAACCGGTGAGTTCAAAGCAACAGAAATAATCAGTGATGACCCAATAAATGATTTAAGATCTGAATTATTACGTCTTAATCCTGCAGAAACATTATTTCCAGATTTCTTTAAGATCCAAAATGAGCTTACCGGGCATATAACCCGGTATGCCAGCTGGCATTTTGAACCAACCCGCTGTGAAGACCAACTTAAAAACCATTTTCAGGTTGCCACGCTGGATTCATTTGGTATCAAAGGTTTAACAGTAGCTCTTCAGGCTGCTGGAGCAATAATTGATTATCTACATGACACCCAGCCTACCGCGTTGAAGTTATTAAGTCATATATCGAATTATTCAACCGCTTCATTTATGACATTGGATACTGCCACTCGACGAAATTTGGAACTCACTGAAACAATTCGTAAAAATGAGGTAAGAGGTTCACTCTTGCATATTCTGGATTATGCAGTGACCGCGATGGGAAAAAGATTATTGCGGCAATGGGTATCTCAACCTCTTATTGACATTGATGAAATTAACAAAAGACAGAATGCTGTTGGTTTTCTCAAAAATAATGGTTTATTGAGAGCTGAATTACATTTGCATCTTAAAAAAATTACTGACCTGGAAAGACTTACCAGTCGCATCATTTCAGGGCATGCCACACCCCGTGATTTGGTTGCAATCAGATCTACGCTTCAGGATTTGCCTGAATTAATTGAAGTATTATCAAACGGAAATTCTCAATTCTTATTAAAACAAATTAAAAAAATTCACCCTTGTAATAAAGAACTTGAATTATTATCTGCCTCAATTGTCGATGAACCGCCTGCTACTCTTCAAAAAACAGGAATCATCCGTAGTGGTTATTCTTCCGAATTGGATCAAATTATTGAGGCTTCACAACACGCCAGAGAATGGATTAATAATCTTGAATCCATTGAACGTGAAAGATCAGGAATAAAAACATTGAAAGTCGGCTACAACAAAGTCTTTGGTTATTATATTGAGGTTACCAGAGCTAACAGCAATTCTGTCCCTTCCGAATATATACGAAAACAAACTTTAGTCAATGCGGAACGGTTTATTACACCAGAGCTTAAAGAATATGAGACTCTAGTGCTTAATGCTGAGGATCGAATCAAGGAAATCGAACACAGATTATTCAAGCAAATTTGTGAATATTTATCATCCTCTAGTAAAATTTTTTTGGAAACGTCAACCGGGATTGCTGAAATTGATGTACTATCATCATTAGCAGAAGCGGCTTCTTTAGGCAATTATTGTCAACCGACACTACAGGATGCTCAAATTTTGTCAATTGTTGATGGGCGCCATCCAGTTGTTGAAAAATCATTGCAAGGAAAGAGATTTGTACCAAATGATTCGATTTTCGAAGAAGGTGAAATTATTCGAATTATTACTGGTCCAAACATGAGTGGTAAAAGCACCTTTTTGCGCCAGGTAGCATTAATTGTGTTAATGGCTCAAATTGGAAGTTTTGTGCCGGCTGCGGAAGCCACAATAGGAATTACTGATCGTATCTTTACAAGGATCGGTGCTCAGGATGAAATCCATGCTGGACAATCTACTTTCATGGTCGAAATGATTGAAACAGCGAATATTTTGAATCATGCTACCCCAAAAAGCTTATTAATTCTGGATGAAATTGGCAGGGGTACATCAACTTATGATGGATTATCAATAGCATGGGCAGTGATTGAGTATATTCACAATCATCCCAATATACGTGCAAGAACTTTTTTCGCTACACATTATCATGAATTAACCCAATTGAGTGATTTTCTTCCCGGAATTCGCAACTACAATGTTGCTGTTTCAGAAGCGGATAATAATGTTGTTTTTCTCCACAAAATTATTCCTGGTGGTGCAGATCGTTCTTATGGTATTCATGTCGGGCAATTGGCAGGATTACCTAAAACTGTCATACAACGGTCATCCGAAATTCTTCGACAATTGGAATTAAGTTCAGGAAATGCCATCACACTTCAACCAGATTTACCACAACAATTAATGTTGTTTCCAGAGAATAATCCTATCCTTGCAGCCTTGAAGGATTTGGATATTAATTCGATTTCTCCCATCGAAGCCATTAATAAGCTTTATGAATGGAAGAAAAAATTCTCTGAATAATTCTTGTTATTAAATTTCTAATCTTGATCGTTCCAAATAACGATTAAACATATCAAAGCCACTGATTCCACTTTTCCTGGAAACAATTCTCTTTAATATGGGAACAATTCTTGGAAAATAATCAACTCTGTCGACCATCGCAGTCCAGATGAGGGCCTGGGTTGCATAGGCGATTATATTTTGAGGTTCGATTCGATCAAAATCATCAAAAAACCATCCACATGATGTAAACATTCTTTGTCGTTCATATTGCGCGCGTAATAGGTAGATGATTTCCATATCTGTTAAGTGATCCCGGTTTTCAGGGAAAAATTGGTCCAAAAACTCTTTTTCAGTAGCTTTATGAAGTAAAACATCAATATAATGAAGCCTTATTTCCAATAAATTTGGAGTTTTCTCTGACAAAACAGAAACAAAAACATCATTAACAATTTCACCAACACAATCAACAAACTCTCTTAAAGGTTTTTTCCATTCACTGTGTGGGGTACAGTCACAACCTGTTGACCATCTTTTTACCCCATGATGACAACTCCAGGAAGTCTTATCATGAATCTTGATGTATTCTGTCGGTGGATTTTGTTTTAGCCATAAACCAGGAAATATTTGGCGAATATTTATGTTTGATAGAGTACCATTCATCAAATGGGCAAGAAATTTGTCCCTGAATGGTTGATGATGACCATACAATTCTCCATCCGAAGCCAATAACAAATATTTCGGTTTATTGGGATTTTCATGTTTATGTAAATTAGGCAAAATAAAATTATGGGCAAAAATATCAGCATTAATCGTTGTCAGGGGATTAAAACTTATTTGTGTACTCAGATCGCGATGATAGAAAAATACAGCAATTTTTTTAGTGTCAGATAATTTCACCCAATAAGGTTGTGTAATATCAAGAGTTTCTGAATCTGCCTGCCAGGGAGCCAAAATTGTATACTCCACGCCAAAATCAGCGAGGATCTCAAGAGATTCCATATCTACAGCTGTTTCTGGTAACCACATACCATTTGGTTTATGACCAAAACGAAACTTAAAATCCTCTATTCCCCAATAAATTTGTGTTACTTTATCTTCCTTGTTTGCTAAGGGCAGAATAGTATGATGGTAAGGTTGTGCCATTGCATTTCCTACACCAAATTTTTCAAAATTATATTGATCCTGTGAAATAATATCCTGCATTGTGTCGGGATACAGGTTCCCCATCCAATTCAATAGTGTCGGACCTACATTAAAACTAATCTTTTTAAAATTCCCTAATTCAGCATTTGGTAAATAACAATGTTTAAAAATGAGTTCGTTCCAATTCTTGAAAGGATATGCACCCTTTTCTTGTGGAATTTCTCCTGTAATTGGATCTTCTCTGGAAGGCTGGTAAAAATGACCATGAACACAAAAACCTAAATCACTCATTGTTAGTATCCTTGTTAACTATGTGATAGTAAAAAATCCAATGATTGGGAAAATTTCGAAGGAAGGATTCCAAATCGTCTTGGTAATACATCTAAAGACGTGGTTCGGTCCTCCGCAAGACTATCCAACCAATATAATGATATTGGAAATTTTGGAATTAAACTGTCTATATAAACCACAAACATTCGTAAGTAAGGTGGTGGAATATTGATCAGGTAACGTCGAATATTCATCTTTTCCATTACGATCTGAATAATCTCTCGAAATGAAAAAACTTCTCCACCGCCTATTTCTACTGTTTGATTCATTATTTCTGGATCCAAAATGGAAAGCGACAGGCAGCCAATTAAATCTTGAATGTTCAAAGGTTGTAAAGCACTTTCTCCCTTACCAGGAACAAGGAAGAAACCTGGGAAAAAGCGTAATAATCGTGCGAACGCCTCCACAAATTGATCCCCTCTACCATAAACATGCGATGTTCGAAATATTGTGTACGAAACTCCGCTATTAATAATGGCTTTCTCTGCCAGTGCTTTGGCTTTCAGGACTGGAAATGCCGAATTTTGGTCTGCACCTAAATGGCTAAGATAAATGAGCCGTTTAACTTTGCTTTTTTTTGATGCTTGCAGGAGAGAATTTGTCCCATTTACATCGACATCCATCAAATTGGATCGAGAGGATAATCTTTCGGAACCTGCAAGGTGAAAAACTATATCAATTCCTTTGAGAGCTGCTCGTAAACCCCGCTCATCAGATAAACTGCACACAACAGCTTCAATTGGAACACCTTTTGGAAGATTTGGAGTTTTTTGTGAGGGTTTGAGTAAAGTTCGTACCTGATATCCATTCGATATCAAATTTTCAACCAAATTTCTTCCAATAAATCCGGTTCCACCAGTAACTAAAATCATATTCTCAAATTATATCAGAGCTTATTGGTCATTTATCTTGATTATCTAAAGTTGATGGATTTTTGTATCTTTATCATTAATCGTGGTCAGGGAGTCTTTGGAGGTGATACCCACCAATAAAAACTGCCAGCCCCGGATTATTAAGATGATACGAATTTTCCTTAGATCATGTATCGGTAAGATTTGGCATAAGACTTGCTACAGTATCTTCAAATCCAAGGCCTATCAGAGGATTCTATGAATAAGAAAAATGACATACCGATAAATAATCAAATTGGAATTCATTACTTCCAGGACACCCTTCACTACAGAATTGAAGATTTGAAAATTTGGTTACCTGTTTTGAAGGACCTAAAAATTAGTTGGATCGTACTCAAATCTGAAAAAAATCGTGCTATTCCTGAAGATTTTTTGACTTCGTTGTTAAATGAGGGAATAATTCCGGTCATTGAATTTAATTTACCGCTGAAACAAAATTTTGGTACCCGTGAATTAAAATTAATGTTGCAGGTCTATGCCCGATGGGGAGTAAAATATTGTGTTTTTTATGATCGTCCAAACCAAAAAGAATCCTGGCCAGAGAATAATTGGACACAAAATGATTTGGTTGATCGATTTTTGGATCAATACATCCCTCTAGCTAAATTTGCCATTGAATTAGGTTTGCTACCCGTTTTTCCTCCCCTTGAACCTGGTGGAAATTATTGGGATACAGCTTTCCTTAGAAGTTGCCTCAAAAGTCTACTCCGTCGGGAACAACAAATTATTCTGGATAATCTTGTCCTCTCAGCATATGCCTACACTTTTAATCAGGACTTGAATTGGGGAAAAGGTGGTCCCGAATCTTGGCCATTATCAAAACCTTACATTACTCCAAAAGGGTCTCAGGATCAAAAAGGCTTAAGAATATTTGATTGGTATCAAGCAATAGCAAATGCTCTTCTTCAAAAAGAAGTGCCAGTTATATTATTAGGAACTGGTACATCCCATAATCCAAAAAACTTAAAAGAAGCTGATGAAGAAAAAAAGAAAAATTGGTTAAACCAAAAATTAATTTCGCTCCTCCTTACCACCCAACAAAGTATTTCATTGGATAACGAAATAGTCATTGATCCGTTCCCCCCTACGGTTCTTGCTTGTAATTTTTGGTTGATGGCTTCTGAACCAGATCAGCCGGAATCCAGCCACGCCTGGTTCATTGGAAAAAAACCTCAGAACCCATTCATAAAGGAAATGATTGAAAATAACATTCAGGAACAAACAAAAATTCCTGTTTCTGCGGAAAAACAAAAAAAATCAAGACGTTCGGATCCAAAACAATGTTTAATCAAACATTATGTTTTATTGCCCAATCATGAATATGGAATCTCTGAATGGGAATTGGATCAAATTATTCCATTAATAAACAAAGATAAAGCTACCATTGGTTTTTCAATTGAAGAAGCCATCCTTTCTCAAAAAGTAACATTAATTGCAGAAAAAAACAATTACCCGAATGATATTTTGAAAACACTAAAGAAATTTGGATGTTTAATTGAACAACTTGATTAAAATGGCACAAGTATTGCAACATAGTTATTCAAGAGGTGAAGCATGAACAATTTATATTCCAAACCCATTTCAAGAAATACAGAATACTCAGGAATGAAACCCGTACTGAAAGTAGTTGGTATGGGTGGTGGTGGTTCAAATGCAATAAACCGCATGATTGAACTAGGTTTGAAAGGCGTGGATTTCATTGCGGTCAACACTGACGCCCAGGCCCTAAAATCCAGCCTAGCTCCAACAAAAATTCAAATTGGACCCTTAGCCACTCGTGGATTAGGAGCTGGTGGTAACCCAGAGGTTGGGTTTGAAGCAGCGAAAGAAAGTATCGAAGACCTATCCGATGCATTAAAAGGTGCAGATATGGTTTTCTTAACCGCAGGAATGGGTGGAGGAACAGGTACTGGATCAATCGCAATTGCTGCTCAGGCAGCAAGAAATGTTGGTGCAGTAACGGTCGCAATCGTCACAACACCATTTAGTTTTGAAATGGGCAGACGTCAAAGAAATGCTCAGGAAGGGCTTTCGAGATTACACCAACATGTAGACACCTTAATAACGATTCCAAATGATCGATTGCTTAAGATTGCACCTCGCGACTTGCCTTTGGATATGGCTTTTCGTTTAGCGGACGACGTCCTCCGACAAGGCATTCAAGGTATTTCAGAATTAATTAACCAAACTGGTTACATCAATGTTGATTTTTCCCATATTCGTCAATTAATGAAGGCTGGCGGTGGCTCATTACTTTCGATTGGAATTGGAAAAGGAAAAGACAAAGCAAAACATGCGGTTCACAATGCTTTGAACCATCCATTATTAGAGTCAGTTAATATTCAAAATGCCAGTGGAATCATTGCTAACTTTACTGCAGGTGAGGACCTTTCATTCATAGAAGTAACAGAGGCATTGACCCATCTTGGAGAACAAGCAAACAGTAATGCAGATATTATCCCCGGTTTGATCATGGATCCAAAATTAACTGATCGATGTGAAGTAATTTTGGTGATTACAGGTTTAGGTGCCACTCCTCTGGAGACTTCAATGTCTTCTGTGTCAAAACCAGAACATCAAGCACAATTTTCGACAAAGACCTCTCAAAAATATATTGATAAGCAATACAGAGAACCGGTAGAAGCAGTGGTCGCAGATGAAAATCTTGATATTCCAGCATTCTTAAGACGACGAAGATTTCAGTAAACGAGGTACCGGTGAACGAAATTTATCAAAAAGTTTATCAGAAATATCCGGAAGTAGCTGGTAAGAAACCAGTTCAACATAGCCAGCCTGATGGACAAACATTACTGGTTTTCAAAGGGGAGGGAAAATCATCCAACGGGATTAAGATCCCACGAGTGATTAGAGTGTTGATCGATCAAAATGGAAAAATCATCAAAATGAGTTCATCAAAATAGATTTTTGGAGATAATTATGAAAGCGTTAATCTTAGATACTGAAATTATTTTTTGGGACACTTTAATTCCTCTCATGAAACAATCAAAAATCATTCAATGGTTTATCCGGATTGGTTATCCATTTGTTGAAGGATTAAATTTTATTCAAATTGTAAAAACTTTGTCAATAACCTGTATTAGTGGATTTGCTTTAGGTTGGCTGGCTTTCTTTACATATCATTTATCAAAATAAAAATCAATTCAACCCATTTTCCAATCTCACTTTGTCAAAAGTGGGATTTTTTTTTATTTCTACAGGGTCATTTTTCTTTCCATGCTAAAATAAATTGTCTAGAAAAAAATTTTTTGGCAAAAATCAAATGCAGAAATTTTTAAGAATTCTTATTATCATTTTTTTATTCTTCATTTGCCTGCTATTGGGTGCAAAATGGGCAGATATTACTTTAATTGGAAATGAAAATATTGTAATCAACCCTGATTCTCAGGAGAATGATCAAAATAAATTTTTAATTTTTGTGGTTGACCAATTTGACAAGAAAAATCCTGAGCTTTTATCTGTCTGGTCAGTTGTGATTTATTATCAGGATGCGAAGGGAATAACATTGATACCAATTTCAGTAGAAAAAGATGAGACTTTAAAAGAGATTAAACGATCTTTTGTCATAACTACTGATAAAGACCTCCATGTTAAAACCATTAAATATATGAACACAAAATATAAATCAAAATGGGATACCTATCTAATCCTGGATAATTTTTCAGTGAACTATTTACTTGGTTGGATAACCAATAATGCTTTTGAGGTTGTTTCTACAGAACCGTCTGATGGTTATTCTCATATAGAAAATATGTGTAACATAATTTCTGAAAATAAATTGAGTTCTATTGATACGCTTGATTGGCCTTTGATTACTCCAGACCATTTAAAAACCAATCTATCAATTGAAAGTATAAGGGATCTGTGGGAAAATTTATTAGGTGAAGAACAAATTTTATGTGAAGTAATTAGGTAAAGATAGCTTTCGATAAACGAATAGAATTTACAACGAATAGAATTTACTTATTCTGATTACGGCTGCATGATATAATTTAATGATCTGAACGATTAGATTAAATTTTTTTTATGGAGAATAAATTGAACACAGAAAACAAACCGATCATGATTGAAGACAATCTTGTTGTTACAATGGATTATGAACTAAGTATTGAAGGTGAAGTAGTTGACTCTTCTGATGAAAACGAGCCAATTATTTTTCTTCAGGGTACTGGACAGATCATTCCTGGTCTAGAAAAATCTATCTATGGATTAAAAGTTGGCGATAAAAAATTAATAATAGTCCAACCAAAAGATGGATATGGTGAGATTGATCCCGAATCGATTGTAGAGGTACCCAAAGATGAATTTCCAGATGATTTTCCTCTTGAGCTAGGCGTAGAAATCACAGTTCATACTGATAATGAAGAAGAAGAAGTCGAAGAGGAAGACGTTGAACTGGATGACGACGATGATGATGAAGAAGAAATGGAAGCAACGATTGTTGCGATCAATGAAAAAACAGTCACACTAGACTTTAATCATCCCCTTGCTGGAAAGGTTTTGACTTTTTCAGTGAACATTCTTGATGTTCGAGAAGCAACTCCGGAAGAATTGGAACACGGCCATGCGCATGGAGATGATTCAGAGTTTTATTTTGAAGATGAAGATTTCGATGAAGTGGATGAGGATTAATCCTCCAAATCACCAGAAGAATTCAGTAGACCCTCAGATTGAGGGTCTACCTTTTTTCCTATTCGTTTTTAAAATTTCCTCTAATTTATCAACTTGATAATCAACAATGATCTGATCTTTTACCTTAATTGTTGGTGTGACCAAATTTCCATCTGCCCAATTCCGTACTAGTTTTGCAGCTTTTGGATAACGATTAACATCAACCTCACTATAATCAATTTTATTCTCAGTCAGCCATTCTCTCGCTTTTTTACAGTCTGGGCACCATGAAGTGCAAAATAAGACAACATCTTTTTTAAGAATGTTATCAATTTCATCGTCATTTTCCATTAAATATACTAAATCTGGTTCTAATTCCGAAATTAAATCAAGCAAAACATCGTTTTCTGGTTGTTCATCAATATCATGTATATCGATATATCGGATAATTCCATTTTTATCGATTAAGAAAATTGCCCTCTCACTACGTCCATCATCTTTCATAACACCATATAGGTTTGCAATTTCACCATGTGGCCAAAAATCACTCAATAAAGGATAATTTACTCCACCAAGGCTGGTCGCCCAAGCTTCTAGACATGGAATGTGATCTACGCTGATACCCAGAACCTGGGTATTTAATCCCTCGAATGCTGCTCGATTAGCTTCATAACTTGGGATTTGATTAGATCATATATTTGTAAAAGCTAGTGGGAAAAAAGCTAAAACAACATTCTTTCCAAGATATTTGGACAAGCAAACTGAGCCATTAAATGTTGCAGGTAAACAAAAATCAGGTGCTTTATCACCAATTCTTAATTTCATAATCAATACCTTTATAAAGTTTTGTATTTAGGTGAAGATAGCCTAATTCTACCGTATAATATTCTCAAATAAAATTTAAAAATCGATTCAAACCAAAAATGGAAGTATGATTATTATAAACTCCCCACCAAAAATTCTCCTTATAATATTTTTTATCTCTTTGTTATTGGGGAGCTGTTCAATAACAAAAAATCCACAAGAATTATTGGTAGATACACCTTTAGAAAGCCAACCATTAATCACTGTCACACCAGTACTTTTGCCAGTGAATACTCCTACAAATGAACAAATTCCAACTTCACAACCAGTCAATGTTGAAACGGAATTTGATCTACCTGATTACAAAATTAAAGTAAGTTTTAATTATGGAAATCAAACTGCAAACATAAATGAAACCATAAGATTCTTCAATACCTCCACACAACCATTAAATCAATTATTATTGGCTTGCGACACTTTACGCTACCCAGGATCATTTGTTCTGAAAAAAATTATCATCAATAATGCCACTGAAATAGACATTGAACCTGAGAAATTTTTCCTGACAATACCCTTACCTGAACCTCTCTTGCCTGGTGAAGAAATTAATATTGAAATTGATTATCTGCTGAAAGTGCCACCAATTCCACCGCCAGCTGACGACCGAAAACCTGGAATTTTTGGTTACTCTACACTTCAAACTAATTTTGTTGATTGGTATCCTTTCATCCCACCTTTGTCAGAAAATGGTGAATGGGTTCTTCATGAGCCGTGGTTCTATGGGGAATATTTGGTTTATGATTTAGCAAATTTTCATGTAGAAATCGAACTCCTGAATACCCCGCTAGGTTCGACAATTGCAGCCAGCACACTGCCTACAATCCTGGAAGAAAACCGATTTATTTATGAATCCTTCGGAGCAAGAAATTTTGTTTGGTCTATGAGCCCATCTTTTATTGTTGAATCTCTTGAAATGGAAGGTATTACAATTACAACCCACACATTTCCTTTCCATCAAAAAGCCGGATCACATGTGTTACAGGAATCTGCTAAAGCAATAGATCTTTATTCACGTCTTTTTTCTCCATATCCAAGAGAAAATTTAACAATCGTGGAAGCAGATTTTTTGGATGGAATGGAATATGATGGATTATTTTTTCTAAGTCGTGGATTTTATAACCTTTTTGATAATACACCTCAGAATTATTTAACTGCAATTGCTGTGCATGAAACAGCTCATCAGTGGTGGTATGCAGCCATTGCCAATGACCAGGCTTTAGAACCATGGCTGGATGAAGCCTTGTGCACATATAGTGAATTATTATTTTATGAAGAATATTATCCTGAGTTAGTCAACTGGTGGTGGGAATATCGGGTTAATTTTTATCAACCGGAAGGATTTATTAATAAATCCATATATGATTATCAAGGGTTTATACCGTATCGAAATGCAACATATCTTCAAGGAGCAAAATTTCTTCAGAATCTAAGAGATGACCTTGGAGATGAGGTGTTTTTCGATTTTCTTAGTGAATATGCCAGATCTCAAAATAATAAAATTTCGAATGAAAGCAACTTCTTTCAGATTTTAGGAAATTATACGAATCAAGATGTAAAAAAGAATTACCCGCAATATTTTTCCTTGGTTCAGTAAACTTTAGATAAATAATGATAAGCAAATATTGAGTTTGATTCATTTGCTGATATTTGTTTTTTTCTGTATACTTTAATCAACAATTTTTTTATGGGAGGTCTAATGGCAAAAATCTTAGATATTGAAGGTATTGGTCCGAAATACGCCGAATTGCTTGCAAAAGAAGGAATTAAGACAGTAGAAGGCTTACTAAAAGCTGGTTCGAAAGCTAAGGATCGGAAAAAGATTTCTGATGCACTTCAAATTTCAGAAAAGCTCATTCTTGAATGGGTAAATCATGCTGATCTTTTTCGAGTGAAAGGCATCGGTGAAGAATATTCAGATTTACTAGAAGAAGCAGGGGTTGATACCGTTCCAGAATTAGCACAAAGGAACCCTGTAAATTTATTAGAGAAAATGCAAGAAGCCAATGGACAAAAAAAACTGGTACGCAGATTACCAGTATTATCTCAGGTTGAATCCTGGGTAAAACAAGCGAAGTCACTACCCAGAGTAATTGATTATTAGAAACGTGTAAAACCGTGGCTCTCAAACGTCACGGTTTTACTTTGAAAGATATCTCTTTATGATTAACCAGAAAAATTCAAAAATATTTTTATGGATCGGTATTTTGTTTGGGATAACATCTTCTTTTTTGTATATTATTTTTTTACTTAGAGATGATAAAAAAGATATAGGGTCCGCATTTATCAGTAAATATATAAATATTCCCCAGGATAATAAACCTGAAGAAACAATCAAGCAAGAAAATAAAGTGATCAAATCAAAAATAATTAGAAAAGATAATCTGAAAACCATTAACGGAATAGGTCCAGCCATCGAATTGCTTTTAAACGAAAATGGTATTTTTTCTTTCGATGATTTAAGTGCGATGAGGATTGAAGATTTAAAGAATATCCTGCTCACCAAAAATTTTCGCCTGGCAGATCCAAGCACCTGGATTGAACAAGCAATTCAATTGTCGAAAAAATAGACCGTATCATTTTTTTGTTCAAAAGAAAGTATCTTTTCAATAATATGCGGTCTTGGAATTATAGACAGTCACACCCACCAAAAAGCCGCTATCTCCGGTTTATTGAGATGATATGGTCGATAAAATTTTTCCATATAAAATAGTCTGAGATTTTCTTAAAATTTGTAGAAGTTATTGACTCGTCTATACAAATCCTCTATAATGGAATTGCAGGGAGCTCTGAGAAATTGAATTAGCCCCTTTGCCTTAAAAACTAAGTCATAAGTTTGTAGTACCATGAGAGAAATTCTCGGCTTAGGTGAAACAAACGATTTAGGAAAAGCTTCTAAGTAATAGGACGTAAGACTTTCAAGAAGTTAGAGAAAGCTGGGTACTTAGAAAAGGGTAAAGAATAGCTAAAATTAGGTTACTTAGAGCCCCTGTTTCAATTTAAATGAGTTGTTTACCGAATGTAGCACTTCAGCCTTGATAACTCCTACATAAGGTAAATTTCTAAATTTTTCATTGAAATCCAAACCATACCCCACTATGAATTTATCCGGAAGATCAAACCCTTTATATCGAATTGGAATTTCGATCAATCGATGCGACGGTTTATTAAATAATGTGCAAACCTCCAGGCTCGCAGGCAACCTTTCTCGTAAATTCCGTAATAAATAATTGAGTGTCAAGCCAGTATCGATAACATCTTCGATAAATAAAACATGCCTGCCTTCGATCGGAATATCTAAATCTTTTACCAATCGAACTACTCCACGATTTCTTGCATCTGTACTATAGTTACTGATTGCCAGAAAGTCGACATCACAACTAATTTCAATTTTTCTCAACAAATCAGCCATGAAAATAAAAACACCCTTTAAAACACCAATAAAAATTGGATTCTTGCCTTGATAATCAATATTAATCAACTTTGCGAGTTCAAGGACACAATTATCGATCTGATCATCCGTATATAAAATTTGACTTATAACATCATTATGTCCAAAATTTTCACTGCCCATCAATCACCTCTTTGAGCTTCTCTACCATGGTAATCCTTAGTTTCTTCGTACAGACCATATTTTATTAATAAATCCCTGATATCACGACGTTTCATTAATTTGATTTTGATATCAGGATATAGTTCATTCATTAACCGTAATTTTTTATTCTTTATCGTAGCTAATTGAGGTCGTAAGGTTGTTAATTCCACAAATAGATCCTGGTCTGGTAAATAGAAATCAGGTGAAAAAGCTAACTTTACCTTTCCCTTTTCATTCCGCTCCAAATCAAATGTTCTTGGTTCGTATTGCCAAACAACTCCATAAAAATCCAGTATTCTTGCGAACATCTCTTCCGCAGGATGAGAGAATTGAACTGGTTTAGAATTTTCAATGGTAGCCATATGATCCCTAAAAGTTAATAACCCACCGGGCGATTTTTTCTATCTCAAAATTATCTGTATTAATTGTCAGGTGATATAAAGATGGATCATTCCAATCAACGTGATAAAATCGCTTGATGAAGTCTTGCCGGTATCGATCACTCTCCTGGATTTGGGCTAAAGCTGCTTTTTCACTAACATTTTTTGATTTCTGAATATTCTTGATTCGCGTATTGAGACTTGCTATAACCCTCACATGCAAGCAATCTGAAAATTCTTTTAAAATCATTTGACTTGCCCTGCCAACGATGACAACGTTTCCTTTTTCAGCTTTTTGAATGACAACCTGCTTTAGCGCAACCTGGTATTTTTTACACGTATCGTCATCCATACTTATCCCCAACATTCCCAGTTCATCTATTACCGCTAATGCCATGTCAGGTGCGCCAATTTGGACTGCAGCCTGATTAACCACTTCTCTCCAAATCAATTGATATCCACTTAATTCAGCGAGTTTGATTGCTAGCTTACTCCCCCCACTTCCATATTGCCTTGAAATGGTGTAAATGGATACCATCGAGACCTCCTGTTTCCCTGTAATTTTGATTATAGCATTACCGGATAAGACATGAGGTTATATTTGTTTATCTTCTGAAATCAATAATCAAGGAAATGTATCTCATAAATAATCAGCGGTTTTGTTTTTTTGGTGAGCAAATTCCCGCTAAAAAAACCACCTGCCCCGGTTTATTGATATGATGCAAAGAAATGATATATTTAAATGGTAAAAATAATTGGTAATTAGGAGAAAGTATGGCTGGAAAAATAGGAATACTCACAGCTGGAAATGATGTTCCAGGGCTTAATGCAGCGATTCGTGCAATTGGAAAAACTGCCCAAAATTTGTACAAAATGGAAATCATTGGTTTTTTGGATGGATTCAAAGGATTGATTGAAAATCGGTACATTCCTTTAAAAGGGACTGAATTCTCAGGAATACTTACCACCGGTGGTACTATTCTGGGCACAAGTCATGATCTACCTGTAATTTCTTTTGAAAATACAGAAATGCTGGATGCTGCAATATCAACATTTAAAACCCACAAACTAGATGCCCTGGTTTGCCTTGGAGGAGCTGAAATGCAAGTTGGAACACTCAGTCTTTCTCAAGCAGGACTTAACGTAATCGGAATTCCAAAATCAATCGATAATGATGTGTTTGGTACCGATTTTACAATTGGTTTTGATACAGCTTTATCCGTAGCAACAGAAGCAATCGATCGCCTTCACAGTACAGCTCATAGTCACCACAGAATCATCGTTGTTGAGATTCTTGGAAAACACACCGGGTGGTTAACCCTTGGAGCAGGGATGGCAGGTGGAGCAGATGTTATTCTCTTACCTGAAATTCCATATAGTTTAAATAAAATTTCCAACGCCATTCTGGATAGAAATAAAGCAGGAAAGAGATTTAGCATTATTGCAGTATCTGAAGGTGCTTTGACACAAGAAAGTGCTGCTTTTTTCCAGCGGAATCGAGAGACAAATATTCGATTACGGACAGGAAACGAAAGACAAGAAATAGAATCAAGATTAGATGCAATTGAAAATGAATATGCAGATAACACCAACTTGTTGTCTCATGTTCTCCATCAAAAAACCGGATTGGATACACGCATCACAATTCTTGGATTTTTATTGAGAGGAGGTGTTCCATCCTCTATCGATCGAATGAGAGCAACGCAATTTGGTACAAATTGCGTTGAAATGATTGATCAAGGTCATTTCAGCATCATGTTAACATTAAACAACTTTCAAATAGAAACAATCCCCTTGAAAGATGTTGCTGGAAAGCATAAACCCTTACCAACCGACCATCTGTGGCTGCAAGCCGCGCGTAACGTCGGAACATGCTTCGGGGATTAATCCAATCACTGATACAATTCTTCCTATGTTTTTACCGACAACAATTACTGAATTAAAAAAATTAGGTTGGGATCACCTAGATATCATCCTGGTTTCAGGTGATAGTTACATCGATAGCCCTTATATGGGAATATCAGTTATCGGTCATATTTTGGTTGATGCAGGTTTTAAGGTTGGTATCATTGCACAACCGGGTATTTCGCATGCTGATGATATTTCCCGATTAGGTGAACCGAAATTATTTTGGGGTATCTCAGCAGGAAGTATTGATTCGATGGTGGCAAATTATACAGCATCACTTAAAAAACGAAAAAGTGATGACTATACACCTGGGGGTGTCAACAATAAACGGCCTGATCGAGCAACTGTTGTTTATACTAACTTAATAAAAAGGTATTTCAAGTCTAATAAACCCATAGTTCTGGGTGGTCTGGAAGCCAGCCTGAGAAGAATTGCCCATTATGATTACTGGAATGATAAGATCAGGAGATCCATTTTATTTGATGCAAAAGCTGATTATCTTTTTTATGGGATGGCTGATCGGTCAATTGTAGAATTTGCGAATGCACTTAAGCACAAACAGGATCCAAAAACGATTCGAGGATTGTGCTTTATTAGTAATGAACCTGTTGAAGATTATTTACAAATCCCCTCATTTGAAGAAGTCAGTTCAGATAAATTAGCGTATGTTGATAGCTTCGAAATTTTTTATAAAAACAATGATCCAATCACATCCAGAGGTCTGGTACAGGCTCATGGTGATCGTTACCTGGTTCAGAATCCCCCAGCTTTCTTTTTGAATCAGGAGGAGTTGGATAAAGTTTATGCACTCCCATACGAAAGAAATCAACATCCTTATTACGAAAAAATAGGAAAAGTAAAGGCACTTGAAACGATTCAGTTTTCAGTAAGTACTCATCGGGGTTGTTATGGAGAATGTAATTTCTGTGCAATCGCTGTCCACGAAGGAAGAACAATTCGCTGGCGTAGTCAAGAATCCATCGTGAAAGAGGTTGTAAATATAACGAAACACCCTGGATTTAAAGGTATCATCCAGGATCTGGGCGGACCAACAGCGAATATGTATGGGTATGAATGTAAAAAGAAAACCACTCGCGGTGTGTGTCTGGATAGAAGGTGCATTTCTCCTGAAATATGCACAGCATTAAGACCCAACCATCGCCCTCAATTGGAATTGCTAAAAGCGGTACGTGATCTTCCCAATGTGAAAAAAGTATTTGTCGCATCCGGTATACGTTATGATCTGTTAATGAATGATCGGCAATATGGCAACAAATACCTCGAAGAAATATTAGAGTATCACGTATCGGGACAGTTAAAAATTGCTCCCGAACATACGGAGGATAACATCCTCGAATTGATGGGAAAACCCAGTTCTGAGAAACTACTTGAATTTAAAAATCGGGTGGATGGTCTTAATAAAAAATTAGGAAAAAACCAATTCCTTACGTATTATTTCATCGCTGCATATCCAGGTTGTTCAGAAAGAGACATGCAAAGGTTAAAAGTTTTTACATCTGAAAGATTGAAGGTCAATCCCGAACAAGTGCAAATCTTTACTCCTACCCCTTCTACCTATGCAAGTGTTATGTATTACACGGAAATAAACCCGTTCACGAAAGAACCTATATTCGTGGAAAAATCAATTAGTAAAAAAACAAAACAGAAAGAAATATTGGTGAAGAAACCAAATGTATAATATCTTTTTAGTTGTTCCACCAGGGATCGAACAAATCGCAATAGATGAAGTTAATCAACTTTCAAAACAACTTCAAATTTCAAATCAAATTAATAGTCTAGAATTTGAATGTGATTTGGACAAGATTTACAAACTTAATTTACTATTAAGAATTCCTAATCGCATACTTATCCGGTTTGCTGACTTTGAAGCCACAACTTTTCAAGATTTGTTTAAAAAAGCAGTACGGCTCCCCTGGAAACAGTTCTTAAAAAAAGATATCAACGTAAATATTCGCACAACTTGTCATAAGTCAAAACTATATCATAACGATGCTGTGACACAAAGAATTCATCAGGCAATAGAATCCAATTTATCGACAAGTGTGAAATTAATCAAAGGTGAATCTGAAGAAATACATGTAAAAAACCAGTTGATCATTGTTCGCTTGTTCCATGATAAAGTGACAATCAGTATTGATTCCTCTGGAAATCCTTTATATATGCGAGGGTATCGTGAGATTGTTTCAAAAGCACCGATCCGAGAAAACCTTGCTGCCAGCTTATTACTGGCCTCTGGTTGGACACCCGAAATTCCACTGATCGATCCTTTTTGTGGTTCAGGGACAATTCCTATCGAAGCAGCGTTAATAGCCAAAAATCAACCTCCCGGTTTATACAGAGACTTTGCATTCGAAAACTGGCCAGGTTTTAAACAAAGTGATTGGCAAGCAATTCGAAGAACGTATATTGATAATATATTGGAAAAGAAAATTAATATTTTTGGAAGCGATCGTGATCAAGGATCAATAGAGATTTCAATTAAAAATGCAAAGAAAGCGAAAGTTGAACAACTAATCGAATGGAAAACTCAATCCATCTCGGATGTCATTCCATATAATCTACCAGGTTGGGTCATCACAAATCCTCCCTATGGGGTAAGGATTTCCTCAAACAAAGATATTCGAAATCTTTATGCGCAATTTGGAAACCAAATGCGGGAAAAATTCTCTGAATGGCAAGTGTTATTCTTGTGCAATAGTCTAGCTCTGGCAAATCAAACAAAATTAAAACCAAAAAGCCTGTTTTCATTTTCCAATGGTGGAATTAATGTACAGGCTTTTTATGGAAAGAATTAATTATTTACTACCGTCTCACTGGTACTTCAATATCTATTTTCACTGCTTCATCTTGAACATAGATCGCCTTAATTAATGCGTTTTCTCCTGCTTGATCAACCTGATCACGAATTAATTCGGATAATTTTTCATTAATATTCTTTACAAAATCACTGGCAAGATCCAGACCAGGGATATTCACCCAGGTGATCTCCACTTTTGGTTGTTCATTTTCCATGGTAAAGGTCAATTCAATTTCCCCATTCACCCGTGTTGAATTTGGGAGACCGTAAAAACCTATCAATTTAATTTTATCGGGTTCGATAAACTGGATATCCTGCACTTCTACTAATAATTCAGTATCTGAGACGTTTCCGGCAATTACCTGAGCATTGTTGATTATTTGCAGTAGGTTATCTCGTTTTAATGTAATTGTCATGGCAATATTTCCGTCTCGAAATCCCAAATTACAAGCCAAGCTCGTGAAAATTAACAGAAATAAAAGTATAAAAAAAGCATGATTATTCTTTTTCATAAATGCTTACTCCTTTTCTAAATCTTGATTACGTACGATTTTCCAACATCAATTTTTAGTTCCGCTATTGTAACCGAAAGATGCATTAACACTAAGCAGGTTGTAAAATCTACAAAAAGAGGCTCAAGAATAATTCCTGAGCCTCTTTGTCCTTAATTGAGTTTAAATATTATGGAAGGGATCCTACCACATCAAATGTTCTCAAAATTTCATCTAGCGCTACAAGATCAGAGTCAGACAATACTTGAACCATTACCGTTGCCAAAAATGAAGTCTCGTTTGTGAGCGGTCTTGCCGCCAGAACAATAATAGTACTGCGTGCACTACCACAATTTATAAAGACATCATAAGAACCGAGAAAACCACTATCTTCATATGGGTATCTCCCATCGATCGTACAATCTGCTGAAAAGGTCTCCCGGTAAACATCCAAAAGTTGAATATATCCAGCCAATCGAGCGACATCATCAGATACCCCAAAGAATACCCCAGGTTCATCGAATGTATTGAAAAACGCATCAATATCAGCTGCTGCTACAATACTCGATCCTATGATGTCATTTCCATCATACCAGGGCTCCCCACTCACCTCTCCCCATGCTGTTGGAATTGATACTTCAATAGCACCATAATCATCGGTCACAGTAACAAATTCAGAGTAACTTCCACTTTGCCCACCTACATCACTTTCCAATTCTTGAGCAAAGGAAAACTTTGTTTCAAGTTTGTTGCCATTCAACTGACCAGAGAGGTATTCTTGTGTGTCAAATCGAAGGACTTCAATAGCAATAGTGTCTTGAGGATTTCTTGACCTTAGTATGTCACAATAATCTGCCATGGTTCCATCTAACCCAAGAACCAGTCCTTCCATGGTGGTTAAAATATCACCACCCTGTAATCCAGCCTTATCAGCAGGAGAACCAGATTTTACCGAGGAAACCCAAACACCGCTGATTGAACCATCCTCGGAAACAACAGTTTGTCCATTGATACCGATTGACTCATAATCCGCCCCCAATCTCATTTTTTCAATCACAGAAACAGCATCCTGCACTCGAATGGCAAAATTCTGATCAAATGTATCATTTCCAGCATAATTAACACCAACTACTTTCCCTTCAGAAGTAATTAAGGGACCACCTGAATTTCCTCCCCGAATCCTGGCATCGTGTTCAATGACAGCATCAATAGAGGCCCAGGAAGATTCCCCACCAGCGCTGGATTTTGAAATAATCCCTTTCGTGAGAGTATATTCTGGATCACCAAGTGGAAATCCAGCAGCGTAAACCTCCATGCCAGGGTCAATTTCACCTTCGTAATAACCCATATAGGAAAAACCGTCACCTTCGATATCGATCACCGCTAAATCCCAGCATTCTGATACGCCTAACACCCGCGCATTTCTGGGTTGAGATTCTCCAGCAACCCAAACTTTGAGTAAAGCAGCGCCGGTAACCACATGATTGTTTGTCACAGCGATCCCACTTGGGTCAATAATAAATCCTGTTCCCCTTCCTGCTGCATTGTAAACGCTGCCTAATTGGGGATCGACAAAGCTACCTTGCGCTTCAATTTGGACAGTAGCGTTTTTAGCTCCTTCCAAAGAAGTAACCATTCCAGTTTGAGATGGGGTTTGTGGTACATCTACCTGAAGAGTCTCTTGCGGTGGGATTGGTGTTGGATCTTCATCTCCCCCAACTGAAAAACCACAAGATAGAGTTAACGCTGCTATAACAAACAAGCTTAATAAAATTTGTATTTTTTTCATTCCTACTCCTTGGAAAAATTATTAATTTAAAAAATCGGTGCGTCAGCGAAGAAATGATGAAAAATTGAAATTAATAAAAATTTAATAGCTGATACCGATTAATTTATTTTGATTATTATTTCTAGTACTTATTTAGTCTGTTTTAAATAATTTGTATAATGTTTATAGATTTTATCTTATTAGAAATCATTAATATTTATCAGAATATTCGTTTTTATTTATGTTGGATAATTAATAAAAAAATTACCTGATCTTGGACTGATCGGAAAAGAATTCATCAGAGGTCAGCGTACTTTTGGTGGAAATCTCGACCAAAAACACCCTAAAACCCCAGATTATTGCGGTGATACAGAACTTATATAAATTTAAATATGAATGTTGAATTTGTTTTCGAGCGTTTAATTTTGGCAGAACCTTTAATACCATCTCCTGTTTGATCCCAGCTTGTTTCGCTTGTGGCAAATCCAAAAGAGATTTCAATGTCTTGCTTTTGCCAAACCGATCATAGGGTTCTTTGAGACACCAGGAGCATATTTATCCAAAATCTCAACCGCTTTAGCATCATTAAACATTTCGCCAAATTTTGTATCTAATGTAAACGCCATTTCATTCTCCTTGATAAATTAATTCCCAAGTAATCGAAAGTCATAAAAACAATCGCATCTTCCATTTTCATTTTTGTAAGCTACCTTGAAAGCGATCTCAATCAATTATTTTTTTTGATCGTGATAAAGTATCTTTTCAATTATGAACGATATGGGTGTTTATGATGGTTATTTGATCAGAAACAACCGCCAACTCTGATTTATTGAGATGGAACATGATAAACTTAAACATATGCACTAAAGTTGGAAGAAAGTAGAGGTAATTTGACAACCGACACAGCATCTGCCATCGCCCACCCCAACATTGCATTGATTAAATACTGGGGTAATAAAGATCAGAAATTACGAATCCCTGTAAACGGATCAATTTCCTTCAATTTAGACAGTTTATTCACAAAAACAAAAGTGACTTTTGATTTCTCATTTCAATCAGATTCTTTATCCATCAATGAGCAGGAAATCTCTGGACCTGGTCTGGATCGAGTAGTTTCATTTTTGGATATTGTGCGAGGTTTGGCTGAAAAACAACTTTTCGCTCGGGTGGAGAGCGAAAATAACTTCCCGGTTGGAACCGGAATTGCTTCTTCTGCTTCAGCTTTTGCTGCTTTAAGTTTGTCTGCCAGCAAGGCAATTGGCTTGAGCTTAACCGAAAAAGAATTGTCCAGGTTAGCCCGGCGTGGATCAGGATCTGCCTGCAGGTCCATTCCAGAAGGTTTTGTGGAATGGTTTCCTGGTGAATCAGATTCAAATTCATACGCTCAAAGTATTGCTACCCCTAACCATTGGAATCTGGTGGATATTATTGCGGTTGTATCGATTGAACATAAAAAAGTTGGATCAACCACTGGTCATGAATTGGCAAATTCCAGTCCGTTACAAAATGCACGAGTACGGGATACAGATCACCGATTGCAAATTGTCAGAAAAGCAATTCTGGAACAGGACTTTCTAAAAATGGCTGAAATGGTCGAAATGGATAGCAATATCATGCATGCAGTCATGATGACTTCAAATCCTCCATTGATGTATTGGGAAAGTATCTCGATCACAATTATGAAAACAGTTAAAGAATGGCGTGCAGCAGGAATTCCTGTTTGTTATACTCTGGATGCAGGTCCTAATGTTCATGTAATTACAACAAAAGGATATTCGGATAAAATTATTTCGATGCTGCCTGAAATCAAAGGAATAAAAACAATTTATAAAGCTAGCGTGGGTGGAAAAACCAGATTGGTTGAAGATTAACATTTTCTAAGAGTTCTACGCTCAAATTGATCACAAGAAAAAACAGTTTATAATTGGCTGTAGAAACTTTTTTATTAGTAAACACAGGTGAAACTTTATGATGATTATTGAATTTATATTAATTTTTGGTGTCTTACTCTTTGTCCATGAGTTTGGTCATTTCATATTTGCCAAGTTATTCAAAATAAATGTTGAGGAGTTTGGATTTGGTTTTCCCCCAAGATTATTAAAAATTGGAAAATTTAGGGAAACTGAAATTACCTTAAATTGGATACCCTTTGGAGCTTTTGTTCGATTAAGTGGAGAAAATGATCCGGAAGTGAAAGGCGGTTTTGGTGATTCATCAATTATCGCTCGATTTATGACATTAATTGGTGGTCCATTATTTAATCTCATTCTCGGAGTTGTTCTTTTTGCCACAATCTTCATGCGAGTTGGCATTCCAGATCTTAAATCTGTCGAGGTATATGGTGTAAATGCAGGATCGCCTGCTGAAATAGCAGGAATCACTTCTGGAGAGATTATCCTTGAGGTCAATGGTATCTCAATTACCAGTACTGAACAATTATCGCAACTGGTAGCACAGAATCGTGGATCAGAAATCACCATGAAACTCATCTCCCCTGCAGGTGTAGAAAAAGTAATAACCACTACACCACGCGCTGAAGCACCACCTGGTGAAGGTTATCTGGGTGTAACTCTGGTAAATCCATACAAAGATGCTTCTGTTTTTGAAGCATTACCTTATGCCTTCCGTGCAACAGGCAGTTATGCAGTTCAATTGTTAGCTTTACCAGGGCAGTTAATCAGAGGGAGTATTTCTGCAGAGGAGGCTCGTCCGGTTGGTCCCGTAGGAATTTATAGTATTTATTCGCAGGCCAGAGAGCGGGATGAGAGCAATGCTGGTTCAGCCAATCCTGAAGACCAACTCAATACTCTTCTAATATTAGCCATTATTTCTGTGGCATTAGGCTTCACCAATCTACTGCCCATTCCTGCGCTGGATGGTGGCAGGTTGATCCTTTTACTTCCTGAAATCTTTTTGCGTAAGAAAGTTCCTGCAAAAGTAGAAAATATAATTAATATGGTCGGGTTTGCAGCATTAATTGCGTTGATGGTAATCATCACAACCATGGATATTATTAATCCAATTGTTATGCCATAAGGTACTTAATTGATGACTTCAAAAAGATTAAATTTCAACCAGATTGTTGATTCATTGTTGGACGACGATGCAGAATTTCCAATCTCTTATATTTTGAGTTTGTCAGATATTTTACCTGTTGATCTCGCTTCTCTAAAAAAATCCTGGTCTCTGATTTCCCCCGCCAGAAAAGCACTTCTTATGGAAAATGTTGAAGTTTTTCATGAAACTCAAATTACATCGAATTTTGAGGAAGTGGCAACTCTTGCTCTGGACGATATTAATTCAGCAGCCAGAATTAGTGGATTACGGTTATTTTGGGATTATGAAAATTCACAAATGATAATGAAATTCATCAATATGCTGGAAAGTGATCAGGATATTGGTGTCCGGGCACAGGCAGCAATCACTTTGGGTAAGTATATGTTTCTTGCTGAAACAGAAGCGATTGATACAAAATACAAAGCCCTTATTGATGAAGTTTTAATAAAGGTTCTACGTTCAAATGAGGATCAGCTGGTACGTCAAAAAGCATTGGAAGCAATTGGCTATTCCAGTCATCCCGAAGTTAAAGAATTTATTCACTTTGCTTACAATTCAGGTAATTACAATTGGATTTCCAGTGCTTTGCAGGCAATTGGAAGATCTGCTGACGAGAATTATGCTTCATTGGTATTGCCCATGTTAGCTCATCCCGATAATCGAATTCAAAAAGAGGCGATTTTTGCAGCGGGTGAATTAGAAATTAAATCCGTCAAGAATATGCTCCTGAAAATGGTCCTTGAACTTGAACAGGATGAGATTTTATGGATAGAAGCAGTTTCAGCATTATCTAAAATTGGTGGAGATGGCGTTAATGAAGTATTCGAAAGATTATTAGAATCTGCATCAACCGATGAAGAAGAAGATTTCTTGATAGATGCGATTGAAAATTTAAATCTCACGAATGATATGTCTTTAGGATTTGATTTAATGGGGTTTAGAGAACCCATTGAGGACTCTCTCAAGGAAATTAGCCTTGAAGACGATGATTTTGATATTGATGATTATGGAAAATCCTGGATTGAAGAATTGGAAGATAATTTAGATTCGAGCCTTGAAGATGATTTCGAAGAAGATGATGACGAGGAAGAAGAAGATTATTAATTTTTCTAATTCAAAGGACAACAGGTTTTGATCGAATGTCAGAGATTGTCAGAATTCATGTAATGATTGAAGGTAGAGTTCAGGGGGTAGGATTCAGATTCTTCGCTAAGGAACATGCACTAAAACTTGGATTAACAGGTTGGGTTAGAAATACTTTTGATGGTCAAGTGGAAGCGCAAGCTGAAGGTTCAAAACAAAATATTGATATCTGGATCAGTCATCTCCAAAATGGACCTCAATCTGCTTTTGTTACCCATATCAGCAAAGAATGGTTGGAAACGCTAGGGAAATTTAAGAATTTCCAAATCGTACCTACCTTATAATCTCGCAGTTGTTTAGATCGATTTTTCACCAGAAAGAATTGCTGCTTTTTTCCAGGGTGGAATATCTGCTTCTTCTGCCCAAATGTTACGTAATTCGTATATTTGATCACGGATAATCGCAGCTTTTTCAAATTCAAGATTCTTTGCTGCATCACGCATTTGTTGTTCCAAATGTGAGATTGTCCGCTCAATCTCTTTCAAACCCATTTTCCGATCACGGTCCCCTGCTCGATATTCTGCTCTTGCTTCAGCAGCCATCATCGTTGGAGATACTCTTTCAGTAAGATCATGAATTGCTTTCATAATGCTGACAGGTTCAATTCCATGTGCAAGATTGTAATTATGTTGTTTTTCTCGACGACGGTAAGTTTCTTTGATCGCTTTATCCATAGAATCAGTAATTCGATCAGCATACATGATCACCTTTCCATTCACGTGCCGGGCTGCTCGACCGACCGTCTGAATGAGAGCGGTTGATGATCGTAAAAATCCTTCCTTATCAGCATCCAGAATTGCCACCAACGAGACTTCGGGTAAATCGAGGCCTTCTCGAAGCAGGTTAATTCCTACCAAAACATCAAAAATTCCTTTGCGCAAATCCCTTAAGATTCCAATCCGGTCAAGTGTGTCAACTTCTGAGTGCAAATAATGAACCTTGGTTCCAATTTCCAACAAATAATCCGCCAGATCCTCAGACATGCGTTTGGTCAGAGTTGTCACCAGTACTCTTTGTCCTACCGCAACCCGTTTTTTTATCTCTATCAACAAATCATCTATTTGACCTTTTGTCGGACGAACCTCAATTTCAGGATCTATTAAACCTGTAGGACGAATAATTTGCTCTGTAATCAGTTCTGCATGTTCCATCTCATAACTTGCTGGGGTGGCGGATGTATAGATGGTATGCCCCATACGCTCTTCGAATTCTTCAAACATCAACGGGCGATTATCCATTGCCGAAGGTAATCGAAATCCAAAATCAACCAGTGTCCGTTTTCTTGATTGATCGCCTTTATACATCCCACGGATTTGTGGAACTGTCATATGAGACTCATCCAGGAATAATAAGTAATCACTGGGAAGGTAATCGATTAATGTCCAGGGTGCTGAACCTACAGGCCGTTGATCGAGATGCCGGGAATAATTTTCTACGCCGGAGCAATACCCCGCCTCTCTTAACATTTCAAGGTCATAACGGGTTCTTTGTTCAATTCGTTGAGCCTCCAGATACATTTCATTATGCTTGAAGTATCTTAATTGCTGTTCTAGTTCATCTTCGATGTCCTGAATAGATTTTTTCATTTTCTCTTCGTTTGTGATGTAGTGTTTCGCAGGAAAAATTCGAATTGTTTCAGGTTCTTCCACAATTTCGCCAGTCAATGGATCAACTCTGCTGATTCTCTCTACCTCATCACCAAAAAACGTTACCCGATATGCGTATTTATCTTCATATGCAGGAAATATCTCAATCGTATCACCCCGAACTCTAAAAACACCTGCATGTAAATCCATATCATTTCTGGAATACTGACTTTCAATTAAATGCCGTAATAAGGCATTCCGGCGATATAAACCACCCAGGTTTATTTCAATCACAGATTTTCCGTAAGCTTCCGGATTTCCCAACCCATAAATACAGGAGACAGAAGCAACAATAATCACATCTTTGCGAGACATTAACGCGGTTGTCGCTGCCAATCTTAACCGATCAATTTCCTCATTAATATCGGTTTCCTTTTCAATATATAAGTCCTTCCGGGGCACATATGCTTCCGGTTGGTAATAATCATAATAAGAAACAAAATATTCCACAGCATTCTTTGGGAAAAACTCTTTGAATTCTGCATACAATTGTGCTGCCAGGGTTTTATTATGCGCCATAATCAACGCTGGCATTTGCAAACGTTGAATAATATTCGCCATCGTAAAAGTCTTCCCCGTTCCAGTCGCTCCCAATAGCACTTGATGTCGATATCCATCCGAAACCCCTTTGACAAGCGCTTCAATTGCTTCTGGTTGATCACCCATCGGAATAAATGGAGCTGATAATTCAAAATTCATAAGAACCTCAATAATGGAACATTTTATCTATGATTATTATAAACGAATTTTTCGTTTATCATTAATCAATTGTTGAATCAGACCTGAAATTGATTCAATTCCTAAGACAGTTCAGGAATGAACTCACCCAGTTGGTTAAGGATGAGAATCATCATATCCTGCCAATTCTCACCATATTTTCGGAATGCAAACCAATAGCTATCCTTACCACTTCGAACAAAATTGCCCGGAATTGGTAGCTCCCGTAAAATTTGTTTATTTGTTTGGGATGGGTATCGTAATACCATCTGATCACTTTCCATTCCCAAGGAAGACAACCCTGCTTTTTCTGCCAGAATCTTTACCTTAATCTGAAAGATGAGATTCTTCACTTCCTCCGGTATGGGCCCAAAACGATCCTCAAATTCATTATTCAAGGCATCCAGGGCTTCCAATGTCTCAATCTCAGCAATTCTTCGATATAAACTCAATCTCATGCGTTGATCAGTGATGTAATCGATTGGTAGACCAATGGTCAAAGGTAAATCGACAGCAACTGGCATTCTAATATGTTTAATTTTCTGTAATTCAGACACCGGTAGATCATGATCTGATGATTTTAATTTCTTTACTGACTGGGCTAACAAGCGCGTATATAAGTGGTACCCCACAGAAGCAATCGCTCCGTGTTGTCTTGTCCCCAGCAATTCTCCTGCTCCCCTCATCTCCAAATCACGCATAGCAATGGAGTAACCAGATCCCAGTTGGGTGTATTCTGCTATAGTTTCCAACCGTTCCTGTCCATCCAGGGTAGGTTGTTTCTTCCGGTGTCTGAAGAAATATGCATACGCTCGTTGAGCCCCGCGACCAACTCTACCTCTCAATTGATACAATTGCGCTAATCCAAATGCATCTCCCCGGTCAACGATTAATGTATTGGCGTTGGGAATATCGAGTCCTGACTCGATGATTGATGTACATAACAATACATCAATATCACCATTATTAAATGATTGCATTACCCTCGAAAGTTCACCTTCATTCATCTGTCCATGACCAATATCAATTCTTGCTTCAGGGACCAATTTATTTAAATGTGATTTCATGGCAGCAATCGTTTGAACACGATTATGAACAAAGAAAACCTGTCCACCACGCTCCAATTCTCTGAGAATCGCCTGACGTACTAATGATGGTGAGTAAGGTCCTATATGAGTAACAACTGGTTGTCTTTCTGCAGGTGGCGTATTGATAATTGAAATATCCCGGACACCCGTTAATGCCATATATAGTGTCCTGGGAATAGGTGTTGCTGTTAGTGTAAGTACATCCAGTTCTGTTCTAAGTCGCTTGAAGAATTCTTTATGAGAAACACCAAAGCGTTGTTCTTCATCGATAATCACCAAGCCTATATCTTTAAAAGCGATATCCTTCGACAATAGACGATGAGTTCCGATAACAATATCAATCTCCCCAAAAGCCATTTTTAAAACAATTTCATCTTGTTCTTTATGTGAACGGAAGCGTGAAAGCATTTCGACATTAACTGGAAAAGGAGCTAATCTCTCACGAAATGTTTCATAATGTTGTTGCGCCAATACGGTCGTTGGAACCAAAATGGCTACTTGTTTCCCATCCATTACTGCTTTAAAAGCAGCTCGTAAAGCAACTTCTGTTTTACCATAGCCAACATCGCCACACAAAAGGCGATCCATTGGGCGAATGGATTCCATATCTGTTTTAACTTCAACAATGGCTTTCTTTTGATCTTCAGTCTCAATATATGGGAACGAAGCTTCTAATTCCTGTTGCCAGACTGTATCAGCGCTGAAACTAGTTCCAACGGCTAATTTCCGGCGTGCATAAAGTTCCAGAAGCTCCTTAGCAATTTCCTGTACAGCTTCCCGAACTTTCGTTTTGGCATTCGTCCATTCCTGGGTGCCCAATCTTGTTGGAGAAGGAGCAGAACCGTCAGGACCAACATATCTGCCGAGACGATCCGCTTGATGGATAGGCACAAAGAGTTGATCACCCCCATCATATTCAACGCATAAAAATTCCCTCTCCATACCTTCCAGAAAGCGTTGCACCAATCCAATAAATTTTCCGATACCAAAATCAACATGGACAACCCAATCACCAACCTGCAAATCTGAATAATCCACCTCAGGAGAATGAACAACAGGTCTTGGCCGTTTTCTGGGCTGAGGACGATCCCAGCCAAAAATTTCACTATCTGTGATTAGCAAATGCTTCTCTTCACCAGTTTGATTTCTTAATACCCATCCTTCCGAAAGACTTCCCTCAATAAAACTGGGCTGTTTTTTCTGGCATTGGTGCTCGCTCCATAAACTTTTAATCCTATTTAATTGTCTTGAAACAATTACGCTGTTAACACCAACCGTACATTTTTCTTCTAAATAATCCAAAAATGTTTTTATTCTTCCCCCAAAGCGCTCACCGTGGGAAAAAGTTTTTTCAAATAATGGGGATTCCTCTGAAAAACCAAATCCAAAATCAATCCAGGGATGAACCGATAAAACATCTTCGATCTCTGACCAGGGTAAATAGGGAAGGGGAAAATCCGGATTTATAATGCCTTCTGTTATCGAATCCATTCTAAACCGAACAGCTTGCTCCTCAATATCATTGGCAATCGTCCGGATCAGTTCTTTATCATCCAGAATAACAAGCGCTTTTTTGGGTAAGTAATCCAATAAAGAAGCAGGAAACGGATAAAGCAAAGGGATTGAAAATTCATTCAAATTTTGAGTTTCAATCCCAAGTTGTTGAGCTTTTGAAAGTAATACCTCACTTGCCGGAGAAATTGTAAATCCCTCAATTAATCTTAATGTTCTTTGCGTAGCAGGATCAAATTGCCGGATTGATTCAATCTCATTCCCAAAAAAATCAATCCTGACTGGATACTGGTCAGCGACTGACCAGATATCCAACAAACCACCCCTTCTCGAAAAGAAGCCTGGTTCAATTACTATTTCGCTGGATTGATATCCATTTTCCACCCATTCTTTCACCAGCTCTTCCTGTTTAATTAATTGCCCAACCTTTACAGTTCTGATTGCTTTAAGAAAATCTCTTCTGGGTATCGTTCGGGTCATTAATCCACGAACAGTAGTGATGATTATTGTAGATTGATCGGGCTGTTTTGAACCTGGCAAATGATAATTTGCTAAAAACGTCAAAGTTTGAAGGCGATCACGTCTGGTTAAGGAACCCCAGGCAGCATTTTCATAAAAAGTGGGAGAAGGTTCAGGAAATAGAATTATCCCATCCGTTTTCATCCAAAAACCGAGCTCATCAGCAATTGCAATCGCTTGATCCATCCGTTCAACGATAAAAACAATTGGTCTATCTAATGTATTTTTTAAAGAAGCCAACATGGGCAGTCGAACAGATCGAATCAAACCCAAGGCATTATGTGTTGAACTGGTTTCGATGAGATCAATCAGACTTTTGAAATCTGGATGATTTTGGATTGCTTCTAACATGGATTATTTATCACCATTATTTTCGCCATTGAATTTATTCATGGCAATTTCTATTCCTGATTCCATGATCGCGAATACAGCTTTGGATACTGTTTCAAACAAAAAGGACAACTCTTTCTCTTCCTGTTTGGGAAAGTTCTGAAGAACATAGTCAGCAGGATCCATCCGGCCTGAAGGTCTCCCAATACCGATGCGTACGCGATTAAATTGCTGTGAACCTAATTGTTGAATGATCGATGCTATTCCTTTTTGTCCTCCAGCACCCCCACCTGGTCTTAATCGGATTGATAGTGATGGTAAATCTAAATCATCATGAATAACGATCAAATTCTCCAAATCCACTTTATAAAAACGAACCAGGCTGGATACTGCCGTTCCTGAAAGGTTCATAAAGGTTTGAGGTTTTACCAGGATCACTTTTTTATTGTTCCATTTACCCTCCAAAACAACAGATTTAGATTTGACCTTAATATTGGTAAATCCCAATTCTTTGGCTATCGCATTAATTGCCATAAAACCTACATTGTGGCGATTATTCTGATATTCTTTTCCTGGATTCCCTAAACCAGCGATCAGGAAAGTGATCTGATTTTGATCCTGATCAGATAGGTTAATTTTTGTTTTTTTAAAAAAATCAAATATTTTGCGGTCTACCATTTTTTTATCCCAATTTTCTTCTTCGAATGATGATAAAAAGAGCTATCACAAATAAAAATAAAACTCCCAAAATTGCACCTTGAATTACCGTCATAATAAATTGTGATTGGGTGACAATCATCTCATTTGGCGGGATTGGAGTCGGAAAAGGTTTTTTTGTTGGGGTTGGCACAATTTCTATTGACTCTCCGGAGGTAGGTAAAATTTTCGTTTCATCGGAAGAATCAGTTTTAATTGGATCAAAAGGAGTGTAATTTCTTACACTCAAATTTTCGATAATGGTTTCCTGTTGCCTGCCATTTTCATAAAAAGCTAAAACCTTAATTTGATAGGTTCCATCAGCAATTGTTGAAGTATCCCAATTTGCCAGAAGATCATCCACAATGGGTGAATCAATTTGATTAATCAAAAACCAACTTTGTAATTGAGATTCTTGATAGCGAAAACTGATCTCAGCTTTTTGAAAACCAGTTCCGGTAACGGTTCCAACAATTTGAACACTACCCTGAATGAAATCACCATTTTTCGGGGTCTGAATTCTGACCAAATCCAATTGCGGAATAGGAGAGAACCACCCACCAACGAAGGAAATTACCCATAAAATTAATAAATATACTTGCATAACATTTAATTTTAACATGAAGAAATTATTCAAGCAAACTTTTCTTTTAATGCCTTCTGCGTTGACCAAAAGATAAACGGAATTAGATAATCTTTGACAAACAAATAAAGCATATCGAAGCTTTTCTTACATCTTTTCTTGATCAAAAAGGCAGATCAGACGAGATTTCAGAGGAATTTTCCTTTCTCCTTTCCTTTGCATCGTGTATAATCATTAAAATGAGTGAATTTGATTTTAACAAAACGCAAACAGAGTCTGAAACAGCTGTTCCTTCTGTGAAAACCTCTGAAAACAAAGGCAAATTGATAGGAATTATCATTGCTATTGTGGTTCTGTTGGCGTTAATTATCTTTTCACTAGTCAGTTTATTTAGAGCTGACCTGGAAACGACTTCAAAAGTACGAGACATCTTTATCATTATCATGGCTCTCGAATCATTACTTTTGGGTGTAGCATTGATTATCCTCATTGTTCAAATCGCAATATTGATTAATGTCCTTAGGAATGAGATTAAACCGATATTGGATACAACAAATGAAACTGTCAATCATTTACGTGGAACAACAACTTTCTTGAGTAATAACCTTGTTGAACCCGTAATGAAAATGAATGAATATTCCGCTGGGTTAAAAAGATTTGTTGATTTGATAAACCCATCAACAAAACACCGAAAATCAAAAACAAATACTGTAAATTATGAAGGAAAGGAGAAAACAAATGTCTAGTCGAGATGAATTTGGAGCTTTCTTAATCGGATTTTTAGTGGGAGGTTTAACTGGTGCTGTAGCATCGCTTTTACTCGCCCCTCAATCAGGTGAAGAAACACGAACTGTTATAAAAGAACGTGCGATCGAATTGCGTGATAAAGCTAGCGAAACTGCTGAAGAAGTTTACGCAAAGGCAGAAGAAGCAGCCAATGATGCAGTTAAACGAGCAGAAACATTATTGAAAGAAGCAAAAACAAAAGCTACAGAAGCAAAAGAAAAGGGGCAGCAACTGTACGAAGAACAAAAAACAAAACTCAGCAAGAAAATCACCGCTGAAACATCCTCAGATGGCCCTGTTGAAGTAGAACTATAATCAGTTCAAGATGAATAAAATACCGGATTGCTTTGTCGCACCCGGTATTTTTTCTATCCTAACCTTGCCAGAACTCCTGCAATCGATCCTAATAAATCTCCAGCAATGACAGATGCTGGATGTCCAATTCGCTCTGATGCCTCAATCCCGGCTTGTGCATGAATCCATACACCAGCTGTTGCTGCTTCATAAGGTTTGATACCCTGAGCCAGCAATCCGGTTATCAAACCTGCGAGAACATCTCCCGATCCTGCTCTTGCCAATGCTGGGTGGGCTACAGGAATAATTGTTAATCTACCATCTGGTGCAGCAACAATCGTTAATGCACCTTTCAGAACAACGATATGACCCCATTTTTGGGAAAATTCTAACGCGATCATCATTCGATTTGCTTGAATATCCTTCAAATTCAGATCGGTCATCACTGCCATTTCACCTGGATGAGGTGTCAGGATCGAATTATCAGGCAGGATTTTTTGCCAGTTGGTAATTTTTGAAAGCAATTTCAATCCATCAGCATCTATAACGATAGGTGGCAATAAACTGGCTTTGTTTACTTCTTCTTCTTTATCCATCATGACAAACCCAATGCCGCTGCGTTTTTTTTGGCTGGATGATTTTCCAATCAACAATCTCTCCAGGAATTCTTTGGTTGTATCTTCCAAACCCCATCCTGGTCCTAATAATAATGCCGTAACTTTGTCCAAATTCTTTTGGATGAGACCTGCACTTTCTGCCTGAATCACACCCATATCGTGGGGCAGCAGCAACCAGGTTGCTTCAGAAAAATTTCCAGCCAAAGCTGAATAGATCGGTCCTGGTACTGCCATTTTTACCAGACCAGCTCCAATGCGATAAGCTGCCATTCCTGATAAATAAGCAGCACCAGTATAATTTATCGAACCTGCAATAATCATTGCGGTACCAAAAGTGCCTTTATGTGCCTGCAAAGGACGTTTTGGTAATAACTTCCGAACACATTCTGGGGTTGCTACTTCCCGTTTTACTTTTAATTCAGCTTCTAAGTTTTCAGGTAATTCTAGATCAACGATTTCTAATTGACCTAGATATTGGTAAGCCGGGAAGGATAACAAACCGATTTTTACAGCCTGTAAGCAGACAGTGAGATCTGCGAAAAGACAATCTACAGAAGTCTCACCGGAATCACAATTAATCCCGGATGGACAGTCAATCGCTGCGACCTTAAATTTCCCATTGGATTGTCTAACAAGATCCAATATCGATTTGTATGGGTCTCGCATCGGAAGTTCAAAACCTGTTCCCAATAACCCATCAATCAATACGTGACTTTCCAATAACCATTCTGTGAGAGTTTTTTTGGAACCTTTATCTGAATAAATGATGATGCTTCCACCAATATCCTTTACCCTCTTAATTAATGGGGCTTCTCTTTCTTTTGCCAAAAAGGCTTGAACTCTCCAACCTGATTTAGCCAATAATTCAAGAGCAACCAGCGCATCTCCCCCATTATTTCCATTACCAACCAGAGCAGTGACAACTTTATTTTGGTCTGAACCAAAATAAAGTTGAATATAATTGGCAACACCTTTTCCAGCCCGTTCTATCATCATTGCAAATGAAACCCCTTTTTGGTTAGCTTCTTCTTCTATTGCACGCATCTCTGCGACTGTAACAAGTTTCATAAGCCCTCCGAATGATTAATAATATTATACGCACCATGGACAATAAATACGAATTTCAGCTGCATACGGTATAATTTTTCCATGCGAAAAATTTTATTAGTAGCTGTATTCATATCAGGGATGGTCACACTCGCAACAGAAATGGCTACAGGTAGATTATTAGGAAATTATTTTGGGACAAGTAATCTTATCTGGGCATCCATTATTGGCCTCATTTTAATTTATCTGTCAGTGGGCTATTTTATTGGAGGAAAATGGGCAGATCATTCTCCTAAGTTTGAAACCTTCTTCTCCATTTTAGCCTGGGGAGCTTTTACAATCACATTAGTCCCATTTGTTGCCCGGCCAATTCTCAGAATTGCTGCCAATGCATTCGATCAATTATGGATTGGTAATTTGATTGGTTCCTTCATCGTAGTGATGATCCTCTTTGCCATTCCCATAACATTATTGGGAACAGCATCGCCTTTTGCTATTCGATTAGCCATACAGGACTCCCGCCAAGCTGGTATTGTCTCAGGAAAAATCTATGCAGTCTCTACCCTGGGTTCCTTTGTCGGTACTTTTATTCCAGATATTTTATTAATACCATTGATTGGAACATACCGTACATTTTTAGTTCTTGGGTCTATTTTATTGATTTTCTCTCTAATAACTCTTGCGAAAATCGTTCATTGGAAAAAAGCATTTCGATTGATCTGGATGCCAATTGTGGTAATCATTTTGGCAATTTATGGTGCCCCTGGTACGGATAAAAATACGGAAGGGATGGTTTTTGAAACTGAGTCTTCTTATAATTACATCCAGGTACTCAAGATCAACGATTTTCATCTCCTGAGGTTAAACGAAGGGCAGGGAGTTCATTCGATTTATCATCCACAACAATTGAATTACTTTGGTCCTTGGGAACAGGTGCTGGTTGCGCCTTTATTTAACAACCCACCGATTAGTTTAAATGACGTAAAGTCTATGGCCATCATAGGCCTTGCCGCCGGAACAACTGCCAGACAGGCATCCGAAGTTTATCCAGGCATTCTGATCGATGGATATGAAATTGATCCAAGAATAGTGGAAGTTGGAAATCAATTTTTTGAAATGGCCCATCCAAATTTGACGGTATATATCCAGGATGGAAGGTGGGGATTAAGTACAAGTCAAAATTCATACGATATTATCAGTGTTGACGCATACCGGCCACCCTATATTCCTTGGCATTTCACGACAAGAGAATTCTTTGCAGAGGTATATGAACATTTAAATGAGGAAGGGGTTATGGTGATAAATATTGGACGAGGTTTGGACGATCGTAGATTGATTGATGCTCTTGGCTCAACAATTCTGGATGTTTTTCCAACAATTCACGTCATGGATTTGCCAGATTCCTTCAATTCTATTTTATTCGCGACAAAATCTCCTACTGAAATCTCGAACTTGACTTTTAACTACAATCAATTGAACCAAAGTGAAATTCATCCCTTATTAATGGATACAGTCAGAATCACGATGGAAAATTTACACGAACCACCAGTAAAAACGATTGTGTTCACGGATGACAAAGCTCCAATCGAATGGTTTACGAATGCAATGATTATTGATTTCTTCTTAAAAGGGGAAATGGAGACATTACAATGAAAATGATTTCAAAACTATTGTCCTTGTTTATCACAATTACTTTTCCATTTGTCCTGATCATGTTTTCCATACGTGTTCTTTTTACCCCATTATTTTTAGTCGTTGAATATAACACACCAGGTTTTCCAGCAGATCCATATGGGTTTTCAAAAGAAGAGCGGCTAAAATGGGGTTCTCTGTCCATTCAATAACTATTTAATAACGAAGATCCGGAATTCCTTGAGAATCTTCGATTTGAGGACGGCACTTCCATTTACAATGAACGTGAAGTAAGCCACATGGTGGATGTTAAAATTCTTCTTCAGCAAACATTGCGCTTATTCTATTTAATCCTGATCATATACATTTTGATCATTATTTGGGCAAAAATAAAAAATCAGCTCCATTGGATCTGGGGTGCTGCCAGTAATGGTGGGGCGTTAACACTGGTTTTAATTGGTGCAGTATTGATCGCTGTTGTAACAAGTTTTAATGCCTTATTTACTGCATTTCACAAGGTATTTTTTGTGGGTGACACCTGGTTGTTTTATTTTTCGGATACTTTAATTCGACTATTTCCCATGCGATTATGGCAGGATGCATTCATTTTTATGGGTATAATTACGGTTGCTGTTGCACTGTTTTTCGCCATGTATGGCAATAAAAAGAAATTGAAAAAAATTTAATCGAAAAAACCAATGTGGTTTATTATCCAAATTGATGAGAGGTAGATAATGTATAAACTTGTATTAATTCGCCATGGTGAAAGTGAGTGGAACAAACTAAACCTTTTTACTGGGTGGACGGACGTTGACCTGACCGAAAAGGGAATTGATGAAGCTAAAACCGGTGGAAAGTTATTAAAGACAGAAGGATTTACCTTTGATATCGCTTATACATCTGTCTTAAAACGGGCTATTCGCACCTTATGGATTGTCCAGGATGAGATGAATCTTATGTGGATTCCAGTCATCCGAGATTGGCGTTTGAATGAAAGACATTATGGTGCATTACAAGGTCTTAATAAAGCTGAAACGGCTGCAAAATATGGGGAAGATCAGGTAAAAATTTGGCGTCGCAGTTATGATATTCAACCTCCTGCACTGGAGGCAAGTGATTCCCGCTTCCCTGGCCATGATCCCCGTTATGCGGACTTGTCTGAAAAAGAATTACCATTGACAGAATGTTTGAAAGATACTGTCGCCCGGTTTTTGCCATTATGGAATGATGTTGTTGCGCCACAGGTGAAAGAAGGTAAGAAAATTGTCATTGTTGCTCACGGTAACAGTCTCAGGGCATTGGTGAAACACCTTGATAATGTCTCAGAAGATGAAATTGTTTCTTTGAACATCCCAACTGGAGTTCCACTGGTATATGAATTAGATGAAAACCTCAAGCCAATCACCCATTATTATCTGGGAGATCAGGAAGCGATTCAAAAAGCTATGGATGCGGTTGCTAACCAAGGTAAAGCCAAGTAAATTTTGAGGAATTACAAAAATTACAGTGCTTATCTTGATGGAGTTCTTTCCAGATAAGCACTGTTTTTATACAGGAGAAAATGAAAATGAATACCATTCAAGCCAGTGATTTATATAAAATGCAATTGATCCAGGATGCAGCTATTTCACCTGATGGGAAGAGTGTGATTTGTTCTGTATTAAGAAATCGGGAAAAAGAACAAAAAAAGTTTTCAAATTTATATTTGATTGATACATCAACCGGAAAAGAAACAATCTTTACGACAGGTGACCAAAATGATTCCAATCCCAATTGGTCACCGGATGGAAATTCAATTGCATTTATTTCTAACCGTGACAATGAAAAACAACCACAAATTTATCTGATCGCGACCAATGGTGGAGAAGCCAAAAAATTGACAAGTATGGAGGGAGAATTTATCAGTTTTTCCTGGTCTCCTGACGGTGAAAAATTAGTCTGTGAATTTCGGAAAAAGAATCTGGATGCGCTGGAACGAGAGAAAGATGAAGCAAAAAACAAATTAGGTATTGTATCAAGACAGATTTCCCGTGTCTTTTACCGCCTGGATGGTTATGGATGGTATCCTGAGGATCGAAGACATCTATGGGAAGTTAATTCAAAAACTGGAGAAACCAGACAATTGACTGATCATCCTGTCTTTGATGATTTCGACGCTTTTTGGTCTCCCGATAATAACAAAATCGGATACTTTTCAAATCATAGGCCAGATCCGGATTTAGAGCCTGACCAAATCGATTTATTTGTTTACGATCTGACATCAGGTTTATCCCAAAAATTGGATACTCCAATCGGTCCCAAAGGAAATGGCACTTTTTCCCCCGATGGAAAATGGATTTCATACATTGCACAGATTGGTGAAGGAGAAGGTTGGAGAAACCAGAACATCTGGATTATTTCAAGTGATGGTAGTCAATCAGCAATAAATCTTACTGAGAAATATGATCTGCACGTAAATGGAAACACACTGAATGACAATGGACCAGCTCCATTAGTATCACCAATCTGGGCTAATGATGGAGAATGGTTATATTTCCAGGAAGCAAAACACGGAAACACAAAATTCATGAAAATTAATATCAAAACCTATGAATTAATTCCGGTAATAGATCAGATTGGTGTTGTCGGGAAACCTACGTTTGATAAATCACAATCCAATATCGCATTTATTTATGGTCGTCCGAAGAATCTTCCTCAAATTTTCATTCAAAATTTGGATCAAACGAATGAATTCGATCAATTAAGTAAATTTAATGAAGAATGGTTTAATCAATTAGATCTTGGTGAACTGGAAGAAGTCTGGTTTAAAGGGCGAGATGATAATGATTTACAGGGATGGATATTGAAACCCCCTGGGTTTGATCCAAATAAAAAATACCCATCAATCATGGAAATCCATGGTGGTCCAATCACCCAATATGGTAATTTCCTTATGCATGAATTTTATTTTCTGGCATCCAATGGGTATGTTGTCTATTTTTCCAATCCCAGAGGTGGTACTGGATATGGGGAAGAACACACCAAATCCATCTATGGTGGTAAATGGGGAACAAAAGACTACGATGATCTGATGAGTTGGGCTGACTATGTTGAAAAACTTCCCTATATCGATCCAGCAAAAATGGGGGTCACCGGTGGAAGTTATGGTGGATATATGACTCTGTGGATCATTGGGCACACCCAACGATTCAAAGCAGGTGTAGCTCAACGCAGTGTCAGCAATTTTATCAGTATGTGGGGTTCCAGTGATTACAACTGGAGTTTCCAGCAGATCATTGGCAATCAGGCACCCTATGAAAACCTTGAAATTCTTTGGGGAAATTCCCCAATGAAATATATTGGAGCTGCAAAAACCCCAACTTTAATCATTCATAGCGAGAATGATTTCCGCTGTCCATTGGAACAAAGCCAGCAAGCTTTTGTGGCTCTCAAAAAATTAGGTGTTGATACCAAATTCGTAATTTTTCCTGATGAATCACATGGATTATCCAGAGGCGGTAGAACAGATCGCCGAATTGTGCGCTTGAATGAAATTGCAGGCTGGTTTGATAAATACTTGAAATAATCTTCAAAAAACGAGGAACCAAAAATTCCTCGATTTTTCTTTATCCACGATTCTGTAATGATAGTAATTTATTAAATTGTTGTGTCCTATCAATAATTAGCAGTCAGAGTGTTTTTGGCGGTTGAGTACCCACGAATAACACCCGCTTACCCAGTTTTGTTGAGATGAACCATATTGTTTATAATCAGGTTATGAATCTCCAAAATAAAATACGGATGTTTGCCAGTCTTCTGATTGGTATAGTCTTTACGATCAATATTCAAGCAGGTTTTGATTTTTATATCAATCCCGAAAAATACACTGCTGCCTATGAATTGTCTGGCATCCCAGGGGATATATCCGTTGCTGGTGTGGGATTATTATTCATCATGTGGAATGTCCCTTATGCTTTCGCATTATGGAATCCGGTCAAAAATACAATTTCATTGATTCAGTCAACAATCATGCAGTTATTAGGTGTGATCGGTGAAACTGCCTTGCTCTACCGATTTTCTCCACAAGATTTTCCATATCTGGCGAGTTCAATCAAACGATACATTTATTTTGATGGTACCGGACTGATTCTCTTACTACTGGCTTGTTATTTAATTTATCGTTACAAAAAAGAACAGCGTGGGATTGATTCCCACGCTGTCTGATCTGATTGAATTTGTTTTAGCGCACAGCTGGTGGATTTTCTCTATCAGCAGATGGATCGAAGATGTGGATGTTGTCCATATTGATTGCCAATTTTACGTCATCACCCATATGGAAACGGGTACGAGGATCAACACGACCAACGAAATTGTGTTCTCCGGCAACCAGATAAAGATAAATTTCATTACCCATTAATTCGGTGAAATCTACTTTTGCTGGTATTTCGGCTGCTGTTACTTCCGGTGGAACAAACAGTGGGTTGTGAACATCTTCTGGTCGGATACCAAAAATGACTTCTTTATCAACCAATTTCATATATTTAGCGGCTTTAGCTTCAGGAACTTTCACAACGAAAGCCCCGGCGTCCACCATTAAATTGTTTCCATCTTTGCGAAGTTTTGCAGAGAAGAAATTCATGGCTGGTGACCCGATAAAACCGGCTACGAACAGATTGGCTGGATAATCATAGAGCATTTGAGGTGTGTCTAATTGCTGTAAGAGGCCTTTATTCATAACTGCGATCCTGGTTGCCATTGTCATAGCTTCCGTCTGATCGTGAGTTACATAAATAAAGGTTGTCTGTAAATTCTGGTGCAATTTACTGATTTGGGCTCTCGTCTGAACACGTAATTTTGCATCGAGATTTGAGAGTGGTTCATCAAACAAGAACACTTTTGGTTCACGAACAATTGCACGACCTACAGCAACACGTTGTCGTTGACCACCAGATAACTCTCTTGGTTTCCGTTTGAGAAGTGCTTCAATCCCTAAGATCTCACCTGCTTCCTCCACACGTCGTTTAATTTCCTCCTTGGGTGTTTTGCGGAGTTTCAAGCCAAACGCCATGTTATCGTAGACAGTCATGTGAGGGTAAAGTGCATATGATTGAAAAACCATAGCAATATCACGATCCTTTGGAGGTACATCATTTACAACATGATCTGCAATTAACACGCGACCATCCGATACCTCTTCCAATCCTGCCAAACAACGTAATGCAGTTGTCTTTCCACACCCAGAGGGGCCAACAAGCACAAGGAATTCCTTGTCCTCAATCGCGATATTCAAGTCATTTAATGCCGTGAAATCGCCAAAACGCTTCCAAACATGATCAAAAGTTACACTTGCCATTTATTTCTTCTCCTTTCTGGAACGAATATAGTGAGCTTATTATAAGTGGCCATAAAATTAAATGCAATCAAAAAATGGCATGAAAATGTGAATTCAGTATCTTTTCATCTTAGTAATAAGATATATTTTTCCCCCAAATGGCTACAAAAAAACACCACTAACCCCGTTTTAATGAGGTGTGAGAATTTATAGAATTTGGTTGTTTTAAAATGACTTAAGATATGAAAAGGTGTAGTCGATTAATTGGGAAATTGGCTTAATGCATCAACGACAAGATGGATATCTTCTTCTGTAACAACTGGAGACATATGACCAATTCGAAAAGTTTTCTCCTTTAGCGCTCCTAAACCGCCTGAGATAATTATTTGATGTCTTTTAGCAAGATAATTGACTATTTTGCTTGTAGAAGTACCCTCCGGGCCATAAGCTGCTGTAATGACCGGGTTTAGTAAATTTTCAGGGGTCATTGGAGGCATATTAATAGCAGCCAACCCTTTCCGCAAGATAGTAGCCAGATGGCGATAGCGGTGGTGCCTGTTTTCAATTCCTTCTTCTATTAGTTGGTGTAATGCTACATTCAAAGCTGCAATATTATTAACAGGCATTGTAACCGGAGTTGGATGCCAATCCGCCCAATCGGTAGCATATTTTCTCCAGGTCTTCAAATCACTGTACCAGCCATGTTTTTTTGCTGGCAATTTATCTATTGATTGCCAGGCACGGTCACTGACTGCAACAGGAGACAATCCAGGAGGTGCACCCAGGCATTTATTAATGGAAGTAGCAACCAAATCCAAACCCCAATCATCAAAAGCCAGGGGAATGCCTCCGACCGACGAAACTGCATCAACAATCATTAAAAGATCATGATCGCGCGCAATTTTGGCTATTTGCTCGATTGGGTTAATGATCGTTGTTGATGTTTCTAAATGAACAACAAGGATTGCTTTTGCATCCGGATTTTCATTGACCACATCCAAAAAATCCTGGGGATTGAGGACTTCTCCTAATGGTGAACGTATTGGAATAACTTGCAAACCATTTCCTTCTGCAATCCAAATCAACCGATCACCAAAGAAACCATTACTGCCAACAATAATCTTCTCCCCTGCAGCAAGACAACTCCCAACGCAAGCATCAATCCCTGCCGTTCCAGATCCTACCAATAGAAACAAATCTTGTTTAGTTTGAAAAACTTGTTTGAGTAAATCAATCGTCTCTTTATAAAATTTGATAAAGTTCGCACCATAATGGGGAACAACAGGTTGTGAAATTGCTTTTAAAACTTCAGCGGATACACTTACAGGTCCAGGAATCATCAACTTAAATGCAGGTTCAGACATTCATTTCCTCCACCGTGATTTTATTTGCAGATTAGACCATCCAATACAAAGTGTAGCATACCAACCAATGGAAAAATACTTATTAAAGGCATAAACCCATATGATAAATGTGTATCAGAATTATCCTTTTTCTATATCTTTCTTTGAAAGTAAAAATTTCACATAATTGTAATTTAAGCCGGTATAATAGAACAAATTTACTGTTAAGGAATAACCCGTCATGATCACACGCTCTCAAATAATTACAATGCAATTATCCTCACTTGGTTTGTTAACACCACCTCCTTCAGAACCATCAAAATCTGATGTGCTTCAAACCATTCGACGAATGGGAATCCTGCAAATTGATACGATCAGTGTAGTCAATCGTAGTCCATATTTGGTAGTCTGGTCACGCCTGGGAAACTATGACCCAGTATGGTTGGAAAATAACCATGCGGATGGAGAATTATTCGAATATTGGGCACATGCTAACTGTTTTATCCCGATAGAAGATTATCCCTTTTTTCGACGGAAAATGTTGGAACGCGCTACTCATTGGTGGGAAATCTCTGAATGGGTGAAAAACCATCAAGAAATGATTGCATTTGTTAAAGAAACAATTAAAGAAAAAGGTCCACAAAAATCATCTGATTTTCCGAAACGGGTAGGGAAAAATAACGGGTGGTGGGACTGGAAGGAAGAAAAAATCGCGTTGGATTTGCTTTGGACAAAAGGAGATCTGATGATCCCTTATCGCAAGAATTTTCAACGGTTTTACGATTTGCGAGAAAATGTGGTTCCTCACTTTCTTGATGATCTGGAGATATCGGAACTTACAAAAGTCAATGAAGTTTTTGTTGAAAAAACGATTCGAATCTTAGGTGCAACCAGACCGAAATGGATAGCAGATTATTACCGATTGAAAAAGAAAGAGGTACAGGATTCAATCCAAACTTTGATCGATAAACAAAAAATCCTCTTAGTTGATTCAGAGGATTTTCCTGAAGGTATTCTGATTCACAAGGACAATTTGAGCATGATGGATCAGACTTTGAATGGAAATTTGAAAGCCCAACATACTTCTTTTCTTTCACCATTTGACCCCTTGATTTGGGATCGCATTCGCACAAAAGAATTATTTGATTTTGAATATTCTATTGAGTGTTACCTACCAGCTAACAAGCGAAAGTATGGATATTTTTCCTTACCGATTCTACATGATGGTCAATTGATTGGCAGAATGGATTCAAAAGCACACCGAAAAGAAAAAATTCTTGAAATTAAAAGTCTGTATTTTGAATCCTGGTTTACTCCTGATGAACATTTTCTGGTTGAATTTGCGAATACCCTTAGAAGCTTTGCTAATTGGCATCAAACCCCAAATATCCTTTTTCCGGAAATTTTGGATGATCAATTCAAAATAATAAAGAGCTCCTCCTGATAACAAATCTGAAAATATTAAAAGCCTGATAATGGATTAACCACCATCAGGCTTTTTAAAAAGGAGAATTATTGAGTTAAGTTTTGTTCTTATTTCTTTGAAAAGAGTCTGAAGAATGTCTGTATATTATTCTTAATCGAACTCCTTCGAAGACGCCATGTTCCAATGATTCCGTATGGTAAGAACATTACGATCAGGACAAAAAGAATGCCGAAAACCAGTGGCCAACGAGCGCCAAACCAGGTGTAGAAAAATTGACCGATGATTTGCATAATACCTGCACCAATAATAGGGCCAACCAGAGTCCCCATGCCACCCAGGATGGTCATGATCAATGCATTAATGGTCGTAACCGCTGAAGTCATTGATGGGGTTGCGCTCGTATTCCAGATCGCATAGAGAGCACCTGCCAGACCTGCAAAAATGGATGCGGTAAGAAAAGCAATGGTACGGTAAACCACAGGATTATAGCCAATCATTCGCATGCGCTCTTCGTTCTCTCGATTGGCAACAATAACCCGCCCGGTGGGGGAATTCACCATACGTTTCATCACTAAATAACACAATAAAAGGAAACCCAGTGCAATAAAATAGACGGTCAGGCGGTTTTGGGTAGGGTTCAACCACACCGGCACTGGTACACCGTGTAATCCTTCATCCGCACCTGTCCATTGGTGAAAATCGGTGGCTTTGCTAAGAATGTGTATTGCTGATCCAAGTGCCAAAGTCAACATGGCAAAATAAGCACCCTTCAAACGAATGGAGGTAGCACTGAAAAGCAAACCAATCAGGACCGAAACCAGTATCACAACAACGAAAACGATCAACAATACGGTTGCTTCGGTAATATTTATACTTCCAATGGTGATGCGGTAATTACTCAAAATATTAGGTGCCCAATGTTTCAATAAAAGAGCAACAGCATAAGCGCCCCCCCCAAAGGAAGCAGCATGTCCAAAGGAAAGTATTCCTCCATATCCAATTAATAGATCATAACTCATGGCAAATACTGCCATGATAAAGAAGGTGATCAACTGACCTTGCCAGAATTTTGTGATCCCTGCATTCAGACCAGTTCCTGTAATGATGTTCAAGACAAATGGAAAGGCAATCATGATCGCAATGAAAATTAAGAATACAGTTTCATTCTTAAGCAAGACTTTTAAGCCAGATTTCGGTTTTATTATTTTTTCTGTCATCCGTCTCACTCCTTTTTTCCAAATAAGCCTTGAGGTCGGACCAGCAAGACAATGATCATAATGATGACGGTTGAAGCTTCTGCGAGGGCGGGTGATAAGGATAATTTTAGTGCGAAATAATCACCGAATGCGCGTGCCATGCCCAAAATTAATGCCCCTACAAAAGCCCCGACATAACTGCCCATACCTCCTATGACAACAGTGATAAAACCCTGCATCAGGTATTGATCACCCATCTGTGGTTGGATGGGAAGGAATGGACCAGCACCGATTCCACCAAGTGCAGCCATCGCAACCCCCATGGCAAAGACCACAGTAAAAACCTTTTTGACATTAATGCCAAGTGCTTCAACCATTTGAGGATCTTGAACTCCAGCCCGGATGATCATACCAAGCCGTGATTTTGTCATTAGCAGAACAAGGAAAATGAACATAACGATCCCAAGGAAGATGACAAAAAGGCGATAGGTGGGAAAGGTGACACCAGAGATGTCGATTGTCGAATAACCATTTCGTAGCCAATCTAATAAATTAGCAGCCTTGCCTGACTGGGCAAATAAGGGAGGACGTGACATCTGGTAAGCCAGAGGATCCCATAGCAATTGCACTAATTCACGAATCACATAACTGAGTCCGAGCGTCAACAGTACAATAAAGAAGGAACGCACGTAAAGAGGACGAATGAGTGTCATTTCGGTGACCGCTCCAAAGAGAAAGCCAGAAGCAACTGCAAATAGGATAGCAATAAGGAAGCGCCAGTTACCGTTCATGAGTAGTAAAGCTTCAGGGGCTGATTCACGAATTAAAGTAGCAACAACCGTGAGGATTAATAACCCCAGGGGGATCACAAGCTTTGGAAGCATCTTTTCCCTTGGTGCGAATTCAGTTTTATCGCCAGGTTTAGAAACTGCAAATGCTACCAATAGTCCACTGATCAACAACAATACCGGTCTATACCAGAAAAGCGAAAGTGGCTCCTGAGGACTGAGCTCAGATAAAGGGTTACCAGCCGTCGAGGTCGTCATAGCTACCATGGCAGTTTTTGCCAATCCAAGGATGTCTAAACCAAAAAAACCGATGATGGCAGCGATAAGTGCCAGAGTATAGGCAATCTTCGGTAGTGCATTCTGCCACTTTTCAGAGATCTGCCAACGAATCAAATACGGTTTCATAACTGAAGTCAGCATGACACCACAGGCGAAAGCCAGGACTGTGGGTAATATACCGAATATAAAAGTAGGATTCGTATAAAGCTGCCAACCCGTATAAGCGCCAAGCATGAACATGGCACCATGCGCAAAATTAAGTACATCCATTAAACCAAATATGAGCGTGAGACCAGCCGCCACTAAAAAGAAAAGTGATCCTAATGTCAGCCCAGAAAGGGTAGTGCGAATGAATGGTTCCTTGCCTGCATACAGGTAAAGACCAAGGATTACGCCGATCACGACTACAATGGATATAGCAAGTGTCAATATTTTTTTAGTCTTGGGATTCATGGTTCATCTCCAATTCTTTGCGTGTCTTGATGCTTGCTCCCAGGTAATGATGAATTAATTCTGGATCATTGACCAGGTCTGCCATCAAGCCTGACTGTACGCTTTTGCCATCATCAATAATGGTGTAATTCAATGCCAATTGGCTTGCCATGATGAAGTTCTGTTCCACCAGGAGAATGGTGGTTTTTTCACTGAGCACTCGTATGGCTTCCATCATTTGCTGGATTAAAATCGGTGCCAGTCCTTCGCTGGGCTCATCAATTAAAAGGAGTTTGTTATCTGGTACAAGTGCCCGTGCTACTGCTAACATCTGTTGTTGACCACCTGAAAGGTGATTGCCCGGTAGTTTGTAAAGTCGTTTAAGGTCTGGGAAAAGATTGAAAATAAATTCAGCATTTCGGTCAAAATCACCCTTTTTCCGTTCAGCTAATTTCAAGTTCTCCAAAACGGATAGTGCCCGAAAAATGGCACGATGTTCTGGAACATATCCTATGCCCATATTGGCAATATTGAAAGCTCGTTTTCCCTGGATTTCCATACCATCAAAAATGACCTTACCTTCCCGGGGAGGCGTGAGACCGAGAATTGATTTCAAGGTTGTGGTTTTTCCTGCACCATTGCGGCCTAACATTACTGTGATCGAACCCTTTGGTACACTCAATGAAACATTCTCTAGAATATGAAACTGTCCAATAAAGGTATGAATTTGATCAACCACAAGCAGGTCTTGTTGATTGTTTTGATCACTCATGTTAACTCTCCGTACAAATCTCCGAGATAAGCAGATTGAACCTGTTTATTAGTAGCGATTTCATTTGGGGAACCCTCAGCCAGGATTCTACCCTGGGTCATGACGGTTATTATGTCAGAAATGGACATGACCATATCCATCCTATGTTCAACCAGAATAGCTGTCCGTTCTTTTTGATGAATTACCTTGTTTATGATTTTGATCAATTCCGGTACCTGCTCAGATGACATACCAGCAGTAGGCTCATCAAACAGTAGAAGTTCAGGATCACTTGCCAACATGATACCGAGTTCGAGTTTTCGTTTTTCTCCGTGGGTCAAATCCCTTGCCAAGAAAAGTTCTTTCCCATTAAGCCCAATCATATCAATGACTTCTTCAGACTTTTGGATATATTTTTTAAAATTATCCGCAAGTTGGAAGAGTTTGAAATTGTCTTTTCCCATCGCTTGAGCAGCCAATCTGATGTTTTCCAGTACAGTCAGATTAGGAAAGATATTGGTTATTTGGTATGACCGGCCGATCCCTAAATGGGCTCTCCTTTGAGGGGAAATGCGGGTGATGTCATTGCCTTTGTAATAGACTTGACCGTTCGTTGGAGGCATTACACCACTCAATAAATTAAATAAGGTGGTTTTTCCTGCACCGTTTGGACCTATTATGGCATGCATGGTCTGCTTTTTAATCTTGATGCTGACATTATCTACAGCCACCAAGCCACCAAATACTTTCGACAGGTTGATCGCTTCGAGAATTATTTCATCGGACATAAAATTTTCCCTTTATAACTTTTTTATGTGACATTCTATTTAATTGTTTATATGGATATTTTTTTAAACAAAAATCTTATCTACTAACAATAAAATTTTATTTTATTAAATTTTATATTAATAAAATATGTAAAACTTAAGAAAAAATGATCAGAAAATCCTTATTGAGGAGGGACTTGTGTCCCTCCTCAATAAGGGCGTCATTTATTTATGGTACAGGAACAGTAGGCAGATCGCCACAACGAGAGGCGTAATCACCTGCAAGTGTGCAAGGCACACCCAGTTCATCAAATTCCGAAACATAAATGGTTTCAAAGAATTCATATTCATTAATTCCATCACCATTCAGATCAGGATTCAGGTTGACCAACTTGAGGATATTCATGGGTTGTTCACATACGTGATCTTCCGGTCGAATATGATAAGTACCTTTGGGGCCTTCAAAAGTTAAGCCTTCGAGGGCAGCAATCATTGCATCACCTGAAGTGTCTCCACCAGTTATTTCGAGCGCTTTTCCAAGAGCAATTGCAGATGCCATACCACCTGCAGTGAACAGATCGGGATATGCACTAATGGCACCATCTGCGGCATCCTTGTATTTGGCAAAGTGATTCTCAACAAGCCAATCGTTGACATCATTATCCGGAACCGTGTAATGATATACATTCAAACCAATTGAGTTCATTGTGCTTTCACCAAAGACTGCACCAAAGGAGACATTGTCACCAAAACCGGTACCAACAGTCATTTCCTCAAGTGCTCCCATGTCAGCCAGACCCTGGAAAAGGGTCACATAACCTGTACCTGACCATGTCAGGAAGAGGTTTTCAGCACCAGAATCCATTGCTTGCTGGATGTAGGGGGTGAAGTCAGTGGTTTCAAAAGGTGCATAAATATCAGCAACTAATTCTCCACCAAATTGCTCAACAGAATACTTGAGTGCCGCGCCAGAACCTTGACCAAAAGCATTATCCACGCCAATATGCGCAAATGTAGGTCCAACATTCTCGACCAGGTATTTGGCAATGATCAATGTGTCATCAAAACTGGTACGTGAGGTGCGGAATACATAGGGATTGAAGTAAGCACCAGTGGTGAAATAGGATGCAGCGGGATCAACCATCAGAATGATCTCATTTTCGAGAGCCACATTCGTCAAAGCGATTGCACTTGCAGATGACACAGGTCCTTGTAGCAATTCAACGCCATCCTTTTCAATCAGCTCAAGAGCAAGGGCAACTGCTTTTTCTGGATTACCTTCATCATCTTTAACAATAACTTCGATGGGACGATTGGCAATAATGTAACGGCCTTGATCATCAGTCTTTCCACCAGACATGTATTCCAGCCCTAATTCAAAACCTCGTTGTTGCTGTGCGCCATAAAGAGCCATTGCACCAGACATCATGCCGATTTGTCCAATTTTGAGAACTTCTCCCAATTCGGGTTCAACTACCTCTGTTACTTCTTCAACAGGTGCAGCAGTCGGCTCAGCTGGTTTTTCCGTAGGGGCGGCTGGTGCCGTTGTTGGAACTTCTGGCTCAGCTGTAGGTGTCACTTGCGAAACACAGGCACTGAGAACCATTGATAAGATCATTACAATACTTAATAAACCTAGCAACTTTTTCATCTTAATTTCTCCTTGTTTTTTATATTTTTTTCTCGATTTTTGAAAATTTTACTTCTACTTCTATCTCTCCTTTTACCTCCTTTTTCAAATCTCATAATAATCATAAATCTTGTGAAGGTTCATACATCATTACTGTTTCACCGGTTATCAGATTTTTTTCATTTTGATTGTAGCAATCCATTTTCATGGTTATCAACCGTTTTTCTGGCAACCAGCTTAAGACTTCCACCTTCACTGTTACAGTATCTCCCATCAAAACCGGTTGGAGAAATTCAACTTGTTGTCTCAATATGGAAAAATTCTTTCCAGGTAATTGATTTCTAAGAACACCATTTATCAGGCCAACAATTAAAGCAGAATGAGCAATTCTTCCACCCACTTTGCTTTCATCGGCAATAACTGCATTGACATGCATCGGATGATAATCAGCAACCAGACCGGAAAACAAACTGATCTCAGATTCATTTACTGTTTTTGAAAAATACGACTTTTCACCTATATTTATGGTTTTTTCGTTGGTTATGTCAGATGTTATCAGCATGTTTTTCTACAAATCCCAGAACTAAACTGTTAAATTCGTTTGGTTTTTCCAGACACATTGCATGTGCAGAACCAGGTACAACATAAAATTCAGATTGGGGGATCCTTTCAGCAATTTTTTGAGAATATGATCTGGTTTTTAAGATGTCCTTTTCTCCCACTGCAACCAGAGTTGGGATATGAATATTTTGTAATTCCTCAGTAATATTCAAATTATAAAAACAATCCATTAATCGTATAAAAGCGTCGAAATCAAGGCTTCGATATTTCTCCTCTAATATTGGGAACAACTTTGAATTTTTCACAATCCATTCTTCTGAAAAATTCAAAGGAGTTGTGACTTTCAATAGTAATTCTGCATTTTTTTCTTTTGCTGCAGCCACCCAGGTATCACCAAAAGATTTTAACAAAGGACCAATATGAGAAACACCATCGAACAATAATAATGTTTTGGTTTTGTGAGGATATTTCAAAGCAAAAACCATGCTGATTTCAGAACCATACGAAATGCCAGCAATGTGTGCCTTATCGATGTCCAAGGCATTTAATAATTCAAACAAATCATCCGCATGAGTCTCCATGGTGTATTGTTCTATGGGATGATCAGATTGCCACATACCCCTACAATCATAGACCAACACCCGCATATGTTTGGATAAAACAGATATTTGAAAGTTCCAGCTAGCTGTACTCATTAAGATGCCATTTGATAAAACCAAAGTTTCACCATCAGATGACCCATGGAGTTCATAATAGAGATTAATGTTGTTAACGTTGATTAATGGCATCTTTTTTTGTCCATCAGGCTTCAAAAGCCAAAACTATTTTCTCTCCGCGCTCTAAGAATTTTGCTTTTAATGGCGCACCAATTTTTATCATTTCTGGATGAGAAATATCCAATCCTAGAATTTCTGCGCTGAGCATAGGACCCTCAGACATTTTCACGATTCCTACACAATTAGGGTTTTCTCTTCCATATCCTGCTTCTACCATTTTTGAGGTCGGCACATAAACCACAGAATAAGCTTTTAATTCAGCCTCACCAGTCAATTCAATTTGTTCGAAAGATTGTGACTTGCATTCATCACAAAAAACACGGGGCGGCAAGTGGATTTTTCCACAATTGGAACATTTAGCCCCTATCAATTTTTTATTATTTATGTTTTCAAAATATCCATTAATCATGAAATTATTATCACTCATCTTATCTCCGTTCAAAAATATTGACAACGCATGTTTGACCAGTCCCACCAACATTGTGGGTTAGTCCCAGGTCAGGGTTTCCAGCTAATTGACGTTCACCGGCTTCACCCCGCAATTGTTTCCAAATCTCAACAATCTGTCCAGCCCCAGATGCGCCGACAGGATGACCTTTCGATTTCAATCCGCCTGAAGTATTAATCGGTTTCAAGCCAGTGCGAGCTGTCTGTCCTTCCTCTGCTGCTTTGCCACCTTTACCTTCTTCAAAAAACCCTAAATCTTCGGAAGCAATAATCTCAGCAATCGTGAAACAATCATGAACTTCAGCTAGTTTAATATCTGAAGGAGAAACACCTGCCATTTTATACGCATTATTGGATGCTAATTTTGCCGATGGAATCGATGTCAGTGAAGGTCTTCCGTGTAACGGGCCATCACTTGCTGCGCCAGTGCCAATCACAAAAATTGGGTGATCCGTAAATTGATAAGCCATCTCTTCACTGACCAACAACAAGGCTGCTCCTCCGTCGGATACTGGAGAACAATCATATAATCTCATTGGCCATGCAATCATGGGATTTGCTCTATCATCTGAGAGAAATTCCATTTCATTTCTCCATTGAGGAGCAGGTTTTCCCTTCTTGATCGCACTGGCTTTTTTAATTTCCATTATGTCAGCAATTTTCTGCCCAAATTGAGCTTTTGGATTCAAAGAACCATTTTCATGATTCTTCAGGGTTACCTTCATAAATGTTTCCGGAGTAGCTCCATAAGCTTGCATGTAGGCTGTCGCCATAGAGGCGTAAAAACCTGGAAAAGTAAAACCTGCAGAGACCTCATACGGAATATCAGCTGCTGTTGCTAATGTATCGGTAACTGCACTGATGGGTAAATCTGTCATTTTCTCAATTCCACCAACCAGCACCATATCATATAAACCAGAAGCAATGGCAATCAAACCTTCTCTGAAAGCAATACTTGAACTGGCGCATGCTCCTTCCAATCTGGTCGACGGTATGGGTGAAAGTCCAATCCAATTTGCGATGATTGGTGCCAGATGCGCCTGTCCCTCAAAAAGGTCACTACTATAGTTTCCAAGATAAAAAGCTTCAATATCTTTCGGATCAAATTCTTTATCAATAGTGTTCAATAAATCTTTGTAAGCATCAACAAATATGTCTCTTGATGTAAATCCTGGAAAACAACCAAATTTACTCATTCCAGCACCGACCACTGCGACACCCCGTCCTAATTTCCTACTTTTCATACGATACGCCTTTACTCTCTATTTGGATTCTAATAAAAATTCGTGGAAAAATTGATTGAACTCTTTCGGTTTCTCAATATGAGGACTGTGTGCTGTGTCTTCAATCACTATTTCCTGATAGGTACCACCGTTTTCTTTGTATTTTTCGAACACCACCCTAGTTTGTGAGATCATTGGCTGTGGGGGGAAAACATCTTCTCCTGGATATCCGGGAACAAATCCAAGTTTTCCTAATGTCGCGATATCAAATATCGATAAATCACTGACAATCTGATCCTTATCGCCTCTTATCCACAAAATAGGTGGTTTGGGTTGGACAGTAATTAAATCTGGCACATCTTTAATCATATACTTCGCTGATCCTGCATTTAATGGTCCCCAGTTTCCTGGTCCAATGAATGGCCAATTGGAGGAAGGTACAGAATCTCCGGGATATTTTTCTGTACCGATCTTTTCCTGTAAACTTGCAGTCAGAAAATCCTCTTCATCAATAGCTTTAAATGGAGCTACGTAATAGAAAGTGTTGATGATATTCCGAGGTGAATTAGGATCATCGCTGGAACGGTCACCTTCGGTGATTCGTCGAATGAATTCCGGATTAACCAATCCCCCACCACAGCCCGCAAAATCATCAAAGACTGGTTCTCCATCCACCTCTTTTGTGCCACCAAAGCCATAGGGCGAGACTGGTGCAATGAATATCATGGATTTCACTTTATGAGGAAAATCGATCAAAATTCGATAAATCGGGGCTGCACCTAAAGACCAGCCAACAAAATGAGCATTATCGATGGCAAATACATCCATCAAACTTAAAATATCCTCGCTCCAATCACGCAAACCACGGGTTGCATCGGTTAATTTGTCTTCCGTCCAACCATATCCCCGTAAATCAGGGGCGATTCCGCGAAATCCTTCCGGTAAACTCAACATCAAGTCTTGCCAATAAAGAGCTGCAGCGAAGTTTCCATGGAGAAATATAACTGGTTCATTTTCCAGTTTTCCGGAAAACAAAACATGCATGTTCAATCGATCGGTTTTGATCATTTTCGATTGAATACCATTTTTTAGAGTCGGTATATTCATTTAAACCTCCTTCTTTTATAAACTTGGGACAATTCCTAATTTTCTTACTTCAGCTGCCAATGGTTCACGCATTTCCGGATGAGCAATTTGGATTAATGCTTTGGCACGTTCCATTAAATTGCGACCTCTCAATTCGGCAATACCGAATTCTGTGACGATGGTGTCAACACATTGACTGGGTACGGTCACTTCAGCTCCTAAACTTAGGGTTGACACTATGGTTGAAATTTCTCCATCTTTTGCCGTAGATCGTAAGGCAATGATTCCCCTGCCGCCTTGTGAGAGTTGTGCACCGCGATGGGTGTCTAATTGGCCACCTGTACCACTGAAATGTTTATAACCTATGGATTGAGAACATACCTGGCCGAATATATCCACCTGTAATGCAGTGTTTACACTGATCATTTTATAATTTTGTCCAATCACATATGGATTATTAGTGGTTTTCCCCTGAAGAAACTCAACACCTATATTGTTATTGATAAAGTCATAAAGTTTCTTTGTACCCAGAGCAAAAGCCCCCACCATTTTTCCTTTGTAAATGGTTTTTTTTCGATTGGTTATCGCTCCGGATTCATATAAATCCACCATTCCATCATTAAACATCTCGGTATGGATACCTAAATCTTTATGATTTTTTAGAAAATGAGTAATCGCATTCGGAATTCCGCCAATACCCAACTGGAGAGTTGCACCATCTTCGATTAACTCGGCGATGAATTCTCCGATTTTCTGTTCTGTCTCCGTTGGTTGCGTGGCAGGTAATTCATAAAGTGGAACATGATTTTCAACAACGAAATCAACTTCGGAAAGATGGATTTGTGTGTCGCCTAATGTCCATGGTAGATTTTCGTTGATTTCCAATATTACTAAATCAGCTGCCTGCATCAATTCTTTTTCCACGACCAAACTCAATGATAGCGACATATAACCACGATCATCAGGAGGTGTTGCTGTTCCCCAAAACACGTTTAGTTTGCCACCGGTTGCATATAGTTTATCGGAAGCTGCTCGGTGTAAGTTATTCGGGATGTAACTCATCCGCCCTTGAGAATGTGTTTTTCGATCAAAAGCACCATAAAACCAGTTTTCAACAAAGAAGTGACCATCCATATCCGGATTTATGGCATATTCATACGCACGCATTGGTAAACAAACCCAGGTATGTACATCCTCCAAGCGATCTTTTTGTTTTGCCAGTTCAGATAATAATCCGCATGGTTCGCTGGCAGCAATGGCAAGTCCAATCCTGTCACCCGATTGAATTTTATTCACAGCTTCTTGAATCGTTATGAGTTTTCCTTGAAAGTCGTATTTTAAAGTCATGAACTGCTCCTAAGGCATGATAAATGCTGCGGCTGCCTGGTTATAACCAACGCCTGATCCCACAAAGGTTACAAGATCGCCAGATTTAACTTTTCCTAACTTTCTGGCATCATCAAACGCCATAGGTAAACAGGCTGAACCTGTATAACCCCATTTATCCATCACCCAATGAGCTTTATCCATTGGTAAACCCAATGTATTCATCACCAACTCGATACTGGAATAGCGAACCTGGGTAAAAATTGCCATATCTATATCTTGCAGATTAAAATTACAATTCTTTGCCAATTCACGCATTCTGGCTGGCCACCCCTCATTATTTACTTCTGCCGGGAATGGTGATATTAATTTGACTTTTGTTCGTCCAGCTGCAAAACTATCTGCTGTAACTGGTTCAAATGTTCCACCCGAATAAACACCCCAATGAGCATGGTAGGATCCATCAGCAAAGAATGACGAACCTAAATAACCTGGTTTTGTATCAGCAGATAATATGGCTGCCCCAGCACCATCACTATAGAAAAAGGACATCACATCCGTTTCCCAGTCTGATAATAATCGCATCAGATAAGAACCGATCACCATAATATATTTCATGTTTGAATTGGTTGCTAACATACCAGCTGCCTGAACCAAACCTGTTGGAAAAGAGGCACAAGCGCACCCGATATCAAAAGTACCTGCATTGACAGCTCCTAATTTGTGTTGTACCACCACAGATGTTGCTGGGGTAATATAATCAGGGCTATCTGTGCCAACCAGGATCATATCAAGGTCTTCTGGTTTTAATCCCGCTTCATGCAATGCATCTTTTGCAGCAGCTACGGCCAAATCGGACGTTACCCATCCATGAGGTGCATGCCTCCGTAATTTGATATTACTAGAAGCTTCAAATTTATCTACTACGTCAGCAAGTTTCGGATTGACTTTACTCAATTGTTCTTTGAAAATCGCATTGGTGTGTTCAAATTCTGGAACATATCTACCTGTCGCAATTATTGTTGCAGATCTTGTCATTTCATTCTCCTGAATACCAATCCGATTATGTTCCTAAAACGATACCACCATCAACGCTGATTGTTGTGCCATGAACAAAACTGGCTTCATCGGAAGACAACCACAAAAAAGTATTCGCAATATCCACAGGTTCACCCAATCGTCCAATCGGTGTGTGTTCCTGCATATTGGCCAACACTTTCTCTGGCATCTTCTTCACCATTTCTGTCAATATAAACCCTGGTGCAACTGCGTTCACACGGATTTTGTACCGACCCAATTCTCGTGCCCACACTTTTGTCATCCCAATCACACCAGCTTTAGTCGCCACATAATTTGTTTGGCCAAAATTACCATATAAACCAACGACGGATGAAGCATTGATAATTACTCCCCCACCTTGTTCAATCATGGTCGGAATGACGGCCTGTGCACAATTGAAAACGCCTTTTAGATTCACATCGATGACAAAATCCCAGGCTTCCTGAGACATCTGAGAGACTACCTGACCTTCTTTATACTTGACCATTAATGAATCTCTGGTTACACCGGCATTGTTAATCAAAACGTCAATGCGTCCATATTTTTGTAAAGTTGCATCAATCCACCCCTGAACAGCATCACGATCTACCACATTTACCACATCAAAGCTTGCTTCAGAACCCAGAAGGGGTAATAATTCATCTCCTGCTTCCTGACTCACATCACAAATAACTACCATCGCCCCTTCCTCCGCAAATCGTATTGCAGTTGCTTTCCCGATCCCTGACGCTCCACCAGTAATCAAACAGACCTTATCTTTTAATCGCATGCCTTGCCTCCAAAATTTAAAGTGAATGTAAAACCAAAAAACTGCTGATCAATCAACAGTAAAAGAATATTTTCGGGCTAAAACTTAACGGGTTTTTTCATTTATGATCTCAATGACAACCATAAATTACCATTAAGCAATAACAAATGAGTTACAAATGAAAAATTGGATGGAAATTATCTATCATTTTCCCGTAAAAATTGGATCTTTTCAAAAATTAGGAGCAGAGTGTTTTAATGAAAAGATACCAAAGATTCATATAATTTTTCGGACACCAAAGAAGGATTTACCCCCAATTCTTCAGCTAAAATTTTCTTCATTCTCAGGTAGTTCATGGTAATTTGAGCTTGATTTTCTTTTTTTGCATAAGCCTGCATTAAATTACGATATGCACCTTCCCAGGTTGGTTCAATTCTCAATAATTCTTCGCTAAATTTGATCGTTTGATCATATTCACAATCTGCTAAACTTAATTCTGCCAGTTTTTCAAGGACATGAATAACTGATTTTTTTATTTGATCTCGTTTATTTATGGTCCATTCATCATATAAATTTTCAGCAAGAAATTCTCCTTTATACAATGAAAATGCTTCTTCCAGAGATGTCATATCGGTTTTATTAGCCAAATCTTCAAACAATGCAACATCCCACCAGATTTTTGCCTGGGGATTTATTTTATAAAGGTTTTCGTTGCGAATTATGAAAAATGGGTTTTCTCCTTTTGGACGATTTGGTTCAAGAGCTTTATTCAATGCATTCAATGCTACTTTAAAATCGCGAATCGCAGCATCTTGAGGTAAATCTGGCCAAAGACGATCAATAATTTGGTCACGAGGTAACCATTCATTTTGGTTTATCATTAATAATTGAAATAGTTTTCTTGCTTTTTCCCGCTGCCATTCCATTGACCTGATTCGATTATCACCCCGCCATACTTCAAAAGCACCTAGTGAATGAACAAAAATTCGATAGCCTGGATGATAGGTAGAAATTTCCAGGTTCATCTGATTTAATACTTGTTCAATAAAGGTACGTTCAATTTTATTTTGATAAGCTTTAAACAAAATTGGGATGATTATCTGTTCATCTTTTAAACCCAAATAGGTTGGTTTCGTCAATAAATAAATGTAGTTGCCTTCAATTATTAATGGTAACAATTTCTTAAATGTAGCCAAAGCTTCGGCAATTTCTCCCTCTAGCCAATAGGCTACGGTAGTCCACATCAAACTTACAGCCACACCAAAAGCATCCGATACTTGATGAAAACCATCGAACGCACTCATAAATTGAGAATGTGCTTCTTTTATCTGCCCGGTGAATAAGTAACTTGCCCCCAGGGAAATATGAACCAGGTTATAAAGCCATTTATCACCTGCCTGTAATGAAATTTGCATTGCCTCATTGGCATATTTCATCGCTTCTATAATTTTTCCTTGATATCCATAGCTGCGGCTTAAAGCCCAAAGTGGTTCAACCTGAACTCTTGTTACTTTAAATATCCTCACCTTTTCTATCGCCTGTTGATAACATTCTATTGCCTTATCCAACAAATTGTGTTGATGGTTGACATTTCCTTGAATTTCATACGCATGTCCTAATCTGATAAAACCAACTGCTTCCACAAATGAAGAGTTCAATTGTTGTCCGATTCGAATTCCGTCCAAAGCATTATTTTTTGCTGTAATCCAATCTCCTTGGAAAATACAAATTAAGGATAATAATAATGAGGTCTCTCGATGGAAACGTTGAGGTCGAGTCTGCTCATCAATTTTTTCCTCTTCAATTTGTTCAACTAATAATGATTTTCCTTCATCCAGATGCCCTGTTCGTAATAATGATCGGGCCTCTAAATATGAAACACCAGGAGTGTTTTCGTTTCTTAATAATTTTGCTTCGTGATGGAGTGCCTGAGCCTGATCAGGATGCCCTAAATTCAATTTATTCTCTGCCAATTGGTCTAACAAAGCTGCTGTCTCCAGTTTATATTCTTGAGGCTCCAGGATGCGTAAGGCTTCTTCCAATAAAGATTCTGCCTTTAATGGCCTGATCGTATCCAGATAGATCTGGGATTGTCCTCTTATTGCTTTACTTAATCCAATTTTTTCATTTTTTTCCGTGTACATTTTTTCAGCTGCCTGGAAATGGATCAATGATCCTTCGAAATCTGACTTTAATCTTTTTACTTCACCGAGAATTAATTGAAGTTCGGCAGAATCATCGATAATAGCGTCTGGAAGATGTCCCAACCAGGACAATATTGTATCCAGCCTTCCAATTTCAATTAATGAGGGAGCATTTTTAACTATCTCACCTTGTGCTTCTTCATAAAGTTCTGCTTCCAATAGATGGAAAATAGCAGACTCGATTCTATTATTCGATAAATAATAATCAGCACATTTTTTATTTAGTGAAAATGCTCTGACCTGGTCCTGTTTTAGTTGAGCTTTAAGAAAATCATGAAAAAGGTTTTGAAATTGATAAGTTTTTCTTCCAAGGCTTGTGAGAAACAACCCTCTTTCCAGCAAGGAGTTAATAAACTCTTCACTTCGATCGTTTTCCATCAATAAATTGCTAATATCAATTTCTATAATATTGAGTACAGAAGCAGTTAATAAGAATTTCTGTAAGTCGAAAGATAATTGAGCTAATACTTCACTGGCTAAATATTCGAACAACGCATCTAGTGTGATTGGTCGCTGAGAAAAAACCTGCTCAATAGAAATATTACCAGTTTGAATATTTTGCCAGATGATCTGAAGTGCGATTGCCCATCCTTCTGTTTCTTTATAAATTAGCTCAGCCTGGTCGTCTGTTATTGCTACGAGAAATTTATCTGTGAATAAGTCAAAAATTTCGCTTTTTGTAAAAGCTAACTCTGATCGAGTAATAACTTTTAGTTGTCCTTTTACACGCCAACGGGTTATTGCCTTATACGTTGGTATCCTGCGTGTTGCAATAATGAGGTGGAAGAAGGCAATCCTGCTATCAACCAGGGTTGTAATAATCTGTTCAATTTCAGGCTGATCAATGACATGGTGAAAATCATCAAGAAATAGGTATGTTTCTTCCGAAAGATTATTAGATAATTCATTAATAAATATTCGTAACAACTCAGGAATAATTGTTCTTTGATCCCTTTCCATTAAATCTAAAACAGTATCCCCGATTTTTTTCTTTCCTTTCGAAAAGGCGGAAAAAAGTTTCACCAAAAACAAAAACGGGTCTCTGTCAGCCCCTTGAATACTATACCAATAATAATTTGGGATCGACTCGGTGAGCTTTACAAGCTCTGTACTTTTTCCATACCCTGTTCCTGCCTGAAGGATTACAAGAGGATAAGAAATACTATCCAAGATCGTGTGTGAAACTCTTGGACGAGACAAAACCCCCTGCTGATTTCTTGGAGGAACCAGGTGGCTGTAAATAACATAATCGCGAATATTCATTTTATTAATTATATATAACTATGAAGGTATTATCTCTGAATAAATTATTCCCTTCAAAACTGGCCGGCAGGGACTACAAATCTTTGGTCCCGAAATGTAATAACCATCCCATCTGGGGAATTTCGAAAAAAAAGTGGTTCCAAATACCGAGGCCATGCTTCTGGATCTCTGATATCTAGGTTTAGCCAATAGGCTGCCATTAACACCAGGACAGTGTCGTGAGTAATATAGAAATTCAGGGTGTTTAATTGATCATCCGGGATCAATTTGCGTGCAATATTTTTTATCCGGTTGGGCCAAATTCCTGAGGATAAATATAAGTCCATGGAATCATACTCACCATTTTCATTCGGGTGAGCCAGAACTGGTTCAGTCAATACAACTCGATTATTACCAGCACCTTTTCCCAAGAATCTTCCAGTTTCAATGCATCGATTGATGGGTGAAGAATAAATTTTTCCTATTTGATATCTTGAATTAACCCAGGAACCAAATCGATAAGCCAGATTTTCCCCTTCTGGTGTTAATTGTGCTGTAAAAATCTCTGCTTCACTTTCAATAGGAAACCTGATTGAGTGTCGCATCAGCACATTTACTGCCTGATCTGTTGGAATATTTTCAAACGCTTCAAAAATGTAAATCGGTATCGACATCGTATTCCTTGTATAATTTAGTCAATTGAACGTCAGGTTCAACCTTGCAATTTTACCAAATAAAAAGAGTATTATTTCATCAGAGTCAAAGTGTTTTGGCAGTGATGCCTGTCAACCCCGATTTATTGAGATTTTACTAAAAAGGCACCTTATGGATAAAAAAAGAAATCGATCGCCAATCTTCCAAAACCGGGTAAATGAATATCTTCTAATTACCCTGATCAGTTTCGCAGCATCTGTTTCTCTCACACGGTTATTCTTGGAATTAACCGGGTATCCACAATTGGGTGGTGGCGAGCTTCATATCGCCCATGTATTATGGGGGGGGCTTTTCCTATTTATCGGCAGTCTTCTACCGCTAATTTTTTCAAATCGATGGGCTTTGGATTTGAGTGCCTTTCTGTCCGGCGTAGGAATAGGTCTTTTTATTGATGAAGTAGGAAAATTTATTACCCAAAGTAATGATTATTTTTACCCATCAGCAGCACCAATTATTTATGCTTTCTTTTTACTCACTACTTTGTTATATGTTCGTATAAAACGACCTCAAGAAAAAAACGCAAGAATTTATATGTACCATGCATTTCAGGAATTAGAAGAGTTATTGGATAATGATTTGTCCATCAAGGAACATGATCAAATCCTTAAATACCTGAACCAAACAATCCAAAAAAGTGATGATGAACAGATGACTGATTTGGCAAATAATTTAGTAGACTATCTTATAAACCGCGAATCTTATTTGATCCCGCACAAACCGAATTTCTGGGAAAAATGGTCTGAAAGATTTACTAGATTCGAAACCAAATGGTTTGGAAAAATAAAAATGCGCCTCGTTCTTGTCGGTGCGATGCTGGGATGGGGGATATTTACAATCCTCGAACCTTGGGCAATTCTTCGCATTTTTGACAATCCGGAAGCAATGGGATTGATCCTTGAGAATTTGATATCTACTAATTTGGTACGAAACCAAAGTGGATTGAATTGGTTTCAGGCAAAGATCGGACTAAAAGGTGTGCTGGGGTTCTTCAGTATATTATCTGCAATTCTCATCATGGTCAGGAAAGATCATATTGGAGTAAATATCGGAATTGCTACTATGTTAATAACAATGGGAATTGCGAATCTAATACTTTTTTATTTTGACCAATTTTCTACGATCATAAATGCCAGCATTCAGTTTTTAATTTTTATAATGCTTTTAAGATTCCGATATCGATTTCTGACGAAGAATGAAATTCTGAATGGGGTGACATAATTTTTCGAGTATTAAAATCCAAATTAAATCCGAATATCTTTTCTATGTATCTTTTCAATATTGAGCGGTCAGGGTGTTATTGGCGGTGGTCACCGTCAAAAACACCCGCTCTCCCCGTTTTATTGAGATACTTCTTTTCTTTGATATAATGATGCGTCGTTTGGATGATTCGGGTTCTTACTGGTCAAATAGCCAGGATTTTTTTGATCATATGGACTGGGTTTTCTTCACCTTTTGAAGGATGTGTTTCCAAGTGATTTTTGGTACATTAGATGGGTTAGAAATAGATCAATTTCCTACGCATAATTGGATGAAAACTTTCCTTAATTCAATTAATTGGGGAATTCAAGATCTTAAAGTTGGAGAATCAGTGTGAATAATGCCGAAACCTATTTAGATTACGATTTGAAAAATGTGATAACAAAGAGCCGGATTAAAGGTCTTTGGCGTCTGATGCATGGGTATCATTGGAAATATGTTGGTGCAGTTATCAGCCTAGGTATCTCCGCCGGAGCAAAAACATCCACCTATTTATTGCTAAGATATTTTATTGATGCATTTTTTGTCAGCGACCATACAACCTCAAATTTGGCAGTAATTGCATTTGGCTTCATATTATTGGCAGTAGTTGAGGGCGGATTTGCATTTCTAAGTGGTCGTTTGGCTGCAGAAACAGCAGAAGGGTCTACACGACGATTACGTAATTATATTTATGACCACATCCAACATCTTACCTTTACCTACCACGATAAAATGCAAACTGGTGAATTAATTCAAAGATCAACATCCGATGTGGATGCATTGAGAAAATTTTTCGCAGATCAGGCAATCGGCATCGGTAGGATCATAATCCTTTTTGGTGTCAACTTTGGAATGTTATTAACAATCAATGTGGAATTGGCATTCATTTCCATCATTGTGGTTCCCGTTATTGTTTTCACCTCTGTCATATTTTTCAAACAAGTTTCAAAAAAATATGAAGCATACCAGGAACAAGACGCAGTCGTTTCAACAAATCTTCAGGAGAACCTTTCTGGGGTACGTGTCGTAAAAGCATTTGCACGCCAATCCTATGAGATTGAAAAATTTGAAAAAGAGAACTGGAAAAAGTATTTATTAGGAAAACGTCTCTTATTAATGCACTCGCTTTTCTGGCCAATCTCAGATATCGTATGTGGAGCGCAAATGATTGGCGGTTTCTACATGGGAGCTATTTATGCCATCAATGGCACAATCTCTGTAGGTTCTTATCTGGCTTATGCAGGAATGTTAATCTGGATTATCTGGCCAATGAGAAACCTGGGTCGATTAATCGTTCAACTTTCTACGGGCATGGTATCTTTCGGTCGTGTTCTGGAAATTATTAAGCAAGATCGTGAACCTTTGGATGTTGGTACCAAACCTGCCTCAGAGAAAATTCGTGGTGAGATCGAATTCAGGAATGTTGGATTCAAATATGAAGAAGGAGAACCTGTTCTGGAAGATATTAATGTCCATGTTAAACCTGGACAGGTGATTGCATTATTGGGATCAACTGGTTCTGGAAAAACCTCGATGGTAAATCTTCTCCCCAGGTTTTATGAATATACATCTGGACAATTATTATTGGACGGTGTCGAATTAAATAAATATCCACGAAGATATTTAAGAAGTCAAATTGGAATCGTGGAACAAGAACCATTCTTGTTTTCTCGCAGTATTCGGGAAAATATAATCTATGGTGTTGGAAAAAAAGTTGATCAACATGAGATTGAAATGGCTGCAAAAAATGCAGCTGTTCACGATGTCATCACCAGCTTTCCTGAAGGTTACAGCACATTGGTTGGTGAAAAAGGTGTAACCCTCTCCGGTGGGCAGAAACAGAGAGTAGCTATTGCCCGCACTCTGCTAAAAAATCCAAGAATCTTGATTTTTGATGATTCTACTTCATCCGTGGATACTGAAACGGAAGCTGAGATCAGAAATGCATTAAAAAATCTTATGGCGGATCGGACCACTTTTATTATTGCTCATCGAATTCAAAGCATTATGAATGCAGATCAAATTCTTGTATTGGATAAAGGAAGAATTATTCAATCTGGAAAACATCAGGAATTGATGAAAGTAGATGGCATGTACAGACAGATTTTTGACATTCAGACACGAATTGAACAGGAACTTGAAAAGGAGATAGCCAATGTCTGATGAATATTTAGAGGAAGAGGATTTCCAGACAAAATTTACTGGTAAAACATTCCTGCGAATCCTTGGGTTAACCAAACAACATTGGAAATGGGTGGTAGGTTTCTTATTAGCAATTGGTGCTGTTTCCGGACTGGATTCCTTTTTTACCTATCTCAGTAAACAATTAATTGATGAAGGCATTGTTGTTGGAAACAAAGAAGCTCTGGTTGAAATTTTAACGATTTATGGAAGCTTAATCGTTGTTCAGGCTGCCTTTGTCTTTCTGTTCATTTATCTGGCTGGTGTTTTAGGGGAAAGAATCAGGTATGATTTACGCAAATCATTATTTAATCATCTGCAAAAATTGTCACTCTCATACTATAGCCGCACCCCGGTTGGCTGGATTATGTCAAGGGTTACTTCCGACACCGAAAGAGTTGCTGATCTTGTCACCTGGGGTCTTCTCGATATGACCTGGGGTGCAATGAATATCATCTCATCTATGATATTCATGTTAATCATCAGTTGGAAACTTGCGATTTTAGTTTTTATATCATTGCCAATCCTCCTTATTATTTCGTATCAGTTTCGAAAAAGGATTCTGGTTCAATTTAGAGACGTCAGGAAATTGAATTCAAAAATCACTGGTGCCTACAATGAGAATATTACTGGTGTGAGAGTCATCAAAGCACTAGGCAGAGAAGCCGGTAATTTGGAAGAATTTAGCTATATCACTCGCGATATGTATAAAGCATCATACAGGGCAGCTTGGCTTTCTGCATTATTCCTGCCAACTGTCCAAATCATCTCATCCTTTGCATTAGGTGCTATTGTCTGGTACGGGGGATTACAGGCAGATTTTGGTTTGATTACAATCGGTGGTATTCAGGCATTTGTGTCCTACGTTACCTTTATGATGTGGCCAATTCAGGATTTGGCGCGTGTCTTTGCTGAGATGCAACACGCCATGGCATCTGGTGAAAGAATCTTTTCATTACTCGATGCTATTCCAGACGTAAAGGACCAATCACAGGCCTATGATCCTGGTTCAATTTTCAAAGATATTGAATTTGATCATGTTTCTTTTGCGTATGAGGACAATAAACCAGTATTAAAAGATTTTAACCTGAAAGTTAAACCAGGAGAGACAATCGCATTGGTTGGATCCACTGGCGGTGGAAAAACAACAATCGTTAACTTATTATGCAGAATGTATGAGCCAACCCAGGGTTCTATCAAAATAAATGGTGTAGATTACAAAAATTATTCATTACATGGGATTCAATCTCGCATTGGCATGGTGCTACAAACGCCCCATCTTTTTTCTGGAACTATCAAAGAAAATTTGAAGTATGGTCGTTTGGATGCAACCGACGATGAAGTTGAGCAAGCAGCTAAACTGGCTGGAGCCCATCAATTTATCTCAAAACTAGAAAAGGGATACGAAGAACCGGTTGGGGAAGGCGGCAATCTTCTGTCAGTAGGTCAAAAACAATTGGTCAGCCTCGCCAGAGCAGTATTGTCAAAACCTGAATTGTTTATCATGGATGAAGCCACCAGTTCTGTAGATACCTTGACTGAATCCTTGATCCAACAGGGAATGGAAACACTGATGAAAAATACAACCAGTTTTATCATCGCCCATCGCTTGTCCACCATTAAAAAAGCAGACCGAATCCTGGTCATTGAAGAAGGCCAGATTGCAGAAATTGGTTCACATTCTGAATTACTCAAAAAAGGTGGAAAATATCACCGCTTGTATACAAAGCAGTTCCGTGACCAGATGGAACAGGTCTATGATCCTTTCAAAGAATTAGGTGGAGCAAGCGGGTTACCGTTGGCTGTTGAGTAACACTCATTCTTGGAAACAAAAAAAATAATTAATAATTAGGAAAATCTTTTTAATCCATTAAGTGCACTCTCTATGCAGAAATTTTTCAATTTTGCATCATAATTAAATGGAATTAATTTCCAGGTTTGTCGAACATTTAGGAGGCTCGTATGGATGCATCGTCTTTGCTTCTTCCTCGCCCTTGTTTTGATAAATCGCCTGAAATGGTGGTGGCTTTCGATAATCTATTTCAGTCAACGCCAATCGGGTCTAATATTAATTATTCTCTCCCATTTCCAAAATGGCAATTCCTTTCCTATCTCTGCGAAACCAGGAACCTCGTACTTCACGGTTCACAAAATTTGGAAATAGACCAAGTAGAACCGAAACAGGCGAATGATAAAAGAGCATATAGCAATCAATTTGCCATTTATGCTACTACGGACGGTATTTGGGTTATGTATTTTGCGATTCTTGACCGTAAAAAATACCCAGAAATGACACTATTTAATTCATGTTTACAAGCCCGAATCTCTCCTGACCAAATTAGTGAACCTTTGTATTTCTTTTCGATTTCCCAATCTGTGCTGATTCAAAAACCCTGGTGCGCAGGTACTATCTACATTTTGCCTCGGCAATCATTTACACAAGAATCTACTCAGCAAGCCCAAGGAACTGAAATCATATTTCCACACTGGATTAGTCCGCAATCAGCACAGCCAATTGCAAAATTATTTGTAGAACCTGATGACTTTCCTTTTCTTGATCAAATCCACGGCCATAATGATGAAAAATTAATTCAGTTATATTCAGCCGATCCAAATGGCTTTCCGTGGCCGAATGCGCTAGAATCTTAATCATTTGGTTTGAGAATGTAAATCACCACCCAATGCGGCTTGAAAACAGACACAAGGCGGGTTAATCCTCACTGGAGAGTATTCAACCCGAAACAGCAGATTCAGCGCTTTGGCATTAATCCACTACATCCCACACTTTCTCGTGAAACTGACTGATTTACTCGATCTCAATCCCGAACAGTGCTGGCAGCTCGCGTCCGCCGCAGGTGTCGAGCCGATAGGCGAAGACTGTTTCCGAAGGACCCCCAGCGCGTGCCATTCGTTGTGAAAAAGTCTTATGCCATATCTGGTACTCATAAAATTTCTCTGTAACTTAAGAACATTGCTTTATGCAGATTGAATAAAGAATTGCTTCTGTTTTATTGATTTTGGAGTTATTTTCTGGCTGGTAGTTATTGAATTCTGAATGAAAAGTACTATATTGTTAAAAAGATTTGATTGCAGTATTATGTATGAAATAACCAAATTTATTTGCAGCATAACTCACTTCATTTAGTTGGCTATACTTCATAATTTCAGCGTATTAGGATGCCATAAAATTTATAGTTTACCCGCCCATCAGGGCGATAATGCACTACAAGAAATAATTGGTAGCAGGAGGAACATTTCATGGCTACACCCAAAGGATATGTTGACTCAGAATATCTTCAAGTAGTTGGAGATTTTCTCAATCAACTCAAGCAACGCACATATGCACGTATGCAAATTCAAACAGGTCACAAAGTGCTTGATGTTGGGTGTGGTCCTGGCATTGATACTATGGCGCTTTCACAAGCTGTCGGCGCCACTGGAGAAGTTTATGGCGTAGACTATGATAAAACGATGATTACAGAAGCTGAGCAACGCGCCCAGAAAGCCGGCATAAGTGCTTGGGTCAAACACAAACTCTCTGACGCCGCTTCGTTGCCGTTTGAAACAGGCTTTTTTGACTCGTGCCGAAGCGAGCGATTGTTCCAACATTTGCCCAATCCAATGACGGTTCTAGATGAAATGGCTCGAGTGACAAAGGAGAATGGCTGGGTGGTGGTATTGGATACCGATTGGGGCTCTGGTGGTATTGATACAAGCGAAATTGATATTGAACGGCGATTAACTCGATTTATGGCTGATCACATGTGCGACAACGGGTATGCAGGTCGTCAACTGTATAGGCTATTTAAAAAGCAAGGACTAGTTAATGTCTCCTTTGAAGTATTACCTCTTGTGGTAACAAACTACACATTTGCCAGGAAAGTTTGGTCTCTGGACAAGCTTGAAATGCAAGCTGTTGTAATGAATGTTGTTACAGAAGCAGAAGTGAAAAAAATCCAAATGGAGTTTGAACAAGCAGACGCGAATGGTGTGTTTTTTGGTTATGGTTGCTTGACGCTCGTCGCTGGACAAAAGGCGGGGTAATTAATAGTTATAATCGATCTCATTTCCTGATAGCGCCAGCATCTCGCGGCTGCCGAAGGTGTCGAGCCGATAGGTAAAGATTGTTTTCCGAAGGACCCCCCGCCGCGTGGAATCCCCCCCTTTCAAAGCGCGTTACGAGTTATGCAAATACGCCTAATTATTCCGCCGGCATGGTTCCTGACCTGAACCCCAGCTATCTGATCCCTCCCATGAGCGCAAATCGTATTTTATTCATAAAAATATAAAATACCATTTGCGCCACCTTTCCGCCGGCCGCAGAGACAACGCACCAAAGCTACAGCAGATCGCCTTTTTGCCAGAGCCACAAAAAGAGCATGGGTCCGGCAAACAGCGCCTGCAGGCAGTTTTCGTGCTTTTCAAGATTGAAACCAATCCGTATCGTGTCATTCATTCGGTGGTTGTCCACACCGAATTTTTTTTTAGGGAAAAAGACTTGTAGTTTAACTGCTGAGTTTTTTTCCTTCCCGGCTTGGGCTTTGGACAGCCGTCCAAGTGCATGGATGGCTGTAACTACGAAAGGATACAATTAAAAACAAGACAGACACCTTATCAACTCAGATGCCTGTCTATGTAACCACTCGAGGTCTTTCTTTTTATGTCTTGCTCAATGGGTGCAGTTCAAAATGGCGGTTTTTTTGTTATTTTTGCCTATTTTAGCACGAAAACAGGGGTGAAAAATAGTTACGCAATGCAAGTTCCATTATCGGGCATCTTTTAACGAACCCACGATCACAGAGCTAAATTTTACGTATCGCAGGACAATTTCCATAGGGACCGTTTAGTAAAAAATAAGTTTTTTTAGCCAACACGTCTGAATGATAATTTAATTCAGACGTGTTGGCGTTTAATACCATCAAGAAAACCGCTGGGCGGCTTACTTCAACCAGACCTTATAGAAGCAGCATTCAAGTTCTCCCCCGATTCGGATTATTGTAAGTTAGGTTGATTAATGGTATTATCTTATTTAGATAAATAAGATAAAAATAATATAAATAGAAACAGCTCGGTATAACAACCCAAGTGGGGCGTAGCGAATCGTTTCTTCCCGGTGGAAATTCAACTATCAAGACTTTAAGGGTCTTGAAGGATCTTTAGCAATGCCTACATCAATTTTAGCGACTAAACTTTATATTCCCCCTGCTCGACCACAACTGGTCCCCCGCCTCCGCCTGATCGAGCGGCTGAACGAGGGACTCTCTTTAGGACGCCAATTTACCATTACCTCTGCCCCCGCCGGCTTTGGCAAAACTACCTTGGTCAGCGAATGGGTCACGAGTTGTGGGCGACCAGTCGCGTGGCTGTCGTTGGATGAAGGGGATAACGATCCCACACAATTTTTGATATACCTCGTCGCTGCTTTGCAGACGATTGCGCCGAATATTGGAGAAGGGGTATTGGGTGTGATGCAATCCCCTCAGCCACCGTCAATTGAATCGATTCTGACGACCCTGCTCAATGAAATCACAACCATCCCGGACAATTTCGTCCTTGTTCTTGACGACTACCACCTTACCGATTCCAAAGCGGTAGATAATGCCCTCACCTTTCTGCTCAAACATCTGCCTCCACAGATGCACCTGGTCATCACCACTCGCGAGGACCCACAACTGCCCTTGGCTCGATTACGTTCTCGCGACCAATTGACCGAATTGCGCGTTGCGGATTTGCGTTTCACTTCCTCCGAAGCCGCTGAATTTATCAAACAAGTAATGGGTCTAAACCTTTCAACGGAAGACATAGCTGCACTGGAAGCTCGCACAGAAGGCTGGATTGCCGGTCTGCAACTCGCCGCAATTTCGATGCAGGGACATCAAGACACCACCAGCTTTATTAAATCGTTTACCGGTACACATCATTTCGTGCTGGACTATCTGGTGGAAGAAGTCTTGCACCAGCAGCCTGAAAACATCCATAAGTTCCTTTTGCATACATCCATCCTTGACCGCCTCTGTGGACCCCTTTGTGATTCCGTATTGCTCGACCCCTCCACTTCCGGGCAGAATACCCTCGAGTATATCGAACAAGCCAACCTGTTCATCGTACCCCTAGACAACGAGCGGCGGTGGTACCGTTATCACCATCTCTTTGCCGACTTACTGCGTCAGCGGCTGGGACAAAGCCATACACCCGAAGAGATAGCCCAATACCATCTCCGCGCCAGTGAGTGGTTTGAGCAAAATGGTGATATTGGGGAGGCTTTCCATCACGCCATCGCCGTTGTGGATTTTGAACGAGCTGCCAGATTGTTGGAGAGTAGTTGGCTAAGCATGGACGAAACCTTCCAGACTGGCACCTGGCTCGGGTGGGTGAACCAGCTTCCATTAATTGTGAGGCAGGTTCGTCCTGTGCTGTTAACGCAAATGGGTTGGTCCTATATGAATGCGGGCAATGCTGAGGCGAGCGAGTCAAGTTTGAAGGATGCTGAAGCCTGTTTGAAGAATCCTATTGAAGATCTGATAATTGTTGAAGCAGAACAATTCCGTGCGCTGCCTGTGCGGATCGCGATAGCGCGCGCCTATAACGCGCAAGTGCTGAATCGGTTTGCCGACACGGTCAAATTCGCTGTTATGGCGCAAGACATGGCACTGCCTGACGATGAATTTTTGAAGGCACAGGCTTCGGCGATTCTAAGCTGCACGTATTGGGCAAGCGGTGAGTTGGACAAGGTGTATGCGTTCATGAGCAGTTGGGTGGATGCGGTACAACAGGCGGATAATTTCGCTTTTGCGGTTGCAGCTTCGTTTGCCAAGGCGGATATTCTGATTGCACAAGGGCGGCTGCGCGATGCGATTCAGGTCTATCAGACAGCCTTTAAATTGGCGACAACGCATGGCGTAGAAACTATTACTGCACATCATCATTTGGGATTTGGAATGCTGAATCACGAGATAGGTGAAGAGGAACGCGCCGCACAGCATGTTCAAAAAAGTTTTGACCTTGGCAGACACAATACTATTGTCGATTGGGCGTATCGCAAGGCTCTGGCACAGGCGCTATTAAAAGAATCGGAAGGTGATTATGACACCGCGCTCGATCTGTTGGATGACGCACAGCGCTATTACGTCCGCACGCTTATTCCCAACCTGCGTCCCGTGGATGCGATGAAGTCGCGCATTTATCTCAAACAAGATCGTCTGGATAAAGCACAAGCATGGGCCGCCAAGAGCGGGCTGTCTTTGCTTGAAACGCCCGATTATTTGCATGAATTCGAGCGGCTCACACTGGCTAAAATTGCGCTGGCTGAATATCAGCACGACCAAAACGAACAGCATATTCTTGATGTGTTGAAGTTGTTGGAAGGTCAATTAAAGTTGGCGCAGAAACAAAATCGTCTGCGCAGCCAAATTGAGATTCTTGTTCTACAAGCCTTTGCCTTGCAAGCAAAGGGAGAGTCTGCTCAAGCGATTTCTTCATTGGAGAAAGCCCTGTCTCTTGCTGAACCAGAAGGCTACCTGCGAATTTTTGTGAATGAAGGCGAATTCTTGCGATTGTTGATTTTGGGTGTACGATCTGCGATTGAAAAATCGCCATATTTTTTGTTTGGCTATGTGGAAAAACTTCTGGCTGAATTCCCTCAACCTACAGAGCTCCAAATCCAAAAATCCAAATTCGAAAATCCAAAACCTGAACAGATCGATCACTTGAGCAATCGCGAACTTGAAGTGCTGCGCCTAATCGCGCAGGGACTTTCCAACGACGAGATTACCCAAAAACTTTTCGTGGCTTTGAGCACGATCAAGGGGCATAACCTGCGCATCTTCGCCAAGCTGCAAACCAGAAGCCGCACTGAAGCGGTGGCAAGGGCCCGCGAACTGGGCTTGCTCTAACCCCAACAATACTCAAAACAATACTTTTGGTTCTAAACGAAGGTACCAACCTGCCGTTATATTCGTGCACGTTAAAGATGACTCAACTCTACGAAATTCGGATCGCAGGGCATATGGATACTCAGTGACAGGACGGGTTTGACGGCTTGTCGCATAAGATTTCATTAATCACCAACCACATTCAATAAGAAGAAAATAGCATTAATACAAAAGTCAACACATTCCTGGGGGAAGAATTTTTATTCCGTGGCGTATTGCTCCCCCCAAAAAAACAATACTCAAAACAATACTTTTGGTTCTAAACAACAGCCCTCCCTGCCAGTATATTTGTATCAAATTCTAAATAAAAAAAGGAGTAATACAAAAATGGATACAAACAACAAAGGAGCAATAAAAATGAATACAAACAACATGACCACTGAAATGGAAGACATCAAAGTCAGTTTGAAACTGAAGCTTGCAGCATTGTGGACGAGTTTTATGTTTCTCTACATCTATGTAGATCATTTCCACTTATATATGCCGGGCAAAATAGAAGATATTCTGGCAGGAAAAGTATTTACATTTGACATTTCATATGTCTTTCTAATGGTAGCAATGTTTTTTGTAGCAATTCCAGTTCTTATGATTTTCCTTTCCATCGCCCTGCCGGCTAAAGTAAATCGTTGGACAAACATAATCGTGGCTGCGGTTTATATTCCTTATATGTTGTTCAATTTGGCAGGAGAGGCTTGGGTGCACATGTATTTTGCTGCAGCTGTGGAAGTCGTTCTTCTTTTACTAATTATTCGTTACGCATGGAAGTGGCCTAAACAGGAAAGGTAGCCCTAACAACAAAATCTAATAAATCATGAGAAATTGAAATGACAAACCATACCGCTTCAAAATAAAAAAAAGGAGTAATACAAAAATGAATACAAAAAATCTATCAAAAGACACAAGTGTCAAAATGAGCGAAGCAGCAACACCAGCGATGGCTGTGGGGAGCCGGGTGTCCACAACGCGAATCGTCGGCGTCGTCGCGCTCGCCTACGCCGCGTCAATAATTGTTCAGAACGCGGTGTTTGCGGTCACTGGAGCGCCCGGCTACAGCGATCCTATTGGTGTGGTCCTCACCTATCACGCCGAGAACCAGGGCGCTTTGGCCGTCACTTCGGGTCTGGAGGCCGTGAACATGTTGCTGCTCCTGTTATTCGTCACGGCGCTGCACGGGCTCGTGCAGCGCCGTGACGGCGCAGGGGCGGACTGGTCGCAGCTCGCGGTAGCAGCCGGAGCGACGCTCTCAGCGTTATTCGCCCTCACCATTGCCACGCACATCGCGGTCGTGCTCGCCGCGAATGGCCTGTCCGAGCCAACCCCCGCCTTCGAGCTGATGTGGCAGCTCCATGCCGCAGCCTTCGCGCTCGCGCTACCCGCGCTCGGGGCGACCTTCATCGGCACGGCTTTGGCCACTCACACCAGCGGTTTGACTCGGCCGTGGCAGCGGCTGTTAGGCGTGGCGGGCGGCAGCTTGCCCATCTTGGCTGGAGTCGGAAATCTCGCCATCGCGGATGGGTCGCCACTGGTGTTCGTCGGGGTTCTGGGCCTATTTATGTGGCCCATCTGGCTCGTTGTCACTGGCCTCCGTCTCATTCGTGGATAGTGCTGACATCGCCCTAAAATTCGTTGCTTTAGAACATAACAACAAGACCTAACAAGAATATTGGAGAGGTTGACTCTCAACCTCTCCAAAATTGAAAAGTAAAAAAACAATGATAGAGAAAGTAGTGAAAAATGAAAAGAGTAACACAATTTGGGGAAACCGTGGAAGGTTATAACATCCCTATTGTTTTTCACACAAATTAATTTAATTGCAAAAAAACAGGAGAAAGTAAATTATGAACAGCGACAGTCTACAAACTACAAACTACGTTAAACAATATATTGAAGTCAGGAACACAGTCTATCTCTGCCAGTATATTTGGGTGCATTTACGATGACTCACTTCTACGAAATTCGGATCGAAGGGCATCTGGATACCCATTGGGCAGACTGGTTCGACGGCATGTCCATCACGCTGGAAGAGGATGGAGCCACGCTTCTTTCTGGACCTGTGCCTGATCAGCCCGCCCTATATGGGTTGCTGCGAAAGGTACGTGACCTCGGTCTTCCACTCGTTTCGGTGAACCAGATAACAGTCAATTTGAGTCAACAAATTCTAAATAAAAGAGGAGTAATACAAATATGAATATAAATACCACCAAAAAGCTCGAGATGAAAGCCATTGTTTTCAACCAATACGGCACACCCGATGTTCTCAAACTGGCAAATGTCCCCGTTCCGACACCAAAAGATGACCAGGTGCTGGTCAAGGTCTTTGCCGCCTCCGCCAATTCCGCTGATTACCGCCTGCTGAGCGGACTGATTCCGCGACTGATAGGATTTGGGCTTTTCAGACCGAAGGACAAGATCATGGGTGCGGATATTGCCGGGCGGGTGGAGGCGGTTGGTGAACGCGTTACACGCTTCAAGCCCGGCGATGAAGTCTTCGGTGATATCTCCGGCACGGGCTTTGGCGGATTTGCCGAATATGTTTGCACACGTGAATCTGTTCTGGTGGAAAAGTCTGCCAACCTGAACTTTGAGCAAGCGGCAGCGGTGCCGATGGCGTCGGTCACAGCGTTGCAGGGACTGCACAGAGGGGGCGTCCAGCCTGGAAACCGAGTGGCAATTGTCGGTGCGTCTGGAGGCGTGGGGACGTTTATGGTGCAGATTGCCAAATCCTTTGGTGCGGAAGTCACAGCAATATCCAGCACGAAAAAAATGGAAGGGCTTCGTGCTTTGGGCGCAGACCATGTCATTGACTACACCCGCAAAGATTTCACCCGCAGCAGTCAGCGTTACGATTTGATTCTAGCGGTGAACGGCTATCGCCCGCTCGCGGACTATCGCCGCGCACTCAAACCGCAGGGGACGTATGTTATGGTTGGCGGAGAAGGCAGGCAAATTTTCGAGTCGCTGATGATGGGTCCGCTTGTCTCCCGGCGCGGCGGTCAGACGATGACAAGTCTGACGGCAACCCCCAATGCAGATGACCTGTCTTTTGTACAAGACTTAATCGAGGCGGGTAAAGTCTCTCCGGTTATTGACCGCACCTATTCGCTTGAAAACACAGCGGAGGCGGTTCGCCATGTGGGTGCAGGTCATGCTGCGGGAAAGGTTATTATTCAAATTCAGGAGAACCCATGACCCTGCACGTGTACGCCCCGCCCGGTGAATATAGTTTCTAATCCAATTATGGCGCGACTCTTACCGCGTATATTGTCGAGCGTGTATCGGGTTTGCCTTATGATGACTATGTTGAACAAAACATCCTGACCCCATTGAATATGGCACATAGTTCCTCCCGCCAGGATTAAAAAGACTCTCGAAAAGGGAGTCTTTTTGATTCGAGATCGGAGGTCCAGGTCAAAAAAACCCAAATCTCGAGAAACCTGGTGTTATACCGGCAAAAGCCATGACTTGGAAGGAAGAAAGACCAGATTTCGTGTTTGCGTAAGAAAGACAGGAACCTTGAACTTCCCCCGAAAAAAAGGACAAATAACGGCTTCAGCATGTATCAACACCTCCCTTCGCTCAGGGCTTCTCATGCTTCAGGTCGTTTTCGCGCTCTTCAAGAATGAAACCAATTTGTATCGTGTCAATCTTTCGGTGGTCGTCTGTGGACTACCTTTCCCCTGTTCCACGTTCCAGTTTTTTCGGAAACAAATACTTTTTTTGTTCTTTCCTGCTTGTCTCTCGGGGGAAAGGTTGTCCACACCGAGAATTCTTGGAGAAAAAGACTTGTGGTTTAACCGCAGTCTATTTTTTCCCTTCCCAGCTTGGGCTTTGGACAGCCGTCCCAGTGCATGGACGGCTGTCCAAAGCTTAAACTCGATCGCCGATGGACCGTAAACAAATCAACATCCGTTCCACCTAACCATTCCCCACCCGCTTCTCCCAGATCTACACCAATCCAACCAGGTTAGATTTTCCCTAGGAGATCTTGCATGAAGGTCATTCTCACTCACGAACTACGCCGGCAGCTCGCGTCCGCCGAAGGTGTCGAGCCTTTAGGCGAAGACTGTTTTCCGAAGGACCCCCGCCGCGTGGCATACCCCCCTTTCAATGCGCGTTACGGGCGTGCCTATAAATTCTTTGTATTAGTCGTTGAATTCTTTATAATTGTTAATGCTAAACTTAATTCAGAAAAATAAGCGATTAGGGTGTAAATCAATTTTCAGCAGAATCGAATCATCTTTTGTAAAATAGAGTAATCCAATTTAATTGTGAATAATAAATATGCTCTGATTGCTATTTCACTTATTTCCTTTTGGACTTAAGAATAAAAAATCAATCACTGATTGAGGAGAAAAAATAATGAATATATTTAAAAAATTTTACGCGTGGTTCTCAAAACAAAAAATCGCTGGAAAAGTGGTTATCATGGTAGTTCTTTTGATAAGTTTATGTTGTCTGATTAGTGTTCCAATTGCATTATTATCTCCTTCTTCTCCATCTGCGCCTAGTCCGTCTGCTATTCCAGCAACAGACCAGCCTCAACCAGTTCAAGTTAATTCTCCAGTACCAACAGTCACAGAGATTGAGGAATCTCGTTGTATTCCTGCAAGCAACAAACAGATAGAAGCAATTCGCTTGGGTATTAAAGGTATTTCAGAACAAAACGATATAAAAACGGCATGGTCTGTCAAATCGAGTGATTATGAAAATGCTTGGTTCGTTGCAGCAAAGATATATGGTCCAGGAATGGAGGATGGAACTGGACCTGGATTATGGACAGTTTCTGGTGATCCTGAAAATCCTAGTTCTGGTGCTTTCTCGGTAGATGGTTTTGCTAAAGAATTTTCCGATAGAGGCACAGGGGAAACAATAGGCTTGAGTTTCAGTATGTATGATGATGGAGCACAGGAAGCCCTGCTCTGTGCAGGTAACGATTAAGTTTTGTAAAAAAAGTCATTCGTTCAAATTGACATTTGTATCTTTTTTAACTTGTTAGTCTTCAAGTTCAATAACAGCTAATAAAGCATACACTTTATGTAAGGGATTCTACTTCGTTTTCAACCAGTACCCAATGACTAAGCCTTTTCCTAAAAGACGGCTTCTCAGTCCCCACCCCGGTGTAAGTTACACAAACCGTTAGACTCAATTTACTTCCCTAACTGCGCCGGCAGACTCGCGTCCGCCGAAAATGTCTAGCATTTAAGCTAAGACTGATTTTCGAAGAATATCTCAGTTCGGTTCCTGACCTAATCCCCAGCGATCTATTCAATTCATATAGGAAAAATCGCCTTTAAGCAAATTATACAAAATTGTTGCAGATTATCAAATTTCCTTCCATAATTGGATCGTGCTCCATTAAAGTAATGAGTTTTATTCAAGAAAGGAGTAGATCTTATGAATAACAAACATAAGTTTCAAATTAAACTATTTGCTATCCTATTCACAATTGGAATATTGCTTGTTTTTTATCGACCAGCCATAGCAAAGGGAAACTTTATCAAAATTACCATCAGCGGTGGACAACTCACATCTGAGATTGATATCACTGACCCATCGCTTCTTGAATTCTTTAGTTTCAGCTACTTCCCTGACTCAAGAACACAAGATCCTATGTTAGGTGAAGGCTATTTAATAACTCGATACGACCAGCAAAATAAAGATGAAAGCTTTCATGCTGTCGATATATTGTATTACTATCCAAGCAAAACAGGCTCAGGCGGCTATGTATTTTACGATGGTTTAATAAATGGCTCTTCAGAATACGATGGCAAATGGTATATAGCTAGTGCTGAAGGTGATTTAGCTTTCCGTAATATCTTGGCAACTAATATTTCCGATCAAAGGACATTGGAACAATCGTATCGAATTCCCATATTCTTAGCCTTTCCGCTACCAAGATAATTTTTTCACTCATACTCGTAAGGAAACGATATACAAGTGTTGTTCATAATCCGAAAAAAATAAACTAAATAAAACACCACCCAACAATACAAGTAACTGTCAAGTGGAATGAGCTGAATTTTTTGCAGTTTCCAGGCTTTAGTGGAATCCTGCTTCCAATCCAATTCTCTTCCAGCCACTAACCCAAGCCAGTAGACTCGATCTCACTCACGAACTACGCCGGCAGCTCGCGTCCGTTGTTTTCCCCCCTGGCGCGTGCCATACCCCCCTTTCAAAAGCGCGTTCCGGCTGACTATTCAGTTGTCTTTAAGCTAAAGGAGTTTCTTGATTATTGAGAAGATTACTTTCTCATAAATATTTGCTTACCTAAATGTTGAGGTTGTATAATTAATTTAGTTTTATTGCAGTTTTATGTTTGAGTTATCAAAGAGTAAATGCTGCATAACACGCTTCTTTTAGTTGGCTATACTGCATAATTGCAGAATATCAATTCTGTATAATTATTAGTTCGGCGGCTATCTTCAGGAGAAACGTATGGAAAGAGATAAAATCGTTCAAATCTGTGATAGTCAAGTCCTTGAAATAGCAACCGCACGATTTGGGACTTGCAAGGAAGCATTAAAGATATTTCCAGAATATGAAGGCGCGGCAAATCTTGTCTATGAGTACGAAATTGACAAAAAGCCTCTGATTTTGAGAGTCTCCTTCACGCCAGAAAGAACCCTTGAACAAATTCAGGCAGAATTACATTTTGTCAATTACCTATCTGAAAATGGTGTCAATGTTTCCAAGCCCGTACCATCCCAAGATGGAAATTTGGTTGAAATCATTCAAGCAGCAGGCATTCCTTTTCACATCGTGACATTTGTCAAAGGGAAAGGAATGCGCGTGCCTGATAACGGATACCGTTACAGGACCGATGCCCCCATCGAAGAATATTTCCGCAATTGGGGACGATCCCTTGGGCAAATGCACGCGCTCACAAAGAAGTATCACCCGGAAAGTGATGGTATCAAACGTCCAGAATGGTTTGACCTGCACAAAAGCAGATTGGCAATGGTAACTCGATTGCCACATCGGCTATATCGCGTTCAGACGCAAATACAATTCCTTTTGGATGAACTGAAATCCTTGCCAAAAGATAGGGATTCTTACGGATTGATCCATGGAGATTTCAACGATGGCAACTTTACAGTAGATTATACAAACGGTGATATTACCGCTTTCGACTTTGACGACTCCTGTTATTTTTGGTTTACGTACGAGATTGCCTCGGCCTGGGAAGGTGGAATAGGCAGAACAACGCGTCGCGGATTGAGCGAGCGCAAGTCGTTTATGGAACGCTACATGGACCAAGTGATGGAAGGATACGATCGCGAGAACTCCTTGTCTGCTGAATGGCTGGAGCGTTTACCTCTGTTTACCAAACTCATTTTGGTTGAAGAATTCTTACATTACGCCCAGTATCTTGACAAGCCGGATGAAGAATTACAAGGTAAATTGAACTACAAGATAAAATGTATCGAAGATGGGATTCCCTATAAGGGCTTCTTTGATGACATATACTCACCAGAAAAACCGTTCTCGCTCTAATTTTTTTCCTACTCAAACGCCGCCGAACAAAGCGTGCACTTGACGGGTGGGATGCTGCGGCATTTTCGGGCTTTATCTACGCCCAAACAAAATCCTGCTCTAGAAGTTTTGTCCACGCCCACCCACCCGCAAGTTACGCACACCGTTAGGCTACACTTTGCGTTCATTCAACACAATAAAAGAATGGAGGTACAATTGGAAAATTTTTTTATTAAATATTGGGTAGAAATCGGATTAAGTATTGTTTCAATATTATTTGGTATTTTTGTAAGCTATATTTTTTATCGACTTCAAAAACGAGATGTTGTCTCTGCTAAAGAAGAGCGAGTACGACGTGCAATAGAGGAACTTATGGATGTACTCGAAAGTTATGTGATTAATAAGCAAACTTTCTCGATGGATACAATCGGTCATTTGATTGCTGCATCAGAACGTGCTCACCGGGTAGAATTGAATGGTGTTTGCACCCCCACTTCGTTATTGCAAGATGTGTCACTCGGGCTACAAAAAAGCACGCACCTTGATGTTGTTCAGAAAGCAGCTTACGCAGAACAAATCGTGAAAGTCATTGCGCAAATTAGTGGGTCTGAGATTAAACTACCCACAAGTGTAAAAGAAAATCTTGATTTCTTAACCATAATAGAAAAGGCAACACAAAGTGGCAACAAAGATTTAGCAATTGAAAAGATAAACAATCTTAGAGACTCTTTAAAAAGGCTTGAGCCTCCAATTGAAACTGGTACGTCAACACGTTCATATTTAACAGAATCTATCGCTATTGGTTTAGCAGGAGTCCTTGTAGCTTATATGTCATTATCAGACTTACTTAGATTAGATACGATTGAAGGTTTTCTACTAATTTATGCATTTATGATAATCTTTATTTCTGTTTTTATTTTAGGAACTCCACAAGGTAGACGTGTGGTCCACAAAATGGTTAATTTTATTCGGCACAAAGATTAGTTCGTGGATGGATGTGCAGGCTAACAAAACTTGCTCTGGTCACTGGGGGTTCTGCGGTGTTTTCGATCATTTTCCTCGCTTCGAGTTTCCCCTGCGCCTAAGCTGAGTCCACTCCCACCTCAGCACCAGTAACGCAAACCGGTAACCTCGATCTCATTCCCTGACAGCACCGGCAGCTCGCGTCCGTTGTTTCCCCTCCTGGCGCGTGCCATACCCCCCTTTCAAAAGCGCGTTCCGGCTGACCACTCCGCTGCCTCCACGCGCAATAAGGTAAATCTAAACGCTCTTAGGGGGGAAAACATTTCTGCTGCGTATTTCGCCTTTCAGGCGCGCAGCCGGCCGCGGCTGACCGTGCTTCCTTGCATTAATTTCTACTCTTTGAATTTATCTTGGAGAAATGAACACTTCCAGATCCGACAAACCTGATCACGACCGTTCCGCTCCTGCCCTCATTCCCTCGCTTGCGGATGGCTCAGCCCTTGCTTTTCACAAAGCGGAAAAAACCCGCCTTGTGCCGTGCCTGATCAATTTGCTACTGCGGGAAAACATTCGCAGTCATCCCGGTATTTGCAAACCCCAAACAAACAATCCTTTGGGGTTTGCCAAAACCGGGAAACGCAAATTGGGCACTAAAAGCTGCAGCCTGGCCACCGCTGCACTCCTCCATTTCGTGTTCGTCCCTTCACTTCTACACAGCAAAAAAAGGATCTTCCAACACCGACATCAAGCCACGCCACATCACCCCAGCCGTCAGCTCCCAGCCAAACCAGTACCAAGGCTCTATGCAAGAAGTGGATTTGGCCAGACACCAGCCGGATGGACAGACGTCCCCCGCCGTTCCGGACGACGTCCCCCTGCCCACCGGCTTTCGACACTTGCAAACGTGCGCAGATAACCGCAGCCACTGCCCAGCCCAAAAGGATCTCGATTGCAAACTTTCTATGTGGTTAAACCCACTCGCCCGGCAGACCACTCCGCTGCCTTCAAGGGAAAAGATTTTTTTTATTATAGATTAGATTCATTACTCAAAAATTTTTGCTTACCTAAAAGTTGTTCTTGGATAAATAATATGATGATTGCAGTATTATGTTTGAGATAAGCAAGTGTAATTGCAGCATAACACGCTTTTTATAGGTTGGCTATATTGCATAATTGTAGCGTATCATTATTCCGTATAATTAATAGTTAGGCGTTAAGTAGTTGAAGGAAGTTAGTCAAATGAAAAAGAAGAATTTCAATTATTTTGTTTCTGCTTATAAAGAGTCATTGAAAAATGGCGATGTTCAAGTTGCTTATGCCGAGTTAGTGAAATATGTTCAGAAGTTGAAAACTGTATTTTCTAAAGATTTATCCGATACATATTCTGTCGGGAATGTTTTTCAAGGCTATATGGACTATACGTATTTTTATCTTTCAAATGATTTTTTGAAGGATAAAAAATTAAAACTTGGTTTGGTCTTCAATCATAACCATGTAAGATTTGAGGTATGGCTTTTAGGTCAAACAAAAGACGTACAAGAGAATTACTGGAAGTTGTTAAAAAACACCAAATGGATTAATGGGTCAGAAATGCCCCATTATTCAATTTTTGAGGTTATATTAGTTGATAATCCAGACTTTGACGACTTAGATACATTAACTGAGAGTATAAAAAACAAACTGGTTTCTGTGGCTGAGGATATATCTACTTCAATACATTTGGTAGATTGATAAAATGAAGCATCTAATAAACCGCTTCTTATCACGCAGAAGGTTTCAGTTAAATCAGTGTGTAGCAACACAAAAACGCCTAACAAAGCGTGCACCTGACGCTGGGGATTCTGCGGCAATCTCAAGCAGTTTTCTACGCCTTAGCATTTTCCCAGTTGGACGGCTTGGCTGTCCCCGCCACAGCGCAGGTAACGCAAACTGTTTGGCATCTAAACAAGGACTGAGACTCATGATCAACACTAATATTAATATCAGGCTGACAAAAATAGAAGATATTAGTTTGCTTCCAGACATAGAATCTTCTGCTGGTAAGAGTTTTCGCGACTTACCTGACCTAGCATGGATAGCAGATGATGATGTTATGTCAGTTGAAACTCATTTGAAATTTGTTATTAAAGGCACATCTTGGTTAGCGGAAGCTGATGATCAGATAGTTGGATTTTTGTGTGCAGAATCAACGGCAAGAGATTTACATGTTTGGGTGCTAGCAGTCCGACGGGAATGGCAAAGTAAAGGTATCGGTCGAAGATTAATGAAAACTGTGATTGAACATGCGCAACGTAACGAGTTCATATCTGTGACCCTTACTACTTTCCGAGAAGTACAGTGGAATGAACCCTTCTATCGCTCGCTAGGATTCGAGATGGTTGATACTGAAAAGATGGATCCACGACTTCAGGAGATACTCCACGCAGAAATCCAACATGGACTCCCAGGTGGTCTACGTTGTGCTATGCGGCTTTTGGTTTCACCCATACGTGAAAAAGATGCCTAACAAAGCGTGCACCCGACTTTGGGGATTCTGGCGCGATTCCAAGCATTTTTCTACACCTCAGTATTTTTCCAGTCGGACAGCGTCCCGCTGCACGCCCCAGCGTGGGTAACGCAAACCGTTAAGCATGTTCTCATTCCTGTACAGCGACGGCAGACCCTCGTCCGTTGTTTTCCCGCCCTGCCTCGTGACATCACCACCTTTCAAAAGAGTGTTCTGGCTGCATTCACGCGCAATAATGTTCTTTTTGGAATGAGAAAAATGATCTAATTTTTCAAACTAATTAATCTGGATATTTTAAGAAAAGAGGTTGAAAAAAATTTCAACCTCTTTTTGTGGCGAGAGTGGGACTTGAACCCACGACCTGCGGCTTATGAGTCCGATGCTCTGCCAACTGAGCTACCTCGCCTATCGCGTTCGCTATTTTACTATAATCAATGATTAGTGTCAATTCATGATTATTGTGGTTTCTCCAGTTTTTTTTAATAATCCAAAAAATCCATAATTTTAAACCTTAAATCCTTCTAAAACCCGTCTTGTTTTTTTGTTATTCAGTTGTTAAGGTTCAAGGTTTATTTGAATTTTTTGTAATTTTAATTTGTACAAAAAGATGTTTGTAATTATTTTTTTATATTTCTCAAAAATTTGATTTAACCTTTGAGATTATAGCAATAAATATTTGTTTTTCAAAACGAATCTACCTGGTAATTTTCTTTCCTGGGGAAACGATTAGAAACGAATGGAACAACTAGAAGCGAGGTTGGCTGGCGCGGAGGTCGTCCCGAAGGGCGGGCGGAGCGTCCAGCCAGGCGAGCGGTTGGTTAAGGGTGTTTTTTCATTGCGTCTTCGATCAGGTTTCTAAGAACTTCGCTCATGGTGCCTGGTTGTTTTTTCAGCCATTCGATCATTTCCTCCGTCAACCATATAGCTGTCTGCTTCATTTTTTTTGAATAAAATGTTGGTCTTCCTACATCTCCGCTTGATTGATCCTTTTCAGTCACTGGATTTCTCCTTATATGCTTTGTTTTTATTAGCATATAACGTTATATTAAACCTGTCAAGGAAAATTCAGCCAGGTGATTGACCTGGCTGAAAATTTTGTTATTTTACCGGGAAGATTGCGGTCAGGATCTTATTTGCAGTCTCCCGGATCAGGTCTAAGCGGTCAAGAATTTTTCTACCGTCTGCGTCCCAAATTGCGAGGTAGTTGGGAGATTTAAGATCTTTGATTTCTAACGCTCTGGCCACAACATAGGCGATGGCTTCGGCTTCGAGTTCGACTTCCTGGCGTGGTCTCTTTTTCGATTTTTCGTTATGGTGCAGGAGCTCATGCGCGATTTCATGAATTAAGGTCTTTGTGCCTGCTGTGGGGTCGAGAGTGATCTCTCCTCCTGCGCTGTATCCCTGCGCTCCTATGTCGCTGAGGTCTTTAATATCGACTTTGATATTAAGTGATTTGGCATATCTGATCAGCATATCTTCCAGTTCCGGGTATTTCTCCGGGCTTTTCCATTCCGGGGCTTCTGGTAGTGGCTCTCCGTCTGTCTGTGTGACATCAAAAACATACACGGTTTTAAATCTCATCTCCTGGGCGATAATTTTTCCATCTTCTTCCAGAACCTTGATGCCACATGGAGCAAGGATCGGGATCCCTTTTTCACCTTTTTTCACGTAACGTTTTTTCTTTAGCCAGTCATTGAAACCAGCGACGAGGGTCGCGTCAGGTTTGAACAGATAAATAAAAAATTGGTTTGATACGCTGTATCGGTAGAATGACGCGCAAAATTTCAAATAATTCTGCATAATTTCACTGATCCGGGCTGCGTCTGTTTCCTTTGCCAGGTCTTTAATAAACGAGGTCAATTTTTTGTTAAGCTCTGCCGGGCTGTTTGGATTGGATTGTTTTTCTATTGTGTTTTTCATTGTCTGGATTCCTATTTTTTGTGATGTTGCCAGCTGGTGAGCTGGGGGCACCAGCTGGCAATTGGTGGTTAAACCTGAGCGGCTTTTTTGGCTCTGATTGCGATGCGGCTTTTACCTGCTACGTTCATTTGCTGCGGATAAAGCGAGATCTTTCTCCCTATCCACTGATCGGTATCATCGGATTGCAGAATACTGGCGACCTGCTCTGCCAGGGTACGGGATAAAATAACTCCCTTTTGGGTTTCCTTGAAATAAAGGACAAAGCGGTCCATGGGTGGCTGGCCAGCATGCGGACTGAGTTTTTCAACTGCCATGGATTCGATTGTCACGTTTACGGTATTTCCGTTTAAGTCTGCGCCTGTGGCGTATTTGCGGGGGAACATGTTATTAAGTTTCATCAGATTAATCCTCATAAAGTTCTAATAAATTATTTTTTGCTTTGTCGAGCATTGCCAATGCGGAAGATTTTTCCATGTCTTTAATTACTGCTAAGGATCGATATTCGTGGAGCATGTTTCTGAAATTTTCGACTTCTTGATCAGTAGAATTGGGATCTACTTCCCGGGGATCATAATCCGCTAATATGCCGTAAAGTGTCCAATAATTATTGGATACGCAGCGCAGGGTATCATAAGTAGCTTCTGCTTTTTTTACATCTAAAAAAGCTTTTTTAATTGCAATTGATTCTGATAAGTCCATTTGAAATCCTTTCTTTTTTTTATGCCGGATGGGCTGGGATCCATCCGGCTTTTTTGATAATTATTTTTCTGAATATGCTTTAATCCATTGATCAAAACCTAAATAATCAGATTTGCGGTTATCTGCTGCATCATCGAACAGATCGCAGATACTTGATAGTTTTTCCCAAGCTTCATCCAAACACATGGACAAATACGGGTCAATATCCGGGTCACAAAACTCAGGCAAGGTTGATTGAAAATCACAAAGGGCTTTTTGGAGAACTACGTTAATTTGATTTGAAATCTCGTGATTTTTTTTACTTCTGTTTCTAAACTTGATTAAGATTTGGGGGACTTCTTTGGACATTTTAGGATTCCTTTCTATTTTTGATTTATGACTAAAAAATTAAAATAATGGCAGACCTGTGAACCACTGGAAGCAAGGGAAACCAAAAAAATGAGATGCTTGCCAGAAACCGGAAACTGAACGAAGGGGAGCGGGAGCGCCAGAAAAACCACACGGGATGACATAAACGATTTGATTTTTTCTGACTGCCTCGGCAGCGACCTTAAGCGAACCGGGACTGAAGCGCGTCGAAAGAAAAAATACCGAACCGGCGCAACCAGACAGAGCAACTTTCGATCGGCGCATTAATCGCGCTTTGAGGGGAAGGCTTAAAGGACCACCTGCCAAAAAAGAGACTGGAGCGCCTGCCTTTTTTGCTGCTAAAACCGGGATGAAAGCAGAAGCAGAAAAAGAACCTTCACCAGACTCTGAGAACTGAGCGAAAACAGACAAGCGGGAAGGATCACATCCCAAAGCAGCTTCTATAACTGCTTCATCTGCGCCAGTGGCGCAACCGACATTAACAAAACAACCTACCTGCATAGGAGCAGAAACGACCTCAGCAACATAAGGAAAATAAGAAGCTGATAAAGACCTTGAACCACCAAAATGAATTTTTATCATGATTAAAACTCCTTTATTATTTATATATAACGTTATATGTTATTAATAATATTATATAACGTTATATATAAATAGTCAAGCATTAAATAAGGAAAAACAAGATGCCAAAACCATTGGAGCGCATGGCCTGGGGAGCTGCGCCAGACCATGCGGCCACCAGACGACAAGTTCCCAACCACCGGGGCGAACCGGTCAGACCATTGCGAACCACCAGGCGACAAGATCCCCCCATCCCAACCACCAGGTGCGAACCCGCAAACCAAATGCCAGACGAAAAATAAAATTCGGCTACACGACCCCCACCCCTTTAGTGAAAACGGAAGATGAACCTGACTTCGAAAATTTTACAAAGGTAAAAGGATATATACGACGACTACGACGGTAAACCTCTGAAAAAATAAATCAATGTACTCATTTATTTATTTTTTTAGAGTTCTCGGCCATCGGCCGAAAGCAAGCGGCGACCAATTGACCAACTAGAAAAGGTTCGAAAGCTCGGGAATTGAAAAAATTAGAATGGAATAAAAACAAGAAAAACCACATTCAGGTACTTAACTTAAAAATCTTCCTACAGCCGTCTTAAGGAGCGTTCGCGACCGGCGGGGAAAAGCGCGGCAAGGTGTAACACTTGTCCGCGTGCTCTGCGCATTGTCGAGGCTGTAGATTAGGAGGGTAGAGGTGTGCTGTCGGGCGTCTCTACAGCTTGGGAATTGAAAAAATTTGAAGGGAAAGAAAACACGGGAAACCAGATACAGGTACTTAACTTTAAATCTTCCTACAGCCGTCTTAAGGAGCTTTAGCGAGCGGCGGGCGGAACAGGGCACATGACGCGATACGTCCCGCGTGATGTGCGCCTGTGGAGCTTTTGGGGAAGCTGAGTGGTAATCCACTGAGCTGTTTAAACATCAAGTGCGGTTAATTGCTGGTGTAGATTAAGGCGATTTGTCTGGACTGTTTGTTTTAAATACTTTAATTACCGGGGAGTCGGTGGGGAATGGGTTACATTGGCATTGGTGAAGGGTTCGCGAACGTCTCTACGGATCATGAGAGGTGTAGATTGGGAAGGACAAAGTGTGTCGGCGGGTGCTCTGTGGCTTGGATGGGTTGGAGACTGGGAGTGGGAAGGTGTGCTGGCGGGCGTCTTTGGTCTTGTTTGCAAATGGAGAAAGCCGGCGAGGAGGTGGACGTCGTCCGGAACGGCGGAGGACTCCTCCTCGTCCGGCTGGTGTTTGGCCAAATCCACATCTTGGATAGATACAGGGAGCTGGTGTGGCTGGGAGCTGGATTTGGAGAATGATTTGAGGTGGTGGTGTGTGTGCTAGTGCGGTTGTGGTTGAGGATGTGGTCTTATTGCTGTTGGGTAGATGGCAGGAATGGTGCTGGTGCATCACGGCGATTGTTTGCTCACGGCGAAGTGAGGTCAGCCGGCGCGAAGTATGCCGGAACGGCGGGTGAAGCGTCCAGCTGGGCGAGCGGGTTAAACCACATAGACAGTTTGCAATCGAGATCCTTTTGGGCTGGGCAGTGGCTGCGGTTCTCTGCGCACGTTGACAATTGTAGAAAGCCGGCGGGCAGGGGGACGTCGTCCGGAACGGCGGGGGACGTCTGTCCGTCCGGCTGGTGATTAACCAAATCCTCGTCTTGGATAGATCCTTGGTGCTGGTTTGGCTGGGAGCTGGCTTCTGGTGTTGTATGGAGTGGTTTGGTGTCGGTGTTGGAAGACCCTTTTTTATGCTGTGTAGAAGTGAAGGGACGAACCTGAAATGGAGGAGTGCAGCGGTGGCCAGGCTGCAGCTTTTAGTGCCCAATTTGCGTTGCACGGCTTTGGCAGTCTGCAATGTGCTTTATGATTGCAGACTGCAAATGCCGTGCTGACTGCGGGTGTTCTTCCGCTGTAGCAAATTGATCAGGCACGGCACAATGCGTGTCTCTTTACGCTTTGTGAAAAGCAAGGGCTGAGCCATCCGCAAGCGGGGGAATGAGGGTAGGAGCGGAACGGTCAAGATCAGAATCGTCGGATCTGGAAGTGTTCTTTTAAACCAGATAAAAATAAGAAGCAGAAATTAAAGCAAGAAGCACGGCAGCCGCGGCCGGCGGCGCGCCTGCAAAGGCGAAATACGCCGCGAAATGTTTTCCCCCCTAAGAGCGTTTAGATTTACCTTGCTGCGCGTGAAGGGCGAAGGGTCAGGCGTGGTGGGCACGCCCGTAACGCGCTTTGAAAGGGGGGGTATGCCACGCGGCGGGGGGGAAAACAACGGCCGCGAGTCTGCCGGCGTAGTTCGGGTTATGTATTTTTCAAAACTTCTCAATGGTTTGGTTTTTTTACATCTGAAAATGAATGAACAGACTTCTAGCATTTAGAAATTATTAATTATTCAAAAAATATTTATTTGATGTGTTAGAGGGAGTTCTTTTAGTTAGTAGAATAATTTTGTATCTAGGAATATCTCTGAACACAAATCGCCTTCAAAATTTTCAATTTGATTGTCTTTTAAAAACGAATAGAATCTTTCAGAGCAAAAAATTTGTTTCCCATAAGGTCTAATATTATAAGTCGTATAAAACAAATCCATTGTTGGGTCAGTAGCTAGTACAAAAGGTTGTATCACTTCCGGTGAATTATTATATTTCGGTTTCAGCTCGAAACCTGCTGTAATGGATATCCCCCAAAGAGTTGGCAAATATTCTATTTCATTTAATAAATTTTTTCGATTGTAAATTAAATCTTCAGGCTCATCTGAATATTCTGTTCTACCTTTTCTTTTATTCCCTTTTGTGGCTACTTTAGCAATTTCAACTGGAACTGTTTCATAACCACTAAAATTAAATGTTTTAAATTCATTAAGAAGTTTATCCGTTACTAAAAATGCACAATCCCAAATATTGGTAAGAGTAGCCCATAAAATTGATGGAACATGAATCGAATAAATTTCGGCCAAAATTGTTTTTGGATTCAATGGTAAAGGATAACCCTTCTTGATCAAATCATGGTATCCTGATGCTTCATTGGTATACGCAAATCCGTTTCTTATAACAGCTTCATAATCACTTGAATAATTTGGTTCGTGTAAATGATAATATTCCATTGCTAATAAATTACTCGCGTTTCTAAACCTACTGAATGTCTAAAATGTAGAATAGTACCTAAATAAAGTATGTCTAAATATTAAACTAATTCTTATAATCAAAACAAATTTTGGATTTCAATTTCATTTATTATATAAGAACGATTTCTAAGAAACTATTATAATTTGGCTTGAATTAGACTCGATAATTATAAATTTACCTTATTGCGTGTGAAATCATAACCGAATGGCGTTAATCGCGAAGCGCGCTTTTGAAAGGGGGGTATGGCACGCGCCAGGGGGTCCTTCGGAAACACGTCTCCTCCTAAGAGGAGACACCTGCGGCGGACGCGAGCTGCCAGCGCTATTCGGGAATGAGATCGAACCAAATGCCATATCAGCTCGGGAAATATCCACCCGGGTTGTGGAGTGGAGATTCGGGAGAAGGATGTTGGCGGGTGTAGATTGGTTGGAAATTTCCCTTATATTGGCTTCCCGTCGACAAAATCACTTTTATGTATAATTAACCCAACACACTACCCACTGGGGGACACATGCACCGAATCATTCTCACACTCGCCATTCTCATCATCCTGACCACAGCCTGCACACCTGCACAAGCTCCTACACCAACCCAAACTTCGGCACCGACCGCCACCATGCTGCCTACCCCTACACCCACCCCAATCCCGCTACCGGCGGGTAGTGCTTCCAGTGAACAAACCATCGAAGCTATGGATATCCTCTACGAAGTGCCTGTGGAAAGCGTCGTCCTGCTGAGACCTATCGCAGAAATTGAAGCCCTGCAGGGTATCAGCATCCATCTGGACGCAATGCAGAACGAATTCCCTGACCTGACAGACTGGCAGATACTGGCAGCAGTTGATGCAAATGTCACACAGGAATTACGCTACAGCCTGGTGATCAAAGCGCAAGACATTGACCAGGCAGTTCTGGTTCTGGCAACCAGCATCAACGCAGATGGAACAGAAACCTCCACCACAACACCAGCTTTTTTTGAAGAGAATCAAAAAAGAGAGCTGCAGGTGAAAACCACTGGAATCAACTACACCCTGAGTGCAGTAAACGACCAGGAAGAACTAGGCATCTACTGGCAGGAAGAACAACCTTTATTGACAAGAGCACGATGGGAAAATGTATATGTCCAGGTCTGGCATACAGGTGATTGGCAGATCAGTGAACTGGCAGAAGGATGGGAGTGGGATGGGGTGCAGTGGGAAAGAAACATCCCACCCCTGCCTGAGTGGGCTGATGAATATGTCACCTTTCATCAGGGGCAACCCGAAACCATCAATGGCACAGATTACTACATTACCCAAAAAACAGTGCAAGTTGGGGAAGAAACCAGACAGATTGCGGTCAAAATGGTGGAATACGATCAAAAAGCGCAGGAATGGATTCCCTGCTACGACACCGTTCAAGATTTACTAAACGAAAGACAACTGGGCAGTCTGCACGAATTAAATAACATCACCACGCCCGAAGAAGCAGTCTGGGTAGTCAGAGAAACCTGGCCGCAAAGCAAAGAAGACCTCCAAAAACTGGAAACCATGTTCCATGAGTTTGGAGTTCAAATTGAAGCTGAAGTAGGTTTGCCATTATGGCCTAGGTCATTTATTGATGATCCACCAGGAATATTCTTATTTGAAACAGGCTGCGCCTCATTCAATTGCGGCTATGACATCAAAATTGATGGTATTCAAGCAGATTCACCACAAAGCTGGATCACGATGAGGCGTAGCAATAAACAGCAAGTTGTTATCGGTTCAATGCTCTATGAGCGACCCAGTTTAATTTGGTTTGGGCTCGATCAAACTGGATTTACCTTTCAGGACGAGCGTATATATCAAAAAATTAGAACTCCATTTAACGACGCATTTGCAATATTAATAAATCATAATTATGAATATGTTCGATTAAGCCTTGTTACTGGAACTCTTGATTTTCTACGCGCTACTCCTGAAAGCACGGCTGCCTGGGCTAATGTGCTTGACTACTACTCCCAGTTGCCTGCAGGGGAACAAAACTTTCACTATGATGCAAAATCTAGCTGGAGCCGTTTCGGCAGAGAAAACCCAGCTTGGACAGAATACATTTCTGGAAAAATCATTTGGATCTCCAACGGCATATTCACCATAGAAAAAGAATAAGCTTTTCTCTCAAGATATTGAAATCACTTCATAGTTGTGTCACCATGAACCTATGAAGCAAAAATTCATCTGCATTGTTATTTTTCTTTTCCTCGTTGCAATTGCTGCTTTTTTTGGCTATCTGCGAAATAATCATTTTCACATATAATTAACCCAACACTCCACCCACCGGGGGACACATGCACCGAATCATACTCATTCTCGCCATACTCATCATCCTGACCACAGCCTGCACACCTGCTCAAACACCTACACCAACCCAGACTGTGGCACCAACCATCACCATGCTGCCTACCCCTACGCCAACCCCAATCCCGCTACCTGCTGGCAGCGCTTCCAGTGAACAAACTATCGAAGCGAATGAAATCCTCTACGAAGTGCCTGTGGAAAGCATCGTCCTGCTGAGACCTATCGCAGAGATTGAAACCCTGAAGGGTATCAGCATCCATCTGGAAGCACTGCAGAACGAATTTCCGGATCTTTCAGACTGGCAGATACTGGCAGCGGTTGATGCAAATGTCACCCAGGAATTACGCTTCAGCCTGGTGATCAAAGCGCAACACATAGAACAGGCAGTGTTGGTGATGGCAACCACCATCAACGCAGATGGAACAGAAACCTCCACCACAACACCTGCCTTTTTTGAAGAAAATGAAAAAAGAGAGCTGCAGGTGAAAACCACTGGAATCAATTACACACTGAGTGCAGTAAACAACCAGGAAGAACTTGGCATCTACTGGCAGGAAGAACAACCTTTATTGGCCAGAGCGCGATGGGAAGATGTATATGCCCAGGTCTGGCAGGCGGGTGAGTGGCAGATCAGTGAACTGACAGAAGGATGGGAGTGGGATGGGGTGCAGTGGGAAAGAATGTATCCTGATTACCCTGATTGGGCAACAGCAGCTTTAGAAAATGAGCAGGCTACTGTAGCCACCATTAACAAATCAACTGTTATGCTTCGCGGCTTTCGAGAAAATGAAACCTCAAACAACACCTCAGAAAACGAACGTATTCTTTTTGTGCTTAACCAAGAATTAAACCAATGGGAAGTGCCTCTTCCCACCATTGAGCAATCCTATGCCAAATATGTTAATCCTTTTAAGACAAAAACCTTTGCAACCCGAGAACTTGACAGCTATGCACCTGAACTCTTTGAAATTCCCTCCCTTGAACCCAAATACCTAAGACACTGGCTTCAAGAATATTCAAAACAAATAATCAGCAGCGACAAAGTGGACACAGCAGTAATTGATCTTAATTTTAGCAATTGTCCAGAAATGGGAAATTTTTTCGCTTCTACCATTACCTGCAGGATCGATTTCAGACCATACACACAACCGTTATTAGTCAAATACGACAATTATTTAGTCATGACTTTTAAAGCGAATATGCCTCTCTCAAACAATGAATCTGCTTTGGGTGCAATTCACATCACTGTTGATTACGAAACTTTAAACATCAAAGCGGCAGAATACTGGCAGAAAACATTCAGCTGGCTTGAGGGATTAGAGGCTTCGTTTATAGATATGGCCGGCTACACGATAGATATTTCGCCCACAATCGGACCAATACAAAGCTTTTCATCATTCCCAGGCGAAGAAATATTTCGAACCATTATGGATACCAACAACCCCGAATTGGCAGAAAAGTTATTTAGACTAATTTCAACTAAAGGCAAAGAAACAGAAGATGCAGAGAGAGAAATGATTCTTGAACAAATGTCAGAGTCAATCATCCCAGCCTTGTACCAACTCTTTAATCCAGAAATGCTTCCCCCCAATAAATCCGATTGGACCGTTACCCCTTAAGGCAGATTGCGCCCCACCCCTTAAGACACATTTGTATTAATCGCTTGCATAACCTAATACCAAGTAGCTATACTGGGTATTGAGGTTTGTTTAATGCCACCATGCTGCGCGTGAAGGCAGCGGAGTGGTCAGCCGGAGCGCGCTTTTGAAAGGGGGGTATGGCACGCGCCAGGGGGGAAAACAACGGACGCGAGTCTGCCGGCGTAGTTTGTGAGTGAGATCGATCAATACTCATGAGGTATGAGGGTATGTTGAACTCTGGATTATGATGGAGTTTGGATAAGAATTCAGTGGGATTGAGTCGGGGATGGATGAATAGAGAGAAGGGACTAAGTGCTGTTCACGATAGATGGTTATGAAAGCGAAATAAAAATGAAAGTAATAATAAAGGCAAAACTAATTAGTAGTATTTATATGCAATTGTAAGACAACAATAATTGAATTAAGCTAAAATATATTGGATTCATATCTCGACAAATTCAATTTTGATATATCTTAAATTTAGGGAGAAAAAGATAAATGGGAATTAAAAAATGTTCGAATTGTGATTATGAAAACTCAACGGGAGATAGTTATTGTTATAAATGTGGCTCTAAATTGGATTCAAATTTCATAAATTCAGAATATACAGAAATTGAAAATATAAATTTTAATGAAAAAAATGATAGTGCAGTTACAAATCCATTTTTTATTTTTGGATCTATTGTCATAATTTTGTTTTTGATAATTTTTGGAATTAATACTGAATGGGGTTCAGTATTAATTATACTAGGATTTATAGGACTATCTGCATTAGTTATAGTTATCTTATTTGATATACAAAATGACAAAAATAAGCAAAAAGCGATAGCAAATCAGAAAAAAGAACTAAATAATTTTTATAAGCAATATCAAAAAATCAAATATGGTATTGATATACCCGAATCTGCTAAAACGATTGTTTACCTTAAATCTAGTATTTATTCGCCAATTAAGATATCTAAGAAAAATACTCTTATTTATATCTGGAAAAACAATGATACTATAAATTTTTTCCCTCTAGGACCAAAGACAAACCCATCATTAGAATTGCATAATTTTAAGTTAAGCCAGATTCCAATTGAAAAAATTGAATTTTTTCATAAAGAAGGAGAATTATATAGAGAAACGAAGATAACTGGGGGCGGTGGTGGAGGATCAACTATTGGAGGAGCGGTTGTAGGGGGATTAATTGCTGGTGATACAGGTGCGATTATAGGAAGTAGAAAGAAAGTTGATGAAATTAGGTCGGAATTGATAACACACGACGAAAGAAAAACTATATTAAATTTTTTTGATGATGATAACGAAAGATACTCAATTCAGTTTGATAATGAATCATTCCAAATATTAAATGATTTGATTCCTGAAAAAGAATATAACATTGTCAATGCTTTAAAAAGCAAAGATATTTTGAATAAAGTTGATGCCATGAATAAAAATAAAAGTATAGTTGAACAATTACATGAAATAAAACAATTACTTGATGAGGATATTCTAACTGAGCAAGAATTTAATGAAATGAAGAAACGAATTCTTGGAATACAATCATAAGCAAAAGTAATCATAGCATAAAACAAAGGACTTAGAACGAGTGGTTTAAGTTCATTGTAATCTTAAGGACAGGGGGGCCAACGGAAAACTGCGATGCCCAATGGCTCGACACCCTAGGTGGCTGCGAGTCTGCCGGCGTAGTTCGTGAATGAGATCGATCTTAATGCAAGGTCTCCTGGGGAAAATCGAACCTGGTTGAATTGGTGTAGGTTCGGGAGAAGGGTGCTGGCGGGTGTGGTTTGGATAGGTGGAATGGATGTTGATATGTTTATGGTCCATCATCGATCGCGGTTAAGCTGGAGAAGGTCGGCTATGAGTACTGCCGACCTTCTCCAGCCCAAGCCGGGAGTGAAATAATAGATTGCGGTTTAACTAGAATGCGTTCAGATCCTTTGAAGGGAAAGATAGACTGTGTTCGCGCGCGAAAGCTGCCTGCAGGCGCTGTTTGACGGACCCACGCTCTTTTTGTGGCTCTGGCAATAAGGCGATCTGCTGTAGCTTTGGTGCGTTGTCTCTGCGGCTGGCGTAAAGGTGGCGCAAATGGTGTTTTTCCAGGTCTCTATGACTGGAAAACACGATTTGCGCTCCTGGGAGGGATCACAGCGACGGTGGTTAAGTCCAGTGAGATGGTGGCATTGGGCAAAGGATAGAGGTTAGAAAGTTGTGATCCGTGCAGGCTGAGGTGAGATTTGGTAGTTACTGAGGTTGAATTTAATGGATGTGTTGGTATCAGGGTTAAAATTAGTTGTGTTGATTTCACCGACAAGGATATTGAAAAGGTGGTTGAAAAATCTCCCGAAGGGATCGTCTGTAAAGATAATTACAATGCGGTGATAAGGATCGTACTGAGCGTATAGTCCATCGTCTCCTAGAAAGCAGATTCCATCCGGGATCACTGAAATGGTTTCTTGTTTCGCTTTCTTATATTGGTCATAAAAAGCTTGGTGGTCGACCAAAGGTTGGAAAGAAAATAAGAATGTTTTTGGTTTCAATTTCGATGAAACCTCCGAGTAATCCTTGGAATTGATGGCTAGAATCTTGTGGTTACTTGGTCTAAGGTTTTTCACCGATGAGCTTCTGATGAATGCTTGGGTCAAATCTGGTTTACCGGCTGGGGGGAGGAATTCTATGGTTGCGAGAACGCTTTCGATAAGGTATATTTTGGATCCGTTGGTTGATGGGAAGGTAGGGAAGTTGGAGCTATAAAGGATCAGGTTTTGGTGTGAAGATCGGGTACCAAAATTATCGATTATCTCTCCTGAGCCAATCTGAATTGTTGAGGGAAGGAATCTTTTCAGAAACAGGTTTGTGAAATGATTCCTGAGAGTATCGGTGGAATCATTGTGGTTTGTTTGTAGTGGATTAATACAACTTAAAAAAAGTGATTCGGTTTCTTTGCAGAATTCAGGGATGTATGACATGGGTAATTCCAATTCAAGATTTAATTTGTTATGGATATTATACAATAAATAGAATAAATATTCTAGTATATTTTTATTCAATTGGAAATTTTAAGATTCAAAATTATATTGAGTATTTTGATTATTTAGTTCTGATGTGAGGTGCTGGGTTTACTTTCCAACCCCGAGCGAAGGGGAAAAAAGAATTAAATTAAGCGTTGGACAGTCTCCCCTACGTTCCTAGGGGAGACTGTCCAACAAGACACATATTTAAAAAAAATCGGTGTAGACAACCTTTCCCCCGAGAGCCACCCAGAAAAGAACGATTGGATTTCTGATTCCGGAAAAACTGGAAAAATGGAACAGGGAAAGGTTGTCCACGGACGACCACCGAAAGAATGACACGATACAGAATGGTTTCATTCTTGAAAAGCACGAAAGCTGCCTGCAGGCGCTGTTTGCCGGACCCACATTCTCTTTGTGGCTCTGGCAATAAGGCGAACTGCTGTAGCTTTGGTGCGTTGTCTCTGCGACCAGCGGAAAGGTGGCGCAAATGGTGTTTTTCCAGGTCTCTATGACTGGAAAACACGATTTGCGCTCATGGGAGGAATCAGATCGATGGGGGTATGAATTCAAAAATAATCGGTTAACTTACAGACAAAAACCGAGAATTATTCTATTTTTTCTAACTCTACAATTGTTCCGGAAACAAAAACCATTAATATATTATTATCTAATGAGTTAATATCAAATTTAATTCCTATTACGCCATTACCACCTTTATCAGCTGCTTTTTCACACAACTCATAAATAGCATCATCTTTAGCTTTCTGTAATTTTTTTTGAAAACTATTTGATCTTTCGCCTTCAAAATCTGCAATAGCTGCATCAAACTCTGAAAAAAGACCTGTACCTAATACTACTTCAGCAGAGTCAATACCTAAATATCTTAAAATATTAACGTTGACTAAAAGGGCTGTTGTAGATAAGAACATTTTTTTTATTAATAATCTTTTTGGGATAGCTAAGCTCTCACCTCTGGATATTAAAATATCACCAATCACCTCTAATTTTTCATCAGACCATGATGGATCATGAATAGACCAAATCCGTTTTAAGTAACTGGTATCTTCTTTGTTCATTTGCTTTGTAAAACCTTCGATAGATTCATTATTTGCCACAATTACCTCCTAATCTAAAAAATTATATATTATTAAACCGATTCATTGAAATTTATTAATGGTTATCAATTAGTTATAATGAGATGGATTTTTTCTGCCCCGAGCGAAGAGGGAAAAGGTGTAATAAAAAAAGCGCTGGACAGTCTCCCGAGTGTGCGGGGGAGACTATCCAGCAAGACCTGATTGCTTAAGGCGGAGCGGATGGGCGGAGAGAAGCGGAGCGCGTCCGCGGAGTTTGCTGGTTTTACAGCCTGGTTATGAATATGGGGTGAATCACCACCTACCAGTTTCGATGCCGGATTCGGTGAGCTGGTAGTATTTGATGCCGTCTTTCTCGGTTTCGGTCATGTATCCACCAAAAATTAGAGCTGCGAAGTCTTCGTGTATGGTTTTCCAATACGTTGCAATGGGGTAGTCTTTTATCATTGGGGAAAATGATGCGATTTTGTGTTTCCAGGTGAAGGTGAAGGGTTCTTCGAGAACTTTGGATCCATGGGTCCAGTAGTAGAGGTTTTTAAGGTAGGCGAGTTGGAGTTTGGTGGGTTGTGTAGTCATTTTTTTGATTTTACAATACTTAGAATAAATATTCTATTAATATATTTAAAGAATTGGAAATTTTAAGATTCAACCAGGGATTAGAGGTGGACTCAATTAAAAACAGTGGGAAGTGCTGATGTGAGGTGCTAGTGGATGCTTAGTATCGAATATTTCATACAGCAAGACACTGTTGCCCAAATAATGAGAGCTATGTTTGTTATTATGATTTTATGAACTCAATAATATGAGTGGAAGTTTTCTTGAGCCAATTTTGATGAGCTTTATACCAAATATCTGAGGATTTTCCAAGTTTTGCAATCTGCCGGGGGTGGGCAAGGGGTAAGATTTTTAGATCAACATTTTCTATTCTTGTATCGTTAAGATGACCGTAGAGATCTTCAGTTTGTACAAAGTCTGAAAGCCGCTTATAGCGATTATCGTAGAATTTCAGAAACCATTGGATTGGTTTATCACCAAGCATTATGAGGGTGACTGCCCTGGATTCAATGATTTCAGCCAGGATCTGGTTACGTCGTTTTTCATCAGATAATATTTGGGGAACAGAAGGAACTGAAGGTTCAGGTAAATTATATTTATCTTTAAGAGGAAAATATTCTCTTTCAATTGCGCGTTGTTGACCTGGATTAACACAGCTATGGGGTACTAAATCGCATATCCATGCCTGATCTCGTTCCAATCCAAGAGGATTCAAAATCAGGTCATCCAGGGCAAGGCCAGAAGGTCCGTTGAAGGACTTTTCAGGTGGGACTAGCTCTCCCAATTCTCCAGGGATTTCAATTTTTTGAAGAATTGACTCCACATTATCACCCCGCCAGAAAATGTAAGGCTCACTGGCAACTGCTAAAGCACTCACAACGGTTTTATTCCTGGTGTTGATCCAACGCGCATGAACAGCACTGGCGTAGACACCCAGTACAAATACTTTTTTTGGGGTGCGATCTGCCTGATGAACAACATGAACAGGCTGTCCAAACGGGAAGGTTCCGATATTTTCCATTGAATTTTCCTTATTCTTTAACTAATATGGACCAGAATTTCGGTTACGGGCAATCAGGTTGTGTTAATTATAGATACTAAATATAAAAAACTTTAGTTCTGAGCGAGGTGCTGGGTGTTCGACCCTGCCCTGAGCGAAGGGGTATAAGAAAAAACTTAATGGTTAAGTGCTGGACAGCCATTCTGAGGAACGAGGGATGGGTGTCCAGCACTGCCCGGGGGATACGGTGGGGAAAATGGTGGCGTGCCTGGATGGACTTCCATGCTGGCCACCATTTTCCCCTCATGGAATGGAAAAGATCGACGGCGTTCAAGTCCAGGGATGATGCAGGTGGAAATTAATTTTCTAAGCGAAATGGAAACGAAATGCTGAAGCTGATTACGAGAGAATATTTCACGTTCTGAAATTATTAAAATTCAAATCTAAAAAATAATTAAAACAAAATTATTATTTTTCTTTACCTTGTTTTCCTTTGCTTGATTTATCCAATAACTTTTGAAGGTCCAGGGTTATAAATCTTTTATTTACCTTTACAATACAGAAGGGAAATTTTTCAATAGTGTAAACCAGGTCATTTCCCTCCACCTCGAAATCTTCCCTGGAGATTTCAATACCATAAGAGTAACCCAGATGTGCGATATAAGGGAACTGGCTTTCAATTTCATTAAAAATTTCTTTCTCAATATATTTAGAAATATTTCTTAAATCCTCATCTTCTTCGATGCTCTCGCCAGAATCAGAAAAGTATGAAACTGATAATTCTTCACCATCAATACTAATATGGATATCGTGAAATATTTTGGATTTGGAAATTCTTATCGGGATGTTACATTCCAATTCCTTTTCATCCAAATCCTCAAAATCATTAACAACAAATTTACCTTTGAACAAATGTCTATCAGGGTTGTATTTTGCATACCCACTTGATAAATTGTTGCCAACCCACCAGCCATATCCGATTGCATCACTCATCATGTCAGTCAACATTTTTGCCTGTGGTTCTGTAGATTCCTGAGCATCCACTAAAAATTCGATTCCTCCGTCACCACCGCCACCCGACCATTTGATGCCAAGGGAGTGCCCATCGGTATCTTTTTCATCACACCAGACAATCAGTTCCTCAATAGAACATTCAGCCATGTTTTATCTCCTGTATGCAGTAATTGATACTAACTCATTTGTTTTTATATCTTTTGATATCTTACGGCCTTCTTAAGGTTTGAATATCCAGTTTACTGATGGCATTTTATCAAGATATTTTTTCTTTATACTCTCCCAAAGCTTTTTCTGAGACAAAAAATCCATAAGAATTTAATATTGTTTCACCAATACATCGTTGTGCTCGTGAATTCCAGGTTTAATATCAGAATTTGTCGGAAATATTGCCTAATAGAGATGGTGGGTCAGCGACCCACCCCTGGCCAGATTGTGTAAAGGGTATATTAATCTTCGTATTCTGGAATATAAACTTCAATATGAAAATCTTCTTCCCATAAAACTTTTGTTACATAAGTAGCAATTCTATTCACCCCATAGCCACCATTCATTATCACAGAACCATATGGGTCATTAGAACATTCAGTCCAGATACTTCTTATATCTTGTCTTTCTAAAAACTCTCTGTCTTGCTCATCAAAAATCCACATATCCGCAATAGGCATATATTTTTCTTTCCACTCTTCTAAAGTCATTTCAATTGTTTTTTTCATTTTTATCTCCATTTCTATAAAGAGTATACGCCTCTGGGGTCACTTGCCTTCAACTTCGACTTCTGGTTTCCAACTCATTTTAATTGTCCTTTCTGAAAATCTTCATACTCGCTAAATAAAGGACTGTTAAGAAAATTTCCATTTTCGTCAAAATATATATATCTCAAATGCTTTCCAAATTCACCCCTATAACTTGTCGTAATGTAATGGTCAGGTTCAAAAGGAAATTCTGTAACAATATAATAAAGTCTATTGACAAGGCGAGCACCACTGATTATTTTTCTATTAGGATATTCCCATTCTACAACACTCCAAAGGCAAAGAGGATTTTGTTTATTTAAAAATTCTGTGTCCTTACCAATATCAAAAAATTTTATATACATAAAATCTTCTGAATTAGATTTATTACTTTTAAGTAAAGGTTTATATTTTTTCACCCAAGTATCAAATCTTATGTTCATTTTTATTCTCCTTTTCTACTATTATTGAAGAATTACAATAAAGGGGAGTATGTATCAGGTGGGAGCCAGGTAGTACTGTAAGAAGGTGAGGCAGGAACCAGCAACGCATGAGAAGGAGCTGGCGAAGTATTCGAAGAGCATGAATGCTATCGTCCATACGGGGGAGGAGTGGTGGGTGTGTTGTTTTGTTGCATCAGGTAAGTACCCTACCCTGGGGTAATTGATAGTGGGTTTGCAACCCACCCTTGTATCTTCAATTGGAGAATTTAATGAAGTATTTTTAATTCCATTGTTTTCTCATTCACTCTTTCGAATTTGATCCAATATGACCCGATCCTTTATTTTGTCATCATGTGATAACAGAATGATTTTGGATAAAATGATAGAGCTCATCCGGTCCTTATCCACGAAAGGCAGGAAGAGCTTCTCCTCAACTTTTGATTTATCCGGAACAACACAGACATAATTACCCGGCATCTGGTGAATTGAACCACTGCCAAGGTGAACTTTGTAATTCGTCAATTTTCCTTCTATCATCGCAAAGTGATCAACAATATTAACATTTTTCAATTTTAACAAAGAACAGGTTTCTTTAACCAAAGCTTTTCGATTTTCTATAGTTGATCCTGTACTTTCCCATGAACTCTTACCTGCATATGCCACGCTAACCACAAGATCGATATCCCGCATGGTTTCACTGAATATGATTGGTGGAACTTCTTCAAGTGGAATTATTTTTCCCTGATCATTTGAAAAGTAAATGTCTTCGAAAGTTCCGACATAGTTACTGAATAATTCCTCAAGCAAGGTTTCTGTTTTTACAGTTAATTTATATTCTGAATAATATTTTTGGGGTTTTACATTCCGTTCGTCTCCATAATCCCTGTCCCAACCCCGTACTTTGAACAATCCTAAAGCACTATGGGATTTGATTTGAATTCCATTGAACCTTCTGGAAACATGATCCTCATTCCTTTCAGCATCAGTGACTGTATATACCTCCCTGAAGATCTGTTTGAAGGGTTGAACTCTCCCATTGACAAAGCACTCATGCTGCCAAAGATGCCAGTTTCCTGCCTCTACCATCTCGCAAGGATGTGCAATCAATAAAACATCATTATCATCGAGTTTAATTACTTCACCGGAGATTGAAAGAAGAGAATTACCAGAACTGGCTGGATAACCCATCCCATTTATAGAAGTAAAAACCAGGTTTTGCATCAATATCTTGAGAACCGGATGGCTGAATAGAAGCTTTATATCCTGAATTGTGAACTGTTTTCTGTCGGTCATCGAATTTTCCAAAAACCTTCTCAAGCGCGTTGTCATTTTTCTGATTTCTTTCACACGATTTTTGAAGGTTTTTATTCGTTCGTCCTCCTTAAATTTTTCAGGCACAGTCCGGATGGTTACCCCATTTTTTTCTGATGCGAATACGGGTTCAGCCAATTCATTGAGCGAGAGGGAAAACCGGTACCCATCGATTTCAAACTGAACAGGACCATCTTTCAGATCCTTTACAGCCTCAATTTCCATAGCCAGTTCAAAATTTTTATAACTGGAAAAACCTGCAGTTTTTGCCAGGTTGTGTAGTGCACCTGTTGCGGCACTATTATCATAATCATTATTTCCAGCACCACGTAAAAAGTCATGTAGAATCTGATACCTGCGAAGCATTTCTTTTTCACGATCCCCAAATTCAGGCAGGGGAACCACACCAAGAAGAAACACATGATCTCTTTTCTTTTCCCAGTACCCCCCCCAATTCCGTGTACTATACTGTTGTACCAATTCATCAAACGACAATCTGCCCAGGAGAATGTTTGAGACCTTCCGTGAATAGTTTTCAGGATCCATTGAAAAAATATCGAGCATACGGTTCCATTTTTCTTCACCCAGCACCATATAAATCTCTTTGAAAGATAGACTGTGATCAACAGGAGAACCAAACCACCTGATAGCTTCAGCAAAACCATTCCATCCCAGAGCACTCTCAATGTATCCACTCCACTGCGGAGAGAAGAATGCCAGTTCAATCAAACGATCCTCGTCAATAGAAGTGGTTTTCAGTATATTTTTGAAAAGATCATTTGTATCACCCTTAACCGGAAAACAATCTTTAATTTTTTCACTGTATTGCGATTGTACTGTGCCAGTCGGTCTGGAAATAAACTTATTATTACCAAGCCCTCTTAAGAGCTGGAACAGGTTTTTTACACCGTTCACATTCTCCTGTTGAAGAAGATCAACAGCCGATTCATCCCCAATCAATTTCTTTTCAGACTCTGATAAATCAGGTCGATCCCGGTAAGTATTCAGAATCCGGTCACATTCCGGTAATAATCTGTTGTTCTTCTTACATCTTTCAATAATTTCCAATCCTCCCAGACGTTTTTTTAGTGACTTCATATTTACAAGGCGATTAATGCTACCAATTAACTGTTCATCAGGCAGACTGTAAAACCAATCAATGAGGGGCTTGCGAAAATCACGTGAATCACGTGAAAAAAAATTTTCCATCCTGATTATGTCTTTATCCACCAAAGGCATTTTCTTGAGACGGTCGAAAGCTTCAAATCCCATGTATCTTTTTCCAAGTATTGATATCCAAAACTGTTTTAGATCCTCAACACTGTGTTTTTCTTCATCTAAATTCTGGGCCAAGTCGTAAGTACTTTGAGGATGCATTTTAAAAAGATAAGGCAACAAACGCCCAAGCGGTCTATTCCCCAGAAAATCGATCAAGAATTCAGGATAAAATCTATATGAATCTCCATGAATTTTTACTGATTGATCTGGTTTTGATAGAAATGATTCAATGATTTCAAAAAAATTGTATTTATCATAAATTGATTCGTCCTTAAAAACCCAACTACTATTACCACGGTTGAACAAGAAATATCTATTACCACCGCTGAACAAAGTATAAAAGTACATAAGAACACTTTCCGATATACTTTTATCCGGATCGTTGATTAAATCAAGCAATACTGGAATAGTTTCTTCTTTATGGAACTGGACTAAAAACTGTACAGCTTTCAACCTTTTTTCCGCATCTCCCGTTCTTATAAGGTTGATCGCATAAGGAATACTATTATTCACATCGTAACAAGCAGCTGCCCATAAAGAAAGATAAGCCCCTTCAGCATCGTAGTTCTGAATCTGGTTTAATCCACAACCGGGTTCTTCCAGATAATGTAAGATTTTCTTAAAGATATATCGAATATCTGTGTTCGAGAGCAATCCAATATTAAACATTTCTTTTAAGTAATATGGATCAACTTTTTCAAGCTCTGAAATCATTTTGATAATTTTAATAAGATTAGAAGTGCTGCAAAAACAGATTAATTTGGGTAAATCAGAAGAACCTGCTCCGAAAAAAATACATTTTTCAATAACACCTAAAGCCTCTTCACTGGATGAATGAGACAATTCAAGCGCATCTCTCAATGACCATTTATTTTTTTCCTGGATTTTAACAACCATCTCATGTATCGTTTCATTGCCAGCAGAATCCCCGCTCGCCACTGATGCAGTGCGTACCGCAGTTAAATAATACCGATTCGTATAAAAATCATATCTCGTCTGCTTTATACAGTGCTGCATGAATTCAAGTTTCCTTCTCCAATTGCCATCGGTTGGATCACGAAAGGGAAGGCTGTAATTAAGTGGAAGACGATCAAGAAAATCCCATGTAAGATCTATTTCCTTTGCCTTATCCTGAAATAATTCCATAAACAAACTCTGACGTTCAGAAGGGGATAAATTTGTTTCAATTGCCAATACCAATTTCTTCAGGAAAACAAGATCGTCGATTTTTTGAAAATCAGCATTCTCCACCATATTCTTTATTTCCATAACGTTCGGACTAAATTCCATCTGGTTGTTTTCGACCTTACCAGGATCAGTGATACTCATGACATCTAACCTCCCACCAACGGTGTTAATCTTATGAACAGGATTTTGCTACCGGTATTTATAATTACTTCCTCATCAAGATGATTTATCTGGTTATTATCAATAAAAACATAATAAACACCTCTGGAAAATGCCTTCAATGCCTTTTCGATTTCTTTTTCGGGATCCACGATCGTTTTGCGAGATTTATCAGAAATGGCTATTTTGCCAGCAGCCTTCGCGTGCTCAATCTCTTCAAAGGACATTACCTGAGAAAGCCGATTTACCTGATTACCCTGATTGGCAGCATTAACCTCATCCTGCACGATTGAACGGATTAACTCCGCGAGTGAATACCGGATCTTCAGTTGTTCAATGAATACTTCCCAATTTTGTACCGCAAGACCGGTTTGACCGATTGCTTTAGTTTCAACAGTAATTGTTTGTGTCATTTAACCCTTTATGTTTTCTGAGGTTCCAATTGATTCTTGTGATTGTCATGACCTCATAAACCCAAGATGATGAGTTATCCCTTTTATGAATATATTGGCTCTTACTGCCATAAAAATCAACCCAATTGATATGTGTTTTTTTCCCTCACTCCAGTTGATTCAGAAAATTGTTTATTCAATTAATTATAGCCCAGGTTGTTGAACAGAAATAATCAGCTAAGAGTTATGCGAAATGAGAATTCAGAAACTTCAAACTGAATTTAAAAAATTTTGATTATTGAGAAATAATAAAATTAACTGATTCAATAAATTCAATTCATTTTTCAAAAAAATATTCATCCGGTGTGAGGTTGAATCAATCCCAATTTGCTATAATTTTTATTATTCTTATGGATGGAGGAGAGCGGGATGGGGAAGTATGATGGATTGACGGAAATGCTTATGTATACAGGGGAGGAAGTGGGGGAGATTACTCTTAAGTTTGATGAGATTGTAAAGCTGATCCACTCGGAATTGCCGGCCACAGCGTATAAGAAGGGCTTCTGGGTGAATGATCGCTCCTTCAGCAAGATGCAGAGCATGGCCTGGATCAGTGCTGGCTGGCTGGTTAAATCTGCAGATATCGGGGATAAACAGGTTACGTTTAAACGAGATGACAAACCAAGAGATGAATATTTCCTTCAAAAAGATTGAGTTTTTTCAATTCGAATTAAATAAATGGGGTAAAACGAATATTAAAAAATATCCCTGGCGATATGTAGATGATGCATACATGATTCTGGTTTCAGAATTCATGTTGCATCGAACCCAGGTTTTGCAGGTGGTGCCGATCTATGAGGAGTTCATTCGCAGGTATCCGGATCTCGATGCTTTCGGTCAGACAAATGAGGAGGATGTTTCTCTTCTATTGCAGTCTCTGGGGCTGCGGTGGCGGATTGAAAGAATGATTGCCGCACTGCAAGAAATCAAGTTGAGATTTGGAGAGGTACCTCAAAATTATAATGACCTGATTTCCATACCAGGGATAGGTCCCTACATCGCCGGTGCCACGGTGTGTTTTTCGAGTAATCAGGAACAGGTGCTGATCGACACCAATGTGGTCAGAGTGATCGGGCGGATTTACAATCTGAGCCTGCATGGGGAAGCACGGCGCAGGAAAGATGTTTTTCAAACAATTGAAAGGGTGATGGACAGGAATTCACCGAGAGATTTTTATTATGCAATTATCGATCTTGCCCATACGATCTGTCGTCCAAAAGTACCGAATTGTGGATTGTGCCCGATAAAAGAATTATGCGGTTATGCGATAACAACAAAACCAGGCAATATACAGGATAACTCAGGCAGATAAATCACTTTGGTGGAAACTGCAGCATGCCTTTTACCGTAAAACCCAGTGCAAATCCGGAACTGGCATATGGTTTGTGAATAAACTCTGAATACAGTGGGAGATTGACAGTGACAATTTCAAGGAGGGTTAAACTCTGAAAATGGGGGGTAAGGTGATATTTTTTTTCTGGGTTTTCAGAGTTCCCAGGGTAATAATAATCACAGAATTTCTTCAGATCATAAGAAAAATCCTGGTTCAACATGCCCAGCGTAATAGCCTTTTTAGTTCCGGGTTTCTGCCAGTTGAGGTAATAAGATATTTTTCCATCCAATTCTACCGGTTTCAGATTCAATTTCATGCCCGGTTTCATACACTTCCATAAAAAGTCCTGAATTCTTTGGATTATCTCAAGATCTCCAATGAATTTTTTACTGACAAAACCAATGAAATCCATGTCGTCAGGCAATACCTGAAAATACCTGCTACCGTCTTTGGACTGCCCAAATAACCTGCGTTTTTTATAATGATAAAAAATGGTTCTGAAGCGGGGCATTCCATTGCGATTGATCCTGGATATTTTTTCCCTGGCTCTGGTCATGGCGACGTAATAGACCCTGCCTTCGAGTGCCTTATCACGATCGGACATCTTTTTATAAATTTCAGGCTGCAGGATGACCACGTGATCAAATTCACGTCCCTTGGACTGATGTATGTTCATGGTGATAACCTGATTTTCCGGAAAAGTTATATCCGTATCGAAGAAGTTTTTAATCCCGCTTTTCAAGTATTGTTTCAGCCGGTGGATATCCAGCATTCTGCTTTCCCGTCTCTCGATGGACTTCAAAATTGACCAGGCCTTTTCAGATGTGAGGGAGGTGAAATCTGTTATTTCTTTATCCCAGAGAAATTTGAAGTTTTCAGAATTAATCTCCTGGTTGTGCCAGCCGGATAATATCCTGCCCAACCAGGATGGAACACCACGCTCCTCGATACTGGGTGGAATGTAGAATTGAAGGTCGGATTTTCCAAGATTCAGGGAACAGATCATGACCTCCTCATTTTTTCTACAGAGGACAGCCACAGTTTTAATTTTATGATAGAGCACATCGGGACTGATATTTAAAACAGAACCGGATAAATCTGCCTGCCCGATCAGATCTTTGATTTCAATCAATGCCTTATGGCTATCTTCACCCAACAATTTCTGGCGGATCGGAACTGTAATTTTTTCGATTTCAGGAACAGAACGGAAATTAATATCCGGTTCAATGATCTCCAAATCATTTTTCCATTTTTCCTTCACCCATGAAAGGAATCGATCGGAATCGAGCGCACCGGTATTTTCCTTGATCTGGTAATCAAAAATTCCCTGGGCAGGATCCCCCAGCAGGGTGAAGCCACCCTCCAGGTTTTCCAGAATCCGCATGACAAAACTGACTCTGGGGTCGATCAAGTCCTGAACCTCATCGATGATGACGTGTCTGAGACCTGAAAGCATATCTGCTGCATAAGAATTCGGATCGGAGAGCTGTTTTGTGGCAAGTTTGATCTGATGATCGAAATTATTACCCTGAATCTGGAAGTCATCATTTGCAGCGAACAACAACCTGGTGGCGAATGAGTCGAAGGTAAAAATGTTCAATTCGTGAAAATAATCGTCAGAGGAATTGTCGGAAGAAGCCTTAATGCGTTTCCTGACCTCGCTGATGGCTGCCCTTGAAAAACTCAACACCAGAATCTCCGAGGATGGGGAAAGATTCTGGATTTTCACCAGATGCCTGATACGATGGATCAATGTGAAGGTCTTGCCGGAACCAGGACCGGCGACCACAAGGATCTTCTTTTCAAATCCAGCCTCAATGATTTTTGTCTGATCTCCGGATATTTCTATTTCTCTGACATTATCAACCATGCAGACCCTCTGTTTGGACCGGTTATAACCCCATCACATATTAAATATTATATATTGATTACATAATAATAATTTGAGAATGCAGAATTTTTAATTACAATATTGTAATGACCGATGAATTTGATGATCTTTTCGAGGATCTGAATGATTTTGAAGATCCTGAATTGGATGATATTGCCAAAAGTATTCCGGAGACTCTGAAAACTTACCAGACCGGGGAACCCGGGGATGATTTTTCGGATGAGTCATTCAATATTTATATGAGGGAAATACCGGACAGCGATTTACCTGACAGGTTTCAGGAATACTGGGTCGGGCTGAGGATGATCCCTGATAAGGTGGTAAAAGAGATTATACAGCAGTTAAAGCACGGGTGCGAAGAGGACCCAGAAACGGTGGGGGTGGATAAAATCATAAAGTTTGCACATAAGGAATATATTCAACTTTTAGAAGAAGCTAAAAAATTGAGATACAAAGGGATTGACCCGGGCGAGATCATCACAGAAGCGTTTTATTTACGGGCGAAAAATTTCCCTGAAGAAGATTCCTATACCAAATTAATCATTGAGGATATGAACAACAGGTTTGAAAAGCAATCCATCAAGACTGCAACCCACCTGGTAAATTTGCTTGCTGTATATCTCATACTTCCTGAAGAAGTTTTTTCCTGGTTGAGCGGCTTTGTCTGCAGTCACAACCGGTTTCCTGAAAAGCACGAATATGAAAGCCAGAAATATCTGGTTTCCGACCACGAGATTACAGTCAGGGATGTAACAGAAATGATGCTAAATAATCGAAATTTTCTGGCCAAGGCAAACCGGAGACTTGCCATTCATAATGCCAAGATTTACCAGAACAGAGGTGTGTCCATGGATGATCTGGTTCAGGAAGGAAATATCGGGTTATTAAAAGCCTGCGAAAAATTCAATGTGGCATTAAACTTCCGATTCAGTACATACGCGACCTGGTGGATCAGGCAGTCAATCAGCCGATATATCGCAGAGAATTCCAGAACCATCCGAATTCCGGTGCATTTATACGAAACCTTATCCCGATTGATAAAAGTTCAGGAAGCATGTTTCCAAAAAACCGGACATGAACCTTCGAATGCAGAAATCGCCCTGTATTCTGAATTTATATCCGATGAAGACAGAGAAGTCATCCGGATGCACTTTGATCAAAAAATTACTCTGGAATACGAATATCAATTCCGATGGGATACTGCGAGAGCAAAGGTCGAAAAAGTATTTAAAGCTGCCGGAGAACCACTGTCCCTGGAACGAGCGATCGATGAGTCGGAAAGCAGCTCGTTTGGCGATTTCATTGAAGATGGAGAAGGTGAAACTCCATTCAATTCCGCAGATCACAACATGCTTAAGGAGCAAATTATTAAAACCCTGGGTTGCCTCGGTGAACGGGAACGCGAAATCATGGAATTAAGATATGGATTGAAAGATGGAGAAGAACATACCCTGGAAGAGATCAGCAAACGATATAACGTAACCCGTGAGCGAATACGCCAGATTGAAGCCAAAGCTTTGAGAAAATTAAGGCATCCCAACAGGAGCTACAAATTACGGGAGTATCTGGATTGAAAAACAGATCAGATTCTATTCGAGTGTGGATTATCTGAGCTGATGATCAGTTCCAGGTGGGCGGTCGCCCTGGAGGAACCCACATAAACCATCTCATTGAGCATTGTGAAATCCTCCGGTATCAACAGGATGACCACCGGCTTTTCAAGACCCTTGAACAAACGTATGGTGGTGGTGTAGATCTCGTTGAGCCCCGGTTGATTTGAATCCACCAGCCGGAACACACCGGCAATCCCGACTGAAGACAATGGTTCCTGGTGCATTCCGGAGGGGGAAAGAATCACGATATCCTGATTATCAATATTTTCCACGTAGATCAACCGGGAGAGAATTTCTGTGAGTATTTTCCTGACCTCCTGATTGTCAGCGTAATAATGTCTGATGATATCCCTGCCCTGAGGTCCGATCGCCTTTATTTTTATATCGGAGCGATAAAATTTTTCAACGATTTCATGAATCGTGCGGGTATTGCGACAATTTCTACCCAGAGGAACCGGGATTGTTTTTACCGGCAGACCCTGTGGCCTTTCATATAATTTCTGGTTATCGTCATAAAAAACATAGAATATTCCGTTATCCTGGTCTTTCAGAAGAATTTCAAGAGCAAGCCACCATGAGGGGTCAAAATCCTGACCTTCATCCACAACAATGGCATCAAATTTCAATTTACCGGAATCAAATTCCGAAGCAACTGCCAATGCCTCAGGCATAATTTCGTCAAAGAAATCAGACGCTGATGGATTCCACTTTTCGGTTTCAGAAAATCCTGTAAGGCCGGCATAATTCTGACACAATGCGTGAAAATTCATGATGGTAAGGCGGGGAATGTTACCGGTTGTGCGGTTGAGATCATCCGCCAGATTGCGGTTGTAGCAGGTGAGCAGGGTTGTGAAACCCTCCTTCGCCAGTTTGATGGCTTTCTGCCTGGCGAGCACGGTCTTGCCCGAGCCGGCGCAACCCCTGATTGCTGCCCTGGGTTGAAATGAAAGTAAATCCAGCACCATCATCTGATCATCGGTAAATTTATTGATGAGGGTTCGCTCCAATTCTATTTCCTCACCCATTCTGGGTTCCCGCATTAACCATGATTTTCTGAGCAAATTTTTTACAATATCAAATTTACCTTCCCCAAACGTGACCATATTTCCTTTTGCCCAAAATTCAAAGCATTTTCTAACCCAATTATCCAGATCTGGCAGATCCTGACTCAACAGAACTATTTCCTGAGGAGCGGAAAGACCCAGATCAGAAATATCCACGTTGCCATCAGGGAATGCAACCGCATGACCAATTGTGGGGAGCCCCCGATACCAGTCTGGAAGACTTTCAATTTTTCTGATCAAATCATATTTATTGCTCTTTGCCTGTTCGAATGGATCTTTAATATTTATGGAGGATCCATCATTTCTGATGCTGTACCAGCCTATTGAATCATTAAAACCAATAATTCCGCCCTTGACTTCCAGGATAAGAATACCCATGTATGGGTTGACAATAATAAAATCTGTTTCTCCATCGGATGGTCTGACCCTGCCCTCCCTGATCCCTATCCATCCAACGCTATAGAAGACAGAAAAGTTATTTCCCAACTGGAGAGAAAATTGTTCATATAATTTTCTTTCAGCATTACTTTTAATTTCCAACCCTTCCAGGGTTTCGGGATACATTCTGGGTGTCATCATCATTCCTTTATCAAGTCAGAGAAAAAACCTGAATATTGATCATCAATTGTGCCGACAAGAGTAGCACGATCGAGGAAGCGGTTGAATTCCTCGCAGCTGGTTTCAGAGATCAGCATGCAGGAATGGCAGGCTGCCTGATTCAAAGATCCGGGATCATATTCATAATTTTCCATGCACAGGGGATCCCGGGAACACCAGGAAGACTCGACAATTGCGGATCTGACCGTGTTCATAAAATTATCTGTATATCCCTGGCGGACAAGCCCACCGAGACTGCCCTCAGAATCAGGCGTGGAAGTGTAGAGAAGAAAACCAGTGCATCGAAAATCAGTGTCTCCTGCATTCTGGGGAAAAACATACAACCGTTCCCGTATAGAAGAGGAAGAATAACCGGATTCCATCGCCAGTTGCCTGATCAGGGCGTGAGAAAAGGAGTGAGCGAGCAACAACTGAGGAGAAATGATTCTTGACGGCACCCAGTCTCGCTGCTGACAGATATCCAGATATTTTTTATTCAGATCGGCTGACCGGATTTTCATCAAATTGTTATTATGAAGCCAGCGGTTGATCTTCTCCTGATTCAATTCAATAAAAATTCCCTCACCAAAGACCTCAATTGCCGGATACCAGTCCTTTCTGGCTCTTGAAAGGGGTGCCAGTCGGGAGGAAATCCTTTGTGTCGGGTCAGGGTCTGGAGAGTCAACACGGGAAAACCCAATCAATGCCCTGACCTCGCGGAGACGATCCACGAGGACCACACGGCTGATCCAATCCTGAAGTTCAGGATGAACAGGGGAATTTCTGGTCTTAAAATCAGCATTGAGATCACGGACAGCGTCCGTCTTCTGTATTGCCCTGCATTCCTGAAGACGGATATCCAGTTCGGATATCGAAGATTGCTCGTTCTGCTCCTCCCTTCTTCTGGTAAGGATCGCCTCGACCACATCATGAAGAGGCATTTTCAATTCATGATGGAGACCCATCCCCTCGACAGTTGCCATCAAAGCACTTTCAGGCATTGCCTTATAAATGGACCAGTTTTTGTTCAATTTTTTATTCAATGACCCTGACCATGGGGGTATGGAAATGGAACTCACCTGTGAGGAGAAGTAAACGTTTGAGGCACCTCTTTGTAAGGGGAACACAGTTGCATCACAATCATCCCTATCAAGTAACCAGGGACGTCTGCCATTACAACGCATGAAGAGGAAATTGTTGGGGTTCATCGCCCCGGCTAGTGGTCTGGATTTACCACAACCATCGTTTTTACATTTAACAACCAGGTCAGCAAGCGTTGCAGTAAACCCCGATGAATATAAGATCAGATCAGGTTTTTCACATTTACAGGGGTTGGATGCATGACGTAGCCATTCAATCCATGGAAAATCATCGATATGGCCATGACTGCAGGCAACAATCAGACGGGCGGGATAAACCTTTTTCTTACACCGTAAACAACTAATTTTATTGTAATCCTTAAATAACCCCATAAACGTTTCCAGCCTGGCAAGACGGTTACAGGATGGACAGACCAGCCATTCGGGGAAGATCACTACCGGTAAATCTTTGTACCCATCAGTAGAAGGTGACTTAAAATGATTGACCCGCAAGGCTCTCTGAAGATTTGGCTCCTGTATGATATCACCCTTATCCGGCCAGTAATCCAGCCCCAGCATCATGACTGATTCATCCTTCAGATCGATAATGGACCCCGGTCCAAAGGTGGAAATTGCCTGACTTCTGCGAAGTTTTCTGGGTTTGTTTGCCATCTATTTATTCCCTCCCGGCCTGAAAATATATAAATCCGTCTCCCCTTCGACATCACGTAATGAATTCAGGATGTTAAACGCGTCGGTATCACCCTCATTAAAATTCTCCGGAGATAACATGAGATGCAGTTTCTCCGGATGGGCAAGAGATGCACTATACAACAATTCTCCATCCGATGCCAGCGATGCCCATCTTTCAATGATCATATCTATTTCATCACCCGCATCCTGCATTTCATCCGGATCAATCTCCTCAATTCGTTTCAAGATAATATTTTTGGCACGCTCAACCACCTCAGGGTTCTGTGTGAGTCTGACTGCAGCCTCATCCGGATTCATATCGTCGCTCAAATGACGCACCAATGAAATAAAGACACCTGGAAGGCCACGATCCCTGGCACGACTGGAAAAGGGAGTGACACCGGTGGGTTCGACCTGACTGTAAAGTGCGGAATGATACCCGATAAATTTTTCGTAATGAGAACGATCACGGGGCCGGGTCCAGTTATAAAGTGTAATCACCAGTCCGGGGTATTTACGACCGATCCGGCTGGTTGCCTGAATATATTCGGAGGTAATTTTTGGCTGTCCCGTGACCACCATCAGACCGAGGCGATCAATATCCACACCGACCGAGATCATATTGCTTGCCAGAATTAAATCGATGGCAGCCGGATCTCCTATTTCCCTGGACATGCGGTTGAGGACCTCCGGAATGGTACTGGAGGCGATACGGCTATTTAACTCCTGGATTGCTTCTGTTTTGCGTACTGTCATATTTTCGGTACGACGGGCAATCACCTTTATTCTTTCTCTTATGTCGTCCTCGGCCAGTCTGACAGCCCCACCGAGTTCACGGAGACTGTTAAAATAACCGACCAGCGTCCAGTAAGGATCCTTGAAATGAGGTTCCACCTGCAATTCATGAATTTTCTGGAGAAGGTTGGCATAAATTCTGACAATGGCAGTTTTCATACTTTTTCCAGGAGCAAAAAAACCGATATAAAGCCTGCCAGGACTTTCGCTTATATCCGTCTGCCGGGCAAAATACGAATCGCGGGAATCGATGCCGGGCGGTGGAAACTGGGCGAGGGAACGATTGAACAATGCCCTCACCTGGGAGGCTGCCCGACGGATTGTTGCTGTTGAAGCAATCACCTTGGGAGGTATGGAATTGTTATCGCAGAGGGCATCAATGGCTGTTTCATACAACCCCACAAGCGTGCCGAGGGGACCGGAGATCAGGTGCAGTTCATCCTGAATGATCAGTTCCGGTGGAGTGGTAATTTTTCCCTTTCTGCCAAACAATGTACCTGCTTTCGCCAGCCATGGTACACGCGCAAATTTATCCACCGTCCCGATCAGGAGAGAGGGTTGACGTGCATAAATATCATCATCCACCAGGTACAATGGAAGTCCACCTGAAAACTGGCAATCACTATCAGGACATTTGATCGTCATATAAGCAGAAAAATGATAATCACGAGGGGTGATTTCATGACCACACCAGGGACAATTCCGAATAACATAAGGATTGGATTCATATACAGGATCCCCGTTCAGAATCTTCTGCATGGATTCCTTTGCCTGTCTGTGTGTATTTGGGGTGGCTCCACCACCAACCCAAAGACCGATTTCGACAGGATCCTTCCCGAGCAACTCAGGTTCCTGCCTACGAATATGCTCACAAGCCAGAATTAAAGCAGATGCACGCTGGTATTGTTGCAGCGTGAGAAGACGGAGGGTGTATCTCATCAACACAGTGACACCGGCACTGACCGGATCGCCGCCAGCACGGATACGTCGCAGAAAAATCGTAAAGGCTGTCAAACCGAGATATGCCTCTGTTTTACCCCCACCAGTGGGAAACCAGAGCAGGTCAATGCTATCCCGCTCCGGGGATTGCGGTATGGCAATTGAGCGGATACAGAGCAACAAGAAACCCAACTGAAAGGGACGCCAGGAAAAGGACTCCAGCAATTCCGGCTGCGAGGATCTGATTTCTTTCTCCTGTTTTAACCACTCGACCCTGGAGCGTTGCAGCAACATGGCATGATTAGACAGTTGAAAAGCTTTTCTGGCTTCCTCATCACTTTCCAATAGGGAGACTCCTGCCCGCATTCGGGAGAGGACCCCGTAACAGTTCCTGCGATTGATTCTGGCAGGTTCTTTGAGCCGATCCTCAAGTTGATCAATAACCGGATCGAGATCAGTAACCCAGCGCTCATAATCATCCAGAAACTCAGACAGACCGGAGATTAAATCAGAGCGGTTACTGTCAGAAAGAAATTTGAGAGATTGAGCCCTGAATGGTCTCAGAGAATCTGCAGACATCTGTGGCACCTCAAAACGCGGAATGATGGAGGTCCTCAGAGCGGTTGCATTTTCATTTTCACGTTCATCCCACATCACCGCACAGCCATGTCCCACGGAAAATTCCGGGCTGTGGCGGTAGAGGAGATTATTCTGGAGCCGGTCAGGGTCAGAATTTCGCTGGCGATAATTAAAGCCCCTGAGAAAGACGGGGTTGTTCTCCGTTGATGATTCCACTTTCAGCAAGGGCTGAAAGAAACATTTTTCATCATCGATCGAAATTTTTTCCTTATTGATGTGCCGGTTAATCAATGACAGGGTGACCAACCCGAGATCCCCCAATTTTTTAACCCTGAGAAACAGATCCAGCCCGGGGGTGACATGGAAAGATCTGGTGATTGATTTTTCTATTTTTATCAACAAGGGATCAAGTAAAACAGGTGATCTGCGCCAGTACGTCTTTTTTTCCACTCTGTTTTTTGCATAAGTACCGGCAGAAATGGAAACTTTCAATTCCTCCCCCAGATTGACCGCAAAGGTCAGTCCTATTGAGGAAGGATTGGTTGTCATGGCGATCATTGCCCCGGTGTCGAGATCATCATCGTCCAGGGAAGCCTCACTCTGATCTTTATCCTCCTCCCTGTCCATTTCTGTACCTGCCGGATAAAGAACTCCTGAGAGGTAATGGGTGGTAGGGCTATCGGTTAATTCTTCGGTTATTTCCGCGGGGCCGATAAGGTCCTTCTCCAATTCTGCAAGAAGATAATTACGTACGTCCGTGTATTCTGTCATTATTTCCCTCTTGAAAGCGATTTATGAATCAACATATTTATATTATATAGATGAAACAGCCATTGGAAAATTCCAGGTGTTTACAAAGGTGCAAGGAGAAGGCTGATTTGAATGTTTTTCTAAAACAGAAAATCCGTTCAATTGATTTATAATTGGAGTATGAGAAACAAAAAAGCATCATTCACCTTCATCGACCTGTTTGCGGGGATTGGCGGGTTTCGAATTGCATTCACAAAGCAGGGTGGTAAATGTGTGTTTTCATCGGAGTATGACCGGTTTTCGCAACAAACCTATAAGGCTTTTTTCGACGAAGTCCCGGATTTTTCTGACATTTACCCGGTTGATCCACCCGGCGACATCACAAAGATACCGGTTGAGAAAATACCGGATCATGATATTTTACTGGGTGGTTTTCCATGCCAGCCCTTTTCACTGGCCGGTGTTTCCAAGAAAAACTCCCTGGGAAAACCACACGGGTTTGATGATCCCACCCAGGGAACTCTGTTTTTCAATATTAAAGAAATTTTAAAAGAAAAACAACCCAAAGCTTTTTTACTGGAAAATGTAAAAAATCTTGAGAAACATGATAAGGGAAACACATTCAGAGTCATAACAGACATTTTAGAAGCGTCCAATTACAACTTTTTTTACCAGGTGATTGATGGCGCCGGATGGGTGCCGCAGCATCGTGAGCGGATCTATATTGTGGGGTTCAGAACCGATCCCGATCAGGGCTGGAATATTGAGGAGTTCCCTGAATTCCTTAATTTAAAACCACCCAAAAAGAGAAAGAAAACTCTTACCGATATACTTGAAGATCCTGAAAAAATTCCAGAGAAATATACATTACAAAATGGTACCTGGACAACACTGGAAAGACACAAGAAATACCATGCCGAGCAGGGAAATGGATTTGGCTATGGGCTGATCAGTCCACCATTTGAGGAAAAAACCACGAGAACCCTGTCTGCCAGGTACCATAAAGATGGCGCGGAAATATTAATTGACATCGGGAAGGAAATTCCCCGAAGACTGACACCGCTGGAATGCTGCCGGCTGATGGGGTTCCCCAAAAAATATCAGAAATTCTTTGAACGCAATGAAAAATATCCCCAACCGGTTTCTGATACACAGGCCTACCGCCAGTTCGGGAATTCTGTAGTTGTGCCGGTCGTAACAGCGATTTCTGAAATCATGATAAAGAAATTAAAGTCTGCCGGGGCGTTTGATGACTGATCAACTGAAGGGGGTGTTCCGTGATGTGGCCTGCAAGCTGCTGGCGGGGGTGGATATTTATGGACCGGTCAATAGAGTAGGAAATGGTCATGAGGTAACCTCAACAGCAAGTTTCAGACATTTTTTTAATTCTGAAACATTATCGCAGGCTCCCATAAAATGGTTTTATTTCAGTGATGAATATGAAGAAGAATTTCCTACTCAGGAGAATGACTTTACTTTCTATGATTCAAGAAGGATGGACCCTTCCAGATCAGCGGAGTGGAGATTCTATTATTCAGGAGATTTCGTGGGTGAATACGCAAAGGAAGGGGATCTTTTCGTTCTGGCCAGATTGACCTCCAGCAAAGAGATCATCGGAATGATCGTAAAAAACGGTTCCTCATTCTTCCATGGAATCATTCATCTATTAAATCTTCGGATCGATAACCTGGATACCCGATCGGTGTATATAGACCAGCAAGACCTGGAAAAAAATCTGGACTTTGTTGAAACTCAATTACTGACCGGTCTGGGGCTGTACGATCTGATACCTGTCAGCCCTGATGATGAAGCATTGATGCTGGAGGAATTTGGAGGTAAATATTTTACCACCAGGATGGTTTCAAATTTTGCAAGAAAATTATGCTCTGAAGTAGATCCCATTGAATACCCGGATTACACCCTGTTATCCTGGTTGCAGCGGGAGACTCAGCTTTTCAAGGCATGGGAAAAACTTGAAATTAATAAGAAGATTTCCACCGGTTTTGAATCACCAGATGACTTCATCAAATATTCACTGTCCATCATCAACCGGCGGAAATCCAGAATGGGACAAAGTTTTGAGAACCAGCTTGAAGCCCTGTTCAATGAAAATAAATTGAAGTTTGATCGCACCCCTGTTATAGATGGTAAAACCCGACATAGACCTGATTTTATTTTTCCAGGCAAGGCTTATTATGTTGATGAAAATTTTGAGAGCGTCTATCTGACCATGCTGGCCGCCAAATCGACTTCCAAAGAAAGGTGGCGCCAGGTGCTGGAAGAAGCCAACAGAATACCTGATAAACATTTCTGCACACTTGATCCAAAGATCACCAACGATCAGATCCGGCAAATGACAGATGCCAGGATCGTTCTGGTGATCCCGGAAAGAATCAGGGATGATTATTATGGGATTAATGAAGGAATTCTGAGCGTGAGAGATTTTCTGGGGGTTGTGAGGGACAGGCAGCGAAGGGCACGTCTTTAAGCAGTGAAAAGAGGGGGTATCCAGATTAGCAAATAATTTTCCTCACAAAATATTGTTACATCATCAATCAGTTTATTTTTCAAGGCATGCTAAAATGAAAAAACATACGAGGGTTAATTAAGCATGTATCAAAAAATCGTTGATGAAAAATACAAATTTATAGCCATGTTCAACCCCAGGTCCGGGGCTTACCTGCGGACGGGGATTCTTAATGAGCAAGGACGGGATACAGGTGTGGATCCATTCAGGGCTTCTTTTCCGCATCTGATCGATGTCGGGATTATGGGGCATTGCATCCATGGAAAAACCGGACTATGCGTGAAGGCTGGCATAGGTTGTTACCAGAGCGGATTAAAGATTGACGAACCGAACATGGCGGTGGAGGATTTTGCTGCCATAGCCCGACAATGCAAGGGCAGGGTTAATCAGTTTGCATTGGGTGGAAGGGGAGACCCGGATCAGCATGAGCAGATTGAGGAGATTTTGCAAATATGCAATGAGAATGAGATCGTACCAAACTTTACCACCTCCGGTTTTGGGTTAACTCCTGAACATGCAAAAATGTGCAAGAAATATTGTGGGGCAGTTGCAGTGAGCTGGTACAGAAGCGAATACACATTGAAAGCCATTCGCCTGCTGGTGGATGCAGGTGTAAAAACCAACATTCACTATGTGCTGGGGAATAACACCATTGATGAATTGATTGATCGTTTATCCAAGGATGATTTTCCTGAAGGTATCAACGGACTGGTCATTCTGCTGCATAAACCGGTCGGGTTGGGATCACAAAAGAATGTGCTTCGGGATTCGGATCCACGGGTGAAGGAGCTGTACCAGTTAATTGACAAAGGAAATCACACATTCAAGGTAGGGATGGACAGCTGTTCGGTGCCTGGCATTGTGAACCATTGTAAGAATGTCATTCCGGAAGCGATTGATCCCTGTGAAGGGGCACGGTTCAGCTGTTACGTCGGTCCTGATATGGTGATGTTGCCCTGCAGTTTTGACCAGCAGCAAAAATATGGGATTTCACTGCGAGAGCACTCGATTGAAGAAGCCTGGAACAGTGAGTCTTTCGATGCGTTCAGAAATATTCTGGCGACCGGGTGCACTGAATGTCAGAAAAGAGAGAATTGCATGGGGGGTTGCCCGTTATTACCGGAGATCGTGCTTTGTGAGGATAAATCGAAAAAAATAATATAACCGGGAGAAGGACCTGATCCTGGAGCTGGAAAAGCTGAGAATGGAAGATGACCTTGCCTGTTCCAAAGACCAACCTGTGAAGGAGAATTAATGACTGAGGAATTTAAGTTTGAAACTCAAGATGGAAAGAAAAAACTTGTTAAATATACCGGAAACAACCCGAACGTTGTTATTCCCGATGATGTTGATATCATCGGAGAATCTGCTTTTATGAATTTCACGAACCTGACATCGGTGGTAATCCTTGAGAGAGTGAAGGAAATCGGATCCAGTGCTTTTAGATATTGTTCCAGTCTGACATCGGTAGTGATCCCGGAGGGAGTGAAAGTGATTGGATCCTATGCTTTCGCATATTGTCAAAGCCTGACATCGGTAGTAATCCATAAGGGAGTGAAGGAAATTGGATCCAGTGCTTTTAGAGGTTCTTCCAGTCTGACATCGATAGTGATCCCGGAGGGGGTGAATGAAATTGGATCCAGTGCTTTTGAACGTTGTTCCAGTCTGACATCGGTGGTGATCCCAGAGGGGGTGAATGAAATTGGATCCAGTGCTTTTTTGAATTGCACGAAACTGACATCGGTGGTGATCCCTGAGGGAGTGAAGGAAATTGGATCCAGTGCTTTTAGAGATTGTTCCAGTCTGACATCGTTAGTGATCCCGGAGGGAGTAATAAAAATTGGATCCGAGGCTTTTGCAGGCTGTGAAAAGCTGACATCGGTATTGATCCCGGAGGGAGTGAAGGAAATAGGAGCCAGTGCTTTTGCGTCATGCAAAAGACTGACATCTGTAGTGATCCCGGCGGGAGTGAAGGAAATTGGATCCAAAGCTTTTTTGTATTGCCCGAAACTGACATCGGTAGTGATCCCGGAGGGAGTGAAGGAAATTGGATCCGAAGCTTTTTTAAACTGCACAAGCCTGACATCTGTAGTGATATCAGAGGGAGTGAAGGAAATTGGATCCAGTGCTTTTTATAACTGCGAAAGCCTGACATCGGTGGTAATCCCAGAAGGAGTGAATGAAATTGGATCCAGTGCTTTTGAACATTGTTCCAGTCTGACATCGGTAGTGATCCCGGAGGGAGTGAAGGAAATTGGAGCCAGTGCTTTTGCGTCATGCAAAAGACTGACATCTGTAGTGATTCCGAACGGGGTGGAAGAAATTGGATCCTATGCTTTCGCAAATTGCCAAAGCCTGGCAACGGTAGTGATCCCGGACGGCGTGAAAGAAATTGGAGAGTGTGCTTTCAGAAACTGCACAAACCTGACATCGGTAATGATCCCCAAGAGCATCGAAACCATCGATTCCTCCGCCTTCGATGATTGTGAGAATTTAAAAGAGATTGGAATTTTCTATCATCATGAAAATCCGAATTCATTACCAGAAATACCGGACTTTGGACATGTATTTATCAATCTTCTGGATGAGAACAACCAGCTTAAATGTAGACTATATAATCCGAATTCCAAAAAGGGCACACCATATCATGAATTCCTCAAAAATCTAATTAGCAGGAGTGTTGAGCACCTCTCCGAGTACGATGCATTGTTCTCCTGTAGTGATGAAATCATCGTCCGAAAAATTCGGATTGCACTGTGCCGCCTGCAATACCCAATGGAACTGGAAGAAAATTACAAAAAGGAATATATCTTCTATCTGAAAAATAACGCTCAATACATTTTCTGGAAGTTGATCAAAGAAGGGGATGTAGCGGCAATCAGTATTTTTGTAAATTTTGGAGCCATACCAGAGGAAACAATTGACTCGTGGATTGATTTAGCAAATGAACTTTCCCAAATGGAGATTCTTGCTTTACTGATGAACTATAAGAATGAATCAGAGATTCAACAACCTGCATATTCTCTTGATGAGGCAATTAACACACAAACCAGAGAATGGATCACCCAGGAAAACTCTGATGGATCGATCAATATAACCAGGTATTCTGGTAGCGAATCATCCGTGATCATACCCTCTTTGATAAATGGGAAAAAAGTGAAACGCATTGAAGGCAGAATCGGCTCGTTAAGATATAGGATATTTTTCCAAAATAACGAGCTTGTAGAGTCCATCATCATTGAAGAGGGAATTGAAATAATTGCTGATCGTGCGTTTATGGAGTGCAGGAACCTGACATCGGTAGTGATCCCTGAAGGAGTGAAGGAAATTGGATCCCATGCTTTCGCAGGCTGCACAAACCTGACATCGTTAGGGATCCTGGAGGGAGTGAAGGAAATTGGAACCAGTGCTTTTAGAGATTGTTCCAGTCTGACATCGGTAGTGATCCCTGAGGGGGTGAATGAAATTAAATCCAGTGCTTTTGAAGGTTGTTCCAGTCTGACATCGGTGGTAATCCCTGTGGGAGTGATAAAAATTGGATCCAGTGCTTTTGCGTCATGTAAAAGCCTGACATCGGTAGTGATTCCGGAGGGAGTGAAAGAAATTGGATCCGAGGCTTTCGCAACCTGCGAAAGCCTGATATCGGTGGTGATCCCGGAGGGCGTGAAGGAAATTGGCCCCTATGCTTTTGTAAGGTGTGGAAGCCTGACATCGGTGGTAATCCCTAAGGGAGTGAATGAAATTGGATCCGGTGTTTTCGCAGGCTGCACAAACCTGACATCGGTGGTGATCCCGGAGGGAGTGAAGGAAATTGGATCCAGAGCTTTTGAATATTGTTCCAGTCTGACAACGATAGTGGTCCCGGAGGAAGTGAAGGTAATTGGAATCTTTGCCTTTGACGATTGCAATGAAAATCTAATAATTTATGCGCCAAAAAATTCTTATGTGGTCGAGTATGCAAAAAGGAACGACCTGAAGTATGTTGAGACATGAGTTATTTAACAGATAATGCCATCGAAGACATATGGAACAGGATCAATTTGATGAGATAACCTATATTCAGATAGCCAGTCACTGATTGTTACCGAAGATTGTGCATTGTAAGGGAAATTCAGAACAGATAAAGGAAGGTTAATAATGAAAATAAGAACAGATTTTGTTACCAATTCGAGTTGCGCCAGCTCACTAGATGTTATCGTGGATAATCCAGTTTTGTTGGAAATCCTACAAAAATATAAAGATATGGGTGTATTTGGTGACTCAAATAATTTATTCGAAATTGGGTCTCTCGAAAACGGAAACTCCATCAAAACTTTTGTATATAAACATGGTACGGAGAAAACATCATTTCTTTTAACAGGTTTGATTAATCTGGAGGATGTTTTAGGCACAATTATTGAAATAATGAGTACAGATGATGAAGATTTTGAAAATCAACCTTTTAAATATGACCAGGACCTCTATAAAATGATGGAAGAAGAGCTTTACAGAAGACGTGAAGAAATTGAAAGCTCATATCTAGAAGTAAAATATCGTGCTTCTGATGATAGTTATGGAAGCGAAATTGAACCTGGCGAGGAACGGGAGTGGATATTTAATTATGATCCGGTAAATGGAGCGGAATATTCTGTTGAAAGATGGGAAGAAGAAGAATAACTTAAAGATGATTTTCATTTTCCCTTTAAGTTTGTGGTTTGTGGGAAAAACTAAGACAGAAAATTAGAAGGTGTTTGATGAAAATTCGAACCGATTTTGTGAACAATTCGAGCAGTTACAGCTCAGCTGAAATCGTGATTGATAATCCCGTGTTGCTGGAAATTTTGCAAAAGTATAAAGATATGGGTACATTTGGTGAAGGCGAAGAAGATTTATCATTTTCTATTGGAAAATTTCCGGAATATGGTTCGATAAGACAAGGAACTACCGAAACACCTGCTTTTTCTTATGATAACCCAAATTACAATCCAAGCATCTGTCCTAGCTCTATCGATGATGTGTTGTTCAGAATTATTGAATATCTCGATAATGAGGATATACCAGAGAAGGATGATGACCTCTTTCAATTATTAATTAATGAACTAGAAAGTAATGAAGAAAAAATAAACAAAGGATTCATAAAAGTATTCTGGCGAACCAATAGTAGTTCGAATGAACATGGCGAAGATTATGAAGGATTCATAGGTGAAAACAATACATATGAATACGAAAATAATATTGGTGAGGAATACTCCTTTGATTAAGTTGGATACAATGAGCCTTACGAAGGAGAATTTAACACATTAATGTTCAATGGTGTTGATAAAGATAGATTTAATGAGATCCTTAGAGGTGGGGATTATGAACAAGAAGAAAAACTAAGAGAAGAGCGTGGATATGGACGAAAAGGGAGTGAAAAAGATGATTTCTGGGAATTTGCCAAAAAGGTCGGTTATATCAGACATATCAGAAATTTTGATGAATACCATTTTGAGATGCCTGGTGATATAGATTCCGAACTGGAAGAAGAATTACGGAGATTGCATGGTTATGGTCCAAAAGGGAGTGACAAGGACGATTTCTGGGAGTTTGCAAAATTGCACGGTTTAGGCCATTTTAAAAATTTTCCAATGGATGCATATAACAGCTATAAGGAAAACGGTGAGAAAGAATTGTAAGTCGAATGGATTTTCCTTTCTTGCAATGAAGGAAGGGGAGATGAGGGAAACAGGGGGGAACCATATGCTGACCAGGATTGATGTCTGGATGTATGTGGAGGATCCAATGCTTTGCCCGTACGGGAGGAAGGTGGTGGGTTTCCAACCCACCTTACACCTGCTTTTTATTAAGTAACTGTCAGGTAAAGTACCAATTAACTGTTGTACAATTATTATTGTAGATCATGACCCCAGAGACAAACCATATTGATAAAAAGGGGAAATCATCCAAAGGTCATTAATAAATGAAACAAGTTGTAATAGAAAATCCAATTCTCAATTCTCCTTTTCGAGAACCTGAGCGACATTTTAAGTTTTCTGAAGAAGGAATTACGGATGAGATTGACGAATCTCGTCGAATCAGTTCGTATTTCATTCCAATACCTCAACCAAGAAAAAAAAGCCCTAAACAACTTTCTTTTGATACGGAATGGACATCCGACCGCATTGAAGATAATAAATTTATCAACCGTGTACGTGAACGTGTATCTACCTGGCGGAAGGGAAAATATCAGGGTGTAACCAACACTACACGAAGGTTGTTAGAGTATTGGAATTCACCCAATCGAGAACGAAGATTATTCTTTTGTCAGATAGAAGCGCTTGAAACTGCGATTTATATCACGGAGGTTGCTTCCAAATACGGTGATGCCTGGATTGAAACCACAATAAAAGAAGCCAATCTCTCAGCCAACCCTATCCTATATCGGATTGCATTGAAAATGGCGACTGGAAGTGGCAAGACGCTGGTCATTGCCATGTTAATTGCGTGGCAGACACTTAATAAACTGGCCAATCCACAGGACAATCGATTTACTGATGCATTTCTAATCTGCACACCTGGAATCACCATACGTGATCGACTGAGGGTATTAATGCCATCCGATCCTAACAATTATTACCGTTTGCACGACCTGGTTCCGGTTGACCTGATTGGTGAATTAGGTAGAGCAAAGATGGTGATCACCAATTTCCATGCTTTTATTCAAAGAGAAAGATTATCAGCTGGAAAATTAACAAAAGAAATCTTAAAACAGGGTGAAGAAAGCCCATTTACCGAGACCCCGGATCAGATGGTAAGAAGGGTATGCAGAGAATTAGGGAATAAACGAAATATTGTAGTGATTAATGACGAAGCTCATCATTGTTATAGACACAAGCCGGAAGAACAGGAAGAAAAATTAAAAGGTGATGATCGTATTGAAGCACAAAAAAGAGAAGAACAGGCAAGAATATGGATTACAGGTTTGGAAGCCGTAAAAAATAAAATTGGGGTTAAAGTTGTATATGATCTTTCGGCAACTCCATTTTTTCTACGCGGTTCAGGGTACCCGGAGGGCACACTTTTCCCATGGGTAGTCTCTGATTTCTCCTTAATTGATGCAATTGAATCCGGGATTGTAAAAGTACCCCGTGTGCCGGTATCCGATGATTCTATGACAGGTGAATTGCCTACATACAGGGATATCTGGCCAAGGATTAGAGATCATCTCCCAAAAAAGGGACGAAAAACAGAAGCATTAGGTGAAGAGCCAAAACTTCCGGTTGAACTGGAAGGCGCTCTGCAAAGTTTGTATGCCAATTATGCCAAATATTATGCTTTGTGGAATAAAGATGGGGAAGCTGCCACAAAAGGAATGACACCCCCCGTTTTCATTGTTGTCTGTAATAACACCAATGTTTCCCGGATGGTGTACAACTATATCTCAGGATGGGAAAAGACACTGGCCGATGGATCTGCTGTATTGGTGCCGGGAAAGCTACCCTTACTGACCAATGTTTACAGTGGAAAATGGTTATCCAGACCCAACACGATTCTGGTAGATAGTGAACAACTTGAATCAGGAGAATCATTAAGCACTGAATTTAAACAAATAGCCGGTGCTGAAATAGAAGTGTTTAAAGAAGAATATAAAATCCGTTTTCCAGGACGAGACACTGACTCCCTGACGGATGAGGATTTATTGCGCGAAGTAATGAATACCGTTGGTAAGTCAGGTAAATTGGGTGAACAAATCAAATGCGTGGTTTCTGTATCCATGTTGACAGAAGGATGGGATGCCAGTACCGTCACGCATATTCTGGGTGTCCGAGCTTTCAGCACACAATTATTATGTGAGCAGGTGGTGGGGCGAGGATTACGCCGTATGAATTATGCAGTCAGCAGACAACAAATAAGTGTAAACGGACGCACGGTGGTGATGGATTCTTATGAACCGGAATATGCCGAGGTGTATGGTGTACCGTTTTCATTCATACCCTGCTCAGGATCCAACCCGGAACCCAAGCCACCAGCAAGAGTTACTCATGTACGGGCACTGGAGAGCCGGTTGGCTTGCGAAATCACTTTCCCAAGGGTGACCGGATATCGGTATGATATTCAATCGGAGCAGTTATCCGCAAAATTTGGAAAAGAAGCAACGATGGTGCTCTCCACTCAGAATTTGCCGACCAAAACCGAAATGGCGTCCATATTAGGGGAAAGCAAACTACACACATTATATGGGTTGAAGGACCGGCGCGAGCAGGAGATTGATTTCCGGCTGGCATCACTTGTGCTTGAAAAATTCTTCCGTGATGATCAGGAAAACTCACGCCCCTGGTTGTTTCCACAGCTATTGAGGATTGCCCGTCAATGGCGACTGTCGAGTGTTGTTTATAAAGATAACACTTTTCCACAACTGCTCTTGCTCACTGAAATGGCTCATGAAGCTGCTGATCTTATCTATCGGTCAATTGTTGCTTCACATTCAGAAAAGAAAATGTTAAGACCGATCTTAAGAGCTTATGACCCTACCGGTTCCACCAGCTATGTCAATTTTGACACCGTTCTACCAACCTGGACAACCGACCCGGCTAAGTGCCATGTCTCCCATGTCATCGCGGATACTGGCACATGGGAACAAAAGGTAGCTCAATCTCTAGAGGAAATGGAAGAGGTGCTCTGTTATGTAAAAAACCAGAACCTGGGTTTTCTCATTCCTTACACATTGAACGGTGAAGCACATGATTATGAACCGGATTTCATTGTTCGCATCAAAACCGATACTGAACCCCTAAACCTGATCATTGAAGTCAGTGGACGCAAGAAAAAAGAAAAAGATGTAAAAACAGCCTCAGCCCGTAATTTATGGATACCTGCCATCAACAACCATGGGGGATTTGGAAAGTGGGATTTCATTGAAATAACCGATCCATGGAATGTAAAAAATTTCATTCGACGGTTTTTATTGGGTGAAAAGGTGGAAGAAGCCGAACCACTTTTGTTACAAACCAAAAAGGAAACTAAATAATGCCATATCAAGAAGAAACCATTAAAACGATTGTAGACCGCTTAAATAAGCAATATTATTTACCCGCTATCCAGAGACATTATATCTGGAAACCTGATCAGGTAATTCTCCTGTTTGATTCCATCATGAGGGGATATCCGATCAGTTCTTTCTTATTTTGGGAGTTAACCCATGAGAATCGAAATAAATGGGAGATTTATAAATTCGCTGAGCTAGCCAATTCAGAAGGCACCTCTCACACTAAGCAACAATCCGCTGATGGAATCCATAACGTGACCCTAGTTTTGGATGGCCAGCAAAGGTTGACATCTATTCTGATTGGGTTGCAAGGAGCGTTCAGAATTCGGAAAAAATACCATTGGGTGAGTAATCCGAAAGCATACGGAACCTATAAACTTTTTATGAATATGTTTGAAGATCCCACCCCACACGATGATGATCTTGAGTTTACAGGAAAACCTTATTACGGTTTCAAATTTTTTGAAAAAGAACCAGAGAATTCTGAAAAACAACACTGGTTCAGGGTAGGGCGGATATTGGATTGCCACAATGATGATGCTTTTTATAAATTAAAAGATGAAGAAGAAGCAAGATTTTTTCCTGGACATCCCAAACAATTAGAGAACTTATTTGAGCGAAATTTATGGCGGCTTTATCAGGCAATCTGGAAAGATGCTGCTATTTCTTACTATGTTGAGCGCGATCAGGACTATGATCGGGTGTTGGATATTTTTGTTCGAGCGAATGAGGCGGGTACAGAATTAAACAAAGCTCAGATCTTGATGGCAATGTTTACATCAAAATGGAGTATTAATGCAAAAGAACAAATTGAAGGATTTATTCACCATCTGAATAATCAGCTTGATCGGAAAAATAGTCTGGATCTTGAATTTATTATGAGGACATGTCTGGTTCTTTCCGACCTGCCTGTTCGCTATCGAATTAATAATTTTACGAATCAGGCGATTTCAGAGATTGAAAGTAACTGGAATAAAATGCAAGAAGCTATTGAAAAAGCGGTCAGGCTTGCCAATCACTTTGGAATTGATAAATCGAATCTGACCAGCCGAAATGCATTAATTCCGATGATTTACTACCTTTACCATCATCCTGGTGTGGGTTTTATGGGGACAACCCCTTACGAAAGAAAAAATGCATCAACTATGCGCCGATGGTTGATTATGTCATTGTTGAATAATGTGTTCGGACGATCATCAGAACAGGTTCTTACAAACCTGCGTAGAGTACTCAATAACCAGAAGGGCAACCCGGATTTTCCTTTTGATGAAATGAACAAAGAACTTACCAGAATGAATTACTCTATTTTTCTGGATGAATTATCAATTCAAAAATTTCTTTCAGCAACTTATCCAAATGTATTCCTGCATTTATCTTTGCTTTATGATGATTATCTTTGGGGTGTCATGCCACATGAAAAGGATCATATTTTTCCACAAGCATTGTTCTATCCTGGAAATCCAGTTTTTGGGAATCTTTCACCAGAAAAACTAGACCTCTTCCTGTCACTTCGAGACAGAATTGGAAACCTGGAATTACTTATTGAAAGAGAAAACAGGGAAAAACAAGATACTCCTTTTGAAAGCTGGATTCAAACCCGTGATAAGGATTTTCGAGCACGTCATTTGATCCCAGAAGGTGATGAATTGTTGAAATTTGAGAATTTTGAAGCGTTTATTGAAGCCCGAGAACAATTAATTACAAAAAGATTAAAGAGCATAATTGGTCCTGATTAAAAAGAGGTCTAAAACCTATGGCAAAAAAACCAAACCGAACCACCACCCCCATTACATCCACCCGCCACAATGACAAACGAACCAATATTCCTACGGAGGAATTGCGAGATTTTGTGGCCGACGAAGAAAAAGAACCCAAATCTATTCTTTACCCCCGCGACCCTTCGCTTGACCCGCAACTGGTATGGAAAGGGAAAGATGAACAGGACCAGAATCCGTTAGAAGTCGCTGCCGTTCCGATTTACATTCAGGAAAAAATTTCTCCCCAGGCGATTATTGAGAATGTTCGTGCTGAAGCAAAAGAACAACTAAACGATCAACAACTTTCCCTGTTTAATGACTTTAATAACATTGCGTTTGAAGACCTGGTTGATTTTTACCACCACGAACAAAACTGGTCGAACCGCATGATTTTAGGAGATAGCCTGCTGGTGATGAACAGCCTGGCTGAAAAGGAGACCCTGAAGGGTAAAGTCCAGATGATCTATATGGACCCGCCGTATGGGATTAAATTTGGTTCCAACTGGCAGGTGAGCACCCGGAAACGGGATGTGAAAGATGGCAATGAAGATGACCTGACAAGACAACCTGAACAAATTAAGGCTTTTCGTGACACCTGGGAATTAGGAATTCACTCCTATCTCGCATATTTGAGAGACCGACTGATTGTAGCAAGAGAGTTGTTGACCGAAAGTGGGAGTATTTTTGTCCAAATTGGTGACGAAAATGTACATTTAGTTAGAAATGTGTTAGATGAGGTTTTTGGAAGTGAAAATTTTATAGCATTAATACCATTTAGAAAAAAAACAATGCCTTTCGGAACTAATTTCTTAGAGCAAATGGCAGATTTTATTATTTGGTATGCAAAGAATAAATACTTATCCAAAAATTCACCACATGCAAAATATCGACCTCTTTATATTACTCAAAATTATGAAGGTGAGTTTCATCATGTTTGGTTTGAATTACCAGACAGATCAAGACATAGGATGTCATCGGAACAATTAAATAATCATAAATTATTACCTAAAGGTGCTCGTGTTTATAGATTAAAAAACTTGGAACCATCCGGACCTATGAAATCTGGAATGTTTGATTATAAATATGAAGGAAAAACAATTCCTCACCCAAAAAACGGATTTGGAAGTAATTTTGAGGGAATGAAAAGATTTGATTACGCATTAAGATTACAGATCGAAGGGGCTAGGCTAACTACAATTTTATATGCAGATGAAAACACCACAGCTTCATTAACTGCTCCTTGGAATGATACTGTAGGCGCAGACGATAAGAACTACGTGGTTCAAACAAATACTGAAATAATTAAGCGATGTATTCTTATGACTACAGATCCAGGAGATCTGGTGTTGGATCCTACATGTGGGAGTGGAACAACCGCCTTTGTAGCTGAACAATGGGGACGGCGATGGATTACCATCGATACTTCGCGCGTTGCTATCGCACTGGCACGAACGCGTCTGATGGCGGGACGTTATCCTTACTATCTGTTAAGTGATTCTCCAGAAGGGTTGATGAAGGAAGCGGAAATAACTGGTCAGGTTCCATCCACACTATTGCCACCTACGAACAACGATGTTCGCAAAGGTTTTGTGTATAAACGGGTGCCACATATCACGCTGAAATCGATTGCCAACAATGAGGAAATTGATGAGATCTATGAAAAATACCAGGGTGAATTAGAAGATCTGCTTCAGCAAATAAATGAATTAACCGGACAAAAATGGGAAGAATGGGAGCTACCCAGAGAAGTTCCTGCCAAATTAAAGCTGTCTGAGGAGATAGCAAATAAAGCACAAAAACTGCTGGGTGATTGGTGGAATTTAAGGCGACAGCGGCAAAAGGAGATTGATGATTCGATCGCCCGAAAAGCAGATAAAGAATTTCTTTACGATCAACCTTATGAAGATAACAAGAAAATCCGTGTCACCGGTCCATTCACGGTAGAAAGCCTTTCACCGCATCGGGTAATTTCAAGCGATGTTGATAGACCTGGTTCAGAGGTCGATGGCCAGGAAAAGGCAATCAGCTCTACCGGGTTTGAAACGATGATTATCGATAACTTAAGGATAGCTGGGGTTGAAAATACAAAAAAAGGCGAACGATTGAAATTCACTTATCTTAATGCCTATGCCGGGGTGTGGTTGCAGGCCAAGGGAGAATACAAAGAAAAGGATGGCTCTGGAAAGACCGTTGCTATTTGCATAGGTCCCGAACATGGTACTGTAAGCCCGGATTTGATCAAAGAAGCAGCAAAGGAAGCTGTTCAAGGGGTGGGTTTTGACCTGTTAATCATCCTGGGATTTGCCTTCGATCCCCATGTGTCCGAAGAAATCCATCGGTATGGAAAACTAACCGTATTGCCAACTCGAATCAATCCAGATTTGCAAATGGGTAATCTGTTGCTCAAGAAGAGTGGTGTTGGAAATCTGTTTATGGTTTTTGGTGAACCGGATGTTGAAATAAAACAACTTCCAGAAAATAAACTTTCGGTGAATATTAAAGGGGTGGATATCTATGACCCAACAACCGGTGAGATACGTTCAAGCTCGACCGATGAGATTGCCTGCTGGTTTATCGATTCCAATTACAATGGAGAAAGCTTCTTTGTCCGGCATGCCTATTTCACCGGGGCGGACCAACCATACGATAAACTAAAGCGCGCTTTACGGGCAGAGGTGGATGAAGAAGCCTGGAATACTCTGTATTCCACCACCAGCTATCCGTTTGATAAACCTGAAACTGGAAAAATTGCTGTAAAGGTGATCAACCATTATGGGGATGAAGTCTTGAAAGTGTATTCGATATGATCAACTGGATTTGTTTTCCTTTAAGCGAGAAACCTCCAGAACTGGCTTATCAAATTGCAGATGTATTTCAAAAGGCATCCATAGAGATTGATTCAGGAACCCATGATATACAGGTAAGCAACGAAGTGTTAGTAAAAGTGAGAGATGGGTTAAAAATATTAGGTTTCCGAGTCGAATCTGGAAAAAGGGCAATTGACAAAATCCATGTACCGGTCTTGTTTGGACAAAATGGAAAACCCACTAAAAGCTTTGAAGCTGATGCTTATCATGATGACAAAAGATTTGTGATTGAAGTGGAAGCTGGAAGAGGTGTAACAAATTATCAATTTTTGAAAGACTTGTTTCAAGCATGTATGATGGATGATGTAGAATATCTGGCCATTGCTGTTCGAAATAAATACCGTTCAAGTGATGATTATAGAAAAGTCCAGACTTTTTTTGAAACACTTTACGCCAGCCAACGATTGAAGTTGCCACTCAAAGGAATAATGATTATTGGGTATTAGGTGTTTAAAGGAGCTATCCTTCGTAAGGAGTAATCCATGAGTACCCGTTTTACTATTGGTCAGATTGTCAGGTTGATTGCGGATCATACACGAAGTGGGCCTATAATTGCTGAGATACCGATGCCTGGTGGGCAGATGCGTTATCGTGTCTTTCATTCTCCTATTGATATTCGTGAATACATGGTGGATCAGATTGAAGCGGTTGATATTTTTCCAACGGGAAACCGTAAAATATACTGAAAGTCACATGTTGGATTTGCAGGAGATAATGAAGGTATTGAAAGAGGCGGTGGATGAGGAATGAGGAAATAAATTAGCACCTAAAAGGAATATAAAGTAATTTAACTCTGGTAGAAAAATCAGGAGGGAGAATGAAATTGCCAACAGCATTGAAAAGAAGATATACAGATATTGAGTTTAGGGAATTGGTGGATGAAATATATCCGGAGGATGAAGAAGAGATAGAGGGCAATTTAAAAGCAAGCAAGGCTAAACAAGTTTTCGAGATATCAATCAGGGCAGATATCACACCGATAGAAAAGAACCTATGGAAAACCAGGTACCTTCAAATAATTCTAGACTATGGTTTTCAATTAAAGAGAAATTGGATTGATGCTGGTCAACCTGCGATACAAAGATTTGAGCAAGTTATCAGATTGGGTCGAAATGTTCCAATTGCAAATTACCGACTTGGCCACATATATTTCAAACAAAAAAATTATCATCAAGCAATGATAAATTTTGAGATGGCTCTTATTAATAATCAGAGATGTGAAAAGCCTGTGTTTCGATTAGACACATTTCAGGAAGATGTGGCCAAGAAATTTGTGGCTTTTTGTTGTTTAAAAAATTTTGAAGTATATCGAGAGATTTCATTGGAAAATAAAAAATATCCGGAATTGGATGAACAGATTGAGAATTATCTTTATTTGGAAAAGGATTTGGAAAACCTTGATTTATTAGTAGTCAGGATATACAAAGAGGGAAGATTGGATGAGACAAAGCTCATCAATGAGGATTCTTATCTGGATATTAAAGATGAAATCGAATTTGATAAATCATCTATTTGCCTGGATGGGTTTCAATCTCAAAAATATATCAGTTATTTAGGAAAAGGGGATAATTTTTCTGGAAGCTTCACATTATTAAAAAATATGCTTACGGGAAGATTAATAGAAGAGAATGATGGGGAAATTCCAAAAGGAAATACGTTTAATCAACAAATAAGAAGATTGAGACTAGATTTAAAATCACAAAGAATATCAGAAACCGTCCTCCGAATCGAAAAAAAACCTGGAGAATTACCCATCATTTCCACCAAATTGAAAATTTATTTATTTACAAGTATTGGAGAGTAACACAGCCAGAGTGACAGGTTTGTCACTGTTATTTTGTTACGATTTCTGTATCAAATTAATTCACAGAAGGAGGACAAAATGAATGAAAAAAATGTTACATGGAATGATTTACTTGTTTTCGGGGGATTCTTGTTTGAACCACTGGAAGAAAATCGGTTTGATCTAAGTTGTGAAAAGGCTTTTAACTTATCATTTTTAGTAAAGTTGTTGTGTCATTTACGTGTTGATCATGTATTTAATGCGAAGAAACTGCAGTTGAATACCCCAGTTCCTACGAGGCAAAGTTGGATCGAATGTCTTAAAACATATGCCGGCAAAGGGGATGAAGGAACCGCAGTCGAAAAGCTCCAATTGGAAAATCTTGACGCTCCAATTATTGGGGTAGTACGTCAACTCATCAGATTAGGAATTCGAACCACACAATCATGTGGTGGACACGAAAGAGGTGGGCAAAGGAAATCTTTACCTTACTTAAAATTAGCCTGCCCGACAGATCTTCTGATAGTGAAAACACTCTTTAACAAACTTGGCTTTTGGTCAAGGATTACGCGCCATCAAGCAATAAAAATATTTGAAGCTTCTGATAGGTTGTATGACCTCGGGCTGGCATTGAGTAAGGTAGAGGATATTTTACCATTCAGATATGAAATCAATCAGGTAAGGGAAAAAACATTGGAAGAATTGTTATCCATACCTGGCGAAACTTATCATGAGGAAAAAGTTCGTGAATATGTATTGGATTTATTGCCGGAATTCATGGATAAAGTATGGGCAGATGAAGCAGGTAATGTACTTGGGATTAAGAATTGTGGGATAGGACCAGTGATTCTAATTTCTGCTCATATGGATATTCGTGAACCTTTATCTATTGGAAGTAAATTACTAAAATTGGATGGTATCTGGGAAAGAGATATTGGAATTTTAGGAGCGGATGATCGTGCAGGAATGGCAATCATTTTCAATATTCTGAAAGATTTGAATGAGAATTTATTCCAGGGGACTTTGAAAGTGGCATTCACAGTAGAGGAAGAACAGGGGCAAATTGGCGCTAAATTCATTGAAAAAAATTTTTTTGAGGGTGTGGATTATGCAATCAGTCTCGATCGAAGAAATGGTAGTGATGTTGTAAACAAGTCCAGATTTTTGAATTATGGATCAGAGGATTATTCAAATTTATTCGAAAGAGCTTCCATGAATTTGTGGAATGACCAACATCGATATTCCTCAACTGAAGGTGGAGTTTCAGATTTGCGGGTGTGGAGCCAGATGGGTATTGAAAGTGTAAACCTCTCAATCGGGTTTTACAATGAACATACCGACAAAGAATATCTGAATCTGGAGGAATGGCACAGGGTACATGATCTTGTACTAATGTCATTTGATTTGTTGTACAGGGAATATCAATCGATGGAATACAGAAAAAGAATAAGAAATATTGATGAAAAAACCAGGAATTCATCAGTGGGGATCCAGGCAAGTAAGATGGTGGACAGATAATGCCCAGATTAATTTATTGCAAATGATGACAAGAAGGGAGAAGGGGGCGAAGCATTTGATAACCAGGGTTGATGCCTGGATAGATGTGATTGATCAAATGCTTCGCCCGTACGAGGGTAAATCTGAATAGATGGTTTGTTGTGTATAAAGAAGGATCTTTTTAATATCGAAAATTCCCACATATAAGCTAGAATCTAAAGCAATAATGAAAATTCTTTCATGGAACGTTGCTAACCGATTCAAAAAACAAAAATATCAATTAGACGCAGTCATTACAAGATCACCAGATGTGATTGGACTTCAGGAAATAACCTTTAGAACGCTACCGTTATGGGTAGAAGGGTTTCATAAGTCAGGTTATCCTCACACGATTTCAAGCTTTGATCTGGCCAAGGATATTTCGCTGCTCACCGGACCCAGAAGATATGGCTTGTTAATTGCCTCACGATATCCATTAAGCTCAATAGATCCTCAAATCGTTGAAATTCCCTGGAAAGAGCGGTTATTATCTGCAAGTATTTTCTCGACGAATGCTGTTTTTGAATTTCATACTGCTCATATTCCACCGGGTATTTCGCACAAGTGGCTAAAGATCAATACTTTTAATGGTATTTATCAATATCTATCAAATGCGAATAATCAGAATCTACGAATTCTATGCGGGGATTTCAATTCTCCTCAGGCTGAATTGAAAACTGGTGAAGTGATCACCTGGGGTCAAAGAATCAAACAAGATAATACAATCAGGTATCGAAGAAACCGTTATACCTGGGATGCAGGAGAGCGAAGTGTAATTGAAGGACTTGCTGAGCATGATCTGCATGATGTCTTTCGGTTAATCAATGGATATGAAAAAGAGTGCTATAGCTGGGTTGTAATAAGGAAGGGAATGATCAAAGCGAAGAGAAGGTTTGATCATATTTTTGCTTCAATGAAGCTTTACCCAATATCATGCCAATATATTCATGAATTCAGAGAAAATAATCTGAGTGACCATTCAGCCATTGAGGCTGAATTTAATGTTTAGTGGTTTTTAATTGCACGCTTCTGAATTATTGTACGCTATGAATAAATTAATTGTGTTGACCTGAAATAGCTTTACAGTTTTTTTGGGTTTTAGGAAAATCCTCTTTAAAACAAATGCCGATGCGAGGGGGGCGCACCGGCAAGATCTGTGGTGTTTTAGAGGACAACACAGAAGATTAAGTTTAGCATTATTTGGGGAGAATGCAAGGGAATTTCAGGGGTGAATTTAGAACAAATTTAGCAATTTGGGGGTTGGAGGATGGATAAATTTGTGTATAATGAGTCTATACCCCCATACCAGGGGGGAGTATATTATTTAGGCGAAAGTCCAAAGTCGAAAGTCTCAAGGGAAAAGAAATTTTTAGCTCAAAGCTCATGGCTCATAGAAAAAAATCAACAGAAAAAAAGAAAAGGATTTGATTTGGCGAGAAGTCGTGGTGGGCAACCTGGAAATGCAAATGCAGTAAAGCATGGGTTCTATTCCCGAAAGTTCAGGGATCTTGAAAGCCAGGATTTGGAGACGGCACTGCGGGATGGGTTGGGGGATGAGATTGCTTTGATGCGGGTTATGATCCGGCGGGTGTTCGATTACGCGAATGATAATGCGGGGGATTTGGAAGGTTGGACGGGTACGCTGAGCGCGCTGGGAGCTGCGTCCACCAGACTTGCCGGGATGTTACGAACCCAAAAGTTGTTAGGGGGGAATAATAGTGATGCGTTGGATGCGTTGAGTAAGGCGCTGGCGGAGGTGACGAGTGAGTTCGGGTGTAAATAAAAAAATGAACCGCAAAGGCACGAAGACGCGAAGGTTTTTTAAGTAAAAAAATAAGGTTGGGTGTTGTTATGCCAATGGATATTGGGATGTATACGGATTCAGAGGACGCAAAGACGCAAAGTTTTCCGCAAAGGGGGCAAAGAGGAAAATCATGATTGTTGACGTTGGAAATTTTACTGATGAACAAATTAAGGCTGCATTGTGTATGGCAATTAGGGAACTTGGATTTGGTAGAGAAAGGTTTGACCATGGGAGAGGATCAGGCAGCGGTGATTTCGGAGCAATTGGGGCGGTTGAAGGACAATATCGAGTCGCGTTTTCAGAAGATCGAAGCTTTGATCAATCACCAGAACGAGATCAGTGAAGAGCGGTTGCGGTCTTTGCGTTCGGAGGTTGTGGATTTGAAGAAGGCTAAGGAAGACCACGAGACTCGGATCAGGTCTGCGACGGAAGGGGTTACCCAATTTAAGATGTACTCGGGGCTTGCTAATGGTGGGTCGAGCATTCTGTCGATTGTGGCTTTGGTTAAGTCTTTTTTTGGAGGTTGATATGGATACCCCGAAGAATTATCAATTGCTTGAAACCCCTGCTCCGCTAACGCGTCGCGGGGTGCTGCGTTTCACTCCGCAAAGTTTTTTCGGAGGATAGGTTGTCGATCCTGGTAGAACAAATCAAAGAGGTGTTGAAGGATGTGTGTTTGTTTGTTGAGCATACGTCCGGATTGAAGCTGCGGGAGTATCAGGTATTTGTGGCGCGGTCAGTGGCGGAGTCGGTGATTTTCCGACAGGGAAAGTCGTTCGTGGTGATGTTCCCCAGGCAATCCGGCAAGAATGAGCTGCAAGCTCAGATCGAGACTTATCTGCTGACACTACTATCCCAAATCGAATGCGAGATTGTGAAAGTCTCCCCCACCTGGAAACCACAAAGCCTGAACGCCATGCGCCGGCTGCAGCGGGTACTCGAAAACAACATCCTCGTCAACTCCATGTGGAAAAAAGAAAGCGGGTATATCTACAAAATTGGAAAGGCAAGGATCTTCTTCTTTTCCGGATCACCGGAGGCGAATATTGTCGGGGCTACTGCCGGACATTTGCTTGAGGTGGATGAAGCGCAGGATGTGCTGGTGAGCAAGTTTGATAAGGACATTGCTCCCATGGCGGCGAGTACGAATGCGACGAGGGTGTTTTGGGGGACGGCGTGGACTTCGGATACTTTGCTGGCGAGGGAGTTAAGAGCTGCCAAAGAAGCTGAAAAACGGGATGGATTGCGAAGGGTGTTTGTTTTGACGGCTGAGGATGTGGCGAGGGAGGTTCCAGCTTATGGTGCATTTGTTGCTGAGCAGGTGGCGAAGCTGGGCAGGAATCATCCCATGATTCGGACTCAATTTTTCAGTGAAGAGATCGACGGCGAGGGAGGTTTGTTCCCGGAGAGTCGGCGAGCGTTGATGGTGGGCAGGCATGAGAAGCAGGTCCAACCAGGTGCTGGCAAGGTGTATGCATTTTTAATTGATATCGGAGGTGAAGCCCCGAACGATCGATCCGCTGACTCCCCCCTAGCTGAAGGACATGCCCGGGGTGCTACACATGTCGTGGATCGACATTCGGGGTACTTTTCTCCTGAGGAGAAAAGCAAAGAAGGCGCTCAGGATCAATATGGAATGAGAGACTCGACGGCTTTGACGATTGTAGAGATTGATCTTGAGACCATGCAGGATGAGCTGATCAAAGCTCCAACTTATAAGGTCATGTTCCGGAAGTTGTGGGTCGGGATCCAACATACCAAATTGTATGGTGAACTCCTGGCGCTGGCGCGGTTGTGGGAGGTCAAAAAGCTGGTGGTAGATGCAACCGGTGTGGGTGCTGGATTGTCGAGTTTTTTGGAGCGAGCATTACCTGGGATGGTGATTCAATTCCGGTTTAATGTGGCTACCAAGTCCCAATTAGGCTGGGATTTTCTGGCTGTAATCGATTCTGGGAGATACAAGGAATATGTTCCAGGGGATGCTGAACAAGCATTGTTCTGGAGTCAACTGAACGCCTGTCAATACTCGATTACTCCAGGGATTGACAGAAAAATGAAGTGGGGGGTGCCGGATGGGATGCGAAATACAGTCGGGGAGTATGTGCATGATGATTTGATTCTCTCGGCTTCGCTGTGTGCAGTGCTGGATGGAGAAGTTTGGAGCGTTGGCGGTGAAGCATTGGTGGTTAAAGGTGTTGATCCTTTGAGCGAGATGGATAAGGAAGGATTTTAGATGGCGAGAAGATCGATTTTAGAACGTGGGCGGGGTTGGCTGGTCAAACAGTTGAAGCTGGATACGGTTTATATTGAACCGGACATGGGTGCTGCGGTAAATGAGCGGGATCGGGCGGATTACGATCGTGAGAGCGTGATCACACTTGCACTGGAGGCGTGGCGCCTGAATCCACTGGCAAGAAGAATTGTCGAATTGACCAGCCAATATGTGGTGGGCGGGGGTATTTCGATTGGATCGCCGGATGAGAAAGTACACCAGTTTTTGAAGAAGTGGTGGGCGCATGAGTTGAATCAGATGCCACTGCGGATTTATGAATGGTGCGATGAGTTGACGCGGAGTGGAGAACTGTACTTTTTGCTCTCCACGGATGCAGCCGGGATGACATTTGTGAGAGCGATCCCGGCGATTGAGATTAAGGAGATCCGGACCGCGAAGGGGGATCTGCAACAGGAACTGGAATATGTTCAGAAGGCAAAGTTCAGTATGGAGGACGGAGGAAGTGAGGAACGGGTATGGAAGGCTTACCATGGAGAGGGGGAAGAAGACGGAGAGGATGGGCGGTTGAAGACCACGATGGTACATTTTGCGATTAACCGGCCTGTGGGGGCTGTGCATGGGGAGTCGGATCTGGCACCGATATTGAGATGGTTGACGAGGTATGCGAGTTGGTTGGAGGATCGGGCACGTTTGAACCGGTATCGAAACGCATTTTATTTCATGGTAAAGAGCCGGTTTGTGAGCGAGGCGGAGCGGGTGAAACGACAGGGTACGCTGAATGCCAATCCTCCTGTGCCGGGATCGATTCTGGTGGTGGATGAGAGCGAGAGTTGGGAGGTGATTCATCCGCAACTGGAAGCCAATGATGCGAGCAAGGATGGGCTGGCGATTAAAAAGATGATTGCTGCTGGTGCTGGAATTCCACTGCATTTTCTGGCGGAGCCGGAGAGCTCGACAAGGACAACGGCGGAGAGTGCAGGGGGACCGACCTTCCGGCATTTTGAGCAGCGACAGGAATTCTTTGTTGAGATTATCAACCGGTTGGCGCGGATTTCGTTGAGACGACGGGCAAGGTTTGAACGTGGGCTGAATGCAGAGGCGGTGATTGAGGTCGTGGGTGCGGATTTGAGTTCCAGGGATAATGCTGCGCTGGCTATTGCAACTTCTACGATCACGTCTGCTTTGATTCATTTACATGATCGGGGGTTGATTGACGATAGTGAACTGCTGCGGATGGTGTACCGGTTTGCCGGTGAGGTGGTGGACCTGGAGGAGGTACAGAAGAAAGCCAAGAATAACCCGGGAAAGATTGAGGAAGAAGGAAAGAGAAGCAGAGTCAAGCGGATCGCGAAGCCCAAGGAGGCGAAAGTAGATATAGAGACGGGAGATTTGAAAGGATCGGTGACTTAGTGACGTCGATTCAGGGAAAGGGAGAGGAAATGAAAGAATGGGTGATGTTAGAAGGGAGTGATTCCTGTGAGAGCTGTAAGGCGGCGAACGGGCAACGGCATGATCTGACCGAGTGGGAGGAATCCAGGATTGTGCCGGGTTCGGAGTGGTTGCTGTGTGGGAAAAATTGCAAGTGCACGCTGGAAGATGTGGCGGATAGTGAGCCGGTGGGAAATTTGAGTGATATCCCGCTGCGGGATTTTGATCCGTCGAGTGGTGAGGTGGTGAAGGAGGAATTGAGTGAAATGGAGGTGACTGGAAAAGAGGTGATTGACCTGGAGACGGGTGAATTGAATGAAGTGGTGGAGATGGCGCTGGATGAGGAATTGGAATTGGAGGAGGATGAACCTGAACAGGTGCGGATTGCGTTTGAGGGAGAGTCAGTTAAGGCTGTTCTGAACACGAAGGGTGAGAAGGATGAGGTTAGCTATGACGTGGTGGCGATCACAGCTGGAGAGGGAAATGGATGGCAATTCTCTGCCAGTGCGCTGAGGGATTCAGTAGGTCATTGGGAGGGAGTGGAGACATTTATTGACCATGGGATGAACTGGGGAGGACGCTCGGTGCGGGATCTGGCCGGGGTGTGTACCGAGGCGCGGTTTGATGAGGAATTACAGGGTATCCGGGTGCGGTTGAAACCGTTTGGTCCGAGTGCACAACTGCTGGAAGCGATTGGGCGTGAGTGGCTGGAGGTTGAAGGGGTGAAACCAAGGATCGGGTTCAGTGCGGATTTGTTGTTTTCAGGGAAAGGGAAAGAAGTGCAACAGATTGTGCGCGTCTTTTCCGTTGACCTGGTTTATCGGCCTGCACGGGGTGGGGCGTTTTTGCGGGCGCTCAACTCTTTACAGGAAAGCTATTTGAACAGGGAGAATGAAGGAATGGAAGAAGAAGTGAAAGAAAAAATGAGCGAGAAAGTGGAATTGCAACAAAGTAATAAAGATCAAGAAATCATACATGCCATGTATGAAATGCTTTTGAACAGCAAAATTGCAAGTTCAAAACTACCAGAAGCGTTATCGCAACAGGTTCGAAAACAATTCAGCGGGAAGGATTTCTCTGAAGTTGAGTTGGATCAGAGCATTCAGGAGGCAAGAGAATTGTTTGCCGCTTTACAGGGTGGTGGGATCATCCAGGGGACAAGTGGAATTACCAACATGGTGAATGAACGGGATCGATTGCAGGCTGCCGCGGATGACCTGCTGGGAGCACCGAGAGATGCGTCGATGCAAGGCGTGAAGGTCGCCAGGCTTTCGGGGATTCGGGAGCTGTATACCACATTGACTGGAGATAGCGAACTGCGGGGTGGATATTTCCCTGAGCGTGTAACGCTGGCGGATTCGGATTCGGTTTCGAATGTGATCAAGAATGCTTTCAATAAGATCATGATTGACCAGTGGGATCAGCTGGGCCGGGCGGGATATCGCTGGTGGGAGAAAGTAGTTTCAATTGAGCATATGGATTCTCTGCAACCTGTGAGTGGCGTTTTGTTGGGAGAGGTTACAGCGCTGGGGATCATTTCAGAAGGTGGCAGTTATGGTGAACTGGAGATTGCTGACTCCGGAGAATCGCAGAATTTCCGTAAGTATGGCGGGTTGTTACCCATAACACTGGAGATGATGGACAAAGATGAGACGCATAAATTACGACAATTACCCAAGAAAATGATTTCCAGTGCGGTGCGGAATATCAGCTCACTGGTGTCGGGGATTTTCACCGGTTCGAATGGAACAGGACCGATCATGGCGGACGGGGCACATGTCTTTGATGCAATTGTTCATGAGAATCTTGGGACAACTGCCTTATCTACGACCAGTTTTGAAAATGCCAGTATGGCAATCTATAACCAAAATATGGTTTCCAATGACACAGAAAAACCCAAGCTGGCACTGGATGCGAAATATCTGTTGGTGCCAAGGAATCTGCGGTTGACTGCGATGCGGATTTTGTATCCGACATTTGAGCGGGAGAGCAATATTTTCTCCGAGAATTTGCAGCGCGGCGAACTCGGGGATGTGATCACGATTCCGGCCTGGAGTGATGCGAATGACTGGGCAGTAATGGCTGATCCGAAGCTTGCTCCAGGGATCATTATTGCTGAGCGCTTCGGGATTATGCCGGAATTGTACGTGGCGGATAGTCCTTTTGCGAATGACATGATTCACAATGATGTGATTCAGTTGAAGGTGCGGCATTTTCTGTCGATTTTTGTGGCGGATTATCGGCCGTTGTATAAGGCGAATGTTGCCTAGCGGCAGGTGTTAGGTGTTAGGTTTTAGGGATTAGGGAAAGAAAGAAGAGGGCAAAGCATTTGAAGAACACAAATGCTTTGCCCATACAAGAGAAATAAGAGAAGGAGAGGAATGATGGAGAAGTGGAAGTTGCTTTTGGGGTCGAGGAAGTTTTGGGCGGCTTTTGTGGGGCTGCTGTTTTTGGTGATCCGGAATTTTGATCCGGGGTTTGATGTGCCGGAGAGTGAGACGGTGGCGTTTGTTTCGATTCTGGCAGCGTATATTCTGGGGGTGGCGCTGGAGGATGGGATGAGAGCTCGTAGCTCGTAGCTCGTAGCTTGTAGCAAAAGAGGGGGCAAAGCATTCTAAGAACGGGAATGCTTTGCCCTTACGGGATAGAGGAGATTGTGTATGAATGATTATTGTTTAGGGGTGGATGTGTCGAGTTGGCAGCCTAAGGTGGATTGGGGACTGCTGTATGAGAAGGGTGTGCGCTTTGCGATTATCAAATTGTCGCAAGGGAATTACTCGTATGATCGGTACACCAGAGATCATGTAAAAGGTGCCAGGGATGCCGGCATGGTGGTGGGGTTGTATCACTGGCATGATCCGCTGTGCAATGTGCAGAGTCAGGTGGACTTCATCAGGAATTGTTTGATTGGGATCGATTACGATTTCTTCGCTGTAGATGTTGAGCAATATTGGGGGGATTGGGAGGAATGGCGCAAAGGATATATCACCAAAAAGCTGGGGGCTGCGACGATCTCGGTATCGAGTCACCAACTGGCGAGTGAAATCAAGAAGGCCACTGGCAAAAAGACAATGATCTATACCAGGGCAAGTTTTGTCAAGGAGCATGCGCCGGCCATGCAAGTGTGGTTGAAGGATTGGGATCTGTGGCTGGCGCATTACCCATATCGATCGGGGAGAGTGTCGGTCAGTTGGGAAGGATTGAAGGCTTCCCATCTGCCATCGATTCCGGGACCTTCGATTCCCACCAACTGCCGGGAATGGAAGATCTGGCAATTTTCGGGGGATAAGTTTGTACTGCCGGGCGTAAGTACTCCGCTTGATTTGAATTACTTCCATGGGAATGAGAAAGAAATGCGTACCTGGTTGGGATTAAACGTTGAAACATCTCAACCAATTGAGATGGATTTTGAAAGCATGGTGAGATTGCTATGGCAAGCTCATCCTGAATTACACAAAGAAGAGGTGAAAGCATGACAGAAAAAATTGAAACCAAACCAAGAGAAAAAAAGGAAAAACTGGCGGTGATCAAAGTTGATGACAAAGGCGAAATCAGACCTGAAAAAAAGACTGGTATTCCTGCTCCGGTCCTGGCACTTGCCGAAGAATTGAAAATTGATCCGGAGAATTTGCTGGGGTGGAATGTCTATCCTGATCGGGTAGTGATTATCAGCATGAACGGAATGAAATTCTCGTCTGCCATAAAGCGATGACAGACCTTTGGAGGTGAAACATGGATCAAAGTCTTGAAGAGATCCGGGAGCGGGTCAAGATGTTCCTGATGGATGTTGGCGGTTTGATCTGGGATAATCCCACACTGGATGAATCCATTCGACAGGCAATCAGGGATCTGCAGGTGGTGACACCAATCACATTGACACTGGAGGGTCTTGATGGGGCTATTGTGACGGTGCTGGAAATGGGCATGGATGGGTTGATCGTGCGGGGTGCGGCTGTGTATGCGCTCGAGATGAGGATGATTGATCGGGCGGATACGTTTGAGCTGAACCAAACCGGATTGGATATGTCCAACCTGATAGAGAAAATCAAATCCCAATACCTGATCGAAGTCCAGAAAATACGAACTCGCCAATTCCAGATGAGCGCAAGCGTCCCTTACTTCACCCTGCCTGATCCGGAGGTGTGACATGGAAGAACTGGTATTGAAAGTTGGATCTACACAAGTCCATTTGAGCGGCGTGGGGATTGTTGCTCCGGTTAAGGGATGCCGGCGAAGTCTGCCAAAAGGGTCTGGGCAAACCTGTATCGAAAAAATAGAGGTGATTCTTCATGGGATGCCTGAAGTAGTTGATGATTGGTTGAAAATGATGGAAGCATTGTTCTCCCGAGTAAATCTGGGAGAACAAGCTATTCTTTCTCTGACACCAGTTGCCAACCTGCAAGAGTATGAGAGTAAAGTGATCAGCGGTCGATTGGAATTATTGGGGAAAGGGACCATGGATTTAAAGCGGGGAGGGATGGGAGTTTCCCTGGAGTTGATTCGGGAGAATTTTTGGGAAGGAATTGGAGATTGGGTCCCGTTAAGTAATATTCATGGGACTAATATTATCAATGGACTTCGGATTGATAATGAGTACAGCGAAAATGATACTTGCTTTAATTATGCAACTATAAACGGGGAAGACATTGACGGGGAGGTTCCGGCTCCTGCAACTGTGATCATAAAACATGAAGACTTAACCAATACAGCTCCCTTTGGAAATATTCTTGTCAGTAATGAGATCATATCTACGATGCTGCCTGGTGATACTTTCATTGATGGATCCCAGGGATCCAGTCTACTAAACTGGGGAGCTGTCATGAATGCTGATGCAAGTAATGGTATTTATGGTTTAGTACAATGGGATGTGACCATCCCTTTGAAAATTGTTCAGTTTAACATTGATAACGCTATCGCTGGGAGAATTGCTGGCCGGTTAGTACGGCCAGTGCTCAGAATGAAAGATTTTGTTACAACGAATGATTATTGGATCAGGTGCAAGGTCAGCCAGGGTGATGCTGTGGAGTATTCCAGGTGGCAAAAAATAGAAGTAAATAAAAAAATGGTGATATTACCTGCAATGCATATCCCTCCCCGGGATCTGAAATCTACTGAATTAGTAGATGTACTTTTCGCATTTGAAGCCCAAAGAAATGTAAGCGGTTCGCATGTTCTAACAATTGATGATATTGATTTCCTGCCTCTGGATGGGTACAGACATTATTACAACCTGGGCGATTATGGGTTAGCCTGGAATGAAACTTTGTATGACGAAATCATGAATGATTTGATTTATTCAATTCCAGGCGGATATGAAAAGAGAATTTTATCTCATCAGGCCACTGGAAAAGGGATCTGGTTGATGCCAGGCAAGGATCAATGCATTCGGGTCAAGTGGGATACCAGTAGTGGAAACTGTATAACAAAACAACAAATGAAACTCATGCTGAGATATAGACCTAGAAGGATTAATATCTAATGCAAGTAATCATAAAAGATCGATTCAGTGAGCTTAATCCGCTGGTGAAAAATTGGAAAGTAAAAAAATTATATTGGGCTCTACCTGGTGGCTGTAGAGAAGCTGAATTAGAAGCGCAACCAAAAGATATTCGAGATAATTTAGAACAGATTTTAGATGGGTTGGGAAAGTCTGTGGATATTCTCGATGACTTTGGCCAGAATATTTGGAATGGGTTTGTAAATGAAATCGAGATCCAATTAGGATCCACAGCCATGCGTGTCAGCCTTGACCAATTTGCGAATCGAGTGGCGATCCGGTATGTTGACCTGAAACCATCGGCACCATGGTCAAAGGAAGATGGGATCACCAATTTTGTCGAAGATCAAGTGATGGTTCAACGGTTCGGGAAAAAAGAATGGATGGGGTTCCTTCCGAATGGGACACCTGGGCAGGCTCTGAATGCTGCCCAAACCTGGTTGAAAGAAAAAACGAATTTTAAGAAAAGATTGGTTTTAGGCGAAATCGATTATAACAAGGTGATTTATCATTTGAAGGGCTGGTGGGAAACTTTAGATTGGATATTTTATGAGCAGGATGAGGGATTTATCGGGCATTTAGATGAGGGAAAAAGCTTTTATGCGTTTGGTAATACCAGTACATCTACAAAAATTGCACAAAAATTTATTGTGCCGGCTGGGGGTCTGCTGACCAGGGAAATCTGGCTGCGGGTCGGGAAGAAATTGGAACCGGTTGATAATGTGATTCTTGAGATAATAGCAGACTCCGGAGGCAATCCAGGAACTACAGTTCTGGCAAGTGGTTCTGTAGCAGGGACGCTATTAACTGGCGGGTATAACTGGATACGCTTTGAGGTTGGCCAGGTGGAATTAACTGCTGGATCCTTCTACTGGCTGGTAGTGCGGAGATCCGGAGCGACAAATTCGGGTACTTACTATATGCTTGCTACTGACGATGCCAGGGGATATGCTGCTGGGGATTTAAAAACCTGGAGTGGGACTGCATGGGCTGTAAGAAATGAAGATCTGAATTTCGCTATTCTTGGATCGGAAGAGACCACCAAACAAATGGAAAGGGTCATTGGTTTTGGGGGTCAGTTCTTGAACGGGATCCAGATCAGGGATGCAAGCGGATTAGATTATTTGTTGTGGCGTGAATTGAATTTGACCTGCCGGGAAGAGCTTATGAATCTGCTGCAGGTGGGGACTGTGAATGGGTCGAAGCTGGATGCCATGGTGGATGCTGAGCGCAATCTGGTGGTTTGGCGGAGGAAAGAAGTTGCGGAGTGGAAGATGGATTCCAGGGGGAAGTTGTGGACTCTGGTGGGTGCGGAGTGGAATCCAGGGATGGATTGGTTGGGGGGATTGGCGGAGACGGAGTTTGGGGAAGTGGTACGGTTGGAGGAGTTGGAGTGGAGGGGGTAGAAACTAATCATAATAAATAAAATGGATCAAAAATAAGATTGCAATTGGAGGAAACAATTGTAAAATTAATTGGAGTCGGTCACAAATAACACTTAACTGGGGTGAACAAAGTGGCAACATTAATATGAGGTGATTTGTATGAGCAACGAAGATAATCTAAATGAAGATGTACCTGAATCTGTGTCTGGAGAAATAATTGAAAGCGGAAATCAGGAACTTAGAATCTTTGTCACAATTGAAGACCAATGTGGGGTTGATGTTACTAAAATGAGTAATTTTTTTGATTTTTACATCCAACAGCTAACTAGTGAGCTGAGTACAAATACTCGAGTTAATGTTATTGAGAATATTCCGATTTCAGATATTGGTATTCTACATGAATTGATCGATCAAGCCCTTGTGATTTCGGATGGGAAGGATGTATTAGTTCCCGATTTTGATAGTCTACCTCATGACATCAAAGACAAACTTGCCAAAGGCATTTATAAAATGGGGGAGTCGAAACAGGTTGATGGGAATCTTCGAGCCGTCATAATGGATGAAAATGACATTCGAGTTAAAGACATTACCCTCAAATCTGTGATAAATAATCCTGGAACGATAGAGACAGTCCGAAGTATTACGATTCAGGCAATGATGAGGCAAATATACGTAAAACTTGGTGAAATACAGGAATTGCAAAGCTACCAGATTGATAAAGATAGAGATGAAACTATAGGGGTGCCGTTTATTAACGCAAGAGACTATATTCTCCGTGCACAAATTGGAGGAACTCAAGAAGAAAAAAGAGAGAATCTGAAGAAATCAACAGATGAACTGACAAAAGCAATTAATGCGATATATATAGATCTGTCAACAACTTCGGAGTATTTAGCGAATTCAACAAAGCTGCCAATATTTAATAACCCCTATCTGATTAACAAGTACATAAAATATTTGACTCTTGATCTCCTATTGGTCACCAAATATGTTGGAGTCCTGATCCATGTATTTGATTATCTCGGTGAAAAAGCAAGTTCCAATCTGACCTTAGAAGGGTATCAGTTTATCATGCAGGATTTTTTCACTAAGAGTATCAACAAGAAAGGGAAATCAGCTGGTACTTTGATACATGAGTACTACCCTTATAATGAAAACAACATTGATTGGTGGTATAAATTAACCATGGATATAAAATCGGGGATGAATGCTGACTTAAAATCGATTGAAGGAAAAGAGATATTTTTAGTATCTGCGGAGGATGTAAGAGATGGAGACAAACTCTGAGAAAGACGTAAGAAAATGCATAAAGTGCAAAAAAACCCTTGTTGGAAAAAGTATATTTAGCCTTTGCCCTAAATGTATCAATGATTATAGTATAAAAGGATCTGGTTTAATTACTTTTGGATACGTTGGCAGATCGTTGCTTTTGAAGCACGGTGGAAAAATTGTAAAAGGAGCGTTTAACTTAATAAAAGTTATTAAAGGCTGATACTCTCTCAAGGTTTGTAAATTCTAATTTGTAAATATTACATTTAACCGCAAAGATAACTTTATTATTTTGACTATAGTAATTATTCTTTTTTTATCTCGGTAAAAACGGTCGTAAACCTGGGAGAGAAAAATCTAACGTTTGTTTTGCAAGGTTTAGTAAATAATAAAGTTTTTCTAAATCCAAATCAGTTTTGTTTTCGTTTTGTTCATCCATTATTTTTTTCGCATCTCTGACAAATGCATGGGCAGCAAAAACTAATGCAATGGTTTTTTCATCTGGTCTTGTGGCATCGGTGGGCTCTAAGGTGTCGGTTGATTTTCCCGGGGCGAGATTTGCTTTGGAGAAAAAATCTGAAAGCATGTTATTGAGTTCGTTATCGTTCATTGATGACCTCTGTGTGGTGGGATGTATTGGATTATTATACAAGAAAATATTATCGTGGTTCGACGATGATTTTAATTGCCGTCACAATTCTTCCGTCAAAATCCAGATCCACAAATTCGGGGTAGAAAATCGCATCAATCCCGTCTTCCTGCAAATATCGTCTCGCTAAAACCATGGCTTTCATTGCTTGGTTGAGTGATCCTGCTCCGATCATCTGGATCTCGGCTTGATGATATTCCTGGAAGGAATTATTTAATGAAATAAGTACTTTTAATTAAAAAAGAATAGGACTAAAGAGGAGGTTAAGAATTTTATTTTCTCCAAACATCTCTATATCGAAAATCGGTGCTAATCAGATGGGGAGAAACAATTAATATTATAGAAAACCGCAATAAAACTAAGGCAAATTGGGGTAACTTCTTAGATATTGATACAAATGAAACCTCCCTCTGTCAAATCATCAAAGATATTTAGATTTGATCAGGTTGCAAGAAAAAAGGCAACTAAAACGATAATGGCGATTGCCAAGAATAATAAGCCAATAATCGAAATAATAAAGTTCCTTATGGCGCTTTTATCCGCTGTTTCTAAACGGGTCTTTAATAGATCGTGTTCTATTGAGATTGAGGTTAATTGAGACTTAACTCTATCAATTTGCTGATAAGTGGAAGATAAATTCTCACTTTCCGGCCTGGCATTAATAACCAAAGACCCAAGATTATTGATCAAAGGAGACATTTTTTGTCTAATCGAACTGATTTCATTTTTTAGATTTTTTACTTCCATTGATAATTCGGCAATATTTTGGTCTAGAGGAGAAAGGGATGATTTTTGATCCCCTTTGACCTGGTCAATCTTTTGATTTAATAGATTAATCTGATCTTGAATTGGTTCTAAAGATGATTCAAATTCGATTTTTTCGTTTTGTAAGGTTTCAGATTCAGAAGCGCGAGAAATAATAGAATTTTCTACTGCTGAAATCGCATTCTTATATGACAGAATTTGAGAGTCTTTTTCTGGAGAATCAGATAATTCAACTTCAGATAATTTTGTTCTAAATGTCTGAATCTCAGAATGCATCTTGGTTTGTTCTTGAGCAAGTCTTGTTATTTGTTTATCTGTCGTGGAGATCTTTGTCTGAGCTTGACTCAACCGCGTATTAACTTCCTTAGCTTCGGCTTGAAATCCATTGAGCTGAGTTGTATATTCTTTGTCAATTTTATTTCTTTCTTCTCGCACTAATCCTAATTGTGATTCAATTTTTACCAATTTTTCGTTCAATTCTTTCGATTGCGTTTCCAGGTTTTCCAAAACAGAGTATTGCTCATCATAATCAGCATGATAGACTCTTGCTGACCATGCTTGATTGCCCAAATTGGTAATGAGGTTTGCCTTTTCCTGTTCGATTTTCTTTCTTTCACCACCCAATTTGGTAGCTTGCAATTGCCATTTACTGGATGAAAGGGTTATTTCTCCCCATTTTTTTAATTTACCAGATAACAACAAGATGAATAAAAAAGCTACGAATAATAGAGATAATGCTCCGATAGCCAGGATCGGAATCCATTGAATAGATCCTTTTGGAATTACAATTGCATAGGGCGTAGTTCTAGGATTTATCCAGGTGACAGTATCAGAATCTACCTGAGTACCGTTGCTTTCCAATATGTTTCCAGCGTGTAATGTGACTGAAAAATTTTCCAAATACTGTAGATCATCGATTTCAGTAAATTCAAATCGGTATGCCTTTCGATTATTGTATTGAAATTCATCCCAAGTAAAGATCTCATCTTCATTAATCTTTATCTTAGAGGATTTAATCTCATAAAAATGAGTCGTAGAATTTTTTGACTCGATTTTTCTCCAAGTCCATTCTTCACCTAATTCGCTCTCTAATTCGGGGAAAACTTCTTTCTCAAATTCTTGAGGTCCTCCAGCTATCTGCATTTGCTCTTCAGGAACTCCAATAGTCATAATAATTTTTGTATAATTTCCTGAATAAACTGTTATATCTGTGTCCAAAGATCCTACTCCACACCCAGTAAGGAAACAAATTGATGATAAGGAAAAAATGAAGAATAAATAAATTATTTTCCGCGAGATTCTATTATTGTCCACAACAAACCTCCATTAATTAATTATTTTCAGACAATTTAATAAGTAGTAAACCCAACCTAAAGGTTCAAAAAATGGTTATTTTTTTTAAAAGGTTTTGATAATTAAAAAACTGTGATCAGGAATTATAAATAATTATTACATAAAAAAATAATTCATATCAAATTTAGCGATTGATTAAGGTAGATACTACCAAGAATTTTAAGGAAATTTAATTTTTGAAGTAATTTACAAGGATAACTTACATAAAAACAAACAATGAAACCGCTTCAATAGTTTATTTTTCTGAATCAAGAATTATTTAGGAATTATGTTTGGATCACTGGGATGTTTTATGTAATTAAATTTTTAGGTATCACAAAAATCCTTTAAATGGCAAGATAAAATTTTTTTCATGAAAAGATTTATTTTCCCTAACAATTATCATACGGTGATAGCCTGAATGGGGTACTAAATTGACTGGGAAGCTTGATAGGCTTAGGAGCGTTTGTCGCGGGAAGTATTTTTATTCTCCGACAAGCAGCTTCCAAATGAAAATAGATAATATAAACTAGTGATTATTATTAATTGATCGGAACAAGCCAATAACCGTCATTATCCCCTTCAACTGTCCAACCTGTTAAGCCAGTTTTTTCAGAGGTCATTTTCCACCAGATCCAACGATTATTACAGGATGGACCTTCAAGGATTGAAATTTTCTCACCTGGTTCAATAATACCAAGAATTGTAGCTGTGGAGTTAGGTTTTGATCTTACCCGGTTAGACAATGGGGGATCCTCAGATACTTTAGCTTTATCACCAATATGAAGCCTGGAAAGATAATAACCGGGACAAGCCTCCCAATACTCTTCATTGTTTGTACCGGTGGGGGTAAGTGTAGAAATTGATATAGAAGTAGGTGTTGGTGTTAATTCTCCTAAATCTGTTTCTAAAGATGGTTGCAGGGTGGATTGATTTGAATTAGGAATTACAGTGTCCTCTCCAACCTCTTGGCCTTCATCTGATGGAAGGTCGGTGAAAAATGAAGGATTCAGTAAAGAATTTTGGGTTGTTATTGTATTGGAACTGATTTCAGGTGTATTTGTTCGAAGGAATTTTGAAATATCGATTGTATTCCTGGCAATTACTGATGATTGTGTATGGTTTTTCAATGATATGCTTGAAACTGGAAAAATTTCCAACAAAAAAAATATTCCAATTGCAACTAATACAATTCCAATAAAGGTTGTGAATATTAGTATTGGAATAATGATGGATTTTTTCTTATTGGAACCAAAAATTTGTTGTGATGTTGGACCAAAAGAACTCAAATCACCTACAGAATTCTGATTATTAAATTGATTTAGATCAGTTGTTTGGTTTGAAATACAATCTATGAAAATCTCTAATCCTGTTTCAGGACAAAATTGAAAATTATCAGGATGTTCTTGCTTACAATGTGGACATTTCACCTAATCCTCCACTCTTAATCCTTTTGCTAAGCTAAGAATTTCAACTAAAGTTAAGACTCTTTTTCGATTTTCGACGATACAAAAATATTCCTGATATGCTTCCAGTTATCATAACGATTCCAAAACAAAGAAAACCTATCCCTATAAATGTAGATCCAATATCATCTATGAATGAGTGAGTTTTTCTAATTTTTTTTGTTTTTTCGATTATTCCATCTGAATTTTCATCAATTTCCAGGAGAATACTATTTTTTTCTGGCCAATCTCTTAAATTGAGTGAATGAGTTTCGTTTATTCCTAAACTTTGATTAATAAGGTTGTAGTAGTCATCAGTTAATGAATTATACAAATTTATATTTAATCCATAATTCAGTTTGGACAACCCTGTGTGACTAATAGATAATAATTCCAATTTTTCATCTTCTTTAATTTCAAGAGTATTATTCGGCAGTAACGTTACATCAATAAAATTTATACTTTGGGTTTCGATAACTTCAAACCGGGACCAAGATAGCGAAATATTAATTGGAATATTTGATGAAATACTCAAATTATTATTATCTGATTTTATAAAAAACTCAACTTCTTCAATATTTTGGTTTGGGTATGCGTAAATACTTATAAGTCGGTTGTTCAGATAATAATTAAAAAATACTTCATGATCACTCTTAAAAATCATAGAAATGTTATAAGCCACAGAAGACGGTAAATAAAAAACTGGGCTCCCAATTCTATTATTACTTCCAATTTCAGGAAATATGAAAGAATCAGGGATTTTAATAATAAATTTATTATCTTTATAAAAAATTACATGGTCAAACTCATCCGTGATAGTTAACTCTAAAGGAGTTGCTGACCAAATTCTTAAGAAATCCTTCCAGTTGAAATAAGGAAGCTCTTGTTTTTCTTGATAAATTAATGATAGGGGAATCAATACCATTTTTGATTGGGGAGAAGAAAATTTTCCTACTGAAGTTATTCTTTCGGATGGATCCCAATTAATAGAGTGCCATTCGTTTAGATACAAATTAAATTCAAAAATTCTAGTATTCATTTGATCTTTTGTTAAGTTATTGTCATAAAAGTGTAAATACCACAATTCACCATTCAACTCTGTATTTGTTAAAGCTATAGGCACAACAGCATGCGCTATATCACTTACATTTGGATCTTCAAATATTAAAATTACTGGATCTTCATTTATACCTAAAAGAAAATTTTCTAATTGTTTATGAATTTCATTTGAATCAATTTCTTTAATTTGATGTGATTTTTCTTCAAGAAAATCACGAGCTTTAGATGTGGCTTGATAATATGCGATATTTGATCTAACTTCAGGAACTTCATGTTTCAAAGTTGAATACACATTTACCACCTCAAAATTGTGGAAAATCTCATCAATCACTGTGGGATTGAAAAAGAAATTTTGACTAGCTGAAGCCATACCAAAGCAAACTCCATTCTTTAAAGAATAATTGACATCTTTAAGGAATAATTCACCTTTTATAGTAGGCTTACATTCAGTACTAATAGATGGTTTACAAACTTCATCACGATTAAACATCTTTTCAAGTTGATCAATTGTAAAAATATAATCAGCTGTATTGAACAAATTAGAAAATTGATACCCATCAGGTTCATGGCGAAAACCTGAATCTATCAAAATAGGTGTATTTGATAGCTGTGACCAACCTTCTTCTCCTTTAATTTTTATGGAAAAAAACCACTTTTTGTTTGGTTGTATTTCAGGATTTCTAACAGATAATTCCTGAATTAAATCGTTCAGATTTGGAATTTCTCCTTGGTAAAGAATGCGAGAATCAATCCAATTTTTTGTAGTAATCGGTTGATCTAAAAATCGAATATCAACATTTTTTATTGGAAAACCTTGTTCTTCCGGCATAGTCCAAAATAAAACAAATTCCTGAGAGTAGTTTCCAGGCCAAATCCTAAGATCTTTGATTGGTGTTGGAATTTTTGTTGGTTGCCATGCAGCTTCTAATCCATTTACAAGAAAAGTTGTTTCATTTGTTTCAATATTAACTAAATTCAATTCATAAATTGTTTCTCCATAAACTCTCCATATTCCACCCTCTTTTTCTCTGCTAGTTTCAATCCATTCAGAAAATACAATTAATGCTGTGGAACTGTCAGGCGACCAACCTTTAATTTCACCTTCCGCGATTGTTGTACGAGAATTAGTAGATAATGAAAAGATAATTACTTGGAATGGAATGTCACCAATTCTTCCTGCTGGTTCTGCTCCTCCTCCACAAGGCCCATCTGCATAACCTCCTGGAACTTCAGTCGAGTTGAATGCAAGCAGATCTCCAGAAGGTGACCACATTGGAGCATTATCGTAAGAATTTGGGGATGAAGAAATGTATTTGTGAAAATCGCCATTATTTGAGAATATTGATAGAGGTCTTGGTTGTGCATCATCTGAGTAATCTACAACACCATCCCACGTACCACAAGCGATCTGCGTTCCATCAGGATTCCAATCACAATCTGATTGAACTGAGCTTATTTCTTTGAATGCGCTTGGATTGTCAACTGGCATAATAAATTGATCAAGATATTGTTCGTTCGGTTGGAGAAAATCAAAAATGATTGATTTATTGTCAGGAGAAACGTTTGGGTTTCTGATGGGAAGTTCACCTGGAAGATGAAGAAACGGTTTCATTTCTCCGGTAGATAGCGTAACAATGAAAAGGCCATCGTTGTTCTTATAACCAACCGTACATGAATATCCGACACCTGATTTTTCTATAGGAGTAGATGGGCGATCAAAAATAATATGATCGCTATCCTGGTACCAATCAAATCCTCCTGCTGTTTGATCAATATCAATAATTCTTTTTATATTATTCTGGGAGACATCATACACAAAAATATCTTTTTTCCACAATTTCCAATAATCTTTTACAAATGCTAATTTTTTTCCATCAGGAGACCAGTTTAATTCCTTGTATAAGGATGAATACGGATCTGCATCAGTGGTGATTTGATGTTCTTGTGATCCATCTGGCTGAATAAGCCAGACATTGTAATCTAATCCAATATATGCTATCCAATTGGTGGTGGGTTCCAACTGAGGATCAATAGATTTTGGTAAGATAAGTTCATTTTGAGAAGGATGACTCGGGCCAGAATCAGTCCCAGTTGTAATAATTTGATTTTGTATTTCATTACCTTTGGCATACACAGAAAAAGTTGGGCTTAATGATGAAAACATAAATGAAAGACAGATGAAAGAAAAAAATAATCTTCGCATATTAAATACCTATCTCCATAAACTTGAAAAGAATGAAATGAAAAAGTGATGATTTGGTTTTTTTATTGGAAAAATTAAATTTTAAATTATGTTGGGTTTAACAGATTGAAAAAATAATGATAACTATTTACCCGCTCATAATAAAAAATTGTATATTAATAAATTGTACTGTGCAATAAAAAAAACTTTTTGAAACTCTTGAAGTCTGGAATGGATGTTCGTTGAGTGTACGGAGTGAGGATCTGAATTTCGTAGTGTTGGAATCAGAAGAGACGATAAAGCAGATTGAGCGGATGGTGGGGGTTGGGGGTCAGTTCTTGCATGAGGTGCGGATCAAGAACAATAGCGGATTGGAGTATCTGCTGTAGCGGGAGTTGAAACTGACTTGCATGGAAGAGATTGAGAATCTGATGCAGGTGGGGGCTGTGGATGGATTAAAGGAAGATGCCATGGTGGATGCGCAGCGCAATCTGGTGGTGTGGCGGCGGAAAGAGGCTGCGGAGTGGAGGATGGATTCCAGGGGGAAGTTAAGGACTCTGGTGGGTGCGGAGTGGAATCCAGGGATGGATTGGCTGGGAGGTTTGGCGGAGACGGTGTTTGGGGAGGTGGTGCGGTTGGAGGAGTGGGAGTGGAGGGGGTGAGGAGATTAGAAGAGTGTATCATTCACAGAAAAGAAAATTCAATAGTATTCATTTGACTGGATATAATATTTATATAAGAACAAAACAATCCTATAATTATTTGGATGAGAAATTCCTAATTAATAAAAATCAAAATATAATTTAAATAAATTATCAAAATATTTACGTGGAAGAAACACAAGAAAGGGGAATTTATGAATAAAAGATTAAGAATTTATTTTTATTCCCTCTTAATTCTAATTCCAGTAATTGTTATCAGTTTCATAAGCATTAATGAAATAACTTTGTTTTTTAGACCCTTACTATTAAATCTAGATTTGACGAACATCATTGCAATTTTGGCTTTATTAATATCAATTTTGACTTTATTAATATCAATTTTGACTTTATTAAATAATAGAGAAATCACAAAACTTAATATCCAGATGTATTCTGATATCCAAATTGAAAGAAACAAGAACAAATTCACAATTACATTATTAGAAGCATTTAAAGATGATTCCGAGAACAGGATTGATGGGTTATGGGGTATGAAATTTTCATTGAAAAATCGCGGTCAAGATATTCCTTTAATTAACAATATATATATCGAATTGATTTTTAAAAGAAGAAACAAACCTTTCGACTTCAAGAATTTATTCTTAAATACTCTTCTTTATGAGGAGGAATATGTCATAGGTTTTTCTTACGAAGTATCAGGAGAAGAAATTGGGAGAAAACAAGTAAGCGGAAAAATACATGGTTCTTATCCAAGAATTGAATCAGAAGATTTGGCGAATAAAACAATCTATCTCATAGACTGGGAAACAAAAGAACCAATAAACCTGGGAACTCTACTTAACCGTATTGTATTAAAAGGTCCAAACCCTAATGAGAGAAAAATTTGGATGTTATTTGGGTACATACCAAGTAATTGGAGAATAACTGTAGAAAATTTAACGAATTATGATTGGTATTTATCTAAAATAAAATCTACTTTTATAGTTGATGATGAAGAATTTGTTTTCCAAACTCGTGTTGGATATGCCGGCTATTTGAATTGTGAATTTCGAGAATTATTAGATGAAATTTCATATAGAGTAAAAGAAGAAAATTTTTTGAAGAAGAAAAAAGTATTTAAAAATAATTAACCCCTATTGGCATTGACCAGTTGGGGTGTTCCAAATTGTTGGGGTTTCAATTATGGATGAGATATTAAGTTAGGGTAATTAGAAAGGTTTGGGGGTTGAAGTCTTCAGGGGGGTAGTCGACACTTGCAAGTGCGGAGTGGGATCCAGGGATGGATTGACTGGGGGGATTGGCGAAGACTGAGATTGGGGAGGTGGTGCGGTTGGAGGAGTGGGAGTGGAGGGGGTGAAAATCAAATTTAAATTAGCCTATATAATAATTAATAAAAATTAATTAATGAGTAAATAATTCATCATTACACGGTATAAATTTAATTAGAGGAGGGGTAACCTATGAAAAACAAATTGGTGCTAATTCTTTGTATTTTTTTGATTGTTAATGTTTCATGCATTTTTACGCCATTTGGTAATAATAATGATGAAAGTAAACTTATTACAAATGAAATAATAGAGGATAACAAAGAAAGCGTTGATGATTTCGAGGAAAAATCTACTAATGAAAAAAGTAATGGAAATACCAAAGCAAATTCGGATGGGTCAAATGAAACAATAATTACTGTTACACCTTCAGCATCAGAAAATATGGATTATGGAAGCAACATTGATGACTTTATTAAAGATTATGAAATTTTTGCAGAAGTAGCCGGAAATATGATGAATAGGGTGGGTGAAAATTTCGATATTGATGAATTTTCAGAACTAGTGGACGAAGTGCTTATTACTCATAATGCTCTAAATAAAAATAATTGGCCATCACAATTTAAGGAATCTAGAGGATATATTGAAAAAGGCATTTATGGTTTAGATTTAGCTAATATTGTGTTACGACTAACAAATTATGGAAATGAAGAAGAGGATAAATGTGGTATGAGTGATGATTTAGCTGATCAAGCAAGTACATATATTATGGAGGCAAGGGAATTTTTTTATTCACAATATGATAATTATGATCCTGAGTATGAAAAATATTCCCCTTCAAATTTACAATTAACAAGGTGTGATGAAGTATCATTTTATTTACAAGGATTCTTTTATATGTACATGTCGGTTGGACATCAACCTATCACTGATTACATAAGAAATAATTAATTGCAAAAATTTATTTTTAATTTTGTAACAACAGAAACCCTAGATTTGATTCTAAAATTTAGGCAATTTAATGTAAGATATTTATTTTTGAAACTTAATAATTTACTGATTCCATGATCACCTTATCTATTTCATGTATACAAGCATCAATATCTACACCAACTTTCAGGATCTCATGGTAAAGCAAAACGCTTAATCGATCACTGAACACATCTCCATTAAATGGTGGATAATCGTATATTATTAAGGATGGTTTATTGATATTAGGGTCTGACCATAGTTCAATATTTACATTTGCACTTCCATAATCCTTAGAAAATACTTGCTTTTGCCAATGCATCGGAACACCATGACCTAATCCAATTGGTTCTAAGATACATCCATTAACTTTCTTGCTTTCAAGAGATTGTAGAACGAAAGGCCCAGAATTAATTTCACTATATTCCCAGTCAGCTTGATTAAAGCGAATAAGCCAACTACCAATTTTTTCCTCGATTATATTCGAAAATTGTGAATTGACATTGCCTATATCTTCAATTATTTGGGCTGTTTCAGTTGGAAAAATTTGATCATTATCTATCTCCAATGGTTGAATCGTAATTGGAGGTTCTTCTGAATTTTCTGCTACTAGTTCACAAGAATGAGGTATTGGCACTTCACAATTTGCTGATATTACATAAGCATTGTTTTCGTTTTCTGATATTCTTAACTCCCTTAACCTGATTCCTTCTCCACCAAAATTTTGATCCAGGTAATACAAATTATCATTTTCTAGATCAGGATGAAACACCACTACTGTATGCCCAACCGAAGCATAAGGATCCCCAAACAATACAAGGTTGTCGCATGCTTTTACTTCATCTTTCACTTCAAAAAGTAATGGTTTGTGATTACCATTTTCCTCCTGGAGTTTTATATAGTCTAACCCGCCTAAAAATTCCTTTTTAGCGTTGACTCCATACCCTGGTGCATCTGTCAATTCTCGTGCTAATACTGTACATTCTGTACTTCCCTCTTTATTTAAAAACCAATAACCTTGTTTTTTCCCGACCGTCTGTAACCAACAATTCGCTGATTCTTCTATTTCTCCGTAGGTCAAAGAAATAACTTCAGGTTTTATTTCTTCAATTTCGTTTAAAGGAGTGGGGTTTGTACCTCCACAACTGATTAAAAGTATGGTGACCAGTATCACTGTGAATTTTATTATGTGTTGTATGGTTAACTTCATTCTATCCCTCTATTTATGATTATTTTTGTAAAAAAAATTAGACCCTACATTAAAATTTTAGACAGATATTGATATCTGTGGGGAATTTTTCTTTCAACTTAAATTGCTTAAGGTGGTTGACAACGGATTTTAATCCTTACTTGGAACCGAATAGATACTTTTTTTTCAATCTTAAGTTTGGAAAAATGGATATTATTCTTTCTGGGTTAAACGATGAAATTGTTTTAATTCTGGAACAACTTTATCTAGGCATTGTCGAGTTCTGAGAACTAATAATTTTAGTTTTTCAAGGTCCAGCTCTGCATCACTTACTTGACTTTCGGTCAACATTTTTTCTGTTTCTTTGATCAATAAATGGGCGGCATAAGAGAACAAAACGAAATTTGGATATGATGGAGATGATGTTGGGAGATGTTTTTCTAATTTGGCTATGATCTCTTCCTGGGATTCAGCTGGTGTGTTGTTTTGCATTGTGACCTCAATGTGGTGAAATGTATTGGATTATTATACAAGAAAAGGAAAGCTTTAATTCTGATATTGGTATCTCATGAAGAATTATGAATATAATTTATTATTCAGGCTTTACCGATGCAAGGGATGGAGATTGAATGGATTCGAAAGATTTTATTACAAGAAAAATAGTGTTAGTAATAGTTGCTGGTGTTTTAGCTTTTACAGCATGTACTAACAAAATGATGCCTATTAATGAACCTACCGTCGTGGCTCTTACTCAAACAGAGATAAGTTTTACCCCAACCCCTCAAGAAACGAGTACACCGAAATTGGTAATTCAACCAACTCGAGCGCCTTTCAGACCAGATTATAGTGTTGATAGTAACTATACAGACGAACAAAAAGAACTGATAGAAAGTGGAAAGTTTGTTGAACAAGAAAATGAAATTATCAATATGGCTGTTAATTTTTGGAGTAGAGCCGAGATTATCCCATTCACTGATCCCTTTAATACCCTAAAGTTCAAATATCTTTTTGATTATTTGATACCAGAAAATGCTATCGTTGTAATTTCAGATAGTAACTCTCCTGGTTATGTTTATTATTTTAATATTGATAAAAATGGTGGATTTCAAAAAGATCCAGTAGATCGGCCTTATGGTTTTACCTTGAAGCCACATGAACTTCCATTACAGATGAGTGAGATCCTGGTTGAGGGCAATGTTGATAGTGCTTATGTAATAGAGGATCTATTAAATACAACCCTAATAAATTATGATGGAAAATTTGTGAGAATTAATGAGAAAAATGAAATTGTTGGTGAACTTAATATGATCACTGGGGTATGGACAAAAATAAGGACAAAACCACTTATAACACTTGATAAAGAAATCTACGCTAATAGAGAAGGATTGACCACGATTGAAGAATTAAAAAACAATATTTATGAATTCCTTGATAATGGGGCAATTGTGTGGAATGTTGACGGACCAAATAAAACTGAATTATTTTATGAACGCGTAGGAAGAAAACGGATTCCTCTTGGATGGCATAAATGTTATTATTCAGATGAATTTGATTATACAAGTTGTCGGCAATCTGCGATTTATCTAGGAAGTTTATTAAAGACAGACGAAATTGATAATGAAGTAGTCATAAGTTTTTTTGGTGTCCAGAACCAGATAAATGGTCAATTGGCAATTGAAGTTTTTTCTCATGCTTTTGCCAATGAACCAAATTTTTTTGTATCCGAAGGATACATTTCTTACTATATTGTTAATGAAAAAGACCCTGAATGGAATTCTCTTGAATATGAAGTTGCTGAAGGATCAGACATACTAAAATATTTATCATACAATTTGAACCAACCGATAACGATTACCTTTGCAATTAATTTAACTGATGCTTTCATCCAATATACATATGAAAATAATGAAGAAAGAGAAATTGAATTTATTAATTGGTGGTTCAATAAAATGATAAACAATGATGAAATAGTAAAATGGCTTGAAAATCCAATAAATAAACAAATTAACGGTTTAATTTTTAAAGCTGATGAACTGGAAGAATTATTAAAATTGAAATTGGAGGAATTGCCTAATATGCATGGTTTCGGATTGTATGTTCCGGAAGAATGAAATAAGGTTCTAAAAAATTAATCCTAAACATTCTTATCGTGGTTCTACGATGATTTTTATTGCGGTGACTAATCTTCCATCGAAATCGAGATCCACAAATTCGGGGATATAAACAACATCGAATCCATCGTCTTTCAGGTATCCTCTGGCTAGGACCAACGCTTTCATTGCCTGGTTGAGGGAACCGGCTCCGATGGTCTGAATTTCTACTCTTCCATTCGCTCGGACTGATCCAGCGATGGCACCTGCTACTGATGCTGTTCGTGATTGGCTGCTAACTTTGATGAGGTCCATTTTTATTCTCCTGCGATGATTAGATTGATGTGTGATGACTTTTCAAAAATCCCCTTTAAGGATTTATTATATAAATGATTTGATATGTGGCAAGCGTAAATTGCGCCTAAATGCTCTCAATGGAGACAGATTGCAAATAAGATTTGTAATCGAATTCCTCAAATGGCAAGTGACCTTTATCCTGGCTATAAACAAAATAAAAACAGCTGGTACATTTACAACCAACAAGATGATAATTCTGGTTGAGCATGGGGGCTGGATCTCTGGACCTGAGACGGTGGATCAATAGACGGATGTTGATCTCATCTTTTTGCGCCTGGAGGACGTGCGCGGTCAGGTAGTACGGATTGATGTGAGGCATTCTCGCCAGGCGAGATGCCATAGGCTCCCCAATCCCAGCTGACTTGATGATCTCGAGCGATTCGGAAAAATCACTGGTGACGATTTCTTCTACTTCTACTTCTTCTGCTACTGCTATTTTATGCATATTAATACTATCTACTATTAAAGCAGTAGTAGTAGCTTCCGAGTCGGAATTATTCCGACTCGAATTTAAAAACAATTCAGGATTTCCCATGGAGAGCTGTCTGAATTCATGGTGGATCTCCCAGGCTTCAGTTCTTCCACCATTGATCACAAATCCCATTTCCAAGAGATAATCCATGGCGGAGGAAACCGGCTTATCAGAATATCCCGTGACTCTGGCCAGCCATTCTTTTCCAACTGGTTGATTAGCGAAAATAAGAGCTACCAGGCATGAGAGCGGAGCTCCTTTGAGTGATCTAAGTGCGGTGAGGGGATTGATGTTTTGCATGGTTACACTCATTATTTTAAATTTGGCTGGTAGTGTGTACCAAGAACCAGGTTGATTGATTCGATCGGTAGATCGATTGTTACCAACAGGTGGTAAAAAAGTTCGTCTGCAGGGATGACGATCTGGTCCAAAGGTGTTTTGGTTTCAAGATGTTGGCGAAGCTGGATTAGTGATTGGGTGAGGTAGGCATTGCGGATTGAATCGATCGAGGTTGTGATGTTTTGACTTTGCATTTTTGATAGCTCCTTTGTGGTTTTTCTCGGTTTTTTTTATTGACATGATTCACCTATTGGCTATAATGAAGAAGTCCTGCGCGACCGAAATCCTGCTGGGAGTGGGATTCCGATTCGGTTGCGCGGATCTTAGAAAAATTGCCCGGGCAGATCTAGCCATCCACCCGGGCTCGCAATAAAGTCCGATATACCTTCGCAAAATTGAATACATATACCAGACGCATAGCGGCTTAGAACTCTGGTGTTTTAAGCTGTGTCTAAACCTGTTAGCACTGCAGAAAACGCCAAAACCAAGGGGCTTTAAATGCGCTTGATAGATGCACTCGAAGATTTTTATTTATCGATGGATGGGGTAAAGTCCAAAAGGACTGTTGTTTGGTATCGCCAAAAATTGTATTCATTATCTATTGCATTAGGAGATTGTTCTCTTGAAGAGGTTGATCTACGAATGCTTAGAAGATGGAGGGCAGATCTGGCGAGTAAGGATAAAAAATACGTTGGCCATCCTTCGAAACCTCCTGTTGAGGGAGAATTATCAAAGTTGACAATCCATGGATATATTAGGGCTTGCCGGCGATTTTTCCACTGGTGTGAAGAAGAAGGTTATCTTCAGGAAAATATCACAAAACGACTTGAAGCTCCACCAAAACCTAAGAATGTTCCTAAAGGGATCAAAGAAAATACAAGAGATCTGATTATCGAACAAGCAAAGAGCAATCCCAGGGATTATGCAATGGTTCTTTTTCTCGCTGATACAGCTTGTCGAGCTGCTGGGATTGCTGGTCTCCGGATGGAAGAGTTGGACCTGAATTGTTGTGTCGCTGTTGTTCACGAAAAAGGAAGAGGTGGAAATAAAAAAGCCCGCTTGGTTTATTTTGGGAAAAAAACAAGGCGAGCTTTAGAGGATTGGTTAGACGTAAGACCCAATGTGAATTGTCCTTACGTGTTTATTAATACAAGTTGTGGCAGGACAAAGAAAAGACCAAGTGGTCTTACTGTCTCAGGGATTTATCAGATTTTTAAAAGATTGGGAAGGGCTCTTGGCATTAAAGAAGGATGGAATCCGCATAACTGGAGACATGGAGCAGCCCGAGGGATGTTGAAAAATGGAGCATCCTTGATTGAAGTATCACAAATACTTGGGCATTCCTCAGTGTCGGTTACTGGAGATTTTTACGGGATTGTTGGCGAAGATGAATTAAAAGAGACTCATCGAGCTTATGGTTGGATCCAATAATTATTTATAGAATTTCTTAATAATCCTTAAAAAAAGAAAATCCACAAAATTTTTGTGGATTTTTTTTATTATTTTTTGCGGAGCAGCGGATTATGAGTCCGATGCTCTGCCAACTGAGCTACCTCGCCTATCGCGTCAGAAAGTTTACTATAAAGGCTTTGCTCTGTCAAATATTTCGTAGCCACTCTTGGTTCAAACTATGATTATTTCAAAAAAAAATAAGTAATTTTTAATGTCATTTATAAATTACATATTTAGAAATTAAAATCCCAATTCCTTCTTTTTCAACGAAACAAATCTGTCTTCCCCTCTCCCAATCACAATATGATCCAGGACTTCAATATCCAGCAATTTTCCCGCTTGAACTGCTGCTCTGGTCAGATTGATATCCTCAGGACTGGGGGATGGATCACCACTGGGATGGTTATGAACCAAAATTATCCCAGCTGCATTTTGACGAATCGCTTCCTTGAATAACTCTCCAATTCGGACAGTAGATGAATTTAATGATCCTGTATAAAGATTCACCATTTTTTGTAATCTGTTGCGGGTATCCAGAAGTATCACCCTCAATTGTTCCTGGTCTAAAGCTGCCATTTCATACTGGACAAATCTGGCAACTTCTTCGGGGCTATGAAAAGATACATTCTGATCTTCTGAAATTTTCTGTTTCGCCAAACGATTACCAATTTCAATTGCCGATTTGATTTGTGCAGCCTTCGCCCTTCCTAATCCATGTTGTTGGCAAACCTCCTCATAACCAGCACGGTGAATACCCATCAATCCCCCGAAAGATTTCAATAATCGTTGTCCTACCATCACTGCACTTTCCCCCTGAACCCCAACACGCAATATGATTGCCAGTAATTCTGCATCACTTAGGGCTCCAGGACCATACTCAGCCAATCTTTCGCGTGGCCGTTCATTAAGATCAAGATCTTGTATCCGGTATATTCGATTGTTCATTGCCATCCTCTTCGCTCAGTCTCCGGTTAATTTTAAATACTTTACCGAAAAAAATGGATTAACGCAAGCTCAGACAGGATTGAAAAATCTCTTCCATGCTATAATTTCAGGATGGAGAAAACATGAATTTTGATCTATCCTCTTTGAATAGTTACGTATTAATTGCAACTGCGTTTGCAGCTGCTTTTTTAGCAACACTATGGGTAAGTTTGATTATTTGGACAATCCGCGATGTAAGGAGACGGTCCAAAGATCCAATGGCAAGAATTCTGGCTGTGCTCATCGTTGCACTTCTATTCTTGCCAGGCATGTTAATCTATGCGATTTTACGACCTGCACGCACATTAGACGAAGAATTTCAACAATCATTGGAAGAAGAGGCATTGCTTCAAACGATTGAAGATATCCCCCTCTGTCCAGGATGCGCAAGAAAAATTCACCAGTATTGGATTGTCTGTCCAAATTGTCACACAAAATTAAAGAAAAAATGTCATCATTGCAAGTCATTAATGGAGCTTCCCTGGAATATTTGTCCTTTTTGTGGCACGACTGTTCCTGGTATGCGCAAAGATAATGTGTTGGTTGAGGAAATGCTTCCTCCCCTCACACCAACTCTTTTTGACGATCTTGATGAAATAGAACAAAACACTGAGGATTCATAAACGTGATTAATAATTTAAAACCGATAGAACCGATTGATTATTTAATTATCGGACATATAACACAGGATGTCGTCCCTGAAGGATTTGTACCAGGGGGTACTGCATCGTATTCATCATTAACCGCTCGATCATTTGGGCTGAGAGTAGGAATTTTAACTTCTTACGCACAGGATGTTATCTTACCTGACCTTCACGATATTCAGATTGTCAGTACAATCAGCGAGAAATCCACAGTCTTTGAAAATACATATTCAATCGACGGTCGTCATCAGAAAATACTTAGTCGTGCTGAGATATTACACCCTAATCAAATTCCCCAAACCTGGACATCACCAAGAATTGTACATTTAGGACCAATAGCAGATGAAGTTGATCCTCTATTTTTTAAATCATTCCCCAACTCATTTTTAGGTGTAACCCCACAAGGATGGTACCGGACCTGGGATGAGCAAGGAACGGTCAGCTTTAATAATTGGATTGAGTCCAACCATTTTCTTCAATATGCCGATGCGGTTGTTTTGAGTATTGAAGATCTTCAGTTTGACGAAGGATTAATTGCCGATCTCGTCTACCGTATTCGCGTATTAGTGATTACAGAAGGTTCCTGGGGAGCAAGAGTTTATTGGAACGGGGATGTCAGGAATTTTAAAGCTCCTGAAAAGGAAGAAGTGGATGCAACTGGAGCAGGAGATATATTTTCAACTGCGTTTTTCATCAGAATGGCTCAAACCAAAGACCCCTGGGCATCTGCTCGCTTTGCCACACACATCGCAGCACACTCGGTAACACGTAAGGCCATGGACAGTCCTCCCACTGATCTTGAAATTCAAAAAAACTTAACAGAAATCATTCAAAACTGACAGGGAAAAATGGCACGAATTTTCTCATTTGTAAATCAAAAAGGTGGTGTAGGAAAAACAACCACAGCAATTAATCTGGGTGCATATCTGGGTTATTATGGGCAGAGAGTACTTCTGGTCGATTTGGATCCCCAGGCGAATGCTACATCATCGCTTGGAATCGAAAAACAAACAGTAAAAGGCGGAACCTATGAGGTATTAATTGGATCGCAGCCAATTGCACCTCAAATTTTGCATAATCCTCGCCTGAAAATATCATTACTTCCCTCCTCTCCGTCATTGGCAGGTGCTGAAATCGAATTGATAGATCTGGATAACCGAGAATATTTATTACGGAAAGCTCTCACAAATGTCCACGAACGCTATGACTATATCCTGATTGATTGTCCTCCCTCTTTATCTTTATTGACAGTCAATGGTTTGATTGCTGCAGAATCAGGCGTGGTGATTCCCGTTCAATGTGAGTATTTGGCTTTGGAAGGTTTGGGACAATTAACCCAGACCATTCGAAAGGTGCAAGGCTCTTTATATCCTGATTTAAAAATTAAGGGGGTTGTGCTGACAATGTATGATGGGCGTACACGTCTGGCGATAGATGTAGTCAGTGAGGTGCAGCGCTATTTCTCTGATCAGGTATTTAAGACCATTATTCCCAGAAGTGTACGCCTGGCCGAAGCCCCCTCCTATGGTACACCTATATCAGTTTATGCTCCTGACACAACGGCTGCAAAAGCATATGCAGCATTAGCACAGGAATTTTTGGCACAAGACGGTATAATAATTCCAGAAATTGAAGAATGAGGAGTTAAATGGCAAAAAAACCAGGGTTAGGCAAAGGATTGGATGCATTAATACCAAGTTCTAAGCCATTGCAGAGTGAACATAATCAACCATCTGAAATTTCCATCGATCAAATTCTACCCAATCCACATCAACCTAGAACCATTATGGATGAAAATGTACTTGAAGATCTGGCACAATCAATCCGTGAACATGGTATCATCCAACCACTTTTGGTGATTCCAGCCAACCAAAAAGGGGAATATGTGCTAATCGCTGGTGAACGCAGGTTACGCGCTGCAAAACTAGCTGGACTCAATATAGTACCAGTTATATTCCGGCAAGCCAGCGAACAAGAACATCTTGAGTTAGCATTAATTGAAAATGTTCAACGAGAAAATCTATCTGCATTAGAAACAGCTGATGCTTACCAAGAATTAACTGATATTTTCAAGTTATCTCATGATGAAATCGCAAAACGGGTTGGTAAAAGCCGAACAACAGTAACAAATACCTTGCGTTTGTTAAAATTACCTGAAAGAGTGAAAACTGCATTAGCCCAAAACTTAATTTCTGAAGGTCATGCAAGAGCGATGCTTGCATTAGCAACAACTCAAGCCCAAACAGCTGTATTAGGTATCGTCCTGAAAAATAATTATTCGGTTCGTCAAACGGAAGAATTAGTAAAAAAGTATAGTGGGGATCGAAAAACAAAAACTGTCCCCCCAAAAAAAGAACCTGAAATCCTGGCATTAGAAGAGAAATTCCATGACAGATTAGGGATGCGAGTTAATCTGGACCATCATGGAGACAAAGGAAAAATCATTATTCACTATTATTCTAATGAGGAATTGAATTCATTTATTGATCGTTTTTTTGAGGATTAACGGATGTTGATTCTTCATAATGCAAGAATTCCAAGATTAGGTTCAATAAATAAAACATATGAAGCTATTGCTATCCAAAATGGAATAATTGCAGCGATAGGAAATGATGAAGAAGTTCTTTCTTTAGCAGTCAGAAAATCCGAAATCATTAATATGCATGGAAAGACAATTTTTCCTGGATTTACAGATTCTCATATCCATCTTCAACATCTGGGGAAAAGTTTATCCATGGTGGATTGTGAGACTTTTGAGATTAAAGATTGTTATGATCGACTGCTTGAAAAGACAAAGTCGAGTAAGCCTGGAAATTGGATCTTAGGTCATGGGTGGAATCAGAATCAATGGGCTGGAGGTTTTGAAAATATTCATCTTCTCAATCAGATTACTGATGAAAATCCAATTTACATAACAGCCAAATCTTTACATGCAGCCTGGGCAAATAAAAAAGCCCTGGAATTTGCTGGTATAAACCAGGCGACTCAAGACCCGATTGGTGGATTTCTAGGTAGAAATTCTGATGGGGCTCTAAATGGTTTATTATTTGAATCTGCTATGGGGTTGATGGATAATTTTATTCCGGCATTGTCAAAACAAGAGCTTGTTGATGTACTGAATCTCACCCAACAAGAATTATGGAAAATTGGGATCACATCCGTCCACGATTTTGATGGATCCGATTGTTTTTCAGCTCTTCAAAAATTGGATACGGAAGATAAGTTAAGGATGAGAGTTGTAAAAAATATCCCAGTATCAAGTTTTGAAGCAGCTATTCAATGTGGATTGCAATCCGGATTTGGATCAGATTACCTCAGAATTGGATCAGTTAAATTATTCGCTGATGGAGCTTTGGGTCCACAAACTGCTGCAATGATCCAGCCATACGAAACTGATGAAAGAAATTTCGGATTCTTACTACTCTCCAAAGATGAAATCATCCATTATGGGAAAGAAGCCACTAAAAATGGATTATCGTTAGCAATTCATGCTATCGGAGACAAAGCAAATGAAATAGTAATCGATGCTTTTGCAGACATTCGATTGTTTGAAAATGAAAATCGGTTGTCAAATAAAAATCATCGAATTGAACATGTCCAAATACTGGCGCACGCTGATTTACCTCGGTTGGCTGAAAATCAAATCATAGCATCCATGCAACCGATTCATCTTATCTCTGATATGGAAACAGCTGATCGTTTGTGGGGAAACAGATCACGTTTTGCATATGCGTTTAATAGCTTATTACAGTTTGGAACACTGCTGGTTTTCGGATCAGATAGCCCAGTCGAATCTTTTAATCCATTTTTTGGAATATATGCAGCTTTAACTCGAAAGAAATTTGATCAGACCCCAATTAATGGATGGTATCCTGAAGAAAATATTCAATTATCAGAAATTTTAAAAGCTTACACAATCAACCCGGCAGTAATTTCTAAATGGGATAATAAAATCGGTAGTCTGGAAATTGGAAAAAATGCTGATTTAATTATATTATCAGAAAACCCATTTGAATTATCACCTTCTGAAATAAAAGAAACACTACCAATAGCCACAATGGTAGCAGGAAATTTGGTCTGGCAAGGGAATGAACTTTAATGGCGACATCAAAAAAAATTCTATCACCTGAAATCTTAGTACCTCGTATTGGTGAATATCTGGTTCAAAAACAGATGATTTCACTTTCAGATCTGAATAAAGGATTATTTATTCAATTGGAAAGAACTAAACAAGGTGAAGAGATACCTTTAGGAAAGTTACTGGTTGAGTTAAACCTAATTAATCAAGATTCTCTTGATATGGTTATTACTGAACAATTAATCAATTTTCGTGATGCTCTCGAACAAAGTAATCGACAATTAGAACAACGAGTACAACAACGAACAGCCGAACTTCAAGATGCTTTAAATAAAATCAATGAGCTCAACCAACTTAAGAATAACTTTATTTCCAACATTTCGCATGAATTAAGAACTCCACTTACCCATATCAAAGGATATCTTGATTTGATGATATCAAACGATTTGGGTCCTCTATCTGATGATCAGACTCAAGTATTAGAAATAATGAATAAAGCAACAAATCGATTAGAAAGATTAATTGAAGATTTGATTATGTTTACTTTCGCGGAACGCGAACAGGTCATGATATCTCCATCAAAATTTGATCTCGTTGCAATGGCTAACGAAATAATCTTAAATTTTCATAACACTATTCCTCAAAGAACACTTATCCTAACAGTAGATTCTGAAATTAATTCGCTTTTTGTTAACGCGGATCAAAAGAAAATTATTTGGGTGATTAATCATCTCATAGAAAATGCCACAAAATTTTCCAAGAAAGATGCTGTTGTTGAGTTATCCATTTCTTCTTCAGATGATCTGGTTTGTATTTCTGTGAAAGATAATGGCATTGGTATTTCTGCAAATAAACTGGAAGAGATTTTTAATCCTTTCCACCAATTAGATAGCTCCTCTACAAGAAAAGCAGGAGGAGTTGGCTTGGGACTTGCATTAGCTAAAAAGATAATTGAAGCTCATGGATCAACACTTAAAGTGAAATCACAACTTGATGTGGGCAGTACATTTGATTTTTCATTAAGAAAATTGATAAAATAAAGATATGATTGAACCTCTCCTACCAATTAAAACTGAAACCTTATACTCACTGAGTAAAATTTGTTGGGAATCATCTAATTGGAAAAATGCACTCGATGTTATCTGCAGTGAAATTCGACCATATTTCATCTTTGATAATTTAGCAGTTTATCTATATGATAAAACACATAAAAACCTTGAGATCGCTTTTGCAAGAGCTACAGGCCGTGGAAAAACCAGAGAAGCAGATGTAGCTTGGGGTGAAAATATCATCAATGAAGTGATTAGTAAAAATCGGACGATTTTGCATGAACCTTCAGATTCAGAAGAAGATCGCTTAAAAAGACCACACCTATTAGCCATTCCTTTACAATCCAAGAAGGCAGAATATGGGGTAGTAGTTATCATTCGTTTCGGAACACCGTTGTTCACGAAAGATCATATAAATTTTGCAGAATTCATGTCGTCACAGATTTCATCAATGGTTCTTCGTGAGGAACGTGAGATAATAATTAATCAGTTGCAGGAACATATTTTAACATTACAGATTCAAGATGATTTTATTTCTACCTTATCTCACGAATTAAAAAACCCAATTGGCTTTATAAAAGGCTTTACGACAACCTTACTTCGTTCAGACACAAAATGGAGTCCTGAAAATCAAAACGAATTTTTAACAATAATCGATCAGGAAACAGACCGGTTAAAAGAATTGATTGATAATTTATTGGATTCCTCTCGTCTACAATCCGGTAATACGTTACTAAACATGCAATTATTGAGAATAGATGCATTGTTAAACGATGTTATTTCCCATGCCAGGGTTCACCACCCTGAACTCCAGATTAATTTGGATATTAGACAAGAACTACCAACATTTGAGGGTGATCCGCATCGATTAAAACAGGTTTTTGATAATTTAGTTTCAAATGCAGCTAAATACGCGCCTGGGCATCCGCTAAATTTCCGTGTGTTTCGTGAAACCAAAGGCATTTCAATTGATGTTAAGGACACTGGGCCAGGAATTCCTGCTCAAGATCTGGAGAGAATCTTTGAACGGTTCTTTCGATCAGAAACTCATTACAACGATACACGAGGATCAGGATTGGGACTTTTTATATGTAAGAAAATAATTGAAGCCCATCATGGGCAAATCTCTGCTTCTTCAATTTGCGGAAAAGGCACAACAATTCATGTGTTTCTTCCATTAAATGAAAGTCAAAATTCCTAACTCCTGGAGGTAGATATGACAAAAGATACAAAGATCTTAGTAGTTGATGATGAAAAACTATATCGACATCTTCTAGAGATAAACTTAAAAACCGAAGGGTATGAGGTAATCACAGCTAACAATGGAGAAGAATGTCTGGACCTTGTTTCCAAAAAACATCCGGATCTGGTTATTCTTGATGTAATGATGCCAAAACTTGACGGATTTTCAACATTGGAACGCATCCGTCAATTTAGCGAAGTTCCGGTTATTATGTTAACGGGGAAAAATGAAGAAACGGATCGGGTAAGGGGTTTAAATGCAGGCGCTGACGATTATGTCGCAAAACCATTTTCAGCCACAGAACTCATTGCACGCGTTCGTTCCGTCCTTCGTAGATCACTTTCAACAGAGAAATCTAAAGCTATCCGTTTCTTTGAACACGGTGACTTAAAAATCGATTTGGCCAGGGCGGAAATTTGGCGTGAAGACACGCCTATATTACTATCAGCCACAGAATATAAATTATTAATTCAATTTGCTCACAATGTTGGTAAAGTTTTGTCAGCAGAAGAATTACTCTCTGCCATATGGGGACCTCAATATAGACAGGATAAAGAGATTCTTTGGGTAAGCATTGCAAGACTTAGGCAGAAAATAGAAAAGGATCCTCATAATCCCAGCCATGTTGTTACTCGTTCAGGTCTAGGCTACCTCATGCCTCCAATAGACTTACCGGATTAGGAGTAGGAGAAATATGGTAACTCAATTTGAAGAAAAAGGAAAAATTTTTACACAAAGGATTACAAAAGATCAAAGAGAAGTAATAATTATTACCGGGACTCATAAAATTACAGGAATAATCCATATTCAGTTGGATTTACGTCTCATTGATGAGCTTAATGAAAGTGGTCACTTTATGGCAATTACCGATGCCAAAATTATGGATTTAAATGACAATGTCCTATATAAATCAAATTTTCTTACTATAAATACTGATCAAATAATTTGGATATTGCCTGTTGAGGAAATTATTCAATAATGATGGAACTTCTATGAATCCCAATGATTTTCTAAAACTTAAGGAACACCTTGTTACAATGATAGCAAGAGAGCTTGAAAATAAAAGACCACCTTATCGGGAGAGAGATGAGTTTGTCAAAAGTAATTTGAAGCTTGCATATCAATCCTTAAATATTAAAATTTCACAAACTATCCAGGATCAACTTTTTAAGGAAATACTTGATGATATCTTAGGATTCGGTCTTTTACAATCATTATTGCAAGATGATTCGGTAAGTGAAGTGATGGTGAATGGACCAAATTCAGTGTATGTTGAACAAGAAGGAAAATTAGTCAAAACTGGTATAAAGTTTGAGAATGATGATGCAGTTTTAAGAATTATTGAAAAGATAATTACACCTCTTGGCCGAAGAATTGATGCAGATAGTCCCACTGTTGATGCTCGCTTACCCGATGGATCTCGTGTAAATGCTGTAATACCTCCTGTTGCAATTGATGGTCCAACCTTGACAATCAGAAAATTTGCAAAAGGAAGATTGTCTATTGATCAATTAATTGAATATGAGTCAATAACAACAAATATGGCTAAATTCCTGGAAGCATGTGTAATTTCGCGTCTGAATATCATAATATCTGGTGGTACTGGTTCCGGGAAAACAACTTTATTAAACGTACTGTCTCGGTTTATTCCTACATCCGAAAGAATTGTCACGATCGAAGATGCAGCCGAACTCCAACTACAACAAGATCATGTTGTCCGAATGGAGACCAAACCTCCCAATATCGAGGGGAAATTTCAGGTCTCCATCAGGGAATTAGTGCGGAATTCATTACGTATGCGTCCTGACCGGATCGTTGTGGGCGAAGTAAGAGGTGGAGAGGCGTTAGATATGTTACAGGCAATGAACACTGGTCATGATGGTTCTTTGACAACATTACACGCCAATGCCCCCCGTGATGCATTATCTCGACTGGAAACCATGTGTATGATGGCAGGCATGGAAATTCCTATCCATATAATTCGAGAGCAGGTTGCCAGCGCTATTGATTTGATTGTTCAACAATCCAGATTAAGTGACGGTAGCCGAAAAATAACCTCCATTACAGAAGTTGCTGGAATGGAGGGGCCTACAATCGTCATGACAGATATTTTTAAATTTGATAAAACGGGTATTACGCCAGATGGAAAGGTTATTGGTGAACTAAAGCCAACTGGAATCAGACCCTTTTTTACTACTCGATTAGAGCAGAATGGTTTTATATTGGGACCAGAAGTATTTGGAGCAAGTGTTGCACAGATTTTAGCCAGTGGACGACAACGAAGATAGTATAAAATGCTATAATTTTTTAAGAAAAAATTGTAAATTTTCTATAATTACTGGTAAGCGTGTATTTCGAGGTTTTTTACCCACCAAAAACACCCCAACCATTATTTATAGAAGTGATACAAAAAAATGGTAACCAGATATTGGGAGCAGCATTATGAAGAATAACAGGCTTTACATTCAAATTCGGAGTAAAAAAATAGGATTATTATTGACTGATGCCCGTCTTGCCAAAAATGCTTCGGTTTATGATATATCCACTCAAACAGGAATTTCTGAAAATCGTTTAAACGACTTAGAGCATGGAATTTTTCCACCCAGCCTTCCAGAATTAGAAATTCTTGCTTTTACTTATAACCTTCCTATAGAACATTTTTGGGGGAGACAAATTCTCCAATCACCAAATCAATCCAAGAATGGTGAGAATTTTCAAAAATTAATCCATCTCAGGAATAAGATTATCGGGGCAAATATTCAAGCAAAACGTCAGGAACATCAAATATCAATAGAGATGTTAGCTGACTGTGCAGAAATGGAAGTTGATCAATTATCCAAATATGAGAATGGAAAAGTAGAGATACCAATCCCTGTTCTTGAAATTATTGCCAAATGTCTAAATTGCCAAATTGAATTCTTCTATGACAATCAGGGAAAGATTGGTGGTTGGCGAAAAGAAAACGCTGAAATAATGAGTCTGCGAGAACTACCTCAAGATTTTCGGGAATTTATAACAAAACCAATTAATGCTCCTTATTTGGATTTGGCTATGAAATTGAGTGAGTTAGATGTTAAAAAATTGCGTCTCGTCGCCGAAGGCTTATTAGAAATTACCTTATAGATAATATGAACATTGAAAACGAAATTAAAAACGCTCATATTGCTTTTACTAAGAAGCAATATTTGGATGCAGCCAATTTGTTCGAATCGATTTCTGCTCATTTATTTGAGGCAAAAGATCTTCATAATTCTGCTGAAATGAGAAATAATGCGAGCGTTGCGTTCCTGATGGGAGGTAATGCCCAAAAAGCGTTTGATTTGGCAAAAGATACTCATTTAGTATTTGAGAGATTCAATGATTGGAAAAATTGCGGAATGGCTCTCGGTAATCAAGCATCAGCAGCAGAAGGTCTTGGTGAAAAAACACTAGCCTTGGACTTATACCAGCAGGCATCAGAAATTCTTAAGAAGGCAGGGGAAGAAGAATCAAGAGCGTATGTGCTCAAAAAAATATCTTCACTTCAAATCCAGCAAGGGAAAAAATTGGAAGCTTTGGGAAATATGACAACTGCCTTAAATAATTTACCAAACCTTTCCAAAAGAGAAAAATTCTTAAAATATTTAACTGATATTGTTATGAAAATCAGTAACCGTTAAAAATTAATGGTTTTCGATGAAATCACAAATAAGGGTCAGACCCGCAGAAGAAAAAGATCAAAAAGAGTTAGAAAATTTACTTCGGTTTGAATTTTATATCCATAAACATTTAGACTGGCGGCCGATTCTTGATTGGCTTGGTATTCAACCATTTTTAATTGCAGAAGAAAATGATGAAATAATTGCATGTTTAGCTGCTCCCAGTGAAGCGACTGGAGTAGCGTGGATTAGGTTATTTGCCTGTTCTTCTAAGTATTCAAATGAGGAAATGTGGGATTTACTATTTAAAAGTCTTTTCCCTTATTACCCTGGAAAGATCAATATGATTGCTGTCTTAGGAATTCATAATTGGTTTGTTAATTTACTGCTTACGAAATCATTTACCGCTTACCAAAATATCATCGTTTTTGAATGGCAACAAAAGAAAATACATTTTACTAGAAATATAAATGAAATCACGATTCAAAGGGCTACACACAAGGATTTATCAGAAATTTCAATAATCGACTCGAAAAGTTTCGCTCCTTTATGGCAATTACCAGAGGAATCGATGCAAAAAGCCTTTCACCAATCTGGATACACCTCAATCGCACTTCATAAAGGAAAAATTATCGGATATCAGATGTGTACAGAGTCGTATTCAAATGCACACCTTGCCAGACTGGCTGTGGATCCAGAATATCAAGGATATAAAATTGGCAGTGCCTTATTATCCGATTTACTAAATTATTATGTATCACACGGGATCAATAAAATAACTGTCAATACACAGGATGACAATTTGCCTTCACAGACTTTATATAAAAAATTTGGTTTTATCAAAACCGAAGAAAAATATCCAGTCCTGATTTATGCTTGAGTAAAAATTCTGCTTTAACTTTACATTTTAGATTGACTTTGACCTATTTTTCTGTTAAATTCCTGTTTACATGGAGGAAAGAATGGGAAAAAGAGAAGAAATTAGAAACAAAAAATTAAAAAAAGTTCAGAACCAACGCAAAGTTATTTTAATCAGTGTTATTGCAATATCACTATTAATTTCTGCGTTTGTTATTTATCAATCTCAAAAACCTATTGGGGAAATTAAACAAATTGAAGAGAAGGCAAGACCTGAAACGAATGGATTAACGATGGGAAACCCCAATGCAGCAATCGTTGTTGAAGAATTTTCTGATTTTCAATGTATTGCATGTTATCGTTTTTGGGACAATTTTGAAGAAGATTTCATCAATCGTTATGTGGCAACTGGTGATGTTCTATTCAAATATGTGCCATTTAGTTTTCTTGGAAATGAATCCATTCAAGCAGCTGAAGCAGCTTATTGTGCTGAAGAGCAAGGCAGTTTCTGGGATTACCACGATATGCTTTTCCTGAATTGGAATGGTGAAAATGCAGGAAATTTTAGCGATAAAAGGTTGGTTGCTTTCGCAGAAACTTTAGGTTTGGATGAAAATAACTTCCGATCTTGCCTCAATAGCAATCGTTATAACGCTGATGTTCAGGAGGGATTACGCTATGGAAGATCTCTGGGAGTAAATGCTACTCCTTCATTTACTGTAAATGGAAATCTTGTCTACAGCGATACCCTATTCTCAACAATCGATGGATTGTTAGGTAGATAAAAAAATCAAAGATAAATATTACTAATAAAAAGGTCTGAACAAAAAAAATGGTTCAGATCTTTTTTAATAAATCCCCAAAAGATTAAATAACCAGATAATCAAAGGTAATATTAAGAAGCCAGGCAGAAAATTGGCTACTCGTATTTTCTTTATCTCAAGTAAGCTACTAACCGCAATTCCCATCAACATAATTCCGCCAATGGCACTAAACTCGGCTAAGAATTGCTCATTCATTAAGAATTGTAACTGTGTAGCCAGTAATGAAATACCACCCTGATAAACCAATATCACCAGACTGGAAAACAAAACACCAATTCCTAAACTTGATGCAAAAGCGATGGAAGCAAATCCATCCATAATTGACTTGATAACAAGCGTGTTGAAGTCGCCAGTCAAACCATCTTGAACAGAACCCAGGATTGCCATAGGCCCAATAGAAAATAGCAATGAGGCTGTCAGAAATCCCCGAATGAACTTAGCACTCTCAATTCCTTTATTGCGATTAAAGTGTCTTTCTAGAAATACTCCGAGGTGGTTAAGTCCATCCTCAATTCGCCACCATTCTCCTAATAACAAACCAATTAACATACTGATTAATACAACCAGAGCATTTCCTGTCTGAATAAACAATCGAATTCCATATGCCAATGTAAATAAACCTAGTGCCATCATTACCGTATAGCGAATTCTTTCTGGTAAACGGTTCCCCAGTACAAGCCCTATAAAACCTCCCAAAAGAATGGTAACAACGTTGATAATGGTTCCTGTTAGATGCATTATTTCACCAATGTTTGTTCGCCTTTTCCAGAGATATAATTTTCATAAAGTTCCAAAACAAATAATAAAGATGAAAGCCTATTTAAATAGCGTAACAATTCCTGATTTTCAATCACCCCAGCATCAATTAGTTCTACCAACCGGCGCTCCGCTCTGCGAACCACAGTTCGACCTAATGCCAGGAATGCTCCCCCTTTTGTATCCCCAGGCACAATAAACTCAGAAGGAATGGATGTGTTCTGACTGATTCTGTCAATCATTGTTTCTATCCACAAAACACTTTCCTGGTTTACCGAACGGAACTTTTCTGCAATTTCTTTTTCAGAAGCCACTTCACCCATGACCAGATACAATTGTCTTTGTACCTTTAATATGATTTCTTGAATTTCTGTGGAACAAACAAATGCTCTCGATAACCCTAAAACAGCACTGGCTTCATCGAGGCATCCAATTGTTTCCATTCGATTATCGGATTTCTTAACGCGGTCTTTTCCGAGCAATCCAGTCGTGCCGTCATCCCCTGTTTTCGTATAAAAGCTCATCTTACTCTCCTGGTTGTGAATATTTACGATATAAATACCAATAATCACTATTTGGAAAGATAAATTTCTCACTTTCATCCCACACAAAATCATTATCCAAGGTTTGACCCCGATACTTATGATCCAACCCGTTCATTTGTTGAAGTAAAATCATCTTGTCATCATCTTTCAGTTGATCCATCAATAAATCAATCATCAATCGGATTTGAATTTGATTAACCAATTGGATATGTGAATATTCATTATCTATGCGCAAATCGTTGATGAGCCTGGTCCATTCCCTAATTCTCACTGGAATTTCCTCAGTTACCTTCTTATTCCAATTTGCCTGCCAGCGATCCTTCAAATCCTGAAATTGTTTGATTTTTTCACTTAAATTTGATACGTGCTCAGGATTGATTTCTGTGAACTCACGAAGGACTTTGATCGTTATTAATAATCTGCCTGGAGTAACCCTTATTTTTCGATATGCCTGAGGAAGATTTCTTGATGTTAAATGAACTGGCCAATAAATTTCTTTTGAAAAAAGGAATGGCTCCCATTGCGAGAGCATTTCGTTTAGGATTTCTTTTTCTAGATCAACAATCCACATTATTCACTCCCATCATCATTTTCAGTGACTTGGGTGGAAGTAATTTCTGGTCGGGGACCGATTATATACCAATTCTTAACTGTCATGAACCGATCACTTGTATCGAATAAAGGACCAATCGTAACACCTTGAATTTGTTTAGAAACTGCAAAGTTGTAGACCGGATAAAATAATGGAATTGCGGGTAATTCTTCTTCAAAAACTACCTGGAAGTTTCTATAAAACAACGATCGATCAATTAAATTTGTCGTTATTCTTGCCTGTTCTAAATAATCACTGGCGACAAAGTTATCCCATTGAGAATAATTTTGACCACCCGTTGCCTGAACCTGATCCCAAAAAGGATAAGGGTCTGGATCAGGCGTCCAGGAAAGATCGAGATCAATTAATACAGCCTGGTATGAACGGGGGTTTAAATATGATTCAATCAGCTCTGAATAAGGGACGCCACGAATTTCTACTGCTGCACCCAATGCTTCCCAATTTTGTTGGATCATTACAGCCATTTCCCGATGTATTTCATTATCAGGATAGAGCAGTTCAAATCTTAACTCAATATTATCCTTCGCTCGCACAGTTGAATTCTCACCACCTAAAACATAACCAGCTTCTTTGATTAATTGAAGTGCATTCAATTGGTTGAATTCAACAGTGGTAATTCCATCATAATAAGCCCATGTTCCAGGTAAAATCGGACCATCTGCAATAATTGCCTGGCTATTAAGAATTTTATCAATCATTTTTTGGCGATTTAAGCCTGATAACAAAGCTTTCCTGATATTGACATCCTGAAAGAAAGAAACTTCTGAATTTTTTAAGTTTAGGAAGATTAATGTAAGCCGGGGTTCTCTGGCTGTATAAAGGGCTAATTGAGGTTGCGTAAGTACATTACCTAAAATTGAATTATCAATTTTGCTGATTCCCTGGACAAGTCCATCCTGAAATGCTTTAAGAGCATCTGTGGAATTTTCAAAGTATCTGAAAACCATTTGTTCAATTAATGGTGGAGTCTCAAAATAGTTCTGATTTGCCCGAAGAATTACACCTTGGATTTGATTATTCTCTGTGATTAATCCTTCAAAAGAGTAAGGGCCACTACCTATCGGCTGCAAATTGAAACCCGAGTCAATCATTTGGTCAAAACTGAGATTGCCTAAAAGGTGTTCTGGCAAAATCCCAAAAGATAAATAATCCAAGAATGGTGCAAATGGCTCAGGAAGACGGAATTGGACAGTATTTTCGCTTAGTATCTTAACATCCACATTCGTCCAAAAAGTACGAATATCTTCTGGAACTACACCTTCACCATCCCGAATCATATTGATTGTAAATAAAATATCATTAGATGTGAGTGTTTTCCCGTCATGCCATTTCACCTCAGGACGCAAAGTTATATTATAAATTGTGCCGTCCTGTGAAATACCATACGTTTCCACCAGCTCCAATTTAGGAATTCCACGTTCCTCAAAAGAAATCATCCGGCTGAAAATCAATCTGTTTAAGTCTCTGTCAGCAGAATTATAAAAATCCAACACTGGATTTAGTCTTTGAAATTTTCCAACCAGAGCTTCACTATAGACACCGCCCTGTTGAGGTTCAGGAACAACAACACCAGGTGCATCTGGTTTTTCGTTGAGTAATAAAATACCAACAACCAGTCCAGTTAAGAATATTATGAGTAATTGCCAACGTAATTTTTTCATAGGGTTTATTTAAAGAAAATTGGGCGACCATCTTTTCAGTATTGAATCGCCCAGGATGGTTCTATAAATTTGGTACACCAGAAAGATGTAATAAAGTGCTTAGTTTCGAACAATCACCGCAGCAATTGTAAGAATAAAAAATAACACACTTAATCCAATCGTAATATAAAATAAGGTTTTTTCGATTCCACGGCGTGCTGTAAAAACCCCACCTGTATCACTACCAGGTAAACCACCTAATCCTACCCCTTTGTTTTGCATAATTACACTAATGATTAGCGCAACTGAAGTTATAATCAAAGCCAAGTCTATATAAATTACCACGCTTATCCTCCAATCAAGTATTCATATTAACAGACCGAATTATAACGTTTATAAGGGAAAATAGTCAACCTGTGGAAGAATTAGTTGTAAACCTCCATATACATAGTGTTTATTCCGATGGTAATTGGACCCATCAAAAAATTGCAGAAGCTGGTATCCAGGCTGGAATAGATGCATTAATTATTACCGATCACAACATCCTTATCCAAAATCTGGAAGGCTATTTCAAAAAAAACGGGAAGAAAATCCTGGTGATCATCGGCGAAGAAATTCACAATAAGTTGAGAGAACCTCAAAAAAGTCACTTGATCACCTTTGGACATACAAAAGAATTATGTACCTATGCGGATAATGTTCAACAATTAATTAATCAAGTCAAAAAGAGTGGAGGTTTATCATTTTTAGCCCATCCCTTTGAAGATTCCCTTCCGCAGGTAAATGAAACTGCAATCACCTGGGAAGATTGGGAAGTTGAAGGTTATACAGGAATTGAAATCTGGAACCATTTGAGTGAACTAAAAAATGTCTCCAAAAACTGGTTTCAATTATTATTTAATGTATTTTTTCCTCAATTTTATTCTCGTGGACCTCATCCGAATTCAATTAGGAAATGGGATGAATTGATGTTGTCCGGAAAAAAGTTGACAGCGGTTGGTGGATCTGATGCCCATTGTCTTAAAATGCAAAAAGGATTTCTAAAACGAACAATTTTCCCATACCAATTTCATTTCAAATCAATCAATAATCATATCTTTATTCAAAATCCACTCACAGGGAATTATTTAATGGATCGTAAAACGATCATTGATGCTTTTAGGGATGGGACATCTTTTATTGGATACGACCTGCCCTTTCCAACGAAAGGATTTAGATTTTATGCACAGGGAAGACAAAAATCTGCAATCATGGGCGAAAAAATAGAAATTGAATCATCAATAACATTGCAAATTAGATTGCCAGAAGCGGTGGAGTGTCATTTGATACACAATGGATTAACAATCATGATTTGGAAAGATCAAGAAATATGTACTTATATTACTAAATCACCTGGTTATTATCGAGTGGAATGCTACATTCATTATTATGGAGAAAAACGTGGGTGGATTTTTAGCAATCCAATTTATATTTATAAAAAAATCGGAATTAATCATGGTCCAGAATAATGTCACTCGATTCCTGAATGCAAGAAAAATTCAATACGAATTATTCGAGATTCCTGGTGGTAAACATGGGGCGCAAGAAACTGCAAAATTTCTAAATGTGCCTGATAATTGTGTCTTTAAGACGATTGTTTTAAAACCAGTTGTCCCAGGCAAACCGATCCTGGGTGTTATCCCTGCAAACCAAACTGCCGATTTAAAGAAAATTGCAAAATTATTAAACCAAAAAAAGATAGAATTTCCAGAACCACATGAAGCTGAAGAAGTAACTGGACTTCAAACTGGGGGGATTTCAGCTCTGGCTTTACTAAATAAAGGTTTCAAAATATTGTTAGATGAGACTGCCAATTCCATGGATTGGATGCATGTGTCGGCTGGTCAAATAGGATTAAATATAAAGATCAAGGTGCGTGATTTTGTAAAACTAACAAATGCAAAAATCGCAATTATCAGCACCTTAATTGAATAAACACCACCCTTTATCCTTTGACAACAGCTAAAGGTATCAATCTTGCGATTTTTCTGGTTAACCCTGCTCCAGTGACAGCTTCAATCACCTGATCCACATCTTTATAGGCAGCTGGAGCTTCTTCTGCCAATCCGGCTAATGACCCTGCTTGAATAAAAATTCCTTTTTTCTCCAAATCCGCTTTTAATTGATCACCTCGGATGGATTTTTTGGCTTTTTGGCGGCTCATCAATCGGCCAGCACCATGGCAACTTGATCCAAAAGAACGCTCCATACTGAGTTTCGTTCCTGCCAACACCCATGATGATGTTCCCATACTACCTGGGACCAGAACAGGTTGACCAGTTTTTGCAAATTCTTCTGGAATTCCAACTGCCCCAGGACCAAATGCACGCGTTGCACCTTTTCGATGAACACAGACCTGAACTAACTCCCCATCAATCAAATGCTCTTCGATCTTTCCAATATTATGGGCAATATCATAAACCTGATATAAGTGCCAGTTTTTCACTTTTCCCGCTAAAATCTGTTCAAATGCCTGTCTTGCTAAATGGGCTAATACCTGGCGATTGCAGAAGGCGTAATTTGCTGCTGCCCTCATAGCTGCCAGATAATCTTTCCCTTCTGGTGAATTGATTGGTGCACATACCAATTCACGATCAGGTATTTTGATCCCATATTTATGGACAGACGTTTGAAAAGATTGAACAGCATCGCTACATACTTGATGACCGAGACCTCTGGAACCACAATGAATCATTACAGCGATATTACCCTGTTTTAAGCCAAAAATATCAGCCGTTTGATCATCAAACACCTGCTCAACCAGGTCAATTTCAATAAAATGATTCCCACTGCCTAAAGTGCCTAATTGTGGCAACCCTCTTTTTTTTGCTCTATCACTTAACTTACCAGCATTCGCACCTACAATACAACCATTTTCTTCAGTCCTTCTTAAATCCTGTTCGGTTGCAAATCCTTTTTTTAGTGCCCAACGTGATCCACTTTCACAGATTTCTTCCAGTTCTTTAATGGATAAATGAATACCACCTTCTGATCCAACGCCACTCGGACAGTGATGATTTAATGCCATTACAAGCAATTGAATTTGATCCTTAACTTCATCATAAGGAATTTGTGATGACAACAACCTGACACCACAGTTTATGTCATATCCAATCCCCCCTGGGGAAATGACACCAGTAGAAAAATCTGTGGCAGCAACACCACCGATGGGAAATCCATATCCCTGGTGCATATCAGGCATGACAACAACCGAGCCAACAACACCAGGTAATGTAGTCGCATTGATTGCTTGCTCAACCGATAAATCTCCGAGGCTTTGCTCCAGCATTTTCCTCGTAGAAAAAATTCTGACTGGAACGCGCATATCAGCGCGAAATCCACTTGGAAGCTCCCATTCAAAATTACTAATCTTTTTAAAATCTGTTATTTCAACCATAGCACCTCTCCCATCATACATCAAATACAATGACTACGGAATATCCCTGTGAGCAATGTTTGATTTTCAGATTATGGTAGGTAACCGCTTTTATCTCCTTAACAAATTCATTGATTTTCAATTGAGAATATTTAACCATCAATGATTTCGTACCAACAATAATTTTCTTGATATCCAGATAAACTTTTTCATTCTGTAATTTGAAATTACACTCACTTAAAAAAGAAACCAAGAGACTTTCGTGATCCATTCCCTCAAAATAAAATTCCTGGAATTCAAGTTGATCATCCACACTCACAGATACATCAATCATGCTATACATACCAGCAAGTGCATTAATGAATAAATCTTCCAATGATGTCGCCCAAACCTTAAGTGATAAATCTGCTGTATGTCCGATTTCTTCGTAACCAGAAGCTTTCTTGTGTGTCATTGCATGATTTCCCTTTCGCTTTATAATTATAAAATATGAGGCAACTTTTAGAAAAAATCGAAAAGAGCTTGCAGAAACTGATCGAAAGCAGTATTCAGTTATTGCCATGGAATACAATTCAAAAAACAATCGCGATTTCAATTATCAATGGATTGCGGGATATTGTTTTGCTCGCCATCAAAAATAACCAACAATTACCGAACTTATTTTCCATTGCTGTAAATCCGGAAATCTATGAAACGTTAGGTATTGAGCATTCCTGGATTCAGGAAATTAAAAGGACATTAGCCGAGAGTGCTGAAGAATATGAGAAATATTTCCCGGGTGAAATTACAATCGAGTTTTTCTCTGATCCGGATTTATTCCTTGACGAATTCAGGATCAATTCATTTTCCGTCATTAATGAGATTGAGAAAACATCTGTTTTGCCTCCTAATCAGGAGAAACCCGTAATAACTCCAAAAAAAGCGGATGCATACCTCTTATTTCCAAATAAGGATATTTTCCCTTTATCAAAAAATATCATTCAAATTGGCAGGAAAAATGATAATCATCTGGTTATTGATAATCCAATAATCAGTAGAAATCATGCTCAGATTCGATATATCAATGGGAATTATGTAATCTTTGATTTGAACTCAACATCAGGAACCTTTATAAACGGTGTAAGGATTAATCAGTCCATCCTTCGTCCAGGAGATGTTATATCGGTTGCATCCTATCCTCTTGTATATGGGGAGGAAAATAATGAAAGCGATATTAATCAAGGATCAACCGCAGAAATTCCAAGAATAGTAGATTCAAAATGACAGCTATCGTTGTTCTCATTCTCAGAATTGTTCTGGCACTCCTTTTGTTGGGGTTTATCGGCCTTCTATTATTTACAACCTGGCGACAATTAAAAACGCAAATAAAATTATTGTCACCAGAACTTTCAACTAATATTCGAATTTCTTTTAAAGATCATCCAGATCAGGAAGCATTTATGATTCAACAAAATGATGTACTTCTGGGACGTGATCCAAATTGCAAGATCCACATTCCTGATGAAACAATATCTGCTCAGCACGCAAGACTTTATCTAATTGATCAGAATTGGTGGATCCATGATCTTAACTCAACCAATGGAACATTCTTAAATGATGAGCGTATTGAACAACCGTGCATATTGACTGATAATGATATGCTTCAGGTCGGAAATATCAAATTAATCATTCATACAATCAATACTTGATAATAATTTAATGGAGGAAACGATGACTTACACAATTGATCTGGGTGTCATTGGTGGAACCGGGGTTTACCAGATGGGCGAAATATCAATAAAAGATGAACTTGATATCGATACCCCCTTTGGAAAACCCAGTTCATCCATCATTATTGGGGAAGCAGTTGGAAAAACAATAGCTTTTCTGGCACGGCACGGTGTAGGACACAGAATTTCACCATCTGAAATCAACAATCGTGCGAATATATATGCTTTTAAGAAACTTGGTGTTAAAAGTATCATTGCTATTTCAGCATGTGGATCATTAAGGGAAGATTTTGCGCCTGGCGATTTTGTGATCCCTGAACAATTAGTAGACTTTACAAAAGATCGGGTGCGAACGTTTTTCCAGACGGGACTTGTTGCTCACGTTAGCACTGCTGATCCTTTCTGTCCGCATCTTTCAAATTTATTATACAAAGCTGTTGTAGAAACGGGATCAACTGTCCATAAAGGTGCTTCACTGATAACAATTGAAGGACCTAGATTCTCAACAAAAGCAGAATCGAATTTATTTCGTTCCTGGGGGATGTCGATTATAGGTATGACAACCTCTCCAGAAATATTTCTCGCGAGGGAAGCAGAAATGTGTTATGCAGCCATCGCCCATGTAACCGATTATGATGTGTGGCATGTACACGAAGAATCGGTAACAGTTGATATGATAATGAGAGTTCTCCAAAAAAATGGACAGGTCGCAAGAGATTCCATATTAAATCTCATTAAAAATATTGATCCTTATGATTGTGATTGTCATCATGCGTTAGCAAGTGCGCTGACAACTTCATCAAGCTTTATGGATCAAAAAGAAAAAGAGAAACTTAGCATTTTCATCAGTAAATATCTATAGTGAATTTAATCAGAAATCTTTTCTTCTACGATCGAGATCGACTCCAATTAAGCCTGTTTGGATTGGGTGGCCTAATTTTATTTCTTTACAGCACAATCCTTACTGTCGCCCCAGTTATTCGCACACTAAGCTGGAACACATTACTTAAGTGGGAACAATGGATTGCTTTAATCATCTGGCTTTTTTTTAGTTTTGTTATTCATAAAACCAGCTGTCGCTTGCTCCCCAATCGGGACCCTTATCTATTACCAATCATTTATCTATTAACCGGAATAGGTATGTTCACCATATTTCGATTATCCACCGCATTTGGATGGCGACAATTAATTTGGTTTAGCTCTGGTTCGTTAATTTTGATCTTTTTTCTAAAATATCCAAATATCATCAGCCAGGTACGTAGATATAAATATATATGGTTATCCATAGGTTTGATCATTACAGGTTTGACTTTCTTTTTTGGAATTTATCCAGGCGGAGAAGGTCCACGATTATGGTTAGGATGTTGTGGAATTTATTTCCAACCATCGGAACCATTAAAATTATTATTTATAATCTACTTATCTGCTTTCTTTGCTGATCATTGGGCTTTTCGGAATCAATTATCCGTTTTACTGACACCATCAATCGTCATGGTTGGTGCTGCCATTTTGATCCTCTTCGCCCAAAGAGACCTGGGAACTGCAACTATTTTTTTAATAATCTATGCATTTTTTATTTTCATTGTATCCGGGAAGAAAAGGACCATTTTCTATTTTTTGTTGATACTCACCATATCCAGCATTATTGGATATCAAAGTTTTGGTGTTATTCAAATCAGAGTTGACGGTTGGCTAAATCCCTGGTTAGACCCGACCGGAGGATCTTATCAAATCATTCAATCTATACAGGCAATTGCAGCCGGTCATCTGCTTGGCGCTGGTCCAGGATTAGGTAGTCCTGGAATTGTTCCAGTCGCTATATCTGATTTCATATTTGCAGCCATCAGTGAAGAACTTGGTTTATTTGGTGGAATGTTCATTATCAGTTTGTACACTTTTCTTGCTTTTCGAGGTTTTTCAATCGCAATCAAATCTCAAAATCAATATCAGAGACTCCTGGCTTCGGGCATTACGGTTTTTTTATCAATCCAATCAATCTTAATCATCGGTGGAAATACGCGGTTCTTGCCATTAACTGGTGTCACGCTTCCATTTGTTTCTTATGGTGGATCATCGCTTGTCACAGTGTTTATTGCTGCTTTGTTTTTACTTTTGATCAGTCAAAATCAAACTTCCAAAGCCACAGTTCAAAAGGAAATTAAACCATATTTACTATCCTATTCTGCAGTTGTCATTTGTTTTATTGGGATCAGTATGTTAACAACGTATTGGTCTATCATACGTTCAGACCAATTATTAAGTCGAACGGACAACTTCCGAAAAATAATTAATGATCGCTTTGTTCCTCGCGGAGACCTATTAGACCGTCAAAATAATCCAATTACGATAACCACGGGTGAACGCGGATCTTACTCCCGCTGGTTGAATGAGCCATCTTTATCAACTACGGCTGGTTATAACCATCCTTTTCTGGGTCAAAGTGGTCTTGAGGCAAGTATGGATTCGTATCTGAGAGGATTGGCTGGACTTCCTTCGTCGAATATATGGTGGAATCAATTAATTTACGCTCGCCCACCGGATGGTCTTGATATCCGTACAACAATAGATCTTACCAGACAAAAACAGATCGTTGCTGCACTCGAAGACTATCAAGGTGGAGGTTTAATTATGAATGCAAAATCTGGGGAAATTTTAGCAATCTGGTCATCACCTGGATTTAATGCCAACCAGCTTGAAGCGGATTGGAACGAATTATCAATTGATCAGAACGCTCCATTGTTAAATCGGGTTTCACAAGGCAAGTATGAAATTGGCAACCTCGCTTCCCTGTTCTATTTAGGGTATTTACAAGAGAAGTCAATAAATGTTATTAATGAGACTTTTTTTGAAACTGGACGGTGCTCTTTTCCTTTGAGCACATTACAAAAATCTGACCTGCGAATAGCGCTTATGAATGGTTGTGAGCATGCTAACAATTTACTTCGTTCGTTCCTCGATTCTGGTAATACGAATGAAATGATTCAGAAGTTTGGTTGGTCGGAATCATACCCATTTGAATTGCCCGCTGAACCAACTTTATTAATAGATTCAGAAACCAGTCAATTTTTAGAACCTGTTCTGCTTTCTCCTTTGCAGGTGGCCAGAGCCGGTGCAACATTTTCGAATGCCGGATATATCCCTTATCCCAGACTTTCGACTGCAGTAAATACACCTCAACAAAACTGGTTAGTTCTTGCTTCAAAAGAATCCATACAAGTTATTGATCGATTATCTGCCAATCAAACTGCCACCTACTTAAGCCGGCAAGATTTTCCAGCGTGGGAAATGACCTCATCGAATTTTTCAGATGAGAAACCTGTCCATTGGTATATCTCTGGCACATTACCTGATTGGAAAGCAACCCCATTAATCCTGTTGTTGACTTTAGAAACCGGAACCCCTGAAGATGCAAAACTAATAGGCCAGGAAATTATGGAACAAATTCTGACTTCTGGCAGCGAATAATTTATTCTCAAATTTGTTCCTTATTTAGAATTCTAGTTAACCTTAACCAGGTGATAATTTTTTCTACCTTTTCTCAATACCAGATAATGATTTTCAATAAAATCTGTTGTTTGGATGAATAAATCCAAATCTGTTACCCGATTATTGTTCAGGTTGATGCCACCTTCTTGTATTGATCGCCTCGCTTCCCCTTTGGATTTTGCCACACCACAATCAATCAATAATTCAACAATGGGTTTACCTTGCAATTCAAAAGAAGTGCGAGGTAGTTCTGAAGATTGAACATCTGCAAAGATTTCTTCAATATCGCCACCTGACAAACCTTCCAAGCTTCCGCCAAACAGAACCTGAGTAGCCTGTTCTGCTCTGCTTAATGCTGTTTCACCATGAACTATAGCAGTAATTTCTTTAGCAAGTCTTTTTTGAGCTTCTCTTTCTTCCGGTCGTTCATTTACAGAAAATTCCAATTCATCAATCACATCTTTCGGCAAGAAGGTGAAGAATTTTAAATAATTTACAATATCTTTATCCTCTGTGTTTAGCCAAAATTGATAGAATTTAAACGGGGATGTTCTTTCTGGTTTCAGCCATACGGAGCCTGATTCGGTTTTACCAAATTTTGTTCCATCTGACTTTGTAATCAGAGGATAAACCATCCCGTAAACCGAATTTCCGGTCACTCTACGCACCAATTCGGTCCCGGCAGTGATATTTCCCCATTGATCACTTCCACCGGTCTGAAGAATGCAGTTCTCATATTTATTGAGGTGTAGAAAATCGTATGACTGTAGCAACATATAGCTAAATTCAGTATAGGAAATCCCTTCTTCCCGCTCAATTCTTGATTTAACTGAATCTTTTGCCAACATGTAATTGATCGTAAAGTGCTTCCCAATATCTCTTAAAAATTCAATCAAGTTTAAATCCATCAACCATGAACCATTATTTAAAACCCTCGCCGGATTTGATTTCGCATCAAAATCAAGAAAGTGAGCTAATTGTTGCTTAATTGATTCAACATTTTCTTCAATAATTTGACTACTCAGTAATTGTCGCTCGGCTGATTTTCCACTCGGGTCACCAATCATACTAGTTCCACCACCTGCTAAAGCAATTGGGTGATGACCAAAGCGTTGAAGACGAGCTAATGCCAACAATGGCACCATATGTCCCACATGAAGACTATCTGCAGTAGCATCGAAACCGTTATAGACAGTCACTTTTTTCTCATTTAGAATGCTGTCAATACCATCCACGTAATCAAAAATCATTCCCCGCCATTTTAATTCTTCAAATGCATTCCTTATGGTATTCATGTTATCGATTCCGCCTTCCGTTCAAAGTAAAAGAAATTCTAACACGAATCACCTGCACTCGAATGGAACTTACAAACGGAACTTACAAACGGATTTATTATTTTGAATGACCTTCACTCAATTTATTCAAAAGAAAAGTAATAAACTTATTTGTTATAAATATCATTTAAAGCTTCTGTTAATTCTGGAAAATTAAATTCAAATCCGTGACTTAATAAGTTGCCTGGATAGGCATTTTGTCCTGTTAGAACGAGTTGGCTTTTCTCTCCCAATACGATTTTTAATCCGAAAGATGGGACTGGAAACCAATACGGCCTTTTTACTACTTTTGCAATGACTTTTCCAAATTCCGCATTCGTCAGAGAATTCGGAGATGAAAGATTGAATGGACCAGATAAATCTTTATTTTTGATTAAAAACTCGATTGCTCTAATGTTGTCCTGCAAATGGATCCAGGACACCATTTGGCGGCCACTACCCAAGGGACCTCCAACGAATAATCTGAATGGTAAAACCATTAACGGTAAAACACCTGATTTTGAATCAAGCACCAAACCATTGCGAATGATTACTCTTCTAATACCTGCAGAATCCAATTGACTCGATGAAGCTTCCCATTGTTTGGCTACATTGGCTAAAAAATCATCTCCATTTGAATATGTTTCATCAAATACTTTCGTATGACTAGAACCATAATAACCAACCCCCGAAGCCTGAAGAAAAACTTCTGGTCTTTTTGGAGAATCCAAAATAGCCTGTGTTAATGCATTTCCGACAGAAATTCTGGAATTTATTATCCGATCTTTTTTTGTAGTGGTCCAAGTACCAGTCCCAATATTCTCACCAGATAAATTTACAACAGTATCAACCTCCTGCATCAGAGGAATCAAAGGTTCTTTGGATTTTGAATCCCACTCAAAATACTTTTTATTTTTTGAATCCTGTTTTCCAGTTGCATCTCTTGTCAAAATAATTAATTCATCTCCAGATTGGATTAATTTTTCTGACAATGCCTGGCCAATGAGACCCGTTCCACCTGAAATCATTATTTTCATTTTTTCACCCAATTGCTTTTATTAATCATAATAATCTTCGAATCATTTATGTTGCATTAATAATTTTATGTTTTTCATCAATATTTGCCTAATGTTTGTACAATAATATTATAATTTTTGAGAATTTTTTATTTTTTATTAACAAAATATTAAAATAAGAAATAATTACAATCTGCTATAATCAAAAACAGGTTGTATATGTCTGATCAAGTTCTTGTTCTGAATGCTAATTTTGAACCGATCAATATCTGTGATTTGAAGCGGGCTTTCGGACTCATTATCACCGACAAAGCAATCCTTGTCAGTAATGGACGCGGATATTTAAAGAGTGTTTACCAGAGCTACCCCATTCCATCTGTCATTAGGCTACAAAGAATGATCCACCGGCCAAGAGCAAAGGTCCATTTAACCCGAAAAGAAATTTTTCGTCGAGACCATTACACGTGTCAATATTGTGGAAACCATTCCATGAATTTGACCATTGATCATATTCTTCCAAAACATCTTGGGGGTACTTTTTCCTGGGAGAATCTGATAACTGCTTGTTCTTATTGTAACCATAAAAAAGGTGGAAGAACATTACAGGATTCGAATATGAAACTTCAACGCAGACCACAACCTCCTCCTGGCAATGCAACGTATATATTTATGAGAAACAATCAAGCAGAGGAAGAATGGTTACCTTACTTACAGGGCTGGTAATTAAGTACTTAGAATAGCAACCAGAGTGCCAACTTTGGGGTAATCCAGGATTCAATGATTGCAGCAATAAATAGCATGGGAATCACCAAAGCCACCATTACCTTTGACCAATTACCTATCGATTTTATCCATACTTCTCCAATGGTTAAATCTGCATCTGGTGTTGCTACCAAAACACCCATATGAAATATTGCTGCGATTGCAACTATTGCGGCAGGAATTTCAAATATGCCATGCGGAATGATAAAACCCAAAAAATATGTGCCGACATCCAATCCAATTTTTTCCAGCAGAGCCATTATATATCCCACAATTCCAATGGAAGCCATGAGTGGAATAACACCAAAAATTCCTAAAGTGATAACACCCAAAACAAACGATATTAGAATAACCCGAAAATTTTGCCAAAAAATTAACAGTACAGGGGAAAAATTGCCAATTGACCAATTTGAACTCAATTGTATCAATTGTTGTTCCATATTCTCCACACCTAATTGTTCAATTGGGAATTCAAATCTTGATATTTGGGTTGACCCAATATAGAATCCTGCCAATAAAAATAAAAAAATGATAAGGATGGAAATTCGCATCTCCTTTAAAGTTGTTACCACTTCAATTTGATACCATTCTTTAATATTGGATGCTTTCCCCAAAAAACCTGATTTAAAAATCTTCCATCCCCAACGAATATTTAGCACATCAATTTCCCTGCCTAGTAATTCTTCTCGACTGAAATGAGCAAGTCCTACCCTTAATAACAATACTGCCAGGACGGAAAGCCCGAATACTACCCACCATAGAGTTCCATAATTACCCCAGAACATGACAATGCTTTCACCTTGAATTAACAATGCCATAGGAATGATGATGAAACTGGCTAATAAATTTGCAGCACGAACCGAAGTAGCCTGAGAGGAAACTACAACAGCTCCAGCAACCATTACAATAGCCTGAATGATTGTAATGGCAATAATTAGAATAATCAGCTGTAATTCAGGTAAAGGAACGTTGTTATAAACCAATCCGATACAATAAACAGCCATACCAAAAAAGCTTGCAATTAATGGGGGAACAATGGAGGAAAGTATTTTTCCAATATAAATTTGCCAATCCAATAATGGGGTATTAAACAAGGGTTCGATACTACCGCGTTCTTTTTCACCAACAAAACTTTCCAGAGCAATGACTAAGGAAACAGATATTGGAAAGAATCCAACAATCATCATTGAAAATGGAACCAACCGTTCGCCTACGATGGAGGCACCGTAACGGTTAACAAATTGTAAAACTTGTGCTGTTGTGAAGTTCATTAAGAAAGGAAAAAAGATAGTCAGACCTAAAATTGGAAAAATGATGCGCCAATCACGAAATTGATCTCGCACCTCTCTTCGGGTGATTACCAAAGCAGTTCTCAAGTTACTAATCATAAATCTCTTCCTGACTAACCGGATTGACTGCGCCAAGATATGCATCTTCTAATCGTTTGGAAAACTCAGTAAACGAAACCAGGTTGTTTTTCTGAGACAACGATCGAATCAAACCTGGGTTTTGTTCATTTGGATTAGTTATCTTGATATATATTTCATTGTCAATTATTTTTAGAATTTGGATATCATTAGGAAGTCCCAATTGATTTCCGTCAATTTTCTGATCAAATTTAGCAATAAAAACTGGTGTACCGAAAAGAGAATTTTTTACATCTTGAATTGATTTCTGAAGAATAATTTTTCCATCTTGAATGATGGCAATTTGATCGGATAATTCTTCCGCTTCTACCAGATTATGAGTGCACAAAACGATTGTTCGTTCTTTATTTTTGAGACTTTTAATCGCTGTCCTTACAATTTTTGCACTTTCAGGATCCATTGCTGATGTCGGTTCATCTAACAAAAGCACAGGAGGTTCATGAATTAGAGCTCTGACCAATGCCAATTTTTGACGCATTCCTTTAGAATATTCTGCAAGACGCTTCTTGCGATAATTTGTCATCCCTAATTGCTCGTACATTGGATTGATCTTATTCACCACCTGGCTTTTAGAATATCCATATAACGCCCCAAAAAATAGCAGATATTCATCTGCATTCATTCGTCCATACAATCCATGATGTTCAGTTAAGACACCAACCATTTTTCGAACTTCAGAAGGTTGTGATGCTACATCAAACCCGGCAACTTTAGCTGTTCCACTGCTGGGTTTTAGTATTGAGGACAACATTCTAACAGTCGTCGTTTTACCGGCACCATTTGGACCCAGTAAGGCAAGGATCGTACCTGCAGGCACTTCAAGATTTACTTGATCAACTGCTGTAAATTCACCGAAGAATTTTGTTAGATTTTCCGTTTTGATCAATTTTCTTCACCAAATGATAAAACACATATGTTTATCAAAATTTAACCAGCTTTTAAAGCGATCTCTGGATAAGGTTCAATACTCTGCTTATCCTTGAGTAAAGTTCTCTTGAGTATGAGCAAGATTATCGCGGAAATGGCAATTATCGCCATGATCGTCTGATTGACATTAATTCCACCAACATTAGAGGGATCTAGCCGAATAAATTCTAATAAAAATCTTCCAACAGGATAAAGTACCAAATAAACAAGGAAAATATCGCCCCGGAATAATTTGTCTTTCATTTTCCTGCTTAATATCAATAACAATGCCATATTTAACAAGTTCCAAATAGATTCATACAGGAACATCGGGTGATAATAAGCAACATCAATAAATTCCTGTAAACGTCTGGAAGGCTCAATAAAGATTGCCCAAGGCAAATTAGTTGGAGCACCATACAATTCCTGATTTATAAAATTTCCCCACCTCCCAACCGCCTGAGCAAGTGCCAAACCAGGAGCAATGATGTCAACCCAGGAGGCAAAACTTAATTTCTTTTTGCGGGTATAGAACCATAATGCCAAAGCCCCACCGATGACTGCACCTGGTATTCCCAATCCCCCAGCACGAATATTGATTGCATCCAAAGGATGGGTAAGATAATATTGGGTTGTGATTCCCATCTCCACCATGGATGCTGGTGGTGTAAGAATGTGCCAGATGCGAGCTCCGATAATTCCAGCAATCAATAACCAGGGCATTACATCCCAAATAATATCGGGATTATAGCCACGTCGTTTTGCCTCGACTGTGGATAACCAGGCTGCTAACACAGCGCCAAGCATAATGATGACGCCATAAAAATGGATGAACAGTTTTCCTATATAAAATCCTTCTGGCATTTCTCACCTCTAATTATTATTTTTTGATAATCCAACGACATCTTTCGCCAGATATGCCTGTTTTCTTACTGATGCAACTCTTTGTAAAGCAGTGAAATTTGCCGTCACTGCCAGGATTCCTAATGCTACAACTGGAATATTGAAGATTAAACAAGGTATCAGAATAATTAAACGTTCCAACCTTGTCATCAATCCTTCCTTTGCTTCATAATTTAATGCCTCAGCCCGGGCTCTTGTATATGACACCATTATCGATCCGGCTGCAGCAAAATATAATAGCATTATGGCTAAGGTGTTTTGTTGTTGAGCAAAGAAATACAACAATCCTGCAAAAATAATTAATTCTGAAAATCGATCTGTAACTGAATCGACAAAACCACCAAATCGTGTAGGTTCATTTCTCAAACGAGCCATAGTCCCATCGAGTGCATCAATCGGTGCAAAAATCAATAATATGATTCCACCCCACATGATTTCACCAAAAGCCAAAAAAATTGCAGCTATGAAATGACCAACCAATCCAAAGATTGTGATCATATTGGGTTTTAGACCAAGGCTGTTCAAAAAATTTCCAATTGGATCTAAAATTCCTTTAAATTTAATTCTCATTAAGTCAGAAAAGCTAATTTTTTTCTTTGTAGAATTATCCAAAACACACTTCCATTCAATTTTTTTTGATTTGATTATCCTATCGTACGGATTTAGAACTGTCAAGAAAAAACATTCAAAGCCAATTAATCCTCGTCCTCATTTACATTTTTCATATTTTCCCAATCATCGTTGGGATCGATAAGGACTTCACGATCTTTGCCCCCTCCCTGGCCAGGTCCAACCACACCCATCTCTTCTAATTGATCTAATAACCGTGCTGCTCGAGGAAAACCAATCCTTAATCGCCGTTGCAGTAGAGAAGCTGAAGCTCTGCGACTTGTTTTCACCAGATCAATTGCCTGTTTGATAAGATCATCTCCACCTGCTTCTTCCATCACTTTCATGAGAGCTTCCCATGGAGCGGATGAATCAATAATTGTGTTTTCAGATTGTCTCCAAAAATCAATCACCTGGTCTATTTCATGATCGGTAACCATTACTCCTTGCGCACGTTGAGGAGAACCTTTATCCGGTGCTAAAAACAGCATATCACCTTTCCCCATTAGGGTTTCAGCGCCATTCACATCCAAAATCACACGCGAATCAATGGATGAAGCTACTGTAAAAGCAATCCTTGCTGGAAAATTCGCCTTGATCAAGCCGGTGACTACATCCACACTTGGCCGTTGTGTAGCAACCACCAGGTGCATCCCTACAGCACGAGCCATTTGCGCCAAGCGGACAAGACCATGTTCGGTTTGATCGGGAGCAGATAGCATTAAATCAGCGAGTTCATCAATGATGATGACAATTCTTGGGAGAATTGGCTGATTCTTTCTCATCATTTTATTGTTATAAGCATCTAAATCTCTTGCTTTCGCTTCTTCTAGTAGACGATACCTTTGATCCATTTCCGAAATTGCCCATTGTAATACACCTACCATTCGATCAATCGAGGTTTCTACTTTACCAAGTAAATGAGGTACCCCATTAAACCGAACAAGTTCAACCATTTTTGGATCTAGCATAGCTATGCGAAGATTGTCTGGGGAATTGTTCATCAACAAACAGGCTGTAATTGCGCTGACACAGACAGATTTCCCCGATCCAGTTGTCCCGGCAATCAACAGGTGAGGCATTTTTACTAAATCTGCAACAACTGCCTGTCCTGAAACATCCTGACCAAGTGCCAGGCTTAAAGGCGAACTGAGTTTTAGAAATATTTCCGATTCAAGAATCGGGCGTAAGCGAACCATTTTGGATTGCAAATTGGGAACTTCTATGCCCACATATGATCTACCCGGAACAGGAGCTTCAACTCGTAATCGCTCAGCGGATAAGGCCAATGCTAAATCTCTTGCCAGCGAAGAGATTTGCGAAACTCTCACCTTATGTTTACTGAATGACCCATCTGGATTCTCTTTTTCTACAAATCCTGGTTCTACCGCAAATTGTGTAACTGTTGGTCCAATACGATATCCAGCTACTCTGGCAGGGACACCAAATTCAAATAATGTTTTCTCGATTTGCTCCCCCATCGCCTGCACCTGGATAGTATCCATCACATGTACTTGTTCAGCGGCGAGTAAATCAAATGGTGGTAAATTTTGCCGTCTCTCAATAATAGGGGCAGGAGACATAATCGTCTGACTTTTCAACACATCTAACAATTCTTCATTATGAGAATTTTTCTTCCCCAATCCATCTTTTTGAGTTAATTGAATAAATGAGCCATTCGCATCAATAATTCCCTTTTTTTGAATGTAATTTTCAGACCAGATATCCAATTTTCGTAAAAAGAAAGAAAAGAAACCCGTTCCTATCGCGAAACTAAAAATTATCAAAAATAATAGAAATACGGATAAGATTGGTTCAGGTAAAAATCTCAAAAGCAAATTTGCTAGTCCCCAACCTATAAATCCGCCATCAAAACCAGATTCAGCTCTTTGTAGATCCATCCCCCCATAAACCGCCAGAAAAGTTATAAAAACGAAAAATCCCATTTCAAAAACAAGAACGCGTGATAATGGGAATTTAATTTCACCAAAAATTCTCTTTCGAAAGCTCCAAGCCCCAAACGCTGCAAACATGAGAACAAATAAATAACTACCCCAACCAAACCATGTTGTGATCAGAGTGATCCAAGTGGTAATCAAACTCCCTGATGTCCATCCAATTAAGCCAAACAATGTTAAAACCGCTATCGCAAACATGGATTCCCCAAAGAGATCCAATCCATATCTGCGAATAATTGGCTGAATTTTTAATAACCAGTTTTGTTGGTCACCTGAAGATTTTTGATCGTTTTCCATTAAAAATCTTTTTTTATTTTGGCTTCCAGGTTTTCTACTCATCCATCAGACCCAACCCCAGGCGACGTCTCTCTATATCAATGTGGAGAATTCTGACTGTAACAACCTGTCCAGTTTTAAACAGATTATCCAAATCATTTTGATATGATTCTTGTGGAATGGATGATATGTGGATTAATCCTTCAACACCTTCATCTAATCTGGCAAAGACTCCAAATCTGGTGATAGCAGTTACAGTTGCAGAAACAATGTCACCAATCGTGTACATTTCTGCCAATGATTCCCAGGGATTTCTAAATAATCTTTTCAAACTCAATGCTATCCTTGCATTCTCTTCACTCACCTGCAAAACCAGGACTTTTATTGGTTGTCCTAAGGAAAGGATTTCACTTGGATGTTTAACACGCCCCCATGACAATTCAGAAACGTGGATCAATCCTTCCACACCACCAAGATCGACGAAAACGCCAAAATCAGTAACATTGGTGATGATACCATTGACAATCGAGCCAGTTTTTAAAGTTTGAAAAAGTGCTTTACGACTACCTTCTCCAGCCAAAGCAGCCCTTTCCGATAACACAACTCTTTCATGACCGGGTTCACATTCGATAACTTTTAGTTTGATTGTTTTCCCAACATAATCTGCAAGAACTAAACGTCTTTCCTCATCATCAAATTCAGTGGAAGTCTCGATCAAATGAGATATTGGGACAAAACCCTGGATATTATCACCTTGCACTAATAACCCACCACGATTAAACCCTTGAACAAATAGTTCGACAATTTCATCCTGATCAAATACCGATTGTACTTTTTCCCAATCGACCATCAAAGCACCTGTCGACAAAGAAATTCTTGCATCTCCATCTTGTGATTCTGAATCAAGAGTCACTTCGTCAGCTAATACCGATGCCCACCAACCCTCATCCATAGGTGGAAGATCTGGTTCAATATTGGTTTTGCTTTGATGCGATAACATTTGCCTTCCTCCAAAAAAAACCAATGTCAATCGAGATCAGTTTCTCAATTAAACTGGTTGTTCTTTTTATTAACTTACAAATCCATCTCCATTGCGAGCATCTTTTTCCATCTCCAAAATTTTATTAGCAACCGCTTCAATGGCTACTCTTTGTTTGCGATATAAATCTGCTTCAGACATGGAAAGTTTTAAGGCAATTTCCCGAACTTTTCTACCTTCAAGAAATTTCATCTCTAAAATATTATACAGTATCCATTCAGCTGTAAAGCGTCTTTCACCTTCAGGTTTTACTCGATTAATCGCATCCCGCAATACTGTCCTCAATGCGTTGGCTTTATTTCCTTCGGTATTTTCAGCTACCTCCTGAACTACCCGCAAATCCAGCAATGGGTTATCGGTTAATTTTGGACCTCCCCAAAAATGGGTTAATGCATCTTTTACCCAGGTTGATAAATCAATGCTTTGAATGGGGTCTTCGGCCATGAATACACCATTGCGATCATACCTGCCTCGAGCTCGTAACTGCTGAATAGTATTCACCCGCGAACTCAATTTTTCCATCGATTGGAATATTTGGATTTGCATCAGTCGATCACTTAATGCCGAACCAGCTCTTTCGATCATCAAATTAAGAGAGGATTGTTGTTCATCATCCAATTCTCTAATATCGATGCCAGCCAATCCTAATAAACCAATAAGTTGATGGTCATTGTTGTCACCATTTAGCCTTGCGTAAAGCGGGAATAATGAATTGTTTTCCCATTGGAAGATTTCAGGAAAAACACTGTTTTCAATAACTATTCTTGAAAGATCTTCAGAGATTTCCTGATCTTTAATATTAATTTTTCCATTTGTTAGGACAAGCTCTAATCCATTTTCATTAATTGAAACAATGAAAGAACCGGTGGATTGTAATCGATCCATCAAAGCTGATAAAATCATCTCCAGAAATTCCAATAAATCATTTCGGGTTAACAATCTATTTTCTAAAGTCTGAAGGATCTCAATATCCTGTTGATCATTTCCATAAAAAAACCATTTTTCACCCAAAGGAGTAAAAAGAGTGATTAAGTGCTGAATTAAAACAATTGATCCCACCATAACAAACGGTATAAAAACTTCAAAATCCCATCCAAAAACAGTTCCAGTTCTTCTAACCAATGTGGTTAATGCAAGCGTGATACTGGCGGTAACCGGCCCACGCAGGATCCATTTCAATAATCTAGTTTTTACAACCCGATCGGACCAGGCTACTCCAAAAAATGCTACTGCGTAAGCCATTAAAATAATCAGGATATAAAAAATCGAATTGCTTAATGTCGCAACAACCCAGAACATTCCTTGTAGTTGGTCAGCTATCCCTGATCCAAACAATAGAAACGGGAAAGAGCCAATCGCTGGTGCTAGTGCACCGATCACAAGATAGCCCATTCTTCGTCTGCTAACCGGCGTCACTGTGCGTATATAAGCTCTGAAAAAATTGACCCATGAGAGCAGCATGATGATCCAGTAATAAATGGTGAATAGTTCAGTAAATAGGGTGCGATCTAAATGTGGTGTTGAAAGCTGATCCATATTGATTGGACCAACCAATATATCAAAAGGAATTAATACTAAAAGGAATAAGGAAAATAAGTAGGTTAGTCGTACAGCCCAGCGTCTTCGCCAACGGCTGGGACGACCCGTCGTGGCAACCAGGGCATCTGAAAAATGTAAATAAGTTGGTGGAAGTAAGACAATTCCCAACCATTGAAGTTTTAACCAAAACTCTATGTTGTTTTCATCCACTGCAATCCCCCCCAATGATTCTGCAGTAAAAACAACCACAACACATACCAATATCATGGCAAAAGAGCGGGCTACCCTGTCCTTTAGATTAAATGTAAGTGCATATATCAAAATTGAAAAAGCAGTAATAGCGATCCCTGCAGTGAGGAGATCGTTTATTGTTCGAACGAGATTTATGAAACCATCAATCCAATTAACCATAATAAATTACCAATAATTTTTTTATTTTAGGTATTTTGAAAAGAAAAGAGCTATATCCTTATTCGGGTAATAAGAATCATTGTATCCTGAGAAATCAAATCCTAATTTAAATGCCAATTTTATGGCTGGATAACTTTTAGGTGGAATTTCTAAAATCAACCTACGGTTTGTTCTCTGAATCGCCCAATTCTGAGCAGCCAACAATAATGCTGTACCAATTCCCTGTCTTCTGATAGATTGATCAACTACCAAATCCCTTATTACCGCTGATTGAATATCTAATACTTCAACCATTCGAATATATCCAACATGATTACCGTTATGGATTGCCACCATTAAACCAGGTGACTGTTGCCACTCATTTTCAAGTAATTCAACCTGTCGAGGATACATCACTTGAACCGGTCTTGGTAACCGAATCTCACGAAATGAGATCAGAAACTGACCATCTTCGATAGATCGATCCATCTGCCATACGTAATTCGTTCTGCAGGAATGGTCAATTGAGATTAGTTCATTAATATCAGCAGAGACTGCGGGACGAATTTCAATTTTTGGCATATTCACTCCCTTTCATGGGTTAATTACTCTTACGGACACAATACAGGCAGGATATTCATTATTAACATTATCTAAAACCACAAGACGCAACAAATAATCTCCGGGAACGATTTGAGAAGTGTTCCATAAACCGATTTGTTCTTCTTTTTTTACTGTGTTTCCACCTGCAATCGTCTTCCAAATAGTATTTCCTGGTTCAGTATATTCATATTTATAGAAACCAAAATTTTCAATATCAACCGTTCCAATTAATCTTACTACATCTTCCACTTCAGATGCCGGTTCAGGATAAATCCACTCTATTTTTCCAGGAATACATCCTTCCTGGTCTGTATTAGGAGTTGGAGTGCGATTTTCAGATTCTTCTTCTACAACCATGGTGATCGTCGTTGGCGATGGAGAAGCAAGAATATCAATCGTGGGTGTTGCTAAATTTGTTTGATCAGGCAATAGACTGCTGGAATATGTAACAAAAAAAAATTCTCCAACAAATAATATGAATAACAGGACCAGGATTGATATCGATGATCTAAACCTGCGTTGGGCTATTTCTCTTTCCAGACCAAACGCAGCTTCTCGCCAATCCCCTATCGATTTAAAAAGCCTGGAGAAAAAAATTAATGAAATTAAACCTAGAATTATATAAAACCAGATCTCAAATTCAGCCAAAAAATCAAGAATTTCAGTCATACCAAATCATAATGTTATCAATAAGATAATTATAAAGAAGCAAGAAAGCCACGAATAATGGTGGTTAATTTTGGAACAAGAACCTGACCCGCTTCCAACACTTCTTCATGGGTGGTAATCGTCGTCCCATCCAAATTTGCCTTATTGCTTATGCCTGAGATTCCTAAAACCCTTACTCCGCCATGTCTGGCAATAATAACTTCTGGAACAGTCGACATACCTACAGCATCAGCACCAACTGCTAGCAGGAACCGTAGATCTGCTGGTGATTCAAAGGAAGGACCCGATAAGGAGACATAAACCCCATCAAACGTTTTAATGTTGTTTTCTTTGGCAACAGTTTTTGCGATTTCCAACAGTTTTCGATCATAAGACTGACTCATATCAGGAAAACGAGGTCCAAATTCATCCAGGTTAGGACCTCTTAATGGGTTATTACCAGTCATTGCAATCATGGCGATGTGATCTGATAGAAACATCACATCCCCAGGTACAAATTCCGGATTAATTCCTCCAGCTGCATTCGTAACGATCAGAACTTCAACTCCCAGTCTTTGCATCACCCTGACAGGCAAGGTCACCTCAGCCATACTATAACCTTCATAATAATGAGCTCTGCCTTGCATGGCAATTACAAACTGCCCTTCTAACTCACCAATCACCAACTGTCCAGCATGTCCATGGACAGTTGAAGTTGGCCAATAAGGCAATTCTTTGTAGGGGACAAAATCAGGTTGATTAATTGAATTAGCTAAATCCCCTAATCCTGATCCTAGAATTAATCCGATTTTGGGTTGATATTTTGTAAAGCTGCGAACAGCCTGAGTTACCTCGTCGATTTCAGCGAGTGTAAAAAACTCTTTCATCAAAACCTCCACCTTTTAATTTTTATGCAATAATAATAAGCAATTGATATCAAATCAGAGACTTACTAAGTGTAGAATTAAGGTTAAATTTATAAATTTCTGAATAAATTATATCAGAATATGGGTCTATTTTTTTTGGAAGGTCACTGTAATACGGTTGCGAGAACCTCTGCCACCTTATCTATGTCTTCCTTAGTAATCCCATAATGCGTTACCAAACGGAACCCTCTATTCTTAGATGTTCCTACCAGAATTCCATTATTTTTTAATTCCTGGATGATCTGAGCACTTGATTTAGGATAATCATCAATAAGATCCAGAAAAACCATGTTTGTTTGAGGTGAATTCTCCCGTATATTTATGTTTGAAAAACTCCGAAGGTTATCTGCTAATTTTCTTGCCAGGTGATGATCTTCTGCTAGTCTGTCAACCATAGTTTCTAAAGCCACGATCCCGGCTGCCGCTAAAATTCCAGCCTGACGCATTCCCCCACCCAGTTGTTTTCTGATCCTACGGGCGCGATTAATAAATTTCTGTTCCCCACATAATACACTACCAACTGGTGCACCAAGACCTTTGCTTAAGCAAAAAGTTACAGAATCAACACCGATTAAAAGGTTTTGAACAGGTATTTTTAACTTAATAGCAGCGTTAAAAATTCTGGCACCATCCATATGGACTTTTAACCCATTCTCCTGTGCTAAATCTACTACAGAATTTATAAAATCCTGATGGATGACAACCCCTCCACAGCGATTGTGAGTATTTTCCAGGGCGATTAATTTTGATGTTGGAAAGTGAACATCTTTTGTTCGAATAGCATTTTGTATATCTGAAAATTTTATTGTTCCATCTAATTGGTTAGGAACGGTGTGAACCATAATGCCCCCCAACGCTGACACCCCTCCTACTTCATATATAAATGTATGTGCTTGATCACCCATTATAGCTTCGTCCCCACGCTCACAATGGGTCAAAAATGCTATCAGATTTCCCATTGTTCCTGAAGGAATGAAAAGTCCGGATTGTTTTCCCATTTTGGAAGCAGCCAATTGTTCCAATTGGTTTACTGTTGGGTCTTCGCCATATACATCATCCCCAACAATGGCCATTGCCATTGCACGCCGCATTTCCTCTGTCGGTAATGTAACGGTATCTGAGCGAAGATCAATCATCATGGGTCTCCAAAATTAAATTATTGACGTAATTCCAGAATTATTTGATTCATATCATCAGGTAAAGGAGCCTGGAATAATCGAGGGGAATCTTCACCAGGTAATACAATTTCAATTTGGTAAGCATGCAACATTTGCCGGTTTGCTTCCAGCAAGATTTTTCGCCTGCCATAAATACGATCTCCCAAAATAGGGCATCCTAAAAACGCAAGATGGATCCTGATTTGATGGGTTCGACCGGTATGAGGATAAGCTGCTATCAATGAATGATTTTCATATTTTTCAATTGTTTTATATTCCGTCACAGCTTCGCGTCCGCGGGAAAGAGGAACGATTGCCATCTTTTTTCGGTGTGAGGGATCACGCCCAATCGGTGCTTCTATTCTTCCCACGGGTGTTGGAGGAAATCCATCTGTCAAAGCGTAGTACGTTTTCTGGACACTTCTTTTACGGAATTGATCCTGAAGAAAGCGATGGGCTTTATCGTTTTTTGCGATGAGAATTAACCCGGATGTGTCTTTATCTAATCGATGGACAACCCCTGGTCGATGTTCTCCGCCAATTCCTTCCAATTCAGGCGCATGGTTAAGCGCTGCATGCACCAACGTCCCTGAAAGATGACCTGAAGCTGGATGAACGACCATTCCAGCTTGCTTATTTACAACCATCATGTCATCATTCTCAAAAATTATATCTAACGGGATTTCTTCCGGAATCAGATTACTTCCTTTGATGGGGGGAATGGAAATTGAAATTTCATCCCCGGATTCTAAACTTAAACCACCTTTTATTACCTGTTTTCCATTTACCAAAACAAAACCATTGTGAATAAAATTTTGTAAACGCGATCTTGAAAAATCCGGAAATTTTTCAACCAGGAATTTATCCAGGCGAAGGGGATTTGGAGATGTAAATTTTAAATCATGAAGGGTACTCATATAATCAACTCATGCTTTTTCCAATAAATCAGGATCTGTATCCTGAATTATTTCTTGCTTTTTTGCTTTCTTTTTCTCTTCAATTTCTGTTATCCACACACCTAAAATTAATACCGCGACACCTACTGTGATACTTGCATCAGCAATATTCCAAACAGGAAAGTTACCTATTGAGATGAAGTCTGTCACGTGCCCAATGGTTAATCGGTCAATCAAGTTTCCCAATGCACCACTAAGTTGTAAACTCATCGCCAATCGCAATGACCAATCCGACTGTGGTACCCTGGGAAAGTAGAAGATGATGACTAAAGCAACAATAATTGCTACGATTGAAAAAATATCACCGAATCCCTGGAACATACCAAAGGCTACCCCTGTGTTGGGCACATTAATAATTCGGGCATATGGCAACATCCAATCCCACGGTGCCCATACATCGGTCCATAATTCAAAATTTTGCCGAATAATGTACTTTGTAAATTGATCCAGACTGATAATAACAGTGGCGACAACGATTAATAATGAGTATGTTCGCAATAATTTCTTCAAAAAAGACCTCAAATACAATTTGTAAATATTGCTGTTTAATTAAACCAGATTCAAAACCAACTTAAATTACCCGAATTGATTTTACCGTACTTTTTTGAATCATTGGTGAAAACAAAAAGTTGGTCTAATTTTCGAGTTTTAAAATTCAATAAATTTGAGATTTCTTTTTGATCGATTGAATATTCTGTCATATATAAATGTGAATTACAACTTCTCCGACAGTCACTTGATCCAAACCTGGGGACGGAGGTAAATTCCGCATAATTGCTTTCAAGAATTTGGCTCCATTCACATTCTTTTTCGAATTGCAATGTGAAAATTAAATATTGGAATTCCAAAAAAGGAGTCAAATAATCTAAATGCCAGAATTTTTTCTTTTCAAGCCGTAAATGACGCTTCACCCTGGCTCTCAAACCACCAGGTCCTTTAGCACTTCCCAAATAAAAATAATTTCCTGGCTCAAATTGAATGCAGCCTAATTTTCCAATTTGAACAAATAATTGCGTTTCCAGTGAAAAAACAAGACAGTAACTACCTTTTTCTTTTGGAATTTGGGCATCAACTATTAAGTGTTTCATGAAATCTTCTTCCAATAATGATTTAAAATAAACCAGGCAACTCTACATGGATGAGAATTGCCTGGATGTAGATTTTTTATTTTTCCCTTTACTTGATTCTTTCAACACCCAGTCTAACAGTTTCTCCATCGAATTCACTGCTAATTTGAACCAGATTCTCGAATGGTTCTTCTTCCAGTAACTCAAGGGTCAGTGTCTCATTTTTAATGTATTCTGAGAATTCCCCAACGGCTTCTGATAATTTTGGTGAGGCACTGAAAACAAGCTTTATTCTGTCAGATATCTCAAAATCTGCAGTTTTTCTTAAATCCTGGACTCTGCGAACAAACTCCCTTGCCAATCCTTCTTTTTCCAATTCTGGCGTCAAATCAGTTACCAAAGCTGCCAGATATGCTCCTTCTGAAGCTACAGCGTACCCCTCTTTAGCCATAGCTCTGATCTCAACTTCTTCCGGTAAAATTTGATATTTCTCCCCATCCATTTCGACTGTGAGCGGTTGATTTGCTAATAGAGTTTTTGCTGCACTTTCAGAATCAAATTCCATAATTACAGTTCGCAAGCCAGGGAATTTAGGGCCATATTTCTGCCCTAATTGTTTTGGAAGAGGCTTAACTTCATAAGCTACCGCTTCTGTTGCGGCATCCAAAGCCCGAACAGTTTTCACATTCAATTCATCTTCCAGAATATCAGCATATTTTTGTATTACTACCCGCTCTTCTGCGTTTCCTACGGAAAAAGCTGCTTCTGACAATGGTTGCCGAACTTTTCGATTGGCTTTATTTCGGGCAGCATGGCCAACTGATGCCAATTTCATGACCAGATCCATTTCCCGGTTTAAATTCTCATCAATTAATTCAGCATTAAATTCTGGCCAACGAGTTAGATGGACAGACACTTCTTCTGTTTGATCCATACCAAGAACAAGATTTTGATATAGTTCTTCTGCCATGAAAGGCATCGTTGGTGCTAACAATTTGCTCAACGTGACAAGAGATTCATAAAGAGTGGCATAAGCTGCAAATTTATCCCCATCCGATTCGCTCTTCCAAAAGCGACGACGAGATCTTCTCAGGAACCAGTTGGACAATTGGTCTACAAACACTTCAATCGGTCTGGTAGCTCCTAATACATCGTAATTTTCCAGTGCAACGGTAACATCACGAACCAATGTATGCAGAGCACTTAACACCCATCGATCCAAAGCGCTGTAATCAGGAGTGACTTCGGGATCCGGTTTCCATCCATCCAAATTAGCGTATGTAACAAAAAATGAATAAGTGTTCCATAAGGTTAGTGTGAAATTCCTCAAAACTTCGCCAACCAGATCACTGGAGAAGCGGCGTTCCTGTCCTGGAGGACTGGCTGTGTAAAGATACCAACGCATTGCATCAGCACCGTTCTTTTCGATAACCTCCCAGGGACTGACCACATTTCCACGGGATTTGGACATTTTGTATCCATCACCATCTAAAATCAATCCCAAACAGATTACATTCTTAAAGGCAACCTCATCGTGCAATAATGTGCTGATCGCATGTAAGGAATAAAACCAACCTCGGGTTTGATCTACAGCTTCACAAATAAAATCCGCAGGAAATTGTTGTGTAAATTTATCCTCATTTTCAAATGGGTAATGCCATTGAGATACCGGCATGGAACCAGAATCAAACCAGACATCAATGAGTTCCGGAACCCGCATCATCCTTCCACCACATTCTGTGCAGGCTAAAGCGATTTTATCGACATATGGACGATGGAGATCCAGATCTCTAAGATCCTGCCCGGATAGATGCGATAATTCAGCAACCGAACCAACACAAAGCTGATGATCGCAGGATCCACATTGCCATACCGGTAAAGCAGTACCCCAGAAACGTTCTCGCCCCAATGCCCAATCAACATTGTTTTCCAGCCAATTTCCGAATCTACCATTCTTGATATGTCCTGGATACCAATTTATTTTTTCATTTAGTTCAACCAATCGTTGCTTGAAAGCACTGGTGCGAATATACCAGGTTGGACGGGCATAATACAACAAAGGAGTCGAACACCGCCAACAAAATGGATACGTATGGACGATGGTTCCTGACCTGAACAATAATCCTCGCGCATTTAAGTCAGCAGTAATTCCTGGATCTGCATCTTTTACAAAAACACCAGCCCAAGGTTCGACTTCCTGAATGAAGCAGCCATCCGGTGCAACTGTCTGTAAAATGGGTAAATCCTGTTCATTGGAGATATTCATATCATCAGCGCCAAAAGCAGGAGCAATATGAACCAAACCGGATCCATCTTCAGTCGTAACAAAATCACCCAATACAACACGATGGGCAGGTTTTTCTAATGGCAAAAATTTATATAATGGCTCATATTGGTGACCTTTTAATTCTTTACCTTTAAAGCGGTTCACAATTGTGTAGGATTCCTCACCAAAAATCTTTTCCAATAATGCTTCGGCTAAAATTAGTTTCTCTTTGTGATCATCATGTAGCGTTCGTTCGATTTTTACATATTCGACATCCGGACCCGCTGCGATAGCCACATTAGCTGGTAGTGTCCAGGGAGTGGTTGTCCACACCAGGAATGAAGTATCTTTTTCATCCAATAAGCGCATCCGAACAAAGATTGAGGGATCTTCGGCATCTTCATACCCTTGCGCCACTTCATGATCCGATAAAGGAGTTCCACAACGAGGACAATAAGGTACGACTTTGAAACCCTGATAAAGCAGATCCTTGTCCCAATACTGTTTCAGAATCCACCAAACCGATTCAATATACGAATTCTCGTAAGTAATGTATGCGTTTTCTAAGTCAACCCAGAACGCGATTCGATCGGTTAATCTTTCCCATTCCTGGATATAGGTAAAAGCAGATTCTCGACATAAAGCATTGAATTTATCAATGCCGTAATTCTCAATATCTTGTTTATTGGTAAAGCCAAGTTGTTTTTCCACTTCAATTTCTACAGGTAAACCGTGTGTATCCCAGCCCCCACGCCGCGATACGTAGTAACCCTGCATTGTTTTATATCTTGGAAAAATATCTTTAAATGCCCGAGCCAATACATGGTGAACACCAGGGCGGCCATTGGCAGTTGGAGGACCTTCATAAAAAACATATTCCGGCTTACCATCATGGTCCTGCATGGTTTTGTGAAAAACATCTTTTTCTTTCCAATACGCTAAGATGCTTTCTTCCATCTGATTGATATTTAATTTCGGTGAAACTGGTCGAAACATCTTTCCTCCTGATTAAAAATAAAAATCTCATCCCTGGATCAGGGACGAGATCAATTCCCGCGATACCACCCTGTTTTTCACAATACATTTGTGAACACTCAGTCAGGTGCATTAACTTTCATCAATAAACCCACACCATGGTTAACGATTGGTGACTCCGTCGCCCTTACTGCTGATCAAATCAGGTTCAGTTTGAAACTCCGGAAGGATTTTCAGCAAGTTTTCAAACCTGGCTCACACCAGTCCCAGGATCGCTGTTTGAATTTTAATGCTTACTCGTTTCCATCATTGCTTTTTTTAATGTCCCAAATCATACCAGAATTCTTGTTAAAATTCAATTCTCCAGCAAAGAACTAATCGATTTGTGGTTTACCATCTGATTTTTGTAAATAATGCGAAATGATCACCACCAGGAATAAATACATCGCTACAAGTATCATGCCGCCAACAATCCATTGACCAAAAAAGGCTAATAATGATCCAATGATAAGAATTAATGTCAAAGCCAACATTAGGCGTTCAAAATAAAATTCTTTCTTTCCTTGAAGTAGTGAGGATTTATACATTAAGTAAATCCCAGTCCCAATCAAGAAGGTGCCAAGCAACAATGCGAGTAAGAAAAATTGATTACTTTTAAGAAACGGCACATTAATGACCATTACTCCACAGGATGCAGTCGTGAGGGAAACACCGCGACTACTGATTATATTTACCCGAAATAAAACAAATCGATCCCAAGCTGCATCCTCTGGATAAATATACCAGTGAACCACCTCAGATTCACCAGGTTTCAATTCAAGACTCGTCTCGTCAGATGCTATATATATTACAAATCCTAAGGATTTATTTCCCCGAACAACCTTTCTGACATCTTTGTCATATGTATTTTCTATTCCAATAGAAATGATCCCAAAATCAGACGTTGTTATTAGTGTAGGACATATCAAATTAAATTCAGATTTCTTCGCATGGGTAGCAGGTTGAAACATATACCCTTCAAGATCTGCCCAAACTGACCCTGTCCAGAGAAATAAACCAATCAGTAATCCTAAAGAAAATAAAACAATGGATGAAATGATGTAGAACTTCGAATTTTTTATCATACAAAAACTCCAGAACAATGATTCACGCAGAGTATATCACAAGGAAACCAAATCATTCTCAACAAATTTCATCTCATTACTTTGTAATTGTTAAGGAATATTCTCTCTCATTTTCAAGATTAATAAAAAGAAGAGCTTTGGGAAACTTGAGAAAAATCGATTGTTTTATTAATCAATAATTTCATAAAACAAAGGCAAGGGCTCGCATTTTTCATCCTCAATCCTATGTGCTTTTAGAACTAGTTGCTTTGCAAGTTCTAATTTTTCTTTGGAATTAGCATGGATTGTAAATAATGGTTCACCAGCAATCACATAATCACCCACTTTGTGATGCACGACTATTCCAACAGCATGATCCACAGGATCACCTTTTTTGGCTCGCCCTGCACCTAAATCAACTGAAGTTTCACCAATTACACGTGCATCAATCCAATGCACATAACCATTTTTATCAGCATTTGTCGTTTCAATAAACTCTGCTTTTGGTAATAAATCAGGTTGATCGATATATTCCACCTCTCCCCCTTGAGCAATCACCATTTGACGGAACTTTTCCCAGGCTTTCCCATTCTTAAGCACATCTTCCACCATTTGGCGAGCTTGAATCAAGCTTTTCGCTTTCTTCCCCAGCATCACAAGATATGCTGCTGCTGCCAAACAATGTTCCACAAAATCATTTGGTCCTCCCCCGTGAAGGGTGTCAATTGCTTCCAACAGTTCCAGTGAATTTCCAACCGCGTTTCCTAACGGTTGGTTCATATCTGAAAGCATGCACACTGCTTTTCTCCCGGTGATTTGTGCGATTGATACCAATAACCGCGAAAGCGTTCGGGCATCTTCCAGAGTAGTCATAAAGGCACCTACCCCAACTTTTACGTCCAAAACGATGACCTGGGCACCACCCGCTATTTTTTTACTCATCACCGAGGATGCAATTAATGGCATAGAAGGAACGGTTCCAGTGACATCGCGCAAGGAATACATTTTTCCATCAGCCGGTGCCAAATCCCCGCTTTGACCGGACAACACAATTCCGATTGATTTTAGTTGTTGTATAAATTCTTCCCGGGATAAATCAACTCGATAACCTGGGATTGATTCCATTTTGTCCAACGTGCCACCACTAAAACCTAATCCACGACCAGACATTTTTCCAAAAGGCAAACCACAGGCAGCAACAAGCGGTTCGACAACCAGGGTTGTTTTATCGCCTACCCCACCAGTCGAGTGTTTATCCAAATATATTTCAACGACGTCCGAAAGGTCAAGAACATCACCAGAATGAGCCATTGCCAGTGTGAGATTGGTCGTTTCCTGATCAGTCATCCCATTTAACAAGACAGCCATAGCCCAAGAAGCAGCTTGATAATCAGGAATATCACCAGATGTAAATCCATTAATAAAGAAATTTATTTCATCTTGGCTGAGTTCTTGATTATCTCTCTTCTTGATGATGATATCAACAGCTTTCATCATTTCTCCTCCCAGAAGTTGCCTTTTTAAAAACGAAAGAACGCCTAAAACTTTCAGACGTTCTTAATTATAAGACTATCGTTTCTTTAATACGATTGTAACTTTTCGATTTGGTTCTTCACCAACACTTTCCGTGGTAACAAATTCGTGATCTCGTAACTCGAGATGGATCACTCTTCTTTCATTTGCCGGCATCGGCTCCAGATTTTGTCGACGACCAGTGTGAATAACTTGTTCAGCCATTCTGCGCGCAAGAACTTGTAATTGATGTTCACGACGTTCTCTATATCCCTGTACATCAATCATCAAAGGTACCCATTCTCCTTGTTCTTTGGCGATAATCAAACTGCTGATATATTGAAGTGAATTTAAGGTTTCACTTCTTCGACCAATCAAAATACTAAGATCTTTTCCTAAAATTTCGACATGAACCATTTTTTGATCGCGCTCATCAACCGGATCGATATATTTTGCTTCAACTTTTGCAGTGATATGCATTTTTTGGAGTAATTCCCAAACTACATCTTCAGATAATTTAAGAACTGGATCTTTGTGGTCATTATCAGGTTTTACTTCTGAAACTACAGGCTTTTTTTCGATCTTCTGTAATGGTTCAGTTTGTTGTTTTTCTCCATTTTTTAGGGAGAGGCGGACGCGTGCTTGACGACTACCTAATCCGAATAATCCTTTACTTCCCTGATCTAATACTTCGACTTCTAGCTGGTCGGAAGCTATCCCTAAAGTTTTAGCACCTTGTTCGATTGCTTCTTCAACTGATGGAGCAATGAATTCCTGGGTAATTTTTTTATATTCCATGTGAATTCCAACTTTCTACTTTTTTCGTTTGACAGTCACTGCAACTGGCTTTTTCCCAGGAATGAGATTGTTCCAGTTAACTTTGCCTAACATAGCATATTGACCGATACCAATCAGGTTTGAGACCAAAAAATACAAAGATAAACCTGATGCCAGGGTCAGTGCCAAATATCCCATAAAGAATGGCATGTAGATATTCATCATATTTCCCATCATCGCTGTTTGATCTTTCGGATTAGTGGAAGGGGGTTGGATCAATTTTGATTGCACATAGGTTGAGATCACAACAAGAATCGCTAAAATCGGGATACCAAATGGAAGAAATGGTAAATTCAAACGTTCTGGCTGACCTAAATCCATCCATAGAAAAGTACTGTTTAATGGAATAATATTGGACACATCCAGGAAATCAGAATAAACATGCCTGACAAGATTAAGGACTTCGACAGGGGTAGCTGCCAGAGCAGCAATAATGGTTTGATATAAGGCGATGATGATTGGAAATTGGATCAGGGTAGGTAAACAGGAAGCAAAAGGATTAATGCCTTTTTCCTTATAGTATTTCATCTGTTCCTGAGCTAATTTCTCTTTATCACCCTTATATTTTTCCTGAATTTTCTTCCAGTCTTCGTCTTGCTGCATATTCTGCATACCCTGCGCACCCTTGATTTGTTTCACCATCAATGGATGGGTAATCAATCGAATCAAGATCGTGAAAAGTATGATAGCAACACCGAAGCTGTTACCAACCAAGTTGTATATAAACAACATTACGTTAATAAAGGGAGTAATTACAATTGCATCCCACATTTTTTAACCTGCCTCTACTTTTGCGGAGTGAATTTCCAGATCTCATTGCCATTAAAATCAAAGGCTTTGATCACTTCTTCACCCTGAGAAATGCCTAATACCAACAGTCCGTCAACGATAACTGGACCGGTGTACAATTTTCCGGTAATGGAACGTGTCCATAAAATATTTCCGTCAAAATCCAATGCAATCAATTTGCCATTTTCACCAGCAAAAACAACGCCACCGGTCATCACTGCTGGTGCGCCGGAAACCATCTCACTCATAACATAATCCCAAATAACATTGCCGTTTGTGGAGGATACTGCAAATATCTTGCCAACTGTATCACCATAATAGACCACGCCATCGTGATATACAGGTTGTGACCATAATCCAACTTCTGATAGGTTTTTCCAAAGGATGGATCCATTTTTGGCGTTGATTGCAACCACTTCATTTGCAAGTGTAGCAACAAATATCGTGTCAGTATCAAAGGAAGGACTGTAAACAATCGCCCCTCCCATATCAACTTCCCAAACCAGGACACCACTTTTAATATTTATGGCATAAAGATAATGGTCCATGGAAGACAGGTAAACCACATCTTCATGCACAAGCGGTGTTGACCAGAGCGCATGACGAGCTTTAAATGTCCATTTTAGATTTCCATTCAAGTCAAGGGCATATAAATTGTGATCCGCATTTGGCGCAATAATTGTGTCTCCTGCTACCACTGCTCCGCCAATATACCGATTTTTTGCATCATCAAATATCCAGGAAACGGCTCCAGATTGAGTATTGAGAGCATACAAAGAATTCTTATAATCGCCAACGATAATATTGGATCCATTAATTGCTGGATTTGCAAAAAACGTCTTTGCTGCTTCTACTTTTTCCGGATAACGCCAATTCATGCTGCCATCTTTTGAACGTAAAGAATACACTTCATTTGCATAGGCAACATAAACAGAATTTTCATCTCCTGAGATGCCGGGCCAACCACTGGCCATAAGGACGCCGCTACAGGCAGTCAGACTCAAAGCCAGCATGACAAACATTATGAGAATTAATATTTTTTTCTTCATTGAACTCTTTAATTTCAGGGGTTTGTTAAATTTAATAAACCTGATTTTTTCAAGGAACAGGGTCATAACCACCGGGGTTAAATGGATTGCAACGCAAAACTCGCCAAATTGCCATGAATAAACCTTTAATAAAACCGTGTTTATAAATGGCTTGATACCCATAATGAGAACAACTGGGGTAAAAGCGGCAAGTATTTGCTGGTAATGCTGGTGAAATTAGTTTCTGATAAAAACGAATTAAAACCAATAAAATCCAACGCGGGAAATTCCTTAAAGTAAGAGGTAATGTACTTAAGGAAGGCTCATTCGGATACTCGTGAAGATAACTCATTCTCTTTCACTTTCTTCCAAAAAAAGTCCCGCACGCTTTAGCAATTGGATTTCAGCTGCTAAAATTTCTTCAAAGGCAGCTTCCGATATTGGTTTTCTTGCCAGAAACACCAGATCCCAACCAGGCTGAATATTTGTGAATAACGAGCTCAAACTGGCTCGCATCCGGCGTTTCGCACGATTTCTTGTAACAGCATTTCCAACAGCTTTACCAGCAGATACTCCGATTTTGAGTAACCCATCAGGGTTTGGCAATTTGATCAAAACGATTAATGAATGGGCATAAGACTTTCCAGATTGCCTTACTCGTTGAAAATCGTTTGATCGGGTTAATCGATAGTTGCGTTTCACTCATTTACCTGTCCGCCAATCATTAATTGACAGGTTTAATCCAAACAAAGAATGCAAGCCTTACCAGCTAATTCTTTTGACGTGTGGCAGGGTTACAGCAAGTTGACTGCGACCACGCAAACGTCGTCGTTTTAAAACTGCACGTCCACCCTTAGTCGCCATGCGTGCTCTGAAGCCATGCACACGAATACGATGTTTTTTCTTCGGTTGGTATGTCCGTTTGGGCATAGATTTTTCCTTTCAAAATTTGATGTGTCCTAAACTAGAAAACCGACAAGCGATTATTATACCGCAACGATATGCTGCGGTCAAACTTGATCGGTGTTTTTCGCAGTCAATTCCAGTTTATTTCTTCAGCAAGAACTTTAAAAGCCTTGCATTATAATTACTGGTACCTAGATCATGATTTTACCAGAAATTCTTCTGTTTATATAGAATCGGAGATGCTTTCAATGTTTACTCCCCATATTACAAATAAGGTTGCGATTGTTGGTATTGGTAATGTTGGAGCCACGCTTGCATATGCATTAACCCTCTCTGGCTTAGCCACGGAAATAGTTTTAATTGATCGAAATGCATATAAGGCTGAAGGAGAGGCAATGGATTTAATGCACGCTGTCCCTTTGGTACGCCCTACAAAAGTTTATGCTGGAGATTATAAGGATGTCAAAGGAGCTGCCATCACTGTCGTAACTGCTGGAACCGCCCAAAGGCCAGGTGAAACCAGATTGGATCTGGCTCAAAGAAATACTGATATTTTTAAACAGATTATCCCGGAAATTGTAAAAAATAATCCCGAAGGATTAATTTTGATCGCCACCAACCCTGTAGATGTTCTGACATACGTATCGATCAAAGTATCAGGTTTGCCGTCGCAAAGAGTATTTGGTTCTGGAACAATACTAGATACAGCCAGGTTTCGTTACCTTTTATCAAAAAAGTTTGATGTCGATCCAAGATCTGTGCATGCGTATATTGTTGGTGAACATGGGGATAGTGAGGTTCCTGTCTGGTCCTTAGCAAATATTGCAGGAATGACCTTGACAGATTATTGTAAAACTAATAATTTGGGCTGTAGAGATGATGATCTTACCCAAATTTTTGAACAAACACGCGATGCTGCCTATCATATTATTGAAAGAAAAGGTGCCACCTATTACGCGATCGGAACAGGATTGGAAAGGATTATTGAAGCTGTTATACGAGATCAAAGTACGGTATTATCAGTTTCCTCATTGATTCAAAATTATTATGATCTTTCTGATGTATGTTTCTCATTACCAACTGTTATTGACCGCGGTGGCATTGAACGGGTTTTAAAATTGAAATTAGATGATGAAGAAAAAAATGGATTGATCAATTCAGCTGCCATACTTAAAAACACAATCAAAAATTTAATTTTTTAATGTTCTTAAGTACCATTTCATCTTGGTAGACAAGGTGTTTTTGGTTAACACAAACCAGCCAAAATCAACCGTTAACCGCGATTTTTTGAGATGCTTCAATCAAATCCAATCAATCGTTTTTCCTATTCTTGCTTTTTGGGAACATTTCTAAGGCCTTCATCGTCTCTATTATGTACCACTATATTATTAAGGAGTAAGAAATGAGAAATTTAAAAGTATTTATAGGTATTATATTGATTGCATTTTTAGCCGCCTGCAGTATTCCCGGCACATCACCAACAGTATCACCAGAAGACATACAGAAAGCTTTAGATGCCATCCGCACCGAAGTAGCCCAAACAATGGCTGCTGAAATTGAAAAAGGTGTAACATCCACAACTGGGCCAGAGCTCCCGACATTAGCTCCTACGGCAACTTTGATGCCAACTGAAATACCATTGCCATCATCAACCCCGCTTCCGACAGCTACTCAGATCGTGTTACCAACAGCAATTCCAGCAACACCAACGGCGACAGCAACTGATATTCCCAAAGCGATTATCACCGTCATTGGTGTGGAAAAGAATACTGCAGTGACAGTTCAGGCTGATATTTTCCCAGCTAACCAGGTTTTCAAAATTCGGGTAGGTCCTTTTGATACTTTCTTCAAAGATGCCGTGGAAGTTGGAACAATCAATTCTGGAAATGGTGGATCATTCAAATTCACTGTGCTTCTACCTGGTCAGGTAAAAGATGTTGAAAGAATTACTGTTCGTTTGGATAGTGCAGCTGGAGTATTTGCATACAACTACTTCAAAAATGAAACAAGTGGCACAATCCCGGCAGTTGCAACACCTGTAACCAGCTCAATCTGTGAAGTGTCTGTTTCACCAGCTTTATCTACAGTAATGAAACCAGGTTATGATTTCGATGCAGTTTGGACAGTGAAAAATATCAGTGGAAAAACCTGGGAATTGGGTACAACAGACTACAAGTATGTCAGAGGTACAGAATTACATAAGTATGAGAAATTCTTTGATCTCAACGAGGTTGTAAAGTCAGGCGATTCAGTAAAAATCAGGATAGATATGCTCGCCCCAATTACAGTTGGCACTTACACCACCAATTGGGCTGTAGTTCAGGGAAGCACAATTATTTGTAACCTGCCACTAACAATCATTGTGAAATAAATTTCTTGGAATATTAAAGAGGCTGACCCAAAAGTAAAGAGGTCAGCCTCTTTTCAAATTAAAGAAGGTTTAATACAATTAGGGGATGAAAAAGAACAATGTAACATTCAAAGAATACCAAATGGGACAACCCATGTTGTTACCACCGAATCTAGAAGAACTCATACCTGAAAAGCACTTAGTAAGGGTAATCAATCGGGTGGTAGAAGAGATGGATCTAAGTGAGATCATAAGTGGGTACAAGGGAGGTGGAACCAGCAGTTATCATCCTAAGATGTTACTGAAATTGATCGTATACGCTTATGCCGAGAAAAACTATTCTGGGCGCCAAATAGCCAAAGCGATCCGTGAAAACATAAACTACATGTGGTTAAGTGGCGGGAATCGACCGGATTTTCGGACAATAAATCGCTTTCGGGGAGAGAGATTGAAAGGAAAGATCCAGGCAGTATTTACAGAAGTATTGGAATATTTAATTGAACACAAATTCATCAAATTAGAGAATTACTTTGTAGATGGAACAAAGATAGAAGCGAATGCAAATCGTTATAGTTTTGCCTGGAAGAAGAGTACTCAGAAATACAAGAAAAACTTACAAGCCAAAGTAAAAGAACTATTTGTTGAGATCGATAAAATCAATGCGGCTGAAGAAGCGGAATATGGGGATCGCGATTTGGAAGAATTGGGGGAAGAAAGTGAAATTGACACAGAGAAACTGAAAGACCTGGCAAAGAGATTAAGCAAAAAACTGGAAGAAGAACCTGCAAACAAAAAACTAAAAAAGAGCTTGAAGAAACTGAAGAGTGATTTCATTCCACGGATGGAGAAGTATGAAAATTATGAGAAAGTAATTGGAAAACGCAATAGCTTCTCTAAAACCGATCATGATGCAACCTTTATGCGTATGAAAGATGACCATATGAGAAATCGGTCCTTGAAACCTGGATATAACGTGCAGATTGGAACAGAGAACCAATTTATTGTCGGGTACAGTCTCCATCAAGTTTCAACAGATAGTTCAACTTTGCCAGAACATTTACGCCAAGTAAAAGAGAATCTAGGAGTGCTCCCGAAGACATTGATCGCAGATGCTGGATATGGGAGTGAAGAGAATTACTTATTATTAGAGAACGAAGAGATTGAAGCGTATGTCAAATACAATACTTTTTATAAAGAGAGTAAGAAAAAACGAAAAGGGAATGAAAAGGATAGGTATTTAGCACGGAATTTTCATTATGATGAAGAAAATAATGTATTTATTTGCCCAGAAAATAAGTGCCTGCTATATGAAGGCCAAAAGCGGGTTAGGACAGATGCTGGCTTCCTAACCGAAAGGAAAACCTATCGTTGTCATGATTGTGGAGATTGTGCGGTACGTGACTTATGTACTCAATCTAATTATGGTCGCAGTATACAATACAGCCACCGATTAACCAACTTTCGGAAAAAAGCTTTTGAAAGATTGAATTCCGAAGTAGGGAGGAAGCTAAGAAAACTGCGATATCCTGAGGTGGAAGCAGTATTTGGATTGATTAAGTGGAATAAAAAATTCCGTAGATTCAATCTCAGGGGTTTAGAAAAGGTTACAGTAGAGTGGGGGTTGGTCAGTATTGCACATAATATAGCAAAAATAGCGGCTTGAAAACCGCTATTTTTTTGTCTCAATTTGTAAATATTGATTTGTTGAGGTTTTTGACTACTTAATTTGATGCTTTTGAGTCAACCTCTTTAATTTAACAGTCATCCGAATTAATGATTTGGATAAAAATCTTTTTAATTGATGTAAATAAAGCAGATAAAATCTTATGCAATTCTATATTAATTATAAAGAATTATTCAGCTGAAATTGAATCAACACCATAGTATTCAGCAGCGCAAATATTTATCCAATGAGTTGAATTAGTATTTATATCTTCTAATCCCAAAATATTAATTGGTATCATCATAACAATTAGATCTGTTTCCCCAGATAATATTTTTTCTTTAATTTGGAATTCACGTTCCTCCCAGCTAATTGCATATTTAACTGCTTCTGGCCTTTGGAGATAGACTTGTCGAGCTTCAAAAATTGGAACTGCTACTAAAAAATATAAAATGTAGAAACCAATAATTAAAGAGAGAGTCTTTTTGTGATTTTCATTTATTGTGACAATTTCTATGAAAAATAGCCCAATAATTATTGAAACAAAATTTATTAAAAACACTAATAAAAAAGTTGGAAAAATTAATACTCTGGTTTCCGGAGCTTGTGCTGTCACCCAAGTAGATGGAAGAAAGCAGACAAATATCAGGATTAATAATCCAGAAATAATCATGAAAGAAAATTTTATAACTTGATTAAATAATATTTCTTTTCCAAAATAAAAATGTTTCCTAACAAAATACGTCATGAGAATCAATAATGAACTGATTGGCCAAATAATATTTATGTTTTTTACAAACCATAAGACTAGATATTTAAAAAAATATCTGAAAGAATTATATAGAAAAATCAGCAATCCTTGATTTGGAAGAAGTTGCCTTAATCTGATTTCATTTCCAGGTGCTGACACCATAATTACTAAGCCGATGATTGACCCGATTAATGCAACCATCCACAAATTTTTTATTGATAAAAATCTTTGTTTTATAGACAAAACAAGGATAATCATACATAGTAAAACAATCTGTAAAACAGATAACACCTCTGAAAATCCACTTCCTACAAACGCCAGGAAAAATATAAATAGACCAACAAGCAAATTGGCAATCCAATGTTGAAAAGGAAATTTTTTTCTAAATAAAATAATTAGTCCAAATAGAAAAAAAACAAAATTAATGGGGAAAAGGTAGGTAACCGCACCTGTCATCCAATATAAATTCTGTCCAATATTTGGTAAAGTAAAAAATGTTGTGAAAATAATACCAACCGATATTAATAAAGATAAAATTCGGCGATTAATAATTTGGAAATTTTTAATTATGGAGTAGAACAGAAAATAACCCGAAATTAAAATCATGAATATGAAAATCGTTGGTAGATACTTAATAATATTTGAATCAAACAATTCAAAGATTGACACAAAGAAGGTAAATGAAACCCGACCAGTCCAATTGTTATACCAAAATGATTGTGCTGGCCAAAAACCTAATGTAGCAAGCTTTCCCGAAGTGCAATAATCATCTGCGATGTAGCGTGAAAAACTACCTATATAGCCATGCATCATAATTGCAATGAAAAAAGTCAGGATCAATAAAACCATGATAGAAAAAAATAAAATATGTTTTTTGCGTAACAGGTCAAGATCAATATTCATTTAATTATCAGTTAATTGGTTTTTTTTATGTTATCCGGTATTGATTCATTTGTAAAAATCTGACGATAAGATTAATAATTTTAGAAATTTTTTATCCCTCAATATTATACATGTATCAGGAAACGAATTTTTTTTGGGATTGGATATTTTTATATGTTCACAATGCAAATTTTGTGTCATTCTATTTTTAGTGGTCAAGGTGTTTTTGGAGGTGATTCTCATCAAAAACATCCACTAACCCAATTTATTGAGGTGAAACATTTTTTTTATTTTCAATTTTCCCCCAAAGTCCATGACTGGAAAAGCGCTGAATTTTAACATGATTGATTTGGTTCGCCAGGTTTCCAGGCGAATTAGTGGCTATGCGCAAATTATTTCCAGTGAGACCTTTCATCAACCATCTTCCTTCAGGTAAATCCTCACCACTCTCCCATAAGACTTCTACTGTTTTGCCCAGATATGCGAATTGGTAATTGTGTGTCATCTCAGCAAAAACTGCTCGCATTGCTGCAGATCGTTGCTTGCGGACAACTTTTGAAATTTGATTCTCATAGTTGGCTGCCGCAGTTCCCGGACGGGCTGAAAATGGGAAAATATGTCCACCAGTAAAATTTATCTTCTTAACAAAATTCATTGATTCCTCGAAAAATTCATCACTTTCTCCGGGAAATCCAACAATCATATCCGTGGTGATCGCCATTTCAGGGATAACTGCTCTGGCATCCTGCACAATTTGCATATATTTTTCAGGGGTAGTTTTACGAGCCATTTGCTTGAGAATAGTCCCTGACCCGGATTGGAGAGGCAAATGGAGATGGGGACAAAGCCTTGCATCTTCCCAAAGACTGAAGAAATTTTCTCCCAAATCCCATGGTTCAAGGGAAGATAACCGCAATCGGGATACTGATGTGTCTTTTAAAATCAATTCAATCAGATCACGTAAATGGGTTTTATGATCAAAATCCTTACCCCATGAGCCCAGATGGACGCCGGTTAACACAATCTCTTTAACACCACCATCCAGGGCACTCTTAACATCATACATAATTTCCGCTAAAGTTCGACTGACCCCCTTACCCCGCGCTACCTTTGTGATACAAAAAGTACAAAAATTATCACAGCCGTCCTGTACCTTTAAGAAAGCTCTTGTACGCAAATGTTCTCCTGGCAAAGGTTCACGGGCAATTGGTTCAAGATCAAAAATCAATGGCGTAATTTTCAAATAATCTGAAACAAGGCTGTCTTTATTTTCATTTAATACAACATTTTCAACACCAGGTAAATTTAATGCTGCATGTGGCTCCAAAGTAGCCCAACAACCAGTTGCTATAATTTGGCCAGCACCTTTTTTTGCTGCCTGACGAATCTTTTGACGGGAATCCGATGCAGCTGCACTGGTCACAGCACAGGTATTAACAATAACCAGATCTGCATGGGTTGGATCTGCAACAACATCATGACCTGCCTGCCTGAATTGGGCAGCCATAATTTCAATTTCACTCTGGTTTAAGCGGCAACCAATCGTATCAAAAAAAACTTTCATACCACCATAATCAACATTAAGGCTGAAAGACTGTTAAATTATCAAAGAAGATATCAACTCCGGGTTCATCAAAACTGCCGGCAATTAAACCAACTTCTCCATTAATAAAACCATCATCCGTAATTGAAAATTGATTTTCTCCATTAATATCAAAACTTAACTGATTTCCTTCGCAAATTACCGATAAATTATTTATAGCTCTGCCTTTATTAACAGAAGAAGCAAATTCCATAGATTGGTCATTTATTAACTGATATATCCCTTCTTCTACTTTAATAATTCCAGCATACCCGTCACTGCTGATAACAAAAGCATAAAAGTTTTTATCATCCTGCATTCTGCAAATGACCCCATAGGAATTATTATCGGGACCATCAATCTTTATGGCTTCGACTTCAATACGAACATCCTGAAATTGGTAACCTGGAGTAGACCAAAAGTCCAAATTGGATTTATCAATATAAAAACGCAACCCATCCACCTGATAGATTACAAACGAACCATCCTGGTTCCATGTTTTCCAGCCACTTTCAGAACTAGAAAATGTGTCACTCAAAAGAACTGATCCAGGTAATGGAACTTCCGTCTCCCTGGTTGGAATAAGATCCAACACTGAACACGCAGTTAATGACAACAAAACTAAAATTGAAAATATAATGTTTTTCATCAATATCGATAATTTTAACATGATTTGTCCACATTTTATGGGCTTAAGAAATTTCTTGCTAGCCTGATGATTTCTTTACTTTCTGAAAACTCAATACTGCGATTAAGAAAATAGGCAGCTAATTCCTTTTTGTCTTGAAGGACAAAAAGCTGACCGAGATGTAAATTTACAATATCAGATTCAGGGGCTATTTCATATGCCAGCGTCAAAAATCTTTCTGCTGAAGTGTAATCATCTAACAATAAGAACAACCAGCCAATTACATCGTTTGCTTCCCAATTTTGATCATCAATTATAAGAGCTTGCCGGGCTGCTGGTAAACCAATCGCTTGGATCTCAATACGGAAGTCACCACAAAAACGGGCAAGCGTTATCCAATTATATGCATTGCTTGGATCAACTTCCACTGCATTTATGAAAGCCTGCAATGCTTTGTCTAAATTACCAGAGGAAATATATGTATTGCCAAGCTCTTGTTGCCAGACTGGTTGATCGGGTTCTTCGTCAGTCAGGGACTGGTATATTTCCAAACTTTTCACAATATCATTTTGAGATCGCCAGTAGGAAGCCAGATATGCTCTTGCAATTTTTGATTGGGGTGATAAGGTTAATGCTTTTTCGAGTGCAAAATACCCATTTTCCCCGGTATTTGTTAAGGCATTACCATAAAAAGCCCAACCTTCTGCATATTCAGGATCCAGACGGGTTGCATTAGCGTATGCAACCACAGCATAATTCCATTGATTTATTTTTGAAAAAATATTCCCTGCCAAAATCAATTGATATACAGGATTTTCATTCTCCAAAATCAATTCCAGGTCGCCAGAAATTGTTTGTAGTTTACCGTTCTTAATGCTTAATAGTGTTTTTTGTGCTGCGCTGGGATCAAAAATCACCTGGGATAATAGCAAAGGAGTAACCATTTCGGTACTTTCGGGGAAGAGCTGTTGCCATTTTAATAATGTCAGATAGGCTCCATACCAATCATTTGCAGATTGTTGAATTTGAACCAATTCTTGAAAATCATCTTCTTTGATGTCAGACACCTCAAGAATTCCTTGCCAGGTTGAATATGCATCCTCTAGCTGATTGGTGTTCCAAAGTGCATTACCAAGCATTATTTTTTGTTTGGCAGATAATGGCTGCAAAATTTCTACTTGTTTAAAGGAATAAATCGATCCCAAAAAATCATTTTGTTTATATTGATCTTCAGCTAATTGTTGCCATAAAGGAGACTGCCATGGTTGATGTCGTAATATAACAAAAGCATTCTCCGTCCAAATGTTACTCTGAGTTGTGTTTTTGTTTTGGTTCAATTGTTGCCAAAAACTTTCGATTGATTTTGAATAAGGAGTTAAATCCATAGAAATGGCAACAATTAATGGCAAAATGATGATGTAAAAAGAATTTATAAGATTATCAAATTTTTTCATAGAAGATGAAAACCGTATCTGGTTTTAGCGGCCAAACCAGATGAGAAAAAGACTCGCATATTCTGCTAATGTTTGCCGCCACCCCTCAGAAGATAAGTACCAGGTCAATGGCCTGTACCAGCTATCCTCAACCGGATGAACCAGAACTTTGATATCTGTATCAAAAAATTCATGATCAAAAATTATCATCGTTCGGCGTGTATGGTATGGGGCTGTGATCACTAAGATTGATTTAATATTTCGTTTTTGGGCTAAAATCTTAATCGCCCTTGCTTCTTCTAAAGTCGATGAAGCTTCACCTTCTGTAAACAACATTGAATCAGCCGGGACTCCTCCCTCCATAGCAATTCGCATGAGCATTTCACTATATGTGCGTCCTTCCCCTATGTCCTCTGTATGAGTTTTAGTTATGACAAAATATTTTCCATAGCTTTGTTTATACCATTTTACAGCTTCTAAAATCCGGTCACCTTCGTCTCCACTGAGAACAACAATTGCATCCACCGGTTTGACCCGATCCCCAACATTCAAATAAGAAGCCGCTCCTACCATACTAAACCAAATGGCGACCAAAATAAGAAGTATCACCAGGAAAAAGATCAGGCATCCATGCAAAAATGATCTAGATTTTGAAGGTGGAGAGCTGTTAAAAGTTTGATCGTTCATGTTACCAGCCGATTTTAACTAATGCCTTTTGCATACGTTCAAGACCTTCCAACATGACACTTCTGGGGCAGCCAAAATTAAACCGGATAAATCCTTCGCCACCGCTGCCAAAAATTTTTCCATCATTGAAAGCAACACCTGCTTCGTTCAGGAAAAATTCATACGGGCTCTTCTCAACCGAAATATTCCGGCAATCCAACCAGGCAAGGTATGTGCCTTCGATTGAGGTAATATTTATATTCGGAATAGTAGTCAGAATAAAATCATTAAGTGTCTGCCAATTCCCTTGCAAATAGGACAATAATTGCAATAACCACTCTTCTCCATAATTATAAGCAGCCAATGCTGCCGTTAGTCCTAACACATTTGGGCTTGACACCAAACCTTTACGGGCTTTTTTAACAGTTTCCATCAGATCAGGATTTTGTATGATCGCAAAAGAAAATCCCAGACCGGCAATGTTGAAGGTCTTACTGGGCGCCATCAATGTGATTGTTTTCTGTGCTATTTCGGGACTCAATGAAGCAATCGGAATATGTTTATTCCCCTGATAAATAATATCCGCATGGATTTCATCTGAACAAATAAAAACATTATTTTGCAGACATATTTCAGCCATGTTTTGCAATTCTTCCCGTTTAAAAACACGTCCAACCGGATTATGTGGATTACATAACAGGAATAATTTCGTTTTATCATTTATTGTTTTTTTGAACAAATCGAAGTCTATGGAATAATAATTCTTTGAGTCCAATATCAAAGGTGCATTTTGTTGAATTGCCTTAGCGTAATGAGGTGCAAATAAAAATGGAGGATAAACCGGGGGTTGTATCAAAACACCTTCCCCTGGTTGTGTAAGAGCATGTACTAATAAATTAAATCCGGTAACAACACCGGGCAAGAAAAGGATTTCCTGTGGATTAACCTTCCATTGATATAAATATTCCATTCGTATACAAATGGATTCTATAAGCAAAGAATCATCGGATGGATAACCAAAAATTCCATGAGAAACTCGTTCTTGTAGAGCATCAATGACAGGTTGGGGAGATTGGAAATCCATATCTGCTACCCAAAAAGGCAAAATATTCTCTCCATATTTATTCCACTTTTCACTATCTGTATTTCTTCTGGGGATTACTTCATCAAAGTTATATTGCATAGAACCTCAGCATGAATTCATCGCTTACAATGATTGGTAACATCTCTATAAACTGGGGTTGGCAATTGTTATTAGCAGGTATCACCACCAAAAACACCCTGACCGAAATTAAGTGAAAGGAAACCGATCGTTGTTGAGCAAAATAATAACAGTTGTAGATATAACGATTATACTTTCAGAAGAATTGGTTGTCGAACAAAGGCATAAACTCTGAATTAAAAAAACAAAACAATTCTGATGTCCAGTAAAATAAGTAAAACAATGGAAAATAAAAAATGAACTTACCGCAAATAAATCTTCTTACATCCCCTGATTGGTCCGATTATGAACTGGTTGACAGTGGTAACGGATCAAAACTAGAGCGTTATGGGACTTACTTAATCAAAAGACCTGAGCCTGAAGCGATCTGGAAACCAGCAAAACCAGAAAAACTTTGGAGCCAGGCACATTGTGAATTCCTTCCTACCACTGAGAAAAATGGCGGTCATTGGATTGAACATCGCCAGATGGATGACCGATGGATGATGCAATACAAAAATCTTTCATTCTGGGTGCAAAGAACAGCTTCCCGTCATCTGGGTGTTTTTCCGGAACAAGCTATTCAATGGGATTGGATTCAGCAGCAAGTAACAACTGCAGGAAGACCGCTCAACGTACTAAATTTATTTGGTTACACCGGAATTGCTAGTCTGGCTGCAGCCAAAGCTGGAGCATTTGTGACTCACCTGGATGCATCAAAGAAGGTAAATGTATGGGGTCAGGATAATCAGGCTGCATCTGGTATTTCGGATAAGAAAATCCGTTGGTTGGTAGATGATGCGTTTAAATTTGTGAATCGTGAAATCCGCCGAAATAGCCGCTATGATGGGATCATTCTTGACCCGCCAAAATTTGGAAGAGGACCAAAAGGGGAAGTCTGGGAATTTTATAAGATTTTTCCCGATCTTCTGGAAAGTTGCCAGCAAATAATCAGTGATAAGCCGGTTTTTATCCTGGTAACTGCTTATGCGATTAAAGCATCTGCACTTACCTTGTACTATGGGATAGAAGAAATGATGCGTAAACATAAAGGCACTACATCAGTCGGTGAAGTGGTTTTACAGGAAAAAAATGGCAAACACGCAGTTTCCATGGCAATTTTCGGTCGATGGACAAATAATTCTTAATCAAAGGAAATCTCAATGAGTGAACAAACTAAATTTGCAATTATAGGTGCAGGTGCCATGGGGGAAGCCATTATTGGAGGTTTATTACGACAAAGTTTGACGTCTCCAGAAAATATCCGCGCATCAGAACCAAGAATAGAACGTTGTGAAGAATTATATGAAAAATATGGCGTAGCAACTTCCTCTGATAATCTACAAGTTTTAGAAAATACCGATGTGGTTGTATTGGCTGTAAAACCACAAAGATTAGAAAAAGTGCTTTACGAATTAGCTGGTAATATTCCAACCAATGCCGTCGTTATCAGCATAATTGCCGGCGCATCGATTGAGAAACTCTCTAAGGGATTGTCTCATGATTCGATCATCCGAACCATGCCGAATACACCAGGTCAGATTGGAAAAGGCATTACTGTCTGGTTCGCCTCCCCAACAGTTTCAACTTCTCAAATGAATAAAGCAAAATTGATGTTGCAGGCATTAGGCAAAGATATTCAGGTGGATGAAGAATATTATCTTGATATGGCGACGGGAATTTCCGGCACTGGACCAATGTATGTTTATTTATTTATGGAAGCATTTATGGATGCTGCGGTTCACCTGGGATTCTCGCGGCATATTGCAGAACAACTGGTGATTGAAACCATTCGTGGGTCGGTTGATTATTATGAAAGCCAATCAGTGCATGTTGCCGATCTGAGAAATAAAGTCACCTCACCGGGTGGTACATCAGCAGCAGCTTTGTATTATTTGGAAAAAGCAGGGTTCAGAACCGCCATCTCAAGAGCAATTTGGGCAGCTTATGAACGCTCGCAGCAATTAGGGAAAGGGAAATTGGATCAACATCCCGAAAAAAAAAACGATAATGGAAAAATTGATTAATCACGGAGCCAACAATGAATTATCGCAATCTTGGAAATACAGGCGTCAAAGTTTCGGTCGTAGGAATTGGCACCAATCGATTTGGATCAGAGAAAACACCGCAATCAGAAGTGAACCGGATCATTGATTGTGCACTTGATTTAGGGATTAATCATCTCGATTCAGCTGATGCTTATCAAAGTGGAAACTCGGAAATTGTTCTGGGCAATGCGCTAAAGGGAAAATGGGATCGGATTTTCCTTGCTACCAAATTTTTTCACTCAACAGGTGAAGGAATTAATGATCGTGGAGCTTCCCGATATCACATCTTTAATGCTGTTGAAGCAAGTCTAAAACGATTGCAAAGTGATCACATCGATCTCTATTATCTTCATCGTTGGGATGTTGATACACCGATCGAAGAAACTTTGAGAACTTTGGATGGACTGATCCAGCAAGGCAAAGTTCGTTATATTGGTGCATCCAATTTTACAGCCTGGCAGCTTGCCAAAGCAAATTTGTTGGCAGAATTCAAAGGCTGGAATGCTTTTGTAGCCATCCAATCCCATTATCATATGTTTGAGAGGGATCTTGAAAAAGAAGTGATCCCCTATAGTCAATCAGAAAATGTTGCTTTAATTCCCTATTTTCCGCTTGCAGGTGGATTCCTGACCGGAAAATATCAAAAGGGAAAACCTGCACCTGCAGGATCGCGCGGCGAAAGCAACGAATATGTCCAGAAATATATGACTGACAAGAATTATGCTATTTTGGAAAAATTAAAAGCATTCGCCTCGGTTCATGGACATCAAATGAATGAACTGGCTATCGCCTGGCTTCTGGCTCAACCGCAGGTTGCCTCTGTCATTTCCGGTGCAACGAAATTGGAACAAGTCAATCAAAATTCAGTAGCGAGTGAGTGGGTTTTATCCCAAAATGAGATCGAGCAAATAGAAGTTATCCTGAAGGAATAAACCAAAAATTTCTTATCATTTTGAATTGACATAATTCCATACCTCTCCTAAACTTGTCTAATGCTTGCACGCGTTTTTTCTTGTGGCGTCATCGGTCTTGATGGCGTCGTCATCGAAGTAGAAGTAGACTCAAGCAACGGACAATCCAAAGTGTTGATTGTAGGTCTACCCGACGCAGCGGTTCAGGAAAGTCGTGAACGCGTTCAGTCTGCCATTAAAAACAGTGGCTTTATGTTCCCCCGCAAAAGAGTAACCATCAACCTGGCTCCGGCAGATGTTCGAAAAGAAGGTCCTGCGTACGATCTACCCATTGCGGTAGGCGTTTTGGCTGCCAGCCGGCAAATTAATCCCATGAAATTGGAAAAAAGCCTGGTCGTCGGTGAATTATCTCTGGATGGGACATTACGTCATGTTCGTGGAATCCTACCCATGGCGGCATTGGCAAGGCAGGAAGGTTTTCAGAGAATAATTGTTCCAAAAATCGATGCGGTCGAAGCATCCTTAATACCTGATCTGGAAATAATTGCAGTTGACTCATTAAGTCAGTTGGCGTCCTGGTTGCAGGGAGAAGTGGAAATTGAAATTCCAAAGCCATCATTCGTTAATGATGACTCCAGCTTGCGTTTTCAAACTGATTTTCAAGAAATCAAAGGGCAGGAGCATGTCAAACGTGCCCTGGAAGTTGCTGCAGCTGGTGGACACAATGTAATGCTCATTGGTCCACCAGGTTCAGGAAAAACATTAATGGCACGCGCTTTACCTTCAATCATGCCAAATATGACGATTGATGAAGCTTTGGATGTCACCCGTATCTATTCAGTGGCTGACCAACTTCCAGCTGACATACCATTGATGCGAACAAGACCCTTCCGCTCACCGCACCATACGATCAGCCATGCCGGACTTGTCGGAGGTGGAAACTGGCCGCATCCCGGTGAAATATCTCTGGCACATCGTGGTGTGCTGTTCCTGGATGAATTGCCTGAATTTGGATCACGCGTACTAGAAGTAATGCGCCAACCCATGGAGGATAAAGTCGTAACCATCAGTCGCGCGCAAGGATCACTCACCTTCCCTGCCAATTTCCAGCTCATCGGGGCGATGAATCCATGTCCCTGTGGATATTATGGGGACCCGGTCAAACCTTGTACCTGTGCGCTTGGTATGGTAAGTAAATATCAAAAGAGAATTTCTGGTCCATTATTGGATCGCTTCGATATTCATGTCGAAGTACCACGGGTTGAATATGACAAATTGACCAACCAGCGTCTGGGCGAATCCTCAGCGCTGATCCGCGAGCGAGTGGAAGCAGCACGTCAACGCCAGATTTTACGTTTCTCAGAAAATGGAAGTGACTCGGAAAACAATCACAAAATCGGTATGACAGCCAACGCAGATATGGGCGTGGGAGAAATTCGCAAGTTCTGTAAGGTGGATGACGCAGGAGAAACCCTCATGCGTGCAGCGATGCGCCAATTACAGCTTTCCGCCAGAGCATTCCACCGGGTGTTGAAGCTTGCTCGAACCATCTCTGATCTGGCTGGAAGTGAAGATATCGCCACCAATCATTTAGCAGAAGCATTGCAATATCGACCGAAAGTCATGATGGAAATTCAGGGATAATTATTCTTTTTAATTATCTAGAACCATTCCCTTTCCCTTTTTTCCTTAAATACAACCTTTACCTTTTTTGGCAATTGCAGATAAGCATATACATTTTTTTGGTCTCATAGTCTTCTGCTTGTATAGTGAAACCATAAAATTTATCCTGAATACAAGAGGGAAAGATTAAATGCATCCAATTCGTGATTTCAAAGCCATTATTTTTTTGGCTCTCATATTCATTTTGGTCCTGTCTTCCTGTAATTTACAAAGATTTGCCAATAAACCTGGTGATTTCTGTTCGGCTATAAAGCTCACAGAAAAAAGTGGTAAACCAATGGATCAAATTCCACTGATTGGATTCCCTGAGGGATATGATGACATTTATGTAAATTTGATTGTAGAAGGTAAAAAAACCGATCTTTTTACATTTATTTCGGTTGAATCCCCGAACAATTATTCATTGGTTGTTCCATTGCATCCAGATGGAATTGGTGGTGGAAAAATTGAATTTGAATTCACAGATGAAAAGGTCAGTTGTAACCCTATCCAATTTACAATTGAGAGTCTGCCACTTGCTCCTGGCGCATTTGAAAAATTAATAAATGTTATTGACAATAATTATCGTCAGTACGCAACTGCAGCAAACATTTCAAATGAACTTTTCGAAAACGAACAAATCCCTTCTGATTTAACACCAATGGCATTGGCTCATTTTTTGTTAAACGGAGCTAATAATCAAAATTCTCTGAAAAATATAGCATCTGCAACAGCCCCAATTCTAGATGAAGAAAATGTTGATGTTGAGCTATTGGACGCACTGACCGCTCACCTGAATCTGGTTGAATGGGGGCTGGAAAGTTCATCGATATTTGCTGAAGCTACTCTCGAATCTTATCCTCCTATCGGAAAGCTTACACTTCAGCCTTTGGAACAATATTCAGCTGCTACACTCAGCAGTGCAATGCAAAAACAAGCAACCTGCTATCGCCAATTAAATGGAGCAGCTGGGGATGTTATCAAGAAAACAGAGGCTGGTTTAGCTGTAGTTGGTCTAGCGATGCCTGTGCCTGTGGCGTTAATATCATTGGCTGGACTCGCCCTTAAAGCACCTGCAGAGTTTTGTGCATATACTTTACCATCTAAATTTTCTAGTGTTGAAATTGATATTTCCATTAGTAACTTTCCAGAAGATTATGACACTGATGAACATTTCGGAGGAGTTGTCAACTCCGTCAATGTTACACCTGTTAGTGAAGGATTTACTATCACAGGAATGGTAATCGATGCTGCCAGTAATCTTTTATCTGGTGGAAAAATTTTATCAAAAGCTGTAAATGGTGTGGAGGTGTCAAACAAATCTGTAGAAGTTGTTGATAAAGTCTTAACAAGGTCAGGTTACGCGGATAAAATTTGCCAATTTAATACTGACTGTAAAGATTTTACATTGACCCATCCTCCAGAAACTTTTCCAGCTGTCAATATTGCAAATAGCAACTATATTGAATTGGAGACACTTCCCCGTCCAGATTTTGCGATTTCATTAAATCCTGGAAATGCACAAAGATATATACCCGCTGAAGTAGGATTAGGCGCGCTTAGCGTAAAGTCAATTTCTGGTGTTTTTGGAGATGAATATCTCCAGAAAGAAATACCTGTGCGTGTGAGTGAAATATCTGTTGACGTTCAACCCAGCAGTGTCACCTTGGAAGTTGGAGAGTCGCAAAATTTTACGGTAATAATAGAATCTGCCGAGCACCCGGACAAAAATGAATGGCGATTGACAGATCCGGATGGTGGGGAAACTGTTGTAGCAATTAATGCAAGTGAGTATACCTTTGTTGCACCTGATTTTGACCTTAGACCTCCAAGAGATGAATGCGATCCGGAGGAACAGCAACAATTATGGGTATTAAGCGTAATATCAACTACTGACACTGGTTTAAGAAAAAATCCAGAACCAGAACGTTCCGACCTGTCAACAATTGTTGTAACAAAAAAACCTGAACCTTCTAATGATCCTGGCAAGTGTAAAACTCCCACGCCATCGCCAGATACATGTCTGGTCGGTACATGGGTGTTAAACATTGAAGCTTATCAGGAATTCATGGATTCGCTAACTGAGGAAGCGAGTCGCCAGGGCGATGGAAGAACAATGACCTGGAGATATGTTAGTGGAGAACAAAAGGTGCAGTTTTACCAAGAACACACATATAATTTCTGGCAGGATAATTTCGCTTTTACAGTAAATATGAATGGAGCGAGTTTGCCTTTCACACTTAATGGCTCTAGTCAAGGTGATTATTCATCCATCGATGGAGTACTTTACTTAAAGGACGAAGAATCTTTCACGGATATCAAGACCCGTTTTCCAGTACCTTTGACCGCAGAAGGATTTATACGAATAAGTGATTTATATCTTAGTATGAATGAAGGTGTGATTGGTGCAGAAGGCATCACCGTATTGGAAAAGGATTATGGGGCTTACCGTTGTAATGGGAATCAATTAACGATCTTACTTACTCCATATCCAAATATCGTCTACGACAGAGAGTAAAGAAAATTATTTGCCCCTGGCCTGTTGATTGATTGAAGTTTCTTCAATTACTCACCAACATAAATCAATTGCCAGAAAACCATTGATGTGGTTCCCTGCCATTTCTCTCAATCGAGAAAATCCATGAGCTTGCAAAGCATTACACTCAGTCTTCAGATCACTGAAGGTGGAGCTAACAAAAATTCTAAATGTGCATGCAGTTTGTGACATGACCACGAGCCACCCATTACTTTCGAAGTTATTGAGGCTTACTCAAGATAAATAGACCACGAGAACTATCTGTCACAAACACCACTTCATCCGTGGCAAAGATACTGGAAACATCATCAATTTCAGCATATTTGGCAACCAATTTAGGATGGGCGGGGTCGTTGATATCAATTGCCACAATACCGCTCTCCAGGGTTTGGTTCCAGGTTCCGTGATCGAGACCAAAAGAAAAACTCAGGTAGACCATTTCACCACTGAGAGATGCTTCCATGAAGCTTTGGCGGCTGGCAGCCCCGGGTGGTATAAGTTCGTAGTTGCCGATCAGTTCCATAAACCTTCCCATTTTAATTGGCTTTGCAGGATTGCTGATGTCCACGATGATCAAGCCTTCATCCCAACCAGTGATGTAGGCTCTTTGGTCGATCAAGATGATACTGGACCCCCAGCCGGTATCGACACTGGCAATTTCAGCAGGTTCAGCAGGGTTGTGGAAATCCACAATATGTAAACGGTTGGCGATCATATAAACGATACCATCTTTAACCGCAACGCCAGGATATGCGACATTGGAATAAAAGGAGAATTCCCCAATAGTTTCAGGCTGTGATGGGTCGCTCACGTCAACTGCGATCAAAGTGTCGCTGCGTGTCAGGTACACGGTTTGATCTTCCACAGCTAAATTTTTTATTGAGCGGTGCCCCATGGTTAACTCCCCTAGAAAACGGGGAACTGAAGGTGTTTGGATATCCAATATTATTAATCTATCACCTATTGCTGATGAGCCACTAATTCCACCCTGATCTGTTATGTATGCTATTTGACCGTCCACAATGACGTTTTGGGCATTATCGAGGGGGTATGATCCAATTTCTTTCGGATTTGAGAAATCGCTCACATCCAATATCTTCAGTCCATCCCCACCATTGGCGATATAGGCTATGTCGTTTTGGATAATCACTTTCAGGGTTTCACGTGAGGTCAACCAGCTGCCAATCAAGTCAAAATGTGGCAGCGGTGTTGGGGTAGATGTTGGGGTTATAGGCTGCGTTGCAATCATTTTTGGATCAACCGGTGTCATTTGACCTATCGACACATTTTCTGTTGGTTTGATTGTAGATGGTTCTCCCCACAGCTTTGGGATAATAATCGCAGCAATGATCGCAAGTCCGACAATTCCCAATAAAATCGGCAACATGATTATTGGCTTCCATCTTTTTACTGGCGCTTTAGAATATGCTGCTGGAGGTTTGAGGTTTTCTTCAAAAATTGCTTTTTCACCCCCAGCCATAAAGTGTTGTAAGGTTGTTTGCAGTTTTTCAATATGCCTCTCAAGAGGTGGTGTAATCGCATCCAACCAGTGTTCAGTGGAAAGGAAATATGCCATGGCACCAGTAGGGTCGATGTTCTCAATTCTGAATGGGATTATTATTACATTATTGGCAACTGCTCGCTCAACTTCTCTGACAACTTGATTGGAACGGTTAGAATTCTCTGAGAGAATAATCACCATTAATTTACAATTCTGAATGCCTGCAATAATTGCTTCCCCCCAGGATGTCCCCGGTGTAATATCACGAGGTGCTACCCAACAACGGATACCTCTGTTTTCTAAACCAGCTACAACCGCATCAGCAACCGGCTTGTCTTTGTTTGAATAACTGATAAAAACATCATGAGCCATGATATTAACCAGATTTATGATTGAAATGATGGAGATCGTACAAATAAGTGTAGATGCTTCCTAAACTGGAAATTAAGAAATTAATAAATAATTTTCTTGATCTAGTGAAATTATTTATGAAGCCAGAGGCAATTTTTTCTATTAATTTTTTCATCTCGGATTCCTAATGCAGATCAATCATTCCTTTACACTATATTTTTCTCCATAATATGTTGGACAACCGCTTCTGCAGCCTGTTGGTAGGGGCAGAAAAAGTGAATTTGTGGTTTTCGGGAGAGGTCTAATAATTCTGCTAATCCACTATGGTGCAATCGAACCCATACCGTTACTTCTGGATTTATCTTTTGGATCTTGTACGCTACTTCAAGATTGAGTGCATCCTCACCTGCAGTTAAAATAACCAGTTTGGCTGAGCGGATATTTGCCTGCTCCAACGTTTCTACATCTGCCATATCACCCTGAAAATGAACCGTTTTATTATTGTTTAATCCCAATTCAGCCAATAATCCAGACCTGGGATCAATCAGGACTAAATCCATCAGAGGTTGTTCAAGTATCATTCGCTTTAACAATTGACGTCCCATTTCTCCCACACCACACATGACTGTATGATTTACAAAGGTTTTTACAACCATTAAATCCCATTCCTTTCTATTCACATTGCGTTGCATGTAAATCGAAAAAATTCTTAATACCCCTTCCCCAAGAATAATCGCCATTCCAATTGGCATAATGAAAGCCATTAAGACGGGGATGATTCTTCCCCCAATATCAATGTTGTTGATTGTGGCGAGATAAAATGAATCTACAAATAGTTGTGGCCATCCTACATGAGGAGAATTACCAAATAATTTGAGGAGAATTGCCCCCAGAACCAACAATAAAACAAACAATAGCAGGTTAATCCAAACTGAGGAAAATATTATCCTCAGGTCCCGCCAGGTTTGTTTTATCATCCGATACGCCTCTTTCACGTCTATTCTTTTAATTTAATAATTTTGTAACCAACATTTTCCAAAATCCAGGGGATTGCATGTGTAATAACACGATCAAGATTGCGGTAATGTTCACTTAAGAGCTCGCCTTCAGCAAGACCCATTTTTTGGATATAACATTTTCCATATACTGCTTCAGCAATCTTTCGTTCTCCTTCATCCCAGGCAACCAGGGCATCATGTTGTTTATTTGGTTTATTCTTTACCGAAGAATATGACCAACCTGAGTCAATATGATGACGCACCCACCGAATATGTTCTAATTGGCTAATCTTTTCGAATTCCTGTTTATCCAAAAAATCAGCCTGAGTTTTTGCATCCAATGGGACTATCATGAATCCGACCGCAGCTAGTTTCTCAGGAATTTTCCTGGCATTATGGTAGTTTTGAGAAACTTCATCCAGTGGCATATCATCAGGAAGATTTTTCATTTGCTCATAATTTGCATGAAATTCTTCTTTAGTAATTGAAAGCGGATGGCGGTCTTTGACGATTGAAAATACCAATGAATAAATTGTATGGATCCCGACTGCCATCTTTTCAACGATATGTTCATCCAAGGTAATATCATTTACCAGATGATAAAAGGCTTCGCCACCTTCAAAATATTTAGGTTTTTGTGAAATTAATTCATAAAATTGTTGTCCATCCACATGTAAATTCATTTGTGATTCAGGGGGTAAATCTGAGCGATGGTATTTTTCTTTCCCAAACAATTGACTGGTCTTAAAAATGGTTTCCATCGAACGCGTCCCATGTTTATATTTTGGAACCAGCAACAGGGCATTTAAGACACCATCGTCAATATGAAGAACTCCATTTGCAAAGAGGTGTCTGTAACCAATTTGAAGCAAACTATTGACTAAAATCGCCCTACGTATGATATATTCCGGATCAGTATTCTTTGCCAGATTCATGAGGGTTACTCCATCAACAGTTTCACAATCTGATTTTTGGAACGCATAAGGTAAGACCGGGTTAGGACCCATTACATTAATAAATCCCTTGATACGACTTAAGAAATCAGGACCTTTCTCTGATACTTTAACCTGTCCTTTAAGTTCAAATTCTTCCATACTGGAACAAGTCCCACCTGCGAAAACAAAGATTGATTTGCCAATATTATGAGTTAGTTGACCTTCTTGAAATTCACCATCCTGCATCGGTGCCAAAAAATATCGTAGCCAGGCGAGATTTTTGCTATCAAATTCATCCCAAAAGACTAATGGAGTCTTACCTGAGAGGGAAATATCACGCACCGCATGGAAAGCCTGATAAAGATCAGTAGGATTATCCTCATTAAATTGTGAAAGATTAAATGTAATGTCTTTAATTTCCTGATCAGGTAAATCCAGTGCTTTTGCTAATTGTTTTATACTGAAAGACTTGCCGGATCCAGGTGAACCAAAAACTGCAATCGAAAGTGGTTGGTTGTTCTTGTTGAGAAGGTACTCAGTTATCAATGATTTAAGATGGTGCAGGAATTCGATTTCTTTCCTATCTACTGTGAGTAGGAAATTATATTTGGCGATTGGAATATTCCAGCTTTGCAAAGCCTTCATTGGGCCAAACAAGGCGATCTGACGGGCTAATGAATACAGATCCCATTTTGTCATGCCTAATAATGACCAATCTTTATGTTCATAAGCCTTACCGATAATGTTATCCTGACAATAAGATTCAAATAATGAGTACTCCAATGAAACAGGACTAAACTCATGTGTCTTTTTTGAGCCATAAATCTTACATATTTCAATAGGAATTATTTTAAGCGGTAAACTTCCTTCAGATACATTTGCACCTTCCAAAGACATTGCTCGTCTGGCTAACAAATGAGCTCTTATAGCCTGATCAAAATCAATATCTATCCCGTTGTATGGAAATAATATCTCTTTGGATATTAATGAAATTAATAATTCCAGGTCACCAGGAAGATATCCGGGATGCGCTCTCTCCCAATAACCTTCATTGCCCATTGAATCAAAAAATAATTTTATTTCCAGTTTTTGGTTATTGTTATTTACAGGATTATGGATTAACAAACTACCAGTACTGCCAAAGGAAATAATAATATATTCAATTGATCTCAACGGATGAAGATTAATATTCCGTTTAAAATAGATTTCGTTAATAATATCTTGAATAGTTTGTTCCCAGGATAAACCTTTACTGATGGAGGTGTTTAATTTACGTAAATCATCAGCTCGAATTACGATGATTGATTTATTTCCTGCGCTTTTTTGAAATTCCTCCCAAAGATTACCCTCAAACAAAGGAGAAAAACTTCGATATAGAATCCATTTGTCGGTAAGCACAGCAGAAAGGTTGGGAATTTTCAGGTTTCTGATATCCATTCCCCAATCCTGGAATATCACCAGGTCAGCTTCTACAATTTTATTGATTATTGAATCTCCCAATTCGGGATGGTATGATTGTCCAACATGAACAATTTCCTGGACTCTCCAGGGTTTATTCTTCCCATCATTGTATTGTTTCCAAGTAGCAAAAGCATGATTGACTGAATTATCCACAGGTGTAATTTTCTCAATGTAGTCTTCCTGAATGCCCGCATCAACCACCGTCCAATCAATTACGGGATTAGATTCGGAAAAGTAATTCTTTACAATTTCCAAAAATTTACGAGTACTGGTTTCTCCCCATAATTCTTTAAAAACATTTTTCCCAATGGCAGCAGGAACTATGTTCCAGTGAATCGCATTATCACTCAGCAAAAAGATATTTTTCATTTTTTAGTCCTTTGGGAATGTTTATTGAAAAAGGAAGAAAGCTATGACATAATCAATTTTTATTGTACAAAATTATTTTACAAAATGAAAGGACATTGGTTTGGGGAAACCATCTACTTCCACAGAATTAAAGATAGCTGTGACTGGACACCGGTTTATTGATTCGAATCAAATCCTTCTTGATTCGATCAATTCAATCATTCATGAATTATTAGACAAGAATATTGGCATAGTTTTTTTTCTTTATTCTGCACTGGCTGAAGGGAGTGATCAATTAGTTGCAGAATTAGCTTTACTTCATGAAGAAATTCAACTTATTGTTCCATTGCCTATACCCTCTTCAGAATATTTGGATGATTTTGAAACGCATGTTGGTATTCAGAAATTTACTGAACTGGTTCAATCAGCTCATAGAATCATTCAATTACCAGACCAACCTAACCATGAATCTGCGTATCAATTTCTAGGAGAATACCTGGTGCAAGAATGCGATATCATAATAGCAATTTGGAATGGGGAGTTTTCACAAACAAAAGGTGGAACGGGTGAGGTTGTAAAATTTGCAATCGAAAAGAAGAAGCCAGTCTATTGGATATACTCTAATCAATTAGACGGCGTAGCAATTAATTCTTTGAAAGATAAGAAACAAATTGGTGAGGTTGAATATTTTAGAGATGCTTAATTACGACTAAATAGGAAAATCCTCATCAAGTAAATCTTGAAGAAAATAAGCATTATTCGAGAATAAATACCTTTGATGAGGAATCGCTACTCTATTCCCAATCTTGCAACCATCTTTGCTACGTCTGCCTCATCTCGTGGCCGTTCAATATCTGCGTACAATTCCCAGGTTTCTATATGTGAAACCGATTCACCACAGGCGATCGTTGTAATTGGTCCGAGCGTCTCCAATTCGATGAAGCGCGCATTACAGTAACATTCGGTTGAGCTGTCCTGATCATAATAGAGAACCGTCGGATCATACATAGCCCGTTTTACGAACAGATTACCATCCAACCAATACGCTAACCAACCACGCGGATTAGGGAAACCAAATTTGAAAGGTGCTTCCACACTAGCGTCCAGCAAAATGTAATCATTTCCCCAGTGGACTTTTGGAGTAGTCATATCAGAATATGGCCAAAGCACCAAAGAACGGTTTGGTAATAATCCAGTGTCCTTTTTTGATTGTGGCAGGATAGCGATTCCGCCGGTTTTGAATTGCGTTATCGCCCAGGGAGCGCCAATCAAAGGTTCATTCCCGCAATTCTTCAATACATGTTCCAATGTAACAACAGGTTTGTCAGGATCAAGTTTCACACGAATGGACTTTTCTACCCCGGATTGCAATTCGATTTCCTTTAAAATCAGAATAGTATCTTTATCAGGAATAATTTCGACTGGTTGATCGTCCAACTCATAGGTCAGCGGAATATTTTCTGGTGCAACCCATAATCGATGACCACCATAAAAATGATAAGAATTTCCATCTGGTAATTCAGTCGTGAAATCTGGTAATTCCGCTAGAAGATTTGGTTTTCCATGGAAATTTAATCCTAGGATTCGTGGACCAATTGAGCGTGAGATCGTTAGCTGGAGTTGTTTGTTTTCAATGATTACTGAAGCTTGATTCTGAAATTGAATTGATTTCATGGATGTTCCTGAGGAAATAATTTTATGAAATGTTAATGGAAGGGATTATATCACTTAAGCTTCATGAAATTCCTCAAAAGAGTGAAGAAAGGTACGATTACATATCTAAAAATAGACTTTATAAAACACAATGACTTATCAATAGATCAAAACTGAATTCGAATTATTTCTTCAATTGATTGGCAAATTTTTCTTTAAATTTCTTTACTTTCGGATTGATTACTACCTGACAATAACCTGCCCATGGGTTCTTTTCAAAATAGTTTTGGTGATACTCTTCAGCAGGGAAAAATTCTGTCAATAATTCAACTCGTGTGACGATTGGATTTTTCCAAATCTTTGAATTGTCTAATTCATCAACAAATTTCTGGACAGATTCCAATTGCATTTCATCATTCACCAGAATAATCGAACGATACTGGGTTCCAACATCTGCACCCTGTCGATTCTGTGTTGTTGGGTCATGAAATTGAAAAAATATCTCAAGTAAATTAGTTAATGAAAGTAGGTACGGATCAAAAGTGATTTCCATTACTTCAGCATGCCCTGTTCTTCCAGAACAAATTTGCTCATAGCTCGGGGAAGTAACTGTTCCTCCAGCATAACCAACAACAACTTTATTGACACCTTTTAATTGGGAAAAGATTGGATCCAGGCACCAGAAACATCCACCACCAACAACAATTTTTTCAATTTTTTCACTCATATCATATTCCTTTAAATACCATTATTATTTTTGAGTATAAGGAGTTTTGGAATTAGTGCAAAAATCAGCATAACCTGTTAAAAAGAAAACCGGCTTTCACCGGTTTTCATCTTCTTTGTTTCGAAAGTAATTATTTATTTACCTGGAACCTCACATCACCTTTTTCAAAGAAATTTACAATTTGTTTGATGGCTGCCAACCCTGCATTAACATTCGCTTCTTCAGTCTGTGCACCCATTTTCTTTGGGGTAAAGAAATAGCGGCCACTAAATTTTTCTTTAATTTCAGCAGCGCAAGCTGGTTCGACGTCTGAAAGGTAAGAAAAATCTGGACGGTCAACAAAAACCTTCAACAAATCTTCCTCATTTACGACTTCTTTTCGAGCTGTATTTACCAGTGTGGCTGGTTTTGGCATACTCGACAGGTATTGATAGTTAATTGAATTTCTGGTCTCTGCATTTGCAGGGATGTGTAAGGAAACATACTGTGATTTCGTATATAACTCATCAGTAGTTGCAACCCAATTCACGCCATCTGTCTCGATTTGTTCACGTGGAATATAAGGGTCAAATGCAAACACTTCCATTCCAAATCCTTTGGCTATTGATGCAACACTTTTCCCAACATTACCATAAGCATGAAGACCCAATGTCTTTCCTTTTAGTTCAGATCCTGATTTGCCATTAAATTGCTTTCTTGCCTGGAATATCATCATGCCAATCGCCAATTCAGCAACCGCATTGGAATTCTGCCCTGGGGTATTCATTGCTACTACATTGTGTTTTGAAGCAGCAGCAAGATCGATATTGTCATAACCAGCGCCTGCACGTACTACGATTTTTAACTTCTTAGCAGCGTCGAGAACTTCAGCATCAACGATATCACTACGGATGATGACAGCATCTGCATCCTCGACTGCTTTCAGCAAATCAGATTTTTCAGTATATTTTTCTAATAATGAGATTTCATATCCTGCCTGAGAGGCGATCTCTTTAATATATCCAACAGCTTCAGCAGCAAATGGTTTTTCAGTTGCTAACAATACTTTAGTCATTTTATTCCATCCAATCTTTTTGAATAATTAATGTAATTTTTCAAAATCTTGCATGCAGCTTACTAATGCGTTGACGCTCTCGATAGGCATAGCGTTGTATAAGGATGCGCGGAAGCCACCTACATCACGATGCCCTTTAATACCAACCATCCCTCGTTCACTGGAAAATGTCTGGAATTCTTTTTCAAGATCTTTATAATTTTCGGTCATAACGAAGCAAACATTCATTAATGAGCGATCTTTTTCATCTGGCACTGTGCTGACGAAAAGCTTATTACGATCAATTTCATCATATAACATTTTCGCTTTTTCCTGATTGACCTTTTCGATAGCCTCCAAACCACCAAGATCCTTCAACCATTTCAATGTCTGGAGGGCAGTAAAGATCGCGAACACAGGTGGAGTATTAAACATGGAGCTACTTTTAATATGGGTTCGATAATCAACCATGGTTGGTAAGGGCCGACTTACTTTACCTAATAATTCTTCTTTGACAATCACAAATGTCATACCAGCTGGTGCAAGGTTCTTCTGGGCACCACCATAAATCAGACCATATTTAGATACATCCATTGGTCGACTAAAAATATCTGAAGACATATCAGCAATCAATGGAACAGGAGAGTTCAAATCCTCTTTTATTTCGGTTCCATAAATCGTATTATTGGTTGTAATATGGAAATAATCCACATCCGTTGGGATGTCGTATCCACGTGGAATATAGGTGAAATTCTTATCTTCAGATGAGCCAAGGACTACTACCTCACCAAACAATTTCGCTTCTTTGGTTGCTTTTTTCGCCCAGCTCCCAGTTACTAAATAGGCTGCTTTAGTTTCAAGCAAGTTATAAGGTATGGTGAAAAATTGTGTACTGGCTCCTCCACCTAAAAATAAGACTTTATATCCTTCTGGAATATCCAATAATTCTTTGAATAATGCCATTGCCTCTTCATTTACCGCGTCAACTTCCTTACTACGATGGGATACTTCAAGCAGCGATAAACCAGTTCCGGCAAAATTCTTTACTGCTTCTGCTGTTTGATCAATAGCGATTTGGGGTAATATCGATGGTCCAGGATTAAAATTATGTTTTTTCATTCCTACTTCCTTTTAATTGTTTTATTTTTGATAAGATTATTATATGAGATTGACAGAGTAGATGCACTTGATAAATTTCATTATTAATTACGTATTTATCTCTTTATTTTTATTACTCATGTGTTGAACCATCTGGCATAATAGCTCCAGAAAGTGATTTTGCCCTTAGTATTTTATGATCTGGGATATTCGAGCCTGTCAAATCAGCATCAGTAAGGTTAGCATTTGTAAGATCAACCCCGCCTAAATTTGCATCAATCAAATTTGAACCGGATAAATCTGATTCAGACAAATCGGCTTCGGCTAAATTCGCTTCGCGCAAATCTGCATTACGGAAGATTGCTCCCCGAAAATTTGATCTGCGAAGATCCGCGCCAATTAAATTCGAATTCTCAAAATTACATCCCCCGAATTTTCCCTCTGACAAATTCGCCCCTCTAAGGTCTGCACCACTCAAATTCGCATTGTAAAAAATGGATGAAGATAAATCTACCCCTCTTAATACTGCACCATTTAAATCAACATCACTCAACCATAAAGGTTTAACTTGATTAATTAACATATAAATTTCATAACGAGAAAATTCAGACATTATTTTGCCTCTATTCAAAAAATGAAATCCATCAAAATATTAAACGACCTCAAAATTTTATAGAATTTACCATGAAGTCAAATTCTTTCTACAATAATATTGTATTACAAATTCATGGTTTTGGATCATAGATGTTTGTTCAGAAACCTTTTTCCAGTAAAAGTAAAAGTTCATTAACCCAAGGAGACTCTGATTGTCTGAATCTTTTTGGGGATTAACAGGAAAGAAAGGTTTTATATTTGTAAAATTTTTTCCTTAATTCGTTGAAGCGCAGCGGAAACCAAGATTGTTATACCAATATTTGGGAACTGATTTATATCGCAATGATGATCTTATCCACCAGGTGCCATTACTCCACGGACCACCACGCCATATATAATAATAGCCATCATCTGCTTCACGACCATCATCTGGATTGTAAGGATACAACATTGGAATAGAACTGGTCCACTCCCAAACATTTCCCGACATATCCATCAATCCATAAGGACTTGCTCCATTAGGGAAACTTCCCACAGGGGCTGTATCACCAAACCCATCATCAAAACTTGGATTGGCATGCTCTTTCGGACAATTAATATCACAGAAATTGGCTTTGTCATTTGAAATCGGATCATCCCCCCAGGGATATCTACGTCCATCGGTTCCACGGGCAGCTTTTTCCCATTCAGCTTCAGTTGGAAGTCTTTTCCCAGCCCATTCGCAAAATTGATTTGCCTGCCACCAATCCACCATCATCACTGGGTAATCATCGAATTCCGGATTTCCATAATATTCTTGACGGGTATTAGAGCTATTGATATGCGGTGGCTGACAATCTCCATTTTCCACACACAAAGCGTATCGTTCGTTTGTCACTTCGTATTTATCAATCCAATAGGCATCCAGGTAAACTGTGTGCATAGGAACTTCTGGATATGCTACTCCATTATCCAAAGCATGTTGTGCGTCTGTATCCTTGGTTCCCATAATAAACTCACCAGCAGGAATAAAAATCTCTTCAGTGAAATCTATTTTAGATATTCTGAAATTTGGATCACTTTTTTCTGTGGGTACAAGTGTCGGTTCAATCGTTGGTGTTGGTGGCATTACTGTTTCAGTCGGTATCAATGTAGGCAAGGGTGATGGTTCTATCACTTCCTTTACTGTTGCGACAATTGTGTTAGTTGGTTGTAATTCATTAAAATCCATGGAAGGATTGAAATTATTGCATGCACTGAGTGTAAATATAATAACCATCATTGTGAACAACAAGGATTTTTTTGGGTTATTCATTGGTCTTGCTCCTTAATGGAAAGATGTTAACTTTTTCACTATCATTACTTTACCAAAATTTCGCATCACAAATTTTACTACCAATTTTGTCGGTTGAAGAATTGTTGTTTTTTCATTGAAAATAAAATAAAATGATTTCATTAAGTAGAATCTCTCTTTTACTCAAATATTTTTATTGTCATTATGATGAAAAAGGATATAATAAACAAATTCAGGGCATTTATTTATATTTAATTGATTGGGTGGGCGATTTTTGATGAAGAATTTTTCAAAATTTTTTATTCTAGCAACAATCTTCATCTTTGTTTTTATCTATTCATCGATTAATGTATCAGCTCAGGAAGAAGAGCCTCCTGTAAGAGAAAAAATAATCGAGAATACATTTATCCAATATACCTGGAGGTTGGTGACAAGAACTGGAACACCAGTATGTACAGTGGTTATAAACCATGAGGGATTCCCTTCCGGTCAGGAAACACTGGCAGGCTGTAACGAAGCCTGGATGAATCTATTTCCAACTCCAACAGTAATCGCCACTGGCACTCCCACTCCTCAACCCACAGCCACTCCCATAAACATTAATCAATTATTTCTAGACACCTATTGGGTATTTGTATCTTCAGAAGAAGTAACACTTGTGACAAAAGTTACTATTCCGGATATGATAATAAATATTAATGCTCCAGGGTTACCTGTCAATGCACCATATGTAATTATTAAAGCTATCGAACCATATTCCGAATACCAAATTACTAGAATCGCTGGCACAGTCAACGACCAGCCTTTTGAATGTTTTTCTGATCAATGTATAGTACCTTTATTATACGATTCTCAGATTCGTTTTTGGGCTGAGAGTAGTTTTGGTGATCAAACAAAAGTAATTACTGCGATTGTAAGAATCTATGTCAGCAATAATTTTTATAATGTTCGGGTTACATCAATTGATCAACTATTAGGGTTCACAGATTCATGCCGGGAGATTTGGCGAGAAACAGCGTTCGGGGAATCTCCAGCCTGGGTTGTTTTCCCTGAATCTCCCGATATTTTAGCAACATTTGATAAATTACATTATTTGGCAGGAAAGTTAATCTTACATAGATTTGTTGATGCTTCTACATGTCCAAGTGGAGGCTTATTTGCTAATGGAGCACCCAATGCCTGTGGTCTTGAAGTGGTAGAAGATGCCATGTTTGCCTGGCAGAACCGATTTGATCCAATTATTTGGTCATCTGCAAGAGAAGCAGGGATCCCCCCCATTTTTATTAAGAGTATTATTAAGCAAGAATCTCAATTCTGGCCAGAGAATGCAAGATATATTTACGAAGAATATGGTTTTACTCAAATCAATGAATTAGGTGCTGATGTTGCACTTCGATGGAATGAAGACTTGAAGAACCAGATCTGTTCAGGGCTTTTATTTGATTGTGATAAGTCATTTGTAAGTATGAATGCATTTGAACAGGCAATGTTGCGAGGTGGATTGATCCAATCAATTGATGCATATTGTCCTGCCTGTGAAAACATGGTAAATCTGGCAATTGCTGAACAATCCATCGCCATCACAGGTCAAGTTATAAAATCAAATTGCTCTCAAGCAAATTATATTGTCAAAAATTTGGAGCTGAAGCCAACAATCACTGATATGTGGAAATTCACAATTTTATCCTATCACGGTGGTTATTACTGTCTAGAAAATAGTCTTGAGGAAGTGAAGCGAAAAGGATTGGAACCAAATTGGGCAAATGTTTCTGCTAACCTAGTTTGCCCAGAAGCCCGTACCTATGTAGATTCAGTTTGGGATAATTTAAGCAATTTCCAGCTTCATTACGCCCCGCAACCAACACTTGCACCTGAACAACTAGAACCATCCGGCCAAAGCGATCTTGTACAATTGCCTCCAACTCCTACACCTACTCAAACTCCAACACCTCAAACCTATCTTTCCAGTGGTAAGATCAATGTGTATCTTTATGTCGACACGAATATGAATTTTGTCATGGATGAAGACGAACTGGTAAATAATGCCAATATTCTGGTGGAATTTTCTAATGGAACAACGAAAACAGTAACGGTTAATAATGGTGAAGCAATTATAGAATACGAAAACCAGTTTAAAGACTCAGATGTCAAAATTACTGTTATTGAAATTTATCAATCTTCACAAGTACGAATCCCTGAAAGTGGAGAGCTTTTTACAATCTTACGGATTCCTCCACCTGAATTACCCGGGTTACTTCCGTAAAATCAGGAAATTTTATGAAGAAGAAAACAGACAAAGATAATAAAAATCTAAATGAAAATGAGAAACCTGAAATTTTAGAAAATGATTCTGGTTCGATTTCCGATCAGTTAAACAAGAAATTTTCAAATAATATAGATGATCGTTTGGATGAAATTAAAAAATTAGCTTCAGATTTTTCAATGAGTGATGAATCGATTGAAGAAAATGCTGGAGAATTTGACAATGAATTTATTGGATCTGATCCTGACGGGACAGAAGATGATTATCTTGATAGATTGAGTGTTTTAGATCAAGAAGTGTCCCCATTTATAAATGAAGATGAAAAAGAAGACTTCCTAGACCAACGATTAGATCAAATCAATAAACAAGCAGCGAATATTGAACCTGAAGAATTTGAATATTTACGGAAATCCAGTTCTGTTCCCTTTGCACCAATTCCAAATTTTGAGGATTTCGAAGGTAAAAAATCGCAAGAACTTCCGAAGAAGAGAATTGATACTATTGAAGATATAGAAAATGATACTGAATTAGATGAAGCAATTAGTCAAAATAATGAAGATTTTTTGAACAAATTAACATCTTCTTTGGAGGAGGATCCTCAATATCAAGATTTGTCATCCAATAATGATGAATCAAAACATGTTTTTAAAACATTTGACGAGAAATCAGATGGATCTGAATTGATCGAGGAAATCGAACATGAGATTGATAACGCAAATAAGGCAGTTAATCCATTTCTAAATGACCATGATTCTCTTTCTTCAGATGATTTCCTGGCTAATCTCAACAAGTTGACACTTGATGAAGATGATCTGGATCAGACTATTAATGATATCGATCCTCTTGGCAAAATGTTTGAAAACGAATCAATGTTATCATCTACTTCCTGGAAAGATGTTCTGGAATCCACAGATGATGATGAATCTGGTAATGCACGAAAAGTTTTTGATTTTAATAATGAACAATCTTTTGATGAGTTCATCAATAATATGGATGGGGTAGAAGAAAAAGAAAAATCAGAATTTCCTCTACTTGGTGATGGCACCAAAGAGAACTTTGAAGAAATGCCTGTTGACACCAATATGGATGATGACAGCTTCCAGGAATCAGATGATGGTCAGACCGAAGAAGAAGATGAATCAGTTGAAAACCTTCGAAGATCGTTCATAGATGAGTTTGACCAGGATGCCTGGAACGAGGAAACAGAAAATCAAGAAAAGAAAAAATGGCTGCCAAGAAATATTGATACATTCAAAAATTGGTTTTCATCACTAAGTATCGCGGAAAGAATCTTAATTTTCTTAAGTTTTCTGATTAGTTTAGCTGTTGTTGTATCGATTGTTTTGGTAATTACACAATGGAGAGTTAATAACAGAAATATAGCAAGCCCCCCACCGGCAATTGAAGCTTCAGACACTGATTTAATTTATCCAACAGGTTTACAGCTTCCAGGTGGTTGGTTCTTCTTTTTACAAAGAGGAGAAATTAAAAACAATAAATGGGAACCACAAAATGCAGAGTGGTTATCCAATACAAAATTACGAAAAGTTGTTGCCATTCCATGGTCAAATCAAACAGAAGCGGTCATTCAATCTCTCACCAGCGAAGATGAAATCAGTATTTACATGAACAATAACGACATAATCATTTATCAGGTTGAAGAGGTTCTTCAGATTTCCAGGGACAATGTCCGAATTCTTTCTGATACTGAACCATCTTTAGTAGTTATTCTGTTCCGTGAGGATAATGAAAATCGCTGGTCTGTAATCGCAAAACCAAAATAATCCTCGGATAGCACCTTAGGTGCTCGTAAAACCAGCAGCTTTTTCATGAAGAATGCAATCTAAAATACCGTATGATATTTGAACCTTCAATGACAAATAACATATATGAGGGTTCTTAAGAAAACTCTATAATCATTAACATCCCTTAGTTGAGGAATAATTATGTGTGGAATATTTGGAATCGTATACAAGCAGGATCGGCTTTTAGGACCTACATTAATTGATGCAGGCTTGCGGTTATCATACCGAGGATACGATTCTGTCGGTATAGCTACTATTCTCGAGAATGGTGTGATCGACCTGCGAAAAGATGCAGGAAAAGTAAAAAGCGTTGCTGAAAAATACAATTTTAAAGAGATGATTGGACAAAGAGCAATTCTCCAATTAAGGTGGGCAACATTCGGAGAACCATCATTAGTAAATTCTCAACCTCATTTAGACTCCGAAGGTTTAATGGTTGGCGCACACAATGGGAATGTAGTGAACAATGTCGAATTAAGGGAAGAATTCATATCTGAAGGAATGACTGTCAGATCGATGAATGATGGAGAAAGCTGTGTGCATGCAGTTGAGCGGTTTACAAAAAAAGGTTTTTCCATGTTGGAAGCAATCCAAAAAGCGTATGATGTGCTAAAAGGCGATTACGCATTTGTGATAACGAAGGCTAATGATGATAAATTATATGCTTTCAAAAAAGGATCCGGATTGGTCGCTGGGATTGGTGACGATTTCACCTGTGTATCCTCTGATTTGCCTTCCATTCTTCCTCTCACCAGAAATGTTGTATTTATGAATGACGGTGAGATTATTGAACTCTCCGCTGATCATTATAAAATATTCTCTGTTTCGGACGGAACTCCAATTGAGCGTGCTGTGGAAATAGTGGAAGATACAATGGAAGCCGCACAAAAAGGTGGATTTGAGCATTTTATGCTCAAAGAAATTCATGAACAACCAAAAGTTGCAAAAGAATTAATCCATTTAATGAACAATTCCTCTGCTGTTGAAGTAACCATTGAGGCATTAATCAATGCAAGAAATATTTTCTTTATTGGCTGTGGAACAAGTTACAATGCTTGTGTAACCGGGTCAGTTTATTTCAACAGAATTTCTGGCAGAACAACGATTCCTGTAGCAGCAACACAATTTATAGCACAATACAATCGTTCCATTGGTCCAGAAGATGTCGGTATCTTCGTGAGTCAAAGTGGTGAGACAAAAGATGTGTTAAATGCTGTAGAAATTGCAAAACAAAAAGGTATGAAGGTCTATTCATTAGTAAATGTGGTAGGTTCAACGCTAACCAAATTATCTGAACGTTGGCTGCCACTCGCTTGTGGATACGAGATCAGTGTGCCTGCAACAAAAACTTTTACCAATCAGCTGGTCGCTTTCTTATATCTTGCATATAAAATGGCAAAATTTGATATTTCGGATTTGGAAAAAATTCCTGGTTATATGCAATCAACAATTGATGACACAAAAGACCAGGTTCTCGATGTCCTTCCGTATCTGGAAAATTGGAATGATCTTTACAGTTTGGGTTATGGGGTCACCTTCCCAATTGCATTGGAAGGTGCCTTAAAATTAAAAGAAATTACATATGCACATTGCGAAGGGATGCTTTCCACTGAATTTAAACATGGACCTCTTGCAGCGGTAACATTGGACTATCCAATTCTATTTACCACGATCGAAGAGGATATCTCTTTGATTATTTCTGGAATTAATGAAGTTACCTGTCGGGGAGCGAGAGCAATTGTTATTGGACCAGAAGATAATAGACTGAAATCCAACGCCCAACATACCATCACAATCTCACAACCGACACCAGAAATTGCATCAATTTTATCTATTGTGCCACTCCAATTACTCTCCTATTACATGAGTATTCAACGAGGATTTGATCCGGATTTCCCTCGAAATTTAAGCAAAACATTGACCGTGGATTAATTAACCCAAATCCGGTATCAGTTTTGTTTTGGAGAAAACATGGATTTTGACCATTTTTTTTTCCTTATCTAAGATCAATCCGACAATGATTTGAGTCACTGCACCTCTTCAAATCATTTCATGTGAAATAGTGGTTCGATAAGACCTCCTGTAAACCTATATCCGTTTTTCCGTAACCATATTTTCTCGATGACACAATACGAAATCTAAATGTCATTTTGCTTTGGGGTATCACGCTTATTTGAATTTTTTTCTTATTTTTGAAACGAAAAATCAATTATCTGCGTATATAGTTAAAATGAATAGGATGGTGAAAATTATGGATGAGAAAAGATTATCAAGATCCAGAGAGAATAGAATGGTTGGTGGTGTTTGTGGCGGTTTGGGAAATTATTTTAATGTGGATGCGACTGTCGTAAGACTTTTATTTGCATTAAGTTTCTTCTTTTTATATCCAGGTACATTTTTAATTTATCTTTTATTATTAATCATCATGCCTGAGGAAAGATAAAAAGAACAAATTTCATCAAGTTACTATTAATCGGGATAGGATGGTGTATTTGGCGGTGATGCCCGTCAAATACACCATAACCGTCTGAAAAAAAGAGAAAAAAGAGTAATAATGGTTTTTCATCCATTACTTTTTTTTTCTCTCATCCGTTTCCTAGTCTGCAAAACAACTCTAAAAAAGTTTTTTATATGGTTTAAAGGTCGAATATGGCTTTTCTCATCACCATATATGGTCTTTATTGGCACCCAGCCAATCGTAAATCCTGATTTAAGACAGTTAACAATAACCTCTACCTCGAATTCAAAACCAACTTCATCACTTTGTAAAACATTTTCCATAAGTCGTTTACTTAATAATCGATATCCGGATTGATTATCCAGAATCGGCATACCCATTGCCCAGGAAAACGCCCATTTTCCAATAAAATTTGCCAATTTTCTCGAAAATGGCATTAATGAAAAATCACGAAAACCAATGATTAAGTCCGGCGACTCTTTTTCATACAATATAAGAAATTTATGAATCTCAAGTACATCATGCTGTCCATCTGCATCAATGGTTATTGAAAAATCATAATTCAGTTGAAGCGCCTCCTTAAATCCTCTTTGTAAAGCTGCTCCTTTTCCTTGATTTGGATTTTGAATAAAAACACGAGCACCATTTTTTTCTGCGATTATTGCCGTAGTGTCTATTGAACCGTCATCTACCACTAAGGTTGGCAAGAATTGGGTTGATAAATTAACTACATTTGAAATATGTTTTTCTTCGTTGAAAGCAGGGATGATAATACATCCATTTTTTGGAATCATAAGATTTCTCTTTTCAAAAATTCTTCAATAAATTCACTGGTGATTATATCCAAGAAACGTTTTTTATTGAAAATATCAGATAAAAATTGTGAAATTCATAAAAATAAGCCTAATTAATCTCATTCACCTTACAAAATTCAATTTAATGTAACCAATTTCCAAAAAACGCTTGCATTTGAAATAAAAATCCGCTAAAATGTGGATAATTGTGGAGATAAGTGGGAGAAAGTGGAGCGCCGGGATGCCGGCGTTCTGCGATTATAGGAGTTGTAGAACTTATGTTCCTTGGTACATACGAACACACATTAGATACAAAAGGCAGAATGACGATTCCCGTTAAGTACCGTGAATTAGTATCTGAAGGAGCATACGTAACAAAAGGGTTTGACCAGAATCTGATGGTTTTGACAAACAAAGTTTTTCAGGCCCTTTTTGAACGTGTTACCAGTATGAACATGGCCGATCCCACTGCCCGAGAATTGAGACGATTAATGTTTGCCAATGCTTTTGCGGTTGAATGTGATAAAGCAGGCCGCATACTTATTCCTCAAATCTTACGAACTCACGCATTACTCCAAGGAGATTCGGTAATTTTGGGAAATGGAAGTTATTTTGAAATCTGGTCTCCGACCCTCTGGCAGAATCATTCAGAAAAGCTTGAAGGCAGTGATGCAAATAATGAACGATATGCAAACTTGGACTTATCACTTTAATCATGTCCACTCCACAATCAGCTGTTCCTCATACCCCAGTACTTTACCATGAAATCATAAAAGCGCTTGCACCCTTCTCTGGTGGCCTTTATATAGATGGAACGGTAGGAGCTGGAGGTCATGCCTGGGGAATATTAGATGCCTCAAATCCGCATGGAAAATTACTTGGATTAGACCTGGACCCCCAGGCGCTGGTTATCGCAAACCAGCGCCTTTCTCTATTCAAAGATCGAGTTTTCATCATCCAAGGCTCTTATATTGAATTGTCCTCATTCGCTCAAGAGTTAGGTTGGAATTTTATTGATGGAATTATTCTTGATTTAGGAGTATCTTCCATCCAGCTCGACTCGAAAGAAAGAGGGTTTTCCTTTCAATACGATGCTCCCCTGGATATGAGATTTGGAGACCACCCAACCAGTAATGCTGCTGATGTGATCAATAATTATTCGGAAAATGAATTGGCTGAGTTGATCTGGCGGTATGGAGAAGAAAAAAATGCAAGAAGAATTGCAAGATTAATTGTCCAGAATCGCCCTATCAGTACGACGTTTGAATTAGCCAATTTGACCAAAAAAGCATACGGAAATAAATTCAGTCAAATCCATCCAGCCACCCGAACATTTCAAGCGATCCGAATCGTTGTTAATCAGGAAATGCAAGCAATTGAAACAGTAATTCCACAGGCTATTAAGTTACTAAAACCTGGTGGAAGACTGGCAATCATCTCTTTCCATTCTTTAGAAGATCGAATTGTAAAAACAATCTTTCGGTTGGAAAGTAAGGATTGTTATTGCCCACCCGAACAACCTGTTTGCACCTGTAACCATATTGCAACTATTAAGGAGGTTAATCGAAAACCTATTCAAGCAACCCAACAAGAAGTGTCTGAAAACCCTCGTTCTAGAAGTGCTAAGTTAAGAATTGCAGAAAAGCTTAATCTGGCATGAGTTGTGCAAGTTCAATTGTAATAATATCGGTAGGTAGACATGAAAAAGAAATTAACACAAGCTCATCAACAAAAACCATGGAGGATACAAATTCAACGTCTTGGATTTATTCTCCTTGTTTTGGTTGTAGCAGTGTTATCTTTTTTTATGAACCTGAACTTTACATCCAAAGCAGCCCAAGCTGGTGTGCAAATACGAATATTAGAAGCTGAAAGAGAGTCTCTTATTCGGTCAATTTCTGCCAATCGTACTGATTTAGCGATGTTAACTTCAGCTACTGTAATGCAAAATCGGGCAAAAGAATTAGGATTTGTTCCAGCTACAAGAGCTGATATCGAGTATTTATACATTGAAGATTATGTTGGCAAGCAACCACAACCAGTTTCCCTTCCTCCTACAGTCAGGAATCAGGAAACAAATTATTTAACACCGGCATTCACACAATCTATCTGGGATTGGTTGTACCAGGGCACTTTTATTATGTTGGATCAAGAAGGCAAATAATATGAAACAGGGAATGATTCGTTTTTATCTAGTTGGTATTGCAATTATTTTATTTTCCATAACTATCGTAGTTCGAATGGTTCAAATTCAAACCGATCCAGTTTTTTCGGAAATTAGTAAAAAAGTTGGAAATCAGGCAATGTATAAACCCAAAGAATTTGAAGCTGTTCGAGGTAATATTTATGACCGTTGGGGAAACCTATTAGCTGGCAATAATGAGGTGTTCGAAATTGGTGTTAACTTAAACCAGGTTAACCAAAACAATAAGGAAGAGATTATCAGTTACCTATCCAGTCTGACTGGATTGAGCAGAGATTATGTAAAAGGACGAGTTGAAATTTCATACCAACCAGACCCATTGAAAGAAAATTATGCTGTTTTTTCAACAGTTGCAAGAAATGCTTCCGAAAAAATGGTTGAAGACATTGCTGCTGCTAAAGAAACAAATAATGCTTTGTATCCTGTAAGTTGGACTGGACGACTGCAACGCACATATCCTGATAATCGTTTAGCAGCCAATTTATTAGGTTTCTATAGTTCCCAAGGTTTTTTTGGGGTTGAAGGATTTTACGATAATATTCTCTCCACAGTCGAATCCTCAACTTACATCTCCATGAATCCATATGATGTCATGGAAATTCCAGAAATTCCACATGGTGCCAGTGTAATTCTGACGATTGACCGTGAGATTCAGGCAAGAATTGAGGAGATACTCGATCGATCTATAAACGATTCCGGTTCAGCATCAGGTACAGTAATCATCATGGATCCAGAAACAGGTGAGATTCTTGCCATGGCAACAACCCCGCGTGCAGACCTGAATCAATCTTCAGAGAAAATACTGGCTGAATATCCGACTTTAAATGTTGAAGGGTATGATGTTCAGACCCCATATAATCGTGCAATCATGCAAACCTATGAACCTGGTTCAGTATTTAAGGTATTTACACTCGCAGCAGCTTTAGATTCAGGTGCGATCACACCAGAAACAGAATTCATCGATACTGGTGTTGTGAACATCGGAGGTATGACAATTTATAACTGGGATTATGGAGCCTGGGGGCCTCAGGATATGACGGGCTGTATGCAACATTCTTTAAATGTGTGTTTGGTCTGGATGGCACAAGAAACAACTGTAAAGACTTTTTATGAATACCTGACTGCCTTTAATATTGATCGCAAAACAAATATTGACATGGATGGTGAAACCAGTTATCCGTTTTTATCTCCAAGCAATCCAACACCATTTGGCTCCGATCCTAACGCTCCTCGCTGGTATGAAGGAATGATTGGTCCACATTCATTTGGTCAGGGTGTCTCTGTAACCCCCATTCGAATGATCACCTCAATTTCTGCATTAGCGAACGATGGTCGAATGATGGCTCCACATATTCAAAAAGCAGTTGTACAGGATGGAAGAATCCGATACTATAATCCAAAAATTGTTTCAACACCCATCAAACCAGAAACGGCACAAACAGTTACAGAGATGTTGGCAAATTCCCTGGAACTTGAATCCTCTGATGCCTATGTGGAAGGATATCGCATGGCTGGGAAAACAGGTACGGCTGAAATAGCAAGCCGAACCGGTTATTTAAAAGGTGTAACAAATGCATCCTTTGTTGGATGGGGTCCGATAGATGATCCACAATTTATCATTTATATCTGGTTAGAAAAACCAAAAACAAGCATCTGGAGTTCTGTTGTGGCAGCTCCGGTCTTTAAAGAAATTGTTGAAAACCTGGTGATATTAATGGATATACCACCGGACCATATTCGATTAGAAATGGCGAGTACTCAATAAGGAAAAAATGCTGACATTAGCCGATATTTTTGAAGCAATTACCAATACCAGACCCACTGCCCCGCAAATCATTAGCGAGGCAGCGGTTGATTCACGTCAGGTGATTCCAGCTGGTTTGTTTATTGCATTACAAGGCGAACAACAAAATGGACATCAATATGTCAATGAAGCATTTAAGCGTGGTGCCCAGGCAGTCCTTATAGAAAAAGATATTGAAACTCATGCACCTATTGTTGATGTTCAGAATGGTACTTTTCCTTCAGATATGCCATCCTTTGATCAACCTATCGCCATTAAGGTCGGTAATACACTGGAAACACTGCAAAAAATTGCAGCATTTTGGCGTAAAAAGTTAAATATTCGGGTTATCGGTATAACAGGTTCGGTTGGAAAATCAACCACAAAAGAATTGGTTGCAGAAGTCCTAAGTCAGAAATACAGAACCGTTAAAAATATTGGAAATCTGAACAATGAAATTGGATTGCCTCTTTCTATCTTAAGAATGACCGAAAGTCATCAACGCGCGGTCTTGGAAATGGGTTTTTATATTCCGGGAGAAATAAAACTATTATGTGAAATAGCTGACCCGATTACAGGTATCATCACAAATATTGGAACTGTTCATGCTGAACGAGCAGGTTCCATTCAAGCCATTGCACAGGGCAAAGCTGAATTAATAGAGTATTTGCCATCAAATGGAACAGCTATTTTAAATTATGACGATCCATGGGTTCGCCCCATGGCAGAGAAAACTAATGCCAGGGTTCTTTTCTACGGGTTGAATCCAGAAGCCCATCTCTGGGCAGATCAAATTGAAGGTTTAGGTTTGCAAGGTATTCGTTTCTGCTTGCATTATAAAAATGAAAGATTATTTCTACGCGTTCCACTGATCGGTCAGCATTCTGTTCATACTGCATTAAGGGCAGCTGCTGTCGGCTTGACGGAAGGACTCTCCTGGCAGGAAATTGTTCATGGATTACAACAAGGCCATACTCAATTAAGATTAGCAGCAGTGACAACACCTACCGGTGCTCTCATTTTAGATGACACTTACAATGCATCTCCCTATTCAGTAATGGCTGCCCTCAATTTGCTGGATGAATTACAGGGAGAAAAATGTGCTGTCTTAGGGGACATGTTAGAATTAGGCCTTTATGAAAAACAAGGTCACGAAATGGTCGGTGTTCGAGCTGCTCAAGTAGTTAAAAGATTGGTCACCGTTGGAGAACGGGCAAAAATCATTGCGATGGCAGCCAGGCGATCAGGTCTTTCTAACGCCATGATAACAAGTGTCGATACAGTTGATGAAGCAATAAAAGCTTTAGAAGGAACATTACAAAAAAATGAAGTTGTCTTAATCAAAGGTTCACATGGCCTGCACATGGAACAGATCGTTTATGCCCTGGAGGTTAATGCATGAACGAAACTCCCATGGCATTGGCGCTGAGTGGAATCAGCTTCATGATGGCGGTTATTTGGGGTCCTCCACTATTAAGGGTATTAAGACATTTCAAAATTGGAAAAATAATCCGGGTTGAAGGACCATATTCCCATATCAGTAAAATGGGAACTCCTACCATGGGTGGCGTTATGTTTATTGCGCCAGTCGTATTATTGACTGTTTTGTTAAATGCTGCTTCTTTGTTAGGGCTGAATGTTCTGGGTCGATCTGTTCTTTTACCTTTGGGAACCTTGGTTGTTTTTAGCATTTTAGGGATGATTGATGATTGGGAAGGTGTTCGCGAATCCCGGAAAGGTATTGGATTGCGGGCTCGTACAAAATTCATCATCCAGATTATCATTGCAACCGCCATCGGAATTATCCTCAAGTATGTTCTGGATGTCCCTGAAATGTTTTGGCCAGGAGTCCGAATAGAAATTCCACTTGGAATATTTTACGTTCCGATTGCAATTGTTACCATTGTCGGTTTTTCAAATGCAGTTAACCTGACAGATGGTTTGGATGGGTTGGCAGGATTGATCTCTGCGACCGCATTGACGGCGTTTGGTGCGATTGCATTGATCCAGGGGCAAATCTACCTTGCCCGCTTTTGTTTCACGCTTGTTGGTGCAATTTTTGGGTTCTTGTGGTTCAATGTCCATCCAGCCCAATTGTTCATGGGCGATACAGGCTCATTGGCGTTAGGCGCTACCTTAGGCGTTGTGGCACTGATGACCGGTCAATGGTTATTATTGCCGATCATTGCGATTATCCCCCTCAGCGAAACCTTAAGTGTGATGTTACAGGTAACCTATTTCAAACTTACTGGCGGAATGCGTTTGTTCAAAATGTCTCCATTACACCACCACTTTGAATTAAGTGGATGGAGTGAAACCCAGGTTGTTCAACGTTTTTGGTTGGTCAGCCTGATTGCAGCATTAATTGGAATTGCGTTGGCATTAATATGAAAACGAATTGGCAGGATAAAAATGTTCTAATCATTGGTGCTGCCCGGCAGGGTTTATCTTTGGCACGTTTTCTTTGTGTTCAAGGTGCTACTGTAACTTTAAACGACGGAAGACCAGAAAGTGAATTGCAAACCTCGATTGACCAATTAAATGGTCTACCCATCCATTGGGTTATGGGACAACATCCTTTCAACTTATTAGAAAACATTGATCTTGTCTGTGTTTCAGGTGGTGTGCCTCTTGATATTCCATTGATTATTGAAGCATCCAAAAGAAATATTCTCCTCTCAAATGATTCGCAAATATTCATGGAAACAGTTGCCGCTCCGGTGATAGCCATAACGGGATCCGCTGGAAAAACAACAACCACATCATTAATGGGTGACATTGCCAAAAGAGCAGCCCAATCAGATCAGAAAGTTTGGGTAGGTGGAAATATTGGAAACCCATTGATCAGTCAGGTTGAAGAAATTTTCAAAAACGATATTGTCATTTTGGAATTATCCAGTTTCCAGCTTGAATTGATGACAAAGTCCCCGCATATCGCAGCAATAACCAACATAACACCTAACCATCTGGACCGTCATAAAACATTGGACGCATATACAGCTGCAAAATCTCACATTCTCCTTCACCAAACATCAGCTGATTATGCAATTATTAATCGGGATGATTCTGGAGCCTCAAGTTTGAAACCCCTAATAAAAGGGCATTATGTCAGTTTTGGACTTTCTCCTTTACCAGAAAACGAAAATGGGGTCTTTGTTCAAGATCAATCAATTCTTGTTTCGATCCATGATCAAATACAAGAAATCTGTACTTTTCAGGATATTCCATTAAAAGGCATCCATAATATTTACAATGTCCTGGCTGCATGTGCAATTTCTGGAGTTGCTGGTTTCGACGCTCAGTTGATAAAAAAAGCCATCAAAGAATTTAAAGGCGTACCACACCGACTTGAATTGGTTAGAACCTGGAAAGGTGTGCAATGGATTGATGATTCAATAGCTACAGCCCCCGAACGGACAATGGCAGCCATCGAATCTTTTAGCGAACCGATTATTTTGTTATTGGGAGGGAAAGATAAGAATCTCCCATGGGAAAAATTACTCCAACTCGTCAATGAAAAAGTTGACCATGTTGTTTTATTTGGAGATGCTGCATTGAAAATAAAAGATTATATAGCAGGCATGGCATTTCAAAATCAAAGATTTTCATTACACTGCTGCACTCACCTACAGGAGGCAGTTCAATCAGCAAACAAGATTTCTCAACCAGGAGATATTGTTTTATTGTCTCCCGGGGGGACCAGTTATGATGAATTTAAGGATTTTGAAGAGAGAGGAGAAAAGTTTCAATTATGGGTTCAACAACTCGAATAAATCCTAAAAAATCAAACCAACAAACGCCAAAAATACCTTTTTGGAAGACCATTGATATTCCTTTGGTCCTGATTGTTCTTGCTTTATACGCATTCGGATTGGTAATCCTTTATTCAGCATCCATGCCGATTGCTTTTTATTCAAGAACACCTTCCACACCATGGGACTATGTTTCGAGGCAGGCAATGTTTGGTTTGATCGGCTTAGCCGGTGCATTTTTTATTGCCTGGATCGATTATCGTGTCTGGAAGAAATTCATGTTGCCAGCATTATTGGCAACCTGGGTAGTTTTATTTTTGGTCTTAATTATCGGTTCAGTCCGCCATGGTTCCACGAGAACTTTCTTTGATGGCAGTGTGCAACCATCCGAATTATCCAAAGTATTGATCATGCTTTATCTTTCATTCTGGATCAAAAGCAAACAGGATAATCTCAAAAAATTAACATTCTGGGTTATACCGATTGGATTTGTTTTAGGTGTGACCGCAGTTTTATTAATTCTCGAACCTGATTTTAGTGCTGTATTGACTCTTGTACTAATCAGCAGTTTAATTTTGTTCCTGGCGAATCTGGATTGGAAACAAATCATACTGATAGGTGTTTTTGCTGTCTTATCATTCTATTTAATTATCCAAATCAGCACCACTGGCAGTATTCGCTGGGGGCAATTCATTACAGGTTACAGAGACCCCCATTTAGCCCTAACCCAGGTTAAACGATCAATTGAATCAGTTGTCAATGGAGGATTCTTTGGCGTAGGAATAGGACAGGGAACCGTCAAGTTTACTGGTCTGGAAGTTGGACAATCCGATACGATCTTTACAGTTATCGCTGAAGAGATGGGGTTATTAGGCAGTAGTGTTGTTTTATTGCTGTTCATACTCTTGTTATGGAGAGGTTTTAAAATCGCACTAGAAAGCGAGGATCTTGCTGGGAGATTAATTGCTGCTGGTATCAGTTCATGGATTGTAATTGAAGCCTTTATCAACATCGGTAGCCTGTTTAATATCGTTCCGATTGGAGGAAATACACTTCCGTTTTTCAGTTTAGGTGGATCAAGCCTGGTCTCCATCCTTACAGGGATTGGATTTGTGCTCAGCGTAGGAAGAATCAATCAGATTAAAAAGATTCAAGAAAGGAGCCCATTTAGTGCGCTTGTTGATTTGCGCTGGCGGGACAGGCGGCGGAGTGTACCCCGCACTGGCCGTCCTGCAAGCAATGGAAGACAATTATAATGATTTCCTTTGGGTGGGCGGTCAAGGTGGGATGGAAGCTGAATTGATCAAGCGTCTGAACCTCCCCTACGAAGAAATTCCAGCAGCTGGTGTGCATGGAATTGGTTTGCGTTCCCTGCCTGGTAATCTTTATAAACTCATTAAAGGTGTAATTAAATCTGCCCAAATCCTCAGAAGATTTCAGCCTGATGTGATTTTTTATACGGGTGGATTTGTGGCAGCGCCGATGGCGGTCGCGGGATTCAGTACCCCATCCGTTTTATTTGTTCCTGATATTGAGCCTGGTTTTGCCTTAATTTTTCTTTCTAAATTTGCACATGCAATTGCCTTAACCACTGAAAACTCGAAGGATTTCTTCAAAAAAACAAAGAAATTAAAGGTAACAGGCTACCCTCTCAGAAAAGAATTAAGGGTATATCAAAAAGATGAAGCCATGCAGATCTTCAAACTGGATGGCAATTTACCTGTGATTTTGGTGTATGGAGGAAGTAAAGGGGCTCATTCAATCAATCTGGCTATCTTGAATAATCTGGATGTCTTACTCTCAAAAGTTCAAATTATCCATATTACGGGAAATAACGATTGGGCTGATTTTCAGAAAGTCCACCAGAAATTATCCCCTGAATTGGCAGCGAACTATCAGATTTACCCCTATCTCCATGACGAAATGTCCGCTGCATTCTCCTGTTCGGAATTGTGTATTTCCAGAAGCGGTGCATCTACTCTGGGTGAATTACCATTCTTTGGGGTTCCTGCAATTCTTGTCCCGTACCCATACGCCTGGCGTTATCAAAAAACCAATGCACAGTACCTGGTTGATCATCAGGCAGCCATTTTGATTCCAAATGAGGAATTAGATGCCAGATTAACCCAACAAATCCTTAATTTAATTAATTCGCCTGATCAATTGGTGGAAATGAGCAAAGCAATGAAATCACTATCAAAACCAGATGCTGCTGATCAGATCGCTTCCCTCATTAGTCAACAGGTAACACCAACCTCCCGGAAAGGTGGTCTTTCATGATTTCATTAGATGTCATCTTTTGGATGTATGTTTGTTTATTTGCATTAATTGGGGCAATGCGTGGTTGGGCTCGGGAATTATTGGTGAGTTTTAGTGTAATTCTTGCATTATTTGTTCTTTCAGTACTTGAGCGGTTTGTACCTTTTATTCGAGATACTTTGATGGTGAATTCCCCCGAATCATTTTTCTGGTTAAGAGCAATTCTGCTGGGTTCATTGGTCTTTTTCGGATATCAAACACCAAAATTTCCAAAAATCGCAAATTCTGGCAGATTTGTCCGCGATCATTTTCAGGATATTTTATTAGGATTATTCCTGGGAGCAGTAAACGGATATCTGATCTTTGGCAGTCTTTGGTTTTTCCTCGATGATGCCAGTTATCCTTTTTCATTCATCATCAGTCCAGATTTAAATTCAGAAATTGGTATCGTCACCCAGGAATTGCTTGCATTTATGCCACCTGAATTACTTGGTGCGCCAACGATCTACTTTGCTGTCGCAATTGCATTTGTATTTGTTTTGGTGGTCTTTCTATGAACAAACATGTATTTTTCATTGGAATCGGTGGAACCGGTTTATCTGCAATTGCCCGATTGTTGAAAGAGAAAGGGTATATTGTGAGCGGCTCTGACCAACAAATCTCTGATTTTGCCAGAGATCTGATTTCTAATGGAATTACAGTTTATGAAGGTCACTCTCCTGATCATCTGGTTGGTGTCGATGTAGTCATTCGTTCATCAGCAATTTCCGATCAAAATCCGGAAGTGCAGGCAGCTCATCATATGAGAATTCCTGTTTATAAACGCTCAGATATTCTCGGAGAATTAATGAGCGATAAGGTAGGAATTGGCATTGCGGGAACCCACGGAAAAACAACCACAACCGCTATGGTTGCTACCATGCTGGCAAAAGCCGGGCTTGATCCAAGCTATATTATTGGCAGTGTCTCTAAAGATCTGGGGAATAATGCCCATTATGGCCAGGGGAAATACTTCGTTATTGAAGCAGATGAATATGATCGCATGTTCCTGGGGTTATCCCCCACATTTGGCGTAGTGACCAATTTGGAACATGATCATCCTGATTGTTTCCATACCTTTTCAGATTATCTGCAAGCTTTCAGAGCATTTTTGGAAAGAGTTATTGCAGATGGAAAAATTCTGGTGTGTTTCGATGATCCCGGCGTCCAAAAACTCTTACCAATGATCTCCACCCAATCAGTGATAACCTATGGTTCCACCCCGGAATGTGATTATCAGGCTCTGAACATTCAGAGGAACGAAAAAGGTGGGTATAGTTACATCGCATGCTATAAGCATGAGGAATTAATTTCTGTCGAATTGAAAGTTCCCGGATTACACAATGTTCAAAATTCTCTGGTTGCCATCGCAATTGCGCATCAACTGGATTTAAATTTGGAAAATTCTGCTAAATCTCTTTCCGAATTTTCTGGAACAACAAGACGCTTCGATATTATTGGGGAAGTGAATCAAATCACAATTATTGATGATTATGCTCACCACCCCACAGAAATTAAGGCAACCCTGCAAGCGGCGAGAAGTCGTTATCCTGAAAATAAGATTTGGGCGATCTGGCAGCCGCATACCTATTCCCGTACACAGACATTATTTGATGAATTTAAAAATTCATTTTCTGAGGCAAACCATGTGATTGTCAGTCAAATATACGCCTCAAGAGAAATTAATGATAAATTTTCCGCATCTTTGGTCGTTGATGCGATGGTCCATCCGGATGCAAAGTATATTGCATCCCTCAAAGATATTTCCAATTACCTGGTTGAACAACTTAAACCTGGTGACATCATGCTCGTTTTTTCAGCTGGTGATGCTGTCCAGATCAGCAAAAACGTAATGTCAAGGCTAACCCAAAAGGAGAATAATGATGAGATACGAAAATAGTTTTGATACAGAAGTCCAAAAAATTGACATATTTCCATACCTGTCAATCCAAACGGACAACAAAGATAAGGGGAGCTTTGAAAAATCTAAATTACTGGAAAAAAATCGTTCTTCCGAGAACAAAAAAGAAATTGTTCATAAATTAATCAAATATTTTAAAAATGCATAAAGGTAAATCATGCTAAAAATGTCCCAACAGGGAATTGATATCCTTCAGAATAAATACGGAAAACGATTGCTACAACAGGTTTTGTTGAAGAATTATTCAACAGCGCGTGTTGGTGGAAATGCTACCTGGTTTATATCTGTAAAGAATGTCATTGAATTATCTGATGTTATTCAAACCTGTTGGGAACATGATCAGAATTACTTCCTTTTGGGATCTGGTTCTAATATTTTATTCAGTGATTCTGGTTTTGAAGGTCTGGTTATTCTTAATCATGCCAAGAATATCATGATCAATATTGTTGATGAAACTCCAATGATTCAAGCTGAGTCTGGCGCGAATCTTGGTTTGGTGGCACGAAAAGCAGCTCTGGCAGGCCTTTCTGGTCTGGAATGGGCTTCCACAATTCCCGGAACAATCGGAGGGGCTGTCTTTGGGAATGCAGGTGCTCATGACGGAGACATGAACAGCAATCTTTTATTGGCTGAAATCTTGCAACACGATACAGGAAAATCTGTTTGGAAAAACAATGATTTTGAATTTCGTTATCGTAGCAGCATTCTAAAGCGACAACCAGGAAAACGGGTAATTTTATCAGCATCATTAAATTGCAGATATGATGACCCAGAAAAGATAAAAGAAAGGATGAATGCATTTAGTAATTACCGCCGACAGACTCAACCACCAGGAGCTAGTATGGGCTCAATGTTCAAAAATCCTCCTGGAGATTACGCAGGAAGACTAATTGAAGCTGCGGGTCTCAAAGGTTTTAAAATCGGTGGGGTTAAAGTCAGTGAAGTACATGCCAACTTTTTTGTAAATGACGAAAATGCTACGGCAATGGATATTTATCAATTGGTTCAGCATGTAGATAAAACAGTCAAACAGAAATTTGATGTACAGCTTGCAGTAGAGGTTGAAATGGTAGGGTTCAATCAGATGTCAGAAAATTACACAGCAGACCATGGAGAGGCTTCGATATGAACCAATTAACGGTTGGTGTTTTATTTGGTGGAAGATCAGGAGAGCATGAAATATCTCTCCTTTCAGCACGTTCAGTCCTGGACAATATAGACAGGCGGAAATATAAAGTTGTGGAAATTGGTATCACCCATCAAGGTGTGTGGTTTGTTGGGAATGATGTCTTATCTTCCTTCGAGCGCAATGATATCTCGGGATTGAAACCAGCAACATTGATTGCTGAACCAGGCAGCCATATCCTTTATGCACGGGAACAAAATGGGGAAAGAATCGTATTTCATCCATACGAGAAAATTGATGTGATCTTCCCTGTAACACATGGTCCTTTTGGGGAAGATGGAACGATTCAAGGTCTCTTAGAAATCACTGAAATCGCTTTTGTTGGCGCGGGAGTACTGGGATCATCTGTTGGCATGGATAAAGCTGTCTTCAAACAGATTATGCGAGCCAATCAGATTTCAGTGGTAGAAGATCTACTTTTTACCCGTAAAGAAATCGAAGAGAATATTTCACAGGTAATAACAAAAATTGAAACAATGGGACAATACCCCTATTTCACCAAGCCATCCAACATGGGATCATCGGTCGGAATCAATAAATGCAGAGACAGGCACCAACTCCAGGATGGTTTGGTGGACGCTGCATTATATGACCGACGCATTTTAGTGGAAGTTGGCTTAGAAAAACCTCTTGAAATTGAAATATCCGTTTTGGGAAATGAAAATCCGATCATATCTGTTCCAGGAGAAATCGTACCTGGTGACGAATTCTATAGTTATGATGACAAATATATTAATGGTATTTCAAAATCAATTATTCCAGCTGAATTATCCGAAGAGATGATAGGTGAAATTCAAAAAACCGCGCTAAAAGCCTATACACTGATTGATTGTGCTGGTATGGCACGCGTTGATTTCATGGTCAATCGTGATGAAAACAAAGTTTATCTCAACGAACTCAATACAATTCCGGGATTTACTCAAATCAGTATGTATACAAAATTATGGGAAGCCAGCGGTGTTTCGTTTCAAGAATTAATTGATCGATTAATTAAATTAGCCATTGATCGAAAAAATGAAACAAATCGTTCAATCCATCAATACCAGAGGAAAAGTTTATGAGAAACGCATCCAGCATTTCAAGAGCCACGCTTGTTCGTGAACGACAAAAACAGCAGACCGAGGATAAGATTAAGCACACGACCAAAACGGTTCAACAACCCGTAAAAAAAAATCTGCCAATGGTCAGCCGAAATGGGGCATTTGCAGTCGCATATTCTTCTGCTCCAAAACAAGCCACCCGCCGACAATATAACTATGCTGTTGGGGCAACTGGCGCAGAAATTCGTATACCAGCTATATCTTCCATCAATATTGGTTGGCGCTTCCTTTCATTCTTTTTTGGAATCTTTTCCCTGGTAGGAATTTATTTATTATTCAATTCTTCAGAATTTCAAGTTCACCAAATTCAGACAAGTGGTTTACAACGTCTTTCAGCAAATGATTTAGATGCTGTCATGAAAATTTCCGGCGAATCAATCATATGGTTTGATGCCAATCAAGCCACAAAAGATTTATCCCTGGCATTTCCAGAGCTGAAGGATTTGCGAATAACTGTTGAAATGCCAAATATGATACAGATCTCAGCAGTAGAAAGACAACCAGTTCTGCTCTGGCAAACAGATAAGCAGGCATATTGGTTGGATGATGAAGGCGTGCTCATTCCTCCACGTGGAGAAGTCGGAGAATTACTGACAATTCATGCCAATTCTGCACCCCCTTTGGTGAAATCGATGCAAGAAACAGAAACAACCGCATTAATGGAACAAAACTCTGGAACAACACAACTTTCCATCGCTCAATTACAAGGCTGGGGAGAAACAGTTGATCCAGTTATGATTGATGCTGCATATCAGCTCATGGCTCAAATCCCTATAGATTCAAAAATTCTATATAATCAAGTTAATGGATTGGGATGGAAAGCTGAACAAGGATGGGATGTGTTTGTCGGGTTGACATTAAATGATATTAATTATAAATTAATAGCTTATCAAGCACTTGTTGAGAAATTTTCAGCTGAAGGAATAAATCCCAGCATGGTCAGTATCGAGTTTGCGCTAAGACCTTATTATCGGGAGTAAATCAAAGATGGAAGAACCAATTGTCGTTGGAATAGATATAGGAACAACAAAAGTATGCACATTGATCGGCCGCATTGAAGGCGATCATGGTATACGGATTCTTGGTGTGGGAATTGAACCTGCATTGGGAATTAAGAAAGGAACCATCATTGATTTAGCAGCTGCCACTCAATCTGTCGCACGCTCTGTTGAAAAAGCACAACGCTCCTGTGGTCTGGAAGTTTCCGAAGCATTTATCAGTTTGGCTGGATCACAAATTTCCTCCGTTAATAATCGCGGGGTTGCAGCAGTAACAGGTGGTGTCATTGATTTAAGTGACATGCATCGAGCCTTGGAAGCTGCCCAGGCTGTCAATATTCCGCATAATCGCGAAATTCTACATGTCATCCAACGTGGTTTTATCGTTGATGGACAGGATGGGATCCGTTCCCCCATCGGGATGCATGGCTATCGCCTGGAAGTGGAAGCACATATCATCACCGCGGCTGAATCCACGGTGGAAAATATCCGTCAGGCAGTAGAAGGTGCAGGCATTCAGGTCAGCCAATTCATTCTCAATCCATTGGCTTCTGCAGAAGTTGTATTATCTGAAACCGAACGCAATATGGGGGTGATTGTCTGCGATATTGGCGGTGGGACAACCGATCTGGCCATTTATATCGATGGTGATGTCTGGCACACGATGGTTCTCGCCGTTGGTGGTAACCACATAACCTCCGATATTGCTCATGGTTTACGTTTGCCAATGGATGAAGCAGAAAAAGTAAAGAAACAATATGGTCATGCTATTAAAGCGGAAGTCGGCGAAGATGAAAGTTTTCGGGTGCGCAGCTTTGGTGATGACCAGGCAACACAAATTCCCAGACGCGATCTTGCACATGTCATTGAAGCACGAGCCGAAGAAATCTTTGAGTTGGTGCTACAAGAAATTAAGCGGTCTGGATATGATGGTTTATTACCGGCGGGAATGGTTCTTACAGGTGGTAGTAGTTTGTTACCTGGGATCCGACCGCTGGCCAGTAAAATTTTAGGTCTACCGGTGCGGTTAGCCCGTCCGGAACATCTGGTGGGATTGGTGGATCAATTGAATTCGCCTGCCTATTCCACCAGCGTCGGTTTGCTCTTTTTTGCTTTAGCGATGAACGAATCGATAATGCCTGCGCGTGGTGGTGGTCGATTTGTATCGAAAGGAAGTGGTCCAGATTGGTTTGGAAAGATCGTGGAATTCCTTAAAAAGATTTCACCCTAATTTCAGCAAAATCAGGCCATGTACGCAATCTTCTATCGGGAGGAAGGATAATGGAATTTCAATCAGAATCGTTTGCAAGAATTAAAGTTGTTGGTGTTGGCGGTGGTGGATGTAATGCAGTAAATCGCATGATCCTGGAAGGTATGTCAGGAGTTGAATTTATTGCCGTCAATACCGATGCACAGGCGTTACTGCTGTCAAAAGCAGAAACAAGGGTGCGTATTGGTGATAAAACTACCCGCGGCTTAGGTTCGGGTGGTAATCCAGAAATTGGTCAAAAAGCTGCTGAAGAATCTGCAGAGGATCTGTACGAAGTATTACGTGGATCAGACATGGTCTTCGTCACTGCCGGTTTAGGTGGTGGTACAGGTACTGGTGCTGCAGCCATCGTGGCCCAAATCGCCAAAGAAGTTGGCGCTTTGACTATTGGTGTGGTAACACGACCATTCACATTTGAAGGTGCTCGACGAACAAAATCAGCTGAAAGCGGTATTACCCGCTTGAAAGAACATGCAGACACCTTGATCGTTATTCCCAATGATCGTTTATTACAAATCGTTGACAAAAAAGCTAGTTTGCAGGATGCATTTCGCATCGCAGACGATGTTTTGCATCAGGGAATTCAAGGTATTTCTGAATTAATTACAGTACCAGGAATGATTAATCTTGATTTTGCTGATGTTCGTGCGATCATGAGTGAAGGCGGTGCAGCATTGATGGCAGTCGGTCGAGCCTCTGGTGAGGATCGTGCCAGAGTTGCAGCAGAAGCAGCAATTTCAAGTCAGCTTCTTGACATCACAATCGATGGAGCACGCGGTATTCTCTTTAATGTCACTGGTGGTCCAGAATTGACCCTCTTTGAGGTCAATCAAGCCGCAGCTATTATTAAAGAAACCGCACACCCGGATGTAAATCTCATCTTTGGTGCTGTCATCGATGAAAATATGGGCGATGAAGTACGCATAACGGTCATAGCCACGGGTTTTGACCGTGCAGGCGTTCGCCAAACCCCTGCTTACGAAGCAAGACCCGTAAGCAAAAGTGAAGAGACAAAACCAAAAACATCATCAAACCCCCATCGACCTGAAAGAGTCTCCGCGGCGCCTACAGAATTCCAGGCACATGTGATTAACACAGATGACCTAGATATTCCCGCTTTCTTACGTAACCGTTCACAACGCTAAGCGCAAGGAACCTCCCGCATTTTTGCTGCTTTTACCTTCGAAGCAGAATGAAATGAAACAACGGGAAAGAATGTCGAAGGAATTCGCTCCACTTCATTGTTCAGTTTTGATCCATTGGTCCTTCCACTTACTCCACACAAGTACCGTGTATCAAAAAAAACCCACAATTTTTTGATACACACGAAAAACACCGGAACGCGCACGGTGTTTTTTTCTTGTAGCCTGGGTGTTTTTGGTGGGTAAAAACCCACCAAAAACACCCGCTAATTCCGGTTTATTGAAATGCTTTCATTAAATTTTTCAATGGATTGCGTGAAATCCATTGGGATTTACCCTTTTTGTTAACATTAATTTTTTCTGGATTAAAAGGCTTGCGATCACCACAACCCAATTATGGGAAATTTTTGGATTTCCATGTCTGAAACCCCCATATCTACACCCCTTATCTGGGGGAACTGGGAGATAGTTCTAACAATAATTATTATAGAATATTTTTTCTAATAATTGTAATATTTTAAGTAAAAAATTTCTTAATTCACTTGCATGGGTTAAACACTTATGCTACAATCAAAACCGAAGATATAAGGAAACCTTTTAGCATACCCCCATATATAGGGGTATTATTGTCAATAGGATTTGATTATTTTTATTCATTTATTAGACGCTTTCCACGCCTTCTGAGGGGAGGAATCTTGAATTGTCCATATTGTCATAGCGACAAATCCAGAGTAATCGACACAACCCATGATTCCAGAGGGGGAATTCGCCGCCGAAGGGAGTGTGAAAGTTGCAACCAGCGTTTCAGTACTTACGAAAGACCCATCCTGGCTACACCTTTAATTATCAAACGAGATGGCACCCGTGAAGAATTTGATCGGGAAAAATTACACCGCGGGATCCGTATTGCCTGTGTCAAAAGGCCGGTCACTGCCAGTGAGATCGACACACTGGTGTCTGAAATCGAATTATCATTGCAAAAAATGGGCAGGGCAGAATTATCCTCCCGAGTTGTTGGTGACATGGCTATCAATGGTTTGAAAGAACTTGATCTGATTGCCTATATTCGATATGCAATCGTTTATCTGCGTTTGGATGATCTGAATGCAATTCGAAATGAAATTGATCGATTGTTAGAAACATAAGATTCTTTTCATCAGGGGTCAGTGTGTTCTTCCTAACTTCCTTCACCAAAAACACCCGCCACCCCGGATTATTTATAAGAAAAAACAACATTATTGTTTGGAGGAAACTATGTCAGAAGTATCAAAACCAATTCAAAAAGTCAGTAATTTCGGTATGCTGGAAACACCATCGATTCCGATTGGACTTCCCAAAATCGAACTGACTGAGAATTCCCGCCAAATTTTGGTCAAACGTTACCTCCGACGTGGCCACAATGGCGAACCGATTGAAACAATTGAGGAAATGTTCTGGCGTGTGGCTTATCATGTCGCCAAAGTCGAAGAAAGCTGGAATGGTGATCCGATCGAAAGAGCTAAAGATTTTTATCGGATGTTGATTGACAAACGCTTCTTTCCAAATTCCCCCACATTTACCGGTGCAGGCACTCCCCTGGGACAGCTGGCTGCCTGTTTTGTGTTACCAATTGAGGACGATATGGGTCGTTCTTCTGCTGGCATTTTTCAAACCTTGCGGGATGCTGCCCTCATTCAACAAACCGGCGGCGGTAATGGTTTTGGTTTTTCCAGACTGCGTCCAAAGAACACCATCGTAAAATCTTCTGCCGGGAATGCAACCGGACCGATTGGATTTTTACGTGTTTACGATCAGGCATTTGGCGAAGTCGCCCAGGGTGGAACTCGCCGAGGTGCAAATATGGCAGTCCTGCGTGTCGATCACCCGGATATCGAAGATTTCATCTCCTGTAAAACAAACGAAAATGCAATTACAAATTTCAATATCTCAGTCGGCATAACAGATGAGTTTATGCGTGCGGTTGAAAATGATGACGATTGGGATCTGCGCTTTCCCGATGTGACCCACCCGGAACATCGCAATTTCAAAGGAACGATTGACCAGATCGAAGCGGATGGTTATCCGATCCTCACCTACAAAACCGTCAGAGCTCGTGATTTATTCTCGAAAATCGTAAAACAGGCACATCACAATGGTGAACCGGGAATGCTTTTCCTGGATGCTGCCAATCGATCCAATCCCGTTCCACAATTGTATGAGCTTGAAGCCACCAACCCCTGCGGCGAGCAATGGCTGGGACCCTATGAAAATTGTTGTTTGGGTTCCATTAATGTCTCCCGGCACATCGACGAAAATGGTGTGATTGATTGGGAACTCTTACGCCGTGATGTCGTGCTTTCGACGATCTTCCTGGATGATGTCGTAGAGGCAAACGCCTATGTGCCTGCCGTCGCTCAACTACGCGAAGCCGCCTTGCGCGCTCGTAGAATTGGTCTTGGTATTATGGGTCTGGCAGATATGATGTATTTTGCAGGAATCCGATATGGATCACCCGAAGGTCAGGAATTCGGTGCGCAGGTGATGGAATTTATTCGATATCACTCGATGCAAACCAGTATCGATCTGGCAAAAGAACGTGGACCTTTCCCGGCCATCAAAGGATCGATCTATGATCCCGAAAATATTACCTGGCAGCCGCCTGTCAGTATCGTTGAATTTTCCAGTGATTACAACCGCCCGGAATTGGACTGGGAGCAGTTGGTTGAAGAAATAAGGATTCATGGAATTCGAAATGCTGCCCAAACAACTGTCGCCCCCACTGGGACTATCTCAACCGTTGCTGGCTGTGAGGGTTATGGCTGCGAACCTGTGTTTGCCCTGGCTTATATCCGCCACGTCAATGACAATGGAAATGATCTGAAATTAACCTATGCCAGCCCTGCCTTCGAAAAAGCGCTCGAACGATTGGGGATGAATGAAGAGAAAAGAGAGGAAATTTTCCAGAAAGTGATGCAACAGGGCAGCTGCCAGAGCCTTGACGAGATTCCCTCCTACGTTCGGAAGGCATTCGTGGTTTCCTCGGATATCACCGCCGAAGAGCACGTACGCATGCAGGCAGCCTTGCAGGCATTTGTGGATAACTCTCTTTCCAAAACGATTAATTTTCCTCCCAACGCCACCGAAGAAGATGTAGCCACAGCCTATCAATTGGCCTGGGAATTGGGCTGCAAAGGCATCACTGTTTACGTGACAGGATCACGCGAGACAGTCGTATTGGAAACCCATGCCACTGCCAAAGAAAAGGAAAAAGATAAGGCACCTGTTTTGTCAACGCAACAATCGATTTTATGGTCAGAGAGCAAAAAGCCACGTCCACGCTATCTAAATGGCTTTACCTATCAAATAGGTACTCCTTTGGGCAAGGCGTTTGTTACCATCAATGAAAATGGCGATTATCAACCTTTTGAAGTCTTCATCAACTCTGCAAAAGCGGGTTCAGACACAGCCGCCGTATCAGAAGCGATTGGCAGGTTGGTATCCTATATTCTGCGTCTGACATCAACCATAGAGCCCAGCAAACGATTGCGGGATGTGATCAGTCAATTGAATGGTATTGGTGGCGGCCGCCCGATGGGATTTGGCCCCAATCGGGTGCGATCCTTACCCGATGGTCTTGCCCAAATTTTGACAGATTATATCCAGGGGCGTGATGAACGCTTGTCCGGATTACCGCATGCCGAACATCCAAAAAATGGCGACAAACCCTGGGTGGAAGTCCCAGCCACTCAACACATGATGCAAATCGGCGATCTCTGCCCCGAGTGCGGCCAGGCTGCCTTTGTCAACGAAGAAGGCTGCCGCAAGTGCTACGCCTGCAGCTACTCGGAGTGTTAACAATAACTTTCGGATAGAACATACGGGCGGTTCCCAGAACCGCCTTTTTTTTCCTGAATTGCCAAAACATTTGATTTTCTATGCTTTTTCAATAAATAATTTTTAATTGGTTCATTTTTTTCCTATCCGCTACCAGCTATGCGCTATTAGCTAAATTGTGCAGTGCACATGGTTGTATAATAGATTAGATCGTATTTGTCTACTTTTATTACACAGTGTGTTAAATTTGCTCATTAACCTGATCAAACATTTCGATCAAACACCTGATGGAGGTTAGCGAATGTCCAAGCTAGTGACCATTGATTTGTTGAAGGGATTCCTGGAAGCTTTTAACCGCCATGATTTGGATTCCATCATGGATTATTTCGCGGAAGATTGTATCTTTTACATGCCACGAGGCTCAACCCCGCGCGGTGATTGTTATATCGGGAAGGATAAGGTGCGATCTGGGTTGGCCAAACGATTTGAGGGTATTCCGGATGTTCAATACGGGGAAGATCAACATTGGGTGTGTGGTGATTTCGGAGTCTCGGAATGGACACTGACTGGCACAATGCTGTCAGGGAAAAAGATCGAAGTGCGGGGGGTCGACTTACTTGAATTCGCCCAGGGAAAGATCATTCGAAAGGATTCCTTCTGGAAAATTCTTGAGTGACATAAGGTATGGGCAAAGCATTTGATTTTCATAACACCAAAAATATTCAAAACAAAAAATTTTACCTAATTTCCAAAATGAAAATGAAAATTCACAATTATTTGAATTGTCCCACCCCATCCGGGCATGATCCTCAAGTACGGGTAAAGCATTTGATTATAAAGAAACAGAAAACAGCCAATTAAACGAATATTTATACAAGAATTTTACTAATTACAATATCCACAATCAAATGCTTTACCCCTACACCTCCGGCTACGAATTTCAGTCACTGATCTTGCCTCCTTCATGACTTTTGGTTCCTCTCTCATTCTTCCATTACAATTGATTGCACAAAAACACTTGAAAGGATCATCACCTATGATCTACACCACCATGACCAAACTCGCAATGCGAATTGCTTTTGATGTCCATAAAGACCAGTTCGATAAAAGCGGAATGCCGTATATCTATCATCCTTTCTATCTGGCTACCCAAATGGACACAGAGGTCTCCACCATCGTTGCCCTCCTCCATGATGTTGTTGAAGATTCTGATATCACCTTCTCGGATTTGCAAAAACGTGGATTTTCCGACCAAGTGATCGATGCTTTGAAATTACTTGTTCATGATGACTCCACCCCCTATCTGGAATATGTTGCAGCCATCAAATCCAACGAATTAGCCCGGAAAGTCAAACTCTTCGACCTTGTCCATAACAGCGATATCACCCGCCTGAATTCCGTCGATGCCAGCGTAAAGGAAAGATTGGAAAAGTATGAGAAAGCGATTCAAATATTGTCAGATGAAAATGACCCTTCATCCGAGTCTAAATTGATCAGGGATGATCCAATCCCACTGGACTCTTCTAGATTGTTTTTCCTTTCCATTTTTCGAAATCAGAACAGCAAGGTTGTAAAGTATTCCATCGATGTTGAAAAAGCGAACGACAGCCATTATGAATTATCCGATTTGAGTATGAGCCGATTGGATGACTATTTGACGAAAGAATACAACTCTAAAAGCCTGACTACCGGTCTGCAGACATTTTTTAAGGGTCACAAAGAATCCGATCTATTGGATCTTCTGGCTTCATTGGACATACAATATGAACAATTACATTTTGATAACTACGAATAAGATTATCTTATAATTTTGATATAAGTAGGATAAGATGCTAACCTACCAATTATTCTATACGGTTTATTAATTGTTGAAATGAAACTGATAAAGAAAGTTAACAAATTTTTAAAATGATAGAATGAATTAAATGCTAAACAATTCATTCAAATTCAAATTCAAATCCGACCTTCATCAACGCTACTGGTCATACCTGCACACCTTCCATCCGGATTGGACATGCTTACTGGATCCTAAACATCTATCAGAAAAAGGACCATCTGTATTTCTTCCCAGGTTTGCTGACTTTAATGTCATAACTAACCCTGGAGCCGTTCTGCATGAAAAAGTAGGCTTATTATCCTACATTCCCACAAACGAACATCACAAATGGTTTCGCAGCATGAACAGTTCCCAGGCATTAGCGCAGAGTGTCTTTGGAAACCTGGCAATTCATGGTTTCCTGGAAGCTCTATCTGACTTGCTGGATGATGACGGTGGTGTTCTTTTCGGAAGGGCTAAACTATACCCAGAGAATTTCTGCATGGAATATAAGGTCAAACTCCTTGGGGAACCGCGACCAACTAGCCTGGATGGGTACTTTTTCGGAGAATATCGGGTAGCGATGGAATGTAAATTTACCGAGTACGAGGTGGGCTATTGCTCGCATGCGCATTTGAAAATCGGGCACCCCACCTGGTGTGATGGACAATATACTTTGAAAGGTAGAATACATCGTTGCCCTTTACCTGCTTACGGGGTGAAATATTGGCAATATGTTCCAGAATTATTCGAATGGAAGAATGATGAGGACCTTTCACCCTGCCCCTTGTATCGCAATTATCAATTGGTGCGTAACTTAATTGCCATTGGAGTGCAGCCTGATGGTTCTGTCTCGTTGGATAATGGGCATGCTGTCCTGATCTACGATCAGCGCAATCCTGCCTTCCAGGAGCATGGTAAGGGATATCAGGCATACCAGGAAACCAGATCAGCGCTCAAAAATCCAGTCATGTTGCGCAAAGTCAGCTGGCAGAGCATCACAGAGTTATTGAGGAGAAATGCAATTCTCCCCTGGTTGACCGATGAGTTGGAGAAGAAGTATGGATTGTAAGGAAAAAAGATGGTGGATCAGCGATCTACCCTACTTCGATCCCCCGCATCATAGCCCTCAACCCAGGTGCAGTGCACTTCTGATAAGTAGTTAATCGTGTTTCTCATCCAAAACCAAGATTCACATTATCCCCCAAGTGCAATGCTCCGATACAAAAAACTCAGCCAGGAGCAGGATTCATCAGATCATCATGAAATCAAAAAAATCCTAGTTCAGATTTTTTTTCGCCTTTAGCCTTTAGCCTACCCACTCACATTCAATTCCGTCAACCCCCGAATCACAAACCCATCCGAGAACTTCGGTTCACCCACCAACCTCAACCCCGGCATTCTCTCGAACAGAATCCGGAACACTGTCTGCAGTTCCAACCTTGCCAGCGGTGCACCCAGACAGTAATGAGTACCCAATCCAAAGGTCAACAAAGGATTATCCGTGCGAGTGAGTTCCAGCTCATTCGGGTTGGGGAAACGTGCTTCATCGCGGTTACCAGAGATATACATTAACGCCACCTCCTGCCCATGTTTGAGCGGGTACCCATTGAACTCGATATCCTCCAGCACATAGCGCTCGAACATTGGCAGCGGGGTATCATAACGCAATAGTTCATTGACCGCTGTCTTGAGCAAGGCATCCCCCTCCCCAATAGCCACTGCCTCCTTCAAATTTGCCAGTGCGGCTTCATTTCGAAGTAAGGCCAGTAACCCCAGAGAGGAGCCGTTCACAGTTGCTTCGTGACCCGCGTTCAGCAGGAAGATACAGGTGGCAGCCAGTTCGGTATCGGTCAGGCGGCTGCCATCCAATTCAGTGGTGGAGAGCGAGCTGATCAGGTCATCCTGTGGATGTTGGCGGCGTTCAGCAGACAGGCGCAGGATGGTTTCCATGAATTCATCCGCGGCGTTATTGGCATTCTCAATGTCCTCATCCGATGGATTCATCTCATACATCTTGACGATAGCGGACGACCAGGGTCGCAGGTGGGGACGGATCTCTTCCGGGATACCCAGAAGTTCAGCGATCATCGCCACCGGCAAGGGCTCAGCGATCTGGGACACGAAATTAAACGGCTGGTCGTGTGGGACGGCATCGACCAGTTCATGTGTGATGGCTTCCAGCTTAACGCTCATACCTTCCACCTGACGTGGGGTAAAAACCTTCGAGACCAATCCTCGCAGGCGGGTATGAGCCGACCCCTCCATATCCATAAAGACATTGTCCTGAAATCTGCGGAAGGGTGCCAGTCTGGGATCCGGCGGTGGCCAGCCCAATTCCTCACGGCTGTAACGATGCAGCATACCGCGTCCCAGGCGTTTGTCGCGCAGCAGCGTGCTGATATCCGCGTGCAAATTGAAAAAGATCCGGTCGTATTGCGGATCATAAAACACCGGTAATTCCTTTCGTAGGATTGGCAGATCCGCGTAAGGATTGGCAATGAAGGCAGGATCGTTAAGTGATATGTGATGAACTGGGATTTGCTTCATATTCTCTCGCTTTACCATTTCGAATTATCCAGATAATAATTGTTAAAAATATTTTAATAGAATTTTCTTATTTATAATGGCGTTGTAACAGGTCTAATTGATTTCCATTTCTTACAAAAATGTTAGCAGGCTGAATATTGCATAAAAATGGACTAGAATCGATCTATGAAACATTTAATAGGCTTGATCCTTATAACGATCTTCCTGACATCCTGTTCAATCTTCGAAGCACCCAGGATGACACAAACCAGCGTCGCTATGTCCGAAACAGCCTATTATTTTTCCGCCACACCTTCCACCACCTCTACTTCGACAGCTAGCTCCACCCCTTCCCCCACTTCAACATTGACTGCCACTGCTACGATCACACGAACACCGACGACTACGTACACACCAACGATCACATTAACCCCCACAGTTATATTGACACCCACCTTTGTCTTCCCGGATGTGAAGGTGCACACCCAGGCACATTGCCGTTATGGTCCTTCCAGTGCTTACCTACACGCAGCAGATTTGTATCCGGGGGATACCGGTACCGTGCGCGGACGCTATGTCAACAGTGCCTGGCTGCACATCAAATTCGACAAACTCAATTATTGGTGTTGGGTCTCCCCTTCGGTGATGGATGTTTCATGTGACCTGAATACCGTGCGTTACATCACCCCCAACCTGCAATCCGTTGGTTCCAATATGTATGGTCCCCCACAAAATGTAAGAGCATCCAGAAATGGCGATCAGGTAACGATATCCTGGGATCAAATGAGTATGACCGAAGACGACGACCGCGGATATTTTATCGAAGCCTGGGTCTGTCAAAATGGTGCCTATCTGTGGTGGACGGTATCGTTCCCCAACCAATACACCACCAGTTACACCGTTACGGATGGTGAAGGTTGCGCGAATCCTTCCTCAGGGGAAATATACACGGTAGAAAAACACGGCTATTCTCTGCCTGTGCGCATCCTCTGGCCGTAACAATCACTCAATCTGTGCGAACAAACATTTTAAATATTCCCCTTCCGGAAAACCAATCGGGTGATCGATTGCGTGTCCACTGCGTTCAATTTCATTCATTTTCCGGCCGCTTTTCTCTACTGCTTTAGAAACAGCTTCAAAAAACACGGGAGATGAAATCCTGCTGGAACAGGATGCCTGCACCAGAATACCACCAGGGTTTAGCACACCCAATCCGAGATGGGTTAATCGTTGATAGTTCAGAATGGCTTTATCGATCTGGTTTTTTTTTTGGGCAAACATGGGTGGATCAAGAATCACAAGATCGAATTTTCGGTGTTGACGGGCTGCCGATTCCAGAAATTCAAAAGCATCTCCATTAACAACCTGGTGATTGCAGGCTTTGATTGACACTGAATTCTGATTATAGGAGAAATTTCGAATAGCTGTCTCCAAAGCATGTTGATTCAAATCGACACTGATAACAGCGTTTGCCTTTCCTCGGGCTGCATACAAGGAAAATCCTCCACTATAAGCAAACACGTTCAAGACCGATTTCCCTTCCGCTAATTTTTCCACCCGGGCACGATTTTCTCGCTGATCCAGGTAAAAACCGGTTTTGTGCCCGTGAATTGGATCAACTTCAAAGATCAAGCCATTTTCTGAAAATAAGATCTTTTCATTGATATTTTTCCCGTCCAGTAACATTCCATCCTGCAAACCATGCAATGAATCAGAACTCCCCGCGATATTTCGGCTCATTCGCAGGATCAATGATTCATACGGCACCAGTGACTGTAAACATGCCAAAATCATTTCCAAATGAGGGATCCAGGCTGTGGTATACAGTTTCATCACCAGGATATTGGCATACCGGTCAATCACCAGGCCTGGCAAACCATCATTTTCGCCATGTACGATCCGATATCCATTGGTTTCCTGATCAATCAGTGCTGCCCGAAGATGAATGGCTTTTTGAATCTTATGTTGAAACCATTCCTGATTAATTTCAGCCGGTTTTTGAAATTGTAAAACTCTAATGCGAATGGGTGAATAAGGATCCCACAAACCAAGAGCCAGGAAATTTCTTTTTTTATCAAAAATCACTGCCAGGTCACCAGATTCACCAGTATGGCTTTGATAAATGATCGAGCCCTCAAAAACCCAGGGATGATTTTTCTTGACCATCTTTTCGGCATTTGGAGCAAGGCGAACAGACAGATTGCGTCTTCTTTCAGGATACTCCAATAATTGATCCAGAATACTCATACATTTATTATAAAGAACTAACGCTAAAACAATCCAATTTCCATCCTTTTGACCAGTAATCAAAACTGCAGTTCTACAGATCATTTTATCTGTGAATGTTTGTCATATAATGATTTATATCCAATTCTCAGGAGGAAAAAATGCGTTACGCAATCAGCGGTACTGTTTTACAAAGTCTCGAAGTTCAGCTCGATCAGGGCGAATCTATGTTCACAGAATCGGGTGGGATGGCCTGGATGAGCGATGGCATCGACATGGAGACCAACACCAAAGGTGGATTAATGTCCGGACTCGGTCGTGCGCTTGCCGGCGAATCGCTATTCATGACCACCTACACCAGCCGGATCCCCAACGGGATGATTACATTCACACCGGAAGCACCTGGAAAAGTAATTCCGCTCCAATTAGCCCCAGGTCAAATGATCATTGCCCAGAAAGATGCATTCATGTGTGCCCAAAATTCAGTTAAGCTGGAAATGCATTTTCGCAAAAAGCTGGGAGCAGGGTTATTTGGTGGAGAAGGATTCATCTTACAGAAACTGACAGGACCTGGAATGGCATTTCTCGAAATTCCAGGAGAGGTAAAGGAATATAATCTTGCACCAGGGCAGGTATTGAAGATCGACCCCGGCCACATTGCTGCCTTTGACCCAACAGTCAATTACGATATCTCTATGGTAAAAGGTTTGAAAAACATCGTTTTCGCTGGAGAAGGTCTATTCCTGGCGACAGTTTCTGGACCAGGAAGATTATGGTTACAAACTATGCCGATTGCAAATCTGGCAGAAAAGATTAAAAAATATATCCCAACCAAAAGCAGTTAATTTATTTCTCATTCTTTGGATCTTTGCCAGTAAGTTGAATTTCTAAAACGTATCTGAAATCATCATGAGCTCTACATCTGTTTTTAGAGCTCTTTTCTATTGATTATCCCCTCATTTTTTTGGAAAATCCATCTCATTTCATGTACAATCAAAAAAAGGAAAAAATTATGGCAAAACACCTTGTATTGGTTGCCGGGAACATAGGTTCCGGAAAAACTTCATTGACTGAAAGAATCGGTTCAAGATTACGCTGGAGAACTGCATTTGAATCTGTCTCAGACAATCCCTATCTGCCTGATTTTTATGCTGATATGTCAAAATGGTCCTTTCACCTGCAGGTATTCTTTCTGGGGCATCGCGCTGAACAACACCTGGAAATGGCAAATGATCCGCGGTCATCCATCATCGATCGAAGTATTTATGAAGATGCTTTCATTTTTGCACGTGCATTACATGATATGGGAAATATCTCGGAGAGAGATTATAGAACTTATAAACAGATTTTTGACCTTATCATTCGTAATTTGCCCGCACCAGCTTTGCTGATTTATCTGAATGCACCAGTGCCAGTCTTGATGGAGAGAATTCGAATGCGCGGCCGCAGTATTGAGACAGGTATCAGCGAAGATTATTTAAAACGTCTGGAGTCATATTATGATGAGTGGCTTCAATCCTTTGATCTGTGCCCAGTTCTGACTATCCGAACGGACGACCTCGACTTTGTACACAAACCAAATCACCTGGAACTGGTTGTCAATCGTATTCAGGATAAATTAACGGGTAAAGAAGAGATGGTCTTTACTTAATAAAGGTGGAAATGACAAATCAATCGAACTTAATCATCCCAGGGAAGAAAAAACCGTATGTGATGGCACACCGTGGCAATAATGTGCTTTGCCCAGAAAATACAATAGCGTCATTTCGCCAGGCTATTCTCGATGGTGCAGATATATTGGAAACTGATTTGCAACTCAGTAAAGATGATCAATTTATGTGCATCCATGATGGCAGCATTGACAGGACGACAAATGGAACCGGTCTTATCTCGGATTATACTGGTGAAGAATTGAAAACTTTCTCTGCATTTTATGGAAAAAAAGCATTCATGGAAGAAAAGATCCCCTTGTTGTCGGAGTTGGCATCCATCCTTCCTCCAGACGTAGCGCTTGCGTTAGAGCTCAAATCAGATCGATTTTTGGAAGATGTGGTTTGTCAAAAATTAATTGATTTGTTATCCCAAACCGAAATTCGAAACAGGACGTTTGTGATTTCATTTTCAAAAGCAAGAGTCCAGACTTTACATCGTCTCGCCAACGATATTCCAGCAGGATTAATAACCATGTCCGGCTTTTCTCCTGATCCCGACATGCAGATTATCGGTCCCTTCTGGCCTTTGATCCTTCTCAATCCTTTCTATATCAAGAAAGTTCGTAAGAATAATCAGATCGTTTGCCCATTAGACCCAACTCCTGACAAACGTTTGTGGATCTATAAAAAAATGAAAGTGGATGCGATTCTCACCGATAATCCACAAAAAACTTGTCAATTGATCGAAAAGTATGAGTAATTTTCATAATAATTTGATCATCAGAAAATTTAACAAACCATCTGATTTGGAATATGCTGCCTACTTGACGAAAAAAGAAGGCTGGCATAGCGAGACTTTTCTGGAATTCAAGTCATTTTATGATCATGATTCTGAGGGGTGTTTCCTCTGTGAGGTTGGTGGTATGCCAGCAGGTATGTGTATTGCTACGGCTTACCAACAATCCGGGTTCATTGGTCAATTAATTGTTGATACCCAGTTCAGAAATCAGGGAATTGGTCGTGTGTTGATGCAAAGAGCAATTGAATATCTGCAACAACAAAAAATTGAAGCAATTTTCCTGGACGGTGTTCAAAAAGCAATTCCTTTCTACCTTGATCTTGGTTTTCGTTCCATTTGTCGATCGTTGAGATTCTTCGGTCAGATTGATCCAGTAGAAAACCATGAGATCCAAAATATTGAACTGGATGATTTACAAAGGATAATTGAGGTAGACCGGGAACAATTCGGTGACGATCGTAGCTTTTTTTTGAAAAAACGCATTGAGAATTATTCCAATTTAGTATTTATCTGGAAAAAAAATAAAAAAATCCTCGCTTACCTCTTTGCACGCATCGGTGTTGGCGGATGGGTGACCGTCGGACCCTGGGTGAATTTGATCGAAAATTCAGACAAGATAACCATGCTTGCTCATTTACAGGCAAAAATTGGCAATCAACCATTCAGTATCGGGGTTCTGGAGAATAGAAGTCAAATCATTCAACAACTCGTAATGAATGGTATGAATCCCAGACCAGACCCACCAACACGAATGATTCTTGGTAACGGAATAAATCCCGGAGACAATGATTATTGTCTGGCGATTGGATCCCCAGCCAAAGGATAGATCCAGGTAAGATAAATCACAGACAATCTTTTCGGTTGGAAGGCAGGAATTTCAATGAGGAATTAAGGGCATCAAAACGATTTGCTTAGCTCCAATCACGAAGGAAGAATTTGATATCGCGGGGTGGCAAGGTCACCACTTGATCATCCATAACAAATGTTTTTTCATTGCGGGTAAAGTTGAAAGCGATGCGGTGATTACCTCTTGGGATCACAATAACCCCATCCGGCAAATCGAGAATTCCTTCGCAGCGTACCGATTGAACAAAGAATTTCAATAGTGCCTTCAATTGATCATGGTTTGGATAAAATCCCAGGTAAAACACATTGCCAGCTCCAAAATCATGCTCGGTCAATGCAGCTTTGCCTGAATGGGGACCGCCCAAATAGCGAACCAATACATTCACAATCTCATTATTATCCGGTTCTATTGCTTCAGTCCAAAAACCTGCTTCTCCTGTCAATCCGGGAATTTCGGATCGCAAACTGAAGCAAACTCCTGCAGGGAGCGCTTGCCATTCACTGATCGTTCCCCCTACCAATGCTCTCAACAATCCAGGAAGCGGTTCATTCACCATAATGTTGGATTCATTTTTACTACCTGATCTCGTACCAAATAATAGTGTTCCACCTCTTGCTACGTAAGCTTCTAAATGATCGGTGATATCCTGATCAACAATATACATCAACGGTGCGATAACCAACCGGTAATCACTTAAATCTGTATTGGCAGGAACAAGATCAACATTGATACCCAATTCAGTTAATGCGCGATAATAACCAAAAATAGTGCGTAAATACTCATAGTCCTTACGATGCGGTTGAATTTTGATCGCCCACAGATCATCAAAGCGCGTTAATATGGCTACAGGCGAATTAAGCGGTTCTTCTTTTAGTTGTTGTAATACGGGAGATTCTGGTAATAAATTCGCTATTTCTTTAAATCCGATATCAGGCGATCCGTCATGTTTCAACAATCCGGATTGGTAATTTTCTTGTGCAAACCTGGAAGCCCGCCAACGAAAATAAATGACAGTATCAGCTCCACTGGCTACTGCATGCCAGGTCCATAAACGCACGGTACCCGCGCGGATACCTGTGTTGATTTCTCCCCAATTGGTCTGACCCACTTGTTGTTGCATAATCCAGAATGGTTCTTTTTTCGCTCCACGAACCCAGGCATGGATAAATCCAGTAATATAGGGATCGCCAACATCATAGGAAAATTCTGGAACAGTTTCCCAAGGTGCATAAAATCTCTTGGTCAATTTTTCAGCCTGACCAGTCGGTGAAGAATTCCAGGATAAGAAATCAAGATCAACCCCTAATTTGTGAGTATCTAATTCAAATTGATCAAACTCCGGATTGTGAGTAATCATTTGATTTTCAATATTTTCTCTTAGAATATCCACCTGTAATTTCTGAAATTTTATAAAAGAATCGGAGGCAAATCTATGATAATCGAGAACTTGCGAAGGATTTGGGGTTGCGACTGTCAAATTTGGAGGATAAATCTCTCCCCAATTTGAATATAATTGACTCCAAAAAATTGTTCCCCAGGCATTATTTAAATCTTCCAATGTTTTATATCGATCAATCAGCCAATCACGAAATTTCTTCACACAGCGATCACAATAACAACGCACAGAATTCTGTGCCCCGAACTCATTGTCCACCTGCCAACCTATGATCGCAGGGTGTTTACCATATCGCAGTGCTAATTGTGTTACGATCCTTTTTGTGAAGTCTTGAAAAGCAGGATTATTGGGACAATAATGTCTGCGGGATCCGAAATTTTTACTGATTCCATTCTCAGCAACGGGTAAAATTTCGGGGTGTTGATTGATCATCCATGAAGGAGGGGCAGACGTTGGGGTACTGAGAACGACCTGGATACCCTCATTTTGGAGGATATTCACTACGCGATCCAACCATTCCCATTCAAATTGCTCATTTTTGGGTTCCATCTTAAACCAGGCAAAATCACCAATCCTGACAATTTTCAGGCCTAATTCGCGCATCGCTTGGGCATCCAGGTGCCACAATTCTTCAGGATTCTGTTCAGGGTAATAACAAACACCTAATTTCATCTTGCCACATCCTCTAAGTCATTTTTTTTGCGGAAAAATTTTTATAATCTTACCTGACACCTGTATTACGGATACCTGTGATAATCAGGATGGCTAAGTGTTCGAAGTCGTTATAATCAAAATAGATGATACTCATCTCACAAATTGATTATATATCGAAAAAAAATCCGTTTCCTTTCCAGACGCTTAACAAAAATTTGGCGTTCTGGATTTTTGAACCAATGTTATGTTTTTTTTCAATAAATAGTCGACTAGGTTTTTATTTCCCATAATAAATTGAATTGAAATTTAAATCCTCCTTCTGCAACTTTTACCAGTCCTTTGCGTATATTATGATGAAACAATAATCGGAGAATTAGTGAATAACATCGATCCTGAGATTTTGAAACAATCAATGAAAGGTGATGAAATCGCTTTCAATCAAATTGTAGAAAGCTTTCAAAAACCTGTATTCAACCTATGTTTTAGAATGCTCGGGAATTGTGAAGCTGCCGAAGATGCAGCCCAGGAGACCTTTTGGAGAGCATATCAATCATTAAAGAAATATAACCCTGATCGTTCTTTTGGAACCTGGCTCTTATCGATAGCTGCCCATTATTGTATCGATCAACATCGCAAACGAAAACTTCCTGTCGTTGAAATAGATGACTATCTGGCTGAAGTTGCACCAGATCACAATACTCCAGACCCAGAAGCCGTCGCAATTCAAAAAGAACAACAAACTCAAATTCAGGAATTATTAGACGAATTACCAGACCTTGATCGTGCATCCATCGTTTTACGATATTGGCATGAATGCTCCGAGGAAGAAATTAGTGAAGTTCTTGGGATAACAATCAATGCAGTGAAAAGCAGGTTACATAGAGCAAGAAAGAAATTAGCAATTATATGGCAACAACAATCACAACATTCCTCCCATGCAGAAAGGATGAAAAATGGATCACCAGCCTTTTGAAGAATGGATATTTGAACAAAAAGAAATAACAATTGAAGAAAATAAAAAATTAAATAATCATCTTAATGAATGTATAGTTTGTAAAGATTTACAGGAATCCTGGTCACAAGTGGAGTCCATCCTGGTTCAGACACCAATGACAGCCCCAGTATCTGGTTTCTCACAACGATTTGCGACCAGAATGGAAGCTAAAAAGGTTCTCATCCAACAAAAACAATCTATACGGTATTTATTGGTGGTTGGGTTGGTCTTATTGATCATTACCCTCCTATTATTTGCATTATTGTTTTTCTCGTTTTCAACCGGAGAGATGATTGTTGGAGCTGTGACAGCCATTACAGGCTTTTTCCATGCTTTTATCAATTTACGGGCCATGACATACCAATTTTTCCATAATGCTTCTCCTTTGGTTATTGTTTTTGGATTGTTGTTAATCGGGATATGGGGAGTGGTTCTTATGCCACTCTGGGGCTTTACTGTTTGGAAAGTATCAAAACAAGGAGTTTTACTAAAATGAAAAATTTACAAAAATTACTAACTTTATTCCTGCTATTACTGTTGATTATTGTTAATGTTAACAATGTGTCAGCCTTTGGATTAATTGATCCACCACCAACCATCAATGAAGATAAAGTAGTCATCGGTCAAACTTTTACGCTGCGAGAAAATCAAACATTGAATGGTGATCTGGCAATTATCGGAGGGATCGCTTCCTTAAAACCTGGGTCTCAGGTCACTGGTGATATTGTTATTATCGGTGGTGTCCTTGAGATTGATGGCAGAGTTAGCGGAGATATTCAGGCAATTGGTGGTTCGGTCACACTGAATGAGAGTGCATTGATTCTAGGATCCTTCAATAATTTTGGCAGCAACCTCCAACAAAAGGATGGCGCGCGCATTGAAGGTTCTCAGGTATCAAGTCTTCCCTTCGATTTTAATTTTGGAAATGTAACCATTCCAGAAACAAGAATAGTTCCTTTTGAAGCAGCAAAACGAACGACCGGTTTTGTAGCCAAATTCTTATGGTCAATTTTACAAATCATTGCCATGGGCGGATTGGCAATGCTTGTACTACTAATTGCACCAAAATCAACAGAACGAATTGCTAAGTCAATCGGTAAACAACCCTTTACCCATTGGGGGATTGGTATGTTGACAGTTTTTGCCTTCCCAATGGTGATTCTGGTTTGCTTCATCACGATCATTTTTATCCCACTTGGTTTAATCGGGATCACAGCCCTGCTGGTTGCAATCATATATGGGTGGATTGCCCTGGGTTATGAAATTGGAAAGCGGTTATTTTCAAATAATTCCAATCTCTCCCCTGCTTTGATAGCAGGTATCGGAACCGTTATTTTGTCGGTCGTTGCAAGAATACTGGGAGCAATCCCCTGTATCGGATGGTTGTTGGTGGTCACGTTGAGTTTGTTCGGATTAGGAGCAATCGTACTCACGCGGGTTGGCACGCGGGATTACCCGGAGGGATTTGCTAGTCAATCATTCGTCGCAAATGAGAGCAGCACACTGCATCCGGTCAGGCCACTTATTGTGGAATCTGGATCTGATGACCAGGAGTTTGAAGATTTAGACAAGTAAATAATTCATCACTAAAAATAGAAGTTAGCGTGTGATCACAACCAAAATCCCCCTGACTTCACAGATGAAAAGATTCAAATAAATTTATAGAAAAAAAATTGAGGTACAAAATGAATAAAAAAAATATTGTTTTAGTAATTATTATAATGTTGACATCCCTGGCATGTTCATTCAATGTGAATGTACCCAGAGTGACGACCGAAAAAGAAACAGTCTTTGAATTGAATGAGGCTGTTCCCCAAAATCAGGAAAGTTCAGAACTCGAGATTGGAATGGGAGCGGGACGATTAAATATCATTGGTGGATCGGACGAATGGATCACCGGTGAAATAATATTCAACGTGCCCATATGGAATCCTAATATTTTAAGAACATCCAATGGATTAAGAATCATTCAGGAAACAAAAAATCAAATTGGCATACCAGAGGATAATGTAATCAATGATTGGAATATCATCTTAGGCGACCATCCCACTGATCTCGAAATAAATGCTGGAGCATATCAAGGGGATCTGGATCTTAGTGGCATACCGCTCACAAAATTGAGAATTAGCGATGGTGCCAGTCAATCAAAGATTAAGTTTGAAACACTTAACCCGGTCTCGATGATTTCCTTTTATTACTCAACCGGTGCTTCAACAGTTGAATTTGAAGGATTGGCTAATGCCAATTTTGAGAATATGGTCTTCGAAGGTGGGGCAGGTTCTTACTCATTAGATTTTTCAGGAAATCTTCAAAGGGATACAGATATTGAGATAACTTACGGTCTTGGAGATGTAAAAATATTTATCCCTAATGGTGTTGCGGCTTATGTCATCGTAGATGGCGGATTAAATAATGTTGAATTACGCGGAACATGGAATGTTTCTGGAAATGAATACTCTATTGAAGGATCTGGTCCTCAATTATTCTTCACTGTAAAAATGGGTCTTGGAAACCTGCAATTAATCAGCCAATAATATTTTGTATCATAATGAAAAAAGCACCCTCAATCAAATGGTTGGGTGCTTTTATCTTTTCAATTTTCGATTTTATTGCGTTCGATGAATCATGTTTTTTCGTTAATTTTTCCTGGTTGACTCAATTAGTTTTTTCCTTACACTTTTCATCATCGTCAGTACCAAACATATTGAAGAGATTAATAAAGATAATTAATTTTTACCCTGGTTATCCATTGGATCTGGGTCACCATTTTTCTCTGGTGAAAGATCAAAGTAATATCTCTTTTCTAAAATTCTTTGATAGACCACAGGAAGAATATAATATCGGAATGGGCGTCCCTGGCGGACGCGCCTTCTAATTTGATGGGATGCAATCTCTAATAAAGGTGCTTCGATAAAATGTAATTTCTGAATAATACCCGGAATTTGAGTTTCCAAAAGACTCAAATCTACCTGATCTCCAGGCCGTCGCATGACTCCTAATCCTTCAAGTTCACCTAAAAGTTCACTTGCTTGATGCCAGTTTGGATAGTCATGCAAAGAATCTCCACCAATCAAATAAAACAGATCAGCTTCCGGATATTCTTCCTGGATCAATCTGACTGTATCCAATGTGAAATGAGGTCCGGGACGATCCAGATCAACCCGACACATTTCAAATGTTGGATCATTTATCAGGGATAATTGAACCAGTTCAAATCGGATATCAATGGGTGTCAGGTGTTGATCACGTTTATGGGGAGGATCAGGGGTTAAAACCCATAATAGTTTATCTAATTTCATCTGTGAAGTTGCTTCTGCAGCCAGGATTAGATGACCTAAATGGGGAGGATCAAAGGTACCACCAAAAATACCAATGCGCATCCTTAGTCCTGCCATTCCAATTCGAATTCATCAACAAAGACACTCTGGCCTTCCTCGATTCCCATATCCCGCAAAGCATCTTCAACTCCAAGGGTTTCCATCAATCTCTGGAACCGTCGTAATGAACCTTCGTGTTCCCAATAGGTCATCTTAGCAGCTCGTTCAATCGCTTTTCCGATAACCCTAAAACCACCTTCCTCCACTTCAATATGAAAATCTTCTGGATCTTCTTCAGGGCGATATACAGGAATTTTCTCGGAAACTTCAGGTTCAGGCGCTGTTTGCACCAATTCCAATGCTTTCCATAAAACAGGTTGTAAATCCTGGCGAATCATGGCAGAAATTGCCATCGGCTGATACCCTTTTGATTCAAGTGTTTTCTTCATTTCAGGCCATTTTTGCTGAACCTCTGGAATATCCATCTTGTTAAAAACTATCAACTGGGATTTCTGTTTTAACATAGGATCAAATAATGCCATCTCACTATTAATTTGTGTAAAATCAGCGATTGGATCTTCTGATAACCCATCAATGATATGAATTAATACTTTCGTGCGTTGAATATGCCTTAAAAATGCGTCACCCAAACCTGCACCCATATGTGCACCTTCGATGAGCCCAGGGATATCTGCCAGCACCAATGAATTATCTAGATCCAAATTTACAACCCCAAGGTTAGGTTCCAATGTCGTAAAGGGGTAATCTGCAATTTTGGGAGTTGCATTCGACACTGCAGCGAGGAAACTTGACTTTCCTGCATTGGGGACACCAACAATACCAACATCCGCAATCAACTTTAATTCTAGACGAAGCTTTTTATCCTCGCCGGGTTCACCTTTTTCTCCCGTTTTTGGAACCTGATGGCGGGCACTCACAAAATGAACATTTCCCCTTCCACCGCGTCCACCTTTACAAATTAATAATTCCTGTTCCCGCTCGACCAGATCTCCCAACAACTCACCTGTATCGGCATCATAGACCAGTGTTCCAGGAGGAACAAAAATATAGAGCGTTTTGGCGGATCGACCTGTCATTTTTTGTTTTGCACCATTTCCCCCAGGGGAAGCCAAAAATTTCTGATTAAATTGAAAGGAGGAAAGTGTATTCAAGGTATGTTTTACTTTCAGAACAACATCACCTCCACGTCCTCCATCTCCACCATCGGGACCACCTCTTGGAACATATTTTTCACGGCGAAAATGAACTGCACCATCTCCGCCTGTTCCAGAGGAAACAAAAATTTGGGCTTCATCTATAAACATAATTGCCTTTCAATTCCAGGGATCGGATGATCCGATCCCTGGTTCTTATCTTTCTATTTTCCGAATTTTGCATTGAGAATATCAACCAGTGTTGGTCGACCAATCTCTTGTAAATCGTATCGCACTCGTTGTAATGGTTTATTGATTTTGATCACACGGCTTAAATCAATGGGTGTACCTGAGACAACCAGATCAACGTCTGAGTTGTTGATTGTTTCTTCTAAATCTTTCATCTGTTCAGCACCATACCCCATCGCTGGGAGGATAGTTCCAGTCTCTGGATATTTCTCATACGTATCTGTGATAGTCCGAACGGCAAATGGTCGTGGGTCAACTATTTCTTTTGCGCCAAATCTGCGGGCAGCTACATAAGCTGCTCCATATTTCATACCACCATGGGTCAGCGTTGGACCATCTTCGACGACCAGAACTCGTTTACCTCGAATAGCTTCCGGATTATCAACAAATAATGGGGAAGCTCCCTCAATCACCTGAGCATCAGGATTCAAAAGATGAATATTTTCTCGAACTTTGATTACATTCTCTGCATCAGCTGTATCAACTTTGTTGATCACGAAGACGTCAGCATGAATTGTGTTGGTTTCTCCAGGATAGAAACTGGTTTCATGACCCAGACGATGTGGATCAACGACAACAATTGCGAGATCTTCCTTAAAAAATGAGAAATCATTATTCCCACCATCCCATAAGACGATGTCGACTTCTTGTTCTGCCTGTCGTAGGATCGCTTCATAATCAACGCCGGCATAAACAATTAATCCGTTATCCAGATGTGGTTCATATTCTTCTCGTTCTTCAATCGTGCAGTCATGTTTATCAAGATCACTGTAATCCGCAAAGCGTTGTACTTTTTGTTTCAGAAGGTCACCATAAGGCATTGGATGGCGAACCGCTGCAACCCGATAGCCCATTTCACGCAAGATTAAAGATACACGGCGAGTGGTCTGACTTTTCCCAGAACCGGTTCGAACAGCGGTGATAGAAACCACAGGTTTGGATGAAACCAATTGCGTATTCTTTAAACCCATCAATCGAAAATCAGCACCGGCTTCATTCACCAGTGATGCTTTGTGCATTACATATGCGTGTTCAACATCACTGTAAGCAAATACAACCTGATCAACATTTAATTTTTTGATTAATTCACGCAACTCAGATTCTGGATAGATCGGTATTCCTTCCGGATATAGTGAACCAGCCAGTGCCGCAGGATAACGACGGCCATCAATATTGGGGATTTGGGTTGCTGTGAACGCTACTACCTGATAATCACTGTTATCTCTGAAATACACATTAAAGTTATGGAAGTCGCGCCCAGCTGCGCCCATGATTAGGGTTCGAATGGTCATTAGTTTTATTTCTCCTTTTTGATTTGAATTTTTTGTGTCTCCTCATCTTGGAGGTAAGGGTGTTTTTGGCGGGTAATACCCGCCAAAAACACCCGAAAACCCCGTTTTAATGAAATGATACAATTTTTTTTAACCATCGGTTCACATCGCTTCTGGGGCTGTGATGCCCAGCAAAGTCAGATTATTTTTCAATACCTGACGGGTTGCCTTTACTAGGTTAAGTCTTAAATTACGGATGGGCTCAGTTTCTGATAGAACCGGACAATGAGTGTAGAAATTATTAAAAGTCTTTGCCAATTCATAAGCATAATTGGCAATTTGTATGGTCCGATATTCTGCACTAGCTCTCTCCACTTCCCTGGAAAACCTTGATAGTAAGTCAATTAATTGAATTTCTTGTGGCGATAAACCATAAGTTGGAAGTTCTGGTGCAATATCAGGATAACCAGCTTTCTTCAGAATACTTCCACAACGAACATAGGCATATTGAATGTAAGGTGCTGCCTGTCCATTAAAATCTAACGCAGATTCCCAATCAAAGGTTACCACTTTGGTGTTTTCACGTGCTTGCATAGGGTATTTGATCGCTCCAATACCAACCGCTTTGGCAGTTGCCATTTTTTGATCATCACTTAAATCCGGATTTTTCTCCTGCACAACTTGATAAGCTCGATTGGTGGCTTCGCGGATCAAGTCTTCCAGTAAAACAACAGTGCCTTCGCGGGAAGCCATTACAACATTACCTGGAAGGCTAACCAATTCATATGGCACATGTTCGCATTGTGTCGCCCAGTGATATCCGGCAATTTCCATTGTTTTAAAAACCTGGGTGAAATGTAAAGACTGTCGCACATCGACTATATATAAAGATTTTTTTAGGTCAGGGTAGTCGGTAAATTTTTGCTTCACCAAAGCCAGATCTTCGGTTGCATATAGTGCTGTTCCATCAGATCGCAGTACAACCAGCACCCGGAATTGTTCTTTATTGAGTCCTAAAACATCATCAATCTTAACAATGACGGCACCTTCTGGTCGTTCATCGGTGGCAATGTGCTTTTGAATTAGTTCCTCTACAATTACTTTTCCAGGTTGTTCCATCTGACTGTTAAAATAATACACATTAAAATGGATATTCAATGTTTCATAAATTTGATAAAAGCCCTGCAAAGACCATTCCCTGGTTTCTTCCCACAATTGAACGATCTCAGGTTCACGTTGATCCCAACGTTTATATACAGCTCTTATTTCACTTTCAAAATCCGGGTTGGCTTCTAATTTTCCATTCGCATCCGCATAGATTTTTCCCATCCACTGTGTAATATCTTTTTCCGGTTTTTCTCCAGCATGAAATTTTTGATAACACCAAAGCCATTTAATTACATGCAATCCCATATCACCAGGATAATTGGCACGCACGACATCAAATCCGGCAAAATCCAGGATTCTGGCGAGGGTATCGCCTAGAATGGCTGAGCGTAAATGACCCACATGAAACGCTTTATGTGTATTGGGTTGAGAAAACTCAACCATGACTCTTTCGTTTCTTCTTGGAATTCGACCAAACTTATCATTTTGAACAGCAACTTCTTTTAATACTCGAAGAGCGTATTCTGACTGTGAGAAATAGAGGTTGAGATAACCTTTGACGGACTCAACTTTTTCGAATCCCTTTGGTTGGCCAATGAATTCAACAAGTTGATCTGCTAATTCACCCGCTCTTAAGGGCACATTGTTTTTTATTTTCTTTTGCCGTGCTTCTGCAGCAGCCAAAGAAAACAATGAAGTAGAAATCCCCCAATGTCCACTGAATGGAATCCAATTCCATTGAATCGTAATATCAGGCAAGTCATGTTGAATGACGAATTTCTTAATTTCTTCTTCTACATATTTTTGTTCTAGATCAAACATTTTCACCTGAAACTATTCAAATATCCTCAATGAATCTTTTCAATAATTTGGGGCTAGGTGTTTTTTGGCAGGTGTACACCCACCAAAATAAAACACCTAACAAACCCCTTTTATTGAGACGATACCTCAAAGATTATAACATTAAGCCTGGAAGTCTTTTACTTTGTATGAACATAATCAAGGGGTCAATATTTTCTTTACACTGGTTTAAATTATCCGGATAATGACAAGCAACTTAAACCAAAAGCGGGAGGTTTGCATCTCCCACTCGCGGTGTTTTATGAAAAATTACTTACTCTGTTTCTTTTTGTAAGTCTGCAAATCGTTTCATCAAACGACTTTTGCGACGTGCAGCATTGTTCTTGTGAATGACACCTTTTTGTGCAGCCAGGTCTAAAGCTTTTACAGCTTCAACAACACTAGCCATCACAACTTCTTTTGACTCCTCTTTCTCGATTACAGTTCGAGCTTTGGCAACAAAAGTACGGGCACGTCCACGGTACACTCTGTTTTGTACACGTCGTTTTTCATTTTGCTTGTTGCGTTTTATCGCAGATTTTATATTAGCCAACTTTATTTCCTCCAATTCACCTGATAAGAAGATTTCTCTACTTGAGAAGGGAACTGTTCGTCCAAAAAAATTTTACTTACGAAGGGCAGCGCGCGAATTATACCAGAAAAATAAAAAATAGGGGAAACCTAATAACTACATTTAAAATTGACTTACAGCATGGTCCAAAGTCAATTTTCAGTCATTTCTGCGAAATAACAATCTGGTCTTCAGCAAATTACTGAGAGACCAGATTGTTTACTTGATTAACTATTTATCCTGAAGGGCTGCCAGACCAGGTAGAATTTTACCTTCTAACATTTCAAGGGATGCACCACCACCAGTTGAAATATGGGTAACTTTATCGGAAAGTCCGGATTGGTTGATTGCGGAAACCGAGTCGCCACCTCCAATAATCGATACCGCACCAGAATTGGCAACAGCTTCCGCGACACCAAATGTGCCTTTGGCAAAATTTGGCATTTCAAAAACACCCATCGGACCATTCCAGACAACGGTGCCAGCCGATGCAACCACTTTTGAAAATTCTTTGACCGTTTCTGGTCCAATATCCAGAACACGCCAACCATCGGTGACATTTCCTACCGGGACCACTTTTCTTTCGGCATCATTTTCAAACGCATTCGCCAAAACCATATCAACCGGCAAATGTAGCTTTCCGCTACCTTTTGCCAGTAACTCTTTAGCTGTTTCGACAGCTTCAGCTTCAACCAGTGAATCACCCATTGAAAAACCCTGTGCTTTGAAAAACGTGTTTGCCATTCCCCCTCCAATCAATACTGCATCAGCTTTTTCTAGCAGATTATCGATCACTCCAATTTTGTCACTGATCTTCGCTCCTCCAAGAATTGCCACAAACGGCCTTGCCGGGTCAGCAACTGCCTGACCTAAATACCGGATTTCTTTTTCCATTAGGAATCCTGCAACTGCAGGTAAGTATTGGGCGACTCCTTCGGTGGAAGCATGCGCACGGTGAGCAGAACCAAATGCATCGTTGACATAAATATCTGCTAATTTTGCAAATTTCTTTGACATTTCAGGATCATTTTTCGATTCTGCTTTATAGAAACGTGTGTTCTCCAATACCAAAACCTCACCAGGTTCGAGCGCTGCAGCCGCTTTTTCTGCCACTTCACCTATACAATCTGCGGAAAATTTAACTGGATTGGAAATCAGGGTTGCCAAATGTTTTGCCACAGGTTCCAACGAAAATTGTGGATCTGGCTCATCCTTGGGACGACCTAAATGAGAAAATAAAATGACCGAAGCACCATGTTCAAGCAAATAATTTATGGTTGGTAATGCAGCAGTCATGCGCGTATCATCTTTTATTTTTCCTTCTTTGATGGGCACATTGAAATCAACCCGAACCAAAACTTTTTTTCCACTTACATCTATATCTGTAATACTTTTTTTATTAAACATCGTTTGTTCCTGTTCTTGAGAGGATAAATTAATTAACTTCTTGATTTAAAATGATGCGTATTTTACCGCTCGATAATGGCGATAAAAAAACGCATCATTGTTTTTCCTTGATCAGTTTTTATAGAGATTTGGCTATTTTGGCTGCTAAATCAGCAGTTCGGCAAGAATAACCCCATTCATTATCATACCAGGTAACAACCTTCACCAAAGTTCCACCTATAACCATGGTGGTTTCAGCATCAATAATTGATGAGCGTGAATCACCTTTGAAATCCATGGAAACCAGTGGTTCTGTGCAGAAACCAAGAATCCCTTTCATCGGTCCATCAGCAGCCGCTTTAAAAGCAGCATTTAATTCTTCCACTGTGACGGGTTTTTCAATTTCAGCAACAAAATCCACTATTGAAACTGTTGGGGTTGGGACACGTAAAGAATAACCATCGAATTTTCCCTTCAAATCAGGGATAACCAATGCAAGAGCTTTGGCTGCGCCTGTAGTTGTTGGGATAATATTCAGAGCAGCTGCACGAGCGCGGCGGGGATCACTATGAGCTACATCCAGAATGCGCTGATCATTGGTGTATGAATGGACAGTTGTCATCATTCCTCGTTTGATCACCCAATTATCATGCACAATTTTTGCTGCCGGAGCGAGACAATTGGTAGTACAGGATGCATTCGATACAACATGGTGAATCGCAGGATCATATTTGTCATCATTAACACCCAGAACGATGGTTAAATCTTCATTCTTCGCTGGAGCAGTAATGATGACTTTCTTTGCTCCACCTTTGTTAATATGAACATCTACACCAATTTTTCCTTTGGCAGGGTTGCCAATTTTGTCTCGGAATACCCCAGTGGCTTCAATAACAATTTCTACACCCAGATCTTTCCAGGGCAAATTGCTGGGATCTTTTTCAGCAAACACTTTGATTGTCTTGCCATTGATCACTAAATCAGCTCCATCTACTGTGACCGCACCTGGGAATATTCCATAGTTTGAATCATATTTAAATAAATGGGCATTGGTGGCTGCATCGAAAAGATCGTTGATAGCAACTACTTCAAGCGTATCCGGATATGTTTCCAGAATTGCTTTTAAAACTTGGCGGCCAATCCGGCCAAAACCATTAATTCCAACTTTTACTGTCATACTAACCTCCTGTTAATTGTTCGAATAAATTTTACCACTGAATTGTATAAAAGTTCACAATTCAGAACTCATTTCACGGCCGATTGGACCGGTTCTTTCATTATATAAATCTAAAATCGCAGAAGCAAGTTTTGTTGAATCATGCCGCCAAGGAGCTTCAGAATCACTAAGGTTCGCGCTATAAACTGGATATTCTTTGTCTAAGTCTTCATCCAGACAGACAAATTCGATATCCGTCGGTAGTTTGCCATTGCAATTATCGTTACAGATAACCACATCAAACAAACCTTTGTCAATGATCGCTTCGATCGTTTTGACATGATCACCACAGGAATAACCCTCCGTCTCACCTGGTTGGGTTGCCACATTACAAACATAGAATTTTAATCCCCGGCTAACACGAATGGCTTCAGTGATATCCGGAACTAATAAATTGGGAATAATACTGGTATAAAGCGATCCAGGACCGACAATTATGATGTCTGCACTAAGAATAGCTTGAAGGGTAGGTGGATATGCCAGAGGATTATTGGGTTCAAGCCAGACTCGTTTGACCTTTCCTCCCTTTCTGGGTATATCACTTTCCCCTCTTATTTTTAATTCTTTCGTTGAATCAGGTAATTGCACCTGTGCAACCAGACGTACGTCATGCAGTGTGGAAGGTAACACCTTTCCCTGAACAGCCAGAACCCGTCCTGATTCAGCAATTGCTTCTTCAAAACTACCAGTGATATCAGTCAACGCGGTGATCAGCAGATTCCCTAAGGCATGCCCATTCAATCCTGCACCTTCTCCAAACCTGTATTGGAATAATTGAGTGGTCAATTCTTCGTCATTTGATAACGCCGCAAGACAGCTGCGAATATCACCAGGAGGAAGGATACCAATATTTCGACGTAATTCTCCGGAAGAACCACCATCATCCGCAACCGTTACGATCGCTGTTATATTGGCAGTATGTTTCTTTAATCCGCGTAATAGCGCCGATAATCCCGTTCCACCTCCAATGACAACAATTCTTTTCCCTTTATCAAGTTTCTGATATTGACTGACCGTATCGACCAGATGTTTTCCAGGACGCAAGAATGGTTTTAGGAGCGTGCGGTTAATCCCCCAGATACCAACCACAATCATAAAAATTCCTCCTAATCCAAAAATTAAGGCGCGAATGGGTCGGGACAGAAAACGCAGAGAAAGGAAAGCGAGGATGGGTAAATACCAGGTGTCTGGCGTATTACGATATACATCAAGGACAAGAACAGCAAATCCCAGACCAATCATCATAGAACCTGATATCACCAATAGTCCCCAACGTTTGATGCCAATTCCCGGTACGAACCATCTTAAAAATCGAATAATATGGTATGTAATTCGTTTTTGAAGGGAATATTGTCTTGATTTCATTAAATTTATAATAATTCGATTTATTGTGTGAGTCAATAAAAATAAATTATCGATCACGCATTATCAAAAATAACTTTTTTACGGGTATTTAATCACCTTTATCAAAATTTCATATCGAAATGAAAGACTCACCTAAGGTGGCTATGCTATAATTCTGCTTGATGGATATTTATATAGTCTCAGATGTAGGTGGAACTCAAATCAGAGTTGCTGCATTTGAAGTCTCCACTTTAAATCGTATCAGCTTAAAAAAAATTCCGACCCAATTCAAAGGACAACTACCGGTTGAACGATTAATTCAATTGATCCATGACATCAAAAAAGACTTTTCTGTAAGAGCGATTGCTGTTGCTGCACCAGGGTTTTTGGATCCAGATTTAGGTATTGTTTATGAAGCACCCAATATACCCGGTTGGGATGATTATCCCCTCAAGAAAATTCTGGAGGATGAATTTAATGCGCCAATATTTATAGGCAATGATGCAAATTTAGCAGCATTAGCAGAATGGAAATTTGGTGCTGGTATTGGTCATAAAAACCTTTTATACCTGACCATTTCAACCGGCATCGGTAGTGGTGCTATCATTAATAATCAACTTTTGCTAGGTAATAAAGGGCTCGCAGGAGAATTTGGACATGTGACAGTTTTGCCGGATGGCCCCATGTGTGGTTGTGGTAAACGAGGTCATATCGAAGCCTTAGCTTCTGGAACAGCTATCATGAATTATATCCATGAGCAAATCACAGCTGGCAGACGGACAACTCTGACGAAACTGGCGAAAATTACTGGCAAAGATATTTCATTAGCAGCTCAAAATGGCGATGAAATTGCCCTGGAAGCCTATCACCGAGCTGGAAAATTCTTAGGGATTGCACTGGCAAATTTTCTACACATGTTAAATCCTTCGATTGTTATCCTCGGGGGTGGAGTATCAACATCGGGTGAATTGCTTTTTGCACCGATGAGAATATCATTGGAAGAGTCGTTAATTTCTCCAGCCTATTTGGAAGGATTGACGATTACAACGGCTCAATTAGGGGATGATGTTGGACTTAAAGGTGCCTTAGCTTTATTGGTGACCAAGTTATCAACTGATCAACAAGTTCTTGCATTGTAAGTTCATTTTTAATAATTTATTTTCAATTTCAAAATCTGATTTTTAAATCAGTTCAAAAAATCATAGGAGGAAATTAAATGAAAGCCCTGAATGTCCCTGGCCCAAAGGCGAAAGAATTTATCGCGCGTGACCATAAAGTCGTCTCACCATCGTATCCACGAGGATATCCATTTGTAATGGATCATGGAAGAGGTACAGAAGTCTGGGACGTGGATGGAAATCGGTTTCTTGATTTTGCTGCGGGTATCGCCGTTGCTTCAACAGGGCACAGCCATCCGGATGTCGTCAAAGCCATTCAAGAACAGGCAGAGAAATTCATTCATATCTCTTCAGATTTTTATCATGAAAAATGGATTGAACTCTCTGAAAAACTTGCAGAAATTTCTCCTTTTCAGGAAGATACAAGAGTATTTTTGACCAATTCTGGTACTGAAAGTGTTGAGGGTGCCATTAAACTTGCCCGCTATCATACAAATCGATCCAATTTTATTGGTTTTCTTGGTGGTTTTCATGGCCGAACTATGGGCGCAGTAACCTTTACCGCCAGCAAACCTAATTACAAACGAAGATTTTTTCCATTGATGAATGGGGTTACCCATGTTCCATTCCCTGATCCTTACAGACCCATTTTACACCTTGAACCCGGTCAGGATTATGGGGAACGGATCGTTGAATACATTGAAGAACAAATTTTTGAAAAAATCATTCCCGCTGAGGAAGTGGCTGGTATCATGGTAGAACCGATACAAGGGGAAGGTGGTTATATTGTCCCACCTCCAGGCTTTTTCCCAGCTTTGAGATCGCTTTGTGATAGGCATGGTATTTTATTAATTGCTGACGAAGTTCAGGCAGGAATGGGACGCACAGGTAAATGGTGGTCAATAGAAAATTTTGGTGTTGAACCAGATATTATCACATCAGCAAAAGGGATCGCCTCAGGCATTCCATTAGGTGCCTTGATAACGAAAAAATCAGTGATGAGCTGGCCAAAAGGTTCGCATGGCAACACATACGGCGGTAACCCGATCGCGTGTGTCGCTGCGCTGGCAACAATTAACGCAATTCAAAATGGCTACATGGAAAATGCCAGAGTAACCGGTAGTTACACCATTGGAAAATTGAAGGAAATGAAAACGCGTCATCCTTCCATCGGAGAGGTGCGTGGTATGGGTTTAATGATTGGTATCGAATTTGTAAAAGATATTAAAAGCAAAAAAGAGGATGCCCGTATCCGTGACCGAATTGTAGATCTCGCGTTTGAGTATGGTTTGTTAACATTAGGGTGTGGAAAGAGTGTTATCAGGGTTTCACCGCCACTATGTACCACCAAAGAACAAATGATTGAGGGATTGGATATTCTCGACCACGTCATTTCTCTTGCTGAAAACGAGTAAAATTATTGTATGTTACCTGATTTTCGAGTCCGACAAAGAGACTATTTATTAGACATTGCCAGAGCATTGGCAGAAGAGCTAAATCTTGACAAACTTCTCGATAAAATCCTGAATGTTTCAATCGAAATGCTGGCTGGACAGGCAGGATTTATTGCTCTCAAGTCTGAAGCTCGTGGTTGGCATGTCAGAGTTTGGCATGGCTTACCGGTTCCCCTGGTTAAATATATTGAACCTTATCTTGCTCAAATTACTGAAATTGGTGGTGAACCAGGTCAATTAGAATTATCTCAAATAAATCAGATCATCAATGAATTGGCGCGTTCCGGGAGTTTTGGACTGCTTAATGGGGTTGGAATTCCCCTTGTTGCCCGAGGACAGGCTGTAGGCGTCATTTACATTTTTCGCAGCTATTCCGGATCGTTTTCTTCTAATGATCGAACTATATTAGGTAGTTTTGCCAATCAGGCAGCAATCGCTGTTCAAAATGCACAATTGTATAACCAGGTCAATCAGGAACGACAACGGATGTCTGCCTTGCTGGATACTGTAGCTGATGGCATCATGATCTTATCACCCTCCTTACGGATCGAACGATATAATCCCGCCTTTCAACGATTATTACAATCTCCTGAAACAGAAATCCAAAATCAGGAACACAGTCAATTAATAAAATGGATGCAGCCACCTGTAGGTATCACCCTGGAAGATGCAGTCGCTGGCGGATGGCCATTAACAGCCCATGCTCATCTGTATGTGGAAGGTGACCTGAAGGTTGGTATTTCAAAAATAAAATTACCTGTAGGGATTACGTATGCCCCATTAGTCAGTGCTGAAAACGTCCTCCTCAATGTCATTGCTACCATTCGTGATATTACCCGTTTCCGCCAGGCTGAAGAGCTAAAAAGTACTTTTATATCGATCATCAGCCATGAACTGAAAACACCTGTCGCCTTGATTAAAGGATATGTCAGCACCCTTCGTAGGGAAGACGCACGCTGGGATCGATCGATTGTTCAGGAAAGTTTGTCCATCATAGAGGAAGAAGCTGATCGATTGGGTGCTTTAATTGAGAACATGCTGGACGCATCAAGACTTCAGGCTGGGGGCATGTCTCTGAAACGTTCTGATGTGGTCCTTCCAGAGCTCATTAAACGCATGACAAAACGTTTTCAAAATCAATCTTCCTTACATGAGCTTGTTATGGATTTTCCAGGTGACTATCCTGTTATCTTGGCAGATGAATCTCGGCTGGAACATGTAATCAGCAATTTGATTTCAAATGCCATAAAATATTCCCCAAAAGGTGAGATTCGAATTTCCGGACAGGTTCGACCTGATGTTGTAATCGTCTGTATTAGTGATCAAGGTCCGGGTATTGCCGTGGAAGATATCCCGCACGTTTTTGATCGCTTTTACAGAGCACCAGATATGGCACGCAATACCCGCGGTGCAGGGCTGGGATTATTTCTCACTCGTTCAATCATTGAAGCACACGGGGGACAAATATGGGTGAACCCCGAATCGGGTAAAGGAGCTCGGATTTGTTTTTCTCTTCCCCGTTCAACTGATCAAATCCCACAAAAATTGTCAGTGGTATAATCTTTCCCATAAAATTTTTTTTAAGAGAGGCTAGTCATGCCAAGAACACAAATTAGTTGTCCTCGCTGTCGTATGCCAATGTCAGCAGAAATCCAGCAATTATTCGATATGAATACTGATCCACAGGCAAAACAAAAATTATTAAATGGGGAAGCAAATGTAATTCAATGTCAGGGGTGTGGCTTTCAAGGGTTATATCCAACGCCAATCGTATATCATGATCCAGAAAAAGGATTATTATTAACTTACTTCCCATCTGAATTAGGTGTCTCTATCAATGAACAGGAAAAAATGGTAGGACCATTAATAAAACGAGTGGTTAATGATTTACCCATGGAAAAGCGCAAAGCTTACCTATTTCAAGCACAAAGCATGCTGACTTATCAGACTATGATGGAAAAAATCCTTGAGGGAGATGGCGTCACCAAGGATATGCTTGATGCACAACAAAAGAAATTGCAGCTTATTCAAAGGTTGCTATCAACGCCTAATGCTGACTCCCGCAAAGAAATCATTCAGCAAGAAGAAGCACTAATTGATGAGACATTTTTTGGTTTGCTAAACCGGCTAGTAGAAGCAACAGTGGCACAGGGCGATAAACAATCTGCCCAACAGTTAGCTCTTTTCCAGCAAGAATTATTACAGGAAACCAAAGTTGGAAAAGAAATCCAGGAAAAGATGAAATCATCCCAACGGGCTATGGAAGACTTACAGGCAACCGCCAAATCCGGATTGACCCGGGAAAAGCTTCTGGATCTATTTATCGATGCACCTGATGAAATCTATACCAATACCTTGATCGGTATGGTACGGTCGGGTATTGATTATGAATTTTTCCAGTTGCTAGCTCAAAAGATCGAAAGTACTACTGATCCTGAAAAGAAAGTGAAATTATCAAACTTAAGAGACTTTTTGGTAGAAGTCACCAAACAAATGGATGCACAAATTCAGGAAGAGCGAATTAAAGCCAGGGAGACTTTAATCAAAATCTTATCTGAAGCGAATATTGAGGTGGGTCTTGAAAAATTCGGCAATGAATTAAACGACCACTTCGTTGAGGCTGTTAAGGAAGGTCTTGATCAGGCCAGAAAAGCAGCTGATCTTGAAAAAATTGCAAAACTCGGTCAATTGAATAGTATGATTGAGGAAGCCAGTAAGCCACCAGCTGAAATTCAGTTTGTTGAAGCATTATTACAGGCACCGGATGCAGACTCGATCAGGTCATTGCTGAATGAAAAACCTGAAGTTTTGAATGATGAGTTCGTGCAACTTCTGGCTGGATTAATTAATCAGACCGAACAACAGGGAAACCAACAGGCATTGGTAACCAAATTAAAAGAGGTTCATAAGGTAACCACCAAAGCACTCATGGCAAAGAACTTAAAAACACAGGGCTAAAAGCTAATCAGAAGACTGATCAAACAGGTCAGTCTTTTTTTATTTCCCTACAAATTCAACCACTGAGCGGCTTTCCTGGGTAAATCGGTAACAGGGCCACTGACAAAATTGCAGGGTGGTAATGATTCCACAAAAAACTTTCCATATCTTTTGCTTAGAACACGTCGATCCAGCACTACGACAATACCACGATCATATTGAGTACGAATAAGACGACCAAAACCCTGCCGAAATGTCAAGATCGCTTCCGGAATGGAATATTCATTGAAAGGATCATCAAATGTCTCTGAACGGGCAGCCACAATTGGATCTGATGGGACTGCAAATGGGATTTTTACGATAACCAGAACCGATAGCGCATCTCCAGGAATATCAACACCTTCCCAAAAAGCTCGTGTACCCAACAATACGGCTCGATCTGTATCTCGAAAGCTTTCTAACAGAGTATTTGCTGATGCGCCTTCCCCCTGTTCATATACCTGGATATCAGCATCTGCCAATCTAGGTCCAATTGACCGAGACGTCTTTTTGAGTTGAGCATATGAAGTGAATAATGCCAGCAGTCTTCCACCTGTAGCCTTGCTTAATTGCACTAATGTATGCTCTACCATTCTCTGGTATGCAGAAGCCTGAGATGGCTCCGGGATGTCATTTGGTAGATAAAGCATTGTGGCATTCTCATAATCAAAAGGAGAGCCAACAATCAACTCATCGGCTTCATCCGCATTCAAGCGATTACGCAAATAATCAAACTCTCCATGCGCAGTCAGCGTTGCTGAGGTTAAAATAATGGATGCTTTATCATGCCAGAGATATTTCTCCATGAGGCTACCGATATGTAAAGGTGCAATTTGCAGAACCATGCATGTGGAATCAGGTTGTTGTTCAATCCAATAAATATAATCCGCTTCAGGTTGAAGAATCATTGCATACAAAAAATGAGACGCTTCATTCATTCTTTGATGATTGAAACTCAAACTCCCAATTGCTTCTTCAATATCCTCCGCGGGACTATCAATCGTATCACTCAAATCCTTCAGGAAATCTTTAACAAGCTTAATCAGTAATTCCATGGTTTCGTTCGCCTGATCATATTGGATTTCTACTGCTGACCAGGCAGGGACGGTGCGAGTCGCAGGTAAAATCCTTACCTGTTGAGCGTACATCCCGATTGGTTGAAAATCACGTTCGGACTCCAAAAAATCTTGAAGTGCATCAAAAAATGAATTCCAATCATGTTCCAACCGAAATGCCAAATCTGTCATTCGCTGGCAAATGGAAAAAGCACTGGCAAAATCTGAAGGACGCAAAACCTGTTTCAAAGCGGTTGTCAACCGTCCAAGGATTCCACTGGATACACTGCCTAATTCACGTAACATCCGTTGCATTTCATTCTGGGTAATGCGATAGCTGAGCGTATTGGTGCTGGCTGCTTCCAGATGATGACCTTCATCGATTATCAGATACTCGTAAGCCGGTAATACACGACTACCCGTGACAACATCTGAAAGCAATAATGCATGATTAACAACTAAAACATGGGCATTTTGAGCTGCCTGGCGGACCTGGTAAAACGGACAGATTCCCCCCATGCGAGCTGTACAGGTTTCGGCATTACAATTTTCATCATCGGCAGAAAGTCTTTGCCAGATCTCACGTTCTAAGGGACTGTTGAGATTCAAGCGGGTTCGATCACCATCCCCTCCCACATGAAGCCAGACGAGGATTTTCCCCAGAACGCGCATTTCTTCTTTATTTTCAGGACCACGAAAACGAAATGCTTCCAATCTTCGTGGACAAAGATAATTAGAGCGGCCTTTAAGTACGACAGTTCGCAAGGGGATATCCAAAGCAGAACAAAGGTCTGGAATATCTTTATTAATTAATTGATCCTGGAGAGCGATGGTATTGGTTGAGATTACAACACGATGATTATTTTTCAATGACCACAATGCCGCTGGAATTAAGTAAGCAAATGATTTACCTGTTCCGGTTCCCGCTTCAACCATAAGGTGATTTTGATTGGAAAAAGCTGAAGTTACACTACGTAACATCTCGACCTGTTGAGGACGATATTCAAAATTTTTAAAAAATTTAGAAAACTCTCCGCCAGGCTCCAGGATCGAGCTAATTTCTTCCTCATCTAAGGGCTTAATTTCGGCATTTGGTTTGAAGGGTTGAGATAAAATATCCTCTTTAAGAAATAGTCCATCGAAAATGTTTTGAGTTCGAACATATTTTGGCTGGATTGGTTTTTTCTTTATGGTTGTCTTTAAGATTTCTTGAAAAAACCAGAAGCCGTCCCAATCGACTGGCTCTCCCAATCGAACGATCTCAGCCAGCAAATCTACAGGAAGCTCAATTGCCAAATCATAGAGTTCCAAAAATAGTTGGTGGGTCATTTTTGCATCTGTTAAAGCACGATGGGCTCCGATATTTGGAATATTTAATTGCTGGCAAAGTCCTCCCAGATTGTATCTGGAGGCTAATGGCATCAGAACAGATGCTAATTCATAAGTATCGACTGCCTGAACATATTTTAAGATATTTGCCTGAAAGAGAAATCCAAGATCAAATTGAACATTATGCCCAATTACTGGAGAATCACCTATAAAATCAACCAGATCTTGTAATACTGCTGTCAAAGGCGGAGCTTTTAGAACCATTTCATTATTGATACCAGTTAATTGGGTGATTTCAGGTGCAATCAGCCGATTTGGATTTATTAAGGTTGTAAATTCTTCTTCGATTCTCGAGGCATTAAAACGAACAGCTCCAATTTCGATAATTGCATCTTTGCGGGAATCCAATCCGGTGGTTTCAAGGTCGAGTGCGATCAGGGAAGGCATGCAGGGATTATATCATTTAAACCATTTTTGAACAAATATTCTAATTTAGTTTTCTGTTATTCTATGTCATTCAATTTTCACCTGAGCGATTTCCACTATAATCGTACTTATCAAAACAATGGAGTAAAAATGAAGAATAAATAAATAACAACAATCGTTTTCGATTGGGGAAATACAATCATGATCGATGATCCCCGGTTTTCTGGCAAGATGAAGGATTGGCCAGAAGTAAAATTGATTGATGGTGCTTTTGATGTATTAGATAATCTATCCAATAAATATTCTCTGATCCTGGCAACAAATGCTGAGGATTCAAATTCTGAGGATATTTACGAAGCTCTAAAAAGAGTAAAAATCAACTCTTTCTTTAATCAAATATTCACGTTTCGTGAGATAAAAACCAAAAAACCTGAGCCTGAGTTTTTTAACAACATTTTGGATAAATTACAACTCACTCCCAATTCAGTTCTTATGATCGGTGATGATTACAAAAAAGACATTCTTGGAGCAAAACTAGCTGGATGGAAAACAATCTGGTTTAATCCAGCGGGTTTACCTGCTGATGCCCATTTACCTCTCCACGACATGGAAGTGAGAAGTCTGAAAGAAATTCCGGATTTTCTATTAAGATCTTTTTTGCCGGACATTCAAACTTGCCTGAATTGGTATATTAATTTAGGGGCTACCCACACCTTACTGGCACATGTTCATAATGTAGCTGCGATTGCTTACCAAATTGCACTCTGGTTTGAACAAAAAGGATATGTGATTAATCCATTATTGGCGCACAGAGGAGGTTTTACCCATGATTTGTCAAAATTACAGGAACAAAGTCAAAAAAATCATGCAGTTTTAGCAGCAGAGTTCTTACTTGAAAAAAACCAGCATGATCTGTCAGAAATTGCCCGACGCCACTTAATTGGTGATTTAATATCCGAAGAAACCAGACCTCAAACATGGGAAGAAAAAATTGTTAACTACGCTGACAAATTGTCCGAAGGAAACAATCTTGTTTCTTTGGATGAAAGGCTCTCAGCTTTACAAGATAGGTACCCGGCGTTTGCAAAAAAAATTCAAAAAAATACTCCGTTGATTAAAGCACTCGAACTCGAAATTGTTAACGCCCTTGAGACAAAGCCAAAAATTTTGGTTGAAGATCTGAGATTATCCCTTTTTAGCGGAAAATAGTATCTTACCAACATAGCAGCTAGTATGGTTTTGGTGGGTATCTCTGTTGAAACCACCTGCCAACCCCAGTTTGTTGAGATAGCGTTGTAAATTTGGATTCTACTTAAAGGAAATATTATAGTAATTGTAAATTGCCGATGAAATTTGAGCCATGACATAATTAGCATTATCAAAAATCAACTGAACTGGATGATACATAAATATCACCAGAACGTAATTTCCCCCAGGTGTGTACACAATTCCAGCATCACTGATTGTGTGGATTAATCCATCAGTCTCTGTAATCCAACCGTGTTTATGAGCAACCTGGGTTGTTTCTGGAACTCCAGCCTGAATCAGGACACCAATTCGATTACGAGAGAGATAATCGATCATACTGCGACATTCATCCTGAGTAACCTGAGCTCCTAGAACTGCTTTCAGAGATCCACCATCCTGAACAGCACATTGATAAATGTCACCAAGCAACATACCTATTTCCGTTGAAGTTGTCTGGTTGTAAATATCAGGATTGGTATTGATATCACTTCGTTTATTTGCAGGAGTTTCGATTCTTCTAAGAAGTGGTGCTCCAGGATAAAAGTAACCAGCCAAAAAAGTATTTTCAAAACCTAATGCTTGTAAATCTTCCGTGACGAGTAACGGTCCCAGATTTCCTTCCAAAGCGTTTTCCATCAACCTGTCAGCAGGATCATTTTCTGACCTTTCTATCATCAACTCAATTTGATCAAGAATATCAGTTGAAGTTGGTGCTCTGGATCGACTGAAAGCAGATACCATAATGGGGATTTTCATGGTGCTTGCAGCTGTGAATGCAATATTAGGGCGAAGGGATTGCCCATTCTGGTATGCAAAATTGATCTCCTGAAAATTTTGGAGATCAAGTAAATAGAGTTCGGTCAATCCATCAAAACCGGTACTATCGAGCACCTGCTTAAGCAGTACTTCCAGATTTTGATAAGAAGGACGTGAGGGATCAATCTGGGTATAGGTTAAATTGACAATTCGATTGATTGGGGAGCTCAAAGCATCTTTAATTAATACAGTTGCCCGATCAACATCCAGTTTAGTACCTGGATTTCCGGGTTGAAATTGAGTACTGCCAGGAATTGGAATGGCATCAGTTGCAGGTTGATCATACCGAACCGCAATTTCATCTCGCAAATATGTTTTCAAGCGTTCATCAGAAAGTCTGATCCGTAAAGGAATTGCATCCGTTCGCGGAAAACGACCCCACATAAAATCCCAGAATCCACTCCAAAAAGGTTGGGTGATTCGCTGCTGGTCAGCTGCTGTCAACATGCTTTCTAAATCTAATTCAAATCCAATTGATGATGGTCTGATTTGAATGACTGACTCGTTGTATCGCATCTCAATGGGCAAGCTGAAAGCCTTGATCAATCGATCCGCTGCGGTTTGACGATCTAACCCACCTACCGGAACACCACCAATAACAGATCCAATGGGAAGACTTGCTCGAATTCGGCTATAACTGATTAATTGGATAACAGTCAGAACAACTGTCACAACAATTAAAAATATTGATAAACCACGAACAAAGATAAGACCTAAATTTCGCATAATTACCAATCGATTCTACCAGATTCTGACAGGTAAATTAATTCACTTAGGATATACTTAAAAATCATGACTGATTATTCTCAGGAAATTCTGGAACTTCTTGGCAACATTCATTTTTTTGATATGTTGGGTGAAGACCAATTGTTGCAAATCAGTGAGCGATTGGACACTATTTTTTTCAAACAGGATGAAATCATATTTGAAGAAGGCATGGATGCTGACGGTTTCTACATCGTTTTGAGTGGCCGGGTTTCACTGCAACAAGAAACGAACCATGATCCACATGAAATTTCAATCTGTCAACGCGGGGATTATTTTGGAGAAGAAGGTCTTGCATTCGATGGCTCTCGGGATATAAATGCAAAAGCGCTTACTAATGTAATTGCAATTCATGTTGATGCGGAGCAGCTTGATGAATTGATGGAAGAATTTCCAGAGATAATCGAACCAATCCAATTATCAGTCAAGAGTTACAAATTATTCTTAAACCATCCATTTGATTGGCGAGGTCCGCGTGAGGCTGTCCATTTTGTGGCAAGAAAACACAATTTCATATTGTGGATAAACATCATTCCTCCATTACTTTTAGGAATCTCATCAATATTATTAGTTTCATATTTTTATTTCATTGTTTCAGATCGAAACAACTGGCTGGGAATCGCTTTCGGTTTCACCGTCCTATTCTTCTTAGGATGGTTTATATGGAAATTGATCGACTGGTCAAATGATTTCTCAATTATCACCAACCGTCGTGTGGTCTCTTTGGAGAAAGTAGCATTATTTTATGAGAGCCGCCAGGAAGCGCCATTGGATGCTATCCTAACTGTTGAAACGAAAACCAGTCAAATTGGACGATGGATTGGATATGGAGATGTTGTAATTCGAACATACACAGGTTTGGTGAATTTCAGGAAACTGGCGAAGCCAGAATTGATTGTCCGAATTATTAATGATGAAAGAGGCAGAGCATCCTTTCAATCTACTAACCTTCAACGAATCTCGAAAGAAGATCTTCTTCGCAGTCGAATTGGTTTTGATCAAAGGGTAGTAAACGAATTTGACGAAGGAATCGATGAAATTTCTGATGATGTTGAAGAAGTACCGCACCATGTACAATCCAGTGGATTGATGGAATTTCTATCTTCATTTTTTGGTTTAAGAATGGAAAAGAATGGTGTTATCACGTATCGAACCCACTGGTTTATTCTGTTAAAAAAAGTACTCTGGCCTAGCTTATCATTTTTATTACTTTTCTTCATTATGCTTTATTCAATTTTTGAATTTTATCCTTCGATTAATTTCGACATTATTTTGTTGATTGAATTTGTTGCCGGTTTAATCTTATTTTTATGGTGGTTTTATCAATATTGGGATTGGCGAAACGATCGATATATTGTTACTGATGACCAACTGATTGATTTATATAAAAAACCATTAGGCCAGGAACAGAAACGGTCAGCTCCGATAAAAAATATTCAAACAGTTGAATTTGAGCGTTTGGGATTAATCAGTTTAATTTTAAATTTTGGAACCGTATTTATTCGGGTAGGTGACACCACCTTCACATTTGACTATGTGTACAACCCATCAGAAGCACAACAGGAAATTTTTGAACGATATCAAAAATTCAATTTAAAACAAAAAAAACGCGAACAAGAAACGTTGCGTGATGAAGTCGCTGAATGGATTGAAATTTATCATGAGGTTGTACAAAAAAAGGTTAAACCGGACGAGTCAACCTCAGAAGAAGGTGATTCAGGGTACAATATAGGGGAAGAAAATTATTAAATTAACGGGCCATTCCGTTTTGATATAGGTGAATATGGCAATAAGAGAAATTGTAACGATCCCTGAAGATGTGCTTAGAAGAAAAGCTCACAAAGTAACAAACTTTGATAAAGATTTGGTTACTTTAATTGATGATATGCTTGAAACCATGCGCCAAGCGCCTGGTGTTGGCCTGGCTGCTCCTCAGGTAGCGATCTCACAACGTGTGATTGTGGTTGAATATGCTGAAGAGAAAGAAGATAGACCTAAATCTTTTGCAGTAATTAATCCTGAAATTATTAAGACATCCGCTGAGACCGAACTCGGAGTAGAAGGCTGCCTGTCGATCCCCAACATGGTCGGCGAAGTTGAGAGATTTACATCGGTTGTTATAAAAGGGTTTAATAAAATGGGCAAACCAGTAAAGATCAAAACAACCGGATGGCTGGCTCGAATCTTTCAGCATGAAGTCGATCATCTTGATGGAATCCTCTTCACTGATCGAGCTACCAGAATTTGGCAACCACCACAGGAGGAAATGGCAGAACTACCCGAATAGGGTTTCGCCTTTGTTGCCTTCATGTTTCTCACCCATTTATCCTTAACAAACTTTCGATTATTTAGCCGCCTGGACATGGATATGCCCCGGCGGATTCTTTTATTGGCAGGCGATAATGCACAGGGAAAAACCAGTCTCTTAGAGGCAATTTATTTTTTCTCAACTTTCACCTCGATTCAATCCAATACCGACCGACAGGTAATAAATTTTTTAGCACTCAAGGATACCATTCCTGTTTGTAGGATGGTGGCTGATTTTACCCGTGGCGAACACCAACATCAAATTGAAATCCGCTTGATCCTGGAACAAAATGGTGCGCAAAATGGGAAGCGGTTTCGAAAAGAAATTCTTGTAGATGGGGTAAAACGATCATCCCATCAAGCTGTAGGATTATTTAATGCTGTAATTTTCTTGCCATTTATGACCCGCATCATTGAAGGTGGTCCAGAAGAAAGAAGAAGGTATTTGAATCTGGCTTTAGCACAGATTGTTCCAGGTTATGCAACTGCATTAAGTGAATATATGCAATCACTGACACAACGTAATGCTCTTTTAAAACAAATATCTGAACGAAATACTGATTTATCGCAATTGAATTTTTGGGATGATTTATTAGCAGAAAAAGGTTCTTTCATACTCCTAGCCCGCAAGAAAGCAATCACCGAAATAGAAATCATCGCGAACCAGATTCACCGATCACTAACAAATGATCAGGAAATATTACAATTTTCCTATCAACCTGCTATTTCAGACTTTACTAATCCAAACAATCAATTGGAAATTCCTGAAAATCAAATTCAATTAAAAGAAATTTTCCTGAATTTATTGAGGCAAAAACAACGCGAAGAAATTATGCGCGGTGTAACCACCATTGGACCCCACAGAGATGAGTTGCGATTCCTGGTAAATGATATTGACACAAGCAATTATGGCTCTCGCGGTCAAATCAGGACAACCATGTTATCGTTGAAGCTGGGCGAATTGGAATGGATGAAACAAAGAACTGGTGAAAAGCCCGTGTTATTAATGGATGAAACCCTGGCAGAACTGGACAACAAGCGCCGTAATCGACTGCTTAGCGCGATATTGGAAGGGGATCAAACAATACTCACAACAACCGACCTGAAATTATTTGAAAATGGTTTCACCAAGAAAGCAAACATCTGGCATATCGAACAAGGAGTAATTACTTCGCAAACATAATATCACAATGGGTGTTTGGCAGGAATTCCAACACGCCTGGGATATGTATTAGGCGTTCTGGCTATTTTTTTGATAATAACCAGGTAACGTTCTTCTGCTACCCCTGGAATGGTCACTGGCAATAATTGACGCAGAGATCCGCCCAGGATATGAATTGCTCTATTGGCTTTTTGCGCTTCTGCCGGACCACTTTCTCCTTTTTGTGCAATTGCGCCTCCACCTAACTTTATCAACGGCACCAGAAATTCAGATAGAACCGTGAGATTTGCCACTGCTCTGGCAACAGCCCAATCAAATTTTTCACGATATTTTGGATCCTGACCAATCACTTCAACACGGTCCTGAATGATATTGACATTCTGTAAGTTTAAAAGATCAGCTATATGCTGGCAAAATTTTGATTTTTTCCCAACCGATTCTACAAGTGTCAACTGTAAATTGGGATAAAGAATTTTCAAAGGAATTCCAGGGAAACCAGCACCTGTTCCAACATCAATGAGGCTTTTCGGTCGTGTTTCCCCCCAGGCCATTACACAGGTTAATGAATCCAGGAAATGTTTATACCTTATTTGGTCTATTTCACGAATTGCTGTCAGGTTGAACTTTTCATTCCAGCGAACCAATTCCAGTTCATATATTTGGAATGCATTTATTTGAGAATCATTGAGCCTAATGCTTAATAATTGCTGAGTATCCCGAACGAATTGATCCATTGAGATTATTATATCGAAAATCTCTCATTCCCAAATAATATTCGGGAAATTTTTGCATAAGTCGAACCTAATCGAACCCAAGGGGAAGTATATTTTTCCAGATACTCAGAATTCAAGATTGATAATTTCATCGATTGAGCATCTGTGAAAGGATCAACTAATTGGGTGGCGCGACCAACTTCCAATAGTAAATGTGCATCTGATCCCACGGTACCACTCAGATTATTTATTAAAGCATATCTCTTTGCATCATCATTAATTGATTTCTCAAAACTTCGTGCATTAAATATTTCAATCGCATCGACCAGAGGTGTGATTTCTTTCAGATCTTCTAATTGCCAACCGTGCCGGAAGTGATCAAATGGATGGGATACACTGATAAAAGCATTCTGATCCCGCAATCTTTTGATTGATTCATAGGGAGTCATCCCACGGGGAATTTCTTCCTGAACAAAAAAAGCCAAAAGTTCACCTTTAGTGGTTAAAATTTCCTCTCCAACAATAATCAATTCAGGGTCCAGGGTTTTCGCGTATAAAGCTCCCTTTATTGTATTGTGATCTGTAATTGCCAATCGATCTAATCCACGTTTTCTCGCTGTTTTGATCAAATCTTTAACTTTTACCAGGCTATCGTTTGAAGCTGCTGTATGACAATGCAGTTCAATTTTCCACTTTTGCATATTGGTACTCCTTGAAACCCAGGATTTCCATCGAAAATAGCCAGGTAAGTAACCCTAAGGATATCCCAAACCAGAGCGTTGCCAGTCGGATGATAAGAGTCGCAAATGTGGCATTGGTGGAAGTCATGCCAACCAGAATCGTAAGCATTCCAGCAATGGATGCTTCTGCTGCACCAAGCCCACCAGGTAAAGTGGAAACGGCTGCGATAACCGTAGAAAAAGCAAGAATAAATACAGCATTGGCAAATGTTTCCTGATTAGCAGGCAATCCAAGCACTGTTAATAAGTAATAAAAACCAATCCCTTCAGCCAACCATGAAACCATTCCCAAACTAACTGCCAGAATTGTTGCACCAGGTCTGAAAACAATAAAACTTCCTTCATAAAATTCAATCAGAATTGGGGAGAATTTCTTAATAACAGGTATTTTTTTTGATATATTCAAAAACCAATATGCAAGGGGTTTTATTTGGGAAATAATTATCAAACTTACCAATAAAACCAATACCAATATAAATGCTGGTGCGTATTGAGGATATGCGAAAACGCCAAAAGTTGAAAGAAATAAAACTGCCAGACCATCGCTGATACGTTCAGCTAAAATAACTGAAACACCCCGGGAAACAGGAACACCTGTCATTTCTTTCAACCATACCGCTTTTAGTACTTCACCAGCTTTGCCAGGTGTCATTGCAAGCGGAAATCCAGCGACAAATAATCTCAGGCTTTGAAGTTTTGGAAATTTCTTTACGCCAATCTGCCCCAGGTAAAAATGCCACTTAACGAATCGAAGAATATAATTTATCAGAGTAAATCCCATCATGATGGGTAGAACTTGCCATGGAAATGATTGTGCAAGCGTTAAAATCTGGCGAATATCCCCTACAAATGTCAGGGCAATTAATACCAAAAAACCAACCAGCAACCATGGCAGCATTTTCTTGAGGATTGTTCTTGTGGAAATTGACTTTTCCATTGGGCAAATTATACTTTGAATTCAATCCAATGCTTTGACATTCAAAGTCTGGTTCTCAATTTGGCGTTGAAAGGGTTAAAGCAAAAGATACTTTTCAGCGTTTATCTTATCTTCGAATTTCCTCTAGGAAACTTTTTCCTATTTGAGGAGGCTCAAGATCGAATATTTCTGCAATGGTAGCCCCAACATCTGCATAAGATCCCCTCACACCTAGATCAACATTCTCTTTGACTGATTTTCCAAAGACTAACAACGGGCTGTACTCACGAGAATGATCTGTACTTTCAGTCGTCGGGTCAACACCATGGTCAGAGACGATCATGACAATATCATCTTCATTCAAATTCTTTTGGATTTGTGGAATAAAACCATCAAATTCTTCCAACGCATTCGCATATCCTCGTGCATCATTCCTATGACCGTAAATCTGATCAAACTCAATTAAATTCGCAAAAAGTAGACCGTGAAAATCTTTCTGCATAAATTCAATCGTTGATTTCAAAGAATCATGATTGTTGGTTGTGTGATTGGTAACGCTGATGCCACGATTTCCAAATAAATCATCAATTTTTCCGGTGGCATACACATCAAATCCTGCAGACAACAATTTATCCATCATGGTATCAGTTTCAGGATAACGTGGATAATCATGCCGACGACTGGTTCGTTGAAATTCACCAACCTTTTTTCCCGTAAAAGGCCTGGCGATAACCCTTCCAACACCATATTCACCCACCAATATCTCACGGGAGATTCTGCATAGCTCATAAAGGCGTTCAATCGGAATGATATCTTCGTGTGCAGCAATTTGAAATACAGAATCAGCAGACGTGTAAACAATTGGTTTACCGGTTCTAATATGCTCTTCACCATATTCTTGGATGATTTCCGTACCGGATGCTGCAACATTCGCCAGCACTTCCAGTCCCGTCATTGAGGTAAATTTATTTATAAGGGCTGGAGGAAAACCATCAGGAAAAACTGGAAAAGGTTTTTGTAAATATATACCCATCAACTCCCAATGACCTGTGATTGAATCCTTCCCGGCGGACTTTGGTGTTAATTTTCCAAAAGCTCCACTTGCTGGGTTTACGGATTTTACACCTTCCATCGGCGTTATTCGACCAAATCCGATCGATTCCAAATTTGGTAAATTTAATCCTCCTACTGCACTGGCTGTATTTGATAATGAGTTGCTGCCGATATCACCGTAGATGTCAGCATCGGGAGCAGCGCCAGCTCCTACGCCATCCAGAACAAAGATGATTACTCTTTGAATTTTTTGCATAAAAACTCCATTTCACTTATTTTTAAATTTTATCACTGCTTCTATGGAAATTTTGAAAAATAATTCACATTTATAAAAAATAACCCGAAGAATTTGAATAGTCCTTTTGAATCAATGCTATAATCTAAGCGAGCAAGATCCTATTCAAAAATTCCTAAGAAGTTTAATAACATTTGGAGGAGAACCATGAAGAAAACTATTTTTATTTTAATGTCAATTTTGATTGTCACAAGCATGGTATTAAGTGCTTGTGCAAAAACTGAAACTGCTGATCCAGCCGTAGATGAGCAGGGCTATCCAATGGACCAAGCACCAGCCGAACAAACAGATCAGGGTTATCCGGTTGGCGAACAACCTCAAGCAGGTGCAGCGGATGAAGGATATCCAGCCCCAGAAGTTGTCCGCATCGCAACTGATGCAACGTTCCCACCATTCGAAATGGTTGATGAAGCAACCAAAGAATTGATTGGATTTGATATCGAGTTAATGGAAGCGGTAGCAATGCAAGCTGGAATTCAATATGAATTTGTTAACCTGCCATTTGATCCAATGTTGGCTGGTTTATCAGAATGCCAATATGATATGGCAATTGCAGCAATAACAATAACAGATGAGCGCAAAGCACAATTCTTATTCAGTGATCCCTATGTAGATGCCGGACAGATTATCACTGTCAAAGCTGGAAATACCAGCATTCAAGGAAAAGCGGATTTAAATGGTATGATCATCGGCGCTCAATTAGGAACCACTGGGGAAATTGAAGCCCAGGCAATCGAAGGTGTTGAGTACAAACCTTACGATACGTATGATCTGGCATTTTTGGATTTGATCAACGGTCAGATTGATGCTGTTATTGCAGACAACCCGACCGCCTTGGGTTTCATTGAGAAAAATCCCGACAAATTGATGACCGTCGGTGAAGTTTTTACCAGTGAATTTTATGGTATTGCTATTTGCAAAACACGTCAGGATTTGTTAGACAAAATCAATCCTGCACTAAAAGCAGTTATTGATTCCGGATTTGTAGCCGATCTGGCAGCAAAATATCTCGCTGGAGAATAATTCAAAATTTTTTAAAAAGCCTGGGAGAGTCTCCCAGGCTTTTTTTCTGGAGATAATTGATGGTATCTTCAAATAAAATAGAAAAGAAACATACTGGGGAGAAGATCAAAAAAAGTTTCTACTTTGATCGTTGGTGGTTGTTATTATTCGCAGTTATTATCATCATTTTTTTATTAATCACTTTTAAACCAGATCCTTTTCGAAGAATTCTATTATTTGTTTCAGATGGAATTGGTGTAACAATCTACACTACCCTGGTTTCATTTGTTTTGGTGTTATTTTTTGGATTGGTTGCTGGTCTTGGAAGAATTTCTACAAATAAACTATTAAATGGCGCTGCTACAGTGTATGTTGAATTAGTCAGAGGAATACCCTTACTGGTTCAATTAATGTTCTGGTATTTTGCTTTTCCTTCTGTAATTCAAAACCTTGGTTCAATGCTCTCGATATCCAGCATTTCAAATTATCGAGCCAATCCGATCTTGATGGCAATTCTTGGTTTGACTTTTTGCTATGCAGCTTACATGAGTGAGGTGTACAGAGCAGGTATACAAAGTATTTCCAAAGGACAAATGGAAGCAGCTCGAAGCCTTGGAATGAATTATTTTCAAGCGATGAGATACATTATCCTCCCCCAGGCAATTCGGGTTATTCTTCCTCCTGTCGGAAATGAATTTATAACCCTTCTAAAAGATTCTTCGCTGGTTAGTGTTGTAGCCGTAGCTGACATCACCCGTCGAGGGCGTGAATTTATGGCAGCAAATTTTATACCAGTGCAAACCTGGGTAATGGTTGCCTTACTTTATCTGGTCTTGACTCTTTTCTCTGCCAGAATCGTTACCTGGATTGAACGAAAAACAAAATTGGAGCGCTAAAGATGGATGCAATCATTCACATCGATAAGGTTCATAAATATTTCGGACATGTCCATGCATTACAGGGTGTCAGCCTTGATATTTATAAAGGTGAAGTTGTGGTCGTCATTGGTCCCTCCGGTTCCGGAAAATCTACTTTATTACGCTGCATCAATCGCCTGGAGGAGTTTGATAGTGGAAATATTATTGTGGATGGAATTCCACTGGATACTGCTGAGAACATCAATGCTGTGCGTACAGAAGTCGGAATGGTCTTTCAACAGTTCAATCTGTTTCCACACCTGAGTGTTTTAGAAAACGTAACGCTGGCACAAACTGTGGTAAGAAAACGAAAAGGTGATGAAGCAAAAAAAATAGGCATGCAATTATTGGAAAAAGTCGGTATTCCGGAAAAAGCACATGCTTACCCATTACAGCTTTCTGGTGGGCAGCAACAACGAGTCGCAATTGCCCGTGCCCTGGCAATGAATCCCAAGATCATGTTGTTTGATGAACCGACCAGTGCTCTTGACCCTGAAATGATTCAAGAGGTACTTGATGTCATGTTGGCTTTAGCAAAAGAAGGAATGACAATGGTGGTTGTTTCGCATGAAATGGGTTTTGCCCGCGCTGCCGCAAATCGTGCAATCCTCATGGATGAAGGACAAATTATTGAGGAAGCTCCTCCGAATGTGCTCTTTTCCAATCCGACAAATGAACGGACGAAACTATTCCTCAGTAAAGTTTTATTATAGTTTAAGAAAAAGGACAATTAAATAATTCCAGATATAAACGGTTAATCAATAACTGTATTCTTTATAATTGGATATTGTATAATCGTCTTATCAAGATTTTTCACTTGAGGTTGTATGCATAAGTGGCGTTTGGAATGGCTCATTTGGATATTTGCTTTGCTGGTCTTAATGATTCCAGTAGCGAGTGTGCCTGCTATTTCCCTCCAGTCATCCAGCGTCAGCTTACTGAGCCCCAGCAATTGTCCATTGGGAGGCTGTGCTGCCGGTCAAAGACTGAATTTTCGGTCAACTTTTGATCTGTTAAGTTATCTCCCCTCTCAAAACACTAACATTCAGATGTGTTTGTACACACCAGCGAATTGGTCTGTCACTCAGGTTGGATTCAATCAAACTGGAAAATTATCAGGTGCTGCGTATATATCCGACACAAGTAATTGTGGAACAGGTCCAACTGATTACGTTTTAAGCGGAGGATTATCAACAGCATTAAATTCCAGCTTTTTTGGTGAAGCATTAGATTTTTATTTTCGTCTGGGTAATACTGCCAGTACGAACGGTTCAGCTTTAGTTAGAGTAAATGAATTCAATGGATCTGTTTGGTCTCAAACAGGCCAATCTTTTAATTTTATTTCGGTCACACCCGTCACCAATGAAGTTTATGTGGTTGAAAACTCGACAGGTTGTGGATCAAATACCCCATGTTATGTTAATTCAGCTGATGATGAACTGACCGGTGTCGGGACAGGTTTAAAGGATGCTGTTGATGCCGTTGCAAGTGGATCAACGATTAATATCAAAGGGTATTATCCAATCAAAAGCAATACAGTGGTTATTAATAAATCAGTTGTCATGCAAGGGTTTCAAAATTCAACATTATCCACGAATAGTCTCATTTGTACCCAACCGATGCTCTCCCTGCAAAATGGAATCACCATCCAGAACCTATCCATCAATGATGGTTTTTGCAGCCTGGTAAACCGCGATCTGATTGTCGTTAATAGCCTCGAAGATATTAATATTCTTTCAAACAATTTTTTCAATGGTAAAGATGCTATCAGTGTCATTTCGAATCAAGGAAAAATAACCATTCAGTTTAACAATATCTCCAATAATAGCGGGTATGCGATAAATAAACCAAATGCATCTGGAAATGGCCAAATGGTGATTACTGCCAATAATATCCTTAGTAATCGATCTGGTGTTCAGGTAAATTGCAATAACCTTGGATTGGTTGACCATAATTTTTGGGGAATTGGGATTTTACCTGGCACTGCAACGTCCAACTGCACATCCCAAGCAGGCAAACGCTTAGGAAGTGCAATCATTGATAATTTGAATAATCCTGGGGTTCAGGCTGCATTGATAACAGTGACTTCAACAAAGAGTTATTATTTTGAAAACAGTATTGCAGTCCAACGTCCAGTTACAAATCCCGATAATCCAAATTTTGATATTTTCATCGTCAATCATGGAAATAATTCCATAAACACTCCTTTCTTAAATTCTGGCGCTTTATCAACTTTAGTTCCCTGCAATAATTTTTATGACATTTTCCTTGCACAGGGATTAACCAATAATCCAGAATTAAACATTTTTATGAAATACGACCTGAATGCTGCCTGTATTGCGAATGTTGAATCGACAACATATTGTGGGCAAAGTAATTCAGCACTCTTTCCATTGTGGTGGTACGACCCGGAGCAGCTGGTCACAACTGGGTGGAATACTACCGGACAGGCTCCAAATGGGCCATCAGCTGGAGGAGTTAGCGGTCAGGTAACTACTTGCAGTCTCCCAAATAAAGAAATATCCGTTCAGATTGATGCGACCGGCAGACCAGGTATCAATAACGATCTCACGTTTACACCTTTTGTTGTCGGCTTGGTTGGTCAACCAGCTGCTGCAGTGCTGAGCAGTTTTACAGCTGTTCCAGGTAATATGCAAATCACCATAAATTGGAAAACTACCAGTGAATTAAACACGAGTGGATTTTATGTTCAAAGAAGACCTACAGGAACTTTGACATTCAGCAGAGTCAGTCCATTTGTTATTCATACTGGAACGGATACAGCAGGAGCAACCTATTCTTTTATTGATAATAATGTAACCAATTTGACAGCCTATGATTATAGATTAGAAATTGTTGGTATAAATTTATTGTCTGTTTATTCAAATATTTTAAGTGCCACCCCAATTCCCCCAACGATAACCCCATCGATAACGTTGACACAAACAATAACCCAAACCCCGACGATCACTCAAACACTAATAACAACCATTACAACAACGCCAACAATCAGCCTGACACCAACAATAACACAGACCAGTACCATTACACCGACACCTACACGAACCAGATTTCGGACTGCGACCAATACCCGCACACCATTTCTAATTCCGTACCGCAGTCCCACGAGGACATTTGCGGCATTACAAACGAGTTCATCCGGTTATCCTGCTCCAACTACTGGTCAGACCAATCCAACAAGTCAAGGGTATCCCATTGTCACAAACGATTCTAGCCAATCTGAAAATGGTTATCCCGCACCTGGGGAAAGTACACAACAGAGCGGTGGCTATCCAGGACCGGAAATTGAAGAATCCGAAGGTACCATCATTCCTTCGGAAGGAACACCAGGCTTTACACCTAAACCTCAATTATCCCCAAGTGTAAGCACTACTAAATCCTCCATTCCAAGTAGCGTCGATCGAAATACAAATTGGATTTATCCTCTATTAGGTAGTATTATTGGGCTTTCTTTGGTATTATTGGTCGGTTATTTCCTTTGGAAGAAAGGGTACATGGCTTTACCCATAAGGACAAAAAAAGATCGTATCGAAATTGATGAACCAGATAAATGAAAAGTGGTCATTTTTTGACTTTTTATTTTGAATGTGCTATGCTTTTTAATTGTTAAATAACAAGAAATAATTTTATTTTTGGAGTAGAGAGATGCAGCGTGAACGCGTTTCTGAGAATGTTTATTGGTTTCAGAGTGAAATTTATGCTCAGGTAACTGCAGGGGTTATCACTGGTCCAAAATGGGCAGTCGTAATCGATACATTACCCGTTCCAGAAGAGACAATCACAATGAGAAATTTCATTGAAGATCATCTCGAAGTTCCTGTTCAATATATTATTAATACTCATTATCATGCTGATCATACCTGGGGTAATTGTTTTTTTCCTGGTGCAACGATCATAAGTCATGAATTATGCAGAAAATTACAATTGGAACAAGGACAATCCTCTTTAGAACTTGCGATTCAACAAAATCCAATTTTCAAATCTGTCAAATTAATTTATCCGCATTTAACCTTTGAGAATGGAAATATGTCTTTGAGGGTTGGAAAAAAGAACCTGATTTTATTCCCTACCCCAGGTCATAGCCATGATGGGATCTCAGTGCTGATAGAAGAAGATCGTGTATTATTTGCTGCTGATGCTTTTTTACCTATCCCTTATTTTGTAAAAGGCAATATTGACCAATTGTTGGAATCATTAAAATCTTTTACCAATCTGGGTCTTGAAAACATCATCCAGGGGCATGGTGACATTATATTACGAGGTGAGATTGAGGAAACTATCCACCAGAATATCCATTATTTAGAAACACTCAAGAGAAAAGTAATGGATGCAGTCAAAGATAAATACCCCCTCCGCGCTGCAGCTGCTATTGATGTTGAAAGTTGTGGAAAAAGCCGGGTTCTATTAGCTGGATTGGGAAATTCTTTACACCAAAATAACGTTCGCTGGCTTTTAAATTTATATGCAAATGAACAAGGGATCGATTTAATTGACTCACCCTTCGATGATTATACAGATGACATAGTTGATGACTAGGAAAAAAAAGCCTTGCAGCTTTCTGTTTATTCTTGAAATACTTTCTTCTTAAGCCACTTTGCTCGAAGGCCAACGACTCGTTCTGTACCTTCTTTTAATCGCTTAATATTCGGTCGTAATGCCCAGACTAACACCAACAATGCCAGCGCACCATAAATCACATAAATCCATGGAGATAAACCCATAATCGCCCGAATTATAAAAACAATCATGGCAATAAATGCAATACTCATCGTGGTAACTGAGGCATATCCTATAAACAAATAAACCAACAAGGCTGCAGGTAGAATGATAAACGCAATCGGGTTCCAAAGCGCAATAGCGCCACCCAAAGCCGTCGCTCCACCAGCTCCACCACGCAAAGCCCATTTATTATTTTTCCGATGTACAAGAAAAATCGAGTAATTATGTCCCACGATAGCCAGAAGGGCTGCACAAACTTGAATCCAGGGTTGTTGAGGCACTAGCCAACTAACCACCCAGGCTGTTGCTGCGCCTTTTAATACATCCAAACCAGCAGTTATTAATCCCGCACCTACACCAGCAGCACGCATGGCGTTGGTTCCACCAGTTCTCCCAGATTCTATCTTAAGAACATCACGGCCGTTAATTATTTTTACAACAAAAAAGCCAAATGGGATTGAGCCCATCAAATAAGCCAATATCAAAACAAGAAAAACATTTCCTATATCTATCATAGATCCCTCTGCCATTCAATTAATATAATTAACACTTTAATTGAAAATTCGTTACGTTGTCTAAACTATTCTTAAATCCATTTCTGAATAATGATTGTTTTCAATCATAAATGCCTTGATAAACCACTCATTTCCATCAGGGAAACAGATCAATGTTGCCGTTCCAGGGTAAAGAAATTCTTTAATGTCAGTTTCCGAAGGTCTTGATGGACCTTTTGGGTGAGAGTGAAAAATTCCTACCAATTCTAGGTTCTCTTCATCGATCGCTTCCAATGCTTTATACAATTCCATTGGATCCATATAATATTTGACCGGAGAATGAAGTTGATTGGTAACGAATATAATCATTGTAACCTGATTATTATTCCCTGCCAATAAACCACATGATTCTTCAGGCAAATAATCACCAACATATTGAAGAATTCTTTTAAAGTACTTTCTTGGGAGATATATTTCATCCATTGGTAAATATTGCTAATAAGAATAAAATGATGAACATTGCAAAAGGTTCAAGGAATAATGAGATTCCTTTTCGGCCTTCTTTCATCGCGATAACCAGTAGCGTAAGGGGATAAGAAATACTTACTAAAAGCAGACCAAATGTTAATGGCTGAATCGGCAGATAATGGAGACCCAACGCCAGTTGACCGATAAAAAAAGCGATACCTGCTGACCAGTACCAATTCCAATCACCCGATGTTCGCAAGAATAAGCTTCTTGATACAAGAAAAAATAAAGTAACTACCAAAGCAGGCAATAAGAGGAATAAACGCAGACCTGATGCCTGTAAAGCTATTGCCAAAATCAAATATAAAGCAAATGAAATTGCTGTCAGACCTATACTGGCAGGTAAATGGGCATTGCTTTTTGAATCAACAACCAAAAATTCAGCAACCAAAACAAAGGTTAACAAGACCCCACCCAACCCTACAACAACCCACCACTCAAGACCAACTTCCAATAAAGATAACGGTACACCAATTACCCAGGCAGTTAATGCAGGTACCAGACCATGCCTCAAAAATGTTTGACCCTCCCTGTTCGGGTGCGTTTGTATCAACCAATCAACCCCTAGTGCTGCTAATAAAGCCACCAGAATTGAAACCAATGTGCCAAAATCAAAATTATAGTTAAATATTGCCCAGGGTAAACGAATAGCGATACTTTGAGGTGGAATTTGAACAAATGGAACCAATGCATAAGCCAATATTATGACCGCTGATATGATACTCAATCGGCCAAAATCAGGGTTTTGATTTGTTTGCTCCATATGAAAATTGTATCGATAAACACAATATAATGCCAGTAAATTTAGAACAAAAAACCGATAAAAGGATAACCTATGGTAAAATTAGAGGTTGAATGAATACAAAAATTGATAATCAAAAACTTGCTCCCCCCCGATTAATTCCAACACTTCTGGCGGGTTTTAATACAGTTGCCAATCATATTGGTTTGATTTTATTCCCTCTGGGATTGGATTTATTAATTTGGTTTGGACCTCAACTGAAATTAGAAAAACTGCTTACCCCCATCTATACCCAGGTCTTCCAGGCTATGATCGCTTATAACAATCCTGATATGCAACAATTACTCGAAACTTCTCAATCTGAGATGGGATTAATCCTCGGACGAGTGAATCTAACCAGCAGTTTATCAACATTCCCAATTGGCATTCCAAGTCTGTTGTCCAGCCAAGGAATTAGTAAAACCCCTTTGGGAGCACCAACAATTTTTGAAATGCCATCAATTGGTTTGATCGTTTTGATTACGTTGTTGTTTATCATAATTGGTTTAATGCTTGGAAGCCTCTATTTAAGCGCAATTGCTTACAGCACTTCGAACAAAACCGAAAAAATTAATTTGCAAATGATCGTAAAAAAACTTGTTAAAGGAACAGGATTATCAATTTTATTGGTAATAATATTATTGGTTCTACTGATTCCTGTATTATTTACCATTTCATTATTTTCATTATTCAGTCCAGTTCTCTCGCAAATTGTTCTCCTCATTTCAACTTTTATTTTGATCTGGTTATTGATCCCATTGATTTTTTCACCGCATGGAATTTTTACAAAAGATATGGGGATTTTACAATCCATACTCCATTCAATAAAAGTCGTCCGCGCATATTTGCCTGGAACAGGTATGTTTTTATTGGCAGCCATTTTAATTGCCCAGGGGTTGGATTTATTATGGGTAGCAGCACCAACTGATTCCTGGCTGACTTTAATCGGAATCACGGGTCATGCCTTTATCTATACTGCTTTGATCGCTGCCAGTTTTATCTATTACCAAAAAGGTTGTGAATGGACTGAAGAACTTTTAGAAAAAATCAAAAACATTAAGAAAATATAACCAGAAATTTGGAAATTTCAAACTGGTTCAGGAGGATGTGTGGCAATAACCACTAACACAAATAATTCATCGTACGGGGCAAAAGATATTCAGGTATTGGAAGGTCTGGAAGCTGTCCGTCGCAGGCCTGGCATGTACGTTGGCGGAACAGATATTAAAGCTCTGCATCACCTGGTATATGAGATTGTAGATAATTCTATTGATGAGGCTTTAGCTGGATATTGTGACGATATAAGCATAATTATCCATTCTGATAGTAGTGTCACCGTCACCGATAATGGTAGAGGTATCCCTGTTGATATTCATCCTGAGAAAAAGGTATCCGCCTTACAACTAGTACATACTGTTTTACATGCAGGTGGAAAATTTGGTCATAGCAGTTATAAAGTCTCTGGTGGCCTTCATGGTGTTGGAGCTTCTGCGGTAAATGCCCTATCAGAATGGTTCACAGTGACGGTTTTCCAAAATGGTTCAAAACACTTCCAGGAATATCGCAAAGGGATTCCCTTAGCCCCTGTTACAGTGATTGGAGAATGTGATCCCGAATTATCCGGAACAACCACATCTTTCAAATTTGACAAAGAAATATTTAAAGATGAAATTGATTTTAGATTTGAGACTCTTTCTCAACGTTTCCGCGAGATGGCATTTGTAACACGGAAAGTAAAAATTCGTTTGGCTGACGAACGGTCAAATCGGGAGGCCACTTATTATTTTGATGGTGGAATTATTGCTTTTGTCCGATACATAAATCGTAATCGAGATACTTTACATCCCGTATTCTTTGTTGAAAAAGAAATGGACGGTATCAGTGTAGAGACTTCCCTGCAATACACAGATGCTTATGCAGAATCAGTTTATTCATTTGCTAATACAATCAATACAATTGACGGTGGCACACACATGACCGGGCTCAGAACAGCCCTTACAAGGGTAATAAATGACTATGCCCGTCGCAGCCAGTTGATCAAAGAAAATGATGCAAATTTTTCTGGTGATGACACACGCGAAGGTCTGACAGCCATCGTCAGTGTAAAAGTCCCTGATCCACAATTTGAATCTCAAACAAAAGTGAAATTGATGAATCCCGAGGTACAAACTGTTGTTCAACAGGTGATTACTGAGGGGTTTGCAGAATTTCTGGAAGAAAATCCTAATGCTGGAAAAGCAATTATCCAGAAATGTCTTACCTCAGCCAGAGCAAGAGATGCAGCTCGAAAAGCTCGTGATCTTGTCATTCGTAAATCAGCTTTGGAGTCAATGACCCTTCCAGGCAAATTGGCTGATTGTTCTTCACGAGATCCATTACAATCTGAACTTTACATCGTAGAAGGTGACTCTGCAGGTGGTTCCGCGAAACAAGGGCGAGAACGTCAATTTCAGGCAATTTTGCCTTTACGAGGAAAAATCTTAAATACAGAACGAGCAAGATTGGATAAAATCCTCTCAAATGAAGAAATCAAGTCCATGATTTCTGCCCTTGGGGTTGGTATTGGTGATAATTTCGATATCAGTAATTTGCGTTATCATCGCATTATCATCATGACGGATGCTGATGTGGATGGTAGCCATATCAGAACTTTATTATTGACATTTTTCTTCCGGTACATGCAGCAAATCATTGACAATGGTAATCTTTATATTGCTCAACCTCCTCTTTATTTGATCAGTTACAAGAACCAGAAACGTTATGCATACACCGAAGGAGAAAAGGAAAAGATTATTATTGAGATGGGAATCAGTCCCGATAAAGTCGGATTACAACGATATAAAGGTTTGGGAGAAATGAATCCGGAACAGTTATGGGAAACGACAATGAACCCTGAAAATCGAACATTATTGCAAGTTTCTATTGAGGATGCTGCCCAGGCAGATTTAACATTTGATATGTTAATGGGACAGGCTGTTCCACCCAGAACTCGTTTTATCCAGACACATGCGCTTACAGTCCAAAATCTGGATGTTTGATAATTATTTTTTTTCCACAAGAAAAGCTGGTGACCAAAATAACCAGCTTTTTTGATTAAAATAGAAATCAACAAAGCAAGTTCTAACTTTTCATCATAACAGTCATGGTGTTTTTAACAATAAATCTCGCCAAAAACACCGACCAACCATCGTTTATTGGGACGAACAGGTGAGTTCATTAATCATTCAAATTAGCCTATACAAAAAAATGTTGTAGTCCTTTCTTTTAGTGCTAAACTGAATGTGAAATTTTAACCGAAGCGAGGCAGATATGGCGAAAGCATATGTTTATCATGCACAGGATTTGTTTGATTTCATGGTGAATTTTTTTGTTAAGTTAGGAGTTCCCAACGATCGAGCAGTGATCGTCGCTGAGATTTTACAATCAGCGGATTTACGGGGTGTAAGTTCTCATGGAATTATCAGGTTACAGACGTATTATGGCAGCCGATTGCAAAAAGGATTGATTAATCCCCTGGCTGATAATGAGATCCTTCGGGAATCTCCCGCTTCCATTGCAATTGATGGAAGAAATGGTCTGGGACAGGTAGCTGGTAAAGATGCTATGCTCAGATGTATCGAGAAAGCAAAAACATCTGGTGTTGCGATGGTAACTGTCTGTAACAGTAATCATTATGGCATTGCTGGATATTATGCCATGATGGCATTGGATCATGACATGATTGGTATCAGTTTTACCAATGCACAACCATTGGTCGCTCCAACCTTTGGACGAAATCGTCTATTAGGAACGAATCCAATCGCCGTTGCAGCTCCTGCTTTTGCTGAAAGACCTTTTGTTTTGGATATGGCAACGAGTATCGTGCCCATCGGTAAAGTTACCGTTTTTGATAAATCAGGAGAACAGTTACCCGAAGGCTGGGCTGTTGATGCCAGAGGAGACTCAACGACGAATCCTCAATCTGTTCTAAATGGTGGAGCATTATTCCCTTTAGGTGGTCCAGAACTTTTACGAGGGTATAAAGGATATGGTTTAGCATTATGGGTTGATATTTTCTCTGGTGTTCTTTCTGGTGCAGCTTTTGGAAAGAATGTCGCTAATCCCGCCAAGCTAGCAAATGCAAACGTTGGTCATTTTTTTGCAGCTATGCGGCTTGATGCATTTCGAGATCCGGATGAATTCAAAAAAGATTTAGATGAATTATTTACACAGTTAAAGACTGCTGAAAAGGCAGATGGTCAGGAACGAATATTCATCCATGGTGAAAAGGAATTTGAATTAACTGAAAAATATCAAAAAGAAGGAATACCATTGTTAGAGGAAGTTGTAAAATCTTTGATGAGTGCTGGAGAGACTGTGGGTGTTCCCTTTGAATTAGTATCTTTAGGTGAAAAAGAAATCGATCCAGCTCACGCAGGAAATTAATAGGCTATCCATTAAGTAGCACCAAAGCCTCGTTGCCTTCCAACATAATTTTTCGATCTCGGACGGTAGGGAATGAATCGCGTTTATTGGAAATTAATAACTTCCAATCTCCACTTAATAGCTGAGAACTCAGAACCAGACCAACATGGCGTTTGCTAAAATTTAAGGCAATCAAAGCGGTTTGATCCGCAGTTTGGCGGATAAATGCTAATAATTTATGTGGTTCATATGTTATGGGTAAATACATACCTTTTTGGAAAACCTGATTCATTTTCCGAATTCTTAGGAGATTTTTATAAAACTTAAGCAATGATTCCGGATTCGAATTTTGTGACTCCACATTGCGCCAGGAATAATTATCATGAACAGGTAACCATGGTTTTTGTTTGGAAAAACCAGCAAATTGATCTTCACTCCATTGCATCGGTGACCGGCAACCATCTCTGCCTTTATAAAACGGCCAGAAATGTCTTCCAACAGGATCCAGAACTTCACTTTTCTTAGTAATTGGAATATCTCTCATTCCAATTTCTTCACCATAATATAGAAACGGAGTACCTCGTAACGTCATCATTAATGTTGCCAGAATTTTTAATCGGTCATCATCTTCACTTTTTGTGTATCGGGATGCAGATCGAATGACATCGTGATTATTTATAAAATAATTTGGCCAGCCTTTTTGGTCAAGCACATGTTCCCATCGCTGGATAGTTTTGAAAAAAGAGGCAGGATTATATCGGTTCGATTGAAAAGAGAAGTCAAACGCTCCATGTAAAGCCTTATCACCCATATAATTAGCTGCTGTTTGATGATCTCCCATAAAAGTTTCCCCAACTGCATACCGGTTTGGATAAGAATCTAATAAACTCCGAAATTTCTTTAAGAAATCAAACATTTCTGGTTGATCAATATCATTGATATGTTTTTGTTGATCAAATTTAGTCAGCCCCATTTTATATGGATTGTTTTTAAAGTCAGCATCTTTAAAATACGCATTAAAAACATCCAATCGAAATCCATCCACACCTTTGTCCAACCAGAATTTGATCATGTCCAGAATTTCCTGGACTACTTTTGGATTTCTCCAGTTTAAATCTGGTTGTTCCTTAAAAAACATATGAAAATAATATTCTTCGGTGTTTTTATCTAACTCCCAACCACTGTCTCCAAAGCGGGATTGCCAGTTGTTTGGTTTCTTTCCATCTTTCAGGGACTTCTTCCAGATATACCAATCTCGAAATAAATTATCTATAGATGACCTGGATTGTTGGAACCATGGATGTTGATCTGATGTGTGATTGAGGACCAGGTCCATGATGACATGGATGTTTCGATTATGAGCTTCCACCAGCAATTTATCAAAAGCAGCCATGCCTCCAAATTTTTGGTCAATGTCATAATAATCTGCGATATCATAACCAAAATCAAAGTCCGGGCTGGGATAGACCGGTGAAAGCCAGATCGCATCTACACCCAGATCCTGTAAGTAGTCCAATTTCTCAGTTATTCCAGGTAAATCTCCGATACCATCATCGTTACTATCTTTAAAAGAACGGGGATAAATTTGATATATGACCCCATCACGCCACCAAAGAAAATCAGCCATTACCACCTCTAATACATAATAAATAAGTAGTTTTGAAAAAAATGCAATAAAAATCAGGATTATTCATTTATTTTATAGGCAAATACCTGATCAAAATAAAGAATTACTTAAAAAACCTTGATCTGCTAAAATGAATATGATAAAATACTATTTGCATTACGGAATTTAGAAGACCTCGACGAAAAGTGGGCAACCCCCACTTTTCTTATTTAGAATGTAATTTTTTGTGGGAGAAAAGCAAAGAAATGAGAAATGAATTTACACTTGCATTCAATGAAGTGCTGGAAGAAAAAGGACTTCCTCGTGAAATTATCATCAAAGCACTGGAATCAGCCATGGCATCTGCCTACCGGCGGTCTGTAAACGCTTCAACAGCTCAAGTGATCGATGGGAAAGTGGATATGGAAACTGGTAAAGTCACCATATTTGCAGAGAAAGAAGTTGTTGAAGATGTTCAGGATGAACGAACCGAAGTGACATTAGAGGAAGCCCGTAAATTCAATCCAGAAGCAGAACTGGGCATGATGGTGTCTGTGGAGAGCACACCGAAAAATTTTGGACGTGTTGCTGCTCAAACTGCTCGTCAGGTAATCCAACAAAGGATTCGTGATGCTGAGCGCCAGGCACAACTTGATCATTATGCAGACCAGATTGGCGAAATCATCTCTGGCGTAGTTCAAGCAAGTAATGCACAGGGACTCACAATTGGTCTGGATATGAAGGCAGAAGGAACGATGCTGCGTAAAGATATGATCCCTGGAGAACGGTTCCACGTTCATGATCGGGTACGTGCGCTGGTAGCAGAAGTCAAAGACAGCAATCGTGGACCTCAGATTCTCCTTTCTCGAACCCACCGCAATTTCTTACGCAGATTATTAGAGACAGAAGTTCCAGAAATCTATCATGGAATTGTTGAAATTCGATCAATCACCCGAGAACCTGGTCAACGTGCCAAGGTTGCAGTTTCAGCCACCCAATCTGGGATTGATCCTGTGGGTGCCTGTGTTGGGTTGCGTGGTGTCAGAATTCAAGCGATTGTGAGAGAATTACACGATGAAAAAATTGATGTAATTGAATGGCACCAGGATCCTTCACAATTTATAGCCCGCGCAGTAAGCCCAGCCAAAGTCAGTGGTGTTTATTTGAATGAATATTCTGAAGGCGGAAAGACTGCAACTGTTGTTGTTCCCGAGGATCAACTGAGTCTGGCAATTGGCCGTGATGGACAGAATGCCCGCCTGGCAGCCAAATTGACAGGTTGGCGCATTGACATTAAAAGTATTCAGGAAGCATCCAGTGATGCTCTTTATCGTTTGCAAAAGGATACCGGTCTGGTTGAAATGGCAACAAATGAAAAAGAGAACATGGTTAAAGTTGAAGAATTATTGGCTAAAAAATCTGGTGGCGGAATTCTTAATATGGAGAGTTACGATTTCCTGATTAAATTCGTTGAACGGGTTGAAACACGGACATTTATTCGGAGCAAAGCTGACGAAGAAGCTGAACGCAAGAAAATGGAATCTCTAAAAGCTCAGATTCCACCAAGTTTCTTCGATACCACCATTCTTGACTCAACTTTACCAGAACATGTAAATTACATATTACAAGAAGCAGGATATATTACTTTAGCCGAATTGGTTACAAAAATGCTGCAAGCGCCAGATGATATTTTGCGTTTGAATGGTATTGGTCCAAAAGCAATGAAATCTATTCAAGATTTAATGGAATCATTGCCGGATTTACGCGCTGCAGAAGAAGTAAAAGTTTCTGTTGAAGCAAAAGAAACAATTGAAGAACCAGTTTTATCTGAAGAAATCGTAGAAGTCAGCGAGATTATCCAAGAAACTCCTGAAGCCGTCGAAACCATCGAAGAAGAACCTGAACCATTGCCTGATGTTGATTCTCTTGAGACAATTCCTGAAGATGTTGAAATAGAAACTGATGAATTGGTGGTTGAAGACAAGGCAAAAGTAGCTGAAGTCATACAAGAAGAAGAATTATCTTTTGACGAATTATTTGCATTGCAAACCACCACCCTCGACATTCCATTTGTTGAGGATGACGAAGAAGATACCAGCGGAGATTCAAAAACTGGCAAGAAAAAAGATAAGAAAAAGAAACGTCATGTTAAAGTTGAGTATGATGATGAGGAAGATGTGTTGATCTACCGCAAGATTCATAAGCGCGAAGATGGAATGGATTGGGAATAATTGTATCTTTTCAATAATTAGCAATTCGGTTTATTGAGATAATACGAATAATTCAAAATAGAAAAGCTTAGAAGATGGTGAAAAAGGCAAAAGGGAAACGACCAAAACATATACCACAACGGACCTGTGTCGGATGTCGGCAGGTGCAAGCCAAACGCGCTTTAACACGCGTAGTCCGTACCGACACAGGAATCGTTATCGATCTGTCTGGTAAAATGGCTGGTCGTGGAGCATATATTCATAATCTTCAAACTTGTTGGCAAGCAGCCATTAAAGGGAAACTTGCCAATGCCTTAAAAATAGAATTAAATGACGATGACCGGAAAAAACTACAAGATTTTATGCAGAATTTACCGGAAAGTGAACTCAAAGAAGAACAAAATGGATAAACAATGTAGTTGTTTTAGCTGAAACGAAGATACAACGGCTCGAACAGCGCACAACAATCCTTGGCTCGAAAAGAGTTCAGCACAAAAGTGCAAATTAGCGTTGGAGGTGCGAAATGAGCGAAAAATTAAAAACAATCGTTTTACCAAACAGTATTACTGTTCGCGAACTGGCTCAACAAATTGAGACCAGTCCGATTCAAGTTATTAAAGTATTAATGGCAAATGGTGTAATGGCTAATATCAATCAACAAGTTGATTTTGATACTGCTGCAATCGTTGCCTCTGAGCTTGGTTTTGAAGCCATTGTCGAAACGTACGAGGAAGAAGAAATTAAAGAAGTTGGCGAAATTCCGATGTGGCGACAGATGATTTTGGATGAAAACCCAAAGGAATTAGTGAACCGTCCCCCTGTTGTGACAATCTTAGGTCATGTTGATCATGGTAAAACCACCTTACTGGATGCTATTCGCCATACCAATGTCGCTGGTGGTGAAGCAGGTGGAATTACGCAACACATTGGGGCTTATCAAATCGAACATAAGAATCAATTGATCACTTTCCTGGATACTCCTGGCCATGCAGCTTTCACAGCAATGCGATCACGCGGTGCCCAAGGAGCTGATATTGTTATTCTGGTTGTAGCTGCGGATGATGGTGTAATGCCTCAGACAAAAGAAGCAATTGCCCATGCAAAAGCTGCTCGAGTGCCAATTATTGTCGCTCTGAATAAAATGGATCGACCGGATGCAAATCCTGATTTTGCAAAACGACAGTTGTCAGAAAATGGTCTCGTGCCAGATGACTGGGATGGTGACACCATGATAGTTCCTGTCTCCGCAAAACTTCGAACAGGAATTGAGGATTTGCTGGAAGCAATCCTCTTAACTTCCGAAGGGATGTCAATACAAGCAAATCCAAATGGTAAGAAAATCGGTACAATCATCGAAGCTGAAATTGATCGCTCCAAGGGTGTCATGTCAACACTATTGGTCCAAAATGGTACTGTAAACTCCGGTGATATTATCGTTGCAGGATCTTCTTATGGACGTATTCGCGCAATGTTTGATTACAAAAATAATCCAATTCGAAAAGCTGGCCCATCAACTCCTATTTTGATAATGGGGATGAATGATGTTCCTCAAGCTGGTGACATTTTTCAAGTAGTAAATTCGACCAAAGAAGCATTATCAATCGTAACTGAAAGAAAACAAGCCTTCAAAGACTCTCGTTTCGCATCTCCAAAGGCAACGTTGGAAGAACTGTTTAGTCGTGTTCAATCCGGTGAAGAAAAAGAACTTCGTCTGATTATTAAGGCTGATGTCCAGGGTTCATTAGAACCAATCATGAATTCATTAAATGATTTGGCCAGTAAAGAAATCAGCATTAATATATTGCATGCTGAAACCGGCAATATCAGTGAGAATGATGTCATGCTAGCCAGTGCATCCACTGCGATTATTGTCGGATTTAATGTTATTGCAGACGCTTCAGCGAAACGGATGGCTGAAACCGAAGGTGTATCCATAAGGATGTATCAAATCATTTACCGTTTGATTGAAGACGTTGAAAAAGCATTAAAAGGCATGCTGGAACCTGAGTATGTGGAAGTAATTCTCGGAAAAGCAGAAGTACTTGCTATTTTTAAAATTCAGAAAATCGGTGCCATTGCTGGTTGCAAAGTTTCAGCTGGAGAATTCAAACGAAATTCAAAGGCTCGCGTTATTCGGAATGAAGAAGTAGTTTACGAAGGTGAAATAAACTCCTTAAAACACGAAAAAGATGATGTCCGTGAAGTGCGTACGGGATTTGAGTGTGGTATCGGATTAAAAGGATTTTCGGAATTTCAAGTGGGAGATACAATTTTGTGTTTTACCAAGGAACTTTCAACCGTTATTTAGAAAGCGAGGAGGAAAATGCCGTCAAAGTTAAGATTAACTCGCATTGGTGATCGTATTCAACAAGAAATTTCTGAAATGCTTGTTCGTCAGGAGTTACACGATCCCAGATTGTCAGGAGTAACCATTACAGGTGTGAAAGTTGATCGGGAATTAGCATTTGCTTCCATTTTTGTATCCGCCCTTGAAGGTAGCGAACGCTCTAAAGAAATTCTGCAAGGATTCGAGAGTGCTAACAGTTACATACGAAAGCTCCTTGCTATGCGCATTGAGTTGCGTGCTTTCCCGAAACTAAGATTCTTTTGGGATCCAACCCCTGAACGTGCCGATCGAATTGAGCAAATTCTTGCGACAATTCGGGTTGAAGAACCCATAGATCCGAAACTCAATGCAGAGGATGACAACGAGGATGACACTTCCATCGAATAAAGCGATATATGATCTTTTTGATCATGCCCAATCAATCCTTTTGGCAGCTCACATTCGCCCGGACGGAGATGCGATCGGTTCCTTGCTTGGTTTAGGAAATTCTCTTATTGAAAGTGGAAAGAGTGTTTTCTTAGCATTAAGTGATGGGATTCCTTCAAATTTTCATTATCTTCCAGGCGCAAACCTTGTAAAAAAAACAGTACCGGATGATCTTGAATTTGATTTGACTGTCAGTCTCGATACATCTGATCTGGAAAGGTCAGGTGGTATATTTGGAGACCGGGAAATAATCCTCAATATAGATCATCACGTAACGAATACACTTTATGGAATATATAATTTCAATGATCCAGATGCTGTTGCAACTTGTGCTATTTTGGCGGAAAATCTAGAAAATTGGGGATTAAAAATCAATTCAGAGACT
>JAURZL010000001.1 GCA_030653365.1 Anaerolineaceae bacterium
AAGTTTCTTGGTGATAGGAGCGACAGTGGTACACCCGGACACATCTCGAACCCGGAAGTTAAGGCTGTTAGCGCCGATGGTACTTGGGGGGCGACCCCCCGGGAGAGTAGGTCATTGCCAAGAAACTTTTTTTGATTTAAATTTACATCTCTTCTCGGAAAATTAATCCATATTTCTTACGGGCAGCCAACCATGCTTTTCTTAATAATTCATATACTTCCTGTGGATCATGAATATTACGAAGTACAATCGTTGGTGAGGATTGATCGGCTCCTTTAATAACAATATCCCCAATTCCCAACATTCGTTCACTGACATTTTGTGTAATATCAATGTCTTGCACCCGAATTAATTCATAATTCTGAATGTCTTTCCCTAATAATCCGGTGATGATTTTTATGCGTTCATTGGTCAGGGTATAGTTTTCAACCAGTGATAAAAACGGACGTCCTTCCCAAATGATCATTTCTTCATGTTCAAGATCAATAGCAGATTTGGAAGCAGATTCTGGCCTGGGTACTTCCTGCAGCATTTCATTAACCATCACTAAAATGTTGTCTGTCAGTTGATCTACAAACTTGTTTTGATCGTCCATTGGGATTGTGTTTAGGGATAAGCCACTTTGGGCTATTGCTTTCCAAATATTACTTTTAACTTTTGCTTGATAAGTATCGATTGCCATCCTGAAACTCCTGCTGAATTAATATTCACTTCTGAAGTACTTCTTCAGAATTCCAATACCATTTAATCATACTCTTAATTCCACTACGATGAATAATATTTATAAACGAAACGTCCAGGAATCATTGTTGAAACGTTCTTGAACCAATTCCTGTGCTCTTTGTTGTTCGATTACAGAATAGTCACCCAATTCAACATTCCGGTTTCTTTGAAATCCCAGCATGAGCGCGTCTTTTAATTGATCCATGCTCGCCCCAGTCTGGTCATTTACACTTGTCACCCTTTTTTGAACACTTTTGATTAATTTGTCGGATACTTTTTGATCACTGACATTCAAAAGTGAAAACATGGTTTCAACATCGACACTGTAAAGGATGGTACCGTGTTGCAACAGGATGCCATTACGGCGGGTCTGGGCATTTCCAGAAATTTTCTGTTCGTTTACGAGAATGTCGTTAATTGGGGCAAAAGTAGCATTAATACCTAATGCTTGTAAGGCAAAAACGATATCATCACAAATTACACGATAAGATTCGATAATATTAGTTGGAAAAAAATCTAATGGAGCGATTAAACTGTAGGTAACTTCTCCTAACCTGTCATGATATACCGCACCGCCGCCAGTCAATCGCCGGACTACATCCACCCCTGCTTTATGGGTAGTCTCCAAATTTACTTCGTTTTTGACACCCTGAAAAACGCCGATTGATACTGCCGATGGATCCCAGCCATAGAATCGAATGGTTGGTTCTGAATTTCCATTTCGAACACCTTCCATAATTGCTTCATCGAGCGCCATGTTTGTATATGCATTAAAGTATTGAAAAGGTATCATGCGGAAATTTTTCATTGAACAACCTCTTCTAGTAAGTTGACGAAATCTTCAGCAGAAATTCCAATCAATTCTGCTTCGTTATCAGCCAATATGAATTTAACTTTTATGATCAAATCATTCTTGTTGAATGGCAATGCAACCCCGGTTAATTCTGAAACAATCTTTTCTAATGTATCTTCCGGGTGAAGGAAAAAATCACCGGTGATTTTTAATTGTTCAATGTGATCGCCATAATTCACATCAAGACGGAGCAATTTACCGAATTTACGGGTAATGGTATTTGTTTTCATTTTAGCTTTCTGCTGAATATAGAGAACGATGGACGTTACTCAAAGCCCGTACTTGTTCAGATGCATGATAAGAAGAACGGACAAGCGGTGCACTCTCTACCCATCGGAAACCCAGGTTATATCCAAAATCTTTCAATTCATTGAATTCTTCCAGGGTGTAGTAACGTTCGATAGGAAGATGTTGACGACTGGGTTGTAAGTATTGCCCTATGGTGATGATATCTACATTCCATGAGCGTAAATCCCGCATTACAGTTTTAACCTCTTCAATTTCCTCACCCAATCCCAGCATGATGCCTGATTTGGTAAGTACATCATTATTCATTTGTTTGGCATTTTCAAGAATCGTGTGAGACCACTCATAACGATCCTGTGGTTGCACTTTCTTAAATAAGCGAGGAACCGTTTCTACATTGTGATTTAGGATTTCAGGTTTTGCATCCATAACAATTTTAAGGGCATCCAGACTGCCTTTGAAATCCGGGATCAATACCTCAATCGAACATCCGGGTTGATATTGGCGAATTTTTTCAATGATCATTGCGAAGATCGGGGCACCACCATCTTTACGATCATCCCTATTGACACTGGTGATTACAGCATGTTTAAGATCCATCGACTTGACTGCCTGTGCAACACGCTCGGGCTCATCCCAATCCACATCTAGTGGTTTTCCCCGTCTAACATCGCAGAAGCCACAGGTGCGGGTACAGACGTCTCCGAGTACAAGAAAAGTGGCAGTGCCACTACCCCAACATTCACCCATATTCGGACACTTTGCTTCTTCACAAACAGTGTGCAATTCCTTACGGCGCATTAATCCTTTAAGCCAGGTATAGGTTTCACCATTTGGTTGGTCCACTTTTATCCAGGATGGCCGGCGAATTGGGGTTGTATCAATTTTTAGGGGGTCAACACGATTACGGGTTGGTTTAAATGTCATGCAGTTATTATAATGGCGCAACCATGAAAGTCAATATAAGTTGATGAATTTTATATACATTCATACTCATGTGCAGGAAACCTGTAATAAATCAGCGCGTGACCTCATAAAGAAAATCTCTTTGCCTTCTACAACAGTTTAGAGATGATCTTTCTGGTAGATTTCCGGATTTACAACATGTGGAAGGCGATGTCCTTGTAATCCTGCCAGCAAATTTCTAGCTGCAATGAGAGCCATATTCTCCCGGGTTGAGGTGCTGGCACTTGCAATATGCGGGCAAATGATCAGATTTTCCAGTTCGAATAAAGGACTATCCATCGGCAAAGGCTCTGGTTCGCTGACATCAATTCCAGCTGCAAAAATTTTGTGGGATTTTAATGCATCGTACAATACTGTTTGATCAATGATCTCGCCTCTGGCAGTGTTTACCAGGACTGCGTTAGGTTTCATTTTTGAAAATGCATCTGCATTGATCAGATGACGGGTTTCTGGGGTGAGAGGAATGTGAAGTGAGATGAAATCGGATTCCCTGTAAAGCGTCTCCAGATCCACTTTGATCACCCCAGTCATCGGTTTTGCAGTGGGATCATAGATCAGAATACGCATCCCGAATCCGGTAGCCCTTCTCGCCATCGCTTTCCCAATTCTGCCAAAGCCAATGATACCCAGTGTAGCACCCGCAAAATCGACTCCCAATAAGGTGGACGGTCCCCAGGTTTTCCATTGTCCAGCCCGCACGTGTTTTTCAGCCTCGACCACCCTTCTACCCGCGCTCATCATTAATGCAAACGCAAAATCTGCTGTCGCTTCCGTTAAAACTCCAGGTGTATTTCCGACTGCAATTCCAAGTTGCGTGGCTGTGCGAACATCAATATTGTTGAACCCCACTGCATAATTGCTGATAACCTTTAAATTGTCTCCTGCTGCATGTATGACGTCCGCATCAATCGGATCAGACAATAAGGAAAGGATGCCGTTCACACCGGGGACATGTTTAAGAAGTTCCTCTTTGGTAGGTGGAAGGTCTTTGTCCCATAAATCGACATCACATTCTAGCATGATTAGGTTTAAACCAGCTTCCGGAATTCGCCGGGTGATAAACACTTTTGGTTTGCTCATTAGTAATCCTTGACTTAATTTTTATCTAACCTATTTTTACCAGACATATTAGAAGTTATCAACCTTTACCTCCCTTACTCAAGCTTGGCTAAATTAATATATTTTGATATCATCATTCTCATGATCAATCCACAAATCTTCCTGAATACATCCTTATCAAACCACAAACAAGGTAAACAGATAGCCTCCATTCTTGCTGCAGCGATCGATGCTGTCGACCCCGGTGAAGCAATTAAAAGGTTTGCTCGCCGTGATGAGAATAAATTAACAATTGCTGGTCAGATCTATGATCTGAGTGATTATCAACATATTTATTTAATGGCTTTTGGAAAAGCATCATTACCGATGAGCATTGCGTTAATCGATATTCTAAATGATCGCTTTACACAAGGCTGGGTTGTACCAAAACATGCCAGCTCTTTCAAAGATTCACGTTTGATAATCAAACCGGGCAGCCATCCTTTACCGGATGAAACCAGCTTGCAGGCGGGAGAAATGTTGTTAGATGCTGCTGAGTTCTTCACGGAAAATGATCTGGTCTTTTGCCTGATCTCTGGTGGTGGATCAGCGCTGATCACAGCTCCATACCAGGGTGTATCGCTGGCAGACATGCGTGAATTGACACGACAATTATTGGCTTGCGGAGCCCGGATTGATGAAATCAACACATTACGCCGCCATCTTGACCAAATCAAAGGTGGTGGTCTGGCGAAAAAAATTGCTCCTGCAACTGTCGTAAGTTTAATCCTTTCAGATGTGGTCAACAGTCCTTTGGAGGCGATCGCCTCTGGCCCCACTGCACCAGATCAGAGCACATTGCAGGATGTCTGGCATATTCTTGAAAAGTACCATTTGATTGAAAAAATCCCCAAATCAATCTTGTCCCATTTTCAGGAAAAAATCGAGACACCAAAACCGGGGGATGCATTGTTTTCCAGAGTCTCAAATATCCTGGTGGGAAGCAATGAAATAGCTTCCCAGGCAGCTGCAGAAAAGGCGCAACAACTCGGGTTTGAGACGAAAATATTAGGTAATGATTGGCAGGGAGAAGCCAGGGAAGTGGCTAAAACTCTGACTCAACAATTGACCACTCCTTCCAAAACTCCTTTATGTATGATCGCAGGAGGTGAGACCACGGTGACCCTGAAAGGAAGCGGGAAAGGTGGTCGCAATCTTGAACTTGCTTTGGCAGCTGTTCCTTTGTTAGCAGGATTAAAGGATGTGATGTTGGTTACGCTGGCGACGGATGGAGAAGATGGACCAACCGATGCTGCGGGAGCTGTGGTTACTGGAGAAACAGCCAACAAGGCGAAGGTTTTAGGTCTCAATCCAGAGGGTTATTTGAAAAATAACGATTCATACCATTTCTTTGCAGCGCTGGGTGATTTATTGAAACCTGGTCCTACTGGTACGAATGTGAATGATCTGACATTTATTTTTCAGTTCTAAAGGAAAAAAATGCTCTATATAGATTATTTCAGATGATTGATCGTTTTCAGAACAATTTCTTCCAATAACGATTTCTGTTTTTCAATATCTGCTACTAATTTAAATTGAGTTCTACAGCGATTGAGGTTCTGTTCGGGGTAATGGATCCTGAAATATTGATTGCCTTGTAAATAGTCCGTTAAGAAGCGCATTCCAATCTCAATGGTGATCATCCAGGGGCTGAAAGCCAACCACTCCAATTCCTTTGAAGTTAAAATCTCCCTAGCTGCAGCCAGATATCCCTGCGTATAGGCTTTAAAGACGGGGATTTGAAATTGAACTTTTTTTAAATCAGGTTCATCTTCAGCTGAAGGATTACCCATAGCACGCAAGGCATCACCAAAATCAAACAAAGCTGATCCAGGCATAATGGTGTCCAGGTCGATCAGGCAGACCGCCTTATGGGTATCCCGGTCGAAAAGGACATTATCCAGCTTGGTGTCGTTATGGGTTACTCGCCAGGGGAGTGATTGTTGTAAGAGTGCATTCCAAAATAGTCCAAAATGACTGGAACGTTCCTCTAAAAAATCAATTTCACGTTGAACTATTCTAATGAGGTCAGGTTCTGCGTGCGACAAGGCTGTAAGGAAATTTTGATATCGTTTCGGTGTGTTATGAAAATCGGGAATCGAGATGTGCAAGGATTCAACAGGATAATCCCTCAATTGTTTCAAGAATAAACCAGTGACTTTGCCAGCTTCGAAGATCTGTGTTAGGTCTCTGGCGATGAGGGTCGTGTAACAATTCTCTATTTGTTTATAAATGCGCCAGATCGTTCCATTGGCCTCCCGGTAATAGATTTTTCCGGACAGGGTAGGGATAAGAGTCAATTGTCTTTGATTTGGAGAATGCTGATGTAAATAGGTACTGACAAGTTGAATATTTTCCATTAATTTTTCTGGTTCTTTGAATACATATGTGTTGACTCTTTGAAGGACCACTTCAGGATACTGAGAATGGTGAGAGTGAATATACCAGCCTTGATGGATGTGACCATCCAGAATAGGTTTTGAAAGAAACTCAATATTTCCTAAAAATTGTGGGATGACCCGGAGTAAGTTTTTATGATCCATGGTTTCGATTTGAAAAGGAATAATGATCAGAATAGTAACAGAGCGATTAAACCAACAATCAGACAAATAACAAGGGATGGCAACAGGGTATAACGAATGATACGGCCTTCATTTCCCTGTAAATTAACCACAGAACTTGCTGCCACAACGTTGACTACGCAAATCATATTGCCGACAGCCGCCCCAACTGTCTGTAAAGCATTTATTAATGCCGGATCCAGGCGGTTTTCAATCGCTGCTCCAAATTGGAAGAGTGTGAACATTAAATTGCTGAAAGTGGCACTGCCGGAAATGAATGCCCCTAACGAACCGACATAAGGTGCAAACAATGGCCAGACTGGTCCCAATACCGAAGCCATGCTGGCAGCCAGTTCAATTGGCATACTGCCCAGACTTGATCCGTTTACACCAGAATTGATGAAGATACGCACCAGTGGCACAGCGGTTCCGAGAGCGATGACGCTGCTAATCAGGCTGGTGGCGGAGGTTTTCAATGCTCCACCCAGTTCTTTTTTTCTCAATCCCAATAAAAACACACTGATGATGGCAGTCAATGTGAAGATCGCGCCCGGGGAGTATAAAGGTGCAAATTGGGTTGATATTTCCGTTCCCAGGATATTTGCCCATCCAATCTGTGGGATATTGAGCCATACCTTAAATGGCAGGAAGGGTAGGCGGGTTAGTAACAAGATGATTGTGGCAATCAGGTAAGGTGATAACGCTTTCCAGGTTGGGATTTTCAGTGGTTCTTTTATGGTGGTCAATTGGGAGGGTGCAGAAGCGTGAAAAAACCAGGGATTTTTGGGAAGTAGAATACCTTTTTTTGCCAATGTAACCATGACGATCAGAGCCAACAAACTGCCCAGTAATGTCGGAAATTCCGGCCCAAGAAACAACGCAATCAATACAGCAAAGGTGGTGAAGGTGAAGCCGGACAATAGAGCAAACTTCCAGATCTGTAACCCTTCCTTCCAGCTTTTATTTTCTCCCCAAAAACGTGTGAGCATTGCTGAGAGTAACAAAGGCAGAAATGTGCCCGGTAACCAGTTCAGCAGGGCGGATTTGGCACTGACAATATGCAAATACTCTGAAAGTGGTAAATTTCCTAAATAATTCGCGACGATGGGAGCCAGATCGGGTCCTTGTTGTAACCCCTGCGCCAGACCAACAAAAATCGTGGTACCAACACTGCCATACGTAACCGGAAAGCTATTAGAAATTAATGCCAGCACAACCGCAGCTAAAGGTGGAAAACCAAGAGCAACCAATAAAGGAGCACAAATGGCAGCAGGTGTCCCAAAGCCCGATGCACCTTCCAGAAAAGCACCAAATAACCAGGCGATCAGTATGACCTGAACTCGGCGATCTGGTGAGATATTGGTGAAGAAATGGCGTATCGTGTCGATCGCGCCGCTGGAACGCAAGACATTCAACAGGAACACAGCACCAAAAATTATCCAGATGACTGAAATAGCAATGATCAAACCTTCCAGGGATGCAGCAGCTACCTGTACCAACGGAACCTGCCAGATAAAAAAAGCTAACCCGGCATGAATAATCCAGCTGAGGGGCATTGCTTTGATGGCTGGGAAGCGTAAGATGACTAAAAAAATAAGAACTAATAGAACTGGCGAAACTGCAACAAGAAATAAAGACGTGTTCATGAACCCTACTGATGCTTGAATTTGATCGATTTTACCATTGGAATGATATCCATGTCAGGTTTGGTTCGGTATGGATAATTTTTTTGATTTCCGTCGCAAAAATTCAAACATGGTTTCATTTATGTTTCCGTTTATAATAAATTTATCCTTTAAGTAATGAGGTGTTTCATTGACCAATCCATACGATAATTATCAGTCACCTTTCAGCTGGCGGTATGCCAGTCCCGAAATGCGTTCTTTGTGGAGCGAGAACTACAAACGTCGGTTATGGCGGAAAATCTGGGTCGCGCTGGCGCAGGTTCAATCAGAATTTGGATTATTTCCTTCAGAGATGGTGACAGAATTAGCGACGCATGTAAATGAAATTGATGTGGAAGCAGCCATCGAGATTGAATCTCAAATCCATCATGACCTGATGGCAGAATTGAAAGTTTTTGCTGCCCAATGCCCAAATGCAGGTGGTATTTTACATATGGGGGCAACTTCAATGGACATTGAAGATAATGCTGATGCTTTGAGACAATTATCAGCCATGGATTTAATTCTGGTTAAACTTGGTGAATTATTGCTTGCGTTTGCAGATCGTATTGAAGAAACTGTCAATATTCCCGTGATTGCCTTCACGCACTTACAACCAGCAGAGCCGACTACGCTTGGATACCGGTTTGCCTTTCATGCACAGGATATTCTCGGAGACTGGCAGAATTTAAAACAGATCAGAGATTCCATATGCGGAAAAGGGTTTAAAGGGGCTGTTGGTACGGGAGCTGCATTTGGCGAGTTGGTTGAGTTGAATCAATTGGACCAATTCGAGCAGCGCTTGAGTGAAATTCTGGATTTACAATTTTTTCCAATTACTCATCAAACATATCCCCGCAAACAGGATTTATCGATTCTGAATGCATTATCCGCTTTAGGAGCTTCTTTGTATAAATTTGCTTTTGATTTACGGATTTTGCAAAGTCCTCCGATCGGTGAACTGAGTGAACCATTTGCCAAACAGCAAGTGGGATCATCAGCTATGCCATTTAAGCGCAACCCCATTAACTCGGAAAAAATCGATTCTCTTGCCCGCCAACTCTCGCTCTACCCGCAAATTGCATGGCAAAATGCAGCCAACTCATTATTAGAACGCACTTTAGACGACAGCGCTAACCGACGAACGATATTGCCTGAATCCTTTTTGATTACTGATGAATTATTAAAAGTTTCATTGAAACTGATCAAAGGTCTGAACGTCAATCAGGATGCGATAAAACGCAATCTGGAAACCTATGCTCCTTTCGCCATGACAGAACGGATTATGATGGTGGCTGGTAAAAAAGGTGCAAACCGTCAGGAGATGCATGAACTCCTACGCCAGCATGCACTAGTAGCCTGGGAAGCAATTCAGCGGGGTCAACCCAATCCGTTGATCCAGAATTTACAAAAAGAACCAGTTTTGCAGAATTGGATCTCTCCTGAAGAAATTCAACAACTATCTGAGCTGAATACATACGTTGGCTTTGCAAAAGAGCGGGCTAAAACCCTGGTCGAAGAAATTCGAAGTCAAATTCAGTAATTCATCTTAAAATTTGTTGATAATTCGGATTCGCCCACGGATTCGCCTTGGGAAAATTTGAGAAATTCTCTATAATTGGATGAAATTGTCTAAACAATCTCCCGATTTTATTAAATATTAAGGCAGGAGTACGAATGAACGAAACATTATTTTCCCAGATAGATTCCCTTACCTTTGATGATGTCCTGATCGAACCAGGTTTCAGCCAGGTATTACCCGCAATGGTTGATGTTCATGCCTGCCTGACTCGTGAAATCCGGCTGAATATTCCACTACTATCCGCTGCGATGGACACAGTCACTGAATCTCGTCTGGCGATTGCCTTAGCCCGGGAAGGAGGGATTGGGATTATCCATCGCAATCTTTCACCCGAAGACCAGGCACGTGAAGTCGAAATTGTCAAACGATCCGAGTCTGGTATGATTTTGGATCCAATCACATTACCACCCACAGCCTCGCTGGCACAAGCCTCAGCGATCATGGAGCGATTCCATATCAGTGGCGTTCCCATCATCGATCCAGCTGGAGAAAAATTGGTAGGAATTCTAACCAATCGGGATATTCGTTTCACTGAACCGGGAGATCTCCAACGCCCCGTCAGTGATTTCATGACGTATGAACGCTTGATTACTGCTGAACTTGGCACCACACTCGAACAAGCAAGAAGTATTCTGCAAAAATACCGGATTGAAAAACTCCCTTTGGTGGATCAAGCGGGACATTTAAAAGGGCTGATCACCGTCAAAGACATTCAGAAAAAACTTCAATTTCCATATGCTGCCAAGGATTCTTCCGGCAGACTTATCGTAGGCGCTGCTGTTGGCGTTGGTGTTGATCTGGAAATCCGAGTTGAGGAAATGACAGCAAAAAATCTGGATGTAGTGGTGATCGACACTGCTCACGGTCACACCATTGGTGTAATTGAAGCAATAAAGCGAGTGAAAGCGATTCGTCCGGATTTATCTGTGATTGCTGGAAATGTCGTAACCGAAGAAGGAGCACAGGCGATTATTGATGCTGGTGCGGATGCGATCAAAGTCGGGGTGGGTGCCGGATCCATCTGTACAACCAGGGTAATATCTGGAGCTGGTATGCCGCAGTTATCAGCGATTTATCGATGCGCCAAGATCGCAGGACGCAAAGGAATTCCTGTCATTGCTGATGGTGGGGTGAAGTATAGTGGTGATATTGTCAAGGCGATTGTCGCAGGGGCTGATACCGTTATGTTAGGGAGCTTATTGGCAGGATTAAAAGAATCTCCCGGGGAGGATATTCTTTTTGAGGGACGACAATTTAAATCCTATCGTGGAATGGGATCGATGGGTGCCTTGCAGGGATATGGGAAAGACCGCTATGGTACCGGACAGGGTGGTTCCGGAAAGCTGGTTCCGGAAGGTGTGGAAGGAATGGTTGCGTATAAAGGCGCATTAAGTGATTTTATCTACCAGCTGGTTGGTGGCATCCGCTCTGGAATGGGATATGCAGGGGTGGAAAATCTGGTTGATTTGCGTACGAAAACCCGTCTTGTTCGGATTACCAACGCCGGACTGATTGAATCGCATCCCCATGATATTATCATCACGCGTGAAGCTCCAAACTATCAACGTGGAGAACAGTAACAGAAAATTTTTCAAATCCAACTTAATTTAATTAAAATATTATCAAAGTCAATGTCAAGAAAATCATGATTCTATCTGGTTTATAAGAGAAAATATAAAAAGAATTGGATCTATGCAGGCTTTTTGCTAAAATTGACCCATGTCTAAAAAACTTGATCAAAATAAATATCAGGAATTGAAAGATCGTATACGGCTGAAACCAGACGATGTTGATTCGAATTTGGCATTAGGAAACCTTTTGGCTGATGCGGGTGAGAAACAAAAGGCTCAATTCTTCTTCCAGAGAGTTTTGGAACTTCAACCTGAGAATATTGAAGCTCAGGTCAATCTGGATCGAATTCGTGAGCCATCGAATACAAAAATCATTACTTCCAACCTGGATGCCAGTTTTTGGATTGATCAAGAAATACCACTATGGCTGCAATTAATCATTTCACTGATTGCTTTTATTTTTATTTTCTTGATCGCAGAGATTCAAAAATGGACTGCAGCAGATATGGTCTGGAGTTTATGGATTACCAGCTTGACAATAGGTTATTGTTACCTCATTGCTGGGATCACAAGTAATGCGATCAGAAGTGGACTCAATACCGAAGAAGGTGTCCTCAGTAAATTAATTGGTGACTCCTTAAGTTCTGGTGTTAAATTTGGATTTATTTTGATTGGTGCACTTTTCCAGTTTCTATTTTTTACTGTTCACTTTGGATTATTTCATTTTGTGCACTCAATTTTTCTTAATGAGTTTTTTCCATTAATGGATCGGTCTTTTGAAGATTTCTCCGACTTCTGGTTTTTTATCCGTACCAGTTTGCTTGCCTATTGGCCGGTCTTCATTTTCACGTTAGCAGCATCATTAAGAAAATTGCAAAAGGTAATTCAGCAAAGCGACGCAAATTTTGCTAAAACACCTTATTTGAATGTTGTAAAAATCCACCTGAGCATTTTTCTGTTTGCTTTTTTAAGTTCTACCAATATTCCTGAATGGGTATTGCCGTTTCTGTTTATTGTTTATTTCTTTCCTTTTTCAGCCTCGCTGGAATATCTGAAAGAAATGACGAAAAAACCTGATTTACCTAATTAATGCCTCAAGAAACAGGTAAATAAACCGAAAGAATCAAGCCACCTGCATACAAAAGACTGAAGACCAGAGTCAACAATCCTGTTTTTGCTAATGTTTTATTTAGAATCTTTCCCCGTTGATTCAATACTGAACTGGTTATGGAAAAAACCATTGGGAAGGACAACCAGGTTAATAACAACCATGGACTTGCCAGATCACTGATGCTCAAAAGAAAAACGATCAGATATGCCAGAATGATGACACTGACAAGCTCCTGCTGTGCCCAATGCAGACCAAAGCGAACAGCCAGCGTTTTTTTGTTGGCTGCTTTATCACTTTCATAATCTCGCACATTATTTACCACCAATATTCCCACGATTAATAAGCCAACTGGTGCACTGGACAATAAGGCTAATTGACTGAATGAGACTGTCTGGGCATAATAGGTTCCACCTACAGCAGCAACACCAAAAAAGAGAAATACAAAGATTTCTCCGAAGCCTTTGTATCCATACGGGAAGGGACCCCCAGTGTATGCAATTGCGGCGATAATTGCCAGAAGACCAATTAATAATATGATCCAGCTGGAAACCAGCGTCATGTATATACCGCATAAGGCTGCCAGAGAAAATATCACCCACATACCGAATTTAACTTCTTTCGGTGATAATAATCCCGCTTGCGTGACCCGCAACGGACCTAATCGTCCGTGCTGATCAGCTCCTTTTTCAAAATCAAAGACATCATTAGCCAGGTTGGCACCGATTTGAAGTAACAAAGCACCAAATAATGCTGCCAGCGCTGGCCAAAACCGAAAACCATGTTCTGCAAAGGCAACAGCACAGCCAACAATTACCGGTGCAGCTGCTGCAGGTAGGGTTTTGGGGCGGGATGCTAACAGCCATGCCTGAAATTTGGTTATCTTTTTATTGTCAGTCATTTACTCATTCCTTAATTTAAAGAATGAAAATTAAGAAATTTCTGTGGATTCATATGCATCATTAAATAACAAATAAAGGATTATACGAAAAGATAGTTTTTACGAACTGTATCAAGTTTTTTTAACCAACTTTGATTCATTATAGCTTATTCTCTACTGTTCATAATTAGCATTAGAAAAGTTTCGAATGATCGGACATGGTTTGTGAATAAAAGGAAAAATCATCAGGAAAATCAATATCCAGTCCAAGTGTCTCAGATTGAAAAATTACCAATGGACAATTCACATTGTTAGCAAGTTCCTGATGTTTTTGGAATGAGTCACATCCGTAAGCAAAAGGGATAATCAACGGAGGGGCAACCCATAAAACATTTGTACCACTTTGGTGTCGATCTGGAGCAATCAAAATACCATGAGATGGCGCGGCTTCCACCAACCGGTTTAATTCTTTTTGTGACACCAGTGGCAAGTCTCCATGGACAACTAACATAGCCTCAACCCCTTTTCTATCAAGGAATTCTGCAGCCAGTTGTGTAGATCCATTTAATCCATTGGGTTGTTTTTCTAATAGGAATTCAAAACCATATGGTGCCACAAATTGGTTAATATAAGGATCACTACTGACTACTAAAATACCTTCTAAAATTTGCCAATCTGTAAGTTCCTGCAATGTATGCTCGAAAAGCTGTAACACCAGTTTTTTTCGATCCTCTTTTGATAAAACCGATGCTAATCTATTCTTTGCTTTTTCAAGTGTTTTAATCGGTATAACAGCCCAAATCCTCATGGGCTAGATTATACCAAATGGTAGGCAAAACCCATCAGGCACATAGCCACCTCTTTTTGTAACAATGGATCAGTTAACATTGTATTGGTTACTAATACTTCTAAATCCATAGCTAAAATATCAGCCTGTAGATTTTGATCTTGAGTGTCAATTACAAATCCATTCAGTAAGGATTTTTTATGATAATATGCTGCGATATTGGATGCAGAAGCTTCTTGATCCAATAATTCCTTAAACATTTTGGCTGCCGGACCTTTTATCGCCTTCCCACCAATTATTGGGCTGATCCCAACCACCGGTTTGCTATAAACTAAATCCAATACGCCTGGTAAATTGAGGATTGGATCAATACTGACAAAGGGATTGGAAGGGCAAATGATGATTAAATCTGCTTCGCTTAAAAGACGATTAACCTGAGAAGTCATTTTTGCATGTGTTGCTCCTTCCCAACGTAATCCAATTAATTCAGGTTGCCATTTTTCTTTAACAAAATACGTTTGAAAATCCATTTCACCCGATTTGGTGATCGCGATTGTGCGATAAGGCTCATCACACATTGGCAGAATCGAATGTCTTACACCCAAAGAAGAACAAATTCTTTTGGTTACCTCTGTCAAACTATTTCCATCACGCAACCATAAGGTTCTTGATAGATGAATTGCCAAATCACGATCACCCAGGCCAAACCAATGTGGATGACCCAATAATCGCATCTGTTCCAAACAGCGATGTCCTTCATCCTGCAATCCCCAACCGGTCTGCGGGTTTGATATCCCTGCAAGTGTATACATTACAGTATCGAGATCAGGAGATATGGATAATCCCCAATAATCAAAATCATCACCCGTATTAACAATAATACTGAAATGTTCAGGATCTAAAATTTGGGCAAGACCGTTTGCCATGCGTGAACCACCCACACCACCAGCCAAAGCAACAACCCTCAAATTAGAAAAATCATTCGTGTTCATATAGCATCTGGTATGTGTAGCGTGCCGGTTAATACCATTACTGCTGGTCCACCGACTTTGACTGTTTCAATTTCATTTCGTGGACCAACGACCTCAACTGCAGCGCTTCCAGGTCTTTGCATCCAATGACCCTGTTCAGCGATAAAGATTGGCTCATCCAGTAGACCATAATGCCACAAATACGCCGCCATTCCACCGGTTGCGGAGCCGGTAAAAGGATCTTCAAAGATATCTGGTGGTGGGCTGAGGTGTCGTGCGAAAGTTTTTCCTGATGGTGTTATTCCATCCAGACAGAACAAATGTGAGGAAAACCAATCACTATTTCGATGAAGCTCCTGGTATGCTTTACTGTTCGGATTAAGTTTCTGCAGTACTTCTTTATTTTTTACACAAATCATTAATTGAGGTGTACCGGTACTGACAGTTTGAATAGGTACATCTGGTACCAGATTCTCCTTTGTAATCCCAAACACAGGAAGAACCAGATCGGGGTCATAGATTTTTAAGAATTGAGGTTTTTTCTGGCTCATTGTTATGTTTTTTACAAGGTTATTTTCCGATTGAATTACGATGGGTATTGCACCAACCAGGAGTTCAAGTTGGATTTTGGTCAGATCTCCTGTTAACGGAAGTCGACCTGATTCTACAAGCGCAAAAACAGTCGCAATCGTGGGATGACCAGCCAGAGGAATTTCACCCATCGGAGTAAAATAACGCACTCCAAAATCGGCAATATAGGATGGACGAACAAAGGAAGATTCAGAAAGGTTCATCTCACGGGTAATGGCGAGCATGGTTTTCTCATCCAGATTTTGAGTATCAAAAAAGATTGCGCAGGGATTTCCTCCGAACGCAATATTTGTAAAGGCATCCACTTGCATAAATGGATATTTCTGCATCTCAACATCCTCCATTAATCAACACATAAGTTGTCTTCTTCAGGGTTTTCAAATGCTTCAATCGACGCGAGCAAATCCAAATCACCCGTAGTGGTTACTTTCACCTTTTGCATAAAGGTTGTGTGAGGTCCACAGCCACATAATTCTTGATGATAAAGAACAATTTCAAAGCCATCCGAGACTGGGGTGACACTGGTTTCTTCAAGATTATCCGTCAGAATTCGATAATTCTTCAAATCCTCGAAATCATATCTCACAGTGTATCCTGTTGCAGCAATCGCATACCCCAACGCCTGATCACTGTTGTTAATAGGTGTAAAATTGTAGCGCAAATCTTCCAAGTCCCGAATTAGCAGATAATCACCATCGGAATAAACCAATAATCTTTCTTTGGAGCGGGCTTTACAACCCCGATCATAAAGTCCTTTTGCCTCCATGTTATCTGGTTCAGAATGCAAATATGGTAAATAACTACAAATCAGCATTTGACTTTCTGGAGCCAACAATCCAAGGGGTCCCGAAGGTCTGGTAAGAGAATCACACCCCATTTTTTGGGGGATACTACCTTCCGGGCAATCTGCATAAACCTTACCTTGCCATGTGCAACCGATATTTTCAAAGGGGGATAGATCTGTTGGTTCAACTGTAGGTGGCTGGCTGGTAACAATATTTTCATTGGAATCACTGAACCACGGGATTGCACATCCAGATGCTATCAGGAGCATAAACACAGATAAAGAAACGATTTTCCATATACGATTCAATTTTTTTATCATAGAGTGGAACCCCATCAAAAATGGATTGGTATCATCTCAATATACCGGAGATGGTAAACTCAATTGTATTATAGTTTGATAAAAAAAGTTTCTTAGCGATAAGAATTATTGGAAATTATTAAAGTCAGCCATTGCTTAGATTTTTAAGAAATGGCGAAACAGATTATCCGGCAACTTCCCGCTGAAACAGTATATTGGGATTTTGCCAGTCATTATTATCGATTAAGACATCCGCTCGCTTGGTTGGATGGCAGCGGTCATAATATATCTGATGAGCAGGATTGTATCTCCATTGATATTTTTTTTGAATGTTTTCAAAAGATTGGTAATAGGATAAATCACGTTTTAACGCTCTATCGAGACTGATATCTGGTTCAATCTCAAGATAAATTCGAATATCCCAAAAAGGATCAAATGCTGGTTGTTGTAAAAAAATTCCATCAAACAAAAGAATTGCATCATCCCTGGCAGTTTCCCATGGACTTTCCACGATTTGATCGATTGTAAAATCATAAATCTGTCTGCGATACTTCCTGTTCCCACCGGGACTTAAGGGTTGCAAGACATCCGAAACAACGATATCCAGGTTGAAGGAATCATAATAATACCCTTCCGGAGAAAATTCACCACGACGATAACGGTATTTTTGGGGATAATGAAAACCATCGATCGAGACACTAATGATTTGCCGCTTACTTTTCTTTAATGGAAAAATCAATTCTTTGGCTAATTTTGATTTTCCAGCGTTATCCATCCCATCGATAGCTACCCGAAGGGGATGATCTACTTTCTTTTCCAGTATATATTTTGATAAGGTTTCAAGGAGTTGTGAGCGCAGCATAGTTGATTATTTTTTCTTTTTACTCAACATTAGGAATAAAACTACAGAAATGATCGGCCAGACCCAGGTATATTCATCCGGACCTTTTGCTCCGGTCCTTTCGCGGGTACGATTTATTTTTATTAATCGATAAGATTGTGTTAACTGGTCTAGTGATTCTTCATCCATTGATGTCGGATGAATGCCAAAAAGAGGGGCAGCAAAACCACTGGCAATCAAAACATCCCGCATAATTTCAAGGCGATGAGGGTGATTGCTGATATCCTTAGCTTCACCTGCCCACCAACCATCTTTTAACCAGACCTCAATATTTGGATTGCTTAAAATATTTTTATACCAATCCGATTGCACTCCAAACCCGGAAACACAATAAATATCATCATCGATGATTGTATAGTTGACCGGGGTTTGGTATTTCTTTCCACTTGTTCTGCCAAAATGAGTAATGACCATAAATCGTCCAATGCCTGTTGGCCAGAAATTTAACCATCTGGCAAAACCCAGTTTCCATTTAAATACCAATCCCCAATTTAAATACTTGAAAAATTGGCGCAGGATCTTTTCATTGAGTTGCATTTTTAATCTCCTAATTTATTCAAACATGTGGTTGATGATCGGGATAATACGGATCATCGGTTCTTCATATGGGTGAGCATCCCTGATCGCTTGCACAGCAGCACTGACAAATTCACGTTTACAATTGATTTCCATTTTTATTTCTGATGCAGTTTCCATTTTTCCAGTTATCCCCAGGTATGGATTAGCTCCTTCTAATGGCCGCCAGTGACCAGTAACCTGTGTGGTGGCAAAAACATTATCATAGTATCCAACAATACCAGCTTGTGCTTCACTGAGCACTAAACGCATCGCTTCCAAGTTTTCTTCAGGAAGGTAGACTTCAATTTTGACTTCAGTAAATTCATTAATATTCATGGAGGTGACAAACTTCTATTGAGATAACATAGATCAATTATTAGTGGCAGGGTGTTTTTGGTAGTGATAACCGCCAACCCCGGTTAATATACGATTATTTTTTAATTTGGTAAAAGGAAGCTGTGGAGGGTGAATCTTTCATTTTTGGAAAAAGCCATTCTTTTATTGACAGAAAGCTCTTGATTTTTGAGTGGTATGGTTGAATATCTTTTGGAATTTCTGTGCACAGACATTGGTATATTAATCCCGGACTCTTCCCATTCATTGATTGATTGGATTCATCCATTCTCATTCAGCCCTCCTTCATTTATTAATAGTATAAGGAAAATCAATACAGGAATCAATTACTTTCCTGAAGCAGAATTATGTTCTCTGGTGAGACAATTTTATAGGTGATGGAAAATAAGATGGTACTGATACCTGTTGACCCAAAAAATCAGTTTTCAATCCAACCATATTCATTGAAATCGATCGTTTGGTCTCCTTTGAAGATAACCCCTTCCGATTCCAACAAATTATGTTGCAAGGCAGATCCAAAACCAGCACCATGCGGGCTGATTTTCCCTTTAGAATTAATCACTCTTTGCCATGGGACACCAGATTCAGCTGGTAATGATGCCAAAGCATAACCTACCATCCTTGCGGTACATCCTGGAATCATTTTTGAGATTTGACCATACGTGGCAACTTTTCCAGCAGGAATTCGTTTAACGATCTCAAACACCATATCTCGATAAGTAATTTTTTTATTCATACCAAAGACTGATTTCTTTCAGGATTTATTTTCGTTCAATTTGGCAATCTTTTTTAATATTCGCTTGCGAAGAAGACCTGGCAATTCATTAATAGCTAATTGATAGGATTCATCGATCCAATGAAAGATGATTTCATCAGGAATGTGCTCATTATCCAGAAAAATTGTATTCCAATGTGTACGATTCATGTGATATCCAGGAACGAGACCTGGATATTGTTTGCGAAGTTGTATCGCTACCGTCGGATCGCACTTTAAACTAATAAAAATTGGGTCAGATTGCCAGGAGATGTAAGCAAATCCCTTCCCCAAAATCTTATAAACCATTGTGTCCGTACCGTGTGGAAACTCTACTCTTGATTCTGGAAGATTAAACAAGAATCTCTTTAATTCATCAAATTCCATTTTTTTATCCTTTTATTGGTCTCCAGCATTGTTGATAGCGATTTTCGTCCTGAAGGATCAAGAACAATTCTAAACCGAAATTGCGAAATATTATTTCTTGTTCAGGAATGTGTTTATTGGTGGTGAAAATGATGCCATGAAAATTCCAGATATTCTCCAACCATTTATTTAAATCCGAAAATAATAATTCTTCCATTTCAGTGTTTCGAACTTCATCGATGACCCAATAAGAGCAAAAAAACGGATATGGTTCCAATATTCCTGTTTCTTCGGTTGTTAAGGATTGAATAGATGCGGTTGGTCGAATATAGATACATCCCAGGCACTTCGTCTTTTCCGGATTTAATATGGTGTATGTAAAGGCAATTTTTTGTTGATATTCATGATAATGCCATTCAAGATCAAATAAATTATCCTCAATTTTGAAGGTATCTTCAGGCCATACACTATTACTCCAGCGTCGCAAGTATTCTTTGCAACTCATCACAGCCTGAAAATCCAGCACCAGATGTCTGGGATGCAGGATTTCAAACAGGTATTGATTTTGAAGCTGCCTCTCAGGAATTGGATCAGGGAGTGAAAACTTATTTATATTGTCTACTGCCATAAATTTTTCCAAACAGGTGGTAACTCAATGGTACAGGTTGCTCCTGTCATTAATGTTCCGGGATGCTCAACCCAGGCAACCAGTCCACGTTTATGCATAGCAGCTTTAACGAATTCTTTTTGAATGCCTTCAATATGGTTATAGTTATTCTGAACGGTTTTTGCCGGGATATGACAAGGATTATTTTCACCATCATTGAAAAGAACCATGCCCCCATCAAAGAATAAGCGTGCCCCAACAGGTAATAGGCTGAAGTGTGGGATGCCTGAAATTAACAAATTTGCAGCCAGCCAATCAGGTTTGATTTTTTCAACTCCCAGTATTTCTGCAATTTGGGTTAATTCCTCCTGTGATACCAATGAAATTTGTCTGCGATTGCGAATCACGCTACCGCGAGGGAATTCGGGATGCCGAGAATTGGAAAGGCTTGTGACCCCAAAATGCCTGTCACCAATCAATCCTTCATTGGTGAAAATACCTCCATCAATTAACTTTGATATATTTTCACCTTTTGGGGTGACCAGTACAGCTTCGACTTTTCCATTGATTTTTGTCATCGTTGTTGCTCCATTTCGTTGATTTCATTGTATCGATAACAATCAACGAGGTGATCGTTTACCATGCCAACTGCTTGCATGAATGCATACATTATTGTGGGTCCGACAAAATTCATACCACGCTCTTTTAGCTCTTTGCTGATTTGTCTTGAAAGAGCTGTTTCTGCCGGTATTTCAGATAATGTTTGAAATTGATTTAGAATTGGCTTTCCGTCAACAAAACGCCAGACATACTCATCAAAACTGCCAAATTCTGCCTGAATCTTAAGAAATACCTGAGCATTCCTGATAGCGGATTCAATTTTTCGGTGATTACGAATAATCCCTGGATTTAATAATAATTCATTTACCTGTTTCAAATCAAACTGGGCGATTTTTTCTGGATCAAAACCATCAAATGCAGTTCGGTAAGCAAGTCTTTTCATTAGGATGGTATTCCAATTCAGTCCTGCTTGTGCCCCTTCCAGGATTAAAAATTCAAAGAGTTTTTGATCATCATGAATGGGTACTCCCCATTCATGGTCGTGATAAGGGCATAAATATTCACCGGAAGCCCATGAACAACGCTTCATTCTCTTACCTACCTTTATAAATTAATGAGTAATTAAATTCATTCTGGTGGAGCTTAGATTATTGAAAGATGGTGAAACTGGTTTATTTGCAGGTTGGTTCTGCCAATTCACTATCAACTGCAAGTTCATTCAAAATTTTGACCAGGACATTCTTGCGATTTTTAAGCATTTCTTTAAAATCCATATCATCCGTATGGTGGATTTCAACCCGTAGTTCAGCCAGACAACATTGGAGCAAATCTTTGAGAGTCAATTGCTCTTCTTTGTCTAATGTGATTTGTAACATAACGACCTCCAATTATTTAGATTTTAATAACACTTCATATACCGTTGAGTTGATTATAGAATTGGCAGGAATGTTACGCAACTTAAGAAAGAATTAGTTTATTATTTTATAAGATATTTTGTCGACAATTACAACTAAGATAGTTCATTATTTAAAACCAGATGAATTATGAAAGATTGTTTTTTCATCCAACCTGATTTTAGGCTATAATTTCAAATATGAAGACCTCTCAGGTCATAAATAAGCAGGATATCTGATTAATATTTCAAAGGTATTTGAATGAAAATTGACATTAGAAAATACCCGTATCCCAGGAGACGTGTTGTCCGAACTGTGTTGAGAAATCTGATCAATCTGGCATTTATGATTTTGGGTGATTTTGAAATTATTGGTAAAGAGAATCTGCCCAAAACAGGACCGCTCTTGGTGGTAAGCAACCACTTCAGTTTTTTAGATCCATTGGCAGTGATTAATCTGCTTTCATGGAGGTTAGAATTTCTGGGTGGGACCCGGACGCCGAATGCACCAGCGACAGTAGAATGGCTCCGTCATTTATGGGGAATCATACCGGTATTTCGCGGTTCTGTTTCCAGAGACACATTTATCATTTCTGAAACTGTTTTGGCTCAGAATGGAATTCTGGGAATTTTTCCGGAAGGTGGCAGCTGGGCTAATGTGTTACGTCCCGCAAGACCTGGCGTTGCATTTTTAGCTGCCAAGACAGGAGCTGCTGTTTTGCCTATTGGTCTGGTTGGTTTTGATACATTTTTTCCTAAAATCAGAAAATTTAAACGGCCAAAGGTAACTGCCATCATCGGAAAACCTTTTGGTCCTTACCAAATCGATCTGAAAAGCCGCACGGATCGGACAAAATTGGATGAAATAGGCCATGATATTATGGTCCATATCTCTAAGTTATTACCACCAGAAAAACATGGATATTATTCGAATGACCCAGAAATTCGGGAAGCTGCAAAGGGAACAGAAATATATCCCTGGGAGACTGTGCAGGAAATTTAGGTCCGATTTTCTTAAACTAAGATCAGATTAACCGCAATTTGAATCCAATCATTATGGCGATTGATTCGGATAATTTTTCCAGTTACCGTGGTTGTAACTTTAGTAATCGCATGGGGAATCGAGATAGAAATTTCATCATTCACATTGAATTGATCATCATGATGGGTAGTTATGAGAATCCCTGAAGAACTGACATTAATAGCCTGAGCAAGTCTTTTAACAGGTGTAAGAATATAAACTGGCCTTTTCCAGGTGAGCCGGATTGCGTTGCGATTATCTCCAGGAAGTAAATTGGACGTCATTCTATATCTCCAAAAACAAATAATATTACCTTTGATTATAACGAAAAAATAAAAAAATGATCTGAAAACTATTCGACTAACCTGAAAATTGTTTATTGATTTTGCTGTACAATTAAAGTATTGGTGGTTTCCTACTGACTTAATATGTAAATTCTTATCAAGTTCTCACCTTTTTAATTTTTATTATTTGATGCAAAAAAATATTGGGAATTTTCCTACTGTAGAAAAATTAAAAAATTGGTTGAAATCTCTTCCGATTGATCTCGACGCATGGAATGTTGGGCAAGCAAAGTCGGTTGAACATCTTTTTATGGAAATTTTGGATGGGGAGTGTTATCTTCAAATTCAACCACCTTTGAGAGTTGTAAGTGTTGTCCAGGTATTGGTCACAAATGGTGAATTGTACTTACTCGAACTTGAACAAGAATTGGATGATAAGCGCAAACGAAAACGAAACATTCCCCCAAGTGAAAAAATGAAGGCTGATGAAAACTGTCTGGATACTGCCAGAAGATGTTTAATCGAAGAGTTAGGGGTAAATCATGACGATATTGTTATCAAAACAAAAGATTGCAAAGAATCCACCAGATATAGAAAATCACGTTCATATCCTGGATTAAACACTAAATACTATGTTTTTCGTGTACATGCCGAGGTGAAAGGGCTTTCTGAAGAAAACTTTTGGACAGAAGAAATCAATCACAAGGATGGTATTGAAATTGTACGGCGTTTTTGCTGGGGTTGGAGTAATTTAAAGAAAAACAAGTTTCCGGATTAGGAATAGTTTTATGAACGCACTTCCAGGTGTAAAAGCATATCTCGATGCAATAACCTATAAATATAAAATTGAAACCAACGCGAATATTATAAGTTTAGATCAAGTGATCGGTATTCATTACCCTCAATGGTTATCGCAACCATGGCCAAGATCGTTTACCTATCGTCTGGAATTCTATACGGGTGACAATCCTCCTTCCCATGTTAAGCATCAGATTCTGAAATATCTTCAAACCCAGCCGGAAGAACATGTCATTAATGTATTCTCAGAAAAGCTAAATCAATTAATCCCATCCTATCGTGATAATGGTTATCAACATGCCTGGACAAATATTATCATGAGCCGAAAATTGTCACCCAGTGAGAAAATTAACAGGGCTGTTGGGGTTGATGTAAAACTGATCAGGAATATCCAGGATGTGTCTTTGGTGAATACAATCGAACCGGACAACCCCTGTAGTACTAATGGTCTGAATGATCCAGCAATATCCAATTTGATGGCGTTTTATAAGGGGGAAGTCTGTGCGAAAGCTCAATTGATCACAATCGAAGGGAAATTTGCATATATCGCAGATATTTTTACACATCCCAATTTTCGGAGAAGAGGGATCAGTACAACTTTATTGCAGGAGATGCACCAGATCGCAATTGCTGCTGGAAAAACATCATCTGTACTGATCCCTTCAAAAATGACACGAGAATTTGATCTTTTTCAGAAACTTGATTATCAAGCATTGATTGAAATGGCTCTACTGGTTCCGGATCAAAAACAAAATACCGACTGACCATTTATTCTCGGATGAGTGATGATCTAGAATGACTGATAAAGATTTCTATAAATTGCAAAATGAATGGTCTAAGATTTATTTTCGTGAAATAAACGAAGACGATCACAAAAAAGTAAAATTTGTGGATCGTGTTACAGGCAATAAAAGCAAACGAATTTTAGAATTGGGTGCAGGGGGTGGGCAATTTGCAGTTGCAGCTGCACGAAGAAACCATTATGTAACCGCAGTAGAAATCCAACCAGAATTCACAAAGCATATTCAAAATCTGGCAAGAACACTGGATTCTAAGCTTCTTACAATCATAAATACTGATTTCTATATTGTAGATTTTGACGAGCCCTTTGATGTGATTTGTTATTGGGATGGATTTGGGATTGGCAACGATATGGATCAGAAATGTTTATTAGAAAAAATTTCTCCCTGGCTTTTGCCAGATGGGTCGGTGTTTCTGGAGGTTTATACCCCTTGGTTTTGGGCAAATAAAGCAGCAGGTGTTCAATTTCACATCGGAGACGCAATGCGGGAATACGGATTTGACGCAGTTAAATGTTGCCTGGTAGATACCTGGTGGTTGAAAGAAAATCCAACATTGAAAACGTCACAACACCTTCGATGTTATTCTCCGGCAGATTTAGCTCTATTATTATCGGATATAAACCTGTCAATAAATGACATTTATCCAGGTGGTTGTGTGGATTATGAAAATGGTACGTATCAATCCGATGTTCCTTTGCACCAGGCAATGTCTTATATAGTAAGGTTGGTTCATAAAGAATCAAAGATGAAGGAAAGGTAAATGCATACGATAATTTCCAAAATCGAACAAATCATTTTTGAGGTTCAATCAAAGTTTAAAGTTCCAGCGATTGCCATCGCGATCATTGGAAAGGATCAGATCGAATATGCGCGTGGATTTGGTTCGATTTCAATAAAGAATAATAAGAAAATTAATGAACACACAATATTTGCACTGGCTTCAATTTCAAAATCGACTGCTTCTGCTGGATTGGCAATATTAGTGGACGAAGGAAAAATAACATGGACTGATCCGGTCAGAAAATATCTGCCTGATTTTTCGCTGTATGATCCTTTCGTTGATCGGGAAATTCAGGTGCGAGATTTATTGATTCATAATTGTGGGTTACCTGAAGTAAGTGGGGGAACGATCTGGTACGATTCCAAATTCAACCGGAAGGAAGTTGTCCAGCGATTACGTTATCTCAAACCGAGTAAAAGCTTTCGTTCTGCTTATGCTTATCAAAATATCACCTACCTGGTAGCTGGTGAAGTTATTGAAGCCATCTCGGGACAAACCTGGGACGATTTTATCCGTGAGAGGATTTTTGTTCCCATGGGAATGAAAAGAACAACAACCAGGCTGGCTGATTTGGAGAAGTTGCAAAATTATGCGTTTCCCCATGCCTGGATAAACGGTAGAATCCAAACCATCCCATACCGCAATCATGAAAATGTTGGTGCTGCTGCTGCTGTTAATTCCTCAGTTTGGGATTGGGCACAATATGTTCAAATGTTTCTCAACTCAGGAGAATATAAAAGTAATGTAATTATCACTCCTGATCGAATAAAAGAAATCTGGTCACCTCAGACTTGTATTCCAATTAATCCAATCCCAACGATTCTACAAAAAATTACCTATTTATATGATGCTTATGGAATGGGGTGGTTTATCCGTGATTATTGTGGCTATCAAACCATCACCCATTCAGGTGGAGTGGATGGGATGCGAACGAAAATGGCAATTCTTCCAGAAAAGAATTTGGGATTTGTGATCTTCACGAATATTGAGCCTGGTTATCCACTTAATGCCTTGTATTATTCAATCCTGGATCTTTTGCTGGGTGTAGAACAAACATCATGGCCATCGATCTTTGAAACACTTCAGTTCGATTATTTCGAAAAGAGGACTGAAATTGTTAATGAGAGGGTCAAAGCGAGAAAACAAAATAAAAACCCAAGTCTTGATCTGGAAGAATATTGTGGAGAATACAACGATCCGAAAACAGGGATTATCGAGGTACGTCAGAATAATCATCAATTAAGACTGTTATTTCAACAATCGAATTGTTTTCATGCAAATCTTACTCATTGGCATCATGATACTTTTAAAATTGAATGGGATGAGTCGTATATTCCAACAGGGTTATTAACCTTTGAACTGGATCAAAATCATCAACCATTAGGCATAAAACTGGATCAACCGTCTTTGCTTGATGTTGATTTCTCTGAATTGGATATAAAAAAATGTATCATCTTAATAAACCGTAGTTGTTGAGCCCCTAATTATTGAAACAATACTAAAATTGATTAATTCAAATGAAATTCCATAGGAGTTGACTTGGAAAATTGTATTTTTTGCAAAATTAGCAAAGGAATTGCACCAGCCAGTATCGTTTATGAAGATGAAATTTGTATTGCCTTTATGGATATACAACCAGTTACACCTGGACATGTTCTAGTGGTTCCCCGAATACATGCAGAAGGGTTGAGTGATTTACCTGAAAAAATTGGAGGGCATCTCTTTAAAGTTGGGCAAAAAATCGCAGCAGGTTTAAAGAATAGTGATATCCGTTGTGAAGGGATTAACTTCTTTCTTGCCGATGGGGCTGTGGCATTTCAGACAGTATTTCATGTTCATCTGCATGTGATTCCAAGATTCTCTGGCGATGGTTTTCTTCTGAGTTTTGGACCTGATTATCGCAATTTGCCAGAACGGGAAGCATTAGACAAACTGGCGATGACACTTAGATCCAGTCTGTAACGTAGCAGTTATTATGCAGGAATTGGTGTCTTCTTTGCATTTCTTCCAAAAATCATAGGCAAAAAAGGCAAAACTGCAAAATTCAGCAAAGCCATAATTACAAAGGTCATCTTGAAGCCAAATGAATCAGCAAAGAAACCAGTTAAACCCAAACCAATTCCTTGACCAATATTGGTAACCGCCATCAGAATCGAAAACATTGTTGCTGCGATGCGTGGATCGGTATATTCCATCGCAAGTGCAAAATATACTGTCTGGTACGTGCCATAACAGATGCCAAAAAGAGCTACGAGGAACCAGGCAAAAGCAAGTTGGTTTATAGTTGCCAATGCAAGAATTGAAACCAGTGCAACGCCAATTGCGATTAAAACAGCATTACGATTACCCAATTTATTAATCAATCCTCCGCCGATTATACTGCCCAGCACGACCCCCACTCCCCAGACGGTGGTAAAGAAACCGGCGGTACTGAGGCTGATATTAAATGTCTCCTGAAGGTAAGGATTAACAATCTGATTGACACCGATGATGATCAGAAAGAAGATGAAGCCAATGATTGCCAGTGCTATTACCGGTAATTGTTTAAAAGCGGAAAATGCTGTCCAGTCAAATGCGCGTTCCTGAATGCGTGGGGTCTCGCTAACTACCTTCAGGAAAAAGAATGGGGGAAGTGTCAGAATTGCCAGACACCAAAAAACAGCGCTCCAGGATACATTTTCTGCTAATAATCCCACCAGCGAGGCAGTGACGATTACACCAACAGCTCGCCCACCAACCATGAAACCCTGAATGGTTCCTTTTTCTGAAATCGGTGTGGTGTCCAGTGCCAGACCATCGGTGCAGGTATCATATAACGCCATCCCCATTTGTAAAAGAAATGCAATGGTGACGTATAACCAGAAATTAGCACCCGGATCGATTAAGGGAACAAAAATCAGACACAGGGTCTGTACCATCAAACCGATGACAATATAAGGTTTCCGATGTCCTAATCCAAATAAATTGACTTTGTCACTGAGCATCCCTAAAAATACTTTGATCACAAAAGGAATCAAGGCAATCGTTCCCATGATTCCAATCCTAGTCATATCGATACCAAATTCAAGCAAATAGAGAGCATTAAGCGCCGTAAAGTAACTCAAAATGGTGCCCTGTGTGAAATACAATAATCCGAACATCAGATAGCGGATAAGACGTTTTTTTCCATGAGAGCCCTCCTGATTATTGATCATTCGATTTGTTGGAAGAGAGACGGATCAGGTATCTCTTCTGTTATAGTTGGTCAGGTTTTTTTGCTGGGAATTAGTTCACCTAAACACTTTCTAACCTTTTTTATTGAGATGAACCGTATTTAGTTTAATGTTGATAGGTAGCAAAGTCAATCGAACTATGGGTTTTAATTAACTCTGGTAGCTGAAGAGATTGGGCATTTATTTTGCTACTTTTTTTGTTACTTCTCGTATATATGATTGAAGGAGAAATTAACAATGTCTACTAAAAAACTTTATCGAAACCCTAACCAACAAATGATCGCTGGCGTCTGCACAGGGCTGGCTGATTATCTCGGATTGGATCTTTCAATCGTACGTTTGATCTTTGTACTATTATTCTTTTTTGGCGGCCATGGAATATTGCTCTATGTAATTTTATGGATCATGGTTCCGGTTCAACCACCCTATATAGAAGGCGAGTTTAAAGATATCCAAAAATAGCGAATTTCCTTATCCTCCTTTTTTCTAAGCACAGTTTATTTTCTAGACTGTGCTTTTTGTATCTTTTCATCTTTGTTGTCAGGGTATTTTTGTCGAAAACACTAGCGAATCCCTATTTATTGAGATGATACCTTTTTATCTTCTGAAAGCTGATCAGTAATTTTTGTAAAAACATCTTAGCTTGTGGTTCAAATATCCAGAATAATTGAACTACCCGCCAAAATGCAACAGCTGCCATACCATGAGCCAGGACAGCAAAAAAGGGAGGTGTTTCAAATGTATAGTACGTCCAACAATAGCGTGTGGTCCCCCATAATTCTAAAAAGTAACCCAAACTGCTGCCGGCGATAAATGTTAACAACATGGCGCGTTGGTTCACTGGTGTTAATATCAGAAAGGCACATAATAATAAAGCCATTATGGTTAATGATTTGTCGAGGGTTGGCCAAATGAAATACAGCAGATAAGCATAAAACCCGATAAATACAAACCAGTAACTGAATTGAATCAATTTCTTGGGAAGATTGCTTATTTTTATTTTCATCAAGCGGAATAAGCGGTCGATGGAAAGGCTGGCAATCGGCCAGGCAGGAATGATCCACAGGGGAGGACGTTCAAAGGTGTAATAAAACCATAATTCTGTTTGTGTTCCCCAACTTTCAATCACTAATCCCCCAAAAAGACCAACAATGATAATTGGTAGATCTTTCTTAATGTTAGCTTTTGCCATTATTAATAATGACATTACCAGAAAGATAGACAATAAAAGCCAATCGAATTGAACCCAAAATGGAAGATCAGGATTATAAGTAGAAACATATTCCTCGATGAGAGGCCACCAAACATAACCAATTACAAACAGCAATAAGGTAAAGGAACTCATCAGCAAATAGCTGGTTCGATTCCACCCAAGGAATTGTGGGATGGTCTTAGGTAGTTTTGATGTATTATCCTGCATCTACTTATTTTACTGGAAAAGGTTTTTTTTAATAATTGATAAATAATTGAAAAGAAAAATTAATAAATCTCTGGGATTCTCATATATAATAAATTTAATGGGTGAGGATTTTAGTATTCCTTTGGGTGAGACTTATCAATCAATCCAGCCTTTCTTTGATTTGACCTCTGATAAAGTTGTCATATTGGGCGAGGATGGTACGATAGAATTTGGCAATCATGCAATATCGCAGTTTCTAGGATTGGATCAAGCAAACTTGTCTGATTTGGATTTCAAGAAGTGGTTTCCTGATTGGCCTGAAGTGCAAAATGATTTACTCAAAACGAATGGTAAGTCTCGTATTGTTCACCTGAAAAATCCTGAAATAAATCAACATCAAAGTTTTCGTTTGAGTTTTTCCCTGCATAAAGATGATCAATGGCTGTTGACATTTTCTGATCCGTGGTCTCCACTGAGGAACACAAAAAATATCCCTGAGCTCATCCTTAACCATGTTGAGGATCCAATAATATATATTGACCAGGATTATCGCATAAGAGCATTTAATAATGCTGCCAATTTGTTTTTTATTCAAATTGCGCAAGAGCCAATTGTTTCAGGGACTTCATTGCTTGAATATATCCAGAATCAGGAAGATTGGGAAATCTTTGAATTCCACATCAAAATCGGGTTTTCAGGAAAAAAGACATTCTTTAATTTGAATGATACGGAAGTAAATAAAAATAAATTTTCAAGGGAGTATCAGGTAATTCCGGTTCGAGATCTTCAGGAAGATATTTTAGGTGTTCTGATTCTTGGCAAAAATCTTACCAAAGAGAATCCTCTCAATTCGTTGCAAAAAAAACATGAAGATTTCTTCACAAAAATATTTCAATCCATTTATGATCCTGCTTTATTATGGAAAAAGACTGTTGATGGGGAAATTATTCTTGAACATTATAATGTAGCAGCAGAAATCATGTCTAACAGCCTGATCAAAGAAAAAGTTGGCATGGATGTACACGATTTTTTCAAAGATCACCCTGAAATCGTTCAGCGTTTTATTGATTGTTTTGAAACAGGGATTAATAAACGGATAGAGACTCATTATCGATTGACGACAACCAGTGAAGAGAAATGGCTTTTGGCAGATTATATAAAAATATCAGATGAATATCTTCTAAATATTACCATTGATATTAATGATCAGAAATTAACCGAATTGGCTTTAAATGAAAAACAACGCCAACTGTCAATATTGTTTGAAAATTTACCAGGCATGGCGTATCGATGTAAAAATGATCCTGAATGGACAATGGAGTTTATCAGCGCAGGTGTTGAAGAATTAACTGGATATTCCCATGATGATTTAATTAACAACCGAAGAATATCGTATGCAAATCTCATTCATCCAGAGGACCGTGAAAAAGTATATGGTGTGATTAAAAATTCTCTGAATCAAAAAAAGAATTTTGAAATTACCTACCGGATAATTACCAATGAGAATCAAGAAAAATGGGTTTGGGAAAAGGGGCAAGGAATCTTTGATGAAAAAGGAGAATTGATTATCATCGAGGGATTTATTTCAGATGTAACAGAGCATATTCATACAGAACGAGCTGCTGAAAAAGCAAAGAGACAGGCGCAAGCTCTTAAACAGGCGCTGGAAGAATTATCTTCTCAACTGGAATTATCTCAGGTATTACGCAGAATTCTTGTTTCCCTAAAAACAGTATTGGATTTTGATAGTGCGACTTTATTCTTAAAAGAAAAAGATCGGTTTAAGGTTGTGGCTGCGCGTGGATTCGAAAATACTTCCCGATTAATTAACAAGACTTTTCCTGCAACGGATTTGCTTTTAAGAGAAATTCAAACATTGAAGTCACCGATTATTTTGGATGATGCACGTAATGATCCTCGTTTTGAAAAATGGGAAGGTGCTGAAAATGTCAGAGGTTGGATGGGGGTTCCACTTTATCGCCATGATGAATTCATAGGTTTGATGACAATAGATAATCACAAAGCAGCAGCATATACACAGGAGGATGCGAGTCTTGCATTGAGTTTTGCGAATAGTGCAGCAATCGCGATTGAGAATGCCAGGTTGTTTGAGCAGACCCAACAAATGGCGTTGACCGATACATTAACCGGGATATATAACCGTAGATATTTTTATGAACTTGCATTGAAAGAATTTTCACGCAGCAAACGATATCAGGATCCATTATCGATCATAATGATTGATATTGATCATTTCAAAAATGTGAACGACCGCTATGGACATCTGGCGGGAGATCAGGTATTGATGCAATTCGTTCAGAGAATCCAAAATGAGTTGCGTGCTCCGGATGTTTTAGCTCGTTTTGGTGGAGAAGAATTTATTATTTTATTACCAGAGACAAACCTGGGCGATGCAGTACAGGTAGCTGAGAGATTGCGGGAAGTTACTTCTCAATACCCATTCCTGTTGGTTACAGCCCAAACTTTTATCACGATCAGTCTTGGTGTTTCCTGTTTCAAATTTACGACGATATCATTGGATCAGTTAATTGATGAAAGTGATAAAGCTATGTATGAAGCCAAACAATTTGGGCGAAATCGGGTAAGAAGCTGGCAACAAAAATAATAACTGTTTCAGAGTAAAATTTATTATGGAAAAAATTGCAGCTTTCTTTAAGAATTTTAAATCTCCCATACGAAAAATTCCCTTTGAACAACGTCGAGTGATTATCGCAGAAATTACAGAATCATCATCTCCAGGTTTTGATTATTTTCTGATGGTGATCTTATCCTCCAGTATTGCTACATTGGGATTGATAACCAATTCTCCAGCAGTCATTATTGGTGCTATGTTAGTAGCCCCCCTGATGTCACCGATAATCGGGATTGGTCTGGCATCTATCATTGGTCGGAGAACTTTGTTAAAATCAGCGGTTTCTGCATTATTGCGCGGAGCTTTACTGGCAATTGGTTTATCAGCCTTATTTACATTTGTGAACACCTATCTACCTTTTGTGTCTTTTCATGAACTGCCTGAGGAAATTTTGGTCAGGACTCATCCCAGCCCGATCGACTTAATGATCGCTTTGGCGGGTGGTCTGGCTGCTGCATATTCGCTAACGGAAGTACGACTCTCTGCTGCCCTCCCTGGGGTGGCAATCGCAACAGCCTTAATGCCACCGCTTTGCACAGTTGGCATCGGAATTGCGTTGCAAAGATGGGATGTTGCGGGAGGAGCGGCACTTTTATTTATTACCAATGCGGTCACGATCGCGTTTGCTGCAGCGTTGATCTTTTTCCTGAGAGGATTTAACCCGTTCCCAGTGGAAAATAACCGCAAGTTGCCACCCAGTTTGACGTTTTCTGCATTTTTGATCGTTCTCTTGATGTTCCCACTCACATTTTTCAGTATTCAGTTTGTACAGCAAGCATCAGAATATCGTACAATCAGTCAAATTCTGAATGAAGAAGTTAACAAGATTAATAATGCTGAATTGGTGAATTTTTCGACTAATCAGGATGCAGAAACAACAAACATTGAAATGACAATCCGTACCAACATCCCTCTACGGTATGAACAGGTGATTGCCTTACAAGAATCAATCGTTGAAGCACTCAACCGGTCTGTTTCCTTGCGAGTAAATCAGGTTTTTGCGGAGCGGCTGGACCCATTAATCCCGCCAACAGCTACTTCATCTCCCACACCAACGTCAACCTCCACCCCAGGACCCTCCCCCACAACAACATTCACGGCAACTGCTACAGCCACATTTACCGCAACATCATCACCAACTTTTCTGCCGACATCAACTGTAACTCCCACTTTCACGCCTGCTCAAGCTCGAGTTTTTGCCTCCAGTGTTCCTTTGATGCGCCTCTATCAATCACCTGGAGGTCCTGTCATCGGCACTTTAAGGTCTAATCAACTGCTGACCGTTTTACCAGATGAAGTTGTATTTGAAAATATCTTGTGGGTGAAGGTAATTGACGAGGAAGGTCGCGAAGGCTGGGTGCCTAAAATTTATGTCTTTGAATTGACATCCACACCTGTTCCATATTCCACATTAACACCTGTTATTACTTTATCTCCGACCCCATAAGGATTTCTTAATTCATAAGCGATTATTGGGGCTTATCATGATAAATTTTTACTTTTCGTGGCGAATCATATGATCGAATGATGACTGAAACCAAACCATCGATGATGATTTGGTTAAGCAGTTTGTTTTTGTTATACTCGTTGAACGATTAACTTTTGAGGGAAGAACAATATGAAAAAAACCATCTTAATTACTGGTTCAACAGATGGTATTGGAAAACAAATAGCGAAAAATCTTGCGGCTGGAGGACATTTTATCATTGTGCATGGCCGCACAGTAGAAAAATGTGAAAGAACAATTCAAGAAATAAAAACCAGCCTGCCTGATGCAAAATTAGATTGTGTCAGCGCTGATTTTACATCTCTTGCCAATGTGAAAAGAATGTCGGAAATAGTACTTGAAAAATATGACCATCTTGATGTTTTGATTAATAATGCCGGCATTTATCAATCACAGATAGAAATCACTCCGGATGGTTTTGAAACGAATCTGGCAATCAACTATCTGGCGGTTTATGTATTATCCAAAGGACTCCAGAACTTACTGGTAAAGAGCAATCCATCCAGAATAATTAATGTTTCATCGATCGCACATAAACGTGGAAGAATCGACATCGAACATCTTATAAAATTTCAGAATCATAATTTTGATGGTTACAAAGCATATGCAGATTCAAAATTGATGTTGATCTATTTTACGTATTATCTGGCTGATGAACTAAATGGAAGTGGTGTAACGGTGAATGCTCTCCATCCGGGTGTCATTACAACAAAAATGTTAATGAACGGTTTCAATATGACAGGTGAAGATGTTATAGTTGGCGCGGAGACACCAGTTTTTTTGGCAACATCTCCTGAGGTTGAAGAAATAACCGGGAAGTATTTTGATAAAAAAGTCCCATTACCATCTTCGCGCCTTTCTTATGATCTTTTGGTCAAAGAACAGGTCATACAATGGACGAAAAAAGTTTTAAAAAAGGGTGGATGGGTTCAGGAATAAACACAAAATATTATTTGGTCTTTTAATAATTCCCTCATAAACAAAATTCTAATTTATATTTTTCAGATAAAATTTTGGTAGTGTTGTAATCCATATGTAACGATAACCAATTGTTTATCAAAAATTATTGATTAATCCTGCTGTGTTTGTTGAGCATTTCTGATCCTTATCAAAACTTAGGAGGTTGGGATATGGATTGATTCCAATTGAATTACCAGAGGAAAAAGAGCAAACCGAGGAGATTGATGTAACCTGGACAGCTGGCGCAGAAGAAAGACTCAAACGTATCCCGGGATTTGCTCGTGGAATGGCTCGCCGATTAAATGAATCACGCACCTGAGAACAAGGACGGTTCGTAATTGACGAAGATTTTGTTGGTTTGATTGCTACACGAATGGTAAGGGGTTAGTTCCAGGAATCGGGGTTAATTGAGGTCGCCGTATAATTCTTGATACCGTTTCAGGTTGACGGAAGCAATATAAGGCAGGTTACGGCCTTTTTCATCCAGATCCAATCCATATCCAACCACGAAATAATCCGGGATAGAAAACCCGAGATAATCGATTGTGATGTCTATTTTATGACGCTCAACTTTGTCTAATAAGGCACAGGTTTTCAAGCTATTTGGTTTGCGGTCCTGCAATAGTTTCCAAACAGTGTGAATGGTATAACCCGTGTCAACAATATCATCAACCAAAATAACATCCCAGCCATTAATATTGGATTTATGGTCTGAATCAATTCGAACAAAACCACTGGATGATGTTCCGGAATAGGAAGAGACGGACATAAAATCAATCGTGAGTGGCCGTTGAATTTGTCGCATCAGATCGGTGATAAACATCACACTGCCACGCAACAGTCCTAATAACAATATTTTTTCCGAGTCTTTATATTCTTCCGAGATTTGTTCACCAAGGGTTCGAACGCGTTCGCGAATTTCTTCTTCAGTAATTATGATATGATCGATAAATGGATAAGGATATTTAGGGGCTGGTATCAACATTCACTTCCTTATTCTTGGATTGGGTCGTGTCTTCGATATAATGTGAAAAACAAATTATATATCAAAACAAGAGCTGTGATGTCGTATTTTCCTGGTTAAATGTGTTCAAATAGAATTTTGTTTTTGTGATGATCTATTACAATTAGGAAGGAAAATTCATAACAACATAAATATCCAGAAAGAATTGAGCAATTCATGAAGAAAGATTTTTTCCTCTCATTATTTGACCTACTCGAACTGAATCAGCCCATCCTTTTGGCAACCATAATTTCTCAGCATGGATCATCACCACGAGGAACTGGGGCAAGAATGGCATTGACGGCTAATCGGCAACAAATTGGAACGATAGGTGGAGGACGATTGGAGGCGATTCTACAGGATCGCTTTAACGAATTCATAACTTCAAAATCATCAACCATCCTGGAATTTACACTGAGTGAGTCCGAAGCTGCCAACCTGGATATGATTTGTGGTGGGTCCATTTCTTTGCTGGTTGACCCACTTATGCCAGACCACACAGAAATTGAGTCGCTTTATAAGATGATTGGTTCGCAACAACAGGGCTGGATATTTACATTATTGCCGGAAAAAGACACTCGTCAACTCCCACAAAAATGTTTTGTAACGCCTGATGGAAATATTTTTGGCGCATGGTTACCCAGGATAGAATTGGTAAACCGAATTCCGGGGTGGATCAAAAGTGAAACATTTGAGATCGGATTGGATCAGGTCGATCTCAAAAACCCTCAAATACTTACCTGTGATCAGGCGCGTGTATTTTTTGAGCCAATTGGTCATCATAGCACTGTTTATATCATAGGTGCCGGACACATAGCCCAAATGCTTGCACCATTGACCAGCCTGGTTGGATTCCGAACCTGTGTGTTGGATGACCGACCAGATTATATCTCTATTGAACGTTTCCCAGCCATTGATGATTTATACCTTCTGGAAAACTTTGAACATGTTTTTCGGGACTTGAAGATTGATTCTCAAGCATATGTGGTGATTATTACCCGGGGACATCAATTCGATAAATCCGTTCTGAAACAGGCATTACAGACCAATGCTGGGTATATTGGTATGATTGGCAGCCGTAGAAAGATCAAATTGACATTCGAAGCGCTATTGAAAGAAGAAATATCTGAAAAACAATTAAAAACGGTTCATTCTCCGATTGGGCTAAATATTGGTGCAGAAACACCGGAAGAAATTGCCATCAGTATTGTGGCAGAGTTAATTCAAATCCGCGCAAATAACGGATAGTAGCTTCATGATCGCTGAATAACTTTAGGTTCTGATCAAGTTTCTTTGTTTGACGGTAGAAGCATGCCATAAGCACGATTGATCACTGGATGGTCAACAATTCCTTCCCACATGATGCTTGGTTTCTCCTCAATTAATTGAAACCCTAATTTTTCATAGAGTTGACAGGCTGCAATATTTTCGCTGGATGTTCCCAAATGTACCCCTGGTACTCTCAAGTAGGTTAACTGGTCTAGATACACCTTCATCAAGCGAACGCCAATTCCGAATCCACGCCATTTTTCATCAACATTGATATGTAAATGAGCAGGGTAGATTTCCAAATCCACAGCAGGAAATAAATGTTGTCTATTGGATCGCCACATTCTTTTCAGATACTGTCTGGCTTTTGGTCCGACTCTATAATATCCTCGTATTAATCGGAATAGAACTGTAGGGTTGATTTTTTTATTGACAATCTGGTCTTTTTTCAAAGTGTCCACACAACCTGCTAGAAATCCTACCACCTCGTCATTGGCAGTTGCAACCCAGCTGTGCTCTGGTTCGAAATCTGTATAGTAAGCGTAAAATGCATCCAAAAAAATTCGTCGATCTTCCATGTAAATCTCTATTGGTTGACCAAAAAAGGCAGTATCAGCTGCAATCTTAAATAATCCTTCTCGATCGCCTTGATGGTATGGACGGATGGATAAAACATTGGTCTGACCAATCCATCTCACTGCCCACCTCCTGGAATACTCAGAAAACGGAGGTACATCACAATACTACCTGCCACGGCTACATTGTAGGAAGCATTGCGAAGAGCTTCGATATGTATGATGTAGTCGCATTTTTTTTGAACATAATCCGGCAATCCATTTGCTTCAGACCCCAGGATATAAAGTCCCTGGGCAGGATGTTGAAAGGTGGCAAGTGGTTCTCCCCCGATCTCAATCCCAATCAACTTTGTACCAATCGGTCGATGGTGCAGGAAATTCTCCCAATTCAAATAATTTCGAAAGGGGATTTCCAATCGTGTTTTGGCAGTATCACTGGCTTGCGATTTTCGCCATTTACCAATCACAAAAATCCCTGCAGCCCCTAACTGAAAAGCGGATCGCCAGAGCGTACCAATATTCTCGTTGTGTATGGGTGCAAAAATTCCGATTTCAAAGAAAGGCAAGTTTCACCTGATTTTTCTGATTGTATTAATTCTTTTGGGTATTGTTTTGTTGCCAGGGAGTCAATTGCTCAGGAATTTTTTCGGCACCATCCCGGAATGCTTCCACTTGCCCACGGCGGATCTCCTGCCAGAATGCTATGGCTGCTTTGAGTTTATCTTCTTTAAATTGTTGCTGCCAAAAAGTTAGTTCCGAATGTTTTAAATCCTGAGACTCCCAATAGTCTAGGAATGTACTGACCAGATCAATCACTCTTTCACTATTCCATGGAAGGCTTTTCATTTCTTCCCGCTCAAAGATCTCTTTTGCCAGTTGGAACTGGTGGGCTTTATAGTCCACATCCAGATCATAATGGGCACATAAAATCTCATCGGTGATTGTTTCTGCCCATTTCCTATGGAAACGGCAAATTCCACTGTTTTCATTAAACAGCTCATATACCATGCGCTCCACATTCTTTCTACCCAACTCATAGGGGGGGAGGAATTCATTGTTGTAGAACACGAAATATTTTCCCATAATTGGCATTGGGCTTAACATGCCAGGGGTCCAGTATTGATTGGGTACCATATGCCCACTTTCACCATGACGGATAAAAACAGCCCGATCCGTTGTATTAACTTTATATTTTTTATCCAGATCTCGGGCTGCTGACCGGATTCCCTGGCGAAAAACTTGACAACGTTCATCGAACAAAATCGCATCAATTAATGAATTTGCGTAGTTAGCATTCTTAAGACTATCACCGACCAAATCGAATTGATCCGGTTTTGAGGCAAATTCAAAAACCATTTCACTCACAGGGGGAAAACCAAAATCATGTGCGGGGATCAAACCTTCATGCAGAATTTCCATCATCCAGGCTAATGTTCCACCCAATTGAATTGCATCAAAACCCATAGCATCGGCATGATCATTCAGGATTTCTGCAGCGCGTTGGTCAAATACGCCTACCTGAGGACCTAATGCATGGTATGGTTCATAATCTTTCTTATATTGATCACGCATTTTTTTACACACGACGGCGCAAGGCTCACCACAATGTTGGAAACTTCTGGTAACGATTGTCTCCTCATTAAATTGTTTTAAATAATGTTGCAGAATAAATTTTTCGTGTTGTTCAAATCGTTCATCGGAGGTTTTATAAATGGATTGGTAGTTATAACTCATGATTCGATCATCCATCGTACGCATATTCACACCGAATGTTCCGCCCGTTTCAAACTCCGGAAAGTAGCGATATTTTTGGGTCACAGCCAGGTCGGTTTGAATCGTTTTCTTGCCAAAGTGCTCCATAAAATATTGGTCGATTTCTGCCGAATCACGCAGGTCAGGGTCATCCCATTCCCCGCCAAAGACACACCCAACCACATTATGATATTGAAACAATCTTGAACCTAATCCACCACGGCCAGCCCAGTCAATCACATGAGTTAGCAATCCTTTTCGAATGGGGTTGGACCCGATGATGCCTTCACGAGTGTATTTGGAAGCGGGTCCGATCGTAAAAATCCGAAAACGGTTTTCCGGAAATTCATGGGCATATCGATCAAATAATGCCTGCTGCAAGGCATAAAAACCATATAATGGCACGCCATCCTGCGAAGCATAACGGGTCCAGATCGACTCGACATTGATTTTCTCCAGCCGAACGGAGATTTCACCCTGTTGGTGATTCATAATGACAACGGTTGGTTCTTCACAGCGACCACGTAAAGCCACATAATTTACACCTAAATTATGAAATGAATAAGCAGCCCCACCCATACTGGAAACATAAAAACCATCCCACTGCGGACTCCAACTGGCAAATACCAATCGTCGGGAACCAGGTATCGAACTACCAGCCAACAAACCTTCGCCAAATGTAAAACTATCCGGATAAGCATTGTAACGGTACCAGCCATAATCAACCGGTCCCAATACCCTGGGATCATCAATTGGACGCAGATACCAGTTGCCATTATTCAAATGCACGGTTAATTCTCTTTGTAAAACAGGATAACCCATAATCACCTCTACTTCTTTAATATTATTTTACTTGTTTTTAACTTCTTACCTGTAAGATTTTGAAAATCCAGGGAACCAAATCTTCAACGATAGAAGTTTTCGATGAGCTGCTCTATAATTGATACTGTCAGAGGAAGTTGAAAATCAGATGAAATCCGAACTCGAACAACTTTTCATTCAATTAGAAAAAGCGCTTATTCAGCGAAAAGATTTATTAGATCAAACAGGTCATCATACTTTGCGATTATTTAATGGTTTTTTGGAGGGTAATCCCCGTTGGGTGATCGAATTGTTTGGAAAAACATTGGTGATCAACGACCATAACAAATTCAATGAGATAGAAAACCAGACTGTTATCGAAATCCGCAATCAATACTTGCAATGGATTCCCTGGGTTGAGGCTGTTTTATATAAGCAAAGAAACACTCCGCAACCGAATGACCGGCGTGGAAAAATCATTCATGGTGGTCAACTGCCCAAAGAAATTCTTGAAGAGGGGGTGCGTTATGCGATAAATTTGACCATAAACCAGGATTCCAGTTTTTATCTGGATACCCGTTACCTGCGAGCCTGGTTGATAAAGAATATGGGTGCAAGGACTGTATTGAACTTTTTTGCTTATACGGGTAGTCTGGGGGTGGCAGCTCTGGCAGGTGGAGCCGATTTGCTCATTCAAACCGATCTTAATAAACGCTTTTTGGAGTTGGCAAAAAATTCGAGCGAATTAAATAGTTTTTCTCCAAAAACAAGCAAATATCTGGTTGGAGATTTTTATAAAACTGTCGCCATGTTGAAGCGCCAAGGTTCACTCTTTGATTGTGTGATTCTGGATCCTCCATTTTTCTCTAGCACGGATGCAGGCAGGGTTGATTTGGTGAATCAAAGTGCTCAATTAATCAATAAAGTCAAACCGTTGATCGCTCATCAGGGTTGGCTGGTGGTTGTCAACAATGCACTATATCTGAGTGGACAGTCATTTTTAGAAATGCTGGAAGAATTATGCAGAGATCGATATATGGAAATTGAAACGATTATTCCAGTACCTCAGGATGTGACTGGATTCCCCGAGACAATTGTCACACAACCGCCAGTATCCACAGCTCCCTTCAACCATTCCACAAAAATAGTCGTGCTACGGGTTCGAAGAAAAGATGAAAAAACTGTCTCATTAAGCTTATGATTAATACTCCACTTTCCTAATTGGATATTAAAATTTTTGAACTAATAAATCACGAACACGTTATAAAAAGGATGAGCAGATGGTTATTATAAAAAAGAGAATCGTGGTTACTGGGGCAGCGTCAGGCATCGGAAAAGAGATAGCAAAGTTGTTGATTGACGTTGAATGCAGTCTTCTGATTGTTGATCGTAATCCTAACGCATTATCTAGCTTCCTGAATAACTTACCCTCACATAAGGCGATTATTTATTCATTTATTTGTGATGTGGGTAATCAGGATCAACTTGATGGTTTATTTGATCACGCAATAAAGATAATGGGTGGAATTGATATCTTTATCGCCAATGCAGGCTTTGCTTATTATGAACAGCTTATTCAGGCTGACTGGGAGCGGATGGATCAAATCTATAAAGTAAATGTTTATTCTCCAATCTATACTTCTATCAGAATGAGAAAGTTGCACCCGGATACACCTTATAAGGTAGTGGTGACTGCTTCCGCTATTGGAAAATTGGGCTTACCAGGATATGCACTATATGCAGCAACAAAATCCGCCATTGATCGTTTTGCTGAGGCTTATCGATTTGAATTGGATGATCCTTCTTCTTTGACTTTGGTTTATCCAATTGCGACCAGGACCCAATTTTTTCATCAGGCATCCAAAAATCAAGCACCCACACCCTGGCCATCCCAAACACCACAACAGGTTGCTCATGCTATTCTTAGGGGGATTAATAAAGACAGCAAGTCAATTTACCCATCCGGTATTTACCGAATCTTTTTTTTGCTTGGAGGATTTTTTCCCTTTTTGTACCGGCTGGAACAACAGATAGAACTTCAACGCTTCAAACGGTGGATCAGTGAAAACGCAGGGGAAGAATCAACTTAAGTTCATTCGATACAAATTGGTTTCAACCAATTGAAATCCTATATTCAGATAAAGTTGATTGGCAGCTTCTCTGGAAGGGCGGGATGTCAGACTGATGGCTTTAGCACGATTTTTACGTGCATAATCAATGGCTGCCATTGTCAATTGTTCTGCGATACCTTGCCTGCGGAAATGTTGATCCACAACCACGTCTTCTATCCAGGCATGTACACCTGTTGTTGTTCGATAAATCGCCAGACTCAACATGCCAACGATATCACATTCTGCATTTTTGGCTATCCATAAACTACTCGCCTGTGAATTGACGATCTCGATGATCGCCATGTCATCAGGAACCGGACTATATTTTGTTAATTGTGGAAAAAGGTTCTGGATGGCTTGCATTAGTTCCGGATTTACTGTTTTCACACGCTCAACACTGATCATTCCATATCCCTTTCGTAATTCCAACCATAAATTCTAGTATGTTTAAAGCGGGAATGTTGCCAGGAAAATAATCGTAGATAATATGGTAAGGGGATCCGGCAGACCGACTAATTCTAGGTACAAGATACCGTGATTTAGCAAGGTCGCCGGATCCAAAAACAATTATGCCCGAACAGTTGACTGGATCTAGAGTCCGAATCTTGCTAGTGTGGGCAGTTAGATTGTAGCATATGGAGAGTTGAAAATGAATAATGATACAGAAATTATTGTAGGAATTGATATCTCGAAAAATAGGCTGGATATTCAAATTCAAGAGGATGGTCAATATTTCACCTGTGGAAATGATATTATCGACATTGGTAAACTGGTAGAAAAGATGTGCAGTATCCATCCTTCTCTGATTGTGCTGGAGGCAACCGGAGGCTATGAAAAAGGCGTAGTCTCGGCACTCGTAGAGGCAAAATTGCCAGTGGCAATGGTTACTCCTTCATGGGTGCGTTATTTTGCCAGGTCATCCGGTACCCTGGCTAAGACCGACAAAATTGATGCAAGGATGTTGGTGCGATACGGCCGAGCCAATCACCCTCCAGTTGTGATTGTTCGTTCGGAACTACAAGAACGCCTGTCAGTGCTCATGGGAAGGCGTAGTCAGGTTTCCACGGCACTGATCAGTGAGAAAAACCACTTATCCACCATCACTTACCCAGATGTAAAAGCGCTAATCGAAGCTAGCATTGAAAATCTAGAGCAACAAATCATGCAACTGGAAGAGATGATTGCTGAGATTATCGACCAAAACCCAGAACTCAAGAATAATGAAAAAATTATTTGTAGTGTTCCTGGCGCAGGTAAAATTACGGCTGCTATTTTGTTGGCAGATTTACCTGAGCTGGGTATGCTCGACCACAAGAAAATTGCAGCCCTGGTGGGTGTTGCTCCTTTCAATCGTGATAGTGGTTTTTATCGTGGTAAACGACGCATAAAAGGAGGTCGACAATCAATCCGTAAAGTGCTTTTCATGGCCGCCTTGACAGCAACGAAATGGAAGCCAGTGATCAAAGATTTTTATGAGCGACTTATGGCAAAAGGAAAAGTCAAGAAAGTGGCAATTATTGCTTGTATGCATAAACTTCTCACCATCATGAATGCAATGGTACGAGCTCAAACTATATGGAGACCTGTATTTACCTCTTGACTTTTAACACAGTTGCTAATACCAGATTCCTTAATGTTTCAAAGGTTACCGGCATTTTCTATTTTTACTGATTTTGGAAGATGATTGACACGATAATGATGGCTGAATCCCTCAATGGTGAAAATGATCAAGGCAATCCAAACAATACTGAACCCAATAAATCGGCCACGGGTAAATGGTTCATCATAAATGAAAACCCCAATTAAGAATTGGATGGTTGGAGCAATATATTGAAGAATTCCAATGGTTGTCAGGGGTACTAATGGTGCACCGGAGGCAAAGAAAATCAAGGGTATGGCGGTAATAATACCGGACAATGCCAGTAAAAAGGTGGTTGTTGCGCTTGTATGACCAAATGCGGCAGTCCCATTTACTTCCACAACAATTAAGAAAATTATGGCTGGTAACAACACAGCTCCCGTTTCGACAGTCAGACCATGGATCGAAGGTAGTGGAGCAATTTTTTTGAATAATCCATAGGTCCCAAAGGTAAAAGCAAGTACCAGAGCAATCCAGGGTAGTGATCCATGCTCTATCGCCAGATAAATAACACCGATCGAAGCCAACGCAACCGGTAGCCATTGAAAGCTTCTTAATTTTTCCTTCAGAAAGACAACCCCTAAAATCACACTGACCAATGGATTAATAAAGTAACCCAGACTGGTTTCAACTATAAATCCAGCATTCACGCCCCATACATAAGTCAACCAATTAATGGCCAATAACACACCAGCAATGGCATATGTCAAAATGATCTTCTTTGTGAATGATCTAATTATCTGGTGAAATTCTTTCCTGAGTACAACCAATAATGACAGGAATATGAAGGACCATGTGACCCGATGTGCCATAATTTGGAGAGCAGGCGCTTCATGCAGGAATTTAAAATAGATGGGAAAAAACCCCCACAATGCGTAAGCTACAAATACATAAATAAGACCTTTTTTCATTGCTGCATCGCTTTCTAACCATCCATTGGACGCAATCATATCAGAGAAAATAAATTTTTGTATCACGAAATCCTATCGATAATATTCAATTAAAACCTCATTTTGTTTCATCACAATAAACCGAGACTGGTGAGTGTTTTTGGCGTTGATGCCCTCCAAAAACACAACAACTCCTTATAAAAAGATACCTCATTTGTATCATCACAATAAAACGGGGAAAGCGGTTGAAATAGCGTTGTTGTTGGCAAAATACACCCTGACTGCATCGATGAATAGACCACTTATTATCAAAATTTTGATAGTATAATCACAAGGTTGTCTGGGATGGATTGAAGGAAAAATATGAAATCATTAGCTTTTGTGTTTAAGTTTGTTCGTCGCTACACGGGCCCCCTGATATTGACGATCGTCAGTATGATTTTATTGGTGGCTGCACAATTAGTGATTCCATGGATCATCCGTTCGTTGATAAATACTGTCACTAGTGATAAATTTACCCTCGATAGTTTTAATACCATCACCCAGCTGGCATTGATTGCCCTGGTTGTTTATCTGATAAAAGCAGGTCTCCAATTCATCCGCTCTTATATGGCACATATTGCAGGATGGGGCGTCGTGGCTGATTTAAGAAAACAGGTCTATAACCATCTCCAAAGGTTAAACCTGAGATTTTATGAGGACAAACAAACCGGCCAAATGATGTCGCGTGTCGTGAATGACACTGACCTGTTTGAACAGTTGATTGCTCATGCTATTCCTGAATTAATCGTAAACATCCTGACTTTTGCGGGAGTAGGCGCGGTTTTATTCAGTTTAAATTGGAAATTAACACTATTTTCAATGTTACCCATCCCGCTGGTGATTTTTTCGCTACGATTGTATGCAAAACGCGTACGACCAGCCTTTGTTTTCCGTCAAAAAGAACTGGGCGAACTGAATGCAATCCTGAACGATAATATTTCCGGTATCCGCGAGATCAAAGCATTTACCCAGGAATCAATTGCGTTGGAAAAGGTCGGATCCCGGGTAGAACATTATCGGAAATCTTTGCTCGATGCTTTGAAATTAATGGCTACATTTCATCCATTTGTTGAGTTCACATCATCTTTGGGAATCCTAGTGGTAATCTATTTCGGTGGCCGCTTAGTTGTGCAGGGCGGACTGCCAATCGCAGATTTGGTAGCTTTCTTCCTTTATTTGGATTTGTTTTACCAACCGGTACGAAATCTCAGCGTTGCCTGGGAATCAGTACAAACAGCTCTGGCAGCCTCCGACCGGGTGACCGAATTATTGCAGGAACAACCAGAACCTGATCATCTGCCTGGAAATATTCATCTGGAAGAAAAAGTCCAGGGACACATCATCTTCGAGAATGTTTCTTTCCGTTACAGTGAGGGTGACAATGTTCTGGAAGATATCAACCTGAAAATCCCTGCCAGAAGCGTAGTGGCATTGGTAGGTCCCACAGGTGTTGGTAAATCAACCATGGTCAGCCTGATTCCACGGTTTTATGATGTAACCGAAGGGAAGATTACCCTCGATGGTCATGATGTTCGTAATTTGGGATTGGAAAGTCTTCGTAAACAAATCAGCATCGTTTTACAGGATGTCTTTCTTTTCCATGGCACTGTACGTGAGAATTTGCTGTTTGGCAAGCCGGATGCCAGTGAAAATGAAATGATTGATGCGGCTGTTACAGCCAACGCACATGAGTTCATTCAACAATTACCGAATGGCTATGACACCCTGATCGGTGAGAGAGGCATTAAACTTTCCGGTGGTCAGAAACAACGTGTCTCGATTGCAAGAGCAATCCTGAAGGATTCACCTATCCTGATCCTGGATGAGGCGACCTCTTCGGTGGATACAGAAACTGAATTATTAATTCAACAAGCGCTAGAACGTTTGATGAAGGGAAGAACGGTGATTTTAATTGCTCATCGCTTATCCACAATTCGTAATGCTGATCAAATCGTTGTTTTGGAAGGAAAACGGATTGTTGAAACGGGAGATCATGAATCGCTACTCGCCCAAAAAGGTTTATACCAGCGACTGGTCAACGTTCAGCAAATGCTACAGCCAATCACTTGAAAGAATGGAATGGTATAAATTCGTTTTATTAGGTCAGAAAAGACCAATTCTGTCGAAATTAGGTTTTTTTTATCTATCCTGACGAGTTTTCTATGAATTCCTTGACAGTATTTCGAAGATGTGTGATATACTCTATTTGCCTGTAAGTAAGGCTTGTGAGCAATTGCCCCTGGACCTGAATGTCAGAGGCAAATTTATTTTACCGGTAGAAACCGGTGTAAGGGATACAAGAACGAATGGATAACAAATTGTATGTTGGGAATTTGTCCTACGCAACAACAGAAGACGACTTAAAAGAGCTCTTCTCCAATGCGGGTACGGTGACCTCTGTAGCAGTGATCAAAGATCGCGACTCAGGCAGGTCAAAAGGGTTTGCTTTTGTCGAGATGAGTAGTCAAGCAGAAGCCGAGAAGGTAATCAATCAATATAATGGTTACACAATGGGAGAACGAGATTTAAGAATCTCTATCGCCAGACCAAAAGAAGAAGGCCGCCGAGGAGACTTTGGTGGCGGTGGTGGACAACGTGGTAGAGGCGGATTTGGACAACGCGGCGGTGGCGGCGGTGGAGGTGGTGGCTTTGGTGGAAACCAGGGTGGACCCCGTGATCGAAACAGCCGAAACTCACGTGGTGGTGGTAGTCAGCGTTAATAAACCAACGTTGTTTCACAAATAAAAATTTTTTTTTAGAAAGAATAAAGGAAGTAACAAAATGTCAGAACGTGTAAAAGGTACAGTAAAATGGTTTAATGGGACAAAAGGCTATGGCTTTTTGGCTCGAGAAGAAGGCCCAGATGTCTTCGTGCATTATTCAGCAATCACTCATGAAGGTTTCCGAACCTTAGAAGAAGGCCAAGCGGTCGAATTCACCATTGAGACTGGCAATAAAGGCCCACAGGCAGCCGACGTCGTAGTCCTGTAATTCAATTAATTTTGAATCCAAAAAACCCCATCGCAAGGTGGGGTTTTTCTTTTTTACTTATTAAAATTCACCCATCGGTAAAGGATAGATCTTATCCAATCCTAATGTTGGCAGCATTTGTGCTAGTATAAAGTATCTTCATTTGGAGTTGGAAAATGGAAGTTGTACTGGTAGAAACAAAAAAAGACCTGAAGAAATTTATTGAATTGCCTTATCATATTTATAAGGTTGATCCTGTTTGGGTTCCACCATTGCGTGGTGAATTAGCCGGACAGTTTGATCCTGTACGTAATCCATATCTGAATCATTGCCGTCATCAATTATTTTTACTTTATGATAGTGATAAACCAGTAGGCAGAATTGCAGCCTTCATCGATGATCTGGCTGTTGATTTTTGGCAGGAACCGATAGGTTTATTTGGATACTTTGAATCACCTTCAGACAATCAGGCAAGCCACTTATTACTGGAAGGAGCCAGAAAATGGTTGGTTGTGCACGGTATGCAGAAAATGCGTGGCCCCTGGTCATTTGTATCACAAGAGTGGGGCAGCGTGGTGGAAGGTTTTTCGCCAGCTCCAGTCGTGATGTCACCTTATAATCCGCCATTCTATAATGAACAGTACGAGGAGTTTGGATTAAGCAAGATCAAGGATTTATTGGTTTATCAAATTGATCACAACCAAAACTATCAAGTTCCGGAACGTATCTTAACCCTGACAGAAAAAATTCGCTCCCGGTATGGAATTAATACCCGGATTTTGAATATGAAAACATTGGATCAGGATGTGGAAAAAATTATTGCACTTTCCAATGAGAGTTTGATTAAGAATTGGGGTTATTCACCAGTTACCGATGAGGAAGTACGTGCAATGGTACATGATCTAAAGCAAATCATACAACCAAAAGGAGTGATTTTTGCAGAAAATCAAACGGGAAAAGCGGTCGGATTTGCCATTGCGATTCCTGATATTAATTTATTGCTGAAAGGTCTCAATGGGCGTCTCTTGCCTTTTGGTTGGTTGAAATTGTTAAGGGGGATCCCCAGACTAAAACAATATCGAATGTTTGCTCTCGGTGTCATCCCCTCCTATCATGGAAAGGGAATTGATGCTTTACTTTACCGGGCTTTATATGATTCGTTATATTCTACAGACATGCAAATGGAGATCAATTATGTGCTGGAAGATAATGACCCAATGAATAACGCAATCATCAAATTAGGGGCAAAACTTTATCGGCGCTATCGGGTTTATGAAAAAGACATCAGCACATCAGAAGATTAATTGTTTCGATTTCTGTATATTTCATCGGCTGCTAAGATATCCTTAACCGATTCCATACTGTAATTATTATTTTCTTCAGGATCATGACTGGCGTGCCATACCTGGGCGAAAAAGGGATTTTTTCTAGCCTGTTCATCTCCATTCCAGGGAGGTCTAACACAGACCGGACACCAGTGACCAGCTTTCAGAATCGTGAATGCTTTCGCAATAAATTCATGTCCAAAAGCGCAACGCCATTTCAATTTATGGTATAAATCCCCATTCCATTCAGGAGAAATACATTCACCCCCACGAAAGCTAGCTGCTTTTTCCAGATCCAGTAACGATAAAATTTGCCTGCTCTCATCGTATCCATGATCCAGAATCTGTTGTACGGGTTCAATTTCAGTAGAAGGATCTTCCTTGTCCCAGTCCAGGATGGCTTCATAAGATTTATAGTCTTTAAAGAAGGCAATAATTCTCTGGTCGTTTTTATGCAGGTACCAGTTTCGAGTTCCATTGGCATGATATTCAACCAGATTTTTTAACCAACCATGTGTTTGTTTTTCAACAAAATTTCGAATTAATGGAAAATTTCTGCACAAAAATGATAGAGTTTTTATCGACAAAGGTGAGCTTTTGTGAAGTGCTTCCCAGATATCAGTCATCGTATCCTGCCAATAATTCAAATAATGATTACAAATGTGACTATCAAGATAATATTGCAGATGAAAATTTCGCAAAGCATACCAATTGCGATCATTTACCTTACGATAGCCGGATAACCCCAACATTTTGTAGGTTTGTTTCATATAATTGAGAGCTGATATTCGCATCCCTGGTCCACCACCCATATTGTATACTCTGCGCCAAAAATCAGATTCTTTAGGTATATTGAGTGCGTTGATCAACCCAACACCTGCGTTACGGTTACTGATATTTTCCATGCAAGTACGCAAAGGCATGTGGAACATAATTGGATCCTGTAATTTCATGTAATGCTTGAATTCGGTTGGAATAATATAGGTCATTCGAATGGAAACCCAATATAGTAAATCGGATTCGAGGACAATTCTCTCACCATCTATTTTTGTGATGGCATAAAAATCGAATACAGAAGGATTGAGTGGATCACCAACACGCCCCCAATGGATAGGCGGTTGGCGGTCTCCTGTCTCGGCGACAGTTCCAGTATGGATGTAGCGAATATGTTGTTTGCCAAGTGATTGTGTTTGAATCGCTCTGATAACATTATTTACAGCGTCTGTATTCACTGCCCGGGCATTTTTTGGATAGTAATCTGCCATTGGTGAAATGTATGCCATAGCGTTCAGTACCCAATCGGCACCTTCAATCGCTATCGCGACATCATCATATTCAATAGCATTTCCCCAGATAATCTTCAAACCGTCACCTTGTACATGACCACGTCCAGGAATGGACTTAATATTGGATATAATTTCGTATGGGCGGAATAAAAGCTTTTCTCTAAGATCAGGGAGTAACAGGAGCACGATTTCATATTGATCCCGCTTTTTCCATAATTCCTGAAAAGCAGAATAGCCCATGGTGCCAGATGCGCCTAATAATACCACCCGCTCTTTTTTCATTTACTACTCCTGAAATCTGAACTGATGAATGAATTTCCCTCAATTATTATTCTAACATTACATTGAAAATTGCTGCAGAAAATCTGTTGTTGGAACTTATTTCCACTGGAGTAATAGTCCTGGTTATGCCATGGCAATGAAACGAAGAATAACATAGAAGTGACTGAATGCCCCTAAAATGACAAATATATGCCAGATTTCATGAAACCCAAACACACCAGGGATAAAATTTAATTTCTTGGTGATGTAAACAATCGCACCGATGGAATAGAATAATCCACCAATTACCATCAAGAGTATGGCAGCCACAGGCATACTCTGAAGGATCTCCTCGACGCCCATGATCGCCAACCAGCCCATTAGAAGATACACACCAGCTGTCACCCAACGAGGAGCATTGATAATAAATAATTTTACGCTGACACCAATGATTGCCAGCCCCCAGATGATCGCAAGCATTCCATATTGCCAGAAACCATCGAAAAAATGATAACAGATGGGTGTATACGATCCAGCAATGAGAAGATAAATGGCTGAGTGATCGAATTTTCTTAAATTGAGAATGATTGAATCTTTGGCAATAAACAGATGGTATGTTCCACTCGCAATAAACATCAATACCAGACTGATCCCGTAAATGATCAGTGTAAGAATTTTCGTCAGATCTCCCCAACCAAAATAAATCAGGCTGATTAGACCAAAAAGCGAGAGAACAGCGGCTGCCAGATGGGTCAGCGCACTGATAGGTTCACGCATTTTTAGTCGAAGATTGCCTGGTTTCATCTCAGGAATAACAATATCACTTAAGGGAACACAATTCCAGTCATGAAATAGTACAATTTTTAAGTATGACTGGTGTGATTTTTATTTGTTACTGGGAATGAATTGAGGCTCACTTTCTGTCAGAACCATTCTGGTAATGGCAGTTTTTGCACGCAATGCTTTAATAGGTGCGAATTCCGGAGAATTTAACCAGGTTTTGGCTTTTTGAGAATTTTCGAATGCCAGAATCACCAATCGCTTGGGACACCAATCTCCTTCGATCACTTCTGTAAAACCACCTCGGCTCAAGTATTCTCCCCCATATTTGGCGACAACTGGAGGTGTTAATTTTTTTACCACCTCATAATTCTCCGGGTCGGTTATTTCAATGTCTACAATTACATAGGCTGTCATGATCACTCCTTTGGCGTTTATTCATCATTCTCAAGATGCAGACTTTTATTAAATGGTATCATCAAAATTTGGATTTAAAATTAGAGAGTGAATCTTGGTCTGGATCCCAATTTTTTTTAAAATCCCTTTTTCCAAGGAATGATTTTTTCCATGGGAGTCCAGGTTGGTGATAAAGAAAAATCGTTTTTTTATTTGATTATGTTAGAATGACTTAATTATATCGCCCCCCAAATTCTCTTCCAGAAAAATTTCTAGGACAACCAACCATGACATCATATAACTTGAAATCGTTAAAATTACCGAAATTAACCGGAAACATGCTTTCGATTTTTGCCAATTTGGTCGAGACTCGCTTTGGCCAGGCGCTCTTACTTAATTCATTGCTAGAAAATGGTGGAATTCCAAAATTACGAACATTAATTGTGGACGAAGCCCCTACTTTTTATCCGTTGGTGAGACCTGATTCTGATAATTCATCTCCGGTTGATATGACCGAACCAACACAAAGAGATTGGCCTTCCCCTTACCCAAGCTCACTTGATTATTCAATGAAATACCAGCAAGGTGAAATTTCCCCGGTTGATGTCGTTGACCAAATTTTAAGAAATATCAAAAGTAGTGAACAGGGTGAAAAACCCATGCGGGTGTTTATCGCCGTAGACCGTGATAATCTTTCTAAACAAGCTCAGGATGCTGCGGATCGGATAAAAGCTGGAAAGAGAATCAGTCCATTGGATGGTGTTCCGGTGGCTATTAAAGACGAAATTGATATGTTGCCATATCCGACAACTGTAGGTACAGCATTTTTAGGGAAACAACCCGCGAACGAAGATTCAACGGTGGTCGCCCGACTGCGAGCTGCCGGAGCATTATTGGTAGGTAAGACGAATATGCATGAAATAGGCATAGCACCTAATGGTATGAATGTTCATCATGGTACCGTCCGAAATCCATTTGATCTGAACTATGATACTGGCGGAAGTTCCAGCGGATCCGCTGCTGCTGTAGCCGCTGGTTTGGTTCCTGTTGCCATGGGGGCAGATGGGGGTGGATCCATCCGCATTCCTGCATCATTATGTGGTGTGGTCGGTTTAAAGTCAACCTTTGGAAGAGTGAGCGAATTTGGTGCTGCTCCTTTGTGTTGGAGTGTGGCTCATCTGGGTCCACTTGCTGCCAGTGTTTATGATGCAGCATTAACCTATTCGATTATTGCAGGTCCGGACCCAAAAGATCCGAATACATTGACTCAGCCACCGGTAACGGTGCAAGGATGGAATACTCCTGATTTGGAAGGTGTTCGGTTAGGGGTATATCCGGAATGGAATGAACATGCTGACAAGGATGTAGTTTCCGTGTTCAAAGAAATGCTGACAGCATTTGTAAAAAGAGGAGCAACACTGATTGAAATCGAAATACCTGAATTGGATGAAATTCGAATCGCGCATGCAATTACCATTCTCTCAGAAATGGCGATGTGTATGCGCGTTTATAAATCCCAGCGGAAAGAGATGGCAGAAGCAGTTCGTCTAAGCCTGGTTTTAGGAGAGGTGATGACTTCCAGTGATTATTTACGGGCGCAACGATATCGTACCCGGGCAATCTCTGCTTTTGATACTATTTTCCAAAATGTTGATGTTATCCTGACACCAGGCACAGCAAAAACTGCCCAACCCTTCCCTATCTCAGATCCTTCAGCAGGCTGGTCAGATCTTTCCATCGACACAGAATACATGCGTTACGTGTATGCCGCGAATCTCACAGGATTGCCAGCGATCAGCTTCCCGGCTGGATATGATACACGTGGTCTACCCGTTGGCATACAGGCAATCAGCAGACACTGGCAGGAGAACATGCTTTTCAGGGTTGCCTTTAATGCTGAAATGATTATGGAAAGAAGAACTCCAGCTAATTTTTATCCGTCTTTGATTCTGTAAATTCTAAATTTCTAGCGAATAAAATAAATAATGGAAACGATTACCCCAATCGTGACCACCGTCCAACGTAAAGTGGAAGGTTTGATCTTGCTCGCCAGCTTGCCCCCTAAAGTCCCGCCAATAATCGCAAAGATTGCCATTACCAAGGCTGCACTCCAATTAACCTGGCCAGAAAAAACAAAGAATATTGCAGCAGCAATATTGACACTGAATGCAATTGCCTGTTTAAGTGCATTCAATCGGGTGAGTGAATCGTTGATCAGAAAACCCAATACAGCCAGCACGATTACGCTTAATCCAGCCCCGAAATAGCCGCCATACACTGCAGCCAATAAAACAGGTAGGATCGCAAATTGAATGTGTTCTAAGTTCGCACCCCGGGTACTCAGTCGTTTGTTGATATAGTTTCGTAATGGGTCAGCGATAGCCAACAATACGGACGCTAACAGGATCAAAAAAGGTACAAGAGATCGAAAAAGACGTTCTCCGGAATTTAGCAGTAGGATACCGCCGATGATGCCTCCGATGACGGAGGCGGGAACAAATAAATATAGTCTTCTTTTTTGACTCTTCAAATCATTCCATTGAGCAATGGTGGCTCCCAGATAACCTGGACTCAGTGCAACCGTGTTGGTAATATTAGCGACGACCGCCGGGAGACCTACAGCCGTTAATACTGGAAATGTTATGAGTGTTCCCCCACCAGCAATCGCATTCACGAATCCACCCGCCAGCGCTGCCAACCCTATCAAAATATATTGAAACCAATCAAGCATTAGCGTCCAGCTTTCTTCAGGATGGATACAGCCTGTAATGTGATCCAGCGAGAAGTTTCTTCTGGTCCACCCATTTCTGGATAAGTACGTTGACGAAATGGACTGGATCCTTGCCAGTGTCCATTGGTTTTTTGTTTCGATTTCAGCCAGGTGATCAGATGAGGGGCTTGTGGGTGGTTTATTTGATCAAATTCTTTTAATAACCGCAATATAAACAGGATATCTGCATGATAAAAATTTGGAAAGCTTAATTTAGACCAGTTTTGATGTGTCTTCTTTTCAAACCGGCTGGATTTCTTTTGAATGATTAAATTCGCATTTTCGAGCACGAATTCAAAACCAGTTTGAAGTGCGGCTTCAATCAATTTCGAACGCTTAGTTTCCGGGATCAAGAGTAGACCCCAGATGGATCTTGCAGCACCCCACACACAAGGCATTTTCCAGTTCCATTCACAACTACATTTACCTTTTTGCAAGCTTTCGGCTGTTAATTCGATCATTAATTGCAACCGAGAATCATCTGACCATCCACCATATAAACAGTAGCGGATGATATTTCCCCATAGGCAGGTAAATCCCGTATTCTTATATTTTTCAATATCCTTTTGAGTTATTGAGAGCATGAAATCGCAAGCTGCTTGATAACGTGGCTCATTCGGGGAACATTGTAATTCCTCCAGAAGTACCATGCTCCAATGGGTACTGGTGAATTTTGGTGTGTAATAATGCTGGGGATATTTCCATTTCCCAATTTCCACCTGCTGGTTGAGAATGGCGGGAACTGCACCGGATTGTTGGATTTCATTATAGGCTGCGACAACCGATTCATGATTTTCTGGAAGCTCTAATAATTCCAGCATAGTCTTATACCGGATGGTTGCAGTTGGAGATGCCAAAAGCCATTGGGTCAACAGATTTTTATCCATGACTGGATCCCTCCTGAGCAGAGACATTTAATGTGACTGGTTCACTTTTTACTTGTTTAGTTTCAAACACTCTTAAGAATACCACGCCAGACAGGGTGAGGATACTACCAATTAATTGAATGGGGGTCAGACGTTCTCCCAGCAAAAGATATGCTGTCACAGCTGTAAATGCAGGTTCCATGGTAACGATCAGGTTGGCGATGCTGGAAGGCAAATAACTTAAACTTACATTATAAAAACCAAAACCAGCCAGAGTTGGGATGGCTGCCAACAAAAACAGGATGATCCAACCTTCCCAACGATTTCCCAGCCACATCAATTCACCAGGGTGCATCGCCTTCCCAATTAAAAAATCTCCCGGTATCAGATTAATCACCAATAAAAAGACTCCAGCAAAACCGAAAGTATAAAGCAAGGTTGTCCAGGGGCTGAGTCCGCGTTGGGAAGCAGTACGACCCAAAAGGCTGTAAAGCGCGTAGGAAAGCCCAGAAAGCACGCCAGTCAGGATGCCAGCCAGATTGGTATTCCACATGGATGGTTGATAAGCTTCAGCGACGAGTACACAACCACCGAGGCTGAGGAAGACAGCTACAATTTTTACCCAAGTCAGTTGTTCTTTAAGAATCCACCAGCCCAGCAGGACTGTAAACCCTGCAGAACAGTAGACCAGGACCGTTGCCACAGCTGCCCCATTAATCGAGACAGACAATGTCCAGAATGAATTGAAAATTGATACGATAAGTCCGAAAAAAACCAGAAAACCGAGATGTTTTCTCTGAATTTTTAATAATCGTTTATTGATAATCCAGAATGCTGGTATTAATGTTGCGACAACGAATACATTTCGCCAGAATGCCAGAATTAAGGCTGGAATCTGATAGGTTAATGTCATATGGCGAATAATGATGGATGTGGTTGAAAGGAAAATTGCCCCCAGAAGAGCGAAAGTATATCCGCGGTTGATTGTTTTTACTGTTGCTGGTCGATATGTCATGAAGTCTCTTTTATGATGTGGATTTTAATAAATTTGATAAGGACCAAATTTTTGGTATTGACTGAAGGTTGTAATCCTGATGTGATCATTCAATGGGTTGAGTAAATAATTCTTTCCATTTCGGTGAAGAATCGGAATTCTTCGTTTTTTTTCGGAAAAAACTGATCGCATTTCTTCCGACTTATTTGCATAATTTTCCATTTCCTCTGGCCAAAGATTAAAAGTTTTATCAAATGTTTGAATAAACTCATAGCGATACGTGGAGGCCACCTGTTCAAGGTGACTGATGATCCAACATTCGTTTTCAAATTGCCATTCATAGGCCAGACCAATAAAACGAAAATCCTCAGTTACATAGGGAAAGAAAGGGAATTGCCGGCAACTGAGGGCACGATAAGGCCGCTGACAAAGTGACGCACCCTGGCAGGTTAATAAGATCATATTATCCGGAAGGTCACTTAAAGGATTATTGGCATCTAACTCTACATCATTGCAGTCAGTTGATTCCCATTCCCGCCATAAATTTGTATTTTGTCTCAAAAATTTCCACTCGCTTTGATAGGCTGCTGGGATGGCATGGCAAATATCACAACAAAATGGAACCCCATGCGAATTATGGATAGCACATTTTTGACCACAATCCAGGTCGGTGATTGGGGTATTAAACCTGGGATAAAGAATTTCAAAATCCAGAGGTGGCTGTTTATTCACAGACCCAATTTTAGCTGATCTTACTCTTTTGGTGGGGATTAATTTTTACAATAAAAGACCTCATGTAATCAAAAGTTTGGACTGTTATTTGGTTGACATAGTTATTTACTTTTTAAAATCTTTTTCAGTTTTCCAAGGCCCCCTGATTTACCCAATCTCGAAAAATCTGCACCTGGGCAGGGGTTAGCTTTGCACCTCTTTTTGGCATTTTTTGACTGGCTACCATCTCAACAAACAGGCTGTTTTCAGCATCCCCAGGAGTGACAATCGCGCCATTAATGGAACCATTCATTAAGCCAAAATAATCCGTCAAATTCAACCCCTCCTCGATCTTTTCTCCACCATGGCAATTCAAACATCGAAATTCGATGATGGGGTAGACATCATTGCTAAAACTGACAAAATTTTCCTCAGGTGGGGTATCCGTGGCGGACGGTTGGGAGGTTGCGGTAGGAGACGGTTGTTCAACAATGGTCTCAGTTGGCAACACTTCATTTTCAATCGCAGGTTCTGAAATTGCTTCTAATGGAGTGCTCGCAGCAGAAGGATCCACTTGTGTTGCAGGTGTAGCTGAACAGGCAACCAGAATAAACATACTTAATAATAATCCCCATAGAAGTAGGAATTTATGAATTCTTGCATGAAAAATTTGCATAAAGGCTCCTTTCTAAAAACCATACAAGATGGAACCACCCAGGAAAGCCAATACTAGCACGATTCCAAAGCTAATCGCATGGACCAGGATATAAAGTCCCCGAGCACGATCAAAAATATCAGGATTCTTCCACCGAAAAATGACCAAACCGGTTGTTAAAACAGATAATGTCAGCCCTAATGCCAACTTAATCGGAGCAAAAGGAGCATCACCATCATAATTAAGATTATTATCGTAAACACCACTGGCACCTGCAAAGTAGGTACTGATGGCAGCCAGAACCATATTAAAAAAGGCTGTTTGTTCAAAAATCTTATTTTTTCGTATCCAGGCAAGTAATACAAATAAAAAAGCTGCACCGGTAAGCGCAATTGGAAAATGGACAACCATGGCATGAAGTGGGTGAAGCTCGGTAATTGCATGAATAACTCTGTCAATAAACTCCATAATACCTCCGTATGTTGGAGTATTGTATGATGTGTATTGATTTGAACTCAAATGAATGTATAATGATCAACGTTTGAGATTTTCCTGTATCAAAGGTTGTGGATCGAATATGAATTTGATTAATTTTGAAGAAGTAGCCCTTGGTTTTGGTGGCGATCTAATTCTAGAAAGTGTAGATTTTCGCATCAAAACGGATGAACGCATTGGATTAATTGGTCGCAATGGGATGGGGAAAACTTCATTATTGAAATTAATCATCGGTGAGTTGGATTCGGATGCTGGTATTATCTCCCGTCAACAAAATCTGCGCATAGCCTATTTGCCACAAGAAGTGCCACAGGGGATTGAGGGTACCGTCAGGGAGATTGTGAAAACAGGTTTGGAGGGGATGGCATTCGATTGGCTGGATGATGAGATCGAGTGGCAATCCGAATTGTTATTGCAAAAAACCCTGAGCCGGATGCAATTAGACCCGGATGCAATTTTTGAAATTCTTTCTGCAGGGATGAAAAGAAGAGTTCTGTTAGCAAGAGGTCTGGTGGCACAACCACAGCTTTTATTATTGGATGAACCTACCAACCACCTCGATATTCAATCGATTCTCTGGTTAGAAGATTTCCTTATGCGTTGGAATGGTAGCCTGGTATTTGTTACCCATGATCGTGTTTTCCTTCAGAAGTTGACCACCCGCATTGTCGAATTGGATCGGGGACAAATTTTTAATTGGGATTGTGATTACAATACTTTTGTTCAACGAAAAGACGCTTATCTGGATTCAGAACAGGCACAGAATGCAGTCTTTGATAAAAAATTAGCTCAGGAAGAACAGTGGATACGGAAAGGGATTGAAGCCAGACGAACACGGAATGAAGGTCGCGTTCGCGCATTGAAACGTTTACGAGAAATTCGAAAAGAACGCCGAGATCAGCCAGGGAAGGTTAATCTCCAAATTCAGGAAGCCCGTCGATCCGGAAAATTAGTTCTGGAAGTAGATGCTGTCAGCTTTGCCTATGAAGAAGAACCCATCATAAAAGATTTTACCTTCACCCTTCAGCGGGGAGATAAAGTTGGTATCGTCGGACCAAATGGCACTGGAAAGACTACATTATTGAACTTGTTAATCGGAAATTTAGCCCCGCAGCAAGGCGTGATCAATTATGGTACCAATCTGGAAATGGCATATTTTGATCAATTGAGATCTCAACTGGTCGAAGAAAAAACTGTTTATGAGAATGTTGCACAGGGGCGAGATACAATCAGTATCAATGGATTGAACCGGAATGTGTATGGATATCTGGAGGATTTTCTATTCTCAAAAGAAAGGGTGCATGCCCCGATTCATGTTCTTTCCGGGGGTGAGCGCAACCGTTTATTATTAGCGCGCTTATTTACCCTGCCAGCAAATTTTTTAATTTTGGACGAACCAACTAATGATCTGGATCTGGAAACTCTGGAATTACTGGAGAATTTACTATTAACCTTTAATGGGACGTTAATCCTTGTCAGTCATGACCGTGCATTTTTGAATAATCTGGTGACAAGTACGCTGGTATTGGAGGGAGAGGGGATCGTAAAAGAATTTATCGGTGGATATGATGATTGGTACCAACAGGCACTGTTGAAAGAACAGGTTGATCCGGAAAAGGCAAGCCAACCTGCACCAAAGAAAACAGACACGGTAAATCAAACCAATAAAAAATTGAATTCTGCGAAACGGAAGAAAATTCAGCAGGAAATGGACGAAATTCCAGACAAAATTGATATGTTAGAAAATGAATACCAGGAACTCATCCAGAAGATGGCTTCATCTGAATTTTACAACCGACAGGAGATGGAGATCACTGCTACTGTATACCGAATGAAATGGCTGGAGGAAGAGATTCCAAAAATCTATCTACGCTGGCAAGAACTTGAACACTCATTAAATGCAGAAGAAAACACCTGAGATTTTCATTGAATCAATAATGAGAAAGCGGAGTAGGACCAATTTGGGCTACTCCGCTTTTATTTCTACAGTTTTATCTTAAGCACGGGCAATCTCAATATCTTCCAATTCCTGGGTTTTTGTCTCTGAGGGGTTAAGGAAAAGTACGATGGCAATCGGGATCAAGATGACAACGCTGCCGACCACCCAGAACCATTCCATGGTTGGGAAGAGACTCAGTACATACCCGGTTAATAGTGGACCAATCACATAAGAAATTCTGGCGATAGTTGTTGTCCAACCCATGCAGGTTCCTCGTCGTTCTGTGGGGAATACTTCCGGGATATAAACAACGATCCATGTATAGGTAAAGGATGTAAAGAATCCCATTAGAACTGCAGCTAATGGCAATAAAAACCCCTGACCAAAACCCATCAAGACCAGGACGAGAGAAAGACCAATACAGCCAAATATCAATGCTGGTTTCCGCCCGATACGGTCCATGATCCAACCACTTAAATATCCACCAATCATTGCGACAATCAGCGTTACTAAAAGTACCATCGACCATTGATTCAGGGTGTAACCCTTGATGGTCATGAAATAGTAACCGGTCCAGAAATAAAAGAATTGATATGTTAACCATGCCAACCAGATCGTTGAAGAAATAATAATATAGCGAACGTCTTTGCGATTAATTACACCTAATCCAAAGAAATGATTTTTGCGGGTGCCGTCTTTTCGCTCTGCTTGAATAATCTGAAAACGGTTCGTTTCTTTCATGAATGCCCACATGATCAATACAGGCACCATGAAAATGAACATAATCCCATACATCCACTTCCAGCTTAAGCCCAACGTATTCATAAGTAGTGGTGGAAACACTGCCTGCAATGGGATCAATCCAATAATATAAACGATCGCAATATACTTTGCGCGTTTTTCTGCTGGTGATTCTTCGCTGACCGGAATCGTCCACATATTCGATACTGTGGCAAATATTGCCAGCGTGTACATAATCATGAACCAATGAATGCTGGGTGTGAAATACAGGACGCCAAAGGAAGCAAAACCCATGATTAATATCAATATCAGGATGGACAGCCGGCGTCCGATGATATCGGTTAATCCATTCAATAGAACAATCAGAAATGTAAACGCCATGTAAACAGCTTCGAGATATGAGAAATTTGAAGCGGATATTTTGTACTCTTCTAAAATATAGGGGAGTGCTGTGGTTTTGATTGTGGATAAATATTGATCCATGATGGCTACCAAACCCATGAAAATTACCATGTACAACAAATAATTACGACTGCGTGTCTTTAAGGCAATACTGGGTTTTACACCTTGAGAGATTGAGCTCATACTTGTTTTCCTTCCTGACCCGTAAAGAAATATACCTGTAATTCCGGATTTAATTGAATCTGTGGAGAATGATCAATACACCATCCTTGATGGGTAAAAACCCTGTTAAACAGTTTTGGTTATGCCCTCCATAACAAAAACATAATAATTTTATACCCAATTCCAAATATTGCAAGCTTCACAGACTGAAGGCATCAATGGATTGATCAAATTTAATTTTGACATTACAAATGATTTAGATAAGCTTTTGGATTATTCAGAAAACCGCGCATGATTTCTACGTGTTGCAGGTCGTCAAAAGCAATAGATCGGATAGGAATTTCATCAAAATTGAGAATTTCTGCCTCAGGAAATGCCATCAGGATTGGTGAATGGGTGGCTATGATAAATTGAGCATTTTCTGCCACCATTTGTTTGATCAATGTCAACAGGGTAAGTTGTCGGAGAGGTGATAATGGAGCTTCCGGTTCATCCAATAAGTAAAGTCCATCCGGTACGAAACGAGTTTGAAACAAATGTAAAAAGCTTTCACCATGTGAGATATGGTCCAATGAGTCGGTTTTACCTTGCTTCATTTCATTAAGTTCTCTTTGAAAAGGTGTTTTTGCCAGATTCTGAGCTAATAATGATCTGTTACGGGTTTGATTTTGAACTTCTTCAAGATCTGTCTGCATTTCTGCTCTTATTTGTCCCATCTTTTTTGCATATCCAAAAAAATCTTCTGCTCGTAAAAAAAAGCCTTTATGGGTTCGTTTATTCCATACCAATTGAAGGTAATTGGCTAAGTGCTTTGCTGGCTTCATAGTAATATCCTGTTGAATATTCTCGCTGCCAACCACGATTGATCCCACAGCTGCAGCAATTGTTTCGATCAGTGTGGATTTGCCAGACCCATTTTCTCCCACAAAAAAAGTAACCGGCGCCGTAAAAGTAATGCCTGGTAATTCCTGGATTAAAGGTAAATTGAAAGGATAGGATTTAGGGGAATTATCAAGATTCTTGACTTGTAAAGACCGAAGATGAATCATCTTTCTTTCCTTATAAAAAAAGGTATTAACAACCTCGATTGTACTGTATTTTCAATGTGGTAGACATTAATCCAATTCTTTTAATCCAAATATGGAAATTAATGCTCTGATACAATAAAACCAGGTAAGCATCCATGGAGGAATAATGACAGAAAAATCACAATCAGAAGACAAACAAGAGAAAGAAACCATTCCACAAGAAATCACTTCAAAAACCCAACACAGTGTCATTCTTGATGGAATAAAACTGGATTATACAGTGACTGCCGGTACTATGTTATTAAAAGAAGAGGTTGTGGAAAGTGGAGAAGTGGCTAAGGCTTCCATTTTTTATATGGCATATACCTTGAATGAAGTGGAGTCAACCGCTGATCGCCCAGTGACATTTTCTTTTAACGGTGGACCAGGATCCTCATCTGTATGGATGCATCTTGGTTTGTTGGGTCCGAAACGTGTTTTGTTTGATGATGATGGCAATTCTTTACCTCCACCATACAAATTGGTGGATAATGAATTTACTTTGCTTTCCCATACTGATCTTGTATTCATCGACCCGGTTAGCACAGGTTACAGCCGAGCCGTACCAAAAGAAAAACCGGATCAATATCATTCATTAAAAAAAGATATCGAATCGGTGGGGGAATTCATCCGTTTATGGACAACACGCAATAATCGCTGGTCCTCTGCTAAATTTTTAATCGGAGAAAGTTATGGCACCACAAGAGCGGGTGGGCTGGCTGAATTTTTGCAGTCGCGTTATGGCATGAATTTGAATGGCATCATGCTGGTGTCATCGATTCTCAATTTCATAACTGCCAGATTCACACCCGGAAATGACCTGCCTTATGTTTTATTCTTACCATCCTATGCAGCAACAGCCTGGTATCATAAAAAATTATCACCAGAATTACAAAAAGATTTACGAAAAACCCTGGATCAGGTCGAAGAATTTGCGGCTGGAGAATATACCCTGGCATTAATGAAGGGAAGTAGTTTAACCAAAGTGGATCGCAATAAAATCATTGAAAAATTAGCTCGATTCACTGGCCTTTCGAAGGAATACATCGATCAGACCAATTTGCGTATTAATATTCACCGTTTCACCAAGGAATTATGTCGTTCAGAAGGTATTACGGTGGGACGCTTGGATAGCCGTTACACAGGTTTTGATAAAGATGGAGCAGGGGAGTATTACGAAAGTGATCCTTCTTATAATGCGATTTTGGGTCCTTATACAGCCACATTCTATGATTATGTCCGCCGTGACCTGGCAGTGGAGTTGGATCGTCATTATGAAATATTAATAAGTTTGTATGAAACCTGGAAATTCGAAAAGTATGAGAATCAATTCGTGAATACAGCTGAGCAATTAAGAATCGCTTTTCAACTTAATCCTGCTCTGAAAGTGATTGTTTGCAATGGCTATTTTGATCTGGCTACTCCCTATTTTGCTACACAATACACCTTTAACCATATTGACCTACCAGCCAAACAATTAAAAAATATTAGTATGACGTATTATCAGTCCGGGCATATGATGTATACCCACAAACCCTCATTGGCACAAGTTACAAAGGATTTGAAAAAATTCATTCAAAAAGCAACTTAATACTTAACAGGATAAAGATGTTTTTTCCATAAAAGAGATCAAGTTACCATCCAAAAAAACCAGGATTTCAAAAGCCTGGTTTTTTAATTTAGGAATAATCAGGCTTATATTTTGTCATAGAAATCATAATCTCAATAGTGACTAATATCACTTGTGAAAAGATGCACAACAGTTTATTATAACATTATATAACATGATATAGCAGAAAGTAACAAATGGAGAATTTTCTCACAACCAAACAAGTCCAGGATTTATTCAAAATTGATCGAATAACTGTATATCGTATGTTGCAGGATGGACGCTTGAAAGGTGTAAAAATTGGTAATCAATGGCGTTTTCCACAACGTGAGGTTGAGCGTCTGCTAAGTGGTAGTCCTGTTGAACTTCCTATTTCCGATGATAAGGATTCAATTTTTCCCATTCATTGTGTTCAAACCATTCAGAATTTATTCACTTCTGTCAGTCAATGTAGTGCACTAATTATCGACCAGGATGGGAAGGCAGTTACACAAATCAGCCAACCAGGTCCGGTCTGTGAACTCTTGTTATCTACATCGGAAGGCAAGCAAATATGTGAATCTTCATGGCGAGAAATTTCAGAACAAGCTAAAGGTCGAGCGGAAATATTTAGCTGTCATGCAGGATTGAAATACTTTGGTTCGGTGATTCTGAATCAAAACAAGAAACAAGGCGTATTTTTGGCAGGGGAATTCTATCTGGCTGATTCAGATTTGACACAGAATTTTGAAATTTTAAAACGAACAGCTTTTCAATGTGGCATCAACGAACAGGCATTAATTTCTGCAGCACAAAAAGTCCGCCGTCTATCGGTGGCAGAACAACATCATTTATCGTTTCAACCAGCAGCAGCAGCTACTGCTGTTGAAAGTATTTTAAGTGAACGAACAGTATTTATGGAACGTTTACAACAAATTGCAAATTTAACTCAAAATTTATAGGAGTGGCGGAATGAAAAAAATCGTTATTTTAGGGGCTGGAACAGCTGGGACAATGGTTGCAAATCATCTGACTCATTTGATGGATTTGAATCAATGGCAAATTACAATTGTTGATGAGGATCCAATTCATTATTATCAAGCGGGATATATATTTATACCTTTTGGAAAAGCAAATGAAAAAGAGTTGATTAAACCGAAAAAAGACTTCATTCCTTCGAAAGTTAAAATGATTGAAGCCAAAATTGAGTTAATTCAGCCGGAAAACAACAAGGTAATTCTGCGAGATAAAACTGTATTGGATTATGATTTTCTTGTGATCGCAACCGGGGCTGATATTTATCCGGAAGAGACACCTGGTCTGGCAGAACATGAATGGGGAAAATCAATTCATTCATTCTATACTTTGAAAACATCGGTTGCATTGGCCGAAAAAATGAAAAATTTCCAGGGTGGCAGGATTGTTGTCAATGTTGTCGAAAATCCTATTAAATGCCCGGTCGCTCCAATGGAATTTTTAATGCTGGCAGATGCCTTCTTCACTCAAAAAGGTATGCGGGATCGGGTTGAACTGATTTATGCAACGCCATTATCAGGAGCATTTACCAAGCCAGTGGCTTCTAAATTGATTGGTGATATGTTGGATCGAAAAAACATAAAAATTGAATCTGATTTTTATATCGAGCGGGCTGATCCGGACGGTAAAATGATTATTTCATATGACGAACGAGCAGTGGAATATGATTTGTTGGTAAGCATTCCAGTCAATAAAGGTGCTGATGTAATCGGGAAATCGGGACTGGGTGATGAATTAAATTTCTCTCCGGTAAATAAACACACGTTCTTATCTGACAAATTTGACAACATTTTTGTCCTGGGAGATGCAGCGAATGCACCAACTTCCAAGGCAGGTTCTGTCGCTCATTATGCTGTTGATTTGTTCGGGGAAAATTTTAAGCATTACACGGAAGGGAAGCCATTAGAAGAAAAATTTGATGGTCACACCAACTGTTTCATTGAATCAGGGTTTGGTAAAGGCGTATTACTGGATTTCAATTATGACCAGGAACCCTTACCTGGACGGTTTCCCGTACCCGGAATTGGACCATTTTCTCTTTTGGAAGAGTCGAGACTTAACCATATTGGAAAATTGTCATTTCAATGGATGTACTGGAATATCTTGATGCGTGGTCGTAAAGTACCACTTGCGCCAACCATGACCATGGCTGGGAAGTGGACTGATTGGGAAAAACGCTATAACTTAGCATAAAAAAAATTAAAGGAGAAAAAAAGATGGCAAGCAAGGAAATTGCAGGAAAAGTAGTTGAAGTAAACGAAGAAGGTTTCTTGGCAAACCCGGCAGACTGGACCAAAGAAATAGCCGCTGAGTTGGCTAAAGAAGAAGGAATTCCAGAACTGACCGAAGCCCACTGGAAGGTGATTGATTTCAGTCGACAGACAGCAGGGTCAACCGGTAGTTCCCCCACATTACGGTCAATCACCAGTGGATCCGGTGTAAACACCAAAGAGCTGTTTACGTTGTTCCCAAAAGGACCAGCCAAGAAAGTTGCAAAAATCGCTGGTCTGGGAAAACCCGAAGGTTGTGTCTAATAAAGTACGAATTTTAGAATTTCGAGGAGATGGTAACAATGGAAGAAAAACAAAGAAAAATGGCTTTTATTTGTTCAAAGGGTACTTTGGATATGGCGTATCCTGCTTTGATTATGGGCTGGGCAGCATTGGGTAATGGACTTGATGTTACGCTCTTCTTTACCTTCTGGGGGATGGACCTGATCAACAAACATCGTGTTGACAAACTTGAATTAGCTCCTGTCGGCAATACCAGCATGAAAATGAGTTTGATGGGCGTCAAAACTGGCAATTTGGGTATTCCGAATTTAATGGGTGTTTTACCTGGAATGACCGCTTTTGCCTCAAAATTAATGCGTGACAAAATTGCTGATCTGGATGTTCCACCTGTAGGTGAATTTATTCAAATGTTAGCTGATGCTGGTGCTCATTTATATGCCTGTAAAATGTCTGTTGATATGATGGATCTGAAGAAGGAAGACTTCGTAGATGGTGTTAAAGATATTGTTACCGCTGCGGAATTTATTGATATGACCGAAGATACTCAGATTATCTTCATATAAATAAAATAAAAATGTATCATCTTAAGAAACGGCGTTAGTGTGTGTTTTTGGCGGAGATCCCAAAAACACCCTGACCGGTATGATTAAAAGATACGAATAAAGCAAAAATCCTGAAAGTGATTATGGTATTTATAGCTATAATCACTTTTCTGTTTTCCACACCTGGCATGAATCTGGCAACTTAATTATAAAATTCTTGGATCTGAGCCATTTTGGAATTATAATAATCCATTAGCCGGATTTGATCCGCTTATAAAGAGAGAGAACAATTGAATAATTTCAATAATAACCAGAGAAATACTCATTTTCGAAAAAGTAGTGTCAATCGTCCAGGCAATGGAAATAATTGGTCAGGTCAGTCAATGGCCAGACCTAAAGCGCCAAAAAAGAGTGACCAGTTTAAGTTGTTTGTTTCAAAGTTAATCCAACAAATAAAGGAATTAGAACTGCAACTTCAGAAATTAAAACCGCACCTTCCTAAGCCAAATCTGCAATCTCCAAAGTCAAATCCACAAAATCCGCTATTTCTTAAGTCAAAACCACAAAATCAAAAAGTAAATTTGCAACTCCCGAAGTTAAAAATCCAACTTCCAAAAGTTAAATTTAAATGGAACATTACCTCCATACTAGGCGTTCTGTTTGTCTTTTTTGCATGCATGACGATGATCACAACCATGGTTGCTGTTGCACAACATTATCAACGTGAGAAAAAAGTTGTTGCAGCTGCTAAGGAAGAAGAATTCGTACCGGTTGCAGTAACACCAAATTTTTCCAATCAAATAAAAATATTATTGCTTGGTTCCGACCTGCGACCCAACGATGGCAGTTATAGGACAGATGCGATCTTGATGGTGGTATTGGATCCGGATTTGATGCAGATTAATATTGTCTCTTTCCCGCGTGATTTATGGGTGAAGGTACCTGCCCTTTGGGAAATGAAGATCAATCAGGTATTTCAATTGGGTGGATTTGATGCAGCCGCGGGAATGTTTGAAGCAAACTTCGGTCTGCGACCGGATTATTATGTAATGACAAATTTCAACGGATTCACCCAATTTATTGATAATCGTGGGGGTGTGGAAGTTCATGTAGGTGAAGATTTCTATGATCAGTGCAACCTTCCTCAAAAAGATATCAATGGAGATTGTTTTGTGGATCAGGGTACTGTCCATATGGATGGGCCGATGGCACTTTGGTACGTTAGGGCAAGAACAACAACCAATGATCTTGACCGTGGTCGCCGTGAGCAGGAAGTGTTATTTGCTCTGGCAAGGAAATTGGTCAGTTTCCAATCGATTACCCAATTATCCTCCATGAAGGATGAGATCCAGGAAAATGTGGAAACAAATATGACCATCGAGCAAGCTGTAAAATTGATGCCATTTGTTGCAATGGTTTTGAACCAACCGGAAAAGATCAATCAACTTGCAATTGGTGAAGATCAGGCTTACCCGTCCTGGTCATGGGATGGAATGTGGATCCTGTTACCCGATACCGGTGCGATACAAAATTTATTACGGGAAGCTGGAATCAAACTCTAAGATTCAGGATTATAAAATTATCAAAGTTCTCAAAGGAGGAAATCCCTTTGAGAACTTTTTATTTGAAATCTGAGAATGCTATAATTACCAATCGGTAAAAACACCAATGTTCCATTTGATTTGGAGTAAATTTGTTTCTCACTTTAATAGGCATGTCAGGCACGGGAAAATCATACTGGTCTAAAAACCTTGAATCAGCAGGTTTCACACGTTTTGGTTGCGATGATCTCATCACTGAACGACTGGCATTACAGTTGGGGATGACCGATTCTCAAAATTTTGATATGCATGCATATGTCGGGTACCCTGACGAAGTAACACATACGGAGCGAGCTTCACAATATTTACAGTGCGAACAGGAAGTGGTGGCTGAAATTATTCAATATCTCTCCAATGCAAAAAAAGATGAAAATATTGTAATTGATACGACAGGCAGTGTAATTTACATGCCTGATGGTATCCTCACTAAGATGAGTCAAATGACAACAGTTGTTTATCTGGATATTACGCCACAGGATTTTAAACATATGTTGCAATATTATTTATCAAATCCGGTGGCAATTATCTGGAATGGAATTTTTCAGCCTTACCCGGATGAATCAAGACAGAAGACTTTCGAACGCTGTTATCCTCAATTGATCAAATCAAGACAACACAAATATCTCGATTTTGCAGATATTATTATTCACCCCGATAAACACCGCGCAGCCGGGATCAATTTTGAGGATTTCTTATCTACCATCCAATCAAATTCATCTCATTAAAATTTCAGCGGGAGGTACAATCCTCCCGCTGAGAAAAACCAAAAGCAAAACAAAATTACTTGTTCGAACCGGCAACGATCAATTGATTAAGAAAATCACTGCCTTTCGGGACCAATGTTAATTTTCCTTTGTTCTCTAATAGTTTCTGCATTTCGAGAATTTCAAACATGGCATTGGCAACCTCAGAATCGTTGGTGATTTCCTGCAAGGATTCCCCAACGATGCGTGGCCGGATCGCTCCTGCCTTGGCAAATTCAACTGCTGCAAGACGCTCGGCTGTACTGGCGATGATATTCACCTGATTTGCTCCATCTTGTTTGATGGCAGATGTGACTTGTCGTAATCGGTTGACAACCTTTTCTTCAATCTGACGGATCATACCGAAGTCGCGAAAATGAACTTTACGAATGTAGACAGATCCAAGCTTGTATCCCCATTCATTCGATCGTGGTGTAACTTCTTCGCGTACAGTTCGGCTCATCTGATGGCGGTCTACGAGCATTTGATCCAATGGCATATTACTTAATGACCGTACAACAGCATTACTGACATTCGCAGATAACGAACCTCGCGGGTCAGCATTTTTAAACAGATAAGACACCGGATCACTGATGTACATTTCATACCAGATACCGACACCCATCGGAGCACCTTCCTCCGAATTGACTGGATTACTGCGCAGGTATTGTTGATCCATACGCATATCCAGGACTTTTCGGCTGCCAAACCAGTTCACCAGGAAAGCGCCAGGTCCGATCTTGAAAGGTAATATATGGATACCTGGTTCTTTTAAAATACCGATCACTTTTCCAAATAGGATAAATACCTGGCAGGTGCCTTCATTTACGATTGTGTAGATTCCTAAGAGACGTACAAAAAATAAAACCAATGGCATGATAAACCACATAGCGAAAAAAGTGATAACTGCCCCAATTAATAATTGTACAAACGGGCTCATGATTCCACCTCCCGTACCACCTGTTGTGCATGGGTAAACAATCGTAAGCGAACATTACGTAAATAGGCTGTTAATGCACCAGCACCACTGCTTTTTAAGATACGTAATTGCTCAGCCAGTGCTTTCAATGGTTCAACTTCTGCCTGTGCATTCAATGTTTCAATCTCAACGGCTCGTTTAGATTGAACAATCTTCTGATCTGCAAGAGCCTGTGCCAGACTGATATCGGAAGAAACCTGATTGTGAGCAGTGTTAATGGCTGCCAGTGCGGATTCTACTTCAGCAGGTGGATCTATACCGGTGATTAAAGACGCATCCAGAATTATTCCATAGCGTGCAGCCGAAGAGGCACATTCTCTTTCCATATGTTCATTCAAATCACGCAGGTTTTTTCGCAGATCATTAATTGAAACACCGGTCACAATACTCATTTCGCTATCAGGAATAATGGGATTCGCAGGTGCTGCAAAGCTGGCAATTCGTTCACGTAACACTGAGACAAAATAACCCATTACATGCGAAATTGGTTGTTTAACACCGAATAAGTAGGCATATAAGTTGCTATCAGCCACCCGATAACGAATTTGACCAGTGAGACCTGTGTTCAATTGATCCTTGGTGACAGCTTCCAAAATTGTTCCACCTGCATTTGCTTTAGGTTCATCCGGATCATAAGCCATATTAATTGTTTGGGTTGCGACAGACACCTTATAGATTTTCTCCCATGGCCATTTAAAATATGGTCCACCAGGTTGAATGACTTTAACCACCGGGTAGTTGTACCGTTTTTTATGCTCTTCAGTAAGCATCTCTGCCAACGGCGTATTAATGGTAGTGTTGTCACCCATCCGTTCTGCACGACCAAAAACGGTTTTAACTGCACGTTCATTTTGCTCGACAGTAAAGAATGAAGTTAGGACATAGCGGAAAACAAACCAGACGCCAAATCCAATAAAGATTCCTAATAAAACACTCATATGCAACTCTCCTTTTTATGATTATTTCCTGATCTACTTAAAAATTTTGATTCATATGGTCGAGAATGGAATAAATAAAGTATACAATTTTAGAATCTAAATGTACAAGTATGTATATCAAGATTATTCAATTGTTAACCAATTATTAAGAATTAAACACTTCTCAAGGATTGAAATCGTAATATACATGGGGTCTCTTTGATGAGGTCAATTTTGTCAATGATCGATATAATAATGAAGATTGGATTGATTATTCAGACCAGGAACGATGGAGGTCTAGCCATGCGCATCGCTTTTGTAATTGGTACAGCTGTCGCAACGATAAAAAACGAGAAACTGAGAGGACACAAATTGTTAATGGTTCAGAATGCTGATCCCTCTGGTAAAGTTCAGGGAGAACCTTTCATTGCGGTGGATACTGTGGATGCAGGTACTGGTGATCTGGTAGTGATAACCGAAGGAAGTTCTGCGCGACAGACCGACCTGACGACAAATATTCCGGTAGACGCTGTAATCATCGCAGTAATTGATTCCCTTGAGATCAGTGGTGAAACCACATTCAGGAAAGAGTAGCCTGTGAAAGGTACACAAAACATGATCAGCGTTGGTATCGATATCGGTACTACAACAACACAGGTAATCTTCAGTGAATTATCTCTGGTTGAAATTGCTCGCGCAGGTCAGATTCCCCGTGTGGATATTACCGACCGAAAAGTTCTGTATGAAAGCGAGATTGTTTTTACCCCATTAATTGATAATGAGACAATCGATGCTCTTCAGCTCGCAGAATTCTTGAAGAAAGAATATAGACAGGCAGGCATCCTGCCGAGTCAGGTTGAAACCGGAGCCGTAATTATCACCGGTGAGACCGCCCGTAAGAAAAACGCGGATCAAATCTTGACAGCGATTGCTGACCTGGCAGGTGACTTTGTTGTCACTGTAGCAGGACCGAATGTTGAGGGGATGATCGCCGGACGAGGTTCTGGAGCTGCCAGTTATTCACGTCAGCATTTTACAACGGTAACCAACATTGATATTGGTGGTGGGAGTGCCAATTGTGCTACATTCCGACAGGGCAATCAGGTCGGTTCGGCGGCTATGAATTTTGGCGGAAGGGTGATTGAGATTACAGATGGCGTTGTACGGGAAATTACCCGGGCAGGGGAATGGATTATTTCAACTGCAGGTGGTCACATTCAGATAGGGGAGCGCCCTTCGCTGGCTGATTTGAGATTGGTGACAGATTGTATGGCGGATGTTACGGTACATCTGATCGAAGGCTCAACCTCTCCATTGGCAGAGAAACTCTACCAAACCCCGCCTAATCCAGTTTCCGGTTTGGGGAAACCTTTGATGTTTTCTGGTGGTATTGGTTACTACTATTACTCCCCAAAAGAGATCAATACAGTCGCAGATGTTGCCTGCCATGGAGATATAGGTCCTCTACTGGCTGAAAGTTTACGAAAACATCCAAAAATTGAATCATATAATGTGATTCAACCAGCGGAAACTCAGCGAGCAACGGTGCTGGGAGCCAGTTCACAAACCCTGACACTTTCAGGATCCACTATCTGGGCAGAAAAATCAATCCTCCCTCTAAAAAATGTACCTGTGATACGACCTGATCTCTTTGGTAAGTCATTGTTACCGGATGTGATTTCAGAAGCGATCAGCAATGCTTTGGTGCGTTGGGATCTGGATTTGGATATTGATCCTTATGCTATATCACTGGAATTAGATTTACGAATGGATTATCCCCAATTAGTTCAGGTGGCGCAAGGGCTTGAATCCTTTGCGAATACTTTACCCATTGGCCGACCACTGATCGCAATCATTAAACGCGATTACGCCCAGGTACTAGGGCAAACGGTGAAAGGATTGGTTAGAGAACGTCCATTATTGATAATTGATCAGGTTGGCCTGGAAGAAGGGGATTACATCGACATCGGTACTCCCCTGATGGATGGCCGGGTGGTACCATTGGTAGTTAAGACGTTGATCTTTTACCATTAGTCTGAGGGAAATGATGATCTTACGTACGAAGTTATTTGGCAAACAATATGAATTCCCTGATATACGAATCTTAATGGGAAAAGCGAACGAAGAAAAATCCGGAGATCGCTTGGCAGGTTTGGCAGCTGAGACAACTGCGGAACGAGCAGCAGCGAAACTTGTTTTAGCAGAAGTTCCATTATGGGCACTCTATGAGAATCCAGTGCTTCCACCAGACCAGGATGAGGTCACAAAAGTGATCCAGGAAGGTCTCAATCAATCCGTATATTCAGAGATCAAAGATTGGACAGTCGGTCAATTGCGAGAATGGTTACTGGCTATTGAAACGGATGGAGAGCAGATCAAACGGATTTCCAATGGGCTCACTTCTGAAATGGTATCCGCTGTAACCAAACTGATGTCAAACTTGGACCTGGTTTTGGCTGCCAGTAAAATTCGGGTGGTACGCCATTGTGTCAATACTATTGGGATGCCTGGCACATTATCAAGTCGTTTACAACCAAACCATCCAACTGATTACCCTGAAGGGATCCGGGCATCCATTTATGAAGGTCTTTCATTCGGAAGCGGGGATTCTGTTATTGGGATCAATCCATCCGATGATAGTTATGCTTCGGTTTCCCGATTATTGGACATGACCTATGATGTGATCAATACCTGGGAAATCCCTACTCAAACCTGTGTGTTGGCTCACATTACTACGCAGATTCGATGTATGCAATCAGGCTCTCCGGTGGGTCTGGTATTTCAATCGATCTGTGGATCACAGGTTGGTAATGAATCCTTTGGCATTTCCGTTGGCATGCTGGACGAAGCCTATCAGATGGCAAAAAAATATTGTTATCCAGCAGGACCGCACTATATGTATTTTGAGACCGGTCAGGGATCAGCATTATCAGCGAATGCTCATCACGGCTGGGATCAATTAACCCTTGAAGCTCGTAACTATGGATTGGCGAAACGCTATGAACCTTTCCAGGTAAATACAGTGGTTGGATTTATCGGTCCGGAATATTTATATAATACCGAACAAATTCACCGGGCTGGGCTGGAAGACCATTTTATGGGCAAATTAACCGGAATATCCATGGGATGCGATGTTTGTTATACAAATCATGCCCGGACGGATCAGAATAGCGCTGAGAATTTAATGGTTTTATTGACTGCAGCAGGTTGCAATTTCTTTATGGGCGTGCCAATGGCTGATGATTCAATGTTGTCTTACCAATCCACATCCTTCCATGACACAGCTGCTGTTCGAAATATTTTCAACCTGAGACCTGCACCTGAATTTGAAAAATGGTTGGAAACTATTGGTTTAATGAAAAATGGCAAACTCACTGCAAAAGCCGGTGACCCAACCTTTTTCTTATCCCGCTGAGGTGAATGATGGATAAAGAACAAATGCGAATTCTCATTGATGCAATTCTTCAGGAAATTGCTCAGGAGAATCTTAAAAGACAGAGCGGCCACTCGGAATCGGATACTCAAAATACCCTCAGTGGAGTTCCTTCAGAATCCTCTCCATTTTCTTCAGCTTTTCAAAAACCTGAACCAGGATCCGATTTCGGAAAATCAGGAAATCTGAGCATTGATCTTCCCGATCCGACAACCGATGAGATGCGATTGGAACCAGGTGTGGAGGATCCTATCGATCCCGATGGATTGACTGCCTTGATGTCAACAACCACTGCCCGAATTGGTGGTGGGAGAGCTGGAACACGCTTGCGGACGAAGTCTTTGCTGCTTTTTCAAAGTGATCTGGCTGTCACACAGGACACTTTGTTCCAGGATGTCGATCCTCAGATTCTGACTCAATTCAAGTTGTTCACTGTCCAGACCCAAATAACCGAAGGAAAAGAACAATATTTGTTGCGACCTGATTTAGGACGTCAATTAAATGATGATGCTCGTAAAATTATTCAGGAACGGTGCGTAAAATCACCGAATGTCCAAATTTGCGTGGGAGATGGTTTAAGTTCTTTTGCCATCGATACCAATCTTCCTAAAATATATCCTGTTCTGGAAGCCGGTTGTAAAACTGCCGGATTAACCCTCGGCACCCCATTTTTTATTCAATACTGTCGTGTGGGTGTTATGAATGATATTGGTGACTTAATCCAGCCGGACGTTTTGATTCTTTTAATTGGCGAACGTCCTGGACTGGGGAGGGCAGAATCGATGAGTGCTTACATGGCTTATCGCCCAACCAGCGGTCATACGGATGCGGATCGAGAAGTGATTTGTAATATCTTTGATGACGGGGGCACCAATCCTTTGGAAGCTGGTGCGTATGCCGTTCAAATGGCACAAAAAATGATCAAAATCCAGGCTTCGGGTGTGAAATCGAAGCTGATGGAATGAGAAGGAGTGACAAATTATGGCTATCTTGGATCCCATTCATGCAAAACCACTTTCGGTACGCTTGATTTCGCAGGTGGCACCGGATTTTGCAAAAGTACTTGGATTGCGTGAAGATCAACGCAGCCTGGGAATTCTGACTTCTGATAATGATGATGCGACCTATGTCTCCATTGATGAGGCTACCAAAAAAGCAAATGTAGAAGTGGTATATGCACACTCTTTCTATGCTGGTTCACGTCATTCATCTGGTCCACTATCTGGTGAGATCATTGCCATGTTGGCTGGTCCTGACCCGGATGAAGTTCGCTCTGGGTTGGATGCAGCGGTTCAATATATGACAGTCAACGCGTTGTGGTATTCAGCCAACCAGGATGGCAGTATTGCCTTCTTCCCGCATGTGATTTCACAAACAGGATCCTATCTCTCGAAAATCTGTAATATTCCAACAGGTTCTCCCATTGCTTATTTGATCGCACCACCTTTGGAAGGTGTATTGGCGCTGGATGCTGCTTTAAAAGCGGCAGCAGTGGAAATTGTTTCCTACACACCGCCACCATCTGAAACCAATTTTATGGGGGCAATCCTAACAGGAGATCAATCTGCCTGTCAGGCTGCTGCTTATGCTTTTCAGGAAATGGTGCTTGACGTAGCCAGGCGGCCAATCTCTTACTAGTCTGGAATTCCTGTGTGATACCCTTCAAGGAATGTTTTCAACCGATCAGGATGATTAGTCAGGATTCCATCGACGCCTAATTGTTGTAAAGATTGAAAATCTTTCGGTTCGTCGATTGTCCAGGGATAAATCGAGATTCCATAATTCTTTATTTCTGCCACAACTTCTACCGTTAATGAACGAAAATTTGGCATACAAACTGAAATGTTATGCTTATGACAATAAGCTCCATATTCGTATATCCAATTGTCAAATGGAAAGAGCAATTGAACGGCTGGAGCAAGGGTTCCAAAATATTTAACCGAAAGATGATTGGCAGAGAAAAGAATTGTCCCCTCCTGACGCCTGAATTGTTGGAGACAATCTGCCACCTTTACTTCCAACCCCGGATAGGGAATCATGCTATTTTTTAATTCAAGAAAGGTTAAAACCGCCTTATTCTCGGTTAATTCCAGGTATTCAGCCAATGTTGGAATGCGGTGATATCCAAATTCCCCATGATATTCATTGGAAGTATCCAATTCACGGAGTTCATCAAAACGTAAGTCTTTTAACATGCCTTGTTTACCTGTGGTTCGCAATAGGTCTTCGTCGTGGAAGATCATGATTTCGCCATCTTTGGAAAGTTGAACATCCAGTTCAATCGCATCCACGCCCAGGTCCAATGCCTTTTGGAAAGCAAGCAGTGTGTTTTCCGGATATTTTCCTGAGAAACCCCGATGTGCTATATTAAGCATCAATTTGATTTCATTTCCTGAAGGATTTTTGAAAATTCGTCGGGATGATTGGTTATGACACCATCCAGCCCATTCGCGATGGCTGAACGCATTTCAGCTTCATCGTTTATTGTCCAAGTGTATATTTCAATTTCATTAGTCCGGAGATTATTAATGGATTCCTGATTCAGCGAGTGAAAATCCGGGTGATAGCATTCAGCACCCAGCCTTCTGGAATAATCACCTGGATTGATCAACCAACTTTCTTCTAAAATCCCAATCTTCACATCCGGGGCGAGTTTTTTGAAAATAGCTATTGAATAATGATTAAATGAGGAAACAATTACATCTTCTCGACAGTTGAAATTATCAATAATTTCAAGAACCTTTTGTTCAATGGATGGATAATGAATAACACTGGTTTTCAACTCAATATTACTGAGAATTTTTGTTCCTTTTACCAATTCGAAATATTCCCGCAAAGAAGGGATTCGTTGTATTTCAAAAATTCCATTAGACCTTACAAATGCATTCAAACGGCGGAGTTCATCGAAGGTAAAATCTCCAATCAATCCGGATCCATTCGTTGTTCGGTGCAACATTTCATCATGATGGATAACAGGAATCCCATCTTTGGTGAGATGAACATCAAACTCAATCCCATCCGAACCTGCTTCTATTGCCTTTTGAAATGCGAGTAAAGTATTTTCGGGATATTTTCCAGAAAAACCCCTGTGGGCGATGTTTTTTGTCATGTTCACTCTCCAGTAATTTTGTTATCTACCACCTTGGTAGAATTATTCGAATTCTATTTACAGATTGATGACTTCATCCTTCAAAATCGAAAGAAATACCTTTTCACCTTCCTCGCGTGGGAGACCGCCTTCAAAGATCATATCAGCATTGAGACGGAAATCTTGACACTGGATGCCATATCGGATGATATTGCCATGTGAAATGCTATTGATGATGGTACCTTGCAAATGATATTGATCCTTGCCATCTTCTGATTTGTTCAAAATGTGAATGATTTCAGGACGAATCGCTACATCTTTGCAATCCAATTTTTCATTGGCACCTTTCCCAAATTCCTCAGCGGTCAAGATGTTATAGTTCCCAATAAAGGTTGCGGCGAACTTCGTACGTGGTCTTGAGTAAAGTTCGATAGCAGTACCACTTTGTTCGATGAACCCGCTATTGAAAAGATGAATCATGTCTGACATGACCATGGCTTCATCCTGATCATGGGTAACAAAAATCGTCGTGATGTTCAGTTCTCTTTGTATACGGCGGATCTCGATCTGGAGATTTCGGCGAAGTAACGCATCTATGGCTGAAAGCGGTTCATCTAAGAGCAAGACCTTAGGCTCGGTTACAATGGCACGCGCTAAAGCAACACGTTGTTGTTGACCACCGGAAAGTTGACTGGGATATTGGTCGAGTTTTTCGGAAAGACCAACCAGATCTAAAATATCCTTTACTTTGGAATTGATTTCGGTGGTGGGGAACTTCTTCATTTTGAGACCAAAAGCTACATTTTGGGAAACATTCAAATTCGGGAAAAGAGAGTATTGTTGGAAAACCATTCCTATTCCACGATCTCTTGCGCTGACTTCAGTGATATCGTTACCATCCAGAAAAACCTTTCCGGACGTGACAACTTCGAGCCCAGCCAGACAACGCAGCAGAGTACTTTTTCCACATCCGGAAGGTCCCAGTAGTGTCACCAGCTGTCCTTTTTCCACGCTTAGATTAATATCCTTTAGAACATGGTTTTTGCCAAAGTGTTTATTGAGATTTTCAAATTGAATATAGGACATTTTTTATCTCCCTTTGTTTTCCATCTTAAGGTGGTTGTCTCTGCTCTGGAGATATAGTACCAGCGCTGTGATCAGGAAAGTGGTTATCATGATGATGACGAAGACCGCAGAGGCCTCTGTGCTCGAACGTTTCATAGCAAGGAACAGGAAAATCTGGACATTTTGGAACGAACTGCCTGTAATATTTCGTATCAAAACATAGTCACCAAAAATGATACCAACAGCCAACAATGATGAGACTGTGATGCCGGAAATGATATTGGGCACGATTACCCTGAAAAAAGCAGTCAACTTGCTGGCACCCAGCATTTCAGCTGCTTCAATCAGCATGGGCATATTAACCGCATGCATACTGTTTCGAATGCCCTGATAAATATAAGGAAGAATGATGATGCAATATGCCCCAATGAGCATCACCAGTCGTAACCCAAGGATCCCCTGGACCCCTGCATAAAGAGAAAGAATGCTGACAGAAAGAATTACCCCTTGAATCGTGTAAGGAATCATACACAAAATCTGAATATATTTATCCAGTTTTGGAAAGTAAATGGTTACAGCAAATAACGCCAGCAAGGTTGTAACAACTGTTAGCAAAATGGGGATAATACAAATGATGACTGTGCGCCATAAGGTGAGCAAAAAAGCTTTGTTCGAAAGCAATTTAGCATAATGATCCAGCGTGAAACCTTCCGGCATAACATCAGTCCATTTTTGAAACATGGAATACACAGCCGTTGCCAGCAAGGGAATGAGCAAATAAATGATGAGAATGATGATGATGAAATTGGAGGAAAATTTTGTTTTTTTCATCTATCTCACCTTCCATTTCGTCATCTGTCGGTTAATATAATTATTAATCATGATGGCTACCAACATTAACATCATCATGACAACCGAGAGTGCTGCTCCTAGATGAGGGCGAGTTGTCATATCACCGGTAAACATACCGGTAATATTGACAGGCAATAATGAATAATTGTTCATCAACAAAGCATATGCTGTGGCGTAGGCAGCCAGTGCATTGGCAAACAGAACGCTCATGGTACCGAAGATACTGGGTAGTAACACAGGTATCCCGATTTTCGTCCAGAAATGAATCGACCGACCACCTAAAAGCATGTTAGCTTCTTTCCATTCTTCTCGAATTCCGTGGAATGCGGGGATCAGAAGTAATGTTGAAAGAGGTATTTGAAAATAAACATACATTAACAACAACCCTGAGCTGGTGTATAAATCAAAATTACTCAGGAATTCTATCCCATATGTTTTGGCTAATTGAGTAATTACCCCTGAATTCCCAAGAATAATCATATAAGCAAAAGCTAGAGGAACACCGGCAAAGTTGGATGTCATATTCAGGATGGTTAAAAATATATTCCTAAATTTACCACGTGAATTGTGAGCAGCCTGGGCACCTAAGAACCCTATCAGTATACCGAATCCAGTGGATAGGACCGTGATTCTCAAACTATTAATAATAGCCCTCTGATAAGAAAGTTTGGTAAACGCTGAAATATAATTTTCGAGGGTGAAAAAAATGCCGGGGTCAGTTTCTGATTTGAAACTGCTAAGAATCATCATTATCAGAGGAAGGATTTCGTAAAGAAAAACGATTATGAGAAAAGGGAGAATTACCAGTAAATAAATTCTTATGTTTGTCTTTTTTTTCACGGAATCTCCTATATCCAATTATGGGGCGTATTCCTGATACGCCCCATAATTTTAGTTGAGTTTGTGAAAAACGTACTGCTTAATTACTTACTCATCAATGGGATGATTTCCGCTTCCCAACGAGCAGAAATTTCTTTTCCAACTGCAGCGTATTGCATCGCATCTTTAATCGGAATTGAATTAGCATATTGAGATTGTTGGATGGTAACATCCTGAATCTCTTTTGGAATGACAATATCGGTACGTGTGGGAACAGCACCACCTTTTGCCAGGTTGATTTGGCCTTCATCACTGAAGATGAATTCACGTGCCAGCGCAGCCGCATATGGATGGGGTGCATACGCATTGATCACAGAAGCATAACCACTCAGTATGGAACCATCTGAAGGAACACCAACAGTGAAGGCGTAGTTCGGGGTTTCATTGCGATAGGTCAATGCATTGTAACTCCAGGTTACACCTAATTGAACTTCACCAGCCTGAATTCTTTGCAGAAGGATATCACCCTGATCAATACGACCAGCTTTTGCCATTTCAGCCCAGAATTCGAACGCTGGATCAAGATTATCCATATCACCGCCAAATGCATAGGCAGTTGCCAGTACATTGGCCTGACCAGTCGCACCACCGATTACATCACCGATCGTGAGTTTGTATGTACCATTACGAACATCAGCCCATGAAGTTGGGGCTTGTTCTTCCGTGATATCTTCGTTATAGATGAAGGTTGTTACACCAGTGTAAGCGATCATCCACATACCATCGTCAGCTTTTGCCCAGTCGGGGACGGCATCCCAGTAGGAAGTCTTATATCCCTGAACCAATCCTCTGGTAATGGCTTCTGCGGTGAAACCAAGTCCAATATCACCAATATCTTTGGTGGGGGCATCTTTTTCATTTTCAAACATATTCAGCTCTTCGGCAGAACTCATATCAGTATCAGCATGCGTGATACCATATTCAGCTGTGAGTTCCTGCCAGGTTTCTCCCCAGTTTGCCCATGAATCAGGCATACCGACTGATTCTACATGACCTTCCTTTTTAGCGCCTTCAATGATCTGTTCGAGTGTCGCTTCATTTAGGTTAACTTTTTCAGTTGCTCCACCACCGCTGCATGCAGCCATAACCATCGACATCAGTACAAAGATCACCAGGGTCAAAATAACACTTTTTTTCATATTTTCTTCTCCTTATTTGTTTTATTTAACGCGTTTATAGATCGAACTGTAGAACGATTATTAAACTTGAAAAATTTATCCACCTCCTTGGATTTTCACAAATCCCATATGTCAGACATCTGGGAATCTTCTTTAATCATATATCTGATTTTGAAATAATACAATCACATCCAGCCATTTAATCGAGTCAAAATACTGGTTAATTTGAACTTACATTCGGAGATAGTTTCTCCATCCATTCCACTCAGTAATTTCTTTTTGACCAACGACAATAAATGTTTCCCCAAGTACTCCTAGCATGGATTTACCATCTTCTAATTCTATCTTTCCAACCACCAATCCAGGTGGTTCATTCTGTAAGATTGTGACCAGAGCTTCTGCTGATAATTTCCAAATTTCAACATCGATTTTTGCTCCATTATTTTCGTCTCTGATCATTGCCGGATATTCATCCCTTATCGACCATAAGCGATATTTTGGAGCTGTCCGGGCATCACTGACGAATTCAGCGGTTACATCCAATAAATTCTGGTTTAATGAAAGACCCCGCATCAATGTTCCATTGACAACAAAATTGATAAACGCCACACGCTTCTCCTTATCCTCGATGAACTCAAAAACTCGTGCACACTTTTGAATTATCACTTATAATCCAGGTTCATTGTGTAGCTTTCCAGAGTTTCAGGCGATCGTGTCTGTAAGAATAACACCGGGTAATTTATCTACACAAATATCAATATAATTAACCTGATTATACAAAATATTTAAATTATGAAGGATTCATAAAATTGTACATAAAACCACTCCTCATCTACAATCCAATTGCTGATCATGGCAAAGCTGGGAAAACGCTACCAGTTGTCCAGGAATTATTTAATACCCATCAGTTTGAGTATGATTTGTTGCTTACGGAATATCCAGGACATGCCCTAGAACTGGCAAGACAAGAGGCTGAATCAGGACGCTCATTAATTATTGCTGCTGGGGGAGATGGCACCATGAATGAGGTAATCAACGGTTTGATGCGTGCTGATACGAAGAACCAATCGAAACCGTTATTGGGCGTACTTCCAGTTGGACGTGGGAATGATTTCGCTTTTGGAATCGATATCTCCAAAGATCTGGAGAAAGCTGTCCAAGCGATTGTGAACGGTAAAACCAAAAAAATCGACATTGGTATTGTTACCGGGGGAGATTATCCTCAAGGCAGGTTTTTTGGTAATGGGGTCGGATTAGGTTTTGATACTGTGGTCGGATTTGAAGCAGCAAAAGTAAAATGGGCTCATGGTATAGCGTCCTATCTGGTCGGTCTGGTACGCACTATCTTTCTTTATCATACAGCCCCAACTTATGAAATTATCCTTGATGAGGAAACAATCACACAACCCTGCTTATTGGTTTCGATTATGAATGGTAAACGCATGGGCGGTTCATTTCACATGGCACCCAAAGGTGATCCGGGAGATGGATTATTCAATTTATGTATCGCAAGCCAGGTTCCACAAATCAAAATATTACCGTTGGCATTAAAAGTAATGAGTGGCACACAGGTAGGTCACCCGGCGATCCGGATGCCACAATCACGAAAAGTAAGCGTACACGCATTGACCGGAAATATTCCAGCCCACGCGGATGGGGAGACGATTTGTGTCGCAGGAAAAGAATTATCCATTGAAATCATTCCACAGGCTTTAGAAGTCATTTCAATGGAAAGTTAATTTATTTTATGAAATCTGGTTTCAAATTAATGAATAAGGTGTTGCGGTTTGTTTTTCAGATCGTTTGTCGCATCGTCCCCGAAGATTTTAAGAAAATTCCTGTGGAGGGACCATTAATTCTGGTTGGCAATCACATCAATTTCCTTGAAGTACCGGTTTTTTTACCCCATATTGATCATCCAAATGTAATCGGGGTTGCCAAACGTGAATCCTGGAAAAACCCATTATTCAATTTTCTTTTTAAACAATGGGGTATCATCCCCATTGATCGTGGTCAGGTTGATCGGGAAGCATTTCGCCAGATGGAAGAAGCCTTAAGTCAGGGCAAGGTGGTCGCGATGTCCCCGGAAGGTACCCGAAGTAAGGATGGATGCTTATTGCCAGGAAAACCAGGTGTGGTTGCAATTGCAGTGAAAAGTAATGCACTATTATTACCGATTGGTTTTTATGGATACGAGAATTTCTGGAAGAATTTTAAACATTTCAAAAAAACTGATTTTAATGTTGTGGTTGGGAAACCTTTCAGGTTAAATCTTAATGGACTAGCACTATCCAGGGATGTTCGCCAGGCTATTACGGATGAGATTATGTATAAAATCGCTGAATTACTCCCTGAGAGGTACCGTGGCCATTATCAATTTGAAAATCCCATCGAGTATCAATACTTGAAACCGATTGATCTCAATTAATTAATAATTGATAAAAATTAATCTTCTGAATACCCACACAATGCCAAAGCACCCGGTCCTGTATTTATTCCGAGAACGGGTCCCGTCATATTAATCAATAATTCTGCCGGGTTATAGTCTGATTGAATTCTGGCAGCTAATTCTTCAGCTTTCTCTAAAGCATTTCCATGCAGTACAGCGATGTGAAGTTTTTTCTCAATATCCAGTTTTTCAAAGAATTTTTTATACATATTCTCTATCAAAGCTTTCTGGGTGCGAGCTAGAGTCACTGGTTCGACCAGACCAGTTCCATGATTGATTGAAACCAGTGGCTTGACCTGTAATAATCCACCCACCCATTTAACAGCTCCACCGATTCGCCCGCCTTTTTGGAGATATTCAAGTGTATCCATTGCGACAAATTGAACCATTCTTTTACGGACATGGTCGATTGTTTCCAAAATACTCTTAACATCGGCACCTACATCACGCGCACGGGCTGCGGCCAATACCTGCCAGCCCAATGTCATGGTTGGACCTTTTGAATCGACAACCGATACCGGGAAATTGACCAATTTGGCTGCATCCTTCGCCATTTGATACGTGCCACTCATTGCACTGCTGACTGTTAAGACAATCAGCTCACGTGCTCCCTGCTGAAAGACTTTATCATAAACATGTTTAAAGTCAACCACGCTGGCTTGAGAAGTGGTTGGCCTGGTTTCATCGACCAATAGTCTTTGATAAAACTCCAATGGTTTCAGTTCAATCCGATCTTTGAATTGTTCATTTCCCCAGATAATGTATTGCGGTACGATTGTGATTCCATATTGATCAATCAAATGCTCAGGAATGTCACAGGTGCTGTCTGTAATAATACCAATCATGTAGCCCTCCACTACCTTTATTTGATTGTAATCAATAAAAAACTAACAAGAATAAATATACTCAATTTTGGAAAATCGTCAAACTGGAAATTGAAGTGATTCTAATTCGTAGTTTATCGTTAATTATGAATATTGGAGTAAATCCTCGTAGACTTTGATGTCTTCATCCGAGAAACAACAAAAGATTACTGTCTCGATGGATGAGGGATTCTCGAGAAAGACTTTCACAGTTCGAATAGCAATCTCTGCAGCTTCTCGAAGAGGATATCCATAAACTCCGGTGCTTATGGCTGGGAAAGCAATACTTTTGACCGCAATACTCCCTGCAATTTCCATGGATTTTTGATAGCAAGATGCGAGTAATACCGATTCGTCTTGCGATCCTTCATTCCAGATAGGACCCACTGTATGGATTATAAATTTTCTGGGATGTAGGGAGCCTGGGTGTCAATATTTCCGACCAAAACCGGTAATTTAGTGTGCCCTAATTGTTGACGAATTGCCATATTTTCTCCTGTATGGTACCAATAGTGGTAGATCGTTCTTAAGAGCAGGTTTCCGAATGTATATCGTATAGGTTTCCCATTACTCATGATAGGTGCAATCAATTGTTCGCTGTTTAGGGTATCCAACCAGGGATCGACTGTTTTGGTGATTGTCTGCCAGGCTGTTAATACGTCTTGAAAAATAGGGGTACTGGCTGGTGATCCATAGGCAAATTCTTTATCGATGTCAGGGAAAAGAATTTTTCCCTGACCATAGTGTAGGAAATATCGCTGTTCCTGCCAAGCAAGATGACCTACATTCCAACTCAAGCAGTTCATTGGTTGAATACGGATCATGGCATCCTGATTGCTGACAGTTTTTACGGATCGAAAAAATTCTTTACGTGTAAACCGTAATTGTAGAACAATTGGATGTGGCATTTCAAAACCTCATTTAAAGGATTTTTTTCATTAAAATAATAACTGAATATCAAATATTTTTCCACTCCGTTGTTATGTTTTTATCTCTCCAGGAGTTTCAATTTCTAAATTAAATTTTGATAATTAATTTAAGAATTAATGTAAGATTATCCTGCCAATTCGTATGCACTCTTTACCCAATTAACCAACTCAGAATCAACTTCATTTAATTCTGTAAGGTAGACTTTATACTGACACATCCCGCCTGGAGGTAACTCTACCAGACGTTCGGTTGCAGATAATCCTTTCATATTTAGTCCCACCTCTAACCTGCCTTTACTGCCAGGACCGACCATCGCAAACTGTCTTTTCCTTCGAAGGCTCAAATACGTTTTCTTGGGGGCAATTTCAAAATCACCTAATTCTTGGATAGCTTTCATGACTGCATCATGCAGGGGTCGCAAAGACAGTTTGGATCCTGAATAGATTTCGTTTAGATTTTCTTCAACAAAATTCGGGGAGGCTACTGCATTCATTTGTAATGTGTCTAAGAATACATGAACCAATGTGTTGGCGTCACCATGTCCCATCCCAAGATCTTTCTTGAGCATTTCACGAATTTCTCCATGTTTGGTCAGATTGCTTTTTCGGATGATATCAAATAATTCATCCATCGTTTTGCCGGATCTTTTCTGAAGATTCGCTATTTGGGTTTCAAATGCTTGATCAATTCCACTCATCAGGACTCCTTTATCTCCATTATTTTCAGTAAAAAAAACAGTACTGAAAATAATAATTGAATTCAAGTGGTTGTAAAAGATTTGGATGGTTTAGCAGGAGGAATGTGAAATTTTTTCTTTTTAAAAACCTTACATTTTCAAATTCTTACAAATCCATTTCGGATTAGGCGTTTATAAAATTAACACCAAAATCAGACTGATTAAACAATAATTCCTGATCAGTCTGATTTCTCACTCAGTAAATTGTAATTAAAACTTAAAGGTTTTTAGTTGCCGTTGCTACTAACATTAATACCAGTGCAATCACAACCAACCAGAAACCGATAACGGCTGTAATGACAGGAATATCAGCAATTGTTGCCAAAACTCCCAATATACCAAGTACTAATGCGATATACCATGTAATAACTTTTGGAGCGTTTAATCTCATCTTATCCTTCTCTCGTAACAGATTCTTTCTGATAAAAACAAGGTGATTAACCTTTAATTCCAGGATATTCTATAGAATTTTGAAAATTTGAAAACATAAAAGAATCGTAATATTCATTATAAGCTTTTCAGACAAATAAAAATACTAAAAATTGTAAATAATTTTTTTAAAAAACTATTATCCAATTTTTTAGAAATCGTATCTGAAGTGAATGGTGAATTTTTTTCTAATGACTGAATTTCCATTAAACTTCTGAAACATTTATAGATTTTTAACCTGCTGGAAACAGTAGAATAAGTTCACTACCTTTTCCTAATTCGCTTTTTAATTGAATATTTCCACTCATTTTTTCCACCAGGACTTTTGCAATCGATAATCCTAATCCAAAACCAAGGAGTAGGGGTGAATCTTCAACCCGGTGAAAACGGTCGAAAACTTTGTCCAGTGTCTCTGGTGAAATTCCTTCACCTGAATCCTTAACTCGGATTTCAATTTTTGAATCAACTTTTCTCGCCGATACCCAGATATCACTGCTTGAATGCTTGAGTGCATTATCTAGTCCGATCAGCAATATTTGTTTGAGTGCATCTCGATCCCCCAACAAGATCAGATTTGATTTAATATCTTGATGAATCATGCGTTTGGCATCCATTTGAATGGTCTGTCGGCAGGTTTCTTCAATCAAGTCTGATATGGAAATTTGTACATTCGCCAAATTCCGTCCAGTATCAGCACGAGCCATCACGAGTAATTCATTTACCAATCGGATTAAACGATCACTCTCATCGACCATATCATTCAGGATATCCTCTTGAATATCGGCCGAAGTTGGTGGTTTGCGGAGTAACAAACCCAAATTCCCCCGTAAGGTGGTTAAAGGAGTCCGCAATTCATGGGATACATCAGCAACAAAATTTCGCTGCATTTCCAAAGAGTGTTCAACTTTTTGAAAAGCATCCTGAAGGCGGGAGAGCATTGCATTAAAGGTGTTTGCTAATTGCCCAACCTCGTCATTTGGTCCCTGATGTTGAACCCGTTTCGAAAAATCGCGTTTCTCGCCAATTTCTCTGGCGGTTTGTGTAATCCGTTTAATAGGTTGCAAGGTTAATCCGGAGAAAAACCAACCAATTCCGAAGGCAACCAGGACGGTAAACAATCCTGCAAAAATTAAAGTTGTAGCAAGAGATTGTAAAGCTCTATCCCGTTCGGTCAATGGTCGTGCGACCTGAACAATATTTAATACCTCGCTATTGATTACAACAGATCGACTGTAGATCAACATTCTATCTTCAGAAACTGTAGCAATCTCCCACCATTCCTGATGGCTTTGCAATGCTAAAAGTCCCTCTTCACTGAGCGGTAGTGCATCACCTTCTCTGCCAAATGGACTGGTGATCAGATTTCCCTGGATATCCAGCACACGTACGAGCTCACGTTCAGAGAAAAATTGAAATTCCTGTTCATTCGAAAATTTATCAAACGGAATTGGAGGTATATTAGTAATGTTTGGTGGAGGTAAAGGTCGTGAATTGGTACGTTGAATGGCCTCGGAGAAGCGATTGGCAGACATGGAAATATCGTTTTTTAAAGAATTGATCGTATCCTGAGCCTGAACGGTGTATAACGCTATTCCAAAGATAGTTAAAGTGATCGCCAAAATCAATGTAAAAAGTAGAGTGAACCGGCTTCTTATGGACATTATTCCTCTCGCAGGACGTACCCAACACCTCGTACTGTTTGGATCAGGCGTGGCTCATTATTGGTTTCAAGTTTTTTTCTTAAATAACCAATATAGATCTCCAGAACATTATCATCACCCCCAAAGTCATAGCCCCATACATCATTCAATATTTGATTCCTTACAAGCACCAGTCTGGGATGCCGTATCAATAATTGTAATAAGTTGAATTCCGTCACCGTCAGGCTAATACTTCTTTCACCTCGTTTTACCTCTCGCGTACCTGGGTCGAGGGATATATCTGCATAAGTAAGTATCTTATTTTCAGATTTTTTCTCAACCCTTCTTAATAAAGCATGTACACGGGCAACCAATTCAGCAGGAGCAAATGGTTTGACCAGGTAATCATCCGCGCCACTTTCCAGGCCTTCCACCCGGTTTTCGATCGCATCTCGAGCTGTGAGCATCAAAACGATGGTCTGGTTTTCCTGGTCCCGCAGACGTTGAATGAATGTTAATCCATCCATGATTGGCATCATCCAATCCAGGATAATCAGGTCTGGTTGGATATTCTGAACAATTGGCAATGCGTCTGCTCCATTCGTCGCGGTAACCACATTTAAATTTTCGTACACAAGCGTGCGCTGTAGCATCTTCAGTAATTTTGGATCATCATCCACAATTAAAACATTTGGCATTTTCATCTCATTCATTCTAATCTTTTTATAGTTCTTTTCAATAATTTCCGGTTATTGTGTTAGTGGTGGAAAATTCTGGCTATAAACACCATACATTCCCGTTTTATTGAGTGGATACTGGACATCTCTAAGAATATATGGAAATGCTATGAAATTGCTGTGAAAAATAGTCGACAGAAAATAACTCTCAGCAATTTCACAGTTTATTCTTTGTTTTCTCACAGGCTGTAATCATAGAATTCAAAAGAGATAGGAACTTTTTTCAGGTTCACATCCGTTATTCTGGTATGAAAGTATTAAGATGAGGAATCAATTTGTGTCTACATTAAGTCATAGCATCCGTAATTTTAATCGCTTTGAATTGAAATATCTGATTACTTTGAGACAGGCGGAAATGTTACGCTCTTCCATAAGCGACTATCTTCATCCCGATGAGAACGGCAATGGAAATGGTAATTATTTGTTAACCAGTCTCTACTATGACTCTCCAGATTACAGTTGTTATTGGGAAAAGATGGACGGTGTTCGATTCCGGCGAAAACTCAGACTGCGTCATTATCAAACACAGGAAAAGATAAATGATAACACACCTGTTTTCGTTGAAATTAAGCAAAGGTATGACAGAGTTACACAAAAACGCCGGGTTACCCTTTCTTATCAACAAGCGCTGTTGTTGTGTAATCAACGTCAATTGCCTGATCAAATTTCTTTAAAAGATATACCAGTCATCCAGGAAATCAGTGGGTTCATCTGGCAATATAATCTTCAACCCGTCAGTATCGTCAGGTATCAGAGACAGGCATTTGTGGGGAGTGATTTTGATCTTGGTTTACGTATCACATTTGATACACAAATGAGTTCTCAAACGAGACAACTTGATTTAATGCATGAACCTGATTTATATCCCATGTTTTCACCGGATCAGGTGATCATGGAAATCAAAGTAAATGAGCGCATACCATATTGGTTGACTGAAATGGTCGCGAATCATAACTTGAGACTGGTGCGTGTCAGCAAATACTGCCGCAGCATAGATATAGCGAAAGACTACAGTCCCTATTCAAAATCATAAATTTATTTCAAGGAGTACTTAAATGGATATTTTTAATTTTCAAGAATTAACCGGAGAATTTACTGTATTAGATGTCGTGATTGTGATGATACTCAGTTTTGTATTGAGTGCTTTTATTGGTTGGGTTTACAAAAAAACTCACCGTGGGACATCTTATACGCAAAGTTACGTTTTCACGCTGGTTATTAATGGTATGGTTGTTGCTCTGGTTATGATGATTGTGGGATCCAATATTGCCCGTGCTTTTTCTCTGGTCGGCGCTTTATCGATCATCAGATTTCGTAATGCAGTTAAAGAAACCAGGGATGTTGGGTTTATCTTTTTCACGATGGCAATTGGAATGGCAGTCGGTACCAAGTTTTATTTTCTTGCAATCGTTGCCGCTGTTGTCATCAGTCTAATGATCCTTCTGATGACACGCTTCAATTGGTTTGCAAGAGAAATGGCCAGCCAAATATTACGAGTTCAGGTACCCAATGGAGTATTTTTTGATCAGCTATTCGATTCTCCATTTCTGAAGTACACCACTTCATCCGAATTGATCAGTGTTGATTCTATACATAGTGGAATGTTGACGGAGTTAACCTATAGTATTGGGATGAAAAAATCAAATCAGATTCAGGAATTCCTAACCGAAATCAAGAATTTGAACGGCAATAATAAAGTGACATTAATTGCTGGGTACAACAATACTGATTTATAGAAAAGTTGGTGATCGATGAGCCTGACATTTAGACGTTCTTATCCAATAATAGTTCTCGTGATAATTGTTCTATCAATACTTGTGTTCCTGATCGGGGATCAACGGGTTATTGCTTACACCACCCAGACAAATTCGAAGTTGAGTTCCCAAAAAACAGGGACAGGGATTGATTTTACGAATAATGTCGCAGTTTTGGATGATTCAATCGTCCACAGTATAGAAGTCTTAATGACTGACGAAGAGTATGACAAAATGATCTTGACTTATCAAGAGACCGGATTGAAAGAATATTTCAAAGTGGATGTTATCATCGATGGAATCCGGATCAATGAAGTGGGTATCCGACTGAAAGGTAATGCTTCTTTACGCACATCAGTTGGTGGTGGAATGGGTGGTCCCGGGGGAGGGCGTAATTTTCCAGGAGGCGTTCCTGATTTAGAAGGATTTCAACAGCAACTGCCACAGGAAGGCCAGCTGCCTGGATTTCCGGGAGGAAGAGAAATACCAGAGGGGTTTCAAATGCCAATCCCTGAAGAATTACCGCAAGATGGTCAGGAACCACCTGCGCTTGAAAACCAATTGAGAGATATCCCGGAAAATTTACAAATCCCTGGTAATCAAGGATTTGAGCGGATTAATCCCTTTGCGACTACTGATGGTGAGGTAAAAATTCCTTACATGATTAAATTTGATGAGTTTATTGAAGGACAAACCTATCAGGGGTATACAGCTATTGCCCTTCGTACATATGGTGCTTCTTCCGATGCAGCTCTGCTGCAGGAACCTTTGACGAATCAGGTAGCCCGAATAGCAGGAATACCAGCAACCAACACAGCTTTTACAGGGTTCAAAATCAATGCGGAAGAAGAAAAATTATATGTTATTTCCGAATTGGTTAACCAGGTTTACCTGAATCAAAATTTCTCCAATCCAAATGGTATTTTATACAAAGCTGAAATTGGTTCGACGCTAAATTATAAAGGAGACGATCCCAGCATCTATGCAGGTAGTTTTACACAACAAACCCGAAATAATGATGCTGACTTATTGCCTTTAATTTCCTTTATGAAGTTTTTAGAAGAATCGAATGATCAAACTTTTGAATCAGAATTACCGGAATGGCTGGATGTTGATTCTTTCGCCACCTACCTGGCTGTCAATGCATTGGCGGTGAATACAGATTCGATGATTGGTATGAATAACAATTTTTACCTGTATTATGATGATGTTGGAAGGATATTCACAGTGCTAATCTGGGATGCAAATGAAAGTTTTGGAAAACTGGGTGGTGCAGCTACATTTGATATTTCCCTTAAGAATATTCAAACAGGTTTACCAGGGGGAGGAGCAGGTGGTAGGATGGGTGGTGGTATGGGTGGTGGTCAAAATGTATTAATTTCCCGTTTCCTCGGAAATGCGACCTTTAAATCTCTTTACGAAGATAAATTAAAATTGGTATATGAACATGTCTTTCAAGGTGATGGATTGGTATCCATGGTGAATCAGTATTCGGATCTTATCCATTCAGTCAATGAAGAAAGAAGTCTGGTCGATCTGGATGCTTATGATCAGGCAGTCGAGGATTTACTGAATTTTATTGCCCAACGTCAGGAATACCTGGATACACAAACTTCGCTAACTGAATAATTCTCACCCCTTCTTCAAATCCCTTATCTCAGATGGGGGATTTTTAATTTGTATAATATTTTCAGATAGAAGGAGGGAGAAATCGAATAAAATTAGTGTATCTTATTTCTGAATAAATGATCAGGGGTTACTGATGAATTCTTCTCCTACAAGTGAACCGGCGATTTCGAAAAAAAGTCCAGCCAGCCCAGGTTTATTCAAACTTCTTTCCTCCTTACCAAAACTGCGCGATGACACGCTTGGGTTTCTTGAACATGCTGGTAAACAATATGGAGATTTAATCCATTTCAAAATCGGTCCACTGAATGCATTTGTGCTCAGCCATCCCACCTATATCCAGCATGTACTGCAGGATAACAACAAAAATTTCACCAAAGATACATTTCAATACAATGGCCTATCAAAAGTGACCGGGCGCGGTCTTCTGACTAGTGATGGGGACTTATGGTTGCAACAACGAAGGCGTATGCAGCCTGCTTTTCATCGTCAGCGCATTAATGGCTTTGGAGCATTAATGTCAGATGCAGCTGTCCGTAAAGCCAATGAATGGCAGACGGGTCAAAGCATTGATGTTGATCGAGAGATGATGGAACTGGCTTTAGAAATCCTGGGAAAAGCTTTATTAGGGGTGGATCTACGTACAGAGGCTCCGACCTTGACCTCAGCTGTGCTGGTCGCGCTGGATCACGTGGTGCATTCGTTTAAATCACCGGACATTCTACCGACATTTTTCAATACACCACGTCGTAGAAAATTTAAACAGGCTATAAAAACCCTGGATAGCGCAGTCCAGGAGATCATTGATCATCACCGGGCTAAAAAGGATGGCTCTTTGGATGCTAAATCCTTACTGGATGTGATGCTGTATTCTACCGATGACAACAATCAAACCATGAGTGATCAACAGGTTCGTGATGAGTTAATCACCATTCTGATCGCCGGGCATGAAACGGTTGCCAGTGCGCTTACCTGGGCTTGTTACCTGCTTGCCAGCAATCCACCGGCAGAGGAACGTTTACATCAGGAGTTAGAGGTGGTACTGGAAGGGCGGGCTCCAACAGTGGAAGATTTACCGGCTTTGGACTTCACCCGCAGAGTCTTTGATGAAGCGTTGCGATTATATCCACCTGCCTGGTTGGTGACTCGCAAAGCTGTTCAGGATGATGTCATCGCTGGTGTTAAGATTCCCGCAGGCTCTTTACTCGTAGTAAGCATTACCAATGTGCATAAAAACGCAAATTTCTGGGAAAAACCACTAACCTTTAACTCCGATCGCTTTTTGCCGGACCAATCCAATCAGCGTCCCAAATTTTCCTATCTGCCATTTGGTGGTGGCCCACGTCTTTGTATTGGTAATTATTTTGCTCTTTTAGAAGGCCCCCTGGTACTGGCATCCATTTATCAAAAACACAGCCTAAAATTGAATCCAGGTCAAAAGGTTCTGGTGGATGCTTTGGTTACCTTACGACCACGCGATGGGCTGCCTATGCAGGTTGTGGATTGGTAAGCTAGATTTTTTTCATCAAATAGACTCGCACCAAAGCCTGCAAAAAAGGCAGTGGTGGCAAAGAAGCAATCAAGGATATATCCTCCCAAATTGTGGCGTCTTCATCCAGAAATCGGAATACGCGCATAATCGGGTTCTTTTGAAAAAGTTTACTGAAGATGTTTTTCATTTTGTCACCCTGCCGGAAAAGGATTTGCAGCAGCAGGATATCATAGAACAGGTACCGTCCTGGCGATTTTCGGATTTTGAAGGGGTTATCGTATTGCTCCAATGCAGAAACTATCTCGCGTGCATCCCGTTGCATTCGTTTGAAAGCATATCCGGAAGATGGCTTGACCAGTCCACCGCGGGTGCCGATGTTCATGACCCGTTTTCCGGCTTTGCGCTGGAACGGATAATCTGTCATGGGGATCACACCGCTTTCCTCGAAAAGGATTGAATAATTATCGATGCCCAGATTGTTTTTGATATAGATGCGCATTGCCTCTTCATATTCTGCTTCAGTGAGAAGAGCAGCCGAGAAGATGGTGTATTCGATCATGGCTTCGTTTTTCGAAAAAGGCAGGATGTAGAAGAAACGCAGGCTATCTTTTTGAAGTGTCTCAAAATCGAAGAGAGTCATGTGTTTCGGGTCAAAAAATTCTTCCTGGATTTTTATCCGCCAGCCTAAAAAGTGTTGTTTCAGATCATGCTGTTTTTGTGGATCAATTTTTATTTCACCTGGCTTAATGATGCTATTGAAAACCCATTTACCCGTATATTCTTCTCCGTTCACCCAAACGGTTGCTTGATCCTGTTGGCTCTCGATTCTCTCCACATCTCCCAGTATAAATTCTACATTGGGATACTTGGAGAATTGATGACGAGCGTGATTGTAAAAATCCAGTCCACTGACCATCCAGTACTTCCAGCCTGGTTCACCATCCTGAGCGAGATCAAAATTTTGCTGGAATGATTCACTTCGCACAGTCAATTTTTTCCAGGAATATCGGGCGATGGAGGTAAATGGAGTTGTTTCATCACCCCAAAAACACCAGGTACGATCATCTTTTTGCTTTGTATCGCTATCAATGATCAAGATCGAATGGTGTTGAAAGCGGCTATCCAATAATGCCAGCGCTAATCCCAAGCCAGCACCACCACCCCCCGCAATGATAAAATCATAATTTTTCATGATGTGGATTATACAATTCTCTTGTTATTTCTATATAAACATTGTACAAAGTTTGTAGATGATATTCACAGAATAACCCAGAAAGATTAAAATAACTTTATGAAAACCAAGCATATTGCAATCATTGGAAGTGGTTTTGGCGGACTGGGTGCTGCAGTTCGTTTAGCATCCCATGGTCATCGGGTGGAAATCTTTGAAAGTCGGGATAAACCCGGAGGGCGTGCTTACGTCTATGAGAAGAATGGGTTCAAATTTGATGGTGGACCCACGGTAATTACTGCACCTTTTATGTTTGATGATATCTGGAAGGTTGCCGGACGGAATCGGGAGGATTATGTCAAATTTGTTCCAGTTTCCCCTTTTTATCGCATCTTCAATGCCGATGGCATCCAGTTTGATTACAACGCCGATCTGGAATTCACACTCGGGCAAATCGAAAAAATAAGCCCGGGGGACAAGGATGGCTATTTACGTTTTCTGGCAACTACCAAACCGATTTTTGACAAAGGTTTTGTTGAACTAGCGGACAAACCATTCCTTACCATTGGGGATATGCTCAAAGTGGCACCCGATTTAATCAAGCTCCAATCCTATAAGAGTGTGTATGCCTACGTCTCTCAATTCATCAAGCATGATTTCCTGCGCCAGATATTCTCCTTCCATCCACTTCTGGTGGGGGGCAATCCATATGACACTGCCAGCATTTATGCCATGATTCATTACCTCGAGCGTGAATGGGGTGTGCATTATGCTATTGGGGGCACCGGTGCCATTGTTGATGCCATGATCAAGTTATTTGAAGAGTTGGGTGGTAAGTTGCATCTCAATCAACAAATCACTTCTTTGGGTGTCGGTGGACGAAAAATCACCGGACTGAATACCCGCGATGGTGTATTTCATCCCTTCGATATTGTCGTTTCAAACGCCGATGTTGCCAATACCTACATGAAGATGATTCCATCACAATATCGCAAAAAGAACAAAGACTGGCGTTTGAAAAGCATGAGATATAGCATGTCCTTATTTGTGTATTATTTCGGAACCAAAAAGCGCTATACCGACAGCCGCCTGGCACATCATAATATCATTCTGGGACCGCGTTACAAGGGCTTATTGGATGATATTTTCAACAAGAAGATTCTGGCGGAGGATTTTTCTCTCTACCTGCATATGCCCACCATTACCGATCCTTCCACAGCACCGGAAGGCTGTGAAGGGTTCTACGTGCTGGCTCCAGCGCCCAACCAGAAATCGGGGATAGATTGGCGAACGATGGCCAAGCCTTTCCGGGATAAGATTGTAAACTTTCTGGAAGAAAATTACTTGCCGGATTTGGAAGCCAATATCATCGCAGAGCATTGGATAGATCCGTTGCACTTTGAAGGTGATCTCAATAGTTACCTGGGTGCTGCCTTCTCCTTCCAACCGGTCCTGACCCAATCAGCCTGGTTTCGACCGCATAACCGCTCAGAGGACTTTGATAACCTCTACTTTGTCGGTGCAGGCACTCATCCTGGCGCTGGTTTGCCAGGCGTGCTCTCCTCTTCTATCATTGTGGAAGACCTCATCCAGGATTCTCTGAAAAATTAGCTGCAACAGACTCTATCATGAGAAACAAACGGAGGGTTGAATCCCTCCGTTTTTCTTGACATGCTGATGGGTGGTTGATAAGATAAGCCCGTTCAATTTTAATCAAAAGAGAGAAATATGGAATTTTACCTGAACTGGGTTACATCAAATCCGCTGCTTTCTGCTGCCATCCAATTTGCCATTTTGGGAACGTTTGGGGAGATCATCGCTTACAGCATTCAGAAGAAAAAAATCGCCGTTCCCTGCACCTGGCTGCAGTTACTGGGAAAAGTTATCGCCTGGGCAGTCCTTGGAATTGTGATCAAGTATGGTTTTGCCGGCATGAAGGGGTTTACACAGGCGTTATTGGATCATCAACTTCTGCCAGTATTTCTGGGTTCTGGTTTTGGATGGGCTTTCATTGTCTCGGTATTGACCAATATCTTTTTTGGTCCGCAAATGATGGCATTTCATCGTCTGGAGGACAATCTCATTCTGGGACAGAAAGGCTTTCAGGGTATCACCAAAGCCTGGAAAACACTGATTTGTTTCTGGATTCCTGCGCACACCATCACTTTCCTGTTGCCCGCTGATTTACAGATCGGACTGGCATCGCTGTGGTCATTGGTGTTGGGCATCATCATGGGTGCGACAAAGAAGAATTAATTTTCATAACCTAATTTTCTAATTATTTTAGATCGAAGATAATTATCAACGATTTTGAAGACGATATGGAATTCCAAAAAAGGTCTCATTTCCAATGATCTTTTCAATTTCCAGCCGGTTCTCATGGGAAGCATACCAGAATATGATATCTGCTTTGCCCTGGCAAGTGGCTGTGTCAATTTCAACCCCAACCAATCCAGGATTTACCGCTTCGATATCTCTGATAACCTCTTGATGCTCTGAGATAATTTTTTCAACCTCCTCCTTGGTGGGTAGTTTTTTACACGGTAAATAATGGTTTCTATTATCATAGATGAAATCATCGAAGATTCGTCGGATCGTATGGGTTTGGGTTTCGATCAAATTAACGATGATGCATAATGTTATCAATATAAGCAGAAAAATTATAAATCTGGATTCTTTTTTCATCGCCACTAAATCCTGAGAAAATTTACAAATGGATTTCTTTCAATAATACAACAATTCAGCTTATATGATCATCCATTGAGATTGCTTGAAGTAGCCTGGTGGAATTGTTTTAAGCCAATTTCTACCGAGGAATTATTAACTACCTGATTCCATTATAGAAAGTAATAATAATTCCTCTGAATCAATGTATTTTGTCCAAAGGAAAATATTCAATCATTCTGACGTTCAAAATAGTATCTGATTAAGAGGCTTCTGAACGTTAAATCAAAAACTCGGCGCTGTGGATTTTTCCAATCCTTCTCCAACATCAATCCGCTATATGCACCCCATTTTCTAAAATAATCATGAGATAAGCTTTTCGAAAACCATCCATGATCAGAGTTTCTCAATTCAATTAATTCATTTACCTGGCCAACCAGTGCAGGCACCATGTGGATGACTCCCAATCGGGCTAATAATTCCATGCGATGAAACCACATCATCCATCCCGCATCGTCTAATTTTGAAATTTCAAGATTGAAATCCAGCATACAAAAAGACGGTGGTGCAACCAGCTGTGATTTATATCTCAACATTATATAGGGCATTGGCGATAGCTGAACCAATCGCTGGATTCCTTCCGCGAGCAGCTTTTGATTTTCTTCTGTTCGCCAGGAGTATGTATAAGCCAATAATCGCAAGTGATAAATGGATGGCCATACGATTTCTGGTTTGTATATCAATTTTCCCTTGTATGGGGTGATAATATCGTCGATTGTTTGTGTGGATGCCGGGGTTTGAAAACTAACCAAAGCTTTTTGAATCTGGTCTTGAACGATTTTAATATCCTCAAATCCTGCGTAAGCAAAAACGGTTGCCCGAATCATTTGAGTTCCACCCAGGTTGTTCTCATCCAGAGCGTTTCCGGCTTTGCCAATGCCAAGCATTAATCTTTCGTCATTCTTTGATAAAACATCCAGAGCTTTCTTCAAGACCGGATGTGATTTTTCAACCCCTTTTTCACACAATACCCGAATTCCCGTTTCCATGCTGTTTTCGCCATGGAAATCCCTGCCGATCCAGCCGTCTGGACGTTGCCAGCTGAAGATCTTCTGTACCCACTCATCTGCCAGGATCTCTGACTGGAGTTGTGTCATCTCAGGTGTATTAATCGACTCTTTCTGAATTTCGGATCGGATGCGATATCGAATAGACGGACAGGCATTGTCTACTAAATCAAGTTTGATGGACATTTATATTGACAGCTTCTTTTTTATAAATGTTTCCACCAGCGGATAATTTTCCTGGGTACAAAAAACCCCAATATTTTCCATAGGATTACCCCGTAATAAAATGGTGTTCTGCCTGGGATTGTATTTGACTTTTTGGACTTTGTTCCAGTTCAATCCAACAGATTGTTTCGAATTAGCCAACATTCCAGCTCCAGTGACAGCGGGTTTCCCGGCTAATAATCCTAACCCAATCGTCAGTCCATTAACCAGTTTGTTTTTCTTTGCCATATCCGCATGTGTAAAGTTTCGAATTCCCCAATCATCCAGGATGTAGCTTGCAGAATATTTACCTTTGTACACCCATAGGATGAATAGATAGGTGAGAAAAAACAATAACAAGATCACACCCGATGCGTACAGGGTATAGATACGATCCTCCGGGTCACTGACAATGAAAAAGAAGATCAGCAGCAAACCAAATGGTATTCCAATGGCAATCCCCAATTGTTTCAGAATCATTGGATTTCTAAAAATGGGCACTTGAATTGACCATTCAATTTTTTCAACGTCATTTTCTACAGGGTTCATCGTTTCACCTTGTCCTCTATTGTTGAAGAAAGATATGTATTGCTAAAATTGTGGAAAAAAAGGAATTATTTCACCTGATAAGTTTATTTTACTAAAAAAGAGCAGAAATGATAATCTGCTCCTATCTATTTGCTCAAATGTTGTACATTTAAATCTTCATTGAATCTTAACAAGAGGAGGGGATGGATTATTTAAATTGGTTTTCTTCCTGAATAATCTTAGGAATACAAACGTGAGAAAGACCGCCAAAATTGCTGCCAGGATCATACTGACAACTGCAAAAATACCACTCCAGATCAGCGCATAACTTCCCCCCAGGTTTTGGACAGTGATATCATCCGGACTTTTGCAGAGCATCTCATAACTGGTCGCTGGACGAATATAACCATCTTCAATGATGGTTGATTCAAATGATATGATCTCTGCATTTGTATTTTCCGGGCACAAATAGGGTCCCAGGGTGGGTGCGATTAGATCTTCTGAAAAAAAAGTACTCATACCAGCAACAAACAAACTGGCCGGCACTAAACACCCGCTCAATAAAAGAAATGCGATCCCCCAAACAAGACAACCAGATAATATACGATTGGGCTTTCTTTCCATCCTGTGACCTCCAGACCTTTGCTTTCATTGTAATCAACAGGAAAATGGAAGGAAATTTCCGTATAATGATTTTTTCAAAACTTTTTTAGCGTTTTCTAGCCCAGAAAATGGCTTTTTTTGAATGCTCGTGGTATGGGTTTGCTGTGTGATCTCCATACACAGCTAGAATCTCGAATCCATGTTTTTCCAACCAGGTTTGAACTTCAACTTTACTGACAGGATGTTTCTGTTGGAAAAACTGATATTCAACGATATCCCCTTCCGGAGCAATAATCTGATAACGCCGGTCAAACCGGGCAAGCCGTCGTTTTATATCAAACCAGATAGTCTCACGAGTATTTTTTACCTGGTATCCATCCTTGCATATTCCAGACAAATACACGTACTTGTGGTTCATATCTTGCCAGGCAGTATCCAGTTCGCCTTCCATATGGTCGTTATCCACATAAATGTATCCGCCAGATGCACATGCCCTGGATGCCTGATATATACAAAATTCCTGTTCTTCCGCACTTGCCAACTCATAAAAACAATTAAAGCCAAGAATAACCAGATCATATTCTGTTGGCCAAGTCTCCCCGGTAACATCTGCACATTTTAACTGTATTCGTTTTTGAACATCATTGGGCAATCGATCGATCTTTGTTTGTGCAAATTGCAGCATTGCTTGAGATTGATCAATACCGAATGTAGTATGTCCATCGAGCACAAGAGAAATTAGGATGCGACCTGTTCCACAAAATGGTTCCAGTATGTTTAGCTTGCCTTTTTTACGCAGGAGTTTTAGAAGCAATTCTATATCTTGTGTGTGATTTTCCTTCTGGTCATAAATTTCAGCAATGTGGATGTCAAAATCGTATAAATTTTGTTGATTAATGCTCATTCTTGTTCATCTTCCGTGAGTCGTCTTCTTATCCATAGATTTTCCATACTTGCCTGAACCCAAACGGGATCCAATTTGATCAGGCGATACTTCTTTAAGTTTTCCCGCATCATCCAGCGAATCATTGTCAGGAACTCTTTTGAAGGTAAAAAACTCTTCATGAGAGTAGCACATTTTTCAATAAGATGCACTGGAAAAAGGAATAGTTCGGAAAAAATTAATCCTGAATGTGTTTAAGAATTCTACAAATTGTCAGCGTTACCCAACATTTCGCCTCATGTACTTTTGGTGTTGATTTTTCGGGAACAGGAGAATAATAATTTAATCTCCAGAGGCCATCTGGTTGTTGGTGTTCTATGAGCCAGTTAATTGCGCGTACATTCTGTTTGTCTCGGGAAGAAACTCCGATTATGGAAAGTGTGTCCATGGCTGAAACCAGATTATTCCACCAGAAGGGATATTCAAAGCGGATCCAATAATGGGGATCCTGCAGGGAAGTGTAAGCATCGGGTTCAAAGAAGCGGGATTTTAAAAGGTCAGCAGCGAGCTTGGCCTCTTCAGAAAGGCGATATTCTGGATGAGCAGCAAATGCTCGCAACACCATCCCGGTACAGTTATGAGAAAACGGTTTGGAGCGATCTGGTTCCACCGGTGGAAGAAATTCGGTGGTCAAAGCGTATTGGGTGGCACGATCGAATTTATGTGTGATCATGGGAATCGACCAGCCCCCATCTTCCTGGCGCATGGAAAGTAGCCATTGAAAACACCTTTTAACCCTGGAATCATCCTCATATCCAGCATCAATGATAGTAGCCAGGATCGCACCGGTATAATAAGTGGCATACTGATTGGCAAGGATTCCTCTGAAATCGCCATCATCGGTTTGACAGGAAAAGAGATATTCTACGGCCAACTCCAATTGGGGGTGTTCTCGAGTAAATCTATATTTTCCAACCAATTGGTTCACCTGTCGCCAGGTGTCAACCAGTTCATGCCTGACAGCTTGGTGTTGGTTTTTGTCTGTTCGTGGCCAGCTACCATCAGGTAGTTGTTTTTTGAGAATTTTTTGAGGTTCGGCCAGATGCCAGAAATTTTCATTTGAATCGATTTGTTGATCCAGTAAATCTCGATTAACAAAAAATTGAATTGCTTCTAATCCGGAACCTAATAAGACCGGAATGGGGTCATAAGTGAGAAGATTTCGCCAGTTATTCATCGAATTAATTTGGATTAATTTTTTGGTGTTGATACTTCTTTGTTTTCTTCTTCTGGATCAATATTCTTTCACCCGCAATCGTATCACACCAGGCTTTTTCCAGACTGCGAAAATGCATGTGCAAATCTTGTTCTGCTTTTGCAGCTGTGAATTGCCAGTTTTCCTTGGCTGAAAAAATAAATTCTTTACAAAAAACGATGGGTATTCCTAAAAATCTTTCAACTGGTTCTGCCAAACGATTGAGAAGAACAGCAATTGGATTGGGTAACCAGAACCATGTGGTTTTACAACCGCCTTCACATTTTTTCCAATCATCACTCATCTCGCGGTGAGCTTGATTCCCATTTGAAAGGATATAGACCTCACCAATTTTTCCATATTCTACACAGCGCGCAATCGCTTCTGCGGCATCATCCACATAGACATGCGCAAGACGTCCATTCGGTGTCCATAATATAGGAGGTAAACACCGTCGAACGTACATCCTGACCAGGCAACCAATACCTGAATGATCTCCAGGACCAATCACCCCTGCTGGGCAGACAATCATGATAGGAGCACCTATCTTTTGCAAACCTACAGCAATCTCATGGGCATTCATCTTGGTTTCTTCATAATAGGTCAATGGCGGAAATTGCCGGACATAAGCTTCATCTGCGATTATTTGCCCGGTTCTCCCGAATGCAAGAATCGATGATGTGTAAATAATCTTTGGAATCCCTAATTCAAAAGCAAGACTTAATGTGTTTTGCGTACCTTCCACATTAATTTTATACATTTGATCATGATCCTTTTGTAAAATGCCAAATTCGTACCAACCTGCATTGTGAATCACGACATCGACTGCGGACATAGCAGACCGCATACTTTCTTTGTCGGTTACATCCCCTCTAATTAATTGAGCCCCCAAGGTTTGAATTAGTTTTGATTCATCATTTTCAGGTCGGCGCACCAATGCTGTCACTTCCCAACCGCGTTTAAGCAATCGATCGGTGAGGGGCTTGCCAATAAAACCAGTACCACCTGTCAAAAATATTTTCATAGAACACTCCCGGATTAGCCCAAGGATCTTTGCTTATGAAACCATTTTCAATTCTTACTCAAGAACATGGATTTTTCAGTGAATGAAATTTTACCGATGATGGAAGCTTGGAAAATATTGTTTTAATAATTATAACAAAATCATGAACAATTTTTCATATCTTTTGGTAAGTATGTCCTGCCAGGAACTGAATCTCCGGGTGTTCCTTTGCGAATTTTTGGATTCTTTGAGTGTGTTTACCCAACACTATGCGATTGAGCCACATTGGTGTGACATCGAAATCTGCGTTGGCTGGGATAGCGTCACCAGCTTGAAATACCCAACCTTCTCCATCCTCAATGGCAACTCCGCAATGACCGGAGGTATGACCAAAGAGTGGAATTAGAAATATCCTTGGCTTGAAGGGAAGGGGAATGGCATCAAACTCAAACCATTTCTCCGTGCAATCCTGATAGGTTACCCAAATAGGTTCATGTGCAAAATCAGCTTTGTCGTACGCATACCGCTCCAGCCAGGTCTTCGGTTCCAACATTACTGCAAATTCTTTCTGATGTAAATGCACCTTTGCCCAGGGAAAATCAGGTAATCCACCGGCATGATCAAAATGAAGATGTGTCATGACGATATGTTTTACACTTCTTGGTGCAATCCCCATATCCTCTACCTGCCGAATGGCTGTTTCTTCAGGTGCATACGGTATACCAAAAATGGAGCGAAACATTCGCACGCGGCGGGTGGGTGATTCATGATCATGCAGTCCGAGGCCAGTATCCACCAGGACCGGTCCCTGATCAGTTTCGACCAGGATCGTAAAGTTACCGACCTTCCAGTTGGGAAATCTGGGAAACATCGTAGCACAATTGAAGAAGCGTATTGCCATCACCACTCCTTTTTGAATGGTTGATTAATTATCTTACAAGAAATAAAAAATTGCTCACCAATGTGGTGAGCATTTATTCTTCAAAGGAGATAGCTATTAATGCTGGCTGCCCTGGATCAGCTCTACAATTTCTTCATGACCGGTATAGATTCGTACAAGCTTGCCATCCTGCATTAGCAGTACACGATCAACATATTCCACCATGCGCAAATCGTGTGTGACCATGATGCCTGCTCTTCCCTGTTCGTGGATCAACCCGGCGAATGTCTCGACAACCTGATAGGCTCGTTCTGTATCCAGGCTAGCGGTTGGTTCATCTGCCAGCACCAGGCTGGGATTATGGATCAAAGCCCGGGCGATAGCGACACGTTGTTGCTGTCCACCGGACATTTGCCCGGGCAGGTTGTGCATGCGCTCTGCCAGTCCCAAACGTGCCAGAAGTTCACGGGCACGTAACTTCCCGGTTTTGTCCAGTTTGTTGTTGAGACGCAGCATCAATTCCACATTTTCGACCGCGGTGAGGTAAGGTACCAGATTGTTAGCCTGGAAAGTGAAACCGATTTTTTCCCGACGCATTGCAACGCGTGTAATGTCATTCATACCAGCCAGGTCTTCGCCATCCAGCAGAATCCTGCCGGAGGTGGGCTGTAAAAGAGCAGCTAAAATGGAAAGCATGGTTGTTTTTCCCGAGCCGCTGGGGCCAACCAGAGCGACAAACTCGCCAGCTCCCACCTGTAATGAGACATCATCGACTGCCTGAATGGTACCGGATTCACTTTGATATGTCTTGATAACGGATTGAGTTTCGAGGGCGTACTGTGTCATGATGATAACCCCAGTGCTTTCAATGGTTCAATCCGTACTGCATATCTAATGGATACCAACCCACCCAATGGACCAATCAATAACAAAGCAATGATGGCAATGGCGGATGTGGTGCCGTTGAACACAATCGGAACGGTTGGCGGGAAGGTGAGTGAGAATAAAAAGCTCAACAAAGCCCCGATGAACACGCCGATAATTGTTATGAACACAATCTGAATGATCGAAGAAAATGCCACCACCGGATTGGCAGCGCCGATCGCTTTCAGTACACCTATCTGAGCCACTTTTTGCAGGATCTGGATTTGAAAGAATCCACCAATCACCAGAATACCGATGAAGAGTGTGAATCCACCCTGGGTATTGAGTGTACTCTGCTGGGCAGAATAGCCTGGTAATGCCTGAATGGCTTTTGTCAGCGTTGCAGTTTCGATATTATTCACCTGAGCTACCAATCGCTGGCTAACCTGTTCCAACTGAGCAGGATCTTGCAGTTTGACCAGGATCACATTACCAACCGATGTCAGGCTGTTGACTTCCGCTTCCGATTTGGGACGAATGCGATCCCAGGTGAAGAAGGGCACAAAAACCGAGGGTTGCAATCCATATTGTTGTCCATCAGCAATCCCCACAATGCGCAGCTCGAAAAATTCATCGCGGGTACCCTGGGTTACCCGTAGTGTGAGCGTGTCATTCACCAACAGGTTGCTGCGGATGGCTGTGTTTTGATCGATGATCACCTCCGAAGCCAGATCGGTACTGAGCTGACGGCCCTGCACTACCATCGGTTCACCGGTTCTGCCTGGTTCAACACCCAGCATAGCTACCTTTAGAGGTTTATCGTCACCTGGCAGGATCAGCGTCACATTGGAGGTACCCAACATGGCAGCATCAGCAATGCCGTCCACACGGCGCACAGCTGCCAATCGATCGCGACCTAAACGGCTGGCTGCGATTAAATTATCAGATTTTGCCTGGTAGACAATCAGATCGGCATCCAGTTTGGAGATATATTCACGGTTGCCATTGCCCAATCCTTCTCCCAGCGCTGCAATGAACAACACCAGCAGGGTAATCAGGGCAATCACCAGGGCGACCAACAGGAAGCGCCCGCGATTACGCCATACTTCTTTGACAGCCAGATAACTTGCGATGGAAAAAGTTTGTCTCATTAACATTTCCTTTGCACTAAGGTAAGAATTGCACGGCTGCGGTCATACCCCAGCGCATTTGTGAATCGATTTGATCCAGGACGATGGTAGCTGTGTAGGTTGTGTCACCACGTTTTTCTTCATAGACCATATCGATTTGGGTAACCTGACCGCTGAAGGTTTTTTCAGGGAGTGCATCCAAAACAACTTCCACTTTCTGGCCAATCTGAACGTTGACCACATTGATTTCCGTCAGGTTATCAGTTTTGATCTGCCAATTGGCAAAATCAGCAATGGTTATAACCGACATGCCTGCATTGATTCGTTCCCCCGCTTTGAAATTGACCTTTGCGACAGTGCCACCAACACTTGCTTTGAGCTCGTAGCTATCGATCACTGATTGAGCGCTGAGCATGGCAGTCATGGCTGTGGTGACACGTGATTCTGCAGCTGCCAGACGATCCTTGTCGATCCCTTTGCCTGCTTCCAATATGGCTAAATTTTCTTCCGCTAAATCCAACGTTGCCGAAGCAACTTTCAACCGTAATTGATTTTCTTCACTGTCATCAACATCGAAATCTTCTTGTGCTTCATCGTATAGGGTTTGAGCGTTGAAAACATCCAATTTGCTTTGTGCAAGGTTGACATCCGCGCTCTTTTTCAATTCTTTCAAAGCCAGTTGAGCGTTTTGAACTTCTGTCTGGTTTTGAGAAAACGCAACCAGTGCTGAATAGGGTACGTCTAATTTGGCAATTGTCTGGCCAATTTCAACGCTGTCGCCTTCCTTCACCAAAACTTCAATCATCAACCCAGGCACAGAAAATGATTGATCCAGATCATTGGCAGGGATCAAACGCCCTTCTGTGATCAAATAATTTGGTTGGATAATACTTTCTGCAACAACAGGTTCTTCTGTTTTGGGACTGCATCCCGTAATAGCGATTGCTACAACAATAATTAATACGAAAACTACTGATAATTTCTTCATGCTTAATTCTCCTCTTCTTCTTTAATCCCCGGTCCGACCGGTCCTTCGAAAGGCTGATCCCAACTGGATGAAAGTACTCCATTAAGTAATAAATCCAATGGTGGGTGGTCAGCGATGTGATCATAATAATATGGCAACAAAATCTGCCCGGATGTGCTGATAATAAAAGTGCCGGACATTTGCAAGACATCCTGACCTTCAGGAGCGGGCTCTACTTTGTATCCCTTTTTTTGTGCTCTGGATACAGCTTTCCAAACATTGGTATTCAAAAAAGTTTGGAATAAATTTCCTCTCACCAGGCCATATGCCTCATAAACCTTGCGCTCGGGATCGCAAAGCATCAATAATCCCGGTGCAAATTTCTCGGCAAACAAGGCTGATATTTCTGGTGTGCCCTGATTGATAACCGCCAGCGACAATCCAGCTTTTTCGATCTTTTCGCTCCCAGCCACCAACTCATCCAACATTTCTTTACATTGCGTACAGCCAAAGTGGCGCGTAAATGCCAGCAATAAAGGTCGTTCCTGCCAGAGGGTGGAAAGTTTCACAGGTTTCCCTTCCACATCCAGTAGCTCGGCATCCGGGGCATTGCGGTTAAAATTTAATTGATTTTTCTTTGCCATATGTCTCCTGTTTATTTTTGATATGCTTATTTTAATTCACCAAAGGATATTTATATTATTATTGTATAATGTTTGTATAAGAATAATCTTCATTTAATTATCAATTAACTGTACAATAAAATTATTAGAAGTGAAGAAAGAGGAACTAAAAATGCCAAAAGTATCAATTAATACCCCAGCACCGGATTTTACGCTGGAAAATTTTCAGGGAGAACCAACCAGCCTGTCTGATTTTAAAGGAAAATCAAATGTGATTTTGATCTTCAACCGCACATTCACCTGACCATTCTGCCAGGCACATATGGCGCAGTTGCGTCAGGACTATCAGGAATTTGTCAATCGACAGACAGTCATTCTGGTATTAGGACCAGAAAATGAAGAAGCTTTCAAAAAGTATTTTCAAAAGAATAATTTACCATTTATTGGGTTACCCGATCCCAAAGCCAGCGTTCTCAAATTGTATGGGCAGGAAGTCAACCTGTTCAAACTGGGAAGGATGCCAGCTCAGGTTCTGGTGGATAAAGAGGGAGTTGCCCGCTTTGTACATTACGGCCATGCCATGTCAGATATCCCGGAAAATGCTGAGCTTCTGACATTATTGGATGAAATTAAAGTTTAATAAAGGGTGGGGGAGATTTCAGCGGTGACCAACCCAAAAATCTCCCACCAACGCCGTTTGAGGGATTAACAAATTAATTTTTATGTGGAGAATATGATGGATATCATTTTTATATTGAAGGTAATAGCTGCGATGTTAACGATCGCCACCGGGTTATTGGCGTTGGTCAAGCCATCAGCTGTACCAGGTTTTACCGGATTGAATTTCAGCGGTCCAAGGGGAATATCAGAAATTCGTTCGATCTTTGGCGGGCTTTTTATCGCATTGGGATCAGCACCGTTTCTACTCGGAGAGGTTGCCTTCCAAACCCTGGGGGTTTCCTACCTGGGGATCGCGATTGTGCGACTTTTCTCGATTTTCTTTGATAAATCCAAAGAACAATCGAACCTGATCAGTCTGGGGATTGAAATTGTGTTGGGAATTATTTTAATACTTTAGTATTTTATTTTTAAAGCGGGTGTTTTTGTCGGGCATCACCGACAAAAACACCCAATATGACTAAACTGGCGCTAACGTTCCGGTAAAAATCAACCAGGCCAGGGTGGTTTTTGCCAGCAGACTTAAGATGATGTAAACACGTTCTCCGTACAGGTAGTCTTTCCAGCGTCCCACTTTTTTGTATTGCAACACCATATTGATGGCGAAAATATTGAAAAAGACGAAAAGAGTGGGGATAATGGCATACACAAAAGCTGGTGGTTTGGCGTCACCGGATTGAACTGCACCCAGGAAATACATCATAATGACAATCCAGGGGATAATTCCAGCAACACTACCGTAAATGAAGGCTGTCCAGTTGGTCTTTTGGGTATGTTGATTGTGATATTCCATCATGATCCCGAACAGGTTCATCATGGCATTCAGACCAAAGATCAAAATCAGTGCGCCCAGGTCCCACAACCCGATCAGCATGCCGATCAGCACAATCATCCAGGAAGAACTCAATGCATATTCGTAGAAACGAATCGGGTTCATACCTTTCTTAAGATTCTCAACATAGCGTGTGTATCCGATGGTGGATAAATAAAAATGCGCGATCGCTGAGATTAACAGAAATATCGCCACTGCTGGCCCAAACCGCAAATCGAGGAATAACTGTGTATTCGGTTTCAACGACATGGTAGCCAAGTCAAAATTCAAATAATTGGTAAAGATCGGGTAAGTCGTTTTGTTGCTGACCACGATCATAAACACACCCTGAATGAGATGTAAAAATCCCATGATCAGGTTGAAGCGTTGTAACCCTTTGAGTTTTTTATCAGAAATCACTTTTATTTCGGTTGGCTTTTTTCGCTGGCTTTTCATTTAGAAGTCTCCCTTTCCTATCACATATCAATTACATTACTTGTACCAAAAATTCGAGTTAAATACTACACGTTTTTGGCACCAACTTATAAGGGGGTGGATGGGTGTTTTTGGCGGGGATCCTCGCCAAAAACACCCGACCGGCTTAAAAGAATTTATGGTTAAAAAACAACCGGTTTTGAACCGGTTTGAGATTAAGTAACCATGGATTTCAATCCATGGGCTTAGTAATGGGTGGTATGTGTAAGAATTATTTTATCTTTACATCAACCAGCGGGCGATAAAAAAGCTAGCTAGACTTACCAGTAAACTCAAAACAGTGCCCCAGATCATATCAACAATGGTCACAATGATGGGCCAATCCTTGATCGTTGCCAGGTTAGTGAGATCGTAGGTGGCGTAGGTGATCAACCCAAATAACGCTGCCCGGATTAATGTCATCTGCAACGAGCCTTCTTTCACCCCCGGCACGACCACAAACACCAGGATCCCCAGGATGAAAAGCAGATAGAAAATGATCGCTGCCAGCCAGTTTGTAGGACCCATCAAAAAGCCCAGATGCTTCGCATAAAATGTACGTGCTACCAGACCCAGCCAGAGCATGTCAATCGCAAAAAACACCAGCAGGGTGGCAAAATAAAGTTTTATATAAGTGACCATAGCTCTCCCTTTCTATTTATTATCCCTTATTTTGAATTTTGAAAGAAAAAATTGGGATTGATTTCTTATTTGGTCTCGTTGTTCTTCCGGCATACGTGCCAGCGTGCGGTAGGGCATAGCCATGCGTGGATTGGATTTAAGCCTCTCCTCGTTTTCCATCATGAAATTCCAGTACAGGTAATTGAAGGGGCAGGCACGCTCTCCCAGTTTGATGTCGGGATCATACACACAGCTCTGGCAGTAATCCGACATTCGGTTTATATAGGCGCCTGAAGCAGCATACGGTTTGGACCCCACCATGCCACCATCCGCATACAATCCCATCCCGAGCGTATTGGGCATCTCGACCCATTCGTAGGCATCCGCATACACCGAGAGATACCAGTCTTCGACTTCTGCTGGATAAATCCCACTTAGCAAAGCAAAGTTCCCGGTCAGCATAAGTCGCTGGATATGATGCGCATAGGCGTTGCGACGGGTGGTGTCGATTGCCTCGTGCAGACAGCGCATTTCGGTCTCGCCATTCCAAAAAAAGTCTGGCAGGGGTCGGGATGCCTGAAAATAATTACTGTTTCGATACTCTGGCATTTTCAACCAGTACACACCGCGCATGAACTCGCGCCAGCCTAAAATCTGGCGGATGAAACCTTCGACAGCAGTCAATCCAGCTTTCCCGTTTTGGTAAGACTGCAAAGCAGCTTCACACACCTCTCGTGGACTCAACAACCCGAGATTGATGTAGGGGGAAAGGGTCGAATGGAAAAGGCTATCCTCCCCCTGTTTCATCGCATCCTGGTAATCCCCGAAGGAGGGCAGGCTGTATTGGAGGAAATCCTCCAAAGCGATCAATGCTTCCCGGCGTGTGACCGCCCAACCAAACGAATCCAGCGCGCCAAAATGATCAGCGAAACGAACCCTGACCAACTCCATCACTTCCCGGGTGATTGGGTCTGGTTTATAACGCTTCCAATTGGGGATTGCTACACCCTTTGGAATGGCTTTACGATTTTCACGGTCAAAATTCCACTGACCACCCAGCGGTTGATCGCCATCCATCAGCCAACCAGTCTTGCGCCGCAGCATGCGGTAGAAAAACTCCATGCGCAATTCCTTGCGATCCTTTGCCCAGGTGGCAAATTCATACCGGGAACAGAAGAAGCGCGTATCCTCACGAATTTCCACTGGAACGCCCAGTTTCTCCTGCCAGCCTTGCATCTGTTGCCACAGGTTCCAGTTGGATGATTCGGTAACAACGACCTGATCCACCACATGCCTTTGGATGGCGTTCTGCAATTCCTGAAAAAATGAGCCGCTGTTATGCTCCTGATAATCCACCCGGAAACCAGCGTCACGCAATTCCTTCGCAAAGTGACGCATGGCTGAGAACACCAGCACCAGTTTCTGCTTGTGATAGCGAACCCGGCTGGTGGGTTGATACACTTCCAGCAGCAGGATGATATCCTCACCAGGATTTACACCACGCAAAGAGGAAATCTCCCGGCTGAGTTGATCGCCCAGGATCGGGCGAAGGTTGGGCATTGGTTCTAGCCTTTGACGCGCAGGGTGGAACGCCCACCATCCACACTGAAGATCTGCCCGGTGATCCAGCTGGACTCCGTAGAGATCAGGAAAGCCGTCAGAGAAGCAATATCCATCGGTGTGCCCAGGCGAGGTAGCGGATGCATCCCAGCTATAGCTGTCTGCATTTGTTCGCTGCTGGCAACCTTATCACCCAGTGGGGTTTGGGTTAAGGAAGGCGCGATGGCATTCACCCGAATTTTCGGAGCCAGTTCGGCTGCCAAAGAGATGGTCAAACCCGAGACCGCGGCCTTTGCCATGCCTATGGAGGCGTGTAAGGCAAATCCCTGAATGGCAGCGATGCTGGAGTACAGCACCACCGAAGCATTTTCCGATTTCTTCAAGGCCGGCAGGGCAGCCTGAATGGCTCTGGCAGCCCCGAGTGCGTTCACCTGAAAATCGTTCAGAAAATCCTGCTCATTCAGACGCGAGAAACTGCGCAGGTTGATAGTTCCAATCGCGTACACCAGCCCATCCAGCACATCTCCCGCTTCCTGAGTGATGCGTTTAAACAATTGATCATCGGTCACATCTCCGACCGTGTAACTGGCACCTAACTCCTCTGCCACCTTGCTGAGTTTGCCTTCCTCGCGACCGACCAGATGCAGCTCGTGACCACGTTCACGCAGCAGCTTGCCTGTCATCGAGCCAATCCCACCCGATCCACCATAAATGATTATTTTATTGCTCATCCATTCCTCACTCTATCTAGAAGTCAGGAAAATAAAATCAACCCGGTAGAAACTCCAGCAAAACCCAGCGGTGTTCATCCGGGTAATACACAAGACGGGCATAACCGGTATCTCCGAAGCTGATCGCAAACCCCTGGTGATTGACTGCTGGCTGTGATCCCATCATGGTCTTCAAAGCTGTGTTGAGAATGCCGCCATGGGCCACCACCAGATAGGATCCTGGACCGCGCTGCACCACCTTCTGTACGGCTCTGCCAGCCCGGCAATAGGCATCCCATTCGCTCTCTCCACTGCCAGCCATCGGGGTGTAGGGATTACGAAAAACTGGTTTGGGGTAGCGTTGCTCCGCAACATCAAACGGAAGCCCTGCCAGTGGACCGTTATCCCACTCCATCCAGTCCGGATCATTCTCAACCGTCACACCCAACTCAGTTGCGATGATGCGAGCCGTCTCGTTCGCGCGCAACAGCGTGCTGGCGATGATCAGGTCAAACTGAAAACCGCGCTGCAGAAAATCCTGCGCGCGACTGTGCACCTGAGCGCGTCCCACCTCCGTTAGAGGAGAGTCGTAACGCCCCTCATGCACGCCTTCATCATCCGCTCGAGAGCGTCCATGGCGTAAAAGAGTGACCGTAATTTTATTTTCCATCATAGTCATTTTTTGTTGTCTGGGAGTTTTTAGCGTAGGTATCTACGCTAAAAACTCCCCCAACCCTACTTTACATATACTATTATTGTAGCGGGATTTGAAGGTTTGTATCAGGATTGTATAATGTTAATAAGCACCTTTGCGGCGTAACACCGCCCAGACCGTGCGCGCAAGAATCTGTAAATCCAGCCAGATCGAGTAATGCTGCACGTAATAGAGATCATCCTCGGTGTTGAGATGCATCGGTCGATCGCTGCGGCCGTTGACCTGCCACCAGCCAGTGATACCCTGCGGTACGGCAAATCGTTTACGCTGCCAGGGCTGGTACTCATCCACAAAATCAGGCATCTCCGGACGTGGACCCACCAGGCTCATGCTGTTATCGAGCACGTTGAAGAGCTGCGGTAATTCATCCATACTGGTCTGACGCAGGAATTTACCAATGCGGGTCACACGTGGATCATTTTGCTGCTTTAGAATACGATTGCCGTTCTCATCCTTGCGTTCCACCTGTTTCTGTAGCAATTCAGCATTGCTGACCATCGTGCGGAATTTGAGCATGGTAAACAGACGTCCATTTTCACCCACACGTTGCTGACGGAAGATCACGGGTCCCGGGCTGTCCAGTTTGATCAGCACGGCAATGATCCCCATCAAAGGCAGGACGAATGGCAGTACCATGACACACACCACCAGATCGAAAGCACGTTTGACCATACGCTGATATTCATCCAGCGCCGGGGCACGCAGATCCAGCATCGGGATGCCGGCAAAGTCGAACACCCCCGCTTTATGCAGGGTTAGCGAGAAATAATCCGGGATGACCCATACCCGCACAGGCAGGTCATGCAACTCTGCGATGATCTGGGTCAGGCGTTGGTGCGCGGACATCGGTAATGCCACCACCACATCATCGACCGGCTGGCTGCGAACAAGCTCGCGTGCTTTGTTCAAATCACCCAATACAGTTCCATTATGCTTGCTGGTATCATCATCCAGGTAACCAACCACGCTCAAGCCGTACATATTACCTCGTTTGATTTGTTCCCCGATACGTTTTCCGGCAGAGCCAGCTCCCAGGATCAGTACCTTGCGCAGCTCCACCCGCCGGGCATGCTTGCGGTAGACGGTAAGGCGGAAGATCGCGCGCCAGCTGAGCAGAATCAGAAACGCAAGCAGGGCGAATAACCCGAACTGAAAGCGTGAGATATCGCGGAAGGTGAAATACAGGATACCCGCAGATGCCACACTCGCCATCCCACTCGCCAACATCAGGCTACCGAACTCATCCACCACGCGGATGTTTTTGCGACCGTCATAAATGTTGAAGACCAGCAGAACCAGCACCCAAAGCAGCGGGAAGATAACATTCAATACCAGAGGAATCTCCTGCCGTGGCAGATCACGAACAAACGGCAGTGGATTGGCCAATTCTCGCAGGAGGATTGAAAGGTGCAGGCTTAACGCAACCAGGAGCGCATCCAGAAAGATGGAGAAGACAGCAACATTGGTGGAAAAACGACGCAGCATTATTTAATGTACTCCGCAGGGAGAAGAGAGTAGATATTGAACTTCATAATCAGAAACTTGAAAAAAATCATAGGATAGGTATTATTACATTTTTCTGGATATTTTGCTTCTTTATACCAGAGGATGGTTTCATAAACACTGGTTTGCCGGCCTCTGGGAGATAAAATGGGGATTTTGATTCCATTGGAAAAACCAGCAATTACGATCGTGTAGATGACAATGAGCACAAGAGTGAATTGCAGAAGGATCCTGAACAAATTCACTGTGTCTAATTTCTTAATCATCGTTTCAAGATTCTCTTTTTAAATAATTCGATCATAATCAATACGACAAATCGGGGATAACCTAATAAATAGCGCTTCCACAAACGTTTTGGTTCCTGTAGGAAGCGATAAAACCATTCCAAGCCACTGCGTTGAATCCATCGGGGAGCTTGAGATTTGTTGCCTGACAGGAAATCAAAGGCTGCTCCAACGCCAATCATGACCGGCACATCAATTTTGCCCTGATGGTGATACATCCACAACTCCTGTTTCGGGGAACCCAACCCAACCCAAAGAATGTCAGCCCCACTGGCTGATATCCGTTTACAAATTTCTTCATCCTCCTGATCTGTCAGTTCCCGAAATGGGGGAGCAATGGATCCTATAATCTGAATTCCTGGGAACTTTTCTTCGAGTTTTTCTTTCAGGTCCGACAAGACTGAGACAGTATTGCCATAAAAAAAATGTTTATAACCAGTTTCTAATGAGACGCGGCATAGCTCATTCATTAAATCAGGACCATAGACTCTGCCAACTTCCTTGTGTCCCAGTAATTTCAGAATCCAGACAACCGCCATACCATCGGGAGTGACCAGTCCAGCCTGATTATAAACATTGCGTATTCGTTTATCTTGATGACAATCCATCAACGCATGTGCAGGTGTCACGCAAACGTATTTGTTTTTTTTGTCACTTATCCATTGACGGAAAATAAAGATTGCGTCAGAAAGATTAATCACTGAAACATAAACACCAAGAATTTCTTGCTTAGGAATAAATTTCATTTAATTATCTTTCCGTATTGCTTTTTGATAAATATCCATTATTAAATCAAAATTTTTTTCAGGAGTATATTTGTTCAAATATTCATTTCTAGCAGCATAACTTTTTTTAATTACAAGGTCTTTATTTTCAAGAAATTCTCTAACTTCATTTACCAAAGCGTTTTTATCACCAGGATTGACGAGATAACCAACTTCCTCAGATATCATATTCTCAATACCACCAATTCTTGAAGCAATCACTGGCTTTCCGAGTGAAAAAGCTTCAATAATAGCTCTGGGCATTCCTTCATAACAAATAGAAGGAACAATGAGAACTTTAGCCTGACTTAAAATTTCCATTACAAAATCATGTGATTGCCGACCCAACCATTCTACAGATGGATGATTTTTGCAGAAAAAATCAACTGTTTCTGAAAGATTTCCATCACCAATAATTTTTAATGAAATATCATTTTCAAGTTCAGCCCAGGCTTCTAATAAAATGTTTACCCCTTTTTCTTCTGAAAGTCGCCCAATAAAAAGTGCATAAGTACCTTTAAAGTTAAATTGAGAAAACTCATCTATTACAAAATTTGGTTTCACTTTAATTAGTTTTTCTTTGATTCCATTTTGGATTAATTTACTACGTGAAAAATCAGTTAATGCAATAAAAATATCAACTTTTGAATTCCAAGTAGATATCCATTTATGAACACCTTGCATTATCGAAACAATTAATGACCCAAAAAAGCTGTTTCTATAACATCGATATCGAACCGCAGGTAAATTGAAGAACTTATTTGAACATAATTCACAAATTTGTTGATTTCTTAAAAAATAACCATTTGCGCAAAATAATCTTTGATTATGAACAGTGAAGACAATTGGAATTTTGGCATGTTTCGCTGCATAAAAAACAGATGGAGAAATTATGGGGAAAAAATTATGAACATGGATTATATCAATTTTATTTCTTTGAAGAATTTTCTTGAGGTTTTTTACTGTTGTAAATGACCATATTGTCTGTATCGCTGTTTTTATTAGTCCTATGTGTTTAATAATCTTATTATCCTCAACATATTCAATGACATTTACTCCATTGGAAGATAATAAATTCTTTTCTGCATCAAAACACTCATCTTCTCCCCCACGGATTAAATATAGATTGTGAACCAATAATACAGAAAAATTTTCAGAAATTTCAATCATGATATGGGTTTAAATGCTAGAACTCGAAGTTCGCCATTGAGTTTAAATTTTCTTAGAATGCAATTCTTTAGTTTTGATAAATTCGCTTTTTTATATTCAATGTCCCAATCTAAAATTTGTGTGTTCGAAAAGCCACTACTTAATAACATACTTTGTAGGGTGGATTGTTGAAAGAAAACTAAGTGTCCATTTTTTTTTGCTTCTCGCCAATTTGACTTAGTTAGTTTCGCATTTAAACTATTAGGATTGGGTGTAGCGAGAATTATCCAAGCTCCAGGCTTCATAAATTTATAAATATCACTTAATGTTTCCCAAGGTTTCTCTAAATGTTCAATTACATCAATAGAAATAACGCCATCAAATAGAACTTTTTTGTCTACTTCATGTAAATATCTGTATGCGTTAATTTGTTTTGTTGATAAGAACTCATATCCGTAAGGCTCAATGGCAATTACATCTGCTCCTTGATTTTTAAGAACATGTATTAATTCTCCCTTACCTGCACCAAATTCCATGATCTTTTTCCCATTAAAATTCAAAACATCCAAATCTTCTTTTATTTTTTGAATATAAATTCTTGCTAGATCATGAGTAGTTCCACCTGTTTCACTTACATTTTTGATTGGGAGTCTCCATTTTTCTAAATATATTGAAGCTAATTCATTATTCTCGAATTTATTATTTTTAAAAATTAGTCCACAAGAAACACACTTAAAAAAGTTTACTTGTTTCCAAAACAATTTTCCTTGACTTTGACAATACGGACAATTAATCAAAACTAAAAATCCTTACTAAATATCGGGTAGCAGGAAATAAAAATCTAATTATTGTGTTATTAAAAATATTTTTTTGTGAAATTTCCTGGATAAAAGGTTCAAGTTGATATTGATATTGAAAATTAGATGATAGAAAATCAATAATTTCTTTTCTCGTGTAGCTTTTATTGTTTGAAAAATTTTCTTTAAGAAGACCCAATCTTCTCAGTGGATTGTGAAAATAATTATGAAAATCAACTATCACTTGACCATTTGTTTGAATGGATTTAATTAATTTAGTTAACAAAAAGGTCTCATGTTCTTTTCCACGGATAAGAGTATCAAGACATATTGATGTATCCATGTTCTTTACGCAAGGTGAAAAGTAATCCATCCTAATAAAAAGAATATTCTCTATTCCCAATAATTTTGATTTTAAATATGTATATGAAAGGGAATCAATTGACAAATCACAGTGTAACACACATGAAAATAAATCCGAATAACTTAAAGTATAATAACCAGCTCCACCAGAAAAATCACAAAGATATATTCGGTCACCCTTCCATTTAAAATTTAATAATTCTTTTAATAGACTTACTTCTCGGAAACGTTTTTTCTTCCATCCCTCAGGTACAATTTCTGGAGCTCCCCATGCAAAAGAGTTTTCATTTAATTGAAAAGGTTTTATAAATTCCTTAATATAACCTTCATAGTAGCTTTTATTTTGTTGAACCATGAAATTGCTTGGCTCTTTAGGAAGCATATTAATGATCTTGTGGTCGATAATTTCGAAATATCGACCACAAGATGGACATAATAATTTATCATTTTCGAAAATTATTTCGGTATTATCATCTGGACAGATAAGAAGTCGATGGTTAATTATCTCTTGTAAAAGCATGCAAACAAACCTCAGTATTTGTGTATGGAATAAAATCTTCTCGATAACCAGAAAGAAAACTAAAAAAATCTTCTAATTGATTCCAATAGTCAATTTCTTTAATTTCCCATGAATGTCCCCAAATATGAAATACGCCATGATTTTTTAATGTTTCCAAGAAAAGGTGCTTAGCAATTTGCAACCAGTTTTTATTATATAAAGATAAAATTATTGGAATATATCTATAATTGTTTCTTTTTAAAATATTTTTTGAATAAGAAATGAAATTATGTGGAAATACTTGTAATGTGGTACCCATAACGTAAATACCATTATGAGAAATTGGATAATTCATATTGAATAATTCTACTGTTCTTATACATTTGAAGCCCAACTCATTAACAATTTTGATGTGATGCTTTTTAAATTTACCTTCAGGAAAACAGAAAGATGTTATTGGTTTTCCAATTATATTTTCCAAAAAAGATTTTCCTTTTTGGATTTCGTAAATACAATTTTGCAGATTTGTTTTTGATAAAACTTGGTGAGAATATGTATGGGCACCAATCTCAAAGTTCTTTGACAAATTGATTATTTCATTGTTGCTAATTCTTTTTTTGTTTTGTAAATGATGAGGAATATAAAAAGTTCCTGTTAGGTGATATTGTGATAAGAGATCAGCCATTTTCATGTCTAATACATGTCCATCATCCCAGGAACTGGTGAATATTGCTTTCTTTTTCACTTCTTCACCATCCCCCTTTGGACGTAATCAAATGCTTGCAAAAACCCTTTAGACATTTCTTCTTGGGTCCAATTTTTTATTGATTCTCCAGCATTAATTTTGAAGCTCTCATAATTTTTTGGGTCAAGAATTGTTTCAATTGCTTTAGCTAAAGCAACCGGATTTTGTTCATTAACAATTAGACCATTCCAACCATGTTTAACCAAACCTCCAGCTGCCGCTCCAACAGCATTTGTAGCAATAACTGGAATAGATTGATTCAAAGCTTCGTTGATCGTCAATCCCCACGTTTCTTTTCCACTAATGGTTGTGATAGATGGTAAAACATAGACATCGGAAATTGCATAAAAAAACCTTGTTTCAGTGATTGGAATGTATCCAGTAAAAACCACTTTTTCTTCTAATTTAAGTTGAATTACCAATGATTTTAATTTTTCCTCATCATTGCCAGTACCAGCTATGATACATAAAAAATCAATATTTAACTTTATGAGTGCTTTTATAAGAAATTCAACACCTTTAATTTCTTCCAATCTTCCTAAATATAGAATCGTTTTTGATTTTCCATCGATTTTATATTTGTTTCTAATTTTTAATATTTCTGTTTCAGAAACAGGATTGTTGTATTGAGAATTATCAATTGAGTGATTTGCTACAAATATTTTTTCTGCGTTAATACCTTCAGAAATCAAGTATCTTTTTACATGAGTCCCATAGACAACAATTGCATCAGATTTTTGATAGATAAATTTCAAAATTGGAAAAATTGTTTTGTGGAATCTCGTTCCTAATCTAGTCCATATACCAGTCCAAATAATAAAAGGCTTACCCCTTATTTTCGATATTAAAAAAGTGATTGGCATTTCCAATTTGCCATCAACACCAGTTAAATAAATTTCATAATTGGACTTTAATAATTCACGGATGAAATTGAAATTGATTTCGATCCCTAAGAATCTATTTGGTGTAACATATAAATAATTAAAGTCTCCTTCTTGGGTCCCATGATTGCTTTGCCAATACCATTTATCCCCTTTTGAAAAAAATAAATATTGAATAGATTGATACTTTGAAAGAATCTCAAACAACCTTTTTGTGTAATGTGTCGAAATTATTTGAACAAAAACGATAGATGTCATAACATCTTTTAGATTTTCTAATTAATTTTTATTATGAAATTAAATTTCTAAACAATTATTCTGTCTGTACAAAATTGATGTTTGAAATTTTACAAAATGACTCGGTCCTATTCCACAAAAAGGTATTTCCTTGAACCCTCTTGATTGAAATAATGACCTACTTTCTTTAAAATCTTCTTGTTCTGAATTATCAGCAATAATAACTCCATCTTCATTTAAATAATCTATGGCTTTAATATAACATTGATTTCTAACAATACCATCTACAACAATAACATTAAAGTTCTCAAAATCATCTATCGAATTTACAGAGTCTTCCGGATTATCATTAATAAAAAATTTTCCATTTCAGGCAATAATTTACTTATCTTTGAATCCCAAGTTGAATTATTCTCGATTGAAATTACTTTTTTTACAAAACGACAATACCAAATTGTTGATTTTCCACATCCAAAATCAAACAAAGAAAAATTTCTTTTTAATCTTGGGGTAATAAATAAGATAACTGGATAGGTTAGCTAAGGGATGTGTTTTTCTGAAGAATCATAAAGAATATCCTTTTGATAACTGGCAAACCATCCATCTTAGACTAAAATACTTTTAGGTTAAAAGAAATTATCAACCAGTCTAAACTTAGTTTTCAAATTTATTTCCAGATTATTATTTTATATTATTCTTTATTCATTTTGTTTCCAATAGAAATTGTTTAATTTTCCTTTAGTATATTTAATAAGGATTTTAAGATAACCATTAATTCAAAAATGATGCTTGTTATCATACAAATTATTATTCCTTGTAGTTTTAAATTAGGCACTAATAAAAGTCCTAAAACCAGAACTGAAATTGCTGATATTATTTTAGATTTTAAAACAATTTTTGGTTTTTCAAATGCTCTACAGGACATTGTTAATGGTTCGATGATTGCCATAAATATCAAGATAATTGAAAATGAAGGGATTAACCAATAATAATCGATATAAAATTCACTTGAATATAAAAACTTTATGATTGTTCTTCCAAAAATAAGCACAAAACAACTATAAAGTAATGATAAAGACAAAAAAAACAAAACCAAAAATCGCATTTGTTTAGTAAAAATACTTTTACTTACCGTATGAGCGGAATTTGACAAAAATGGAAGAGTTAACATTGATGAGGCGGCTAATAATTGTTGAAAAGGTAATGTTAAATTTTGTATTGCTTTAAAAGCTGCAGCTTCATCTAGACTTGATACTAATCCTAGGATCGGTATATAAACCAAATTGGTGATACTGCTTGCAATAGATGCTAAAAATATCCATTTTCCATAATTCCAATGGCGTACTAAAATTTCTTGATATGTGATGTCATTGAATGGATTAAAACTTATAGCATTATTACTAATTTTGTAATAAATTACACTGATCAAACTAGCAATTATAAAAACAACATAAATAGAATATGGATATAAAATCTCTCTCTCTTTAAGAATAATAATCCCAGCTAGTAAAACGATTGAATAAATCCCACTAATGATCGCTGCTCGATCTATTTTTGATCTGATATAATATTTTCGTCTACAGAACCATACCATTAACATGAATGGCAAACTTATGGATGCACCAATAAAAGTTTCTCTGACTAACCCTTTAGTGAAAATTGAAATTAAAAGGAAAATAAAAGCAAGAAATATTGATAAACCGATGTGTCCTTTAAATACCTTTGTTAAATACTTATCAACTTTTTCTTTGAAATAAGTTGAACCAAAAATCATCATTGGTTCTAAAGTTAATGAAATTGAAATTCCTGCGAAGAATAAGTAAATTGAAAAAGCAATAGCGAATGCGCCATATTCTTCAGGGGTTATCCATCGAGCCAATAAAATATTTACAAGAAAATTGCTACCCGAGAATAATACTTGATCAATAATTGATAGAAATCCTTTATATCCCCATTTTTTGTATTGAAATAAAAAATTTAAATACATAAAATAATATCTATAAATATAAATTTACTTTAGATGCAACTAGGGTGGAAAAATTATTTGGAGGGTTAGTTATAAATGATAATGATGGTTGAAATTGTGATTTAACATCTCCCTTTTTTAATTCATAAATATAATATTTAAATTCCCATAATAAATATAAAATATTCTTGGCATCCCTTCCAGTTGAAATTGCTGTTCCTGGATTATATTCTATAATCCAGGTTGGAGCATCTCCTTTAGATTTAGAACAAAGATTCTTAGCACCTATTATAACTTCTGTTTCAGCTCCTTCAACATCAACCTTAATAAGATTAATTTCTTTTTCATAATTTTGAAAATAATTGTCTAAGTTGATTGTGGAAACATGAATTTCCCTTACTATGTTCTCTACTTTTTGTAAAGTGTTGAATTTTAGAGAAGACATACTTGCTTCTTTATGAATTTGAAAAATAATTTCACCTTCTTTTGAAGAAACTGCATGATTGTCTAGTACTACATTGATAAGAGAATTCCGATAAATATTTCTGGTTAAAAATGGATAAATATCTGGATTAGGTTCAAATGCAAAAATCTTCCCGCTTTTTTCAACTAGGGGTGATGAAAGAATACAATATTCACCTAAGTGTGCTCCAATATCCACAAAAGTCATTCCTGGTTTAAGAAAATAATTTACAAAATATGCAATTTCAGGTTCGGAGTATCCTAAATAGTAAATCAATGCCCCAGCACCAAGCTTTGCTGTTTCTATTTTGCTGCCATTTGGTAAAGTTAATATCCAAGGAGATTTGTTGAATAACCAACGAGTTCGCCAAATAAACCTTTTTATGATTGCTTTCAAAGGGTTATTCATAAAATCTTCACGATTTAATAAAGTAGAAAATCTCATTGTTAGGAAGTTTGGAGTTGTCAGATCAATTAATTGTGTGATTAAAAAGGTTATTATTTACTAATTGCTTTACTATTTATTATATTATTATTAACCCTTTAAGTTAAATTCAAAAAGGTTTTCTAAAAACTATTTAATTCGATTAAGGTTTTCATTATACCCAGTAGAATCTTAATTGCAAGCATTCATTCGGATTATACAAGGTGCATTTTGTAGCAACCAAAACTTCTCGAATTATAACCACATTGATTGGAAAATCTGTTTCTCGAATAATCTCCAATGCCCAATGCTAATTCTATAGTAGCAATATTGGCATAATCCTCACACTAAACTATCAAATTTGGTTACCATCCTCAGTAATACTCATATAGGATAATTTCGTATTTTTAAAAATTTTTCTTGACGGTTACCACTCACGTTTTCCTAACAGAATTTCTAGTACATGGATACAAGTCCATCTGGTATTCTGGTTGTTTTTTAAGTCAACAACTATTTTTCATTTTCCTTGGTTGGTTGATCAGTCTTCAATAAGCTCTAAATGTACCTTCTCTTCCCAGGTTTTCAAAAGGTCTGCTCATTCCTGCCAGATGGCAGGAATGGGGACATCCACCATCTGTGGAACAATCTCCATCGCCATGGCACTCATCCTGAACATGTTTGGTGCGTAATAAAGTACACCGAATGTTCCTGGGCCATAAATTCCATAATGATTGTATTGTGTAATTATTTGTTCTCTACTCTCCTCAGCCAACTTATAATCACCAATTTCTTCATAGTATTTCACCCATAACCAATCTGTTTCAATTCTATCCTGAGGGGAATTTACATACGCCAATTCTGAATTCTGAAGTGTTTTTTTTGCGCCTTCCAAATCACCCTGGTGGATTTGTGCACTTGCCAGTTGGTTAAATGCCCAGTTAACTTGTTGATTATTCTGCCATGTTTGATAAGCCTCTTCGAAGGAAATTGGACCAGGTGCTGGATTGTCTTTCATCCAATTATTAATGAATGAATCCCGTAAATCAGTTTCATGCCAGAAATCAGATGTTGACCATTCAGGATTGAGGGAAAGTGTTTGTTGATAAGCCACCTGAGCATTTTCAAGTTCACCATTTTGTTCCAGAATGAAACCCAGATTCAAGCTATAAAGAGGTGTTCCTGGAGCAAGCTCGACAGCACGTTTTGCAGCCTCAGAAGCATTAACCAGATCATTATTAGAAATATGCAGCGCAGCCAGATTTGCATGATTTAAAGCAAAAGCAGGCTCAAGTTGAATAGTCTTTTTTAATTCGGTGATAGCTTCATCCAGTTTGTTCGCATCCCCTTTATCAGCCAGAACAGCGGCAATGAGTGAAAGTTGTTGGTGGGTGATTGCATTTAAAGGGTCGCGTTTGACCGCTGTTTGGAATTTTTCATAGGCCGAACCCCATTGATTCTGATTGGCAAACGCCACGCCCTGATAATGAGGTGTAATTGTCCAGATACCAAACCAGGAAGAGCCAATCAGGATCAACACCCACCAGGGACGACCGGAAGAAGGCATTTTGGGCATTGATGATGGTTGTGCGATGGCAACTCCTGTCAGAATTGTCATCGGCCAGAAAAGGGATACTTCCAGGTTGAACGAATCAAAAATGCTATGGATGAAAAAAGAAACACAGTACGCGAGAATTCCCACCATATAAATTTTTTCTTTTGATTGGTTAAAATTGATTTTGAACTTGCGTGAATAGGCAATGCTGAATGTAACGGCTGCGATAAACCCGACAATCCCCATCTCGCCCAACAAATTGTGATACATGCCATGGGGATGTACGTACACGGTATTTGGTGGAGCGGAATTTTCCAACAAAAAAGCGGTTCCGTAGGTGAACTGCCCCTGGCCAAAAAACGGATTTTGCTTGAAAGCTGTAATCGCTGGTCCCCATAAACCACTCCGGGAAGTTAGAATACTGCCATGGGTGGGGTGAATGGCTTTATTATATAGCAGGTTTCCCCCGAAACTGACCACAACAAGCACAAGAATAATACTGGCAGAAAATAGCCATTTATTTTTCACGATTTTTTGAAACCAGTATTTAAGGAACATTTTTTGGGTTGTAAAAAAGAAGATTCCCCACACGATCAACCCAAAGAACATGCCTAACCATCCTCCTCGGGATGATGTCAGATAGAGTTCGAGCATTGTGAGAAATAGTATGATTGCTAACAAAACCTTTGTGATATTCTTTTTTTCTTTGAATAATAAGGTTAATGCCATATGAAAAGCCAGATACATATAGGGAGCAATTAAATTGGCATTACCTGGACGAAAATTGATATAGGGGATCCATTGTCCAGGATTAACAGTTATCCAATTCAAATACCAGGAAATCACATCTCTCAAGCTGATAACCAATATGAAGGTGCCCATGATTACGAAACCACTTATGAACCACTGAATCTTCCAACCACGATGTATTAAATCGTAAGAAAGTAAAAAGAGAAGCAAACCAGCCAACATAAAAAACATCTGGCTGATGGATCTTCTTGGATCAATTGAGAGGATTAACGAAATCGAATAAGCTGCCAACCAAAGAAATAAGAATGGTTTTAAAGGGGTAGGAGAATGCTTTTTTGATATAAACCAAATTCCTCCAATTGTGGTAAGGAAAATAGCAAAGAATATCAACATTCGATATTGGATAAAAGATTGTGTGAAACCATATATTAAAATTAGAATTGACATGTAAACACTAATTTTTTTGAGTAAACTGATACCTTCTGGTGAAAATTTAAAATTTCCCAATTTTGTTGTTATTGCCATTCTTGTAATCCATTTTCCCGTTTTAACCAAACATTTGATAATGGCATTTCCACCATCTGCGGCACAATCTCCAGAGCCATGGCACTCATGCGGAATAAATTTGGGGCGTATTGGAGCAAGCCAAAAGTACCAGGTCCATATACCCCATACTGAGAAAATCGAACAATCGTTATGTTACCGATTTCAATGGCTTTCTTAAACTCACCTGTTTGTGCATAATATTCTGCCCATATCCATTGTGTTTCCAGCAAATCTACACTGGTATTAACATAAGCCAGGCCGGCATTTTCTAAAGACCGTCTGGCTGATTCCAATTCACCTGAATCGAGTTGAGCCTTTGCCAAACCATTATATGCCCAACTAAAATGTTTGTTGGCATTCAGAATTTCTTGAGCCTCTGATAAATTTACTTGAGTCTGGGTTGGTTGTACTTTTATCCAACGATTAAGGGTATCCATTCTCAGCGATGTTTCCTTCCAGAAACTGGCAGTCGACCAATCAGGCTTGAGATCCAATGTTTTAATATAGGCTAATTGTGCCTGGTCATTTTCTCCTATTTGTTCCAGAAGAAAACCTGAATTAAGCGTAAACAATGGTACTGCGGGAGCTAATTCGACGGCTTTTTGTGCAAATCGAATAGCCTCATCTATTTCATTATTCTCAAAATAGAGTACAGCCAGGTTGGCGTGATTGAGCGCCCAGGATGGTTCAAGTTGGATGGTGGTTTCCAATTCCTGGATGGCTACAGAAAGAAGGTTTTGATTCCCCTCTTCCACCAGTACCGCTGCGCTGAGAGCAAGCTGCTGGTGCGCCAATGCATTGCCCGGATCTCGTTGGACGGCTTGCTGGAAAGTATCATACGCTTGCTGCCATTGGTTCCGATTGGCAAGATCGACTGCCTGGTAATACGGGGTGATTGTCCAGACCCCCAGCCAGGCAAAGCCAATCAGGGTTAATACCCCCCAAGGGCGGGTTTTCGATTGAGTTTTGATTTGTGAAGATGGCTGGGCAATGGCTGCACCTGCCAGAATTGCCAACGGCCAGAGCATAGCGGGTTTGGTATGGTAGGCATCGAAAACATTGTGCACAGCACAGGAGACGATAAAGGCAAAGATCCCCAGCATGGCAAGTTTGTTCTGGGATTTCGCAAAAACAGCCCTAAATTTGCGGAAATAGGCGATCATGAATAGCAAAGCTGCTATTAATCCGGCAATGCCCATTTCACCCAACAGATTCAAATATAGGCTATGAGCATGTTGATGAAAACCCATAGGGGGGGTTGAATTCTCGCGTAAAAATGAACTGGCGAAAGTAAATTGTCCTTGTCCAAATAGAGGATGTTCCAGAAATGTATCGATGGCTGGTCCCCAATACCCATCCCGTGCCGAGAAAACACTGCCGTGAGTGGGGTGCACTGCTTGTTTATAAAGCAGGAAGCCTCCAATCAAAATGACAACTGAAATGATCAATATGGATGCTATAAAAATAAATTTATTCGCCATTAATTTTTGCAGGCTGGTCTTTATGAAAATTCTGGCAGTAAAGAAAAAGTACAATCCCCAGATCATTAAGCCAAAGAACATCCCCAGCCAGCCTCCCCGCGAAGAGGTCAGGTAGAGGACCATCATGGCTAAAAACATGATGATTGCCAATCCAAATCGGGTGGTTTTCTTTTTGGCCTTAATGAATAAGGGGATTCCACTGTGGAAGGTTAAAATCATAAAGGGTGGCATTAAGTTGCCAGTTGATAGGCGGTAGGTTATATCTGGAAACCATTGACCGGGGTTGTTGCTGATCCAGCGCAGATACCAGGATCCTGCTTCGTATAAGCTGAAGATGATGATAATTACGCCCACATACAGGAAAGCTTTCAGGAAGAGATCGATATCCCAGCCTCGACTGACCAGATCATACGTCAGTAAAAATAGGAAGACCCCAATCAACATCAGGAACATCTGGGTCAGCGATCTGCGGGGATCGATGGAGAGGATAACCGAAGTGAAGTAAGCAACCAGCCAAATCAAAATATAAGGCTTGAGCGGGGTGGCGACTTTTTGTCCGGTGAGTAACCAGACGGCACCGAGCAATGTCAGAAATCCTGCGAGAAAGAAAACGATTCGATACTGGGTGAGAGAATAGGTAAAACCAACTACAAAGATGAAAGTAGAAATGGTTAAGAAAACAACCGCTTCTTTCAGTAAGTTCTGACCTTTAGGGGAGAAAGATAATTTATTCATAAATTTTGCTCAAAGCTGACAGCTAAAAATTTCCTTTGCGTCTTCTTCTTTATCTTTGCGCTTTTGCGTCCTAATTTTTTCCTTAACAACTCATGAGCTCATCAGCTTAATAACTGCTTGTTGGCACGCTCCGCCCTTATGACAATTTTTAGCTCGTACCCTAGGGTATGATATAGCTGGTAGCTCGTAGCTCGTAGGTCATAGATAATTGGAATCGGTGGTGAATTGACACCACTTCTTTATTATAGTGATTTTGTTACAAGATTGCTGCCAATGTTTTTGATAAGATTGGGATTTTCTCCCCCTGCTTCACCTTTTTCCACACTCCTGCATACTTCTGCTTATACTTGGGATCCAATTCTAACTCGATCAATTATTGAGCCATTACCTTAATTCCATGATCATGTGAATGTCATCAGGTTCCAATGCATACAGCTCCGGGTGCACATTCTGGGTGGGGACAAATCCCTGACTGATGTAGAATCCGACCGCGGATTTGGACTCAGTGGCGGATACATACAGTCGTTTGTGACCGTCGGAAATCGCCTGTTGGATCAGGAGTTGTGTCATATGGGAAGCAATTCCTTGCTGACGGTGGTTTTTGTCCACAAAAAGGGCATCCAGCTGCGCCATGTCTTCGGTCAGGAATGGACGATAGACGATGATACCCACCATCACCTTACCTTTAAAGGCTCCCCAGGCTTTGACGCCTGGAAGGGGGAGTAAGCTCGCCCAATTTCCTTGCCAGGTATCGGCAGTTCGCGGCGGACGATCCCAGATCAGCGGTTTGGTGACCAGTTCCCCATCCTGCCAGAGATAGATCAACTCGCCATGTTCGGAGATATCCACTTCCAGGATGTGCTGGTAGATTTCATTGATTGTGATTTCGCGATAGGTAATCATCAAAACTTCCTCGAATAAATTGTTAGATCTTGTTATTATAATAATATTTTCTAAAAGAAAAGGATTATCAAAAATCTTGACAAATTTATTACAAACATGTACAGTATATCTGTACAGATTGGAGATAAATGACTATTCAAACGACTTATACACAGGCACGTGGTGGTTTAGCAAAACTATTGGATCAGGTAACTCACGATAAAGAAGTTGTTGTGATTCAACGACGTGGAGAAGAAGATGTAGCGATGATCGCAGCTTCAGAGTTGGAAGCGTTATTGGAAACAGCTTATCTCTTACGATCTCCTGCAAATGCTGAAAGATTACTTTCTGCTTTAGGCCGTGCACTTAAAAATGAAAACCAACCTCAATCACTCGAATCATTGCGGCATGAGCTAAATCTTGAGTAAAAAGGAATATCTTGCTGTATTTGATCGTGTTTTTATTGAAGATTTAAGATATTGGGTAGAAACGGATCGAAAGATTGCGCTCAAAGCCTTTGAATTAATCGAAGCCATTTTGCGTGATCCATTTGTTGGTATTGGTAAACCTGAACCACTAAGATATCTTCATTCTGGAGCCTGGTCGCGAAGAATCACACGAGAACATCGGATTGTATATTTAGTTCGTGATGGTCAAATTGACTTTTTGCAAGCCAGGTACCATTATTAAACTTATGGCCTTCAAAGGAAATTAATCTTCCTCAAACTCCTTTAGCCCATTCAATCTATTCTTATGTGTTTTTGCATTCCTGATCTTTCGATTGGCGATGATCTCCTCTTCCGGGATTTCCAGATCATTTTCCATAAATTCCGGATCTTCGTTCGTGATTATGGCCTGGATATTTTTCTGAATTTGTTGTTTGCTTTTCATCTGTAGCCGGGCATAGGTCAGTTTTTCGTTAGAGATTTTCGCCTCTTCCGCTGCGATCACATCGTCATAAGCGTGTTGTTTTTTGTAAACCAGGTATTCAGTTCGAGTTATTTTTCTTTTTTTCTTCATGTTGTTCGAAGGTAGAAGGATTGGCTCTTTTATTGTAGATATTTTACATCGAATCCAGTAATTTTTTCTACTATCTTGTGAAAATAAGATTGCTCAGGGTAGAATGAAACATCCGATTACCAGTAAAGGATTCTAATGAACCATCCCGACTTACTCTTCAAAACCAAAAATTATGTCTTCAGCTACCGTCTGGCAGGAGTGCTTATTAGAAATGGAAAGGTACTATTACAAAGAACCCTCAACGATCCTGCTTATGCCTTTCCGGGTGGACATGCTACTTTTCCGGAAACCAATGCTGAAACATTGGTACGAGAATTCAAAGAGGAAATTTCTGCTATTATTGAGGTGAAAGAATTGAAATGGGTGGGAGAAATCTTCTTTCCCTGGCAGGGGAAACCCTGTCAACAGATTTGTCTTTTTTATCAAATTGATCTCTTGGATGAGACTCAAGTCCCAATGGATGGCAGTTTCCTTGCCAGGGAATCCTTTGATGGCAAGACTTTTGATCTGGAATTTTCCTGGATAGCGATTGATGATATTGATACCATCCTGCTCTATCCACCTATTGCAAAACAGCTATTACACAACCTGGATGGGGGTGTGCAGCATTTTGTTTATCGAGAGTAATCTTTAGGATCTTTTTCCCATCAAATCATTGTTCATTTTTCGGCATTCTTTCCCACATCTGATCTACAATTAACCTATCCTTTCTTTTCAGGTGGTCAATGATGAACGATTTAACCCTTTCTCTGCTTGTGATTCTGGCTACTGGCCTGTTGGTTGTCATCATCTTTGTACTGGTACGCCGCAATCGCTCCGAGCAGGAGAAAAAGCTGGCACAAATGGCACTGGAGCGGGGTTGGAAGCTGGAAGTGGTGAAGGAGAGATTGGTTTATGGCCAACGCATTCGCCATAGTGACTGGGTGATTGAGTCGCTGACTGAGTCGAGCGGGAAACCAGAAGCGGAAGGCTCCAGCAATGTGATGGCTTCCACTGTTTGGAAAGCACCTGTCACCGGTAGTACCGTGCTGGTGGGTCCGCGTACTACTCAAATCAGCCTGGGTGGCTTTGGAGAGACCATCACCCGTCAATTGCTTCAAATGGCGTTAGGTGAGGAAGCAGAAGGATTGGAGGAGGTCAAAGCCGGTTCCCAAGAATTCCAGAAGCGCTATATGATCTGGGCAAAGGATCCCGAGGTGGTTCTACGCTTAATCAATCCGTTTTTCGAATCAACGTTATTGAATTGGCCAAAATATGCTCCCACGGTCAAGCGCACTGCAAAGGGACTGAGTGTCGAATTGCGTAATTTCAGTCTTAAAAAACCGGAGGAGATCGTAACTCTGGCAAAACTGGGAGATTTTTTATTAGCGCTTGATTTCTAATTTTTTCAATCATCCTTCGGATGTGCTTTGAAAAACTCCCACATTGTGCGGGTGGCATCAATGTCATTACTGGTGTGCCCAACGATCCATTCAGGTAGTGGATCTCCACCCGGCCAGGAATGTCCACCACCATCGATGACGTAGAAATCTACATTGGCATTCTGGTCACAGTTTTGGAAGCCTTGTCCTTTGACTTCTCCCTGCGCAGGGAGTTGATCGGGAGTCAGATCGCAACCGTTCTTTTCTGCCAGCTGGCGAACCCAGGTGGGGATGTGGGGAAAAGGTACATCAAAGGACTCAGAAGGTCCGCCCTCAAAAGGAACAATTGGGTCAGCGGTTCCATGGAAAATGATCCCAGGGACAGGTCGCTCAGGATTGCAATCGTCCCAATTCAGCACATAGGCTCCGGAAACACCGCCAAAGGCTGCGATACGATCTGATAACTTGCAAGCCAGCAGGAATGACATCCCGCTACCATTCGATAGACCATTCGCATAGATACGCGATGGATCGATGTTGTAATTCATTTCAATATCATCCATTAAATCGGAGATAAATTGCACATCGATCAAGCTCTCCCCCAGGTCATTGGTGCGCCAGCGCAATGGGAATTCCCTGCCAGAGGGATACACCACAATGAAATTCTCTTGATCTGACAGATCGTTCCAGCGACTGAGTTTCATCTGGTGAGCCGGCCATTCGGCAAAACCATGGATGCTGATCACCAGTGGGGTTGGGACAGATGGATCATAGCCTGCAGGCACATGCAGCAAATACTTCCGAGCCTGACCCGATGTGATTACTTCCCCATCGCTGCGGTTGATTTGAGTGAATAAATATGCTGCAAGGATCGCCACAATGAAGGTAAGAATCCCAACGAAGTACAAGAGAATTTTCAGAATAGATTTAAGAATTTTCATTGGTAGTCGTTATTTGATCTCTTTCCAATGGAATAGCTTCTCAGCCAGATCTTCAATTTCCTCGCGCATCACCAGTTTTTCCAGCCAATGCTTTGGGATACCTGTCTCGCCATAAAATGCCCCTGCCACCTGGCCACAAATAGCAGCGGTGGTATCGCTATCATCCCCCAGATTAACCGCCTTGAGAATCGCCTCCTCGTAGGTCTCGGTCGTCCAAAAACTCCACAAAGCTGCTTCCAGACTCCTGACCACATAGCCAGTGCCCAGGATCTGGCTCTCTACTTTTTCGAAATAATCACCGAAGGCAATCTCTTTCAGCGATTCAGAATTGAAATGAATGAGATCCTTTTCCACTAGGACATCACGCTTATTCTCAGCCTGCAAAGCTCTGTATAGTATTCCACCGAACAGTTGGCACGCTTCCAGACATTCCAGAGCTGCATGGGTGGTACGCGAGCTTTTGACGCTGTAATGCAGAATGGCTTCCAGATCAGGGTAATATAGCATCACCACCGGAGCAAGCCGCATGATGGAACCATTACCGGCGGATTTGGGATCAGTGCTGCCACTGAATGGATTCCCGAGGGAATGGAAGTTTTCCAGTGCATTTAGGGTTGTGGTGCCAATGTCGAAACATCTGCCGGTGCTGCTCAGATACCCTTCCTGGTACCAGCGCCAATAGCGTCCCATTTGATCCTCGGCATCGAAGCCATTCTTTTCCAGCAGGCTGGTCGCCAGGCATAATGCCATCGAGGTATCGTCCGTCCAGGCACCGGGGGGTAATCCAAAGGGACCGCCACCGGTCATGTCTGTCACGGGCTCAAATGATCCGCGAGACTTAAACTCAACGGTTGTACCAACAGCGTCCCCCACAGCCAGCCCCAATAAACTTCCAAGAAAACGATTGAGCAGATCCATGGTACCCTCCATAATAAGAGCATCCCCTTGTCCAATTGAAGTTGATTTAGTAAGAAACCTGATTTACAACGGTCATCAAACTAAGTAAGAATTTTATCTAAAAAAGAAAGACGAAAACCAAGTTATTTCAAAAAAACAGAGACTATCACCAAATCCATTCTTCATCATCCCAATCAGAAAAGAGAAGTTCTTCAGACAATTGATCATCGCCATTTTCAGTAATTAATGCAAATTGGACTTCCCAACCCGCACGGGGATGTTTTATAGGCAAGGGTTCTTCAGGTTTTTCTTTTGTTTTCATAACAGTCTTTATGAGATTTTCAAGATTCTTTTCAGATTTTTTATCAGGTAATTGTCTCTTAATTGTAATCCCAAAAATTTCATTGAAAAGGATAATCTTGTAGCATCTCAATAAATGGGGGTTGGGGGTGTTTTAGGTGAGCATTACTGATAAAAAATGATCGGTATTGATTGGAATAAAAAAGGGCAGCGACCGCTGCCCTTTGGCTTACTTTCACTCTTATCTCTCTCCTGCTTTAATCTGATACGTCAACCAGGACAGCTCTGACCACAATACGGTAATCATATGAGTCTGATAAGGCATCATAACCACGGCAGGTAATCAGTGTCAACCATGGGTTTGTTTCAGATTCAAAGATACTCGTATCGTTGGGGAATACCTGCATGGTTTGCCTTACTGAATAGGTATACGTTTGTCCAAATGCAATTATCTTAATCGTATCTCCCCATTTCAAACTACCCAATGCTGCAAATACACCAGGCGTGCCATCTGAATTTGAAACATGGGCTGTGATTGCACTATTGCCATTCCAGGTTGGGAAAGTAGTACCTTCAAGATATCCGGCTTGCTTACCTAACCAGGTCAGATTCCACTCACCATCCTGTAACGGGATGCCAATGATTTCAGTGTTCAGACCTAATTTCGGAATATTCAGCATCATTCCACCCGTTTGTGCGTATTGATAGCTGAATGGCATCTGTGGTAAGGGGGTAACTACTCCAGGAGCAAAACCAGTGGCTGGTAATTCCGGCACATTCACAATAGCACTGCTGGCTGCACCATATACATTGATATCTGAGCCTGGAATATATGTGCGTTCTGTTGACAGTTCTGGATTGTATGGTGATTGTGGAACTGGCAAACTGTCCGGCAGACTACTCCATTCTACTGTAGCGGTATTGGTTGCGCTTTGTCCAGGTCTTAATCTGTCGACTTTGGCTTTATAAGTCAATTCAGTTTCTTGTGTTGTTAATCGGAACACATCCCAACTGACCAGTAATCGTGGAGCTAAGCTATCGTTTAAAGATGTTGGTGCTTGCCCGCTGACAAATGTTAATGACCCGGGAACATAGGTTAATCCGGTTGGGATTAAATCTTCCAACACAACGTCATAAGCATTTACATCACTTTTCTCCGAGTGACGTATCTTAAGGGTAAATGTTACATCCTGTCCAATAAGTGCTGTCTGAGGATTAACCGATTTTTCAATCACAAGTTCAGGTTCAACGATGTTTACATCTTCAGCATCGAGCGCGAGATCACCACCATTCCAGGTCCATTCTGCAGAATTATCCAGTAATAAACCGCGGATATTTTCATTTGAATTCAGGACTTTTACCCGATAGCGCACAATTAAGAACTGTTCACCCTGTGTTTCATTGGAGATTGTGCCAAAGGTCAGGGTTAATTTTCTGCCAGGATCAGCTGGGTTTGGTGAAGCAAGTGGTTCCGTTTCCACCACCATAGAAGGCGGTTGCGCGTTGGGGTTGCAGATCTGGATAAATGGGTGATCAGGGTCTTCGGTCAGTCCGTCTGCAATGATTTCACAATCCACAAATGCCAGACCACGATCCAACACATCGGTCAATACCAAATCTTCCAGTATAGATTCAACACCAACTACCAAACCAACCTCATAGGTAATCACGTCACCAATGCGGACGGTCAATTCAGATCCGGGAGCTGGAGCAGGATTATCCTCATTATAGAGATTTCCAATGATGATTTGTTTATAACCTAATCCAACCACATCAACATCTGTATCCGAATTGTTTTCTTCGTTGGGATCTTCACCGTTGGTACCATCATCGTTTGCCACAACCGAATTAACAATGCTGACAATACTTGGATCGAGTGGATTATCGACCAGCAGTGTAATCGTAAAAGTTCTACTCATACCAGCAGCAAGATCAAACACCGGCCAGATGATAATTCCTGTACTCTCATCAAAAACTCCAGCATTATCAGCATCCACAAATGTTGTCCCGGTTGGGATTGTGTCTTCAACAGTGACACCGGTTGCATCCTGTTCGCCAACATTACTGATAATGATTGTATATATCAGCGTTGCTCCAGGAGCAGTCTGGTTGATTCCATTTGTTTTTTGAACAGCAATATCCGGGGCAGCAACCAGGGGTGTGGTCTCATCATCACTATCAGTGATTGGTTCCTCACTATTATTGCCATCATCCGTGATCGATACCAGGTTATCGATCTGATCAACGCCAGCTGGTACCGGGTTAATCACATTGACAGCAAAGAGGATGGTATCTCCACCACCGACTGTCAATGTACCCACTGTGTAGGTACAGGTAGTGCTTGCTACTACCGCGCCATCCGCGCAAATCCAGCCGGTTTCGGACTCAGTAGTATTGAAGGTGGTGTAATCAGGCACCGTTTCCGTGATCACCACACCGGTGGCAGTTTGATTGCCAGTATTGTCGTAGGTGATTTCATAAACGATCGTACCACCAGGCACAGCACTGACACCATCATCTGTCTTGCTGATAGTTAAATCCGGTTCTGCGTCAACAGGAGTGGCTTCATCATCGCTATTATTACCCGGGGTAGGATCTTCCCCATTGGTTTCATCATCGGCAATAGAGACCGCATTGTCGATCTGGGTGACTCCAGCAGCCAATGGAGAATCTACGACAACTGCAAAGTTCAGAGTGCCAGGAGCATCACTGGCAGGAACATCACCTAAATCATAGGTACAGGCTGAACCTGCACTGTTATCTGGATCACAACTCCAACCCGTTGAGCTGCCGGTAGTGGTGAAAGTGGTGTTGGCAGGTACGGTTTCTGTGACAACTACGCCGGTAGCATCCTGATTACCAACATTATCGTATGTCAATGAGTAGATAATTGTAGCACCCGGGGTAGTTGAATCATCAACGTCGTCCACTTTGGTAATGGTCATATCCGGGGCAGCATTCAATGGAGTAACTTCATCGTCACTATCGGTTTTAGGGACCCCACCGCTATTACTGCCGTCATCGGTAATCGAGACCAGATTATCGATCTGATCAACGCCAGCCGGAACCGGGTTAATCACATTGACAGCAAAGAGGATGGTATCTCCACCACCGACTGTCAATGTACCCACTGTGTAGGTACAGGTAGTGCCTGCTACTACCGCGCCATCCGCGCAAATCCAGCCGGTTTCGGACTCAGTAGCATTGAAGGTGGTGTAATCAGGCACCGTTTCCGTGATCACCACACCGGTGGCAGTTTGATTGCCAGTATTGTCGTAGGTGATTTCATAAACAATCGTATCACCAGGCATAGCACTGACACCATCATCTGTCTTGCTGATAGTTAAATCCGGTTCTGCGTCAACAGGTGTGACTTCATCGTCGCGATTATTACCAGGAGTTGGGTCTTCCCCATTGGTTTCATCATCGGCAATAGAGACTGCATTGTCGATCTGGGTGACTCCAGCAGCCAATGGAGAATCTACGACAACTGCAAAGGTCAGAGTGCCAGGAGCATCACTGGCAGGAACATCACCTAAATCATAGGTACAGGCTGAACCTGCACTGTTGTCTGGATCACAACTCCAACCCGTTGAGCTGCCGGTAGTGGTGAAAGTGGTGTTGGCAGGTACGGTTTCTGTGACAACTACGCCGGTAGCATCCTGATTACCAACATTGTCGTATGTCAATGTGTAAATAATGGTGCCACCCGGTACGGTACTGATATCTGCATCTGTTTTGGTTATTGTCATATCCGGGACAGCATTCAGTGGGGTTGGATCCGTGCTGGTATTGTTGCCAGGTGTCGGATCATCACCATGGGTGCCATCATCAGCGATTACTGCCGTATTGGTTGTTTGAGTTACTTCGGTTGGCAGAATGCTATTGACGTTTACAACAAAAGTAACTGACCCATTTCCACCCGCAGCTATTGAACCAATTGTCAGCGTGCATGGTGTTCCTGCAGTAGCGCCGTTAGCACAACTCCAGCCAGGGCTACTTGCAGTTGCATTGAATGTGGTATGGGCGGGGACTGTCTCGGTAATCACAACGCCCGTTGCCAGACCATTGCCATCATTCCAATAATTTAAGGTGTATGAAATGGTGCCACCAGGTATGGCTGTGATGCCACCGTCACTCTTTACAATTCGCAAATCGGGACCCGTTGTGACCAAATCTACATCTGTGCTTAAGGGATATTCACGTTCTTCTGCAGGAGTGTCAGGTAATGATGAATATTCACCAGTGACTGCATTGGTCAAGGTTTGGGTGAGTGTATTAGCTGAAACCAAAACCTGGTAAGTTAAAGTACATGTATCAGTTAGTAGGATTTGGTCAACGGTCCAGGATAGAGTTGGAGCACCAGAATCATCCGGCGTTAGCGTTCCTGATGTACAAGAACCACCAATCGATGAAGCAATGTAACTTAATCCAGTGGGTATCAGATCTTCTAAGGCTACATCAAAGGCTGTGCTGGTGCTTTCACTGCTATGTGATACAACAATTGTATAGGTCACCGTCTGTCCTAAACCAGCAGGATTTGGCAAAAAGGATTTACTTACCTCTAAATCCGGTTCAATGATTTCAAAGGTAGTTGTGTCAGAATCACTTTGTGGTTGATCATTTCCATCGGTGTAATTCATTTGGACTGAATTTTGTGGTGTATCCCCATTCTGATTACCAGAAACATCTGCCACAATCACATCAAAACTGATGGACATACTATTATTAGTGATCACTGACGGATCAGCCATCGTCCAGGTAACTGTCACCGCAGCACTACCATCATTGGGTGAGGAGACAACAGGAACTGGAAAATCAAAACCAGTTTCGCTGATGGCACCAGCGTAAATTAGACCTGCCGGTAAAGTATCGATGATGACCCAATCCTCGATAGTGCCTTTTGGGCTGTTTACAGTCAGTGTAAAGCGGACAACTTCACCGATGGTAGCATCTGTTTTATTGACAGTTTTTTCTATTGTTGGTTGTTCAGTTGTGAAATCCTTAGCATCCTCATCAAAATAATCATTCAGTGGGTCACCAGAAGTGCCGGTGCGCTCATTCGTATCTGGACCATCCAGAGAAGTCCAACTTACAGATGCTGAATTCTGGACTGTTTCCCCAACCTGTAATGTCTCTGGCAGAACCACATCATAACTGATCGTAAGAGAAGTCCCGGAGGGGAACTCTTCAACCGTAAAATTCACATGATTTCCAATAGTAAGATCTTGTAGACCAACAAGGTTATCAGGTGATGGGACTTCCTGAACATTACTTACGGTGGCATAAGCATAATCACTGATCACTACATCAAAAGCAGTTAATCCTGAAGTGTTGGTAATAACCAGTTGATACGAAACCGTATCACCTGCTTCGAATGGGGCACTGGTGTTGTCAAAGCTCTTCACAATTGACAACACAGGTTCAACAATTGGCATGGTAATAGGATTCGAAGGTATAACCGGGTTTGACCCAATTTGATATGAACTGGTATTAATTAAATTAACGCCAGCCTGGTTGCCAGTAACATTTAATACAACAGCCTGGAGGTTGATGACCAGGACATTATTCACGGTGCCTGGTGTCGCATTTGTTACGACTTCTCCAAATTCGATGACCAGATCCTGCCCATCTGCGCCATTTGTATTTGCAAGAGGTGTAACGACAGGAGCACCATAGGATCCATCAAAATTTGAATTGTCAATAGAGAAACTATTCGCAACATACGCCATCCCTGCAGGTATCTGATCTATCATTGTCAAGGATGGGATCGTACCTTCCGGTAAAGTGATGGTCAGAGCAAAGCTGGCGATTTCACCAATTGTTAAATCATTTCCACTGGTATGTGTGGCACTGGTGCCAGTTAATGTTTTTGTGAAGCTTACATCATCGACTGTTACTGATGCTGTATCATCATCCGAATAATCATTGGCAGAGCCCCCACAGTCTCCGGTGTTTCCAGTGCGTTCACAATCAAACTCATTGTAAGGGGTAGGATTGGAAACTGTTCCGGGCATACTTGTCCAATTGAGATCGACAATATTTGTAATCACCTGATTTGGGACAACCGAAGCATTAATGATCGCCTGGAATGTGAAAGTGGAAGTTTGTCCAGGTGGAAAAACATTCCATCCAGCTGTAAATGTGCGCGTACCGTCGTCATAAGCTGGTGCTGTGGTTGGCGCTAATCCGCTGGTGTTGGCAAAAGAACCCAATACGTACGTAAATCCGGAGGGGAGCACATCTTCCAGTCCAACATCATAGGCATCATTGAAGTTCGTGCCAGACTGACTGGTCACTGTTAATGTGAAAGTGATCGTGTCACCAGCATCGGCTGTGGTAGGATCTGCGCCTTTCAACACGGACAATGTTGGTTCATTGATGGTTACATTTGGAGCGCTAGCATTCAGCGTTGTTGTACCAGCATTGACTGAGAAGTTTGCTATAACCTGATTATTGAGCGCGTCACCACGATCATTGAAGGTGGTGTTGAGGACAATCGCTGTGTATTCCAGAATTATGCTCTGTGGGCTATTTAAATTAGTGTTCTGAACATTCCCGAAACCTATACCCAAATTTTTACCGTTATTGGTAACGGTTATTGTGGCATTACTGCAGTCAAAACCATCAGTCAGAGATGAAACCAAACCGGCTTCAGCCGTAATGGATGAACAGGCTGCAAATGCCAAACCATCGTCCAGCGTATCGGTAAAAGTCAGGTTGGTCAGGTACACATCACGCGGGAGGGTAAATGTAATCCGATATTTAATAGTTTCACCGATGCGAACATCTTGTCCGGTTAATACATTACCCGCCTGATCGATCAATTGCTTGGAAAACACTATGTTTTCTATGCGTATATCAGCATCATCATTGGTGGCATAATCATTCACACCACCAGTACCATCTCTTTCAGTCGAAGAAGAAGAATATATAGAAATCAAGCCAGGGCTACCCGGAAGACTAGTCCATGTCATATCAACAATATTCTTAATCAATTGATCTGCTGAAACAGCTGGAGGATCAACAAGTAATAACGGACCTTGAATCGTGATGGTGATGGTTTGCCCTACCAGCAAATCGATACTGTTCACATTGTTTAGAATCCAGCCGCTCGCATTTGAACCGGAAAGTGAGAAATTTGCTGGGTTAGTACCTGTAACAGCGCTGATAATCGGATCTGTGATTAATGATCTAGGATCGCCTGGTGGATCCACTTTTGGCAATGGATCGTTGACCCAAACATCATAGGCATCCGTAGTGGGGGTGCTTGTGTTTCGGATGGTGATGGTGTAAATCACTGGCTCACCTGGTAGACCAATGCTGTCCCCACCAATGGTAGCGCTTTTCGTTACAGTTGGCGCAGGCTCAATAATTGTTATGTTGGGTGCTTGTATTGCACCAGTTAATCCAATGTTATTGGTATAAGGTCTTGCAGAATTATTTCTTACGCCCCCTTGTTGATTTCCAACCACATTCAGCACAACCACGCGGTATTCTATTGTGATGGTTTCTGCAATCGCATTATCCGTATTGGAATTGGTAACATTACCGAGATTATAGCGAATAGATAGTGCATTGGTTGACACTGTAGGATTTACAGCTGGCAATTGAGGAGGAATGGGACAGGCGTTAGCGAACCCCCCGATTAAATCTGTTTGTAAGCCTGCGGATGTTGTTATATTCAAACATTGAACAAAAGCCAGACCTCCGTCCAGTGTATCGCGAATATTAAGGTTTGGTATTGAACCTTCAGGAACAGTTAACACAAGGCGATAATCGATGGTTTCCCCAATCACTGCCTGCAAGTTGTTATTATTCGTATTATTAATACCTGTTGCAATGATTGTTTTCGTGAAGCTGGCTGCTTTGATAGTAACCGTTGCGGGATCACTTGCTCGATAGTCATTGGCTTCCGCTCCACAAGCTGCTGTATCGCCACTACGTTCGCAATCCAGGTCATTGTAGGGAGAGGGGTTTGATATCGAATTGGGTAAGTTTGTCCAATCGATATTCGCTGTATTCGTAATAACTTGTGCTGGCCTTACTGAAACGTTGATTGTTGCAGTATATGAAAAAGTTGCAGAACAGCCCAGGGGAAGTTGATCAATTACCAGGTCAATGACGTTCCCTGATGAATTATTGGTGACGTTTGGGGTTCCACAGGTGGCACCAGTAAAGGTTACTGGCAGGTTGAGGGCCGTTATCGTAAATGGCAAAGCAGATAGGTCGTCTCTGATGTGTGCTTCAAAAGCATCTGTTCCACTTTGACCGGTATGGGATACAGCCACATTGAACGTGATAGTATCGCCGGCATCTACCCCCGTGGCAGGATTGGCAGTTTTATTTACCTGTAAGAAAGGTTCAACTATCGATACATTGTCTGCACTGTCCGAGGCACTACCACCATCCCATGCTAAAGTAACATCATTATTAAGATTGGTGCCAGGATTATTTCCCAGACTGTTAATAACGATGGCTCTGTAAACGAATGTTATTGTGTCATCGACAGAATTATCTGTATCAGAATTGGAGAGATTTCCAAGGGTGTAGATAATCGAGCGACCTTGATTGGTTACAGTCGGATTGGTGGGATCATTACAAGCGCTTGAAAATCCTCCTGATAAATCGGTGCTGATGCCACTGGATGGTGTAATGGAATCACAACCAATGTACACCAGCCCGGCATCCAATTGATCAGTCAACACAACAGCATTGGTAATCCCTTCCGGTAATTTGACAGTAACGGTGTACTCAATGATTTCACCAATGGAAACTGAGTTTCCCGTTGTAAAGTCACGATCGGTTCCAGTCAGTGATTTGGAAACAGTAGGGTCGAAGATTGTTACCTCTGCATCTTCATCCAAATCAGTGGTGGTGTGGTCAGGTCCATCATTGGTACCGGCAAAGTTAAATAAGGTGCTCGTATTGGTATACGACTCACCAGCTTCAACCGATGAATCCATTGTTGCCAGGTAGGTGATAACAGCAATATTGGTGCCATCAGGATTATTCTGATCATTGCTATCTTTCCCACGTACTAGAGCTCCAGTACTGTTATCATCTAATTCAATCCCATCACTGAAAAAACCTCCGGTCAGGGTTATGTTCGTATAAGGCAGATTCGCGCCAGCACCGTTGGTTATACACAAAGAACCAGAAACAAAAGTCATTCCTGCAGGTAAAGAGTCTTTCACTTGCACATCAAAGGCATCATATCGCCCGGTGTTTTCCAAAATGACTGCCATCATGACCGAATCACCGGCATCAAGGTTGCTTACGTTGCTGTTAATGGGGTTTGCGATCAGCCCATCGGATGTTATTAAATCCCCTAGTCTCGCTGAACACGTGGCATTTCCGTCAAAACTCACAGGTCCAACCGGAGTGGGTGAAAAAACTGGTAAGGGATCATTGGTTCGATTCGTCCACACAACACCTTTCGTGATTCCAACCACCGGTTGAGTCAGCTGGACTTGAATGATGTTATTAGCGTTGTTTCCAGATGCATTGGTAGAACCTTCCACTACCTGGGCCTGATTTGTCAAGAAGAGACCATCAGCAAAGGGGAGATTATTGACGGTGATGGTGAATAAAAGATCAATCTCGCTGCTGAGTCTACCAATACCATCGTCATTTCCGTATGTCCAGATGACTGAATTGGCAGCAGAATTGGATGTGACTGTTGGTGTTACAGCGCCACTTATCAGGTGATAAGTATCATTGACTCCATAACAGGAAGATCCAGCAGTAGGAATGCCACAGACAATATTATTGAAATTGGTAACTTCAGTCGACGTAAAAATTGGTAAGGGAAGATAATCCGTTACCTCCAGATCTTCAAAATCACTGGTAGGCAAGGTATATCGAACCCGGTAGGTTACTGTATCCCCAGGCGCAATGCGAACCGGACTACTTAAACTAGTACTGCCATTAAGTGCATAGATGGATTTAGATATATTCCCATATGGAATGGAAACCGAAGCTGAACTACCATCGCTCTCACTTTGCCCTGTGGGAGTACTGACATCTGTTACTAATAATAGATTCCCAAAAACTGAAACTTGATTTGTCAACACATCACCCTGGTCCACGGAAGGATCACCGGAAGGGTAATCATCAACAAAATTTTCTAGGATCGTAGTTCTGAAAACAATTGTCCCGAAAGTGGGTCCATCATTTGAACTACAATCTGGATCAGATCCACCTGTACCAGATGGTGGAACACAACCTCCAACCAGTTTCCCATCAAAAGAACGGGAGACTAATTCCGAGGATACTTCAAAGCTGAATGTAGTTATTCCATTATCTGAAGCTGGATCTATTTCGGTACAGTTAATGCCATCATTTAGTGCTCCTGAATAATTACAGGCAACACTGAAATTATCAGGATGAAAGTCACCAGGACTTGAAAAACCATTTCCATTAACAAATAATGTAGGCACAAAGCTGGGGTCAAAGTGTTGTCCATCAGAAATAATATCTGAAATAACCACATCTTCAAATGCAAAATAATCGGAAATTTGGAAATTCAGAGTATATTCAAGGGTTTTACCCGGGGTAGGAATGCCACCGCCAACGACTGAAACACCTTTTTGAATCGCAATTGATTTGTCCTGTAATGTATGTTCGCAACCAATTGGGTTTTCATTTACATTTCCTGTTGATCCCTCATCACGTGGGTCAAGTGGATCCCAGTCTCCATCAGCCCTCACTTGATTACAAGAATTGACATCATCTCCACTATCAGGATCAAGGACATAATTGCCAATGGTATCCCTTAGTGGAATGTAATATTCGAAAACGATAATTGCACTCCCTGTCACGGAAGCGAAAGTACAGGATAAGTTTCCTCCTGGGGTAGTGGTTGAAGGCAAACTACAGTTTGATGCAGCAGGGCTTGTGCTTACCAGGCTGATAAATTGGATATTATTCGGTAAGAAATCGGTAACAACAAGATTTTCTACAGTTTGTCCATCAGCGATTGTCGCTGTGATGGTGTAGCGCCGGGGATAATTTGGACCGGTAGCGGTTTCATTCTCCGGACCGTTATAGGTCTTTTGCAATGTCACCAATTTTGGTGTTGGGATGGGGGTCGTCAATACAACTGTTCCAATTATAGCAGGATCAATTGATGGATTATTCAATGGATCTGCACCGAACATAAAACCACTCTGGGCGTAAATGGGTAATCCAACACCCAGGTCAGCATAATTGCTTAAGTTCACATCAACTTGGATGACTGCATCTGGTTGATCGGAAACATACGAACCAAAAGGAAGGGTCATCACAATCATTTGCCATTCGAAAGGCGCATATAAATTGGCAGGTTGCGGTGGGCATGCAACAGTAAGATTGGTGAGTGGATGGACAATTGATTCGCCGGCTGGGCAGGAAATTACCTGAGAGGTAACTGTTTGACCTAGAAAGGTTGCGTTATTAAAGGATATCCCATCATTTGGACCGGGTGTACCAGGTGACACTTCATTCAGTCCATCAGCGCCACTCAATGGCAGAAACAGGTCGATGTAAGGTCCGTATCCAGTATCACCGCTATTATTGAATCTAAGTTCTACCGTGAAATCTTCACCGATAAATGGATTGGATGGTGAATAGATTTCCAAACTCGGTATTGGAGCAAACAACGGTCTCGCTTGAACTTGATTGAAATTGGATGAAACTATCAATAATACAATTACTAAAGAAATAATTACTTGTCCAATTTTTCTATGGCTCATAAATCCCTCTTGTTAAATTTTTTTTGGAAAATGAAAAATTATTAAGAATTTCTAATGATTCTTATTTTAACCGAAAAATGAATTTCGAGGGAATTCTAAGCTTACTATTTTTTTTGTTCTCAAGTCGAGTGAATTAAAATAGATTTTCTTTGTGAAAAAGTGGAGATATAAAAAATTGGTCCATCATTCGAACCGAAATTAATTGGAATTAATTTGGAAATAGAACCTCTGGTGGAATGGGCGTTAATGGATTATCTCCAAATTGCCAGAAAAGACGTAAAGCACTCCCGCCTCCTTGTTGAAAATAATCGATTTGGATTTCATGTCTTCCTTTGGTTAACTCTGTTTTGACTTCAAAATCATTAGGTTGATTGGGTTCTAAGCCTGCGCCAAGTTCAACACCATCAATAAGAAGACGTGCTCCATCATCTGCTTCAACCTTAAATAGATATTCACCTGCCTCTTCAACTTCCAAGCTTCCTGTAAATCGAATACTGAACTCACTCTCATCATTGATGGGATATTGATCAGGCCAGGCTAAAAGTAAAAAAGGAGTTATTTGCTGAAAAACCGGACTGCCTTCCCAATTAAGATTTCTGTAATAAGAACTTAATAATCCATTTCTTTTCGTGGGGATGCTAAAAATGACATTAGCAGGGATGTTTTCAATTTCATTATCACCAATTTTCCAAGCCAATTGGAAGGATTGAATATTCTCCTTGGGTTTAATCACCTTGAGATTATAAATACCTCTGCCAAGATATTTTGTACCTGTCCAGGGAATATCATCAATAAATATTTTTACATTGCTGTTTGGTAGTAGATCGATATCTGTGCCATATTCTAATCGTAAAAGGCCTTCCCATTCAATTTCTTCAGTCGAATCAGTTTCAGAGTCCCATTTTATGAGATCCACTTTTTGTTCAGATATTGTCCCTGATGGATCAGTTGTCCGCTGTAATACACCCTGTAATTCAGCTACATGTTCACCTGGAATCTCAACCTTGAGATATAAAGGAGCATTATTTGGTATATTTACCAGGTTGATTTTAGCCTTAGGATAGATACTCAGGAAATAATTATGCATTGGATAATAATCGTAATCTAGCAATAAAATTACGTCCTGGTTTGAATAAGGTACTGGTAAGTTAACTTCAGGAAGAATCACTTTGTACGGTCTCTCATCCAATGAATTTTGACCAGTTTTCTTTTTTACTTCCTCATAAACTAAAAACCTCAATGGAGAATATTCAGAAAATCGAGGTGATAAATAGATGGATTTATTTTCCCGATAAGCGTTTATAACTTCATGAGCGATTCCATTCTCTATGGGGTTAAATCCACTGATAACATCTATTGATTTAGCTTGTTTAGTGAAATACGTATTGACATCCCAATAGGAAGCACCACTCAGAATAATAACAATAAAAATGATCGCCAGATTCTTAAGCACAAATGGTAAATTTTTTGATCTAATTCTTTTTTTGATTGCAAGATTGAGAGAACGTGCGTACATATCTAATGTTGTGGCAGCAAGGATTATTACTGCGGGTAATGCAGTAAGGGAACGATAAGATTGAGGAGATTCATGATTTGAACTCAGAAAACTACCAGCCAATCCAATAAGTAACCATGTGGTCAATAAAAAACATCTATAATCTCGCAACTTAATCATTGCGTATATAAAACCAACCGCAAAAAATAAACCGGTAAAAAGATCAACCATCGGTTCACCAGGCAAATTATGTTTTCCTTGAAGATCGCCGGTATGGTGAAAAAAAATTAAAATGTCCAAAATATTATCAGTCAAAGGACGAATACTATTTTGGTTATTCATATCCCGAAGAATGCTAATTTCATTTACTCGATTATTAAATGAAAAAGGATCGGAAATATAAGTTGCTAAAGTCGGTCCGATTGCAATAAATATCGATAAAAAGAAAATAAAAATTCCCACCCAACTTCTGCGAAGGGATTCTTTCCATCCGTTTGGATCGGTGATAAACCAATAAATGATAAAAAGAAATATGGTGAATAACGCTAAACGACTGCTTAAGTACGTATAGGTCATCAATCCGCTGATAATGCCGCCTATTGCAAAATCGAGAGCACGACGATCACGTAAACCTCTGATCAGGAAGAAGATTGCTAACACTTGAAAAAGTGGTGGCGCAGTTTCGTTCCAACCCCACCGGCTCATACTTAAATGCCAACGGCTTGATGCCATTAATAGCATAGCAATCAGGCCTGGGATTGAACCAAAAATTAGCCGGGTAAGAATGAATACTGCAGGTATTGTTAAAATTGCAGGTATTAAAGATATTATTTTCAAACTTAACCAATTTGCACCGAATAGTTTGATAATACCTGCCATGTAATAGATATATCCATTTGGTGTTCCATACCACCCGGTTCCAAATGGAGAAACCTGGCGACCTTCAATAATATACAAAGCATCCAGGGCAGCATTGGTTTCATCAACATAAATTCCAGGAGGAATTTCATAAAAATTATATATACGTAAAATAATTGCTACCACGAAAATTAATATAAAAGCAATCACCTCAAATTTTTGAAAATTGTGATTCTCTGTCCAATACCCCCATATGGAAACAATCCGAGGTGAGGCGAACCCCACACCTTTGATAAGCCAGGCACCTAATAAAATCGCAAGCATTGAAATTATCCAAAGCGAAACAGTTCCCCTCCAATTATTAATATCTGGCATTAATTTATAAATAATTAAGATTGTTACGAATAATGAACTGCCAACTAATAATATTCCAATTTTTTTCCACTTAATTATCGCATCTGGACTTATTCTAATTTTCATAACATTATGAAACAAAACAGATTCGATTCTGATAAGGTTTAAACCGCCAATCACCATTGCATAAATTAATAATAACCATGGCCATATTTGGTCTTTAATTGTTTCAAGTCGAAGGGAAAAAACTGCAATGAGACCAATAACTAAGGAAGATCCTAGAAGGATGATTATCTTCTTAAATTCATTTTTTTTCACAGGGGGTGTTGATTTTTTTTCCATGGATTTTTAATTTTCTATAATTTTTGATACTTTAACAAAGATTATTTTCGCATTTTAAATTATTATCGTCAATCTTGTTTGTTCGTAGATTTAAGACGAAAGTACAACATTGAAAGTCCAAAAAGAGATATGATGAAGTGTGACAAGCTCCTAGTCCTATCACAGTCAAAGAAGCACAATGAAAAATAAACAATTTACCTCACATACATAACCAGACTTCAGCAATATTGTAAAAAAGACCTTCACAAACCGAATTTTTTCCTTTCATTCTCCTTGTGGAGGTTTAGTGAATAGTAGAAATTTATTTTTTCAATTTTTGTAACTGATTCCGACCCATTTCGTCTTTTTATCCAGAACCAACCATTGCCAAATTTTTTTAATTTTATTCATTTAATTTCAGTTGATAAAAAATAAGGGCAGCAACCGCTGCCCTTTGTATTGAGTATTTATTCTTACATTACTTTTTCTAACGGAATTCCTAATGCATCGGCAACTCCCTTGCCATAAGCTGGATCAGCTTTTAGACAATTACCTATATGACGAATCTTGATGAATTCAGGTGCATCACCCAAATTGCGGGCTGTGTTCTCAAACAGCACTTGTTGTTGTTCCCTGTTCATCAGGCGGAAGAGTTTTCCGGGTTGGGTGTAATAATCCGAGTCATCGTCGCGGAAATTCCAGGAATCTGCAGAGCCAAACAAATCCAAGGGAGGTTCTTTGAATTCTGGCTGTTCCTGCCATTCACCAAAGCTATTGGGTTCGTAGGCCAGGGTTGCACCAGCATTCCCATCCACCCGCATCTGTCCGTCGCGGTGGGAAGGATTAGCCGGGGCATTCTTGGGTGAATTAACCGGGATCTGGTGGTGATTGACACCTACGCGATAACGCTGTGCGTCCCCATAGGAGAACAACCGACCTTGCAGCATTTTATCTGGGGAGAAACCGATTCCAGGGACAATCGCAGCAGGATTGAAGGCGGCCTGTTCCACATCCTGGAAGTAATTTTCAGGGTTCCGGTTGAGTTCAAAATAACCCACTTCCATCAAAGGGAATTCTTTCTTATACCAGACTTTGGTCAGGTCGAAGGGATTATAAGGCATTTTTCGTGCCTGTTCTTCGGTCATCACCTGGATATACATTGTCCAGCGTGGAAAATCTTGATTTTCAATTGCTTGCATCAGATCGCGCTGGTTGCTTTCGCGATCTTTTCCAACTAGAACTTCGGCTTCCTGATCGGTGATGTTCTTAATACCTTGCTGTGTGACCAGATGGAATTTGACCCATACACGTTCATTTTTTGCATTAATCATGCTGAATGTATGACTGCCAAAACCATGCATATGACGATAAGAAAAGGGGATACCACGGTCGCTCATGGTAATGGTTACCTGATGGAGTGCTTCAGGAAGTGATGTCCAGAAGTCCCAGTTGTTCTTAGCTGAGCGCAGGTTGGTATGTGGGTCGCGTTTCACAGCACGGTTGAGGTCCGGGAATTTGTGTGGGTCACGCAGGAAGAACACCGGGGTGTTGTTACCGACCAGATCCCAGTTGCCTTCTTCGGTGTAGAACCGCATAGCAAAACCACGGATATCGCGTTCGGCATCAGCAGCCCCACGTTCCCCAGCAACAGTGGAGAAGCGTACGAACATTTCAGTCTCTTTGCCAATCTCCGAAAAGATCTTGGCTTTGGTATATTGGGTGATATCGTGCGTGACAGTAAACTTGCCAAAAGCTCCAGAACCTTTTGCATGCATACGCCGTTCTGGGATCACCTCACGATCAAAATGAGCCAGCTTTTCGAGATACCAGACATCCTGCAGCAACATCGGCCCACGTGGACCAGCTGTCATTGCATTTTGATTATCCGGAACAGGAGCTCCAGCAGCAGTGGTAAGTTTTGTCTTTTTTTCTTTCATTAGTTCCCTTCCTTTATGATTAATATTTGTTTTTTGATACAATCAGGGCATAAGCCTTTAAAATAAACGCTTTTTTCTTTTACAGAAAATTGAGCCAGATCACTGACAATTAATTGATCAATGTCGATTCCAAAATTAAAAATACAACCACAGTTTTCACATTTAAAATGTCCGTGGTTTTTGAGCATTGCCTCATATCGCTTCTCATTTTCATCAATACTAATCACCCGCGCCAATCCACCTTCCACCAGGGCATGCAATGTGTTATAAACGGTTGCCTTAGAAAGAGAGGGAATATCTGGTGCAAGTTCGTGGAAAATTTCTTCAATTGTTGGATGAATATCGTGATTCAAAAGAAACTCCAGAACCTTGATGCGTTGATAAGAGGGTCTGATATTGTGCTCGATGAGTTTGTCTTTTATTTGGTCCAATTGTAAATTCATAATAATTATAAACATTCTAATATTAGAATAATTCTAAATTAATAATACATAAAAAACTAATAGATGTCAAGTGGCTCCTGCCATTACATTGTAAATATAGTGAGAAAAAGAAAAAAGGACACAGCTTACAGCATCGAAGTAAGCTGTGTCCTTTTTTAAAGTTAAAGGTAGATGAAATGCTGGTGGAAATTTATCTCCTTCTTTTTGTTTGATATGAATCATATTGTGTGGATTTTCGATCGCCTTCCTCCATACCACGTTTCATTCGTTCAGATATATTTTTATATTTCTCTGCCTGCTCACCTGTAAGATGAGGCATATTCATAGCAATTGTCTGGTTCATGAGCTGATAGGCTTTATCTCGTTCACCGCTGCGTTCAAGTTTGAGTGCTTCCGTGGATTTATCTGCCATTTCCACTGTTGTATAGCGCTCTAATAAATCTTTTTTGCGGGGTTCATTTTGCACGCTATCCTGATCAGCATATTTGAATATAAATTCTACTTTCTCTTCCACCACCTGCCCATTTTCAACTTTGGCTACCACTTTCGTTGAAAATTTTAATTCTTCATGTTCAGTCGAGGGTGGGGTCAATACTTTGAGATAAATTTCCTGTGATTGCTCTGAATAGAGATTTCCAGCAAAAATCCTTATTTTTCCTGCTACTTTTTCGTGGGACCAACCACCTAAGATTTCAATATTTACATGTTCAGGAATTTCCATTTCAATTTCCACATCTGAGGCTGTGATAGTTGCCAGTTCGTTGAATTCCTTCATAAAAATGCCTGGAATTCCCATCGGAGTTTCTATATAATAAAAATTTCCTCTGCCCTGGTTCGCCATTGCTTCCAGTAAATGCTCGTTAAAACCATGACCAACACCAAAGGTTGATGTCGTTACACCCCGGCTGGCTAATTCACGAGAATGAATGGATAATTCTTCGAGATCGACGATACCGACATTGGCTAACCCATCGGTTAATAAAAGCGATCGATTAATCGTCAATTCTTCTGCAACAGACGCTACTTCCTGGCAGCCCTGCAGCCAACCACCACTTAAATTGGTCGTACCACCAATCCTTATACTGTTGATTAACCGTTTTATTTCATTTCGATTTTCTGTTGTGGTTTTGATGCTTGGTGAAAGCAGATGAACCTGATCATCATAAGCGACCAGGGCGACGCGGTCATTCTCCTGCAGTCGGTCAACAACATACATGGCTGCTTGTTTGACATACTCCAGTTTTAATCCGGACATTGAACCACTCCGATCGATTACCAATGCCAGGTTGAGGGGTGGTCTTGTCACCTGTGAAGCGATTGTTGGTGCCAGAATCGTGATTTCCAAAATCCGTTGAGAAGGTACCTCCTGCGCGATTAATGTCTGCTCTGCATTTAGTTTTAATTGAATTGAGTTTTTTTTCATCGTGACCTCTTATGACTTGATAAATATTTTTTTAGCATACGATATGAGTTGTTGAATTCTATGGCTTGTATCCGAGTCAGTTGGATACTGAAGATGCATTTCAACCCCGGGGGCGAGGATGATGCGTTGCCAGTTTTCAACATCATGGGGAGAGATCGGTAATGGAATCTGGAAATTCCGATCCGGAAATTGAACTGGTTGAGGTGTTTTCCTGGATTGAATTTCATTTGAACGATATTTTGACTGAGTCTCCATTAAATTTGATATGTAATTCAAAGCATCTGACTCATTACTTTGTCTAATCGTGAGTGGGGTATTGTCTACTTCGTTCTTTTTGTCTGGTAAAACCTGTTCTGTCAATCGAAGTTTGACTTCCTCATCACTGAGTGAAAGCATGATCTGCCTGATTTCTTTCAAGGGCAAATAGGCTTCTTTCATTTGCAGGATTAATTCCAATCTCCGTAAATGATTCTCTTCATAGTAGGCGTATTTTCCATCGGTAATTGGCTGGGGGAGCAAACCCTCACTGGTGTAGTACCTGATAGTCCTGACTGTTGTATTGGCTTGCTTGGCGAGTTCATTTATGAGATATCTCTTTTCCTCTAACAATTGAGCACCACCTTCTTTCTTGTAGCTGATAAAAGATATAGTAACAGTATTACGTAATAATGTCAATAATGAATTTTGTCACTTTCCAAATCACAATATGGAATGGTATTGGTGGGTGGTGATTGTAATCGTTCTTGTTGCTGGTGCAACCATTAAACTCAAAGTTCTAGGTAAATGGTTAGCCAATCGCAAGAAGACCGAAGTGCTCTTCGGATGATGAGTAATTAATAAAACAGATGGAGATCTTCAGATCTGACCTCCATCTGTTTTTCATTAAGTTAATTCTTTTGTTCGCATCCCTTTTAATGATTTTGTGATTGGAATAAAGATAAAGATTACAGCGATCAAGTTCATAATTGTCATTGCAACAGCAATTCCAAGTTTGGTATTTGAGCGTGAAACGAAACTCTCAAATGAACCAGCATGAATGATATCAGCTTCAATCAACCTTGATTGATCTATTTGATTAATTTTTACAAAACCTACGATGGTGACTGGAGAATTAATTTGGAGGTAGGTTCTTTCCAGACTATCCACAGGCCAGTTTGTTGCTTGGTATGTATCGTTATCAACTGCAATTTCTCCGTTATCCAGTTCAATCCACAAACGATCAGGGCTCCATAACCCAAGATCATCCAGGTAGGCTGCATAATCGTCATAATAAACCTGGTTTTGGTTGCTCACTTTACCAGATATTATTACTCCATCTCCATCTAGTTTTTCATTGATAGAAATTTGATCAACAATAGGATCTGTATTTCCAGCTTCCATTAAGCCACTCATTCCAAGGTAAGAAAAGAGACCATTTACCAATAAGAAGAATCCTATTGCCAGGAAGAAAATAAATAGCTTTTTATAGTCCTGCTTCTTTTCCACTTTTGGAAGAAGAAAAGAAAACATAAGCCAGGCGATCAGACTGAAAAAAACTAAGAAAACAATATTACTAATCATCGTTACTCCAATCAATTAATTTTGTATTGCCGACACACTGAAAAGAATATTCCAGGTAATCGGACCAACGATTCCATCTACAACCAGACCATTTTTTTCCTGAAAATTTCTGACTGCCTGGTCAGTTTTCTTACCAAAAATTCCATCTGGAATTCCTACTTCCATATATCCCAAAGCGTATAAACGTTGTTGCATTTGGAAGACATCCGCTCCTTGCACCGGTGGATCTGCCAGCGTTAATGTTCGAAAGAATGATACGAATGTTGGAGTGGGGGTTGGTGTTACCGGTGTGCTTGTTGCTGTAGGCGTCACAGGGGTAGAAGTTTGAGGTGGCAAAGCAATTTTGCAGCTGATATCTGCCGGCTTACCTGTTGGTAGTAAATGTGCCCTTGCCTGCCCCCAAACTCGTGTTATTCCTCGATCAGATTGGCTTAACAATAACCTTCCATCCTGACTGAATGCTAAATGTTGGATTTTACTGCCATGTGCTTGCCATGCGGAGATTATTTCCTTGGTATTCAAGTCCATAATATGAATCCAGCCTCCGTTATCTCCCATTACCAATAAACAACCAGACGGGCTGAAAGTTAAACTGGCAGCTGCCCCATGAGGGGAAATGTAGGGAAAAGCGGCATTTGTATTTACATCCCATAGGTTGAATGTAGCATCAGTGTTGATGGCAATGTAACTGGCATCCGGGCTGAGGTCAAGACCAACGCTTTCTTCGGATGTTTGCATGGGAAATACCCGTAATAGTTCACCAGAATCAACATCCCAAAGGCTGATATCCTGATCAATTGTGGCGATCCAATTACCATCCTGACTGAATGCCAGATTCTTTACTTGTGTTTGTATCTTGCGGACGACTTCGTTCGTGTTTATATCTACCAGATACAATTGATTTTTACCAATGGAATTATCATATTTACTATAAGCTAGCAAACTGTTTCCAGAATTTGACACCAATTTCGGTCTTGCCAATTCTATTGGGAAACCACTTTCTTTTTCGAGGGATAGCAGGTTCCATTTTTTTAAGTTGTAGTCATTTTCAATACTGTAGAGATATTTGCCATTTGAAGAGATTTGTATATCTCTAATGATTATTTCACCAACTTTTATTTCATGAAGGGATGATCCTGTAGTTAAATCAATAATCTGAATTTTTCCATCCGAATAACCTAGTGCTATAGAAGGTAAACCAGAAATAGTGCCAAAATTGACACTGGTTGGATAAAATGTATCATTCTTGAAACTGTAAATTAGTTTATTTTCTGAAACATTCCACAACTCGATGATTCCATTTTTTGCCAATGCCAGGATTGGTTGGTTGTTTTTCCATTTGTATGCCATAACCCCGTATGGGCAATTAACGCAATTACCAAATCTCAATTGGTCAGTTTTTTCCAAAAATTCATCATACGTATTGATTTGCTTTATGTTTTTGCTCAAATCCAAAAAGAATATTTGTTCATTCTCATTCAGAACCAGCTTTTTTGATTGAGAATCATAAATAGTATCCAGAAAAAATCCGGGAGGATCATAAATAATAAGGCTTCTGTTTCTTTTTAGTTGATTGGTGTCCCAAATGCTGATATCATATCGCGTCTTTGGAATCGGATTACAGCCAGGAACATCTTCCGTGCAGGGTGGATCGAGAAATTGGATCATGCAACTCAAAAAAAATTCATTGGTCATAGAAAGAGAAGTTGCACATAAGCCGTTGGTCAGGCGTTCCCTGGTATGGCTGTTGATGGAAGAGTTAAGCAATGCACCTGTTTTTGTGTTCCAGATGCGCACATCACCCAAAATATTGACTGCCTGAATTCTCTGGCCGTCCAGACTGAAGAAAACCCCGATAGTCTCCGGGAATTGCATTGTCCAGTATGGGATATTGGTAATGGTTGTTAAGGTAATGGTTTGGTTCCAGGTTTTCGTATCAAATATTTGTATATAGGTTTTTGCAGCACCAGTGGAATCATTGTCTTCAAGATCATCCAGGACAATTGCCACTTCATTACTGGAAGGGCTAAAGAAAGTTTTTTGACCACTGTTTTCCAAACTGATAATCAATTTGCCAGACTTAATATCCCAAATATCGACAATATATGGATAGCGCGAGGCTGATAATAGTTCTCCATTTGGACTGAAAGCCACATGAAAATAGGATTGTTCGTTGTTCAGCGAACTTAATATTGATAAATCGTCTCCATTTAATAAGATTAATCCTTGTCTTCCAGCAACCACTAAAATAGATCCATCAGGTGACCAGGCAATGTGATTGATTGATCCTACGAAAGAAGGAATATTTTCGAAAAGTAGATTTACATATTCAACCGTATCAGGTGAAATTTCCCAATTTCCTGATCCAGGTAATGGAATTGGTGTCGAACCTGGTGGTGCGAGAATTGGTGTGGCTGAAGGTTGATTTGTTGCGCTGGGTATTTTATCGAAAGATGAAGGTAGATCAGATCTTTTTGTAAAATTATTTTCAGTAGTTTCTACGTTTTGAAGTTCGGTTGGTTGTTGTTTTGGCGATGAACAGGATGTTATCAATAATAAAAGAAAAGTGATCCCTAAAAATCTAAATTTCATTTTTTTTACCTCATGCGTAGAAGTTTATAAATCTATATCAAGGAGATAAGTTGTCAAAAAACCATTTTCACAAATTGTCAGGAAACGCCCATCGGGAGAGACAGAAATACTGACTGGAAAGAAAAATACGCCTTCTCCCCAATTACTGCCATCATAAGTCAAAATTCCGAAACGATTTTCTAAGAAACCATGCTTGTCTAAAACATAGACAGCACGGTTCTCGGGACTGGCATTCAGCAATACATAAATTTTTCCTGCTTCATCCAATGCAAGATCAGATGGTGATACTTGACCTAAAACTGAATATCCCAACGAATTGACAACCTCACCTGTTTCAGCATTCATTTTTAGAATCAAAGCCTGGAGTTGATCAATCGTGTATAAATAGCCTTCCTGATCAAATGCTAATCCCTTATGAATCTGCAATCCTATAGATTCCAAATAGATATCCTGAATTAATTGATTGCTTTCGGGTAAATAAACACGAATTCTGGAAAATTCATCTGTTTCATCCATGAGATAAATATTGCCAGTTATCGGATGAACTGCTATTTCCCGAGGACCATTCCAGCCAAAATCTTCTCCCCCAGCATCAACCTGAACCCCATCCCGATTGAGTGTTACATACCATTTATAAACTAGGTCAGATAATACAATTTGGCCTTGATGATCGATTGCTACATCCCTGATATTTGATTCATTTGGAACCGAATAATTATGTAATAAGTTTCCTTCGACGTCATAACGGTGAATTCCATTATTACCATTGGCTACATAAATATTTCCAAATTGATCCGTCGCTAATCCACCTGGGAAATCACTATCGGGTTCAGCTAAACTATCTGCAGGGATAGGAATTCTCCAGAACACAGGTATATCAATCAATCCAGGAACTCTCCCGACCATTTCAACTGCATCAATATACATCGGTTGGTCAGAATTATTGAAAGATAGAATTACTGTATCGATAGATAGATCAGTCTCAACCGGGATAGAATATGAGCCAGGGCAGTTCCCCTTTGTATCAGCAATACCATTAAAGATTTTTACGCCTAGCCCCGATGAAGAGTCCAATAATTCAATTCGCAGATTGCCCCCGGGATTTCCACTTATCACAATATTGATTTCTTCGGGAATTAAGGCGTATGAGTACTTCAAATTAAGGAAATATTCATTTGGACTGTTCAATGGGGCGTTGTTATACCAGGACGAATAAGTTTGGTTGCATTCAAATGCTTCTGGTGGTCCTAAAACTCCCTCAACATTTATACCTTCCAAATCACTCGAAGCCTCGCTTGCCCATAATCGCCTGCTGTCACTGGAAACAATTTCCTGACCATTAGAATAAAAAGGCTCTTGATTGAATGCTTGCGTTGGGATTTGAGTTGAGTCTGGTGTTTTAGTTGAGATAAAAATCGGCAATATTACTTCTGTGTTGTTAGGGTTTGGTTCAGTTTCTGTATCAAATCTTTCGACTGATTTTAATAATGAACATGCCACCAGAGGAATGAGAATAAGGATCAACCCAATTTTTAAAATTTTCTTGTTAGCAACCATCTGCAACTTCCTTCAAAGGAAATTATTGTTCCTTTTCATTCATTAGTGATTCGGGTGTTTTTAGCGATGATACCCGCCAAAAACACCCACCGCCCCGATTTATCGAGATGTAACAAATAATTCTTAAAATGGTAATCAATGGAAAATTTTCGAAAAGATACTTGTTTTCTTTATTAATCATAACCATGTAACGTCACAAAACCGTCAAAAAACCACCGATCAAAATCTGTTTGGTGGTTTTTCAGTTTTTATGATATGGATCTCTTGATTTTCATAATCTTTTCTGATCGATGATAAAACTGATAATGTAGACACTAAACGGGATGACGACACAAGCTGCCTGTAAATACCAGAGTAAATCTTTGCCAATGGGAGGTAAGCTGCCATTGGCTGCCATTGAGAGCCACATCAATATCACATACGTCAGGATGATCGCTACCCAGAAAGCCCTATACCCGGCCCGATACCGAATGAACAGGTTGCGTTCATCCTGTTCCTCAACCATCATCCGTTTTGCAGATTGATCTCCCTTTATTACTGCCATATATTTCACGATCAATCCGATACCGATGCCTGCCCATAAGATCCCCAATCCGGTTATGATACTGACATTGTAAGGAATGTAAGCATAATTGATCTCAAAATACACACCCACCAGGATGAACAAAATCCCCAGTCCAACGAAAAACCATCCGATACGGATTCGACTGTTCAACCATTTTTTCTGATCACTCATGTTAATTCTCCTCTGAATATAAAAATAAATCCTCAATTTGTAGACCGAATAAACGGGCAAGACGAAAGGCGAGTAATATGGAGGGGTTATAACGCCCATTCTCCAAGGAAATGATTGTCTGCCTGGATACTTCTACCAGGTCTGCCAGTTCTTGCTGTGTCCAGCTCATCTTATTTCGAAACTCTTCCAACCGATTTTTCATAATCACTCCTATGTAAAGCTTACTTTACATATTATAGAGCGATTTTTATAGAATGTCAAGTACCCTTTACATTTTGATTAAAAGGTGCTGATCAATCAGGTTGAAAGTAATGGAGGTGTAAGAGAGGTAAGTTTTTATCGAACCTTGGAAATTGAAAGCAGAAATCTCTAAATGATTTTTTTGCTTATGGTCAGCTATATTCTGGTTTGTGTAGATACCACTTGCGATCTTTTATCAGAAGAATTACAGGTATGAGTGTAATCATCAAAACTATGAAATCAATTACACCAAGATCATCCATTATTGTCAGAATTGTAAGCAAAAATAAAAAAATTATTGTTAGATAATAAGCAATTTTATTTCTGGAGCGGAGCAAGAAATAAAGGAATAATAGGAATGAACCTGTGAGAAAAGATAAGAGTGCCAATACCCATATGTAAACTTTTGAATCAGGCAAAGCTGGATGTAACCCGAATGCTACAATAACAGAAAATATCAACCAGAAAAATGCAATCAGTAAAATGAGGATAAGAGAGACTTTAAACGATTTTTTAATCATTTTCTTTATTGGGTGGTTGAATAGTTAATTATAATTATACATTGCAAATGATTTGGTCAGGTTTCTTACTGCGTTTCTCCATAATAAATATCAAAACATTGATGAGGAAGGATTTATCTGAAGTTTATTATCTTGTTCTCACAACTTCAATAATTTTCATTGGAGATTTCGTTGGGATTATCCGGTTTAATTTCAAGTCTGCCCTTTGTAACAATAAATTAAATTCTTCTTCCGTTCTTTCTTTTCCATTAAGAAGAATCTGCATATTGAGATCATAAAATGCACCAATTATGTCGGTAGTCGATTCGATTATCATTTCGATTATTAATAGTCTGGAGTCCGGGTTCATTACTTTTTGACAATTTTTCAAAATTGTTAGTGATTTCTCATCATTCCAATAATGCAAAATGCTTTTCAATATGAGAACATCTGCTTTTGGTACATTATCAAAAAAATTACCAGCTTGGATCTTGATTTTAGAATCCTGGTCGGACAGTATATGCGTTTCCACCACACTTTCCTGATCGAACAAAATGCCACTCAAGTGCGGGTTTTCTGAAAGGATATGTTTTAGAAGAATTCCCTGTCCACCACCAATATCACAAACACTGCTGAAAGAATTAAAATCATATGCTTCTGTTATGGCTTTGGAAGCAAAATTTGTGGAGCTGGTCATCCATTGGTTGTAAGGGGTCCCATAACGGGGATGCTGGTTTAGAAAATCAAAAAACGGAGTTCTCATGGCTGACTCAAATGAGTTTTCACCAATTGTCAAAGAATAAATGAAGTTTTGCCATGCTTTCTGCCAGGGTTCACTCCCTACCAGTAATAATCCATAGTACACACTTCCTGGCACGTCCTTTAGTAAGAATTTGCCAACATCAGTTAATGAATATTTTTCCTCAACCAGATTCACGACATCGATAATAATTGCAAACCTTAATGTTCGATATAGAACGTCCGGGTCAAGCCCACAGGCATATACCAGATCTTCAAGAGTTTTAGGTTCATTGCGTAATTCTTCAATTACACCTGATTTGATCAACGCATATAAAACGGAAGTATTGGCGAATCCAAAACACAATTTCCAAATAGTATCCTGGTGAGATAAATTTAATTGTTCCATAAAAACCTTCCTTCTCGTTAATCAATAATTACAAAAACACAAAATTGCTTGATTAACATTTCCTGGAGATGGAACAATTTACGAAGAGGGTATTTTTAATGGAAAAACCAAAACCAGGGATTAATTATTTGGCTTCTATAAATAAATCTGAATAGTTAAGTTTATTCGATAGTATTTAGATAAATATTAGCATATTAATTCGAAAGAACAATGATAAATAGAAAAAAAGGATTACTTTTTCCAAAACCTATTCTGAAGATACTTATCGCCACCAATTGCAATAAGGCCAATACCGATCGTATCGATGAAACCGTGCGTAAAAATTGCGAGCCACAAATTAAAATCGCTGAGAATGAAAATAACGCCTAAAATTACACCCACAATCCCAGTGCTAATTATCCCACTCCGACTTTGATAGCCATGTGATAAGCCAAATACAACCGATGTAAAAAATACCGATATAAATAATCCTGGCAAGCCAACACCAAGGATGTTTATAATTTCAGTCATCATGAAACCGCGAAACACACCTTCTTCGATAACTGCAACGAATATCCAAACTACCAATAGCCATTGAATAAATACCTTCCAATTGCCTTTTACAGAATCAATCAGACTGTGATCATGCTTGGTGCCGGTAATTTTTTCACTAAAAGGCTCAATCAAAATGACAGAAAATAATTGGATCACAATCCCTAAAATAAGCCCTGAAAAAATAGTTGTAAACCAGGAATCAGGTTTGAAGAATCCGATTGCACCCAGTGAATCTCCTCGGAAAAAGAGGAACAAAATTATGATTATAACTGCACCAAGGATACCAAGACCGGGTTGTTTTTTAAGTCCAGTGATGATCAGTAATGCAGAAACAATCAGAATAATTAGGATATGAACAGGTGAGCTGTTGATGGACATCATCACATCCTCTCAATACTTTCTGGTTACTTGAGTTGATATGCCTTATTTTATAGTATAAATATAAATGATGAAGTTTGAATAAGTATTTATTTTTAGAAAAAGGATATTTTGTACCTTCCCATCAAGCTTCATTTACAATTGATTATCACCTCATCGCTAATTTGGTGATAGGCACCATTGAACCAGGCCTTAATCTTAACAAAATAGGTTCCCCTTTCAAAATATCTGTACTGATATTCATTTTCCGCATTTCTCTCCAGGACGCTATAACCGTTCATGTCGGTTATTACCCATGTAATAGAACTAACAGAAGAAGTTCCTTGGATTTCTTCCCTTAACACACCACATCCATCCTTGTCAACGCTAATTTTCACAAAAGAATCTGGTTGATTATTAGTAGGCTGTGAGATTATTGAGGATGAAGTAGAAAAAACCAATAAGCCAGCTCCAATTAAACAGACAGTAACCAAACAACAAAATAGAAGGATCATAGCAATAATAACGATGATAAGTTTACTGGAGGTTGGTTTTTGATTGATTGTTAATTCTGATTCCATTGCTAAAGCTAATTCTAGCAAAGGCAAAATAAAATTCAAATCGAAAAGGGTTTTAACCAAAGAATTGTCGGTTGATTTACCTAATTCATAATTGTTTATTCTGTTCCATTGTATGCACTCTGCATTAAGCTAATGTCAGGTTTAACCATGCTCATCAAAGCTTTCATGACCCGATTCGATTGTTCTGGATCTTTATCCTGTAGAAGTTCAGCGATGATGGTAGGGACGATTTGCCAAGATACGCCAAATTTATCCCGCAGCCAACCACATTGTTCTTCTTCACCACCTTCCAGAAGCTTATACCAATAATAATCTACCTCTTCCTGGGTTTCACAGTTCACCATTAAGGAAATAGCATGTGTGAAATTGAATTCCGGTCCACCATTCAACGCTAAAAATTCCCGTCCTTCAATCTCAAAGGGGATTGTCATAACTGTTCCTGGTTCTCCACGACTTTCTTCATTATAAAAAGCAGGATCTAAAATCCTGGAATTTTTAAATATAGATGTATAGAACCTCACAGCTTCTTCTGCCTGATTATCAAACCATAAACAAGTGGAAATTTTTTGCATGTCAACTCCTTTTCTGATTAATGGTAGTGGAGATCATACAATAAATTTTTGTCACTTTCAATCCAAGCATACAAAGTTAGGATTAAGATTAATTTTGATCGGAATGAAACGATGGATCAATTACCACCATTGCCATTCCTTTGGCATATTCCTTCAAATCTTTCGGAGAAGGTGGAATAGGAATCCCCTCAGATTTCAGGATTCTGCCGATCATTTTTGGATGTCGTCCGTAACGGATCTGCAGAAAATCAATGATTTGTGCGGGGTCATCTACGACAACCGCATTTCCAGTGAATTTTTGAGATTTAATCTGCACATCAACTGCAGGGTTAGCCAGGATATTCTTAACCCAATCTGCTTTTCTACCAAATGCTGAGCCCAGGTAAATCCTGCCGTCGATTTCCTCATACTGTAATGGTGTGACCCGCTTCTTACCGGATGATCTTCCAACTGTCGTTAGCAATAAGATAAATTTCCCCAATAAAGGTCCTAATCCTATGGCATAAGCAAATTGTGGGGGAAAATGGATAACTTTTAATAATGGTTTGGGTAGTTTTTTGAAGCCAGACAATTGTTGATCACTTTCTCCACGGTTTTGGAATCATAAAAGGTGTGGTTTTTTTGTACTCTTTATAGTTCTGACCAAATCGGATTTCTAATTCCTTTTCTTCTACTTTCTTAATCCAAAATACCAGCAAGAATAAAAAGAAAAGGACAACAATGATCGATGAGAGTGAGCCAACTATAATAGCCATCCCAAGATACATACAGATTGCCCCAAATCCCATCGGGTTGCGACTGTGTTTAAAAGGTCCATCAATCAATAGCTTTTGGGTAGCCATCATCGGTAATGGTGTCCCTTTGGCTCGTGTCAATTGTGAAATAATCGACCAGAGTGCGTAGGTTGCACCAATCAAAACTAAAATTCCGCCAATGAAAAAATTGATAATTCCAAATGAAATGGAAGGCAAGCCAATTATATTATCAACAGCAGGTAATCCTCGAATGAGAAGTAAAGGAATCAGAAAGAGAAATAATAAACCAGCCGAAATCGTAGCAAAAAACCGTTGGTTAAAACTAAATTCACGTTCAGACCATTTGATGATTCTTTTCATGATAATCCTTCATATTTAATTGTATCGATTCTTGGATAAGTTGTTTTCTGAAAACAGATGATTTTGGATCAATGACGCTTGTTGATTTTGCCTGAAAAAAGAAAGCCCTCAGTGTGAGAGAGCTTTCTTTGGCAATGAACATATTGCACCCTAATTACAAACCAGCATTTTCAAACCAAACCAATATGAGAATGATCAGGACTGCGACCGGCAGGACAACGATCCAATCGTTAACCTTCAAAAGTTTTTGGAGGGTCACATCGCCGAAATATCCCCACTTTAAAATACCTTGATTCAATTTGGGGTATAAAGCTGCAAACAAACCAGTACCAATCCAGATCCCTGCCAAGCCACCCACCAGCGCATCCAGGTACCCATTCCCTATGGCACCAGCTATCGTGCCAGGGCAATACCCCAAGAGGGCAAAACCGACACCAAAAATCAATCCACCGATGACATTCATCCCCCATGAGCCGGATTTGGGATAAAGTTCAACCCATCCCAGATTTTTCATCAGATAAATTCCTAGCATTCCAGTAACCACAGCGGATAACATAATTTTCAGTACGGTGAAATCTTCCAGCAAGAGTTGCCCGACAATCACGTCAAATTTAGTTGCCCCACCTTTTTGGAGCAAAAAACCAAACACCACACCAAAAGCCAAACCCCAAATCAAGGGTGATTTGGTTTCTACAGTGTTTTTTTTTGTTCTTGTTCTTGTCATTTGCACCTCCCTTTATCCTAAAACCCTGAAGACCAGTAAGGCTGTGATGATGCCGCCAATGAAGAAACATATCGAGGATATCCAGCTTGAAACAGCCAGTTGCAAATTGCCACTGATGCCATGTCCGCTGGTGCAGCCATCTGCCCAGCGAGCACCAAAACCAAGAAAGATACCACCAATTGCAGCGATGAGAATACGCAGAACAGGTGTCTCTCCAAAACTGGAAGTCCAAAGCGAAGGTGTCCAGATCAGCTTGAAATCACCGGAAAGTAATGCGGAAATAAAGGAGCCAAACACAATACCCAGGACAAACATCCATTGCCAATCAATTTTTAATTTGATTTTTTGGTAATAGGGCTTCAATTCAACCTTTTTTCCACGCAACAGCCTTTCAATCATACCGCTGGTACTGGCAAAGGAGGTGGAACAACTGAGTGGTTTTCTAAGGATGAGAAAACTTAACCAGCTAAGTACTCCTATCGCAATGCCGACAATATAAGGTGACCAGGTAACTTCTGTTAGAAAACTCATAAAATTCTCTCCTTTCATTCGACTTAATCCCAATATGATTTCACTGCAACGATATCAGTGAAGAATCTGGATCCATGTGGATTGGCACAAACTTTGCATTCCCTGGCATATCCAGCAGCACTATAACCGGTCATGCCACCAGCCACATTATTCAGGTTGGTAAATCCACGTTGCGCCAGTATGCTGGTTCCCAGGCTTGATCTGTTTCCTGAACTACATATCAATATGATCTTTTGTTCTTTATCCAGTTCTTCATGCCGGGTTCGTAAGTCAGCGACTGGAATGTTGATTGCCCCTTCGATATGACTATCCTCGAATTCTGCTGGTGCCCTAACATCAACCAAAATAAATTTCTCTTCGCCGATCACCTTGTTATGCAGATTCTCAGCAGATATTTGTTGAATACTGTTCGTATCTAACCCGGATGTTACCCAGGCTGTAATACCACCATCAAGAATCCCTACAATTCTATCAACGCCAACCCTGAGCGCCCAGGTATTACTCTCCGTCGCTTTCGGAAAATCATCTGCGATGAGGAGGAAATCCTTATCAGTTGGTAATACCCAACCTGCAAACGTGGGGAAATTTCCACTCAGATCGAGATGCCAGGAATTTGGAATATGTTGACTACCGAATGCCAGATAAGCTCTCGAGTCTACCAGTTGAATACCATCCTCCTTCATTTTTTCTTTGAACTGATCAACAGTTAGTTCTGACAAAGAGGGAAGATCATCTATTAGTGCAGGACCGTCTCGATTGATTTTACTACAACGTGAAAAGTGATCAGGTGCAGGGGGCATATTCTCGGTCAGTGATTTGATAAATTCGTCTTTATCTTTGATTTGTAAAACAGGATTGAATTTGCGTTCATACCCAATGGTGGTCAGATATTTTGCTCCCATGGCGCGCCCACATAAAGAACCAGCCCCGTGTGCCGGATAAACTTCACAATAATCCGGTAATTTCATTAGTTTATCATGCAAGCTATGGTAAAGCTTCCCTGCCAATTCATTTGCCATGTCAGGGAATAAGTCAGGACGGCCAACGTCTCCTACGAATAACGTGTCTCCCACGAAAACGCCAATTGGTTGTTCCCCACGAGCCTCATCCGTAACGATATAACACAAGTGTTCCGGTGTGTGCCCAGGCGTTTCGATTACACTCAATTTCATATTCTCGAGTTGGATTGAGTCCCCTTCCAATAAGGCAACATGATCAAAAGCACCGTTACCCGATTCCGCCATATAGATCTTTGCCCCTGTCTTTTTTGCCAGATCCATATGTCCGGATATAAAGTCAGCATGTAAATGGGTTTGCAAAATGTGAGTGATTTCAACCCCCAATGCTCGTGCTTCACGAAGGTAAACACCAATATCCCTTTGTGGATCGACCACGGCACAGGTCTTTTGTCCCGCCAGAATATAAGAACTGTGGGCAATCTTATTTATAAAATAGTGTTTGATCAACATAGTATTCTCTCCCTTTTTATACAAACGTTATTAAAACAAACTAAATCATGAAAAAAAAAAAGTACAAAACAACTACTATTAGGAATAATAGTGTCAACCCAATTCCAGCTTTAAAAAAATCTGCATTTCGATAACCACCTGGGGACATAATTAAAGCGTTAACCTGATGGGTAGGAAATATAAAGGAATTTGCCACACAAACGGCAGCCATCAATGCCAAAGGACGCGGATCAAGCTGTCCAATTTGTGACATTTCTATCACCAGTGGCGCCAGGACCACAATTGCGCCGACGTTGGACATAAAAAGAGAAAAAACTGTTGCTAATAGGCCGATCATGAAGATGATCAGTAATGTATGTTTTCCCAATACCAGCGACATCAAATTTTCTGCCAGAAATACAGCTGTGCCGGTTTTTTGCATTGCCACTCCCAGTGGAATTAATCCAACCAGAAGAAAGACAACCTTCCATTCAATGGATTGATACATTTCTTGAATACTGAGAACACCAAAAAGAACCATAGCAATTGCACCACTAAAAAATGCGATGGAGATTGGAAAACCGTAAAGCGAAAGGCCTATGGCAACCAGAAAGCAGGTGATGGCAATTCCTGTTTTTGCTTCCACTTTATTCTCTCTTTCAAATGGTGTCACAACGACAAAATTGTTGCTCGCTTTTATTTCACTGATTCTTTCCCATAAACCATGCACAATGATGGTATCTCCGGTAACGATTTCATGATCGGAAATATCTCCTTTGATCTCTTCGCCTTTACTGAACAATAATACCGGTTCGACTGCATAGCGTTTGCGAAGAGAAAATTCTCGGATTGTTTTACCCACAAGTTCAGAATGGTGCGGAACAATGACCTCAGCGAAACCAGACCGCTCAGGGTCGAGTAATTTGGCAAAATAAGTAGAAGCATGCTGAAGTGCTAATTTGTTTTTTTCAGCAAACCCTTCAATCGATTCTTGATCACCTAGGAGGGCAAGCTCCTGACCAGCCTCAAAAACAGTTTCTCTCCACGGGGCATAATCGATTTCTTTTCCACGGCTCAGACCAAGGATATTGACACCTGGCTTTTGCCAAATACCAGATGATTCGGTCGTTTTTCCAATTAATGGACTAACTTTTCCAATGGAGTAATGCCAGATATTGTGTGGGAGGTGTAGGGTCTTTATTAATTTTTCTTGGTCTGTTTCGGTTTCCTGTTCGTTATCTTTTTGGGGTAGCACAAATTTCCCAAACAAGAAAAAATAACCTATTCCCACCAGAAGCAAAAGTATTCCGACCGGTGTAACGCTAAAAATTTTATAGGATTCTAAATTGGCATTATTCAACAAATCATTGATCAGGATTAACGGACCCGAGCCAACCATGGTAAGTGTCCCTCCTAATATGGCAGCAAAACCGATGGGCATTATTAATTCGGATGGAGAAATCTTGCTGCGTCGGGAGATATTGAGAATGCCTGGTAGAAACAATGCAATCGCGCCAATATTTTGGATCAATCCTGAGAGAACTCCAATTGTCAGAGATAAGAACCCAATAATTTTTGATTTTTGATTCCCCACCTTCTCTAAAACAAGTCTTGAAAAATGATCCATGATACCTGTTTTTTTGATACCACGTCCCATGATCATGACAGCCATCATGACAAACACAGCATTACTTGAAAAACCAGATAACATTTCATTCGGGGTTAAAATTCCCGTCCATCCGAGTACCAACATACACACAATCGCTACGATGTCAATTCGTATAATTTCAAAAATAAGCATCAAAATGGTTATTGAGAGGATAATTAATACGGCAATAATTTCGATATTCATTTACATATCCAAAAATGATCCACAGAAGAGGATGATAGAGCCAAATCTGTTTTCCCCGGCAATAAATGGCAGCAATGATTTTTTTTAGGGATCAGGCAGTTGGAATGATCACTAAAAATTATTATAAACAATTATTATTGTATAAATCTAAAAAAAACCTAAATAATTTAGGATAAGCGGTTAGAAATTATTAAGTTTACAATACCAGTTAAGTTAGTCAATAATGATGATAACTGACAATTAATTAATAAATTTAGATTAATTTTTAATATCGGAGAATTGCTGCTACAGGATTACCATCCGGTACTTTTTCTGGTTCAACAGCATAAACAGTTCCACCATTCAGGAAGGTTCGGATTGCAGCCAGATTGAGCAGATCTTCATCCTCAGGTTGATGCTCCTGGTGAACTTGAATTGTAAGATTATCGCTATCGTACCTTCCCCAAATTTGCTCTCCAACAGCAACAAATAGCGTTTCTACACGTCCATTCAATGCGGCGGGAACAACTTCATCGATTGCATTCGATGTTAGTCCCTTTTCTTTCACCTCATAGTATTTTTCCTGGGCTTCTTCTTCAATCTTTGAAAATATAGGTTTGATAATAGGCCATGCTTTTTCATGCAATTCAATTGCACTGAGCTCCTCTGGATTACCTGAAATTCCCTCCTCTACTAAGTAAAGGTACGAATTCGCTTCTTTATACAAAGGGAATAGATAATCAACGCCTGCTAAAACAAGTGGGGACTGCTCGCCTGTCAGACTGGTTGACAATGCTTCATCAACTTTATGGAACCATCTTAGGAGTCTTTTTTTATCGTCATCACTCGGGTCGTGGCCATGGAACATAGCTGCACTTCCACCACCCTGATTTGCTGATGTGCCCGTATGAAACTGGACATCTTTATAAAAGCGTTCATATTGCATGGCTTCTGCCAGGTTAGGCAAAGAATTCTCAATGTTGATCTCATCCACCGTATGTCGGGTCGCTTCCATTAACTTGATTTGATTTTGACTCAGGGCCAGGATATAAAAGTGGCCATCTCTGGCAAAAAAAGGCAGCAAAGGTTTTAAATGATAACTTTGTGAGATCACAACAAGTTCATCAAATTTTAGTGGAAGGCGAAAGGTTTCAAATGAGGTTGCAGAGAAAAACAGGGCTAAACCATCACTCATATGTTGCCATACCCCAGCCTGTTGCAGAAAATTTTCAGCTGGTTTTATAATCTCTACAACATCCGGTCTTCTTATTCCTTTATCTAATAAACTGTTTTCAATTTTTCGTAATAAATTTCGAAATCGAATTGGATCCTGTTCTGTTTCTTTTCCTGTTCGATGGGTGGGCATAAACATCGAAATACAATAATCTGAAGTTGCCTCAGCAAGTGTCTTCAATTTTCCTTTTGTTATGATATCCATTAATAATCTCCTTCTAAATTGTAAAAAAAGTCTCTTCTCAATAAATCCTGGTTGGCGGGTGGTTTAGGCGGTGATGCGAACCAAAAACTCCCTTACTGCTTTGATGATAGTACTTAGACCAGTAAACTTTGTAGTCTAAATAAGCGGAAAGCGCCTTTTTATGGAGCGCTTTCCATTGGTTTTTGATACAAACATTGGTTGTAATATTGGTTATGGGCACTTGGCTAAGAAATTACCATTTCTTAGTTGAATACAACCAGTCAATCTTCAACTATTAGTCCTCAAATTTAGAGGATACATCGTAAAAAGTTGTTGTGATTGTCGCCCAGACATTCTCGACACCATCTTTGGTTAGATCCCAATTTTCATCATTAGCTGCTTCAAGTTCAGCAAGCTTTCCCTTACCTTCTTCAATCTGATTTTCAAAATCTGTAAGCATTTGGTTCATTTCCATTTTTCCCCCTATACTGGCACCACCAAGCTTTGCTTTCAAGTTGTCAAGATTGGTCTGCCATTCATACAATTGAGCCTTTAATACCTGTATATATTGTTCTCTTGTTTCCATATTTTCTCCTTATGTCTGGTTATCTTTTTACAACAACACTTGAGTAGTGTTTTACGTCTTTGAAATACCTGTTCAATTTTTATTGAACAAAGTCATACCATCTCTGGATATTTATGCGCCATTGAGGAATTTAATATGATTCCACCTGATGTTTATATAAGGATTATCGCTAAATCGCAATCAGGCAGGCTAGCTAAGGTGTATTGAATGAATATCCAACTTGATGCTTGAATAGATCCTTGCTATCAAGCATCGTATAAACATTATACAATAAAAACTATCTAATGTCAAAAATTTGTATAGACAACTTATTTAAAGGTGAAACTTATAAGCTTTTGGGTTATTTTTTAAATTTTTAAAAACACACCCTGGAATTTCCAGATTGTTAATCTTTTATCTTGAAATTCTTAATTGACAACTTCACATTCTTTTACATCATCACCATAGAAACAGATATCATAACCGGGACCACCTTCGATAATATCGTAGCCTGATCCACCTACTAAAATATCATCACCATTTTGGCCTCTCAATGTATCATTTCCACCACCACCGATGATACAATCATCTCCATTCCCTCCACGGATATTATCATCTCCAGGACTGCCATATATCAAATCATTTCCAGGACCACCATTTATTTTTCCGGATCCAACAATAATGTTGTCAAATGTCATTCCCGCACAGACAGCAGGGATAAACTGACTCTGGTCTATTGGAATGGTCTGATCACTGGCATAGGTTACTGGCACTGTGTTAGCAGCTGCAAGGGCACCAACAGCGCTGAGAAGAATCATGATAGCCAACCCAATATATGAAATTTGTATAAGTTGTTTTTTAAACAGCATGTTTGCTCACATTTCAGGGTATGGTGGTTTGAATACTGATATCTGGCTCTCTATGCCAAATAATTTATGCAATGTGTCATCCGCAGAAAGCGGTTTTCCCAGCAAATACCCCTGGGCGGAGCTTACCAGATGAGATCGCAAAAACCACAATTGCTCTTCTGTTTCAACACCGACAGCATCAATTCCCATTCCAAGGCTACGGGCTGCGGCGATGGTACTGATCGTGACTGCATTCATCTGAGGGTCACTCATATGATTCATCATTGCCAAAGAAAATTTTAAATTCTTTACCTGTAATCTTGCGAGGTTTGACATGGATGCTTTTCCGGTGTAATTATCAATAGAAATTTCAACACCGATTTTTTTCAGGGAATCCAGTATTTCAACACTGCGATCCAGATCCTCTAACAATTGTGTTTCGGTAAATTCCAACTGCAACCGATAAGGGTTCAGTTTATGGTTTTTCAATTCCTTCTTCACAAGTCTTGGTAACTCAGGGATCAGTTGTTTACTGGAAACATTAATTGCCATGGAGACTGTCGGACTTCCAGCATCATCCCATTCCTTCAATTGTTTACAGGCAGTTTGTAGAACCCATTCGCCTAACTGATAGATTAAACCGGTCTCTTCAGCATCCAAAATAAAAGCTGAGGCTGGAAGTGTGCCCAAAGTTGGATGATTCCATCGTAGTAAAGCTTCTACACCAATAATTTGTTGTTGACTAATATCAACCATTGGTTGGTAAAACAATTCGAATTGATTTTGTTCCAGCGCCTGAACTAATTCGGCTTCAACAATTTTCAACTCATCGATTTTAAAGTTCGGTATGTTCTCTATAAATTTCAAGCGATATAGGGTGTTGTCCTCTTCTACCACATAGGTATGGGTGCCATCCGGGTCAAATTCATGTAGAATCACACTATTATTTCTCTCAGCCAAACGTGCCAGGTCTTCGAATTTCTGAACTTCCACATTACCTCGCTGTAAAGCAGGTGGTTGTTTTTGAACGTTCACAATCATCGGGCTGTAACGCAACTGGATGCCTGTGGATTGGCTGGTTCTACTCATTTTCTCGGTCGAATACATCAGGAAACCTAACAAGACTGCGCTCAACACAAAAAGAAGGGATGTTCCCCACCTGACACCACTGACTGGCAAGTTCAATCCAAGAAAAGCCATTGTTTCAGGTGTTTCCACCCAATTACGTAGCATACCTTCCGAACTGGGACTTAATGGATCTGATTCTTGCGAATCAGGTGAATTGGATGACACCATCCAGAAACCAACATCATTGAATTTAAAATTCAGTTCAGGAGAAAAATCATCATCCAATTGCAAACCAGAAATTTGGCCACTGATTTTGGTGGATGGCACGATCGCCAGAGAGAACTCGGAACGTTGTAGGCCAGTTTTTTCTCTTAAAGCATCTACCATTTCGGAAGCCTGGCAAACATTGAAAATGGATTGAGACTTGATTGAATTTCCCTGAAATGCAGTTATTGTTTGTAATGGGATGGTGCGTTTCCATCCGGTGGTGTCACTGATCACAGCTGCCAAGGATTGAGTTCCATGGATGCCAGACAGAGCATTTCCATTTAGTGTGTACTGATAATCCACCTGAATTTCACAGGTGAGTCTTAAGAAAACCGGTGAACCCGATTGAATGGTTGTGCTATCATAGACACCTTCCGGAGCAGGAGCGCTGTATTCGAATTTCCCGTTGTGAGTGTAAAAAATATCCTGGGGAATGTTCTTTTCTACTGGTTTGGAAAATGCAATGCCTCCGAAAATGATGGCAATGATCAAAAATATTCCCAGGGAAAGAAAATAAGTTTCACCGGATTTACCCAAATATTCCGCATTGATCCAATGATAAATATTCAAGGATTTTTTGGGTTTGGGTTTCCAATTTTTTGTTTTGTCTTTATACCAGTTAATCATTAGCACTCCTCCTAAAAGGCTCGCAATAAAAGCAAGATAGACAGGTTTGCGAAGCCATGCAATCCCTTTTCCAATTTTTGGGATGCGAATCCAATGTTTACCAATAATTTCAGCCTGCGATGGTTTAAACCCATCCGTCCAGGTATTGTTGTCGCCTTGTAACACAAAGCGATTTAACTCTTCACCAATAATGCGGTGAATGACATACTTGCCCATCTGCAGGTGCTTGTATGCCACAATATCGCCAGTCTGATAATAATCAGCATTTCGTACGATGATCAGATCCCCCTGGTGGTAGCCTGGTTCCATGCTGTTGCCATTCACAATCACGAAAGTTGCCTGCCCACCCAATTGTGGCGGGGCAAACAAAATCCACACCGTGAATGCGACCACGAGCATAATTCCTGACAAAAAAGCCAACCACCATCGTTTTTGATTTGTCATACGCACCAGTTTTCAAAACTCTGTCGGGCGGATTTCAAGCGTGAGATCTCGAAATCCGCCCCAACCAGAATCATTTAGCTCGAGGACCTGAAAGAATAAAAAAGAATAATAATTATCAGGAACCACGATCAATCTACTGAACGGCAATTACACGAAGTTTTTCTGCTTTTAAGACTGATACTTCAGAATCAACTGTACATGTCCAAACACCAGCTGATAAGCTACAATCAAAGAAAGCAGTATCATCAAAAGAGATTTGAACTTCTGAAGCCAATTGATCCAAAACAAAAGATACACTTCCAACATTCACAGGATTATCAGCAAGAGTATATTGAATGGACTTGACATTATAGAAACCAATCTTTCCTTCACCATCACCTGCGAAACTATCTCCGACAACATTTTGTGCAGCAAATGCGTAGGTCGATCCGGCCAATACGAATAGTAACAGCGTTACCAACAACACACGAGAAGATTTCTTAAACATAATTTTTCCTTTCAATTAAATAATTTTTAATACGATTGGGATTTACACATTGGAAATTAAAGAAATACTTATTGATAAATATATATATCCTCCTCTGGTTTGTGGACTCCGGGGTATAAAAATGAAAATGAAAAAAAATCCGGGCATGTCAAAAAGAAACTTACTGACCTGAGTAAAATTAGTGCAAGTTATGTGCCTTGGGATTGTTGAAACGGTTATAGTTCGGTTATAAATTTCGAGGTTTCATGAAATATAAACCAAGAATTATGGTTTTATCGGTATTTTTTTTGGAATTTATTCAATCGGATGAAAATTGTTGATTGAAGTGCTTTAATTCAATCCTGGAATTGATCCTTAATGATTCGAATTGCTTCGCCAATGCCATCTTCTTTTTTCATTTTCTCGCTGATATTTCCAGCTTGATGTCGATAATCGGGATTTTCCAGGCCATCCCGAATAATTCTTTCAAAATCTCTCTGAGTGATTCTTTTTGCTGAAGGTGCAGTGGGTCCAACACCCAACTGATACAATCTTTTTGCCCAGAAAGATTGATCGACAGAGAAAGGGATGGCACTATTGGGGACACCCGATGCAACGGCTGAGCCAGTGGTTCCAGCACCGCCGTGATGCATGATGTAGCTCATCTGGGGAAATAGCCAGCAATGGGGAACACCTTTTGCACTGATTATGTCTTTCCCTTTTGATGAGGCAGGAATATCATCTGAAGCCACACCTAGAACGACCCGTCTACTTAACTTTCTTGCAGCAGTTATTACCATTTCCAATAATATGTGAAGTTTTTCGCTGCGCATACTACCGGGCCCAAAATAGATTGGTGCTGAACCTTCTCTAATAAAATTTGTAAGATTCTGAGGTGGTGACCAATCAGCAGGGATCGGTAGTTGCCAATATCCGGTCACATGTGCATTCGCTGGCCAATCATCAGGATGTGGCAAAACATATTGACTGTAAGCAAATAAGATCGGTGGTTGATTTTCGATAGGTCCAGAAAAAGGCCATGACGCTAATTCAGGTAATTCCGGGGCTGTTTTCCGGAGTTTCTTGTACGTAAATCGGGCACCATTTTTGAACATACCAGTATTGAATGTGTGCATTCCCCGACGAAACATTTTTTCCAAAGGAAGATCGGGAAGAGCCACAGCCGGGAACGCACCTGTTGGTAAAAACACCGGGAAAAATTGAGCCGAAATTTCGGGAATTGATTGCTGCAGCGCCAATGTATGACCTGCATCTGTTAATAGGAAGGAATGGATTATCATATCAGCATCCTGCGAAGCTATTTTTATCGTTTGAAATGCATTACGCGCAATGGGCATTACATGCTGTGCCATGCTCGAAATCATTTTGAACCAGTTTGTACCAGCTTGATTGGCAAACATCTGACCTAACTCATCAGGATCACTTTCGATCGCGTAGAATTCAAGTCCATATGCTTGAATAAAATCTGAAAATGGTTTTGGGGCTACCAGACAAACAGAATATCCTTCCAGAATTAATCGATGCCCTAAGGCGACAAATGGTTCCACATCACCCCGTGATCCATAGGTAAGGATCACGATTCTTTTTTTCTTATTTTGAAGTCTGGGGGATTCATTCATTTATTGTTCCAATCTTAATCTTGAGAATCCAGCAATTATCACATGAACATCAGGGTAAATTTTAAGAGGTTCGGATTGTTAACTTCTTCTTTCGATTTTCTTGTTTGCGTTTTCACAGACTCGATCTGATTGATCTGGATGAGCGAATTGTAATCCCTTTTCTTCCAAAGCTTCACTGAGAATTTGAATTGCTTTTGGTCCTACCCCATGAAGTTTCAACAATTCATCTTTGCTGATTCTCGTGAATTGTTCCAGATTGGTGATATCTACTGCAGCCAATGCTCTCATCGCAGGCTGTCCAATTCCCGTTGGTATTTCATGTTTAATACTTTCACTCGATTTTTGATGCTTAATTGAATTACTCTTCATTTCTTCCTTTCCAAAAAATAATTCTTAACATTATTAATTAAGTAACCAATTTTGAACGAAGTTGTTTTTCATTCGAAGATGACTATTTTTAATTCCAGATTCTCTCTATATCATTAGAATCATTTTAATGCCTGCGATTATTAAGACCAATGCCAGAAGACGTTGAATGGTTTTGTTACCAAGATGTTTACTGCCATACTCAGCACCAATGAAACCTCCTATGATCACAACGATTACCAGGATTGGTAAGTTGGGATGAAATTGGATATTGGTGGATAAGACACCAAAAATCCCTGATACAGAATTAACCAAAATAAATCCTGCGGCCACACCGGATATCACCTTGATGGGTGCCCAACGAAAGAACACCAAAATGGGGCTCAGAAAAATTCCCCCGCCAACGCCAGTTAATCCGGATAATAGCCCCAACACAGCCCCCATTATAACCAATACAGGAATCGAAGGTTTTTGAATTTCATAGTCCGAACCATTCCTAGCTGTCATTATTAATCGCCAGGCAGCAAAGAGAAGAATAAATCCCACCAGAGGTTTGTAATACTGCTCAGGTAGTAATAATCTTCCTCCCAGGTAGGCAAGAGGTATGGATGTAATGACCAAAGGAATAAAAATACGCCAGGAAAATGATCCTACCCGATAAAACTTTACCAACACTATGATCGCCACAAGAATATTCAATGCCAATGCTGTTGGCTTCATAATCGAAGGTGCAATCCCCACCAGTGCCATGACAGCCAGATAGCCAGATGCACCTGCATGTCCTACGGAGGAATACAATACCGCAGCAAGAAAAAACAAGCCAACCAATAATGCACTTTCAAAATCAACGATCATTTAGCAGAATACCCTTTTTTCCATCAGCTGAAAAATCCCTGAAATTATTGAAAGAATCTCAAGTTGATCTATTATCATCCTTTTTTTGAAAATACAGGATAAGCTGTAAAAGCATTACCGATAACGAGTCAGGGTAACATAATTCCTGGGAATTGTCTTACAGTATTTTTGAACAGAATTGAGTTTATAATCGTGTTGATTACTTTAATTTGGATAACCATTCTTCATCCGTCAAACTCAAGCGCAGAGGGGTTAAGGAGACGAGATCATGATCAATTGCCCAGCGATCACTATTTTTATCCGGATTGGTGAGTGGCGTGGCTGCAAACCAGTAATGTTTCCGGCCATTTGGATCATGCCCTTCGACCATTTTTCCGTTGTAATGCCTGATGGATTGGTGGGTCCAACATAATCCAACCGGTTCTTCTGGTAAGTTCACGTTGACCAGGCGGGGTTGATCACCGTTGGTTAGAGTCTTAATTACCTCAGCAATAAATGGTTTTTGTTTATCATAATTTGGTTCTTCCCCAGCAATCACCTGACTGAAAGCAATAGCTTGAACACCAAGAATTACTCCTTGTTTAGCTGCTGCAACTGTTCCTGAATGCCAGATATCACTTCCCAGGTTGCTGCCGACATTAATGCCTGAAAGCACAAGATCCACTTTTTCTAGATGATATAGTCCCATCGCTACACAATCAGCCGGGGTTCCATTGACCCGGTAGGTTTCAAATTCTTTTAGGAATTTCACACGATGATAGGTTAATGGTCGTTTAATTGTGATGGCATGTCCCATTGCTGATTGTTCAAAATCAGGTGCGAAAATTACCACCTCTCCAAATTGGGAAGCTACCTCTGCGAGTGCGATTAATCCTGGGCTAAAAATACCATCATCATTACTAACTAAAATTTTCATATTTCTCCTATAACAACATTTCTTCAGAATTATAAATCTACCCCTCAATTTCATGGTTTAAAGGAACCTTAATAATGTTTTAACAGGAAGTAAAGAAAAGGTGTCCACCAAAAACAATAATTTTTTTCTGGAAATCAAAAATTCAAATAATTGCTTTTGAAAAAAATGAGATTAAGGAGTCGTACAAATTATTTTGATTGAATGATTCTGGCTATTATCCGTTATTTCAATTTTTTTCAGACTCTCAACCAGGAAATCTGCACCGGCATTCAATAATTCCTTTCTGGAATGTGTCGATGCAATTCCGATTACCCGCATCCCGGCAGCCTTTCCAGCTTTCACCCCAATCGGTGCATCTTCAATCACCACACATTGCTCGGCAGCTATTCCAAGCTTGTTAGCACCGGTCAAATAGGGTATGGGTGAAGGTTTCCCTTGAGAAACATCATCTCCTGTGACGATGAATTTGGGCATGGGGATTCCAGCTTTCTTCAGGCGGGCTTTAACCAGATCGTATCCACCTGAGGTTACAATCGCCCATGGTTTCGCGCCAAGTCTGGACATCAGCTCCTTTGCACCTGGAATGGCGAACACTCCTTCGGTATCCAGAATCTCATTGGCTGTGAATTCAGCTGCTTCCCGATCTGCATCTAAATGGGGGGCAACCAATCGAATCGTCTCAATGGTGCGCACCCCATGAGCATTTTGCAGAACCTTCTTCAAGTCAAGTCCATGCTTTTCCGCCCATTCCTGCCAGTGTCGTTCAATACAATTGGTGGAGTCGAGTAACACTCCATCCAGGTCAAAGAGAATGGCACCGCAATCAATATTGATTTGTTTGCTAGTCATAATCCCAATTATAGTGCTTTATCCTATTGCATTAAAAATAACACGAGTAACAAAATTATTTATCACAAATAGTACAACTAAGCTTGTCCGCTGCGATGATCGCCTGTTCACTGCTCCAGAAGAAATTTTCCCCGCCGATGCTATCTTCCAATCCACCGCGTTGCATCATTCCCCGTACATTATCATGAACACCAGCCAGCATCAATTGACCACCATTTCGTTTTATTTTCTCATGCAGACGTTGAATGACTTCTAATCCCGATGTATCCAATAATGGTACAGCCCTCATCGATAATATGAGAGTCTGTGTGTCTTTAAGTTGGGAGAAGGCTTCATTAAAAATGCCACTGGCAGCAAAGAAAAGCGGACCTCTCAGATAGGCGACACGGATATGTGGACAATTCTGAGAGATATCAATCCCACGAGATTTGAGTTTTTCAGTATCCACTTCCTGAATGTTAATTTGTAAACTGGCAATTTTGTTCAAAAAGATGGCACCTGCGATGAACGTTCCAATTAAGATTGCCTGTGTCAAATCCAGGGTGATGGTGGCTAACATGGTGATTGAAAAAGCAAGAATATCGCTTTTAAAGCGTTTGTTGAAAATAAAACGGATGGAATGCCATTCATTCATACGCCAGGCTGTCACCATCAACACACCAGCCAGGGCTGCCAGCGGAATTTGATTCATGACCGGTGCAAGCAGGAACATCGAGAGAAGTAATCCCAATGCGTGGATAATACTCACAAGCCTGGTTTGTCCACCCGATTTTATCCCGACACTGGTTCTGGCAATGGCTGCTGTAGCTGGGACACCACCAAAGAAAGGAATTAACATATTCCCAATACCCTGCCCCACCAATTCGAGATTGGCTTGTAATCGGATCCCTGTCATATTGGATGCTACTGCACCACAGAGTAGGCTTTCCACGGCACCCAGGGCGGTAATGGTGAGTGCAGGAGCAAGAAATTCTGGTAGGTTTTCCAATGGAAACTGGTTTAAATTGAATCGTTCTGCCAGAAGGATAGTCTTCGGAATCTCTCCAATGACTGCGACTGGCCATTTCATCAATCCGTTGAAAACCGTGGCAACAATGATCCCCAATAATGAAGAAGGGGAAAGTACTCCCCATCGTTTAGGCCAGAATATCATGATTAAAATGACCAATAATCCGATCATTATCGTTTGCCAATCAATTTGGAACCCACCTTTGAAATATTCAAGGAATTTAAACAAGGCTGATTCACTTCCAGGCGTGGTAACTCCCAGAAAATTATCGATTTGACCAATGAATATAATCAGCGCAATTCCTGAGGTGAAGCCTGTAATGACAGGTGAGGGGATAAATGCAATAAAACGGCCAAGTTTGAGCACACCGATGATCAATAGAAATACACCAGAAAGAAAACCAGCAATCCAGATTCCTTCCAGTCCATACCGCTGTACCAAAACAATCAATACCGCGCTCATTGCACCTGTTGGACCTGAGATTTGATAGGGTGCTCCGGATAAAAATCCAATGATTAATCCAGCGACAACAGCTGTGACAAGACCAGCAGCTGCGCTGGCACCCGATGCAACCCCAAAAGCCAGGGCTAACGGTAAAGCGACTGCAGCCACTGTCAAGCCTGCCAGAAGATCCTGTTGAAATTTAGTACGGTTGTATCCTTGAAATTCATCACGCAGCATTTGAATATAATTTTTTCGTCCCATTTTGCTGCCTTTCTATTTGTCTTTAAAAAAATGCGAACCTCTTTGGAGGCTCGAAGTGGAATTCTATCACCAATTAAAATAATGAAAAGGGGGAGATAATAATAAATATTTTTAAGAAGAACCAAAATTAACTTGAAATGATAATGGTATTTATCAAAGTTTTTTCCCCTTCCAAACCTGTACTATAATAATCCCAATGGCTACCAGACCTAATCCCAAAATTTGTCTCAGATTTAAAGGCTCATCCAGGAATATCCATGCGAGGATCGCGATTTGTGGCAGCATGGTTCCATTAATAATACTCGATTCTACAGCGGTAAGCGTTTGTAAGGATTTGTTCCACAATGTGAAAGCAAAGGCTGTGTTTACGATCGCCAGCCAGGCAATGATCAACCATTGGAGTAAATCGAGTCTGCCAAAACCCTGTATGGATGCGCCGGTCAATAACAACAATACACCGCCAATCCCCATGCTGATGGTGGTGATGACGATGGCGGGCAATCCACTACGGGTATTCACATTTCTACCCAGAAGAGAAGAACTGGCATTGGCCAGAACGCCAAGAAACACTGCAATCAACCCAATTACCTGATTGGCCGGGATATTTAACGGAAGGAAATATACAATTGATCCAACCACTGATAAAATTATCCCCATCCATTGTGTGAGTGTGGTGGCTTCCTGATTGACAATGCCACTGAGAATTGCCACAAATATGGGCGAAAAATTTAGTACGAGGGTCACGGTTGCTGCTGGCAGGAAAGCCAGCCCGATAAATTGCGCGCCTTGGGTGATGGTATAAAATACCAACCCCAGAAGCGCCAGCTGGTACCATGTCGATTTTGAAAAATTCTGCACCATTTGACGGTACGTTGGGTTCATTAACACAAATGGCAGCAAACATAAAAATGCCAATGTGTATCTTAACCCGGCAAAAGTCACCGGGGGTAAACTGGCTTTCAATCCGATTTTAATAAGTACCCAGGAAGTAGACCAAAGGAAGGTTATCAACAAGGCGAGTAATACGGCTTTGAGGTGTGATCTGGATGAAAGGAATGTCTCATTCATTTCTCTTGCCTTATCGATGTTCAACAACATCTTACGATGAGATTATAGACGCGTTTTTATTCTACCAGGTAATCTTTTTCAGCTTTCCGTAATCTCTCCAGATGATCTTTGAAATAATCTTTGTTCAGAAAATCAACACCCCAATCTGTCGAATTTTGGGTATGCACGCCTATATGCCATAGATAACGGGCACAAACGAATAATGGAACAGCCTGAATATCCAATTCTTTGATAGCTCTCGTTTCACGATAGGCATTGATGAAAGGGTCCCAGCGATCAGTTACAGCATCCTCTAATCGACAACACCACAGGAACACCGCCAGATCAAACGCTCTGAAGCCATACCCACCACAATCAAAATCATAGAAAGTCAAGTTACCTTCCTCGGACACATTGGCATGATACCCTTGTAAATCTCCGTGGCAGAACCCCATTTCTAATTTTGCTGCGGGTAAGGCTAATAATCGCTGGCGTAGTTCACTGGCAAAGTGTTTAATATAATTCCAATCTTCGGGACGATCTATCAAGAATGGTTCGATATATTTCAAAGGTTGTCGTGTGAAATAATCTAAATCCAGCTGAAAACGCAGATAAGGGCTTTGGAAATCATCCAACGTATTGTGCATCTTCGCTACTGCTTGTCCATAACTTCGGGCAACCTGTTCCGGATTGGCTTTGTAGGAAATCTCAGATCCAGGAGCTAATGTGAAAAGAGCGATATATCGGGTTCCTTCCGGTGCATTCACCGGGTAAAAGTATGAACCCTCCTTTGTTGACAGTGGATGTGCAGCCGGAAAATTCTTTTTATGGAGGTGGTTGAGGACATCCAGCTCAAAATGAATATCATCGAGGGTTCTCCAATTTTTACGGTATGCTCTCAGGAAGTAAACACTACCATCTTCCATAGTGACCCGGTAAGTGTGGTTAAAACCTCCTGAATAAAATTCGCATTTGGCGTGTTGATTTAAACCATAATGGGGTAAAACCTCTGAGGCTATCGCTTCGCATGATAAATGCGATGAGGAAACAGCGAATAATTTTTTCATTTTTTTTGCAAAAGAGATTTAATCCGGGTCGAAATAAATCGGATTGGATATTAATGCTGGCAATAACGGAACACCGGGTAGGAATGCCCGTAACACTTCCACCCGCGCAAAACCTGGTTTGTCCAAGGTGTAGGTCATCTTAAAACTTCCATTGGTAGGTGCATCCCAGACCACCAGACTGTTATCCCCGGTAACCACGCGTACTTTATCGCCAGCCAGCAAATTGGTAATTTCAAAAACGAAGTGATTGACATCCGACCATTTCACGCTGTCTCCAAGAATGGTTTCATCATCTACTTTCATTTCCAATTCGGGACCATTCGGTGCAAAGATGAAGTAGGTATGCCCGGCTTTGAGAGCTGCCAGGATATCGCTGGCACCATATGAATCAGCATATACACAGGTGGTGGGACCTCCCAGGAATATGAAGGGGGTGTCGCGATGATAGTCGCTGCCAGCACAGGCCGGGATTTTCTTTCCGGCTGCAAGCATTGCTTGCCATAATCCCACTGCCTTCAGGTTCGATTCACGCATCGGACCATTCCAGATTTCCAGGCAGTCGAATGGTAGACTTTGAAAATCAAACTTGAACTCACAGCCATCTTCAAAGGGATGGTTAATGGAGATGAGAGCACCACGCTCATGGGCGGTATTGAAAATCTTTTGAGTTTCTTCTAAAGAATTGGTTGCAAAACAGCCATCGAAGGGTTTATCCACACCCAGAAAATTGGCATGCCCCTGATAATGTGTCCATTCCACTCCTGGAATCAGAGTTACCCCTTCCATCTGGGGTAAAGCTGCTTTGGACACCATCTGATTATGATCGGTGATGGTGACGAAATCCAGTCCATTTCGTTTCGCTTTCCAGGCGAGTTCCTGCATGCTGTGTACACCATCGGATGCAAAAGTGTGGGTATGTAAATCCCCTTTTAACAATCGGCGGACTTTATAGCGGATCGTAATCTCATAAAATACTTTGATTCCATCTGGTTCGACTTTGTATGCGCCTACCAAAATATTCCACTCCCCCATGAGGATTGGACAGGTTTGATATCCTGGGGTTGACTTTGCTTCACTAACAAAGAAAGTAGTTCTATCCGAACCGGACATCCCAATCTGTTCACCATCTGGACCCAATAAACCAAAATCAATGATATTGATCTCAGGTTTATTTTGTGCGATATAAGTGTCATTCCAAACTTCATCAAGGTCGAAGCGCGCATATTGATATTTGAACTCAATCGATTCAGCATCCGACTCGACATGAAAAGGGATTGTAAAATAGGTGCCTTGTTTCTCGTGCTCAATAAATTTGTCTATATAAATCGTATCTTCAGCCATTATTGATCTCCTGAATTATCTCTGCTTCGGGCATCGGTGCCAGAACCTCATTAAGAAATCGCAGTATTTGCTTGTCCCAAAAAAACCAATTGTGATGAGCATCTTCTTCATGATAATGGACATTCAGACCAGCTGATCGGCAGGCTTGATGGAAATACACGCTCAGCGGATATACATCCTCCTGTGTTCCACAGGCTATATACAGGTCTGGTAATTGTGTTTTCTTTTCAACCGCGTTTTTCAACCAGATTGCCGGGTCGTGTTCGCTGCCCGGCAACTTGCTGAAATCTCCAAAAAGATACTTAAATTCTTCCTGACGTTTATCATTTGGATTGTTCAAAATAGCCAAAGAAAGCACACCAGAAAAGCTGGCTGCAGCTTGATATAAATCCGGTCGTAAGAAAGCAGCTTTGAATGCACCATAACCACCCATGGAGTTTCCAGCTATGTAAGTATTTTCTCTTTTTGGAGAAAGGTGAAACACATCTTCGATATATTTTGGAAGTTCTTCAACAAGATATGTGAAGTATGCCTGTCCATTGGGTTGATCGATGTAAAAACTACGACCAAAGGATGGCATGATAACTACCAATCCATTCTTATGTGCATATGTCTCGATCGAAGTAAAACGTTGCCAGGCGCTACCGTCATCACTTAAACCATGTAGCAGATACAGAACTTTTCTATCTCTTACCGGTTGATCTTTAATTTTTCCAGGATCCGGCAGGATTATATAGAGTGGTACATTGACCTGAATACTTTCCGGAACATGATCTAATCGTAATACAGCCATTATGCTTCTTCTGCCGTGTTCAGGTCAATAACTGGTTTTGTGGGATCATTCTTTGGAAAATGAACAAAGAAGGAAAAGCCAAAACTGATCAGCATCAACACAAATGGGAATACCGTCAACAAGAAGCGGGAAGCTTCTCCTGGTTGGGGTCCTGGGTTATTTCCACTCTCAAATTGAAAGAAAACAAAGATCAAATAGAAAGCAGCACTGGTGAAAAGTCCGTTAAGACGGTTCATAAACCCTAAAGCGTTTGAAATGATGCCTTCACGACGAACATTGTATTTCTTGGTATCTTCATCCATGATTTTGGCACCGATTAAATCCATGGTTGTAATCACACCTGCAAAACCAAACCCGACCAATGCACTACCCACAATTGCTGTTGGTAAAGAGTTCGCAAAATAAAGTGGCACAAAAGCGATGGCTAAGGAAATTAATGCCGCCCGCCACACAGGGATTAATGTAAATTTCTTAACTAATCTAGCCCATACCACCACACAACCAATGGCAATTACCAACACAGAGGCAAATAAAATGGTGGATTGGCTATCCGGAATTTGCAATGTATATTTTACAAAGAAGGGCAAAGAAGCCAACACCAGTGACATAGCTGCACTGTAAAATGCGTTGGTAAATCCAGCCAACCAGAATTTTCGATTGGTAAATAAACTCTTCAAACTATGCCAGAATTGTGGTTTTTCCTCTTCGTCCCGTACCTCGACCTCTTTTGAGGTGAAAGTCATATAGAGAATAACACTACCACCCAGGATTCCATAGATGATTGCTGTCATACTGTATCCAATAGCACTGGTGACCATAGGTGTGAGCGCAATACTGATAATCATGGCTACTAATTGGAAAGCCTGGCGCATGGCATTCGTTTTTGCCCGGCTGGCGTCTGTTCGGAATAACTCCGGAAATAACGCCGCATAATTTGCATTAATGACGGAATCTAGCGTACCGGTCAGAATATAAAATAACATCGCATAGGCAAATAATGAATTTCCAGATAAGAATTCCGGGGTACTGTAGAAGGCGATAAAACACAATATTAATAGCGGGGTTCCGATGACCAGCCAGGGACGTCTACGTCCCCAACGGCTGCGGGTTCGATCAGAGAGGAATCCATATACTGGATTGTCGAGCGCATCAATAAAGGTGTACCAGAATAAAATGGATGATAATTGAAGTGTGGTTAGACCCAGGTTGACGACATAATAGATCGCAGCATAAGTCTTGAACATATTGATAGGAATCGACGTGCCGAACATACCGATGGCATAATTGAAGGACTTGAAGCGCGGCTCTTGCATTTTTTTCCTCCTGAGAGATGGATTGAGTTATTAAAAATGATAATTTGTTGGGATAGAATACAATCATTGTATAACAGAAAAAATACAATATTCATTTTTATCTGTTTGAAATTTCTCAGGAAATTCGCGTTAGTAAATCTGATTATAGAGCTTTGATCAAGATCACGGCAGGATTCTCCAGACCCCATATGGTATCTGTTTCGTATAATGGGGAAAAACCCAAAGCGTAATAGAATTCACGTGTGAGGGCATAATATGAATCAGGGTGGGAGGAAGATAAGGTTTTTACATGCAACCAATTTCCTTCGCTCATGCGAGCTTCTTTCTCGACACGCTCAACCAGTATTTTACCGATCCCTTGCCGGTGATAATCTGGATGAACGGCTAAAAAGTGTATCTCATAAGAACCAGGAAATGGTTCTGCCAGAGTGATGACACCAACAACATTTCCATCTTTAACTGCAACCCAGGAAGGTAATTTGTTCAGGTTTTCGAGATAGGATGCATTCGCATCTGGAAGGCCAAACCAATCAGGTAAAGCTGCGATAATATTAGAACAGGTTTGTTCATATGATGGTGAGTAGGGCAGCAAATTGACATCTGACATATTGATTAATTCTCTTGATACCAGCGAGTTGGCTTCTTCTCTATAGTACGTTTCACAACCCCTTTGGCTTCTAAATCTAATTGAACACATTTTACCCACCACATGGCTTTCTCGCCATTTGGGAACAAATCATCTGGTAAAAAAGGCAGCACTGCCTCACCCATCTCGACTTGCGTTAACCCAGGTTTTTCGAGGGGCAATGCAAGCAATAACGCTTTGCGCATCGCTGAATATTTGGCAGCATCAACATTGGATGTTCGTCCAGGAGTATTAACATTTTCGACTGCAATTTTTTCAGGTTTCATTTTTTCTCCTTTATCAAATGTTTAACGATCAACCAGAAATGGCATCATCCTGAATTAATTCAAAATAAAATGCAACGAATTCCAGATCAGGTCGGATATTATCAAAATAATATAAATGATCCTGACGGAATTCTTCTGCATTGTTATTTGTTTCTCCGCGCCATAAACGCTCTGGGATGTTATCCCAACGGCATAATTCCATCGCGGTTATCCTGATGGTAGCTCTTCGTTCTAAATGACTGTCATAAACATCATAATATTCACCCACAACCAATGGATCGTCATGGTCTCCATCTGATAAATCCACTTCTCCCAGTCGAACAACACTGGCAGTTTTCCTGCCTTCAGTGATTTGTTCCACCAGGCTGTCAAAATCAAATTGGATTTTTCTTTTTTTTCGTGATTTCATTATTTTTTCTTTGCTTTTTTTTCTGCATTTGCCAGATTTTCTTCTACTCTAAACAATACGATCCGCCTGATCAAATCCAAAGGCATTGGTTTGTCTATAGGAAATTGTACCGATCCCTTAGCACCTTTAAATTGGGATAACTCTTCTTTGAATTTCTCAATTCCACTGGGAACCGGATAAAATCCGATATGATTTTTATAAGCTGCAAAATGAACCAGGTTTCCTTTGAGGAAAAACGTAGGCATTTGATAACTGATTTTCTCTGTTGCTTCCGGTACTTCTTCTTTTATGACTGATCGAATCTTTTGCAGGATTTTTTGAATATCTTCCGGAAATTGCTCAATATACTCATCAATTGTTTGATAGGTGGGATTCTTTTCCATGCTATTTCCTTATTCTAATATGATTGAAACGACCTCACAAATTATTGCATGAATTAATTCAAATACAAACATCGTAGGTTATATAAATTTAGAAATAACTCTCAATCGATTGGATTGAAACAAAAATCAACGGTATGTATAAATTGTCAACGCTGTCAATTCTCTTCATAAATTTCCCGTTTGTTCGATATAATTATAGTCTCAGGTCTTTCCGTGTAAGATCCTCATTACAATTATTGAGTAATCCTCCCAATAAAAAGGAAAATCATTTTCTATGAATAATCATTCCATTCACCATCAGCCAAATTTTGAAAATTTCAAAAGAGCAATAAAAACAAAAATTCCTGGCCCAGTTCCAATTGGTGATTTATTTGCCGATCTTGAAGTAGTCGGAGAGTTATTGGGAGAAAAAGGGATTGATTATTATGGTGAAATGATGATTGAAAGAAATTCATCAATCTCGGATCTTAAAAAAATAGCTGATCGCTATGCAAGTCAGGTAATCCGTTTTTGCCTTAAAACTGGTTGGGACTATGCTTGGGGATTTAGTTTTATTCCTTTTGAGGGATTGAGAAATTTTGAGTCTAATGAACAATTGGAACATGATGATCGCAGAAGAATCTGGACGAACGATAATGAAGGTCCCATTAGTTCATGGGATGATTTTAACAAGTATCCATGGCCTCGCGATATTGAAAAAATAAATCTTTCCGTTCGACGCATGTCTAACCTGGTTCCATCAGGCATGAAAGTCATGGTTATACCTGGTGGAATTTTTGAGTGGACGACCTGGTTGATGGGATTTGTGCCTTTCAGTTATGCTTTGGCAGATCAACCTGACCTGGTCGACGCAGTGATTGAAAAAGTGACTGAAATCGTTTTTTCTGTTGTGGATAATATTATTGATGAACCTGGCGTTGGTGGCATCTTCATGGGGGATGACTGGGGGTATGCAACGGGTACGATGATCTCAACAAAAATAATGCGGGAAAAATTCATACCACCTCTGAAGAAAATCGTGGATCGTGTTCACCAGGCGGACAAATTATTTCTGTTACATTCTTGTGGAAAAATGTATAAATTAATGGATGATTTGATCGCTATTGGTGTGGATGGAAAACACAGCTATGAGGACAAAATATTTCCTGTGGAACAAGCATACCAACAATATGCTGACCAGATCGCCATTATCGGTGGAGTGGATGTGCATTTATTAGCATCGGGGACGGAGGATCAGGTACGCAAACGGACTCGCGAGATCCTGGAAGCCTGTGCTCCAGGTGGACATTACGTTCTGGGCACTGGAAATTCCGTGGTTAATTACATGCCTTTAAGCAATTACCTGGCTATGTTGGATGAAGGTCGACGTTGGAATGAGGAGAATTGGTCCTGATTCCTCATCAATGAACTCTCAATTAAAACGATAACTTAATAATCACTGAATAGATGGATTTTTTATTGAGATTAGAGAAGCAGTTATTTTTTCTGCCCAATTCTTAATATCTTCCCAATTTCTGGCATCATTGGCTGCTAAATTATGAAGGGGAGAAGCAGGTGGCAGAGTCAGAAATTTATCCAGAAGACGCAGTTTTTTAGGGTTGTATTTTCCACCAAACATTACAGTCGATATAGGTTTAAACCAAGGAAATTGTTTGAGTTCTTTGTCCAGTTGGTTTTGTGTTTCTGTTAATTCCTTTTCAGTTTCACCAATGGGGCCAAGGGCAAAAAAAGCAACTGGCTTTTTGGAGAGCATATCCTGATTCCTGAGCAGGAAATTTTTTGCATCTTTTAACATTCCACCAATATAATAAGGTGCTCCAATGACAATAAATTGATATTGTTCGATCGTGTCAACTTTTTTGCAGGGAAGTACTTCCACCTCAAATTCATCATGAATCAAAATTTGTGCAATTTTTTCCGCAACCTCTTTGGTGGATCCATAACGGGTGGCATAGGTAATCAATACTGATTCTGACATGATAGCCTCCTTACTAATCGATCATTAGAATAATCGCCCAAGTTGTTGCCTGGTCATTTGAGTAAACAGTTAGCTAGTATTTTTTGTTTCATACCGATAATAGATGGGAATTGTGATAAAAGAATCATCTCAACCCTAATTATTCTACACATTTTCTGATAGAAAAAACAAGGATTAAAGCAATAATTTCAGAGAATCAAAATCAAAGTCAATAAAAGGAACATCATGTTCGATATTGTATTTTCGGTTTTTCATAAAGGTATTCAACCAATCATGCTCAATATTGGCAATGTCAAAATCACGATGGATAACAGCGTACAACTCTATTTCGCGAATTTTTAGAAAATGAGGGATTTCTTTTAACAATTCCAGATTCAGAGAACAGTGTCTCAAGTATCCTCGCAGAAAATGACTCATGAATTCCTGTGTGAAAGCAACCCAGTCATCTGTCTCCACAACATTGTAGAACAGGACAATGGCAATGTCATTAATGTACCAACTATAGCCACAATCATCAAAATCAAATAAAGTGATCTTTCCATCTTCGTCAATAAATAAGTTGTTACCATGAGCATCCTGATGGATCAATCCATAAGTCTCAATATTCTTCGGGAGTGTATTGACATACTCACAAACGACTTTGTATTTCTTATGGGCGAGAAATTCATCCTCTGGTAAAAATTGTTCCACAAAATTAAAAATCGGATCATCCCATTCAGGTCGTTTTCTTTCAGGTAGGATTGGATGGAATTGTTTCGTTGAGGAATGCATCCTGCCAATGAGTTCCCCATAAGACACATAGAGATCAGGCGTCCATCTATCCCATGGAGGTTCACCCTCTGCTTTCACAAAGGCAGTTGCCAGGAATTGCCCATCCTCCGCGTCCTGAATAGCTTCCACCAGATTACCAGCTTTAGAAAGAATGGCTCTGGCAACCGAAATTCCATGATCTGCGAGATAATTGATCCAATCGACCTCTCCCTGAATGAGAGCTTCATTACGGCGAATCGAATGCGAAATTCGCAGGATGTATTCACCGGAGTCATTTTTGAATTCGTAAATGAAACTCTCAAAACTATCCAGAATCTGAATTTCTTGCTCTCCGATTCTGAAGCGCTGCATGGCTTCCTTTAAAATAGTGTCAGTAAAACGATCTTTAATCCTTTGTTCCAATTGAGGTCCTTTTATTTCATGATCTTGTACTTCTTCGTAAATCTATCCCCATTCTCTTCCCAAAATTGCATACAAAAACTCGCTTCCCCAGAATCCTTTAAACCAAATGTTTTCTATAAAATGTCCTTCATGACGCATACCAACCCGTTCCAGCAATCTTACTGATGGGTTATTCTCAACATCACAAATTGCAACAACCCGGTGTAAATTCATCTGTGTAAAAAGAAAATTCAAAAGACTTTTTACGGCTTCAGTAGCATACCCCTGGTTTTGAAAGGAGCGATCAAATGTAAAGCCGATTTCAGCCTGACGAGGATCGTCCCTATTAATCCGGAAGGCAACATCGCCAATGATCCCTGGTTGATCCTGACGTTCTACTGCTAATTGATACCATTCTCCTGGTGTACCGGGTTTAAAACGGTTAATATCTGCCAGAAAAACCAACGCCTGCTCCATCGTATAGGGAATTTCCCAGGATTGATATTTCGCTACATCCGGGTCAGACCGGTAGGCAGAAAAGGCTTCCAGATCTGATTCTCTGAATGGACGAATGAAAAGTCGGTCACTTCGTAAATAAATCATTTTAATTTTGTTTGATCATCCATAAAATTCGATCATATGAAATGATGTAATGGATGACCAAAAGAATCGCCATTGCCCAACCCAAGGTGAGGTAATTGGCATCCATCAATGCCCAGGTAGCAAACCCAAAAAATACAATTTCATAAGCCAATCGCAATTTGCCTGGGATCGCAACCGGTGCAGCTCCTGGATCATTTGGAACACGGAATATTCCCCAAATGGCTGCAGCGATCAAAGGAATACCAATTGCAAAAACAAAACGCATGGAACCTTCACCATTTTGCCAACCCCATACTCCCATTGCGAACAAGGCAGAAAGTTCAAGCAAGAAACGGATCGTTAAATTAATTGGATTTGAACCCATTGTTTTCCCTATAATGGCATGATTATCACAATCAAACGAATTAACCAAACTCAATTTCAACTGAAATGATAAATTCGTATTAAATAGTTAACAATTATGGTGCCAAAAGATTATATAAACCGATTCCATATTGTTCAACCTGGTTTATAACCCATTTCAGATTCTTTCAAACCCCAAGAACTAATCGAATCATTTCTAAGTTCACTATAAAATCATAAATACCTATGCTAATTAATAATATACCCCCAATAATATTAATCAATCGCGAATGGGTCGCAAGCCATCTTGTAATTGATCGTTGCAATACCCCAGAAATTAAGGACAATCCCAATAATGGCAGGCCAAATCCCAGTCCAAACCAGAGAAAGACGTTCAATCTACTAAAGGCTTCGACAGAAGTTAATGAAATTGCAAAGATGCCAACGACCAGGGGACCCGAACAGGGGAGAGCAATTGGACCATATAATAGTCCATAAATAAAAGCATTAAAATACGGATTTTGCAAAACTGGTACTTTAACCTGTGGAAGCGCTTTAAATGGATTCTTATCAAGGAGGAGTAAAACTCCTAATGTTATTAGGAATAAGTCTGCAAGGGGGATAATAATTGACAATGCCCGCCCAACAGAAATAGAAAGTAAGGCAATCAGCAAACCTAATGCAAGCATCATCGTAAGAACTCCTGCCAGAACGAAAAATCCCAGGAAGTATTTTCCTTTCCTGTGGTTTCCCATGCTTGCTCCGCTAAGATAGGCAAGATATCCAGGATATAGGGGGATAATACAGGGACTGGCACTTGCCAGAAGACCCAGTCCGAGAGATGTGAGATTTGCTTCCATAGATTCCTTTCAAAAATAAGGACCGCTGAGAACATTCCTCAGCGGTCAACTTATTCATTAATCTACATATTTTCTGATAAAAAGGGTTCAATAAAATTCTTTAATTCCTCAGCACTCTTTATGCCAAAAGGCATAGGGTGAGCCTGACCTTTACGATCAATTATTAAGATCGGGGTGGAAGGAGGATTTAAGAATTGTGCCCCATAGAGATTGGCAATCTCGCGGGTAACTTCTTCGGAAGCGACTGCATATATCCAATCAAATCCATTGTTCGCTACATATGTCTTTAAATCTGCAGCGTTTTCATTGGTATCGATATCGAGGCCAATCGAGACCAAATCTTCATTCATACCGAGTAATTCATGCAGCAGCTTAACCTGCTCTTGTTGTTTCTTGCAATTCGAGCACCACATCGCCAGATTTTCTACTAAAACAACTTTCCCTTTAAAATCATTAATCTTGAACGCTGATCCGTCGCTAACATTTGTTAATGTCGTTCCAAACCAGACAACCTCTTCCATCATTCCATCACTTGAATCATCCTTCATTTCATCTAAAGGTTCATCCATTATCTCGTCTGATGTTTCTTTCATTTTATCTTCTGATGAATTTTCCGCCATATCGGCTTCCGGTTTCTCCATCATTTCTTCAGTGGGTTTTTCCATCATAACCTCTGGGGTTACCGTAGCTGGAGCGCAGGCAGAGAGAATAAAAGTTGCTGAAAGTAGGATTATTACGATTTTCTTGATCATTTGAACCTCCAAAACATTATTTTTTAGTATCATCTCAATAAAATGGTATGCTGGTGTTTTTGACGGAAATACCCATCAAAACCACCCTGACCTTTATTATTGAAAGGACAATTTTCTCAATCATACAAATAAAATATTACGAAACAAGTAAACACTTATTACAAATCTATGAAGATTGCTTAAGATTTATGCAATAATTGTGTTGTAAAATGATTCTAAATGAGAACCATATGTTAAAGATAGTCGTTGTAGAAGATGAGCCCAGTATCAGCGAGGTAATAAGTCTGTATCTAAGAAGAGCGGGATACATTGTCTCTTGTTATTCAGATGGGTTGGTAGCTTTAGATTCCCTGACTAGCCAATTACCTGATCTGATAATTCTGGATGTGATGTTGCCGGGTATGGATGGATTTGCCCTGGTTCGCAATTTGCGTGATCAATCTGATGTGCCGATTATTTTATTAACTTCACGCAAGGAAGAAAGCGATCGAATTGCTGGCCTGGAACTTGGTGCCGATGATTATGTTGTAAAACCATTCAGTCCGCAGGAATTGGTCAGTCGCGTAAGAGCAGTTCTCCGCAGGGCTCGATCAATTACTAGCATCACCAATGAAGGAATCCTGGATTTTGGTGATCTGTCGATTAACCCACAAACACGTGAAGTATCGATTCATGGAAAACCGATTATCCTGACAGCCAAAGAATTCGACTTGCTTCATTATATGGCACTTCACCCCCGTCAAGTTTTCACACGAGATCAATTATTGGAAAATATTTGGGGTTATTCACATTATATAGACCCTGGTACTGTCACCGTACATATGCGGAGATTGCGAGAAAAAATTGAAAAAGACCCGACTTCGCCAGTCTACATCATAACTGTATGGGGGATTGGGTATAAATTTGAACCATAATAAGCAGAAAGAAAACAAATCCAATACACTAAAATTTGCTAGTGGAATCGTCCTGGTTGTGATTCTTTCCCTGATTATCTTTTATTGGTTAATGCGCCCTCCCATGGGGGATCTGGAACATATGGCGCAATTCCTTTCCTTTACAGCCGCCATTTCCATTAGTATTGGTTATGGAGCCTACCGGCTCAATTGGATTGAACAGGCTCCATCTTTACGTTGGGTGTTGCTCGGGACTTATGTTCTGGCAAGTTTGTTGACATTTCTCAATGTTTGGATAACTGCCCGATTGATGTTTGCCAGTGAACATGATTTATTATTGGCAACTGTGCTCTTATTATTTGCTGGAGGGATTGCTGTTGTTTTGGGCAGCTTTTTCACAAGTGCTTTGATTGAACGCATAAAACGTCTTGAATTGGCAGCCAAATCAATAGAGAGTGGAAACCTTGCTGCTCGGGCAGTAATACCCGGGAACGATGAAATTGCTGCATTGGCAAAATCGTTTAACCAAATGGCTCAGAACATTCAAACAGCTGATCAAAAACAAAGGGAACTGGAATCACTTCGGCGTGATCTGGTTGCCTGGGCGGGACACGATTTACGTACTCCATTATCATCGATTCGCTTGTTGGTCGAAGCTTTATCCGATGAAGTTGTTACTGATCCTGATGTCATTAAAAATTACCTCTCTCAAACCAAAAAACATGTCGACAATCTCTCCCTGCTTGTTGATGATTTATTTCAAATCTCACAATTGGATGCAGGCGGGATACCACTCAATCTTGAACCAGCATCTCTTTCGGATCTGATATCAGATACATTGGAGAGTTTTACCGGGATTGCTGCTCAAAAAGGAGTGGATCTGAGTGGTTCAGCCAGTCTTGAAGTTGATTCCATCATCATTGATGTTGTTTGGTTAGGACGAGCGATCAATAATCTTGTTAGCAACGCTATCAGGCACACACCTGCAGGTGGACGCGTAAAAATATGCGCGGAAAGTTTTGGAGAAAATATTTCTGTAAAGGTGGATGATACCGGAGAGGGAATATCTCCAGAGGACATCAGCCATGTTTTTGAGCGATTTTATCGAGGTGACAAATCCCGGAACCGCTCCAGTGGAGGATCAGGATTGGGGTTGGCAATTGCGAAGGGTATTGTTGATGCTCATCATGGAAAAATATGGGTGGAAAGTAAACCTGACTTAGGGACTGTATTTACATTTACTTTACCGAAACATTAATAATTCCGTCATCAACATGTAAGATTTTCATAATAATGTGAAATTAGAATTATTTCAGATAACCATCTGTTAGCACTTTTGTTTCTAAGCCATAGTAGTCTTCGTAATTAAAAGGTTAGAAGGAAGATAAACAGAAAAGGCATCTTGCTTTACAATTGTTATGCTATCTGTATTTCACTGATTTTACAGAGGAATTTAAGGAGAATTACTGGATTAAATGGATCAAACAAATCAAGCATCACCGAAGATAAACATTAAAGGAAAAGAAAAGGAAAAATCAAAGCAAACTTTCAATTGGCTTCGTTTTGCAGTTCACTTTATCGGATTGTTTCCCCTCCTGGACCTTGCATATAAGTCATATACAAATCAACTGACAGTTAACCCAATCCAATATGTTGAACAATTCTTAGGCAGGGCTGCACTGAATATGCTGGTTGTTTCACTCGCGATCACCCCCTTGATCACAATTTCAGGTTGGAAAAAACCTGGTAGACATCGCCGGGCGCTGGGTTTGTATGCTTTTTTCTATTTTGCTTTACATTTCATAACGTTCGCTGTCGTTGATTATGGACTTGATGTTCGTGAAATCTTTCGTTTAACGACTGAAAAGCCATTTATTATTGTTGGTTCATTGGCAGGATTTCTTTTGCTGTTGCTTGCGGTAACTTCATTTAAGTTCTGGATGAAATTTCTTGGAAAAAACTGGAAAAGACTTCATAAATTGGTTTACGTGATTTCTGTGTTGGTGATATTACACTATGCCTGGGCTGTGAAAGGATCCATTTCCACATTAAGTGGAGATATCGGACGGCCAATATTAATGGGGTCAATTGTTTTAATTTTGTTGTTTTTACGTATTCCCCCAATCAAGCAGTGGATTATTAATAGAAGAAAGAAAAGTTAAAAACGGATAATCAAGTTACTTTTCTTGTTTTTTAGATCTTTTCCAATTTAAATCATCAAATATTTCTCTTACGCTGTTCAAATCAGTAAAATTCAGCTTGTTCTTTCACACGTAACTAATGACAACATTCACTTGCCAGACAACATTTTTCGATTTACACTCAACCATAGTAATTTCAATTTTAATTCCATCCAGGAGAAAGCTTTATGCAAAAACAACTGAAAACTCAAATTGACCGGCTGAAGGCAGCAGGTGCCACATATATCGATGCACGCTGGTACCCCGTTGAGGAATCCAACAACTTAATGATGTGGAACGGGAACCTCAAAAACACTTCCGCATCACGTGAGAGTGGACTTGGTATCCGTGTTTTATTTAAGAATGCATGGGGTTTTTCAGCCTCGTCAGACGTCAGTAACCTAGGAGCTTTATTCGATAAAGCCTTCGATAATGCCCGGGTAGCTGCTGAACGCGTCACTTTTCCTGTCCGATTGGCAGAGAAGGATGTGGTTCAGGCAACTTTTCAAAGTCCACATCGAATTGATCCATTTTCTGTCTCATTGGCTGACAAAGTCGATTTTCTACACAAGATGGATGAGAAACTAAATCAAGCAGGCGTTGTTCAGCGAGTCAGTGAAATGACATTTATTCGTAAACAAATCATCGTTCTGGATTCTGAAGGCACTGAAATAGAAAAGAATATCATTGAAGTCTTTCCTTCGATCGAAGTAATGGGAGTTGATGCAGATGGAGAAACACATGGCCGCAAATTTATCCCAAATCGAATGGGTGACACCAGAGGTTGGGAGACATTGGATATGCAAGAATTCTTGGATAATGCTGAACGCATTGTTCGTGAATTAAATGAAGTTCTTGTTGCTGATCCGTGCCCCAAAGAGGATCGCTCGGTCATCTTGCTCCCAGGTATTATGTTTCTACAAACTCATGAAACGATCGGTCACCCCCTCGAACTTGACCGCATCCTTGGATACGAGCTGGCATTCGCAGGTGGTTCATTTGTCACTTTGGATGATTTTGGAAAATTACGATACGGTTCCCCCAAATTGACTGCGCGGGCAGACGCCACCATTCCAAACAGCCCTGGCAGCTTTGGGTATGATGATGATGGAGTTCCTGCTCAGAATAATTTGTTAATAGACAAGGGAATATTGGTAGGAGCGATCACTGGCCGCCAGATGGTTGAGGAGGCTAATGCACGAGCCAAACGCCAAATTTTTGATGGCAGTAGCGGCGCGAATCGAGCAACTTCCTTCTATCGAGTTCCGATTGAACGTATGACCAATATCAACATCGATCCTGGTGATGATGGCAAATTGGATGATATCGTAAAAAATACAGAACGGGGCATTATTCTCGATGGTGACAAGAGCTGGTCGATTGGTTCTAATCGTGAACAATTCCACTTTGCCACGGAAATTGGCTGGTTGGTAGATGATGGTAAAGTAACAAAAGTCGTTAAGAATTCAACCTACAAAGGGGATACATTGAAATTCTACAATTCACTTTCTGCAGTAGGAGATGAATCTACCTGGGTTGTGCATTATGTTGATAATTGTGGCAAAGGTCAACCGAACCAGATCATGCAACTTGGTCATGGCATTCCGGTCTGCAAATTCGATAATGTAAGAATAGGAGAATAATCATGAAAGAAAAAATTCTGAAGACACTGGCAGACCTGCGAGATTACGCTATTAAAAAAGAAATCGAAGCTGGATTTTTATATCATGAAGAAGATAGTTATTTGATGCGTTTTGCCAATTCAGCTATATCTTTGAATACCAACGAACATCTTATCAGATTAGAAATTTCCGTATATGATGGCAAACGCCGCTCAAGCTATGAAATGATCACCGATCTAAACAAGATGGATGAGATGAAACAAGGCGTGGATGTCGCTGCTGAAATGGTGAAATATGCGATGCCGCTTAATTACCAACCCTCAATTCCTCATTTTACTGAATCTTTTTCTGATGAAAATGGATTTGACCCGGAACTTGCGGGTATGACGGGTGAGGAACGGTTATCCTTTTTTAATGATGCAGCGAAAGGATTAGAGACAAACGAAATTACCCTCTCGGGTATTTTTTCATCCGGAACCAATATTTTTGCTCAAATATCTACCCGATCCGACCATACTCAATACTTCAAGGCCTCTGATGCGCAAATCACGATGGTTCTTTCTCATGGCACTTTGAAATGGGAAGTAATTGCAGAACAATCTGCACAAAAGAAAACAGATTTGGATAAGGAAGCGCTGCACCAACAACTATCATTCATGGTAGATCACTACCAAACTGATCCAGCTCAGCAAATTCCTGTCGGAAAATTTGACATCGTTTTTGGACCTGCAGCTACCGGTGATCTTATCTCCTTTATGAATTGGATCGCTTTCAGCGGTGGTTCAATGAAACGTGGTTTCTCTTTTCTTAATGAAGAGCATCTTGGCAAACAAGTTTTTTCGGAGAAATTTACTTTAATGGATGACCCATCCCGCTTAGAAACCTTTCCATTTAAACGGGATATGATGGGTATTCCCCGTGAAAGATTCCCGATCTTTGATAAAGGAGTTTTCCAATCCTTTACCTGGTATCAGGATGATGCCGATGAATTTGCCGCAAAACCAACCGGTCACAATGTTTATCACAAGAGCCTGGTATTGGAGGGTGGAGACGTAGATGTAAAAACCGTAGAAGATCTGGTAAAGATGCCACGGGAAAATGATATTCTCTACATCCCCTTCCTGCACTATATGAACATCGTCAATCCATCAAAAGGGTTGATAACTGCCAGTTCACGTTTTGGAGCATTGTTATTAAAGAAGGATGGATCCGTGATTGTGCCATTTAATGTGCGTGTCACGCAGAGCCTGGGTGAAATCTTTGGAGAAAAAGTGACCTGGATGTCAAAGCAACAAACACCGTATAACACATCATCAAGTTATGGTGCCCGCAATCCTACCTCAATTATCCTACCAACCTTTATCCGGGTGAATGATCTTGAAATTTCACATTCGAATGAATCGTATTAATTGATCAAGAGAAAAGAGCGTGGTATTGATTACTGCGCTCTTTTAATGAATATTGGACGTTCCTACCTGGGAAGTTTGCCTATTTGAACCCATCTGATTAAGAGAGATATTATTAGATATCTCCAATTTTATGTTATATTCTATGGACATTTGTTGTATATTGTTTAGTATTTAAATTATAATCAATCTCCCACTCACCATTTGTTAATTCATAAAAAGAAATTGCACCCATGTTTGGCAATCAATCCCTCATCCATACGAGAATAATTCCACCACGACGCAGAAAAGATCTGGTAGAACGCACGCGTTTAAATCAATTATTGGGGGAGTTGGTAGAAAAACGTCTGGTACTGGTTTCTGCTCCCGCGGGTTATGGAAAAACATCCTTATTGGTAGATTTCGTCAGTCAATGTAATCTACCAATATGTTGGTATTCGATTGACCGCTTAGATTTTGATCCTTTACGGTTTATTGCATATTTTGCCTCCGCAATCCAAAAGAGATTTCCAGCATTTGGGCAAAGAACTGCAGCAGCCTTATCCAGCGACCAGGGTAAGTTTGATGGTGAATATATTGCTACTGTGGTGATCAACGATATATATGAGAATATTTCAGAACATTTCATAATCATATTGGATGATTATCATTTGGTTAATGACAGTCTTGAATTACGAAATTTCATTAGTAAATTATTGTTGGATTTAGATGAAAACTGCCATTTCATTCTCGCTTCTCGAACTCTGCTCTCATTGCCTGTTTTACCAATTCTGGTCGCACGCTCTGAAGTAGGGGGTCTTAGTTATGAAGAATTGGGATTTGATGCGGAGGAAATCCAACAACTTTTCCAACAGAACCAAAATCAGGTTCTCAGTCTGGAGATCGCAAAAGACATCCAAAATCAAACTGAAGGATGGATAACAGGAATAATTCTTACCAGTCAAGTGAATGATGAAGTCACTGCAGCTCGTGAGAGGTTAATCCGAGTCTCAGGTTTTTCACTGAATGATTATTTCTCTCAAATTATTGATCATCTGCCTGTTGAATTGCGATCTTTTTTGTTATGGTCAAGTTTGCTGGAGGAATTCAACGGAGAACGTTGTGCCGAAGTAATCGGACCGGTAATTAGCAGGGAAGAAACCCCTTGGACAAAATGGGTCATTGCAATCCAACAAAATAATTTATTTAACATTCCCGTGGGAGAACAGGGTGATTGGATTCGTTATCATCCACTCTTTTTGGAATTTCTGCAAAATAAAATTTTTCAAGAATCACCAGATTTAGCACATGAAATCCTATATAACCTGGCAAAGCATTGTATTCAAAAAGGAGACTGGGACCAGGCATTTTCAATTTACAGAAGAATAAATTTCACTGAAGATCTTATTTTGTTAATCGAAAATTTTGGATTAGAAATGATTTTAAGAGGTAGAATCTCAACACTTTCTGGATGGTTGGATTCCCTGCCACCAGAAATATTGAATACCAGGCCGTATATTGTCGCAATACAGGGAAATATAGCTATGGTGTTGGGGGACACGTCGTTAGCATTACCACTTTATAATCGTGCAATCGATGCAATGGATTTATCCACTAATCGTCTACCTTTGATCCATGCGTTATCGATGCGCGCTGCTGCATTAAGAGTTATTGGAAAATTGGACGAAGCAAAGAAAGATGCCTCAGATATATTGTCATTAGCTGGAGATGAAGAAGAGTTCGTGAAAATGAAAGGAGAAGCCCTTCGGTGTATTGGCTTATGTTATTTTCACCAGGGAAAATTACAAAATGCTCTCGCTGGTTTGGAAGAAGCATTGAATTTTATGCAATCAATTAATGATCAAAAGAATATTGCTATCATACAATTGGAAATTGGCCTAATTCATGAAAATCAAGGAAATTATCTTCAAGCGGAAAATTATTATCAGTCGGTATTGAAATACTGGAAATCGGTGGAAAATCCCTTCTGGTTATCAAACATCCTTAATAATTTAGGCGTTTTACAGCAATTAATGGGAAATTTCATTGAAGCGAACCACTCTTTCGAAGAGGGCTTGAAATTTGCACGTTCTTGTGGATATGCACGGATGGAGGCATATTTATTGACGGGTTTAGGCGATATCTACGCCGAAATTCAAGCCGATGAACAAGCTGCTCAGGCATATTATCTCGCAGAGGATATTGCTGAAAGCGTACAGGAACATTTCTTACAAATTTATATTAAAGTACAAAAAGCTGCGCTTGCTGGTCACAGCAATGATATTGAAGGTGCTTACATATTTCTTAATCAAGCACAGGATTTGGTTGGAACAAAAAGAGAGGGGATGGAACAATATCTAATTGACTTGGAACGTTCAGGGATAAGAATAAAAGAAAAACAAACTCATGAGGTTATCCCCACTTTAGAAAAAGTGCTGGTTTTTTTTGAGAAAGAGGGACATAAAATTCAATTCGAAAAAACTCACCTTTTTTTGGCATTGACTTATCTACCTTCTCAACATCAGGAAAAAGTAATTGAACATTTATTACATATCTTTTCCAGTTTAGAGAGTGAATTTCCTCCATCAAGTCTAATTGCTGTTGCTGTAAAATTCATCAATCAATTAAAAACCTATGTTCCTCATTTAATGCAAAAAGAATATACGCAATTTATACTTCAAATTGAAAAATTTCAAAAAACTTTGCCGGTGATCCGCAGAGAGTTGAGAAAATTCTCTCATGTTATTCCATTTTCTGTTCCAACTATAATAATTAAGTCATTAGGAAGAATGCAGGTAAAAATCAATAAGAAAATCATTACCTCTTCAGAATGGCAAACCCAAGCTGCGAGAGATTTATTGTTTATGTTGTTAGCACACCCTGAAGGAATGACAAAAGAGGAAATTTGTCTGATTTTCTGGCCGGATGCTTCAACAGATGATGCAAAGTATCGATTTAAAAACACAATTTATCGGTTACGTAGAGCTGCAGGGAAAAATAGTATTATTTTAGATCAGAATCTTTATTATTTTAATAATAAATTGGATTATGAATATGATGTTGAGTTATTCCTGAAAGAAAATGCCCTTGCTAATAAATCTCAGGATACTGTAGAGCGACTTTCACATTTTCGTGAAGCAATCAAATATTATGGTGGTAGTTATTTGTCTGAAATAAATCAAACATGGGTTTACAGCCCACGTGAATACCTAGGTCAAATTTTCTTGAATATTCTTCTCCAGGTATCTTTGCTTTACTTTGACCAATCAAATTTTGAGTTAGCATTAGAATATTGCCAACGAGCCCTTTCGGAGGATAACTTAATGGAAGATGCACACCGCCAAGCAATGAGGATATTTGCTGCGATGGGTAATCGCGTTGCATTGGTTCAACAATACCAACGTTGTGTGGAAATATTTAAACGAGAAATTAATGCACCCCCTTCTCCACAAACACATGAACTATTTGAATTACTCATAAAATAATTGCCTTACCCTTTGTTATCCTCATGAACCTTACATTCTAAGATTATTAAATAGTTTTTTTCCTTTTCTTATTATTTTTAATAGGCAACGTCATTCTCATGTATATCAAATTGGAAATTTATCTCTAATGATCCTGATTTAATGCCTGATTTGAGACTACCTCATAAGATAATTGCTTTTTAGAAAAAATTCATTTAAGGAGTAAAGCTATGTTTACAAAAGTTAATAATTTATTAAATTCCGTAATTCGAACTGTTGATACTCGTATGATCGTATTTGTTATCATGTTGGCATTGTTAGTGATTGGTGCTGGTGCTCCCGGTGCCACAGGATTAAACGGAGGATAATTAGCTAATAACAATTGAATATTCATTACAGCATCATTGCTATTAATTATGATAGCCAAATTTATTTAATTTTTTATTTTCAGTCCGTAAAGCAATTTTATGATTTTAATACTGGCAATTGTAATTGGCCTGTCTGCTACCCTACTTCGAGCCAGACTAACAAATAGAACCTTAAATCTTCCAAAATTTAAGTGGGAGTGGCTGGTTTTTATCGCTGTCGTCCCACAGGTTTTTGCATTTTATGTACCTTTTGTGGGTCGATGGATACCGGAGCAAGTTATCCCGTATTTGCAAGTTGCGTCTATGCTGGGATTACTCTTTTTTACCGGAGCCAATCTATTTTATTCTGGATTTTGGGTGTTAGGTCTCGGACTATTAAGTAATTTTATCGTCATATCATCTAATCGTGGATGGATGCCGATCAGTCCTGAAACTTTACATCGAATGGTTCCTTCCAGGCCAGTGGATTTTTGGAAAGTCGGGACACGCTTGGGTCTAACGAAAGATCGAATACTTGCTTTGGATGACACAAAATTGGCTTTTCTGTCAGATCAATTCACCTTACCACAGTGGGTCCCTTATAAAGTTGCATTTAGTTTTGGAGATATCTTGATCTCAATCGGTGTTGTGATTTTATTGTGGTCACTGAGCCAGGAACAAAAGGAGAAAAAATGATTCCTATAACTCAATTAAATAAAATATCTACAAATTTTTCAACAAAATCTCAAATACAAAATGACGTTATTAACGCTGAATTCGGTCGTTTGCTTCATGCAGCAGTGATAAATAAGGGTTTTCGAGAAAAATTACTTATGAATCCAATCAGCTGCATTGATGCTGGATACTGTGGTGAGAGTTTTCATTTTTCTTCCGAAATGAAAAAAAGGATCAAGCAAATCAAGGCCAGAACGTTGGAAGAATTCTCTGGTCATGTAATAAAGTTGATCAATATGCCAACTGTTTCGGAAATGGCTACTCTTTATTGTAATTAATTAAATTTTTGACAATTTAATACTATGAAAATTTATCCTCCCAACGCGGAATTTAATACAATTGACCAAAAGAAGGTTGATGGAAATCTTTGGTCCCAGATTTTTCAGTCAAATAATCTTTTGATTCCAATTGAAATCAATACAAAAGACAAGACAGTTGGCCTTTTCGTCTTTGATCATCACAATTTGCCTGTTGGAGGACAAAAATTTCTTTTTGAAATTGCTGGTTCACCTTTCACTCCAGAGCTGGCAGGTGTAAAAGTTTTCTTCAGCCCAATATTGCCTGCCTTACAAAAAAATTATGAAAAAGCCTTAATCATGTTAGCTGATTCAATTGATAAGTGTGATGGAAGTACGCATAGTCATGAGACTTCACTTTGGGCAGAGCGGATCGCAAAACACATGGGATTAGCGAAAGATGAAGTTCATAAGATCAAATTGGCAGCCAAGCTGCATGATATTGGAAAAGCTGTAGTTCCCCGAGAAATATTAACCAAACCGGGTCCGTTAAGCAAAGAAGAATGGGAAATTATCCGTCAACACCCAGGGTATGGGGCAACATTAATGGAACCAGCTCAAAGCCTGGATGAGATTCGTCCACTTGTGCATTCTCACCATGAACATTATTGTGGTGATGGGTACCCGGATGGCTTACGTGGCGATCAAATACCGATTGGTGCACGCATCATATCTGTTGCCGATGCATTTTCGACTATGACCATCCGACGTGTATATCGTACCCCAGTTTCCAATGAGGTCGCAAAAAACGAATTGGTGCGCTGTTTGGGAACACAATTTGATCCCCTGGTAGTTGACCACATGCTGGAATTATTACCTAAACCAGGTGAGAATTAGAATTTTCCAAGCTAAGAACCTCATATAAAAAAGGAAATGAGCGAAAAGCAAGAAAACAATGATAATTAATCCAGATTAATCGAGCATTTAGGATTCATTGTTTAATCCTTATATATTAATTTCATCTTTAATGAATTTGGGGGAAAATGAAATCAGGTTTATGGTTTGCATCAAAATTGGTAACTGCAATATTTATCAATAAAAAACAATAAGCATAATTTTATTTAAAATAATTGGGTTCATGGGGTAGTGGCTTTTATGAAAAATTATTTTCTGAGTTTATCAATTTTTATTTTATTTCTGACGGCATGTAGTGCAGAAGTCAGTCCACCAGTAGCAGTACCGACTGAATCTTCTACTGTTAGCATGGAAGTCAATTCTACTGAAACCAACCAACCAGACTCTCTGTTGGAGACAATCAGTACAAAGCCTGATGCAACCCAAACTTTGGAAGTATCCCCAACCAGTACTCCAATTCCAGAAGCGAATCGTTGGCATTGGGTATTTAAACCTGATTCCTCCGAGATTCTTGTTGTCAATCAATCAGGAGAGGTAAATAGTATAGGAGAATTCGATTTATTAGTTGATAACTATGACTATAGATTATTGACAGTCAGTGATCATCAGGTTCTATTATTTACTTTTTCTCAAAATAAACCGGTTTTGTTCCTCCTTAATTTGAAAGAAATCCAGGAAATTAATTTGCCAGCTTCATTCTATTATGATGCAAACATGTTGATAAATTCTGTTGAGATGGTTGGGGTATCCGAGAATATTGCCTATTTCATTTTTTCAACTGAACAAAGCTATGAAACTACCGGTAGTTCTTATCCAGAAAAAGGACCGATTTATAAAATTGATCTCGTCTCTACGGAGGTCAGTCTTGTGGATGAAATGGTTTATCATGAACCATTGTATGATAACCGACTATTATTCTTACAATCAAAGGACGGCTTATTCACTCGATATTTCAGTGCAAATAATAACGAATTACTGGTAAGAGAATTAAATTTAAATACAGGTGGGGTTAGAACGATCACGAGCTCAACAGGTTCACCATCCGGTGTGTTTTCTTCAACCTCTGGAGATATATTTCTCCTGACCAGGTCGAATGTGGTCATTGATGTGGAAGGGAAGAGTGTTGCTATTACTAATTCAGAGTCTGGATTAAGATTGCTACGAAATGGTGAAGCAGTGATTTCTCCTGGAAATTGCCAGGGACCATGTGATATCGAGATATTTGGTCCAATGGAGAATACAATTCTTAACAATTACACTTTACCCTGGGTTGTTCGATCATTTAATCGCTTGGGGACCCAATTTTTGCCCAGTCAAAATCTGCTTTGGGTTGGTGCTGCATCCGGATTTTTACTTGAACCACCTGCGACACATGGAGATTTTCCGGAATTGGATGAATTTGATTCTCCCGTTTTTCTACTGAGCGATGAAAAACCAGCCGAACTGGTAGGAATATATCCCTACGAATTTTCGAATTTTTTTCATTATCCGATCTCAGAGGATGGACGTTATATATTACTGAAATCACTTACAGGAACACACTATTTTATGTATGATGCGTTTGATAATCTTGAATTATTTACTTTACCCATTAAAGAAGGTTGGGATTACTTCTACGGTGATGTGCGTTTTTACGAGGAAGGGATTCTTGTCCATTTCCTGGCTTCCAATTCTGATCAAGAATATGCAGATTTCTATAGTCTGCATGAATATGGAAAAACTGGATCAGTTTATTGGGAGGATCAAGAAGGCTCAATCCTTTCTTGTCCAAATTTATTTTCGGATGGCACCCTGGCTTGTTGGTTCCAGGGTCCTGACCTGAGTTATGATCTTGTGCGTTTCAATCCAAACGATCAAACAAAAGAGTCATTGATAGAAAATATTGATGTTTTGGAATCCACTTATTAGGAATATAAATTTGATCCAATCCAAAATTGGCAAAGCTATTATGAATTAATAAACTTCAATTCATAATGCAGCCAATGTTGACGATTACTTGGTCCCAGCTTCTCATAAAGCTGATCAGCTCCTTTCCCATATGCTGTAAGGAACGCCCGATTGAAACCTGCAGAATATAGCTTTTGAAAACAATGTTTAATTACAGATTCTGATAAACCTAACCTTCGATAATTTTGATGTGTACAAACTTTTTCAATTTCGGAAATTTTATTGATCTTATCCAGTAATCCAACACAGGAAGCCACGTGAACACCATCCTGCGTAATCACTGAAAAATCGAACGTCGGATCATATGCCGGGTTTTCTCTGGAATACTCAAATTTCATCAAATCAAAATCACTTATTTGGTTCTGATTTTCAAAAGCATTGATTGCTAATATACCTTTGGAATGATAATCTTTATTTTCCAACATGTTGACAATCCTGAAACCTGCAGGAAGGTTGATGGTTTCTGATGCCTTTGAGGATAATTCATAGGATCGGGTTGTTGCAATTATTCCTTTAGATTGAAATCCTTTTTGCTCAAGAATGGTGATCTCGTCTTTTTGACTTTCACGTAATTCTATGAGGAGGGATGAGAATATTAACCCCCAATTCTTAATCGTCCAATTCAGTATTTCCGAATAGAGAAATTCATATTTCTTTATAGTAAAAATGAAAATGATGTTATCTCCATTCTCAGAAAGCACGAAACCGATCAGTTTCTTATTTTCATCAAACCAAAGCTGAGCATTTTTTCTGAAAAATGATGGAATTAATTTCTTTTCATTCCATAAACCAAATTTCCAATCACCCAGACGGCATACTTGCCAGGTAAAATCCTCTTTCTTGTCTTGATTATCTGCCTGAAGAAAGTGCAACATTTTTTCAAAATCATTCTGTTTTTCATCAAAATAGCGATTCATGATCATAATTAATTCCTAAAATGTGATGCAATCTCAATAACATTACTTCCTGGGTCAGATAACATAGCGTAGTGTTTTTTCAACCATGACTTTCTGATGTGTTTAACGAAAACCTGATTCGATGGATGATACCATAAGAGAATTGAGTCGTTGCGGTGAAACACAATTTGATCCTGTTGTTGTTTCTCATATGCTGGAAATTCTATCAAAGTCTAATTAAAAAATATAATCTCTTAGAACAAAACACCCTGGGGGAGGATCAACCAATACAGAAGGATCGCCATACAGGTCGCTGTCAACCATGGACGGTGGCTGATTGCCTGAATCAAATTGCCGAATGTTAACACCAGCCATAAAATGACCAGCCCTTGCAAACCACCAATCATCCCGGAAAGTGATCCAAGGGCAGCCATAAGGATGGTGTAAAGGAAAAAGGGAAATAAACCGATTAGCATTTGAGCAAGCTGAGTACCACCTTTTTTGGATAACATTTCTGATTCTCTTAAGCCAATCCAGAATCCCAGGGCTGTAAAAGGGGTAAAGATAAGTAACCAGATCAACCGGAGGTTAATTGGAAAGACATAAAACCATCCGGTGCGTGTGTAGGCAGCAGTAAATGTAAGAATGGCAACCGTCAATCCAAGGGTAAGTAGAATTCGTTTCAATTTTTTTTGAGGAACAGAAGCCGGGATATCTAAATTTAAGGATTTCGTACTTTTTAAGATTAGTTTTCCCTGCACACCAGGCATTTTTCCCCACTTATAGAGAATGAACAGGAGAATACCATACCCACCAATAAAGCACACATAAATTAGGTTCAATACTGGTTTCCCTAATGGAATAAAAAAGAAAATGCTTCCTAAGATAGCTGCAACAGGTAGTGAGCCTAACCATAGGAGTATTTTTCCCCAAAAAAAGGACCGAAGGTTTGTGATTTCGCTGGATGGTTTTTGACTTATACCCTCTTCATCAAAAAACTTTTTCCTGAAAACAACAAGAAGTAAAAAAACACCGGTAAGGCTGATTATCCAACTCCAAATTCGGATAGCGGGTAAGTGAGAATCAATAATATCAACTTTGTACTGATTGCGAAGCCAAACATTAATTTCCTCAATGACAGTGGAGGAAAAGGGTTCATAGTTGTGTACTAACTTGGGTAAGATTTTTAGTTGTCGATGCAGGTTCCCTAAGTTTCGAGAAGAAAACTCCCCATTTTGATGATCATAATCTCCACCAGTCAGTTTACTAAAAAGTAATTCTGCGTTACTGGGAGTCAAGATATCATCCCATGCGCCACTGATTAAAAGGATTGGTACTGCAGGATTGTCTGAATCCAAAGACTGAATCCATAGAAGGTCATTATCAGAAATACCGGTAAAAAACTCAGATTGAATATTAGTTGAAAGATTTACCTGCGTACCCAACAGAATCAATCCTGCTACTTCTGGATTGATTGTTGCAGTTTGTAATGCGACTCGAGCACCCAGACTGTGTCCAAGCAGAAATATCCCATCATCACTTAAGCCTGAGATTCTTTTGAATTCCTGTATAGCGGTAAGAGTTTGATTAGCCAGACGATCTGTACTGGCATTATCGAAGGTTAATATTCCGGATGAGCGACCATGCCCACTGAAATCAAAAGTAAATACATGCCAATCATTTCGAACGAACTCCCTGGCAAGACTGGTCATTGTTACCTGGTCTGAACCAAAACCTTCAAGAAGGATCACACCAAAAGGCTGAAAACCTTGATAATAAGTGCCTGCCAGGACATCCTGGTTTTCATCAGTGAATTTTAGCGATTGTGATGTAGAGAGGGGTCGGTCAAAAACAAATACTCCGGTGATCGGAATAATAGTGAAAATAAAACCTATGATCAATAAGAGATTTGATTGAATTTTGCGTCCCATAGAAATTCTATTCATTTTTATGCCAATTATGATTAGAAAGTTGATGAATAATTGAAGGAGATAATCCCTTGAAAATAATTCTTCTGTGGAATTATTCCCAGAAATCTGAAGCGATCTCGATGATATTTCCTTCCGGATCAGATATCATTGCGGATCGCATTTTCCAGGGTTCGTCTCTGGGAGGATAAATTTCCAAACCGCCTTTTGCGATAATTTCCTGGAATTTAATATCGACATTTTTTGGTTCCCCAACATTAATCGCTAATTCAAAAGTCCCATTCAATTTTTTGGGAAAATCCGGTGTGGTTCCTAATAATTGTGGCAATTCTTTTCTGGAGAACATGGAAAAGCGGATTCCCTCATGCTTAAATTCTGCATATGGCCCTTCTCCATTCCAATCAATTTCCAAACCGATCGCATTTTTATAAAAATCAACCATCATGTGAAGATCATCCACAAAGATACCGATCAAATCAAATTTAATACTCATTTTGCTCTCCTATATATATGGATTCTATTGATTATATGGGATGGGTTGAAAAAGGAAAATCTGATTTACCCGCTCGATGTAGATCAGAAGTCAATTTCCGGTGTATTTCTGATCTTTGCACCCATTTCAAGTAAATTCTGATTCCACTTTGAGATTAAATCCGGTGCATCTTTGCTGTAGCTGCTATGACCATCACCAACCAATACCACCTGATAACCCAATTCCAAAGCACCTATACAGGTCGCTTTAACGCATCCGTGGGTTACCAAACCTGTCACTACTATACTGTTTATTGACATTGAATCCAATAATTCTTCTAAGGAAGTTCCTTCAAATGAATTCCCTTGTTTTTTATGAATTAATAAATCATTGTCGGTGAGGTGAAGATTGGGATGGATTTGCCAATCCTCAGATCCAAAGGCTAAAGCACCTGGATTGGAATGCTGGATGTAAACCACTGGTACGTTTTTTTCATGTGCTTTTTCTATCAGAATAGTAATGTTATTGAGAAGTTCTTCAGCTTGATATATTGGAGTGGATCCTGAACAATCCAGTTTGTACATCGATAATCAATAAGGCATACTTATCTGGTTGATCATCTGATGTGCTTTTTGAATTATGCATTGTTATTAATTAATGTCCTTTCTTTCTTTTTTGAGAACTGATGGATAACCCAATTAGTCTGGAAACCACAATTGTAATATACCCAACTCCAGAAAATTGGTTCAACATAGCGAGTACTCGAGCAGGAGCTGAAACAGGGAGTATATCTCCTAAACCGGTTGCTGATAAGTTTGTAAAACTTAGGAACAATAATTCAAGAAAGGATAAAGGTTGTCCTGGATGAGCTCCATTAATAAAACTCTCAGGGACCAACGCCTGACAGACAAGATACGAATAAGCAAACCCCCAGGCTAATAAAGTGAATGTCGCACCGGCAGCAAAAAATTCATCTGTTGTGACCATATTGTCTTCTAACATATAAATAATCAAACTGACTGCTGCGTAAAAATAAAGAATAGCTTCCAATAGGGAGGACCAGACCAAAAAGGTTTGATTATCAAGAATTGCTGCGAGCACAGATAATAAGAAAGCAGGGATGGCAAGTACCCATGCAATCCAATTGATGGAAGGGCTGCGATCAATCACCCAAACGACCAGCACGAGAATGAGACCCCCAATCGCGTTTAGTAATTCCCATCGGCTCGATAGATCACTAAAAACAGCGTAAAGCACAAGAAGTAATAATTGGGCAGCCAGCAAAAATCCTGAAGGATGATGCCGGGCAAGCCATATTTTTATTGGAGTAAAAAGTTTCTGATTCTTCATTTTTTCTATTTGATACTTCTAATTGTTATCCTTACTATTTATATTATTGGACATTTCCAGAAAGGCAATCAAAAATCGATCTGTTTTTAATTTTGTCACCACAATAATGGTTATATAATAATTTGTGGTAATGAATCAATAAAATTCCCGAACAAAACATTTGAATTGATTAATTTATCTTCCAGGAGGTCTTTATGTCCGATTTTTCAAGAATGCCAAGATATGATATTCGAAATGATGGAATTGGTCCTTATGCTGTATTTTATTGTGAAACTTGCGAAAGAGAATTTCGCAGCCAACCTGATGTAGCCGGTACAGTCACTAAGGATCTTGGCAGGCAGGTTGCCAGTGGATTACTACGAAAAGTACCCTTATTTGGCAATACAGTGGCTAACAATGTGGTTGGTGAAGATCCCCGATATAGTTATAAATTAACGACTGACCAGTTGAATAAAGCATGGAGTCAGGTACAGGTACAGTTTCGTGAATGCCCCACCTGTCTACGCATTGTTTGCCTTTCGGATTTTGATACACAGAGTGGCTTTTGTAATGAAGACAGTCCTCGAACATCTGAGATTGCAGAATCCAGGGGAGAACAAACCGGCGCTGCACTGAAAGGTCTTGCGAGTGCTTTTGGCTTTGGGGATGTGATAAAAAATGTTCAACAGGCAGCTAAGACAGCACAAAATGCAGCCTCTCAAGCAGCCCGTTGTCCCAATGATGGAACAATGGCAGCCGCAGGAACAAAATTTTGCCCGGAATGCGGTGAAGCCATGATTCAACCTGCTGTTGATAAATGTCCGCAATGTGGACAAGAGACGCACGGTGCAAAATTTTGCCCAAATTGTGGAACAAAAATGGAAATAGCTCCTAAACCAGGTATTTGTCCAAACTGCAAAGCTGAGACTGGCGGAGCAAAATTCTGCCCGGAATGCGGCACAAAGATCGGTTAATTAAGTCTTTAAATTCTTAAAAATTTAGAATTTATTTAACTACTTTATTGATCTCAACTAGAACAGATTCCACCTTTTCTTTTGTGATACCAAATTGAGCTGCTTGAGGGGTAGCTAATAATGCTTTTAAGGTCATTCCCTTCACCATTCCAACCATAGGATTTGTTGAAACCCCAGGGAGATATTTTTCGATAATTGGTTTTGCCTGTGGGTGATCTAAAAGGATTCCAAGTTGTGTGTCTAATGTGAATTTCATTATATTCTCCTTAAATTTTATAAATTTTCTGAATCATTCGATACAGTTGTTATTTTATCTGACTCTATCAGAGATTGCTCTTTAGAGTCACTTTTTTCTTCAATATCTTCCGGTTTATTTTCTGACCTGACTGGAGATTGTTCCTCGATATCTGGTTCACTCGATGCCATCCCACTCGCAGTACCGTGAAATAGTTCATAACCCTGGCTGAAGATAACAGCCTGTGCTGCGAGTAACCATAAGAAAAATAAAACCAGCACTATGGAGGCAATATTTAATATATTTCCCATTTTGCTTTGAAAACCTGTTAGCATCGCATTAAGACTGTCGGTAGATACTTCAGATTGCCTGATCATTGTCTGGTATTGGGAGAGACTTGTGGAGATTAAGGATACATTTTCAGACATAAGGTTCATGCTATCTTTCACCAATTCCAGATTATCATCGGCTTTACCCAGGTTGGTTGACATATCCATGAATGTATCTGGCATATCCTGCATGCTATCGGATAATTCACTGAGCGAATCTGCTAATGATTTATCGGGATTATATGGTTCTTGAGCTGGAGGAATTACAGCGCTTAAAAATGGTGTTGCACCCAGGACGGATTGTAATACTTCAAAAGATTTGATTGCGCTTTCCAGAGATTGTGCCGCACTTTCGGCAGCATCGAGAGAGTCGGTAGCGTTTTCGATGGTATCGGGAAGAGTTTTTCCCATCAGTTCATTAACCTGTTTGATGACTGGTTGTGTATCATCAACGGTCACAGCAGTTGAGTCCAACATAATGGATAGTGCATCCACACTCTTAATGGTAGCACCTAGTGCATCATAGGTGATATCCAAAGTTTTTTGACTGGTATCAACACTGCTGATGAGCGTATCAATCGTTGAATTGATCGTCGTGGTTAAAATTGGTTTAGCGATCCACAACCCTACTAATCCTGCAAGACTGAGTATTAAACCAATAACACCTGCGATCATCACAAAAACACCCAGAAATTTTCGCAAGAATTTCATTTTCCCTCCCAACATTAATTAAACAAAAAGGACGATAAGTTGATTATACATCGCCAAATTACTTTATCAAATCAGATTGATAAATTTTAATCGGAATCCCACTGGTCTTTTTTAATAATCAAAATAAAACCAGCTTCTTTAATCATGCTATTCTCAAGAATTGTGTCAATTCACAATCATGAAGACCATGACCTGTTATTTACAATAAGAAAAAATTATAGGTCTTTATAATATGTCGCAAGCGCTAACAGAACAAACCCTGCAGCTACCAACCAGAAAGAAAAACCTGATAGGACTGGGATGGCAACTAACTGAGAAATAATGCCCAGAACGCCAAGAATGACAGCGATCCACCAGGTTAGATTTTGGTCTACTAAGTTTCATTTTATCCTCCTTGGAAAAAGAAAAGGTGATTTTTTCACCTCTGAAAATTGGCTTTTTAGATCATATTACTAAAAATAAAATTGTATTCCTTTTATCAATGATTGAAGCAAATTCAATATATAGATTTATTATTGAAAAATTTTCCTCATGGGTTCTGCATTTTCAATTGACAAATATTAAAATTTCAAGAAAATTTGACAGACAGAAATTAAGAGAAGTTTCTGGTGAAATTCTTTATCTTTATCGATGTTAGGAATTATATAGATTCTATTGGGGACAAATATAGTGTAATTTAGGTACTCTATAGTTATCAAAGGAAAATACCGCCTCATTCTCTCTGGGTTGTAATTACTAAAGGGATTTGTTGGTATTCTTCTAAATATTTGATAGAAATAAAAGGAGATGTTGAATGGATACTTCTACAATCGTCATTGTTATTGTGGTGGTGGTCATTATTGGACTCGTATTAGGTTTGATATTTTCTCGTCGTCAAAAGACAGAACAACTTCAAACCAAATTTGGATCTGAGTATGATCGCACTGTAGAGAGTTTAGGTGATGATAAGAGAGCACAAAAAGAGCTGGAGGATAGACAGAAACATGTCGATGAGTTGAAAATTCGCCCACTAACTGAAGTGGAGCATGAGAGATATGTGGCAGAATGGGCTTCTGTACAATCAAAATTTGTTGATGAACCCGGAGAAGCAATTGTTGATGCTGATCACATGATCATGGAAGTTATGCAACTTCGCAACTATCCAGTATCTGATTTTGACCAGCGTGCAGCTGATATCTCAGTTAAATATCCTAATGTGGTAAGTAATTACCGCGCTGCACGAGCAATATCTATAAAAAATATGGATAAAACAGCGGATACTGAAGAATTGCGGACTGCAATGATCCATTACAGATCTCTATTTGATGAACTTCTCAAATCGGAGACAACTATTAAAGAAGAGGAGAAAATAAGATGAGTGAAGTACGATTTTATAACGATGGAAAACCGATAGATAATATGGAAAAATCTGAGGAAGAGTACAATCAACAGGATAATCCTGTTCAATTAAATAATATGATTTCCCAGCAAGAGTTCACACCTCCAGTAGTTTTGGATGGTAAGTCAAATGATCAGATGGATGATTTGGATGATACGATCAATAACAACATTCCAGAGTCTATATCCACCTCAATGATCAAGGAAGTAATACGAGATGATCCAAATGTGACTTCTATGGAATCAGTAGCTTCTTTTTTTGACCGGGAGGAATCTGAAAATTTTAACCAACAATGGATGGAAATTCAAGGGAAATTTGTTGATGAACCTCGTATTGCAGTCCAGAAGGCTGATGATTTGATATCGGATATGATCAAACAAATTACGACAATGTTTGATAAGGAAATGGACACATTAGAGACTCAATGGAATCAGGGAGATGAAGTTTCAACTGAAGATCTTCGTATGACATTTCAGCACTATCGGTCATTTTTCCATCGACTGGTGGATTAACTTAAGTACACAAAATTAGTAAAAGAATTTGACTAAAAAAAAGGCTGACCCAAAAAAAAGTGGTCAGCCTTTTTTATTTATCTCAGGCTAATCAACCTGTATTTCGAGAATTTTTACTTCCTCGAAATAAAAATGTCAACACAAATCCGGCAATAAATCCGCCAATGTGAGCCATATAGGCAACGCCTCCTGATTCTCCAGTGTTGGACATTGAGCCAATCCCACTAAAAAGCTGAAGAACGATCCAAAGGCCAATGACGATCAGTGCTGGAACGTTTATTACACGTTGCCCTTGTAATACTCTTACACTACCCTTTGGAAATAATAGAATATAGGCTCCAAGTACCCCTGCAATGGCTCCCGATGCTCCTAAATTTGGAATATCTGATCCAATACTAAAAGCCAGTTGAGCAAATGTCGCTGCAAGGCCACTCAGCAAGTAAAAGATTAGGAACTTAATGTGTCCAAACCGATCTTCGACATTGTCACCGAAAATCCATAAATAGAGCATGTTGCTTCCCAGGTGCAGCCATCCACCATGCATGAACATGGCTGTGAATAGCGTTAAAGAATCCCCCATAGGATTGGCTAGGAAGCGGCTGGGAATGAAAGCCCATTTCATCACAAATTCATCACCACCACTTAGTTGCACGAAGAAAAACAGGATGTTTATCGCGAGCAAAGCATAAGTGACTAACGGTACTATTCTACGAGAACTATTATCATCACCGATTGGTAACATTTGTTTCTCCTTTGTTTTTAAAGACGCCTTCGTCTGGAACCAGAAAAAATGCCCAGAACGAAAAATACGATTGCCACACCAATCAAAAAGCCAAGATTGTAGGGAACCCCATCATTGTGTACTTCGTACATTTGAATATTTGAATTCAAAATGGACAATATAAGCGTAACTGGTGAAATTGCGCCATGCCAAATTCCAGGTAAAAAACCTGAGATGCGGTTGAATTCATCGGCAGTATTCATAAGCGGGTTCTTACTGGGCGAATAAATCTGTAATTTAAAGGCTGGAACATCAATTTGTCCAACAGGGGTTGGTGTCACAACTTGGGAATTCGACTCAGAATTATTGGTTTGAGCTATGACATTAATGGAAGGATTAATAATGGTCATTCCTAGAATTATGGACACTAGTATGAAAAAGGATATAAATATTTTTTTCGTCATCTTTAAACTCCATTTGATTTGATAGGACTTCTAATTAAATTAGATCTGGCCGGATTTTCTTACACCGACGTCTGAAATAACCAGCAAGACGAATTATTGAAATGAACATCACACCTTAACAGGAAAAAGTTTTTTCACTTCAATAATGCGAAATTCCAATTAATAACATCCTAAATCATTTGGGCTATCGATGTCCCTAATAATAACTAACAAATTTCTATAATTATGATGACGATAATTATTGAATGCTTAGTGATCAGAGCGTTTTTGTGGGGTATCTACAGCAAGATTAATTATTAACAAATAGGATTATAATTGTATTCATTCATTTTAAATCGAAGGATGTTTATGAAAAATCAAAAAATTTCTATTATCATTACTGCTGCAATCACAACAATCATCATTATTGTTGTTTTTATTTTACTCATGCCGGTTATTGGACCACGATTTTTGCACCCTATTATGATGGGTAGAGAATCCGCTCCGACTAACCTGGATACTTCCTCTACACTCCTTTCAGATGATGGTTTGTTTCAGGTATCCTGGAGCAGTGATCCGGCTGAAGTGCCACTGAATCAGATTCATACCTGGACTCTTCACATTGAGACTCCCGATGGTCAACCAGTTGAGAATGCAACAGTTCTTGTGGAAGGTGGTATGCCGCAGCATGGGCATGGCTTACCGACCAATCCGCAGGTAACTGAATTTCTGGGGAATGGCGATTATCTTGTTGAGGGAATGCGATTTCAGATGACTGGTTTTTGGGAAGTTAGATTTATTATCAACTCAGGTGAACAATCCGATTCGATTACTTTCAATCTTAACATTGAATAAACGAAAATCCATTCTTGTTTTTGGGGTCATACTCCTGGCAGTTGTTATTTCGCTATGGATCATCTTGCGCCAGACAAAATGGACTGAGGATGAAATTGTTACTTTACGAAATTTATGGATTGGCAGCTTACCGGTGCTTCCTCCAGATCCATCAAATGTTTATGCAGACGATTCGAGAGCTGCTTTGTTGGGACAAAAACTTTTCTTTGACACCCGTTTCAGTTCAAATAATCAGGTTTCCTGTGCTACCTGTCATAAGCCAGAATTAATGTTCACAGATGGTTTACCCCTATCCCTTGGTGTGGGAACAACTGATCGGAAGTCTATGACAATCATCGGAACGGCATACAGCCCCTGGCAATTTTGGGATGGGCGCAAGGATAGTCAATGGGCTCAAGCTCTTGCTCCAATGGAAAGTGTTGTCGAACACGGTGGTACACGAGTGCAATATGCTCACCTGATCGCCACCCATTACCGGGAGGATTACGAAACAATTTTTGGACCTTTACCAGATTTTTCCGATCCTGCACGTTTTCCGGAAATCGCGGGACCTGTTGATGATGCTATCGCTCTGGTAGCCTGGGAGGGGATGACCAACACGGATCGCGATCTGGTGACACAGGTATTTGTCAACATGGGTAAAGCTATTGCAGCTTACGAACGCTTGATTTTGCCTGCTCCTTCTCGTTTTGACCAGTATGTGGAAGCTTTGCTTAATCAGGATGAACAAACAATAAAATCTGTTTTGAGCTCTGATGAGGTAGAGGGATTGAAACTATTCATCAGCCGTGCAAATTGTATTCAATGTCATAATGGTCCACTGCTAACTAATAATGACTTTCACAACACCGGTGTACCAACAAGGACTGGATTACCTCTTGATTCTGGTCGTGCATCTGGTGTCATCAAGGTTCTGAATGATGAATTCAATTGTTTGAGTCAATGGAGTGATGCAGATGAACAGGATTGTACGGAACTGCGTTTTGTTGTTTCTGAAGGAGAACAATTACAGGCAGCTTTCAAACCATCCACCTTGAGGAATATTGCCGAAACTGCTCCCTACATGCACGCCGGGCAATTTGCATCTTTGGAGGAAGTATTGCAGCACTATAACCATCCTCCTACATCTCCTATTGGTCATAACGAGTTGGAACCTTTAGGTTTGACCAATCGGGAAATGGCACAAATTATTGCCTTCCTGCACACATTAAGTGGTGGTGTTGCTGCTCCTCCTGAATTATTAAGAGCTCCATAATTTTTTTAGCAATTGGTTATATTTTGCAGGATTACACTCTTTGAAATCCAAAAAAAACGATTGAAGAAAATCAATAACGCAATTCATTACCCAATATTGAAATTGATCTACTGGTTGATGGTTTCTTTTTTTTCACTTCAATTAAATTTAGCACATCATAGCCTTTTTTCTTTAAAAATTTCAGCATGCGATGATTATCGGGGTGTACCCAGATATAAAGTTGATCATTACCCAATTTCAGTGATATTTCTTCTGCATGGTCAAATAATTTTGATGCCTCACCTTTACCCTGGTGATCAGGATCAACATACAGCCAATCCAACCAACAAACCCGGTCTTCTATTTTTAACACAGAATACCCCACCATTTTGTTTTTGATTTTATAAACAAACACTCTGCGATTTTCAGTAAAATAACCATTTGCTTCGCGCACTGCTTCGGACATCATAACGATCTTTTCCGATTGATTCAATTTATTCATGATGATAAGCATCTCGAAAACCATCTGTAGAAATTCAAGCGAGTTGGACCTAATTTCAATAATTTTTTCCACTTTTTGCTTCCATTCGGTTTGCTAATTCGATGAAGAATTATTTGAATATTAATTTAATTATGGCACAACTTTAAACGAACCATTTTCCAGACTAGTCAGAAAGTGGTTTTTATTAAATTTTGGCGGAATTTCTTTTACAACTTCTTAACCAATACTTCCAACTGATCCGTGCAGATTCCCCAGCCTTCGAAGAAACCCATTTTTTCATGCTCTTCCCGGTCTGCTTCTGTCCAATGTCTGGCTCTGGCGGTGTATCTGGTTTTCCCATCAACATTTTCAAATGTAAGAATTACCGTCATAAATGGTTTTTCTGCCGGCACCCAGGCTTCCGTATAAGCATCGGTAAATACCAGCTTCTCGTTCTCAATCACTTCCAGGTAGACTCCACTACTTGGAAATTCATTCCCTTCAGGGTCACGCATAGTAATGATGCTGGAACCTCCAGGACGAACATCGGTTTCAACAGAAGGAGTTGTCCAGGGGAGGGGAGCAAACCATAGTTTGAGAAGTTCTGGTTCGGTCCAGGCACGGAAAACTTTATCTGGGGATGCATCAATCATGCGGATCAGCACAAGCTCACGTTCAGAACTTGAATTTTGTTGGTTGGATTTCGTCATAAATATTTCCTTTATCCTTCATTTCATTCAATAATATTAACAGTACTCATCATTTTTAAATCTATTTGAAAATTATTATCCTTTAACATAAGACAGCTTCTCAGTGATGAGTCCATTTGTTACTTTGAAAATATCGACCCCCCGGACATGTCCTTTGTTACCATCTACATCAATCCAGGAGTATCTCCAACGCATAATGCAATGCATTCCTAAACCGAAAATATCTTCAATTTCGATCTGTGCATTCGGTGAATTATGGAAGAACTCTTGCCAAAACTGAGTAACCTCTTCCTTGCCTGTATAAATTGTTCCGTCGGGGAACGGAGTTGTGTTTTCAAAGACACAATCATCACTCATTAATTGCATCATTTCAATGACATTATGTTGATTGAAAGCATTATTAAATTTCAGCACAATACGGGTTGTTGATTCTAATCGGGATAACCGGGTTGGTGTCATTTCACCTGTACCTCCAATAAGTAACGGATCGATTCTTCAAACACTGCTTTGTAATGGATGTAGTCCTCAGTGTTATTTAGATTTATATGGACCCATTCCCGCATTTTCGGTTTCCCCATTGGTTGAAATGGCACAATATTGTTGTCAGTTTCCAGGAGCTTGGTTACAGATTGTTCCGGAAGTTTGACGCCAACACCTTGTTCAAAAAGACAGATAGCCAACTTTTTTCCAACGTAATAGGCTGGAAAACCAAACATCTTGCCGGGTCGTACATGAGGATAATCCAAGAGGAGTTTATCGAGAAAGACTTTGTGTTCAGAATTGTAATTAATCATATTTGACTCTCGTTTTATTCGGTTTCGCAAAGACAATAGCGTTTCAAATTTTAGAAACTGTTACCAGATTGATAGGGTGTGATTAATTTGGTGTTATGGGTTGTTGTGGTAAGGTAAGTTTCCAGTCCATCATGGTTTTATTTTATAATTTTCTACCACACATACAACACTAACCCTTTACACATCTTCCTTTTGGCCTTTCTCGTTCGCAAGCATTACCCCAAAATCGGGTAGATTCATGATCAAATTTTGTTATAAGAGTTGAAATTGATATGTTTTATTCAAATAAAGAGGGTTATTTGCTTTAGCATTGGACAGAAAAAAATATATTTTTTATCATTGATCTATAATGGAAAAACCTTACTCCGTTTACCCAAATGGAGTTTATGGAATGAATATTAATATTTACAAAAGTAATTATGATGCAATCGAATTTGCCACTCCAATTAACGAGTTTTATCGGACGAGAAAAAGAAATTGCCGATCTTAAACTCCTTTTACTTAATGCGCATATTATTACGCTTACTGGTCCCGGAGGTAGTGGAAAAACACGACTTTCCATTCAGATTGCCAATGAAGTTCGCGAACTGTATAAGGATGGTGTCTGGATGGTTGATCTGGCACCGGTCAATGATCCAGAGCTGATTCCACAGGTCATATTGCTATCCTTTGGTTTACGTCCGACGACCGATCAACCATTATTGGAGATTTTATTGAACTTTGTACGTTCAAAAAAAATACTTTTAATCCTCGATAATTGCGAACACCTGCTGGAATCATGTGCGCAGCTTTGTCAAGAACTATTATGTCAGGTACCAGAACTTTGTATTTTAGCGACCAGTCGGGAATCACTTGCAATAACAGGTGAATTAATATATCCAATCTCTGGGTTGACTTTACCGAATATGAACATAGAAATAGAAAAAGACACACGCTCTTTGATCCATTATGATGCTATTCAATTGTTTGTTGAAAGGGCTCAGGCGATAATCCCTGATTTTAATCTCAATGCTGAAAATGGAAAAATTATCACTGAAATTTGTACGCGATTGGATGGTCTTCCATTGGCGCTTGAGTTAGCAAGCGCGAGGATCAATGTATTTACGATTCAAGAAATTGAAACGCGGCTAAATGATCGGTTTTCTTTACTTATCTCAACTCACCGCAGAGGTCTTAAGTCTCGTCATTCTACTTTAAGAACAACTATCGATTGGAGTTATACATTACTTTCTTTTAATGAACAAACTTTGTTGAATCGTCTTGCAGTATTTTCAGGTGGTTGGACTTTTGATGTGTGCGAACAGGTATGCCTTGGAAATGGAATCAAAAAAGAAAATATTCTTGAATTACTCACTTCATTGGTGGATAAATCATTCATCATCGTGGAGACCAGTGGACGCACGATAGCACGCTACCGGTACCTTGAAACCATCCGTGAATATGCAATTGAAAAATTAGTTGAGGGTGGCGAATCAGCACTACTGTGTGATCGTCATTTGGACATTTTTCTCGCTCGTGCTGAAGAAGCAGCCCCTAAATTAGGTGAATCATACCAACAACTTTGGTTGAATTGGTTGGAGGGGGAGCGCGATAATCTTCGTGGTGCCTTGTCCTGGTCGTTGCAGAATGGACCGGGTAGTCAACACATTGAAAAAGGATTGCGTATTGCCAATGCCCTTGTTCGATTTTGGGAGATTCGTGGTTCTGTGCAAGAAGCGATGACATGGTTCGAACGTTTGCTTGCTCAGACAGATGAACGAATTTCTTCGGTTGTTCGTGTGAATACCCTTGTCTTTGCATCATTTTTAGCAATGTTCCTTGGAAAACAGCAGGAGGCTTTTGACTATGGAGAAAAAGCTGTTAAGTTAGCGGAGGAGATAATCCCTGAAAACAAACCAGTCCTTACATTCGCCCTGGCAGGTTTCGCATCTGGAGCGAAAGCAGTAGGAGACCACTTAACTTCATTTAAGGTTGGGGAAAGAGTTGTAAAAATGTTGCGTGAGACAACTGAAAATTCATTTTATTTAGGCATGGGATTACTGGGACAGGGAGAAATTGCGATTCAGTTGGGTTATTATGATATAGCACGGGAAAGGCTTGATGAATGTCTAGATCTGGCCTTACGTGATGGCGATGCTTTCCGTATTGCGCACACCCTCAATTTCCTTGGAGATCTGTCACGATGTGAACAGAGCTATCCAGAAGCGCAAAATTCATATGAAAAAAGCGCAGTACTACTGCGTGAACTTGGAGCGCAACATGATTTGGCATCCATATTATTTAATCTGGGATTTACTTATTTGAATCAAGATGAAATTAAAAAGTCCCAAACCTTATTTAAGGAAAGTATGACAATCCATCTTTCTCAGCAAAACAAGCCTGGCATGATCGAGTGCTTAATTGGTTTTGCAGCATGTGCGGTTAAGTCAGGACTATTTAGATCTGGAATTCGTTTGTTTGCTGCTTCCATGGCAATCAGTGGTCAAAAAGATATCTCCAGATGGCTGACGACGCAAAAAGAAGTAGAAAAATATTTTGGAATTGCACAATCCAAGCTCTTAAAAAAAGAGCTCCAAGACGAACAATTGGCTGGACGCATAATGTCACTGGAGCAAGCGATAGCCTATGCGATGAATCTCCAACTTAAACCGCGATTTGAAGAGCCTGACAAGGAAGAGGTAGAAAGCCTGACAACACGCGAATTTGAAATTGCATCATTAATTGGTATGGGAAAGTCTAATCTCGAAATTGCTGCTGAATTAATTCTAAGCAAGCGCACGATCGAAACTCATGTCAGTCATATTCTTGCTAAGTTGGGATTTTCCAACCGTGCCCAAATCATGCGGTGGGCAATTGATCATCAATTGAAATAAGTCACATTTAACTTATAACCCAATGATGATTAAGTTGTCCTCATACCTTGAGTTTTGAAAATCCCTGATTTATATTCAAAATTCAAATCAGAAGAATTAGCTTTATTAAATATATTTTGTCCTTTCAATAATTAGCAGTCAGGGTGTTTTTGACAGGCGTGCACCTGCCAAAAACACCCGCTTACCCCGATTTTTTGACATGATACCAAAAATTCAATAGAACTTTAAGATACGTGTGAAACTACGTGTTTATACTGACGACAAATACCATCTATTTTGTCAAAATAACTCTATCAGTCAATCAAATTTTTGGAAAGACAAAAGGAGTATAAAAATGGTTAAACACGAATTATACATCGTTATCCAACGTCCAGTTGCGGAAGTCTTTGCTTTCGTTAGCGATCTTTCAAATGGACCTCAATGGCAAACAGGGCTTTTAGAATCACGTAACCAAACCCAGGGATCGTTAGGTATTGGTTCAAAATTTGCTTCAGTACGTAAGTTCCTTGGGCGGAAGGTAGAAGGTCTTGTAGAAATTACTGAATACGAGCCAAATAGCAAATTTGTCATCAAAAGTGCTTCCGGTACTGCGCCTTTTGAAGAAACATATCTCTTTGAGCCTACATCGAATGGTACTAAGCTTTCCACTGTTTTCGAATTACATACTTCTGGTCTGATGGGTTTGGCGGAACCAATGATTGTTGGTAGTCTAAAGCGTGAAATGGATGCCGATTTTGGCGATTTGAAAGATCTTCTCGAAACCCGGATACCAGAAAACACAGCATCATAAAAAGAAAGATCATGTCAGCCACTCATTTTCACACCACCATTCAACGAATTTTAAGAGAGGCTTTTGACAATGGTAATCTGGCTGTTGTGGATAAGGTTTTAACTTCTGACCATATTGTCCACAACAGCACATCCGGGTTAATAAATGATGTAGAAGGGATTAAGCGATTAATATCAACTTTGCGATCCGCATTCCCTGATCTTCAAACGGTGATGGAAGATGAAATCCATGAAGGTGAAAAGTTTGCGACACACTGGACATTGTGCGGAACACATAATGGATTATTGATGGGCATTACCCCCACAGGTAAGTCTATGAAGATCCAGGGCATCTTTTTTGCCAGGCTTGCGGATGGAATGATTGCGGAGTATTGGATGTTAATTGATCTATATGGGATGTTACAGCAACTGGGGATCATCCCACGATAAATAAAGTGTTTAGATGTTAGTGAAAAATTAAGGAGAAATAAAATGACGACCAGACCTTCAAGAAATTTAAATCGATTTTTTAGTTTCGGAAATAAAGTTCATAATAGTCTTTACCGGATGAGTTCTGGAAAATTTGCTAATAAAGCTGCGAATTTACCAATTTTGCTCATCACAACAATTGGTAGACAATCTGGTAAGCTATACACAAATCCGGTTGTATACCTGAAAGAGGGGGAGGATTATCTCGTTTCAGCTTCTGCTGGGGGGATGGATTGGCATCCTGATTGGTATCTCAATTTGGTGAAAAGACCAAATGCAAAAATTGAAATTGGGGAATCGATTTTTGAGGTTAAGGCAACTGTTGTTGAAGGTGACGAACGAAATAAACTGTATGGAAAATTCATAGCAGCAAGCAGTAATTTCATAAAATATGAAAAAAACACAAGTCGTGTCATACCTGTAATCCGCCTGGTTCGGAAAGGTAAATAGCACTGATCTGGAGTCTCTTTCACCAAATCTCTATTGTTGTGCATAGAAATTATTACTTCTTTGTCATTAAAAAGCAATAAAGATCGATTCGGAGAAATTTGTGATTTGTGGGCTGTCTTAATGCAAGTTCTATTGATCAAAGCAAGAATTAATTAAGGAGATATTGATATGAAAAAAACAATCAAATGGATTGGTATTTTCGTGGGTGGTCTGATTGGGTTTTTGGTATTGGTTGTTCTTAGTTTAGCTGTTGTGGGCGGAGCAAGAGCGAATAAGAAATATAATATTCCTATTGATGAGATTTCGATTCCTACTGATGTGGAGGCAATTAAGCGCGGCGAACACCTTGCTGTCATTTTCACCTGTACGAAATGTCATACTGCAAATCTAAGCGGTGAAGTTTCATTTGAAGTAGCTGGTATGGTAAGCATCCCAACACCCAATCTCACCGCTGGGACTGGAGGAGTTGGTAGTTTCTATACCGATTCAGACTGGGTTCGCGCCATCCGTCATGGCGTTGGACATGATGGAAGAGCGTTAATGATTATGGAGTCGAATACTTTTTACTTCTTAAGTGATGATGATCTGGGTGCGTTGATAGCCTACCTCAAGAGCATTCCGCCGGTGGACAACAATCTTTCGGAAAGGCGTATCGAACTCTTGGGAAAGTTGATGATGGCGGTAGGGTTGTTTCCGTCCCCTGCAGTCGAAAAGATCGATCACACCAGTCCACCGCCACTCTCACCTGAACCTGGCGTGTCGGTTGCTTATGGGGAATATCTTTCTCGTACTTGCACAGAATGCCACGGTATAAACTTAAATGGCGCTCCGTTTGGACCTCCCGGACAGGAAATCCCAACCCCGAACCTGACGCCGGGTGGTGGTTTGGCCAAATGGTCAGAAGACGGCTTCTTCACAAGCATGCGAACGGGTATGACGCCGAATCAGCGACGATTAAGCGAAGAAATGCCGTGGAAAAATTTTAGCCAGATGACAGATGATGAATTGAAGGCCATATGGCTTTACCTGCAATCGTTGCCAGCACGGGACCAAGGGGGTTTATAAGACTGTCAAAATTTATATATGGCTAATTCATAATTGCCTATATACCAAAACTAAAAAATACGACTTCCGTTTACTATAATAATTCTATAAATTCTGTTGGGATGGGTTGTGGTTTGTTCACAACCCATCCTGTTTTAATTTTTTGAACTTCTATGAATTTTGCAATATGAACTTTTTACAAATCAAAATATCCCTGGGGATTTTCCTCTCCTGCAATGATTGCTTTGAAATCGGTAAGGTTTTCTGAAAAAGCTTCAGGATCAAAAGAATCAAAACTATTTTTCCGAGGGAGGATGATATTCAGACAATGCATCGCCATTCTAACCTGCATTCGGGTCTTGAATTCATTATCATCAGCATATCCAAAAATTTCCAAAAATTCTTGCCGCATTTCCGGAGGATAATACCACCACAATGTTGCACCAATATCGAGAGCTGGATCATCGATTGACATGGAATCCAGATCAATCAAGTACAGTTTGTCATCGGGTGTGATGATCCAATTGCTGTTACAAATATCATTATGAGATGCAACCAACCCATCGCCTCGAAATTTTTTTACATTTTCTCTCAGCTGGGCAATCCCTTCATCGACTAAATCTGAAGTACCAGGTACAAGAGATTTGAATTCTTCCCACCTGGTTTGTATCTTATCAAGAACCTGGAGGCCAATTGTGCTGAACTGATCCGTTGACACCTCTGGAAGAGTCTGTTTTATCTGAGGATTGTGATGGACTTTTTTGATGGCAGTTGTAAAATCTTTAAGGTGAGTTTGGTAATCCCGACGGGTTGGTGTTCGCCCATCGATATATTTCTGGACCATTATGGAGGTACCATCCTCTAGAAATCCGTTTGAAAGGATGGTGGGTGTTAAACCAATGGATGCGATTACCTGATATCTTGCGACATGAGAACCTAATTTCACGAAGAAAACATTTTTGCCTCTCCAGGCGAAGTAGGTTTCATTTCCATAACCTTCTGGATTTGTGAATTCCCAGGGGCTGCTGGAAAATTGGTTGTTTAGGAAGGACTCGACCGATTTTTGGTGAAGTTTTCTGTTGTTCATAAAATCAATATCCATTTTCAAGGTTATTATACTGATTCTTGGACTTGAAGACTTATGAATGATTTAGTTCCTGTAGTAATAATTAATACCTCGAATATTTTTTAGTAAATAATAATATACAATAAGTAAAAAATACTTGACATTATGTTTAATTAATGATACATTATGTCTATAAAATTAAACCTAAGGAGTAAAAAAATGTCGTACCAGGAAAAAAGATCAATTGTTAGTATCATTACAGGGGCAATCATTTTAGCAGCTTATTGCATCTATGCATTCGGTAAATATCAGTCAGGATTGGTAGGTCCAGAAGATCTGAAATTTTGGGCATCTACCATATTGATATTTATTGGAATTGGGATTGTGGCTTTTATTGTTATCCTGATTGTTTTTCATATTCTGCTTTCTATTTCAATTGCAGTTTCGAAAGCTGTAAAAGATGGCAATTATGATGACAAAGAAATAGAAAAAGCTATCCAGGTAGATATGATTGAAGATGAAATGGATAAAATGATTGAGTTAAAATCAATGCAATTTGGCTTCATCGTTGCTGGCATCGGTTTCATCGGGGGACTTGTTGCTTTGATTTTGAATTCTTCAGCGGTTGTGATGTTGAACATCTTTTTCATTTCTTTTAGTGTCGGATCCATTCTCGAAGGATTTGTGAAGATATTCTATTACAGAAGGGGAATAAACAATGCCTAAGAAGTATGTAATTTCAAACAATATTCGTACACTTCGATTCTTTACCAATGAGATGACCCAACAGGATTTGGCTGAAAAAGCTGGTGTATCAAGACAGACGATCCTCGCAGTCGAGGCGGGAAAATACTCACCATCTCTGGAATTGGCATTCCGGATTGCAGATGTATTTGAGGTAGCCATCGGTGAGGTATTCTCTTGTGAAGTAAAAGTTGAACAAGGAAAAAAATAATGAAAGCAGTTGTATTTAATAAAAATGGTAAACCGGACAAACTCGTTCTGCAGGAAGTAGAAATACCGATACCCCTGGAAAATGAGGTATTGGTGAAAGTATATGCGGTCTCAGTGAATGCATACGATTATCGATCGATGCAGCTTGGAATTGTCCCCAAAAAGAAAATCTTTGGTGCTGATGTTTCCGGTGTAGTTGAAACTGTTGGAAATAATGTCAAAAAACTTCGAATCGGTGATGAGGTTTTCGGTGATCTATCTGCCAGCGGTTCAGGTGGTTTTGCGGAATATGTGACCGCTCCAGAATCCGCCTTTGGCATCAAACCTGCGAAGGTCTCGTTTGAGGATGCAGCAGCAACACCTATGGCAGCTCTTACCGCTTTACAGGCTTTACGTGATTTGGGTCAAATTCAACCTGGTCAGCATGTATTGATTTACGGATCCGGTGGCGGTGTGGGAACTTTTGCTGTTCAACTTGCGAAATATTATGGTGCGGAAGTCACTGCTGTTTGTAGCCCAAAAAATGTAGAACAAACACGTTCTCTTGGGGCAGACCATGTCATCGATTATTCCAAATCGGATGGCTTGAATAGTAGTACCAAATTCGATCTCATCGTGGCTGTAAATGGAAATCGTCCATTGATGGATTACAAACGGGTTTTAAAATCCAATGGCAATTTTGTCCTGGTGGGAGGAGCGTTTTCACAAATCATACGAATGTTATTGTTTGGGAAAATCCTATCTATTGGTGGAAAAAAGATGCGATTTTTATCAGCAAAACCAGATGTAAAGGATTTAGAATTTGTTATTCAATTGATGGAGAGTGGAAAGATTAAAGCGGTTATCGATCGACAATATTCTCTTCCGGAAACTTCTGAAGCAGTTAAGTATCTCAAGCAAGGGCATGCGCAGGGAAAAGTGGTTATTTCCGTTCATCAACAATAAAAAATAAAGGACATAATGAACAGGCTCTGTTGAACTCTACCACGAAGAAGGCTAACAAGATACAATGGAAGGTGAAAGATTCGGAAAAACCTATAAATTAAGAAAGAAATTAACAAAATGGAAGAAATTGATCGTCAAACTAGTGAAAATATAACTCAAAAATCTACGAATGAAGCACCACAAGAAGTGCTTCCGGAAGCCAGACTGGCTGATTTACCAGAAAAGATGCGTCAGGGAGCGGCGCTGGCTGGCTGGGATGAGCTAATGCCTGTTCAGGCCAAAGCCATTCCTTATCTTTTCTCCCGACGCGATATGATGATCCAATCACACACCGGCAGTGGGAAAACCGGGGCTTATTTACTGCCCATGCTCGAAATGATCAATCCGCTCGAGAATGCAGCTCAGGTTCTGATCATGGTACCAACGCGTGAGCTGGCTTTACAGGTTGCTACGGAAGCTGAGTTATTTGGAAAGGCGATCGGTGTTCGCTCCATCGCTGTCTATGGAGGTGTTGGTTATCGTGCTCAATTGGACGCTTTTAAGGAGGGAGCACACATTATTATTGGTACTCCTGGCCGTTTACTTGATCACTTACTACGCCGGTCTCTTTCCCTCAAAGATTTGAAATTCTTAATCCTGGATGAAGCCGATCATATGTTGTCGATGGGGTTTTACCCGGATATGCGCCGGGTGAAATCTTATTTACCGAATCACCCGATCAGTACATATATGTTCTCAGCCACATTTCCACCCCAGGTGATGCGCGTTACCAGCGAATTTCTGCGTGACCCGGGATTTATTAATCTTAGCAGTGAGCATATCCACGTCACCGAGACAGAACATGTCTACTATAAAGTCCCGGGAATGGATAAGGATCGCAGTTTGGTACGAATACTTGAGGTCGAAAATCCACTATCAGCCATCATCTTCTGTAATACGAAGGTACATGTCGAATATGTGACCACCGTTCTGCAGCGATTTGGCTATGACGCTGATTTGCTGACATCGGATCTTTCACAATCCGCTCGTGAAAAGGTGCTCACGCGGGTTCGCAGTGGTACCCTGCGTTTTCTGGTTGCCACGGATGTAGCTGCCCGGGGGATCGATTTACCTGAACTTTCCCATGTTATCCAGTATGAACCCCCTGAAGATGCTGAAGCGTATATCCATCGATCTGGTCGCACAGGTCGGGCTGGCGGTAGTGGTACGGCGATCACTTTGGTTAACATCACTGAACAAGCAGAACTCCGTCTCATTGGAAAACGATTTTCCTTGAAAATTGAGGAACGTGATTTACCCGATGATGAATTCGTGGAAAAGGTGGTTTCGGAGCGCATCATCACCCTGCTCGAAGCAAAATTACGTACCAGGGATAAATTGCGGACGGAACGCATGCACCGCTTTTTGCCACTTGCCCGTAGTCTGAATGAAAACGATGAAGAAACCGGTTTACTAGCTATGCTTCTTGATGATTTTTATCAGGAGACTTTCTATTCCCCCGTCGTTCCTCCATCATCGGAGGAGCAACAGGATCGCCAACGAAGTACACGTCGTCCAAAACCTCGCGCTACGAATGAGCCAGAGCGTAAAGGTAGCTATTCTTCTAATAAATCCAGCAACCGCAGACGGCGTCCTCGCTAATTGAGATGCATGGTTTCAACCCTTTAGGAAGTCGATAAAATTAAGGCTGGGTTAAGGATAAAAGAATTCTTTTCCAAACTGGTTTGGCTGCTTCTTCGTTGTAGGCACTTATTACCCCCTGATCCTTGAGTATTTAAATTAAGGATTTATTTATCTTTGGCGAGCGATTTTACCTAATGAATAATTTTACCTCCACGAATTTATAGAAGGATACTTAATAAATCAGATCCCTTTTAAAGCCAAGCCCACAACTTATGATAGTCAGGGATTACGCAACCAGATGGGATCTTTTCCAAATTCCAGCAATTGACGTTCAACATAATTGTTTAACGATATAACATAAAGTCCTTCACTACCATTGGAAGATGAAAAGACAAGATGTTTACTATCTGGCGACCAACTAGGGTGGCTATCATTCGTTTGGTTATCGGTTATCAAGTAAACCTTGTATTTGCTGGTGTCCGAAGTGTTATCTGCAAGCAGGGAAAGATTAGCTGTATCGATCAGAAAAATCTCATCCCCGTTTTGGTCATATGGATCCAAGCCTGAAAATGCAATATATTTCCCGTCGGGAGAGAGTATTAGATCTGGGTTACTTCTTACATCCCAATATTCAAAAATGTTCCGACCGTCCGTATCTACAACGTAGATCGTATCCTTATCGTAAGACTCGTTATTCTTTCCAATATAACAAAACCCGACAAAAAAGATATGCGATTCATCCGGAGTCCAGGCTAGAGAAAAAGAATAATATCGAACGGGGACAAAGATCACCTTCCGAGTGCTTATTGTCTGGATATAAATCCCGTTCAAATCTTGATTAATGTTTGAACCACAGTGAATGGCAATTTTTTGACCGGTTGGTGACCATTGGATATGTGAACAATAAAATTCAGGTTTATTATGGTTGGTGAGCCGACTAAAACCTGAACCATCCTGATGAACAAAATAGACATCATTTTGGTATAAGAAGGCAATGGTTTTGTTGTCCGGTGACCAGGTTAATTCACGCAGATAGGTATCAACGCCACCTTTTATTTCAACTGTGATTTCATTGATCAAATCACCGGACGAATAGATCTCCAAAACGAAGATTTGTCCATCGGTTAAAAATATACCCAAATTTGCTTTTTGCTTGACCATGAATTGTCCATCCAGAGACATATTTCCAAGTAAAGAGTATACGTGAGCGTCTGAACCATCTGCATCGACAAGCCAATTGTTGCCTGCCTCATCCTTGAATAAGATCTTTCCCTGATTGCTTAGGTCAGCAAGATAAGCGAGAGTTTGGGTGACAATTGGAAGAGGTGAAGGGGTAATGGTAGGTGACAAAGATGGGATTTGAGTAAAAATGGTAGGTGACAGGGATGGGATTTGAGTGATAATTGAAGTCACATTTGGTGTTTCCATTGTAATTGGAGTAGCAGATCCACATGCCGTAAGAAAAAGAATAACTATCGGAATGACCCTTAAGAATTTAATCATTATTCCTCCAAAATGGTGAGGTTGTAATTGTAGATAATTATTGCATCTTGATTTTCTTGAAAAAAGTATAGCAAAATAAAGTTGGGGCTACAACAATAAAACAACAAATCATTATCATCCTGACCGCTCACATGAATTACCTTAGAAGTGATGATGTTTAGATGCATAGTCCCAATCCACCCACCGATAGGTGTCCAGTTGTTACCGAAGATGGAAAATGAAATAGGTATTTCCAGTCCAGTTACTTCAATGATGTGCAGTGAAGCATCCAGGTAGAGTCGTGTCTGGTTGTCAGTTTTACATTTTCGATAGAGGAAAAATTCAACAATAAAACGGGCACCAGGATCGTTTGCTACTAAACCATCCCAGAAGTAGTTGACCATTTCCATCTTTCCACCACAATCCCAAACGTAGAAGTCAAGAACCCCATTTGGTATTAGTGCATCTCGCATCACCTACGATGCCATAACGGGAACGGAGATGAAGTAAAGGACAAACCTAGAGGTAACCATGTTTATTGAATAGGAGTATGGGATAAGCTTAGGACATCGCCAACTTAAAAGCGTGCGTGTGGGTCTGAAATTCTTTGTCTCGCAAACTCAATGAATTCTGCTTATGGATCGATAGCAAGTGAAGAACGATCCAATCTTAAGGAAACCATCAGAATTAAGGTTGGGTTAAGAATGAAAGGGTTCTCTCCCATGCCAGGGTGGCTGCTGCTGCGTTATACGCATCCGTGCAGTCGGGTTCACAGAACCAGTGACTGGTATTCGGATATTGGTAAAAGGCACACGGTCTGTTTGATTTCTTCAGTGCGGTTTCAAGTTCATCGACATTTGTTTCAGGTTCAAACACGTCAAATTCCGCAAAATGCCCAAGATAGGATGCTTTAGCATGGGTGTAGTCATCAGGTCCGGTGCCATAATAGATAACAACTTTGCTGATTTTTTCTGGACGGTTTGATGAGAGATCCAATGCCAGGAAGGCACCTAATGAAAATCCAATCACTGAGATACCTTCATCGGAATGTGGGGCATGATCATTCAGGAGATTAATGGCATGGTCAAGATCTATTCTGGCTTGCTCCAGGCTCAATTCATTGCTGTAAATTTCTGCGGTCTCAATTTCAACGGTTAGTTTCCCGTGGTATAAGTCTGGTGCATAAACCGTGAAACCTTCTTTGGCTAATTGGTCACAGAAATTCTTGATGGTTTTGTTCAATCCCCACCAGGCATGTAAGACCAATACTTTTCCGAAACTTTTGTTTTTTGCAATAGCGAGGTGACCACCAGGTTGAGCAGGTGACATATTATCCTCCTGAATACTTTATCATTCTTGAACGTTCATTAAAAGAAGAACACTCAGCATTTTACTGGTTAAACAGCTTCTGTTCGAGTGCCTAATTACCATCTTACTCATTTACAATATCATTTTGAAATTGTGTAAAAGGTTATTGTGAAATTATTTCTTGAGATTGAGGAAATTAATCGTCAGCCAGATAATTCACACCTGATAATACATCATTCTGCAGGATCTCCATCATTCTTCCAGGTTCCTCAAAGATGGGACTATGAGCAGATTGTTCAAATGTATAAAACCCTTTCACCGGTGCTTGAAGTTCATCAAGATAGTCATTTGCCATGTCATATGAACAGGTGTAATCATATTTTCCATGCAGGAAATAAACGGGAAGATCAAGGGTTTGAACTTTTTGAGTAAGATCGATAGAAAACATTTCATTGCGTAAATAACCAGCGGAGAAAGATTTACCTCGCCATATATTGAATTTTTCCTTGAGGGTATATTCTTTATTTAACAAGGAAGGAATAAAAATTCCCGATATCACTGATTTCATCTCCATCGTTGTGCCGATTCCTAAACGGTGCATGGCATCATCACGCAACATAAGATATGCATCCGGCAAAGGGCTGACCATCCCAGGAGGTGCATTTTCCAATTTCTCCACCATTTTTTCGTTTCCATTCTTTTTGTATTCCGCGAGCATATAGTCGTATGCTAGGTTTTCAGATTCCAATTGATAGGACATTTGCGCCATTCCAATATAAGCGTAATACAATTCTGGAGCTTGATAAGCTGCCAGGATGCCTATAAAACTTCCACCAGAATGTCCCATCAAATAAATTTTTTCTTTTCCGAAGCGATTTCGTAAATAATTGGAGACTACCAAAGTATCCTCAACCAATTGATCAATTGTCATAGTCTCTGGAGAAATATCTGGGCTGAAAGAAAGACCAGCTCCCCGTTGTTCCCACCAAACAACAGTAAAATTTTCTTCCAGATCAGTTGGATATTTTTGAGTAAGAAAATATTCAGGCATCCCGGGTCCACCATGCACAAAAAGTAGCACGGGATTTGTTTCATCCCTGCTTTTGATAAACATTCCCTGCCTGACACCGTTGATATCGACAAAAATTTTCTCAGATATACTGCCAGGCAAAGAAATCCCATTTTCATCGGTAAACGGAATTGGATTTCCTGTACTCAAAGAAAATAAAATTCCAAATAATAAGAGCATGAAAAAAAGACCAATTAAACCAATTGTCATGATAAACCTTCTGATAGATCTTGCTGCGTGTATATTTCTATGATTTTTCTCTCTTTGTATAGTCATAAGTTTTCTTTTTCTGGCCACTAAGAAGAATTTTTTAAACGATCACCGCTTATTTATAACAAAAATTCATTTTTCCCAAACTGACTATATGTACAGTAAATACAAGCAGAGTGGTCAGTAATTTAATATGAGAAAATTGTTTATCTATTGCCTGGTTGACCAGTTTGAAAACCATCATTTGGTGGGTGATTAATCAACGGGATAAAAGTAAAATTACCATCGAAAATTAATTTATCAACGAGGAGAATAAAATGGATACAGGTGTGATTATTGCGGTGGTTTTTGTTCTTGCAGTAGCCGTGACAATTAGTATTTCTCAGAAGAAAAAAAATAAATAATTCAAGGTCTTATCAATAGAACAAGGTGAAATTAAGTAATTTTTCCACCAGTCCTCTCATTCCAATCCAATCATTAATAAACGCTCTTTATCGGAGGAGCGTTTATTATTTTAATCTTCTCAGATTACCAGTAATAAATTCTTCTAAACGGTGTAACGCTTATTCCAACTTTCAGGGAACGAAAGTCGATTGGCATAGACATAACGGATCAATTGACCATGATGCTGGATTTCATGCTCCAGAAGATCGAACGCCAGTTTTTTCTGAACTTCTGATAAATTCTCGAATTTGATTTCGTTCAAACGGGTAAATGATGATGTCAAAGCATCAATAACAGATAGCTTGATTCGAGGTGTTTTAAGACTGCACGAGAAGCCTGCCCATTCACCAGCTTCAATAGCTTTCAGATAGCTTTCACGAGCACCAACGATACACCAAAATTGACCAGAAATTTGATTGGAAGGCAGATTAGGCAAATCAAGGGTCAAGGATTCTTCTTCAAGATGTGCTACCAACTCTTGGGTTAATGTAAATGCACGCTTCAAATTCTCTTTTAATATCTCGATCATCTTAACCTCTCTCTGATTTAATTTTTACTTTCAAACTGACACCCTAAACGTTCTAATAGTTCTTGGCACAATTCAGCCTTATATTTCAGGGGAGGCTTCTCCGGACCATGTGAGTCTGAACCGGCGCTAATCAGTAATTGGTGTTTCTGAGCATATTCCAGATAAATCGCAGTTTGGACTGGAGTATGTTTTGGATGATAAACCTCCAGGCCGTCAATCGGAATACTCTGGCGGAGTTTATCCAACATCTGAGAATCATAGGTCACAAATCCATCTTTGTGTCCTGGATGGGCAATGAGACACAATGCTCCACTCTGGTGAGCAGCTTCCACCACTGCAGCCAAATCGTTCATCGCAAAAACACAACCGGCCTCCAGAATAATTCTCCCCGCCGATGGTTGACCAGTTCCATAGCCATGTTTTTTTAATAGAGCAGCCAATGCATGAGGTTGTTGAGGGCTGGGTTGTTCGAGCAGGACATCCAATGCGTCGGGTTCCGAAGGAAATTTGTACCCTTTTCGCTTCAGGTTTTCAAAGACCTCCCTAGTATTCTCACGTTGATAGCGCAACAGATCTTGTGCTAAGTCGTTCAAGGTATTTGGAGGTTGACCAAACCCAAAGCAGAGGAGGTCTGTCATGTTGTCTAACCCCGACAATTCATCTTTCCCTGACATTTCGTCTTTCCACAGTGTTGTCATTTCAACACCCGCGATCAAAGGCAAGTGTCTATCCAGCGCAAGTTGTTGGAGTGTGATAACGGAATCTACCCGATCATGATCGGTGATTGATGCCAGACTGAAATGCTCCTGCACAAGGTAATCCAGTAACTGTTCAGGTGTCCAGATGCCATCACTGAAGGTGGTATGCATGTGAAGATCGATCGAAGAAGTAGATGAGATTCTAGGCTTTATAAGAGCCATATTCATTCCATCTTTGTCTCTTAATTTTATAGTCAAATTATCTTTCTCATAATACAATGATTTTTCCCTTTTTTGCCCTCATAATCAAAACCAGCGATTTCAAAGATTTCTTTTGTTCCATTATATAAAAACGAATTTGAAACTTTTTTTCCTTCCGTATCCTGTGGATAGCTTTCTACAACCCCACCACCTGATTTTTTAATGAGCTCCAAAGCACCATTCAATGCAAATAAAGACAGACCTTTTTTACGATAATCTCTATCAACAAATATACAAGTAATTCTCCAATCAGGCATTGTCATTTTGGACTCAACTTCTTTTTTGTGCATGATATTGGGTAGTTCTTCAGGTGGACCAAATTGACACCATGCCACACAGGTGTCAGCATCATAAACCAATGCAGCATGAGATTTGTCTTCATTGACGAGCGACAATTTGTACGATCTAGCGTCTTCTTTACTTTCAATTTTTTGGGGAGATTTAGGATGAAAAGATTTACACCAACATCCTCCCCAAATACCATTGTGTTTTTGAACCAACCTTTCAAAATCTTTCCAGGTTTCCATATTGAGCTCTTTTATAGATAAATTGTTCATATTTCCTCCATCTACTCATCAAGGATTATTTACTCTGTTCTTTATTTCCTGTTGTCTGAAATAGTGTGATTTGCATACCATCTGGATCCTGGAGTCGCACATTATAATCACCCCATGGGGTCAGGATAGGTGCATGAATCAATATCGCACCATGTGCAATCAACCGCTCCATTGCCGTTTTCAAGTCAGGTACTTCCAATGCAAATCGAATCGTACCGCTCACACGTCGTCCTGCTTCGAGTTGGTCAATCGTTTCTGCCTGTACTTCGTCGAAAATCTCCAATGTAGCCTTCCCCATGTTGAGGACAAGTGCCTGACCTTGCCCGTTGTTCCAAATTGCGGCAGGTTCAATTCCGAGTCCATCACAATAGAATTTAACCAATCGTTCGTAATCACTGGTTGTGAGTGCGACACGCATTTCGAAGACTGGATAGGTGGAATTTGATTTACCCATGTTCATAATTAGTCCTTTCGGAATTTTCTGGTTCAGTTTATTTCCAAACTGCTTCCATCGTCATCCTCATTAGCCTCGTGCTGAATACCAGTCCAGTACACTTAAGGCTCGTAATGTGATCCACCGATCAGATTTTCCTACCCCTTCGTTTAGCTCCACCAAATTTTTTCCGGGATAATGTGTTTCAAGATGCCAACGACCGTCATGATTACGTTTGGATAATACCAACTCAATCGCCTCTTTTACTCGTTCATCCGGGGTGACATCAGCCTTTCTTAAATAGTCTAATCCTCGCAATATGTCATAGTGCCACCATGTTGGAAAGGCAAAGGATGTCCAAATTGCACCGCCTTTACGGTCGTATTCGATCGTCTTTCCCGTTGACTTCCTGCGGAAGAGATGACGTTCCAGTAGATATTCCTGACCGTGGAGACGGGCATTTTTTACTTCTGGATTTCCTCCGGTTGAGATTTCATATTCCAATAATGCCTCAAGCACACAGATGGTGGTGTTAAATGACGATCGGGTTGAACCGAACTCTGCGTCACAATTCCAGCCGCCATCAGATAATTGTTCACCCAGTAACCTATCGATGATTCCTTGAACATTCTGGTTAAAATAGGCACCACTTGCCGCGACCTGACCATTTATACAGGGTTCAATTTCACCGGCAAAGAATTGATTTTGATCACATTCCTCAGGTCCACAACCCTTCCAGGTTACCTTGTCACGCACCAATTTCATTGCTTGAATTGCTGCATCACTGGCAGGATCGAGACCTAATTCACGTAGCAGAATGAGAGCATGCATGGTTGAGTTCCAACCGTGATTCCAGGCTACTCCAGACCAGGTACCATCTGTACGCTGTAGTTCTAAAATTTTTGCTCCGAATCCCTCGCTAAATATTCTAGCCCTCTCCTGTGCAATTTCTTTCTCAGGTGAATGGATCAGGTCTCGCATCACCTGCCAGCGGATTGCAGGATCAGAATCGAGTAACCAGTCAATAGTCTTTTGGTCAGGATTACTCATCATTTAACCCTTTACCTTCAAAGATTCTTTGAATAGATTTCTCAATCCTCGCCACACTGGTTTTGGATTGTTTGGGATCGGAGAAATAGGTAAGATTAATTGTCTTCCCAATTGCCCACTCCACCAATTCGATTTACTGTAATGCGGGTGATGTAGCCAGATGGTGGGTTATCCATTGGTGGAAATTTGACATCTGGTCCCATGTATACCCAGGCAAGTTTCTGTAATAACTCGGCAGCTCCCCCTTCTTCAATACGAGCTTTACCATATAGGACTACATATTCTGTCAGACCCATCGGGGTTTTTGATTTTGCTTCTAAAGAGATTGCTACCCGACCATCGCGCTTGATGTTCTTCACCTTGCGGTTCTTCGGAAGGTGACCGACGACGATTTCTTCCCCATAGAGCCCGACCCAGACAACGGTTATTTGCGGGCTGCCATCAGGATTGAGCGTGACGAGGTGGGCAGGAGTTCCAGCTTCAATCAGCTCACGTACTTTAATGGGAATCTTCATATCATTACTCTCCTATCGCTGAACCTAAATGGAAAAAAATTTTCCCAAAAAGGGTTTAGGTCCTCGGTAGATTTGATTATAAAGATTATTAAGGATCCTGAAACAATCTTGTATAAACAACCTGGCCTAATGATACTTTTATCATTTTGAATACTGATGAAATGGTAAAAAATCAGGTTCGATTTACCGTAGAAGTTTATTTTCGTCCAAGCCATCTATGAATTGAAGAGACATATTCCTTGTATTCATCTCCAAATTTTGTAGCCAGATATTGTTCCTCAGGAATTATCAGCATGTAGTGACTGATAATTATCGAAATCAGAAGGGTCATTATTGTCCAAAGTATATTGAAAATCAATGCAATGCTTAAAAATACGAGGACGCTCCCAAGATAAAGTGGATTTCTTGAAATTGCGAATACACCCGTCTTCACTACCTTACTTGTCGGATGACCAGGGTCCGTGGGTTGCCCGTATTGAGCAAATTCACGCCGACCCAAAATGATAAAACATAAGCCGGGGATTAAAAGAACGATGCCAATTGGCATCAGGATTTGTCTAGAAATTCCATTCGGAAAAGACATTGGTGCTACGAAGTGTAGAGCGATGCTCAGTAGAAACGGAATTCCAAAAACAACTTCTGCAATCACCCAATGATTTTTATGCGCAGAATCAACTTTCAAATTTATTACCTATCCTAAATTATTTTCTCGCGTTACGTATTAAATAGTAAACGGTTTGCGGTGGTGAAGCAAGGCGAGGAATTCCAGCCGTCCAATGCATGCTTTGTTGGCTAGATGTTTATCATTATTTTTCAGCATGCCCTCAAAGAGATAATGCCCGAATTGCTTCTAAGGTTGAATGAACATTTTGACTTGGTCCATCTTCATTCTCCCAGAAAACAACATCCTTTGTGTGTTTTATGCAATATTTGGTGGTCTGACCTCTTCCTGGTCACTTCTCACTTCTTACTTGTTTTGAAAAGTATTCTGATCATGCATAATGAACCAGCGGTTGGCGCGTTTAACGAGTAAGAACGTTCTGATTTGCTTTTGATTTTCTCGTCGAACTCCATCAGGGGTGGTATGCGGGCTCATCCTACTCGGAACGGTGACAATCGCGACATTTATCTTCGCAAACCGAACTTCCATCTTTTCTGGTGTATCCGTGACACCTTTCAGAAATGTAGAATGAACTTCCTGCAATTCGGTCAACACTGCATCGCGCCCGCGTGTCCAATTTCCGAATGGGTTGATGTGAGTCCAATCCTCAGTGGTGAATTCTGGAATATTGGTGAAGTCATGAGTATTGAACGCATCATAAAATAACTGCACACAATTCTGCACTCTCTTTTCCTGTGTAATGAAACTCATGAACTGTCTCCGTATTTGAGTGAATTTCGTCCAATATTTGTAGAGTATTACATCATCCGATTAACTAAAGCGTGCGAGGTTGGGAATCTTACATTTTTTCTATCTAATTCAGCTCACTGCTTTCTTTATCAGATTGGCAATCTGTGTTTCAACCTCGGCAGTCATTTTGGTCAGGGCAAATGCTGTTGGCCAAAAAGTACCGTCGTCGAGATTGGCAGCCTCATTAAAGCCAAGGGTTGAATACCTGTATTTGAATTTGTCTGCGCTTTGAAAGAACAAAACAATCTTGTCATCCTTCGCATAAGCTGGCATACCGTACCATGTTCTTGGCATCAGGTCTGGCGCATGGGTTTTGACAATCTCGTTCACACGTTTTGCTAAAGCTCCATAAGGTTCTTCCATCTCGGCAATTTTTTCTAGTACAGCTTTTTCCCCCTCTTCCCTATTTTTATTTGCACGGGATGCCGCTTTCAACTCGTTTGTGCGTTCCTTCATAGCGGCTTTTTCCTCTGCTGAGAATCCTTGATCCTTCTTTTTTGCAGCAGTCAGATTTTTGTTTTCTTTCGCTGATTTTTTCTCCATGGCCTAAAACACCTCCATTCAGTAATAGATTATTTTTGTTATTTCTAACTTTTCTTGATAATAAATCCATTATAGAATAGAAAAATCGGATATTCAAGAGAAAAAATATCCGAATTATTTATTATTGCCCGTTGAAGGTGGAAAACAATCCAAGTTAATCTCACTATGAAAAGCATTTTAAATTTCTATTAACAAAAAACGCTTTTCTGATTCGAATGGCGTTTTTCTACAAACTTACAGATTTATGTCTGTATTTCAGGCTGGAAATCAGACCAATAAATTTGATTTACCCAATATCCTGCGCCCCATCTTTGCTATGAGGATGATCAACAATTGCGTCTTTCTCTCAAAGCATTAAATGGTTTCAATCCGAACCTGCTTATGATGGCAACACGTTTGAAAATCGTAATTATTTTCCGTATGTAAGGTTAAATCGTGGTGGTCTGTACGATTTCCGATATTCGTACTTGTGGGTTCATTATGATTTTTCCTTCAACATTTTTCCAAACCTCGCGCATGGCAGCGAGCAATGCCTCGGCATGTTGTACGCTATCAAAGTCAAGATCGATGATCACGTAGCTGGGATTATCAATTGGGCGAAGGATTCGGATTTTATTCCGGTTAACAGGATCGCTATCGAAAGCTCTTTTCCAATTATTGTAATCTGGCACACTATGTTCAATACGCAACTGATACATGCCTTCCTCCATTTCACTTGTTCTACTTGGCTCAACCACATTATAGATAAAATTAGTCATAATTACAATCGTCATCATATGGTTATGAGTTAACCAATTTTCAGGGAACAAATGGAAGATAGACTAGCAGTTCTTAGTCATCATGGACATCAATCCATTATAGTGCTCTGATCCATAAGAACGATCCGTGAATTCATAATATTTCCAACTTTTGCAAAACAGCAGGGTTGGTTTATTGAGATCACCAGATAATGGTTTTTACAGGTTTTAAAATTGAGTTAGAGATCTTTCGTCTCATCAATCCAGCGCTTTACCGCTTTCTTGAATAGATTCTTTTTGGATATGAAATCGGTAAGATCAAAAAAGGTAATTGTGGCACGGATATTGGAGTTCCAATCGAGTAATTCTGTGTCATCAATATACAGGTGTGCTGCTTTTTTGTCTTCTTTTGGTCTTGCACCAGTATGAAGGATAAGCCCAACCCTGTCTTTTTTGTGCAGCATTAGGGTCATGCGGTCTTTTCCATCATAACAAAAGGTTGGTGCGTTCCACTTTATGGTTTCGGTTAAAGTGGGAAACTCTTCGGTTATGGCATTCAGGATTGCTTCAACGAATGGCTTTCGTTCATCTTCAAATTTGGTCAAAAATTCTTGGTGTGTCGTCGACATAAGCCTCCTCTCGGATTTGGGTATTAGAGGCTAAGGGTTTGCATAATTTGTGAAGGGATCAGGATCCGGTAATTGGGTAGAAAGAATTTGATGCCCAGCGAGCTACACCCGGGAGATGCAGTCCACCGAGGCAGTTGTACTTATTTGAACTGCATTTATCAATCATAGATCTATTTTGGAAAGCCTAATTGCCTATTATCGCCACATTTCTACGCATCTTTGCTTCTGGCACTAGCTATCCAATCCATACCTGTAACTTCATGCTGTCCCAGCACCAAACTCAACTGCGCAGCGTGTTCCTGAACATGGCGCATACTGTACAACTGAAGTTCCATGAAACTGAGTTCCATCCATTCGAACCCACAGCGTTGTTGAGCTCTCTCTTCTGTGAGCCCTTCAAGGGCTGATTGGCATTTATCGCGGCAGACACTCAAGTACGTGATAATTTGTTCCTTTGTGTAAGGTTGCTCCGGTAACTTCCCGCGGATGAAAGGTTGTGGTGGTTTAAAACCTTCCATAGTGCCAGTTAGAAATAGGTCGAGCCAAAAAAGTGTATGATATGCAATAAACCAGAACTGGCCATACCGTTCATCTTCAGGATCTTTCCACAATGCAACGGTCCAGAGATGATCAGGACATAAATTTATAGCATCCTCCAGCATATCGATTGCAGCACCAAACTGATTCCAAATGCTTGTTCTACAGTCAATCTTCATCTTATGCCTCCTGCGATAGGTTGTAAATAATCAATAAAACGGCTGTTTTTCTCCTTGATTTGCGATAGTTTGAAGCGCCAGTCTGTTTTATGAGGTCGTTTTACTTTATACTAGCTTTCATTTTTTCATAATTCTAGCATAAAGAAAAGTGAAAACAAAAAAAACTCATACAACACATGGCGAAGATAAATCTGCAATTTTCCATTAATTACACAGCAATTTCTTGTTGGAGATCAATTCAATAATCAATTATCTTTCGCTAATGAAAAATGCATCTGGACGATGACCCAATGTTCGTCCCTTTTTTCCAAAATCCCTGTCCAGCGTCAATTATCCCAACCGATCGGTTGTCCATTCCATTCAGCGTGGTCATCCAATATGCATGAAAACCAGGCTACATTTCCAAATTGTGAATAATTAACCCGTAAATCTCTGATATCGTAATCGGTTGCCTTGAATGCATCATTCATCCACGAGCGTTTGCCCAATTACTTAAAGGAATCAAAACCAACAATGGTGCTACGGGAATCGGGATGAAAAATGAAGAAATTCTCATCATTTGCCATAATGGAGAAAAGTCGATTGACATCCTTGGTTAACGCCCAACCGATTGCATCATGGATGCATCGTTCAACTTCCAGACGATCCTTTTCATTTTCCATTCTATTCTCCATCTGATATCTAATTTTACAAACCTCCTAATTGTTTGTTTCATGGAAGAGCAAGACTCCTGTGGCGGGAGCGAGTGCCAGCTTTATTCGATAATGAGAACGACCTAACGGTTTGGGTTACCTGATGGCGAGATGGCTTGCAAAGAGCTTGGAAGCGGAGTACATAAACGCCAAAGTATAGAAAACGCTTGTAGTCGTGGCTCATCCCCACCGATCAGAAATGCGCTCAGTCAGAGCGGTCCTTACCTTTTTTTATAGGCTACATAGATATCTGCTTCGATCATCTTGTTGTCCACATAGAAATGGTGCACAAAATACAAATTCCCTTCACCATCAATCGAAGCTTCTCCCGCTAGTGGAGATACGATCAGTTCCGCTTTTTGCCATTCTCCGTTTACACTTTTTGATCTCCAAACACCCCAGTTTCTCGTAATCCACAATTCATCCTCAGCAGGGTTCATCGCTGGCCAGCCTTCACTGTCAGGTGTGTTAACCATGGCTATGTTGATTGGTTCCTGCCATACCCCATCCACCAGTTTGGATAACCAGATGTCCAATCCCCCTTTCCCACCTGGTTTTTCTGATCCAAAATAGAGTTCACGACCGTCACGGGAGAAGTGCAATTCGCCAACCTGATATTCAGGATTGAAGTCTGCATTTTTCCAATTCTGCCACTTCCCATCCCGATATTCAGCAGTAAACCAGTGCAAGCCGGTATAGCCTTCCCTGGCTGAGCAGAACCACATGACATTCCCTAAAACGAACTCACAACCATCCATGGCTAGCTTGTCAGGATCCTGCAAAATAATCCTTTCCGGTCTATCCCATTCGCCATTTTGTTTTTCACTTACATACAAGCCAGTGACACCATCCAGGATTTGTTTCTCGATGGGGATGTTGACATCTGGGGTGAAGAAGAAATACATGGTGTTGCCGTCGGGAGTGACAAAAACGCCATCCTCCGCACCAGCGGTATTGACTTGTCCGGGAACAGGTACCGGGTCTTCATATTCACTTGAGTACAATAACGGAGGGTTTTCATCGCTATCCGGGGACATCTTAACAGCATTCTTAGGGATCAGCGCATCTCTCTCGATCTTGTTGTCCATGGTTGTTGATGTGGATAGCCTGGTTGTAGTAGGTTCAAGGTCAAAAGTACCATTGCATGACAGGATTGTAGCCAGAAGGACACAGACACCAACCCCAATTACAAGCTTTCGATGGTGCATAATTACTCCTTATTTGTCATGAATCAATAAATTTATTGACATGAAGACGATTTGTGTTTCCTGTGCTAGGGATGGTGAGGATTCTGCTTGGGAGCAGAGAAAACCCGAAGCCACGCCCCGTAAAAAGCTCGACTGTGAAGTGTGCCACAAGCGCGAAGTGCAGTCCGCAGCATCCAATACTTGCTTTGTTAGGCATTCTTTGTTGTGCAAGTCTCGATATCTTTGAAAAAACACCACTACGAGTGATTATCACTTCTCCTCCATCTTTCTTGTCGCCTTCCGTATCTCTTTTCTTGCCCAGCGGTAATGACTGCTGGTGTTGGAAATGAAATATGCGGCCAGGGTGTTGTTCCTTGTCCAGGCGTAATGTCCGCGTGTGAATAATACCTTTTCAGGAATGGCTTGAATCGTCTTTAAGATTTTCTCGTACGAGGACTTGAAGCTTTCTTGAATGTCCGTGAGGCTCTTATCACGAAATTTGCGGTAAATGGAATAGTTGAGTTGTGGAAGTTGCGCCCAATTGTATTCTTCAGAAGGCACTGCGGGGACTAATCCTTTCTCTCCCATTTCATACCATTTGATAACCATTTGTTCCCATTCGGTGAGATGCGAGAGTACATCCTTGATTGCCCACTCGCCAATAGCATTCGGTTGTGTGATTTGTTCGACTGTCAGGGTGGCTAACAATTCTTCAAGCGCAGCCCGTTCGGTTTGAGCGGTTTCCAGGATTTGATTTTTGGTAGTTGGTTTTGTCATAATATTCTCCTTGCTGAATATTTGCATTCTATTTCAATATTGGATTACCTGAGGTACCTCCTGGACAACAATGTTGACCCACGACTTCATATCTTCTATCCCAAATTTCCCTTTGTAAATACCAGTCTTTTCGTTGACTTGAATCAGAGCAAGGTGGAGTTCTTGATAATTCGAATCTGCAATTTTCTCCACTGTATCGTACTCCGACTCAATCAAAAGTCTTGCAAATTTCGGACCAACCCATTTTATTCTTGCGACATCTGTTAATTTGGTCAGTTCTAGAATATCTTCATACTCAATCTGTTTTTGTTCCGCAAACTCGCTTCTGGCTTGGCGTGTCAACACGTATGGAAAGAGTTGCTCTGTATTCTTTATACCAACCTGATGCAATTTATGGACAACATCAGTATCAATCCCCGGGAAATCGATTAAGTCGATTGGTTTCGGCTGATAACTATTCACCTCACGCCGGAGTACGGTCAGATAATCTATAGGCAATCCTGTTGCTTTGGAAAAAGACTGAATGGCTGATTTTGATTTTAACGCCTTTTGTAATTGTTCTAGATTTTCAATTCCGTTCTCTTCCAAACAGGTAAATTTCTCATCCATTTTCTCTAGAAGTATCTGTTGACTTGGAAGCAATCTGGTGGTTTTGAATAAATTTTTTAATTTCGTCAGGCTAAATATTCCAAGGTCAAGATAATATCCAGTTGTCGTCATATGTTCTTCTCCTGGTTATGAATCCTTTAATATTCGTTTAATTCAGGTAACAATTTATTATTAGGAACATTGATAAGCTGCAAATATGCTGTAATGGATCTGAATAAGCAAAAAATTAAGTAAGGACCCTTTAATATTCTACTTATTATGTGAAATTCAATAATAAATTTAATTATACATTGAGCATCTCTGCGGCATAAGTGATTTATCTGGCAGCTTAAAAACCCAGAAAAATGCACGGTCAAAAAATCACAACATAGTAATAGCATTCCAAATTTCTAAGAACAAAAAACACCTTCCTGATTGGAAAGGCGTTTTTCTACAAACTTACAGTTTATGTCTGTATTTCAGGCTGGAAATCAGACCAATAAATTTGATTTACCCAATATCCTGCGCCCCATCTTTGCTATGAGGATGATCAACAATTGCGTCTTTCTCTCAAAGCATTAAAT
>JAURZL010000002.1 GCA_030653365.1 Anaerolineaceae bacterium
AATCATCACCGACATTGTCACCAGCAATGGTGTCATCCACGTGATTGATACAGTTCTCCTCCCCTAATAGGTTGTAAGTACAGACAGACAAAATTATTGGTAGACGAGACTGCCCGCGAAAGCGGGCAGTTTTGGGTTAATAGAAGGGATTTTTTCTTTCAGATGGAACCAGTTAGTTGGTTTCTGGCTTTCTGGCTGAGACAACCAGTGAATAGGTTGCTTCTGAATTATTGGAATATTGATGATTGTTTTGGGTTGTGAGATTTTCAAAACCAGCATAGGTGATTAGCTCCAGGTATTCTCCTTGAGGAAGTGCTCCTGACACACAAGCTGCCCATTGGTTTGGATTTTCGCGTACGGCCAATGGCAGGTTATGCGCTGCGACCACATCACTGATCTCTAATCTGCCACCTGGTTTGAGCACACGAAAGATTTCCTGAAAGGCTTTGCCTTTGTCTTCGGTCAGGTTGATCACACAATTGGAGATAACCACATCCACACTCTGGTCATCTACCGGAAGATTTTCTGCGTCGCCCTGACGAAACTCGACCTGGTCGTAGCCATTTTTCAGAGCACTTTCTCGGGCACGTTTCAACATGGCAGGGGTCATATCAACCCCAATGACCCGACCGGTTTTTCCCACACGATTGGCTGCCAGAAATACATCGATGCCACCACCGGAGCCGATATCGAGTACTGTCTCACCGGGTTTAAGGCTTGCCATCGCTAATGGGTTACCACAGCCAAGAGAAATTTCACCCGCTTCTTCCGGGATGACCCGTAATTCCTCTAATTTATAGAGACTATTTTCGGATGATTTTGGCGGACAACACGATTGTTCAACGATTTGATATCCACCTGATGATTGAGGGGGATTGCAACCACAACTACCACCAGATTCGGCAATTACCCCGTATGATTGCTTAACATCTGCTTTACGACTGATGTGTTTGGATCCTATGGCAATGAACGTACTGATATCGGCAGTCAGTGAAGGATCGTTCTGACTGGCCCCACAACAATTGGAACCGCTGCAGACAACGTAGTTATTGACCAGTTTTGCAATATGGAACCATGCCATAACCTGTTCACGATCGAAGCCTGGCCACTCGTCAGCCATTTCTTCCTGCATCCAGGTGTTTGTGTGCAAATCGAGATCACTTATGATCAACCGACCACCTGGTTTGAGCAGACGTGCCATTTCCTGAATGGCAGCCAGTGGGTCGGAGGTATGATGGAGGTACATATTGGCAAAGACTGCATCGAGACTATCATCAGGTAACGGTATATCATTGCCTGCTGCCAGATGAAATTCAACGTTATCATAGCTGGTCAAATTCTGTTTCGCTTGCGCAAGCATCGCTTCCGATGAATCCACCAGATGTACTTTTTCGGTTTTGGTGACGAGTAATGAACTGAGGAAGCCACTGCCTGCGCCAATATCCGCTACGATCATTTCCGGAAGCAGATAAGCTTTTTTGATTACCTCATCCCTCAGTGAATCGGGGAAATAACCTTTTCGAAGATCATCCCATAGGCTTGCTACCTCTTTAAAATAAGTGTTTGATTTGGATTGCATTGTTTTTCACCTTTCTATATCGTATTTTTACGATAATCAAATATAAAAAAAATTATTGTTTGGATTAATATGGATATTATCTGGAAAATCCTTGTTTATGATTGACGATATATCGTCTTTGTTCAATATCCGGACAACATTCTGGTAGCCAGCTATCGATTCTGGATTTCATCCAGCGAATTCCACGATCATTCAGACAATAACAGGTAGCAGGACCTTCGATTTCCCCGTCGATTAAACCCGCTTCGCGTAACACCTTGAGGTGTTGACTGACGGTCGACTGGGCCAGATCGGTTAATTCGACAATCTCACCGGTGATGCATTGTTTTTTCTCGGCAAGGATACGCATGATGCGAAAACGTACCGGGTTACCGAGGGCTTTAAGCATGCTTGCAAGTCTTTGATCGTCTGAAGAGAGAGAATATTTTTCCTGCATATTGTTTCCTTATATCGAAATATTACGATAAAGGAAAAGAAATGTCAAGAGGGAATGCCATCCACGAATAATAATCACGATGACGAATAGGTATCGGACCAAATTAGTGTTTATCTGGTTAATTAGTGAAAAATCCAGGTTAGATGGATTTTCTTACATTGTCTCTACCAACACGTTGAACAGGACCAATATTTTTTCCTGGAAAAACCCGTTTGTAATCTAATTTGCGCCTTCCAAAATTAATTAATAAACCAATAGGAGCTCCAGTAGCTTTGAGATAGTTGATAACCTGGGAAAGTTCATCATTTGTCAATTGATGCGAAAAAGCTTTTACCTCAACAACGACCTGATTTTCAACGAAAATATCAAGATAAAAAATACCAACCTGTTCATCACCGTATTCAATAGAAATTGGATATTGATCTTCAGCGAATAAGTCAAGATTATTTAATTCTAATAATAACGATCTTTCATATATTTCTTCTTTAAATCCAGGACCAATTTCGTTATGAACCTTCATTGCAGCCCCGATTATTTTATATGTAAGGTTGTTTCCGGTCGCATCTATAACTAAATTACTCATTTTTGGGTTCCTCAATGCTAATAATATTAATTTTGTTCCGAATTAGTATACAATAGGAAAGTTTTTTCTGATACACAGTAGAATCTTTTTATTGTTTTAAAAAAAATCCATCGATTATTGAAAATTACCATTCGTGTATTCGTGGATTATTCGTGGACGGCCAGAGATGTGTAAATCAGATTTGTATCTAAAAATTATAAATATTAAACTCCCCCTTTCCCACCCTTCCGCTTAATCCACTCCTCTAAAATTTTGATCATCTCTCTTGCTCTGATTTCGATTTCTCCCAATGTAGACAACCAGTGATCGGTGGCGAAGAGCACATCCTCATCCGGTCGTGGGGTATCAAGGGCGAGTTTGATGTCAGTGGAGCTGTCCGCATCCAGTTGGTTGAGCATGCGGTAGATTGCCATCAAGCTATAACCGGCGTTTCGCAACACACGGATGACCCGCGCACGAGCTAGCTCGGGTGCACCAAAGAGGCGGTATCCGTTTTTAGGGTCTCGTGGCACCTCCAGCAATCCATTGCGTTCCCAGTTGTGCAGTTGGTCACTGGTGACGTTCAGGTGTAAGGCCGCTTCTCGGATGTGCAGATTATGATGGGAAGTATCAGCAGGAAAACCATGCGCCCAGCGGGATACCAGCTCTGCTGCCATTTCGGCCTGATTGCGTTCCGACTGCACCAGCACCAGATAACGGTAAGCATTCTCCAGCGCGCCACCGAGATCTCCACGCGCACTTTGGTGCACAAGGTCCATGCCAGCCTGGCGGATGGATTTTCCAGGCCAAGGGGTGTTCAGAGTGGTTCGCGCAAGACGCATCTGATCCAGATGATCCTCGGTGTAAAGGCGGTAACCGTTGGCGGCACGTGGGACTGGCGGTAGTAACCCCCAGGCTTCATACATGCGTACGGTGTTGGGGTGACAGCCGACCACTTTGGCGATTTTACTGGTACTCAGGAGGTTATAAGGCATTTTCTCTCCCATGAATGGGTTGAAACTATTTGTATGAAAAGATGTTTTTCGTGAAATTGAAAACCCATCGGGCTGATTCTCTCAGGAAGAGGTTTTTCTGGCAGTGATCATTACATGTTCCGGGGGAAATTCCACTCCAGGGGTGAGAATTTCTACATCCTGCAGCCAATGGTCATAATCTACACTCAGCAGACGGAATTCCTGAGTCACAAAGCCATTATCCGTCAACATTTCCTGCATTTCATGCATATTAAAGTACTGGTAACTTTCATGACGTTCACGCTCCCAGAGGGATTTTCCCAAAAAGATAATTTTGGTGACATAACGGGTGAAATCTCGATGTCGGATTGTGATGGTATTGCTTTCGGATTCCTTTTGAAAATTAATTTTAAAAGGCTTGTATTCCTGGGCAAAGATCTGGAACTTTTGCCAGGCTTCAGAATTTTGAAAACGGATGCGGATCTGCCGTTCTGGGCTGCCTTCAGCTTCTAAACCATCAAAAAGGATCAGATACCCTCCCGGGGACACACATGCTGCCAGTGTGGAAAAGCTGGAATGAACATTGGTTTTTCCCCAGGGCACATCAATTTCCCCCATATCAGGATTGTAGGCATCTGAGAAGACGTGGTGGAGGGCGTTGACAAGCAGTAACAGATCGAATTGTCCCAGGGATTGCAGTAGTTCGGTATCAGTGAAATCACCTTCAAGAAATCGGATGGCAGGGTAGGTTTTACGGGCGACTGCCAGGGCGGATAGATCGCGATCGATCCCGATACTGGTGTGCTCTCCCGTTGAGCTGCCATGTGCCTCCACCAGGGATCCGATAATCTGCGCTTCCCCACAGCCGGCTTCGAGGATTCTCATGGGTGCCGTGGATTGACGCATCAATCGAGATGCCTGCTGGATGACCTCGCCTTTTCCCTGACCCTGCAGGAATTGCAAGCGTGTTTCCCAATAAAAATCCCAGAATGGATCGTTGTTCATGGGTTTATTTTAATGGTAAATGGAAAAGTTCTTGAGTTCTTAAGCTCATGAGTTCATGAGATGAACTAACCACATATTTTTAGTATATCGGCTATTGCTTTATTTATATCGATTTTTATAAATCTTTCGCATGATCCACGCAAGATATACCGCAATACCTCCTGAAAACAACAGGAATAGGATTAATTGTATGGTATCGCCAACAGTTAATGATCGAAATGTTACCCCAAGTGCAATTGATGTAATCATAAAGGCAGAGATGAATATAATGAGTGAAACCGAAACCGCCCTTACGACGCTGGTGTTCCTGGTTTCGATGCTTTGCATGTCACTAAATGCCTCGGGACGATCACTGGAATATTCTTTGCGCCACATAAAGCAGCTTGCCATAATACCAACGAATTCCCAGCCAAACTGCTCATAGGTAGCTCGATAATCTTTTTTGGGATTTGTTTGAATGTCGTATACATATCGATATTTTTTCGGAGTCGACTTCGTAAAAACCATACGAACACTGCTCCACTGACCAATCCTGTCAATATTCCATCCCTGTGATGCCATCTCTTCCAGCCAGTTTTCATAATCGGCGGGTATCACATGCTTGAAGGCAGAAAGCCAGACCACTTTTTTTGTTTTCATAATAGCTTCTCAACATTCTGATAGATTTCTTTAATTCGTACGGATTCTTCTTTGAGAATCAGTCTTCCCACTTCGCTTATGATATAGAGTTTTTTGCGGTCAATTTCCTTTGTGGAGATAATCAATCCGTCACCCTCAAGTTTGCTTAAGCTTTGATAAATCGTTCCAGCCCCGAGAACAATTCTATTATTGGTAAGCTCCTTTACGTGCTGCATAATTCCATATCCATGCCGTTCTTCTTGAAGCGATAACAGGATATAGAACATGGTTTCGCTCATAGGAATAAACCGTTTTCTTATTTTTTCATAATTCAAGGCGCATTTCCTTTCTTTTTACATAACCTTATGATATAACACGACGTACTATATCACGACGTTATCTATATAATACATCACGTCGTGATATATGTCAATAGATATGGGAATGAATTGCAAAGAGTTCATACCTCAAAGGTCAAAAGCTCAAGGCTCAAATCTGAAAGATAACGAAAAGAGTGTACAAAGATTATACAATTCTTTGATATGAATTACCTTTTGAATGAAAATTGAAATACAAAAGGAACGAGGATGAAGATTTTTAATAATACATTTCAAGTAAAAGCACCTATTCAGGCAGTGGCAGATTTCCACAGCAGTACCACTGCCCTCAAACGACTGACGCCCTTTCCAGTGGTCGTGAGGATTCACCATCTTGAACCATTGGCAGAGGGATCTATCGCTAAATTCACAATGTGGTTTGGTCCTTTCCCGGTGCGCTGGGTGGCACAGCATGTTCAGGTTGATCCATCGAATGGGTTTACTGATGTGCAAATTTCGGGTCCGATGCTTATTTGGGAACATACACATTCCTTCAGGCCAATATCCGATCAGGTGACTGAAATCAGGGACTATATTGAATTTGTACACCGACCCGGTTTTAAACATTTTTGGACACGTCTGTTGTATGCGCCGGTGATGCTGAGATTCTTGTTTTTCTACCGTGCCTGGACAACACGAATGGCATTACGGAGATAGGACCTTGTGGATTCATATAATTTTTTTTCTGAAAAAATTAAATTAGTGAAACAACAATGGAAATAATGCCCAGGCTGTTGCCAAAGGCAACAATCAGACCAGCAAAAACCACGGAGATAATGGTCTTTAGTTTGTTCAGGATAATTTGAGAAAAATCTGGTGTTTTTAGAATGGGTTCAGAAAACCATCGATATTTTTGATTATTCGCGCTTTAACTACAAGTGAGACTTTGAAGCTTTATTTCAAGTCATCGACATACTTTACGGTAATCATTCAGGCATCCCTGTTGTTTGACACAGTGATGAGTGAGTTGGTGACTTATTACAATCCTATTTCTTTAGAATTGCTGGACGTTGAAAATCGATACCATTTATTGACACATCGATTGTCGGCCAATCCTTTATTTTTGTTATTACTTCATTTTCAGTTTCACCAACAAAAATTGTATCTTCTGATTTTACTCCGCTAATGGATGGATTCCAGGCAAAGAATTGCCCCTGGCGAATCACTTGATTGAATTCTGGTCCAGCTAAAGATTCTCGTGGCTCATATCCAGTTAGTCCGCCCTGGTGATGAAGTAACCACTCATCAGGATAGCCTTCTTTTTGATAAGCTGCTTTGGCTTGTGAAAAAACCTCGCCCATTGTTTTTCCAGGTCTGGTGTTTTTGATAAATTCAACGTCTATTTTTGCCACAGAATTTATTTTATTTTGTATTTCAATAGGGATTTTCCCAAAATGAATTAATCGGGAGAGAGAACAAACCAATCCCCATTTTCTTCCGCAAAGTACAACCATGGCGTATTTCTCAAGTTGTTTTTCAGTAGGAAGTGGATGACGATACTTAAAGATCCTTTCATCCGTTGCAACCAGATTAACGATTGCTTTTATTCCCTGCTTTTCTGTTTCAGAGGACAAAATGGAAGCGATCTCAAATTCCGTCATACCTGGTTCAATTGAATTCATTGTCTTTGACATGGTTGATGCACACAACCCGCCCAATTCTTTAAAACGGATTTGTTCTTCAGGTATTAAATTTGATCTCAAGGAGGAAATTTCAGCTGATAAGTCAATTGCGCCTGGATAGCAAATATCTGCACCAAAAGGACCATCACCAATAATCTCTCTTGGATCAAATTCTGATTCATACCAGGGGGTGACAATAAATTCCCAACCTTGCGTTTTTAGCTGACCTTCCTGTTCCAGACGGGGTGCTTCGATATTTTTTGTAATTAAGTAATTCTTATCTTTCGTTATTAATAATCTGGCAGTTCCATTTGTGGCTGAAATGTTGACTGCACTATTAACGCCACAGGTTGCCCAGGAAAAACTTGACACGCGATGGAGTAATAAACCATTAACTTTATATCGGTCAAGAATAGCTTTTAACTGATTTTGTTTATATGTATATTCATTCATTTTTATCTCAATTCGAAATCGCTATGGTATTCATTAATTATAAACGGACATCGATTTCTTATCACAAAATCATCACCAAAATTACCTCCATGGTGATGATGATCGTTTTGGTAAGACCTTAATAATTAATAAAAGTTGACCCTTTATACCCTTAGCGAAGGCTGGAGAGGCATTAAAGGATCAAATTAAAAGGATTGGAAAACCTAAAATTCCTGGTAAGCTAATGCAATAGCATAAATATCAAACCCTGGCCATTCCCAAAAGCGACCACCAGACCAGCAAAGACCACGGACACCATGGTCATCAGTTTAATCAAAATGTTCAAGGAAGGGCCAGCGGTGTCTTTAAAGGGGTCACCGACAGTATCGCCAATCACGGCGGCTTTGTGGGCAGGAGATCCTTTGCCACCAAATTTGCCAACCTCGATATACTTCTTGGCATTGTCCCAGGCACCACCGGCATTGGACATGGTGATCGCCAATGAGAGACCGGTAACCAATGTGCCTGCCAGTAAACCCAGCACCCCGGCGATCCCGAATACGATTCCTACAAACACGGGAATTACGATCGCAACCAGTGATGGGGCGATCATTTCTCGCTGTGCCGCTGCAGTACTGATGGCAACACAACGGGCATAATCCGGTCGGCCTGTGCCTTCCATGATCCCTTCAATCTCACGGAACTGACGGCGGACTTCCTCCACCATACCGGTTGCAGCCCGACCCACAGCCCGCATGGTCATAGCAGAAAAGAAGAAGGCTGTCGCAGCGCCGGTGAAGAGACCTGCCAGAACAGCTGGATTCAATAGGGAGACATTATAAAAATCCATGAAGTTATCCATGGTCATTTGCATAACTGGAATCATCTCACCACGCACGAGTAAAGCGTCCACGTGACGCAGTTCTGAGAGTACCAGTCGAATTTCTTCGAGATAGGCTGCCAGGAGTGCCATAGAGGTGAGAGCCGCTGAACCAATCGCAAAGCCTTTACCGATTGCAGCAGTGGTATTGCCAACGGCATCCAGTTCATCCGTGCGCTGGCGGACACTGCGGTCAAGTCCGGACATTTCGGCATTACCACCAGCATTGTCAGCAATAGGACCATAGGCATCGGTTGCAAGGGTGAACCCGAGGGTGGAGAGCATACCGACGGCCGCAATACCCACACCGAATAGTCCCATCAATAAATTATCGACACCGCCAGCTACATAGTAGCTAACCATGATGCCAATCACAACAGCTGCAACCGGAATGCCACCTGATTCCATACCAACCGCCATTCCTTCAATTAATCCGGTTGCGGAACTGGTATCAGATTGTTCGGCAATATCGCGGGTGGGTTTGAATGCATGCGAGGTGTAATATTCGGTTGATTTGCCGATCACCAGGCCAACTGTCAGACCAGCAAGGACGCAAATCCAGACAGCCAAAAAGTTTGGGAGACCGAGAATATAGAGCAGTGGTAAGGATAGGACAGCGATGCCAAAGGAACTGAGATTTAAGCCGCGGCTGAGGGAGGCGATCAATTGACTTTGATCAGCATCCTCTTTGGTGCGAACCATGTAAATGGCAATGATCGAGAGAACAATACCCAGGGCCGCTAAAACGATCGGGGCAGTGATATAGAGCAGCCCGGTTTCCAACGGCGTTTTGTCGGGGATTAAGGAGCTGCCGGCCAGAGTGACAGCAGCCACACCCAGCGCAGAAGTAGCCAGAATGGATCCAGCGTAGGATTCATACAGGTCAGCGCCCATGCCAGCCACATCGCCAACGTTATCACCCACGTTATCGGCAATGGTTGCCGGATTACGAGGATCGTCTTCGGGGATATTGGCTTCGACTTTTCCAACCAGATCAGCACCGACATCAGCTGCTTTGGTGTAGATTCCACCACCAACACGCGCAAACAGCGCCTGGGTGGAAGCTCCCATACCGAAGCTGAGCATGATCGCGGTGATCTGCGGCAACGGGTTGGCCGTCACGCTGATGAAGTTTTCGGGAAAGAGAACAGGAAAACCGAAATAAAGCAAAAGGAACCAGGCGGTGATATCCAGCAGTGCGAAACCAACCACTACGAACCCCATCACAGCTCCGGCACGCAGGGCAACCTGCAAACCAGAGTTCAAACTCTTGCTGGCTGCATGGGCAGTGCGGGCGGAGGCATTGGTGGCCGTCTTCATACCGAAATAGCCGCAAATCCCGGAAAACAAACCACCGGTAAGAAAAGCGAAAGGAACGATCGGGTTTTGCAACTTGAAGAACGATAGTACCAGGAATATCACGAATAAAATCACAAATACAATTGCCACCACGCGATATTGACGTGAAAGATATGCCATTGCACCTTCGCGGACAGCCTGGGCAATGAATTTCATTTTTTCTGTGCCTTCAGGCTTGCGCATCATTTGTTTGTAAAAAATAATAGCAAATCCAAGCGCCAAAATAGCGGTGATTGGTCCCAACCACCATAAAAGCGGCAAGGCTGCACGATCAGCACCTGTTTCAGTCAGTACTGTAAGGGCAGTCATTGTTCCCTCCATAATTTATTACTCCTCCTTAACTGGCTAATTTGCCAGCTTTCCATAAGTTGTCTGACAAGGTTTTCCAATTATATCGGATTTTGAAAAAGTTAGGAATATTGTCAAATGTTTTTTGTATTTTTCTTTGATCAGCAGCAGGGTGTTTTAGACGGGTGTACACCCGTCTAAAACACATTTAACCCGATTTTATTGAGTTGGTTCGGATTTCATCAAGACTGGATTCTTGCAGTCCGGATGATGGAAAAAAGAACACAAAAAAGACCAATTTTGTAAAATATGCCAAAAACCTGCCAAAATGACTGTTTTAACCCTTAAAACCTGCACATATATACAGGTTGTAAAACTTCTTATTTCCCGGCATACTTGATGAAATCATAGAATTATTGTTCTATTATTTGAAAGGAGAAATATGCCGATCAGAAACAAAGACAACAAGAAAATTGAGATGTGCCAACCACAGCCGATGAATTTTATTGTGCAGGATCTGCAAAGCGAAGCATCGGATGATTTTCCGGACGAGTCGCTCACTAGCCTAAAGAATGAAATTATATTACTGCGCACCGTCATCCAGCGCTTTTACGATATCACCGATAAAAACTCGGTCAATCTGGATGAATGGGGCAAGGTGGTTGGCACCCTGGGAATGGCAGCCACCCGTCTGGCACGCCTGATCGAGACCCACCACAAACTGGAGGGGAATAGCAGTGGTGCCGAGCAGTTGAGAAAAGCGTTGGTGGAGATGCTGGAGGAAATCGATGCGGAAATTCAGCCTTTTGATCCTGAAAAGGATTAATGTGAGATGCTGACACCTGTTGATAAAAAAGCTTTGCGACCAACGATTAAAGATCCTTGCCATTTTGCTATCCTGGGTGGCATTCGTCTGCGCAGGTATCAGGAGACTGTGGCAAAGGCGATTAGCAAGTCGGTGCTGAAATCCAGGGGAGATACATTTGTGGTCATGTTTCCCCGCCAAAGTGGAAAGAACGAACTGCAGGCCCAGTTAGAAGCCTATTTCTTATTGCGTTTCTCCCACACCGGCGGGGAACTGGTCAAAATCTCTCCAACCTGGAAACCACAAAGCCAGAATGCCATGCGGCGTTTGCAAAAGGTGCTCAGACATCTTCCCCTGCTGAAAGATCATTGGAAGAAAGACTCCGGTTACCGCTTTACGGTGTATCAGGCAAGCATCACGTTTCTCTCCGGTTCACCGGAAGCCAATATTGTCGGTGCCACGGCTTCAACCCTGCTGCAGGTTGACGAAGCGCAGGACATCTCGCTGGAAAAGTATGACAAGGAAATTGCGCCGATGGCAGCCAGTACGAATGCGACCCGTGTTTTTTGGGGGACCGCCTGGACGGAAGATACCCTTCTGGCGCGCGAGTTCCATCTTGCACAGCTGGTTGAAAAGCAGGATGGGATCCAACGGGCATTTCTATTGAATGCGGATCAGGTTGCGAGTGAAGTGCCAGCCTACGGACGCTTCGTACAGCGGCAGATCGAACAATTGGGACGCGATCACCCGATGATACGCACGCAGTACTTCTCGGAGTTATTGGAGAATGGCGGCAGGATCTTTCATGATGGACGTCTGGCTATGCTGATTGGCGAACATCACAGTCAACATTCCCCACAACCCGGGATGATGCATGCTTTCTGTCTGGATGTGGCTGGGGAGGATCAGGGACTTGCGCATTCCGGTCAGTTGTCCAATCCTAACAGAGATTTCAGCGCGTTGACGATCCTGTCGATTACCAGTCTGCCCACCTCCTGGGGATCCCACCAGAATCACTATCATGTGATGAAACGCCAATCCTGGCAGGGGGTTTCGCAGACGGAGTTGTTCGATCAATTACTGGCACTCACCAGACTGTGGCACCCGCGTCAGATGGTGGTGGACGCCAGTGGGGTGGGAGCTGGGATCGCGTCTTTTCTACAACGGGCATTCCCCGGGCGTGTAACTTCCTTTACCTTTACCGCAAGCAGTAAGAGCCGTCTGGGCTGGGACTTCCTGGCATTGATCGACAGCGGTCGTTTTAAAGATCATGCAGATAAGACCCCCGAACAAAGACAATTTCTGGTTCAGGCACGTGCCTGTAAGTCAAGTACTTCGATCGGTCCGGAAAGCATTCTGCGCTGGCAGGTACCACCTGGGACCCGCGATGACTCTGGTCATGAAGTTCATGATGACTGGCTGATCTCAGCTGCATTATGCGCCGCTCTCGAACCACTCGATTGGAGCGCTGGCCAGCACACCAGGATTATTTCTGCGGCAGATCCCCTGTTGGAGATCGACCGCGTCCGCAGACGTCCTTCGGAGAAGGAATTTTAACAATGGCGAACAAAGCAATTCCTATAAATGAATGGAGGAGAAACCAATGAAAACAAATTTAATCGTACGCTTACAAACCTATCTTGCCAAGCAGAAACAAAAGCAGCAGCGTCAATCTCTGCAGACCATCCCCGAACTGCCGTTTGCATTTTCTTCAGAGCCCAGCCGCGACCGGCTTCCGTATGACCACCAGGCTATCCTGCTGCAAGCGCTGGATGCCTGGCGCTCGAACCCATTGGCACGCCGTATTGTTGGGCTGACCAGCCAGTATGTGGTCGGAGGGGGCATCCGCTTGCAGTGCAGCCATAACGCTACCGAACAGTTCCTGAGCCGGTGGTGGCAGCATGAGCTGAACCAGTGTGCATTACGGGTCTATGAGTGGTGTGATGAATTGACTCGCGCTGGGGAATTATTCTTTTTGCTCTCGACGGATGCCGCCGGGATGACCTACGTGCGCGCTGTGCCGGCCTCGCAGATTATTGCCATTGACACGGCGGATAACGACCTTCAGCAGGAACAATGCTATCACCAGCAGACCGGGATCCTGGGTGAGCAAAAGCGCTGGTTGGCATACGACAGTCAGCTGGACTCTCCCGACCAGACGGTTATGCTGCATTTTGCGATCAACCGTCCGCCGGGAGCTGTACGCGGAGAAAGCGACCTGGCACCGCTGCTGGTGTGGCTGAACCGCTATGCCATCTGGCTGGAGGATCGTGCACGTCTGAACCGCTACCGCAATGCTTTCTACTTTGTGGTCAAAGCTCGTTTTCTGGGCGAGGCCGAACGGGCTGCCCGTCAGGCAGTTTTGAATGCTGCACCTCCCACTCCGGGATCGATCCTGGTGACCGACGAATCAGAACAGTGGGAGGTGATTCACCCGCGACTGGAAAGTCACGAAGCCAGCGCGGATGGACTGAGCATCAAGAAGATGATCGCAGCCGGTGCCGGATTACCACTGCACTTTCTGGCAGAACCCGAGTCCTCGACCCGCAGCACGGCTGAAGCCGCCGGTGGCCCGACCTTCCGGCATTTTGAACAGCGCCAGTTGTTCTTTACTGAGATGCTGCGCCAGATGGCGGTGATCGCTGTTCGGCGAAGGGCGATGATTGAACCGGCGATTGATCCGCAGGAGGTCATCCAGGTTCAGGCTGCTGACCTGAGTGCGCGTGACAATGCCGCCCTGGCAATTGCTACACAGGCTGCCAGCAACACCTTCTTCGATCTTTTTGATCGGGGATTAATCGACCGTGCTGAATTGATGCGTATGGTTTATCGCTTTGCCGGTGAGGTGCCTTCTCAGGAAACTTACCCTATTGACCCGGATGACCCTGCCCGGCAGCAACCTGAGAAATCGGCGGGGAAAGCAGCGGGGAATAAGGCAGTCGACCCCGACAGCGGGGAGACCCGCGGAATTGCCAAAGTGTGAGAAAGGAAAGGAGGTGGTAATCGTCATTAATCGGTCGTAACAAAAAAAAGAGAATGAAAGGAGAATTTATGACAGAAGAAACCCAACAATATCGTATTCAGGTGCAATTGCAAAGCGAATCGCCAGCCAGGGAACTTAGTACGCACAACCCGGTCTTTGAGGTTACCGCCATCACCAGCGGAGAAGGTAACGGCTGGCACTTCACCCGTGATGCCTTACAGGCTTCCCTAGCGCTCTGGGAGGGGGTGGAAGTCTTTGTCGATCACCAATAGCAGGGACAACGCAGTCTGCGTGACCTGGCTGGGGTGGCCTTTGCCGCCCGCTTTGAGGAAGAGTCTGGCGGAGTGGTAGTGAAGCTCCGTCCGGCTGGCCCGAGCGCAGATTTGCTCGAGAGTATCGGAGCGCAATGGCTGGCGAGCGAGCGACCGCGTCCCAAATTGGGATTCAGCGCGGATATTGTATTCAGCGCAGCAGGAAAAGTTGTCAAACAAATTATCAAAGTAATCAGTTTGGATCTGGTCTATCGTCCGGCAAGAGGCGGGACGTTCAACCGGGTTCTTAATCAAACACAACAAGAGGAGGAAGAAATGCAAAAAGAAACAGTGCAATTAAGTGAAACACAACCAACCCAGAACATCGTGGTGGAAACAGAACTATCCATGGAGGTGATGGCGATCAAGAAGAATCTGCTGCACCTTAAATTAAAGGAAAGCGGTTTGCCCGAACCCGTGCAGTCTCACCTGCGCAAGCAATTTGAAAGTAGTTCCTACCAGCTCGAGGAAATTGACCAGGCAATCCTGCAGCAGCGTGAAATTGTGGCTGCCCTGCAGGGTCGTAATCAAATTCAGGGTGCCGGACGAATTGAAGAGATGCGTTCCGAAGGTGACCGCCTGCAGGCAGCCGCTGATGATTTGCTGGGTGCTCCGCGGGAAAGATGCATGTTGAATGCAACGGTTTCACCGCTGGGTGGAATCCGCGATCTGTATCAAATTAAGACGGGCGACTATGAAATGCATGGCCGTATGAATCCAGCGCGTGTGCAACTGGCCGACAGTGACAGCCTCTCCAATATTCTCAAGAACAGCTTCAATAAAATCATGCTGCAGCAATGGGAAGAGTTGGGGAAAGCGGGTTACCGCTGGTGGGAGAAGGTGGTAAGGGTGGAACACATGAATTCCCTGCAGCCGGTCAGTGGCATTTTGCTGGGAGAAGTGAGCGCATTGGGGATTATCTCCGAAGGCGGTAGCTACGGCGAATTGGAGATTTCCGACAGTGGTGAAAGCCAGAAATTCCGCAAGTATGGCGGCATTTTACCGATCACCATCGAAATGATCGACAAGGATGAGACCCATAAGATTCGGCAGCTGCCAAAGAAACTGATCTCCAGCGCAGTTCGCAATCTCTCCAACCTGGTGGGAGGAATCTTCACCAGCAGCAGCGGTACCGGACCCATCATGGCTGATGGTGCGCATGTCTTTGATGCCATCGTGCACAAGAATCTGGGGACAAGCGCCCTGACCTCAGCCAGTTTTGAAGCGGCCAGCCAGGCGATCTATCAGCAGAGCATGGTCTCCAACGACACCAGCAAACCGATGCTGGCAGTGGATGCACGCTTTCTGCTGGTACCGCGTGCGTTACGACTGCCCGGACGCCAGATCCTTTACCCAGCCTTTGAACGCGAAGCCAATATCTTTTCCGAGAATATGCTGCGCGGCGAACTGGGGGATGTGATCACCGTACCGGATTGGTCAGATGCCAACGATTGGGCAGCCATCGCAGACCCGGCACTGGTACCTGGCATCATCATCGCCGAACGTTTTGGTTTGATGCCGGAAATTATTGTGGCCGATCAGGAGCAGGGTTTCGACATGCTGCACAATGACACCCTCAATTTGAAGGTGAGACATTTCCTCTCGGTGTTCGTGGCGGATTATCGGCCGTTGTTCAAAGCGAATGTGGCGTAGTTAGCTCGTAGCTGGTAGCTGATAGCTCATAGAAAATCCGTATGGGCAGGCTAAAGGCGAAAGTAAGGGTAAAGCATTCATTTTTTCCGAATGCTTTACCCCAACAAAAAAAAACGAAAGGAGAACAAGATGGAAAAGTGGAAATTGTTATTGGGATCGCGGAAATTTTGGGCAGCGATGGTTGGATTGGTATTTCTGGTTATCAGGAATTTTGATCCAACCTTTGCGGTGCCCGAGAATGAGACGATTGCATTTGTGTCGGTGTTGGCTGCGTATATTTTAGGCGTGGCCGTCGAGGATGGAATGAGAGCTGACCGCTGACCGCTGTCCGCTGACTGTTGTCGGCTCATAGCTGATGGCAGAAGGCTGAAAGTTGAAAGGCTAAAGGCTAATGAGAAAAAGAGATTATCGGGATTTTTGGGTGGAAAACCATCAACCCAAAAATCCCATAAAGGAGATTTTATGTTCGATTCATATTGTCTGGGGGTGGATGTCAGTTCCTGGCAGGCTACCGTCCATTGGGAAAAATTATATACTGCCGGTGTGCGCTTTGCGATCATCAAAGCCGCACAGGGCAGCTACCGGCAGGATCCCCTCTGCCCCACCCACCTGCGCGGTGCACAGGCAGCCGGGATGCTGTGTGGGGTCTATCACTGGATGGACCCCGCCTGTGCGGTGGAAAAGCAAATCAATAATCTGGCAGCGCGGCTGAAGGGACTGGATTACACCTTTCTCGCGCTGGATGTGGAACAATACTGGTCGGATTGGGACGAGTGGCAGCAGGGCAAGATTACCAAACGCTACACGGGCAAACAAATCAGTGACTGTGCACGCGCCTGTGCCGAACAAATGCGCCAAAGCTTCGGAAAGCCGGTGCTGATTTATACACGTGCCAGTTTTGTAAAGGAATACGCACCGCAGATGACGGATTGGCTGGCGGAATGGCCTTTATGGATGGCGCATTATCCATACCGGCCCGGCAAACTGCACCTGACCTGGGAGCAATTGAAACGTGATTATGTTCCCTCCATCCCTGCTCCGTCCTTACCGGGCGGTTGTAAAGATTGGCGCTTCTGGCAATTCTCGGGTGATAAGTTCATCCTGCCGGGAGAACAATCTGCCCTGGATCTGAATTTCTATCAGGGCAGCCTGCAGGATCTGCAAACCTGGTTGGGACAACCGGTGACCGCAAGGGAATTGAGCTGGCAGGAAAAACTGGCAGCGTTGTGGCAGGCGCACCCTGAATGCTGGCGGGAGGTGGAGCATGCCTGAAGCACGACCACCCCGACTTCGTCGGACAAAAGCCCCCTTAAACCCAAAGCCGCCGCCAAACCCGAATGTGCCGGAAGCGGTATCCCGCCTGGTAGCTGAATTGGGCATTACGCTGGAGGACTTGCTCGCCTGGAAAGTTTATGCGAGCGGCAAGGTGGTGGTGATTGCCCCCAACGGCATGAAAATCATCCAGGAAGTTGCTGACAACAATCCTGATCCTGTGAAAGCAATCATCCGGGAAACCAGCAGCTTGTTGGCCGGTGGGGTGGCAGATGAGTGAAAATCTTGCCGCCCTGACAGCCCGCCTGAGAGTGCTGCTGAATGACCCCGATTCGATGATCTGGACGGAATTCCTTCTGACAGAGTGCCTGCAGCTTGGGCTGGCTGAAATCCAGGCACATTGCCCGTATTCGCTGAGCATTGCAGGATTGGACGATGCCGTCGAGAGTAACCTCGATCAGGAAATGCGGCTGAGTCCACTCTTGCTGCAGCTGGCACAACAGCATGCCCTCCAGCAGCGACAGGTGCAACGCGGCGAGACCTTTCATCCCGACCCGCAAAAGAACACCACGCTGCAAAATCAGGCACTGCTTGCACAGGCATTGAAAGACCAGTTGGAGCAGGTACGGCGTTACTTTTTGCAGCGCAGTCCCAGCGCACCATTTTAACCAAATCGGGTGATCCGGATCAGTCAACGGCTGGATCACCCACTCGCTTCCTTTAAAGTAGGATGGAAAAGGAGATCATATGTTTCGACTCAGTATCAAAATTCAACAGGATGAATTCGTCCTGCACGGCACTGGCATTGCAGCACCGCTGCGCGGCTGTGTGCGCCAACCCACCCAGCGCTTACCCTCCGGGCTGTGTCTGGAAAAGCTCGATCTTGTTTCACAGGGCACTCCGTACCAATCGCGCACCCTGATAATACGCCTGCAGACTCTGGTGGAGCGCATCCGCCTGGGGCATACACTCTATCTGGTATGCCAGACGGACGAGCAATCCGAACCCTATCAGAGCCGTCTGTTCGCCGGGGAGTTCAGCTGGATTCTGGGCAGTGTGCAGCCCAAAGGAATCGGAATCCGCCTGGAACTGCAGCGCGAAGATTACTGGCACCTTCCCTGGCGGCCGCTGGCATTAAATAACTGCCACGGCAATGGCGTGCTGGATGGACTGCAGATGGATAACCGTGATGACAACCCTGTCAATCGACAGAACTGGTGCTGGCTGGCGGGGGAAGATCTGCTGGGCGATCTGCCTGCTCCGTTGCGCCTGCACTTGCATCACGACCTTCAATCCATCAACAGTCTGGATGCAATCTACATCGGCTTGGGCAGCGCACGCATTACCCCGTTGGCGGTGCTTGAAGGGGAACAGGGCAGCAGTCAGCTCAATTTTGGTGCGGTGATGAACGCAGATTGCCATGCCGGTGCCTATGGGCTGGTGCAATGGGAGAGCAGCGCTGCCTTGCGAATCCTTTCCTGGGTAATACCTGGGGCTGCCTTTCATGCACTGGCTAGGGCACAGCTGCGACCGCTGGTTCGGTTGGTGAACCCTTCCAGCCTGCGCGCGGAGACCTGGCTTTCCTGGAAGCTGTATTTTGGCAGCCTCGTTTTCCAAAGCGCTGCCCGGCAGCTGACCGTCGGGCGGCAATTACAACTGCTGCCGATCATCTGCCTGCCGGCTCTCTCCAACAGTGAGGTACCCTGGAATGACCTGCGACTGGAGCTGCATGCCCAGAATCGCAACCCGGGGGCTACCCATCTGGCACTGGATGCAGTTTTCCTGTTTTTCACCGACGGCTGGCGGCAGTTTACAGCCCTGCCGGATGGAAAACTAGCCTATGGCGAGACCCTCATCGACCAGAGCGACCAACAGCAACCCTATATCCACCTGGCACAGACGCAAACCAACCAGCAGTCCTACCAGGTACTGGGGAATGGACTGTGGTTGCTACCCGGGGAGGATCATGTGCTGCAAGTGCTCTTCGATAACGGACAGAATATGCCGCTGGATGCGGGTTGTCATGTGCAGCTGGAGTACCAACCGCGCACAAGGATGCTCCCATGAAGCCACAGGTGAGACTTGATTTACCCGGTTTGCAGATGGGGAGTGACTGGCAGGTACAGGAGATGGATTGGGCAATTCCCGGTGGGGCACACAGCGCTATTCTTTCGGCATACATCCAAAACCCGACCCAGATCAATTCCGAAATGGTAACGGCCTGGCTGGCAAAGGCAGTCGAGATCTGTAATCCGGTTGGAGAAGTGCTCTGGCACGGCTGGATTGAAGCCGTCAGCCTGGAGTACGAACGATTGCGCTTGCGCTGGGATTGTTCGCAGATGATCAATCGGGTGATTGCCCGCTACCCAACGGTCAGCGCATTGCTCGACCCTTACCGCAGCTGGACGTACAGCAGCTGGGTGGAGGATCAGGCGGGTGTGGATCGCCTGGGTGCGCGTGAAAAATTGCTGACCCTCGAGCATGCCGATGCCAGCAGTGCCTTGCAGGCGGCTACAAATCATCTTAACAGCAAATCGAAAACCTCCGGGACCCAGATTAAGCTGCTGGAAAAACATACCAAACCCCGCCTGGTGCTGCATGCCAGCGGCTGGTGGCAGCGCCTGGATTGGACCCTGGACGGCGAGGAAAGCGGCATGCTGGCACATCTGCCGGGTGGTAAAAGTCAGCAAGCCTTCGGACTGAGCGGCATCGAAAGACTGGCACAGCGCTTTCAGGTGGGTGGGACAGCTTTCGCGTTGGGTCAGATCTGCCTGCGGGCAGCCTTGATCGGAGCACCTGCCGATCAGGTGCGGGTGCTGATCTGCGCGGATAATGCCGCTCGCCCCGGAACAGTGTTGGCGACAGCCAGCCTGCCGAATTATGTCCTGCATGGTGGTTGGCAGTGGCTGACCTGGCTTTTGGATACGGCATTGAACCTGTCCGCAGGATCCTTTGCCTGGTTGGTGGTGGAACGCAGTGCCGGCCTGGACAGCAGCAATCATTATGTCCTCGAGTCCGATGACGGCCGCGGTTACCCGGATGGCGAATTAAGGTGCTGGAATGGCAGTGATTGGATATTGCTCAACCAGGATTTGCGCTTCTGCCTGCTGGCGGTGACCGAAACAACCGGTCTGATGCGCGAGGTGGCGGAACGCGCGGTGCAGGGTGGGGTATTGCAGGGGGTGCAGATCTGGAAGGACAGCGGGGTGCAAATCCCACGCTGGCGTACACTCGAAAAAACACGTCGTGCAGCGTTGGAGAAGTGGCTCTCCTACGGCTGCGCGGACGGCAGTGAGCTGAGCGCACTGATTAACCCGGCCGGTATTCTGGAAGTTTTCCCGCTGCCGCGTCTGGCGGAGCTGCCCTTGCAGCTGGGGTTGGATGGCAGATTGCACCTGCCTGCCGGGACTGCCTTACCGCCTGCCATCGACCTGCTCGGAAGGCGCTTGTTGTTACCTAGGGCACAGCGTGAGGAGGAGGGTATATTGCAGGGATTGCGCTGGACGGTGGAGGGTGGCTTGTTGCCGGTGATGGGGTGATGATGTATGGGCATGGAAAGAAATTTGTTTTAACCAAACGATTCCTTATAATATTGAAATAGCACCATACTGGTTCCAGAAAATCGCCAGAAATAAGCTGATCAGCCAGAAAATGGTTCATGCTACCAGGAGTAATGATGACATTCCTACAAAAATTTATGTCCACTGTGCTGCCCAAAACCTGGGCGGAAGAAATGCAGAAAGAATCCCGCAGCTGGATGGTGCGCTGTACCTGCGGGTTTGAGCGCTCCGTCTGGGATAATGGAGGCATTCGCTGGAAGGCAAAAGGGAATCCGAAGTTCAAGTCGGAGTGTTCCTCCTGCCGGCAAAACACCTGGCACACGATGTACCATAAATCAGGGTTGACAGCCAAGCAAGATTGGTTATAATAATCAAGCTTTCCTCGATAGCTCAATTGGCAGAGCGGGCGGCTGTTAACTGCTAGGTTGTAGGTTCGAGTCCTACTCGAGGAGCTCTTTTTTTTAAGCTGGTATGATCTAAATTATCTTTTCCTCTTGTCCGCTTTGGAGGTAACTTTGAAAACCGCATCCTTCTGGAAAATTATGGTGCCACGAATGTTGACCATTTATTCCTTCGTGGTTTTTGCGATTCTGTGGATTGGGTTTGCGATCGTTTTGATGACCAATCCAGCGTTGCTTGATCAGCTGTGGAATTGGGTGCGCGCCTTGCCCCTGATGCTGGAGATAATCGTCTGGGTACTTTTTCTGCCCATTATGGTCGGGCTGTGGATCTGGGAATCGTCATGGCCGATGATTATCCGCTGGTTAGCAACAGCCGGATTGGTTGGCTGGACACTTCTGCCAGTTTCCAATTTGTTCAAAGCGAAACAATAAGATAGTTGTCAAATTGTAAAGAAATTCTGAAGAGTTGATGTGTTGTTGAATTCATGAGAAGGTATTGAATACTTGGGGGGAAATTGCAGTATAGTTAAAAACAGTCAGGAGTAGGGTGCGTTTAAAACGCACCAAACCGATTATTTCTAGGCTAAACTTCGGATTCATTCTTCAACCCTTCTATCAATTTCATAATTGGTGCGTCACCGACGCACCCTACCGATGGATGATGGGGGGATAATCGGTGAATGGGAAAATGGGAAAATGGGGAAATGGGGACGATGGGGATATGCCGTCCACGAATGCCATCAACGAATAAACGAATAAAATACCTCATCAAAATTCAATTCCATGATGGTGAAATTATGCATATGTGGGTAGGGGCAAAGCATTTGATAATATACATTGTTATCCACCCGGAACTCTGATATCAAATGCTTTGCCCGTACGATTGGGATTTGATTGTGCCGTGGTTGATAAAAAAACCCGATGAACGGAAAACAAAATCATTAATTTTCATATGGTGGATAGGCGTAGGGGCGGGTTCGGAACCCGCCCGTACGGAAAGTACAGCAGAGCAAGGATGAGGATTGATATTTTGTCGGTTGGAAAAAATATCCAGTATAGTTAAATAGGATATCAATCTACCCATTACAAAATAACAATAAAGGACTCACATGGATATTCTCATCAGGCCAGAAACAGAAAACGATTATTATGAAAACGAGGTTGTCACCCGGGAAGCATTCTGGAATTTATATGTTCCGGGATGCAATGAACATTACCTGGTACATATACTTCGCGATCACCCGGACTATCTGCCGGAATTTAGTTTTGTGGCAGAGTATCAAAATAAGATCATTGGTAATATTTTTTATACCAGATCGCACGTGATCAATGAACAAAACGAAAAGCTGGACACCTTAACCTTTGGTCCGGTCAGTGTTTTGCCTGAATACCAGCGAAAAGGGGTAGGCTCAGCCCTGATCCAGCATACCGTCGCAATTGCCAAGCAGAAAAATCATCCGGCGATCATCATCTATGGTTCACCCTGTAATTATTGCAAACATGGTTTTAAGAGTTCAAAGGATTATCTAATCAGTACAGAGAGTGGCCGCTACCCACACAGCATGCTGGTTCTGGAATTAACCAAGGGTGTTTTCCAGCAGCATACCTGGAAATATTACGATAGTCATGTTTATAACTTTAGTGACCTAAAGGCAGAGAAATTTGACGAACAGTTTCCTCCCAAAGTGAAGGAGTATCGCTATACACAGGAAGAATTCTCCATTGCTATACGTGCTTTTTTGTAAGGGGGTTATGATGGATTGGTGTAGGGGCAAAGCATTTGATAATTGACACTGTTTTTATCCCGAATTCTGAAATCAAATGCTTTGCCCGTACGATTGGTTGTTGAATGTGCCGGGGATATCCATAAAAACCGGTTGAATAGAAATCAAAATCATTTATTTACATAATGATGGTAATGGTCGATTGGCGTAAGGGCGTTCGACCGAACGCCCCTACATGATGACGGTGATTACCCCCATACCCACCAACAATCACCACCCCCTTCCACGTTAAATTGACTTGGGTGTTCATAATCAATATAATGCGTTTATTCGTTTTGATTTATTCTGAGGTAGGGTTTAAATGGAAATTCCCAATGACCGGGTGATTCAACAAATGCAGGCATTGATCCAGAATTGGACAGGGATCAATGATTCGCGCAGAATTTTCTTAAGTTGTTATCAATTGATGACCCATAACACGTTGCAAGCCATTGAACGTGATGAATTCTTCGATTCAATTTGGGTAAAGCATATGCTCAATCGCTTTGCAGATTATTATTTTATCGCATTGGAAAAGTATGAAACTGACCCGCAGGCCGCGCCTATGGTCTGGCAGTTGGCACATAATGCAACCCGAAACTTCAAAGCGATGGCAATCCAATCATTGTTGTTGGGGGTTAATGCTCATATCAATTACGACCTGGTATTGACTTTGGTGGATGTCCTCACGCCGGAATGGAATACATTGGATGAAATCCAACTTAGAAACCGCTATACCGATCATGATCGGGTAAATTCGATTATCGCTTCATCGATCGATGCTGTCCAGGATGAAATTCTTGAACCCGCGATGCCAATTATGGAGTTTATCGATACTGTCTTTGGGCGTTTGGACGAATTCGTGATTTCAAATTTGATCCGCAATTGGCGGGAAAACGTTTGGAATAATGCGATTCAAATATTGAGTATGGAAAGTATGGAGTATAGAGAAGAATATATTACCCAGGTGGAAAAAGACGCATTAAAAATAGGGCGGTTGATTTACTGGGACGCATAGTAAGGGCAAAGCATTTGATATAAATTTCATAGTGAACAACTATGTCCATTATCAAATGCTTTGCCCCTTCGGTTAAATATTATCCATCCCAACCAGCCATGCGCGCCATCAACTGCCAGAAAGCCTGGGCTTTCAAGGCACATTGCAATTTATGGCTGTGTGCACAATCACCCATTTGCCCGTGATTCTGGCACTCAAAAGATGTTGGATGGTCGCTGCACCAGGTTGCACACCACGGACAAGCATCATTGGCTGTCGGATAGAAAGTGCCGGCGGGGTCATACGATTCGATGTCAGCGAAATCGAATAAAGCTTTACCATTATCCTGGGCATATGCTCGCACCAGATTGTTATTCCGCCAGAGTGTGCTGCCCTGTGTGCTGCCATCGGTGTGACCGGTATAATAAACAGTACGTAAAGGGGGGTAATCCCGCTCGAGCTGGTCAAGAACTGCCATGTAGGCTTCTACCTGGGCGACACTGTAATCTGACATCTGCCCGCACCAGGTCCATAGTGAAATATCGAACCAGCCGGTAGCGACCACGGATTGGGTTTTCTGGATTCCCGTAGCCGATTCCCAGTACATGTCGGGTGTGATATAGGTGGTTCCACTGTAATTATTTCCATCGTAAAAACCCATCGCCGTTGAATCGGTAGGTTGCGCCACCACTCCGCTCGCGATGATGGAGACATTGTATTTGGGATCCTGGGCTTCAAGCCACTGCAGACCAGTCAGAATTTGAGAGCCGTGAGAGGTATGTGCATAGTGAATGACAAGTTTACGCGCCTCGTTGATCCAGTAATCGGGTATTTCATGCACATCTGTGTTGAGGTGATTGACGATCAGGGGGTTGGCACTGCTGTTCTTGTTAGCCACCAATGGAAGATAAATCATGATGTCATCGCCATTTCCGCTGGCAGTGGGTTGCAGGAAGGGAAAGAAAGATAAGCCGAAGATAATTAATAGCAATAAGGCTGAAACAGTGAAATATTTTCGCATGAGAACCTCCAGAATGTGATGATGCACATCCATTTTATTGTACGCAAAAGCTGGCGAAAGTAGCGTTTTTGTAAGCCAATTGAAAGCCTGGGAGGGTGGGCTGGTGGGTGAAAGGTGATTAGTTAGGTTGATTTTGTAAGGGTGAAGGATTGGAGAACGAAAGCTTTGGTGGATGGGTGGATATTCTCCATGATCACCCTTACCAATGTTGACGGAAATTCCGGATTTTCTTTCGGGATGATTGACTTCTGTCAATCCCCGAGCAGCGCACCAGCTATATCCTTTCCTCTGGGTACCTGCTACCCCTACACAGATCGAATCTGCAAAAGGCCAGAACCGGTTAGCAGGATTTCCATGACACCTGGGAAGCGCAGACGAGGTTCAATTGGTGTACCGTTCCATTCAAGCGTGTATGTTCGATCCGCATCCAGCACGGCAATTGCCAGCCAGGGCTGTTCGCCCGCTGCATGCTGCAGAAACGCTTGCAGGGAACTTTGATCTTCGGGGATCGTCAGGCTATCGATCCAGGTGTCGAACCCGCAGGTCAGCGTGCCAGGCTGATGGTAGGCGTTGAACCAGGCCAGCACCGGGGTGGAGAGCCCACCGCACTGATGCCAACCCGACCCACGCCCGGATGCCACAATGAAATGTTCGAAGCAGTGGTAGGTCTCCTCCACTTCGTTTTTCCACAGTTCCAGAGCGGTATGAGCCATTTGTAAGGCCAGGTCGCCATGGCCCAGATCGAGCAGCGCTTTCCAGAGGAACCACTGGTACGGGAACCATACAGCACCGTTCCAGTAGCCGTCTGTGCGATAATAGGACGCGTTTTGATCCACCGAAACCAGACCGATTGGGCTCCACATGTGCGCCGAGGAGGTCATCCTCTCGATCATGCGCTGCTCTTGTTCCGGGTTACATATTCCGGCAAACAGGGGACTGATGCCATCCAACCCCAGGTTGAAATTTTCACCATTTTCGTGACGCAAGATCTGTGCGGGGTGACCGGATGCATCGTGGATGACATAACTAAAGACCGCCGCGTCTGCGTCCCAGGCATAGCGCTGCAAAGCGCTTGTGAATGCATCGATATCAGTCTGATAATCGTCGTCATCTTCAGGCAGGTGGAGTGCTCGGGCAGCCTGCTGCAATATTTTAGCTGTGCGGATGGCATGTGCCGTGGTGACCACCGGTGTGGTGCGGTTTTCCAGCTGGTTCTGGTGGACGAACACTTGCGGGGGATAATCATCCCAACCAGCCGAGTTGTAGAAATAATCCCAGGTCTTGAGCAGGTTGGACTGCAGGCTGCGGGTGGTAGAACTTCCCAGGCGACCCGCCAGGAACAGATAAAACTGCCGTAGACGCGGATAAAAATATTCCAGCAGTTCCCGGGATTGGGTTCTATTCCACAGTTCCTGAAAAGCATAGATCTGCACCGGGACAGGGCTGCCATGATGGAGAAAGGCTGCCTGCGTGTCACCGGGCGGTGTGGTGTAGGCATTCAAACAGTCGATTGCCCGCGTCAGGTCGATGTGTAGCAACCCCAGGCTGATAAAACCTGAATCCCAGGTGTATAGGCAATCCCAGCGTTTGCCGGGGGTGAAGTGACGGATATAGCTGCGCTGAGTGTACAGCGGGTAAATTACATTGGTAAGTAAGGTTGCCGCCATACGCTCCAGGCTAAACAGGTATGTCTGCCCCGAGGGGTTGGTAGGTAAATTGACCACCATTTTCCGGGCGTTATGATAAGCGATTTCCAGGTCGTGGGAGTTTGGGTCAAAGTCCCTAAGCATCTCGCGTACACGGGCTTCCTCTCCCTGACAGACCAGACCGTATAACACCACCTGGGAATGTGATTCTACGATCACAGGTCGGATAAAAATATTCGTAAAATGTCCACCACCATCAGTTGTGATCACCTTTTTCACGTGATCGGTTACGTAGTAAGGCAGGCTGCGATCGATTTCAGACGAGAAGAATTGACGCACTTCGGAATACTTCCCGCCCCAGGCCAGACCATAGGTCACTGGTGTTTCGAGGTATTCCAACAGCAGCGTATTCTGTTTGGGTCCAGATTGTGACGCAGGCATCGGGTTCCAGCGATGTGGGGAGAAATGCACCTGCCCTTGTTTTCCAGCTTCCAACAGGACAAAACCATCCAGTTCCAGCGCTGCTCCGCCCTGGGAGATCAACTCGAAAGTAAAATCCCCGGCTGGCACAGCACCCAGCGCGATGGGCACCAAGGCAAAATCCTCTGATTGGGCAAATGTTAATACAGGATTAGGCAAACCGTAGGTTGTGAACGCTACCTGCTTTGCTGCAGCCCGGTATCGCACCAGCATCAATCCATCGGCCAGCGCATCCTGAATACTTCGCGAATAACAAACCTTATCGCCTGCTTCCACACCGAAATTTTCACCAATCCCCGTGCCGTTGACAAAACCATGGTTCCTAACCTCACCTCGCAGCCAACCCTCATACACCAGCGTATCACTCGGACGTGTGGTGGCATATTGAAGGTCGTTGTAATCCAGTGCATCGATCCAAATGGCTCCGGGTGGCAAATGCATATCGGCGGGGATGACGGCTTCCTCAGAATAAGCTCGGAGGGGTGGAAAATCCAGGTAAGCCATGTAATGCAGCACCGTATGCTGAACCTGGGATGTATTGTTTACGAATTCACAACGCACAAGCCGGGCACTTTTTTCATCCCCCGACCATGGAAAAAAAGCCACATCACAGTAAACCTGATCTTTCCATTCGAGATCATAGCGATAGGAAAAAAAGTCCAGCCCCGGTGCAGCTTCCCAGGGGTGATAGCCTGACTCCCACTGTGTGTGTGGGACATTCACCCGATGACGATAATAACCCGGGAAAACGCTCAGGTCAAAGCGGATGCCGCGTGCGATATCAGGAATGTGGGAGATGCCGTTGTACTTTTTGCTGTAGGGTCCCCAGGCTGGTAGACTAAGGTCATGTGAGAAAGGCTGCGGTAGATGAATGTCAGTCATGATGAAATACTCCTTATTGTCAGGGAAAAACCTCACTCAACATCGGCAAATATCACTTTCAATGATTATAATGGCAAACAGATCGGCAATGGCACTCCTGCGACATCCCAATCAACTCGATCTCTGTGATCACATCCTTCACCCCTTCCGATGTAGGCGAAATACACCGAATTCTTAAATCCAAAATCCTTACCCGTTCGGTTTGTTGGGGAATTGTAATTGGATGAAATTTATCTTGAAAGTGTATAATGAATTTAATTTGTCCGTGAAAGAGGAAAATATGAAGATTCTATTCATTTTGAATGATGCACCATATGGAACGGAGAAGGCCTACAACGCTTTGCGAATGGCTATGGCGATACAAAAAGAACATGCAGACAATTTAGATATTTGCATGTTTTTGTTGGCAGATGCGGTTACATGCGCATTACCAAATCAGGTGACACCGCAGGGGTTCTATAATATTGAACGCATGCTGCGCTCTGTGATCCACAAAGGTGGACAGGTGAAAGCCTGTGGTACGTGCATGGACGCCCGCGGATTGAAGGATCTGGCGCTGGTGGAGGGGGTGGAATTCAGCACCATGTTGCAGTTGATTGCCTGGACAGTTGAATCGGATAAGGTGCTTACGTTTTAAAAGGATGTACACAAAGATCCATTCTAAAAATCAATAAATATAATCATCGAAAGAGGTGAATTATGAAAATTTCAGTCGAAACAACGATTGCCGCTTCGATTTCGGAGGTCTGGCGCGCTTATACAACCCCCGAGGATATCATGCAATGGAATGCTGCCTCCGAAGACTGGCACACAACCGCTGCCACGGTCGACTTACGGGTGGGCGGTGCTTTCTGCTCAAGGATGGAAGCCAAGGATGGCAGCTCAGGCTTTGATTTCGAAGGAACCTATGCAAAGATAGTGACCCAGGAGTTGATCGAATACAGCTTCGGTGATCGAACCGCACAGGTTATATTTATAGAGAGTTCAAAAGGCGTTGTGGTGCAGGTGACCTTTGATGGAGAGTTAGAAAATTCTGTTGAACTGCAAAGGGATGGCTGGCAGAGCATTCTGAATAATTTCAAGCGGCACGTCGAGAATTCCAGCGGTTAACAAGACAATATTAACAACTGTAGGGAAAGGACAAGAAATTGCTAGCCATCGAGCATGGGCTTAAAGCTTTTGGGATAATTTCGATTTGGCTATTCCATTTATTAAATCCAATCAACTATAATTGTTTATGAGGACGTCCAATAATCATTTTTGAGAGTAGGGTAGCTCTATACATACCCAGATAAAGGTGTTGTATTGTCAGAAGATTATATTGTCAGGATGATCAGGCAATTCACCGGTGTGTTGGCAAGGATTATTGGTTTAAAGAGTGAGGGGCAATACCAGGAGGCTTTAAAGGAAATCGATCAGACCCTTGAACTATTTTTCGGTATGGATGCAGAATTAATTAAATCATTGGATGACGAAAGCCTGTATGCAATTTTAATGAAAAACGAAGCACTGGATGTGGAAAAACCAGGATATATTGCATATCTCTTTAAAGAAGCAGGGGATATATATAAATTACAAAACCAAAAATTTGAAAGTATTACTTGTTACATCCACTCTCTACATTTTTCACTGAAGATGAGCAATCTATCGGAAACATCCCTTCCCTCTGAAATCTCTCAAATGATCGATGAATTAATCCAAAAATTAGATACCAATAATCTAGAAGAGAATACCCTTTGGGATTTATTCTGCCACTATGAAAATGAAAAGGAATTTGCAAAAGCCGACCAGATATTGAGTAGATTAACCGCACGGATTGATGCCAGAGCAATTGCAGTGAACGAAATGAAATCCTTTTACAAACGTCTTTTAGAAAAAAGCGACAAAGAATTGGCCGCAGGCGGGATGAGCCAGGCAGGAATCCAAAAAAAGCTACAAGAATTGGAATAACCCTGACCAGCCCACAGATTTTCTTTCCTGTTACGAGAGCAGGCTAGTGTTATCCTGAATTAGTTTTGCTGAATTCCTCCTAACCTCTATTTAATACCCTTGGGCATATCATGCCCTTGGGCAACCCCAAAACCCTCAATCTCAACCCTTGCGAAGCACCTGCGAAGTCCTCGGAACGGGGATAGTGAAGCGGAAAGCTATTCCTGCCTGCTGACAAAAGATGTACAATCATATAAACAATCTTACCCAGAAGGTTCTATGGAATCGCCTAAAAAACTTTTATCCCTGCGTATCCTGATCCAGGCAGTCTTTTTCATTATTGTGGTGCCATTCCTACCCCTGTTGATCTCGCAAAAGTGGGGCTGGTGGGAGGGTTGGGTGTATGGGCTGCTGGGGATTACCAGTTTTGTGATCAGCCGGGTGCTTGCTGCAAAATCCCATCCCGATCTGATTGCAGAACGCGCGCGTTTCATGCAGCATGCAGATGCACAGTCCTGGGACAAGAAGATCATCCCACTAATGGGTCTGGCTGGGTTTCTGATTGTGGTCGTCGTCGGACTGGATGCGCTGCTGGGCTGGACACCTGCCTTTGATTTGCCGGTACGATTGCTGGCGCTGGTATTGATTGTAGCTGGTTATGCGATCTCCTCCTGCGCGTTGATCGAGAACCGCTTCTTCTCCGGCAACGTGCGGCTGCAGACTGAGCGCGGTCATACTGTTGTATCCAGTGGACCTTACGGTTGGATGCGTCATCCCGGCTATGCAGGCGCATTGTTATCTTATCTTGTTACACCGTTGTTCCTGAATTCTGTCTGGGCATACATTCCAACATTCTTAACAATTGGATTGTATGTTCTGCGTACCGCTCTGGAGGATCAATTTCTGCAGGAGAATCTGGAAGGTTATCAAGAATATGCTGGACAGGTGCGCTATCGACTGCTGCCGGGAATCTGGTAAAGCAGTCTTGGCTGACAGCTCAACCCAAATTGATATTATCAAAGGAAAAAAAGGATCTCCCGGAGGAATTTTTCAATGGATAAAGAAACGCTGAACTTATTGATTGGTGGCGGGATTGGTTTTCTGGCTTCCTTCTTAATCACTGTCGCTACGTTTATTTATCAATCTTATGACCGGAACAGGAAAAGACGGTGGGATCTGGAGGATCGCAGTCACGCGAGCAGGAAAGAAGTGATCCATATACGCTTGGATCAAATTGAACAGGAAGCAGCCAATATCATCGAGTGGGCGAATAATATCTTTCTGCAATATCCTCTGTATGCGAAAGAGGGGATTTCGGAGGAAAAGTTGAGTGAATTAACCTCCGGTTATCTCAAAAACACCCAGCTGATTGCAAACGCGATCATGCTGGAGGATAAAACACTGGAAGACTCAGTCAAGGCATTCGGGACCAATAGCCTGGACTTGTATAACTGGATTGCAGAAGTGTCGATTTCCGGGGACAAGCGTAATAAGCAGGAAGTCGCGGATATCTATGATCAGCTGCGGCTGGATTATTCGTACGTGTTGAAGTGCCTGGATGGGTATCGGGTTAAGAACAGTTCATAAGCTGATAAGTTGTTGAGTGATGAAGTAATTTGAGCTTATTTAGTGCGGGTTCAATTCGCGATAAGCGAATTCTTCGATTCACAAATTAAGGTAAATTCTCCACACGTTTTTTTAGGGCTTTTCCCATTTCGACCATAGCATTCAAACCGGTGGTGGTCAGGTCTTTGGATTGGGTCGGTAAAAGTAATCCTTTAAAGGATTCCCGATCCATAAATATAACTTGTTTTTCACCCAAAGGTTCAATCTGGAAGGAATGAACTCCGCGGAAGAGAATCGGGTGAAACACATGAAATTTCCAGGCAAACTCCTTAAGCGGATCCACCTTGATTACTTCACAAACAAAATTCATATCTTTTGTGGCTGTTTTGGCATCCACCACGACTGTTTCTCCGAGTTTAATTTCCCCCTTTCCCCGGTAAAGCAAAGGATTCCATTCTGAATATTTATCTAAATCGGTCAGCACATCCCAAACCTGGTTTGATGTAGCCTCGATGATGACTTCATTGCGATTTTCTTTCATTTTTCACCTCGGTATCTATCTAACTTAAGGAAAAAATTCTGATAAATGAGCGCAATGAAATTTTCGGTGATCCTTAACTATGAGTATAACGACGCATTATGTTAATACAATCACTTCCTTTGGGAATGTGTGGCATAGAGCTGTCTGGAAGCTTTTCACTGCCTGGGTTGACGCTCCAAACATGGATTGTTCAAAGTTCTCAATAATCCAAATTCCAAAAGAGTGATGCACCTTTCTAGCACTATTCAAAACCATCAAAAAAACAGGATAAATTTCTCTTGACATCCTGAATACAGTATTCTAGAATCATATTCAATAATTTGAATATGTGATCAAAGTTGTTTCAATAGGAGTATAGAAAATGAATAATCGCCCAATTCGTTTGTGTTTGCAAACAATTTTATTCTTGCTACTACCCTTTTTTGGTGGGTTGCGGTGGTGTCCCAGGGTTCAGTATTGCACCAAATCCCACAGTGAATGAGACAGAATTATATTCGTAATTGTGCTGACTATGTAAACGAGAAGCGAACACCTCTTACGGAAAGGGCACCACTTGTTGTACATGTAGTAGTGGCGGATCAGGCGATCTCAAAGAAAAAACTTAACTTTTTTTGGTCTATGATAAAATCATACAACATCCCCTGCTCATAACTTAACCCAAACAATATGCTTTCAAAGCTCAACACATTCCTCTTCAACAAATACCGGTTGATCGGCATTCTCACCATCCTGCTGATTTTTTCGTTTACCTTTACCAGTCTGATCAGTTACAACGTCACGCGCACCGCGATTACCAGCGATTCTAAGAATGTGATCCTTCCGTTGATCAGCGACAATATTTATTCGGAGATTCAGAAGGAGCTGCTGCAGCCGATCTATAATTCATCAATCATGGCAAATGATGAGTTCCTGGTCAACTGGGTGCTGGCAGGTGAACAGAACGAAGAAGAAGTCATTCGATATCTGCAGCGCATCCGTGAACGCTATGATTATTTCAGCGCTTTTTATGTTTCCGATCTCACCAAAAATTATTATTATTACGATGGCATCCTCAAGCAAATCAGTCCGGAAGATGTGCATGATATCTGGTATTACAACTTTGTTGAATTGAATCGCGATTATGATCTGGATGTGGATAACGATGAAGCCACCGAAGGAACGATGACGATCTTCATCAATCATCGCCTGGAGGACAGTGAAGGTAATTTCCTCGGTGTGACCGGGGTGGGATTGCAGATGAGTGCGATGGGTGAAACCCTCGAAAGATACCGTGAGCGATTTGGTCATTTGATTTATATGATTGATGCAGACGGGTTGATCCAGATTCATCCAGATCAAGATTTAATTCTGAAAATGAATATTCGGGAATTCGAAGGACTTTCATCGCTTGGTGAAGAGATTTTACAAAAAGATTCGGAAACGCATTATTATGCGTACAACACACGCTCTGGTGAAGTTACGCTCTCCGCACGCTATTTCCCCGACCTGAATTGGTATCTGATTGTGGAGCAGGATCAAACCCAAACGCTGCGGGAAGCCAGAGAAAACCTGATTGGGAATATTGTGATTGGTTTGATTGTGACGATCCTGGTGATTGTTCTGGTGATAATCGTGCTGAATTTATTTATCTCCAAATTGGAAAACTATGCCACCAAAGATGAAATGACTGGTATTTACAATCGCCGCAAGATGGATGAATTGTTATTACGGGAAATTGCTTTTGCTCGCCGGTATGACGATCCCCTTTGTTTGATGATACTGGATATTGATCATTTTAAATCAGTCAACGACACCTATGGACACCGCGCTGGTGATCATTATCTGAAAGGTTTGAGCGAGGTGCTGCAGGTCGAGGTTCGCCATGTTGATTATCTGGGCCGCTGGGGAGGTGAGGAATTTATCATTCTGTTACCGAAAACCTCTCTCGATCAGGCAAAGGAAGTGGCGGAACGCCTGCGAATAGCAGTGGAAGCGCTTCAGGTTGAAACCGGTCGCGGATTGATCTCCCGGACAATCAGTGTGGGGATTACCAACGCAGAGCTGGCAAAATTCGATATGGATGAGATGATGCGCCAGGCAGATGAAGCTATGTACCGGGCAAAACAAATGGGCGGTAACAAGGTAGTGTCCTGGGGATAGTCGTATCTGGTGTAAGTTCTAATTTGAATGAATGAGAAATGAGGGTATCGGATCCGACACCCTCATTTAAGTAGTCAGTTCGTTCCATCTCATCAACACGGATTGCAGGGTGTTACCCCAAAAACACCCTGACCCCGATGGTGATAAGCTACCATCCCGTCATTGTGGGAAAAGCTTCAATTCTGGCAGGTGGTTCTGCGGTGACATGCGTTACATAGACATCGTAGGTCAGAGAACCATTCGCTGGGATTGGGTCGGGGTAGGTATAGCCACCACCGATGATTTCGTCCTGAGCGTTATACAGCAACACTGTGACAAATGGATTTTCGATATTCTCGCTGTGGGCATTGGCAATCGTCACACTTACCCGCGGGAAAAAATCATCCGATACAATTGTCACATCCTGGGCAGTGAGCGGGTTGGTAGACAATTCGTCTTCCTCAGGATTGCCAGCCAGGACAAACACATCGAATTTGTTCGGGTTTGCACCTTCAGAAAGGGTGACTGATCCTGGAGAAACGCCTTGTGTCTGCCCGGGCCAGATCAGGTCGATATATCCGCTGGCAACCTGTGCCACAGTGCCATCTTCTTCATAAATCGTGAGGTAATACTGGGAACTCTTCAATACTTCATCGGTGGTGTTCTGAACCAGGAATCCGCCGCCCAGGGTGGTTTCATTGAAAAAGAATCCGGATTTGAGGACTGACAGATCCGCTAAAAGGTTGGCGTCTTCGATTTCATTGGTAAGGATGCTGTATCTGGGAAAGAATTCATAGGTGACAGGATCATTCGTTACAAAGCCGTTGATACTTAATCCGACCTGGTTATTACCGGGCACTAAGTTGACGCTGGTATATCCGCCGCCGATGACGATACCGGTGCTGTCATATGCGATCATATCCACACGCACATTGGTATAGGTGGTGGAACTATTGTTGACCATCACTGTGGTGAAGCGATCCCAAAATGGGTCGAAATAATAGTGAGGATTTTCAAAGCTGAAAGGATAGTCAACGGAACCAGTGGCATCGGTATAGTAAGTCCATTCAATATCGACAAATTCTGCCACCTGCCCTTCCTCCAGGAACATCTGACTGGCAACGCCTGTGCGTTCTCCCGCTGGCAGGTATTCGATAAATCCGGTTTCGGTCTTGATCGTTACGCCATCCGCATCGGAGGCAATCACAGTATATTCAATCTCTTCGATACCGGCATTGGTATCCAGGTTTTCGAACACAAAGACCGTAATCAGGTTGGTCTCATCCTGAATGAAAATGGGTTCTTTCATCATCAATACTGTGTCCTCGGACATGCTGTCGGAGGAAGAGGATGATGAAGCGATCGCTGGAAGCGAGGTTGGCTCTGCACCTGATTCGGTGGTGGGGATGGTGCGAATAGTCCCGGAAGATTCTCCTGTGGGGACTAAAGTTGCATCCGATTCTGATTCAGAATCGGATCCGCCTGTGGAAAAATTACAGGCAAGCGAGACAAGTAAGGGTACGATGATTGCAAAAAGAGGGATTTTTGAGCTTCGTGACATGGTTACTCCTTAACAATAGAAGAGGTTGGCAGAAGATGAAAAATTCAATCTCTGTGAAATCGAGTATAGCATAATTTGATAAATAAGATAAAAAATGTATAAATTATATTCTCTCCATCATAATAATTTCTGCGATTGGTTTTGAGAGTGAGAGCCAAAATTAAGAGAAGGGAATCCTGCGTTGGATTCCCTTTACATAGGAAGATAAGGATTATTAAACTGGGTCAGGAAACTGTGCAGGAATGCTTAATCCCCAATCGTTGTCCAGGTGGTTAAAGCTGGATAAGCATCGATGCGAGCAGGTGCTTCTTCTCCAATAGAAGTAACTTGGACACTGGCCTCAACGGTCCCATTCGCGGGGATTGTGTCAACATATGTTAAACCTCCACTGATAATCTCGTCCTGGTTGTTGAATAATAAAACACTGACGACAGCATCGTTGATGCTTTTCGAAAAAGTGTTGATAATCGTCATCGTCACCGTAGGGAAACTACCCGGTACATATTGGACATTCTCAGTCTTCAGTGGATTATTCGAGAGTTCATGGCCGCTGGATTCAATTGGAATGATGATTAATTCATACTCGCCAAAATTACAGCCTTGTGGTAAATATGGTGAAAAGGAGGAAATTCCAGCGGTTTCACCTGGAAAAATCAGATTCCCAGTTGAGATTGAAACTTCACAGGTTGAACCGTCCTGATCATAAAAGGTCAGGTAGGTATCGAATCTATTGATCACCTGATTGCCCACATTTTTGATAATAAAACCACCCTCCATCTCTGATTGATAACGAATGTAGTTAGATTCCACAATTTCGAGATTCTGGTGAAGGGCGGAAGTATCATCATCAATAGTCATAAGAGATTTGCTTGGAAAAAACTCGATAGAAGCGGGTTCTTCTTCAAAGTAGCCTGGTAAGCGGAAACCGACTTTGTTGTTGCCTGGAATGTGAGTGATAAAGGTATAACCACCTCCAATTATTTCACCTGCGTTGTTAAAACCAACTGCATTCACCTGAAATTCTAGGTAAGTTGATGGTGAGGAATTGGAGATTGCACCAGTTATGCTGTAAGCTTCTAGAGATTCGTTATAAAAAACACGCGGTGAGTGGGTTTGAAGTGGTGATTCAGCGTAGACATTCTCACTGAGACCAAAATCCCAATCGATGGTGACAGAGTCTGTTACCTCACCTTCCGCTAACCAGAGATCGCTTACTATCATTGTTTTTTCTCCAGGTAGCAGGAAATCAATGAATTTCGTTGCAGTCTTCAATTCAGTACCATTCGCATCAAATGCGTGGACGAGAGTATAGATGTCAGTTAAAGCGTATTTTGTGTTTACATTCTCAAGTTCAAAAACAGAGACTAAAACGTTTTGTTCCTGGTTGAAATATGATTTTGCCGATTTCAATTCATCACCGGTTGGTTTAAGGAGAGGGATTGGATTCGCAACCGGATTGGGTCCGGGATCAGGTTCGGGATCAGGTTTTGGTGTAACCACGACTTGTGCTTCCGGTAAAACTTGACCAGGAGGTGGAGAAATGAGATCATCAACTGGAGGGGAAGAGGGGATATTGCAAGCAATTGTGATTAGTAATATGATTCCCACCATGGATAAATATGTTAACCTGTTTTTGACCAACATGTTTACTCCTATGAATGATATCTAAATTTAATATTGATTCTGGGATGATTAATTTCAGTATAGCACCAGGTTTATTAATGATGAAATTAATTCGTGGTGGAAAATAAAAAAGCGCCTATCAAGACGCTTTTCAAAAAGGAACCAGGAGAGAAATTATTTTACCAGTGATAAAGAGACAAGGGTGGTGTCATCAGCAGCGTAGATTTGTAATGAACCACCTGTGATTTTGTAGGTTGCGGCTTCTTGCAGCGCTGCCAGGTAGGCAGATTCTTCCGCCATCAGGCCATCCCCACAGAACATTTTGGTGGAACCAATTTCTTGGAAGGTGAGGGTGTTACCCTCTACCTGGTAGGTGCCAAAGTAGTTGTTGCAGCCGGCATTTCCGCTAATCTTGCCTTGATTGTCAAATACCAGTGTTTGCTGCGCTGCCTGTATGCCGGAAGAAGAGACAACACCATCGGATTCCCCCGTGTTGACATAGGAAGCCAGCCAACTGGTGCCAGCCAGTTCCTGGCTTTGGGCAGAGAAAACTGCCAGTATTTTGCCGTCAGTATCTATTAGGGACAGTTGATTGTCCGCTAAATGGTAAGAACTTGCTTGACGCAATGCTTCATTATACTCACCAGCTTGCGTCATAATCGCTCCCTCGCATGCCATTAAGGTGCTCATTAAATCCTCACCAACAGAAAACGAATCGCCTGTGCTGGTGTAGGAGCCACCAATGTGGTTACAGCCATCATTCCCGGTCAGGGTACTGCCATTGAGGTCCAGAGTGACAGTGGTTTCGGATAGAATCGGTTTACCGTTAAGCTCGACAAGAATCCAGCTGGTTCCTTCCAACGTATTGGATGATTGTGCCTGGCAGGCACTTAATGTCAAAGTAGTGATGATGATCAGGCTGATTAAAAATCCTCGTTTATTCATGAATGTTTCCTCCTATAATTGTTGAGTACCACTAATGTCTCAATCATAGGACGCTGGCAGGGAAGAAATGGTTCCATGCTGTTTTTTCAAACCTTCTATCCTCAGCAAAAACCCTCTACAAACTTCTGTTATAATTATTTTCACAATCAGGCAATTCTGATTGACTTAATACGATAACCTGATGAGAACCACAATAAGAACAACGCTCTGAGATTGCAAAAGGGCAGGCTGGATAACAATATCCTCCGGGGCATTCCACGGTTCATCAATTCAGGACAGGGATAAGCGCAATTCCTTACCACCTGCCCCGCTACTTTTGATAGACCGAATAGGATTAGAACCATGACATCTGAACAGACACTGGAAAGAACGAAGGGAACCATCATTGCAGTGCGTGGGACAGTGGTGGATGTTTCTTTTGAAAATCAAATTCCGCCACTTTATTCGCATTTGGAAACAGGTTCAAATGGCAAGGTGGTGATGGAAGTTATCAATCATCTGGACACCAGGGTTGTTCGATGTGTATCTTTGAATCCCACCCAGGGTGTTGCGCGTGGTGATGTGGTGCGTTATACAGGAAACACATTGCAGGTTCCAGTTGGGAATGAATTGCTGGGCCGCATGTTTAATGTCTTTGGGGAGACCATCGATCATGGTGATCCTCCCAAAGACGTTGAGTGGCGTCCAATTCATGTCTCACCCATTCCCCTAAACCAGCGCTCGGTACAGTCGCGGGTCTTCACCACTGGTATCAAAGCCATCGATGTGCTTACCCCGCTGGAATTGGGTGGTAAAGCCGGTCTATTCGGAGGCGCGGGTGTTGGTAAGACAGTACTGATCACCGAATTAATCCACAACATGGTCGGCCAGCACGAAGGTGTCAGTTTGTTTTGCGGGATTGGCGAACGCAGCCGGGAAGCGGAAGAACTGTACCGGGAAATGAAAGAAGCTAATGTGCTCGACAATACTGTGATGATTTTTGGGCAAATGAATGAAGTGCCGGGTGCCCGTTTCCGTGTGGCACATGCTGCCCTGACCATGGCGGAGTACTTCCGTGATGATCAGCGCCAGGATGTGCTGCTGTTAATTGATAATATTTTCCGTTTCATTCAGGCAGGCTCGGAGGTCTCGGGTCTGATGGGGCAGATACCCTCTCGGGTGGGTTACCAACCAACTCTGGCGACTGAACTGGCTGAATTACAGGAGCGGATTTGTAATACCGACAATGCTGCCATCACTTCGGTTCAGGCAGTCTATGTTCCAGCGGATGATTTCACCGATCCTTCAGCTGTGGCGACCTTTGGTTACCTCTCGGCTTCCATTGTGCTTTCACGCAAACGTGCCAGCGAGGGTTTTTACCCGGCGATCGATCCGCTGCAATCCAATTCAAAGATGCTCAATCCACTGATTGTGGGCGAACGACATTATCGCATCGCACAGGATATCCGCCGTACCCTGGCGACCTATGAAGAGCTTAAGGATATCATCGCGATGTTGGGCATGGAGGAACTCTCGCAATCAGATCGAAGAATCGTGCATCGTGCCCGCCGGTTGGAACGCTTCCTGACTCAGCCTTTTTACACCACCGAGCAATTTACCAACCTTTCCGGGAAACTGGTGGGGCTGGATGATGCACTGGACGGATGTGAACGAATATTGAATGATGAATTTTCCGAGTATCCCGAACGGGCACTCTATATGATAGGATCAATTGATGAAGCAAAACTGGATGAATCTGAAGATTCTTCTACCGACTGAAGTTTTTCTGGAGACGGAGGCCAGCAAGATTGTGGCTGAAGCCGGAGATGGTTTTTTCGGTCTCTTGCCACGGCATGTTGATTTTGTTTCTGCCCTTGTACCGGGAATCTTTACCTATTGGGATCGGGATGATAGAGAAGTTTTCATGGCCATAGACAGAGGACTTCTGGTTAAATATGGACAGGAAGTGCTGGTATCCACCCGCACTGCAGTGAGTGGGGGTGATCTGGATGAGTTGGAGCGGTTGATTGAAGAAACATTTTTTGAGGTGGATGAGCGGGACAGTACTGCCCGAAGTGCTGTGGCAAGAATGGAAGCAGATTTTATTCGACGTCTGGTGGAGTTGAAATGACAGATGATAAAGAAATAAAGGGACACGAAACACATCGTGCCAGGGTGGTGGACCAGGTACATCGTAAAAGCAACCGCCATAAAAGGGCACGCAACGATTCGAGGCATGGCATGTATTTTGGCCTGGGAATGTTTGGCATGGTTGGTTGGTCAGTCGCGGTGCCTACCATCCTTGGATTGATTCTTGGTATCTGGATTGATCGCACCTGGCCGGGTCAGGCTTCCTGGACGTTGATGGGCTTGCTGGGCGGCATCATTCTGGGTTGTTACAATGCCTGGTATTGGGTTAAAAAAGAAAGCTCACAGGATGTCAATCAACCCCCCGAGGAGGAAAACCACAATGAACCCTGGTAATATCATTTCCATCTTAACCGCCTTCGCTGGTGGTCTGGTGGTCGGTCTGATCTATTTCTGGTCATTGAAATATGTGGTGTCACACATGTTAACTTCCAAACACCCGGCATTGGTGATGATTGGCAGTTACTTTCTCCGTACAGTTTTTATGTTATTGGCATTTTATTTAATAATGGATGGTGAGTTAATTCGCTTACTTGCCTGTTTTGTGGGTTTTATCCTCGTACGAATCATAATAATCAGAGGGTCTGATCCCAAGAAACCGATGAAAATTTAAAGGAGGTGATGAATCGATGGAAATTAGTCCTGATGGAATTATTTACTGGCAGTCTGATTGGATGAAATTAAATGCAACCATTGTTTATACCTGGGTGGTAATGGCACTGCTTGTATTGTTTTCAGTGTACGTCAGCAGGAGACTCACTTCCGATCCCAAGAAGATATCGCGCGGACAGAATGTGCTTGAGATTGTGGTAATCAATGTACGCAACCAGATCCGCGAGGTCAGCCAGCAGAATCCCGACCGTTTTATAGCGTTTATTGGGACATTGTTCATCTTTATCGCAGTGTCCAACCTCCTGGGTGTCATTCCCGGATTCCGTCCACCCACCGGATCGCTCTCCACAACGGCTGCCCTGGCTATTTGTGTCTTTTTTGCCGTTCCGTTTTTCGGAGTTGCCAGCCGTGGTCTGGGAGGCTATTTGAAGCAATACCTGCAGCCCACGCCGTTCATGCTGCCGTTCAATATTATTGGTGAATTCTCACGTATCCTGGCATTGGCGGTGCGTTTGTTCGGTAATGTGATGAGTGGAACAATGCTGGTAGCGATCCTTCTGGCGATCATCCCGTTTGTTTTTCCTGTCATTATGCAAGCTTTTGGGATGTTAACCGGCTTTATTCAGGCTTATATTTTTGCTGTGCTGGCGATGGTTTATATTGCTTCGGCGACCACCGTTCAGTCGAAAAAACTGGATCAGACAGATGAAAAGAATTAAGCAGTGTAACAACTGTTATTAGATCAATAGTAAGAACAAAATGGAGAGAAGAATATGGAAACAATCACATTAATTGGTATGGCATCGGTCATCAGCGCTGGATTAACAATCGCCATTGGTGCTATCGGCCCGGCGTTAGGACAGGGGCGTGCTGTCGCTCAGGCTTTGAGCGCGATTGCACAACAACCGGATGAGGCGAATAACATCACACGCACTTTGTTTGTAGGTCTGGCGATGATTGAATCGACCGGTATATATTGTTTTGTGGTGGCAATGATTTTAATCTTTGTAAACCCATTCTGGAATTATGCGATAGCGCTACCTGGAGGATAAAACGTGTTAATTGATTGGTTTACGATAATTGCTCAGATCTTTAATTTTATTATTCTGGTGCTGTTACTGCGTAAATTTCTCTACCGTCCAATTTTGAAGGTGATGCAGGAGAGAGAAGAACGCATCCGATCGCATCTGGATGACGCGGATGAGAAACAAAGGCAGGCGCAGGAACAAATTTCCCTGTACCAGCAGAAGAATCAAGGCTGGAATGAAGAGCGGGAAGAATTGCTGCGTGATGCCAAACACGAGGTGGAAAACACCCGAAAGCAATTAATGAAGAAAGTCCGCCAGGATGTGGAAGAACATCAAAGCCACTGGGATCAGGCGGTTGAACGTGAGAAAATAGAATTCCTGGATTCGTTGCGCAAGAAAATCAGCCAGCAGACATTTAACGCGGTACGCCGGGTGCTGAACGAACTGGCGAATGTGGAACTGGAAGCCCATATCAGCAAAGTATTTATTGATCGATTGAAAAATATGGATGAAAACCAGGTAACCGATTATCGTGAGGCAATTGAAAAATCTGATACAGATGTATTGGTGCGCAGTGCTTTTTCCTTACCCGATCAGACCCGAGAGCAAATCGAAGCAGCAGCCAGGAAACAATTCCTGAATAGCCAGCCGGTGAAATTCGAGATCGACCCGGAGTTGGTGTGTGGAATCGAATTACGCGCGGCTGGATATAAACTGGTGTGGAGCATCGCTGAGTATCTCGAAAGGCTGGAAGACCTTTTTGAAGAAGGTGTGATTGTCCAGATGGATGAATAAGAAAATGGCAACCAATAAACTCAACGAAAAAACGGGCCTTCAGAATGTGCTCGAGGAAACTTTCTCCAGCCTGGAACAGCTGGTGGATCAGCAGGAATTTAAATTCATTACCCAGGAAACCGGAATGGTCGATTTTATCGGCTACGGAATTGCGCGCGTCACCGGGTTACCAGGTGTTCGATCCGAGGAGATGATCCGTTTCCCGCATGGTTTGATGGGCATGGCATTCAACCTGGATGCGGACAATGTTGGTGTGGTGTTGCTCGGAAAAAGTGATCAACTTAAGACCGGGATGGAAGCCAGACGTACTGGGCGAGTTCTGGATGTGCCGGTTGGAGAAGCCTTATTGGGACGAGTGATTGACCCGACCGGGCAACCATTGGATGGTCGTGGAACAGTGCCGACAACCAGCACCCTACCAATCGAACGCGAATCCCATCCCATCATGGATCGAGCCCCCGTGACAGTTCCCCTGCAGACGGGCATCAAGTCAATTGATGCACTGATCCCAATCGGACGAGGACAGCGAGAATTGATCCTTGGAGATCGTCAGACCGGAAAATCAGCGATTGCGTTGGATACGATCATCAACCAGAAGGGTCAGAATGTCATCTGTGTTTATTGTGCCATCGGTCAGCAGAGTTCTTCGGTTGCAAGCTTTATTAATGATTTGAAAAAATATGATGCTATGGAGTACTCGATTGTGGTGGTGGCGACTGGAGAAGAAACACCTGGCCTTAAATTTATTGTTCCTTTTGCAGCCACAAGTATTGGTGAATATTTTATGGAAAAAGGCCGTGATGTGCTGATCATCTATGATGATCTTACACGCCATTCATGGGCGTATCGCGAGCTCTCGCTTTTGTTGCGCAGACCACCCGGACGCGAGGCTTTCCCAGGGGATATCTTTTACCTGCACTCGCGTTTATTGGAACGCGCGACTCGCTTGCGACCTGAGTTGGGCGGTGGATCATTAACAGCATTGCCAATTGTGGAGACAGAAGCACAGAATGTCTCGGCGTATATTCCCACCAATCTCATCTCGATCACGGATGGACAGATTTATCTTTCACCGGAATTGTTCTCCAAAGGTATATTACCTGCAGTGGATGTGGGTAAATCGGTTTCACGTGTGGGTGGAAAGACTCAGTTACCATCCTACCGCAGTGTGGCGGGTGATTTACGCCTTTACTATTCTCAGTTCGAAGAGTTGGAAAACTTTGCCCGTTTTGGGACCCGCCTGGATCCTGATACACAACGGACGATTGAACGTGGCAGGCGCATCCGTGAGGTGTTCAAACAATATCAGTTCCGGCCGATTCCGGTGGCAGAACAGATCGTTGTTTTGCTGGCAGCCACAGCTGGTTATTTTGACCAGATCAAAGTTGAAGAATTATCCAAATATGAACGAAAACTGCGTGAGGGTTTGTTGGATCAACATGGCGACCTATGTCAAAAGATCGATAAAGGTGAAGAACTGGAAAAGGAAGACTTAAGAACTTTGAAAAGATTCGCCAGGAAATTCCTGATTGATCTGGTACAGGATAAAGAAAAATAGATGGATAGTTGGTTTCCTTTGTTGTCTAAAGGGAAACCTGCTGTTCGTATGTGGTAGATATGTATACACTCGAAGACATCCAAAAGCGCATCAATAATATTCAGGACCTGCATTCGATTGTCCGAACAATGAAAGTACTGGCAAGTATCAGTATTCGCCAGTACGAAAAGGCAGTCGAATCATTGGTGGATTATTCACGTACTACTGAGATGGGTTTGCAGGTGGCTTTGCGGAATCGAGCTGCTCTGGTAGAAGCCAAAACAAAACAGGTGGAGCGCTTTTTTGGAGTCATTGTGATTGGTTCTGATCAAGGGATGTGTGGACAATTCAATGAACAGATAGCCAGCTACACCCTCAAAAGATTGGATAACATGGGCATCCCCCAGCAGAGACGTTCGGTGTTTGCTTTGGGTAGTCGAGCAGCCTCGCGTCTTGAATCGATGGGGCAGCCGGTGGATCATTTCTTACCGGTTCCCAGTTCGGTGGAAGGTATTCGCCCAACCGTCCAGGATTTGCTCTGGCAGATTGATCAATGGCGTGAGAAAGAAAAACGCGATACGATGTATATCTTCCATAACCATCTGATCTCAGCTTCACAATCAAGACCTCGCACTACCCGCTTCTGGCCTATTGATCCGGAAGATTTTCGCTTTTTGGAAAAGAAAGCCTGGCCGACCAATATCGTACCTACTTACACCATGCCATGGCAGGATCTCTTCTCTGCAATAATTCGGCAATATTTATATGTAGCACTCAGCCGTTCTTTAGCTGAATCGCTGGCGAGTGAAAATACCAGCCGATTGTTATCCATGCAGGTGGCAGAGCGCAATATCGAAGATAAAATTGCTGAATTTACCAATATCTATCACCAGCAGCGTCAGAATTCGATCACCAGCGAACTTTTGGATATCGTCTCCGGGTTTGAGATATTAATGAAGGAAGGCGAAAAGAAGTAAGCATTATTTTCTCTTAACCCGCAAGAAAAATGGTTTAACAGATTTATTTTCCGATTAAAAAAGCCAGGGGGATATGTACCCGTTTACGCCAATAAGATTCGTGATGCGAGTGACCTTCAAATTTGCGTGTGATCCAATTCTCGCCTGCAACGTATCCACCTTTTTGTAAAACTTTATCCGCTTTGGTCTGGTAGTTTTCATATTCTGCATCAATTCCCTCAGTACCAAAATCAAAATAGAACCTGTGTGTGTCAGGGTCAGGCAAGTGAGCTTTAAGGTAGTTGATCATCAGTTGCTTCAGGATTGGCCAATGGGTGGAAACGCAGCCAGCACCGCCGAAGATGTGCGGGTATTCACAGATGGCATACAACGAGATCAGCCCTCCCATACTGGATCCCATGATTGAGGTATCCCCTTGACCAGGCAGAGTGCGGAACTGTCTGTCGATCTGCGGTTTCAATTCCTCCACCAGAAATTTCAAATAGGCATCCGAATAAACCTCACCAATCTTTTTTTGGGATTTTTTATACACAACCTGGCCACGCGATGTCTCGGTAAATGGTTTCCAGGGAAGATATTCCTGAACACGTTTGTTCGTGTTCCAGATCCCAACGATAATTGCTTCACGCACTTTCCCGGTTCGCAATAAGCGGTGCATGGCAGTGACGACACCCCAATCCACTTTCGCAAAGGCTTCCTTGCGATTGAACAGATTTTGTCCATCCTGCATGTATACTACTGGATAGTACTGCATGGATTGCTCATGGTAGCTCGGCGGCAGCCAGATATCCACATTGCGCGGATCAATAAATTGGGAGAAATGGTTATCCCACCGGATCGTTTGTACTCTCATGGATTTTTCTCCATAGGAAGGGATATAGAGATTCTATCCATTTTCCCCCAGAAAAGTCAACTGAAACAGGAACAATCCAATGTCTTGACGGTTGCGACGTCCGACTCTACAATTCACCCATTCAGTAACAATGATGGAGGAAGAATGAAAAATATGCTTTTGGTTGGCGCACTGGCAGCCATCCTGACCGGAATCCTGATCGGCACCCAGGCGACACTCAGTAATCGTGGTGGCAGTATTATTGGACCGATTCGTACTGGTCTCCTGACCAATTTAGGAAGTGGTTTATTTGCCCTGGTTTTCATTCTGATCTCCTTGATATGGCACACGCTTGAATGGCGTAACCTGCCACAGCCAACTGTTTGGATGCTGCTTTTCTCTGGTGGATTGGGGATTCTGATCGTGATTGGTGTCGCTTTCTCACTGCGCTATGTGGGGGTGACCGCCGGTGCAGCTGCGATTATTATGGGCCAGTTGTTGATTTCTACAATTGTCGATGCGACCGGACTCTCCGGACAGACACCAATTCCCATCAGCTGGCAGCGGATGGCTGGTTTGCTGGTGATGGGACTGGCGGTCTTTCTTTTGCTGCCAAGAGAATAAACAGGTTCAGGAATCGAATGACCACTGTTTCAGATAATTAAAAACGGATTTTTATAGGTTTTTTTTCTGATCTATGGTTAAATAAAGGCATGCTTCCACCATCAACAGGTAAATTTCTGATCGGCATTGTAGAACAAACCTGGCTGGGTAACGAACCGCCAGAATTTGATCTGTGTTCACATGGCCGTCTCTGGCTGGAGGTCGATGGACAGATCATTCTGGATGGCCGCGAGATTTATGGCATCAGTGAGAGTGCTTTAGCTTTGTTGCGCACGCTGGACCATGACCACACGCCCGAGCAAGCACTGGCGGAAAAACTCATCTTCCATGGTTGTGGGATGGTGCTGATGATGGGTTGCCCGATAGGGGTCAATTGGACAGTGAACCATCAGGATGGAAGGGTACAGCTCAGCAATTTCAAGCGCTGGGACTCGCCGGATGAGCAGCATCCACAGGAATTCCCGGATCTGGTAGTGGTTCTTTCCTTTAAAGAATATCAACAGCAGGTGCTGGCAATGGCTGCGATGGTGCGCGAGTTCTTTAAGAGTGAGACCAAACAGTTCTTTGATATGCAGGACCAGCTGGCATATGAGCGTTTCTGGTCTGAATTTGAAATGCGCTATAAGCTGCATGCGTTGGGAAGTTGATAAGTTATTAAGTTCTTAAGTTTATGAGTTCTTGAGCTAGTATGTTAAAAGCGGTATTGTTAGAAGGAAAAATACTTCGATAATATAGTAAGGTGATCCGGCAAGCCGATATGAGCTAGGTACAAGATACCGTTCAACAGCACGGTTGCCGGATCCAAAAACAAACAAGCCCGAA
>JAURZL010000003.1 GCA_030653365.1 Anaerolineaceae bacterium
ATTACTTGCTACGCATTACTTGCTACGCATTACTTGCTACGCATTACTTGCTACGCATTACTTGCTACGCATTACTTGCTACGCATTACTTGCTACGCATTACTTGCTACGCATTACTTGCTACGCATTACTTGCTACGCAAGTATAGTCAATTGATGTGGATTATGTTACAAATAAATTATGAAAAACCAGCCAGACATCCGCATTTATCCCAACCTGTCCGCCCTCGAAGATGCAGTTGCACAACATTTTTTGCTGGCAACAACCCAGGCTGTGCAACAACGCAACCACGCATTAATCGCCCTATCCGGCGGCAGCACACCATTAGGTTTGTTCCATCTGCTGGGTGGAGATGCCTACCGGACAACCCTGCCCTGGCAGCAGATACATTTCTTCTGGGTGGATGAACGCTGTGTTCCACCACAGGATGAACAGAGTAATTATGGGCAGTTCAAGAAAAACGTGCTGGACCTACTTAACATCTCAGACAAACAAGTGCATCCCATTGATGGCGCCTTGCCACCAGAACAGGCTGCTGATCGTTATCAGGAAATGTTGCGCTCATGGGCTGAAGAAGGGCAGGAGCTGCCGCGTTTTGACTGGGTATTGCTGGGAATGGGCAATGATGGACATACCGCTTCGCTCTTTCCCGGGCAGACACATTCCCTTATATTGCAACGAGCCGTGATCCCCGTGACAGCTGATTACGATGGAAGACCTGCACAACGAGTGACCCAAACCCCGTTGATTTTGAATCTCGCCCGACAGGTTGTCTTCATGGTTAGTGGAAAAGCCAAAGCAGAACGTTTACGGGAGGTGTTGCAGGGTGATCCTGATCCACTGCGGTTACCTGCCCAGCGTATCCAACCAGTGGAAGGCAGATTGGTGTGGATGGTAGACGAGGCCGCTGCCAGTCAATTGTGATTAATCCCAATCATCGGGATTGTAGCGACGCAGTCGTTTGAGCTCACCATGTTTCTTTTTGCTTCCCAATCGGGTAGCCCGAGCAGTCACACTTGGCCGGGTGGCGCGACGAGGTTTGGGTTTCTCAGCAGCCAAGCGGATCAATTCGATCAGCCTTTCCTGGGCATCATAACGATTCTGTTCCTGGGTGCGATATTGCCGTGCATGGATTAGCAGAATACCGTCTTTGTTGATGCGCCCCGCCGCCATCCGGGACAGGCGTTGTTTAACCTCCTCAGGCAAACTCGATCCGGTTAAATTGAACCGCAACTGTACCGCACTCGAGACCTTGTTGACATTCTGTCCGCCGGGTCCGGATGCACGGATGAAATCATATCGGAGTTCTGTGTCCTCTATGGAGATGGTTGGTGTGATGGTGATCATAGATTTATTATAATATGGTCGTCCATTCTATTATCGTGGACAAGGAGGTGCCAGAGCTTTACAGTATTAGTAAACACAAGGAGTTATTGCTTTCGTACACAATAACTCCCTGGTAATTTTAAGGCTTGAACTCAATTGCCTTCTTAATTACTTCTTCTTATCTTTTTTCTTTTTGTCTTTCTTCTTGTCTTTGTCTTTATCCTTATCTTTATCTTTATCTTTGGCCATGCTTATCCTCCTTTAGGTAGAATTCCACCAATTTATTAATATACTTTAGCAGATTTTTTTGAAAATTTCAATAATTTCTTTGGTCATACTGGCTGCTTATAATTTTTTTCTTAAGACATCTTACGAACATAATTACCCAAATGGTGCATCGAATTATCAATCAGTGATTTTCCAAATGGAAAATAATTCATGGAAGGCCAGGTAGCTACCCAACGCAGTAACCGCAAACGACGTTCCATCATAAATGCTTCCATCACTGTTTCAAAATTCATGGGCAAATTACGAACTTTTGTATACCCCTGTAAAAAAGCTTTCCGAAATGGTTCTGGTTCGGGAATTTGATCAAAACTCACCAGAGTAATGGCAAGATCATTGCTAAAGGGAGCAATTTGGCAATCGTCAAAATCGATAATGGTGAACTTTCCATGATGCAGTATGATGTTATTTGCATGAACATCACTATGGATCAAACCAAAATCATGCTGGATATCTACCCTATCTATGCTTTTTGCTGCTATCCTGGCAGCGATTTCACATATTCCGATTTGGTCTTTATATAAGAAACTCTCCATTTTTTGGATTTCACTATCAGACAAACCCGCCTTGAATTGTTTCATACCACGCCAGTCATTCTCAGTACGAAAACAATCTGGTGGTAATTGAAATTGATTGGCATGATGATGAAGTGCTGCCATCATTTCACCCATATAAGCAGCTGAAAAAAGATTGAGTTGGGAACCAATAATTTCCCCGGGAAGCCAATGGAAGATAACTACCTTAACAGGTTTTTCAGATGGGGGATATATAATCTCCTGGATCATATTTACAAATTGGTTGGTTATCGGTTCTGGTACCGAAAGATTGGTTTTTTGCTTAATATCCAACAACCAGAAAAGCTCTGCATTTATAGAAGAATTGGATATGTCACAATCCTTGTATACTCTGATCGCAAAGGACTGAGATTGCCCATCTGCTCGAAAGATCAAGTTTCCAGTGTCTGAAATGAATTTAATCCGAGCTCCTATCACTCCAACTTCTGATAGAGCAGCATGAATGACTCCTTCCAAATCAGAGGATTTGATTTCAGATTTTGATTCAGATAAAGAATTATCCATGTGTGGCCTAGGCTTACAAAGGCCACAGCAAGGGTGTCAGAATAATCGCGATGAGGAAAACTGCCACTGTCAGCAAACCACCCACCTTAAGAAAATCCATGAAGCGGTAACGCCCGGGTCCATATACCATCAGACAAGCTGGTTCTAAAGGTGTCAGGTAAGAGGTACTGGCGGCAATCGCGATCATCATCGCAAACGTTCGCGGGTTCAAACCAAGCTGGATCGCTGTTTGAACAGCTACCGGAATTACCACTGCCGCGGCTGCCTGGTTGGACATTGGTTGGGTAAGCAATACGGTCAGGGCAAAAAATCCGGTCAGCAACCAGAGTGGATTCCAACCACCCACCAATCGTGTTAATAAGTCAGCCAGATATTGAGCTGTACCCGTGGTCTGCATGGCAACCCCCAGAGCCAACATACTGCCAATCAGAATCAGGACTTTCCAGTCCACCTGTCGATAAGCATCATCGGGTGAAATGCTGCGTGTCAAAAACACCAGTAATGCACCCAATAACATCGCAGCTGGAAGGGGCAGAATCTTCAATGCTCCCACAATAAATGCCCCGGCAAAAATGAAAACAACTGTCAAAGCTTGTTTGCGGTTAAATCGTTTCACATCCAAAACACCCAGGACATTGAATGCATTTTCTCCCTGGAGGGCTTCAATCTGCTTTGGGTCGCCCTGTACCAATAACACATCTCCCATGAGCAATCGTGTATCTGCAATTTTTGAGTGTACAATACCCGTATAGCGATTAATGGCAACCACCTGAATTTGGAAGCGCTCACGCATTTGCATCCCTTTCAATGTTCGTCCAATAAAAGGAGAACGCGGCAGCAACACGACCTCAGCCAGGCTCAGATCTTCTTCCTGAATCCCTGAATCAGAAAATTTTACGTCTGCCTGGATATCAATACCGGAAACATCTTTGATTTTTAGAATAGCCTCCGAAGCTCCTTCTACCAGCAAAGCGTCTTCGGCTTGCAGCAAAGTATCAGCAGGAGGGCGTACCAGTTTTTTTGAATCGCGAATAATTGACAGTACAGTTAAATCAAAATTTCTACCCAGGTTTGATTCAGCGAGCGTCTTTCCAACCAGGGTAGAGTCGGATAATATCCGAAGTTCTGCCAGATAGGGACGAAGATTGAACGTGTCCGTTATGGTTTTAGGGGTAGAACGTTCTGGGATCAAGCGTTTCCCAATAAACATCATATAAAGAAGTCCAACAATCAAAACGGGAATACCAACTGGTGTTAATTCGAACATTCCAATTGGTTCTAAACCAAATTGGGTGATAAGTCCACTGACGACCACGTTCGTAGAGGTACTTACGAGAGTAACTGAACTGGCAAGAATTGCCGCAAACGCCATTGGCATGAGCAATCTGGAAGCGCTCATTTTTGCTCGTTGACTCAATCCCAGGATAACGGGCAAGAAGAAAGCTGCCGCAGCGGTATTATTAATAAATGCACTCATGACAGCAACAGCGATCATTGTTGCAGGTAACAGTCTACCGGGATGTTTACTTGTATATTGAAGTAATGTTCGTCCAACTACTTCAACCACCCCAGTACGCATCAACGCTGCTGTCATAATCAGCAAACCCATTAACAAAATAAAGGTGTCACTGCCAAACCCTAAAAATGCCTGTTCGATGGGCACCAGTCTCAACACAATCAATGCCACCAATATGCCTAATGCGGTCACATCAGGAGGGACCCATTCAAAGGAAAAGAACAGCAATGCTACTGCGAGTATGACTAATAACAGGATGATTGCCAACGTCATGCTTAAGGTCTCCTCAATCAAGAGCCAACGAATGTCTGCAGCTTGTCCGGGTTCAGCGAATGCAATATGTCCCAGCATTCGCCGGTTCATACCATTTCTCAGATATTCTACATTATAGTAGATAAAACACTTTCAAAATATTGAAAACACCTTAATTTATTGAGAGATCCAGCAAATGTTCAGAAAGCTTCGAATCAATTAATTTAAATGATGGAAGATCAGTGGTCAGAAACACGAAGAAATCGTCGGATCATGCATTATTCCTATAATGCACGGTCTCAGCTACAGTGTTTGTAATGCAACGGGACGCATTTTGGTATCTATTTCCTTGCCTAACCTGATAACAATTTGCGGGAGAAGTTCAACATCATACCGGGTTGTACGAAAATTTACAATACAGGCTCGCAATAAATATTTGCCTTCGACTAGAGCGTTTGAAACAAAAGCCTCACCACTGGATTGAAGACGATTGAGCAATTCTTCATTCAGTTTGTTCAGATAGGACTCAACATTCAAAGAAGTTTTGGTTAAATCCTGTGGAACGAATCGAAAGGTTGTAATGCTTAGATTCTGGGTTACCGCCTGTAATTCAGGGTATGTTCCAATCGTTTCAAATAGGTGGTGTGAGAGTGCTATATCATCACCAATCATCTGAACATAACCTTCTCGCCCTACCTGACGCAATCCGAGCCAGACCTTCAGGGCACGAAAACCCCGCGAGTTTTGTAAACCAAATTCATAGTAATTGATGGAAGGATCTTCGTCTTTTCCATCAAAGTTATAATATACCGGATGATGACTGAAGGTTTCTAGCAGATGATTAGGATTACGCACCAAAGTACAGCCAGCTTCCAGAGGACTGTATAACCACTTGTGGGGATCCAGAGCGATCGAATCCGCTTCCCTTAATCCTTTTAATTGAATTGAGGCATCCGGTAAAACAACTGCTGGAGCACCATAAGCACCGTCTACATGGAACCATAAATTATATTTTTTACAAATAGCAGCAATTTCAGGGAGAGGATCAATGGCTCCTGTTCCAACTGTACCTGCAGTTCCTACCACCAGGAAGGGTAGATGCTCTTCAGCGATGTCAGTGACAATCTGTTGTTCAAGTGCTTCCAGGTCCATCTGCTGTTTATTATTCGTTTCAATCCAGCGAACAGATGTAGCACCCACGCCGAAAAGTTCAGCAGCTTTATCTATCCAGGTATGGGTCTCCTTGGAAACATAAACCACAGGTCTTTTGTTTTCTACTGACAAACCTTGCTTGTCGGGATTCCATGGAGCTTTTAATTTTCGAGCTGCCAGGAAACCGATAAAATTCGCCATATTTCCACCACTGACGAGTATGCCGCCGCAGGTTCTAGGATAACCAATTAAGTCGGCAAGCCAACGAATTGTCTGGGCTTCAATTTCACTTGCAATTGGTGATAATTTTGCAGCCCCTACATTAGGGTTTACAGATGAAGCCAAAAAATCAGCGAGAGCACCGATGGGGGCTGCGGAGGAGGTGATATAACCCCAAAATCTCGGATGGCCATTGAACAAGGAGTGATTAAAAAGCAGATCCGTCACTTCATTGAATAGATCACCGGCGGGAGAACCGTTTTCGGGAAGCCGATCTGTGCCTAATAACTCACGGATTTTCTGAGGCGACTCATCAGGCGTTACGGAACGATGTGGTAACCCATCGAGAAATTCTGCAATTTGATCAACAAGCTGATATCCAACCTTACGAAATTCGTCAGCGTGCATTTCTAAAGGGGATTCACGTTTATTTAAATTAACGGGTAAATTACTGCTGCTCATTTTTTCTCCTCTTTACAAAAAACCTTTTATAAAGGACAGAAAATTTTATATAGCTGCTTAGACCATCTTTCAGGGTTTCGACAACTTGATTTATTGTCATACATGGCAATGGCAACAAAACCGCATAAATTTCCGGAGGATTCGCCTAAAGCGAAACGATTAGAATCTGTATAGTAGTTAATAATTTTGGAAAAGGAATTGTTGGTATAAGCTTTTAGGGATATGAATGGGAATTCAACGCAGGTGCGTGATGATGATTGATAATGCCACCTTGATGTCAGTGGGAAATGACCGGTTTACAAATTTATTGGTTTTTCTGCTAACACAAGTTCACTCTTCAAGCCCATCATGGACAGGTCATTTGCTTGTAGAATCAGAAATCCAGCATTTTCTAGTTCTTCCTGAACAAAGATAGGCCGACAATCAACATAAGCTGGTTGCTTCTCATGAAACCACTCATAGATTCTTGTCATTCCATTGGGATTCTTCTTAGACAACCCCACAACACTTATTTGACCACCTCCATGAAGGCAGCGCAGACATTCAGCAAGTACATGTGGAATCTCGGGTGTGTCGAAAAGCTCCAACGTGAAACTGATCAGAATTTTGTCAAAGAAATCTGCTTCGAAAGGCAATTGCAGTGCATCACCGCATATAAGAGTGACTCTTGCACCAATACCAAGTTTATTGAGTCTGGACTGAGCAACTTCAAGCATCCCATTAGAAAGGTCGATGCCATAAACTTTGTCAGATCCTCCAACCAAATCAGCCCAAATGCCTATTGAGTTACCGGTACCCAATCCAATCTCAAGAACTCGATCTCCTTTATTGGGTGATAACAATCGAATTGCCGCCTTGCGCGGTCTGCCTTCAAATCCACTAGCTAGAAGGTCATACCATCTGCTGAGCTTGTTATAAGCAGATCTGGCTTCCTGTCGGGTGCGGGTAACTCTACTGATTTGTAACATTTGTTTATTATCCAGTTATTTTTCTTTACTCGCTTTCCGAAAATCAAAATCAAACAATGGGTGACCTTCACGATAGGTCTTCAGCACCAATTCATAGAAGGAATGGTACTGCGAGCCAGGCACATTTGATTGGTGCATGGCAACCAGGGTGATCAGATTTTGTAAGCGCATACAGGTCGGCAGGAGATTTAAACACTTATCATCCAGATGGTTTTCTTTCTCATACCCCAGCATAAACCAGTAAACATATTCGCTCAAACTCGATTCCCAATCTGGTTTTGAGAACATACTGGAATAAAGCGGCATGGCAACTGCAATATCATTAGTAAACCAGTTGTAAGCACAATCATCAAAATCGAAAAGTGTGATCCTGCCATTGTCAACATGAAAATTCGTCGGGTTAACATCGCTATGTACCAGTCCATATTGATCTCTGGTAGTATCCAATTGGCTGAATTGTTCCATGATTTCTGCCAACTCCAGTGCGGCCTGTTGTTGATCGATTGGCAGATAATCACTTGCATGCTGGATCAAATCATCCTTATACCAGTGATCGCGCTGTTGTTTTAGATGTTGCGGATTGTACTCTTTGGTCGCTTTATGCATCTTACCCATGATGCGTCCCAGATTTTGAAAAAGTGTGGGGTTCCATTCAGAAGGGTCAGCATTTTCGATCAGTTGACCTGGGGCAAAATCAAAAACCACAGCTGTAAAGTAACTATCACCCACCGGGAAAGTCTCAGTAAAGCGTTGATTCTTCGAAAGGCAGGGCTGGGCGACAGGCACAGCATGTTCAGCTAAAAAATTCACCCAGTCCAATTCGGCAATAATCTGTTCCTCAGAGCGATGCGAATTATGGGTAATGCGCAAGATTTTCCAATGATGCCCACTCTGAAATTGGTACACAAAATTGGCAACATTATCGAGTAATTCGATTTTTCCGCTGGCTGACCATTGGGCAGCAGCTGAGCTGATCAGTTGATTGTTCAATAATGAAGTAATTTCATCTTTCACGAATGCTCTCCAAACCTGTTTGCATATTGTTCACAAAAATTTCAAACTCCCCATTTTGATACACCGGAGGGTCAATATGCCCATAGTCGATTGATCTTCCTGCAAATGGATCGTCCAGGTAACGGGGAAAAAGATGCATGTGCAAATGAGGTGCGGAATTTCCATGCATTTCGTAGTTGATCTTGAAGGCTCTGGTTACGTCTTTGAGCACCCGGGCAGCTATCTGAACCTCTCGCATGAATCCCAGGAGAGACTCATCGTCCATATCAAATAATTCTACATAATGCTCTCTGGTGATCAGATAGCAGGTTCCTTTTAAACTGACTTCGGGATGCGCACATAGTTCAGAGTATTTAAATTGTTTCAAAATTTCGGAATTGGAAGGGTCGTCCTCCTTCTGACAATAAGGGCAATGCTCTTTTTGAGACTGATATAACCATTTTTCCGGATCGTGATGAAAGCTCATATGGTCTATTCCTTTATATTTACTTCATCCTATCAGCCAGGGCAGCTTTTACAGCATCACTGGCGTTAAACATTCCGCGCACTTTGATCTCCTCGATAACTTCCAGGGCAAGCTCGGGTGGAATATCTTCCTGTAAATGCAACACCCCGATTACCGACAGTGATAGCTTTTTGCCTTTTTGTTTACGCTTTTCCAGATCTGCACGATTGTATGATAAAACCCCTATCACGGAAGAATGACGAACCACGGATTGTTGAATTTCGAAGGTGTGTTTTTCCAACTGAGCGCGGATGGCGGTGCGAATGAAATCTGTACGATTGGAATACAACCCTTCATTCACCAGCAAGTCAACCTTACCCAGATCGACAGCCGACATATTAATTGTAATCTTTTCTGTATCAGCCATTAAGTTTCTCCTCTTTCAGCTTTTATTCAGGTATTTATTAATGTTTTCGATCTCAATCTGCCAGGTAGCAATCGCCATATAAGGCTGGAATCCGAGCTCATTATTTATTTTCAACATGGCTGCATTCATATCAGCGTTTTGGGTGCGGATATATTTAACCTGTGGGTAATCTTTCAACACTTTATCCAACATGGCGGCTTTCAACCATCGGCCTAACCCTTTTCCGCGGTATTGTGGGTACACGCCGGTCATATCCTGACGCAGAATCTCCGGACGATTGGGATTCCAGATCGTTTCTGTGTAACCGGCAAACTTCCCGGTTTCTTTTTCAAGGACATAGAAGGTTGTTCGTATATTGCCTCGGGCGGTATCCATTTTCTGCATCTGGAGCAACTGATCCGGTGAGATGTGCATATCCTCGATTTCCAGATCGCCAAGCGGTTGCTGGTTGACGAGATCCAGGAGTTGAACGATTTCATCAAGCTGTTCTTCGGGATAAAATCCTTCCCATACTCCCAGTTCAAATACAGGCTCGTTTTGTTTTCCGTTTTTCAGCCAGTGATCAACCAGGCTTTGGTCAAGCTCAGATAACCGTAATTGATTCACATGACCAACCAGACCCTTTTTGGCACCGAGAAGGTTAAGAAATTCTTCACCTTCGGGAATTCGGTCTGAGGTGTCAACGATCAACAACCGGCGATTATCCTCCTGGCAGGCATTCGCTACCAAAGCTAATAACTGCTTGCCAAGACCCTGGCGGCGATATTCTTTTTGAACGGCGATATCGAATTGTGCTACGTGTTTATTCTCTTCCACGCGCATTAATGCCACATTGCCCTGTGCAACAATTTCGGTGTGTTCAGGATTCCAGACACACCATATTCTCCAGTCCACAAAGGGAGGCAGGTTCTGAAACTGCCTGATCATTTCTTCCATTGGAATGGGTGGATCATCGGGCAGGCGTTCATAGCGAATGTTATTGTTGTGTCGGTTTAGTGCTTCATATTCAAATTGCTTCGCACCTTGGATATTAAACGGTTGTATTTTTAAAGAAGTATTCAAGATTATCTCCTTTACCATCTATATGGATGGTCTATGGATGTTATAACCGAATTATATCAATTAAAAATGATTTGTCAAGATAGAAAACCATCTATATGGATGTTAAATGGATGGGAATTGGTAAAAATGTTTAAATTTCGAATTTTGAATAGTTTAATTGAACAACCAACCAGAATAATATCCAAAGTAAGCGGTGGTTATCTCCTGATTGAAACTTGCACCATAATATATGAAATTGGCTAACCATTGTATACTGCCAATATCTGTCTGGCAAAGTCCTCCACACTACGGCGTAATGCCAGCGGCTCCACCACCTTGATCGCTCCCCCATACCCCAACACCATGCGGCGAGCATCGTCGAAGGATTCAAATTCCAATGTCAGATCCTGCCAGGGGTTGTTATCCTGCATGGGTGGTGTCATCAATGTGGTCGGTCGATGGTTAGCCAAAATATGAGCCAAAGTCGGTGTGACCCTCACAAGAATCTTATACCTGTGATGGCTCGAATCGTGTTCTGCGCACCAGTCTTTCCAATACTCAGTCAGATCAAAATCCTCTGGAAAATGAAAGGAATCATTTCGTAGCCTGGCAGAACGAATGCGAGAGACTTGTAAGGTTCGCAGTCTTTCATCACGGGAGATGATCAGATACCAGCGATCCGCTTTAGAAACCAGTCCCAAGGGAATAACCAACATCTCAAGATCAGTGTTGAATTCTGACCTGTATATAATTTCCAGTTTGTGCTGTTGTTGAATTGCTTCCTGGCAAACTCGCAGCCATGGGACAGCTTCATCTGTTCGATTCCAGTTTTCAGCATCCAGCAAAATTCGCTGAGGAGACAGTTTCTGTTTCTTTTGTGCGGGTTTCGGAAGTGACAATGAAAGTTTGAGAAAGGCGTTTCTTAATGTCTCACCCACCCCTAATTGTTCCAACGCTGGTGGAATACTGAGTAAAAACAATGCCTGAACTTCGTCTGGGCGTAATCCAGTCAAATTGCTGCGATATTCTTCCACTAAGGCAATCCCGCCACCAGGTCCTTTTGTGGTGTAGATGGGGATCCCAGCGGTGCTCAGTGCGGTCACATCACGATAAATGGTGCGCTCTGTAACTTCCAGATGCTGCGCCAATTCATGCGCAGTCAGCGATCCTTTGGATTGTAACAACATCAATATCGAAAGCAATCGGTCAGCCCGCATAAAAACTCCTGGGAATTTTCTGTTGTTAATTCTGTTAATAAATACATGACACAAGATGTCAGGTATTTATTATACAATATGTTTATTCTTCGAAGAATATATTCTGATACTTTTGATGGAGATAAGATGAAAGAAATCCCTGCTCGTATGATTACACTGGAACCAATGACCCTGATATGCTTCAATGGCTACGGGACCGAGCCTGAAAACCTGGCATTGACTCAATTAAAACAATGGGCAGCAGAAAATGATCAACACGGTCGGATCTTTGGGTACAACAATCCTGGCCCAGCGGAAGGCAGCCCGAATTATGGTTACGATGCCTGTATGGTCGTCAACGATGAAACACAACCAGTTGAAGGGGCTCGCATTCGCCATCTGGACGAAGGCTTTTATGCTGTTCTTAACTGCCAGGTCAAAGAACCCTGGGGGGATATTCCGAGAGCCTGGCAGTCACTGGTGCAATGGGCTGATGCAAATGATTACGCGCTTGGATCGCATCAGTGGTTTGAAGAACACCTCCCCACCGAAGAAGCTGAAAGCACTGTACTCTTTACCCTGGATTTGTATATGCCGATCAAGAAGGGATAGAACTTATTTATTCAGGTGGAGAAATCTATATCTCCACCTGAATAAAAGTTACATATTAAGGAGACAGAGGTTCCAGCCAGTATTCGTTGCCATCACCTTCTGCTGTCCAGCCAACTCCACCGGGGATGGTGTCAGACTCTATCATCCAGAATACCAGACCATCAGCGCACACCGGGCCTTCCAGTACCTTTACCACTGTGCCAGGTGCCAGTTGCGAAATGAGATTGTCGCCCTTTTGTGGTGCTGACCTCACCCTGTTTGGTGATACATCCACTAATATAGCCTGACCATTCACCTGTAAGCGCGGCCAGCTGATGCATACTGGATTGGGGGTAGCTGATGGTTCTAAAGCAGGTTTGAATTCTCTTCCTGGGCGAGGTTTGATGCAAAGTTCAGAATTTTCCTTGGGGAGTTTTTCTGAAATCGGCAATATCAGCTTTTGGATGCCAGCCGGATCACTCATGATGAATGCAGGTTTACCGCCTATCTGGTAAATGCCATAAACCAGTTGGTTGCTATCAGGTCTCCAGCTCATACAACATACTCCCGTGGAAATAAATTCTTCAATACGGACCAATCCTCCGCCACGGTTATTGACCACATAAATCCGCGATGGAGTCGTTTCTGATTCTGATTTGATCGCCAGATAATTGCCATCAGGAGACCAGGAAAACTCCTGTTCCCAGCGATCAATGATTTTCACTTTCGAAATTACATTCCCATGAGGGGAAATAATTGCGATGTGCGGTAAATCTGGCCAGTTATCATTCACAATCGCCAGTCGATCATTTCCCGGTGACCAGCTTGCGAAAATACCATTGATCCCCTGATCATATAACTTAGTGGAAATCTCATTAAATTCTCCAAACCCGGAGACATTGCCATTTTCATCGTTAACCAGATTGATGATATAAAGCCTTTCGCTTATGAAGGCCAACTGTTTTCCGTCTGCTGAAAATGAAACCTGATTATAAGCATACAATCCCAATTTCAATTGAGCAATTTCACTTCCATCTTTAACGTTTTTCAAATAGATAAGTTCTGGTGTTGAAATGGCTAAAATTTTACTACCAGGATGCCAATCAAAATATCCTTTAGGGGTAATTTTTGTTTTGATGCCGGTTTGTAAATCCAGAACAACCAGTTCAGTTTGATTTTTATATACCAGCTTCGTGCCATCCGGTGACCATTTCCAATCAGATCCCACATATTCGGAGGAAACCTTCCAGCTTTCTGAACTTTCAGATCGGCCTAGGTAAAAACCTTTTCCGGATACGGAATATGCCAGATTGGCAGAATCCAGCCATGCTTGGGCTGTGAGACGAGGTACGATATTTGGGGGTGAAGGTTGGTCGGTGGGTGGCACTGGTCGCTGGTCCTGGTGAATTATCAATCTCTTCACTTGTAATTGAGGGTGAATTTATAGGTTTGATAGGGGTATTCGTCTGAGAAATTAACTGTTCAGACGGTATCTCTAAGTCAGGTATTTGTGAATTTGAGCAGGCACCCAACACCAGGAAAATCAATAACAACAGATGTAAGGTAATTGTTCTCATGGAACCTCAATAATTTTGCATCTATTAATTAAAAACAAATTGTGAAAAAAAGCTCAAACCTTGATTATAAATATACAGGATTCGTCCAGGTAAGACAATATGTATTAGATTGAAATGAGACCCAGTCCACCTGCCGGATTTGTTTCGTAACGTTCACCAAAACCAGTAATCAAAGATCTGCCGCGTGCAATTGCATCCTGAACCGAGGGTAAAGAGAGGGATGCCTGGTGGCTGGCTTGATCTTGCCACACTTCTGTAATCCAGATACCATTTGGATCGGAGCGATCACGTGCGACAATGTAGCTTAGACATCCTTGTAAATCCTGCACACCTTCCATTAATATTGAAATCAATACATCACGTTGCCCCTGTATTGCATTTATTTTTCCGATTAATCCATACATACTATTCTCCAAAAAATCGAGTTTATCTTTTAGTGTGGGAAAATCGTTATATCAATCAAGAAGTTTTTGCATTCGGCGAATAACATTATCCAATACTTGTAGTGAACGCAATGAATCCCCTGGGAATTCAAGACTGTGATTAACCCCTTCAATAATCAAAAAATTGTCCGGTTGCGAGGTGCGAAAGCCTTTAATCAATTCCGGATCATAATATCGGTCTTTGGTTCCTATCACAAACAGGTTACGCGGGCATGTCTGGATCAGATCATGAACGGGTACCAGTTCTTGCAGTATGGGTGTCAGATAAACACAGGTTTGTGGATGCAGGAATAGATCAGCCTGTAGGAGAATTGGGATTGCCAGCGTTCCCAGCGATTTACCGATAACAGTCAGGTGCTTATATTCCCGTTGCTCCAGAGCAATTCGTGTGGTTTTGATAACAGCTTCCGCTAATGATCCAAACCTATCCGACAATGTGGAGGCTTTGCCACTGGGTTGCGCCTGGGTGTAATCATATTTGACCTGTAATACATCCGCTCCGGCTTCCAACATGATCTGGGCGGCATAATACAGCAGTGGCATATCACAGGAATAATTTAATCCCGGAAAAATCATTGTCAGGTGGTCGGTTTCTGTTTCCTGTCGGAAGAATGTATTGGGAACTGAAGGGTCTTGTGCAAGTGCAGTTATTTGAACCATCATCTTTCCTCTTTATAATTCTACCAATGAATTCAGATTGAAGATAAGCCTATCAATGGACCAATACAAAAATAATTATACTCGTCTCAAACTTAAAAAATCAGAAAGATTCATTGAACGGTTTGATACCTTTACTAAAAATTTATATGCTGATGGAAAATGAGTCAAATTTAAATATACGAATCTTATTTAATTAGATTATTATTTGCCAGTATTCATTATGGCAAAAGCAAAAAAATTTAATTCATTAGGGGTTAAATCAGCTATTAGTACCGATAAAGTGAAAACACAGATATCGAATTTGAGAAGGGTTCACATCATAAGGATGGTTAATTTCCTAGATGATGTGCTGAGAGAATATTCGTGTCGTCATCACTAGGTGTGGCCATCACAAGCAGATATTGCGAGGTTTCCTGATCCAGGTTCTGCCATTGGTGTGATTTTACCGCTTTAAAGGCAAGGCTATCCCCCTTCTCCAGAAGATAATGATCATCTTCAACGCTATACAATATTTTTCCTTGCAAACAATACACCAATTCATAACCTAAATGAACAATTGGAATCCGCCCGCTGGTGGAATATGGAGGAATGGATATGACCACAACATCCAGCATATTTCCAGCTAGATCCGGGCATAAAAATTCAAGGGTGGCATGTTGGAGGGTGGTATAGGGTCTGTTGTTTGCTTTCGTGAAAATTACATCTTGTTCTTCTTTTGGGTTTTCGAAAAATTTGGTGATGGAATAATGAAGTGCAGAAGCAATTTGGCGAAGTGTATTTACAGACGGAGAGGTCTTTCCATTCTCGATCAGGCTTAATGTGTTTACCGAGATACTGCTTTTAGTGGCCAGTTCACGGATTGTTAATCCACGTCCAACTCGTAACTCACGGACTCTTTTACCAAGTTCGTTATCATCACTGCTTTCCAGTGGATCATCATTTGGAAATAATTCCATGGGGTTAGAAACATCGTCAATTTTATTTAGTGGTTTCTCGATCCTTTTTGCCAATTCACTCATATGACATTCCTTCCCACAAACCTTTACCAAGGGGAGTTCTAATTAAAGTATTATAACAGTTATCCTTGTAATCTAAGTAACTAAAATCTTGTTTATTTGTTACTTATGTCAATAATAATAACCAATATATTAGTTGTATTAACATAATAAAATGCTATAATGTACGAATAATCTGGTACAACCCCCCAGAACCCCTAAAACCTGAAAGGAGAGTTTCTATGAGTACTGCCGAAATAACTTTCGAAGCAAAAGCAGTAACCGCGTCTGAAGAGACCTACGGCACTGGCTACCTTGAGGAGCGCAAGCTCGTCGGTCGCTGGCGATCACCCTGGCCTCAAATTGTAAGCTTTTTGTTTGTAGCTGCTATTTTTTATGCTACATGGTGGATCTTTATGGATCCACGTGGAATCATGCGATTGTACACACCACAAATTGGTTATATGTACACTCGTTGGATGTTAATCATTGCCATTTGGATGGTGTACCTGATGCATTACTGGCCGTTTAAACGGAAATGGCTGGAAAATGCTCACCCGGTCTTAAAAGGCATTGTTTTAACTGCCGTCCTGGCTGGGGTGTTGTTGATCGTTATCCGAGTCTTCTTCTTTGGATTCATCGGAAATTATGCGATAACCTACTTCAGCCCTAAACTGATGATGGAATTGGGAATTACCGAGTTCTTTGCGATGGAATATGCTTCACTGGCATGCCTGATGTTTGCTTCGCTTGCTTCCTGGCTCAGCCCCGCCTGGCCAGTGGCATTTGAAAATCGGCCATGGGATAAACTTAAACAACCCGCTCTAGGCTTTACTGTTTTAGCGGTTACGTTTCTTATTGCAATGCTGATTTATCTGGCTACCATGCATTCTCACATGGCAATCCTTTTCTATCCCTGGCAACAATACACAGCAGTCACCCCGCCGTGGTGGATGGATTTTGCGGGAACGGTTAGTGGAAATTTCCATATCGCCTGGATCATGAGCTGTACGGTTGTGGTCTGGTTGGTTGAGACGATTTGGGAACGCTGGCCTTTCACCGAACTAAAGAAACCTGGATTACGGGGTATCGTTACCTTCTTTGGAATCATCCTACTTGCTTTTGCATTTGCATTTGGTGTTTATTACATGCAGGAGCTCAGGTGGGGACCCGCCATTATGGGAGATCGCTATATGGATGACCCCGGTTGGCGCTGGTTACATGTGGGTGAAACACTCGTCTTCTTCTTACTACCGGCTATGTTCATTAATTTTTATTGCGGCAACTGGCCACAGAAATTCAGTAAACCACTAAACTGGACGATCCGCACCCTTCTCACGTTTGCTCTGGGTATTGTGGTTTATGTAATTTATTACAAAACCGGGCATCTTTACCTCGGTGTTCAACAAGACATGGCGCATGCTCAGCAATTTCCAATGGTCCCAACCATCTGGTTTATTAACATGATGTTGGTTCATCACTGGTTCATGGATAACTGGCCAGGTTTTAAGAAAGTTAAAGTTTCTGAAAAAGAGGTGACAGAATGAAAACTTCAAAATTTAGCTTGAGCGGTCTTCTAATTGGTATCTTAGTGGGAGTGATTTTTTATTTCATCTTTTTCCTATTAGTGATACCTAATTGGGGAATATTCCCATAAAATTATTGTTTCAAAAAAATGGAGGAACGTACAATGGATGAAAATCAAATTAAAGAATTAACCAACAAAGAAATATCGCGTCGCAATTTTCTTGAATGGATGGGCGTGGGAAGCGTTGGCGGATTTGTAGCAGGAATGGGAGCTTTTTCCTACTCACCACTCCGCAAACAATTCCTACCTGATACGGTGCTCGGTACCAAAGAACTCGGAGAGATTAAAAAACTGACCGTCACTTGCATAAGTGAGACCAGTTGGTTTGACAATGCCACCTTGATGGGTGATATTAAAGACATGGGTGGTCTGCTGGTGAACCAGTGGACTTACGCATGGCCCCCTGATGGCAAACCAAACAATCCGTCTGGTAATCTCCACCCTGAAAATGCAGGTGGTTTCGCAGCTTTACTGGATATTGAGCTATTGGATGGCGATCATAAAAAGATATTACTAGATACGGGCTGGAACCTGGAGTGGACAGAAAAACGCTTCAAAGAGTGTGGAATTGATAAAATGCTCCAAAATGATGAAATTGATTGTCTCTTCATCAGTCATGAACACTTTGACCATTTCTGGGGTTTGCCCGTCACCATGAAATACAAGAACGACATTGATATGTACATCGGTGGAGACTATTATGATGAAGGTCTGCAATACATCAAGGACTCGGGTCACACAGGCAAGCTCTACAAGACTCAATCTAAAAAGTATCATGATTTTCCCATCATGGATAAATCCGGAAAACAGATCCCTGGTGTTGCAGGTTATTACTTCCCAGTAGGAATTATCTGCCGTGTTTTCGGTGAACAATCGCTGTTCTTCAATGTAAAAGATCATGGTATTGTTCAGGTGACCGGTTGCTGCCATCAAGGTATTTTACAAATGGCAGAGGTCTGCAAAACAACTTTCAAGGGCGGTGACAATCCGTATGGTGTCTATGGCGGTTTGCATATTTCCCCATTTGAAGATTGGGACCCCCGTTATGATGATCTGGTGTACGGTCTTGAAGCTTATGGTTTTAAGAAGATTGGTTGCAATCATTGTACTGGCAAGTTATGTGCCCATAAGTTCGTCGAGGCAGGTTACCCGATTGTGACAGGTAGTGCAGCAAATGGCTCAACCTGTGCAGACTACTTAGGAAATGGCGATACGATCACTTTTGGCTAATCAGATTGTTCCTCTAGCAAACTGATTAATCGGGGAAATTTTGGGTGGTAGGGATGAACCTCTCATCCCTACCAAAATTATGAATAAATTTACTGGTGAATATGGAAACAATAAAAAATATTTATTTCAAAATGCGGAACATCATGTTTTATTCCTTTGTTAATCCCTTAGTTCGGGAGGAAATTGGAATTCGAATGGTCAGCGGGATTACACAGAACCAGGGTTGGTTTTTGTGGATGACAGATTCGGATGGGGTTTATGATTTGTATGCCTTGCCCGGTGAGCATGACAATAGTGCCAATTACTTAATAAAATATTATCCATCTCCAGAAGAAGAAGTTTTTGCATCTTATTCTGATACAGAGAAAAAAATACGGAAAGAGGTGTTGTTTGAGAAAGGTGCACCTAAATACGGTGATCGTGAGAGTATCCTAGCAGACCATTTTATCATTGGTTTTTTAGATATTTTATGGGAGGATGAGGCGATCTGGCTCCAACTTACTGTAAATGAAGAAAACGTAGAAAATGGAAAATCTCAAATCCCGGTCATACAACTTAGCAATACCTTCTACTCTCGACTACTAAGAAGTTTGTGTTTCCTAACAAAATCACCGCCATCAATCATACTTACAAAAACAAACCTGACGCCAACAGCCACTGTGAGACAATTTGTTAATATTTTGATCCCCAATATGGAGGATAAAACCAGATTAATTTCCGGAATTTGTACTACGATTGGGGTTAATCAAAATAGGTTTGTGGATTCGGCAACAGTTGGCGAGCAGTGGTGTCCACTTTTTATTGAAGATAGAGACAACCTTATGCCTGCCCCTTCTGATTTTATTGATGGAAAATGGTGGGAGTTATCATCAAAAGCAGCCATCATGCTCCCCAAGGAGTTGCGTTTATGAAATTTAAAAAAAACCTTGAAAAAGAATTAACAGAAATTGCTAAAGAATTTCGTGATCTGTTTCATGAAATTAATGAAAGCATAGGGATTGATGAGGTTGGGCTGGATTTTATCAGAGATTTTTTCAAAGATTATAATAGTAGCTATAGTTTAAGTCTTGCCTACCCTGAAAGCTTGTGGAAATTAACAGCTGAGAATATGGGAATTGATTCGGAGGGGAAAGATCGTTTGCAGCTGGTTAAAGAATTGTTTTCAAATATACCAGATGATCCACAATCCAATACAAGCTCCGACAGTAACGGTTCTAGCGAAACTTAGGATGAGGAGGAACGAGGATAAATTAGTCCTTTGTATTACATCTATATAGCAAATGATGGAATGCTTTCAAGAGAGCTTCCAACATGATCTGGGCGGCATAATACAGCAGTGGCATATCACAGGAATAATTTAATCCCGGAAAAATCATTGTCAGTTGATTGGTTTCTGTTTCCTGACGGAAGAATGTATTGGGAACATTAATAGAGTAATTATTTTTAGAAAGGGTGGTTATCTGGTACATGATTAACTCCTGAAATGATCGAAACAATATATTCCGCATCCTCTCCCACACCTAATAACAATCCAGATTTTTGCTTATAAAGCCATGGCAACCCTAAAAAATATAGTCCGGAATAGGCGGTCACACCCCTCTCTTGAATCGGATAACCATCACTATCAAACACGGGAAGGTGGACAAGAGAAAAATCAAAGGAGTATCCACCTGCCCAAATAATAGTTTTTATACCAGCTGCCTTGAGGTCAAGTTCTGTTATCTCTGGCATATCAAAACCATCCATTAATTCCGGAAGTTCTTCAATAGGTGCGTCCAAGCCAGATGTCTCTATGTGCTGGTCTATCATCTTAACCAATTCTTTTTCGAACTTGTCTGCCTTTGCAAGATTTTCCTTCAGGTCTGTAGCAAGGAAGATTTGCTGATCGTCTGCATGTTTCAAATGCCCCAGCAAAACCACCCCATCATGTGCAAATTGATGTAAATTGAGTGCTTTGCCTCCATTACGCCCTGAGACTTGAGGATTCGCATTGAATTTTGCTTTGGGGGAAGGTAGTTTACTGACAGGTTGATCAAAAAAACCAGCTAGGTTTAGCCATTCGAACACATCTTTTCCACGATATCGTCTGGGGGCACGGCCGGCACTTCCTATACTCTGGTAAACTTTGCGATCATTTTCCAGCAATTCATCCACGATCTGGCAACCCGATTGTCCACTGCCAACCACAAGAACGGCACCTGGTGGAAGAGATTGAGGGTTTCGATAATGGCCTGAATGAAGCTGGAGGATATCTTTCGAAATGGAATGCTGAAAGGTGGGTATTTTCGGCTTTTGAAATAACCCTGTTGCTATGATGACATTGTTTGCGTACAAAACCGAATGATCGGTGTTTACCGAATATCTTCCGACTTCTGTGGACAACTCGACAGCATTTGCTTGGGTTTGGTACTGAACAGGCAGCTGATACTGCTTTATATAATGATCAAATCGCGAGATTATCTCTTCTCGAGGCATGAATCCATTTGGATTTTGATCTGAATATTCAGCTCCGGGAAGCTGAAACGTCCAATTGGGAGTCAGCAGTGTAAATGAATCCCAACGATCGGTTCGCCACACATTGGCAGAGGCGTCTGCTTTTTCGAGAACGATATGATCCTGGTTTTGTTTTTTTAAGTAGTAACTGGAAGACAAGCCAGCCTGCCCACCCCCGATAATGATCGTGTCATAGAAATTATTCATCTCGCCTCGCAACCGCTAAAGGTTTGCTATGTGATGGTCATTGATAGTTAAAGATTGTTAGATCGGTAGAGTAGAGTATAACAACGCTTGATGAGATGAAAAATCGTTGTATATGGATGCCCCTCAGGTGAATCAAAAATGATGTGATCTGTTTTTCAAATATTTAGTTTTCTATTTGAACGCGAGATCATTTTTCCATCATCACTTTAGCTGATCCGTTCTAATCATTGGAGAAATTTCCAGGGTAAATTGAGTGAAGCGATCCTCCAGGCTGGCAATGGAGTCCTTCAGAATGACAGCATCAAACCCTCGTTCTGCTGCCCCTCGTAAGGTGGACAGTACACAATACTCTGCCATGTAACCACACACAATCACCGAATCCACCTGTTTTTCTTTGAGAGTTGTTTCCAGATCGGTCTTCCAGAAAGCGCTGTAATGGGTTTTGTTCAAGCAAATATCATCGGAATGATGGTTAAACTGCGGGTGTATCTTCCAGTTTTCCGATCCTTCCGGCTTCCGTTTGGATGTGTGTTGGATGAAAATGATAGGCCAATGCTGTTCCCGAAAGGTGGCAATGGCAGCATTGATGATTGGAATGGTTGCTTGAAAAGTGGATAAATTCGGATTATCTTTCCCAAAGAAGTCGTTTTGTGGATCGAGAATCAATAGAGCTTTTATCTGGGTATTTTTACTCATGGTACATCCATTCACTACTATGTATTCATTATAGTAAGCTTGAAATATTGTTTCAAGACAGGCTCTTTGGTTAATCCATCAGGTATTCATTCGTAAATTGGAAGGGGGGTACCTGTCGGCAGTCTATATCGGTAAAGCCGTATTCACGTGCCAGGTCACCGACTGTCCAGGTTTGCCCGGTCTTGCTGATCACATTCGGATCAGATGCCAGTGCTGCCACAGCACGGCCAATATATTCCACCGACTCGGTCTGTGCATATTCCTGAGGAGTGGGTTCACCATCCGGTGCAATAACTGCCAATACAGCCTCGGTGCGCATCCAGCCAGGGGATAGGGCGATGGCAGCGATATTATGTTCCCGCAGTTCAAGTCCCATCCCATATGCCATCTGATTGATGGTGTTTTTCGCCAGGAAGTAGGAGAGCGGCTGGAAATATTTGCCGCGATCATAAAAGGTGGTGTTGATGATCAATCCGCTTTTGTTGGGGATCATCAATCGGGCGGCTAACTGGCTGGCGGAATAGTGGGCACGCACGCCGGCTAGGAACATAGCATCCCAGCGCCAAAGTGGCTGCTCCCAAAAAGGGCTGACGAACCCTTTATCCATTTCTTTTTCATAGCCACCCCAGATGTTATTTACCAGGATGTCAAGTCTTCCCTGCTCAGCTTCCACCTGTGAAAAAAGGGATTCCACTTCGTCATCATGGGTGTGGTCGCACCGCACTGGAATCCCCACCCCACCACGGGCTGTGACCATCTCTGCAGTTTCTTCGATGGTAGTGTCAGGTAATTCTGGTCTGGAGCTGGATTTCCGCACACTTCGCCCTGTGACATAAACAGTAGCACCTGCTTCGCCCAACACCAGGGAAATCCCGCGACCTGCTCCCCGGCTTGCACCGGTAACGACTGCTATTTTATTCTTCAGCTTCTGCATACTTCACTTTCCTTGAAATGTGTAAATTGTATTTTGTCTCATTTTATTCGTGCAACAATCTCTTGAGCAATTTTTCGCCAGGAATCAACCTTCCCGATCTCTTTTCCAAAGCGCAACACCATTGTGTTATCATCCGGAAAGATGAATAAATATTGACCCAGATGCCCCCAGGCAAAAATCGTATACTTGTCGGTTGTTGTTGGCGCAATGATCCACCAGCCATTTTGATAAAAATAATTTTCACCTATTTTTTCAACATTATTTTTTGGTTCAATTTTTGTTGAATTCTTTATCCATTCTGAAGAGATAATTTGTTCCCCATTCCAATTTCCATCAATCAGGATCAATCTTCCGATTTTGGCATAATCGATAGCACGCGCATTCAATCCGCTTTCCATTTTTTCCATATTGCCGGTTTCACTGTCAATACTCCAGGACGAATCAAATTCCATTCCGAGTTTTTGCCAGATTTGTGATTCAAAATATTCTGAAACAGATTGTTTGCTCGCTCTTTCCAGCACAATTCCCAATAGTATCGGATTGAAAGTGTTGTAAACGAAACGTTCTCCAGGGGACTCTTTCAAAGGAAGTTGTGTTACTACACTTCTCAATTCGGGATGGTAATATGCCCTGGATTTATCATGCCAGGGAATATCTGTATCTTTAAATGCAATCCCGGATTTCATCAAGAGCAAGTGTTCGAGCGTGATTTTTTTGTAGTTGGGGTCAACGGTTAATAATTCTGGTATATAGGCTGTAACCGGATCCTCGAGACTTTCAATAAAACCTTCGTCAATTGCCATCCCAATCATTAAGGAGGTGAAGGATTTAGCAATGGAAAAGGAAGTAACAATAGAATCCCGCTGGTACCCATTGAAATATTTTTCATAAAGAAGCTTGTCATCTTTGATCACCAAAAATGCAGTTGTTCCGGTGGATTCAAGCAATGAATCCAGGTTGGTTGTGTGAGATTTTCCTTTATATTGATACGCTATACTTTCCAAAAAACGATGTGGGTCATCTTTATCAAAATTATAGGCTGGCGGTGCATGATTTATTGTATGAGCTGGAAACAGGACATAATCCTCTACCCCGGATGATTTCCACGCTACCCAACGACCGGTAAATGTGTCTGTTCGTGAAGCCAGGAAAAAATATACACCCACCAGAGCGAGAATTATCAGAATTAGAATGATTGCCTTTTCCATGGTTTTATCTCAAAAACTGTTTCTCTCTTTATCAGAATTTCAAAGCTCAGAACTCATTTAACACCAATAGCAATTCCTCAATTTCCTTACCACGTGCATTTGCAAAACCTATCATTTCTTTAATAACACAAAAACCACACTTTTCCAACACGCGTTTAGAAGCCTGATTATCCTTTGCGGTATGTGCGTAAATGGGGCGGGTGGTGTTTGCGGAAGATAAGAATTCGGCAAGCGCTCTGGTTGCTATCCCCTTTCCCCAAAATTCCTTTCCAATCCAGTATCCCACCTCGGGCTTGCCTTCATCCAGATAACTCAGGACATACCCCGCTACCTGTTCTTCAAAGACGATCGTGCGAATGATCACCGTGTCGGAAACCATGATTTTCTGCCAGTGTGAATTGAATGCCTCTTGGTCAGATGGATCTCTGGAGGTAAAAGCCGCCATCTGGTTGGCATCAGGATCTTTTTGCTGAGTAAAAAAAATTGGTAGGTCATTATTAAGCACTGGGCGTAACCATAAGTTGATTTCCATTTTATTCTTCCAAAAGAGAATTGGGTTTATCCATCATCTCATTAATCTGGCCTTGGCCTCAATGTCGAAATGGTTCATTTTTTTAGTTGTTGGAGTGGAGTGCGATGCAATTACCTTCGCTATCTTCGAATTCAGCTACTGAACCCCATTCCCCGATAGATGTCATTGGGTATAGAATTTTTCCTCCAGCCAGCAATACCTTTCGAAGTGTTTCTTCGATATTGTCGCTTGAAAAATAAATCCTGACACCTTGTTTTCCAGTCACATAGCTTTCTCCCTTAGCCAAAGCACCGGTAATTCCACTTTCACCATCGTAAAAAGGAAAAAAAGCCATTTCGTTTCCATCCAGAATAGATCGCTCAAATTGAAAATCAAAAACGGTGAAGTAAAATTCAAGCGCGCGGTTCAGATCCGTTACAGGGATTTCAAAGTAATTTACAGGGTTTTTCATTTAAACCTGCCTAGAAAAAGAGTTTTCATTTAATTATATTGCTGAAGCTTTCAGGCTGAAGGTGCAGGGATAAAGTTCCACCTTATTTTCTTCCACATCAAAAGCTGTGTAGCCGCTATAAAAGTACTGAGGGTATTCATGCAGAAATTCGATTCGCAAGCCAGCATCGCAAAAGGCTGTGATGATTTCTCCCAGTGTCCAATCCCATTCATAGGACCTCCCAGGAATTATGAGATTCGGATCGGTATAATCGCCTAGATTTTCATATTGCCAGACTTGTTTGCGAAAATAATTGCCTACAATCTGGTTGGGATGGGTGCTACCATCCTCGGCATTCATCACATGCCGGAAGGGATGCCCATCATGCAGATAAAAAAAGCCGCCAACTTTCAACAGATGTCGAACGGTTTGTGCAAAGCGCTGGATATCAGGGATCCAGCATAATACCCCTGTGGAGGCAAAGACGATGTCGAATTTTTCATGTACCTTTTCCATCACCTCCAACACATCCGCTTCCATGAAATTTGCCTCAATTTCCATCTGTTCGGCCAGAAGACGGGCATATTTCAGTGATTCAGGAGAGATATCAATTCCAGTGACTTTTACGCCCAGCAATGCCCAGGAAAGGGTATCGGTGCCAATGTGACAGAGCAGATGCACCAGCGATTTTCCGTTTACATCACCAACTTCTTTTTGGATGACTTCATTCAGGAGTGGATTTCCAGCCAACAATTTTTCTAGGTGATATTTTTTATAATGAGTGGCTGCTAACCCATCCCAGCCTTTCTTGTTGGATTGAGTCATTTCATTCATGCAATAAACCTCGTTTCTAGCATTTTATAAACTATTCAAGATAATTAATTACCTCAAATCAAATTTGAAAAAGAGGTACAGTAATTTTAATGGGAAGTTTTATTTAAGGTGGAATATCCGATGTATTTGCAATTATCTTTATCAGCTTTTTTTTGATTTACATCTATGGCGTTATTTGCATATTAATACGAATAGGAAAATTGAAAAAGAAAATATGATGGCTATCTGTCTAATTGCTAAACTAATTTAATCCCGGAAAAAGGTGCCTTCCAACAGCAATTCTCCCATGTAGCGAATTTCAGCTTTGCTGCCGTGTTGGACCTCCGGGATGATCTCCCCGTCTGCAGAGTTGTAACGCATACGGGCATATCCGCGTTGGATGATGACATCCCGTACGATTTTTCCATCAATTATTACCTGCACTCGGTCACCGTTCGGAACTTTGATACCACGCAGATCGATTTCCATTTTTTTTCGCCAAACTCGTAATGTTTAATTTCCATTTCGCCTTTTTTGGACCGCATGAATAGCTTTGCCCACCAGGTTTTCTGAATGGTAAATAAATCTGCTTCAAATTCTGTTTTTTTTCTGAGCCCTATTGCCACAAGGTTTCTCCTTAAATACCAAACAAAGATTGATTAAATATTGCTTAATACCACAAAATTTTATGTTGATATCAACGTAATCCCAATTTTTGACTTTTCTCAAGTAGTCCTATAGCTTCCTTAATCCGTTTTTCCTGCGTCTCGAGGCGTTTCGCTGAAGCGATCCAGGTGATGAATTGTTTTTGGTCGGTTTTGGATAATGTGGTGAAGAAGTCCCGGGCTTTGGGGTATAGATCCAATGCGGCTTGAAATTCAGCTGGCATTTTGAACTGGATACGGGGTTGATCTGGCTGGTACCATTGCCCATTCTGTTTGGCAATCTCAATCTTTGCCATACCAATATCCGTCATGCGTCCTTCATCAATCAATTTTTTCACCCGTTTTTTGTTCAGATCCGACCAATTGCTGTTATCCTTACGGGGGGAGAATTTCCGGGTATAGCTTTCCCCATTAATCTTCCGGATGATGCTGTCAATCCAGCCATAACACAGGGCTTCTTCGATCGAGTCCTCATAGTTCAAGGAAGGCTTTCCGGATTCTTTTTTGTAAAATACCAGCCAGATCCCAATTGAAGAACGATGATTTTCCTGCAACCAGGCACGCCAATCTATTAAGGTGTCAAGATACAGCTCTTCCAATAATCCGTTACCTCAGTCTACAATAATCAGTCTGCGAATTTCCATGCTTTATTTATTTCTGTGTATCTAAAAATCTTAAAATAATTCTACAGACCGCTTCCGGGTCCAGCATCCATAAATAAGGATGCTCCCAGCCATCGACTTGACCTATTTCGGCATTTTCCGCCAGGTTCCTCAATCCTAACAGCACTTCTTTCTCGCGCCCTTCTTCCAAATCCTTGTTTATCAACATCAGTAGCCGGCATTGGACTTTGGGATAATAGTCCTCAAAGCGATAGTAATAGTAATTCTGCATATAGGCTGCATTGCTCTGCTTACCCCAACCTTTCATAAACTGTCCATCCTCGAGCTGCTGAGCGCCGTACTGTTCCATGGCTTCTACATACTCATTCCACCAGTCATATTTTTCATAGAGCTCTTTGCGATTTTCCATCAGGGTTTCCAGCGTTGGAAAGACCACCACGGGAGTGTTTCGAATTTTCTCCAGTTGGGAGTTAACATGCTCTTTAAACGCTTCTTCGGTCCCTTCCCAGAGTCCATAAGGACCAAATTCACTGTTCATGGCACCATCCAGAATTAATGAAAGCACCCTCTCCGGATAATAGGCCGCCATACTGAGCCCCACTTCTGCGCCTAAAGAGCTTCCAATGATGTGAGCCTTTTCAATTTGAAGGTGATCCATCACGCCAATGACGTCCCGAGCCATTTCATCCATGTGGTAGCCATCTGAGGGTATGTCAGATTTTCCATGCCCCCTCAAATCTACAAGAACCACACGAAATTGATCTTGAAAATAAGGCACAATCTGTTGCCACATCATCAGGTTGGCACCACTGAAATGCAAAAAAAATATGGCTTCCCCCTTATGTTCATAATCACGAACCTGTATTTCGATCTGATTGGTACTCACACGGTTTTCCTGCATTTTTTTCTCCTAAACATGTTTATTTAATATTATCTTGGATGATTTTCAACTTAAGAATTTTTTTCAGGATGAGGATTTTTATCTATCAACATAAGTATAGGATTTTTTTGAATTGATATCTACAGGCAATTTTCCAGAATGATCCTGGCTGCCTTCTCTGCTCCATTTTCTTGCTGGATTTTCAAACCAATGCCTTTTGCAGCTTGTTTGACATTATCTCCCAAAGCTTCCTGAATCGCTTCAGCCATGCGCTCTGCGTTCAGTTGTTTACGTGGGATTGGCTTGGAACCGACCCCCAATTCATACACGCGTTGGCCCCAGGCATACTGGTCGTTCGAATGTGGAAATACAACCGATGGAACACCTGCGCGTAATCCGGCCGCAGTTGTTCCTGCCCCACCATGATGGACAACGGCTGCCATGCGTGGAAACAACCAGGTATGGGGGGCACTCTCCAGCAGGTAGATCCCATCCGGTATTTTGCCCTCAATACTCATTCCTTGCCAGCCACTGGATAAAACCCCACGTTGACCTGCGAGGTTAAGCGCATCAACGACGAGTTGAGTAGTCTCCAATGCAAGTTTTGGATCTGCAATGCTGCCAAAACCCACATAAACCGGCGGGGGACCCTGCTCCAGAAACTCGAGCAAATCTTCGCTTGGGGACCAATCGGGGCTTTCATCCAGAAACCAGTAACCAGTATTATGAACATGCTCAGGCCAATCTTCCGGTCGTGGAAAAACCGCATCACTGCACGAAATAATAGTCGGTAACTTTTTTGTGGTTTGCATTCCGTATGGGCATCGGAAGTTTTCAGGTTTTTTCCCGAAGTTCTGTTTCCAGAATTGCTGCACAGGGGATCTGGATGCCATCCACATAATATTTTCAAAAATCTTATGGGTAAGAAGGTTGTAGAGTTTCCCAAAGCGAGGCAGATGATAAAAAATTAACGAAGGGTAGGCTTTGGTGGGTGCCATGGGAAATGGTGTTGCCAGGATAGAGGGGATTCTAAGGTGCTGTGCGATGAAATACCCGATGGATGCACCGGGATGGTAAACGATAGCGTCAGATCCCTGACAGGCATCGAAAAAATCTTTCTGGAGATCAAAAACGTATTCTTTCATTTGATTGAAACTACGCAGTAACTTGAGCGGATTGTCCACCTGGCGTGCATTATTAGCAACCTCACTGGACATAAAGCTTGAGATGTCGCCTTGAACTGGATAGAAATCCAATCCGGATTCTAGGATGAATGGTTCAAAATTTTTAAAAGTTGCAATCTGAACCTGTTGGCCGGCATGTTTCAGCGCAAGTCCAAGAGCGACATAGGGTTGAATATCGCCACGTGATCCGATGGTGAGAATCGTGATCTTCATAGTTTCCTTTTATTTTAAAATGCTTTGTTTAAAATGTGTTACAAGTTTTTCAAGGATATGTTTAAATTGATTGGCTTCCTGTTGGCTTAACGCCTCGGTGATGAAGGTTTCATAGTCTTTGAGCGCTTTCTGTTTTGCATTGACGAACTGTTGTCCGGTCGCAGTCAATTGGACATGGAATATGCGTTTGTCATCTGTGGAACGGATTTTCCGGATGAACCCCATATTAACCAGACGGTTTATACCAACCGTGGCTGATGGTCTGGAGATTTTCATGAAATTGGCAATTTCACTGATGGTGGGGTATTGTAGAGAATGAATGGCCTCAATATAATGCAATTGACTGATGGTCAGGCGGGAAAACCCCGAGTTTTCTCCCAGGCTCATTTGTATTTTTTTGTGAGAAGCATCCAGGGTGTTAATGAATTCGATCAAAATTTTTTCCATACTCGCCTCTATATAATTAGTTAGACTAACTAATTATATAGATTTATTATTCAATGTCAATAGGAAAATGGTGAAACACTAATGGAAGTCGAACATTTACCTGAGGTGATGCCCCCTCAGTATCTCTCCCTACTGTGGCAATCACCGGAATCATTGTTGCTCAGAATCGCATTAGCCGTAAGGATGTAGGTTTCGCCATATCGGTATCACCAATTTTGTCCACGCGTACTGTACCTGAAATCAGCAGAACGATCATATCCGCCTGATCCCCCTTTCCAGACAATTCCTACCGGCAGGAATCCGTGCGAAAAAAGTTTTGGATTGGAATTCGTTTGTGAGCATGGTGTAATTCCTTCCGTTCTATAGAACTGAGAAGATCAATCTTCGTTTAAGCGACCTCTTAAAAAGCAATCAATATGAAATTGCAAATCAAGTGCAGGAATCTTAGTTTCAGTTTTGGTGCTATTAATCATTGCCGTAAAAATTAGTGGGCCCAATAATCCCGATGCAGCGTGCAATGGGTGTTCCTTACGTAAAACCCTTTCAGATTGATAGTGCTTGATCAATTCACCAATGTGATGCAAAAGTTCGCTTGGCGCATTCATTAAGTGATCTGCTTCAGCATTGTGCTTCATTTCATTTAAAATAACCATAAAGAAACGGCTATATAATACCGCTGTTGCCTGGTAAGCATCAATCACCCGTATCAAATCTGAGCGGATATCACCACTGTATTGGGTTGCTGATTCAAAATCAATATTTTTTACCATTGCTGCGATGGCTAAATTGACCATTGTTGTTTTATTTGTGAACTTGCGAAATAACGTCACCTCACTGATACCGGCTGTTTCTGCAATCTGACGGGTGGTGGCTCCACTATATCCAAATTCAGTGATAGTATCAATGATGGCTTGAAATATTTGATTATCATTAATAATTTTTGGCATTTTGTCTCCAATGGTAATTTTATCATATGTAAGTATTGACTAACAATAAAACCAATAGTATTATTGTTAGTGTTTACTTGCAATAAAAGGATGATGATGAAACGGATTTTATTTTCAGAGAAGATCAAAACTGCACCGTGGCTACTGACAATTGAGCCTTATCTACGAAAACAGGATCAACCAATAGCAAGCGATCCGCAAGCACGTGAACCAAGACTTGTTCCACTGGTGATCATAGACTATGGAAATCTGATGGCAAGATTCAAACAAATGCGCTACATCGGCAAGCTTTTATTCAAATCAGTTATAGAAATGGCGAAAAGCGCCAGCAGTATCAAAAAGAACCCGTATGCTGGAAACCGAACAATCGATCCAGAAACATTGAAAGCTTTGGAAGAGTATGCCATCGGATTGGGAATTTCAGAAATTGGTTATACAAAAGTCAACCCTAGGTACATTTTTAAGAATTTCAGGATTCTTTACAAGAATGCGATCGTTTTTACGATTGAAATGGATAAAGAAAAAATCCAACAAGCTCCTTCCGTTCCAACTTTTATCGAAATATTTCGTACCTATTATGAAGTTGGTGTCATTGTAAATAAAGTGGCGGATTATTTGAGAAGTAGAGGATACAATGCCCATGCTGGACCTGCTATTGGTGGCGATGTTAATTACATTCCAGTTGCCATTGATGCTGGATTAGGCATGTCCGGGAAAAATGGATTATTGATTACGAAAAAAAATGGACCACGTGTCAGGCTGGCCACCGTTTATACAGACATTGAGAATTTACCCTTTTCTCAACAACATCAGCATTCCTGGATACGAAATTATTGTCAGAGTTGTAATATATGTGTTCAAAAATGCCCAGCAAATGCCATATATCGAGAGACAAAAACCCATGCGGATCTTGGACCAATATTCATTGACCACACCAAATGTGCACTACCTTTTTCGAATGACAATGGCTGCACATTGTGTGTCAAATTTTGCCCATTCAGTTATGTGGACTATGAAAAATTGAAAGCAAAACACGAGTTGAAACTAGTCCTAACTTAAAAATATTATAATGATAAGCCTTCTCCAATTAAACTTCAAACAATAACACCTATTTAATAAGTTATATAACCTATCCTTTAGATAATTTATTTGTTATTGTTGGCTTTTAATTAAATCTTCTTCCTCATCAATACCGTAATCTTACCCAACCTCGCTACCTCTTCGAAACCTTCCAGCTTAAACATCTTCACCGATCCGGTATAGGATGGTCGTTTCGCACCGGGGATATCAAAGGGAAAGGCTTCCACAATGCCACCACCTTTTTGTTGGACACTTTCCATCGCGGCTTTCAATGGCAGCTGCGATAAACCCTCTCGCCGGCGGTGTTTGTCCACGAAAATACAGGAGATGCGCCATTGAGGTTTCAATTCAGGTGGGACTGCCAGCTCCTGATAGGCACGCGCACGTTCCAGACGGATGAAATTCTCCGCTGGACCATACTGACACCACCCCACCGGCACCCCGGCATCATAGATCATTAAACCGCAGCTCTGACCCCCTTCTGCTAACTGATGCTGCATGTCCTTGCGTTCAACACGGGTCATTTTATTGAATTGGGAGGAGGTACACAAATTGAATGTGCACCAGCAACCCCCACTCACGCCTTTATGTTTACCAAACAAGGCGTCAAAATCAGGCCAGGTGTCTTGCGTAAATTCTTTGACTTCAAAATTCGCGATCATCTCAAATCCTTCCTCCTGCGAACATCCGGGCAGGTCATATCATACCCTTTGGGTACGGACCGGTTCACTACGAATAAAGGTTTTATTTCATCAATTTATATTTGAACAACACAAAACAAATTTCCATCAGGATCTTCTAACACAAAATAATCATCACCCGGCTGGTAGCGCCAGGGATAACGCCTGGCTCCAAGCTGTACCAATCGCTCCACCTCGACAGCCTGATCATCTGCATACAGGTCGAGGTGCAATTTACTGCGTTTGCCGATATGTGGATTCAGAACCTGGTCGAGTGAGATATTGGGTCCAAATCCTTCAGGATCGCATAAAATCACCCAACCATCATTGGCAGGTTCTTTGGGTAAATAGTGTAAGGCTTCCTGCCAGAATGCCATCGTTTTCTCAAATTCGTAACAGCGAAAAACAATTGATCCGATTTTCAAGTTTCTTTTATCTGCCATTACTAAAGATTATCTACCACTTTAATGACAAATTCAACCAGAAATATAAAAATTAAAACAAGAAAGAAATATTATGCAATAATTAAAAATGACTCGTTTGATTTATGTGGGAACCAAAGGAAAGGAACACTATGACAAAAACAATATTAGTCATTGGTACGCTGGACACAAAAGGGCTGGAGTTTGCCTATATCCGTGACCTGATCCAGGCGCGTGGTCATAAAACCCTGGTGCTGGACGTAGGTGTGGCGGGAACTCCCGGCTTTGAAGCAGATATCAGTGCCGAGGAAGTCTCTACCGCAGGCGGTGTTGCGCTGGATGCACTGCGCAAGAAAGCGGATCGTGGGTATGCTCTGGAAGTCATGGCCAAAGGTGCAAGTGTGATCATCGCCAGGTTGCAGGAGGAAGGCAAAATCGATGGGGTGATCAGCCTGGGTGGTTCGGGAGGCACATCGATTGCCACCACAGCCATGCAGACATTGCCAGTGGGATTGCCTAAATTAATGGTCTCAACCATGGCATCCGGTAATGTGGCTTCCTATGTGGATGTTAAAGACATCACCATGATGTATTCCGTTGTGGATGTTGCAGGCTTGAATAGCCTTTCAAGAAAGATTTTTGCCAATGCAGTCGGAGCGATCTGCGGCATGGTGGAACAGGAAGTAACCGCAGCCGAAGATAAACCCATAATCACCGCCACCATGTTCGGAGTTACCACGCCTTGTGTGACCATGGTACGCGAAGGTCTTGAAAAACGTGGCTTTGAAGTCCTGGTCTTTCATGCCACCGGTAGCGGTGGTCGCTCCATGGAGGCATTGATCTCTGCTGGTTTTATAACCGGGGTGGCGGACATCACTACCACCGAATGGTGTGATGAGTTGGTAGGTGGGGTGCTATCTGCCGGACCGGAGCGCCTGGATGCTGCTGCCAAAGCTGGCATTCCACAGGTGGTCTCTCTGGGTGCATTGGATATGGTCAATTTTGGTGCCATGGAAACTATCCCGGAGAAATTCAAGCAACGTACGCTCTATAAACATAATGCCTCGGTGACACTCATGCGCACCACGGTAGAAGAAAATGCAGAATTAGGCAGGATTATCGCTTCCAAATTGAATCAAACCAGGGTGCCAACCGCGTTGTTTATTCCCTTGCATGGTGTCAGCATGATTGATGCTCCCGGCCAACCGTTCCACTCACCAGAGGCGGATCAGGCATTGTTCGCTGCCATTCGAGAACATCTGGATACTAGCAAGGTGGAATTGATCGAGATGCCCAATCATATCAATGACCCGGAATTCGCCGAAGCCATGTTGGTGAAGTTGACCGAAATGTTAGCGAAATAATTAAAGAATTTTTATAGAAAGGATGAGAGATGCCATTTATTACAAGAACTGAATCAATCAATAAATTAAAAGCGCAGGTAGCTGCCGGGAAACCGATCATTGGTGCTGGAGCAGGTACCGGAATTTCCGCCAAGTTTTCCGAACGCGGCGGGGTCGACCTGATCATCATCTATAACTCTGGCCGCTACCGCATGGCTGGTCGGGGAAGTCTGGCAGGTTTGTTGCCCTATGGGGATGCCAACGCGATTGTAGTGGAAATGGCCAGCGAGGTACTGCCGGTGATCTCGCATACCCCGGTGTTGGCAGGCGTCTGCGGAACCGATCCCTTCCGGATCATGAAAGTCTTCCTCAAACAGCTCAAGGATATGGGATTTGATGGAGTGCAGAACTTCCCGACAGTTGGTTTGATCGATGGCACTTTTCGCCAGGGCTTGGAGGAGACTGGTATGGGCTTTGGGCTGGAGATCGAAATGATTCACATGGCACATGAACTGGATATGCTCACCTGCCCCTATGTCTTTTCGACAAAAGATGCGGTGGATATGGCCAAGGCTGGCGCGGATGTGCTGGTGCCACATATGGGTCTGACCACCAAGGGTTCAATAGGTGCTACCAGCGCACTGACCCTGGAAGAATCCGCTAAACGCATTCAGGAAATGCATGATGCAGCATTGGAAGTGAATCCGGATATTCTGGTGTTATGTCACGGTGGTCCGATCGCGGAAGCCGAGGATGCTCAATTTATCTTCGACCATACCAAAGGGATTGTCGGTTTCTTTGGTGCCTCCAGCATGGAGCGCCTACCCACCGAAAAGGGCATCGAAAACCAGGCAAGGAGTTTTAAGGCACTGCATTTTTAGTCACCAATCCTTCATCCCTACTTCTTCTCTTGCAAATATTTGAAATATCCAGCTTTTTTCAGCGCAATCAGAGTCAGTCCTCCCAAAACACCACCGATGACACCGAAGACGATATACCCCACAATGGCTTTTGCCAAACCTAATGCGACGAATCCAACGGGAGCACCAGTGATAGCTCCGAATCCCCATTTGACCAGGAATTTACAAAAATGTCCGATGGCACCAGCAAATCCAGCAACTACGAGGTTTTCAGGGTTTCCAAGCAGCAGGAGAGCTAGATCAGTTCCCACGCCAATCATGGTGTAGGAAAGAAAGGTGTTGATAGCACCAAAATCTCCCAATCCCAGGAAAGAAGCCAGAATTCCGGATAGCAGGCCGATCAGACTTGCTGATCCAACTTTTGGAACAACGCGTGAACCAACGATGATAATTGCCATCCAGAAAATTCCGGAATGACCAGAAAGCTGCAGGGGCAAGCGCAGTGCTATTTTTGCAACGACGATCAAGACTGCAAAAAGTGTCATCAGAAAGAGTTGGAATGTGGAAAAATAGCGTGTTTTCATTTGGTAATAATCTCTAATTTGTCGACATCCTGAATCCATTCATCACGAGTATCCAATCTTTCTAATAATGATACAAGTTTGAGTGTACCTCTACCGGATAGATCAAACATGACCATATTCTCTGGATTAGCGACTTCAAGCCACGTGAGTTCAATGGATTTTTCCCGGCTGGTGCTAATGACTTTTATTATGGTATCTTCTTTGAATTGGTTCTCATTAAAATATACCATTAGTATATCTTTGAGCAACCAGCCATCCTGGGTTTTACCTTCTTCAGAATCAACAAAGGATGCTGATGGTATCGATTCTAAATCGGTAGGTGAAAATGCTGATCGTAAATTTCCATTCCAAAAAATGGGGATATCACCTGGTTGTAAGGAGGCATCAATTTGCGCTGCAACTCTTTGACCGCGAATAAATTCAAGCCCGACAACAGCACCGGTTAATAGAATGATAATTCCTACTGCAATCAGAACACGGAATTTTTGATTCATATTACCTCCAGAAGATAAAAGTTGCCATTATGGCGATAATAATGCTGATAAAAATCCAATCCCACCAATTCATTTTCAATTGGTTAAACGATAAACGATTGGGAGAGTCGAACCCACGTGAATAGGCGGCTTCCGTGATTGCCCAGGCACGACGGGTGGTGAGTACAATTGCAGGAACGGTCAGAGCTATCAAATCACTGACCTGTTTAACCAGTTGTTTAATGCCATCAAATTTCACCAAAATACCGCGGCTCTGTTGAGCTTCTCGGATCGCCTGCCATTCCTCCTGAAGCAAACCTATACTTTGAAAAGCCAAATTAATAGAAAATGCGTAACGATAGGGAATTTTCAGGCTTTCAAGAGCAAGGCCGAGTTCGTTAGTGGAAGTTGTTGAGAAAAAGAGCGCAAAGACGCCACTGAGAAGGATAAGACGCAATATGATAACTAACGCCAGTTCAAGGCTGACCAGCCACCAATCGATCAGAAACAAAAATAGCAGGATCCATCTTAATTGCCAGGTCTGGCGTGCCATTTCGGGAAATAGTCTTGCCCAAAGGATGAAGAGGATATATGCAACCAGAAAAATAACCAGTTTCTCCAAAGGCAGCATAACTGCCAAAGAAAGGGCGATACTGACAAATAGTTTGGAACGGGGATCCAGTTTTCGCAACGGCGAAGACTGATTTAACTGTATGGAACGGGTCTTGCCCTTCTGACTGAGATTAAACATCCAGATCCATCCAGTCTGGTTTGATTAATCCAATTTGTTGCCAGGCGCTATCATTCTGAAGTACCTGGCGGGTGGGTCCTTGATCAATGATGCCTTGCGGGCTGATCAGGATCAAGTGATCCGCGTGGGCCGCCAGTTCCAGATCATGGGTGGTGAAGATGACCAGAAAACCAGCTTGCGATAATTTTTTTAATAGTTGGATCAAAATTTCCTTGTGATGTTGATCCTGGCCAAGGGCGGGCTCATCTAGAAGGATGCCGTGTTTGGTATTCTGCATTAAAGTCAACGCCAGGGCTAGGCGACGCTTTTCCCCTTCGCTTAACAAAAGGGGAGGAGTATCTTCATACCGTTTAAGATCGAGCACATCAATCAACCATTCATACCGTTGGGTGTTAGGCTTGGGATGTTTGAAAAGAATTTCTTCGCGTACGCTGGGGTTGAAGAGCTGGATATCCGGGTTCTGAAAGACCATTTTAAATTGAGGTTTTTCTTGGCCTTTGCCATTTTGAATCCACATTTCACCAGCATGTTTTTGTATTCCAACCATAGAGCGCAGTAAGGTGGTTTTTCCAGCTCCATTTCTGCCGACAATCGCAGCAATTTGCCCGGATTGCAAAGAAATACTCAAATTATGGATAATTTGTTTACCCGATTTTTCGACTGAGAGATTCCTAACCTCAAGCTGGAAATGATTCTGTTTCTCAGGATAATCTGGATGCGGAATCCCATTCAGCTCGGACTCAAGATGAGGGATGCCTGGTAATAGGAATTTTCGGAATCGTGGAGATTGTTGCAGATATTTGTCACGATGTTCGCAAATCACTGCGGATTTTCCCTGATTGATAAGTTCTTCGATATAGGAGACAAATTCAAGTGCCGAGGTGGTATCGAGCATTGATAATGGCTCATCAAACACAAAAATATGAGGTTGACGTGCCAGGATCGACGCTAACGCTAATTTCTGTTGCTCACCACCAGAGAGGGTGTGTGGAGAACGATCACGAAAGGGTTCCAATTGAAACAAGTTCAATGTTTTCTCAAGACGTTGTGTCATCTCCTGGCGTTTCAATCCAAGATTTTCAAGGCCAAATAGCAGCTCAGCTTCGACTGTAGGAGCCAGCATCTGATGAGCAGGGTTCTGAAATACCAAGCCAACCCGGTTGGATAATTCCCACATGGGAAGGTCCTGGGTAGATTCTCCATGGATCAGGACCTTGCCTGAAAATTCTCCTCGATAAAGATGAGGTATCAAACCACTTAAACAACGGGTGAAGGTACTCTTGCCACAACCGGAATTTCCACTGATAAATATCCCTTCGTTTTCGGTAAGCGACAAAGAAACCGGAGAGAGTCCCCAGTTGTTTTGAGGATATTTAAAGGAGATCTTTTCTGCATGCAGAATTTCGGACATTGAAAACCTGTTCAATCCAGTTTGAGCGGTTGCCAATATCCATTTCCCTCCTGAACATAAAGAATGGGTTGACCATATCGCCTGGCTGGTCTGAGCTTATCTGCCATAACCATTCCTTCGTTGATAACTGACTCATCCAGGGTGCGGATTGAATGTAATCCTGCGTTGAGTAAATCTTTTACCGGACAAAGACCTAATAATGAGCGAATGTTTCCAATCTGAATATAGCGACCATCCTGTCCTGAGTGAGCCAAACCTACTGCAGAAAGAGCTCCAATGACACCATCCTGTGTACCTCCTAAACCTTTTAAGAGAATCTGGTGATCCTGAGCCAATTTTCGTGCCTCGGATTGAAATACAAGATCTGATTTAGCACGCCTGGCAAATTCAATAATTTGCTCCGGAACAGAGGAGGCAACACATAACCCCGGATCACTGCCAGGTTGAAAATCGTCCAGCATGATTTTTTCAACCTGATCAAAAATGGCAGCTAGATCAGGCGTGTTATGATGGGTAATGATGATCGCCGCGCAGCTATTTTTTGCTGTGTAAGGTACGCGAGGATCAATTAATAATTGGTGGCGCAAGATCCCGGTTATCGAATATGAAACAGATAATTTTTCTGCTATGCATCGTGCCAGATGACCGGTGCCCCGAGATTCTTTATTATCGGTATCATCGATTCCTATATAGATTTCCATAGTTTATCCTCGTTGTTTATTTGAAATTTAGAATTATTTCACCTGGAGTTCGATAACACCTTTTACTTGCAAATTTTTGGCAAAATCAGGTAGGATAGAGCTGAAACCACCATTACCCATGAACATAATTGGATCTTTCAATTATTTTCTTAAACATTTTCTACTCTTGTACTAATTGAAAAATGTATTATTTATACGACACAAGTATATTGTTTTTGATAAGCATTGTCTAGTTATATTTGTTATCAGATTTCAGATAAATTTATCATTTTGTCGATTAATTACTATGTGAGAAAAATTTGATTCATGATCAATCAATAATCAGCAACAGCCTGCCAGCTAGAAGCCAATAACTTTTTTCCAAATAAGTTTATAATTACCAACAGGGTGGATGTTTCCACCCTTTTTTGACCCATGTTTAAATTTGTAAATAAAACAACACACAGCTGGAAGATTAGCCTGGTACTGGCTTTTGTATTGGGCATATTGCTTGTTCCCACTGCCCTGGCGCAGGAAGTAACATCTGGTGGTGCCACAATCCAACAAATCAACACGAATAACTTTCCGGAAATCTCATTTTTTCTGGAGGCGTATGATCGGCAGGGGAATGCTCTCAATAACCTCGCAGAGAGTGATATCCGGATTGTGGAGAATGATCTCGAACCGCTTCCGATTGATCTGCTGCAGCGCAATGAACCGGGTTATCAGACAATTCTTGCCTATAATCTGGCACCCGGCCTGGCGAACAGCACCACAACTGGTGTTTCACGCTATCAGGCAATTACCGACCACATCCTCGAGTGGCTGGATACGCGTCCGGGCAGCACGCCGGATGATTTCAGCCTGGCAACCGATACCGGGTTACAGGAAATCCGGCGTGCGGATCCACAGGAATTTGCCCAGGCATTGCGAGATTATCAACCGGATTTGATGAACAGTCAACCAAATCTGACCAGTCTTTTACAGGCACTTGATCTAGCCACCGATCCCAATCTTAATCCTTTGATGAAACGTGCGATTCTTTACATCACCCCACAACCCAACCTTAGCAATATCTCTGCATTTCCGGGATTTATTGACCGTGCCATTCAACAGAATGTGCCTGTGTATGTATGGATGGTCGGTCCAGCATCTGCCCGTGGGAGTAATCCAAGTGTGGTGGAGCCGCTGGTGGAATTGGCAGAAAAAACAGGTGGACAGTTCTTCTTATTCTCTGGGCAGGAAGAGCTGCCTGATATCGAAGATTATTTCCGTACCAACCGCTTTGTCTATCAGGTCACATTCACATCGGCTATCAAAAGCTCCGGATTTCATCGTATTCGTACGATCATCAGCCAGAGTGAAGAGGAAATCGTGTCCAATGTAGAAACGGCAAATTTGATTGTGCAACCACCCAACCCGATTTTGATTAACCCGCCTCTGGTGGTTGAACGTGCCTGGGTGGTGGATCAAAGAGATGGGAGAATTCGAGATCTTGAACCCGATCAGGTTGAGATTGAATATATGTATGAATTTCCGGATGGTTATCCGCGTGCCTTGACCAGTGCCAAACTCTATGTAAATGGTGAGGTTTTCCAGGAGGTTGACCGGGAACCATTTAATCGCTTTGTTTTCGATCTGACCCCCTACGAAGCTGATCAGGAGATTCTGTTTTTGATTGAGATTGAGGATAGCCAGGGTATCATTGCAAGAACGCAACCCACCGTGATGGAAATCACAGTGGAACCGGTTCCGCTTACTTTTTGGGAAGGTTTGATGCGGCTTGAACTCTCACCAGACCGTTGGATCATTCTGGCGAGTGTTCTGGTGGCTGGTATGGTCTTGTTGGTGGCGATCATTCTGGTTGGCAAACGCAAATCCTTTTGGAAGGAGCAATCCGCTGCCCGAAACCGCCGTACCGATCCTGTGACCCAGCCGGTAAAAATAATGCAGGAAGGTACAAACAGCAAAAAAGGGATTGGCCAAAAACAGACAACAGGCAAGCAGGTGGATGCAATGTTGGTACCTTTAAATGACAGTTTCGAGCCAAACCGCCAAAAAACGATTGCACTCGATAAAAAGGAATGGATCATTGGTAGTGATCCAGTGCAATCCAGACTGGTAATTGCCAATTCCGCCCTGGACTCAGTGCATGCCAGGCTGATTCGTCGATCACAGGGCGATTATTGGTTGAGTGATCAGAACTCAATCGCTGGCACCTGGGTAAATTTCACGCCAATTACCACCAAAGGCGTAAAATTAAGGCATGGTGATTTAATCCATTTTGCCAAAGCAATTTATCGTTTTGAATTAACGCATCCTACAGAAGATCGCGAAATTCAAATTATCACGTATAATCAAAAATATGATTCGTAAGCCACAATCTCTCTATCCGGTAGTCGCCAAAACTCATCCAGGCATGAGCGGCAAAAACAACGAAGATCGTTTTGGTGTCACTGCGTTTCAACTCAACAAGAAGAATCCCACCCCAGTTTTATTGGCTGTGATATGTGATGGGATTGGGGGTCACAAAGCGGGTGAGGTGGCTGCTGAGATGGCTGTCAATCAGATCACGCAAGCTGTCAGTGAGAGCAATGGTCTACAGCCGATTCAAACCTTAAAGATTGGTATTGAGCGTGCTAACACTGCCGTTCATGCAGAATCCCAGAAGGACAATGGCAAACAGGGAATGGGGGCGACTGTAGCGGTTACATGGATGATAGGACATCGTCTTTTCACTGCGTCGATCGGAGATTCACGCATTTATCTGATCCGCGGAGACCGTATCCGCCAGTTGAGCACGGATCATACCTGGATCCAGGAAGCGCTTGATAACAATATTCTCACCCCGGAACAGGCGGAAGGACACCCCAACCGGCACGTCATTCGGCGTTATCTCGGTGGACCCAATCCACCTGAAACTGATTTCCGATTACGCCTTATCCAGGGGGAAGCAGATCAGCAGGCATTTGATAACCAGGGTGTTGTATTGCAAACGGGTGATCGTATGGTGTTGACCAGCGATGGGCTCACCGATCTGGTGTCGGATGCGGAAATTTTGACTGCTTTTGATGTGGATGATACCAATCTGGCAGTGGATAATCTGATCGACATGGCCAACAAACGTGGTGGACATGATAATATCACCATTATTAGTTTTGAGATACCGGATGGTATTCAGGTTCTCCCCAAAAAGCGCTCTTTTTTTCCGCTTGGATGCATGCTGACAGCTCTGATTATTGGCGCAATTGCTATTCTTGTCCTGGGTTATTTCTGGCTGCAAAAAAACCCGGTGAATTTGGGATTTTTCAATCGAACACAGGAACCCATGCAGGTCACCCTGAATCCGATGATGACCAGCGCACCCCAATCGACTGCCACACCGAATAATGGTAGCGGGCTGAAATTGGTTCCGACGACAACTGTGCAGCCCTTATCCCCACAAACACCACAAGATGATGCGTACCCCCCACCTGACGAAGCAGTCCTGTCACCGGTAACTCCGCAGGCCACTCCTTAATTTCAATCCAGATGATACGGATCAGACTTCATTTTTTTGCCACCTATTACAGCCTGATAGGGAAGCGTCAACTTGAATTGGATGTGGCATCTGATTGTGATGTACGTACAGCCATCGACCACTTATTGATGAAATTTCCAGTCCTGCGACAGCATTGGTGTAATCCGGCGGGAGAGTTAATGCCGCATTTGTTTGTGATTCTAAATAAACAGGATATCAGCAGTCTGCCGGATGGATTGGGGACAATTCTCCAACCGGGGGACGAGTTGGATTTCGTCCCACCGGTCGGCGGCGGTTAGAGTTCTTGCTGTTCAAATAATCCGACAGCCCAGATCAGAGCCATGATGATCAGCACAACTGCTGCACCAAGCGCAGAGAAGTTACTGGTTGGTAGGCTGAAGCTCATCTCGCTCGATAACATGCCAGCCCAGCCCATTAATGCCTGAGGGCTGAGGATGCCATAATTGGGGATCTGTGTGGAAAGCATCAGAACCACCGATCCAGCCAGGCTTATACCGGCTGCAGTGCCAACTGAGCGGCTGACAGTGCTGCCCAGCACCGTGATAGCAGAAAAACACAACAACCAAAGTAGTAGTAACACATTAATTGTGGTAAACAAACCGAACGAAATCGGTTCAAACAACACCAAAATGTAAATGTAAGCCAGGATTTCAGCAATCAGGAAGGCGGCGAGGTAAACCAGTGTCTGGGCTCCAAATTTGGATGTGATAAATGCCCAACGCGGTAAAGGTTTGTGAAGAATCATCTCTGTTAATCCCTTTTCCTTTTCACTGGCAACACTGCCCATTCCCACCATGATGGCGATCAAAAAACCGAATTGAGAAATATTCTTGAGATATTGATCCATGGCGTCTTTGGTGCTTGGTTCGGGGATCAGATTTCTGAACATTTCTGCGCCTTCAATACTGCCAAAGATTTCAGGCATGAAATAAGCTAATAAAGGCGAAGCCATGCCAAAGAGGGCAAAAACCCCCACAATCACCAGCACCATCTTGGTTCTCCAGAGCTGAATCAACTCTTTCCGTAAGGACACGCCAAACAATCGCCATTCAATTGGTAACCGCGGTTGCTGGTTGGCTTTCAACTGTTTTCCAAAGATTTTTATTACCCAGATAATGCCAGGCAGGAGGGACGCAAAGAATAACAATTCGATGAACAATACAGGAACAGAATTAATACTGAGTGTTACTGCAATGCCATCCACGGCAGCATGATACAGGATTGCCCACAATACCCAGATGCGTTTTCCTTGTTGAAAAGCATACAATACCATCATCGATAAAATCACATGCAAGGTCATCGCCATTAGCCGTTCCGCAAGGGGAAGCAGAGCGATGACAGCTGGTTGATTGAAAGTATCCAGCTGGTTTTGAATGTGGATCATTAAATCCGGCGCTAAATTCAAAGTGGTCAGATCAACACCGCGTAGGTAAAACAACTGTGCGATGGCGCTACCCGATAAAACACCGATAATAATCATGGCCTCAATCCCACCATGACCAATACCCAGCATGAGTCCATCCTCAGCTTTACGAGCGCGTTTGAGTACCAGATACCCGACAACGCGTGCCAGTTCCTCGCAGATCCCGGCGGTCAAACCCAATACAATTGCAGTCTGGGCGATCATCCAGCCGGTATCAGTACTGGCAGGAATAATGCCGATTTTTGACAAAAGATTATTGAGTGGTAAATGTACCACCTGAGAACCAATGAAGGTTAATGATCCCACCCCAAATAAAAGCCAGGAGACGCGAAAACGGCGCCGTAACAGGATTGCCAGGATCACGGGGACGATTATACACAAAGAGATACTGATAATGTAAAAGAATGCATGCATGGTTTCACTCACTTAATTCTAAAAAGACTTCTTCCAAAGAGGGACGCACCCACTCCAGCCGCGCCAGGGGGAGCTGTGCTGCTGATACGAGGGGTAGAAGATGTTGTTTTCCAACTTCTGTATCAGAAATCATAATTCGCACCTGGCGTGGTTCTAGATTAACTGATTCAACCCAGGGTTGATTTTGAAGAATGGTAGTAAATTGAGATAAAAGTTCTTCTGCGCCTGGGTCAACTTGCAGCTCCACAGCATTGGTGGAATATTCAGCAAGGATGGTGTCGCGTTCACCAACTTTGACCAGCTTGCCCTCGTGTAAAATCGCGACCTGGTCACAGATGCGCTCAATATCGCCCAGGATGTGGCTGGAGAGAAAGACGGTGATATCTCCATTCAATGAGCGAATCCAATCCAGAACTTCATAACGTCCAGCTGGGTCTAATGCACTGGTTGGTTCATCCAGTAGCAGCACCTTCGGTTCATGTAAAATCGCCTGCGCAATTCCCAGCCGCTGCTTCATGCCACCGGAAAAACCACCGATCCGTCGTTTTGTGGCAGATACCAGATCGACCTGTTCCAATACTTCAGCGATGCGCTGCCTGCGTCGCGCAGCTGGCATTTGGAATAGCCGTCCCACATAATCAAGATACTCCCATGCCCGCATCCAGTTGTAAAAAACCGGATGTTGTGGCAAATAGCCATACATATAACCAGAAGCCGGGTTGCCATTAGTGGTCTCGATACCTTCAATCCAGGCACTCCCGTGTGTCGGATTGGCAAGTCCGGTGAGCAAACGCATGGTAGTGGTCTTACCGGCACCATTTCTCCCCAGGAACCCAAAGACGGACCCTTTAGGCACTTCTAAATTAAGATGATCCAATGCTTTAACCTCACCGTAATAGCGGGTCAATTCCACACAGCGAATGGCAGTATTGTTTTCCTTGTTAGTGGTCATTCGTTTTCCTCACGTCCAACAACAAAATAAACGATGGGGCCGATCATGTTGACAAACACCACAATGACGACCCACATCCACTTGGGACCCCTGGTTTTTTCACGTTTGATCAGATCAATCAGGGCTGTAATCATCAGTCCTAATTGGATCAGGAACAAAGGGATTAACAAAGGCAACAATCTCATTAATGTGTCTAGAATACTTGAATTTTCCATTTTTATTTCTCCTCTACTTCTGGGTGATTTATGAATACCAATTTTCGTAAACGCCGCCCAGCTTGGGGCAAATGTTTGCTTAATGCCAGTAGTCTTTCTCGAAAAGGAGCAAACAATTCGTCCATTTCTTCAGTACTGGCATAAAATACAGCTTCGGAATAACCGGCTCGATCTGCGAGCATATCCAGGTTGTCCTGAGAGTCGAGATAGGCTTTGAAATCCTGCACCAGGCCGGCTGCGTAGGTGGAGAAATAATGCAGATGGTCATCTTTCGACATCATTTGCACATCCTCCTGGGTGATGTGGGGTGACAATAAGAGACGATACGCTCTTTCTTCAGTGCCTTTAACCAGGTGTGTTTCCGCAATCTCAATGAATCCACCATCGAGCAATTTCTTAAGATGACGATACAGGGATGATTTTGCCACATCCGGCATCATAGCATCCAGTTCACTGGTGGTGAGAGGTTTATGCCCCAACAATTGCATGACTCGTAAACGAATGGGGTGGATGATCAGATCAGCTTTCTCATTTCCATGCATAATCAATTCCTCCAAGACTATTATCATTATCAATAATGATAATGATAACGATTGAACAAATTATATGGAGTTTAAATCGTTAATGCAATACATTTGAAGGCGATTTGACCGCTTTCCCAGGTAAAAACTGGTCTCGAGGACAGGTATTTTACTGGATATCTACGGAGTATATTCTTTTAGTTGGCGTGAGCGCCGTGGATGACGTAATCGGCGCAGAGCTTTGCTTTCGATCTGACGGATGCGTTCACGGGTCAGACCAAATTTTTGGCCAACCTCTTCAAGGGTGTAAGTATGGCCATTATCCAACCCAAATCGCAACCGCAGTATTCGCGCTTCACGTGGGGGCAGCGTATCAAGGACGGCTTCAATGCGTTCACGCAGCATTTTATTATAGGTGGTCTGGATGGGGGTTGGTGTGAGCGTATCCTCAACGAACATGCCCAGTTCGGACTCTTCTTCGTCTTCGTTGATTGGGCTTTCCAAAGAGAGCGGCAGCCAGGAGACACGCATCATCCAGTCCACTTTATTCGCGGAAACATCCAGTTCAACGGCAAGTTCTTCGTTGGTGGGTACTCGTCCAAGTTTTTGTTCGAGTTCGTGCATCAGACGATAAAGCTGACGGATTCGGTCAACCATGTGCACCGGAACGCGAATGGTGCGTCCCTGATCAGCGATCGAGCGTGTGATTGTCTGGCGAATCCACCAGGTTGCATAGGTTGAGAAACGAAAACCACGCTGATATTCGTATTTTTCCACTGCTTTCATCAAACCCAGATTGCCTTCTTGAATCAGATCCAGGAAAGGAACACCTCGTCCCATGTAACGCTTGGCAATGCTGACCACCAGGCGGGTATTAGCTTTAATCAGATGGTCACGTGCCAGATCACCGCTATCAACCTCTTCATTCAGACGTTCACATTCTTCGTGCGGGGTGTGCCCATTCATCTCAATCAATAATAGTGCCGCCATGCGACCGGTTTCAATCCGGCGGGCAAGGTCCAGTTCTTCCTGAACCGAGAGCAGCGGAACGGAGGACATTTCCTTGAGATATAAACCAATGGTATCATCACTGGAAATTGTTTCCAGGTTGGCTGAATAGGGGTCCATATCGCTGGGTGGGGCACCATAGTCCTCCCCGGAGTGACCATGATCTTCCTCATCAAGCACGTCAACACCCTGCCGGCGTAATGCCATCAGAATCGATTCCATCCGGTCAGCATCACTTGTGATTTCCGGATACGCTTCCATCAAATCCTCGGTTGTCAGATAGCCCTGAACATCGGCCTTTTCCAACAACAATCGGATCACATCAGTTTTTCGGATTCGCCTGCTTGCACTTGCCATACTGTCTCCTGCTCCCCAACCAATCAATCTACTTTACAAAAAGCTGCTCGACAACGTTAATGCCACGTCTGGTGACATGGCGAGGGAGGTTCTCATGGTTGCTTTTTGACCTTTATTAGGATGATTTGGTTGCAAGTGGTATCCCGTCTAATAAAAACAATAATATCGTTCTAATATGCTACATATGAATCTTTATGTTCACAGGTAGCATGGTTCAAATTAATGCCACATTCCGTGCATAAGCCTTTGCAATCCGGGCGACAAATTGCCTTAATTGGAAAGGCCAACAACATATTTTCATAAACCAATGGTGAAAGATCAATAAATCCATCCTCAGGAACGAAAAATTCCGCATCCTTTGTATGACGACTGCGATACGCATATAATTCTTGAAATTCGGTTGTTAGTTGTTGTTGAAAATCCTCCAGACAACGTACACATTCCTCCACCACGAATGCTTCAAAATTTGCATCAATCAACAGACCCTGTGGTGTACGATTGATTCGAACCTTTCCAAGAACATTGGAAAGCTGAAGGCCGGAATCAAGTTCAATCTCCTCAAATTTAAAGTCCAGATCGCGGTAGTTCCCGATTGATTCATGGATCATGAATCCGACATTAATGCGAAGTGGGTTTCTAGGTTGGCTCAACGGATAACTCTACCGATCAAAGGGTATAATAACACTCTTGAGATTATAGCACACGGAAAATCAACCGTCAACTTATTATTATTTTTATGATAAAAATAGGAAAAATTATTCATGAAGTCCCTTTTAATTGCCAGCAGTAACCCCGGAAAATTGCGGGAATTTCAATCCATCCTCCAGGATTTAGGGGTGAATCTGGTATTACCGGCAGATATAGGGGTATCCCTGCAGGTGGAAGAAGACGGCGCAGACTACTATCAGAATGCATTGAAGAAGGCAGTAACCTACTGTCAGGCGAGCGGCTTGATCACACTAGCGGATGATTCCGGGCTCGAAGTTGATGCGTTGGGTGGTGCTCCCGGGCTGCACTCCGCGCGTTACTCACCCAAACCAGGTGCAAATGATGGGGATCGGCGGACATATTTATTGTCTCAACTTGCTCAGCACCCACAGCCCTGGCCAGCCCATTTTCATTGTTCATTGGTGTTGGCACTTCCGGATGGGGATCATTACACATTTGACGGGGATTGCCCCGGCGAGATTGTGAGTGAGGAACGCGGGGAGCATGGTTTTGGTTATGACCCGATCTTTCGAATGGCAGGTCGTGATAAAACCATGGCACAACTACCGGAGGAGGAAAAGAATCGCATCAGTCATCGCGGCAGGGCAACCCTGGCTGCTTTACCCACGTTAAAGAAACTACTGGAAAAGGAGATGAAATGACCTTTACACATGCACTCACGCGTAAACCAGGCAACAGTTTTCCCTTCGGCATTACAACTGCCGAACTGGGAAGACCAGATCTGGCACAGGCACAGGCGCAACATATCCGTTATTGTGAAGCATTAACCCAGGCAGGCTTACACGTGGATACTCTACCAGCTTTGGAATTCTTTCCCGACGCGGTGTTTGTGGAGGATGTTGCGATTGTGGAACCTGACTTTGCGGTGCTCACCCGTCCTGGAGCTCTCCCGCGACGCGGGGAGGCGCAGGAGATGCTGCCGGTTTTGAAACAACATTTCGGGCGTGTCTATCAGATCGATGGCAATGCTACTTTGGATGGCGGTGACATCTGCAAAGCGGATGATGTGTATTATCTCGGACTTTCAGATCGCACCAATCTGGAAGGTGCCCAACAACTGGCTGCCATCCTGAATCATTTCGATTATCGCAGTGAGCTGATCGATATTCGGTCATTGGAAGGAATCCTACACCTAAAAAGTGCAGTTAATTACCTGGGGGATAATACCATGCTGCTGGATCCGCGGCTGGCTGAACTCAAAGCTTTTGAAGCGTATCATCATCTGGTGGTGCCACTGGAAGAAGCCTATGCCGCCAATTGTTTGCGGGTCAATGATGTGGTCATGGTACCGGCTGGTTTTCCCAGGACGGTGGAACTACTCCAAACCGCTGGTTTTCAGGTTGAACTTCTGGACGTCTCTGAATACCGCAAGATGGACGGTGGTCTCAGCTGCCTCTCGCTGCGCTGGTAGTTAATCTTCGAATCGAAAGCTGGGCAAGCCGGTAAATTCAGTCTTAAGACGCATCAGGGCTCCGTTGTGTGGGTATACCAGCCAATCCGTTTCCTCCAGTCCAACTGCTGCGGAGGTGAGGTAAAGCTCGTTCATCTCCTTGCCACCAAAGACCGGGCAGGAAGTACGTTTGGCTGGGAAGGGGTAGGTAGCCAGGAGCTCACCCGAGCGCGGATTCCATCGTTGGATGCAGGCACCATCCCATAACGCAAGCCAAATCATTCCCTCTGTGTCAGTTGTCAAACCGTCTGTCACCCCATCGCCATCCTGCAAGGTGAATGCTGTTCGTTGCCGGGAGATTTTGCCATTTTCCAGATCATAATCGAATGCCCAGACATCCTTACTGAAGGAATCAGCCAGGTAAAAAGTGCGATAATCCGGACTCCATCCGAGTCCATTTGAGATCACCAACCCATCCAACAGTTTGCGTATTCTTGTATCAGTATCCATGATATACAAAGACCCGGTGGGGGTTCCATTGGGTTTGTTTTGCATGGTGCCGGCCAAAAACCGCCCGCGCGGGTCGCATTTGCCGTCGTTGAAACGGTTTCCAGGCAGGTCGTTCTCCACCTCAGCCAGTATTTGAATGGAAAGTTTTTCAAAATCAAAATAAGCAATTTTTCGTTCGGGTGTAAATAACAGTCCACCACTTTTACACAAGACTACAGAGCCGATTGAAGCAAAATCCTTACTCAAATCGATCCCATGGTTCTGCCTGGTAGCCGGGTTATATACGTAGATAGACGCACGCGGGATGTCCACCCAGTATAAGACTTGCTGTTGGGCATCCCAGGTGGGACCTTCTCCGGTCAATGCTTTTTGATCGACGAGAATTTCCGGGTTAATTTTCAAATTTGTTTAGAAAGTCCTTAATATCCATTGAATGATGTTCATAATGTTCATAGGTGTTCTGGGCGATGATCTCCCATGGTATCCACTCATCCGGCATATGTTTGAAATAAACTGGGTTCTCCAGGACTGCTGGCTCCAATTCATCCATTCGTTCCATCAATCGCGGTTGGATTTTTTCGAAGGTTGTGATGACTTGCTGCCAGGGAAGCTGTGCATGGATTGCCTGAATTCTGGCATTGCGCTCATCGGTCCCCAGATTCCATAAAGGTGAACCCTGTAAAGTCATTGTTTCGAGCAAATTCAGCATTTCAAGCTCGAACCAGGTAATGTGGACGACGATGTCTTTGAGGGTCATCTCACCAGCAATCATCGTTTGTTCACGATTATTTTCAGGCACCTGCTCGATAAGCTCAGACAGAATTATCCGGCTGGAGACAATTCGCTGGACAAATTCTTTTTTATTCATGCTATTTCATCTTGCGTTTCTTTCCAAACATTACGCTGGACAGAATCACCACACCAGCCGCCAGACCAGCCATAATTCCAAATAAGACTGATTCTTTTGGTCCGAATTGTGCCTTGACCTCGCCTTCCACATTTTTGGCGAGCAGAAAAACCACACTATTGTTATTGTCGAAAGAGGCGTGATTTGCGGCCATAAACACAATCCCGGACTGGTCGACCTGGACATTGCCTTTTGTCAGTACCACCTGTGCACCACATTGATCCATGTTAACATTGCCATCATTGACGATCACGACTGCACGGCTGGCTGTCATCTCAACACTACTACTGTTGGCAAAAACCACACCGCCTTCCGTTAATTCCAGTCGGTCTGTCTCTACAGCAATAACACCACCCTGGCGAACATGTACCAGATTGCTCTTAATATGATTGGCTCCAGCTTGCCGCAGGATCACTTCATTGGCCTGGATGTTGTTGACTCCACCATAGGTAATCTCAACGATATCTGCCTGAACGTTGTCATCAAAATTTGTTTGCATCTTTTCAGTCACTTCTTCAAATTCAGGAAATTCGTTTTCTTCTTCCGTCATATCACACCTTCCTTTTTTTATCATCTACATTAATGGGGTTTGATGGTGGTTTTAGGCAGTGATATCCGTCAAAATCACCAAGACCTCTAAAATGAAATGATGCCTCTTTTTGGAATTTAAACCGTATATATTGTAGCGTATTTTTATCTGTTTTAACTACCTGGTCAGACAGTCAGGAAATTAATCAGTCCAAAAGGGAGTCGCGACTGTCTTGATTACCGATTTATTTATTGACTGTTTCCGTTAGGATCGAAGCATACACGTTAAGGAGAAAAAAATGGATCAAACAAAACCAGTCATACAAACTCGGAACTTAAGTAAATCCTTCGGGTCTTTTCATGCACTTAAATCATTGAATTTATCCGTTCCCGCCAATTCAATCGTTGGATTTCTGGGTCCCAATGGGGCTGGCAAAAGCACCACCATCAAGTTGTTATTGGGATTAAGCAAACCCACCATGGGCGGTGGTTCGATTTTTGGCATGGATATTGAAAAAGAAAATCAGGATATCCGCCGCCGGGTGGGATATCTGGCGCAAAATCCAAATTTCTATGAACACCTTACAGCCCGGCAGATTATGGATTTCACAGCCCGTTTCTTCTTTAAAGGTCCTGATAACTTGATTCAAGCCCGTATCAATGAGACATTAAATTTGGTTGGTCTGGAAGACAAAGCAAACCGTCCGATTCGAGGTTTTTCTGGCGGGGAACGTCAACGTCTGGGCATTGCTCAGGCACAGGTGAACTATCCCGACCTGTTAATCCTGGATGAGCCCGCCGCTGCACTTGATCCGCAAGGACGCCGGGATGTGCTGGAAGTGATGGAGAAACTGCGCAAACACACCACAATTTTCTTCTCCACCCATATTCTGGATGATGTCCAGCGGATCAGTGATCATGTGATTATCCTCAACCATGGAGAACTGATTGCACAGGGATCAGTGGAGGAGCTGCTATCGACCGGCACAAGATTAAATTATAAATTGGTGCTCAAAGGGGATGGTACCCACGTTCAAAAGCATTTGCTATCGCTTGCCTGGGTGCAGGAAGTGATTATTGGGCATCAAAATGGCAGAACATCCCTGACAATAATGGTTGAAGACGAGGACAGTGCCGAACAATTTTTATTGCGCGAGGTTTTGTCAGATGAGAATATTCGCGTGCTGGAATTTAATCGTAATAAGCAGAATCTGGAAGAATTCTTTTTAAATTTGGTAGAAGGAGCATAAATATGTCGGCCAATCAATTATTTCAATTAGAAGAAACCCGTGGTTGGAGAATGGGCTTACGAAATTTATTGCGTAAAGAAAATGGGGAATGGTGGCAGACAAAGCGGTGGTGGATCCAGTTGTTGGTCTGGTTGGTTGTAATTGATGGTTTCCTGCTCTTTCTATTAATTGGGGTCCCCCAGGCTGCAAGTTTATCCGGTCAGCCATTATCGGATGCAGAGGTTTTCAGCACTGCGCTGGATGCATTATTCGGAATTGCCTCGATGGGAATTGGGATTGGTGTCATCATTGCAACACAGGACGAGGTGATTGGAGAAAAACTGAGCGGAACAGCTGCCTGGGTACTCTCCAAACCATCATCACGGATTGCTTTTTACCTCAGCAAGCTCCTGTCTAACAGTTTTTCCACCCTGATCCTGATGATCGGTATCCCGTTTCTGGGAGCATTTGCAATTATGTCGAATAATAACCCTGAGATGAGTGTTGTGGGTTTCCTTTCTGCTGCAGGCATTTTGATTATTCACACCTTCTTCTACCTCAGTCTGAGTCTGATGGTGGGCGTCTTTGCAGAGAAACGATCCGCCGTGTTGGCTGTCACCCTGGCAGGTTTATTGGGTGGTCAAATCATGATGAATATCGTAAAAGAATTACTCTATTTCACCCCGTTTGGCTTATCTCAAATCATGTCAGCTATAGTAAGTCAAGGTCCTTTAGGGATCCCTGGTATGCTCTGGTTACCAGTTGGGCTTACCTTCCTTTGGAGTGTGATCTTCATCGTGCTCTCCATCTGGAAGATTCGAAGGCTTGAATTTTAAAGTAAGTCCGGGTCATTCCTGAACCTCTGGACTGGCTAAAAAAGGAAACATAAAATAGAAAGTTGATAAAATACAATGAAAGCATCTTCTACAAAAACAACCGCAAAAACCTCATTACTCATGTTTCTAAGTATGATCTTTGGTTTTATTTTCGCCTGGGGCAGCGGCTTTTTCCTCATTCATCGCTTTTTCACCATGCGGCGTGATGGGTAGACTCACCATTCTTCAGGTGATTAAAGACCAAAATTATGGTATGCTTAAATCCATTGAGGGAATTAGATTGATCGTTTCGCAAGCAGGATCGTTTGATAAAAGCAACCTCAATAGCGTCAAAAGAACACCTAATAAACAGGATTGATTGAAAAATGCCAGAGTTTGATTTCGACTTTAATTTTGAAGACCTGAGTTTCCGACAACCTCCACAAATTCCACAGGAGTGGTTAACGATGGTTTGCAAATTACACCCGGTTACTGCGGCGGTGGTCTGGCAGGTGTTAACCACCACCATAACCGCTGCTACCATCAGGCTGGCACAGAGTTCGCCGGACAGGGGGCGTTTTAATCTGATCACCATCATTGCTGGGGGTAATCCAGATGAATGTGAACAGATTACCCAACTGGCACGTATGGAAGTCGATGAAATTCTATTTTCTGTGGTGCCTGGATATCACTCCCGCCAGATATTGCAATAGATTTGTACCGAGGTCTGGCCAGGATCGTATTGATTAAAAGAAAAAACCCTTCTTTGTTGTCGGCATTGAATGTGCTTTGTAAACAAACAAGGGTTTTTCTCGCCTCTGCCTGTCACCCAATTTCAAACAGGGGCTTATCCCAATCCTCAGGAGAACAAGAGATCAAAGAAACGAAATACTCAATAAATGACAGGACAATTATGTGTTGTGCGGTGTTTGGCCCGTCGCACTATTTATACCTCAAAATCCGTTGTCATTCGTCATGTTAATGCGTGATATTTGACCTGATTGCTCCGATCTTCACAATGTGAATTGGATAAGAATCCCTTATGATATCCGGACACTTTCTTGAGTTTTGATACGATTGATGTTCATACAGAAAGGTGATTTTTTTCACAAAATTCAGTACAATAGCAATAGGGATTGGGATTCTCTATTTTTTCTAAAAGGAGCAAATTATGACGGTTAACACACCTCCTGTGCTATCCGGTGGATGGCCGGTATTGGGTCATGCTTTGGAAATGATGCGCAATCGTGAGTCTTTATTTAAACGAGGCTTTCAGGAGCATGGCGATGTCTTCGCGATCAAGTTAGGACCACGTTATGCGGCTGTTGTCAGTGGGGCTGAAAACAATAAGCTGTTCTATACACAGACGGACAAGACCCTCAATATGCAGGATGCTTATCAATTTTTGAAAGCGTCATTGGGTGAGGTGCTCTTTACAGCCAGCAAAGAAGCTTACTATAACCAGCGTCCTGCATTGCAGGAGGTTTTTCGGCGTGAACGTATGGTTGATTATATTCGGGCGATGAATATTGAAATTCAGCATTGGATTGACGGATTAGGCGATGCAGGAGAAATGGATTTCTCAGCCGAAATGTTGCGATTGGCGCAGTTTGTCGCCGGACACGCTCTGATCGGCCCGAAATATCAGAAAGAGCTGGGTGCTGGTTTTTGGGATCTATATCTGAATATCAGCCGTTCGCTTGACCCGATTCTTCCTCCTAGCCTGCCAATTCCTAAGTTCAGACGCCGGGATAAAGCTAAAGCAGCCATTAATCATATCTTCTCAGGCATGATCGAAGAGCGTCGTCAGCTACCGGATCAATACGATGATCTGATCAGCACCTTGCTGAGAACCCCATTGAAGGATGGTTCGGTGATGGACGACCAGACGATTATCAATATGTTTACCGGGCTGCTGTTTGCCGGGCATGAAACCACTGCCGGTCAGGCTGCCTGGACGGTCGCTCAATTGCTGCAGCATTCGGATTATTTAGGTCTGGTAATGGCAGAACTAAATATGAAACTTAAGCCAGACAGCGACCTCAATCAGGAGAGCATCAACCAACTGGATCATATTGCCTGGGCAATTGAGGAGACAACCCGCATGTATCCCTCCGCTGATCTGCAGATGCGCACTGTTGAACAGCCACTCGACCTGGGTGGCTACCATTTACCGGTTGGCTGGCAGGTGATTGTGAATGCTGCCAACTCCCATTACCTGCCTGAAGTATTCAAAGATCCGTACGTATATGATCCGCTGCGCTGGTCACCAGAGCGGGGTGAAGGTAAGAATCCCTTCACACTTGTTGGTTTTGGTGGTGGGATTCACAAATGTACCGGGATGAATTTTGCTAAAAATGAGATGATAATTATTATCGTAAAACTTTTGCAAACCTTCGAGTTGGAACTGCTCAGTCAGGAAATTCGCGTGGTGCAGGGAGCTGGAGCTAATCACCCCTCAGAAATTAAGATCCGGTATAAAAAGCGGTAGCGGTCAGTCAGATTTAATTTAAATAACCGTTATTACGCAGATCCTGGTCCCATTGTTTGAGGTCAATTGGGGCAGTCATGTCGATGGTAAGCGGGGTAACTGATACAACGTTGTCATATACCACCGAGTAAACATCGCTATCCGGGGCTACCTGCTCTCTGGTGACATTGACCTTAAATCCAATTCGGCCAGATCCCTCCCAGCCTTTGTTTGAATCATAGAAAGGCACATAATACATATGCCTGGATAAACGCGTCATGCGCCAGGGGGTCTCAATTGTTGCCTGAAAAGGCACTTCCAGTTTAAGTAAATCTACTCCGGGGGGTAGTGGTGATTCCAGTAGTAAACGTGCAAATTTTTGGGTGAAATGGCCTGCGACAGAAAAATCAACATTCGGGTCGTGTTTGTCAAAATCATCAATATTTTCCAACTGGAGAGATGCTGCAATCGTTGGAATATTATAACTGGCGGCTTCCAGTGCAGCTCCGACTGTCCCTGAGATGGTAATCCCTGTGCCGAAATTTTCTCCGTAATTGATGCCGGAGACAACCAGATCTGGTAAGCGCGGCAGGATCTTCAAGAAAGCATTCAACACGCACTGCGCAGGAGAGCCATCAACAGCATAAGCTTTGAAATTACCAGCATCCAGACAGCAATCCACCAGCTCAATTGTGCCATTGGTGTTGAGTGGATGACTGCGACCTGTAGAGGAATATTGCTCTTTCGGGGCAACCAATACCACCTCACCTAATGGAGCCAGAGCGCGTGCGACTGCATGAATGCCCGGGGATTCGATCCCATCATCATTGGTGACCAGAATTAAAGGTTTTTCTGTTTTCATTTCCATATTTCCTTCGCTCATTTATAACACAACTGCCCTGTTTTTACCCGGGATCCATCACAAGGATAAGTATCACAAGGATAGGTATCACAAGGATAGGTATCACCAGGATAGGTATCACAAGGATTTGTATCTTTTTACTGCTCGTCGATTGGGGTTGGCCTTCACAGAAATGCAGGGGATAACTGGACGCATTGACTACTTTTGGATCAAACTTCTGACCAGGTCAATCCTCACTGTCTGGTGGTGGTCATCATAAGTTCAGGGATTTATAATATATTCAGAAAATGAGGTTTATGTATATGCAGAGAAATAAGCGAAAATGGGGATTGTTGATCCTTTTAGGAATCATTGGATTTTGTTTGTTGTCAATTGTGATCCTGTTAATAGTAAATATTTTTCTCCCAAAAAGCTCTACTATTACGAATCAATTAGGAGAAATGGACATGGTGCGCATCCTGGAAGCACAGCATCTGCGGGAAAACCTTGGTGACCAGGTCTTTCCGGGACTACAATCGGTTGATATTCCAGTGCTTTTATTTAATGAAGAGAACGCCTTCCTGACCGGGATGCAAAATCCGGACGATGGTTGGGTCAAGGTGCCACAGGAACAACAGCGTGGTGGAGCATGGCAATTGATCCCTGCAATGGAAGAATTCCCGGAGCAGCCATATTACCGTAGTGCGTATGACACCAATAGCGAACCGGATGCTTTCACCGTTCGGGTGGGTGAGACGTATGTGTCGAGTCTGCCAACCTATGAGTGGTTTCGCATTGACCTGATGAACCATTTCCGTTCGGATTTACCGGGATTTGTGAAGTCGTTCTTTCCTTATTCTCTGGTAACCGGCATTTTTATGCTCAATAGCGACACGTACCTGTCCATGATTCAACATGAAAGTTTCCATGCGTTTCAGGCAGTCTGGGCACAGCCGCGCTTTGAACAGGCAGAACGCGATGGTATTCAACTGGGTGACCAATACCCCTGGGAGAACCAGGAAAGTATCGATGCCTGGAAGGTAGAACTTGACCTACTGCAGTCGGCATTGAAGGCGGAGGATAAAGAGGCTGCCAGACAACTCGTACAGCAATTTCTGGATCAGCGTGAAGCTCGTCGAATACAAATAAAACTCTCGCCTGACCTGATCCGTTATGAGACTCAACGCGAATGGATCGAAGGGATGGCACGCTACGCTGAACTGGAAACCTGGCGCATTGCAGCCAACGATCCGAAATACCAGCCAATCCCGGAGATGAAAAGCGACCACAAATTCAAAGATTACCGTACTTTCGAACAGCGCTGGAAACGCGAGCTGGATCAGATCGTTCGAATGGCGGATGATGAGGGTGATGGACGCTTCTATTACAGTGGAATGGCACAGGCTTACCTGCTTGATCGTTTGCATCCATCCTGGAAGCTTACCCTGGGTGCTGATCCGATGCTCAATCTTGAGGATCTGCTAGAGCAATCACTGGGTGTAGATAACCTGAACCTGTTACCTTAAAACCGTTCACTTCAGGTAAAATGAAACCTGCATGATGGGGTGATTGACTGTAATTGTCCATCCGGCATGCCAATACAATAAACAGACAAATTTAGGTTTCAACTTGAGGTGAATGCATGAATGATCAACAGGTAATTTTCTCCATGGTGCGGGTGGGTAAAGTCGTCGCACCCAATAATCGACAGATTCTTCGCGATATTTCGCTTGGCTTTTATTATGGCGCAAAAATTGGTGTTTTGGGACTGAATGGAGCCGGAAAAAGCACCCTGCTTCGAATCATCGCTGGCAAAGATCAGGATTACATCGGTGAGGTGACTTTCTCCAAAGGCTACACAGTTGGTTTGCTCGATCAGGAGCCGGATCTGGATAACACCAAAACGGTTAAAGAGGTGGTCGAGGAAGCGGTAGCACCCATTATAAAAAAATTACAAGAGTTCGATGAGATAAACAACCTGTTTGCAGAACCGGATGCTGACTTTGATAAACTGATTGAGAAACAAGGCAAGTTGCAGGCAGAGCTTGACCATGTGGATGCCTGGACGCTCGACAACCGCCTGCAGATGGCGATGGACGCTTTACGCTGCCCACCGGGCGAATCGCCTGTAAATGTACTCTCGGGAGGAGAACGTCGCCGGGTAGCACTCACCCGCCTGTTGCTGACCGAGCCGGATATCCTCTTGCTGGATGAACCAACCAACCACCTCGATGCTGAATCGGTTGCCTGGCTGGAACAACATTTACAGCAATACCGCGGGACTGTGATCGCTGTTACGCATGACCGTTATTTCCTTGATAATGTAGCTGGCTGGATTCTTGAGCTCGATCGCGGCTATGGCATCCCCTGGAGGGGCAATTACACCTCCTGGCTGGAGCAGAAACAGGAACGCCTCGCGGTGGAAGAGAAGAGTGAGTCCAAACGTCAGCGAACCCTGCAACGCGAACTCGAGTGGATTCGCATGTCACCAAAAGCACGACAATCCAAAGGTAAAGCGCGCGTGACCGCGTATGAACGCCTGCTCAGTCAGGAAGCAGACCAATACCGCGGGGAACAGGAAATTTATATTCCGCCTGGAGAACGACTGGGTAAAGTGGTCTTTGAGTTTGACAAGCTCACCAAAGGATATGGTGAACGTTTATTGATTGACAATTTTACGGCCGCCGTCCCGCCAGGAAGTATCGTAGGTGTGATTGGACCCAATGGTGCCGGTAAAACTACCCTGTTACGCATTATTACCGGTCAGGAACTGTCTGACAGTGGCTCGATTCGTATTGGTGAAACGGTTAACCTGTCGTATGTGGACCAGAGCCGTGATACATTGAATGGAGAAAACAGCATCTGGCAGGAGATTAGCGAAGGCATGGATACCCTCACGCTCGGCACCCGCAAGATGAATTCGCGTGCCTATGTTGCTTCCTTTAATTTCACCGGTTCTGAGCAGCAGAAGTTGGTCAGCATGCTCTCGGGTGGCGAGCGCAACCGAGTGCATTTAGCCAAGGTATTGAAAGAAGGTGCCAATGTGATCTTGCTGGACGAGCCGACCAACGATCTGGACGTCAATACTCTGCGAGCACTGGAAGAAGCACTGGAGAGCTTTGCTGGCTGCGCCATCGTGGTTTCACATGATCGCTGGTTCCTCGACCGTATTGTCACACACATCCTTGCTTTTGAGGGCGACAGCCAAGTGGTCTTTTATGATGGCAACTGGTCGGACTACGAGGCTGACCGCAAGCGCCGTCTGGGCATTGCCGCCGATACCCCGCAACCGATCAAATACCGCAGTATAAAGCGTTGATCGATAAATTGTAATCCATCTTTTTGTAATAGCGGTCAGAGTGTTCTTGGCTTTGACACCTACCAAAAACACTCTCAAGCCCGTTATATGGAGATGAAATATTGTTAACTTGTGACAAATATCACTATATTAAGACAAAATAGAGTATTATTATCTTATATATCTTATTATGGAGGTGTCGCACATGGCAACACAAACACAAGTAAAAAATACAGTTCGGTTCTCTGATCCGCCGATTGCAAATACCCTCTTCAACAGCACCCGCTGGGCATGGTTATGGTTGGTAGCACGGCTTTATCTTGGTTATACCTGGCTCAATTCAGGAATTGGCAAAGTCAGTAATCCTGCCTGGGTACAGGACGGTTCTGCTTTGAGAGGGTTCTGGGAACGCGCTGTTCTTATTCCTGAAGCTCCTGCCCGTCCAGCAATATCATTTGAATGGTATCGCGCCTTCCTTCAGACCATGTTGGACAGTGGTTCCTACACCTGGTTCGCAAAGCTTGTCGTGGCAGGTGAAATCCTGATCGGTGTGGCTTTGATCCTGGGTATCTTCACTGGTATCGCTGCCTTCTTTGGTGGTTTCCTGAACTGGAACTTTATGATGGCCGGTACTGCCAGCACCAATCCGGTATTGTTCACCATCTCCATCCTGCTTATTCTGGCATGGAAAACGGCTGGCTGGTTAGGCCTTGACCGCTGGATATTACCTGCATTGGGCACTCCCTGGCAACCGGGAAAGTTGTTTGGGAAAGAAAAAGATAGCGACTAGCTGGTAGCCAAAACGATTAAATACTTGAGTTCTTGAGGAAAAACCTCAAGAACTTTTTTCACAAGGTGCGATACTCTTCTCTTCTGTAAAGTATGGGGATTCCTTTACAAACTATACAAGTAACCATTTATCTCAGTTACCAAATCTCGCTATGCCTTCATTCTTAAAACCAGCCCAGATAGAGCCATCCGGACCTACTGTGATGATATCCACCCAATCCGAGGGTAAACCATCTGTCATATCCCAATGTTCGAAAGAAGAGCCGTTATAGCGGAAGACCCCGTACCCATCACTGGAGAACCAGATGGCACCATCATCAGCGATTGCGCTATCTTTGGTGTTGTACGTGAGTCCTTCATCGGTTCTGAAAACCGTCCAGGATGTTCCATCAAAGCGGCTGGCACCCTGCCCAGAAGTAGCAAACCAGATCGCACCATCGAAGGTCACAGCGATCGATTGAACTGATTTGTATGAAAGCCCGTCAGCTTCTGTGAACGACGACCAGCTTCCATCTCTCAAACGCGAGACACCGCTCTTGGTGGCAAACCAGACACCATCCTCGAAATCAAAGGCGATGTCCACCACTGGTTTGTCAATTAGACCATCATCCATGGTGTAATTCTTCCAGGTGCTGCCATCAAAATGCGAAACGCCGGAGGATACCCCCACCCAAAGTGTTCCATCCCTGCCGATCGCCAGACTTTTAACGTCATTGCTGAGCAACCCTTGGTCGGTAAGGTAATTGGTAAACGTACTGCCATCAAAACGCGATATGCCCCAGGTGGTACCCACCCAGAGTGTACCATCTGATTCCACCGCCAGACTGGTTACCCCATTGGCAGTCAAACCTTGATCAGTGGTGTAGTTTGTAAATTTACCATTCTTCAGATTTGCGATCCCTTTATTTCCATAACCAATCCATAACGATCCATCTGGTGCAGCAGCCAGCGCACGCACGATTGGATCAGCGAGGCCATCTTCCACGCGGAAATAATCCCAGAATCCCGAAACAGTTTCCGGAGCAACAAAGCCTGATCCCACAACAGGTCCCGAAAGACTCTCTCCCTGTGTTCCAGGATCATCTTCTATAATATAAGCGTTGAGGCTGTCATCGCGGAAACCCACCAGCTCCACTGCATCGATTTGTGCCCAGGGAAGATTAAGCTGGGATTGGTCAATGGTGATTCGCACCGCAGTGACAAGGTAATTCGCATCAGTGATAGGAATACTGAGCTTATTCGGGCAACCTGTCGTCACAGGCGTCGCAGTGTACACCACATGGTACACCCAATCCTGATCCATCAACTCTACTTTTACTACCTGGCTGGGAACATGTGTCTCATAAATGTTCACTTCCGTGGGTCGCACTGGCTCCATATAGCCAACTTCAATCCACTCTTCGGTGAACTTCTCCAAAGAACTCCAGGCGGTTTCATAGTCACCACACTCCGGCGTATCCGGTTCGCCAATTGCCTGAAATGCCGAATTGCGTTCAAAGTCAAACTCCGAACTGGCAAAGGCATATATACCCCACTGCCGAATTTCTTCACCTGACTGGTCAGTCTGTGATGAAAATCCTGGATCATCGCTGAGTCCCGCAACACTCGGCTCAAAGAAACGCACGCTTTCACTCACCGCCACAAATAAATCCTTTTGCTTGGACTTGTATTGGCCAGGTGGGTACAGATCAATCAACGAGAAAACCTGATAAGGTGTAACAGCCACAAAAATTGCCTGCCCCGTTACATCTTTACCATTATTTTGGGTTTCATACTCAACCAGCACACCCTCTTTGCCGTCTATTTTGACCTTTTTCCCTTTGGAAATTTCCATCTCACCGTCAAAACCCAACAGGAAATCTTCTTTCAGATCATCCACTGTTTTCTCTTCATCATTCATTCCACCGATCAATAGTAACATCGGACCTGTATCCGGGTCTGTATCGGCATGATACATAGAGGTAATCCCCCAATTTTCTTCCATTTCATAGCCAGGTACTACCTGGAAGGAATAACCTCCCTCCATGCTCTTATATATATCCCCCAAATCTTTATTTAAATCCTTCAAGGATACAACCTGGTTTTCTTCGGCTTTCTCTTTCTTTGAAAATGGCAAGTTGCACGAAAGCGTTACCAAAACCAGAATAACCAAAACTGAAATCACAGGAAAATTCCCTTTTTTCATTCTCGTCCCTCCCAATAATTCTTTTTTAGCCCAGTTTTCTACTAATTTGGGTTTCTCTCAACGGATAATGTGTGAATATTTTCACTTATTAATTAGTATATATGTGATTTTTTTAGAGGTGTCGAATTTTATCTACATTTTTTTGTTTTTGGTCAATACCGGGATTAGAGTTATGAAAAATAATTGGATTTTTGAGATAATGAAATGGAAATTTTTCAATCCCAATAAAAAAACCAGGTGGCATCACAACCATCTGGTTTTTTCTTCAAGCAAGTTGTTGATGTAAACGACTGTTGATCCTGAAGGTTATTCTAATCAGAAAAGAAAAAAAATAGAACAAAATATCAAACTTAATCCAATCAGTTGCAATATAATCAAATTAATGATGTTACTGTTTGAATGAAAGAGGATGATTATGTCTGAAAAACCTGAAATTAATGTGCAGCGCAGAAGGAAGGGCGAAAAACCACAACGGCAGGCAACTGCACCAACCCGGCGTCAACCGCAGCAATCATCTGGCGGGGGATTTTCATCAGGTTCTGGTGGTGGTCTACCATCAGGTTCAGGAGGAGGCTTATTAGGCGGTTTGTTGGGTGGTTTGATGGGTGGAAAATCAGGAAAGCTGGGTTGTGGCGGTATCCTGGTGATAATCGTTTTGATCCTCTTTTTTGTTTTTTCCAATGGACTTGATCTGGGTGATTTACCTGCTGGTGATCAGCAGCCATTAACTTATGATGAACCTGCCCAGGTGATCAATACACGTACCCCGCGGCCACCTGTACCCCCGTCCAGTGGTGACGGCAATACCTGGCTGGTAATGAATTATCAGGATGCAGATGACCAGGTGCTGGAACAGGACATCTTTATTGATCTAAATGAAATGGAACGCATTGGCTCCACCGAGGATGTTCGCATTGTTACCCAGATTGACCGTTTCAGAGGCGGATATAGTGCAGATGGTGATTGGCATTCGACAAGACGCTATCTGGTGCTTTATGATGACGATCTGAATGCCATTGGTTCGGAACTAATCGAAGATCTCGGGGAAGTTAATATGGCTGATGGCGATTCTCTGGTTGATTTTGTCACCTGGGCAGTGAGTACGTATCCCTCCGATCGATATGTTCTGATCCTCTCTGACCATGGCATGGGCTGGCCAGGTGGCTGGAGTGATCCCGATCCTGGAGCACGCGATCCTGGCAGCGCTCCATTGATCCAGCAATTACAGGGAGATTCAATCTACCTGTCCGAGCTTGACCAAGCATTGGCGGAAATCCAGGCAAACACCGGCATCGAAAAATTGGATTTGATTGGCATGGATGCCTGTCTGATGTCCCAACTGGAAATCTACAGCGCACTGCAGCCTTATGCCCATTACGCAGTTGCCTCCGAGGAAACCGAACCTGGTCTTGGTTGGGCATACACAGCCTTCCTCAGTCTGCTGGTCTATGATCCATCGATCAGTACAGCCGATCTGGCAACCAATATTGTTGAAACCTACATCGATCAGGATGAACGCATAGTCGATGAGCAGGCACGCATGGACTTCCTGCGCCAGAATTCCAGTTCCGGCGGCTTTTTTGGTCCATCGCGCGTCAGTGCAGAGCAATTGGCAACTGAAATTGAGAAAAATATCACCCTAACCGCTGTTAACCTGGATGCTTTACCAGATTTGCTGGATAGCTTCAATGATTTCACCTATGTTATGCAGTCACTCGACCAGTCATTAGTAGCCAGTGCCCGCAATTATGCGCAATCCTATACCAGTATTTTTGGACGTCAGGTACCGCCTTCTTACATCGATCTCGGCCATTTCGTGCAGCTGGTCGCCAAACAAACCAACGATTCTAACATCCGATCCACCGCGAACAATGTGCTGGCAGCCCTGGATAATACCATCGTTGCTGAACGGCATGGCAAGTCCAAACCCGGCTCCACCGGGATTGCGATCTACTTTCCAAACTCCACGCTTTATCGCTCTCCGTATACTGGCATGCAGTCCTACACCTTATTGGCAGATCGTTTCGCACGCGTCTCCCTCTGGGATGATTTCCTGGTTTTCCATTATAGTGATCGCAGTTTTGATGCAGACGCTGTTGAAGCAGTGGTACCAGCTGCAGGCGGAATATCCCGTGCACCTGGTAGCGGAACGATCAGTCTTTCCCCGATTACCACCTCAGCCTCTTCCGTATCCCCGGGTGATGCGATCCGTTTGAGTGTTGATATCACTGGCGATCAGATCGGCTATGTCTATTTCTTCACCGGGTTATACGACACGACTTCCAACAGTATCCTGATCGCTGACACCGACTACCTGGAGAGCAGTGAAACCGCTGAACTGAACGGGGTCTATTATCCAGTTTGGCCGCAGAGTGAATCCTTCCGAATGAACTTTGAATGGGAACCGACACTCTTCTCTATCACAGATGGTTCTCAATCCACGGTTGCGCTCTTCAATCCACAGGCGTATGGTGACAATGCAGAGGATGCGATCTATGCAGTTCAGGGTACCTATACCTTCACCCAAACGGGTGAACAACGCCGTGCAGAAATGTACTTCAAGGATGGGAGACTCTTCCAGATCTTCGGATTCCTGGGAGACGAGACCGCCAGTGCACCAGCCGAGATTTCCGCCAGCGCGGGTGACTCCTTCACCATCCTTCACAAATGGATGGAACTGGATTCCACCGGCAAGGTTACCGGGACCGTGCTTGAGGAAGGGGATACGCTCACCTTTGGTGATGCTGCGTTCGCCTGGGAACAGGTCTATGCCCCCAACGGCGACTATCTGGTTGGCTTCCTGATCAGTGATCTGGATGGTAATGTGGTCGAACAATACACGCAGGTAAAAGTAGAGTAGCTAGTATGTTAAAAGCGGTATTGTTAGAAGGAAAAATACTTCGATAATATAGTAAGGTGATCCGGCAAGCCGATATGAGCTAGGTACAAGATACCGTTCAACAGCACGGTTGCCGGATCCAAAAACAAACAAGCCCGAA
>JAURZL010000005.1 GCA_030653365.1 Anaerolineaceae bacterium
TCAAACCGATTGAAATCGGTTGGGGCGTTGTGGATTAATCAAAATCATTTATTTCATTAAAGATATTCCAAAGTATTGTCCTTAACCATCTTCAGATGGTTTGAGAGTTGGTAACCTGTGACTCAAGTCACAGGATGAAAGGGTATTCATTTTTTAAACTGGTAGCATCACAGGACTAAACCACCATGGCTTGAAACCCATGGTTACTTAATTCAAACCGATTGAAATCGGTTGGGGCGTTGTGGATTAATCAAAATCATTTATTTCATTAAAGATATTCCAAAGTATTGTCCTTAACCATCTTCAGATGGTTTGAGAGTTGGTAACCTGTGACTTGAGTCACAGGATGAAAGGGTATTCATTTTTTTAAACTGGTAGCATCACAGAACTAAACCACCATGGGTTGAAACCCATGGTTACTTAATTCAAACCGATTGAAATCGGTTGTGATTTAAGTCTATAATTAATGAGATCATCGATGAAAAAATTATCCCTTCTGATTCCATTGTTCCTGTTCGTTTTGGCGTTCACTGCTCGCATGCTGCCGGGTGCACGCACGATTGACGATTCCTATATCACCTTCCGGTATGCACAGAATATCATCGCCGGTCAGGGTTTCGTTTATAACCCTGGCGAATCTGTACTGGGTACCACCACGCCATTGTATACGTTGTTAATGGCTGCGCTGGGCATGGTCAGCGGAGGAACGCAAGCGCCTTTCCCGGAATTGGCAATGATGTTGAATGCGATCGCCGATGGATTGACTGCTATTCTGCTTTACCTTATCGGTAAACACTTTAAGCAGGATTTGGCTGGAATCGGAGCTGCACTGGCCTGGAGTTTCGCACCGCACAGTGTCACTTTCGCAATCGGCGGCCTGGAAACCAGCATTTTTGTTTTGTTGTTAATTTCGATTTCCTATTTCTATCTGGAAAGAAGAATCACCATCGCTGCTTTTCTAAGTAGTCTCGCATTATTAACACGACCGGATTCAGTGCTTCTGGTCGGTTTGATTGCTCTCGACCATCTAGTCAGAATCATTCGCAAGCAGGAAAAACTGCGCTGGATCGATATACTGGCATTGGGTCTGTTGCCGTTGCTCTGGTATTCATTTGCAACCATTCAATTCGGATCCCCCATCCCGCATTCTGTTCAGGCAAAAATGGGTGCCTATCGTTTACCGCCCGAAGCTGGGTTCATCCGGCTGTTGCAGCATTACACCACCCCCTTCATGGCGGACAAATGGTTTGGAACAGTATTTACCGTGGGATTAGGTCTGTTTCTCTATCCTTTCTTCTATTTAATTGGAACCCGATTGATGACTAAGATCAATCCCCGCAGCCTGGTGATCATGATCTACCCCTGGCTTTATCTGGCAGTATTTGCGATAGCCAACCCTTTAATTTTCCGCTGGTATCTCACACCACCGCTTCCATTTCTATTTCTGAGTATTCTCGTTGGTGTTCAGGCTTTCTTTTCCTCCCTACTGCAACAACCTACATTTCATCTGCCAAAGATTATTCAGACTGGATTGTTGATCCTTTTGATCATTTTTCTGCCATTTGCCAGCCTGCTCAGCAACTGGACAATGCATCCTGACCACGGACTGGAACGTCCAGCACCCGGGATGGCATGGTATCAACTGGAATTGCTTTATCAAAAAGCAGCTCAAATCGTTGAGCCATTTCTGACTCCTGAAACCACCCTGGCTGCTGGCGATGTAGGTGTATTGGGATATTTCACGCAAGCACGAATACTGGATACCGTTGGGCTCAACTCACCGGTAGCACTGCAATATTATCCACTTGACGAGAAATATTATGTTACCAATTATGCTGTCGCTCCAGATCTCATATTGGATCAAAAACCCGAATTGGTTGTCTTGATGGAGGTCTATGGCCGACTTGGATTGTTCAAGGACCCGCGTTTTGTCGAACAATACGACCTTTTAGCATTAATCCCCACCGATATTTATGGCAGTGAAGGAATGTTGATATTCATCCGCAAAGAATAACTTATTCAAATAACATCGAGAGAATGATGATGATCGTGGTCGAAATGGAAGCCAGAAAAATGGGAATCAGAATCCAGAAGACGACCACTTGCAAAGGATCTTCTTCATTCCGTTTGCTCCAATGCTTTTTGCGATGATCAATAAACTGCAGCTCCTGGAAATAGGTTTCTGCATAAGGATCATCCTGAGTTTCTGATTGCTTGCGATTAATGAAATCGTACAATTCCGAAATCCTTCACATTCGTTCTTCTACCTACTTAACATTGTACTGGAAGATGATTAATTCCGGAAACGGTTTTCGAGGATTTTTCTCCTTAAACGCTGTTGGTTCCCTGCAGGTATTTCTCCCGATTGGCATATCTGGAATTCTTTCCACTGGATGTCTTCACCATCCAACCCGAATCAACCAGATAGACATGTCGCAATACCACTGCTGAGCCACGCGTCACCACAGCTCGAATCTGATCACTGATACGCTGTCTTTCATTCTCATCCTCGGTATCGACTTCTGCCACCAGAATGACATCTTCTGTGCCTTTTTCTTCATCGAAGATTCCAAAGACGCTGACACGTCCCGGATGGACCCCTTCCACCTCCATTGCCAGTTGTTCCAAATCTTGTGGGTATATATTTTTACCACCTATGATGATCAGATCTTTCTTTCGGCCAGTGATATACAGCTCTATTCCCACCTTATACCCATAGTCACCTGTGAGAAACCAACCACCTTCCAACATGGTATCCTCGGTCGCATCGGGACGATTGTAATATTCGTTCAACATGCAATTGGATCGAACAGCTACCTCTCCCACTCGTCGGTCTTTATAGGAAATTCCGAAATTATCCACAATCATGACTTCCACATTCGGTATAACTGGACCACAAGACACCATTCTAACAGCACTTTTGCCATCCATTGCGGGATAGGCAAACCGTTGTGTCTGTAATAATTCACGATCAATGTCTTCGACGATGAGAGGTCTACCGATTTTTGTTTGTGTGACGGCGAAAACATTTTCCGCCATCGCATAGCTGACAGCCAGCGCTTTTTTGGAGAAGCCGTACTTTTCGAATTTATCCAAAAAGATCTGATGTCCATCATCCCGTACTGGTTCCGAACAATTAATCACTGCCCTCCAGCTGGACAAATCCACACCTTCCAGATGACGATCCCTGATTTTCTGAGCACAGAAATAATAGGCAAAATTCGGAAGCCAAACCAATGTTCCTTTATATAGGGAAATTGCCTGGAATAACCGCTGAGGTGCTTTGACCCAATCAAAGGGAGAAAGTAAGACAAGATGGTTACCAGTCAGGATCGGAAGCACAAATCCCGCAATTAATCCCATATCATGGTAGAGCGGCAGCCAGGAAACAATTACATCTTGTTCCATTAATACCAATGCATTACAGAGGTTAGCCAACTGGTTGAAGACTGCCAGATGCGAGAGTGCCACGCCTTTTTGCAATCCGGTGGTACCGGAAGAATGTTGCAACAAAACAATATCATCCATCTTTCTTTGTAAGCCAGCCATTTGGGAGAAATCCGGGACTGATGGTGGATTTACTTGATTACTCAAAATTAAGGCGCGTACCGAGTCTTCCGGTTTGAGGGCAGGTCGTATCTCCCTTTCAAATTCCGGGTATGTGACGATGGCTACAGGCTGGGTTACACCAATCAAAGCTTCGAGATCCGCACGATACCGTTCCGGAAGCAATTTTTCGGTGAGGTAAGGCATGATCGCAGGAATGGAACCATGCAAAACAGCACCCCAAAAAGCATAAACCAGATCAATACCATGCTGCAGTATCAGAACCACAACCTCACCCGGTTGAACACCTTGTTGGTTGAGGGTTTGAGCATATCCATAAGCACCTTCTGTCAACGCCTTATAAGTGATCGGACGATCAGGTTGACCGGCGTGTTGTAAGGTCAGAACAACAAAGTCTGGACTAATATCGTATGAACGTTTGAGGGAAGCTGAAAAAGTCATATTTTACCTATTGTTTTGATTGAATCAATGATGCTAATTGTTCGAGCGTATCGAAAGAGTCTGCATTCAATTCGGTATCATCAATCTGAACCCCAAATTCATCTTCAACCAGAAGCGCAAGATCAACCAGGCTGAAGGAATCAATCAAACCACTGGATATCAGCGCTTCATCAGCTTTAATAATTCGTGATGGGTCTTTTAGAATCGATTGAGAAATTTTCTTTGATAGGGTCGAAATCATTTCCTGTGTCATGAAGCCTCCGAACGGTTAGAATGCCCTCATTTTATCAGATTATTGGGATGGGGTTCAATTAATCATCCAGGTCGTTTGACAGATTGTCACCAGTTAAGCGATACTTTATAAGTTACGTCTTTCATCAATCACCAACCAATAATAAAATCATGACGTCTTTGCAGATCTTTCTATTTGGTAATTTTGAAATCCTCATCAATCATCAAAAAATCCACAGCGATCTATGGCAGAGTCGCCATCTACGAACGATCTTAAAATTATTAATCATTCGTCGTGGAAAACTGATTCCCGGTGTTCAGATTATTGAAAAAGTTTGGCCCAATAAAGATCCTGAGCAGGCAGCACAGCATCTTTATGTCCGAATCAGTCAGATCAGAAAAATTCTGAAAATTTACGGTTTTCAGGATTGCATTCAAACTGTTGCTGGTGGTTACATTTTTCAGCTTGAACCATTTTTTGAAAAGAATGAAGAACACTCAATTTGGATTGATGTTGACGAATTTGAAAAAAAGGCAGACCAGGGACGTGAATATCTGGAAAACAGAGAGTTTGATCAGGCGATCACACTATTCAAAAAATCAAACAATCTTTATAGAGCTGATTTTCTGATCGAAGATTTGTATGAAGATTGGCCAATCACTGAACGCGAACGCTTACGTGATCGGCAATTGATGGTGCTGACCGAGATGGCAGAAGCCTATGCCCAAACAGGCCGTTATCGGCATGCCATTGACGTCAGTCAGAAGGTATTATCAGTCGACCCTTGTCGAGAATCGACTTTTGTTCAACTGATGCTCTACTATTACCACCTGGGAGAGCGCTCTAAATCTCTGGATGTTTTTGAAAGATGCAAAAAAATTCTATCTCAAGAAATGGAAGTCACTCCGGACATTTACACTGAAGAATTGGCTCAAAAAATTCGCGCAGGTGATTTAGGCAAGAATAATGGGTATGGAAAGTATCCTCCGTCCGTGTATTCCGGAAGGTTATTTGAAGTCCCCTATTCATTAAGTGAAACACCTTTCATTGGCAGGAAATTGGAGTATTCCTGGTTGGTTCAACAATTGCAAAATCCCCACCCATCCATTGTTTGGGTCAAAGGCGAATCTGGTGTTGGAAAAACTCGTCTGCTGGAAGAATTTATCCATCATATTGATGAAAGGAAAATAAAAGTCGTAAAAGTCTATGCTCGTACGATTGAAAACAGCCCGTATGCGATCTGGATAGCTCTCCTGAAAAAGTATTCACATGCCCTCGACTCGCTTAGTTTATCGCCCGAAACCCGCTCAATCATCAATGCTTTACTCACGGGTGACAGTAAAGAATCGAGTTTATTTACCAATCCTGCAATTAATTCCACCAACCAGCTGTTCCAAAATACGATTGTGGCTGTCTTTCAACAAATGCTTCCTCATGGATCAATCATCTGGATTGATGATATTCATTTAGCAGATCCTGCGTCTTTATCATTGTTGAAGATTTTGGAGAAAAAATTTTTTATCCTGATCTCAAGTATGAGCGAGGAAGAACATGAATCCCCTCACTTTGAAGATTTCCTGATCAACCAGTCTAAATCAATAACTACATTAACATTACAGCGCTGGCAAATCTCACAAGTAGCGAGCTTTATTGAGAATCTCAGCGGCAATGCCATGCCAGCATTAAGTGAAAGTTTGTTTTCCATTACCGGCGGTAATCCTTTATTTTTGATTAATATCATGCAACACTTATTCGAAGAAGGCATTCTCTATGTCGACCATCAAGGAGAATGGCAACAAAACCAACCCATCCATCTTCAAGAATCACAAAAAATCGAAAATCTAATCTCGATCAGACTGAACAAGAACACAAAAGACGAGCAAAGAATATTAGATGTGATCTCAGTAACCGGTGGAGAATGCGATTATGAAATACTGCAGGATGTGCTCCAAATCCAGGAAACAAGACTTCTGGATTTGACCGATAACCTGATTCAACGCGGCCTTCTGATTGAGCCAAGGAAAATTGGTGAAGCCGAATTAACATTTTCACACTTTATCTATAAAGAAGTTATCTATCAGTCTTTGCCAAAGCCACGCTTAAAACGTTTCCACAAACGTATTGGCGATGCGATGTTGCATACCGGACGTAGTAGCGGACAATATGCCGAGATCTTGGCTAATCATTTTGCATCAGGTGGCGACTATGGAAAAGCAGCCCAATATTCTTTAGCTGCTGGGGAATATTTACGGAATTTGTATGCACCCCAACAAGCCATTCCCTATTACGAAAATGCCATTCAATGGTTCTTAGAGGAAAACAATCCTGACACAATCGCACAATCCCGGTTTGGTTTAGCCGAAACACTCCGCCTGACGGGGAAAAGTATCCGCGCCATTGAGAATTATCAACTGGCAATTCCATTGTTGAAAGGTGAAATCAAGCAAGCAGCCATTTATCAAATCTTTCAATTACAGGTTCTTAAGGGTAATCCGCTTTCCACCTACCAGGAGATTGCGGATAGGGCCGAACACTCAATTTCAGAAGAGGGTTTATCCTGGGCACTGCCATTGTTATTCTGGTCGCAAAGTTTTGTTTTCCTTTTGATGGGCGATTACAAAAACACCCGGCTCTATTATGCGAAAGCCTGGCGGATAGCCCGTCAATTATGTGCTTCTGGTAATACCCCACCTACATGGATATATAATCGTGCGCTGAATTTAATGATGCGGGCACATAATCAGTGGGGCAATTATCACGCAAGCATTCACTTTTCCCAAAAAAATCTTAGGCTGTTACCTACCAGTACCCAGGATGTAAATACCAGGGCAGTTATCGATGCTTCCCTCGCTGAATCGTATTACAATCTGGGTGATTATAAGCAGGCAACAGATTATTTCCATCAATCTTACAAACTGGCAAATAAAGCGGGTGATCTCCGGTTGCAGGGAGAAATTCTAATTGGGTTGGGATGGATAACCTTTGAAATTGGAGATTTTGTTGAGACCCAGACCAATGCTAAAAAAGTATTGGATCTGGTAGAAAGAAAACCTGATATTCTGAGACACAGTCAGGCAATATTCTTACTTGCTAAAATCGCAATAATTCAAAACAAGCTGACATCCGAATTTAATGCGCTTGAAAATATTTTATTGATCGCTCGTTATCAAGATGCAGATCCTTATGCTGCTCAGTTCATAATCATTCTAGCTGAAATATGTTTGAATACCGGACAGCCACAACAGGCAGAGGTTTTTGCCCAGGAGGCAAAAGAAATTGCTGAAAGTTGTGGCTCAAAAAGGGTGCTTTGCACATCCCTACGCTCTCTTGGGCAAGCCAGGCTGCAGCAAGGAGATCGCCAGAATGGTCTTTTATGGATTGATAAATCTGTGTCATTGGCGGATCAAATCCAGGTATCTTTCGAAAAAGGCTTATCGCTGCGAGTTCGTGCTGCATGTCAGGACGATCTCGAGAAGTCAATTCAAGACGCCCAACAGGCTTTGAAATTGTTTGAAAAAATTGGTGCAGAATATGAAGCTCTTCAAACACGTACCTTCTTAACAAAACTGAATTTGAAAAGCACAGGGGATCAAACCATTGCCAGATAATGAACAAGATAGTAAAGTGCAAGTTAAACAGCATGCGATTTTGGCACTTGTCCTTTTTTCTTTCCTCAATCTGATTAACCAAATTGATCGCAGAGCTTTGGTCACCATCTTTCCATTACTTAAACTGGAATGGGGGTTGAGTGATTCACAACTAGGTTTGGCTGTATCGTTGTTCACGATAGGACGAACACTGAGCAGTTTGCCAGCAGGCTGGTTAGCGGATCGTAAAGGTATTATCCTGGTTTTACGCCCGATGATTCTTCTCTGGTCGCTCCTGACGATTGCTTCGGGATGGGCTGGTCGTTTCTTCACGTTTATTGTCTTGCGAATGGGTGTCGGCTTGATGGATGGTGCCAATGGTCCCCTGGACCTGGCCTACCTGGGCCGGGTTAGCCCCAAAAACAGACGAGGTACCTTTCTTGCGATTTACTCGATTGCCTTGTATCTGGGTTCCGGGTTGGGTGTGATCTATTCCGGGGCAATTGGTGAGCGCTTTGGCTGGCGTATGGTTTTCATTATTCCGGGCATATTAGGTCTTTTGGCAACCATCGGGTTATTTTTACTCCCAAGAGATCCGCAGATGAAGACAGAAGGTGAAACATCTTCCGAAGAAAAGTTTCACAGCTCAGGTTTTTATTGGCTTATCAAACAACCATTACCAGGCATCTTTGTGGGCGGAGCATTGGGTGTATTTGCATCGACTGCATTGGTCTCCTGGTTACCCACGTACCTGACTCGCCAATACAGCTTAAGCCTTGTACATGCCGGGTTAATCACCGGGGGTATCATCATTCCAGCCAGTATGGTAGGTACATTAATGGGTGGCTTTCTGAGTGATCGCTTCGGAAAAAGGTACCCGAAACTGCGCTTTCAAATCTCAGCAGCCGGTCTGGGATTGGCTATGATATTTGGGTTAGCAGGCTTATGGAGCACCAGTGTGGCTGGTACCATCACTTTTTTCCTTCTTACAGCAATCAGTTTCACACTTCCCGTCAGCCCCTTACTGGTACTGGTTCAAGAGGCGGTTCACAAGCAAGAACTGGCAACCACCCAGGCTGCTTTCGGGTTAACAACCCAAATTCTAGGGGCAGCACCTGCTACAGGATTGGTTGGTCTACTCTCAGACCAGCTTGGACTTCAAATGGCGTTGATGCTTCCTTTTATGGCTGTTGGTCTGGGGGCAATTGTGATCATTCTTACCGGCAATGTTAATCAAGAGACCGAAAGAAAATTGTAAGAAAACTGTAAGGATGATCCTGTAAACTATTACTAGAAAGGAAAGCACCCCGCTTTTTTGGCCTGGAAACGATGCAATCTCACCTGGAACGAAAAACCATCATCTTTGTTGTGCGCGTCTGGCAGGAGTATCTGAGGAATCAAGATTCAGCTGTGCGTGGTGAGGTTGAGAATGTCACCAGTCAGAAAAAGCATTATTTTTCAACGATCCAGGAACTACAAAAAATCATTCAAAATGATGTTCATCAGGATTCGCATCAGGAGCAACTATAAATTCCGGTCCACGGTAATAAATGCGATAACCTCTTAAAAAATGAGACAAGGGGGTAACTGGAAAGAGGTAAAGCTCGTTCTCATAACCTCATCCCAACTACCCGTCTCACTAAATCCAACTTACCCTCTACCTTTACTTTACAACCAAAGGAAGATAGATAAAGAATGGAGCCTCCAGAGTGATATCAATCTCTGTGATTGTGTTTCCACCTGAGATTTCGATAACATCAGGCGCACCATACCATGCATGCGGTTCATCCAGATCGGGTGGTCCACCACCAGACTCATTTTCATCCAGCCATGCACCAACATAATAGGACCCATCAGGTAGATCATCGAAGCGATAAACATCCCCACAGGATATGTGCACTGTGTCAACCGGGGCTGTTAATGGGTCTGTATGAAGATCAACATAGACCTCGTAGGGTGACCCACTCAAACTACCTGCACAGCTGATTGTCCCGGTGATTGAACCAATAGGGATAGAAGAAGGTATCCTTAAAAGCAATGCGGTTGAACCATATTCCACTATCCAATCAAGATCACCAGACAAGGGGGGAAGATTTTCCGTATCAAATTCCCCTGTGTGTGATGCATAGGTCATGATGGTGAAACTCTGGCCTGCTATAGGTGAAAAACCAGGTATCAAACTGACATCAAGCGATCCGCCCAAAGTCGCAGCCCCTGTCACTACTAGTTGATCATAGCCAGAGCCCGGGGTCGTCCCGTCCAATTCTATCTCCAATGTGCCTGAAGAATCCTGGGTGTAATCGCCATCCACTGTAATGATCCCAGGTGACGTACCTGGGCTGACGGTGCCAGCATTCACCAGATTGCTATCGAGCGTGCCCGAACCTATCAAGCTGTCGCCAGTCTCCAGGATGAGGGATTCACCCGGATCCAGAATGCCCCCACCAAGGTTAATGGTCGTATTTTCACCATTATCCATACCTTGTTGAAAAACCAGGCTGCCAGCATTGACCTGGACAATTCCATCGTTGGTAAATGGTACATTCATTGTGGTGGTTGTACTGGCAGTATTCTTGTAGAAATTTCCATTATTAATGAATGATTCTGATGCCCCAGCACTCATGGTGGTGGTGGCATTGGCATTAAATGTGCCATTATTGTCAATTACTGCGCTATTGATAAGGGTTAAATTACGTTTATTCCAATTTGCCACGGCATTGTTGACCAGGTTGTGACCATCAAGGGTAAAATCATTCTGGGCATAAACAGAAGCTCCCATTGTAAAAACTGTCCCGGTATTAATTGTCGTCTTACCAGTGGCACCACTCAATTTTCCTGCATTCCAGTCAAATTTGTTGTTGACCGTCAAGTCACCCAGGACTTTAAGTTCTCCCCCATATTCTAAAAACAACTTTTCCATCGTGTAGTTGTATGCCTGTGCTTCCAGGGTCAATTTTCCCCCATTATTGATAATGGTCGTCTCTGCCATTCTTATTACGCTTGCACCATTCTTGAAATTGACGGTAACGGTTCCCTCTGAAGGATGCACAGAAAGATAACTAGTAGATACAGGTGGAGAATAACTCCCTTCAATATTTACTGTTCCGCTTTGAGCAAACAACTGGGCAACTTGGATAGCAGAGCCGCTATTAAAATTATAAGTTTCTCCTGCAAAATCACCACCAAGAAACAGGTACTTGCCTTGGAAGGTTCCGGTGTGGTTCCCACCACGGAGTAATACAACACCACCATCCGAAGTTCCACTTTCCTGGAATATCAGATCACCACTATTATTAAATGTAGAATACATAAATAAGTTATCATCACCTAGTTTTGTGATGGTGCCATTGTTGTTAACCACACCACTGCCAGTGCCAGCATTGAAGTTAACGTATATTGGTGAATCAGCAGCATTTGCTATGAGTGATCCGTTTATAGTCCAGGTAGCAGCATTCACACCTGCGCTCTTCATAATTGTCAACGTAGCATCCGAATCAATGGTGATGGAAGCCATATCATAAAATGACTCTAAATTAGTTGGAATAGTTGGACTATAAGTCGTAGCAGCTGGGATGACCACGGCATCGGATACTCCCGGGACACCACAGTCAGTCCAGTTTGACGGGTTTGTCCAATCAATGGAAACAGATCCATTCCATGTGCAGGTAGCTGCCTGTACACTCTCCGTCAACCCTCCTGTCAGGCTAAGACAAATCACCAATACAACCATACCCTGGAAAATTTTCCTGAGTTTACCTTTCATAACATCATCCTCCACTACTGAATTGATACCAAGGGGCACAGGGCTCCCCCTCTGCCCTTTGCCTGGTCCCTCCTGAATTATCTTTCCCTTTGTCTGCCTATTGCCTATAAAATAAAGCGCTTGACAGATCATCTTGTCAAGAGCTTAACATACATACCTTACAATTTTCTTACAATCATTTAGAAACCCCGCTGATTTTTCCATCTCATAAACCCAATTAAACATCCAGCCAAAACACCTGAGAAGGTCCATGACCAGCCCAAACCAAAATGCTCGCTAACTGCACCAGTTATGAGTTAAATAGTTTTCAGATAATTTTCGAATCATTCTAAGCATGGTTCAGACAATAAGAATTTACCATCTTAATAATCGTATTCAACTATACCGGGTTATGACGATGCTAAAAAAGTTGCATTAGTATATCTGTTCCAAACGTCCGGTCATTTGATTCGATCCCAGATATGATCACTTCCTCCTCATCCACATCCATGAACCTTGAATTATCTTACATCAGTTACTGTTGTAATGAACCTTTGCATATCAAAATAGCTTTTTATTTCGCGCCGGCTGAAGAAGAAAAGGCGATCTTCAATATGAATGGTAAAACTACCATTCCCAGCCCCGGATGTATAGCCACAATCTTTGACTGCTTGCATGGATCCTTCATGTTTGGCTGCGAAAGGATAGGCAAAGCTATCAAATGCAAGATCAAAGCGTTCGATCAACCTTTGACGGGATGCACACACTTCATCATCAAGATTGCTCAAACCAGGCAGATAAGCATGGGTTCGGGAGTGATTTCCAAACTCCCATCCAGCATCTATCAGATCATCGATATTCTCATCGTTTACATATGGGTTTTTATTGATCACACCTTCAATCAGGTACATCGTGGCCGTGTATCCTAATTCTTCCAGGATTGGATATGCATTGTCGTAGACATCACGAAAACCATCATCAAAGGTGATAATAACCGGTTTGTTTGGCAGTAGTTTACCCTCATGGATGGCTTCTACCATATCAGCAACTTTGATTGTTTGAAAACCTTGTTCTTTCAACCACTTCATCTGGCGGGAGAACTGGTCCACCGTGACAGCATATTGTGACCCGCTGCCATTATAAGGAACAACATGGTGGTACATCAAAATCGGAAAGAGAACCGGTCCCGGACCAAATTGTGATTTGTCTGGATCCGGCGTGATCGAAGGGGTGCTTGTTGGGGTTGCAGTATTAGGAAGAAATGGCGTCGTTGTGATCGTACTGGTGGCAGTAATGGTTGGGGTTGTTGTTATCGTTGCTGTTAGGGAAGGTGTCTGAAGACCACCCAATTCGACATCCATTAAAGCATCAATACTATTGTTAGCAGATATTCCTATCTGAGTGCAACCAGAGGTTAAAAACAAAGACACCAGGATGACCCCTAACCATATTTTCATGGTGTCTGCAAATCCCGCCAGACAGCGTCCAGTACCTGTAATGCGGTCAGATTTCGCTGTACCCAACCACGTTTAAGTTGGAACGAACTACTGAAATCATTGAGACCATGCGTCAGGTGAAAACCATCTTTTTGAAGTCCACGCGAGGTGATCGGTTGGACAGCCAACCAGAAGTTCCAAAGTGGAATATCATACTCAACTGCCAGATTCGCAATTGCACGATTGATCTTATGCTTTCCTTCCATATTGTCTGCTTTGGTAGCCAGCACAGGAACAGCCCCATGAGCAATTACAGTATCGACAATTTTCCGGAGATAATTTTCGTACTTGCTTGAATCACCATTCCACCATTCTTCCATGCTGATCAGGACAATACTCGGCTGGTACAATCGCAATTCACAATCCAATGGTGATTCGTTTTTTTCACAGAATTCTCTGTTACTCAACATCGGATTGAAAACCGAGGCGACATTGAAGCCACCTTTTACGGACATACTCTCCCGTGACCAGGAACCGGAAAAATGATCAATCGCGGGTTGTAAATAGGTATAATTTTCACCCAGGATATAAAGGTCTGGAGAATCATAGATCGCCAGAAAATAGGTGGTGATATTCTGGCAGTCACCCAGCTTGGAAAAATGAGTGGGATCGTTGCCCATCATCAAGCCTTGCTGATAAATCTCACGGGCTCGCTGGCTGATCTCTGTCGGGACAATGGGCAAAGTCTGCCAATCATCCGGTCCCAATGTGGGACGTGATGTTGGAACAGGGGTAGGTGCGACCTGGGTAATTTCTGAATTTTGTGTGATTTCCTTTAATTCGTTGGGGGTTGCAGTTAGCACAGGTGAATCAGTTACAACAGGTTCTGGGCTGGCAGCCGGTTGGATTTGGGTTTGTGTTTGGGTGCTAACCGAAGGGGTATTGGCAACATTAGCCGAGGTTGCAGATGCGCATGCGCTCAAAACCAGCGCTGCAACACAAACCAGCAAGATGGACTTCCAATGTGTCTGAATAGAAATTATCGGTACCATTAATGTTTTCATTTTTAATTTTTTTTTATTTGAATATTATAACAGCAGGAAGATTATGGACAAAACGAGGCTTCCATCTCATCAGCCAGTCCTTCTGCTAGAATTCTTTCCCCCACCGGTGTGAGGTGGATGGCGGAGTTGGTGAATTCTAGTGGAGCGATCCAATCCCAGGCATCAATTAAAGGGATGTCCAGGTGTTCCGATCGCTGGATCAATTCCTGGCGATATTGATCATATGCCCAACGCGGGTAGAAGTAGTTGTAGCGGATCTCACTGTTTTCACCTGCGCTGATCATGATGGGTTCATTCACCAGCCAGAGGGGAACGTCCCCAGTCAGATCAAGTGCTGCGGGAAATGCTTGCCAGAGTAATTCTTCATTAGGCATCTTTGGAGGGGTGAACTGGTAGTAATTCTCGTCTGCTTCCAGATCCCAGGCTGCCGGTTCATAAGGACCATAATACTGGTCAATGCCGGTAGCCGCCCAGAGAAAACCGTATAGTTGTAGTCGGATCCAATCGGCATAAGTACGCCGCTGTCCCCATAAGCTGCGCGACCAAATATCCTCTTCCAACATTGTTACTTCCAAAGGCAATTGATACTGCTCCACCAATGGTTGAATTCGTTGCGGATTGTTGAGTGCTAATGGGGATGCAAGCTGTTTGTCCAGAGGAAATGCCTCAAGCGTGGTCAACCAGATGATCAGATCAGGTTTATACTGGGCTGCCCGCTGCATGATCATCAAGTCCTTGGTCAGGGAGATCGTTGGGTAACCCAGGTTATAAAATTGCAGAGGTTGATCTCCACAGGCTAAATCCATCTCATTCAATATACCACTGAGAGTCTCCTCAGGTTTTAGCAAAGTTCCCCAGACAGATGAATCCCCCACCAGAAAGATGCGAATCTCATCCTGATTTCCAGGACGGGCTGCGACTCTGTGAGCTGAGAACATTGCATCCAAATCGTACAGGCTAAAATTGTATGCCTGTTGGGGGGCCTCACCAAATGGAAATCTCTCGCGTCCAGGTACCACGGTGTTATAAAGGGATATTTGTTCTTTCTCTGTGTCCCGTGGAAGGTACATCAAAACCAGATTGAAGATCACAAAAAGAAAGAGAGCTTTGATGATTACATTGCGAATAAACCGGAAATCCATCGCCATCCTTCCTTTTAAGAACCAAAACCCAACAGACGGGTAAACACAGATATTGACAGTGACACTTTTGGAAGGGCGAACCAAACCCAACCCAAAGCAACAAAGTGGAACGTCAGAATGACATTAAGTACCTGCATACCCTTTTGGAAACTAGGTTCGTGTTCAAACTGAGCCATACGAGGTTTAACCCAGTCGGAATAGCGATTCTGGAGAAATAATCCCAACCCATGCCAGACACCCCAGAGCACAAAATTCCAGGTTATGCCATGCCATAATCCGATCAGAACCATGGTGCTGATCTGCGTGATCAATATGACCAGGGCTGGGGATAAGGTTCGATAACGGGTGCGCAGTGATCGTGTGAAAGGGTTGAAAAAGTATGCCCGAAACCATTGAGTCAGGGTCATATGCCAGTTATTCCAAAACTGGGTTAGATTGGGTTTAAGGTAGGGTCGGTTGAAGTTCTCCGGTAATTGAATGCCCAGTAATTGCCCCAGCCCAATGGCAATATCGGTATAACCGGAAAAATCGAAGAAAATCTGGAAGGCGTAGGCATACACCATCACCCATCCCCACCCGTTTGCCTGAATTTGTCCGGCGTTTTGGCTGTTGAGAGCGATCAAAGCGATTGTATCTGCCACTGCAAATTTCTTGAATATTCCCACGACCAGACGAGATAAGGCATTTCCAAATACCTCTATGTACAGGATCAATGGTTTTTGCAAATCCTTATCAAAACGTGGCAATTTGTCGATCGGGCCAGCACCGATTGCTGGAAAAAAGATCACATAATTAACATAATCCCGTAGGGTTACTGCAGGAAGTCGACCAGCTTGACGATCACGTAAAGTATGAATTAAGCGGAAGGCGACGTACGAAAACCCCAACCAGCGGATATCAAAAGCTGATGCACCGGCACTGGATTGCCCAACCCAGGTACGTAACATACTACTGACCAAAAGTGTCAATGCAGGTAATTTCAGGATAATGAATAGAACCAGTAGTGATAGAATGCCAACACCTAACCAGCGAGTTGATGGTCTGCCAATCCAACCAAGAACGATTGCAACAATGGTTAGAATGATTAATCCGACGCCTACCTGCAAGGTTTGGGGAGGTCGATTGGCGGTTATGATTCCTTCAATACTCAGATAGCGGGTTAGAGCGATTAATAGAACCATAATCAGTATTACAAAACCGGTCAGCCAATTCTCACGCTTGCGTTTTTGGTCTGACTCGGCGGTTAATAACCAGGAGTAGAAGGTGATTGCCAATGTCCCAACCGGCAACCAGAAATCCAAAAAGCGGATTGGCATGGATGGTTGTAGCCAGAATATTGCCACTGTGGATAATATTAACAATATCCAACCACGTCCCCTGGCACCCCATTGAGTAGAGACGATGAAGCGATAAAGAACCGCTACCAGAACCAGTAACAGGATCTCAAAAATTGTCACTTAGAATCCCTGATAAATCCAAAGCGGTGCACTATCTGCGGTGAGAATGATCACCAGGACAATGATCAGGAAAAGCGCTATTGCCCAACGGTTTTCACGGGAAACCAATCCTCGCAGGGGATTTAGCGGTAACCGCATACCAGCCATTCCCCACTTTGCTGAACCAGCTCAAATTCACGTGTATCGAGACCAATTTCCATGTTTTCGCCGTCATAACTGGTTAAGAAGTGACCGGAACAGGAGACCAAGGCTGTATCACCATCACTGCCACTCTGGGTGCATTGCATGTCCACCAGGGATACTTCCACCCCCTGAAAAGAATCAAGCTCCAACATTGCATTTTCTTCCCATTCTGAACAGGAAAGTGTGATGATTTTATTTACATCTGCTTCTACAATCGCATTCAGATAACTCTCAACAGTCTGTTCAGGTTGTGAACCCCCCGTTGTACAGGCAGACAGGATGATCAGAAAAAGTAAGGCAGGTAATAACAAGATGGAGATTCTTCGCATTAAATCCTCCAGGATGATTTGGTGTGTTTTATTCTTAGGCTGGATTATATCCTTTTGAAATGGCTGTGACAAGTAGGAGGGTGATTCTTCACCGCAGATTGATCCGCGTCTGAAATAATCCAAACCAGCTAGAGCAGGTTAATCACACCCTAACCTGTTTTAGCTGGTTTTGTTTTTCTATCAGCTTGTGGTTTCAACCACAGGCGAACTTTACAAGCCAATAAATTCAATCTGAATCAACCAATGTCATTATACTAATTCGAAAACAGGTGTTCCAAATAATTTATTCAAAACCTTTCCAAAAATTGTGTTGGTGTAAGGATTTTTGGTTTTTGTAATACCACATCAATAAAATCCTTATCACCTGTAATAAATATGTCTACATCAGCGATGATTGCTGAGTACAGCACTTTATCATCATTATCATCACGGATAATAAATAAATTATGATCAGGTTTGTCCTCAGGCATATGCACCTGTTCAAAAGGGATTCTAGAAAGGAAAGTATTTAGAAATTCAGACTTTCCGGGAAATTTCTTCTCCACTACTTCATAAAGCTCATCAATGATATATGAACTTAATACCAATGTATGTTGAAAACAAACTTTTATGAAAAGGTCCTCAAATTTCTTTCCTTTAAAAACAAATAGAGAAATCAAAACATTGGTATCAAGCATAATTCGCATTTATTCTTTTTTCCTACTTTCGCGAACCTCTTTTACCAGATCAACAACATCATCCAAATCTTTAAGTCCCAGATTCTCTGCTTCCCCATAAAAACCATCCTGAACCTCGCGGATAGCTAATAATACTGGGTTAACAAGCACGTATTGGCCATTTTTTTCGATGAAAGCTATCTTGTCACCATCTTTCAAATGCAAAGCTTTTCGGATGTTAATCGGTAATGTAATTTGTCCTTTACTTGTAATCTTGGCTAATTCCATATCATCACCTCCAAAACAACACATTCCTTGATTTCATTGTATTCCTTACCATATTATAGAAGAAATTCTTCAATAAATCAAGATTTAGGTCTATGTTTAATGGCAAAGGACCCACAAAAAAGTACTTTAAAGATTGGTTTCGCTAATCAGTGGAGTTATTGTCTATGAATTCCAAACCCTTTAAATTGGTCCACCCGCCCCAGAACCTGCTTTAGCTGGTTTTGTTTTTCTATCAGCCTGTGGTTTAAACCACGGGAGTTCCCAATTAACCGATTCCTCATTTTTATACAACAGGCGGTTTGTTTCACACATCGAATGGAAAGGTCACGGACCATTTCCCTACGAGTTACACTTTCTAACAATCGTTCACATGGTGCCCTTTGCCATCGTTTTGGCTTGGTTGACCTCAGCTTTCAGCTTCTACTTCCTAAAACTGGCTTCTTCCACATAAGCCAGACTCTGATGACGGAAATAGGTATTGTATAACTCAGCATAATGACCCCCCGCCTGCATCAGAGAACCATGGTTACCTTCTTCAATGATGCTGCCTTCGCGCATGACGATGATCCGGTCAGCAGATTTGACTGTGGAAAGTCTATGAGCTATCAATATCGAAGTAGTTTGTGCCATGATTAAATTCAATGCCTGCTGGATTTGCCATTCCGTAAAGGGATCGATGCTGGCAGTCGCTTCATCCAGGACAAAGATTGCTGGCCTTTGCACCAGCACACGCATCAATGAGACCAGTTGGCGCTGCCCCATCGAAAGCCTGGCACCGCGTTCCCCCACCTCCGTATAGAGTCCGTCCGGTAAAGTTTCCAGCCATTCTCCATCACCAATCTTGCGAGCCACCTTTTCAACATCCTTCGGATCAGCCCGTTCACATGTATAACAGATATTCTCTATAACTGATCCGGAGAAAAGAAATGGTGATTGAGAAACGATTCCTAATTTTTGACGGTAGCTATTGAGGTCAAAGGAACGGATATCCATCCCATCAATCAGAATTTGACCGGATTGGAATTCGTAGAATCGGGCAATCAGTTTCGCGATGGAAGATTTTCCCGCACCAGTATGCCCTACCAGAGCGACGGTTTCACCAGGTGCTATCCGCAGATTAAAGTCTTTAAGCACTGGTTCAGTATCTTTGTAGTGAAAATTAAGATTGCAAAACTCAATCTCACCTTTCAAGACTGGTGTTTCACGGTTATCAGACTGGACAACCGCTGGATCTGCATCAATGAGTGCGAATACACGTTCGGCTGAGGAGAGACCATTCTGTACATTGGTCCAGAATGAAGCCAGATTCATAACGGGAAACATGAACCGATCAAGGCTGAGAATAAAAAGAAACCAGGCACCAGCAGTGACAATACCTTGCGAGGTTGTCAAACCCCCGGTGTAAACCAGGATGGCTGTCGCAATTCCACCGATCGTGTTGAGGGTTGGGAAAACGATGGACAAAACCAGACCGCGGTTGATATTGACTTTATAAGAAACCTGGTTGGCTTTATCAAAGATTTTGAAAATACTGGCTTCCTGGCGAAAATTCTTTGCCACTGCGATACCATTCACAGTTTCTTTGATAGTCGCATTAACATCCGCCATCGCACGCATGCCCTCACGGGTTACCTTGCGCGCCAGTTTGCGGTAAAACATAGTCAGGCCAAATATTACAGGAATCATCGCCATCGCAATCAGCGTCAAACGCCAGTCAATGCTGAACAATACGACTGCCAGGATGAGCGATTCTATGATTTGTGAGGCAACGTCTGTGACAAGTGATACCAACTCCCCGAATGCCATCGTATCGGAAGTAATTCTCGAAGCGATCCGGCCAGAGGAATATTGATCATAGAATGAGAGATCATGCTCGGTTGATGCTTCGAACGCATCAGTAGCCAGCTTTACCAACAAATCTGCAATGACTCGCACCATCAAACGACGGCGAATGTAATTCATCAACCAGCTCAACACACTTACGCCTAATATGGCAACCGCAATCGTGTAGATCCGTTCAATCGCAGGGTTGGTACCCATCAGGTCGAGACCACGTGAGACAATGATAGGCTGGACTGCATCACTGCCGGAAACCATCAAAGTAGCGATAACAACAATCACCAGACGCTTCACAAAGGGTTTAAAATATGTCAATATCCGAACTGCTAATTGGCGGTCCGAATATTTCCGATCATATTTCTCTTCGTTTAACCCTGCAAAAAAGCCCATAAAACCTTTGCCTGTGTCATTTTTGGAAATGTCATCAAACCGGAAGGATACTGATTTGGTTTCATTTCAATCATTGAAAATCCTCCGGTATGCTTCTGAGGTTTTCATTAAATCGTCATGATTACCGGCTGCGACCAGACGCCCACCACGCAGTACCAGAATTTGATCCGCCCAGCGAATCTGAGATAGCCGGTGGGTAATGATAAATGTCGTACGACCTTTGGCAGCAGCATAGATCGCCCGCTGAATTTTGTCTTCGGTTTCAGAATCGATTGCGCTGGTGGAGTCGTCTAGAACCAGGATATGGGGATTGGTAAGAAAGGCGCGTGCCAATGCCAGGCGTTGACGTTGTCCGCCGGATAAGGTGACCCCCCTTTCGCCAATCACTGTTTCATATCCCTCTGCAAACCCCTCAATAAACTCGTGTGCCTGAGCGTTTTTGGCTGCCTGAATGATCTCCTCACGACTGGCATCCGGTTTACCAAATGCGATATTGTCGGCAATGGATTGTGAAAAGAGGAAAATATCCTGCTCAATGATTGAAATTTGCTGACGTAATACCTCAAGATCCCAATCACGGACATCCACACCATCAACCAATACCTGTCCGTTGTTGATATCATAGGTTCGGTTAATCAGTCGTACCAGTGAGGTCTTTCCCGAACCAGTCTGTCCGACAATCGCTACCGTTTGACCAGGTTTGATTTTAAAATTTATCTTTTCCAGCACCGAATCATTCTCATCATAAGCAAAGGTGACGTTTTTGAATTCGATCTCACCCTGCATGGTACTGCCAAATCCGCCTTTGTTTTGATCCAGATCGGTGGTGCGATTAATCAATTCCAATATTCGGCGCGCTCCAGCAACACCTAAAGAAATTCGTGAATATGCAAACAGCGATGCAAAAACTGGAAAGCCCAACATGGATAATAAACCAAAATAAGAAACAACGTCGCCGACCGATAATATGCCTTGCCGGAATAACAGCATCGCATGCAATAATCCCCCAGCCAGGGCAAAACCTAACAACAGAAGAGGAAGGAAGCGTGCTTCCACATCACCCTGACGAACCATCTTATCGCGGTAATTGGTGACATTCTTGCCAAAACGGAGTACTTCCTGGGACTCCTGCGCACTGCCTTTAACAATTTCTATCCCATCAAGCGCTTCCGCCAGACGCGTATTTAATTGACCAAAAGCAGTTCGAACTGCTGTAGTGATCGGACTGAGTGTTGCCAGATAATGCCATAACGCCAAACCGTATAAAACGGTGAAAATGATTGGTGTGATCAACAAGCTTGGATGATAACGGGCAGAAAGCAGTAATGGCATGATTAAAAAATTAAGCGATCCGATGACCACATTCCAGCCAGGACTGAACATATAATTGACTTCTCGCACATCGTTGGTAGCGCGTGCCATGGTGTCTCCTACCGGTTGCAGGTTGTGGAAGGTCATGCTTTTTCCCAACAAGCTGGTATACAACTCGTAACGTACTTCCCGTTCAATGCGTTGTGCGGTGAATTCAAAACCGTAATTCCTTGCTAATTGCAGAATTCCGCGGATCACCTGCGAGCCAGCCATCAGCAAAGAAAGCTGACCGAGACGTTTCAAATCAACATTCCCAGAAAGCACAAGATTGAATGCTTCCCCGGTGATAATCGGCACCACCGCCATCATGGCTGCATTTCCAAAAGCACCAATCAGGGCTATTAAAATAAAAATCCATTGGCGAATGGTATGCGACCAGATCCAACGGACTGGACTGCGTTTGTCTGTGGTGTAGTGTTCCGGGATGCGAAATTCTGCTAATGCTTGCACAAGGTAAGTATAATATCAAACTGGGTATTGTGAAAAATTGAAAAATTAGAAAATTCATGACAAAAATGGTTGTTATTTAATGTAGTTATTATGTATAATATTAGTTATTAATTAATTAGAATTTATTGGAGGATTCATATGGATAAAATGACTCGCCGGGATCTCCTTAAAGCAATCGTTGCAGGCAGTGGAGGTATCGTAGCTGCTGGATTTTTACCCGAAAAATGGCTCAAACCAGTCGTGAAGAGTGGTGTCTTACCTGTGCATGCCCAGGCATCTGCGCCTACACCTGGTCCAACCCAAACACCTGATTACATTCAGGGAGATTATTATGAAACTGGAGACGGACAGCCAGTAGGAATTTTAGCATTTGCGTTTGTATCTTCTCAGCCGATCCCAGCATTTAATAATAGTGAATCAACAAATTCGCTCTCATCAACAAAAGTTGGAGTCGAGTTCCCAGTCGAAGGAAAAGATGTTACCTTGTTTGTTGATGATGTTATAGAATCAACGAAAAAGACTGATGCATATGGTTATGTTGAATGGGCTATTGATTGGGATTTTTCACAAATCACCAGTATTGATCCTAATTTTGGTGCGACTCTTCGATTTGAAATCGACGGTGGTACTGTTTTTGACGAAGTTGAAGTACTACCCTGGGCTTAATCAAACCAAATCCAAAATTACAAATAGATCGTTCTTTTTGAAACCCTTTTGACTACGTCAATTAGGGTTTCTTTTTTTCATAATAATGTGAATTTAAATTTTTGAAGATACAACTTCGAAGATCAAAAATGGTTGTTATTTATTGTAGTTATTATGTATAATATTAGGTATCTATTATTTGGAATTCATTGGAGGATAGATGGAAAAAATGACTCGCCGGGATCTCCTTAAAGCAATCGTTGCAGGCAGTGGTGGTATTGTTGCTGCTGGATTTTTACCCGAAAAATGGCTCAAACCCGTCGTGAAGAGTGGGGTTCTACCCGTGCATGCGCAGGCTTCTGCACCACAACCAACAACTGTGCCAGATCAAAATTATATCGAAGGGTACGGATACTGGGGAGATGGTTATTTATTCGCAGATGCTTTTGTTTCTGCTGTACCGTTTGTTTACCCCGGAGCAGTCACCAATGTTCAGAATCCATATAAATTAGCTTCCCCTGCAAAAATCCCGCTTCCCACAGATCAACCTGTTGAAGGTGTTGAGGTTACGTTGTTGATTAACGGAGTACCAAATTCCGAAAAGAAAACAACTGATGTCAATGGTTACGTCGAATGGCAAATTCAATACAGCGAGCCAGACGATTTAACTTTGCGATTTGAGATTGAAGGCGACTTCGATGAATGGGAAGTTTCTGGATTAATCGGTTAGCAATTAAAGAATTAGTCCTACCTTTACTAATTGTTACTTATGAGAAGCTAATCCAATCGGGTTGGCTTCTTTTTTTTCTGATATGATGAAAATGAGGGATGATAAGATTTCTTAAGATTCTATGAATATATATTTAAATTTAAAAAATATAATTTGATAAAGAGAAATTCATGTTAAAGGATCCTATCCAGAAGTTATTCGCGCTATGCGCACACATTGAACAAACTGATCAGATTCATCTCCACCTATTGGATGCTGTTCGTCAAATTACTCAATGGGAAGATGTACCCATCCAGGCGGAAGAGCATGGCATGGCCCCTCTTCTGAATTACCATTTGAGAAAATCCGGGGTGAAAATTCACACAGAAGTCCAGAGAGATTTAACTGGTCTGGCTTTGCGTCATCGCTTGATTAATCAGGTTCGTACCAGAATACTTTCTGAGATGACCTCCATTTTCAATCAATCCGAAGTTCCTTTTTTCGTGCTAAAAGGTGCAGCTCTGGCACATATGCTGTACCCAAATCCAGATCTCAGACCGATGAAGGATATGGATATTTTGATTAAGCCCGAGCATATCGATTTGGTAACTGATCTGCTCAAACAACTTGGATATCAACAAAAACCGGATTCTTTTCTCCACCCTTCTGAATTACATTTACCAACATTTACACGTCAGGAGGAAGGTTTTCATATCTCGGTCGAGGTTCATCACAGACTACTACCTGAAAATTCGAAGAAATTTTGGGGTTATCTGGACAAATTCTCCCTACCACCATTTAACTTTTCCATTTCAAAAGACACACAAGTTAAAACCTTAAGCAAAGAAGAATTTCTTTATCATCTTTGCAAACATACTTTTTTTTCTTACCATGTTTTGGAACCAATCCGAATGATCTGGGTCGCTGATATTTGCAACTTTTCGGAAAAATTCGTGGATGATATTGATTGGAAATTTGTAAAGAACCATTTTCCATTGGTTCAGCATACCCTTGCAGCCCTTCATGAAATTCTTCCACTCTCTACTCATCTCTTGACCAGTGGGGAAATTCACCCAAGAATTAATCCGGAAAAAGTGATTAGTACTTATCAAGGTTGGCCTGGTGTTCCTTTACGAGATGTCAAAAAACAAGATTATTGGAGATGGTTCAAAGATACCTGTTTCCCTTCTGGATGGGTCATATTTTTGCATTATGGAAATGGTCGCTTCAAAGCAAAATGGTACAATTGGTTGAAACATGTTATGAACCTTGTAGCGATAACAAAACAACATATGAAGATACGCTTAAATACCAAAATTTAATAATAAAACGCAGGAGCTCGCCCACATGGAAGATAAAAAACCCCTTCGTAATCAGGACTTTCGCCTCGAAAAAATGGACGATGAATTATTACTATTCAACCCCAAGTCAACCAACATCTTATATTTAAATGAAACCGCCTCTTTGATCTGGCAGTTATGTGATGGGCAACGCAGCGTGAATACGATGATTGATTTATTATCAGAAAGCTTTCCGGAAGCAGAATTGAGTATTAAGAAAGATGTTGAAGAAACAATAACTCTTTTTAGTGATCATGGAGCAATTCTTTTTGTATGAATCATATGGGAAAGAGAGTAATTCACTACGCAGGTAATTCTGTAGAGATTGAATATAATGATCCGCAAGCTGACAAAATTCTCGATACAATCGTATATTCGATCTCGTCACCAGGGGCATCAAATCCTTTTACCAGCTTTCGAATAGACATAACCAGAAAACCTGATCTTCTATTCTCATTATTTCAGGAAGGCACTTTGATTTATAAGAGCAAAAATGAGGTGGATTTTTCTGAAATGTTAATGAGCAAAATCTGCCATGGGCTGGCAATGGATAGTAAGAATGGAATGCTCTTCCACGCCTCAGGTCTTGGAAGGAATGGCAAAGGGATTCTGGTACCCGGGGGAATCGGTTTCGGAAAAAGCACCTTCACAACCTGGATGATATCGCAAGGTTGTGATTACTTAAGTGATGAGTTTGTTTATTTTCCCTGGGAATCAGACACAATGATTTCTTTCGCCAGACCTATTCATCTGAAAAAACCTTCCCGCGAAGTCCTAAGTTCTTTGATTGAATATGATTCCGATACCAATCTTGTAAAGGTCGGTACCCATTCCGATCTGATCAATCCGCTTCTTCTGAACGCTGAAAACAAATATTCACAGCCCCCAGTCAAAATAATTCTTTTTCCACGGTATGAAACTGGGGCAGAACTTGATTGGAGACTGCTCTCCTCTGCTGAAACCGGATTGGAATTAATGAAATTTCTGATTAACGCACGAAATTTACCGGATCATGGTTTTAAAGAGATTGCCAGGTTGGCTCGCCCATTCAGAGGAATTAAGTTCACATATTCATCCTTTGAACAAATAGAAAAAAATATTATTGAAATTTTGGAAAGAATTTAATCATAATTTCCTTAGCCTTTGATTACTACATAAAGAAAAATAAGTATAAAATTAAATTATGATTAAATCGATTTATTATCTAAATGGAGAGACAAAAACAGACCTTTCCGAGGAGGAAATTAGGGTTGCTTTCGAAAGCAATCAAGGGGTTTTATGGGTCGATATGATAGAGTCAGATTATAAGGAAAGTGAAAAGATTCTGCTGGATTTATTCCACTTTCACCCTCTGGCAGTATCAGACGCATTGGATGAAGTCCACGTACCGCGGGTGGATGATTGGGGGGATTATCTGTATCTCGTGCTGCACAGCGTCACTTTTGATCCAGCCCAGAAAGAAGTATTTCAAACAAATGAGCTTGATATTTTCCTCGGAAAACAGTATCTGGTTACCTATCAGAATGTAGCAATCCCCGACGTTGATAAAGTCCGAGAATATATCGAACGGGATCCTCGATTTCTACAACGCGGGGCTGACCACCTGTTTTATAAACTGGCTGACGATCTGGTTGGGGAGACTTTACCGGTAGTGGACCTGATGGATGACGCCATCGATTCCATCGAGGATCGCATGTTCAAAGGCAGCAATAAGCTGCTTTTGGAGGAAATCTTCACCCTCAAACGCTCGCTGTTGCATTTGCGCCGTATTCTGATGCCACAGCGCGAGGTGTTCAACAAGCTGGCACGCGGTGATGATCATGTTATCGATGAACAGGAACGTGTATTTTTCAGGGATATTTATGATCACATGGTACGGCTGTATGATATCTCAGAAAGCTTACGGGATCTCATCAGTGGTGTGCTGGAGACCTATCTTTCGGTGATTAACAATCGCATGAATGATGTCATGAAGACCCTGACAATCATCACAACACTCTTCATGCCTATTTCTTTCCTGACCGGATTCTTTGGTATGAACTTCTTCGCTGCCGATCCGCCATTTTTAGCCTGGACATCAGAGACCATGCTGATTATAGTGATATGTATATTTGTGCTCCTTCCGAGTGGTATGTTTATCTGGATGCGTGGCCGGAAATGGATGAATCCAATGGATCGTAAGGATGAGTGAGAAGGAATTATCGAAGAACGCAAAAAGGGTGCAGACTGCTCTGGCTGGCTTTGGGCTGGATCTGGTGGTGATCGAGTTCCCTGAATCCACCCGCACTGCCCAGGATGCTGCCAATGCAATCGGCTGCCAGGTAGAGCAGATCGTGAAATCGCTGGTGTTTCAACGCCAACCCAGCGGAAAAGCCGTGATGATCGCCGCCAGCGGTGGTAATCGCGTGAATGAAAAACGCATCAAAGAAATTGTAGGGGAAAAGATTGTGCGGGCGGACGCGGAGTTTGTTCATCAGGTAAGTGGATTCCCGATTGGAGGGGTTCCTCCTTTGGCTCACACCCAGCCAATAGAAACCATTATTGACGAAGATTTATTGAATTATCAGGAAATCTGGGCAGCTGCTGGCACGCCGAACGCCGTCTTCCGCCTGGAGCCGAAACAGTTGGTGCAGATCACAGCGGGAAAAGTAGCAAAAATCACATAATCTATCCTCAAACAATTCGTTTGATGACCTGGTACCAAACTTACCTTGAATAATTTTTTCTATATAAATTGGTTTTACGAATCAATCAAAGCAACAAGTTTTGATTCATTTAACTTTAAATAGAGCGCATACCCGAAATATAGGATCGGAAAAAGCAGTGATATGACGGCAATCATTTGACTGGCATTAATTACCATTAGGATTAATAAAACGAAATAGACAACCGATAAGCTTTTTGCCAATCTGACTTTTCCAGGGGTGCTGAAGGAGACAAACTTAAATGGCACAAAGATCAGTATCGACAGAACGACCAAAATAATCCCATTGATAACTACCGGCCACTGGAATGTAAATAAATACAATGCCACCAAATTCCAGAAATTGGGAAAACCCGTGAAGTATCCATCGTTTGTTTTCGCATCCGATTGGCAAAATCCATACACAGAAGATAGAAGTACCACTGGAATCACCAATATCCATAAGCCACTGATTAGATCAAAACGCCACATGAAAAAAACGGGTAAAAATGCATAATTGATGTAATCGGTGATATCATCCAGCTTGCGACCATCAAAATCAGGCGTCCATTGCTTGATGTTAAATTTTCGTGCAAAGGTGCCATCAGTTGCATCGATCACCAAAGCAACCCCCAACCAGAAAAAAACAAGTTTGGGGTCATTGGCTACCATCGCATATAGAGCCATAAATCCACACATCAATCCCAGTCCGGTGTACAGGTGAACCAACCAGGCACGCGTTCTTCCATTTATTTTTCTAAAATAATTCATAAATCAACTTTCACTGCAGGAAATTTCCAGAACGTCCAGCTTTTCCCATGTAGACCTGGATGCTTTATTTTACCAAATCCTCTCCGATTCTGTTTGTCATTTTAATTTGTCCATTATCTGGTGGTAAAACTTATGTAAACCATAGAGTAATCAATCAACGGGGTATATTCTTGGATAGAAATTCAGGAAAAAGTCTGTATTTTTATCAAAGCTATACAATACGCTCAAAACGCTTGTATTTCTCGCTATTATCCCTTATAGTAAAAATGGTTCAGGCGTAAAGCCTGGTTCAAACTTTCCAGGGTTATTCTTGGAAAAGGTCAATTCTATATAGAGAAGGAGATATTCCATGGATTTTGAAGGCTATTGTGTAAAATGTCGTGCAAAGGTTCAGGTAAAAGCTGGAACCGTAAAAGTATCTGAAAATGGTCGCAAGATGGTGCAGGGTGTCTGCCCGAAATGTGGAACGAAAGTAACCCGTTTCTTGCCCAGTAAATAATTAATTTTCAAAATATAAATCCTACAAGGTGAATTTGAGTAAACTGCTCATTTTCACCTTGTTGGTTTAAATTGATCTATTGGATTGTTGTGAAACTACTAACGAAATTTGTTAAAATTGGATTCGTATAAATCTGACAAGCAGGAAGCGGTTTTAGGAGCGTACCTACAAAAATTGTGTATGTTTCATCACCTTTCAATGGAACATTTGGTATGATAATGACAGTATCCTGAAAATAAACAATACTATCAAATTTGATCGTAGCATCAACTATTTTTGATGTGGGGCAGGCGTTAAAATTATCAAATTCACACAAGACAATACTATCCTTAATTTCATATTCAAATGTTGTAGCGTCCATAGATTGATTAAATCTGACAGATGGTTGAATATTTACAGGAACATCAGTGCTACCTGAGATCGGGTTAAAAATAACTGTTATTGTTATTGGCGGATTTGTTGTATTACAAGTAGGTTCAGTTGCAGTTGCGGTTGGACTAGGGGTATAAGTCGATGTTGGGGGAATAGGGGTAAAGGTATAAGTTTGGGTGGGGGTCAATGTATCCGTAGGAGTAGCTGTTGGTGTGTTTGTCCATATATCCGTAGGAGTAAATGTAGGTGTATTGGTTGGCGAATTGGTTCTTGTTGGGGTATATGTTTGTGTGGGAGGCACCGATGTCACTGTATAAGTTGGTGTATATGTTGGGGGTAACCATGTGTTTGTGCGTGTCGGGGTATGTGTTTGTGTGGGAGACACTGGTGACACTGTAACAGTTGGCGTATACGTTGGGGGTAATGATGGATTGGTTCCAGAAATCGTTTCTGTCTGGGATGGAGTTAGTGTCATACCAGGTTGAGTTGATGAAGGGATTGTACTTGTAATAAAAGGATTTGGTCCCAATATTGAGATTGATGTTTCTGTTGAGCCTGGAGTACCTTCCAATATACCTGGTGTAGTTGTAGTTGCTTCCACCAAAGGCGAACCATCTGGATTTGTGTTGATTACACCTGGTTGTATTTCACTATATTGAGGAACCTGTTGAACCAATTGTTTTTCTAATTGTAGGATTCGTGCTTCTAATTCTTCCGAAGAGATATTTTGATCATGCAAAATTTCCCATAGGATTGATAATTTCACCCCAGGGAAATTATTGTCGATAAAATCATCACTATAATCAGCTCGTTCGACAGCATGGATAGCCATCGGGACTTCGAGAATTTCTTTCGTTTTAGCATCCACAAATGGTAAAAAACTACTAACAAGAATGAACAGAATAATAAAAATAATAATAAATGATGCTAATTCTAGTAAATTGTTTTTTTTGATCTTTTCTCTGAAAGATAAATTCATTATAAAATTCTTTTATGGATTAATTAATAATTTCCATGAATAATTTTGAAATTTCCGGATCAAAATGAGTGCCAATACCCTCTTTCATGATCTCAATTGCCTGTTCTTTACTCATGGCTTTTCGATAAACACGATCGCTTGTAATGGCATCCCAGACATCAACCAAAGCAAATATCCTTGCTTCAATAGGAATTTCTTCACCTTTTAGTCCGCGTGGATACCCTTTCCCATCCCAACGTTCATGATGGCAGTAAGGAATAGGAAGCGCTGGTACGAGAAAATGAATATCTTTCAACATTCCATAGGCATAATTTGGATGGTTTCGCATGATCACCCACTCCTCATCCGTTAATTTTCCGGGTTTATTTAAAATTCGATCCGGAACTCCCATTTTGCCGATATCATGGAGGATTGTGCCACGCCGGATATGAACAATTTTTTCTTCCTCAATTCCTAAAGCTCTTGCAATTTGTTCCATTAGTTCAAGTACACGATCGGTGTGTCCTTTGGTCTCTTCATTACGGAGATCAAGTGCCCTTGTCCAGCCTTCCAAAGTACTATCATATGATTCAATGATCTGATTTTTGGAATTCCTGATACTGCTGACCATTTGATTGAAAGTATTTGCCATCACAGCCAACTCATCTTTACTGGAAGTTTGTACTTTTACATTAAGGTCACCATCCATCACCTTTTTTGAAGCAATCACCAATTCCAAAATTGGTTTTGTAATAATATATGATAAATTCAAGCCAATAATAATAACCAGGATAAACAATAAACCAGCCAGTAAGGTGATCTGAATTCTGGTTACATTGGTCGTACTGACCAGAAATGATTCTCCCAACGCTATCCCTATTACACCCAGATCATCCCATCCGCGTACTTCCCAGGCAGCAAATAATTCACGATATCCAATATTTCTACTAATCAATCCGCGACTGTTTGAAAGAACAATACTGGATTCATCTTGCGTTTGAATGATACTTTCGACTAATGTTGGATCCACACCACTTGGAGTGGGAAAAGTACTTGCCAGAACATTCCCTTCAAAATCATAAATGGTGATTTGAGCAAGAGTCTCCTCCCGTAATTGTTTTACCAGAGCACTTAAAGGTTTACCCACCAGAATCACCCCAACTATTTTTCGATCCTCAGATAAAACCGGACCTGCTATATATAAATAGGTGCCTTTTTCAGTTTCCAGGTATCCTGTAAATTTATTGCCTTGATCATCTGATACTCCATTTAATACTGATTGGACAAATGGTTGATCCAAAAAAATGCTTTGCCCACCACTGGCAAACTCATATTCCTCTATATTTCCACCTTCCAAATGACGAGCTGAGAGGACCAGATTCCCTTCCATATCCAGAAAAACTACTAAAGCTTGACGGTTATTTACCACAGTACCGAATGTCAATTCCCGCAGCGTTTCTGGTTCACTATTTTGTACTGCTTCAGAAACACCATTACTATAAGCCAATAATCTAAGCACTTTTAGCATCTGGTCTTCTTCAACAACCATTCTTTCAGAAGCTAAAATTCCCGCTTCCAATAACTGATTGGTAAAACGTTCTTCGATCGTATCGAAAACCACCCTGGTTACTACAAAAGCAGCTCCAACAACCAGAATCACACCCAATATTAGATAAGGTAATGTAACTTTTTCTTTAATATTTAAAGGAAGATTATTAAATGTTTTTGAAACTGATGAAGCGATATTCATATTTTTTCCAGGCTGACAGAAATCTGTTTTGAAGGTTAAATGTCCCACGTATTAAAGTTGGAAAAGGAAATTTCTTAAACTATCCATTAATTTCCAAATTATTAAATTTTTCAATGGATATGTAATGTGATTAGGGGAGTTTTATATTGCAAAATAATTTTATAACAAATATCAAATTTTGTCTCCTATTGTAAGATAGTAATAAAATTACTCTGTACCCTGCCACCCATAGGTTTTGAATAGGAAGAGCAATCCGGATGGGCAACGATTTGATTTCCAGCAAACAAAGTATAGCGAATTCCTTTTTCCAATGGCTGCAATGGATAAATAATTACCCAATCATTCCGATATACAACTGATAGTATTTCCACCTCTGCTGGGACTTCTGTACCACTTCTACAAGAATTGGAACTATAACTTACTTTTTCACAAATGACAATATGATTATCATCTCCGTACGTCAGTGAACTGGCGTTCATCGATTGATTGAAAACAATTACCGGATGTATAGTTGTTGGTACATTTATACTCTCGTCTGGTGGCCACATATATTGCAACAATCTGTCCTGTGGGGTTAGATTACAGGTTGCAATGGAAGCTGTCGGTGTTGATGTTATTGTAGATGTGGGGGTTACCGATGGAGTTAAAGTATTCGTTGCGGTAAATGTAAGGGTTGGCGTTACGCTTTTGGTCCATGTAGGAGTGACTGTATAGGTCGAAGTTGCAGTAAAAGTAAAAGTAGGGGTTGTACTACTGGTCGACGAAGGCGTCTTTGTAAACGTTGGTGTCAGTGTGAATGTTGGCGTCAGACTGCGGGTTAAAGATGGTGTCAGAGTAAAGGTTGGTGTACGGGTGAACGTCGGTGTCAGACTGCTGGTCAAAGAGGGTGTCAGAGTAAACGTTGGTGTCCAGGTGAACGCCGGTGTCATACTGCTGGTCAAGGATGGCGTTCGTGTGAATGTTGGTGTCAGGCTACTGGTCACCGAAGGTGTCTGGCTCGCAGTTAATGAAGGCGTCATTGTGAACGTTGACGACAGGCTGTTGGTCAAGGATGGCGTCAGTGTGAATGTTGGGTTATTCCCTGGGTGTAATGTCTTTGTACTGGTACCCGTAACAGGAATTAAAGAAGCGACCAACGTGTTGGTTGGGGTTTGGGTGAAGGTACTCATATTTGTAACCGTAGAGGAAGGAAACAGGACGGTTGTTTTTGTCGCTGTTAATGAATTGACTGGTTCTGTAGAATTTGGAGGATTATTCGTGGTTTCTTCATCTATTGGTGTAGTAGGATTGGTCGCCAGTGGGACAGGTTGCTGTAATTGATCTATCATCAGCGAAACACGCTCCGTCAGATCCTGCTGGTTTTGCACACCCACCTCGAGATCACTCAAAACTTCCTCTACAATTGATAATTCAATTCCTGGAAACACATACTCTTCAACCCCATCGGCATAATTTGCTTCTTCAACAGCAGAAATTGCAATAGGAATTTGAATAAATTGATCTTTATCAAAACCCCCGATTGTCAAAACAGTACTGGTAACCACACTGGTGATAATCACTACGCTAAAAATGATGGATCCAATCCAATACAAATTATGAAACAAAATTCCAGAACTGAATTTGAATTTTATCAATGATCTCATCATTCTATATCTTTAGCTACAGACCAATTTCAGGAATCGCTCAGCGATTCCAGGATCAAAATGAGTGCCGATTTCCTGACGGATTGTTTTCACAGCCTCTTCCTTGGTCATAGCATCACGATAAGGTCTATCGGTTGTAATTGCATCCCAGGCGTCAACCAGTGCGAAAATTCGTGCTTCCAACGGTATTTGCTCCCCTTTCAACCCTCGTGGATAACCACTTCCATTCCAATGCTCATGATGACAATAAGGAATGGTCATAGCTGGTTTTAAGAAATCAATATCCTTCAACATCTCACAGGCGTACACCGGATGAAGCTGCATGATTTCCTGTTCCTCTGTGGTAAGCGAATGTGGTTTATTCAAAATCATGTCCGGGATTCCCATTTTGCCAATATCGTGCAACAAAGCACCTCGACGAACATCATCCATTCTGGATTCATCAATTCCTAACGTTTTTGCTGATTTCATCATCAAATCCATTACCCGATCGGTGTGACCTTTGGTTTCCTCATTGCGATATTCCAATGCCTTAGACCAACCCTCCAAGGTACTATCATATGATTCCATAATTTTATTTTTGGATTCACGCATGCTATCAATCATTTGGTTGAAATTATCAGTTAATAAAGCCAATTCATCTTTACTAATTGTTTTCACCTGAATATTCAGATTGCCATTTTTAACTTCTTTAGAAGCATTTACAAGTTCCATAATCGGATGCGTGATTAATATCGACAAATTTATCCCGAACAAAATGACCAATAATAGCAATAAACCGGTCATCACGGTAATCTGAATGCGTGTAACGTTGGTTGTACTCACTAAAAATGTTTCGCCTAATGCCACCCCGATAATTCCCAATTCAACATCTCCGCGTACTTTCCAGGAAGACAACAATTCCCGATAACCAATGTTGCGGATATTGAGATCGCGGCTATCAGCTCGGATAAAGCTTGCATCTGTCTGGTTGAGAAGAACATTCTGAACTTCCTGATCTGGCAGATTTGTTGGTGAAGTAAAGGTACTTGCCAGTATCCCACCATGGAAATCATAAAGGGTAATCTGGGCTAGTGTCTCTTCGCGAATTTGACGTACCAGAGAAGTTAATGGCGTACCAACCAGGATCACTCCAACCATCTCATTTGCAGGTGAGTAAACAGGACCTGCAACATATAAATAATCTCCCTGATCGGTTTTAATTTTTCCAGCAAATTTATTTCCACGCTTATCGTTGTGTTGCAGGATCGCGTTTTGTACAAAATCCTGATCAGCGAAAATGCTTATTCCACCGGTTGAAAAGTTATAGTCCTCCACTTTTCCACCTTCGATGTGGTGGATCGATAGAACCCGGTTTCCATTGACATCTAAAAATTCAACAGCTTTTTGTTGATTGTTGAGAATTGTTCCGAAAGCCAAAGTTCGTAATGCTTCAGGTTCAGCTTGCGCTAATGCTTCAGGAACCCCTTTACTATAAGCAAGTAATCGTAACACTTTCAGCATCTGGTTTTCTTCCTCTACCATTCTTGAAGAAGCCAGATTCCCCGCTTCAATTAATTGATTGGTAAAGCGTTCCTCAATGGTATCAAAAACCACCTGAGTGACCACATACGCCGCACCAAATAATAAAATAATTGAGAGAAACAGATAAGGGATTGTTACTTTCTCTCGAATATTAAGAGGTAACTTGTTAAAAGCTTTTGAAAATGTCACCGTAAGATTCATATAAGCCCGTTTTTCTCACACAAAGGATGCATTCCTTTGTTGCAAGTTTGTTGCCAGTTAACAAAATTGAAAGGTTCGCAATGATGGTAGAGGTGTTAATTTTGCCGTCCTGGATATCAGCCTGGTGGATAGCTGACGTATGTTCTTTTCCAAAGAAAAAATCGCGGAGGATTATGGGATCCTATTTAGTGGCGGTGGTGGTGAAGTGGATCGGAACTGAATGTGATTGAAATTGACTTATAATTTATGGAGGAATAAAACCAGGTTCCACTCCAGTTAAGATTATGGCTGAATATAATAGACAATTTTTACTTTCTAAAACAACCATTCAATTCATTTTTGTTCGAGTGGGATTGCTCTTATTATTCTTATTTGCATTAATTTTCTTTATTCTTTTCCTGTTGCCCTATGATCAAACTGCTTTTTATCTCAACCATCTTGCATCAGATGGCCAACTGGAAAGTTTTACACTATCTTTATATAAGATTATCCAGGTCCCAGTTTTGATCCTGACTGGATTATTAATCGTCGTATCAATTTATGGTTTTATTCGGAATAATCAAACCAAAAAATTCTTAAAATCCATAAAACTTACATTTTCCAATGTTATTAAAGACTTTCTTCACAGTTGGAAGAAACTAATTTCTGATTGGATATCTTTTTATAACCGCAAAGTTTTACTGTCTCTGCTTGCTTTACTCGTGTTGTCCTTCCTGATGCGGATATTCTTAATCTATCGTCCGATGGGTCACGATGAAGCCTACACAGCTGTTGTTTTTGCTTTTGAACCACTCGCCAGTGGATTATCTGATTACCATTTTCCAAATAACCATGTTTTTCATACCTTCCTGGTCCATCTCAATTACAAGCTTTTTGGTCCGGTTGAATGGGCTGTTCGCATGCCCGCTTTTATCGCCAGTGTCTTATTAGCTCCGAGTGGATTTATACTTGCCAGACGTTGGTATGGAGAGCGTGTGGCCTTGTTATCAGGCATTTTAATCGCTGTATTGCCAGATACCATTCATTATGCTGTCAATGCCCGCGGTTATTCGCTATTGGCGCTTTTCACCCTACTCACATTCATTCTGACATTGTATGCAAGGCAACATAAAAACAAGGCAGCCTGGTTTTTGAGTGCTATTACAGGTGGATTAGGTTTCTACACCTTACCAATCATGGCGTATCCCCTGGCAATACTCTATGCCTGGTTGGCATTATCCTGGCTTTTTAAATTATATGGGCAGGAATATTCAAGACTAAGTTTTCTATTCCATATCATTGGTACCGGGATATTCACCGCAATAATTGGTCTTTTCCTCTATATTCCAATCTTTCTCAACTGGGGATTTGCCAGTTTGTTTGCGAATCCTTATGTTTCGGCGATGGATCAGACCCTTTATTCACAAACAATTCTTTCAAGGTTTTCTGAATCCTGGTTGGTTCTCAACCAGGGGGATGTCCCGGGGTTTGGATATATATTGATTGCAGGTTTTTTTCTTTCCATTATTTTTCATTGGAAAATCAGTCGCGATAAAATTCCGATTTCATTTCTTAGTTTATTCATCATTTCATTAATGCTCATCATCCAGCGACCCAATGTTTTTAACCGTACCTGGCAATTTTTCTATCCCCTGGCATCCATCTGGGTGTCTGCAGGATGGATCGCATTGGTTGATGCAATTCTTCGTTTCACCAAAGTAAAAAGTAGTAAGGTTCATGTCATCATCACAGGATTATTTGCGCTATTATTCTTCATTAATGGATTAACTTATTTACAGGATCAAATTCCCACAAGTGTTGAAGGATATGGCACTATTGAACGAGCCAGTGTGTACATAATGGATCAATTTACTCCTGAAGATATCGTAATTATTACAGCCACTGATGATGCACCTATGTGGTATTACTTTGAGAAATATGGATTTGGGCAAGATTATTTCTCAAAGGAAAAACCATTCAAGAATGCGTTTATTGCCGTGTCCCGGTCAGACAATCAGACAGTGGAACAGGTAATCCTGGAAAGAGGACCCAAACTTGAATTTTTCGATATGACTACGAAAGAAAAAATCACAACTATCAACACGATTGATATTTATAAGATCAAGGCAAATGATGCTGTGATTAATAACGTTTACGGAGACTAAAAAATCTCCAGAAAAAACCAATTTTCCCAATTTCTATTGACAGATCATTTTTACTCTGTATAATAGGGGAAACTTATCCCTTAAAAAGGTTACAACTGAATTAACTGATGCACAACTCTGCCCTCTTTATCCTTATTGCTTATTATCTTATTTCCTTCATTATTATGAAGCAAATAAATAAGCTTTGGGATGGCAGAATCAGGCAAATGCCTGCATAAATAACGAAAAGAGTTACAAACAAAAGCCACCCAAAGAGGTGGTTTTTTTGTTTTCAACATCTGAAGAAAATATGAGCAACGATGCAAAACAATACCATAGGAGGTCGACTGAAAAATTCACCCATTCATTTTATTTATTTCAATCATCAATCTAATTTTAAGAAGGAGAAATCATTATGTCTGAAGAATCTGTAGAAATGAATTTAGTCAATTCCCAACGGAAACCAATCCTGACAGCTCGTCAGGTGGGTGTGGCTGCTGCCTTTGGGGGAGCTGCTCTTGCGCTCGTATTAGCCGGTGTAACCATCCCGATCCCGGGCACACCGATCGTTACCGATCCACGTGAAATATTCACCACAATTGGCGCTTCGCTGACCGGACCAATGGGTGGCATCGTCATTGGATTGTTGGCTGGAATCGCTGAACCTGGTATCCCGCTTGCCAGCCTGCTGGCCCACGTCGTTGGTGGTGTATTCAGTGGTGTTGTGTATAAGAATTTCAGCTGGCGGCTGAGAAACAACAAAGTAGTCAGCCTGGCTGCCTGGGCTTTACAAGTTGTTCTCTATTATGTTCTGATTGTGGTCCCACTTTTTGCGGTTGGCTTGGTTGTGTTTTATCCGGATCCTGAATATGGCAGTTTCTTTGCCTTTTTGGGAGCTATTGAAGCTGGCGCAATACCGGAAATCGTGCTTACGACTGTTGTTACAACAATTATTATGGCTGCATTACCAGAACGATTCAGACGACCACTCTGGTAAGTTGCAGCATCCCATAAAAAGGGGTTACGGGTGTTTTAGGTGGAAACTTCCTCATAGAACACCCTGACCCAATGATGAAATGAACAAGAAAGTAATTATGTCCTATCCCATTGAATTCAAAGATGTTTCATTCTCCTATGCAGATAGTGATACGCTGGCGATCAGGAATATTTCTCTGACTATCACACCGGGCGAAATTGTACTGATAACCGGTCCAGCTGGAAGTGGAAAGACCACATTATGTTCCTGTATCAACGGATTAATCCCGCATTATCATGAGGGCAACTTAACAGGTGATGTTCTGGTTGGACCCTACAACACGCGTAAAGCACGTGTGGGCGGATTGGCATCCCTGGTAGGAATGGTCTTTCAAGACCCCGAAAGCCAGTTGGTAACCAACAGTGTGCTGGATGAAGTCGCTTTTGGTCCCGAAAATCTAGGTGTAGGACGCGATGAGATCAATCAGCGGGTTGTCGCTGCTTTACAAGCCACCCGTCTGACTGGATATGAAAACCGTGAACCCCACAATCTTTCTGGGGGTGAACAACAAGCCTGTGTGATTGCAGCTACCTACGCCATGCATCCGGAAATTTATGTGATGGATGAACCCCTCGCCAACCTGGACCCAGCAGGACGTGCTTATATTCTGCAACTGGTTGTTCAGGTCGCAAAACAACGTGGAAAAACATTGGTGATTGTTGAACATTCTCTCGAAGAAACATTACCCCTGGTTGAGCGTTTGATTGTGATGGAGAATGGACAAATCATACGGGATGCTCCGACCAGCGAGGTTCTGGCGCAGGGAGATATTCCGCAAGTTTTCAAACGTCCGGATATTTTACGTTTGGCAGAAAGATTTCAATTACCAGACTTGACACTCACACCTGCGCAATTTAATGGAGCACTTCGTCAAAAATATACCCTCAAGAATGCAACCATACAACACAATCACAATGGTCACAAACCGGACAGTGAACCAGTGATAGAGTTCAAAAATGTCAGTTTTTCATACAACAGCGAAAAAGAAGCATTGCAAAATGTAAATCTCAGTATTAAAACAGGTGAACTGGTCGCTATTTTAGGCAGAAATGGTTCCGGAAAAACCACCCTGGTTCGGCATGTCATCGGTTTACAACAACCTTCTCAAGGGAGTGTATTCGTCAACGGAAAAGATGTTGCCACGACACCTACCCATATTCTGGCAAAAGACGTTGGTTTTTGTTTTCAGAATCCAAATCATCAAATCGTGTCCTTTACGGTTCGAGATGAAATGACATTTGGGCTTAAAACACACAATATTGATCCTGGTGAATTCGAAAGCAGGATTCAGGAAGCGCTCGAGATTGTCGACCTGACAGAAAAGATTGATAGTGAAGTGTTTGACCTCGGCAAAGGTCAGAAACAACGTCTGGCTCTGGCATCGGTATTAACCCTCAAACCAAAAATTTTGATCATCGACGAACCCACAACGGGGCAGGATCCGGAGATGATTGATGAAATTTTTGCCATTATCAAACGGTTGAATGATCTTGGTACCACGATTTTACTGATCACCCATCGGATCGATTACGCGGCCATGTTTGCCAAACGAGCCGTGGTACTACAACACGGTAAAGTTGCTTACGATGGCAACTTCAGAGATTTGTTGATCAACCATGAGTTGATGGCTGCCAATTCCCTCGATCTCCCGGAACTAACTAAATTAGCTGTTCATCTATCAGAGTATGGAATTCCACCCTGGACTGTCCGGTTTTGTGAGATGGAAACTTATCTTGACGAAATTGTGGAGGTGCAAAATGGCAATTGAGTATCAGAAAGGGAATTCTTTACTCCATAATCTTGATGCCCGCACCAAGTTATTAATGTTTATTGGTATCACAGTCGCATCTGTTGTCATCATGGATCCTATATTAATGGGATTATTGTTTCTTTTGATTTATTGGTTAGGCACCAAAGCAATCGACCGGCAATTATTAAATCAAAATTTACGGGTGCTCGTGGTGATTTTTCTCACCTTTTCACTCTTCCAAATTCTCTTTTTCACACCTAAGGATGCACATTTCCTTTTTTACCTGGTTCCATTTAAACAATGGATTCCTGTAACTGTAGAAGGACTTATTCGGGGTGTTGCGGTTTTTTTCCGATTCTTCAGTGTTGTTCTGGCCGTTCACCTGATGTTATATAGCACTCCCCCGGTAGAATTGGCGTTGACCATTACCGAGAAAGGGAAACGAAAAATCACCATGGCGGACATTGGTACTTCCCTGGTAATTGCTTTGGTATTGGTGGTGGTTACATTACCACTGGTATTAAACAACCAGAGGATTGCCTGGCTTCCCAATCCGGTTTTTCAAACCGTGTTCATGCTAATGGCTTGCTTCCTGATTGCTTTCCTGGCACAAAGATTGGTTACCAAAGGGTTACCCCCGGAAATGGGTCTTGCACTGACATTGGGATTTTCTACTGTCGGATTATTGACCAAACAAACCCAGAAAATCACCGATGCGCAGAAAGCTCGCGGGTACGACGTAAAACCAAAGAATCTGATTCGGCGCGTGCAAGTGTTAACAGCCTTATTGATCCCTATTTTTCTTGCAACGCTGGAACGCTCACAGGATATTTCCATCGCGATTCTATCGCGAGGTTTTGATTACAACATCACGAAGAGAACTTTTCGCCGTCAATTTATATTCAGGAAGATGGATTACCTGTTTATGATTGGCATTCTCTTCATCATCCTGTCAGGTTTGATGCTCAACCATTTCCAGCTTGGAAACATGACAGAAAAATTCGTTTTTCATTTGATTAATTAATAGGAGAACTACTATGACCCAAAAAGTGAGCCGCTCGCATGTATTCTTCTCTTTTCATCCAGATCTTGAGCCTGTTTTGCGGATTCAACAGGGTGAAGAAGTTGTCATGGAAACTCATGATTGTTTTGAAGGACAAATTCGAAATTCTAATGACCTGATCGATGTGCTCGATTGGGAACATGTCAACCCGGCAACCGGTCCGGTTTATATCGAAGGAGCAAAACCAGGTGATGTCCTGCGGGTTGATTTGCTGAAGATGGAAATTGGCGACCAATCCATCATGGTGACAGTACCCGGAGAGGGTGCTCTTGGTGACTTGATTGTTAATATGGAAACCGTTTTACTGAAACTGGAAGGTAATGAAGTTGTCTTCAAAGATAAAATCCGGGTTCCTAAAAAACCAATGATTGGGGTGATTGGGGTTGCACCAGCGACCGGATCCGTCCCCAATGGTACCCCTGGTGCCCATGGTGGTAATATGGATTGTACGCTCGTCACTGAAGGGGCCAGTCTTTATTTCACAGTGGGCGTGGATGGTGCTTTATTTGGAGCCGGGGATTTTCATGCAGCCATGGGAGACGGTGAAATCGTGATCTGTGGTGCTGAGACACCAGGTGAATTTCGTTTTCGTGCACAGGTGGTGGAATCCCTCAAAGGTTTGCCTACTCCCTTCCTACGCAATGAGGATGTGGTTGCTGTGATCGTATCCGCAACGACAATTGATGAAGCTACCAGTGGAGCCACGCATGCGATGGCACGCTTTTTAACAGAATTTGTTGGTTTGTCCGTCAATGATGCTGGTATGTTGATGAGCCTCGTTGGAGAATTAAAATTCTGTCAGGTGGTTGACCCGGAAAAAACAGTTCGCTTTGAATTTCCCAACTATGTTCTGGATCAATATGGTTACAAAATGAATTAGATTATTCCGCTGCTCATTCGCCATAATGAGTTGCTGTTACTTTTTTCATTTCCCTCCGAAACAACTACTCCCTGGTCAATTCAGGGAGTAGTTGGGTTAACCCTGGGTTTCTTTATTTGCCACAATAGTGAATAATGTGTCTGTATTTTTCACCGGTTCAAAAGTAAATTCACTGAAGAGTTTCATCTCCTCAAAACCAGCTTTTTCGAATAGATTGCGAGCCTGATCTTGGGTGTAAGAGCGGGTGGCCGGATCACGTTGATGCAGCTCTTGCTCAACAACCTGATTGCCAATCATCAATTGGTAAAGATCTTCCGTGCGTTCACATTCTGTTTCCGGATCAAACCAGGAACGAGCTCCTCTTCTATATTTGCGACCATTTTCTTCATTCACTACTGTCTTTTCCCACTCTGAAAACAAAGGCTCTCCAGGCTGCCAAATTGTCATAACGGATGCAGCCAACACACCTCCTGGCAGCAATTGATCGTATAGTTTTCTCAGCCCTAATTCTGCTTTTTTTACGTCTGTTAGCAGTTGGATTGTGCTGGATGGAATCAGAATTACCTGATATTGGCGTGGAAGTTTCAAAGATTCTAGATATTGATTGTATATATTTGGGTTCAATCCAAATTTTTTTGCTTTGTGGGAACAGATTTCCAACATTTCCGGAGAGTTATCGACGCCATCTATATCGACACCGAGCGCAAGATAATCCAGCAATAACCGCCCCGTTCCACAGCCTACATCCAGAACCGGTTGACCGTATTGGTGAATCACTTCCAGATAAAAGAAACGGTCAGCCCAATTTGAGGTATCCCCCCGCAGGATATCCCACGCTTCGGCCATTAATCCATTGTATTCGTAATCTGGTGAATCCATGTTTTGTTCCCTGTTGCTCTTCGAAGGTATTCATAATGATGGTTATTTTAAACAGGAATATCTCATGCACTTGAATGAGATTCCACTCTTTTTATAATCCTCCAGGCCATAAATGTTAACCAGCGGGATGGTACTTTTTTCTGTCCAAAATCCCAGCCCTTCCAAACCGTCCATATCGATTCGAGCGTAAACCGTCCCTGTTCATCAGCTTTGCTTTTCATCAAGTCAACCATTTCCAACAGACGAGGATCTGTGAGTACCCAGGGAAAATTGGATTGGACATCCAGGACATGCATCAGATCATACCAGACGAAGGGAACTTTCAGTTTTCGAAAATCAGTACCCATGTAAAAAATATATGGGTGCCGTGTCTGGCTTTCCTGCCAGAGATGCAGCAGCGTCTCAACACCGGTGTGTGCAGCAGGAATTTCACGGAGATCATCAAAGGCACTCAGGGCTTTTAACATGGCCAATGTTGCGAAAGGACAGGGATCTTCCTTTCGCCCGGGTCCACGAAATTTTCCCAAATCTTTGGAGACGGTGCAAGGCCAGCCATTATCACGCACCAGGTTCATTAAATAAATTATTGATTGACACACAGCTGGATCATCTTGAAGTCCAAATTTTGCCAGAGCATACGTGGTTAACGGAGCATCACAAAGTGCCCATGCCCAGGTATCCTGATTGTTACCGCCAAAATGCGTGGGAATGTTAACTGGCAATTGGAAAGGGCCTTCTTCAGCTTGATGGTTCAAAATACGGGATATGATTCGATCCATCCCTGGATCTTCTGCTTTCAGACCTAAATCAGCAATAAAGGTCAATTTGTGAAACAACTGCCCGGCACTCTTGTGGCTGGAGATAACGGTACCAGGCCATTCCATTAATTCGGTGAGGACACTTTTCACATCGGCTGACTCCAACATAGCCTGTCGGGCTTTCATCAAAGAGGATGATGTTTCTGATTCACCTAATAAATCCAAGCGTGTGCGATATACCACCCAGGGCTCCCCTTCTAACAGCCAGTCAATGGGAATGTTCATCGGAATTCCTTTCAGTAATAACTGATCAATTATTAAGGTTTGTTCACTTCAATGGAGACATGCTCCAGATTTAACTCCGCCGGAAGACGATCTTTGTATTCTTCTGAAGTAATATCCTGATTTGTAAGAACAGAGATGATGGCAGCATGAATATTGGGTCCAATTGACCAAACATGCAGGTCTGCTATCTGGCTTTCCCCATCAGTTTCGATACTGTGTTTTATTTTGTTCTGAATGATTTGGGATGCCTGTTTATCGAGTAAGATGGCACTCGTGGACTTCAACAAACCAATTGACCAGCGTGCTACCAGAATTGCCCCAACAATTCCCATCAAAGGATCCATCCAGACAAGTCCAAAATACTTGGCAGTCAACAAGGCAAGAATTGCCAGAACGGATGTGAGCGCATCGGTGACAACATGCAGGTATGCAGATTTTAGATTGTGGTCGTGATGATGATCATGATCATAGTCGTGATCTTCATGCTCGTGATGATCATGCTTTACACCGAGGATGAAAACACTTACACCATTCACAATCAACCCAATCACCGCCACGAGAATTGCCTGATTAAAAATAATATCGACTGGTTCAATCAAGCGGCTAGAGCTCTCCCAAACCATTATGAGCGCAAAGACTGCCAATAAAATAGCACCACTAAAACCTCCCAATGCATTAACTTTTCCCGTACCAAAACTAAACACCGGGTTATGGGCATTCCGTCTTGCATACACATAAGCAAAAGCGTTAATACTCAATGCTGCAGCATGGGAAGCCATGTGGAGGCCATCTGCCAGCAAAGCCATGGAGCCAAAAAGGATACCAGCTGCTATCTCCACCACCATCATGGTAGCGGTGATAGCAATCACGATGAATGTGCGCAGCTCGCCAGGGCGTTTCTTCTCCTGACCAAATGAGTGGCTGTGTTCGAGATTTTCATAGTTTTTTTTGTGCATTGATCGTTGTCTCCTGAAGAAAATTATATTACATCGTTTTCATTAATAAAAAGATTAATCTGATGATCAACATGTCAATAAATCAAAAGAATGAATGGCAATAAAAAAAAGGGTTGCCAGCCCTAATCAGGCTGACAACCCAAGTCAAGACAAACCCTTTTAGCGGTTGATCACCGGGAAGTAGTAAACATACTCATGGACACCTAACAGTGAAAATTCTTCCGGAGAGGTATTTTGAAGTGTGAAGACAATTGAATTGGTCTCATAATCATTTTCAATGATCTCAATTCCATCATTCTGCCAACCGATTACATTCGGCTCTGTCCAACCCATTACTTCGAAGCTTTCTACATCCCAATCCTTGGGATTGTATTCCATGCTTATTTGAACGGGTACGAGGAATTCAAATCCGGGTTGTAATTCACCATTCTTGTAAACTTTGAGGGTGAAATGAGTAACAAAATCCATTCCTTCCGGTTTTTCAAGGCTGGTTTCATTAAATTGGTGGTAAACAACTGTAACTTCTTCCCCCACCGCATCCGCAGGGATTTGAACAATAGTTGTCACAGGTTGACCATTCTGCATGCCATGGTAGGTTATCGTGGTTCCCTGACCGGGTTTTACAGTTTCGGAAAGATTACCAGCAACAATTTTTTGTGAAAGCTCGCTGGAGTCGGTACCATTGAAAAGTTCACTGCCCAGATAGATTGCTTTGACAGCATGGATTCCTTCCAGCAAATCAGAGATTTCTGAACTTGTAGCTTTACCATTCTGAACAGCAACTATGGAACCAATATCTTCTCCATTAATTTGGAATTGGACGAACCCATCAGGGTTTCCAGCACCTGGCGCAACCACATTCACATTGGCAGTGAAAATGATGGCTGTACTTTCCACACCTGGGTTAATGCTTGTGGTAACACTTACCTGTGTGTCAGCTTTGTCGATTTGCGGTCCTGCCACGGGAGTTGATTGTACAGCATTGAAATTGTCATCCCCAGCAAAAGAGGCAATGAAATCCAGTGCATCCAAAGTGGAAGGTGTGATCTCACAAGCAGCGCTGCCATCCACCTGAACGATCGCCTCGCAACTATCAACACCATTACTGATGGTGACCTCTGCCCCTACTGGAAGTAGGGTGCCAGGATCGACTGGAGAAACTAAAACTGAAATGGTATAAGGTTGACCAATCACAAATGGTCCGGTGGGCAGGTCAGTAATTTCCAGTGATAGGGAAGCCTTTTCCACTGATAAACCGGTATAGGGTTGTGTGGTAGCAGATGTATTGAAATTTCCATCGCCTGCGTATTGGGCAGTTAATAACATTTCATCACTAAAGCCTGGAAGCAGATCACAACTACCAGAACCATCTGTCAAATTCCCGGAACATTCATCCACACCATTGCTAACGGTAACCAAACCGGTGGCTTCACCTATACCTGGAGAGAGAACGTCCACGGAGAAGTTGACGGTAACTTTTTCGCCAACTATAACACTATTGGATGATAATCCTGTTATTTCTACAGAAGTATCTGCTTTTTCCACCATAATGGATGTTTCCACAGTATGAGCTTTGTAATAATCATCACCACTGTAAACCAGTTTGACTGATTTTGCGCCGTATTCAAACCCTCCGGCCAGGTCACTGGTGGCGGATGCAGTATGATCAAGCGTTTTGATAACACCGAGAAGGGTGTCATCGACGAAGAATTCCAAGGTTCCTTCAGGTGTTGGATTGTTGATATCATTACCAACCACTTCTCCTGAGATTGTAAAGGACTCTCCAACAACCGGGTTTTCTACTGAAAAATCAACCAGAATTGTGAGATCACCTTTTTCTACCACCTGCATCCAGGGATCTGATAAATTATCGCTGCCATTGAACCAATCATTTCCAGAATAAATTGCAGTGATTGGGTGTGTACCTACCCATAAAGCTGTGTAAGGTAACAGTTTGTTGGCTTGCCCTTCCGAATTCAATGGCACAGGAGCTCCATAAGGAACACCATCAACGATGAATTGAACGAATCCGCTTGTGGGAATTCTCTCACTGGGATCAACTCCAAGGATTTGTGCTGTTACGAGAACGGAGACTCCATAAGGGGAAGGATTTTGATCTGAGGTGAGGACTAATACTGAATCCGCTTTGTCAACCTGTTGGGTGATTTCGACTGCATTTGTACTATTGAAATTATCATCTCCCAGGTAGGTAGCGCTGATGATGTGTTCACCAACCACAAGGGAGTTGATCGAACCACTGCTGGCTTTCCCATCTATCATATTAATAGGTTCACCAAATGCAGCGTCATTAATGTAGAACTGCACCTTCCCTGTCGGTTGCCCTGCCCCGGGATCATCAACACTGATGGAGGCGGTAAATGTCACAACCTGGCCATACTTTGCGGGAGATACCGAAGTTGTTAATCCTAAGGAAGTGTCCGCTTTTGCGATTTCCAATCCACTGAATCCTTCTAAAGAAGCTGGATTGAAATTACCATCTCCTGCATAAGCTGCATTCAATGTGATTGCTCCAGTATGGTCAAAAACAATCAGACATTCTCCTGATCCAAGTTCATTTAGTTCTGCCTGGCAACTTCTCCCATCACCATCTGAAATGGTGACCAAACCAGTTGGTTGACCCCAACCGGGAGCAACGGGGATGACAGAGAATTGAATGGTGACAGATTGCCCGGTAACGGGATTTTGTGGAGAGAATTCAGTAATAGAAACAGCTGAATCTGCTGGAGAGACGGTTAACAACGATGAATATGTTGCTATTTGAGATTCGTTGTGGTCTTCACTACCTGTAAATTGAGCTGTAATTTCTATTTCTCCAGCTGCATTCGTCGCAATATCACAACTTCCCGCACCGCTCTCATCCAGAATAGCATCACAGGTTTCCAATCCTAATGAGACTACTACTTTTCCATATGCGATCATGATTGCAGGATCCAGGGTGAAAACTTTGACAGAAACTGACGTTTCTTCCCCAACCACAACAGAAAGTGGATCGACTGAAAGGATTTCAACTGTCGTATCAGCCTTTTTAATGGTTTCTTTTTCAATCGGAGATACTTCAGCGAAGAAGTATTCATCACCACTGTAACTGACAGTAATGTCATAGGATCCTGCATTGAGCCGAATTGATTCAGATGATTGAGCTCTTCCTTGATCATTCAATACAACTACGTTACCTAATGCTTCACCGTCAACAAAAAATTGCACTGTTCCGGTGGGGATTACTTCCGGCTTGAAAGGATGTGTTACCACAACTTCGAAACCGACCAATTCACTGGCTACTGGTGTATCAATTGATGCTGTAATCTCGAATTCTGGCGATGCTTTAATAACCGTATGGTTGAGTGGTGCCTCCAGATTATCACTGCTTTCGAACTGAGCAGGTACTGATGGGGTGAAATCAGCTGTGATACGATGTTCACCAGGCCAGAGATTCAGATATGGTACTGTACGAACAGCTTTTCCATTACTATCCAGCACCAAAGGTGACATGAATTTGACGCCATCGATCCAGAGTTGTACACTACCGGTTGGGATAACCAGAGAATCTTTTTCCTGGGTCACTTTTATGGTCATTTCCAGAGAAGTACCATAGATACTGGTATTATCGCTGGTTGTCACTTCAACTACTGTTGCAGCCTGTAAAACCTTTTGTGTAAAGGTTTCACTCTGGCTGGATTTACTGTTCTGATTGCCAAGATATTGAGCATAAAATTCATATTCACCAACCAGTACATGACCAGAAAGGATTGTATGTAGGTCGGATAATTCAGCCTTACCATCAACTACTGTGGCAGGAGTTCCCAATGGGATGAATTCTTCTCCATCGTGGAAATAGAATTGAACCTGTCCAACTGGTGTTAATTCAGAAAGATCTTCCTGTGTAACCGTTGCCACTAGTTGAATAGGCTGGCCATAAACACTGCTTGGAGAGGATGAACTTAATGTAGTCGTAGTAGTATTTTGCTGAATATTGAATGTTATTGGCATTAAGTTTTCATCTAAGGAATTACTGCCATTGTTGTTCAAATCACCTTGATATTCAACATAAATAGTATGGGAATCAACTTCCAAATCATTGATTGTTTCACTACTTGCCTTGCCATCTTCATCTACTAAGACCTCATCACCAAATAAAACTCCATCAAGATAAAACTGAACTTCACCTTTTGGAATAAAGCTGCCAGGTGATACTACTTCAACAAGAGCGTTGAAATAAATCGGTTGACCATAGACTGGATCGTTAATTGGCAGGGAAGCATTGGTGGATGTATTGGCTTTGATGATCGTGTGGTTTACTGATGCATCAGAACCATTGAAATAATCATTACCACTATAGGTAACAATTATTTCCACTATTTCAGCACCTAATGAGGGCAGAGAACAGTTAGCACTACCATCGGCATCAAGTGTTAATTCAGTGCAAAGGTTTGCTCCATCACTGACGGTAATACTCCCTGAAGGGGTACCGGTAGTAACGGAAGCAACATTCACTGCCACCGAATAGTTTTGTCCATAAACGGATGGCTCAGAAGTGATGGATGTAACTATTGTCGTTGTATCTGCTTTGTTTACGGTGTGACTTTCTGTGTCGGAAGAGGTATTGAAATACGTATCTCCAGAGTAACTGACAGATATCGTATTCTCACCAATCACATTCGAGGGGAGATTACAGGAGCCACTTCCAGATGTTAGGGTGATATCACAAGAATTACCTGCTCCATCACTGACGGCCACAGTACCCGAGGGGGTTCCATTACCTGGAGCAACTGCAGCTACACTTACTGCCACAGAATAATTCTGCCCATAAACGGATGGCTCAGGAGTGATGGTAGCAATTGTTGCTGAATCGGCTTTGTTTACAGTGTGACTTTCTGTGTCGGAAGAGTTATTGAAATACGTATCACCAGAGTAACTGACAGATATCGTATTCTCACCAATCACATTCGAGGGGAGATTACAGGAGCCACTTCCAGAAGTAAGGGTGATATCACAAGTATTACCTTCTCCATCACTGACTTCCACCGTACCCGAGGGGGTTCCATTACCTGGAGCAACTGCAGTTACGCTTACTGCCACAGAATAATTCTGCCCATACACGGATGGCTCAGGAGTGATGGTTGCAATTGTTGCTGAATCGGCTTTGTTTACAGTGTGACTTTCTGTGTCGGAAGAGGTATTGAAATACGTATCACCGGAGTAACTGACAGATATCGTATTCTCACCAATCACATTCGAGGGGAGATTACAGGAGCCACTTCCAGATGTTAGGGTGATATCACAAGTATTACCTGCTCCATCACTGACGGCCACAGTACCCGAGGGGGTTCCATTACCTGGAGCAACTGCAGCTACACTTACTGCCACAGAATAATTCTGCCCATATACGGATGGCTCAGGAGTGATAGATGTAATTGTTGTTGTTGTATTTGCTTTGACGATGGTATGTTCTTCGGTATCACTGGAGGATAGAAAGTTGTCATCCCCGTTGTATACACCAGTAATTGTCACAGAATCGACAACGGTGGAAAGAAGACTACAGGATCCTTTACCATCAACTAATGTAATATCTTCACAATTGTTTGTTCCGGCACCAATAGACACTGTGCCTGTAGGAACACCACTGGTGTTTGATGTGACTGTTACTGCAATAATATAAGATTCACCAAAAGCGGTTGGTTCAGGTGTAACCAAGGTTATTGTTGTTGTCGTTCCTGCCTTATTGATTACGTGATTGGTTGATGTGCTGGATGATTTGTAGTTAGTATCACCGGCATATTCAGCCATAATGGTTTTACTGGGAGCAGATATCGATGTTGAAGGTAATACACAAGAACCGAGACCATTCTCCAATACGATAGCAGGAGAACAGGAATTTGTCCCATCAGTGACAGTGACTGTTCCGGATGGTGTTCCAGTCGTTTCTGAAGTTACACTGATATGAACAATATAATTTTGACCAAAAACAGAAGGTGATGGATCAATCGTGATTATCTCTGTTGTGGTTTCTGCTTGATTAATCATTGGTCCAGTCACGGCAGTAGATAAAGCGGAATTGAAATCATCATTTCCAGTAAAAACAGCCAATAAATTTTGTTGTCCAATGGTGGTTTGAGAAATTTCACAGGCTGCATTACCATCTGATTGGATGATGGCATCACACTGATTATCATCATTGCTGATGGTAATTATTCCCCCTACAGGGATAAGAGTTCCTGGTGAATCTGGTTCGACATTTACAATTACTTCATATTTTTCACCAACAACAAATGTCTGTTCCGAAAAATTATCTATAACTGTAAGTATCACATCTGCTTTGTTTACAATGAGATTCTGAGCGGACGAAGCATTTGAGCTAAAGAAGCTGGAATCTCCGGCATAGGAGATGGATAATATTCCAGTCGCACTATGCTCAGGGGTTAATTCACAACTCCCGATTCCATTAATCAAATCTCCTATGCAGGTATCACTCCCAAAACTGACAGTGACAGATCCACTCGGTACACCAGCACCGGGAAGTTCAGCAGTAACAGTGAAGTTTACAAGGGTCGATTGACCCACAACAACACTTTGAGGATTGAATTGATTAACAACCACAGATGTTGCTGATTTTTGTACGGATACCGTTGTTTCCAGGGTTCTTGAGCTATAGTAGTCATCACCACTGTAAACAAGTTTGATAGAATGCGATCCGATACTTAAACCAGATACTACACTACTGGTTGCGCTTAATGCTTCATCGATCGTCACCGCAGAACCAAGTGAATTTTCATCAACATAGAACTGAATGCTGCCAGTTGGTACTGGATGCGGGTTATTGATATTTTCACTTTCAATAATTCCTTTTATGGTAAAGGATTGACCAAACACTGGTGAAGTTTCTACAAAGGAGAATTCCAGATTGATACCAACCCCTTTCTCAACGACCTGATTCAAAGGTGAAGCGTAATTATTACTTCCATTGAAACTATCATTGCCAGAGTAAACAGCGGTAACAGGATGGGTGCCCACCCATAATGCTGTGTAAGGAAGCAATTTACTGGCTTTTCCATCAGCATCCAGTGGAACTGAAGCACCATAAGGAACACCATCCACAATAAATTGCACTGTGCCGCTGGAAGGATCCAACAGACTAGGGTTTACACCTTCGACAGTAGCCGTAACCAACACAGGTACCCCATATTGAGAAGGGTTTTGATCCGATGTAAGGTTTATAGAAGTATCTGCTTTAATTACCTCTTGAGTAATTTCATCAACTTCCGACGCATCAAAGTCATTACTACCCAAATATTGTGCTTCAATATTATGGGATCCTACAGTTAATGTTTCTATCCATTCACTGGTGGCAATTCCATTTGTCAATTCTACCGAAACTCCAAAATCAGAACCATCGATCTTGAATTGAACAAATCCTGTGGAAATACCCTTTCCAGGTTCAACCACACTTACTGTTGCAGTGAAACGAACATTCTGTCCGTATTTTGAGGGCGAAGTGGAAGTAGCAAGTTCCAAAGATGTTGTGGCTTTTGAAATGATCAACGCAGAAATATCTGTGGTTTCATCACCATAGAAGTTTTGATCCCCCTGATATTCTGCTGTTAAAGTAACATTTCCAGCGTAATCTAATTCGATTTCGCAATATCCCAGTCCAGACGCATCTAATTGTCCACTACAATCATTTCCTTGATCATCGTAAATGATTACATCACCGCTGGGGAGACCATTACCAGGTAAAACGGGATCAACTTCGAAATAGATGGTTATTGGTTGTCCAGTAACTGGTTCAATGGGTGAAAAATCGGTGATTTGAACATTCGAACTTGCTTTATCAACAATCAATCCTGTAAATTCAGACGAAACAGAAGATTTATGATTACTACTTTCCTGATAAGTTGCTGTGAGAGTTTTATTTCCTGGGCTGGTGGAAACCAGTTGACAACTTCCTCCCCCTAGTCCATCCAATGTAACTGTGCATTCATCCACTCCATTTGAAACTTCTACCGATCCTGCTGGAGTTTCAACCCCTGGTTCTGCAACAGAAACTTTCACGGAAACACTAACCGGTTGACCAACAACAGCTTCCAAAGGAATTGCAGAAAGAATGACTGTCGAGGTGTCTGCTTTGGTTACCTGCAAAACCTGGGGAGTAGAATTTAGTACGGTTTTGAAATATTCATCACCACTGTAACGCACCGTGATTGCATGCTCTCCAGCAGAAAATCTCACAGGTTCAGTCATTACGGCTTTCCCATCCTCATCCAATGCGATCTCTCCACTAATTGCAACAGCACCATCATAGAACTGGATGGTACCTGTGGGAATAACGCTTGCTTGCGTCGGATGAGTCAACTGAACCGAAAAAATCACTGGTTCACTAGCGAACGGATTCGCCACATCTGAGGAAATAACAAAGGATGCATCGGCTTTATTCACGATCTGGATCAGTGGTTCATTGCCCTCTGCGTTATCACTGACTAAGAATTGAGCAGGGCTGGACGGTGTGTAAAATGCTGTAATCGCATGTTCACCCGGCCACAGATTGTAGTAGGGAATTGTACGAGTTACCTGGCCAGTGCTATTCAAGGTGAGGGTTGGTTTGAATTCCACCCCATCGATGTACAATTTCACTGTACCGGTTGGCGTAACCAGGCTTTCATTCTGTTGAGTCACCTCGATGGTTAAATCCAATGCAGTTCCATATAGGCTGGGATTCTGATTGGAGGAAATGATTAATTCAGTCGCAGCCGGTAAAATGGTTTGCGTTCCTACTGTGGAAACATTCCCCTCGCTATTTGAATTTCCCAGATAGGTAGCTGAGAAACCATAGCTACCCACCTTAATGTGATTTGCTAACAGATAACTTGAAGGAACCAGGGTGTGAAGGTTAGCTGATTGGGCAACACCATTTACCAAAGTCACCGGGCTTCCTATTGGGCTTCCTTCAAAATAAAATTGCACTTGCCCAACGGGTGTCACCACTGAAGGCGAAACCGGAGCAACAGTTGCGATTATTTGAGCGGGTTGCCCATAAACGCTTGTTGGCCAGGATGAGGTGGTTACTACTGTGGTTGTTGAGTTTTTCGTAATCGAAAAAGTTACCACTGAAGAATCGCTGGAATGGTTATTTTGATTACCTTCATATTTTGCTTGATATGTATGAGAACTAACATTTAAATTGATTGTGGATTGACTATTGGCAGAGCCAGAGGTTAGGGAAACTTTGTTTCCAAAAGTAGCTCCATCGATATAAAATTGAACATCTCCTACCGGTGTGATTGTTCCCGGTGATACCGGACTGACCGTTGAAGAAAACGAAAGGGGTTCGCCATAAACGGGAGTTGACACCGAGCGAGTTACATTGGTGGAAGTAGTTGTTTTATTAACAGTATGAGATTCTGTATCCGAAGATCCTAGAAAATAATCACTTTCAAGATAAGAAGCAGTTAATGTTTTCCCACCAGCAGAGGATGAAGGTAAAGTACACGATCCCGATCCACCAGAAAGTGAAATTGAGCAGTTATTTGTTCCATCACTAACTGTCACTGTTCCGCCTGGCGTTCCACTACCAGGAGCTACAGCAGCTACACTTACCGCCACCGTGTAATTCTGCCCATAAACAGAAGGATCGGGAAGATCACTTGTGATTGTTGTAGTGGTGCCAACTTTATTGATGGTGTGTGAGCTTGAGGTGCTGGATGAATTATAACCAGTGGAACCTTGATAGGCTGCGCTGATCGATTTTACTCCGATTGAATTGGAAGGTAGCGAACAGGATCCACTACCTCCCGATAATGTAGCTGTACAGCTATTGGTTCCATCACCAATGATCACCGATCCAACCGGGGTTCCGGAACTGGGCGATTGCGCAGAAACACTGACATTTACAGAATAATTTTGCCCAAACACACTGGGTTCAGGAGAAATTGCAGTAATTGAAGTACTGGTATTTGCTTTAGCGAGAGTAATGGTTGAAGAAGCATTGCCAGTATGCGAAGAGTCTTTTAAAGTCCATGTGTACGATTTATTCATAGTTGGACTATCGGAGGTGTTGCGATATTCCAAATGTTCAACGATGTAATCTACAGCAGCATCTGTAGCCACTGATGTGACAACGCTGATACCATCAATATACATTATTGAGCCAATTACAGTTCCTCCAGTAGCATCATAAGAACCACAGAGGAATTGAAATTGTAGTGGACATGTTTGCCCACTCGCACAAACGGATGTGCTAATGGTTGAGTTTTGTGCTGTCCATCCAGTTGTTCCATCTCCGCGTTGAGAAAATAATTGTTGTCTTACACCTGTTGAGGAATTGACCAAATATCCATACACATCATAATAATCTTGTGTTTTCTCAGCATACCATCTTACAGATAGTGTATCACCGGCTTTAGCATAAAAATTGCTACTGGTAATTTGTGGACCATGCCCTACCCCATAACCTGTAGTTACTCCATAAATCTCTAATTTTGCAGCATAACTACCTTCATATTTAACAGCTGATTGTACCGTGGCAGTTTGGGTATGCGTCCTTCCATCAGCACTTACGTAAGATGTATTGACTGTCCAACCACTAAAATTCCCGGTTTCAAAACCTGAGTTTAATAGGGAAGCGCTGAAGTTAATTCTCAATCTACCATTGGAACCGTTGTAAGTAGGGTCGATCGTTCCAATCCGGGTGCCACCCCAGGATACGGCATCACCAACGACGGATAATGAACCGGAACTCATGATTCTCAGTTGGTCTCCAGCATCTTTGCCACTGGTGATGTCAATATCTACATATCCATCAGTCCAATTATTGCTGGATGATGTTACCGAAACATCGGTATCCAGATATTTCCATCCTTCTTGTACGATATAAGACAAAGGATTCAATCCGCTTGCCGATCCCGCAAATACAGATGTGCCGGGAATCATTAAAAAGATAATCAAGACCAACATAAATAATTTGTTAACGTTTTTTTTCATTTCTGTCTCCATTCTTGGAATATTTCTTTCCGTGGGAATTAATGTGGTTTGTTTTTTTGAAAAATTGTGTTATTCGAATCGAAAAATAATTTAATAATTTGAATGTTGATTAATAAAGTCAGCTATATCAGAAAAATTGTTGATGTTCAACTCCTTCCTGGAATACAATGTCATGTGGTGTTCAGATAGATCCAACCCTAATACCAATATTTTTGGGTCATTTTCTAATAATGCTGGAATTATCTTTGCTTCAGGCATGGTGCTATCAAAAAGCACAAGATCGATTTCATTCGACGATATCTTTTCTAAATCGGAGATCTCATCTATTCTCTTTAGTATTTTTATATTTCCATAGTTTTGTAAGGATGATTCCAATCCCGCCAAGAGAATTGATCTTCCGAATAAAATGGTACGTAATGGAGTATTTTTCATATATTAACAACCTTAAATGAGGATATAGGTGTTTATTCCATTTCTAATAGTAAGAAAATCAAAGGGTAATTGCACTCCCTCAGTGGATAATAATTGGATAATGGATGGACAAGATCCGAAAGAATAGGAAATTCAGTGGATAATTATCTCAATTGTTACTTGTATTCAGATATTATCTAAAAGATGACGATTTCAGATCATAGGATCTGTTTGGCGGCGTCCTTTTATCAATCCTGATTTAATAGCTATATGAATTGCTTCGCTTCGCGTTTCTATTTCCAGTTTATTTAATACTTTATTGAAATGGTACTTAATCGTGTGAGGACTTAGATTTAATGCAGATCCTATTTCCTTATATCCTTCACCTAACGCTACCCGTTCCAAAATATCCAGTTCAACTGCATTCAAGTCATAGATTTCAGCAGGAACATGTATCTTGAGAGGTTGATCTGAATCAGGAGAACGACGATCGAGTGTTTTACTCATCATTTCTGAAGAAATTACCAATGGTTCAGACAGCATTCTCTCTAAATTTGTAAATAATTCCTCCGGGCTCTGGCTTTTGAGAATATAACCGTTCGCACCAGCCTGGATTGATTCTTTTAAGTCCTCAACCCGGCTTGACATTGTCAACATTAAGATTTTTATTTCTGGATATCGCTGTTTGATAAGTCGAGTAGTTGCTGGACCGGATAAACCTGGCATCTGTACATCCATCAAGATCATATTTGGATGATGTTTTTTTAAGAGTTCCAATGCATCTTCCCCACTTTTAGCTGTTGCAACTACATTCAAACTTTTCGAAAGGAGTAAATTTTTTAATCCATCAACAATCAATGGGTGATCATCAATTATCATAAATTTTAATTTCTTAAGTTCCACAAATAATGATTGAACCGTTATTGGTAACTTTAGTTGAATCTCTGTACCTTTCCCAGCTGTTGATTGAATGGTTAACTTTCCTCCAGCTTCGTCAGCCCTTTCCTTCATAATCTTTAAACCAAAATGTCCTGCTGTATCGACATTTTTTTGATCAAAACCTTTTCCATCATCAGTTATCGTAATAATCAAATCATTTGGATTTTGAGAAAATACTATTGATATCGATTTTGCTTCTGCATGTTTACGTGTGTTGGATAAAGATTCCTGAATAATTCTTAAAATATGCAAACGCTTTTTGACTGTTGAAATAGACTCAATATCAATTTCATTCAAACTTAAATTCACTGGTAAACCGGTTAAATGGCGAAAACTTTCAACATAACTGTTTAGTGCTGGAATGAATCCTTTTTGAGGAGCTACTTCTTTGTGTGTCTCATTGATAAATTCCCGGACATTATTGGTTGCATCCTGCGAGACATTCATCAATTGAGCAACGCTTGATGCTGCAGTGGTTGTATTCCCCTCTTCAATCAAATTCAGAATTGTTTTTGATTGAATATTAATATAACCAAGTACCTGGGCAAGATTATCATGCAACTCCCTGCCCATATTTTTTCTTTCTTGTTCGGCTGCTAACATACGTTGCTGCCATATAAGTTTTTGTTCATCTTGTTTCTGTTGGGTAATATCTCGAATGATTAATAATCGACCAGCTTGTTTTTCATCTTTTTCAAATAACAATTGTTGATTAACTTCTAAAGTGGGGTCGTCAATTGTAATGGCAGAAAGTACACGTGGATACCCATCCTTCGAATGGAATAATTGATCCAAATCTTCCATTTCATCAATAATACTTGTTACTAAACGATTATGGATTCCCTGTTTTGGTTCATAACCTTTTCGCCTTATGATTTCTAAGATTGCCGGATTATGATCAACAATTCTTTCATTGCAATCAATGATAATAACCCCTTCGTCCAGGGTATCAAATAACCTGTCTCTGGCAATTGGGGTCAAATCTGCTAAATTCTGACGACTGACTCCCCAAAATAAGAAAAATGCAGTAATAGCAAAGCCAACAGCTGTCAGATCAAATCCTGGCCAGGGTGTCAGGTTGAAGTTATAAAGTAAGTTGCCAATCACAGGAAATGGAAATGCAAACAACATTAATTGAGCATTGCGTTTTTTGTTGGTAGGAAATTCTTTAACCGCTCGAAATAATAAATAAATAGATATGATCAACAAGACATAATAATAGGAAAAAGCCAACCAAAACCAGTAACCATGATGGTAAACAACTAAATTACTATCTGGTATTGGGCTGGGTGTAAAATCTGTCCAAATTAGCGAATGAAATTCATTGGTGAATGCCAAAAGAATTGTAATAATGGGAATAATCCACAATAGGATTAATTTTGTTTTTGGTAGTGGTTTATCGTAGCTATAAAAATAATGGATAAATAAAAACAAAAAGCCTGGTGTGGTAAAAATTCCTATATATTGAATTTTCGACCAAAAGATTTTTCCATCTAAAGGAACGGATGCCAGATCAAGAGCTGACGTAAATGTCCAAAGTGCAACAGCACAAATCAATAGTCCCAACATATTGCCAGTGCGACCATTTTTTCTCCCAAAGACAACGACGGCGATCCCAATCAAAATACTGGTAATAATCAGATTAATCAGAGAAAAATAAGAAAGGGTATAGTTATTAATATTCACAATGATTTCGACCTTGATAATAAAAAAATATGATGGATAGAATTTCCGCTTATGAAGGCTGATCAAAGATTATGGATGAACTTGTTTTTACATCTTGCTCTTCGATTTTTAATGGATCGAAATAATATCCCAAATCAGTAAATTGTTACGATACCATTTATTATTGTACCTGAAAATCTATCATCAAGAATGAAAAGATTTTTTTTATATTCATTGTTTTTTTTTCTAAATAATTATTACCGTTCCTTTCCGGGGAACTATTTAGGTAAACTTTCTATCAATACCGAATTATTGGAAACAAAAGGACTATTCACTTCCAGAGAAAACGAGTGTAGGATACTCATTAGAAAAATATTAAGATAAAAATAGTCCGATTAATGGTATGATTGGAGGAAGAGGTAATATGCCTGACGATCGCTTTGGAAGAAACATCCATTATCTTAGAATAAGCCTTACTGATCATTGCAATCTGCGATGTTTATATTGTATGCCTGAGGATCAGACATTCCAGCCCAATTCGGAATTAATGCAGGATGATGAAATCCTCACTCTGCTTAAAGTGTTTACTTCGCTTGGATTCGATAAGATTCGCTTAACTGGTGGTGAACCTACCATCCGCGCCAATGTCGTTAATCTGGTGCGGGAAATGGCAAATATGCCAGGTGTCAATTCGCTTTCCATGACGACCAATGGCGTTTTGTTGGGTAAACTGGCAGTCCCCTTGAAGGAAGCTGGGTTAAATCGTGTGAATATCAGCCTGGATACCCTCGATCCACAGCGCTTTAAAACACTGACCCGCTGGGGTAAATTTGAAGATGTTTGGCAGGGGATTCATGCAGCAGAAAAAGCAGGATTAACCCCGCTCAAGCTCAACATGGTAGTCGTGCGTGGACACAACCTCTCTGATGTGGTTACGATGTCGAATTTGACCTATGAACACGACTGGCAGATTCGCTTTATTGAAATGATGCCCTTCGCCGGACAGACCGATTTTCAAACCACTCTTGTGGTCAGTGATAAAGAAATTTTGGAGATGGTAACAACAGAGTTGGGTCAACCAACTTTATTGAATAATGGCATCCTGGATGGGGAAGCACGACTGTACCGTTTACCAGGAGCGCTAGGCACGCTCGGTTTCATTTCATCCGTTACCAATCCTTTTTGTGCTGGTTGTACCCGGGCTCGTCTAACCTCTGATGGTAAATTGAGATTATGCCTTCTGAAAGAAAAAGAAGTCGACCTACTAACCCCCCTGCGAGCCGGTGCTAGTATTGAAGATTTACGAACAATGATCCTCGATGGCATCTGGTGGAAACCCTGGGGACACGGTCTGGCACAGGGAGAAATTGCAACCAACCGCACCATGAGCCAAATCGGCGGATAGACAGCAGAATTTCTTTCGGATCATACATTGATTTGACATTTGATGATTAAATCAGTATTATTTCGATATGAAATAATTTGATTCGGAGGTTTCTTATGCCTACTCATTATCAGGGATCGCCAGAAGAAGAATTGGCTCTTGATACGTATATAAAATTGACTCGTGCGACCGATACGATTCATGCACGTCTCTCTCTGGCCAGTTCGATGCAGGCATTGACGATCAGTCAATTTGGGGTCTTAGAAGCTTTGTACCATCTGGGTCCGCAGGCACAAAATATACTCGGGGAGAAAATTTTAAAAAGCAATTCCAATATGACCACGGTGATTGATAACCTGGAAAAGCGCCAACTCGTACGTCGCGAACGGGCACCTGATGACCGCCGAAAGATCATCGTTCACCTCACCGAGAGTGGTCAGGAAATGATCAGCAGTATTTTTCCAATGCATGTTAAAGCCATACAAGAGCAATTCTCGGTTTTAACAATCGAAGAAAAACGGATGCTTTGCGACTTATTGAAAAAATTAGGGAAGCGTTAGCATCTTTTTATCATAGTAATCAGGATAAATATCCAGGAAGGGATTAATAATGAAAAAACAACTTCACATTCTTGCTTTCGCAGGAAGTTTACGTAAGGATTCTTACAATCGAAAGGTCTTATCATTAGCTTGTAACTCATTACCAGAAGGTACCAGTTATGAGATCTTTGAATTGAACGATATTCCCTTATTTAACGAAGATGTAGAAGCACTGGGATTTCCAGAATCTGTAGCAGCATTTCGACAAAAAATCCAGAAGGCAGATGCGCTGGTGATTGCCTGCCCGGAATATAACAGTTCCATCACCGGGGTATTGAAAAATGCCTTGGATTGGGCATCCCGATCAGAAAACAAACAACCCAATCCACTCATCAAAAAACCAGTCGCGATACTGGGTGTTGGCGAACGTGGGGGCACATCGAGAGCACAATATCATCTGCGACAGGTTTTGAATCATCTCAACATGTATGTGATCAACAAACCTGAAATCCTGATCAGCATAAAGAGCGAGAAGACTTTCGATGAAAAGGGTAATTTGATGGATGAATTTGCCATCAATCTGATCAAAAAATTATTAACCTCATTGATAGATTTCACATATCAAATGCGCAAATAATCTGATTCAATAAAACGAAAAAATATATCGACATCTTCTTCGGTTATTTTCTCTGGAAAGTGGTCTCCAGTTTTCACGATCGCCTTTAATTCTCTGACCATGCTGCATTTTAATTGTTTTTGATTGGCTCTGGAAGACAAACACCAGCATGCGTGATAATCCCGAAATGCGTTCTGGTGCGAGTATAAGCGGCTATAACAATCTGCGCGTAACAGGTAAGCCAGAACAAAATAACGATCTAATTTTAGACATCGCGTAAAATATTTCACTGCCTGGTCCAGATAGCCTTGCATCCGGTAATTTTTTCCCAATAAATAATAAAGATACGGGTTTGAAGGTTCTAATTCACAAGCGAATTGTAAGGCACTTTCAGCTTCCTCGATATCGGCGCCGGGTAGTAAAGCTTTTGCCATTAAAGCCTGGGAAGTGTTTGGGTAATACTTCATAATCAATTTATACAATTCGATTAGCTCTACTTTGCGATGCATCTCACTCGCAATGATGGTTCTAAACCCATACCAAATTGGTTTCTCAGGTTCTGTAAAAAGTAGATGACTCAAAATCAGTAATGCATCTCTGAATCTGAATTGTTGAATTAATGAATGGATCTGTTCGGTTTGGTTTAAGAAAGTTATTTCCATTTTTCCTCATAATTGTAGAATTATTGTTCTATTATCAACGAAAAATTCATATTTATCAAGACCTAAATGGAAATTTTAAGAATCCAAAAACTTGGTGGAAAAGTGTTTTAGCCAGGAACTCACTTTTCCACTAAGATGAAATGTTTTTAATTCTGTTTGTTTAAGGAATCCATCGAATGGAATAAACCCCATCCACCATTGTCGTCAATTCTTCAGAATTGCCAGTCTCCCAGAGGATCATTTCTGATCCATCCGCCAGACCGGTTAACGTATCCCGCAGGTAAGATATCCTGGTACCATCCGGACTCCAGGAGTATTGGGTAATCATTAATGAGAGATCGTCTGAAATTTTTTGGAAGGATCCATCCGGTTTAATCCACCACAACTCCCGCTGCGGAATTTTTGGATCCACCTGAACAGCTGCGATAACGCCATTTCCCAATGGATGACAGTCCGGATAATAATAGTTATAACCAAGGTCAAACAACTCACTGCCGGTGAAGAAATCACGCTGACCTGTGAGGATTTCAACACTATAAATAATGGAAACGATTGGCAATCCTTCTTCACGAACATTGGAATAAAAGAAATAGCGCTCATCCTGTGACCAACAACCTGTATCCTCGCTGGAACTATCTGTGAAAATGGGTGTCTTACTGTCCGAATGAATGATCTCAATGCCTCTGCCTGAACCTTTCCAGATGGTTACCCATTGACCTTTGGAAGACCAGACCGGATCATACGCAAATTGATTCGGATCAGTCAATAAAGGTTGTGTGATACCGGTTATCAGGTTTAAAAGGAAAGGTTTTGGCAAGTCCCAGGATTTATCATTATTCCCGGGGATCATTTCCTCAATGGTAAAAACGATCTCATCCTGTTCGGGGTTCCAATTGAGGGTTGAACAACGATTTTCACCACAATTAAGGATCATGATGGGGTTCTCGCCATCCCGATTCATTAACCAAAGGTCCATTCCGGATTGTTCATTCCATTGGGAATAAAGAATTTGTTCACCATCCGGAGAAACTGTAAAATCGAAAACCATTCCATTTGTATCGGATAATTTGGTTAACTGTGCAGGTGAATCCGGCGTCATACGAAATATTTCTTTACCACCTTCTACTGCTTTAAGAACCGCAATTTCCGGATTGCGAATAAAAGCATGCCAAACCACAGATTTGATTTTTGGATAACCTGTTGATGTCTCATCAGAAAGTGGTTCGAATCCAAATCGAATAGCCTGACCAGGAAGAATTTTATCCTCTGGCTGCCAGATTGCCAGATCATCCTCCAGCCAGGTCCAACGACCGGCTATTGGCGGGTCAATGGTAAATGAATCTGCAATGATTATGGGATCCACTTCCTGTGAAAAATGGAATTGAAACTTCGGTGAAATACTGATCACCTCAGATGCATTGGTCCATTGCACTCTGACTTGAAACCCATCCACCAGATTGACCACAGATTTTGTCATCCAGGTAAGAATGAATGGCGATAAGAACAAAACAGCAATCACTATTAAGAGTAGAAAAATTGGGTTTTTGTAAATTTTCTTCTTCGTCATCTGTAGATTGTATCAGATTGAAAACTATCGAATCCGAAGATGGATTAATGTGCCTTCGCCTGGCTGACTGATTACCTTTATTGTTGCACCAATTCCTTCCGCTCGTTCCTGCATAAATCCAATCCCAAAATGATTAGACTGAATATCATCAGGACTAAAACCAATGCCATTATCCTCAATCATCAAATTAATTTGGGCTGGATCAACATGAAACAGAATTTTCACCTCGCTTGGTGAAGCATGCTTGGCTACATTATTCAATGCTTCCTGCGCGATGCGATAAATGACTAATTTTTGATCACCGCTTAACGAATAATGTGGATCAATTTTTTCCGTATAATTAATGGAGATTCCACTGCGACCTGTAAATGCATCCATCAAATGTTGCAGAAGTTCTTTTGGTTTGGCTTCAATGATGGCGTTGGGACGTAACTCCATTAAGAGTGTGCGCATTTCCGCAAGGGCACCCCGGGCTAATTGGCGCATCTCTGTTAATCTTCTTTCGGCTTCCGGTTTATTAACTTCGTACAAACGCGGTAACACTTCGGCAATCAGACTGGTGGAGAAAAGTGTCTGGGTAACTGAATCATGCAATTCACGCGCCAGGCGATTGCGTTCATTAGAAACAGCTGCTAATTGCACTTCCTTCCGCAATGTTGAATTCTCGATTGCCAATGCCGCCTGTTCGGCGATCATCATCGCCAGTCGAGTGGTTTCTTCATCAAATTCCCGGTGGGCTTGGTAAAAAAATCTTAAGGATCCAAATAATTTTCCGCGAACCAGCAGTGGCGTTACCAATCCACAAGCGTAATTATCTGCAATCATGCTCATGATTTCATAAACGCGTGGATTTTCTTTATCAAAGCTACTTTTTTTATATTCCACAATTTCTGCTTCGTAATTTGGTTCGATTACAAATTCCCCTCTTGATAATCGAGTTTGTAATTCACTTTGTGGATTTGAAACGGTGAATGCCGAAAATACTTCAAACAGGTGTTGTGGAAATGATACCGAAACCACGGTGCTGAGTGGTTGGTCTTCGGTTTCATGATAGCGTATGGATAAGTCTGCTTCCATCATTATGTGAGCTTGCTCTACAATGAAATGTAAAAGGTCCTCCAAATCTTTGTTTGAATTTAATGCTTTTAGAATATCTCGTAACCCTTCCGCCACCCTTTGACGGCGTTCGCTCTCCTGACGCCGTTCCTGTTCCAGGTGATACAGCCGTGCATTTTCCAGTGCTATCGATGCCAATCCGCTGAAAATTTGGATGTAATTTTCTTCCACATCATCAAAGAATCCAGGAGAATGATGTACCAATACCAGCTCACCGATGATACGATCCTGCACTTTTAAAGCCAATCCCATCCATGCTCGGATGCAGGAATTTGCCGGGTAATTGCAACTTCGATAGGCTTTTGCACAGGGGGAATTATCCTCGACATCCGAGATTTTCAATGCTTTTGTGCTTTGAAACAATGTTTGGTCGAGCTTATTCTCTACTGAGTAACAATCACCCAATTGATAAATCTGCGTCAGACAACCAGTGGTTGCTTGAATTTCTAAAACATCTTCATCCAATTTGAGTAATGCGCACCCATCATATTCAACCAATTTTTTCAATTCAATTATTACTGCGGTAAGCAATTCATCCTTAGAAAGGATTGATCCAAAAATTCTGCTAATTTGCAACAAGGTAACCAATGATTGGGTACGTTCAAATATTTGGTCTTCCAAATACTCTTTGACCCGGACCTGATCGGTCACATCCGTGGCTGCGTCTAAAAATCCAATAATCTTTCCATCTTCTTCCAGAGGCGTCAGTAAAACATCCCAATATGATTCAATGCCCTGTGTATTGGTATATAAGGCAGGTTCTCTGACTATTTCTCCTGCCAATACACGATCAAATACCTCAGAAAAATAATCTTCGGTTCCTGGGGCAACATCAAAAAATGATACGCCTGGTTGCAGTGTCTCAGATTTTGTATATGTGTATTGTTTAATAAAACCAGCCCACGTAGGATTAAAGCGAACCAGGCGTAAATTTTTGTCAAATATTGCCAAACCAATGGGAATCTTCTCAAAAAGCAAATCGATCACGTATTTACTGAATTCAGGCATCATACCAATAATATACAGGATGTCATACAATCTATCAACTGAATCAAGCCAATTAATTGATATGAATTGAGGATCTTTTCATCGTTGTGGTCAGGGTGTTTTGGCAAATCACCTGCCAATCCAATTTATTGAGTTGCTACTTTAAGATTGATAACTCAATTCTTTCCATATAAACATGCCTTCATTTGCAAATACTGATCCTTTTCGAGCGGTAACATTCTTGCTTTGTCCAATAAAAGCCTTAATTCTGATTTTAATTCAACCGTTGCATAAAAAAGATTCACAATGAGATCAGGATCATCGTCTGCAGCGATTCGATTGATGGACAGACTGCCACAACCCTCACAATAGTGGATGATCATTAATTCTCCAAGCGATGAACCATATTTATTGCGAGTTCGCTTCCAGGACAACCCAATCGGACGCATGACTGATTTACAGGCACTCATTCTATCTCCAGAATAGATTAAATCCACATGTTTTGAGGCCAAACAATAGGGGCAATGGTTGCGGTTATTAACACCGGATAGTACCGGATCAGAACTGATCAGCTGTTTACAGTGCATACAGGTGAATCCAACCACCTGTTGATACAGATCAGTTTGAGATATGCGCCGATAGCCTTGTTTATTTCTTGAATCAGGTTTCTTTCGAAACGATTCATAAGTTGTGTTCAAATTGTTTTTCATAAGAGAAAATCCTCTTTTAATCGTAAGTAACTTTGATAACGTCGCGGATCGATTTGGCTATCCATGACCGCTTTCCTCACAGCACAGCCTGGTTCATCCTCATGCTGGCAATCCAACTTGAATTTGCAATTACCCAGAAATGGACGGATATCTCTGAAATACCAATCCAGATCATAAGGATCAATATCCCATAAACCATATTCACGAGTACCAGGCGAATCAATCAGGAATGTTTGATCATCGATGGATAACAAACGCATGGCAGAAGTGGTATGTCTGCCTTTGCCGGTGATTGAATTAACCTCGTTCACCCTGGAATCCAAACCTGGAATGAGTGAGTTCAGGAGCGAAGTTTTTCCAACCCCGGATTTTCCGATTAGCACGGAGTTTTTTCCTTTGAGTGCCTGGTGTAAGTCATCAAACCCAATATTTTTAACACTGCTGGTCAGCAATACCGGATACCCTATTTTTTGATACACTGCGAGCGATTCATACAGTTCGTTGCTCGCGGGATTCTGTTCCATCAGATCCATTTTTGTGATGACGATCGACACTGGTAAATCCACAGCTTCGGCCATAACCAGATAACGATCCAATAAATTCCATTTGGGTTCGGGATTTGCTGCCGCAAACACGGCAATCACCTGATCGACATTACTTGCCATCACCTGTTCAATCATTTGTCCGCCGGGTCGCGTGGCTGACGATCTTGATAATTGATTCTGTCTTGGCAGCCGTTCCATGATGATGGGTTGCCCGGCATGGTGATTCTGAACCAGTACCTGATCACCAACCACTACCGAGTTCTCCAGTGATCTGGCTGATGAATTAACTACTTTTTTTTGATGATTATTACCATCAGAAAGTCGAAGATTACGACTAATCTGACAAACGACTTCCTGTCCATCGAATAGCACGCCACAATGTGATGTGGATTTAAAACTAACAATACCCATCCGGTTGGATGTAATTGATGTATTCATTGTTCTTCCTAAAATCTCTCGCGAGATAAAAAAACCAGCCACATGAATTTCGTGGCTGGCAGAATAGTATAAGGAAAATGAGTAAAAAAAGGTGTTTGCTTTGAATGGAAGATTCTTACAAACGTTGTCTTCTCATTGATTCCATTATTAAATGAAAACCACGAGTACAAGAGAGCACTCGTGGTTGAAATGGCAAATCAATGACCGCCGGAATTAACCAGTGCACTCCTGTAATTTATGTAAGACAACGACCAAAGCTTTATTAGACAAAAAACACCTTTTCCTTTTGAATTTTTTATGAGTGTATCGAAAATCAGAATGAGCGTCAAGGGTAAAAGTGGGTCTTCCAGCAAAAACCCATCCACTGGATATCTAACCCCTATCCATTTGGCCAGGTTTTTTAGTTGGTGAAATCTTTGTGTCTATTTTTGTAAATTATTAGGTGCAGAGTGATTTTTGGGATGATAGAAATTTTGGTTTTCTATTTTGTATGTAAATATTAATATCCAGGAAAGTTGGACAGTGAAGCGGTTTTCAATTATCATTTCCTACCTGATGGAGAATTCACCCAATCAACAACCAACTCAATTGCCCAACTGGATTCAGCACCTGTTTCCACGCATGACTGTTTATTGGTTGCGAACGCCAAACTGGTTTCATCAGGCGGTACGTTTTGGTATGGTAGGTGTTCTTAATACCGGTGTCGATTTAGGAACTTACTGGTTATTAACCCGGTTGATCCCATTTTTTGGGAGTGCTCCCGTCATTGCAAAGGCAATTTCCTATGTGTTGGCCGTTATTAACAGTTATATTTGGAATAAGCGATTCACATTTCGAATCCAAAAAAAGTCGCCAAGGCTTTTTATCGTTTTTTTCACCATCAATCTGATCGCCGTAGGAATCAACAGTGGTTTGATGGCATTATCTCTCCATGTGCTCATAATTCCTGAGTGGGCTGGTTTATTAATGGCAACCGTAATTACCATGACATGGAATTTTACAACCAGCAAGTTTTTTGTTTTTAAATCACCATCAAACAATAACGAAGTTACTTTTTGAGTAGACTTTTAATTCGGTTCTGCAGGTAAGGACTGAAATATCCAAAATAGCGCTGTTGCAATTCGGGATTTTGCCAATCTTTTCCCGTTACCGCGCCACGACAGGTCACTGCCCCACATCCACAGGGAAATTCATCGAAGTGATTATCCTCACTCATCGCATAATCAAAACAGATCTCTTCCCCTGGTAGTATTTCCCGCATGGCAATCAGAGAAATGGGTGTATTAAAACCAGCGTTTGGATTACAGGAATGATTGAAGTAATCTGCCGGATCGCCTTCAATGTAGGGAACTTGAAATAAGTGATCCCATATTTGCAAACCATGTGATTTGAAAAATGGTGTTAATTTGGCATATTCTTCCTGATTGACCACACGGCCGCCCCACATCGCCAATAATTCTTCTTTTTGAATGGGTTCGGTCGCAAAGAGTCCGAAACTGCCTTTCTGGGCGAAAATCCGCATCTCAATCTTAGGGTTCAGGTAGGAATGTGGTTGGTTCTGCATATTTTTGGGGATACCCTTTCATTTTCAAATGGTGACAATGGCGAAATTTGCACTGATTATAATCCAAACCAGATCATCGACGCACAAAATGAGATTTGTTTGACTGCTCCATCCAGACCTGCTTTTCTCAACAATGGGTTATCATGATCCAGAATCCAGTAGTACTCATCATCCCAAGTGTCTGCATATTGATTTTGTATTTCCTGAAGGACCAGATCATTCGGGAACATTAAATCTCCAATGATCATTCTTCCACTGGGAGACAGATGGTCTTTTTTATACTTCTGAAGTTGAATGATTTTTTCCTCGATGGGAAAATGGTGAAAAACATAAGCTGAAACAATCAGATCATATGATTTTGGGAAAATTGGGGGTAATGGATCGCGCACATCCGTTTTGGCAAAAGTTACGTCAGGGAATTTATCCTGCGCTTTTTCGATCATTTTTTGGGAAAAATCGATCCCCCATACTTTACAACCAGATATTGAAAACATTGCACTGAGATTACCGGTTCCACAGCCCAGATCCAGTACACTTTCATCAGGATTAGGATCGGCTGCTTCAACAATTGCTTTCAATAAATCTGAATACCCTGCAAAGGGAAAACCAGATTCTGCAGCGACTTCTTCGTCGTAATGCGCTGCCCATGGATCGAACAATTCTGGATTAAATTCCATTGATTAACCTCTGTTTATAATCAAGTAGGTCCATTAAAACGCATAATTGAACAATTAGCAACCTCAAACCCAATTTATCGAGTCGTTTGTAAGATAAAAATCACATTATTGCTTTGTTTTTTGTGAGGTTTTACACATAATACATATGTAATATGTGTAAATTTACACATTTTTCAATTGTATTATGTGATATAATTTAAATTAGACGTAAAATCTAACGTTTTTTTTGAAACGGAGGTCTACCATGAACCGAGATGCAATTCAGAATTTGATAAAGTGGAAGGACTCAAAATTCCGAAAACCTTTGGTAATTAAAGGTGCCCGGCAGGTAGGAAAAACATGGTTGATGAAAGAATTTGGTCGGCAAAATTATTCCTCTGTAGCCTACGTTAATTTTGAAAATAATGATCGTATGATGCGATTGTTCCAGGATGATTACGATGTTGATCGAATAATTTTTGGCTTGCAAATTGAGACAGACATTCAAATCAACAACGAAACGCTCATTATTTTTGATGAAATTCAGGAAGTACCAAAAGCACTCACTGCACTCAAGTATTTTCAAGAAAATGCACCACAATATCATGTGTTATCTGCTGGAAGTGCACTTGGAGTAGCCCTGCATGAGGGTTTTTCTTTTCCAGTTGGTAAAGTTGATTTTTTAGATCTATATCCCATGACCTTCCTGGAATTCCTTCAAGCAAGTAATAATGAACAGCTTGTAGCGTTAATCAAAGCGAACAATTTTGATTTAATGACCGTTTTTAAAGATAAATTAATCGATTCTTTAAAACAGTATTACTTTATTGGTGGTATGCCAGAAGCTATTTTTGTTTATAAAGAAACCGGAGATCTAAACGAGGTGCGAGAGGTACATCGGCGCTTATTATTTGCCTATGAGCAGGATTTTTCTAAACATGTACCCACAACAATATTACCTCGGGTAAGACTAGCCTGGAATTCTATCCCAGCTCAACTGGCAAGAGAAAACCGCAAATTTATTTATGGTTTGGTAAAAGAGGGTGCCAGAGCACGAGAATTCGAGGTGGCTTTACAATGGCTGTTTGATATGGATCTGGTTGTCAAAGTCTTTCGTATTTCAAAACCGGACATCCCTTTAAGTGCTTATCAAGATGTAAATTCATTTAAATTATTCATGAATGATGTAGGTTTATTAAGTTCTTTCAGTAATCTTGATTTGAAAAGTCTATTGGAAGGCAATCGGATATTTGAAGAATTCAAAGGTGCACTAACAGAACAGTTTGTTTTCCAGGAATTACGATCCATAAGGAATTTAAAACCTTATTACTGGGCAGCAGATAAAGGCACGGCTGAAATTGATTTTGTAATTGAATCCGCAAGTAATGTGATACCGGTTGAAGTAAAAGCATCAACCAGTTTAAGATCCAAGAGCCTTAAGAGTTACTATGATCGTTACCAACCCGAAAAATCCATTCGAACTTCCATGACAAATTTTCGGGATGAAGGTTGGTTGGTAAACATTCCACTGTATGTAATTTCTCAATTCAGAGAAATCCTTTACCCACCTCAAGAAAAATAAATAAGCGGTGAAAGAAGGTTTCGATTAACCAAATTCAATTTTCACCTTGCATTACTCCTCAAATTGCATTTGTGGTGGTAAGATCATTTCATTTACAGGAAGCACTCCACATTGAAAAATCAAAAAACCTTTCTCACTGTTATTTATTTTTTATCCTTTATTTCACTCGGATTAATCACCGGAGCATTGGGGCCAGCAATCCCCACCTTTGCTGAGAATACAGCCACGACTTTAAAAGAAGTCAGCTCATTATTTATATTCAGTTCCCTGGGGTATCTGGCTGGTTCCTTTATGGCGGGAATATTGTTCCATAAAATCCCTGGAAATCGAATATTGTTTATCGTACTGATCATGATGGGCGTCGGAATTGGATTAATTCCGGTTATCCGCTCTTTATGGCTATTGGTCGGGATTCTATTTATTCTTGGAATTGCGCAATCTAACCTGGATGTAGGTGAAAATACCCTTCTCATCTGGCTGCATGGCAGCAAGGTTGCTCCTTACATGAACAGTCTGCATTTCTTTTTTGGGTTAGGTTCATTTGTGGCTCCACTGATCATTGCTCAATCATTACGAGTGACAGAAACGATCAACCTTTCATTCTGGATCATGGCCGCTTTGATTGTGTTGCCGGCTCCCTTCTTGTTACGCCTGAAATCCCCTGTCAATCCGGATTTTGTGGTTCATCCAATCGATAGCCTTGAAAAAGTCAGACCGAAAGCTGGTAAAGGCGTCATTGTTTTGCTGGTGTTGTTTTTCTTATTTTTTACAGGTGCTGAACTCACATTCGCCAATTGGATTTACACATACAGTATCCAGGCTGGATTTACCAATGTTGAGACCGGTGCGTACCTGACTTCCGCTTTTTGGGGATCCTTTATGCTTGGCCGATTCCTGGGTATCGGATTATCAAGAAAATTAACAAATCGCCAGATCATGTGGATTGATGTTTTGGGTGGAATATTAAGTCTGGTGATGATCCTGATTCTGCCAAATTCATCAGTTGCTTTATGGGTGTGCAGTATCACCTATGGATTTTTTATAGCCACAGGCTTTCCAACCGGAATAAATCTGGCGGAAGAACTGAACGCTGTCTCATCCCGTATTACGAGCTATCTATTTATTGCAGCCAGCATTGCGGGTATGACCTCACCCTGGATTGTTGGTCAATTTATTGAAAGTCGTGGTCCATCCGTCCTGATATGGGTAGTTCTGGCAAACCTGATCATGGCAGCATTGGTAATGGTTGGTTTTCAGATAATGAAAGGTAGAAGTTCTTACCCTGCTCCCCAACCCAAGGAAATCCGACCTCTGTCAACTTCGACCGATTGAATCGTAACGGTTAATATCTGTCCGACCTCAAGGATTTCTCCACGTGGAATCTGGGTACGATGGAGCAATCCGTCCTGCTTCACACCAATATCAATAAACGCACCAAAATCAACCACGTTTCGAACAGTTCCTTTAAGTTGCATACCAACTTTAATGTCACTCATCGATAAAACATCACTTCTTAATATTGGCAGCGGTAGATCTTCTCTGGGGTCACGTCCTGGACGGATTAATTGATCAAATATATCTGCCAATGTTGGTTCACCAACTTGAAGTTCTACAGCCAGTTCCGGTAAGGGTTGTTGTCGTTTCAATTTTTCCAATGAATGTTTTCGATCGTCAATCGGCATTTTCAGATCAATATTCGATTTGGTCATTACTTTTTTGGCAATTTCATAACTTTCCGGATGGATTGCAGATGAATCTAATGCTTCTTTTCCATCACGAATACGCAGAAAACCTACTGACTGTTCAAAGGCTTTGGGTCCCATACCGGATATTTTTTTGATTTCCTCACGACTTCGGAAAGTACCTTTTTGATCCCGATGGGCAACAATTTTTTCTGACAGTTTCGGTCCAATCCCTGAGATATAGGAAAGCAGGGCTGGGGAAGCTGTATTCAGATCCACCCCTACCTTATTAACAACATCCTCCACAACGCCGGTGAGCGTTTTGGATAGTTCTCCCTGGTCAACATCATGCTGGTACATACCCACACCAATCGATTTTGGGTCAATTTTTACCAGTTCAGCCATGGGATCCTGAACGCGTCTTGCGATCGAAACAGCTCCGCGCATGGAAACATCCAGATCAGGCATTTCAGCCCTGGCTAATGGACTGGCGCTATAGACAGAAGCGCCAGCTTCGTTAGTAATCAGGTAGCTCGTACCGATCATGTCCCTGGTCAATTCAGCCACCAATTGTTCACTTTCTCTGGAAGCTGTCCCATTACCAATGGAGATTAAAGAGACCTTATGTTTTTCTACCAGATGTTTCAGAATTTTTAATGATTCTTGTTTTTGGTTTTGTGGTGGATGCGGATAAATTGTGACGGTATCCAACACTTTGCCAGTTGGGTCAACGACAGCCACTTTACTTCCGGTGCGAAATCCGGGATCAATCGCCAAAACAACGTGATTTGCCAGAGGTGGTTGACTGAGAAGTCCTTTCAGATTGGTTGAAAAAACCGTTATGGCATGCGCTTCAGCAATTTCAGTTAACGCCCGGCGAACATCCCTTTCAATCGCTGGTAATAATAATCTTTCTGCTGAATCCTGAATTGCCTGCCGCATCTGGTCATTTAATGGAGACTTGAGATTGGGATGGAAGAATGAGAAGATCACATTTTCCCAATCCCGTTGTTCTAAATATATACCTACACGCAAGACTTTTTCTTTCTCTCCTCTATTGATTGCTAAAACCTGATGAGGTCTGATTTTATCAACCCGATATTCAAAACTATAGTACGTCTCAAAAACCCGTTTATCATCCTGCGAATCTTCAATCCGATGACATTTAAGCACCCCCCACTGCAGTGCTTTCTCGCGGGTTCTTGTTCGGATTTCACTGTGATCACTGATCATTTCAGCCACAATATCGCGTGCACCCTGCCAGGCATCTTCAACGGTAGTAATAGAATCGTTCAGAAAAGGTTTGGCAATCTCTTCCAGGCTGGTTTTTGTTAATGGTTGTTGCAAAATCCAGTCAGCCAGCTTTTCCAATCCCCTTTCACGGGCGATCATTGCACGGGTTCGACGTTTGGGTTTATACGGCAGGTAGAGATCTTCGAGTTCTGCCAATGTTTGTGCTGCCTGAATCTTTACTGCCAATTCTTCGGTCAATTTTCCTTGCTCGTCAATTGTTTTTATGATGGTAACCCGGCGTTCATCCATGGATCGTAAGCGTTCCAAACCGGTTTCAATTTTTCTCAATTGTTCTTCATCCAGACTGTCCGTGCGTTCTTTTCGATATCTCGCAATAAAGGGAATGGTATTGCCTTCATCTAACAATTCAATCACCGCCTGAACCTGATGCGGACGAATTTCAATAAATTTTGCTAATTTTTCTGCATGGGTCATAGTTTTTTCTCCAGGTAAATGCTTCGCTGTGATTCTAACAGAGTATCAACAATAATTGATAAATTCCTAATCCTTTTTAGGAGAAAAGCAAAGAGAAAACAAAAAGGTTTTATGATTTGACGGGAATCAAAATTTCTCTACAATAACTAGATATCATATTGGTGGTGAGTATGGAAGCATTTTTTGGAAAAAATTTCAACCAGGTTCAATTTGACCTTTTTTCAACACAACACCTGATCGCTATCTTTGTGATCATTCTGGTGGGATTCGTTATCATTGCCACGCAAAGAAAATACAGTCCTGAAAAACGATTTGGCGTTCGTTGGGGGATGGCTATTATTTTAGTTCTCAATGAAATGACCTGGCACGTATGGAACCTGAGTATTGGGGATTGGACAATTCAGACAATGCTTCCCTTTCATTTGTGTAGTATTTTGGTGTGGTTATGTGCCTACATGTTAATCACAAAGAACCGACTCATTTATGAATTTGCCTATCTGATCGGCATCGCTGGAGCGCTTCAGGCAATTCTTACCCCAGATCTGGGACCTTATGAATTTCCCCATTACCGATATTTTCAGGTATTCATTTCTCATGGATTGATCATTATATCTGCGCTGTATATGACTTTGGTCGAAGGGTTTCGTCCAACCTGGCAGTCTGTCAAACGTGTGGCGATCTACGGAAACTTATATTTCCTGTTGGTTTTTGGGTTAAATTTTCTCATCGGCAGTAATTATTTATTTATCTCCCACAAACCAGAAACAGCCAGCTTACTGGATGTATTGCCGCCATGGCCATACTATATTCTTATCATTGAATTATTGGCAGCATTTTTTATTCTGCTGTTTTATGCCCCATTTGCTATAAAAGATAAATTCAAGAAGGTTCCTGCAAAACGCTGAATCGTCTTTTGGAACAGAGTCTTAACTTTGTTTTTTTGTTGACCATACTCTCTGGTTTATCGGTTTACACGATTTCGCTAGATAGCAGGTTCCACAAGATTCCTGATCACATTTTTTTTGAAAATCAGTTTCTTTTAGCAATCCACGTCGGGTTAGTTCCTCAAGCATCAATTCAACCATTGAAGAGGATGTGCCTAATTGAGTTGCCAGACTGGCTGGTGTCAGGGAACCCCCTTTTTCAATGAGATCAAATAATCTATTTAACATATCTATAATCCAACCGCAGATGCAATCGCGTAGACTGCACTGGCAGCTGCGATGGAAACGATTAACATCAGCACGATATTGACGAATGTCCATTTCCATGAACCTGTTTCTTTTTTAATAACCGCAACGGTTGCCGCACAGGGGATAAACAATAATGAGACTACCATGAATGCCAGCCCAACCGCTGGCGTGTATGTCATGGAAAGTGTCTGAATCAGACCGAGTTCTTCAGTTCTACCGAACAGAACTCCCAATGTTGCGATCGCATTTTCTTTTGCCATGAAACTGGAGATCAGCGCTACAGTCAATTTCCAATCCAACCCCATCCAATTACCGACAGGCGTGAAGAAGTTGCCAATTTGCGCCAAATAACTGGTTTCAAGATCACCACCAGGAAATTCTGATAATGCCCATACAACGATCGACATCATTAGAATAATCGTACCTGCATGCTTCAGGAAAGAAAGTGATCGCTGCCAGATAAGCAAAATCGCTGAGCGCCAATTGGGTATATGGTAAAGTGGCAATTCCATAATGAACGCGGTGCGTTCACCTTTGAAGAAAATTTTATTTAACACCACACCTAACAAAAGGAGAACGACAAGGCTGGATAAAATCAATCCCCAGGACACCAAAACTGCATAATTTCCAAAAAATGCCGGGGCAATGAAAGCCAGAACTGCCATTCGGGCTGAACACGGCACAAAGGGAGCTAAAAGAATTGTGAGAATTCTTGCAGGCCAGGATTCTATTACCCTTGTACCCATCACCGCAGGGACATTACAACCAAATCCGAGAAAAAGCGGCAGGAATGATTTCCCATGTAAACCCATCCAGTGCATAAAATTATCCATCACATAAGCAGCTCGAGCCATATATCCTACGTCTTCTAAGAATCCAAAAGCTGCAAAGAAGATAATAATAATTGGCAGAAAGGTAATTACTGCACCCATACCTCCAAATGCACCATCGACAACCAGGCTAACAACCCACGGTGGCGCATCAATTAACATGGATTCCGCTAAAATACCAAGTGGCAATAATATTTTGCTGTCCATCCATTCTTGAATGGGTGTTCCAATCGTGAATGTCACCCAAAATGTTAAACCTAAAATAACAGCCAAAATGATTAGTCCACCGATCGGATGAGTAGCAAAGCGGTCCAATCGGTCCGTTAATCCTACTTGGCCAAGTTTTGGGCGGTCAACTGCGGCTCGGATATTTCTCTCAATCCATTCATACCGTCCGGAAGCGATTGCCAGGCCAGCATCCTCATGCTTTTTGAGGATTTCATCAATTGTTTCCCATCGTTCCAGTGGAAGAACAGTTTTGAGAATATCATAAATTTCAACATCACCTTCCAGTAGCTTCATGGATGTCCAATTTTTTGGATAAAATTCAGGAATAAAGCCATCAATCAGCTGATCGATTAATTCTTTTACATGTTGATGATCGGTACTGATTTGAGGGAGATTTGGCTGGAATTCCAATTCTCCCTGGATAAATTTATCAATATAATCTAATAATTCTCTCACCCCACTGGCTCTACTGGCAATCATAGGAATCACCGGAACGCCAATAGCAGCTTCGAGAATTTTTGCGTTTACTTTAATTCCTTCCTGTTCAGCCACATCGATCATATTTAAAACAATAAGTAATGGTGTTTCCAATACGATTAATTCTGAGACCAGATAAAGACTGCGTTCAAGATTGGCAGCACTGACAACAGCAACAACCAGATCTGGTTTTTCTTGCAGAATATAATTTCTCGATATGATTTCTTCTGGTGAATTTGCAGAAAGGCTATAAGTACCAGGTAAATCAATCAGATGAATAGAGTGATGATTATGTTGATAATCACCTTCTTTTTTTTCAACTGTTTTTCCTGGCCAATTGCCAACGTGTTGATTTAGTCCGGTCAGGAGGTTGAAAATGGTCGATTTTCCCATATTGGGTTGACCAGCCAGTGCAATTGTAAGTGAACGCTGACTTACACCATTTAATTCTGATTTTTGTCTGAATTCCCGATATAAATTCATTCTCGTTCTCTATTAACAAAAATCATTTGTGCTTCCCCTCTTCCAAGCGCAATTCGTGTATCTCTAACGGTTACAACAATTGGACCATGTCCATAATTGTGGGTCATGAAGATGAGAACACCTGGTGTAAAACCTAAAGTTGACAGACGGGCATTGATATTTCTGCCTGCTTTTAAGTTATTGATTGTAGCGCTTTCTCCCGTCTTGAGATCAGCAAGAGAAATGATATTTTGTGTTGCTTGCATTAATGTACCTTCCAAAAACAAACCACAGCATGTGGTAGTTATAAGTAATTAAAATCTTTTCAAACAATGTCATTCAAAAAATTAATAATGGTTAATGGATTTGGAAATTATGATCATTGTATAACAAAATTATAATTTGAAATCAGTTTTTCGTCTAACATATCAATATCGATAAATTACAAAATTTATAATAATTATCACTTTTTGTGTCATGAGGATTCATGTCAAATGTAATAAAAGAGAAAAAGAAAACCCTGAAAGCTTGTTTGACTTCCAGGGTTGATGATTTTTCAGGAACTACTTTTTACTACTCTATTGGTGCACCGGATTCCAGGCGTTTACTGCGTTCAATCGACTGTAAAGCAAGATAACGTTCCCCAAATTTGTTCAACTGATCCAATTCAGTATCAAATTGATCATAATGACCTTCTTCATCCATCACCAATTGTTCGAAAATCTTTTTCGTGACAGAATCTGCGTTGGCTGCACATTCATTTGCCCAAAGATTGTAATCTCTGGCACTGCCTTCTTCCATATCAGCCGCTTTCTTAAGCATTTCGGCAACATCCTGGATATTTTCAACAGGATGAGCATTTTCCATTTTTACTTCACCCTTCAGGAATAGAATCCGTTCTGCCAAAACTTCAACATGCCCCATCTCTTGAATAGCTATTCTCTTGAACATGGATGACGAAAGATCATACCCCTGATCATCCAGGTGAAAATGAAAATACATGTATTGATGAACAGCTGATAATTCATCAGCAACAGCCATATTTAATAATTCTATACTTCTTTCATGCATGGTTAAACCTCCCAATTTAATAATCTGATTAATTTATTATAATACTGAACTCTTAGAATAAAGTTAACAGAGTCAATTTTTAATCGAGAATCTGGTAACTTTTCATCAGAAGTGAGGCTGGTTTTAGTGGGATTCACCGTAAAAAACTCCCACCAAACCCGGATTATTGAGATGATACAGAAACCGTTACTTTTTTTAATAAGGCCTGGAATATTGCTGCTTTTGAAGAATTGTAGCCTTTTGACCAGGGAAAAATTTATCCAAATAATTAGGGAAAATTCATGCAAAGTCGATATAATTAGGATTGATAGATGGAGGTTTGAAAGATTCATGATCGACAACCTGTGATAACGTGTTTATAAAAGAAAACTGTATCTTTTCATCTTCTCGGTCAGGGTGTTTTGGTGAGTAAACATCCACCAGCCCTGGATTATTGAGATGTTATAGAAATTCATTTTTCTTTTGTCGATGATTTTTAATTTTTTCACAGGCAGGTTATTATGCTTCAAGCTTCACAACTTTATAAGAATTTCGGTCTCGTTCCCATTCTCCAGGATATCAATTTCACCATTAATTCAGGCGATCATTGTGGTCTCGTTGGAATAAATGGTACTGGCAAGACAACCCTGTTGAAGATTCTTGTTGGAAAAGAAAAAGCCAATAAAGGATCAATAAATTTCTATCCCAAAAATCTTCGCATTGGTTATCTACCGCAAGGTTTGGTGATTGATGATCATTCAGAGATTGGTTCATTTTTAGGATCTGAATTTGGTGAAATTTCTGTGTTGGACCAGAAATTGGCACAATTGTCTGAATCACTCGCAAAAAAACCAGATGATACAGCTGGTCAAATTGAATTTGATTTGCTTTTGAATCAAATTCACCAGGCAACTGAAATGATTCATCAAGCGCCAACGCTAATGAAATCACTTGGATTAGGTGAATACGATCTTTCCACGCTTATCTCTCAGTTAAGCGGTGGACAAAAAACCCGTTTGATGCTGGTCAAAGTATTAATGACAAATCCTCAGATTTTGTTGTTGGATGAACCCACCAACCACCTCGATATAAAAATGATTGAGTGGTTGGAGAGTTGGATCAATCAATTTCAAGGTGGCATTTTAATGGTCAGTCATGATCGAACCTTTTTGGACAGGACTGTTAATGGCATATTGGAGCTTGATGAACACACACATCAAATCTCATTCTACAGTGGCAATTATAGTGATTATTTAGAACAAAAAATTGTCAAACACGAGAAACAATATCAGGCTTTTCAGGATAAACAAATAGAAATTCATCGATTGCAAAGTGCAGCAATGGAAATGAGATCAAAAGCGAAATATCGCAAAGGTGGAAAAACAGATCCTTCTAAAACAGATGGTTTTAGTGTCGGTTTTTTCGGTGATCGGACGAAAGAAACAATTCAAAAAGCAAAGAATATTGAAAAACGCGTTGAAAAAATCATGAATAATGGGGTAGAAAAACCAGTTCGAACCTGGCAAATGAAGGTTGATTTTCATGATGTTCAAAACTCGGGAAGGAATGTTCTGATTCTGGATAATCTCAGTGTTGGTTATGGAAGCAATGACCTGATTAATGAAATTAGTCTGATTCTTCGATTTGGTGAAAGGGTTGCGTTAATTGGTGATAATGGATGTGGAAAAACATCCTTAATAAAAACAATTTTTGGAGAAATTCCTGCAATTGGCGGCAATTTCCGATTAGGAACTAAGGTGAAAATTGGTTATATGTCACAAGAGCAAGATGAATTTGACCCGGATTATAGTGTAATTGAAACAATCAGAAAGGTTTTTTCCCATAATGAAACGGAGAATCGGAAATTTTTATCCAAATTTCTATTTAAAGGGGATGACGTCTTTAAAATAGTAGGAAAATTGTCGTTCGGTGAACGAGCACGCTTATCACTTGCCTGTCTGGTTGCACAAGGATGTAACTTTCTGATCCTGGACGAACCCATCAATCATCTGGATATTCCCTCCCGAACGCAATTTGAAAAAGCATTATCTGAATTCGAAGGAACTGTTCTGGCAATTGTCCATGATCGGTATTTTATCGATGGGTTTGCTACCCAAATATGGGAAGTAAAAAACAAACAGATCATGACCCGAGAAAAGTTATAAAAACCCAGGAGAGGATTACTCATTATCTTCTGTTAATAAATTTGGTCATTCAACTCAATCTACTTTTGGAGAATCAAAACCAATGGTGGTTTTTATTGTGTAAGTTGGTTTATGTTGCGCTTCATGATACGTGCGTACCAGGAGTTCAGCAATTAAGCCCATCAATATCGATTGGAAACCAAGGATGAAAAACATGCTGGATAACATGAACAACGGTGAATCCAATACAGGAACAAAGAAAAAGATCCTTCTAATAAATAGATACAAGAGAATTAGGCTGGAAACTGCCATGATTAAAATTCCAGTTCCTCCAAATAAGTAGATTGGCTTATTTGCATATGAATTTAAGAATTTCACCGTGAATAAATCCAAAATAACTTTCATTGTTCGTTCCAGACCATATTTAGCCTTCCCATATTTTCGTGGGTGATGCCGGACCGGAATCTCAATTAATTTTGCGCCAACTGAGTTGGCGTATACGGGGATGAAACGATGCATCTCCCCATAAAGCCGGAAACCGGTTAAAACCTCCCGGCGATATGCTTTTAGCGTGCATCCATAATCATGGAGATGAACACCGGTGACAACAGAAATCAATTTATTGGCAAATAAGGAAGGCATGGTTCTGGTGATAAATGTGTCTTTTCTTTTGGATCTCCATCCACTAACCACATCGTAACCAGCATAAATTTTTTCCAACAATATCGGAATGTCCTGAGGATCATTCTGTAAATCTGCATCCATTAATACAATAATTTTTCCCTTCGAATGATCAATCCCAGCTGCAATGGCCGCTGTTTGTCCAAAATTACGCCGCAAACCGATTACACGAATATGATGAGGATCGGTTTCTGCCAGAAGTTCTAATTTTGAGAAGCTTTGATCTTTACTGCCATCATCAACCAGAATCAATTCCCAGGTTTCTTGCAATGGTTGCATGGCATCCAAAACTGCCTGATACAGTAGAGGAATTGTCTCTTCTTCGTTGTAGACCGGAACTACGATTGATAAGTCCATTGATTTTCCTAAATTCTAATGTTTATTATGAACAAATTTGAAGGGTGAAATTCAAAATTTAAAATTCGAGTTGAATTAATACTACTACCTTATTATAAATTCGATCAAAAAGTAAGGATAGTTAAACAAAATTTTAAAAAATATTTTTTTTGATCAAATTTTTTGAATTTGATTCAAGTCATGCGAAGAAAAATTTTTTTACTTCGAATTGTTTAGATTTTTCTTTTGGAGAATCATTATTTTTATTAGTGATTTTTTGTGACATAGTTATCCTAATAACCTTATATGAGTAATAGATTAATACACAATTCAATTTAGAATTAGCCTATATGACAAATCAATTAGCTTTATTTCCTCTCAATACCGTACTCTTTCCTGGAATGCCGCTGCATTTGCATATCTTTGAGAGCCGCTATAAATTGATGGTAAATCAATTATTAAATCAAGAGCCTATTTTTGGGGTTGTCTTGATTCGCAGAGGAATTGAATCGTTAGGTCCTTTGGCGGAACCACACATGATTGGCACAACTGCCCGTATTCTGAAAGCGGATCCTTTGAATGATGGTTGTTTCAATTTGACAGTAATTGGGGAGAGAAGGTTTAAAATCAATGCTCTCAGTGATGAAAACCCTTATTTATCCGCAACAATTGAGGATTTTCCGATTGATTTTAAACGACCATTGGATGTTTATCGGAGAATTCGTCATCTCCGTAACCAGGTCCAATTTTATTTGCATACCATCAATCGACTGGATGATATGGAGATTGATCTCGATCAGATTCAGATGCCTGATGATCCATTTGCATTGATATTTCTGGCTGCTTCTTTACTACAAATCCCAGCTCATGAAAAACAACCAGCATTGAACGCTGTCACTGCCCTGGAAATATGCCAGACCGTGGAACGTTTATATCGCAGGGAAAACGCTGTCCTGCGGAAACTCATTCACATTACTGCTGAGCAAGCACAGGGTTTTGCTCAACTTAACTGAAAACCCCAAATAATTATTATCTTTTTATGATAGCAGGATTGGTATTACTGGCAGAGATAACCGCCAAAAACACTCGCCAGCTCGGTTTTATTGAGATGATACTTTTTTAGGTTATCTTGATAGCGAGCTTTACAATTCGTAATCTTCACTCTCGTCTTCGAATTCAGGGTGGAACCAGGTACCACTTTCATAGTTTCCTGACTTTTCCTGATCTTCAGGGGTAAGCGGATCATCCATTCTTACCTGCAAGTGAATACCCGCTGTGCGGATACCGTTCGGTGTCATGACTCTGCGCACGGTGTAGCGAATAAAGTAGCGTCTGATTAGATCATTTTTCAAAATTGTCTTTAGTGTGCGAACACTGATACATGCCTGCTCCGCTAACTCCCCCATTTCAGTATCCATAATATCTCTTTTTTCCCCGGTATAAAGATTCCAGTAACAAACCTTTCTTACCATCATGACAACGATCAAAGCCGAATGTCCCAGCAGAGGCAACCAATTTTCCATAAAGTATTTGGTTACATAGATGCCTTTATCCGGCTGAATAATGTTGGCTCTTTCATTCCCATAAGCTTTTTGAAACATAACCTTGCGTTTACTAATAGCAGGTAAATCTTCTTCTATATCGGAAATTTCATTCGAAGGTTTATTTTGTTTTTTATTCGTATTTTGACTTTGTTTTTTTTCCTGATGATCAACGACCTGTTCTGATGGTAAATATGGTTCATCAGAGTCATCTTCAATAAATTGATTTGAAACAATCACTTCCACACCAACATCACGTTTATATAATCCTGATAATAAACGCGATATGCGTGCATTCAAGCGGCTATTAATAATGTCCTTGTTGTATTCATTCTTAACTGCTAACCGGTATTTATCAGGATTACCATTGAATCCTAACGGGACAATCGGAACAACCCAGGTTTTAAAATCTACCCGACTCATTTCAGGTTGTAATTGACCTAAAACCATTTGCCAGGCATCTTTATGATTTGAAAATCCCGTTTTGGTTTCCATTTTAAATCCTGTTATCAGCCAGTTTGAGCACTGTTATGCTCAAATATCCAGGGGAAGCATTACCCTGATTTTATCTACCCGTTTTGGTTGGTTGTTGGAAATTTTGTTATCTTGAACCCACCAATTCAAATAATTTTCACAGCAAAAGCGTACAGTACGAGAAAAATTCTTTTGACCTGCATGAATTTTTTCACCAGAATTAACCTGATTACACGTCTGGACACCTGCCGCACTCATGTATATACCTCCGTTTCCCTTATACTACACGCAATTTTTTTATTATTTTTTTGATAATTTATTCTTCCATTAATTAACTATATTTTTGGTAGAAAAATTTATTCATTCGTTATCAACATTTGAACAAGCTCCTCTAAATTACGAGCTTTTTCACCCGGTACCAATTGAAGACGTGCGCTGCAAATTCGCGAGATAATACCTACCGTCTCCCCTAACGAGATTTTGCGACCCAGCATTTTTGCAAGGCGATTCTGCCATTTGGTCAGCTCCGCGATTTCTCCCTTTGAAAGGGTTAAACCAACTTTATGGCGCGGAACTAATGACGGCGGTCTTCCGGGTGGACGAGATTGGGGATCAGATGTGATCCGCCGTGCTTGATAAAGTTGAACCCAGGCGTTACTGGTTACGGAGTGGGAATCATGTTTCATAAGCTACTACCTCTCTTACAATATCGATTGTGATTGTTGAAACATCTGATTGCAGTACTACATCAGTGGCCAAGGCACAATAACGAATAATTTCTCGCGGAACACCTTGTGAACGGTCGTACAACAACTCAAAAGCATCATCATCAATAAAAGGCTCACCTCTTCCGGCAACATTCAATCGGAAGAGGACCATTTGTAATGAACTTGATAAAGTTAATGGTGGCAAAGCCAGGCGGACAAATACACGTGCATTGACAGCTTTATTGGTCTCAAAAAGACTATTCATTTCACGTTGTCCAAATGCAAGTATTTGAACTACTTTGGAATCATAATCAAAATTATAGAGGCGATGTAAAACCTCTAACGCCTCTGGTTCCATCATCTGAGCATCATCCAGTATAATTACTACATTGCGGTTACGGGTGTATTCATCTGCCATCAAGCGTTCAAGGGTATCCATTTGTCTTTGAAAGCTTCGCTGGGTTGGTAACCCCAACGAAACGGAAATCTGCCGGGCTGCATCCATACCAGATTTAAAGGAAGCTGTGTGGATATAACTGATAACAACCGAATCCTCACCCGCATATAAATCATAGATACGCCGTGCTAATGAACTTTTGCCCATGCCCATATCACCAGAAAAGAGAGCCAAACCGCGGCGTCTTGCTACAACACCCTGTGCCTGACGGTACACAGCTAAATGTTCAGGACCTAAATAAAGATATCGAGGATCGGCGGAAAGTTTGAAAGGATCTTCTTTGAGACCTAACCTTTCCATTCTAGCAACTCTCCACTCTTCGTCGTTCAATGAATTGAACATATAGACCTCCAGTATATCTGCGCATATTATTGCATTAAATCAAAAAAAAAACAATAGAATTACCGTTATTTTACCCCAATTAACACTTAATTATCGTAAATTCATTGAAATTGGTACTAATATATGCTAATATACTTAAAAATCACCGATATAACGCTATTAAGTTATAATTTCATAGAATTAGACTAATTATTCCGGAAAGAGGGTTTATGGCAGACATTATAACAATTGCAAATGAAAAAGGCGGTGTTGGTAAGACTACAACAGCTGTCAACCTTGCTGCTGGACTATCCCTATATTTGGCAGATCAATCCACAAAATCAAATCGCGTGTTATTGGTCGATATGGATCCTCAGGGACATGCATTGTTGGCCACCGCTTATGGCGAGCATGATGCACCTGCTGACCAGTCATTATCTGCCCTGCTGGTGGAATCACCACCACCATCGATCCAAAGACTTTTACGAATATCCATTCACCACCCCAACCTTTATGTAATCCCTTCCAATCGCGCTGCCATGGTGGATGCAGCCCGCGTCTTACCCACACTAATGGCCAATGAATCAAGGCTGAGTCAGGTATTACGCTCAATTAAGAATGATTTCGCCTTTATCATCATAGACACACCACCCACCACAGGCGATTTACTGGTTAATGCGCTGGTTGCTGCTAACCATATCATCATCCCTGTGGAACCCAGCTATCTGGGTGTTTCTGGTTTGAGAGAACTCCAAAACACGATCGAACAAGTAAAAATCCATTTCAATCCGGAAATTCATATACTGGGTTATTTACCCACTATTTGTGAAGAACAACGTATCGAGGTAAGAGAGATTCTTGAGCAACTGGAAAAACGCTATCCACATCAGTTGCTGGGTCCCATCCACAAAGCATCGGATCTGGCTTATGCTCATTCCAGTCATATGGATATTTTTACGTATAAACCCCCACGCCAGCGGTTACCTGGACAATTAGCATCCAGCTCACGTGCAACCAAAGAGTACGGTGATCTGGTGGAAGCAGTATTCAAGAGAACCTCTTCCAAATAATACGATTGGTGGTAAGGAGGAAAGATGCCGCCCAGCAAGAAAAAAAGATTTAACGCCTTTGAAGATTTCCCGATAACAGAAGAAAAACCAGTCTCAAATCTTTCAACAATTCCCCAAGAAAAGAGTGTGTCCAGGGAAGTTGAGAGGATTGAGCGTTTAAAACCAACTGAAATGATGCCGGACAGATTTCAACCACGGCGTTTATTACCCATGCACATTCGCAACTCATTTTTTTCTGGTGAAATTGATTGTTATCAAGCAGCTTCTGAATGGATTAAATTCTCACAACAGGATAGCGGTGTAAAAGCAGAAATTGACCGCCTCATTTCTCTGGGAAACTCATTTGATGAACACGGTCAAATCAAGGCAATTACCGGATCATGGGAAAATGACGTCAATGGTAATTTTGTATTCCTGATTGAGACGGGTGAACGTCGTTTTTGGGCAGCCTGCTTGCAGGTGAGCGCCAACCATATAAAGGAAGAACCCCTCCTGCGGGTCGAGGTAATTGATCATCCTACACGCCAACGGCAAGTGCTTGAAAACAGACACGCAGAATCACCTTCTGCTGTCGAACAGGCATGTGAAGTCGCCGCTTTGATTCTTGCAGAACTTGGTAATACACCCGACGGGAAAATTCAGGATGATTATGAATATTTTCGGCTGGCTCGCTCTCAACGCATGCCTGCTGGTTTGTGGGATCGTATAACCCCCATAATGCAATTAACACGCCCACGCATGGTCCAATTATTGAATATTTTACAAATGCCCAGCCAATTACTTGAAAAGGCTGATCGTTTTCGTTTACCTGAACGAGTTTTACGTGAAATTCTCAATCAACCGCAACGCAATTGGGATTCATTAATTCACCAGAGTATTCAAAACAGCCTGACTTCTGAAGAAATAGCTGAACAAATATCAGCTGATAGAACCAACACTGAAAATAAAAAAACAAGCTCCCCCAAAACACTCTCTACACCTGAGAAGAATGCTAACCGCTCATTGCGAAAATTCACCCGTGTTTTTCGTAATATTGACCATCTGGAACAATCAGAAATACTGGATTCCTTAGCAGATGATCTATTTATTAGCGGTCAGGCAGAAAACGCAGCTGAAATCCTATCAGAATTATTAACTTTGATTCAAGCAAGACTTAAAAGAAGATAGACAACGCCTTTTTTTTAAATGATTTGATCAAAGTCAGTAAATTGTTCAGCGATAATTATGATGATTCGTAACCGTGGTTACAGTTTTTTGTAGGACTTTTTTTTATCGGAAACTTATGCAATCTCCAGGTAAATAAAAAGATATCTGCAAATGAATTATGTGAGATTTCACATAGTAACTGGGTTTCTCGTTTTTAAAATAATTGCCTCTATTTACGCCTGGAATACCAAATTTCAGGGTACTAATGAGGATTGACTATTAACCAACTTGATCCGTTTTGGACTTTGTAAACTCAATTTCAATCCGTAGTGAAGATGATATTGATTGAGATCGCCAGTGGTTGATACCCGTTCCGAGTACACGAACCATAGGCTCAGAAAGAACAAAACCAACTTAAGCAGGTTAACCACCCACCAACCTGCTTAAGTTGGTTTTTAATTTAACAGCCATGGATTGAAATCCATGAAGTAGATCAATCTGCATCAGCAGATTTGCCACATCTTATAAAATAGATGTTAAATAACTTTTTTTCAGGATACTAATTTGAGAAACTCGGTTAGCATTGATTCAATCACATTAAAAGTAGGATGATTTCATTCAAAACCAACAATCTCAGGTTTAAAAATCTCCTTAAGATTTTTATCAAAAAAACGAGATTTTAAAGCCTCTGCTCGTATTACGAAGAAGATCTCCTTTTCCTGTTAAAATCTGCTGGGAATCGATTTATTTGATCCAAGAGTATACACTGGATTATTTACAGGGTATACCCTTAGGGTCGCCTCTTGACTTTTCGGGTAGAATAAGGGTATAATTTCCAGGGTCACCCCTTAGTGACTTAACCGGTTGAATTTCACCATAACAAAGGAGCTGCCAGCGAAATGTTCATTATAGCCCTCGCCAATCAAAAGGGAGGTGTTGGAAAAACAACTACCGCGGTCACACTTGCCAGTGGATTTATCCAACACGAAAAGAAGACATTGTTAATTGATCTGGACCCACAAGGACATATTGCTTTTTCATTTGGCTTTGATAAAAATCCAGGTCTATATAGGTGGTTGGTCTTGGACGAACCTCTTGATAAGATTGTTCAAACTGTCAGACCAGGACTGGATATCCTTTCCAGCGATAAACGAACAGAAAATGTCAAGCGCCATATTACATTGATGGATTTTCGAGAGACAATTTTGTTAGAGCGGTTAAAAGAAAGCGATTATGACATCATATTATTGGATATGGCACCTTCATTAGATGTTTTACATATAAATGGGCTGGTTGCCTGTGACTGGGTCTTAATTCCGACCCGTCCGGATGCCATGGCAGTGGATGGCGTGAAAGAGATTCTGCTTACAATGGCTGAAATTACACAAAGAGGACACCAGTTTGCAGGATATTCAATCCTACCGACTTTTTTTGACAGAACAACACGGGAAACAATTACTCAATTTCAAGAAATTGTTAAAACGTTTGGTGAAAGAGTATTGCCACCAATTCCTCAAGATACTCGTGTGCGGGAAGCTGCAGCGTATGGGAAAACACTATGGGAGTATTCACCGAATAGCCCAGCAATGAGCGGATATCAGGAAGGTAAAACACAAGTGGGGGGTTATAAACAGATTGTTGATCGTCTTCTGGAGGTGATAGATGGCTAGCAGAAATTTACAACGAAGAACAATCCTCGATCCAGCTGTGGCTGATTTATTAGCCGGAATGGAAAATAAACAGGCTGAAGCCAGACTGCCAAGAAGGGAGAGAGAGAAGAAAGCCAAAGAAAGGGCAAAAATACGTGCCCGACGTGAGCAACGAGTCACATATGATCTTCCTCCACAACTAAAACAAGCGATGTTTGAACTGGCAGAATCATTATCGTTACCTGCCAGTCAGCTCGCTACCCTGGCATTACACCGGTTTTTAAAATCCTACTCAGAAGGTCAAATTGATTTATCGAAATATAAAAAACCTTCCCGCAGTCCACGCTATGAATGGAAACTTGAATTTCCTGCAGAGTGGTGGGAAAAATAGTAACCATGGTTACTATTTGGTTAAATAGGGGAGTGCTTTGTAGTTGTGAAGGCAGGAATGATTATATTAATGAATTACTAATTATCAAATTTATGCATTAATTACTTTATGAGAACATATTTTCTATTTTTAAATAAATTTAATGAATGATCAATAAAGTTTCTATGTTATTTGAATCCAAAATGTTTGAATACCGTAGAATAATGAAAATCATCCTCAATCAGTATCAATCCCCAGCGTCTATTATTTGCCAATCCCTCATGGTTTTCTGCGATGAGGGGATTCATGATTGAACACAACTTCATCATGCCACATCCAACAGGATCATATCAAAGCAAGTATAGGCGGAAAAACATCGTCCCTGTGACCTGTAACCAGCATAACAACCATAAGAGCCAGCCTAAAGATGAAAAATGGTTTTGTCCTACCCAAAATGCAGCAGGGGCAACCAAAGGTAGACCAATGGCTGCAATTTCTATCAGGTTTTCTGCCTTTCAGTACGTTCATTGTCCAACCATAAATGCCATCCGTAAATTGGAAAGGCTGGAAATGCCAGATAAAATATGTATTGATTTAGAATGAATCCCTCTCTATTGTCCCTTATAATTGTATGATCATCAAAGAAAGTAAATCTGTCTTAATCGATTTTCCAGAGTAAGTAATTTATGTTGAATACCAACAACCATGTAGCATTTACACTTGAAACCTCCAATTCTGATACCATAATTTTATGTATCCATGGTGTTTTAGGATCTCCGGGTCAATTCAAAGATTTCGCAAACAAATTAAATGAACACAATTTCAGTGTCAAATCCATCTTATTGCCTGGACATGGCAGTAAAGGAAAAGAGTTCGCATTTATCAAACCAGATAACTGGCAAACATTTGTAAATGAAGAGGTAGCCAGACTTAAGAAAAAGTACCAACAAATCTATTTGTTCGGCCACTCATTAGGTGGTTTATTGGCATTGAATACATCATTAACACAATCAATCAATGGAATTATTTTATTAAATACACCGATTTACACGCGGATCACCTGGCGTCAAATATCCTTATCCCTACGGGTGCTACTCAGTTCGAAGAATAATAATGACCCGGTTCTTCAAATCTATCGAGATTCCTTCGGTGTGAATATCAATGACTGGTGGACCTTACCTTTCTGGATTCCCAGACTGTTGGACGTTCAGCGAATTGGTCAAAAAACATTAAAGATTTTGGATGAAATCAATACCCCAGTGCTTATTATTCAATCTCTGCAGGATGAAACGGTAAATCCAAAGAGTGCTGAAATTTTTCATCAACAGTTAATCCATCATCAAGGTTCGATTCATTACTTAATAAAATCAATGCATGCATATTTTGATTTGCAGGAAACACAAAACATTGTTGATCAGATTAATCGATTCATTCATGAAATATTATTTAAGAGTCATTTAAAGTAATTAATTAAGTAATTAATATGAATCACGTGCAATTTTTGCACTTACGAGTCAGGCAATAATTGCACTCAGCAGGTGGGCAATATTTGCACGCTGGAAGCCTTAATGCAAAATTTTCATGCTGGCCGGAAGGAAATGATTGCCTTTAGGCCTTAAAGAAACTATTGCACCCAGGCCAGAATGCACTTATTGCACTCAGGATAAAGCATATCTTATGTTGTAATAATCTAATGCGTATAGATATAATCATGATGAATATTATTACTATAAGTAAAAACTATCAATTTGTTTTTAAAAATCTAAACATTATCCGTACGTTTTTTTCGATGAACCATGAAATTCTAGCTTTAAGCACCTGATCCCCATCCTGGGGAGAATAGGGGATCAGGCTTAGAATAGGGACGAGGATTATGGCGTTACGTTTTAGAATTAATGATTATTATCTCCTCGAGAATTTTTATTTTTTACCTGGTTTGCCACCACCCAGATAATTCAATGCATCTTTTGCCTGTACCAGACCAAATCCATAGTAAACGTCGCGTCCTGTTTCACCCAGATCCATTGCGGTCATTTGCATGGCTTCCCGTATCTGGACATTGGTAAAAGTCGGATTCCAGCTCCAGATCAACGCAGCGACTGCGGAAACATGCGGGGTAGCCATGGATGTTCCGTCCCAGGCTTCGTAGCCACTGGCTGGAAATAATAATGAGTTTTCCACTGATGCTAATTCCCCTAATTGATTAACTACCAGATATTGACCATCTTCCTGGCTGATGGAAACAGCAAGAATGTATTCGCCTGCTTCTCCCAGGGTTCCAGAGAATAATCCTGGTAAATTATTATAGATGACTGCTGCTGCGCCTCCATTATCCATTACTTTGGTGACTTTTTCTAAGAATGATGCATCACCTCGTGAACATAATACGACTTTTCCTGACCAATCAGCAACAGGATCAGCTGGAAGACAGAAACCACCATCCGCTAATTCACCAGAGATTGTGCCGGTTGGTGCAAATTCCATTCCCAAAGCGACATAGGATACGCCATCGACGGTGACAGATGCGGCGGAAATGAATGGTACTGTACTTAAAACACCAACTCCGGGAGCAGCTAGTTCTACCTGGTCATTGAAGTTGGAAAAATCTGCGATTACTTTGTTTGTGTCAAGCGCACCGACAGAGATGACAGAATCATACGAGGCAGGATAATGATAGTCAGCAACTCCATCATTGCTGGCAGCAGCTACAGAAAGAATACCGCTTGCATAGATATCATTGAAGGCTTTTTCCTCTTTTCCGCTTTTATTGGTACCACTTAAACTCATGCTGATGATATTGGCACCGTTATCAGCGCATAAATAAGCTGCTTCAATCAAATCAGAGGCATGTGCTTTTGAAACCCATAAACCGTCATCACCAAAAATTTTTACGATGTATAGTGAAGCTGTTCCTGGTGTGACACCGACAACTCCATATGCATTATTCTGAGCAACAATCGTGCCTGCAACATGGGTGCCGTGTCCATAACCATCAAGAGTCCATAAGCCAGGATCATCGTTGGTTTGAGAATAGCCACCTTGTACATCGACACCGGCAAAGTCTTCATGTTCGGTATAAAAACCAGTGTCAATGATGCAAACGGTTCGTCCAGCTCCGGTAGGGGCCTTCTTGTCAATCCTGCCATCACGGTTTGCATCCCAGATATCGCGTGCCTGCACCATATCGACACCATAAGGCACGACCTGTTCAGGCAAGATGGATTCTGCATTTACGGCAGCAGCTTCAGAAGGCATATTCCGAACCAGCTCTCTCACGGGATCTTCTTCGATCGAGACCACATTTGGATTGCGCCGAATGCCATTCAAGGCACTCTCTGGTAAACTGACCACAAAGGCATTCAGGTCTTCAAATTGATAATGGAATTTGGCCCCGGCTTGTTGCAATGATACCCGCACACCCGCCTGTTGACCAATTCGATATTCCACGAACACACGTGCTTCCGGTGCACTGGAGACAGGTGTAAAGGAACCCAAAACGAATAATATTGCGATGATCAAAATGATACTTCGCCCCAACAAAGTTACTTTCATTTTATTCTCCTTTTTAATATGACACATGAAAAAGAAAAATTGACTCGTCTCTATTCTTTTAAGACGCAGATATGTACAAATCGATACGAAATTGGTTTATATTTGTTTTTGGTATTCTGAATTGATGGTTCGTAGTAAAATAATCAGGTCAATCCAAATACTTCATCAACTTTATTTTCTGATCAGATCAATCCACTGCTAAAGGTCGTAAAAATGGAAAAACTCAGCATTGTAATCCCTGTTTATAATGAAGAAAAATTTGTCTCCACAACCATCAAGAGAGTGCTGGAGGTTGATCTCAGTGGGTTACAACGTGAGATTGTGGTGGTTGATGATGGATCCAAAGATAAAACAGTGGAAATATTGCATGCGTTAGCCGAGCAACACCCTGAAATTCAAGTTTTCCAACAGCCAGTCAATATGGGAAAAGGGGCAGCTTTACGACGGGGTTTTCAGGAAGCGACTGGAGACATCATTTTGATTCAGGATGCCGATCTGGAATACGACCCCTTTGATTATCCGGCATTGTTAAAACCAATATTGGATGATAAAGCAGATGTTGTCTATGGATCACGTTTCCTGGGAGGACCTCATCGGGTTTTATATTTCTGGCATTATGTGGGAAATCAGTTTCTAACGCTGTTATCGAATTTAACAACGAACTTAAATTTGACCGATATGGAAACCGGATACAAAGTGTTTCGCGCAAAGGTGATAAAGGAAATACCTTTGAAGTCTAATCGATTTGGCTTTGAACCTGAAGTGACAGCCAAAATTGCAAGAAGGGATTGGCGGATGTTTGAGACACCGATCTCCTATTTTGGCAGGTCTTACGCAGAGGGTAAGAAGATAGGTTGGAAAGATGGCTTCCAGGCGATTTACTGCATTATACGTTATGGAATTGCTGACTGAGAATTTTGAATCAGTAGAATACAGTCAAAGGTCATTTCTTTTTAGGCGGGAAATTTCATTTTTTTCTACAATTTTGGTAAAGACTTTTTTCATGAAATCTGACAAACGCTGAAATCGCGTTTCCACTGTCAAATCGGGCTATAATCATAATTACTTTCAAAATCTAAAAGAGGAATATGAACCAGGAATCATTAGTTAAAATCCTCAAACAAGTTCAACTTGGAGACACATCCATAGATGAAGCTCTGGAGAAATTGAGAAATTATCCATATGAGAATATTGGCGATTTCGTTCGTCTCGACCACCATCGTTCTTTACGCTGTGGCTATCCGGAGATTATTTTTGGGGTTGGTAAAACGATAGAACAATTAATAGCGATCACAAAAAAAGTGCTGGAGCAGAATGAAGATTTAATGATCACGAGGATTGAAACTGAAATCTCCAATCAGATCCGGGAGATTTATCCACAGATTGCATATCATCCTTTGGCAAAGATGTTGACCTGGCAATCCAATCCTGAAAAAGGCATTGGCAATGTCCTCGTGCTAACCGGTGGTACTGCAGATATTTCGGTAGCAGAAGAAGCAGCACTCACAGCAGAAATGATGGGTGCAAAGGTAACTCGTTTGTTTGATGTGGGAGTCGCTGGATTACACCGTTTGTTGGATCAGCTCGATCTGTTACATTCGGCAACGGTGTTGGTGGTGGTGGCTGGGATGGAAGGTGCGCTTCCGAGCGTTGTGGCTGGTCTGGTGAGTGCACCGGTAATTGCGGTTCCGACCAGTATTGGATATGGTGCTAGTTTCAATGGGTTGGCTGCACTGCTAGCCATGCTCAACAGCTGTGCCAATGGCGTTTCGGTGGTGAATATTGATAATGGCTTTGGAGCCGGGTATCAGGCAGCTTTGATCAATCGCCAGTCTAGCGGGACTCAAAAAACATGAATGATTTATCCAGTCTACATCTGGAGAAATGGGAAACATTACTAAAATTGCTCCAGGGAAATGAAAAGCTGGGAGTGACTCTTTCCGGGGGAGTGGATAGCGCACTGGTGTGTGCTGCTGCGGTTGCTGCACTGGGAGTTGGGAGGGTTAAAGCATACTCGATTCAATCTTCAATGGAAACTCCACAGGAAATGGAAGATGCCCGGCGAATCACCGATCAACTTGGTGTTGAACACTATATTATCAAGTTCGATGAAATGGAAATAGAAGAGATCCGATCCAATCCAATAGACCGCTGTTATTTCTGCAAGCTGGCAAGGATGAAAAAGATACTAGAACATGCAACTTCAGTTGGTATGCATCAATTGGTGGATGGATCCAATTTTGATGATCGGGATGATTACCGTCCAGGTCTGAAAGCCCTGGCGGAGCTTGGTGTGAAGAGTCCATTGGGGGATGCAGGCATCACCAAAAGAGAGGTGAGACAATTAGCACGCTGGCAGGGTTTATTTGTCTGGGATAAACCTTCCAACCCCTGTCTGGCCAGCCGCTTTCCGTATGGTGTGGAAATTAGCCACCAGCGCATCCAGCAAGTGGCTTGTGCGGAAATGGCATTGAAATCAATCGGGTTTGATGAATTACGGGTGCGTTATCATGAATGCGTTGCACGCCTTGAAGTGCCGACCTCGTTGTTTGAAAAAGTGTTGGAACAGCGCACACAAATTGTAGAAAAAATAAAGGCATGTGGATTTCTTTATGTATCTTTAGATTTACAGGGATTTCGCAGTGGCAGTATGAATGAGGGCTTATGATGACGAGGATTTTGTATGTTGATGCATATTCAGGGATCAGTGGAGACATGCTTTTGGGGGCATTCCTGGATGCAGGTCTGCCTTTAGAAGTAGTACAGGAAGCATTTCAAGAGTTGAAACTTGGTGAGGAATTTCACATCCTTAGTCAGAAGGTTATGAAAGGAGTGATTCGCGCAACCCAGTTCAGTATTGATATCGTACAACCGCCAGAGTCAGATCATCATCATGGGCATCACCGCCATATGGCTGATATTCGAGAGATTATTCTGAAGAGCAAACTGAAAGCCAGTGTTCAGGAAAATGTGTTAAAAATCTTCGATTTACTGGCACGAGCTGAAGGCAGTGTCCATGGGGTCGATCCTGATGAAATACATTTTCATGAGGTAGGTGCGACTGATTCAATCCTGGATATCGTTGGGATCAGTATTGCACTGGATTATTTCCAGATTGGTCAGGTATTCTCATCAGGATTACCCTGGTGTGAGGGAACTGTTCACACACAACATGGAATGATGCCAATTCCCGCTCCGGCAACAATGGTTTTGTTGAATGAAAGCCAGGCGTTGATGCGGCCATTTACAGCTGATGTGGAATTGATAACCCCAACCGGGGCAGCCTTCTTAGCAGCATTTGCCCGGTATGAAAAACCGGAAATGAAATTGGAAAAATTGGGATGTGGTGCCGGGAGCAAGGATCTACCCTGGCCAAATATTATGAGGGTGATGATCGGTGAACAGAGCAACGAAGCCAACAATGAGCATATTGTAATTGAAACCCACATTGATGATATGAATCCTGAGTGGTTTGGACACCTGATGGAGCGATGTTTTGCTTGCGGTGCATTGGACGTAACCTATGCACCTATATATATGAAGAAGAATCGACCGGCAACCCTGGTGACAATAGTCGCCACCCGACAACAGGAAGCAGAATTGGCAACTTTATTATTAAAGGAATCAACAACATTTGGGGTTCGGGTCACACCAGTAAGACGCTATGAATCAGAACGTGATTTTGTCGAAGTAAACACAGCGTGGGGAGTTGTTCGTGTCAAACGGAAATGGATGGATGGCAAAGTGATTCAATGGTCACCGGAGTATGAAGATTGCCGCAGGATTGCGAACGAATATAAGATTCCATTGCCTGAAGTTGTTCAGCAAGTGATCAATCAGTTTCCAGATAACAATTTTGATTAATCATCAAATAATGGAATAAAGAATAAACAATAAGCCAGAAACAAAAAAAACCAGGAATTGCATGAAATAAGAATGAGTTTTACAATGTTGGTACAATATTTGCAATCCATAAATAATCTTACAGAATTGTTAAGTCAGGAATTATAGATTCTTAACGGTTGTTAAGGAAAAACATGGCAATTACACTGAAAAAAATCTATAATCTAAGTAGAGAATTAGTGGATACAAGCGTATGCAGGATTATATATCTGTCCCTATTGAACAAAGGAAAACAATGAGTGAATTACCACGAGATAGATTTTATATCTCTGGAAAGGTACTTTTATCTTACCTGAATGAACTGGTTTCTCTGGTGGGTGAGAAGAGTGTCATCATGATATTAAAAAGATCCGGGTGGATGAACAAAGTTCGCACGATTGTTAATACACGGCATGAAAAGACTGCACCGTATGAAGCTTTGGTGGGAATCAACCGAGAATTGGAAGATATCTTTGGAAACACCGCACCACGCACATTGATTTATTCATCGGCCAAGAGAAGTTTCGCCAGCTGCTTTGGCGGGACAGAAGCAATACGCGAAACCCTGCGCTGGTTACAAAAAAATCCACAAAGCACCTTGCGGCTAAGAGTCAGTCTGGAGACAATCAGTCATTTGATTCAGGCAACCAGTGACCAAAAAATTAAAATTGAAGAAAGCTCAAGCCATTACCATTTAACCGTGCAACAATGTGTTGCCTGTTGGGGGATACATGATAAACAATCACCGAGCTGTTTTTACAATGTAGGAATGATTCGGGGAGGTTTGCATTATCTTTTTGGCAGGGATGATTATCCTGTTCAGGAACTGGCCTGTATTTCAACCGGGGATAAAGCCTGTGAATTCATCGTTCGGAAATTCCCATTTAATGAAAATGAAAAAGGTAGCGGCAAGACTGGTTTCCTGACACTACCCGATCATTTAAGGTAATTTTTCAAATTGATTATTTTTTGTAGGGGCGTTTGGCCATATATACAGCAACATAGGTGACATGTTGTGCAATCAAACGCTCTTACGCAATCAAACGCCCTTAATTAAACAACCAAACCCCCCTACATTAAGGAATTATTTCCATTTGTCTTTTTTAGATCCGAAAACATTTTCTGGAATTGTTCAGCACCTTCGCGGTCTGTGATGGCCAGGACTTCATCCCCAACTTCAAAAACGGTATTCCCATGTGGGACAACGACCTCACCACGACGAAAGATTGCTGCCAGGACACATTGTTCCGGTAAATTTAAATCCTTGATGGCTCTACCGATTGCGATTGCCCCTGTAGGAATTTTCTCTTCCACTAGTGCATAATTACCTTTGCGTAATTTTAGCAAGGTCATCATGTCACCCATTGACATTTCTTCTTCAATTAGGCTGGAAATGATTTCTGCCTGGTTGACAGGCACATCAACACCGAATGTTTGATTGAATAACCAGGCAGTTCTTGGATTGTTGACGCGGGCGATTGTCCGATTAACTTTATATTTTTTCCTGGCAATGTAACAAAGCACCAGGTTGTCTTCATCGCGGGTCGTTACAGCTACAAATACATCGGCTTTATCAAATCCAGCATGTTTTAAGATGATTGGATCCAAGGCATTGCCTTCAATAATCACTTCTGTTGGCAATTCATGATGCAAAGTAGATATAATATTCGGTCTTGATTCAATTACCCGTACCATATGGTCTTGTTTAAGCAACATGCGTGCTAAATATACACTGGTGCGCCCACCGCCTGCTATAATGACAAACATTTCAGACCTCCTGCTCCGGGCTGCTAAATTTAAGTCGTAAAGCTTCAATGCCTTCATGTGTGGCACTGAAATGCAAATGGTCGTCTACCTCAAGCAAATCATCCTTATTGGGAATGAATGATTTTCCACGTCGGGTGATAGATGCCAATACTGAATGTCCAGGATTTTGATCCAATTCAGACACTTTTTTGCCTACCCAATGCTCAGGAACAATTACCTGATAATAATCAACTGCACCATTTCCAAAGGAATAAACGACCTTAAATTGTTCATTCAAGATCATTTCTTCCAGACGGGAAGCTCCCCAGCTGGTTCCGCTGATTACTTCCAAATTAAACAGGTCGAAAATTTCTCCAACGTTAGGTTCGAAATTTCTCGCAACCACATTATGGAGATGAAATACTTCGGTAGCAACTCGACCCACCACCAGATTGATCGAATCGGAGCTGGTTACCGCAGCAAGAGCATCAGCTTTTTCAATCCCGGCACGTTTTAATATATCCAGATTGAGTGCATCCCCTTCCACCAGATGACCTTTAAATTCAGGTTTGAGAATATCAAAAGCCGATTCTTCCAAATCGATTATTGCAACTTCATTTCCGTGCTGATAAAGCAAGTGCGCTAATTCTGATCCCAGACGTCCACATCCTACAATTATAACTTTCATATTTGTTCCTTATTTATTAATCAACCTGATACGGTACTTCAACAATAACGATGTCCTTTTGTCCCATCAAGACCTTGCGCAAGGTATCAGCTGTGCGCATGTGTAAGACATTTGTCCAGAAACGGCGGGGAATAAATTGAGGAATGACGATGGTGATCATTTCATTTTCCAGCCGATTTTGGGATAATTCACTGACATAGTCCAGAAGTGGTTCAATCATTAAGCGATAAGGAGATTCCAGAATTACCAAGCGAACGCCATCTCCCCAGGTTTCCCATTTTTGTTGTAATTTAGCAGCTTCTTCTTCATCAATGGATACATGCACAGCAGTAATATCTTTGGATAAAGATTCGGCATAACGTAATGCTTTCAAAGTACCACGATGAACGCTGGCAATCGGAAGGATCACACGGTGTCGACCAAGATGGTGTAGTCCTGCATATTTTTCCAGAGTCAAATGAGCAGCTAAATTTTGGTAATGACGGTGGATGGAGTAGAAAATATAAACCAGGATTGGCAGTAAGATAACCACTACCCAGGCACCGTCGGCGAATTTCGTCACAGCAAAAATGATTGTGACTATGAATGTTACGATGGCCCCAAAACCATTGATCAGCATTTTAAGAAGCCATGTTTTTTCAAAACGAACGATCGAGCCTGCTTCAATTTTTTCTTCATCTGGTTTTAGATGGCCGCTCTTCCACCAGCGATGTGCCATACCGGATTGAGATAAGGTAAATGATAGGAATACACCAATTGCATAAAGAGGTATCAGGTTAGATACATTTGCTTTGAAGAGGATAATCAAAAGCGATGCAATCACAGCCAATGCGACGATGCCTCGGGAATATACCAGTCGGCTGCCGCGAAAAGTTAATTGACGAGGCAGGAATCCATCCTTTGCAGTAATTGCGCCAAGGCGCGGGAAATCTGCAAAAGCGGTATTGGCTGCCATCACCAAAATCACGGTTGTTCCCACAATTGTCAGCAAATACATCAATCCGCGTCCATCAAAAACAGTTCTGGCAATTTGCGATACCAGGGTCTCATGTTCTGAAGGGATTGCAGAAACTTTACCAGCCAAAAAAGTTATGCCTATCAGCATGGAACCAAGCAGGACTGCCATGATAATCAAGGTCATACCAGCATTTTTGGAACGTGGTTCACGAAAAGCGGTGATCCCGTCTGAGATGGCTTCCACACCGGTTACAGAGGCAGTACCACTGGCAAAAGCTTTTAATAATAGAAAGAGAGTAAGTGCCTGTGGCTCTGCCAGAATGGTCAGTTCAGGTGGGCTGGATACAATCCCGAGTGTGCCGGCAAAATAGCGGAATAAACCAAAAAAGATTGTTATGTACATCATTACCACAAAGAAATAGGTCGGTATGGCAAAGGTAACGCCTGATTCTTTGACACCTCTAAGGTTGATAATCATGATGAACATAATAAACATGATCGCAATTTCCACCTTCCAGCGATCCAGGACAGGAAAGGCAGAGGAAATTTGGGCAACACTGGATGAAATTGAGACTGCTACTGTTAATATATAATCTGTCAGCAAAGCAGCTCCGGCAATTTGAGCTGGAAGAACTCCCAGATTATCGCGGGAAACGATATATGATCCGCCACCATTCGGGTAGGCATGGATCGTTTGCTCATAAGAGATGGTGAGAATTGCAAGTAAACCCACAATTCCCAGCACCAATGGCAACGAGTACGTTAAGGAAGCAATACCGGCTGCAGCCAACATCATCATTAATTCTTGTGGGCCGTATGCTACAGATGACATTGCATCCGAAGAAAAAACAGCCAGACCAATCCGCTTTCCAATCGTCTGGTGGGGGGCATCCGCTGTCTGTAAGGGTTTACCAATCAACCAATTGGTTATTCCACGTCGGGGTTTGAAGGTCGTATTACGGACCTGTATGGTTGTCCCGTTTTTATCGTCAAGATTCATACTTTCCTATTTTCCAGAGAGTGATTAAAAATTCAATCCCTTCACACAAAGCGAGGGATTATACAACTCAGTGGTATTAAAGTCAATGAGCAGCACCCAACCGTTCTTGGTAAATGGTTAATTTTATTACCAGCAGGTTAGATTCTTTTAAATTGATCTAAATTAATTATAATTTCAATTTTAATAAACGGTAAAGCAATTTATAACCATAGGTGATACCCTCAGGGTAAGACCCACGGGGTAAGAAAAAATGAATAATCGAATAAATAACATTTCCTAAATGATGGAATTGGTGGATGGATACGTAAGGGCGTTTGGCTAAACGCTCCTACCATTGATGGCAATATTGCCGGATTTCACCAGAAAACAAAGGTTGTGATTCGTGTTTGAAAATGATGTGATGGGGAATGTCGTCAACGAACCCACAAAGTAATATAAAAAACGAATAATCGGATAAATAACATTTCTTTGATGATTGAATTGGTGGATGGAATGATCGCAGAATTGGTTGGTTCCATCGGAGAACCTGTTTTAACAGGTTTGGGTTTGAACAGACGTGGATTTCAATCCACGGCGAAGAGAGAAAAGGTGCAATGCACTTTTGGCGGATTGACGATTGGTGTAGTCTTCCTTTATGATGATTGATGGTTAATTCTTAAGTGCAATGCACCGAATGTAGCTACTGGTCAAATTCAAAACTATCCAGAATGTGATTATACAATTCCCAATCTTCCTTGCCACTGGTATGCAGAATGACGATCGAATACAACTGATCCTTGTGGGCGAAGTAATAATGATCATAATTGTAGGATTGTCCACCACTTACGAAGCGGGTGTGAACAGCAGTTGTGCCAGCAATCTCGATTACATCATAGGTTTCGGCATCGATCAGGTTGTGATCAGCTAACCATTCTTCCAGATCTGATCCTTCGGGTGGTCGGTACTCTTCCCGATCCTGCGGGTGGGCGATCATAATCACCGGCCAATAATTTTCCTCAAACACGGGTCCTTGAATGGTAAAGCTTCTGGTTGGTTCATCATTTTCGCTGATGATTGCATCGGATGGGTAATGGAAGCTGTATTTGAGATCTTTGTCGCGATAGATAGTACAACCATCATCTGCCAGCTCCACTGCTGTGACAGGATTTTCTGCCTTACTATTGCCAGGTTTACATTCATCGCGGAAATAAGCCCATTCATCGCACTCGCTGCCATCCTGGAAGACACAGACACCGCTTTGAGAGCCATCGTCAGCAGTCCTGATTTCCAGAACGCCGCCATTATCCTCACAGAATAGGGAAGCTGGATTAGGCATATTGGCGATATTGTTAAGGCTGTCACCAGGTTTACATTCATCCCGGGAAAATGCCCATTCGTCGCATTCACTGCCATCCGGGAAGGCACATACGCCGCTTTGAGAGCCGTCATCAGCAGTCCTGATTTCCAGAACGCCGCCATTTTCTTCGCAAAAGACGGATGCCGGGTTAGGCATATTTGCATTTTCGGAGTCTTTTTTATCTGCACCTGAGATCAGGTTACAGGCCGTCAGGGATATCATTCCGATCGATACAAGAAAGGTAAAAAAGGATTTCGGAGACATTGCTACCTCCTGTTGATTGCACTGGGGGGAAACACTCTCCCCTTTGATGGGGTCTGTGCATTCAGGATTTGTTATTGTATAGACGAACGGGGATAGAAAATTGTTCCGAATTAGGGAAAAGTTGAAAGGTTATTTTCGCCACGTGGAATTGGAGAAAATTTGGACATGCCGATTAGAGGCGTAGGGGCAAAGCATTGGGGAATTTGGCTATTGATGGAGATTGAGGTTCGCTCCCCAATGCTTTGCCCTTACGATAATTGAGGTCATAAATCACTACCAGTTTATGGGATGCTTCGGACCATTTAGAATCTGAAGAAGATATCATTGCTTATTTGGAAGCTGCTCTTCAAGATGGGGATCCCGCCTTGATTTCTGCTGTTTTAGGTGATATAGCCAGAGCCAAAGGTATGACTCAAATTTCAAAGCGAACTGGTTTAGGTCGAGAAAGTTTGTATAAAGCGCTCTCTCAAGATGGTAATCCGGAATTTGCTACCGTTCTCAAAGTAATTTGACAATGGGCTTACAGTTACACGTTATTTCGGAAGAGAAGGCAAGTTTTGTGGGCTGAGAGAGGCCCTAATACTTCAAAATCATCCGCTACAGAAATTCCGTTGTGAATGAATTTGCTCACAACGGATTTGGTTCTTGTCCCGTCCTGAATTTGGTTTACAGGTTTTAATAGGTATGAGAGTAATAATCTATGATACCAATCATGGCGAATTTTTTTTGGTTATTCAATTTTTAAAAAAAATCACTTATAATTTCAGAATAGGTCTGTACAATAGTCTTATTCTTTCCACAGCTCATTTAGCCGATTATTCCATTGAAAATAATACCTATTTCACTTTTTGATCCGCGTTTTTATTTCTGGAGCTAGGAAATACCCAATTTATTTCGAAATCTTACCTGTGTTGTTAATACAAGATATGACAGACATTACAAAACTGATATTTGTACCTGATAACTTTATAAGTAAAGAAAAATAAGGTTTAATTCTGCCAATAAAGCAATCACATTTTTAGATCAGAAGGAGAAGTAATGCAGCAAATACCACTTGATGAAAATCAGCTTCAAATGCTGGATTCAATCGCTGGTTGTATGATTCTTCGCTGGTTGCCGGATGGCTCGATTATTTCTGCGAATCTAAATTTATGTGAATGTCTGGGTGAATCAGATGAGGATTTGCGTGGAAATTCATTCTTTTCATATATCTGTGAACAGGATAATACCAGATTATTGGAATATATAGCAGCTTTCAATCAACCTGCTACCCGAAATTCAATCGATTACCGAGTCATGACCAAAAATGGTGAAGTCCTTTGGCAGCATTGGTGCGATTTTTATGTTTACAATCTGCATCTGAAACGCTATGAGTTTCTTTCCATTGGTCATAATATTTCCGAGAGTAATTCCCCACACTCGCGGAAAAACCACATTGAAAATTTTGACCGTTTGATCACCACTTTATCCGTAAATTTTATCAATATTATACCGGAAAAATTGGATGAAGAAATAAACCATGCTTTAAAGTTAATTGGTGAATATTCTGATGTGGATAGAAGCTATGTGTTTTTATACTCCAATAACGGTTTATTGATGGAGAATACCCATGAATGGTGTGCAGCAGGAATCGAACCTCAGATCAATAATTTAAAAAACATGCCTGTTGATTCACTTCCATGGTTGAACCAGAAATTGAATAATTTTGAAGTCATTCAAATACAAAATATCAATTTTCTCCCACCTGAAGCCAGTGCTGAAAAAGAAATTTTTGAAATGGAATCGATTCAATCTCTGGTAGCAGTTCCCATTATTTCTTCAAATGTGTTGATTGGATTTTTAGGATTTGATTCAGTAAGATCATTAAAACAATGGACAGAGGATGATATATCCGTCCTTCAAATTTTCGGCGCAATTTTAGGGAATGCCATCGTTCATATTGATCATCAAAAAGAACTTTTCACCCGTGAGCATTTTTTAAGCAAATTGAATGAGATAAGTGTGATTTTATTGAATTCAACAAATCTGGAAGACACGTTATCAAAAATTACCGATCTTGTTAAAGATGTCATTAAAGCCGAAGTCTGTTTCATCACAATGTGGAATGAAGAAAAAAAATTACCGATACCGATTGCTGCCTCAGCTCCTTATGTTCAAATTTACAACTCTATTCAGTTTTCACCAAATGATAAAACAATTACCAGTCACGTATTATCTACAGGAGAGGTTTTAATAATTGAAGATGTATTGAATTCCTCTTTTTTAAGCACACAAATTGCAAATCTATTTTCAGCTCGCTCAATTATTGGGATTCCCTTAATCGCTAATGCCCGTAAATTAGGTGCAATCATTTTGGCTTTTAATACATATCATCAATTTACACAGACTGAAATAGACCTGGCACAACAAACAGCCTCTCTTATTTCTTTGGCATTATCGAAACAAATTTCTTTAGAAGAAGCTGAAAAATATGCCTGGGAATTAGAAACACTTAGAAAAACCGGAATGATTGTGGCTTCGACTCTTGAACCTGAAAAAGCAATCGATTTAATCTTGGATCAATTAGATCAGGTAATCCCCTTCGATACTGCTTCAGTTCAATTATTTTCTAATAATAATTTAGAGATTCGAGCAGGTAAAGGTTGGACTGATCCAACAGCTATACTAGGTCAACAAATCCCCATACCAGGTGATAATCCTAATACACGAATAATCCAGGATCGCCAACCTTATTTTTATGCAGATATTCAGGAAATATTTCCATCATTTCAAAAGGTTCCTCAACAAACTATCCATTCATGGTTAGGTGCACCGCTTATTGTCAATGATGAAGTGATCGGGATGATCGCTTTAGATAAAAATGATAAGAATTTTTATAATAATAACCACATTAAATTAGCGAGAGTATTTGCTGATCAGGTCGCGATTTCTCTCTATAATGCCCAATCCTACAAAAATGAAGAACAACGGGTAAAGGCAATGGAGGCACTCCGCGATACCTTAAGTGACATTTCCAACGAGTTGGAGCTTTCACAACTCCTACCTGAAATTGTGAAACGTGCTACCACCCTCATGAACGCCAACGGCGGAGAGTTAGGATTATTTGATCCGGAGACCAAAGAGATGAGAGTGGTTGTCAGTCAGAATATTGGGAAAGATTTAACCGGAATTGTCCTTGCTCCCAGTGAAGGACTCTTTGGCAAAGTCGCTGAAACCTTACAACCAGTTATTATCCAGGATTATTTGCAATGGGATAATCGTCTTCAGGTCTATGATGGTGAAAAAGTCAAGGCTGTTATTGCAACGCCTTTACTCTATGGTAAGCATTTGTTAGGGGTGATCGGGATTGCCAGAACTGTGGCTAAAGAACCATTCACGAAAAATGACCAGGATATATTATCGCTTTTCGCCCAACAGGCAGCCATTGCGATCAATAATGCCAAACTGTACAAAGAAGTTGAAAATTTGACCAAAATTGATGAATTAACCGGTGCGTACAACCGCCGTGGTTTAAATGAATTATCCCACCGCGAACTGGTGCGCGCGCACCGCTCAGATCAATCGCTGGCTATGTTAATGATCGATATTGATCTTTTCAAAGACGTCAATGATCATTACGGGCATGCTATTGGGGATCAGATTCTGCGTTCATTGTCGAAAGAACTGCAAAAAAATCTACGGGAAACAGATATTCTGTGTCGTTATGGTGGTGAAGAATTTGCCATTTTACTGCCGGAAACTGAAATACATACGGCAAAAACTATTGCCGAACGATTACGCATCATCATTGCCAATAAGCCTTTCGAAGTTCCGGAAATGGTGCTTAACATCACCATCAGCATTGGGATTTCCTGGATGCAAGGAAAGGCTGCCTCAATTGAGTCTATGCTGAACCTGGCAGATAAAGCCATGTATATGGCCAAAAGGTCCGGCAGGAATAAAGTGTGTCTATATAATGAAATTTTGGATTAAAATCCATTAAAGGAAACGAGGATTTTAATCCTAAAACCCGTTGATCAGTTAAGCTATCTGAGGACGGGTCATTATTGACCCTCACGTGAAACTTTTAAACTTCAGACTTTACCATCGGAGCAAACTGGCTGTTATACAATTCAGCGTAGAAGCCATTTTTCTTTAATAATTCTTCATGTTTGCCTTGTTCCATGATGTCACCTTCGTTGATAACCAGGATTAAATCCGCATCGCGAATGGTGGATAGGCGGTGGGCGATGATGAAGCTGGTACGGTCCTGCATCAGATTACGCATGGCTTTCTGGATCAGTAATTCGGTGTGGGTATCCACGGAACTGGTTGCCTCGTCCAGGATCAGCATGGCTGGATTGATGAGAAATGCGCGTGCGATAGTCAAGAGCTGCTTTTGGCCGGCTGAGATGTTGCTGGTCTCTTCATTCAATACCATGTTGTATCCATTGGGTAATGCACGGATGAAATAATCGGCATGGGCTGCTTTTGTTGCTGCAAATACCTCTTCGTCACTGGCGGATTCATTCCCGTAGCGGATATTTTCCATAATCGTGCCATTAAACAACCAGGTATCCTGCAAAACCATTCCAAACATGCAGCGCAGATCCTCACGACGCAAATTACGGATATCATGACTATCGACCAGAATCGTTCCACTATTGACATCGTAAAAACGCATCAATAATTTGACCAGGGTGGTTTTTCCTGCTCCGGTGGGGCCAACAATGGCGACCCGCATACCGGGTTTCACACTGGTTGAAAAATTATTGATGATGATTTTTTCCGGATCATATCCAAATTTTACATTCCTGAACTCAACATGGCCTTCAATCGCTGATAAATCAACAGGCTTTTCAACCTCGGGAACTTCTTCCGCTTCATTCAAAAATTCAAAAACCCGTTCTGCGGCTGCTGCTGTTTGTTGCAGAACGTTAGAGATATTGGCAAGTTGGGTGATTGGCTGGGTAAATGATCGGACATATTGGATAAATGCCTGAATGTCTCCGATGGTGATAAGATTGCGGATGGCGAGATATCCACCGGCAACCACCACAGCAACATAACCCAAGTTGCCCACAAAGTTCATCATTGGCATCATGATGCCGGAGAGGAATTGTGATTTCCAGGCAGTGTCGTAGAGTTTGGTGTTCAATCCACCAAATGTATCGATACTGCGTTTCTCCGCATTAAAGGCTTTCACTTCCACATGTCCACTGAACATTTCCTCGATATGACCATTGACATTTCCCAAATAATCCTGCTGCTGGCGGAAGTAGCCTTGTGAACGTTTGACGATGAACTGCACAATCACCAGTGAGAGCGGAATGACGAGTAAGGAAATTAGCGTCATTTGCCAGGAGATTGTGAACATCATGATTAAAATACCCACTACCATGGTGATGGATGAGATAATTTGGGAGAGGCTTTGACTGAGCGTCTGATTGACCGTATCGACGTCATTGGTGATTCGGGAGAGCACTTCGCCATGGTTGGTGCCGTCAAAGTACTTTAATGGCATCCGGTTAATTTTTTCAGCGATGTTGCGCCGCAGGTTATAGGTGATATCCACCGAAACCGCAACCATGATCCAACCCTGAATATAAGACAACACAGCTGATAAAATATACAGTCCCAGGACGGTCAACAAAATCCGACCGATGGCAGTGAAATCAATCCCGCTGCCTGATCCTGTGATTTGTTGCATGACCCCTTCGAAAAGTTTTGTGGTGGCTTGACCGAGAATTTTCGGTCCGAAAATAGAGAAAACCGTCGAAACCATCGAAAGAATGATGACGATCATGGTTGCTAATTTGTGTGGACCCAGATAGGCGATTAATTTCTTCATGGTTCCCTTGAAGTCACGGGGTTTATCACCTTTCATCATCGCCATGGGACCGCCACGTCCGAATGGTCCACCGCCATGACTGCTTTGTCGGGTACTCTGAGAGGCTTGAGGTTTTTTGGGATCCGTGTTCCCATTGCCGTTGGAAGTTTGGTTTTTATTGTTGGAGGTGCTCATGCTAATTCCTCCTCGCTCAATTGGGATAAAGCAATGTCCCGATAGACTTCATTGGTTTCCATCAACTCGCGATGGACTCCTTTTCCAACAATATGCCCTTCATCCAACACAATGATTTGATCCGCATTTTTGATTGTTGCTACCCGTTGTGAAACGATAAACACAGCACTGTCCGATACAGATTCATGCAAGGCATTACGCAGGGATGCATCGGTCTTATAATCCAAGGCAGAAAAACTGTCATCGAAGATATAGATGGGTGCCTGTCTGACCAAGGCTCTTGCGATCGCCAGCCTTTGCCGTTGACCACCCGAGACGTTGGTGCCCCCCTGAGAGATTTCAGCCTGTAAACCATCCGATCGTTCTGTAATAAAATCTGAAGCCTGGGCGATATCGATTGCTTTTTGGACTTCCTCCGGGGATGCTTCTTCGTTTCCCAATCGTAAATTCGATTCGATCGTACCGGTGAAGAGGTTGCTCCTTTGGGGAACATATCCAATTTTTGAATGCAACTCACTTTGGGAGACATCTCGGATATCAACATCGTCAATCAGAATGGCACCCTTGGTTACATCAAAAAAACGGGGGATCAGATTGATAATGGTGGACTTTCCTGATCCGGTCGTACCGATAAAAGCGGTGGTTTGGCCCGGTTTTGCCGTGAAGGAAATATCATGGAGAATATCCTCCTCCGCATCCGGATAATGGAAAGAAACATTGCGGAATTCCACCTTTGGACGGAAAGAGTCTGGAAAATGTTGTCGATCGGGCAGATCGACGATACTGGGTTTCGTTTCCAATACTTCAACAATTCGTTCGGCTGAGACAGATGCACGCGGTAACATAATGAACATAAACGACATCATCATGAAGGCAAAGAAGATCTGCATGGTGTATTGCATGAAAGCCATCATGTCGCCCACCTGCATTTGTGCCTGTGCCACCTGGTGAGAACCAACCCAGACAACAAGAATGGAAACAGAACTCATCAGGAACATCATGATCGGCATGATCACCACCATCACACGGCTGACAAACAGCATATTTTGGGTCAGATCGCGGTTGGCTTTGTCGAAACGTTTTTCCTCAAAATCCTGGCGGTTAAAGGCACGAACGACCATCATACCACCCAGATTCTCACGAACCACCCGATTGAGGTTATCGATCAGGGTTTGAATGAGTTTGAATTTAGGTAAGGAAACGATAAAGGCAACAATAATCACACTGAGGAGCACGAAGACCATTCCAGCGATGATCCACCACATGGATGGGGCTTTATCGAGTGCGCGGATGATACCACCGATGCCAATGATTGGCGCAAAAAATACCATGCGGATGATCATCATGGTTACGTTCTGAATTTGGGTGATATCGTTGGTCGAGCGGGTGATCAGGGAGGCGGTCGAGAATTTCTCGATTTCCGCTCTGGCGAAATTGGTGACTCTCACAAACACCGACTCTCGCAGATCACGGGCAACGCCAGCTGCGACACGGGCTGAGAACAACCCGACCAGAATGGTGGCAATCACAGAAATGAGGGTTAACCCCAACATCCATGCGCCAATTCGAAGAATATAATTGGTCTGCAGCGTGGCGGTGTTGACACCGAGCGCGTCGTATTCTGCCTTGACAGCTGCAATCCCCAATTGGGATAACATGTTTTCCCCCAGGGTTTCAAATTGTTGCTGGATAGCTGAGGTTAATTGGGTTCGTTGTTGTTGCGGGATAGATTCGAGAACCTCGAAAAGATTTGTTCCAGCAGGAAGTTGGAAGAGATCAAAGCCCATTTGTTCACCAATGATGGCTGCATTTTCTGGATTACTGATCGCCTGTTCCAAAAAAGAGACCGTGATTAATGCGCGGCTTACGATCGGTGTGATTGAATCCAGTTGATCCTGATCAAGTGTTTTTAACACATACAAGCCTTCTTCCCCCAAAGTGGTATATTCTTGCTTATATAGTGCATATTCACTTGCTGTGGGTTCAACCAGCTGGTAAGCATCCGAAACGGATTTGACCTCATCCGGAGTGAGAAATAGCTGCATGCGTTCATACGTACCAACGCGCAGTGCTGAAGGCAGTGAACTTTCAACACCTCCCTGCTGGATGCCAATATTCACGATCCGAGAGAGATAATCCGGCAGGGTCAGGTCTACATTGGCTTGAATGAAGAGCAATATGATCGACAACAGGATGAGCAGATAATATTTTTTGATATAAGGAAATAATTTAAGCATAGAATCGTTCTTTCTCTACGATGGATTAATGACGGTCGTTAGGATTCATCTAACAATACGGATTTCTCAATTAATAGTCGCAAGGCTGCATCGACCTGATCCTGTTCTTCCTGGTTGAGAACATTGACCAATTTCGAAAGCCAATTGTGCCGTGCAACCAAACTTTCGTCTGCAATTTGTTTGCCTTCATCGGTCAGGACCAGTACTTTGTGGCGTCTGTCCTGTGGATCTTCGGTGCGTAGAACAAGACCTTGCTGGACCATTTTCTCCATTAATTGACTGATGGCAGCATTGGTAACACCAAATTCATCGCCTAAAGTGGAGATATTACAGTCTACGTTTTGAGAAAGGTGAATCAGCGTTTTAAGCTGGGGGAGTGAGTAGTTTTTTTCTTTGGCAAAGCGCATAAAATTGCCAATCGAATTTTTCATCACGAGACTCATCCAGGTGTTGATTGTTTTTTCTAAAGGAGGTGACATAATAAGCCTGCTTAATAGTTAAGATCGCTGAATTATATAGAGGGGTTAAGTAAATGTCAAGTAAAAGCTCATGGCTCATGGTTGATGGCTGATGGTTCATGGCTCAAAGCTCAAAGCAACTGTGTTAAATTGACCCATCCTAAAAAATGTTCACTGAAAAGTACTCTATCGTTGGTGCATTGCACCTTGAGTAGAATCCATGATAGTTTTCAGACCAGGTGCAACGCACTTTTGGATTTTGGGTTCATAATCACAAAAATTCATTAAGGTAATTAAGTGAGTAACAAATAACTCAAGGTTTTAGAATCATGGGTAGAGAATATAGGTTGATGTTATTGCGTTGGTGGGCGAGATCGACGAGCTGGCGGGTAAATCCTGAACGGGAGCACATCGCGAAGCGGATTTCAAGCGCTGTGAGATCGGCTTTCACAAGCTCAGCTTTGCGTTCTAAATCCACGAGATGGTTCGTCCCAATCGGTTGATTGCTCCAATTGCACTCGACCAATTCAGCCGTTTGATCACCCAAAATGACCAGGTCAATTACATCCTGGTTATTCCACCATTTGCCAATTGTCTCCGGGTAAAAGGATAATCTGCCAGATAATCCTATGTCCCAGAAATATTGCCGGCAAATATCCTCAAACCCCAGCGCAGAAAAATGATCAATCTCAGGTGTGATCTGTTTTTCCAACACCAGTTGACTAAATCCACGTTCTATGAGAGAGCGATGGGGCAGCACGAAGCGAAACCAGAAACGCAGATAATGATCCTTTATGTGATAAAGCCCTCTTCGGCTTTTGTGTGGTTGGGATTCGGTGACCGGTATAATTCTCTCGATCAAATGCAACTGTTGGAGTGTGTCGAGGTAGACATGCGCTCCTTCAAGCCCGGTTGCCTGTTTGATTTCATTCAATCGGGTTTTTCCGGAAGCAATTGCGAGTAGAATGGCAAAATAATGGCGTGGTTCGCGGAGCTCTTGCTGAAAGATAAAAAGCACATCATCAAATAATAAGGTTCCACGATTGAGGATCGTGTTCAGAATATTTTCTTGTAAAGAAGTATGTGGGTCAATTACAGATAAATAAGCAGGAGTTCCTCCGTACGTTGCATAAGCCCTGACTTGATCCTGCTCGTCATAATTTGGAAAAAACAACCGTGCTTGCTCGAATGAGAATGGTTCCAGAAAATGATGTTTGGTTCTGTTATCTGGTATTCCCATTTGCAACTGGTGAGTAATCGTCTCCATCATGCTGATTTCAGATCCGGAAAGGATCAAAAGAAGATTTGAATTTTGCAAGGACTGATTCCACATATTAAGCAGGGTGGGAATAATCGCTGGGTGAGCCGAAACCAGGTTTGGAAACTCGTCCAGAATCACCACTAGACGCTCTCCTTCTGCAGTTTTCCCCAAAGCCTGAAAAACATCATCCCATGTGTTAAAAACTGCGTGTATCCGATCCGAATCAAACAAAACCTGATTGATAGTGGAGGATAGAGATTTCCTCAATAAGATTTCAGATCCCAAATTGCATAGAAAGAATATTGATTTCTTGTCTTTGCAGAACTCGGATAAAAGTTCAGTCTTTCCAACACGTTGACGACCTGATAGGGTGAATAATTCAGCTTTGCAGGAACGATATAGGTTATTTAATAAAGCTAATTCCGAAATCCGATTGACAAACATTTTGAATCCTAAGGAAAACATAATTACCGTAATTATGATTTCCTTAATTATTATAACATTTATAAAGGGAAAATCTGATTGTTGGTGCGTTGCACTTAGCGATGAACCAACATACAAACTTCCTGGAAAAGGTGCCTATTTAATACAAGACCAGAAGTGCGATGCAACTAATCACAAGTCCCAGACTTCAAGCCGAGGTGCAACGCACTTTTGGATTCTGGATTCACGATGAAAAGTGTCCATGTGATGTAGACTTCTTCTCCCTAAATGCATCGCACCATTCCAACGCCAGCTACTGCCCAATATACACCACTCGATACACCCGCATACCCTTGTCATCCGAAATGAACATCTCGCCATTCACCCCAAAAATCACATCCGCCGGGCGGCCGTAGGTGGACGGACTGCTGCAACTTTTGTCTTGTTCAAGCCAGCCGGTGGCAAAGGTTTCACTGCCTATCGGTAACCCGTTCTCTAGTTTTACCCTTTCGACTTTACAATCTCGAATATTTGTCTCTGTCGTATTCCAGGAACCATGATAGGCAACATAGAGGTCGTTGTTGTACTCAGCAGGGAAATTTCCTGGTTTCGCAATCTCCATCCCGAGTGGGGCAGAGTGGGCAGGGGCGGTAAAAATGGCCGCTACTGCATCATCACAGGTGAAGCCGGAGGGCAGGGCAAGACGAGTATCGCGAACTTCATTTGCACTCACCACACCTACACCGGGAGTGTAACAATACGGCCAGCCATGCGAGCGATTTCCCTGTACCGGGATGACAATTTCCTCAGACGGAAGATCATCACCAAGTCCATCACTGCCGTTGTGGTTCGCCCACAGATTGCCATTGGGTGACCAGAGGAAATCAACACTGTTACGCAAACCCCATGCATAAACTGGACGCTTGCGGACATCTGAATCTGTGGCAAAGGGATTATCCGCCGGAATCGAGCCATCCGGGTTAAAGCGCATAATCGTGGCTGGACGTGGATCAGTTTCAACACAGATATTGCAGGTGGATCCAGCACTGATGTACATCTTTCCATCTGGTCCGAAGTGAATGGTGCGGGAACTGTGACCGGTGGGCGGGGGGATATTGTCGGTCACCAATTGCAGCGAGGCAAAATTGCCACTCGGGTTGGGACCCTGCATGCGTTGCACCCGATCACCGGAAGCGATATACAGATAACCGTTGTAGAATTCCAATCCATGCGGTGAGCTGATACCGCTGGCGATGATTTCAACCGCATCTGCCAATCCATCCTGATTGTGATCCGGTAGTCGCACCACCTGACCACCAGACATGAGACTGACATACAGATGTCCATCCGGACCGATTGCCATGAAGCGTGGCCGTCCTGTCAGATTGTTGGCAAAAATTCGGATGCGAAATCCATCCGGCAGGGTGATACGTTGGCTGGCAGCATCCGGTGGCGGTAACGCGATTCCATTGTAGATCAACGGTAGATAAATAATCGAATCCGTTTGGGGTTGCTGTGCCTGCACAGGGAAATTGGCAATTCCAATGGAAAGCAAAAATAAAGTGAATATGAGATTGAGTATCCTATTTCTCATATTCACTATTATATGGAGCCTGTCTAAACAATCAAATTACAGGTTCTACAAATGGTTTAAGCGTACCTCAAAATTTAATGAATCGATCATTTGGTTAGAAGAGGCAGGAAAACCTCAAACATCGGTAGTGGTAGTGGAGTACCAAAATCTGCATAAAATTCCATATCGCCGGTTACATTTATAACGATCGAACTTTGAGTAGATAAAATATCGCCGCTCCACCCGAGGAAGGACCATACATCCGATGGAATGGCAGTCAGTGTTACTTGCTCTCCAAGTGCATAAAATTCTTTAACTGGGTCAAGATTAACAACACCATATCCTTCCGGATCAATCGTCACTGTTATGGTGTATCCAACCTTTTCAAATTCGGCCAGGATATTCATATGATCTGTTACCGTCACAGTAAGCGGATTGTTGGTACTGCTGACACTCCCACTCCATTGTTTGAACTGCCATCCTGGCTCCGGCGTGGCCGTCAGCTGAACCTGTTGGTCATACTCATAAGTACCACTTGGATTACTGGCAATCGAACCTTTCCCTTCCGGATCGACGAACAGGTTTATTACATATTCATTTTTGGTGAAGGTTGCTGTCAGGCTGGTGTTGCCGTTGATGGTTATCACAAGTGGGTTGTCGGGACTTGTCACATCACCACTCCAGCCACTGAATGTCCAACCGGGATCTGCAGTGGCAGTAATAGTAACTTCCTCACCGGTTGCATACGATGATTTATTAGGATTTTTGGTTACTTCGCCATTTCCGACAATTTCAACTGTCAGGGTATTTTGCTGGTATTCATACGCTCCCATATCGACTGTGGCAGTTCCGTTTTCATCCCCATCAATGATGCGCTGGTACCCATCCAGGTCTTTTAGATAAATAATTGGAGTTGTTACTGCACTATTGAGCCCGGTATCAATACAAGGTGAGGATGCTGTTAGCTGGTAATCTCCACCTGGGGAAGGTTTATCCTGTGCAACACCTGGATTAATAAATAATGGATTGCCTGTGATATTACCGATTCCACTATGACCACCCTGAACATCAGAATAGGTAACCGCCATCACACCATCATCATTAGAATATTGGGTTGGAAGGTTCCCGTATAGAATTGAATTGACGAATTTCACTCTGGAATCACTCCCCAGGTTATAAATGCCACCACCACTGGCCTGCATACCAGAGTAATTGCTCACCAATGTTACGTTTGTAAATTCGGGTGAACTGAAATAGTTATACACACCACCACCTGCCTGGGTTGCCAAATTTCCGGAAATGAGTGAGTTGACAATTTTGTTTGCGTTCTCAAAGTTATAAATGGCACCACCATAAGTAGCAGTATTGCCACGGAAGCTGGATTCGCGAATAGTCGGATTGGAATCAGTTGCATTGTAAACACCTCCACCCGCTTCGAAGGCACTGTTGCTCTTGATATCCAATTGCATCATCATGGGACTGGATGCCTGATTGTTTACTGCACCACCGCGATAAGCGGAATTGCCAATAAAATCGAGATTGCTCATCCATAAATTCTCCCCGCAACTGTCCACTAGAATACCACCGCCGGATTGGTTCAAGGATGTATTGACATTGGCATGTCCAGCGGTAATGGTGAACCCATCCAGAATGGTTCGTTCCGTCAGGCTGTCACACAAAACAACATGGTAACTGTTTTCACTTGAATTTGCTTCGTTCACCGCAGCAGGATAATAGCGGATGCCATTCGAATCAACCACATCATTACCCAATAAATCACCACTCAGCACGGAGGGGGGATTGGTCGAGATGCGTTGGAAAACATCACTTTCCGTTCCAGCAAAACCACCAAATACGTGCACACCGGGTTTCAACTCGAAAGATGCGGTGCGGTCAGATATTGAGGTTGGCTTGTACAAGCCATCAGCGACCCAGATTTGTTGCGGAGCAACTACTTCCAGCAAGGCGTCCTGTAAATTGGTGTAGGCATGCTGCCAGCTACCACCATTATTGGATCCGGAGGCATTCTGATCGACATAGATAACCGGTTGATATTCGTAGGCACCGATGTCCACCACATCTTCCTGAATTCTGAGTCCACCAGCTAAGTCTTCATTAAAACCGGCTGGGATGTGATCATTATTGCCAGCATTGATGGCGGGTGATTCAGGCAGGAGGCGATAATCCCCATCGGAGGTAGGGGCAAGGGAACGATCTACAGGATTTCGGAACAAAACATCTCCGGAAGTGATACTATCCTGTTTGATAAATGTGCCAATTCCGAATGGATAAGCAATAGGATCCTTTACGATTGTGTTTTTGATGATTAATTCCCCAAAGTCAATTTTTATCCCACTTGCGGTAGACACCAGATCAGCACGGTTTCCAGCGATGGTTGAGTTGATCATTGTGATCGTGACCCGGTCGATATCATTTCCTGTGTAGGTGGAAATAGCGCCACCCAGAGATCCAGCATGATTCCCGGAGATCAAAACATTAACCAAATCAAGATCACTGTTGAACGCGTAAATAGCACCGCCACTCCCCCCAGGGTCTTTGTAGGCATCATTCCCTTGTAATCTAGAATTCGTTATTTCAAGCTTGTTATACTGCAACATGAAAATTGCACCCGTATAAGGAGCAGAGTTATTCAGGAAGTTCGTACGATCAATCGTTGCCTGGCAGTCAAAGTACATCATGATTGCGCCACCGGAAAGGCTGGGATTGGTCATGCCTGGTGCCTGGGTATTTTCCTCAAACAAGGCGTTGAAAATATCAGCAGTGCTGTAATCGAACAAATGAATGCCAGCACCACCGTGTGTACCCCAATTTCCAACGAATTGAGAATTGGATAATGTCAGATAGGTGTCGTTGGCGATGAAGATACCCGCGCCATCTCCTGCTTCATTATATTTAAAGATGGAATTGTCTACTGTCAAATGGGTATGGTAATAGGCGTAAACGGCTCCTCCATCCAACCCGGTATTGCCATAGAACTGCATATTTCTTAGTTGCATGTCAGAACTCTTTCGGATCCACACACCACCACCTCCTCCAATGTAGGAGCCTCCATCCCCAATTACCAGACTGGACGCCATGCCACCGGTGACGATGAAACCATCCAGCACTGTTGTGGAACTTAAATTGAAGGCGGTTACAATATGACTGGCGTTCGTACCGATCAAGTGGGAGTAATGCTCGGCGATGGAATTACCATCTCCATTTTCATCATTTCCTTCCAGATCACCGGATAGAATAGTTGGGTTCGTGTTCCAATCCCGCTGGTCTATGGAGGTTTCAGTTCCAGAAAAACCTCCATAGAGCGCAACCCCATTGGGGAGTTGAAAGGTCATGGAACGCATTTCGATTGGATCTGTTTGGTTGGAGGGAATATAAACTCCTTCTGCCACCCAGATCTGACCACCAGCCTGGGCAACCTGTAAGGCAGATTCCAGGTCTGTGTAGGCATCTATCCAGGATGCACCACTTTCTGCCCCGGAGGCATCCTGATCTACATAAATGACTCCACCTTTGGTGTCCCATGCAATTTCACTTAAATTGGTATTCATTGGTGGAAATGGGTCATAAACCTGGTTAATCGGGAGTACAAAAGTTGATGGTTCGAGAAAATCAGCAAAATATCCACCTGGTATTAATTCATTCGCATCTCCAGACTGATCTTCAAATTCACTGAATCCCATGATTGAAGTTTGCAGCTCATAGGGTCCCAAATCCACCACGCCAACGAAACGCGGGTTGCCATCCAAATCAGTAGTTATAGTACGAGGCAGGTAATTTTTGTTTCCAGCGTTCAGAATTTGTGGAATGGACGAGGTGGTCAGATGATAATCTCCGGCTGTGGTGGGGGCTTCTTCTCGGGGAAGGGGATTCACAAAGCCGGGATTGGAACTGCCACTAAGATCTTGATAACAATTATTATAGACAGGATAAATTCCATCATTAAAAACCAACTCAATATCATTGTCCCAAATAATGGAATTGTTGAAGGTTACCGACTCGTACGTCCATAATTCAGCAGCATCAGCCTCCATACTGCTCTTATTACCGGCAATGGTGGTGTTGGTAGCAACCAGTGTCCCATCATGTTGACGAATGGCACCACCATTTTTAAACGAGTAATTTCCACTGAACAATGCATTGGTGATGACAGTATTAACACTGGACAAATGAAGTGCACCCCCTTGTTCACCATGATTGCCAGTGAATTTTCCATTGGTAATATAAAGGTTAGATTCTTCCGGGCCTGAAGTATTAATGATGGAGATTCCTCCACCAATATTGTCACTGAATTCCACATCCTTCATGACGATCAAGGGGGGCCTGTAAGCATCCAATCCACCACCTTCCCGACCGGTGTTGCTTAACACTTTGACATTATTTAATTCCAGAGAGGCGAGCCACATGAAAATACCTCCCCCCTGACCACGTGAGTAATTGTCGCGAATGATGGTATTCCTGATGGTTACATCACTATCCGTGTAAATCGCTAAACCACCTCCACTATACCCAAAATTACCGCTGATGACTGAATCCTCAACCTGGGCTGCACTGGCATCAAACCAAATACCGCCTCCACGGTGTCGGAAATACAGTGCTGTGTTCCCGCTTATCAACAGATTTCTCAGAATAGGTGCACCACCTTTGATATGAACACCACCTCCGTGTTTGTATGTTTCTACATCGGGATTATCGGCAAAACCTCCGGTAATGATGAAACCATCCAGCAAGGAGGTATTGGAAAGGTTTTCACCAAAAACTACACTGTAGGCATTATTCCCAACCGTATGTTCCCAGGTTTCATTGATGAAATCGCCATCCTTATTGATATCATTCCCATCCAGATCACCACTGAGGATGGTTGGATAAAGCTTTAGATCTCTGGTATGAGTATCGGCAAGGAAACCACCTAAAATCTGGACGCCATCTTTCAAAATGAAGCTTTTCGTACGTGGGTCTTCCGCCAGTCTGGTAGTAGTAGGCAAATAAACTCCTTGAGCAACCCGGATGGTGTCACCAGCTCTGGCAGCATTAATGGCAGGCTGAAGATTCTTAAAGGCAGTTGCCCAAGATGTCCCGTCTCCAGACCGCTCAATACTGGCATCCACATACCAGAAATTGGCTGCATGAACGACTGGTAGGTCTTGTCCCTTGTGTAGCAATCCACCTACCAGGAAAACAACAATCAGTAAAAACCGAACAAATAATGATAAAACTTTCTTCAACATTTAATCCTCCGTCCCTATCTTAAAATTAGATAAATTTGATGGATGAGTATTTCGAATTTGAATTCTCAGAAAATCGAATAATTCTTCGATGTCTCTAAAATTAATTAATTCTCTCGTGCCAGGTTTTTCGAGGGAAGCCAAAAATTGTTGAGGATCGTGGTGATCAAGTTCCCAGATTCGCAGTAAATATGACAGGTAAAATGAATGCATTTAAACCTCTTTGTCCTATAATTAATTTAAGAATACAAAAACATCGTCAAAAGATCGTCAATTTAAAAATCAATAGAATTATTGAGTATGAACAATTCACCGCCATTGCAGGTTCAATGTTTTGGGGGTTTTCACGTAAATTTTGGTGAAGAACCTATTACTGCATTTAACACCGATAAAGTGCGTGCTTTATTTATTTACCTGGTCACAGAGGCTGGGCAGATGTTTCAACGTTCACATCTTGCTGGGTTGTTGTGGAGTGATATTTCAGAAGAGCAAGCCTTGCATAATTTAAGGCAGGCGATCTCCTTATTAAGGAAGGCACTTAAGGAAGAGGATCAATCTATCATTTTTGCGGATCGGGAAAAGGTAGGAATTCAGCCAAAAACAAACCTGAAGGCAGATATTCTTGATTTCACCCACTTGATGGAAGATGCGTACCGATATCACAATAATAAAAATGGATTGGGTACGATTAACATCGTTGCATTAAAACAGGCAATCCATTTGTATCGAAATCCTTTTCTGGATCGTTATCATCTCAATGTCAGTCCTCTTTTTGATGAATGGCTGCTGATCACGCGTGAAAAATTCGATTCTTCTGCTGTGGAAGGGCTTGTCTACCTGGCTGAGTACTATGAACGTCGTAATGAAATAACCAGTGCCATCCAAATGTTAAGAAAAATTATTCATATTATGCCCTGGGACGAAAGAGCTCATTATCAGTTGATTCATTTACTGGCGAAAGATCATCAATGGAGTGCAGCCCAAAAACAATATGCCTCTCTGGTCCAATACTTGAAAAACGACCTGAATGTCAGTCCGGATCCCAAAACCATGGCGTTATTTGAACAGGTTCGGGCACAATCTCTATCCGAAAAAAATACTGAGCCGGAGGCAAAGCAGCTCCATAATTTACCACTGTTAACCAGTGCATTTGTGGGACGTGTGAATGAACTCGCCAGTCTGAGTGAGCTAATCGCTAACCCCATTCATCGGCTAGTGAACATTCTGGGGCTGGGGGGCATTGGAAAAACCAGATTGGCAATGGAAATAGCCTTCCTAAAGGTAGGGGTTTTCCAACAGGGTGTTTTTCTGGTTGCCCTGCGCAACATCGAATCCTTTGATGGGTTTTTGACAGAATTCGGACGAATTCTTCAAATCAAATTTTCGGATCAAAGCACAAAAGAACAGCAGATTATAGATTTTTGTCGTAACAAACAAATTCTTATACTGCTGGATAATCTTGATGAGCTTTCCATGCACACGGATGTGCAGTTATTCCTCGAAGCATTAGCAAAAGAATGTAATCAGGTGCAAATATTGATTACCTCGCGGAACAAAGTCAACATTCCTGATGAGATTGTTTTTCAATTGGATGGATTAGATTTCGAGGAAGTGGGCAAAGCTACCGGTCAAGCGCAGAAACCACCCGATGCAGTCTTGTTGTTTACGCAAAAGGTGCAATCCACCCAGCGAAAATTAGTACTAACATCTACCAATCGGCAGACAATTCTCAAATTATGCAGGTTGGTCGAAGGTCATCCGTTGGCGATTGAGCTGGTGGCTGGATCGGTGGTTGGAAATATCGAGGAAAAGATCGAAGAGACCATAGAGCAGGGGATGGGGGCATTTATCTCTGCTTTGACCAGCCACCAACAGCATCACCAGACATTGTCTGCGGTATTCGAAATGTCCTGGATAAGACTCTCACTGCAAGAACAATCTGACTTAGCCCGAATATCCATTTTTAAAGGTGGATTCGTGGAAAATACAGTTGGTGAGATTTTTGAAATTTATGCGCATAGATTATTATCTTTAATCGATAAATCTTTATTACGAGTGAACTTTCAGGGACGCTATGATTTACATGAGATCGTACGGCAATTTGCAGTCCTTAAATTGAAGGAGTCCGGTAATCGTGAGAGAGCTGTGCAAGCACTCACAGACTTTTACCTGAGGTTTTTGAGGGCACAGGCTGGGTACTTCGAAGATGGTGAACAATCTGCCTGTTTGGATTGCATCGAACAGGAATTGGATAATATTAAAGTCGCCTGGGATTGGATTTTGCAAACTGAACAGTACTCCTTATTGGTCGACATACTTGAAATCCTTTACCAGTTTTTCAATGTCCGAAGTCGTTTTACCCAGGGGATAGATTGGCTGGAGGCGGTGAAGGTCCGGGTTGAACATCGACCTGACCTTGAATTGCTGTATGCCATGGTGTTAAATCGTATCGGATCCCTGGCGTATAAAGCACGGCAGAATGAGCTGGCTCGCAAATATTTATCATCCTGCTATGAACTTCTGCTCACAATGAACAACGATCGTGAAATGGCTTTGTGTCTGGTTGGCTTAGGTCACATAGAATTACGCAGCAAAAAAAAAATCAAAAAGCTTTGGAATACGCTACCCGAAGTATTCAGCTGTACCAGAATTTAGTGGATACTTCTGGGGAAGCGCAGGCAGCTTATTTGAAAGGCATCGTACTCAACCGCATGGCAGATTATGATCGAGCAGAACCTGCATTGCAACATGCCCTTTCCCTTGCCAGAGAAAACAAAAATATCCGACGTATGGTTGCACCGCTTAATTTGCTGGGTGATATAGCCTGTATCAAAGGACAATACAACAAAGCTGAGGTATTCTTCAAAGAAGGTTTGGAAATTGCCACACAGCTGGGAGACCGTTTTAATCAGGGGATTTTATTGAATAACCTGGCCACTCTTTTTCACTACAGCAAAGACTATGATATGGAAAGGGAGGTTCTATTGGAGAGTCTGGCGATCTGTGAAGAGATAGGAGATCAGGACGGGATTGCACTAGCTTACAATAACCTGAGTGAGGTGTACATGGTTAAAGGTGATTTTGAGCAAGCCATTCGCTATGCTGAAATGGGTCTGGAAATCGGTCGACAGATTGGTGAGGAATGGACCATCATCGTCAGCCTGAACAATCTTGGGGAAGCATATTTGGGATCAGGGAAACTTCAGCAGGCGATGGAGCATCTCGGTAAAGCCATCTGTTTGGCATATGAGATTGAGTCACTTGATCTGGTAGCAAGGATCGCCGTCAACATCGGTCGGGTATTATATAAGGAAGGAAAAGATCAGGAAGCCTGTGATTGGTTGCAGGCAACCATTCAACATTCAGCCATTGAATATGACCATCAACAAATCGCCATCCTGGTATTGAAAGAACACCAGGAGAAACCAATTTTGGAGCAGAATGATGAAATATTGGAGAAAATTGTGTACATTTATTGCAGTCGTCCTCATAATTAAACCAAAAAAATTGAGCCTAGAAAAACATAATTTGGTACGATAGGAGCATCACACCCATGAATATCATAATTCCTACCATCGGATCACGCGGGGATGTACAGCCTTATATTGCACTTTCACTCGGATTACAAAAGGCCGGCCATTCCGTCACAGTAGCGACCCATCCGTGCATGCGTGCACTGGTCGAATCGTACGGCGTGAAATTTGCACCCATCGGTCCGGATATTGACATTGCCCATGAAACAGCCATCATACGGGGAAAATCACCACACTGGATGATTGGGTTCATGCGTGTGATGAAATTTTCCTTTGACATGCTGGAACAGGCCCATCCAGATTTACTGGCTTTGTGCCGGGAGATGGATCTGGTGATTGTTTCCCACACGGCAGCGGGCAAAATGGAAGCTGATCAACTGGGCATACCCACTGTGAGTGTGACACTGATGACGGAAGCCATACCAGCCAATGACCCAAAGGATCCATTGGTCAAAAAGATGGTTATGAAGGTTGCTGGTGCAGGTATGGGGTTGATGATGAGTCGGCCGTTAAACAAGATCCGCAAACGGGTAGGAGTCCCTAAGATGGGACCTACCGGGATCACATCTCAGCGCTTGAACCTGATTCCCCTCAGCCCGCATATATCCAAACCAAACCCTCTTTGGGAACCACGCCATCGAATGACAGGTTTCTGGATCGCACCAGCACCGGAGGAGTGGATACCCCCATTTGAATTAATCCGGTTCCTGGAAGGCGGGGCTGATCGCCCAGTGGTGATCAGCCTGGGTGCAATGGCACTGAGTGGCGAGGATGCATTGGAGGCAGCCAGCATTTCGATAGCAGCAGTGGAAAAAGCAGGCATTCGTGCAATTATTCAGGGATGGGATCAACCGATGCAGCAATTATCGATCCCGGATTCTATTTATCATGCTGGATCAATTCCACATGATTGGTTATTGAAAAGGGTCAGTGGGCTGGTTCATCATGGCGGTTATGGGACGACAGCGGCGGGATTTCGTGCTGGAATTCCTATGCTGGTCATTCCTCACATCATCGATCAGTTTATCTGGGGTCAGAAGGTCGCATCCCTGGGGGTGGGACCGCAGCCAATCGACAGAAAAAAGCTGACAATTGACAATATGGCAGATGCATTGCAACAATTGAAGTCACAAGAGATCCGCGAGAAAGCAAGCAAATTAGGCGAATCAATTCGACTGGAACCTGATGGGGCGATGGAAGCAGTCAGGATGATTAATGAAGTTATAAAGGAGCTAGTATAATTACAAACAAGAATCGTTTCAATAAATAACTGGGAGGTGAATAATGCAATATAGAGAATTAGGACGAACTGGCTGGCAGGTTTCGACGGTGTCATTTGGTGCATGGGCGATTGGCGGAGATTGGGGAAGTGTGAATGATCAAGAATCACTGGCAGCCTTGCAACAGGCGATAGATAGCGGGGTCAATTTCATCGACACCGCTGATGTGTACGGAGATGGGCGTTCAGAACGCCTGGTGGCAAAGTTATTAAAGGAACGCAAAGAAAAAATCTATGTGGCCACCAAAGCCGGGAGACGCTTAAATCCTCATATTGCTGAAGGGTATAATCGTGAGAATCTGACTGCATATGTGGAACGCAGCCTGAAAAATCTGGACACTGAGGCAATCGACCTGCTGCAGCTGCATTGCCCACCAACCGAGGTATTTTACATGCCGGAGACTTTTGGTGTGCTGGATGATCTGGTGAAGGCAGGAAAATTACTGCATTATGGTGTATCCGTGGAAAAGGTAGAAGAAGCCCTGAAGGCGATTGAGTATCCAAATGTTAAGACTGTGCAAATCATCTTCAATATTTTCCGTCAGCGGCCGGCAGATTTATTTTTCAAAGAAGCTTTGCGAAAGAAGATCGGAATTATTGTGCGGGTTCCGCTCGCCAGTGGGATGTTAACCGGAAAGCTGAATAAACAATCAACTTTTGAAAAGGATGACCATCGGGCTTTCAACCGCCATGGAGAGTCCTTCGATCGTGGTGAGACTTTTGCTGGTGTGGATTATGAGACCGGACTACAAGCAGTGAATGAATTGAGACCCCTGATACCGGAAGGCTGGAGCATGCCGCAATTTGCCCTGCGCTGGATTCTGATGCATGAAGCAGTCAGTTGTACCATTCCCGGTGCGAAGAACCCGAAACAGGCGGAGGACAATGCCAGTGCTGCTGATTTACCAGCGATTTCACCGGAGGTGATGAAGCAGGTGGAAAAGATATACACCTCTCGAATTAGGGAGTTAGTCCATCATTACTGGTAAAAATAGCCTAAAGGCTAAAGCTAAAAGGGAAAAGGAAAAACAAAAAGACTTTTTCTGGTAGATTGTGAAACTCAAGTGAATACATTAAATTTAATCATTTATCCCGGTGTAGCATTTGTTTTAACAGTCATCCTTGGGTTTTGGTTGAGCCGTTTGGACAAACCCTATCATCAGGTTGTGTTTAATATTCATAAATTGATAGCACTGGTGGCAGTTGTGATGGTTGGGTTGCAGTTCAGCAACTGGTTCAAATCCGGAGAAGTTCAGTCCGAATGGATCTTGATGGTAGTCTTGCTTGCAATCATGACGATCATCCTGTTTGCCAGTGGTGCATTGCTGAGCCTGGAAAAACTGGACTATAAATTATTGCGCTTGTTGCACCGATCTGCACCCGTGGGGTTGGTGTTGCTGGGAGTTTGGGTTTTGTTATAGGCTAAAGTTGAAAGGCGAAAGTTGTTTTGAATTTTGCAGCCATGGATTTCAATCCATGGCGCAGACCAATACGCAATGATCCATTAATTGCACAACAATTTGGTTGCGGAGATCAATAAATTAAGGTGATCTGCACCTGGTGGGGAGTGGAGCTTTCAAGAAAGTGATAATAAGAACTCACCCTTATTACTGATTTCCCATAAAAGTGATAATAAGAATATTGCCTTATTACCGAATTATGGATAAAATGGTAATAAGGAATGTGATCTATTACCAAATCAATCGAAGAGACCTTATGATGAAAAAAACAGATTTCTCGGAAAATGTACCAGGAAAAACAATCAAAACATTACAGGGGTATACTGCCTATATTCCCAAACCATTACCTCCGGAACTTTCGTGGTCACCTGCTTTGATAAATCACTTAACCCAGGCTGAGCGTAGTATCGCTCGTCTGGAAGAAGTAGGTCGATCTTTTCCGGTGCCATATGTGCTGGCGCGTCCTTTTGTGCGTAAAGAAGCTGTTCTTTCATCGCAAATTGAAGGCACACAAACTACCTTTCAAAATCTTTTGCGATATGAAGTAAAACAAATGACATTTCTCACGGTTGCACCGGATGCCCACGAAGTCCAGAATTATGTTAAAGCTCTGGATTATGGTTTGGAACGAATAAAAACCCTTCCCATGAGCATTAGATTGATCAAAGAATTGCATGCGATTCTCATGAAAGGTGTAAGAGGGGAATTGTCCACACCTGGAGAAATCCGACGCAGCCAGAATTGGATTGGTCGTCCTGGTGCCACGCTGGAAAATGCTCGCTATGTACCCCCACCGGTGGATGAGATGATGGATTGTTTGGCAGCACTCGAAAAATATCTTCATGAGGATTCAGTTCTGCCTGCCTTAATCAGAATCGCCTTGATTCACTACCAGTTTGAAGCCATCCATCCTTTTCTGGACGGGAATGGCAGGATAGGCCGCTTGATCATTACTTTATTATTATCCACCTGGCAAATCCTCACCCAGCCTTTATTATATTTAAGTATTTTCATTGAAAAAAACAAAACCGAATATTATGATCGATTGCTAGCCGTTTCGCTGGAAGGGCAGTGGGAGAAATGGTTATCGTTTTTCCTGGAAGGTGTTCACGAACAAGCCGAAGACGCGGTGGAAAATATTTCAGCATTGCAAACAGTGCGTGGAAATTATCAACAACAATTTTCCAATGACCGCAATCGGGAAAAATTAATCGCTGTCGTGGACTACTTTATCAGCACCCCGATCAGCTCTATCTCGCAGGCACAAGAGAACACAAATCTTGGAAGTTACACGATGATACAAAGGTATTTTGATAAGTTGCTTCAATATGGGCTGATTGAAGAAATGACAGGTGGAAGAAGGAACAGAATTTATCAGGCAAGGGAGATTTTGAGGATATTGGAAGAATAATAGGCCAAAGCCGAAAGCCGACCCCCGCATAGCGAGGGCAGGAAGGTGAAAGGGAAAGAAATTCCCATTTTTGGTGCATTGCACTTGGGGAGAAGGAGTTTACATCGGATGGATGTTTTCGATGGTGAATCCGGAATTCAAAAGTGCATTGCACCTAATCACGCCGTTTCCCGGTAGGGCAGCGGAAGGCAACTGACAACGAAAAGGGGGCATAACATATGAGAAGGAGATCAGTTCTTCTTCTTTAAATTCGATATTACAAAAATTAGACTCTCGTCTACCAACGGGTGATATCCCAATACCGAGAATCTCAGAGGTTAGAGTCAAATAATATCTAGTGAAGTTTCTCTTGCAGAAAATATAAATCAGATCAAGTAAATATTCAGGATTCTCTGAAAAAACCTAGGAACCTGTAAAACACTATAAATAAAATACCCCAAAAATTTTTACGTTATTGTATGTAAATGGAGAAAACTAATTTATGACACGGAAATTAGACATATAATTATTTGCAGTGGGAAGTTTTCCCACTAAAGATCTGGCCTCGCCAATCTTCCCCGTATTTACAGAAATAAAAAAAGTAGGAATCATGGAAGTTATTTTTACCCAGGATTTAATTAGAATTTATAAAACGAATACCGGCATTATCAAACGGAAGAGTAAATTGATCAGTGCCCTGGATGGCATTAATCTCTCAGTAAATCGTGGAGAGTTATTTGGTTTGCTGGGCCCTAACGGCGCCGGCAAAACAACAATGACACGAATTCTTTCCACGGTTTTGTTACCTACTTCAGGAGTAGCCCAGGTCTTTGGGATGGATGTAGTGAAGGAGGCCAGGGAGATTCGACCGCGCATCGGGATCGTGTTTGGTGGAGATCGCGGCTTGTATTGGCGTTTATCCGGGCGGGACAATCTCGAATATTTTGCAACCCTGTATGCTATTCCCAAAGAAAAAGCCGGAAAACGGATTCAAGAGTTACTTGAGCAGGTGGGTCTGGCAGACCGCGCCAATGAACGGGTGGAAGGCTACTCACGCGGGATGAAGCAACGCCTGCATATTGCCCGTGGATTGATCCATGACCCTGAACTTCTCTTCCTCGATGAGCCAACAATCGGCCTCGACCCTGTGGCTGCGCGTGAACAACGCCAGGTGATCAGTGATCTAAAAAATGCCGGAAAAACGATATTCTTGACCTCGCATTACATGTTCGAGATCGACGCTCTATGCGACCGGGTGGCAATTTTGCACAAAGGGAAAATCATCATTATGGATACTCCTTCTTCATTGAAGGACCTGGTTGCGGATCTGGAAGTTGTCGAGATCGAATGCTTTGGGGTTACCTCGGATTCGATTGAAAAACTACGAAGACATCCGGCTGTCGTTGCAGTCAACGTGGTATCGCGCGAGAAAACTCAATTGGTGCAGATCCAGGCTCCGGTCGGGACAAAACTGGTGCAGGAGTTTCTGAATCTGCTCAATGACGTGCAGATAAAGCAGGTCATTACCCGGCAACCAACGCTAGAAGATGCATACGTTAAACTAGTCAGCGAAGATTCGACAAAGGCTTAAACGATGCAAAAGCCAACAGTTGCGTCCAGGTTACAAGTGATCCGCGCTTCATTCATACTCCAGGCTAAAGAGCGGATGGTGCAGGATTTGTTTGTCTTTACTCTCATTTTCCAACCCATCCTTTTTACCATCTTAACAGTGGGCACTTATTTATTTGGGGGTAAACCCAGTTTCGGTTTATTTGCCATCGTAGGGGCGGGGATGGTGGGAATCTGGAATAACAATCTTTGGTCGTCCGGGCAGATCGTCAATCATGAACGCAATTCCGGAACGCTGTCATTATTGATCGCATCCCCGACCTCGATGCTGCTGATCCTTTTCGGAAAAAGCCTGGCCAACGCAGTCACTTCGGTGATCGCATTGGGAATGACATTCGCCACCGGAGCCATTGTGTATCATTTGTCACTGGGGATAAGCAATCCGCTTGGTTTCTTCTTTGGATTGTTGCTGACCGTCGTGGCCCTGACCTTCCTTGGATTAGTGCTTGGATGCTTATTCGTACTTACCCGAAACGCTGGCTATGTTATGAATGTCGCCAACTATCCCATCTATTTGCTCTCCGGCCTGGCCGTACCTTTAACGATTCTGCCACTGTGGACGCGTCCATTTTCCTATACGCTGGTCACCACTTGGGGAAACCTGGTGTTGAACCAAACAGCGGGGTCATTAGGAGGGAATCCGGTTATCAGCTTTCTCTGGTTGATTGGTTTATCGGTTATTTATCTTTGCATTGCACTTTGGTTGTACAAAAAAGTCGAATTCCATGCACGTGAAGCTGGTAATTTGGAGATGTTTTGATGAGCACCCATTTCCGCCAATTTATTATTGGCGCAAAGGTGGCTGTAGCTCTGTATATTGCGGACATGAGCCCATGGACGATTCTCGGAGTCGACATTCCGCGTGCACTGTTGCAAGCCTTGTTCTTTGTGGCGATGGCGTCTGCAGCGGGTGGGGAAACGCTGGCGAGATTTGCATTAATTGGGAACGCTATTCAAGTGGCTGTGTTGATCGCAATCGTCTTTATGGCAGGGGTCATCGAGACAGAAAAATGGGCCGGGACACTTGTTTATTGGATTGCTTCACCGTCAAAATGGCTGCCGACGATGCTGGGACGCAGTGTGGCCGAGTTCGGACACGTTCTGTTTACCAGTGCTATTATTTTTGCAGTGTTTGTACCTATCATCGCTCCCGATATCCGCGCTTTGAATTTGTTACGGGCCGTGCCGGTGATTTTAATCACGCTTCTCTCAGCCTGTACGATCGGTTGGTTGATAGGAGCCATCGCTTTACCCGTGCGCTGGGGAACGATGATCGGAAATTTGGTAGCCTACTCCATGATGATCCTTTGCGGCATCAACTTTCCGGTCAGCAGTTTACCGCCGGTTGTCCAATCGGTGAGCAGCACCATTCCGGTAACAAATGGCCTTTTGGCGATCCGTGGTCTCATCGATGGCGCGACCTATATGAGCGTTTTACCTCTGGTTGGCAAAGAGGTCGTCATTGCGATTATTTTTGGGACTCTGGCATGGCTTTGTTTTGGCTATCGCTTGTACATATTGCGTAAGGGTGGAAACCTGGATTTAATGTAAAAAGATAAGGGTTAAGGTGCATTGCACTTAGAGAGAAAGAATCTACATGGAAAGGTAAGTTTCGATGGTGAACCCTTAATCCAATAGTGCATTGCACCTAATCAGAAGTGACCGAGATTCAAATCTAAAATTTTTCTGAATGAAGGTATTTATAATATCGAAAAATTGGATCTAATTCACAGTGCCTTAACCCAATTATCTTCAGCTACTCCATTTTTACTTTCGTTCAACAGTGAGCTTAACTCACCAATATGGTAGAGGGTATATCGTAAAAGGAAAATGATTGGTGCATTGCACTTAGGGATGATTCAACAACCTAAAATTTTGAAGGAGAGATTGATAAACCTCGAACCAGGAGTGCAGTGCACCTAGGCCTCGAATCCTTGTTGGTATACGATGACGTATCATTAGGTGCAACGCACTTTTGGATTTTATATTCCCAACCTTTATTGGTTTATCAGTGGATTCTCTCACTCCCTAAGTGCATCGCACAATTACAAGCACTTACAAAGCCCCCCAATATTGTTTAAACCCTTCAGGTATTTTTAAATCAATTGCATCCTCGTTCACAAAGGCAAGATAATCTTCAGCATTATCAAAATACTCATCAAAAAATTTCTGATCAAATAATGTTTCCTGTCGCGGACCAAGGAATTCTCGATAATTTGAAAAGTTCCATTCTTCAGGCTTTTCAACTAAACCTGCTTTTATTGGATTTAGGTGTATGTATTTGCAGACATACACCAAGTGAGAATCATCCAAAACTTGTTTTATCTTGAAACGACCTTCAAAAAGAGTTCCTGTATGAGAATAACTATGATTGTAAGCTTTTGTATAACTATTGAATATTCGTTGTGGAAGTAAACCAGTTGGATTTTCACCATCCTGCCTGACCAACAAATGATAATGATTAGGCATTAAACAGTATGCAATTACTGATACATTCAATGCATTTGAATACTTTTTTAAGTTTTGTAAGACAAATATATAATTGGACTTTTCTTTAAATATGGCTTGCCTATTCGCACCACGATTAAAAATATGATAATAGGAACCTGGAGTGAAATCTGGCCTTTTGATTGACATGGTTTCTCCTTGGAAGCCAGTTATTGAGATTTGATTGAGTTTATTATTATACAATTTTTGGTTTGAAGCAAATTTCTGATTCTTTTGATGATACATCAAACCTTTATTCCAAAGTAGCATTGCCTGCCTGCCCTCGAATCCCTGTTGGTATACGATGACATATCATAGGTGCAACGCACTTTTGGATTTTTAATTCCCAATCTTTTTTGGTTGATCAGTGGATTCTCTTTCTCCCTAAGTGCATCGCACCAAATTACGGATTCTCTAAGTGCAAAGCAATACATGCAAATACCCGCCAGGTATGGTTGTATTGTGAAATAAATTCATTTTTCATTATAGCTCCCAGGTGGTAAACAGAGATCAACTTTTAGTGGTCTGAGACAGCTCCACCAGCTTTCCATCAGGATCTCTGAGATAGGCTGATCTACCCCAATCATAATCAGAAGGTTCATAATCAATGGTCAACCCCAGACTGGATAAGCGTTTGACTTCGGTATCTACATTCGGGGTACCAAAGGCGATATGATTTTCACAAGGAAGCTCGCCTTCCCCCGGTTGATAGCGCGCATGAATCAACAGCTTAACATTATCGAAGCCAACAATTGCCATACCTTCGTTCTGATAAACGATTTTACCGCCAAGTGCGAGGTAGAACGCGGTAGTCTCTTTCACCCGATCGGTAAAAATTGCGATTTCTTCCAGTTTCATTTTCTCTCCTTGGATCGATTAAGAGGTTTAAGAGATGATCGATAATGGATCCATCACAGCATGCACTGCCAGTAGCCCACATCAATCCATTCCCCAAATTTATTTCCCATATCCTTGAAATGCCCAACCTGCTTGAACCCAAAGCCTTCATGCAGCTTCTGGCTCTTTGCATTCGGGATTGCGATGGTGGCAATCATGGAATGAATTCCCAGTGCTTTGAGCTGCGCAAACAATTCCTGGTAAAGCATCTTCCCGATACCCTTGCCGAGATGATCCTTATCCAGATAGATCGTTACCTCCGCGGTATAGCTATAAGCAGGGCGAGGTCGCCATTTCGAAGCATAACAGAATCCCACCACTTCACCTTCCTGCTCATATACCAACCAGGGATGGGCTTGGGTATATTCCGAGACCCGTTTTTGCATCTCTTCCACCGGTACCGGGTCGACTTCGAAGGAGGCATTGGCCGTTAGGACATAATGATTATAAATATCACATACAGATTGGAGGTCTTTGGTTTCAATGTTTCTGATCATATTACTTTCCCATCAAAGTTAGTTTGGCTACATCATTTTCGCCAGTAGATGTCTAATTATACTTACACTTGCGCGGAATGATTTGGTGGGATCAATAGAATAAGAAAAGGGATAAACTCACTTCGTCAGCAAGATTATCTACAACGTTTGTCAGCGTTCCAGCAGTTGCGTTATAATTTGGGAGATGTTGAAACGAAATGTATCACGACGGGATTTTTTGAAACTGGCCGGGATTGGGCTGGGTACTATGGCGTTCCGGCCATTCAGCCTGAACCGGATGGAAACGCTGTCCTTGCCAAAACGTCTGCCGGATTTCCCGAATAGTGAGATTATTGGTCGGGTGACCGACCCGGGGGTGTTCTTACGCAGCCGGCCATCCAATGAAGCCGGGATGGATTCGGTCATTCGCGCTCTCGAGGCGGATACCTTGCTGCCGTGGGAACAAGAAGTGGTTGGAAATGTGATTGGTGGTCTCTCCAACCAGCGCTATGTGGAAACACCAGAGGGTTTTGTTTATGGATCGGTCTTACAACCAACCCGCAATCGCCCGAATGCACCTATCACGGAAGTACCTGCCGGTCATGCTGGTTTCTGGGCTGAGGTGACCGTTCCCTATGTTGATCTGGCGCATGAAGGTACGACCGCTTCTCCCTGGCTGAAGGACCATATTCTCTACAATTTTCCACCACGCCTGTATTATGGTCAGGTGGTGTGGATGGATCAGGTGCGAACCAATAATGGCTTCGTTGAATACCGTTGGAATGAAGATGCCAATGGCCGTGGATATGGGTATGGTGGCACGTATGGAGAGTATTACTGGGGGGATGGAGCTGGTTTCAAGGTTTTAACCGATGAGGATGTTGCCACCATAAGCCCGGATGTGGATCCGGTCGAGAAGACCATGACCCTCAACCTGGATTATCAGACACTTTCCTGTTATGAAGGCAATCGCGAAGTTTATTACTGTCGGGTATCCACCGGGATTCAATTCACCTTGGCAGATACCGGTGAGGAAATCAATTATTCGACACCACCCGGGACTTTGCTGACCCATTGGAAGATTATTTCCAAGAATATGACAGCGGGGGATGAAGCCAGTGGCTATTCCACTCCGGCCGTTCCCTGGTGTGTCTATATTCAGGGTGGCATCGCCATCCATGGCGCTTTCTGGCACAATGCCTTTGGGGAAAGACGCTCGCATGGCTGTGTCAATGTAACCCCCGAAGCATCCAAGTGGATCTTCCGCTGGAGCATGCCTTACGTTTCGCTGGATGCTGGGGAAGAGCGCCGCAGTCTGCCGGATCACGGCACGATTGTGAATTCTCGCAAAGCTTAGTAATCTCCCAGTTGTGAGCTTAATCAAATCCAAATGGTGACCATTTAGGAGCAAGCGTTCTTTTATTCACCGATATACGGATTTTTTCCATTGGAATTTGAACCAGACTGCGACATACATCTGCAATCCGACAGGCTGAAGTGCCATTGTTCTGAATGGGTTGCAGCTTTTTCAGCATGTCCTGATCAAAATAAGAATGTACTTCTTTTCCCAAAGCCATACCCCAATAAACCACCGAAGAAACCTGTGTAATTAACACATCACAATTGGCTACCATATGGGTGGTATTTCCCTCACTGAATATGATTGCCTGAGGAAAGATTGCTCGAATCTCTCGTTCTGCGCGCTGAACCTTTTCATTGGGGTGAAGTTTAAAAATAATCTGCTTATCTTCTGTAAAAGCTTTAACTTTTCTCAGAAAGCCGATACGATCATCAAATTTGCCTGACTCTCGAATACTGGAAGTGGCAACCAGGATGTAGTTTTTATAAGGGAAGGTATTATCCACTGCATTGTTGGCGTGATCAAAATTTGGTATTCCTGTAACAATAATTTTTTCTGGTTTAATGCCTTTACTGATAAAATATTCGCGATATCCAGGGGATGCCACACAAAAGCGATCATACGCGTTGGAAAGCCCGGTTGCAGCAGTGTTGGCCAGGAAGCGCGGAAATTTAAGATTTTTTATCATCCAATAGGAAAAATCGTCGGGGACGGTTATCCCCTCTTGAACCAGAACCAGGCGTTTATTTCGGATATTTGACTGAACGATCAGATCTGTACCTGTTAGGACAAGATCATAATCTCTCTGCTTTCCCCCTACATCCAGGGGTAAATTTTTATCATTTAAATATTCACTGGTTGCCCGGAGATGTTTCCCATCCAGAATGGTATGTTTTAAAAAACCAGTTTTGCGAAATTCCTCGAGCAAATTCATGGCATAGAAAGGTGTGAAATAACACTCAAAATCATTTAGAGTCGCTGCAATTTTGTGCATCATTGTTGTCTGATTGAGTGACCCACAAATGAACAGAATTTTCTTTGTCATTTTTCGTTATGAATGCAAATATTGAGGCATCGCATTGAGAGAGGTTAATTTATTGATCTGTTTAAAGGTAATTGGTTTTTCCGGGCTTTCATTCCAGCTAACCCAACCAAGTTTACGAAAAACAAATCGAGGTATGTAAGAAGTAAACACAGCTGATCCACTCAACCCATTACCTTTTCTGGGGATTGTTGTGTGGTTAAGGATGGAATTCCTAAGGTCAGTGGATGAGTATCCATGATAGTAGGAAGAACCCTGACCAATCATTGGTAAGATGTGGGCATCGCTGTTGCCAAGTTGAGCCAGGGGAAGAGTTCTACTCTCTTGTTGAACGGAGGAATTTCCACGGGTGTACACCAATCCACCATTGAAAGCTTCCACTCCAATCAGGATTTTTGAGGCAACCGGATGTTTCAATACCCGACGAATTGTGTCAAAAGTCAAACTATTGACAGCCTTTGCCAATGGATGAGCAGCAATACAGATACCACCCTGATTTCCAGCCATTAAAACTGTTTCTAATAACGAAAGGCCTGGAGGGATGGGTCGCTCAATAAAAAGACAAAGAACGTGCCCATCTCTTGAGGAAACCTCACATCCAGGAATTACTTCCAAATTGTAATAAGGGGCAAGATCCAGCGCTTCCGGAACACCTTCCATACTGTCATGGTCTGTGATTGCAATCACATTCAGATCGGTATTATCTGCCACATATTTCAAGATCGCTGAGATGGATGCTGTGCCATCGTAACTATACATGCTGTGAATATGTAAATCTGCAAAACCCATTTTTTCTCCATAGTTGATTACCTTAGAACAGGATATCATCTACATATTAAGATACAAATAATTGAGGATTAAGGAGAAGTTAAAGTATTTATATGGATTTGTTAAGATTTCAACACCATCCCGGAGGTTCACGAATGTCAAGACAGGAAACCATCATTTCAATAAAATTTTGTTTTTCCATTTTTACAACTTAAATAACCGGATTTACGTATGTTAAATGCTATGCTTTCCCGGAGAGATTTCCTTCGATTGAATGTTCTTCTTGGTGGTGCGGTCATGATCACCCCTTCGCTATCAGCGTGTACAACAGGAAATGATTACGAAACACAAATCGGAAAGACATGGGAAACACTTGGACAAGACAAGGAACCTGAAATGAAAGAGATCATTCGTTACGCAACCCTGGCTGCCAATAGCCACAACTCACAACCCTGGAAATTTGCTGTTCGTGAAGATTTGATTGAAATCCATCCTGATTACACCAGACGGTTGCCTGTTGTTGACCCTGATGACCGCTCCTGATGGATCAGCCTGGGATGCGCCTTGGAGAACTTACTCTTAGCTGCTCGGGCACAGGGTTATCAGGGCGAAGTTACACTTCCGAATCATTTGTCAGAATTAATATCAGTTAAACTTACCGCTATCAGTGTATATATTGACCCATTGGTTCAATATATACCTTTACGCCAGAATACGCGCTCAGAATATTTGTCGGAGATGATCAAAATTGAGGCGATTCGCAAGGTACAGGCAACCTCACTGGAACCTGGAACCGGATTGGAATTTATTCTTAATCCAGGACGAATGGAATCCGTGATTGAATATGTCAATACAGGCAATCTGCAGCAGTATGCCAATCCGGCATTTGTGCAGGAGTTGATATATTGGCTGCGTTTCAATGAACGCGAAGCGCTTGCCAGTATGGACGGCCTCTTCTCACGCTGCTCAGGTAACCCGACTGTTCCACGCTTGCTGGGCAAGATGTTTGTTTCCGGTACCAAACCAGCCAAACAAGTGGATTCCGATGCGAAAAAGTTGCGCAGTTCTATCGGAGCTGTGATTCTCACCTCCGAAAAGGATGACCGCGCATCCTGGGTGAAGGTGGGTAGACTATACCAACGCCTGGCTTTGAATATGACAACGTACGAAATTAAGTCTGCTCTGCTCAATCAACCGATTGAAGTATCTGAAATTCGCCCACAATTCCAGAGCGCAATGAATTTAGGTGAAAAAATTCCACAGCTGTTGGTTCGCTTTGGATATGCACCCGGAATGCCCAAATCGCTAAGAAGACCGATTGAACAGGTCCTGATCTGATAGGAGTTGAATAAAATGATGAAAACTTATACTCGCAGGGAATTTTTAAAGGTGACCGGAATTGTTGTTGCCGGTGCCTCTGTCACCTGTGGTGGATTGGGAGCGCTGGCAGCCCGATCTCCGAAAGTTAATACACCTGAACTTATTTTTGGAAAGGAAGATAATATGACGAATCGAATTCTAGTAACGTATGCGACCAAAGCAGGCTCCACGGCTGAAATCGCTGCAAAAATAGGGGAGCACCTCAGTGAGCGTGGCTTCAGCGTGGATGTGATCAACGTGAAATCCAAACCGGATCCCAAAGAATATCAGGCAGTTATTCTGGGCAGTTGCATTCGCATGGGAACCTGGCTTCCGGAAATGATCGATTACATCACAGCCAACCAGGTTGCACTCAATGCTACCCGGACAGCATTATTCACCGTGCATATGCAGAACGCAGGGGATGATGAGACCAGTAAAGCAGCCCGAAGCGCCTACATGGACAAGGTGCGAGCGTTAATGCCGGGTTCTGAAGAGGTTTATTTCCTGGGAACCATGGACTTTACGAAACTATCCATCCTCGACCGCCTTATCTCCAAAATGGTGAAAGCGGAAGAATCGGATCAACGCGATTGGGATAGAATTAAGCTGTGGTCAGAATCTCTGGTGATATAGGAAAACGTATGCAGAAAAAAAGCGCTCTTAATTGGCTGATTCCCCTGATTACAATGCTGGCATTAGTTGCAGCCGGTGCCGGGATATTGACACAGGGAGGGGAGGGTACGTATACCTTCATCAACCGCTATGGTCATGAAGTAGAAATGTACGGCAAAGGCCTATATCAATTTGATTCCAGGCTGGCAGGGGCTGGCTTCCGTGGTACGGATGTGGTTACGCTGTTACTTGCCATCCCGATGCTGCTGCTCAGTTATCGCCACTATCGTCGGGAATCACTGCGAGGAAGTATTTTTCTTGTAGCTGCTTTGTTTTATTTCCTCTATAACGGGGCATCCATGACCTTTGCAGCCTCATTTAACTCTCTTTTTCTAATCTATGTCGCTTTATTCTCCAGTGGCACCTTCGCGTTGATTATCACTTTGATGAACTTTAATCGTGCTGTTCTGGTAAAACGAGTGCAAGGTGGGTTTCCTCATCGCGGGATCGCTATTTTCCTGTTTGTGGCTGGGATTGGGACTTTGTTCCTATGGATTAGCGAATTAATTGGTCCCATTTTGCAGGGTGGAGCACCGGAAATTATTGGGCCCTACACAACGCTCTTCACGCATGGCTTTGATTCTGCCCTGATTACCCCGGCAGCGGTGATGACCGGCATATTCCTGTTGCAGCGAAAACCCTGGGGGTATGTACTCTCAGCTCCGATCATGATCTTCTGTACGATGATCGGCGTGGTGGTGATCGGGCAAACCATCAGCCAGACATTGGAAGGGCTTGTTTTTCCGGTGCCTGTCTATATTGGTATGATTGGTTCGTGGGTGGTGATGGGAGCATTCGCGGTTTATTTTACGATTGCCTATTTCAAAAGAATGTCAAACGATTAACGTTTTTTGTCCTTATTTAGATTTGACCTGGTTTTTTTAACATCCTGAGTGGTTACGAAATTATCTTTTTCACCTGTGATAAAATGATCATCACAAGTTGTTACCTCCGGTACAGAAAACCCACATTTAATTAATTTTTTCTTTCGATCTAACCTATTTGAAAAAGTATCCGGTACCTTTTATGGTTTTTTCAATTCTCTCAACCAAACTCTTCATCCCTACCATAGCTCCTGACGTCATTCACCGCCCCCATTTAGTCGAACAAGTGACTGAAGGTTTGAAGGCTGGACATTTCCTGACGCTTGTTTCTGCTCCGGCTGGATATGGGAAAACGACTCTGCTGGCTGAATGGATCTCCACCCATCAAGGCCAGGTTGCGTGGCTGTCGCTCGACGAGCAGGATAATAACGAGTTACGGTTTTGGATTTACTTTGTTAGCGCACTCCAAACAGTTTCACAATCGTCAGGACAGAAAGCTCTGAAATTACTGGAATCAGCCCATGACTTTGATTCTCAAATTTTCTTAACCGAGTTGGTTAACGATGTAGCTGTCCTTGATCATAAGATCATCCTTGTTCTTGATGATTATCATGTAATATCAAACCAGGCAATTCACTCTGGATTGGTCTTTTTACTTGAACATTTACCTCCCTCTTTGCATCTTTTCATTGCCACACGTGCTGATCCGCGCTTACCCATCAGCCGCTTGCGTGTACGCGGAAAACTGACAGAAATTCGCATATCTGACTTACGGTTCACTTCTGATGAAACTTCAGAGTTTCTCAACGATCTGATGAAGCTGGGACTGGATAAAGCTGATATTCAGGCACTTGAAACTCGCACAGAGGGTTGGATCGCTGGATTGAAACTGGCTGCGCTCTCGTTGCAAGGACTTGCAAACACGCACTCATTCATTCAAGCTTTTACCGGAAACCAACAATATGTCCTGGAATATCTGGTAGATGAAGTCTTGCAACGTCAACCTGAGGTTTTTCAACGTTTTTTGGTCGAAACATCGATTCTGGAACGAATGTGTGCTCCACTATGTAATGCAATAACAGAATCTTCTGATAGTGTTAATATTCTGGCTGAATTGAATCGCCGCAACCTTTTTGTTATACCTTTGGATGGTGAGAAATACTGGTATCGTTATCATCACTTGTTTGCAGAATTTCTTAAAAGTCACTTGCAACGCACGCAAGCAGACGACTTGCCGATGATCCATCGCCGCGCTGCGCAATGGTACCAATCGAATAACTACCCGGAAGATGCATTACGGCATGCTTTTGCAATACCTGATTATCCGTATGTCAGTCACCTGGTTCTGAATAACTGGAGGAAAATCTATCATCAGGGACGATTGGATACTGCCGTGCAATGGCTTGAAACCTTACCCAGCAATTTTATCCATCAATCTCCGCCATTAGGAGTGGCATATTGCTGGACATTGTTCGTCCGTGGAGATTATGACCGTATTGCATTGTATCTGGATGATATCATGCAGGTATTTGAGCAAATGGTCGCATTGGGTACATTACCTAAAGAACACCCCGAGTATAACATTATCAGACAACAAGTGGTTTTACTGAAAGCCATTATTTTACGGCACCATGGAGATGTAACCTCAGCGATGAAAGAAATCGAGTTGCTCATACCAACAATCCCTGAATTGGATAAAACGCTTGGGCAAACGGTCGTCGATATGGCCTATACAGCGTGTTATTCACAGCTGGGTTATACCTATGTTGCTGCAAACGATTTAGTCCAGGCAGCAAACTACTTGAGCCGTGTCAGTCCACATGCACGACGATGCGGAAATTTTTTAGCATTGGCGCATGCTACCTTCGAATGGGTGCGAATCAGCCTTCTACAAGGGAGGATCGATCAGCCAGAAAGAGTTTGTCGTCAGGAGCTTGCACTTGCAGATCAACCGGAGTTTGCTGATTATCCCGCTTTTTGTTTGATTCAATTAGCGCTGGCGGATGTATTGATTGAGAAAAAATCTTTTGAGGAAGCAGAAACTCTATTACGAAAAGGGTTGGAAACTGCCCGAAAAACCGGCCATGTATTTTATCTGGCGCAGGGGAATCTGATTGCTGCTCGTTACCACCATGCGCAGGGCAAGTCAACCATTGCACAGGATGATCTGCAGAAAGCGGAACAAATTGCGGAATCCATTCACAATCACTTCCTGGATGAAATGATCGCTCAAACCAGGAAGGAATTGGTGAGTAAACCATCACCTATGCAGGCTTTGATCGAACCATTGAGTGAGCGTGAACTCGAAGTCTTGCGTTTGATCTGTGCAGGTAAATCAAACCAGGAGATCGCTGATGATCTTTTCATTGCACTCGACACTGTCAAGCGGCATGTTAATAATCTCTACGGGAAGCTGGGTGTCCGGCGGCGTTCCCAGGCGATTATTGAATCACGCAGGTTAGGATTGTTCTAAATCCGTGCCATGAATCATCGCTTAACACTTTGGTGTTAAGTGATTTTCTTTTATAAAAAACCACTTTAGGGTGATCTATTGTGAATTCATTTCCGATATATTTGAGGTATGAAAACACAAAATTCCATTAAAAATTATCAAATTCGCGTTGAAGGTCACCTGGGCAAAAATGCTGCAATCTGGTTTGAAGGTTTCCAGATCGAATATTGCACCAATGGTGAAACGATATTACGTGGTCCCATCATCGACCAGGCTGCGTTGCATGGCATTCTCAATAGCATCCGTGACCTTGGTTTGACCCTGATCCTGGTCCAGCAGGAGGAGTAAATTTTAAATTCCTATCCGTTGAGATAGAAGAGGTAACTTATGTACTATAGAACAATTCGTAATGACATTCAAAAGAACAAAGCAATCACGCTGGCAATCATGGTATTTGTCGCAGCTGCAGCCATGCTTGTCTCTCTTGCTGCAATACTGGTCGTAAATCTTTCCGGCGCAATTGACACACTTATGTCACGCTCAAAAACACCACATTTCATGCAGATGCATGCGGGTGATCTTGATAGAGCGCGCCTTGCATCCTTTGTAGATCAGCGTAGTGAGATCGACGATTATCAGGTCGTTGAATTCCTCAACATTGACGGTGCTCAGATAATCTTTGAAGAACGCTCGTTAGCGGGAAGTGTCCAGGATAATGGATTCTCAATCCAGAACGAAAGATTTGATTTTCTTTTCGACCTCGAAGGGAATCTAATCCATGTTTCCGATGGGGAGATTTACGTGCCGATAACCTATTTACAGGAGGGCTTTGCCAGCGTCGGTGAAAGTTTACGGGTTTCTGGAAAGGAATTTATTGTTGCAGGTTTCCTGCGTGATTCACAAATGAACTCATTGCTTTCTTCATCAAAAAGGTTCCTGGTGAGCGAAAAAGATTTCGCCGAACTAAAGGACTTCGGAAGTATAGAGTATCTGATTGAGTTCAGGTTAGATGACCTTGCCAAGCTGGGGGCATTTGAGACTGCCTATACGGCTGCTGGTCTCGAATCGAACGGACCGACCATCACTTATCCATTTTTTAGAATAGTAAATGGCTTTTCCGACGGGATGATGATAGCAGTTATTCTGCTAATCAGTGCCCTGGTTGTGGCAGTTGCATTCTTATGCATTCGCTTCACACTATTGGCGAAAATAGAAGAAGACTACCGTGAAATCGGTGTATTAAAGGCGATCGGGCTGCGAGTTTCTGATATCAAGAAAATCTACCTGGCAAAATACGCAGCAATTGCGGCAACCGGTAGTATTCTCGGATTTGCACTTTCGTTTGCATTTCGGGGCATGCTGCTGGAAAATATCCGTCTTTACATGGGGGAAAGTGAAAGTTCTTCATTTGCCTTGTTCTTTGGAATTGTAAGCGTGATGTTTGTATTCCTAACGATCATACTTTATGTAAACGGTGTGTTAGGGCGCTTTCGAAATATTTCCCCAGCGCAGGCGATCCGCTTTGGAATTGCACAGGAAAAAACCAGTGCTGGAAAATCTTTTCGCTTGAGCATCAACAAATTATTCAGCACAAATATCTTTCTCGGCATGAAAGATATTCTTTCGAGGAAAAAGATTTATGGCACCATGCTGGCTGTGCTGGTGATTTCCGTGTTCATCATAATTGTCCCTCAGAATTTGTACAACACCATTTCATCAGAAGACTTCATTACCTATATGGGGGTTGGTAAAATTGACATGCGTATAGATTTACAGCAGACTGACAACATTCAGGAGAAGTCAGCCGAAATCGTAACGGCAATGCAGAATGATGACGACATATCCAGGTTTGTTGTACTCACCACCAAAACGTTCAACGCGAAGATGGATGATGGCACACAGCAACGGATAAAAGTCGAATTGGGTGACCTTTCTGTATTCCCCCTATCGTATTCCACAGGCAGGGCACCATCCTCGAGTGATGAAATTGCACTTTCAGTTATAAATGCAAAAGAGATGGGAAAAAAGGTCGGCGATATTCTTCCACTCATGATCGATGGGAAGTGGATGAATCTGACAGTGTCTGGCACCTATTCTGATGTGACCAACGGTGGCAAAACCGCAAAAGCTATGTTTACTGATCCTTCTGCAGACATTATGTGGAGCGTGATCAGCATCGAACTCGCGGATCCATCCTTGATAAAACAAACGATTACGGAATATTCAGAGATGTTTGCATTCGCAAAGGTTTCTGATATCGATGAATTCATTTTGCAAACCTACGGCTCGACCATCAATTCCATCGGGATGGCTTCCTATGCAGCCATTGGCGTCGCGCTGACGATCACAGTCCTGATCATTCTGTTGTTTATGAGAATGCTGGTTACCAAAGACAGATACGCTATCGCAGTGATGAAGGCCTTCGGTTTCACGAACTCAGACATAAGGCAGCAGTTTGTTGCCCGTTCGGTATTTGTCCTGATTGTTGGAATTTTGCTCGGTACGCTGCTGGCAAACACACTCGGAGAGGCGCTGGCAGGTGCGGTGATCGCTTCCTTTGGAGCATCATCCTTCAAGTTTGTAATCAATCCCTTGTTTGCCTATTTGTTCGGACCGCTGATGATGGTAGTTGCGACACTTATAGCCACAATTGCGGGTACGTTGGACGCAGGACAAATTAGAATTTCTGAAAATATTAAGGAGTAAGATGAAAAAGATTATAAAAGGCGAAAACATCGTCAAGTCTTTTGGTGAAGGCGCAGAAAAGCGCAATGTCCTCGACGGTGTCTCAGTTGAAATCAATGAGGGTGAGTTCGTTGCGATCATGGGACCTTCGGGTTCGGGTAAAACAACGCTGATGTTTGCTTTGAGTGGTATGGATGGCATTGACAGTGGAAACGTAGTTTTTGACGGTGTAGATCTATCGCAGCTCAGTGACAATAAGCTGGCTGATATTCGTCGGCGCAAAATGGGGTTTGTGTTTCAGCAGCCAACTTTGCTGAAAAATCTGAATATTCTCGATAATGTCATTCTACCATCCATGCGGGATGGCAAGAAAAACGCCAGACAAATCAGTGAAAAAGGCAGGATGCTGTTGAAGAAGACAGACATTGTGGAGTTGGAAAAACGCGATATTACCCAGGCTTCAGGCGGCCAGCTTCAGCGGGTAGGGATATGCCGAGCGCTGATGAGCGACCCAAAAATCATTTTTGGGGACGAACCGACCGGTGCTTTGAATTCAACATCAGCGAAAGAAATCATGGACTTACTGGCTGAGATTCATCGTTCCGGGACAACAATCCTGTTGGTTACCCATGATGTTCGGGTGGCGGCAAAAACCGAACGAGTGTTGTTCATGTATGATGGCAAGATTGCAGGAGAGTATAAGGCTGATTCCTTTAATGAACACAATAATGGTCACAAAACCCGTGAAGAACATCTTTCCAGCTGGTTAACTGAAATGAAGTTCTGATCCTATTAAAAACCATATCTAAGCCTACAGTTTGATCGTAAAAATACAGATTTTCTGGCAATTCTTAGCATCCTGAATAAAATGAAAACAGGTAACGATAAAGGAGTACAGGTAATGAAAGAATTTGATGTTTATGCCTATGGTGTTATCTCATCAAGCGAATTGCATCTTCTGAGTATGCCATTTCCCATGCCAGATGCCTACGCAGAAATCGCGCAGTCGCATTTTATGACCGGTGGAGAAGCTTTGAATTCGGCGATTGTCCTGAGCCGTTTGGGGTTACAGGTACAACTTGATGGAAACTGGATTGGTGATACGCCGGTTGGGGAACGTCTGCTGGCGATCATCCAACAACATCAAATTGACACAAAACGATTACAAGTTAAGAAAGGTTTCTCCGGTGTCCGTGAAATTGTGTTCTCTGACGAACAAAGCCGAACCATCTTTGGCAATTATATCGATTTACTAAATTCGACACGAAAGTGGAATATCCCACAAAAAGCTGATATTGCCAAAGCAAAGATGGTATGTGTGGATCCGCCGTTTAAGACGGAAAGTTCACTGGTTGCGGAATATGCAATAGAATTGGGGATCCCATTTGTTTCCATTGATTGCCCTTTCGACCAACCATTAGCATACACTGCTACAGCCGTCATCATTTCCGGGGAGTTCCGTAACCGCGAATATCCTGATATAGATCTTCCAGACCTGTTCACTGAATACCATCAGCGTGCCCAAGGGCTGGTCGTATTAACAGCAGGAGATGACGAGATCTTGTACGGGAGAAAGGGTATGCCCATCATGCGTTTTAAACCGTATCGCGTTAAAGTCATAGATAGTGCCGGGGCTGGGGATTCATTCCGGGCTGGTGTTATCTATGGAATGCTCAACAAGTGGAGTGATGAACAAACCATCCAGTACGCTTCGGCTATGGCTGCGATGGTCTGTGCGAGCTTCCCTGGGGTGCTAAACAGTCCCCCTCATGGAGCTTTAATGCAATTTATCCAGGATTATAAAAAACACCAGATCGATGGATAAACAAGAGATGCAATACTGCTTTCTTTGTTGCGGGTCTATCTCCTGAAGAATATTGTTGGAGATACCTGAAAAGTAGAGGTAGAAATTCGGATGATTCGTTCAAATTTAGAGGTGATAAATGTGGAAAAAAACAAGAGATCTTATATTTGCATTATTAATCGTACTGATCCTGCCAGAAATAGGCAGCCGGGTAGCGAATGCGCTATCACCGATGTTTTCGCAGATCGACCGGGATGGCGTGTATGTCTGGGTGACAATTCACCATCTGGTGCAATTACTGGCAGCGTTGATACTGATGATGATCCTCAAACCGCGTTTGGGTTATTGGGGATTTAACCTGGGGAACTGGATAGAAACCTGGGGTTATCTTAAGAGCTTTCTTGTCAATCTGCTTATCTTTGTCACCGCTGGGCATGTACTATTGTATTTATTCAGTCCTCCACCTCAGTTCCCTTACCCCCTCACAACTGAAAATGTAGCCGCGAACCTGCTTTTCAAACTTTTGCTATCAGGAACAAGCGAAGAACCTTTATTCCGTGGTCTGGTGATGACCATATTGTTAGGGTCCTGGTCGGAACAAACTAAATTATTGGGTATAAAAATCTCCTGGGCTGGGATCTGGGCTACTGTATTTTTTATTCTGGCGCATGTTGGGATTCAATTTTTCCCCTTCAGCATCACTTATATAGATCCGCTTCAATTGGTTCAGGCAGCCGTATTAGGTGTGTTCTACGCTGTTGTTTTTGAAAGAACCCGCAGCCTGGCTGGTAGTATGATTGCTCATAATGCCAGCAATGTGGTCTTTACATCAGCAGGATTGATCTGGGTCTGGTTGACAGGATAATTAAGGAGAAATTATGACAGCAAGAGAACAGATTCACACAGATAGATTAATTATCCGGGCATTCTTAGAGAGCGATACACAGGATTTATACGAGTATCTCTCCGATCCACAGATCTATCGATACGAACCGGGAGAACCTATCGACCAGCAACAAGCACAAAACTATGCCAGTGAAATGGCAAATAAGGATCACTTCTGGGCAGTAGCATTAGAAAGTTACAAGAAAGTGATTGGCCAGCTGTATTTCAGCCAGCTCGAACCTGAACATCTGATGACCTGGGAATTGGGTTACAGAATGAGTCCGAAATACCAGAACCAGGGGTATGGATCGGAAAGTGCCCAGGCGCTGGTGGATTATGGGTTCAGGGAGCTTCATGTTCATCGTGTGGTGGCTTACTGCCATCCGGATAATGTCGCATCCTGGAAATTACTGGAGAAAATCGGATTCCGCAGAGAAGGATTGTTACGCAAGAACATCCATTTCAGATATGATGCAGAGGGTAATCCACTCTGGTGGGATAGTTTTGCATACGCCAGACTGGAAGATAAATACGAAGCCAACATAGAAGCAGAAAAATGATGCATGAGAGGAAATTAGGCAAAAGTTAAGTTTGTTCTGCCACAACCATCATCCCACTAAAGGAAAATAGTGACAAAAATTAATGGGCTTGATTTATTTTTTGTTATCTTCAAGCAGCTAAGTTGAAGCTCAATTTTCGAAAGCTTTAAGACAGAATTTGTGTACAATATAGTAAAGGATGGTGATATGGAACACACAAAAAAAAGGACAATAAGCATCGGAATTACCTGGTTTATTTTAACATTGTTGGTTGGTGTTGTACTTGTAGGTTGTGGTGTTAAAGAGCAGCCAATTACAACGGATAACACGGCTCTTTTGGAAATGGATTTGTTCAAACCATCTTCTAATTGTATTGCATGCCATCAAGGAATGAAGGATAACCTCGGAAACGATGTTTCCATTAACACGGAATGGCAAAGCAGCATTATGGCAAACGCCGCACGCGACCCATATTATCTGGCCAGTGTGCGTATGGAAATGCAAGAATCCCCGCAATATGCTGAAGCCATTGAGGAAAAATGCGCGACCTGCCATGCCCCTATGGCTCTTTTTACCAACCATGCTAAAGGGGAGAGTACTATTTTATTAGGCCAGCAGGGGATACTTGCTGAGGAACACCCCCTATATGCCTTGGCGGTGGATGGTGTTTCGTGCTCTGTTTGTCATCAGATTCCCGAAAACCCGGCGGATAATTTACGCCATAGTGGTGATCTCGGGATAGATCTTAACCTTTCAGCAGCCGAACGTCTAATTTTCGGTGCTTTTCCCATAAGTGAGCAGAACGTAGCTCTTATGAAAGCTGCATCCGATTTTACGGCTGTGCAAAGTGATCACGTCCGCCAATCAGAGGTGTGTGCGACTTGTCACGAACTTTACCTTAATTACGTCAAAGAAGATTCTACTCTGAGCAGCGGGGATGAACTTTTTTACGAGCAGACTCCATACAGTGAATGGCTGGCTTCGGACTTTGTAGATCAGTTATCCTGCCAGGATTGCCATATGCCCTCAGCAGAAGGTGCTGTGTCCATCTCCAATATAACACCGGAGAACCTGTATGAACCTTTTGCCCGTCACACTTTTACCGGGGGTAATGTTTTTATGCTGGATCTTTTTGAGCAATTCAGCGATGAACTAGGCATATCTGAGAGTGCTGCTGAGCTTGATGAACACAGCTGGCGTACGGAAGAATACCTTCAGAATCAAACAGCGACTTTGGCTGTTTCAGCGGTTGAACAGGTAGATGACACCCTCACTTTTGAAGTGGGCATTGAAGTGTTGACTGGACACAAATTTCCTACTTCTTTTCCTTCGCGGCGGACATGGTTGCATGTTACGGTCAGCGATGCACAGGGAAAGCTGATTTTTGAGTCTGGCGGTTATGATGAGACAGGTGAAATTTTCGGCAATGAGAATGACCAAAACCCACTGGCCTATGAGCCCCATTATGAATTGATTTCAGCACCAGATCAGGTGCAGATTTACGAACCCATCATGAAAAATGTTTTGGGTGAAGTGACGACTGTTCAAATGCATGCTGCCGGTTATATCAAAGATAATCGTCTGTTGCCGAACGGATTCGACAAACAAAATCCACCCTCTGTTTCCACTGTCGTTGGCGAGGCTTTGCAGGATCCAACCTTCACCGGTGGTAGTGATTCACTGATTTACCAGGTGCAGACCGACGGTGCGAAAGGTCCTTTTACTGTTCAGGTGGATTTGCTCTATCAATCGGTGAGTTATCGCTGGGCGCAAAACCTACTGGATAGTCAAACGGAAGAATCACAAACTTTTGGACGAATGCTGGAGAAAACAGGAAACAATCCAGTGTTGATTGCCTCTCAGACGGTTCAAAGCCAGTAAGGGATTTTCGTCACCTGTTAAGGTTAACGATTGATGATTAGAGTAGTATTCACTCTGAATCAAATAAAAATCCTTGATTCAGACGGAGCTATCAATCAACTTTGGTGAGATCGTTATGCATACGCCACATAGAAAAAAATACGAAATCAACATAGGAGGAGAAAAATGAAAATTAAGGATTGTCAATTTGAAATGCGTTCCGCGTTTTTGGGGGGCTTTGGCGGACAGCTTGTTTCTGGGTTCATCTGGCTGGTAGCAGCAGCGATCAGTCTGGTTGTAAAACCAACCATCGGGATGGCAGCCTTATTTTTTGGAAGTATGTTCATCTTTCCATTAACCCAAATGATCGTTCGCTTGATAGGCCGTCCAGGCAAGGTTAGCAAAGAGAATGGATTATGGATGCTGGGGTCGCAAACTGCCTTTACCGTACCAATCAATTTTCTTTTGGTTGGCGCTGCTACCTTGTATAAAACAGAATGGTTTTTTCCGGCAGCGATGATTGTTGTCGGCTCGCATTATCTGCCATTTATCACGCTGTATGGCATGAAAATGTTTGGTATCCTGGCAGCTGTTCTGGTGATTGCCGGAGCGGGAATGGCACTGTACGGTCCACCCATTTTCAGCCTGGGTGGGTGGTTTACCGGAGTGGTATTGATTGTGTGTGCTTTTTGGGGAAGGGCAGCTGTATTAAAGGAAGAAAATCTTCAAACCAGTCAATAAGTAGAGTTCATCCTGGAGGTAAAAATGATCAGCAAAAATAATGGTGACAATTCCCGAATTCATCAGCAAATCTGGAAAAAAGTTCTTTTGTTGTTAGTGTCCACTTTTGTGCTATTCCTCCTGACTGAAATTTTCAGTGAATTTTCATTTTATCTTACAGGGCTGATTTATCCCAGATGGCAGCATCTTGATCCGGATGGTAGTTATTTGTACATCAGCATCCATCATATTTTCCAGGCGATATTTGCTCTGGTTTGTATTGGCGTGATTAAGAATAGAATGAATAAAAGCTGGTCAGATTTTGGTTTCAACACCAATGAATGGCGTTTTGCGATCAAACGGGTTCTCCAATTTTGTGCTATTTGGATCGGGGTGCAATCTGTTATCGCAATGTCCATGATCCTGTCTGGCACGACACCTGTTCCTTTTCATTTTCCTCTCACCGGCCTGAATTTTGTGGGCTATTTTCTTTTCCAGGTGTTGCTTTCTGGCACCAGCGAGGAGATTTTGTTCCGAGCCATGGTGATCTTTCCAATGCTGTACGTTGGCAAGCGTGCAGGGTTGTCGGACAAAACCAATACCATCATCGCGGTGGTGGTTTCCATCCTGATTTTTATGCTGGCACACGTAAACTTCAGCTTTAACCCCTTCCGGATTACCAATTTCATTTTCATGCAACAGCTCACCAGCCTCACCTTTGGTGCCTTTTATGCCTATCTGTTGCTTAAAACCAGAAGTCTGGTGGGTCCGATACTGGCACACAACTGGCTGAATGGGATAGTTGTGTTGGTCGGTTTCCTGGTTATTCAGCTATTTTGATACTTTCAATTCACAACGCTAAATGGGAGAAACCGAATGTCAGAACAATCGCACCTATCATGATACAATGACTGCTGGCACATTCGTAAAAAACCCCGTTCATTAAGACACACAAGGGTGCAAAGCTAACCATATAACCCATCTCGTTAGCTTTGATGAATGTAATAATTTTAAAAAAACTGTCTCGCAGTTCTAAAAGGCCGGATAGAAGAATCAAGGAATGATTTGGAAACAACATGAAAACTGTATTTGATCTGAGAGAAAAACAAGATGGTGAAATGATTGATACCATCCAAAATCTTTATGATGAACCTTTGAATGTAGTTCGATTAGGAGAACAATCCATTACTGCATGTATTGGTTGTTGGACCTGTTGGCTCCGGACTCCTGGACAATGTATCATGAAGGATGAAATGGCTGAATTCTATCCCGCCTATACAACTAGTGATACTGTAATTTTACTCATGGATACAGCACAGGGATTTATCAATCATCTGGCGAAAGCTTTCATTGACAGAACAATTCCCCACTACCATCCCTATATCGAATTGGTAGATGGAGAATGTCATCATGTAGCCAGATATAAAAGCTATCCAGATATGGTATTTCATTTTGACACAGAAGGCCTGACAAATCAGGAAGAACAGCTGATTGAGGATTATTTGGTTCGTACTGCCTACCACCATAGATCTAAAGCATACCGCATTATTAAAGATGGTAGCCTTCAACTGCGACCTCTGGAATCAAGGACAGCCAAAAATCAGGTTGTAGCCTTCGCATCCTTTGAACCAATGGAAAAACTGGTGATTTACAACGGTTCTCCCAGAAAGAAGGGCAGCAATTCGGCACTGATTCTGAAGCAAACCTTGGAAGCCCTTGGTGATCGGGTTGAAATTCGTGATTTAAAGAAAAGAGATCAATGGCAGCAGTGGTCAGAGGCTTTTAAATGTGAGAAACACGTTATGTTCTTCATGCCGCTTTACGTGCACGCTATGCCCTCCCACGTTATGGCTTTTATCGAGTTACTTCAAGCATCCCAGGGAAGCATCAGCTTTTTCGTCCAATCCGGTTTTCCTGAAAGCAGCCAGTCTCACTATCTTGAGGCATATTTTGAACAACTCGCTCTCAGATTGGGGAGAACATACCTTGGTACAGCCATTAAAGGCGGGATCGAAGGGTTACAAATGAGACCGACGGTGGCTCAGGCAAAAATGATGGAACCGATGGTAAAGACTATTGAAAACCTGGTGAATGACGGCAACTTCAACCCGGCAGATATTCAGCAATTGGCAATACCAATCCGATTTGGAAGAGGTCAAGAAATAATTATGAAGATATTAACAAAGATTGGATTAGTAAACTACTTTTTATGGGATCTGCAACTTAAGAAAAATCAGGCATATAAAAAGCGCTTTGATCGTCCTTATAGTCAAAAGGTTTAACTCCAATTGATTCAATGGGATTTTCGTTGGTATAGTCCGGCAATATTAATCCTGATTCTGGCATTCCTTGGGTTATGGGCAATCCTCAAACCAAAGAAAATGCATGACCAATTTAACCCGAAAAAATTTGTGCTAAAAGCAATATTGATTTTGCTTCTGGTTTTAGTGGCGATGATCCCGGCGATCCTTTTTCCCAGGTATGAACCAATTGCCACTACTGGACCTTATCCAATTGAAACCGCAAAATTTACTTTGGTCGATCAGAGTCGGGATGAATTATTTACACCCATCCAGGATTATCGTCAGCTGGAAGTTGCTTTTTGGTTTCCAAAATCAAACTCCAATGATGAAGCTTTTCCCCTTATCATCTTTTCTCACGGTGGGCTGGGGACATTTACCAGCAATGAGTCTCTTTATCTCGAATTAGCCAGTCATGGTTACGTTGTGTGTTCCATCGGTCATCCTTATCATGCCTTATGGACAAAAGATGAAAAGGGATCAGTTACATGGGTAGACATGGATTATTTCCGTGAACTACAAGAAGAAGATCCAGAAAAGAATATGGTACAAAGCTTTAATTACTACCAGAAATGGATGAAAATCCGAACAGATGATATTAATTTTGTGCTTGATACCATCCTGGACAAAGCAGATACCAGATTTGAAAAGATTGATACATGGATTGATGTTGATAGAATTGGATTAATAGGACATTCATTAGGTGGTTCAGCTGCATTGGCAATGCCCAGATTAAGAGATGATATTGACGCAGTAATCGCACTCGAATCTCCATTTCTTTATGATATTGTCGGTGTTGAATACGATGAATTTATTTGGCTGGATGAGGAATATCCAATCCCCGTTCTGAATATTTATTCGGATAGTTCCTGGGAGAATCTCACGAAATGGCCTCAATATGCTCAAAATGTGGTTATGCTTGCTGAGTCGACCGATGACATATCCAATCTGTATTTTTCAGGGGCAGGTCACTTTTCGCTAACTGACTTATCACTTGCCAGTCCAGTTATAACAAAACAATTGGAGGGCGGAAAAGCTTCAGTGGAGTACAGAACCTATTTAAGAACTGTCAATGATGCCGTTCTCGAATTCTTTAATCGATACTTTAAGCAAGACCTGAATTAAATTCTGATCTTTTTCGAAAAATAATCTCTGAAGTGCTACAATATACCTCGGTAACGAAGAAATTTCTGATCATTAAATCTCAAACCTAAAGGTCCGGTGAAAATGTCCGATTTATTGAGCTCGTTGTTACAAATGAAGCTGTTCAATTCTGTTTTGACTGGGGAAGAAGAGAACCAAATAAAGAAAAATTATCTTTATCCAATTGTTCTTTTTACCCTGTTGATTGTTGTATTTTCAGCAATAATCGCCCTGATTTCAAAGGCTTACACCATCATGGTTGCTTTCCTCATCTGTGCGGTGATTATTTTCACCGCACTGGATCTGCTCAGAAACGGAACGCTTAAATTACCCGCTATTTTATTTGTGGTGCAGGGTTATATTTTTCTGAGTTTTTCGCTTTTGTTTCAGGGATCTCAAACAATATTAAGCATAATGGGTATTGTTTTTTACCTTTTAATCACCGGCTTCCTCTTCAAGCCAAAAATCCTGATAATCGCTATTGCTTATAGTGTGCTTCTGATTTTCTTTTTGCTGAAGGAAATCATTCCTCCCATCATTCCAGCACCCGACCTGCCAGGATGGTACATTGCTTGGGTGAGCCCGGTCTTTGTCATAGGGTTAATGGGCTTGCTTGCCTATCTGAGTTATCGCGCTATCAACCAGTCGTTACAAATCGCAAAGAACGCCAACAAAGAACGCTACCAAATCGAGAATGAAGAAAAGAAAATCAAATCAATCGTTGAACAAAGCCTATGTTCGGTGCTCATAACCGACGCGGATGGAAATATTGAGTATGTGAACACCAGGTTTTCCGAATGGATGGGTTACTCCTCTGAAGAAGTTCTGGGGAAAAACCCACGTATGTTTAAGTCCGAATTTACCCCAGTTGAATTTCATGAGTATCTTTGGAAGATGATCGCCAAAGGCGAGACCTGGGTGGGAGAATTTGTTAACCGCTGCAAAGATGGTTCCCTAATTTATCTTGCAACGAAAATTGAACCACTAACCGATGAAATAACCGGGAATATCCATTATGTCGCTTTTCAGGAGGATATTACACAGCGGAAGAGGTTGGAATATGAATTGGAAGAAACCACCCAACAGCTTCAGGGGCAAGTCGATAAGCTTGCACAGCAGGAAAAGCACTTCCAGGAGCAAGAATTGCATGATCGCTTAACCGACCTGTATCACCGCGAGCATTTATATGAAATCCTGCCGCGTGAATTCCTGCGTACCACCCGGGCACAGAAACACTTAATCCTATTAATAATCGATGTGGATCATTTTAAATCCATCAACGAAAAATTTGGTCACCTGACAGGCAATTGTGTCCTCAAAACAATCGCCAAGCGAATTACAGATGCGTCAGGACCCTATGATATCGTCTTCCGTTCTGGTGGCGATGAATTCATGGCAATTATTTCTGTGAACCCAGGCGAAACAGGTGTGACACTAGCGGAACAACTACGTGAGTCGTTAACCAACCATCCCATTGATTGTGAAAATCAGTCCATCTCGCTGAACGTGTCGATGGGCATTGCGATATACCCGATTCATGGGAAGACAGTAGATGAGATATTGATCAAAGCGGAAAGTGCTCTTGCGCGTTCGAAAGAATCCGGTGGTAATCGCATTACAATGTGGTCGCTGGATGGAGAAGTATGAGCGATGAAAGAGGTTTTCAGAGATGAATGAGTGGTGCATCTGAGCTAATCCAGAGGGTTCTTCGCAAGGATGGTGTTTTTTTTCAAAGGACATCTGTCCTCAACCAATACCATCACCTACTCCTCCTATTTATATTATTCATTCAAAATTTTCTGCTAGAATGAGAGAATAATTTGGATTTTGATCTCGCTGGAGGTGACAGTATGAATAAACGTGATCTGGTATTGAGTCTGTTGGAGGCTGTGAAAGGGTTGCCAACCATTCCAGCAGGATTCTTTATACACTTTGATCCCAGGTATCACCGCGGTCAGGCAGCGATTGATAAACATCTGGAGTATTTCCATTACACCGGCATGGATTTTGTCAAAATTCAATATGAGACCAACTTTCCCTTCCGCGAGGAGATCCGCAAACCGGAAGATTGGGTCAGGATGCCGAAGTATGGAATCGATTTCTATCAGGATCAGGTCGATGTTGCCTGGGGTTTGGTTCAGGCAGCTGGCAAGGAAGCGCTGGTGATCATGACACTCTATTCACCTTTCATGTGTGCTCGCGATACCATCGGTGGGGATGTGCTGGTGAAACAGATTCTTGAGAACCCGGAAGCGGTGAAAATGGGGATGGAAATTATAACCGAGAGCCTGCGTATTTTTGTGCGTGCCTGCATCGAAGCAGGCGTGGATGGATTTTATCATTCAACCCAGGGAGGCGAGACCAGCCGCTTTGAAGGCTCAGTCTTATTTGACGAATGTATAAAACCATTCGACCTTTCACTGATGAACGAAATCAACGAGAAGTGCCGATTCAACATCCTGCATGTTTGTGATTATTTTGATGGCTACACTGCTTTAACCCCTTTCCTGGAGTATCCGGGGGATGTCATCAATTGCAGTCTTCATCTGGGCGACAAAAAATTGACTGGCCAACAGGTCTCCGATCTATTTGGCAGACCGTTTATGGGCGGGATTGAACGGCTGGGAACCATCGCGACCGGGACGACCCGGGAGGTATCGGATATGGTCAGGACGGTTTTGGATCAGGCACCAGAGCGATTTATTCTGGGAGCAGATTGCACCCTGCCAGCCGATGTGTATTGGGAGAATATCAGAACAGCGATAGCGCTGGCACATAATGAACCAGGAGCACAAATTTGAATCCTTTTTACAACAAAGAACAAAAACGCATAAGAGCATTGTGGCGCATCATTATTCAGGGGGTTCTGTTTGTTTTGGGGGCAGGCATCATTGGGGTTGTCCTGGGGGTAATCGCCATGTTGATTATGGCAGCGACCGGGCAGGCTGATCCGGAATTAATGTTTAATCAGGATGCGATCTCAGACCTATTAATGAGCCTGGGTGGTGGCTGGTTCTTCGCCCTAAATGGGTTAGGGACTGTCATTGTGATTTTTCTGACCTTTCTGCTGGCTGGTTGGATTCTGGACCGGCGGAAATTTGTTGATTTTGGTTTTCATTTTTCACGCGTTTGGTGGCTTGATCTTGGATTTGGATTGGGTCTGGGAGCGGTGTTGATGTTGTTTATTTTTCTGATTGAACTGGCAGCTGGCTGGATCACGATTGATGGATTTATGCAGGTTTCCAGTTCTTCTTCCTTCTTAAGTGCTATTCTGGCATCCCTGGTGGGGTTTATAGCTGTCGGCATTTATGAAGAGATGTTAAGCCGCGGATATCACCTGCGCAACCTGGCGGAAGGATTGAACTGGCGTGTGTGGGGTGCACGGGGTGGTTTGTGGGCTGGTTACCTGATCTCCTCCTCTGTGTTTGGTCTGCTGCATGCTACCAACCCGAATTCCTCCTGGATATCGACCCTTAATTTGATCTTGGCTGGTTTATTCCTCGGGCTGGGATTTGTTCTGACCGGCGAATTGGCGATCCCGATCGGATTGCATATCACCTGGAACTTCTTTCAGGGTAACATCTTTGGTTTCCCGGTGAGTGGGATGAAAAGTGGTGTCAGTCTGATCTCCATTCAGCAGGGGGGTCCGGATCTCCTGACTGGTGGAGCCTTTGGTCCTGAAGCAGGGTTGGTGGGAATTTTAGCAATTCTGGTGGGTTCATTGTTAACCATTTTGTATGTCCTTGAGACCCGCGGAGAGGTACGTATGCGTACCGAACTTGCAGTGTACAAAAAACCGGAGAAAAAGGGATCATCACAAAACGGAGAGACATTCGATATTCCACCAGATTCAAAAAAATAAGTTTGCTTATCAATTATCCTGAACCATTTTGATTTTAATGCCGCGCAAATAATTGGACTACAATATTTTCCTTGCTGGGAACTGATTCATCTCTGCCTGGTTGGGGCAATCTATCAAAACAGATGGTGGGCAGTCTCTGGGTCTCCCCCAAGCGGCGGATAGGAACACTCCCAGGTCGCTGGATGTGACTGGGGAGTGTTCATGGTAGGATTAAGTGATGACTCCATACCATAATCCAAAAGGAGATACAAATGGTTAAGCAATACCCTGACTATTACGAACAACTGAATAAGTTGATGAACGCTATGGGAAAGGAAATTCCCGGCACTATGGCCGGCTTTGGTCAACTCCACAAACAAGCCATGACTGAAGGGGCTTTGAGTGCCAAAACCAAAGAACTTATTGCACTGGCGATTGCGATCACCGTGCGTTGTGATGGCTGTATTGCCTACCACGTACATGATGCCCTCCTGGCCGGCGCTACCCGACCAGAGATCGTCGAATCAATCGGCGTTGCCATACTAATGGGCGGAGGACCTTCGACGATCTATGGTTCTCAAGCCCTTGAGGCTCTGGAGCAGTTCGAATCTGTTGGCGTGAATTAATCACGGCACTGGAACTCCATAAAAAATCAGGGTAAGTGCGGCGAATCAACCGGATTTACCCTGATTTGATTTAAGTAAGGATGGTAAATTAATTCGTTTCAGATGACTGAAAATCCAAAAAACCGGTGGGAAAAAAGAAATAAGAAGTCTGTTATTTGATTTATTTCTTTGGATGACTACAATTTAACTATAGATGTTTGGCAATCCGGCAAAGGTTAAGATTAACGATTGTTTTCGGGTAGCAATATACTTAAAATTCAATTCTAAGTCCCAATCCCAAATCAGGAGGAGCTCATTATGGCAAGTTTACCGTTCTCGTCAAGAATTGATACCATCATGACGATCGAAAGGCATATTCTGGAACAACAGCGCTTCCATCCGGAAGCGACCGGTGTTTTGACGAATTTGCTGTACGATATTGCGTTGGCCGGGAAAATGATTGCCAGTCAGATGTCCAGGGCAGGTTTGGCACAAATTCTGGGCAAAACCGGTACAGTGAACGTACAGGGTGAACAGGTGATGAAACTGGACAAACTGGCGGATGAAACCCTATTTATGCTTACTGACCATACCGGACGGCTGGCGGTGATCGCCTCGGAAGAACATAAGGATATTCTATCGATCCCGGAGCAGTATCCAACCGGCAAATATGTACTTTTATATGATCCTCTGGATGGTTCTTCGAATATTGATTTCAACGTTGGGGTTGGAACGATTTTTGCGATCTATTCACGCTTGAGTCCTTCGGGGCGTGGAACGTTAGAGGATTGCCTTCAACCTGGCCGCAAGATGGTCGCAGCTGGTTATATTGTCTATGGAGCCAGTACCATGTTTGTCTATACCACCGGAGATGGAGTGCATGGTTTCACCCTTGATCCTTCGATTGGCGAGTTTCTCCTCTCGAATGAGAATATCCGTATGCCAAATATCCCAACCTACTACAGTGTGAATCAGGGTTACTTTAATCGTTGGTCACCCGGAGTGCAAAAGTTTACTCAGAATCTGCAAGCCCTGACCAGTGAGACGCAATCCATTTCAATGCGCTATGTCGGATCCCTGGTGGTTGATTTTCATCGTACCTTACTTTCGGGTGGAATCTTCTATTATCCTTCAGATATTTCTAAGCCGGAAGGCAAGTTGCGCCTTACCTACGAAGCCAATCCGCTGGCATTCATCGCAGAGCAGGCGGGTGGGGCAGCTTCAACCGGGCATCAGAACATTCTTGATATTGTTCCGAAAGGGCTACACCAAAGGACCTCTTTATTCATTGGAAATACGGATCTGGTACGAGAGGCAGAGGAATATATCCGCAAATTCGGTTAGTACAAAACCAGGATTTCTCTTCTATTCAAAGCTCATTTCCTCTATAATATACACAACGATTCCAATTTCAGCTGGGAAGGAGGTCGAATGCGTTTTCCCCCCTATTTATTTGGTTATCCCATGACCAATGAGTTATGGTACATTCTGGTTTTTATCGGTGCGCTGTTGGTCTTATGGCTTTTGACTAAATTATTTAAAACATTAGCACAAGATTTTGCTGGTGGTATTCTCATTTTTGCACTAGTAATTGTTTTTTTAATCATCATGCTAAATATCGTTAGTGGAAGTTCACAAATGGAAAATGGTGTTGAGCGCTGGTTTAATAACCTGTTTCGATAATTTCCATCTTTCCTGAGTTCAATTGGTGCCAAAATAAATTTAAAGGTTAATACATGAAAGTAGCTGTGATTGGAGGGGGATCCACTTATACGCCAGAGTTAATCAACGGATTTTTGGAGCGGTTAGACACATTACCCGTAACTGAAATCATGTTAATGGATATTGACCGGCAGCGTCTGGATGTGGTCGGCGGATTTATTCAACGCATGGTGAACCATCAAGGGGATCCAATTAAGATTGTGCTGAGCGAAAACAGCCGAGAATCGATTTCCGGTTCGAATTTTGTGATCACCCAGCTGCGGGTCGGGCAGATGCAGGCACGCCGGGAAGATGAGTACCTGGGGAAACGGCATTCTCTGGTAGGGCAGGAAACGACCGGGATTGGCGGCATGGAAAAAGCGTTACGCACCATTCCGGTGATCCTGGATCTGTGTGATCAAATCCAACAGGAAGCACCGGATGCATTGCTGTTGAACTTCACCAATCCCTCCGGTTTGATCATGGAAGCAATCCAGCGCTATGCCCCAAAAGTAAAAGCGGTTGGCGTATGTAATTCAGCTTATACGACAAAGATGAAAATCCTAGAAGCACTATCCGAACAGCACGGGGTCAACTATTCAGCGGATGATGGCGAATTATTAACTTTGGGATTGAACCACCTGACCTGGCATTTCGGTTTCAAATTGAAAGGGGAAGATTGCTGGGATGATGTATTCAATGCCTATGTGAAGAAACTGCGGGAGATGGATGTACCACCATTTCACCCAGATTTTATTGAACGCCAGCGGGTGATCCCGAATGATTATTTGGAATATTATTTTCAGGTCAAACGCAAGATTGCGCTGCAGGAGGAATGGCCGCCTTCACGAGCGGAACAGGTGATGGCAGTAGAGAAGGAACTTCTGACCCAGTATGCTGATCCGCAACGTGTTCAGATACCGGAGGGATTGATGGTACGCGGGGGGGCGTATTACTCAAGCGTTGCCACCAGTATTATGGATTCATATTGGAATGATCTTGGCCTGACCCACATTGCAATTGTTCCTCATATTGGAAAGGTTAAAGGCTGGGAGAAGGAATGGGTTCTGGAGATGCCCTGTCGGGTGGACCGCAAAGGAGTGCATCCAAAACCTACCAGCCCATTGCCTTTATATAATTACGCATTGCTGGAACAGGTCAAACAATATGAGCTGCTGACAGTGGAAGCTGCGGTGCATGGTGATCGGGATGCAGCGTTTCGCGCATTGGTAGCCCATCCACTGGGACCCACAGAAGAGAACGCAGCATCAGTTCTGGCGGATATGCTGACAACCCATCAGCGTTATTTACCACGCTTCTTCCTTTAATAAATGGAACTCCAATAAAAGCAGGTTTAGGATGATCTTTTTGGGCGTGGATGTGGGTGGAAGTAAAACCCATGCATTGTTGAGTGATGAAAACGGTCAGGTGCTGGGTTTTGGAATCGGTCCTGGAGGCAACCCGGAAATGGTGGGCTACGACGGATTGTCACTGGCAATGCAGACGGCAATCAAACTTGCCAGGAAGGGATCGGGGATTCGATTGAACCGGATCGCTGCGGCAGGTTTCGGAATTGCCGGATACGACTGGCCATCCCAATATGCAGATACGCTGCAGGCTGTCCAGTCGTTAGGGTTATCGGGTAAGCTGGTGATCGAGAACGATGCGGTTCCTCCACTGTGGGCAGGAACGACACACGGGTGGGGGATTTCTGCCTGTGTGGGCACTGGCAATAACGTGCGTGGAGTGGATGCACAGGGCAGGATTGGTAGGATTACTGGAAATTCTTCAGCTTTTGGTGAGTATGGTGGGGCTAGCGAGATCATGGACGTAGCATTGCAGCGCATTGCATGGATGTGGTCAGGTCGGGGTAAGAGAACGGTATTGGCACACATTCTGGTGGAAGACTGCCGCGCAAAAGGCCTGGAGGATTTGATTGAAGGGATCGTGGCAGGGAGGTATGAGTTGAAAGCCAGTCATGCACCCCTGGTGGTTGCTGCAGCCGAGCAGGGGGATGAAGTGGCTGGAGAAGTGTTGCGCTGGAATGCGGAGGAACTGGCGAAATCCGTGCTGGCGGTCGCCAGGCAGTTGGAATTGACCGATCAATCCTTCGAGGTGGTGATGTCGGGTGTGTTATTTCAAGTCAGTACGCTCTACCGCCAGGCATTCATCGAACAGATGCTGAGCGGGGCTCCCCAGGCTGATTGTCGATTGTGTACCGCTCCACCGGTGGTGGGAGCAGCATTGATGGCCATGCACGCAGTGCACGCAGGCGGTGCGGGGATTGAGCGCGCTCGGGAAGCATTGTCTCAGTTTTCCTCCCCATCCTCGACAGGGTAAAAGCAGATGCCTGCCGTACCGGGTCCGGAGTGGACTCCCAGGGCTGGAGGCAGCTCAACGATAATTTCTTCGACCACATTGATACGCCCTTCGATCAGCTCTTTGATCTTGAGGACTTCGTCTCTGGCGGCGGCGTGCACATAGGCAATCTTGACCTTGCCTTTTGCCCCGACTGTCTTGAGCACTTCTTCCGCCATCATCTTGTAAGCGCTGCTACGGGTGAATGCTTTGCCAAGCGGTACGATGAGACCATCACGCATACCAATCAAAGGTTTGATGTTAAGCAGCGAACCGAGCAAACTGGTGGCTTTGCCGATGCGGCCCCCCATGGCGAGATATTTAAGCGTGTCAGCGGTCTGGATCATCTGGGCACGCGGGATAATCGAGTGGATTTTTGTCAGAACCTGGTCGATGGATTTTCCCTGCAGGGCAGCGCGGGCTGCTTCAATCACCGTCCAACCGTGGCACATGGAGACATTTAAGGTATCGATGATCTCAATCCTTAATTGCGGCAGGCGTTCGAGTATGGCGGTCCGACCGATGGTGGCAGCCAGGTAGGCACCACTGCTTTTGGAGGTCATGTGGATACTGACGATTTCGGTTTTCCCTTCTTCGGTGGCTATTTTCTCATAAATCGTCTCATAGTCACCGGGACCGGGGTTGGCGGTTTTGGGCAATTCGCGGGCGAACGGCAGCCAGCGGTAAAACTCCTCACGCTTGATGGTGACCAGATCACGCAATACTTCATTCCCGCGGTGGATGTAGTAAGGAACCCAATGAATGTTGAGTGCCTTCAACATCTCATCCGGAATGGTGGCGGTACTATCGGTTACAATGGCTACCTGACTCATCTTATCTCCTCCATGATGATTAACACCAAAGTCATGGATAAGGTGCATTCCAACTCCATCTTTAATATAGAACAATCTGGATGAGGAATAAAGTGCATGCAGTCATATTGAAGTCATGGAATCTGAGTAAATTGTGTAGAGGTTGTTCATTAAATAACAAAAACGATAAAAAATTGATAATATTATGTATTCATTTTCAAAAAACTAGGAACACAACGATTAAATGATGGAAAAGCATTTTTTTATAAATAAAAAATCAACCAGAACAACCTCACGCTGGATCGCATACCTTGTGATTGTATTGATGCTTACCGTAAGTGGAATGTCAGTCTGGATTGTTCAGGCGAATCCAGGTACAGTCGAAAATTTTGCAGGCTTGAATAGCAAGAATTACGAGATTAGTGAATTTGCAAGTCGGTTTGAAGACCAGGAACATCTCCGTGTAATTGTGCAATTGAAAATTCCTGATCGGGTAACCAATTCAAAAAACCAACAATCCGAAATTCAAAAAGCCCAGCGAGATCTGATAAATGGATTGAATCAAAGATCAACCAGATTGGTTCATGAATATAAATTTATTCCATTTGTAGCGATGGAAGTAGATCAGGCTGGATTTGAAGCACTGCATAATTCTCCAATGGTGGCTGGTATCGAAGAAGACCAATTTATGAAATTGCTTTTATTAGAAAGCATCCCAATTATCAATGCGGAAGACGTTTGGGCGGCCGGGTTTACCGGAGAAGGGCAGGTGATTGCGATATTGGATACCGGTGTTGATAAGAACCATCCGGATTTACTGGGGAAAGTAGTTTCGGAAGCGTGTTATTCGACTACCAGCGTAGTAACAAATCCGCCAACAACGAGTCTCTGTCCAGATAATTTGGCAGCAAGTACAGCCGTTGACTCAGCTTTACCATATGCGTCGAATTGCCCTGCAGGTGAATGTGATCATGGTACACATGTCGCTGGAATCGTTGCAGCCAATGGGCTTACATATAAAGGAGTAGCGAAGGATGCCAACCTAATCGCGATCCAGGTGTTTTCACGGGTCAATAACAGTACTATTGGAAGCTGGTCATCGGATCAGATTAAAGGTCTTGATAGGGTCTATGAATTAAAGGATTCATTTAATATCGCAGCAGTAAATCTAAGCCTGGGAGGTAGTTCACCTTATACCACTATCTGTGATAATTTATCATCAAATCTAGCTTATAAAGCAGCTGTTGACCAATTAAGAAGTGCTGGAATTGTGACAATTGCCGCATCAGGTAATAATGGTAGTTCGGTTGCAATCAGCAGCCCAGCTTGTATCAGCACTGTGGTCAGTGTTGGTGCAACAACCGATGCGGATGCCGTCGCAAGTTTTACGAATAGCACTTCATTTTTAGATTTGTTGGCACCTGGCAGTAATATCATTTCGCCAATTCCGTACGGGGATTATGAATCAATGTATGGCACTTCCATGGCTGCTCCGCATGTTGCTGGAGCCTGGGCCTTGGTCAAATCAGTCTATCCTGAAATGGATATAGATACGATTTTATGGGGATTTAAGGTCAGTGGTAAACCGATTACGGATCAAAGAAATGGCACCATTAAGCCAAGAATTGATGTATTAAAAACGATTAATTTTTTAGAAAACATACAACAAGTATATTTGCCATTGATTACAAGGTAAAATTTCAAGCCGCACAGATATCCAGCGATCCATGTTGATGGTTATTTGTAAATTCATCGAAACGTGTTTGGTTATATAATACAAATATTCCCTAAAAATTCTTAATTTCGAAATATATGGAAAAATTGACTTTGAATAAAAAATTATTACAAAGGGTGATTTTTACAATAACCATCACAATTGTTGTTTTAGGATTCTTTGCATGGGTAGTACAGGCCCAATCTAAAAATTTTGTCAGGGATGATGAAATTCTTATTGAAACCCCACAGTTTAACGAATTAGAACCGATATATGATCAAAATGGGTTCATCATTTCAGAACCTATACCGCGCCTGGTACTGGTTGCGGATGAAAATCCAACGAAACAGAGTGTCCAAATTCCATTGGATCAAAGTATTGATCTTTCGGTGAAAGGATCCAGTTTTGAAATTACGTATGTTGATGGGGGTAAAACGGATGCATGGGGTGTGGAATGTTTATCTTTTCCCGAATCAGCCAAAACAGCGTTTAATTATGCAGCTAGTATCTGGGCAGCAACGATTGAATCTAATGTTCCAATCACTATCAAAGCGTGTTGGGCGAATTTAGGTTCAAGTAATATCTTAGGTTATTCTGGAAGTTATAGTTACAAAAATTTTCCAGATGCTCCTTTGACGAATACATGGTACTCAATATCATTGGTGAATGCTATCTACGGGAGTGATTTTGCTCCAGGAGATTCTGACATTCACATAACTTACAACACTAACTTTACCTGGTATTATGGCACTGATGCTAGCCCCGCACCTGGTACCTATGACATGGTGACAGTTGCTGCTCACGAAATTGCTCATGGATTAAATTTATCAGGAACCGCGAAAGTTGAAAACGGAATCGGAAGTTACGGCTTAGGATCTCCGACATATCCAAATATTTACGATCTATTTTTGTATGATGGTGTTGGTAATTCATTGATCAGTTATCCAAATAATTCTCTTGCGCTTGGAACATTATTGACATCAAATAATCTGTGGTTTCAGGGGGAAAATGCTAATTTTGCAAATGGAGGAAATCGGGTAAAGATGTATGCACCTGCAATCTGGTTAAGTGGATCAAGTTATTCACACCTTGATTACAATACTTTTTCAGGGACAATAAATAATATGATGGTGTATGCAATTACGTCCGGAGCCGCGAATCATAACCCTGGTCCGGTTTCTGTCGGGATATTAAAAGATTTGGGCTGGAAAGGGACACTTCTCTCTCCAACAGCGGTAGACGCAAGCGATGGGACTGAATCTGATAAGGTTATTGTTTCATGGACTGCTTCCACAAATGCTTCTTATTACCAGATATTCCGAAATGAAATAAATTCGACAAACGATGCAACACGTTTGACAGAAAATCAAGAATTCAGTCCGTATGAAGACCTGTCTGCAACTCCAGAAAAAAATTATTACTATTGGATCAAGGCATGCAATATGACAGATTGTTCTAATTATTCATTACCAGATGTGGGATTTAGTATATTAAATGCACCGAATCCGCCTACTTTGATTGATGCCAGCGATGGGACTTTTTTTGATAAAGTTAGAATTTCTTGGAATGAGGTAGAAACTGCGACCTATTATAAGGTTTTCAGGACAACAAGTGATTCGATGATTGAATTTGAGACATTGACTGAAAATAATGTGTCAAACCAATACGATGATATAACAGCGATACCTGAAGAAGAATATTATTACTGGATCAAGGCATGTAATTTAATAGGTTGTTCGGATTATTCCAATCCTGATACAGGCTACAGGGTAGAAGGATTCAACATTTTCTTGCCGTTGTTAAGTAAATAAAATAAAAGTGAATCCTTAGGAAACGAGAATAAATTATTAAGTGTGAGGGTTCTATAAGTGTTAGGTATTGGTCGAATCCCCCCAGCAATGAATATTAAACGATTCTCACAAGGGTACAATGCAAACGAATAATAAAGATACAACCTGTTGGGGAAATGTCCGTGCTCAAGGGGCAAGATATACCCAATGGGCGTGATATGACCTTCCCCGGTGATTGTGTTTCATGAAATCTTGCACATAACCTGTGGATCAATCCACAGGATACTAAGATTCAAACCCGTTTAAACGGGTTAGGGATCTGAACCAACTTCAGTTGGTTTGAAAATTAGTAACCACGGATTTGAATCCGTGGTGAGATCAGCAATCCATCAATTTTTGGATTCTCCACAAACTCTATTCTATAAACATTAGAATCGAAATTTTCTAATTCTTGACAAATCCAACATCATATATTACTATTAGTTATATAACGAAAGGATAGAATGGAATTTGTCATTTTAGGTTTGCTTTCTCTCAGGGCAATGACAGTTTATGAAATAAACAAAGCACTTGAACGAGGTGTTTCATTATTCTATCGTGCCAGCTTTGGTAGTATCAACGCAGCCATAAACAAGATGATCAACAAGGGCTGGATTGAAATGGAAGAGAAAATTGAAAATGGACGCAATAAAAAAATTTATCATTTAAAGATCAAGGGACAACAAGCTTTCCGAGAATGGCTAAGTTCAGAGATTGAAACTGAAAAGGTTAAAGAACCAGCTTTAACCAGACTATATTTTATGGGATTTTCTTCTGAAATTGAACGCATCAGGGTTTTAGAGGAGCATGTATCAAAAATCCATGAAAAGTTGGATACTCTGGAGCTTATAAAAAATCAATCCGCAGGGCTTCAAGCACCTGAGGGAATGGAAGAAGTACAGAATTTTCAAAGACTAACCCTTGATTATGGAATAGCTTTCTATAAATTTAAAATTACCTGGTTCCAAACTTTAATTAAATCCTTAAGAAACGAGAATAAATTATGATAAGCCTACAAGAAAAACAACTTAATAAAGAAAAATACAGTTTTTATTATTACACAGCCGGTAATCCCCAAAAGGAAACATTGGTTTTTATCCATCCGGCGTATGGTGACCATACCTGTTTCCACCATCAAATGGAGGCTTTTTTCGAAGATTATTACCTCATTTTTGTTGATATGCTTGGACACGGAAAATCACAAGTGCCAATGGGTGGAGATACGATCGAAAAAACAGCCGATCTGGTGGTTGAAATCCTTGATAAAGAAGATCTTAAGCAGGCACATCTGATTGGTGTTTCGCTTGGTTCATTAATGGCTCAGTATATTGCTCACAAGTATCCTGAACGTGTAAAAAGTGTAACCATTACTGGTGGTTATAGCATCTTCGGTGATAATTCAAAAATCTCGAAAGCTCAAAATCGAGAAATTGGCAAAGCCTTTTTTTTGATGATGTTTAATATGGAAGGTTTTCGCCGTTATGTGGTGAAAAGTACAAATATCGTTCCAGCAGAACAGGAAATATTTTACCTGGCAATGAAAAAATTCACGCGTAAATCTCTACCCGTAATGCAGGGAATGCAAAAAATTCTGGATAAATCACCTCGGTCCATAATTCAACCTTTGTTGATCGTGGTTGGTGAATATGATCTACCAGTTATTCTGGAGAATGCAAAAATTTGGCAGAAACATGAACCAAATGCTACTTTTCGTATCATTCCTGACGCCGGACATTGTGCGAATATGGATAACCCGGCAGTATTTAATCGTGAATTTAAAACTTTCATTGAAATGTCTTGAAATGTTGCTATCAAGCAATCTATAACTAATGCGTATCGATCTTCAAAATTAAAATAGATATATTAATTACGAGGACTTAAACCCGAGATTTTTCTCAATTAAAATATTCCAAAGCATACAAAAAAAAGCCGGGTTCGGATTTAGAAGGGGGTGATGACCGGCTGTGATGATAGCTGCAATCGTGGTCACTCCGAACCCGGCAGAAATAAATCAAAGTTCCGTCAGTGGTATCCCGGTGAATCTAGAAATAGCTCTTAATTCCGATAGGATATCCCCATAGGTCAGGACGACGTGATGTTCCCAGCCGTCATCCAGCATGGTCTGGACGACATCACGAGCGGGCTGTTTGACAGTCTTTGCCCAGCCGCCAGCGCGCCGCAGTTGTACCTTCTTTTCCAGCATTTCCACGCTGATGGCCAGAATCCGAAATTGCTGGTGATGATATCCGAAGCGCACCATGGTACCGCGACCTGGTTTGAGCGTGAATTGCACCTCACGGCCTTCCTCTCCATAACGGATATCTGAAGGGTCACCGGACAGGCTGGGCGCACCGCCATAATGCCACAGGGCCAGGGCATTGGTCTCATCATCCCAGGCGCTGATATCGGCAAAGAAGGGCGTTGTTCCGGTCAATCCGTGCAGGATCGACATTGTCAGGGCAGCATTGACGTCTCCTTCGGGGGCAAGCAGAAAGCCCTGATCCAGTAGCCAGCCGAGTCCAGGCCAGATACCACCGGGATCTTCCAGACCCATGATCTCCGGCCAATCTTTGATGGCAAAGAGATTGAGGTGGCTGTTTTCCAGCACTGTTCCCAATGCAGCATAATATTTTTCAATCGATTCCACCGATGCATCCGTGAGTTCGCCACCTTCGATGGTTGGGAATGTACTCACCGGGGCAGTCCGGCGTTCCCCTTTCTGCAATTGCAATACCACTTCGCTGAGTGGTATGTGGTCAATTCCGATTCCAAACGAACGACGGATCAACAATTCATCAAAAACACAGGGATAAAATCCGGGGGCACGAAAACCAATCAAACCGATGCGTTCCTGTTTCACACTTTCTAAAACAAGACCAGCCCGAACGTAAGCGGCCATCTGCACCTGCACCTGTGGATCACTGACGAAGCCGTGAATGGCTTTATGTGCATAGCCCATCTCGGTCAGGGTAAAGGTGGTGAGATTGGCACCGCAGAGGCTGTTGATGGCAATGCGTTTATCAATTTCGGGTTCTGGCAGGGAATGAATGATGATCGGAACCCGCAGGCGTTCGGCGATACTGAGTGGCACTTCACCATCCGGGAAGGTGCCGATTTGTATGATCAATACCTGTGGACGGTTGACAGTCTGGAAATCCTGGATGGCGTTCTCGAGTGTCGGGGTGTCGATCACCACCTGTTGTGGGCCGACGACCTCCCAGGATTTAGCCAGCCAGGTGCGGGTCTCATCCAGATTATTTTGGGCAACGGTCAGATCAAACCAGGGGACACCGACCGATATTAAGCCTACTTTTGATGGTTTTTCTTTTTTCATATCATCCTCTCCGAAGTTGTTTTATTGTTGTTTTTGCTCTTGCTCTCGCAGTTCAATAAATGCGAGTGTTTCAGCCAGTGATGGAATACCTTTCCTGCCGCCCAGCTGGGTGCATTTTAAAGCAGCCACTGCGCTGGCGAATTTGAGACGATAGGTTGGTGACCATTCGGGTTGCAGGCAGGCGTATAAATAGGCACCATGAAAAGTATCACCAGCGCCGGTGGTATCAACCACATCAACGCTGAAAGCGGGTTGGTGAAAGTACGAATCAGCATCCCAGTACCAACTGCCATGTTCCCCATCGGTGATGACCACCTGTTGATTCTGATACTCTTTCAATAATGCAGGTCCAGCTTCCAGGGGATCAAGTTCCCCGGTGGTTTGTTGGGCAAATTTTTTGGCTACCACCAGAATATCCACCAAGGGCAGCAGCTGGGTCAGATCATCCCACATCAGTTCACCCGCACCACCATCAAAGGATACCAGGACACCATTCTGGCGGGCAATCCGGGCGGCATACAGTGCAGCCGGGGTAAAGAAACCATCGAGGTGGATTGCTTTTGCACTGAGAATCAAATCTATTGGAACTTCCTCCGGCTGTAAATCGGTGGTGGTTGATTTTTGAAAGAGAATGGCGCGTTGGCCGTTACTCTGTTCTACCAGGATCACAGAAGCGGACGATACACCGGAATCGCGCTGGGGGCAATGATTTGTCTCAATACTATTGTCATGCAATTCAGAAACGATTTGTTGCACTGTGTCATCATTGGCAAGCGAACCCAGATAATTACAACTGGCACCCAATCGGGCAAGGGCAACCAGGGCTGTGGCAACCGGACCACCTCCCTGCATTTCCAGCGCTGCGATCGGGAAACAATCATTCGAGTTGGGTAATCGTGGTGTTAGCGCTAGAATATCGAGGGTTGCCAGACCTAATCCAACCACATCATATTTCTTCATGTTTATTTTCCTTCCGGGTAAAAATCTCGCAGCACTTGACTGCGCTCTGCAACTTTCAGCGCATGGAAAATGTCAGCTGTCCATTTGGCCAGACTTTCTCCAACCTGCGAGAGAACATTCGGGGATAGCTGCCATAACTCGGTTTTATATAAACCCCAGGCAGCCCAGCGCGCCTGATAAAAGCGTTGTGCCTCGGAGAGTTCTTCTGATTTTTCAAGTTGATCACCTTCAGCCCCATGGGTTGTGGATACCAGCTCGGCCTTCATTTGATTCCGCAAAGCCTGTGGAAAGGCTGGGTGATCGAAGAGAATATTCTGAATCTGGGTTGCCAGATGAACCTCGATGACGCCAACGGCGGGTAATTGGGCCAGGTCTTCCATCCTAAGGGTGGAGGCACCATGCTGCACCAATCCTGACCATCCGAACTGGCGTGCCTGCTCTGACAGCCTGGCAATTAAATCGAAATCGACAATCATCCGGCCGGTTGTTCCATCCGGTAGGACGATGCCACTATGCGTGGTGCCTGTTTGCGCACTGATTTTATCCAGACCGGAGATATTTCCCTGTAAGTGTTTTTGCAGCTCACCCTGAAAGGCAATCAGGTCTTCGACGGAGGTGTTGCGACCACCAATTTCGCCGACCTCACCCCCGAGCGCGATGTGAATCGTGCGGGGTTGCGCTTTCCGAAGGGTCTCGATCAATTGCGCTGTGATCTTTGCATTGGGGGCATGGAATCCAGCCAGGGAGTCCGACTGACTGTCATATAAATGCGAACCATCGATATCGAGCTGGTAAAAGCCGGTTTCGATTACCTCAACAGCCAATTCTTCCAGCCTGATCAAATCATCCGCGGAATCGAGATTGAAATGGTCTCCCTGCAAAAAGACCGGACCCTGATATCCTTCCTGATAAGCAGCCGCCATTACCATGGCAGCATATTCCTCAAACGTCTGATCACAACCGGAAGACTCGGAGGGAGCTAGTTCAAAGATGATCGGACCGCAGTTCAGCTGGATAGCTGTCCGCCAGATGGATCGCGCCAGTGGGTAGGTAAGGCCACGCACATTGAAAGCCGGAATGGTAATAGGAGGCAGCTCTCCGCGTCCGAGCGCCTGATAAACCGGAGCGATCGAAGCAGGATAAAGACCTTTTTCCCAGATAAAGTTTAGAATACGGATGGCAATTGGTTTGCGATTTTCGCGGGCTGCCAAAGCAAGGCTGAGTATATCCTTTTCAAGAGTAGCATCTGAACTCATTTGTTACAACCTTTCACTGATCCAATGACTTTTGGTAGCGTTCTGAATGGCAATTTCATTCAATTCGAGACCCAGGCCAGGTTTGTCATTCAATCCGATGGTGCCATCTGCATCCACGCGGAATGGCTCGGCGAGCATGAAATCGCGCGCTTCCACCGTCCAGCTGGGGGGATCAACCGGGAATTCGAACCAGGGGCAATTCGGTACCGAAGCTGCCAGTTGAAGATTGGCTGCCAGACCAATCCCATTCGACCAGGTATGCGGGATAAATTTTTTGAAGGCCATTTCTGCCAGGCTGGCGACCTTGCGCAACTGGAAGATACCCTCGGAGAAGGCTGCATCCGCCTGGATGATATCGTAGCAATTCATATCAACCAGCATCTTGTATTCATGCAAACCAATGTTGAGTTCACCACCTGCGATCGGGATATCCACTTCCGCTGCCAGTTGAGCCAATTGGTGATAGTTATAGCGCGGTAGTGGTTCTTCGACCCACAGGACTTTTAAATCCTGCATGGCACGTGCGATCGTGAGCGCATCATTATAGCTCCAGGCACCTATCGGTTTGGGAGAGGGCATCACGTGCGCCTGGTTGGCATCCACCATCAGGTCAATCTGATCTCCGAACACCGAACGTACGTGCTCTACCAACGCAATGTCTTCCTTAATCGTAGGGCGGCGCAATCGTAGTTTGAAAGCTTTCATCCCGGTGCTGCGCAAGAGGTGGATCCGTTCAATTTGTTCTTCAAAGGAGGGTACTTCTGCCAGGCTGGCATAGGCCGGCATTCGATTCTGGAATCCTCCCCACAGACGATAGACTGGCTGGTTGGTGACCTTGCCGATGATATCCCAGAGTGCCATTTCGAATGCCCAGGGGTAACTGCCATCACGGGCGGCCACCCGCAGGTAGGGACTGATCTGTTCGACCATAAAGGGATCTTTTCCGAGGATATAGGGGGCGACCAGGTCGGCGAAGGTATTGATGCCCAGCATCCCGACTTCGGGACCAGCCCCAACCCCACTCACGCCTTCATCGGTATGAACCCGCAGGAGGGTGCAATTGGTGGTGGTGAAAACACGGCCAGGTGCCCATGCCGGGCGTAGGGGAGCTGGTAGTGGGTATTCGATCAGACTACATTCGATTTGCGTTATTTTCATGGATTCCTCTTTCAATCGTTGTTGGTTAGTTGCATGGCTCCCAACAAGAGTTGGGCACCTTCCTGAATATGTTCCTGGAGGTAAGCTGAAGCGATCTCAAATTCTCCGGCTCGCATCAAATAGACAAGTTTGGCATGTCGTTCTGACAGTCCCTCATAAGAGGGATAATGACTGCTGACGGTATAAATCACCATTGTGATCTGGGTTGACATCTGTTCCCAGATGCGAATTGTGCGCTGTAAGCCGGATAAATTCATGAGAGTTCGATGGAATTGATTATCCAGAGAAGCGCCTTGCAAGCGGTCCTCCTTTTTTTCAAGGAATATCATTTGTGTCACGATTTTCTCCAGTGGTGCGAGCATTCTCTTGTTGTGTTGGATCATGATCTCTTTTAATGCTATTGTCTCAAGCGCGGAGCGCAGCTGATAAATTTCTTCGACATCATCAGCTGTCAGGTTGACGACAAAGGATCCTTTGGTGGGAATGATTTCCACCAGGCCATCCTGCGCCAGACGGCGAATCGCTTCGCGAATGGATACTCGACTGACAGAGAGCTGATCAGCCAGGGGTTGTTCAACGAGATGCTGTCCAGGTTTAATCTGACGGGTGAGAATGGCATGCGAGAGATTCTGGTAAACCTGGTCCGCCAAAAGAGTCTGGGTTTTGATCGGCGTCAGAGTTTGTTGCCAAGTGGTTGTTTCTGGAATTCTTGCCATAGGACTTCCTTTTTTTTATAGAAAGAGAGATTAAGTAAATCGTACCTGATACGATTGATGCTTTTGCGTGAAGAAGCGATAATGGTCGGGATCGCCATTAAGACTGGTGGTGTGGATGGGTAGGGAAGCACCACAATAGTCAACCACATTAACGGTTCGGGTTGTTGAACGCATCATTCGCACTGAAACACAACGGGACGTGGGATGTGAGTCAATCACCAGGATTTGTTGTCCTTCGTTCCAGGTAAATCGGGATCCATCATACATTTGGAAGTTGCCGTCTGCCCCTGGGTAAATTTGAAGACGTAAGTCATTGCCTGCCACTTTAATTGCTGGTTCGTCCGTTACGGGCAGTAGCGTGTCTGCGGAAGGATCCAGCAGGGGAATGATCGCACCGGCACGAGCAAAGACTGGGATATAGTCGATATCGGCTTTCACCTGGATACTATCACCACCTGTAAACAATTTACCTTCCCAAAAATCCCGCCATTGACCAGAAGGAAGCTGCACATTCCAGACTTCACTGTGGCTGGAATAAACAGGCGATACCAGCAAATCCTCCCCAAAACAATACTGCAATTCGTTGTCTATTTGCCAGATGGAAGATTCATCCGGGAATGCAAATGCCATCGCCTGGACGATCGGAACACCTGATTTTGATGCTTTGAGAGCATGCGTATAGATATAAGGAAACAAATCCATATGAACGCGGGCATAGCGGCGATACAGATCCAAAATCCAGGGGGAATACTTCCAGGGTTCACGACAGCCGAGACCATGCAATTGCATGATCGGCAAAAAAGCACCGAATGCAATCCAGCGGGCAAAGACTTTTTCGGTAGGGGTTCCAAAATATCCGCCAATATCGCTGGCATAGAAGGGAAACCCGGAAAGTCCGGCGTTTTGAGCGGCTTTGATCACGCTGGGAAACCCGGTCGCCGGTCCGAAATCTGAACTCTGATCACCGCCGAACAATGCGCAATAGGGTTGTGAGCCATCCCAGGCGGAGCGGGCCAACAAAATTCCATGGGTATGACGCTGCATGGCTTCGTACGTAACCTGATTATAGAGTTGGGGATACAGGTTATGCATTTCACGCCCAATCCTGCCATCAAAAAATACAGCATCGTCGGGTACCTGTTCCCCAAAATCTGTTTTAAAGCCATCAAAACCCATTTTCACCAGTTTCTCGATTTGAGATTGCCACCAGGTAACCGTGGCTGGGTTGGTGAAATCCAGACAGGAACCCATAAATCCCGGGCTGTTGCCCAGGCGGTGTTCATAGGATTGTCCCGAAGGATCTTTGATCAGATAACCCTGTTGGTCACAGAAGTCATAAATTTCCTGGTTGGCATCCGATTTGACGATCCAAGGACCCACCCAGATGACAATGCGATAACCCAGTTTACGGGCTTCGCTGACCATGCCTTGCGGGTCAGGAAAATTTTCATTAAATTCGAAATCATTCAGTTGAGCTTGCCAGGCAGCATCGATTAATTTGACCGTGCCCGGTAGGTTTAATTGACGGGGTAAGCGCAGATCTTCTTCGACGGTTGATTGGGTTTCAACCGTCCAATCACGTGATTTCCAGGGTCCAAAGATCCAGGCAGGCGGTTGATAGAGAGGTTGCCCCAGTAATTGGGTGTAGCGGGTGAGTAACTCAGCAAATGGTGTCCCGGTCCAGAGCTGGAAGGAGAGCTGGTTGTTTTCAGTGCGGATGGAAATGACTGATGGATCATCATAGCAGGCCAGGCGTACTTTGGTGCGGTAAGATGTCAGCAGGCGCAAACCATATCCTGCGCTGGACATAAAAAAGGGGATTGGTTTGTAGGTCAATCCACCGGAGGCACCATTAATAACATACAGATCAATCTCCTGTCCACGCTGGTCGATGCGGTTGAAACGTTCTCCAAACCCCAGATAGTGCTCATCGGTCTGGGCTGCAAAATCGATCGCCAGGGCAGTGATAGATGCGTCATCGGCCAGCAGCTCTGCTAGTAGGAGATTATCCTGCAATGTAACTGAGACACTTAATCGAATGTTTGTCTGGATGGGTGAAGAGAATTGCAGATGATATTTGCCATCCGTGGTTGTTAATTCTGTGATTTCCATATCAATCCAATTTCCATTTTTTCGAACCCTAACGGCTCGCCAATCAAACAACGGTAAAGGTGTTCCATCCTGGGTGATGTGTAATGAGAAGGGGCGAAGAATGACGGAAAGTTTTTTATTGGGAGAGAAGCTGGTACTGACTGATTCAAGGGTCGGTGAGGTTGTCATGCGTTATCCTTTGAATAAGAATAATAGTATACGGTATACCGTATACTATTATTATAGTGAAACTCAATTGATTGTCAATTATCAGATGGAAATTTCCAACACCTCTGCCACAGCATTCAGGGTCAATTTCAAGGTTTTTTCATCAATGATTCCTAATTGACGGATAAATCTATTTGTTGATACAGAGCGTATTTGGAAAAGGTCAATTGCAGAAATTTTTGTTATTCCTGTGTTTTGATTGGGTAGGATTTTAACCATCCAGGGAACCTGGGTATAATGCGGTTTCCACTCTGTGATTGGAGCGATAATTCTCAAAGGTAAAGTGCCAAGATCATTACTTGAAATTATGACTGCCGGTCTGGTTTTTTTAATTTCGGCACCAATAGTTGGATCAAGATTGATTAACCAGATCTCTCTACGCTTCATCTATGAAATCCTCACCATCTAAAGCTGAAAAAGCAGTCAGGTTACTGTCCACGCGATATTCGTTTTCCATCAATTCAGCTGCTCTTCGTAATTTAAATTTCTTTTGATGGCTCACATAATCTCGAATTAATTCCCGGATGATTCCTGACATACTCGTATTTGCTTCTTTTGCTAATTTTTCAAGTTCCTGACGATCCCAGGGATCTAATAATATTTGAATCCGTTCCATTAATACCTCACAAAACATACACAATTATAATACACATATTATATATGTATATATTAATTGTGTCAAATCAAATTAATTTAAAAGATACTGAAAAGATATATCGATGATTTTCCAGAAAAAATTTATTGTCAAGACTATCTTCCAGGCATCAGGGCCAGCAAAGCTCGATACCCAATTACCTGAAAACCCTCATTTTTCAGAAATTCGCTCATTTGCACATCCATAAACACATCAAAATCTGCCACTCTTCCCTGCCAATCGGGGGAGATGGCACGCGCTTCCGGGGTGTCCTTGCTGGGGTGGATGTAAAAATGACTGAGTCCTATTGGCAGGTTGGCCAGTGCTTGTTTGGCTTGCTGCATGCGGTTGGTAGGGTCATTCAGTTTGAGACCGGTAAAATGATCCAGCATCGGGTAGCCCTGTTCTTCATAATTCTCGATAATCGTTGCCATTTTTTCGGATGATTCCAGGTCGAACCCACGATTCTGCCATTCCTGCGCACCCCAGCGGGGAATCATGGCTGGTAATCCAAATTGATAGGCGGTGCTCAAGTACACCTGCAGGAATTTGGGGTGAAGCACGGTCAGCATGTGTGCATCGACATGAGTGGGTTTCATCCCGGCGGCGATTGCCTGTTGAATTTGTGCTTCCAATTCAAGCGTGACTTCTTGCGCAGTGGCAAATTCCTGCGGTTCTTCGAATCTTTGATAAAAGAAACCCTGTTCATCTATCAGACCAGAAGCCCGGTCAACAGTTGAAAGTGGTGCCCAACGATATGTCTTCCACTCGGAATTAAGCGTCAGATGGATGCCCAAATCTGTGCTCGGATGGGATTGATAATAATCCACGGCTGCTAAAAACCAGGGACAAGGAACCATCACCGCACCGCTGGAAATCCGGCTGGCTTCGTCCAGCTCGGCATAGGCGTCAATGGTCGCCTGACACATGCCAATATCATCGCTATGAATAATGACCACACGATCGGTTGGGGAAAAACCGAGTTTTTTCAATACAGGATTTGGTGAATTTTTCATAAATTTCTTTCAAAGGATTTAAGTTCTTAAAGCAATTGATTATTCATTATTTCGATGAATGCCACCATATTTTCAAGTGAGACATCTCCTTCGACAGCATGTGCTGGGGAGAAAATGTAATTACCTTTTTCCCCAGATTCAAGTAATTTCAAGGTTTCTTTATGAACATCTTCAACTATTCCATAAGGTAAAGTTTTCTGGGTGGAAAGTCCACCATGAAAAGTAAGTTTACCTCTATATTGTTGGATTAATGAATGCACATCCATCACTTCGGGTTGGAATGGATTGAAACAATCAACACCGATTTCGACCAAATCAGGAAACAACTCATCAACATCTCCACAGGAATGAATGAAAACAAATTTCCCAGCATCTTTCACAGTTTTATACAAACGTTTGATTGCTGGATAAATAAATTTCTTCCAGAGTTTTGGTCCCATTTGTAGTCCATGCTGTTGACCCCAATCATCTCCAAAATATACTGCATCTATATCATATTTTAAAGCTTCTTGTATCTGTGCAATATTATAATCAACGATCGTATTGAATAAATCATTAACAAAATCAGGATTATCCATCATGTCCATGAAAAGGTTCTCCATTCCGCGCAATGTCCAGGCTCGCTCAAATAAGGAGAAACTAATATCAAAAATACGAAAACAATCGCTGTAAAGTTTAATTTTCTGTTCAATAGTTGAAAAGATATAAGGATCACAAGGATCAGGGAAGCTATATCCTTTTAAGGTAGGTGAAGATAATATTATTCCATGAATAATTCCAATATCCTTATCGACAGAACGATCCCAAACCACACCAAAATGATCCTGCACCAATCCATCTCCAACATCAATATAGTAATTCCATGCATTACTGAGATAAACGATGTGATTGTTAATCGCCGTGTCTAAATCATCTGATTGGAGATGGTTTTTAAGTTTTTCGGAAGCCTCCATTGTAAAACCGATGGACCAGGGAACATACGGAGGTTGTTGGTGATTTAATACCTGGATAATGACTTCTCTTTTTGATTCCATTTGATCATTTGTCCTCCTTTCATTATGAAATTGCTTTTTTCACCATCTCTACTCGTGTTTTTTCCAATGAAGTTATTCTTCAATGGATTTAAACCTTGTGTTGTTTAAACTGTGGAAGATACGACTTATGTTGGGTGAAAAGGTCATTCGTCATCTGGCGAATTTCAGAAAGTGATAGCACGGCAGCGCTGAGTGGATCATGACAGATCGCACGGTAGATCATGGTTGGATCACCTGCCAAAGAGCCTTCGATTGCCATCTCTTCAATCCCACTGGACAAAGCCGTCAGCAGGGAGAGCTCTGATGGCAGTGCACCAACATGGACTGGGTGAAGCCCAGCTTTATCCACAAAGACTGGTACTTCCACACAGGCGCCTAATGGAAGATTGGTGATTAGATGCATGTTAGGCACATTGCCATTAAATTGGAAAGGTTCACCGCCTTTGAGTGCATTGATAATATATGCAGCGTATTCGTGCCCACGTGTCAAATCATCACCGGTGACCTCTTTTGCCAATTGTACTTTGACGCCATCTTTCCAGGTTTTTTCGGTCTTCTGGTACTCTTTAAGGATGTAGGCATATTCGCCAGGGTTCCAGCCGATACCATGTGTGCAGTATTTCTCGATCAGGTCCGGGTGTTTTCGGAACCACCAATTGTATTCAGAATTATGTCCACTGGATTCGGTTACGTATTTTCCTAATGCCAGGAACATTTCGTTGCGGACAATTTCTTCATTGTAAACTTCTGGGCGTTCTGTGATGGCTTCCTCTATCAAAGGGTAGGCATCTTTACCTTTCCATTTGTATTCAAGGTACCAGGCCAGGTGATTGATACCCGCACAGACATAATTAATTTCCTCAATGGGTGCGCCAATCCAATCTGCCAGCATCATGGCGGTACCCTGCACTGAGTGGCATAAACCGGTTACCCTCATAAAAGTCTGGCGTTGGATAGCACCAATCAACATTGCCATCGGATTGGTGTAATTAAGCAGAATGGCGTTTGGGCAATATTTTTCCATATCACGCACAATTTCCATCATTGGATTGATTGTGCGAAGGAAACGGAAAATCCCGGCTGGTCCCCGTGTGTCGCCCACGTTGATATCAACACCATAGCGCTTAGGGATTTCAATATCATGCCGCCAGATATCTGTGTTTCCTGCCAGAATGGTGGTCAACACTACATCCGATTCTTTTAATGCTTCCACCCGGTTAAGCGTTGCAATCACACTTGCAGGATAATTCCCCACTTTGATTAACTTGTCAACACTCTGATGAGAAAATGCCAATCGCTCCGGGTCAATATCCATTAAAGCAATCTGCGCATCCTCCAGTAGTGGAAAAGTGAGGATATCCCGCACCAGCGTTGTGGTAAATCCAAGACTACCCGCTCCAATAAAAGTAATCTTTGTCATCTATCAATTTCCTCCTGGCATTGAAAAATTATTTCATTATTCCTGCTTTTATTTTCTAAAGTCTGCTTCAAATTCTTTTGCCAGATTGGCAGAAATGATTAAATTCTCCTCCCAAATTGAGAAATAGAAACCCTCCCACCCTAATTTGGAGATAATCTTCTGCATCCCTTCACGGCTGACATAAACCTGACAGAGTTTTCCTGCTTCCCGAATTTTTTTGAGCACATCCAACCATTCTTCAGGGTTTGGTTGCCCGGCTCCCGGAATCCATTGAATCCCACGTAATTTCGGCATCTCAAGTAGTTGAGGTAGATGGTTCAATTGTCCCACCCCATCCAGATGATAAAAAGGGTACTCCAGAAAATCACAACAGGCGGTAAGGTCAGGCATTACAAAGCGTTTGAACATGCGTGGTGAGATCATGTAGGAAAAATCGGATTGCAGCATATATAATTTTCCAGGTGCCCACAACGGGCTCCAGTTGCTACTGCCAAATACTTTTCCGTTTGCAAGATTGAAGAGCCGATCATAGTACTGAATCCACAGGTGGGTAATTTCTTCTGTCAGACGGATGACTTCCTCGGGAGAATCGGTCAGATCCAGGAGCAAGCGTTCATTTCCACGTAAATGTGCCAGGATATCCAGGTTGCCACCAATGTCGGTAACAGCTACCATTACTTTTTCCTCCCAGCGGTTAGCTGCCAAAGATGTCAACTTTTGTACCCTTTGCCACCAAATGTTGCCGGGATCAAATTCTGGTAGAATTTCGGTCAGTTCCTCCAGTGGTAGAGGATCGAACCAGACTGTATCTCTCTGGATATTTAAGTTGGAACCAAGGAATGCAGCAATCAAACCGGGACCATAATTAGGCCAGAATTTAGGGAAAGCCCCTCCAAACCATTGAATGTTCTCTGCAAATTGCTCCATATCATCCAGAATCTTCTCAGCAGAAATATCATCAGATTCCACATAGGTCACCTGGCTGTATTCTTCGAGCAAATGAATAGCACCGTCATCAATTGCTTCCATTCCATAAAAAGGATGATCAATCGTCCCAGCCCACCACTCGGTCCAATTCTGTTTGACATGCAGTGTATCCTTTTCTGAAAACCTTTTGTTCATGAAGTCTCCAAATCATTTTCTCATGGGCAACTATTATTTCAACCCAAATAATTGCTCTTTCAGATCCAGATAATACAAATAATCATCCGGTTTTACATTGGGTGGGCAGCGATGATCGCAGAATGGGATATAGCCACCGCGTTCAACCAGTGGAATTAAGGATTCCATATAAGCTCGAATTGATTCAGGTCCTTCACCGAGTTTCATCTTATCAAAACCTCCCATGATGCGCAGATCTTTCCCATATTCTTTCAATAATTCTTCTGGATGGGTACAGGAGTTAACTTCGAAAGGAAACAGGCAATTGATTCCCCCTTCCAGCATGTATGGCAGAATTGGACGCACATCACCATCACAATCGGTGTACCACAGCTCAACCCCCGCTTGCTTTAGTTTCTGGTGGATACGTTTATAACGCGGCATTACTACATTCTTAAAGAATTTCTTTGAAACAATTGGGCCACCTTTATAACAAATATCTTCCCAGCCAGCAGCGTAATCAAATGAGAAGTGTGGCAGCACCTGGTCGAGGAAGTGCTCTACCATAACACAGCTGGTCTCTACCATATCTTCAACCATCGCAGGGTAATCGTACATAGCATAAGCCAAATCTTCAAAGGTAAGCATATTACGCACCTTACCAATCATTGATCCGCAATCAATACCGAGCGGATAGGTTCGATCATCTGGGTGCATCGCTTTCAGGGAATTGATATCCATGATACGGACTGGATCATCTAACCGGAAGCGTTCGGTTTTTACCTTTTTCCAATCGTCTGGTGTAACAACCGTTGCCTTCAGGTAATGAGGGATGCTCTCATGACCATTGATAGGCACTTCTGCCAGCAATCCATCTTCATTAATAATTATCTTGCTATTACTTCGCACCTCCACCACCTGGTTGCCAAAATTGGGTGAAAGCCAGACATTGCCCCAGATACATTCGATGCGGTCAAAATTGAAAAATCTGTCAGCTTCTTCATTATTCGTGATATTATTCTCGGAAAACAATGGCCAGACTTCGAAGTTTTCGTTCCAATATCCAAATTCCATATTGAAACAACGGTCAATTGGTTGGTAATTCATCTGGCGTAGAAAGCGTTCACGATCTGTCAGCGTTCCTTGCCACTTCGTCCGAATGGGGGGTGTGCTCATAAAAAGACCTCCATGAATAAAAAAATTGTGTAAGTTATTCTGTACACAAAGGATATTTTTCTGATAAACGATTGAGAATTTTGTTATAGTGAAAAAATGATTAATGATATGAAACCAAATTCTGACAACGTTGTCAGAATATCATTGAACATATTGAATGTCAAGTGGAATTAATCAATGGTTTTACGAAGTACTTGACGCATGGTGATCCTCAATAAGAATAAAATTAATTAATATAAATAAATTTCAGAGTCTTCACAAGAATAGTAATGAATTCGATGATTTCCTTTCTCTTCAAGTAATAATTTTTCATGTATCACCAAATTGCAATCAGCTTCCCTTCTTAGTTAGTTTGTAGTTCTATAATATGGAAAAATATTAATTCAAAGCAAGGAGACATTGGCCGATGAAGCCGTATCGAGATCAGAAATGATGGCATAATCCGGGTGACCGTTTAATAATGTTACCGGATAATCCAGATCCGGTTTTGATAAGAGCGCAACCCGCAAAACGGTGCGCTGCCAGGAACCTCCCGAACAATACAGCCGAATGCGTCGGGAAGCCAGAATATCTTTGAATCCCATTGTGACAGCCATGGAAGGCAGAGCATAGGGGTTGCCACCGGTGTTCCAGATACTGTTCATCACCAGTGTATCCGGATTAAGATGAACAATCCGTGTTTGTGATTGCATAAATTCATCCATTGATACTCTGGAATAAAGTGTATTGGGTGGTTCATTGAAAGCAATATGCCCGTGGTAACCGATGCCACCATAACAGGTATCGATGCCGCCTGCATTTTCAATCTGTTGGCTGATCTCATCCAGATGGAGTGGATCGGGGAAATGAATATGATCCAGGGGCATTTGCAGATCTTTATCTAGTTGATTGAAAACCTGAGTCACCATGTAGTGCTTGAAACTGAGCGGGTGATCTGAGGGGAGTGGGCGTCCCTGCCAATCGCAATATTCATCCATGTTGAATGTATGCACATTTTTCCAGCTGATCCTATCCTGATTACAAATTTTAATCAGGATAGGATATTGGCCAACCGGGCCGACGGGAAGAATCAAACGGGTAGGTCTCCCGGATAAATTATTTACCTTGACTTCATCGGCGATGGATCTTGCCATATGCTCAAATAATAAATCATTATCGTGAAGTACCGTTAAAGGAATGCTGGAGGAAGTGATTAATTCTTCGGGTGAGAAAGTTAATTGGTGGGGTGATAGCTGCATGTGACCTCGTAAAAATCAGAAGGATGAATGATCAGTGTTATGGATATTGAAAAAATTATAAATCAATAATGAAATTAACATGTGCATAATCAAGTAAAAATTCCATACAGATCTAACCCCGGGATTACTTAGATCATATGTCAAGTAAAAATAAATTCATTTATGAATTTTTGGAATTTATTAAGTGCCACTAATTTTCATTCATATTATTACTTGACATTGGTTTTTCAATTTGCTATTATTTTTCTACTTCACACCTTTCCATTTTTTGCAATTATCCTTACTAAATTTTCAATTAAACCTCGTTATTGCCAGCATTGTGTTCTTCAATACCTTCTTTTTTAAATAGTTAAGCTGGAGATCCAGGAAAGGAGTAGAAATTCAAAGAAAACAGGTTTAGAACCAAAAATAAATTATAACCAAACACCTTTAAGGAGAAAAAGAATGAAAAAGAAATTCAGTTTACTTTCAATGTTATTGGTCGCAATCTTCCTGGTTGGCTTGGTAGGTTGTAGTCCTGCTGCAACACCAGAACCTTCCGCACCAGCTGCGCCAGCTGAACCCGCAGCACCCGCTGAGCCAGCAGAACCTGCTGAACCAGCTGAACCTGTTGCACCTGCTGAACCTGTTGCACCTGCTGAAGCGAAGGAATTTGTTACCTGGTTCCAATATGATCAAAATAATGAAGACCCTGCTAGTGATGAACGCGTCGGAAACGAATATCTGCGAAAGACAATTCCAGAATTCAACGAGGAATTCGCTGGAAAATGGGTCTGGAACAGTATCCACAAACCCTTTGACAAGATCGCAGCAGAATTAGTAGCAGCTTCCATTGCTGGTGGTGATGTACCGGATATGACCGAAATGGAAGGGAATGTTCTGATGACCTATTATCGCAATGGTGTCTTAATGGACATAACCGATTGGGTACAACAACAATCCTGGTTCGCGGACATGGATCCAAGCGCCATCAATGCCTGTACCGCTCCTGATGGAAGAATTTATTGTATCCCGTTGGCTGAACGTCCACACCTGACTTATGTCTGGGCAGATCGTTTTCCGAATGGCTATCCAACCACACCAGAACAATTCATGGTAGAGGCTGAACGATTAAAAGCAGAAGGACTATATGCCATGACATTCTTTGGATCTACTGCTTATGGTGGAGACGGTGCCAGCCGTGCTGTGTGGACAATTAATACTTCCTTTGGTGGTACCTATTACGATGATGAAGGTAATATGTTACTAAACACACCAGAGACAATTGCTGCCATTGAGTTTTTACGTGAAATCGTAGCAAAAGAGTATGTAGCTCCAGTGTCGTTCGCCGGTGGATTCCAGGAAGAAGAAGCCTTTAAGGATGCATCGGCTGGAGCTATTCCAACTGGTCTTTTCGGATATCGTTATATCAATCCACTGACAGCACCGGATGGGACAAAATATGATACATCAACATCAGACGATATGATCAATGCCATTGGTGCCGGGGATGTGGTTATGCGCCCATCATTTGCACCCGAAGGAAAAACCCCAGGTTGTAATATCGATATTCAAGCATTGGCAATTCCGGTAGGTTCCAAGAATGTTGAAGCAGCTTACGATTACATCAACTGGATTATGACACCAGACCGCAATGCAGAGTTTGTTGCTGGCCCTGGTGGTGGTTTTCCTGCTTTGAAATCGATGCTAAGTCACCCAACATTTGACACCCCATTTTATCAACAGGCAGCCATCGCAATAAATGGTAGTTCTTGTAAAGCCTGGCAAGGAACCCTTGAAAGGCCCAATGAAGCCGCTGAATTGATCATGAACGTATTTTACCGCCTGATCAAGGAAGACCCAACTTTGGATATTTCCACAGAGTTGACAAAAACGCAGGACGAATACAACTCCAATAATTAATTTAGTGCTACTGGAAAAACTAATAAAATCTAACAACAAACTACAAGGACCTAATCCTTGTAGTTTGTTGTTAACAGGATGAAATCTCAAAATAAACCAATTTTTGCCGTTGATTGGGTAATTCAACAAATAGAATTAGGTTTCAAAAACCTTAAAATATTCAGTAATACTTAAAATCAGTTCATTTCTACTTGACAAGCCTTTTTTCACATGCTATTATATTTTTATTCCCACGCAAAATTTCTTTTTCAGTAATTTTATAATTTATTTTTTCTTGCAGATTTAATGGTGTTCTTATCAATAAAAATACTAGTAACACTACAAATAATCCATAATCTCCGGGAGTTTCAAGTAATGCGAATACATGCTGCACTTCCAGGAAAAGACTTGATAAAACAAAATTTAATTATCCCTAAACCTCATTATAATTTTTTAGACTACAAACTTGGTGACTTTTGGATTCAATCAAACGTTGTTGAATTCCTAAATCAACTAAACCCAGGTAAAAGGTGCGAATTTCCAAAAAGTTGATAAATTCAATTTATTTCAATTCATTTAACCATTATTGTTATGTTGAAAAAATCCTCAAACAAGTTATGAAAATCTAAAGGAGGTGGTTGGCCAGACAAAAATTAGGATAATTACTAAATCGTCAATAAACTTAATCAAAAAATTTATTAAGGAGAAAAAGAATGAAAAGCAAGAAATATTTATTGTTGACAGCTCTAATGTTGGTCGTCTTCACTATGGGTTTGGTTGGTTGTGCACCTGCTGCTGAAGAACCTGCTGCCCCCGCTGAACCAGTTGCACCTGCTGAACCGGCTGCACCTGCTGCACCTGCTGCACCAGTAGCCACTGAAGTACCTGCTGAACCGGCTGCACCTGCCGAAGAAGTGGCATTGGTAACCTGGTTCCAATATGACCAGAACAATGAAGACCCGGCCAGTGACGAACGTGTTGGTAACCAATGGTTACGCGACAATATCCCGTTGTTTGATGCTGCTTTCGAAGGAAAATATTACTGGGAGAATACTCCCAAAGCCTGGGATAAAATGTCATCCGAACTCGTTGCCGCTGAAATTTCTGGTGGTGATGTCCCTGACCTGATCGAGTTGGGTGGTGCACAAATTGTGACTTACGTTAACAATGGTGCTTTAATGGACCTTACCGACTGGATGATGGCTCAGGAATGGTATGCTGATCTGGATGAAAGTGCAAAAATCTCCTGCACAGGACCAGATGGTCGTCTCTATTGTATACCTACTGCTGAACGTCCCCACCTGACCTATGTCTGGGCAGACCGCTATCCGAATGGTTACCCAACTACTCCAGAACAATTTGTGGTAGAAGCCGAACGCTTGAAAGCTGAAGGACTGTATGCCTGGTCATATTTTGGCAACACACAATATGGTGGATCTGGTGCAGGTCGTGGTATCTGGGCATTAATTGCTTCCTTTGGTGGCACCTATGATGATGGTCAAGGCAATATGCTGCTCAACACCCCAGAAAATGTGGCTGCCATTGATTTCTTACGCATGACGGTTATGAATGGTTATAATCCTGACACCGTTTTCGCTGGTGGTTTTGTGGAAGAGGATTCCTTTAAAGATGCCTCAGCTGGTGCTTTCCCGACTGGTTTGTTTGGTTATCGCTACATCAATCCTCTGACCGCTCCTGATGGGACAAAATACGAAACCGGTTCAGAACAGGACATGATTGACGCGATTGCTGCTGGTGATGTGATTATGCGCCCGATGTTTGCTCCCGAAGGGAAGACCCCCGGTTGTAACCTGGACATTCAGGGTGTTGGAATCCCAACCAGTGCCAAGAATGTGGAAGCAGCTTATGATTACATTAATTGGATTATGACTGACATGGACATTTATATTAAGTACGTGCTTGGTCCTGGCGCAGGCTTCCCTTCCTTGAAATCAGCTCAGGCATTACCTGAAATGCAGACACCATTCTATCAACAGGCTGCCATTGCCGTCAATGCAAGTGTTTGCCGCAATTACTCTGGTACATTAGAACGACCTGCTGAAGCTTCAGAAGCAATCATGAATGCCATTTACAAATTGATAAAAGAAGATCAAACTGCTGATATCGCCACTGAATTCCAAAAAGTTCAGGATGAATACAACGCAAACAACTAATCAGGTAATTTGATTATCTTCTCGCATTAAATAACATCAAGGTGAGAAGGAATATTTATCCTTCTCACCTTTGATCCTTAAAAAAATATAGATTAAATAAGGATAACCACCTTGCTTTTCGGAATCTTTTTCGAGATGGTTATCATACTAATCTTTGCGAAAATATTTTGGAGTGATTCAAAATATTTACAGATTATCTTATTTAATCGAATATTTATTTTTTTTCTCACCCAAAGAAAGGTGATAATATGCAAAAGAATCCCTCAAGATTTATGAAACGGTTTGAAATTCGCAAATCATTACCGTTTTGGTTGATTTTACCTTCGATCATCGTTATTCTCATTGTTCAGGTATATCCAGCATTCTATACTTTGTGGTTAAGCTTACAGGAACGTAAAGGCGCAGCCTGGGAGTATGTGGGTTTTGAAAACTTCGAACGATTGGTGAATGCTGGGCTTTTCCCAGAAAGTATCGGACACACCGTTATATTCTTACTTGGGTATGTAGTCTTAACCTTGTCGCTTGGGTTTATTATTGCTCAGTTATTAAAACGGAATGTACCGTTAACTGGTTTGTATGTGACCATTTTGTTTGTTCCCTGGATTATTGCAGACATCATTGCTGGTCTTGTGTTTCGGTTATTGGTGACACCAGATTATGGGCTTTTCTCGGGTATTCTGGCAGAACGTGGAATATCGGTATTAACGGATCCTCGTCCATCGGCATTGTTAGGAGAATTTCCATTTCCACCGTCTCCTGCAATGGTTTATTTGATTCTGGCAGCTACCTGGCGTGCTCTACCATTTATAACTTTACTACTTTTAGCTTCTTTACAAACGATTCCTCATGAAGTCATCGAGAGTGCTCGTATTGATGGTGCCAATGGTTGGCAAATTACCAATCATATAACCATTCCTTTGATTCTTCCGACCATGGTGGTGGCATTATTCAATCTGATTCTTGGCGGGATGAATGGGGTAGGAATGGTATTCAGTCTGACCGGAGGAGGTCCAGGAACAGCGACATATGTGTTAAGCTATTTTCTGTATGTACTTGGATGGGGACAATTAAGGTTTGGTCGCGCGGCTGCTCTGGCTTTGATGATAGCCATTGTGAACTGGATATTAATTTACATGGTGCTGCGAGTAACCAAATTACATGAGAAGGAGAGATAACATGAGCGTATCCGGATCCTCACATTTATCACGCCGTGCTTGGGAAACCAGGTTTGTGAACTTTGCTCTCATTATAGTTTGCCTTTTTGCCGTATTTCCGATTTTTACCACAATAACCATTTCGTTCAAAGAACAAGCGGATATTACACGCAAACCCCCCATTCTCTTTCCCTGTGATACCCCTGAAAAGTCCTTCGAATGGAGTGCGTGTCGCTGGGCGGTGGAAGGTTATGAACGCGTCTTTGCTCCCAAACCTGATGAAAATGTATTATTAGGTTTCAAATTAACCGGAAATCTGATTCAGACCTATATTCCCAATACGATCATGTATGCATTTACATCAGCCATTGGCGTATCGTTATTAGCCAGTCTTTCCGGTTTTGCTTTCTCTCGCTACCGTTTTAAAGGACATAACGCCTTGATGACAGCTATTTATGCTGTTACAGGTATTCCGTTAATCACGAATATGCTGGCTTTGTACCAGATGGGCATTATTTTTCGAAAGAATTTACCTTTTTACGACGATAGATTATTTTTGATTTTTGTCTATTTTGGATTCTTCCTGCCAATCAGTATATGGATTACCAAAGGTTTCTTTGATGCAATTCCACGTGAATTGGAGGAGTCAGCATTAATTGAAGGATGTTCTCCATTAGGTGCCATGTTCCGTATCACCATGCCACTGGCAGCCCCTGGTCTGGTATCAATATTCTTGATGACATTTGTGAATGTGTGGAACGAATTTATTGTTGCTTATCTGTTGGTAACGAAGAATGAATATAAACCTGCCATGTTTGGTTTATATGATTTTCTCAGTCAGAACATCATTAACCTGCAAGTATTGGCGGCTGCATGTTTGGTCATCGCCGCACCTATCATTATCCTGTTCCTTTTCACACGAAAAACCTTCTTCCGTGCCATGGTAGAAGGTGCTGTAAAAGGTTAAGGATATGTAAATCTTGCTCTTGATTGAGTTAGGAGTTGCTCTTTGACTGAAAAAAGCATAATAAATACAGAAAAGGGTCGATTAAGGCTGCATAAAGGATATCCCAATCCTAAAAATGCATCCGATCGTGAATTGTATTTATTTACAGGCAATCCAACCGCTGCTTTGATCGAAGAGATCATTCCTGATGAAGGGGTTATGCTTCCAGAATCGTTACCTGGATTAAAGAATAATGATTTCTTTCTGACCCTCTATCATTTTAACGATGTGCATGGTCATCTGGTACGTTTAACCCCCGATGGAGACGAACCAGTCTTTACCCGGATGGCGTATCAGATCAATGAAAAACGCACAAAAGTAGAAAACGATCCTTTTCGTGCAGTTTTGACATTATCAGCAGGCGATGATTGTATCGGGACCGTCTTTGATGAGTTGATGGACGATACCTTCGAGTCAAATCCGGTACATGCCAGTTACCGCTTATATTCCGCAGCCGGAGTAGATCTCTCGGTGCTGGGCAACCATGATTTTGATATGGGTATTGATGTTTTGAAGCAATCCATTCAAAATGACGCGAAATTCCCCATTCTGGCAGCCAATCTGACGGATTGTCCAACCCTAAAGGGGTTGTATTTTCCAGCAGCATTGATGGTGATCAAAGGCATTCGCATTGGTATCATTGGATTGGCAACCTCTGCTGAATATAAAATCAGTAAAAAAGAAAGCCGCATCCACAATCCAGTGCAGACAGCATTAAATATTCTGCCTGCCATCCGGCCATTATGTGATGTGGTGGTTTTGTTAACCCACCTGGGATACAGTCTGGCAGCCACTTCAGCCATCACAGCGGAAGCAGGGGATGTGGAGCTGGCGAAGAGTCTTCCCTATGCTGGTGTGCACTTAATTGTAGGTGGGCATTCGCACCATGAATTGAACCACCAGGGTCTCAATCCTCACAATATCGTGAATGGGATTCCAATCGTGCAGGCTGGTTCTTTAGGCCGATATCTAGGCAGAGTCGATTTACGTATCCGCCAAAAATCCGCTGCTGTGGCTCATGTTCGTCTGACCCCCACTGAAACAATACCGGTAGACCATCTCCTTGAACAAAAGGTCATGAAGTCGTTAATTCATCGGGCACGGAGCTATTTTGCTCGCGTCCTGGGTACTGTGGGGGTTGATCCAAAGCTGAGTACGGATTATGTACGAAACACATTTGCGTCAGGTGAGTTGGCGCTGGCTAACTTCATCACGGATGGTATGGTAAAACAATTAAGGAAAGCCGGGCAAGCGGCAGACATGGCAATGATCGATTCAAGTTGTGTCCGGCGTGGCCTGGATGTAGGTGGACAACTGACTTTCGGTGATTGGTTTAATGTAATGCCTTTTGCTGATACCATTCGCTTTTATCAACTAACCAGCTGGCAATTGCGTGATTTGATTCACGATAATGCCAGACGAATTGATTTACCGGGCGAACCCAACACCGAACGCGGATTTCTACAATTCAGTAATGAAGTGCGTTACACCGTTCAGCTTGGTAAATCACGAGCAGAAACCCGAATCCAAGAAATCATGATCAATGGAATCTCGCTGGATGAACAACTGGAAAAAGAATTTCTGATTGCAACCACAAGTTTTGTGCGTGAACTGGCTGGTAATTGGGAAAATTGCCATGATCAATCATTGGGATGTGATCTGGTTAATATTCATGATTTCACCCATTTTGAATCCGACTATTTTATGCGGCGCGAATTGGTGAAATATATTATCGATCAGGGGGGAATCACCCGGGAAACAGGCGCACGGCTGGATGGACGTTTGCGCGTGGAGGAACGTATGACAAATCAAATTACCGATCTGAGTATTAAAGAATTTAACAATGAAATCAGTTTTCAGAACCATGCCATGGCCGGCGCTGTTATATCCAATGCTGCTGTTTCTGCTGTTTCATTGGGATTTGCCTGTATCCGCAATTCCCAGCGCTTTTTGGATGAGAATAGCACAGCCTACCAGGCCAGGTTGGATCAGTTGGCAAGTATCCAGGAACAGCTGCTAGATATCTGCGATAAGGATGCCAATGCAATCGGGTTACTGGTTTCCCTGCGCAATACCGGAGAAGAGATGCAGGGTCAACGATTATTATGTGAGTTCCCAGCACGTATCAGTCAGTTATCCATTCTGGCTGCCCAAACATTGCAGGATTTCCGCAACCTGGTCAATGAACGTGTGAACGACGATCTTGAAATGAGCATCAATCTATTAACCGGCACTGCACAATCTGCGATGTTGTTATTAGATAGTAATTTACGAATTTGGACAGACCCGGAATTGGCAGACCAATTTGAACCAATTTTGGAAGGGTTGATCAATGATATTGAGCATCTGAGCCCGGTCAAGAGAATTCGATCCTAGAAACGAAAACTTTGTGAAATTTTGCAGGTAGAAAGGTTTTCCAAATGAGTACAATCTTAATTAAAAATGGATCAGTGATCACACTCAATGATGAAAAACAGATTTTAAAGCAGGGTTATGTTCTGATTGAAAACGATCTCATTGTTGAAGTAGGTGCCGGTGATCCTCCCGATGCATATCTACATGCAGATCAGATTCTGGATGCAGCCAACATGGCAGTCATGCCTGGGATGGTGAATGCGCATACCCATTTATTCCAGACGTTCATTCGAGGGTTAGCTGATGATAAACCATTATTGGAGTGGCTGGAAGCAGCGATCTGGCCGGTTGCCAAAGCGCTCACCCCGGAAGAGGCATATGTGGCAGCCATGGTGGGCTTGATGGAGAATATACGCGGAGGAGCAACATCCGTCATTGATCATCAATATATCCACACCGATCCCTTCAATGATGACGGGGTATGCCAGGCAGCAGAAGAAAGTGGTATTCGCTTTTTACTGGCCCGTGGTTGGGCAGATATGGATTACCACCCTACTTTTATGGAAGACCAGGCGCGAATTGTTGCTGAAACCACACGGCTGCGGGAGAAATGGCAGTTGAATGGAAACGGCCGCATCCGCGTTGAATTCGGACCATTAATTCCATGGGGCTGCACCGATGATACGATGTGTGTGACCCATAAAATTTCAGAAGACTGGGGTTCCGGGACGCATATTCATGTGGCTGAAACGAAAACAGAAGTGGATATGAACCTGAAGAAACGTGGCACCCGTCATATCGAGTGGCTGGCGGAGCTGGGTGTTCTTGGCCCGCATATGCAGCTTGTACACAGTGTCTGGCTGGAAGATTTCGAACTCGATCTGGTTGAAAAACATAATGCGCTGGTGGTGCATTGCCCGGTCAGTAATATGTATCTGGCTTCCGGTGTGGCACGAATTCCGGAAATGCTCGAGCGTGGCATCACGGTGGCCCTCGCGACCGATGGACCGGGAAGCAATAATAACCAGGATATGCTGGAAGTATTAAAAACAACAGCCTTATTACACAAGGTTAACACTTTAAACGCCATGGTGCTGTTACCAGAAGATGTGTTGTGGATGGCCTGTCGCGGTGGGGCGTCTGCCTTTGGCTTACCCCAACAAATCGGATCTTTGGAAAAAGGCAAGAAAGCGGATTTAATTCTGGTGGATCTGGATACACCCATGGCTATGCCGGTTCACAAAGTTGCCTCTGCACTGGTCTATAATGCCAGCAATCGCGATGTGGATACCGTGATTGTGGATGGCAAGTTGTTGATGCACAAAAAAGAAATTCTGTTTACAGATGAGAAAGCAATGCTGGCAAGAGCCCGCACTGTCTGCAAAACGCTTTTTGAACGAGCCGGTGTACAGGTTGATTAAAGTCTTTGGGACTTGAATGAGGACTGCTGGATGAGAGATGCTTTACTGGGTCTGGATGTGGGAACAACGTCAACCAAAGCGGTTCTTTTTGATTTGGCTGGTCGGGAATTAGCACGAGCCAGTTCCAATCCTTACCACAATCTCTCACCACAACCGGGATGGGTAGAGCAGGATCCCGAAGAAGTATGGCAGGCTGTGGTAGACACATTACAGCAGATAATGCAGCAGAGTGGTGATACGGCGGAGATCAAGGCCATTTGCATGGCCGTCCAAAGTGGATCGCTCTTGCCTGCTAACAAAGCTGGAGTACCAGTCTACCCAATCATCACCTGGTTGGACGGTCGCACTGATCAGCTGATTGCCGATTGGAAAAAAGCCGGAATTCAGGAAAAGATTAAGCCCATCAACGGTTGGTCACTCATCCCCGGATTGCCTTTACCAACGATCGCCTGGCTGCGTCAATATAATCCGCAAGTTTTTCAAAAGGCAGAGCACTATTATTCCGTCAATGATTTCATTGCCCATCGTTTAACGGGTGAATCCGTCAGTAATCCATCGAATGCTGGTGGTATGCAGCTGATGGACCTGCATGATGGGAATTGGAACGAAACAATTTGTGAATTGGCTGGAATAAATTCTGGCATGCTTTCAGCCGTGCAACCTTCCGGGTCGATCATCGGAGAAATATCCCCAACTATTTGCAACCTGACCGGTTTGAACCCGGGTGTTGTCTTGGTGAATGGTGGCCATGATCAGGTTTGTACGGCATTGGGATTAGGCATCAACCATCCAGGCAAGTTCTTATTGGCCTGCGGAACCGCCTGGGTCTTCACTGGCATATTAACTTCCCCGGAGTTGGGTGAATTACCTGATGCTCTTGGGCTTAACTTTCACGCTTACCCCGAACGCTGGACATTATCACAATCTTTGGGTGGCTTAGGGGCATCGCTGGAGTGGTGGGTTAATCGTGCCTGGCAGGGTGTAGATATTAAGGCATCCGGAGATGACGTATCCCGCCAGGATAAATTTAAAGCCTATAACCAGGAATTGCACAAAACGGAAGCAAACCAAAATTTAATCTTCCTGCCGATGACCGGTGGGCATGCTGACCCGGCAACAACCCGACGAGGTGGCTTTATTGGCCTGGACTTCACCCACACCCGCGCAGAGATGGGCAGGGCAATCATGGAAGGTGCCGGATATGAATTGCGCTGGGCACTGGATGCTGTGCGCATGGCTGGGCAACCGATAGACTGTTTATGGATGGTGGGTGGCGCAGCGCAGAGTCCGATTTGGCCTTCAATTCTGGCTGATATCACCGGATTGCCGATCCAGATTCCAGAATATGATAACTGGCCAGCCTTGGGTGCAGCCATTCTGGCAGGTGTTGGCAGTGGTTTGTTTGCCGATATCGATTCTGCCCTGGAAAATTTTAGAAAACCCACCAGAGAGATTTTTCCGAATCCAGATAATAAAAAAATTTATGAAAGTGGATTTTACCACTATAAGCAATTAATCAAACAACGACATGAATGAGCGTTTGATCACATCATCTGAAAGAGAGAAGGAAAGAACTATGGAAAAACCAACAGTGGCGATCACCATTGGAAAAGCCAATTACAAAAGGATGTTCAGTCAGGAAGCGTGGGATGCATTGGAATCTTTTGCAAATGTCATCCACCATCCAGGAGATGAACCAACGGAAAAGGACGAGTTAATCAAATTATTGGCGGACGCGGATGCCTGTATCACCAGTTGGGGTGTGGCTACCCTTGATGCTGATGTCATGAATGCAGCGCCAAAACTAAAGGCCATGGCACACATGGGTAGTAGTGTAAAACGATTTACCAGTGATGAGTTCTGGAAAAGAGAAATGCACCTGACCAGTACCGGTATTGCGCTGGCAAAGACGGTGGCAGAGACCACATTGGGATTAATGATCGTCGGCCAGAAAAGAATCTGGCAGCTGGCAAAACACGTGCGCGAAGGTGGCTGGCGCGAAGCTCCTGTCTGGGATCGCTGGTATGCCTGTGAGCTCTATCGCCAAAATGTTGGCATCATTGGTGCCAGTAATGTTGGTCGGCATGTCATTGAATTGATGAAACCATTCAAGCCAAATGTCCTGCTCTATGATCCATTTGTCAGTGCGGAAGAAGCACACCAATTAGGTGCAACCAAAGTGGAATTGGATGAATTATTACGTGAATCGGATGTGGTATCCATTCATGCCCCGGCCAACCGCTATACCCATCAGATGTTGAATGCTGCGGGGCTGGCTTTGATGAAGGATGATGCCTTAATCATCAACACAGCCCGTGGTACACTGATTGATGAGCAAGCTTTGATCGCCGAATTAAGCAAAGGACGTTTTTTTGCATTCCTGGATGTAACGGATCCGGAACCTCCAGCCGCGGACAGCCCACTAAGGACACTGGATAATGTTGTTGTGGTGCCGCATATCGCTGGATGTATCGATAATTGCACGATGCTCGGAGAGTTAGCAGTAGAAGAATTACGTAGGTTTTTTGCTGGTGAACCCGCTGTTTACCAGATTACCCCAGAATTATTTGAGAGGATTTCATAATATGAGAACACGTCGTTTAAAACACATTTTTCGTCCCGATGGACGCGCCTTTATCGTTGCATTCGATCATGGCATGATTGATGGCCCCGCAAAAGGTATGGAACAACCGGGTGAGATTCTACGGCAGATCGCCGCTGGTGGTGCAGATGCAATTCTGACCACGTACGGAACCGCCGAGAAATTCGCTGAAGAAATCGAGCCTTTGGGATTGATCATGCGATTGGATGGTGGCGGCACCAAACTGGGCAAGATGGGTCCAGGTTCCTTATTCTGGTCGGTGGAAGATGCATTACGGATTGGGGCAGATGCCGTGGCAGTATCAGCATTCCCCGGTGCTCCGGAAGAAGAAGATTCTTTACGCACACTCGCTGAAGTGATCGGTGAAGCCCATCTATGGGGCTTGCCTGTGATGGGTGAAATGGTTCCCGGTGGTTTTGACAGTCCGGATTATATGCGAACAGCAGAAAGTATTGCGATTGCAGCCAGAATTGGCGCAGAATTAGGCGCTGACTGGGTGAAGATCCCTTATGCTGAGGGATTCGAAGCAGTGACTTCAACCTGTTACGTACCGGCAGTGATTCTGGGTGGTGCCAAAAAAGGCAGCGAACGGGAAATGTTGGAAAAGATTCGTACGGCATTGGATGTTGGTGCCACCGGTGTAGCCATTGGGAGAAATATTTTCCAGGCTGATAACCCCCAGACGATGGTGGCAGCCATTGCTGCGTTGATTCATGATAATGTCTCCATCGATGAAGCGATGAAGATTCTTAACGGATAATTAGTTTCATAATTTTTTGGCCATGGTGTTTTTGCGGGCTAAAGACTGCAAAAACACCAGACAAACTGTCGATAACAATTAAGAAAACAGAGGATATATATATGAAAAGGTTTGAAAATCAAGTAGTTGTGATCACCGGTGCCGCGAATGGTATCGGAAAAGCCTGTGCGCAACGGTTTGCGCAGGAAGGTGCTTTTGTTGCCTGTCTGGATGTGACTGATGAGCTGAACCTGGCTGTGGCCGAGGAAGTACGCAGTCTTGGTATGGGTGCGATCGCTGTGCATTGTGACGTAACTGATCCTGAGAACGTGAAAGCATCCATTGATACAGTGATGGAAAAATGGGGCCGTGTGGACGTGTTTGTAGGTTCTGCGGGAATTTATACCGGTGCCCCATTGGCTGAAGTTACAATGGAACAATGGAATCGAACAATTAATATCAATCTAACCGGTGTATTCCTGACAAATCAAGCGGTTGTACCGATTATGATGAAACAACGCTCTGGCAGTATCATCAATATATCCTCCATGGCTGGAAAGACCAGCTGGGTGGCTTCTGCTGCTTATTCGTCCTCTAAAAGTGGGGTGATTGGGTTAACTCGTTCTGTGGCGATGGAACTGGCACCTTTCGGTGCTACAGCAAATGCTGTTTGTCCCGGAAATACCCTGACAGATATGGTCCGTAATGTTGCCACAAAAGTAGGTGGTATGGATGGCATGACGGGTGAGGAATGGCTTCAGATGCGTGCGAATGATTGCCCAATGAAACGACTGGCTGAACCCTGGGAGATGGCTGGTGTGGTAGCTTTCCTGGCTTCAGAAGATTCCCGCTTTTTAACCGGCCAGGCGATTGAAGTCGATGGTGGATTGGTAATGTCATAGGATAAACCTGGACTTGAAGTGACACAACCAGTGTTTGGAAACTGTAAAGAAATTAGTACAAATTTCGAAAAATATAGATTAAAATTACTTGGTTTTATCTTCAATCAACAATAGTATTTAATCACTACGACCATAGCGCAAAGGATTAAGATGGAAATTGGAAAACGGATCAACAATCGAAGAAAAGAATTAGGTTTAAGTTTACGTGAATTGGGGGACCTTGCTGGTGTCACAGCAAGCTTTTTGAGTCAGATTGAGAATGATCAGGTTTCTCCCTCTTTAAATTCATTGCAAAGCATTTCGACCGCATTAAAAGTTCCAATTTTTTACCTGTTAAATGAAGGAACTAATGGAAATGTTGTGCGGGCAAATGAGCGCACAAAAGTATTTTTCCCTGATTCCAAAATTGGATACGATCTGTTAACAGCAGATTTTTCCAAACAAATGATGAGTTATATCATCCACATGGAACCGCATGCAACACGCGTAGCAATGACATTATCGAAATCCACTGAACAATGGATGCATGTTTTGAGCGGAAAAATGAAAATTATCGTGGCAGAAGATACATTTATTCTGGATGCAGGCGATACAATTTATTATGATGGAGATATGCTGGTAGAATTTGGATCAATCACCGATGAAGAATTAGTGATTGTTTGCTGTATCACCCCACCGGTATTCTAAAATAAAAGGGAACGGACAAAGAATTCGTCCGTTCCCAAATTAATTCAAAAAATCACTCTTCGGGAACGGCATCTGCCAGGAAACTTTGGGGCAGGGGGTGCAGCGGCGGCCGGATCGAGTAATAGCCAACCGCTTCACGGGTTACACCTTCCCCCGATAATTGATCAGCCATGATGGCAGCCACCGTGTGCTCACACATGCGTCCCTGACAATTGCCCATTCCGGTGCGGGTCAGCATCTTGACCTCTCCGATTGAACGGGCACCATTCTGGATGGCTTCTTTGATCTCGCCCAGGGTAATTTCTTCACATCGGCAGATGATCGTATCATCTTTGAGCAACGAAACCAATCCGGCTGATGGCGTGAATAGATCATTGAGCAAACCGCCAAAGCGTTGCTGTTGCTGCAGGTCTGATTGAATCTCATTGCGGATTTGTTTTTCCCGGCTGGGACTGAGATGCCCGGTGTTTTTCGCTACCGCGGCACCAGCTATTCTCCCTTCCAGTCGGGCATTTTCCGCACCACCGACACCAGCACCATCCCCGATCACATAAACTCCAGGAATACTGCTCTGGCAACTATCGTCACGCACAGGGATCCAGCCACCCTTACCGGGCTGATAAGTCATCTCGCAATCAATCATGCGTGCCAGACCGGTATTGGGGGTCAGGGTAAAACCACTCACCACCAGATCCACATCAAAAACCTGCTCTGTCCCCGGAATCTGCTGACCTGATTTGTCCGTCTTCGCAATGACAGCTCGTTCAACCGCTTCTTTTCCGCGAGCTTCCACGATTGTCCAACCAACTTTATAAGGGGTCTTTCCGCGCAGGATAGAGCTCATATATTTGGCACCTTCTTTGAGGCGATCCCATTGCCGCAGCATGGTAAAGGCATGCTTGATGCCACGCGGTAAAATGTGGTTTGCTTCGCATACTGCCACCACTTCCACACCAGCTTTGATCAGATGCGCAGCCACGGAGAATAAAAGTGGACCGGTACCCGAAATGACTGCACGTTTTCCAGGAGCAACCCGTTGGTTCTTCAGGAGCGTCAAACTACCACCACTGGTTACCACACCTGGTAATGTCCATCCGGGGAAAGCAATCGGGGTATCATACGAACCAGTGGAAAGGATCAGATGTTTCGCTCGAATATATTTCGGTGCATTTTGACCATAGAGTGCTACTAACCAGCCATTGTTTTCTTCCCGAAACAAACCCCAAACCAGGCAATTAAAAATTTTCAACGAAGGAACACGCAAGGTTTGGTTAACCAGCTCCCGACCAGCTGCTTCTGTTTTGGTTTCGTATTCTACTTTGAATGCCTGTGGATTCTGCATGTAATACTGACCTCCCGGTTGGGCGTATTGATCGATCAATGCGGTACGCACCCCAAATCCGGCAGCGTTGATGGTTGCTTCCATTCCACCGGGACCTGCTCCAATGACAGCAAGCTCATAAGATTCAATCATAATTCCAACTCCTTGCAGGTCTCGATTCGCATGCCTTCTTCCACCATGGTGACACAGGCTCGTTGCGCATGTACACCATTGATCGTGACAAGGCATTCGTAACAGATGCCCATTCCGCAATACAGGCTGCGGGGTTGCTTATGTTTATGACTGTTATGGAAGGTACGAATTCCAGCTGCCAGCATTGCAGCCGCCACCGTCTCACCTTGGTAAGCTTCGATTGGGTTTCCATCAACGCTGATGTTGACAGGATTACCGCGTTGTATCGCGGGGAGCATATCACTAGATTTATTAATGCGAAACATAAGCATTCCTTTCTGGTAGAAAAGCTTGAATATCCAATTCTGATTGACCGGTTGTGATCAATTGTGTAATGGTTTTCCCGGCCAATGGGGTTACGATGACGGTGGAGCGAAAAGCTGTGGCCATATATAAACCCTTTATGCTTTCGACGGGACCAAATAACGGCAGTCCATCCCGGGTATCGGCAATCGCGGCTGACCAGCCTCGCAGGATGCGCAGATTTCGGAACGCAGGGAAATACTTCAGGACGGAACGGCTGATGGAAGGTAATGCCTGATACGGTAAGTTCTTATCAAAATGGTCTGCTTCAAACATCGATTCCCCTAATAATAAATTCCCATGCGTGGATTGGCTGATGGCCATATTTGCCAGCAGTACCCCGGCAGGAATATCAGCACCCATTTCGAAGAAAGAAGCAGATGCCAGGTGGTTTCTCATTTGTATAGGCAGTGGTTCCGTGACCATTGCCTGTCCGAGCACATAATGGATGGCATTCCAATCGCAACCCAATTTTCGCCCCAACATGGCGGTTTGAGCACCTGTACACAATACGATAAATTCAGCGGAAAAATTCTGGTTGGGGGTCTTCAGGGATTTTATTCTGGAATGTTCAACCTCGAAACCAATCACTTGGGTGTGATAAAACTCCTGGAGTCCAAAAGCGCGGGCACGGGTGAGATAGGCGAAGATCAGCTGAAAAGGATCGAGCTGGCCTTCGTCAGAGTGGTAAAGTCCGCCGAGTAAATTCGTTGGATCGATGGTTGGTTCGACTTCCTGAAGCTGACTGGCCGTGATCATGGAAGCCTGAATCCCGATCGACTGCAATGATTTTTCACGAGCCGACAGGATGTTCCATTGGTTTTCATTTTCAATCGGCAGCAAGCCCCCTAATTTTCTTAATCCCAGATTCCAATCCAATTCTTCTTCCAGGGTTTCGATATGCCTTTGGGCTTGCCTGATCATCGTGACGCTGTGCTCGAGTTCCAAATCCTGGACCTGGATATTGCCATAATTGGCGCGTGATGCACCGGCTGCGATCGGTCCTTGATCCAGGATGGCGGTTTTCAAACCCGCTTTACTGAGATGGTAAGCAACCGAACTGCCAATGTAACCTGCACCAACGACGATCGCATCAAAATGATTTTTCATTTTTCCCTACAAGATCAGACCAAGATTTGACCAATTCATTCAAATCTTCGACGATTAAATCAGGTTGTATGCCCTTGCTAATGACAGATTCGGCATGATCGACACCCGTTTCAACCAGGATCGTTTTCATTCCTGCTTTTTGGCCTCCCAGTATATCCGTTTCGAGTCGATCCCCCAACATGGCTGTTTCGTGCGGTTTAACGCCCATTTTTTTCACCCCCAGCTCAAACATGTAGTGATTTGGTTTTCCCATGATGACTGGTTTTAAATTCGTTGCTGTTTCGAGCATGACTAGGGTCATACCACATTCAGGAACCAGACCCTCATCGGTCGGATAGAGTAAATCGGGATTCGTGCCGATGAATTCTGCTCCTTTTTGGAGATGAAGACTGGCATATTTTAATTTTTCATAGGTCAGGCTGTAATCACCACCCACCACCACAGCATCCACTGCTTCATCCATTTTTTCAACGATTCGGATGCCGGCTTGCGTGAGTGCCTGCTGCAATCCACTTTGGCCGATCATGTAAACTTTTCCTGCTGGATATTTTTCCTGGAGATAGATGGCGGTGACTGTGGAGCAGGTGAGAATGTTATCGATGCTCAGGTCTGCACCAAAAGCGCTGATCTTTTGGTGGTAGCTTTCCAAGGTTTTGGTGGCGTTATTGGAGGCGATCTGGAATTTTATCTGCTGGCTATTCAAAAATTGGAAAAAATCCACCAAACCAGGTAGTGCATCATTCCCACGCAGCAAGGTACCATCGATGTCAATCATCAAGGCTTTAATATCTTTCAGGAATTCTACTGACGGATGACCGATAGAACTCATTACCAATCAAACCCCTGAATAGCTTTTTGATATTTTTCAAATTTGGACTGGTAGAAATTACTTAAACGAAGGTCTGGATGAACCTCTTTCTTCTGGATATGGAAATATTGTGAGCATTCTTCAACCGTTTTGTAGATTCCCAGTCCCAGGCAGGCCAGCATGGTGGCTCCCATGGCGGGTCCATGACTGTAGGTTGTCAGTGATACGCTAACGCCATTCACATCTGCAATGATCTGTGGCCAGACAGGACTACGGGCAGCACCGCCGATCATCCATAACTGCTGGATTTGTGTGCCTTCTTGTTTCAAAGAATCAAGTGCCCAACGAACTTCAAAAGCAGAGGTCTCCAGCACAGCACGGGTCATATCAACGGCTTGATGATCCAGACGAAGACCAGTGAATCCACCACCGGGGGGAACGTTTCGGGCAAAAGCCGAACCATTCATGGGCAGAAAGAGTAAACTGGGATCCAGTTCTTGATGATCACTTAACGACTGGTTCATTAAAGCAAAGCGGTTTTCACGCTTATTTGCATCAGTCTGATTTTCCCAGAGATGCCTGACCATCCATTCGGGATAAGCTCCAAAGCCCCCCAGGAATTGGCTGGCGATCCAGTGGTCGGGTATGACATGAAAATTCAAGTCCATTTGTGGCGGGATTAGTTCCACATTGCCGTGATGTGTGACAGCGTTGATCACCCAGGCAGTACCGCAAGCCAGGAATCCCTGATCGATGCCTGTTACCCCCAAAGCCAGCGCTTCAGCTGAGTGGTCCTGTCCACCTTGAAAAACGGGTAAGCCAACTGGGAGATTGGTTTGCTGACAAACCTGTTCGGTTAAAGTTCCTACTACCGCTGTAGAAGCAAAGACGGGAGGGAGTTGATCGGTAGAGATACCAATGATGTCACACAATTCCTGGTTCCATTCGCAGGTGCGAATATCGGTTAAGAGCATTTCTGCAGCCATTGAGGGATTTGTAGACGAGACTCCGGTAAGCCGGTAGTTCAGAAAGGCATTCACAGGTAACCAGTAACGAGTCTTCTTAAACGTTTCAGGATCATTGCGTTGAAACCAGGCGATCACCGAAAAAGGCAAGCCGGGTTGTGGTGACCAGCCACTGATCTGGCGTACTTTCTGAGAGGTGCCATCAGCGCTCCATTCCTGCACAATGCTAAGCGCACGTGAATCCAACCAGGTAACCATATGATTGGTAGGCATAAAATGCTCATCCACTGGGATGATTGAACCTCCCTGGGTGGAGAGCACAATTCCAAGAACTCTTTGGGATGATGAAACACGTTGTTGTGATTCCCGTAGGGTGGCAATCACTAGGCTCCACAACTCTTCATTATCCTGTTCAACAATTCCATTGAGTTTGGAAATCTGGCCACAATGGTATTCCACGACACCGCGTTCTTCCCCGATGGTGTTAATCAGTACGCATTTGATCACCGTAGTCCCAACGTCTAAACTGAGAATCAAATCTTCCATCATTATCCTTTCGCGATGCGGGCAGCCTCATCCACCGAGACGCCCTGGTGGATGATCGCAGCCAGGGCAGCCGCCATGGCACCTGGATTGTCCGATTCAAAGATATTGCGTCCGATTGTGCCACCAGCAGCTCCGGCATCCATCGCTTTTTTCATCTCCGTTAGAAATTCCTCCACCGAGTTACGCTTTTTTGAACCCATGATAACGACGGGTTTATAGCAGGCTTCAACAATTTTCTCAAAACCGTCCACATACGGCACCTTCACCCAATCTCCCCCAAGCTCTATGCCAGCCCGTGCAGCCAGTGCCACTCGTTCCACGGTGCGATATTCAGCCGTGCTCATCATTCCACCCGGTACCATTTCCGCCTGCACTGCCAGACCCCATTGATGAGCTTTGGAGGTGATTTCAGCCAGATTATTGAGGGTGCGCATCTCTTTTTCGTCTCCGGGGAAAGCGGAGATACATAACGCATCCGCACCCAGGCGCAAGGCTTCATCGACACCGAACCAGACTGGAGCTTCCACATCCGGACCTAACATGGTGGCAACACCATCGGAACGCAGGATCAATCCCACTGGCGAGATTTCTTTGGCAAAATGACGAGCCATTCCATAGGAGGTCATAATTCCATCGACCCCACCCTGGATGGCCTTAACAATTGTTTCCCCAGGTTTAACCTGTCCTTTGGTTGGACCAAAGATGATGGAGTGTTCCATTGCCATGATCAACACTTTGCCATCGGGTTTAAATAATCGATTGAGTCGACGAATATTGTCCATAATTATTAATATCCTTTTGAGTTAACGGTTTATCCAGCTTCGTGTTTCCGGATGGCATAACGTTGGCCACCATCTACCCGAATCACATCTGCATTGATGTACTCAGACTCGATCAGGAAATTGACGGTCTTAACCACATCTTCTGGGGTGCCCCAGCGGTCGAGCAGCGTCTTGGTGCCTGTTCGCGCAATTTTTTCTTCGGAATAATCATCTGGTGGTAATACCGGACCCGGGCAAACTGCATTGACGCGTATGTATGGTCTTAGTTCCAGTGCCAGTTGGCGATTGAGGGCGTATAAGGCTGATTTTCCGACGGTGTGTGCAGTAAAATTCGGCCAGGCTTCCCAGATCGTCAAGTCCACAATGTTAATGATGGCACCTTCCTTTTTGACGAGCATATCTTTGGCTGCCAGATTAGAAACATAAAACGAACCATTCACTAGCACCCCGGTGACGATGTGCCAGGCTGTGAAATCATCTGTGGGTACAGGTGTGGTCTGAAATGGAGAAGCACTATTCACAAGAATGTCAACCATACCCATTTTTTCATGAATCAGATCAAACATCTTTCGATCCTGATCAAGATCGGCGACGTTTGCCTGTACAGTCAAAGCAGCAACACCATATGATTCTGCTTCCTGTGCTGTCTTGAGTGCTTCTTCTGCATTGCTATGATAATTAATTACCACATTTGCACCTGCTTTTGCCAACCCAAGCGTGATGGCTTTGCCAATGCGAACAGCACCACCTGTAATCAGAGCGGTTTTTCCTTTAATAATCATTTACCCTCCTATCATTAAGCTTGAAAAATAGCTTTTACTTTCTCGAAGGCTTCCGCCTCCGTGGTTGACGGGCGGAACTCCATACCAATTAAACCATCATACCCGAGTTCTTTAAGTTTCTTTACAAGGTTGGGGAAGTTGATCTCGCCGGTTCCAGGTTCGTTCCTGGTGGGTACATCACCGATGTGGAAGGTAGGATAAAGACCCCAGAATTTTTCGATACCATAAATCAGGTTTCCGGCATTTCTTTGTTGGTGATAACAGTCAAAAGCCAGGCGGAATTGGGGATGATCCATGCGGCGTACCCAATCTGCTGCGAGTTCATGATCGCGAACCAGAATATCACCCTGGATCGGGTTCTGGTTAAGGCATTCAACCCAGACTTCCACCTTGGTTTGTTCTACCATTTTCATGATTTTTTCAGTCTGATTGAGCAAGTTGGCATATTGAAGCGGTTCGGAATAGTTACCGGAAAGACGCTTTGACCATTCTTTTCCATCCACAATATCAATTTGATTGGAGAAGATAAAGAGATGTTCGACGTTATATCGTTCTGCCATTTCGAGAGTCTCTGCCCAGGTGCGCAGAGTTTTTTCATTGTCAGCAGGGTCAGCCAGCGAACCCATATCATGGTCGAAGGTTGAATTGATGATGCTGCCATGGCGTTTGCATTCTTCTGCCAATCCGGCAACATCGATCAGTCGCCAACACCAGACATCCAATCGCTTTACGCCTAATTTGGCAAACGGTTCCACCCGTTCAATCAGAGGTCGATCAGTAAACCAAAAATCAAGATAACCAGTAAATTCCATTTTCTATCGTTCCTTTTCTTTATTAATTTAAGCAGGTAAAGAAAGCATGGTGTTTTTTGTTATTAATTGTATTTTATTGTGAAAGAACACTGCCGATCAGGCAGTTTGAAAACGACCTGGCGAATATTCTGCAAGAGATACGGGGGGTGTTAATCCCTGTAGCATCATCGCCATCCATTCACTTAATAAGGGCACAGTAGTGATCGTAATCACCAGGCTGGTGGCAACAAAAAGATTATCCAGACCCGGCACCCAGCCAATCAATGGCTCTTCATCCGGCGTAAAAGATGTGGGACGTCCCCAGCAACGCACTATTCTGGCTTTTTCCAAAAACGGATACAGCTGGATTAGTTCTTTACTGATCGAGGTGGCTCCCCAGGCACTGACACCTTTGTGTAGTCGATCAGTCATTGTCACCGCTTCGGATATATCGAGTGTGCCGTTCAATTGGGGATGAACGCCAATCGCTACTGCTCTGGCTTTACCGTGAATGGTCTCATAGAAATCTGCTAATTCAACATTGTTGAAAATCATTTCAGGGATCCGTTCGGTAACCAGTGCTTCTGCGTGCGTATGATGGACCGGTACAGAAATCCCTGCCAGCTCGGTAACCTTTGACGTCCAGGCACCGGCCATGACAGCAATTTTATCCGCATAATAGGTTTGGTCGTTGGTTTTGACGGCTGTGATGCGTTGATTCTGAACTTCAAACCCGGTTACGCGCGAGCGTCCCTGGATGACAGCACCGTTCCTCTGGGCTGCTTTGGCGTAGGCAAGTGAAAATTTTAGAGGATCCAGCATCCCTTCGATGGAATAAGCAGCACCTAAGAGGTTGGCGGTATTCATATGGGGTTCCGCTGCTTGCAGACTATTTCGATCCACCACTTCTGTCGGAATTCCGGCTGGGGTGAGGATTGCAGAGCGTTCTTTCCAGCGATTCCACAATTCTTCGCTTTTAATTAATAGGAAGAGACCAATCTTTCGCCAATCGTAGGTTGCACCCAGCTCTTCTTCCAGTGTTTCATGTTTCGCAAGACCATCGCGGATGATCTGAATGTTTAAGGGATCCAGATGCCCTTCACAGGTCTGTGCGCGACCGGAGCAGGAAGCAGAAGTGCCACCACCAATATCACCAGCCTCGAGCAGCAACGTGGAAACACCCATTTTTGAGAGCTGGTAGGCAGTGGACAATCCCAGAAATCCACCACCAATGATGATCACATCAAACTTTTGCATCTTAGCTATTCCAGATAGAATCCAGTTCTGCGTCTGAAACGTCAAAGACTGTGTGCACTGGTTCAGTCAAAGCTTCATTTTTAAAGAAGTCCGGAATACGATCATCTTCTGCGGTTAAGCCAGCGGCACGATTGAATGCAATTTCCAGGTCGATCACCTTACGACCAAGAATATCGAGATAATTATCTGGTAAATCCACTTGATAGACTTTCCGCAGCATCTGCACCACAATATCTGGTCGCTGCCCGGTGGCACTGGTGTTGAAAGCACACAGGTCGATCGCATCATAGGCTGCCCGCTGGATCTGTGCAATCCGCGAGAATTTTACTGCCAGACTCGGGTCGCGATGGTCGATCGGGAAAAAGACCGTCAACCCTGCGGTGTGATCGGCTCCCTGCGGTGAGGTAGCATAAGTGACCGCAGTGCCTTTGACCACACGAGGATCATAAGCACTCATCGCCTGTCCCTTTACTGCGGGGATGCGTTTAATACCCAATGTTTTTCCAGTGGCTGCCACCCCGGCTCCGACCAGATTTCCGATTTGTGTATCTTCGGGCACCTGTCGCAGAGCTTTTAAAGCACTTTCAACATCACCAAAACGCGGAAGGTCTTCCCGCATGATACCGTCCGGAAGCTGTTCCATCTCTGCTGCTTCCATCATGACACCCAATGTTGCACCGGTTTCGATGGTGTCCATCCCAAAGTCATTACAAAGGCGATTGATTCGGGCAATGCCATCGAGGGATGCAATTTCCAGATTGGAGCCGCACAAGCCAATGGTTTCAAACTCCACCGGAGCTGCCAGGAGTTCACCATTCTCATCAGCGAAGGCATTTGAGCACTGGATGACACAGCCTGTCATACAGGCATGTGTGGCTTTACCTTCTCCGCCGCGTTTCAGAATTATTTCACGCATGAAATCACCACCAATTGAGGTTGCATCCGGTAATTGCCCTTTGCTGAAGTTGCGTACCGGTAAACCACCCATTTCCTGCACCGGCATGACGGTGGATGCAGTTCCAAAGTTTCGTAATACACCAACGCGTTCGCTGGTGGCGACATGCTTATTGAAATCCGTAATCGGTTGACGTGCTTCTTTGGATAATTCCGTTCCGCTGCGAGGTGGTAGAGGAACGATAATGGCTTTCAGTCCTTTCGAGCCCATGACAGCACCAACGCCGCCACGCGCAGCCAACCGGAAAGGATTACCTTCCGCATCGGTAACAGCAATACCGGCTGTACCCATCAGACGTTCGCCTGCCTGACCAATGCTGATCACACAATTGTCTTTTCCGAAAGTCTTCAGGAGAAAGGCTACGGTGTCCTCAGTACCCAAACCCCAACAAGCTGCTGCGGATTCATTATCGAGTTGACCACCATCCTGGTCGAGTTTATAAACAGCGTGCTGACCTTCCGGCAGGGTGCCGAGGAAGACCACCGCGCGATAACCCAACGCAGCAATCGAGTCGCCAGCCATCCCGCCAGCATTGGATTCCTTTATTCCTTTGGTGAGTGGGCTCTTGCATCCGACCGACAGACGGGATGCGGTGGATGTGCGCATATTGGCAAGCACACCGGTGGCGAACACCAGTGCGTTATCCGGGCTAAGTGGTTCAGCCAGGGGATGGACGTATTCATTGACCAGTGTACTGGAGAGATAGCGTCCAGCCATGAGTGGATCTGCCAAGTCTCTTTCCTTTTGCTCCCCAGTGGTTAAATTGATGACCAGTATTTTCATAATCCAGCCTCCAAAACCTGTTGACAATCTTCCAAACCCGCTGAACGAACATTGAAACCAATCATTGCCATGCGCGTGGCAGTTTCTGCAATTGCTGGAATCTTTTCTGCTTCCAGTCCTACCTCAGAAAGGTGAGTGGGCATATCCAGTGTCTTGAGCAGATCGCGGGCAAAATCACCCAGAACTTCAGGTTTGGCATCCGCTGGGAGAGCCAGAGCATCGCGCAGCAAATCCCAGCGTTCGGTTGGGATGGCCGGAGCATCAAATTCGAGTGTGGCAGGCAGCAAGACGGCGACACCCAGTCCATGATGTAAGTGGTAGGTTCCGCACAATGGCCCTGCGAGGGCATGTACCAAACCCAGCGAAGACTGATCGAAAGAAATCCCAGCCAGGGTGGCAGCCATTGCCATTTGCTGGCGGGCTTCCAGGTTGGCACCATTCTTATATGCTTCCGGAAGCCATTTAACAATCCCTCGTATGGCGGAGAGGGCATATAGATCAGAGATATTGTTCGCTTTTTTACTGAGGAATGCCTCGATGGAATGAACCAGAGCGTCCATTCCGGTGGTGGCGGTGAGTTGGGGTGGCAGCGAGAGCATCAAATTCCCATCGATAATTGCGCATTTCATGAACATGGCTGGGTTTAAGACACCCATTTTGAAGCCTTTGCTGTCACCTACGACCGCGACATGGGTTACTTCACTACCGGTTCCGGCCGTGGTGGGGATGCCGATCACAGGCAATGGTGCTTTTTTGATTGGTTGCCGACGCCATTGTACCTCTTCATAATCCAGTTCCGGATCTCCCAACAGGAGACCAACGGCCTTGGCAACATCCAGGACCGAACCGCCACCCAGGGCAACAACATGCGTGATTTGTCTTCCTTCGATGACGCTCAGGGCTTTTTTAACGTCGGGCACATTCGGATTACCGGGGATATCATCAAATACAATCGGCTGAAAGCTGGCTTGCTTTAATTTATCGAGAACCTTCGTGGCAATACCTGCCTGGATGATGCCCTTATCGGTCAGAAAGAGAACTCCATCCTTTGGCGCAGAAGCCAACTCCTGAACCAGGTCAGTTGCAGCATCCTCAGAAAAGATTAATTTTGTAGGGAAGTAGAAGGAAAAACTCATTGGTGCACCTCATTATTGAATTTGATGTTTGGTATTTTTTACTTTGATAATACTGAGTATTGATTTCTTAAGTTGATTCTATAACGAATATGGATTATTGGGATGATTTGCCAATGGAATCGCTTTTTAACTCATGGTGAAATTAAATAAGTAATAATTAATTTCCAATAAAATTATAATAGATTTGTAAAGAAAAGGTTAACGAATCAGGGTGATATTTTGTGAGACTTGACTGAATTATTGAAATAAACACCCTGGTGGAATTTTCCACCAGGGTGTTTACGGGGGAGCTCAGAATTCGGAGGAATATCTGAATCAGAATAAAAACGAATTATTATCTTTATTAATTATTTCCACAAAGCGGCAGCTACCTGACGGGTAACTTCCTGGGGATTCTGAGATTGCCAGACTCTTCGGCCAATTGCAACACCTTTTGCGCCAGCTTCAATCGCTGCTTTTGCCATAACGGCGGTAGCATCATCGCCTTCATTACCTGATTTTGGACCGCCAGCGACGATAATGGGAATTGGAACAGATCGGACAACCGAACGGAAGGAATCAACACTACCGGAAAAATTGGTTTTAATCACATCTGCACCAATTTCCATACCGATTCGGGCAGCATGCGCGATTGCAGTTGGGTCATAAGCAACATTTTCAGGAGGCATCATTTCAGCAATTACAGGAATATCATAAGGTCGACATTCTTCAATCAAGGCAGCCAGCCATTGATAAATTTCGATGTCACCTTCCCGTCCAAAGAATACGGAAACAGCAACGGCATCAGCATCCATTCGAATCGCTGAATCAATTGTGGCAATGGGTGTTTCTTGGGTTCCCTGTTTGCTCAATCCAGCAGTCAGACTAACCCTTAAAACCAATCCGGTTTCCGGTTTTAATGATTTTTCAGCAACTTTGAAAAAACCTGGTGAAGCTAAAACGGCGTTAGCTCCTCCGGCTAGTACCTCACCGACAATCCATTCAGGATTGTCGAGACCTTTTACAGGTCCCAGCCATCCACCATGATCTAATGGTGAGAGGAGGCATATTTTTTCAGCTCCTACAAATAATCTATTTAGCCTTCTTGTTTTTCCGAACATAATTTTCTCCTTATCTGAATTTGTTGATGTGATTGTGAAAATTTCAAAATTTGATTAATGATTCCTCAATAATTATTGGAATAAATCAGCTTGAATTTTATACTGTTCAAAGAGGTCGCTATATAAACCTGAATGACTTTGATCGGGGTAAATCAATGAAGGTTCGTCGAATGTGCTTAAGAGCGACTCTTCAAATGAATTTCCGGTATCTAAGGCCAGACAGGAGTAAGCAAATAATCCATGAGTGACTGTTTCTTGTCCTGAATAGACAGAAACGGGACGTTGTGTAATATCAGCGAAGATTTGTGACCAACCAGGTGTTCTGACCCCGCCGCCCGCCAAAGCGATTTGATTAATCGGAATACCCAATTCCTCAAAGATTTTTATGATGTAAAGCAGGCTAAAACCAACTCCTTCCATTACAGCCCTGAGTAAATGAGCTCTGGTATGAGATAAAGAGAGTCCATGAAAACTCCCTCGCAAGGAATCATTCCAAAATGGAGTACGTTCACCGGAAAGAAATGGCAGGAAGAAACAACCTTCACTTCCAGCTGGTATTGCATGCGCCTCCTGGATCGCAGAATGGAAAGACATATCCGGATAGAGGTTCTTCCATGCCCATTGCAAGGCAGCACCGGTGGTTGATGATACCCCTCCCAGCAGTGGATAGAATAATAATGGATAGGTATAAATCCTCCCTTGAGGATCAACGACGGAAGCGCCCTTCTTTAATGGAAGGAAAATCATGGATGAAGATCCCAGAGAACAATTCAATCTGTTTTCTACAGGTGGTGCACCTGAGATTAAAGCAAGAACATCTCCAGCACCCACAATTACCCTGGCAAGTGGATTCATGTGGTATTTTTCAGCTACTTCCGGAATTAAACTTCCAGCGTCATCTTCCGGACGAAGGATTTTGGGAAGGATGGCTGGGTCTACTCCTATGTATTCCAATTGCTCTCTTGCCCAGTCAAGTGTATTCCAATTTAACAAGCCTGCACCACCTGGCTCGGTGAAATCCGTTAAAATCATGCCAGTGATCAGGAATCGTAAATAATCCTTTGGCCAAAGGATATGGCGTGCTTTTTCAATAACGGCCGGTAGATACTTTGCCATCCAATACAGTTTTGGCAGCGTATACGTGGAATTTAATTGGAATGCAGGCAGGTTGAATGCGTTTTGAAGTTCAACAGTTTCCTGAGTTGCACGCCGGTCTAACCAAAGAATGGTTGGTTGGAGAGGTTGAAAATCCTCATCCAGTAACACAGCGGTATGCATTTGTCCTGTAAAAGCAATACATTCAATTTGAGCCAATAATCCTGAATTTTGAGAGAGCTTTAACAGACAGGTATCCATTGCTTGTTGCCACAAGTGGGGTGACATTTCTGCCCACCCAGATTGCGGGCTGTTATATTCATAGCGATCATTCTCTGATGCCAAAATCTTCCCGTCCATTGAATAAACAACAGCTTTGAGGGAGGAGGTGCCGACATCAATCGCCAGGACATACGGTATCAAAATTATTTACTCCAACTCATTAACGTTTAACATGACTTTGAGACCTTTGAGACTTTTAACAATCTCAAATCCCTTCCCTAATTCCTCGAGTGGAAGCAGGTGACTGATCAATGTTTCCGTATTAACTTGGCCACTCTCAATCATATTCAATGCAGTGTTGAAATCAGCGGGTGCACTATCTGCAGAACCGGTGATAATGAATTCACCGTAATGGATCAAGTTTGGATCAATATGAAGCTGATCTTTGGGGTAAATCCCAGCAAAAATATTCAAACGACCACCAGGAGCAAGCATTGGGATCACTTCTTCGACCAATCTAGAAGATCCAACAGTTACAACGGCAGCGTCAACACCCCAGCCGGAAGTGACATCTTTGATCATAGCAGCCACATCTGTTTCTTTAGGATTGACAATCCAATCCGCACCCAGTTCTTTGGCTTTTTCCAGGCGTTCGGCTACGGGATCGGAGGCGATGACCCTGGCACCAAAGGCTTTGGCGACCTGTAAATGCATCAAGCCGATCGGTCCCAGACCAGCCACAAGTTCGACTTCACCAGGATAGAGGTGCAGCATATTCTGGCCTCGTACCACACAGGCAAGTGGTTCTGAAAATGCAGCAGCTTTGAGACTGGTGGAAGACTGTTTAATGATATGAACATTTTTTTCGGGCACACGCACATAATCGGCAAAACCACCACCATATTGCTGAAAATGTGGGTTTTGACAACGATTTTCACGACCACTGCGGCAAGCCTTACAGACACCACATTTAACACCCATATCCGGCACTACTCTTTGACCCGGTTTGATTATTTTTACGTTTTTTCCTACGGCTGTTACAACGCCGGCCATCTCATGTCCAAGCACACGGGGAAAAGCGACGGAAGCAGATAATCCAGAAAATGCTCTCAAATCCCAGGGGCAGATACCAACATTTCCAACCTGGATGAGCACATCATTATCGCCAACCTCTTTGAGAGGAAGGTGTCGTAGTTCTAATTCGTTGGGTTTTTCTGCCCACATCACACGATACGTTTTTTCTGTCATAAAGATTTCTCCTTTAAAATAATTTTCAATCCACAATAAACCATCTACCAAATAAAGTTAATTCATCAGTATTTTTCCAGCAGATTTGTCCCAATTGATAAAAATTTGATCATTTTCGTTGAATTTTCTCGTTGATGCATAATAAACAGGAACCAGTAATTTCGCACCATTTTCCAAACGAACATGATAATAGACCATCTCCCCTAAAAATGTAACATGATCAATGACAGCTGAAACACAATTTCCATCCGGGTTTGGTTCAAATTTCTCGGTAATCAGGATCTGTTCAGGTCTTAAGATCAACCTGGGATTTTTTCCAATGTTTTCCACAGGATGTATTTTTATTAAGATAGAGCTGTCTGAAAGAACAAAGAAGGCATTCCCACCCTCATCCTTTTTGTATTCACCATTTAGAATATTAGATTTCCCGATAAAATCAGCAACAAACTCGGAATTTGGATGGTTGTAAATCTCTTCTGGGGTACCAATCTGAATGATTTTGCCTTTATTCATCACTGCAATTCGGTCGGAAATGGTGAGAGCTTCTTCCTGATCGTGTGTCACAAAAATAGAGGTAATGCCTAAATTTCGCTGTAAATCCCGAATTTGAATGCGTGTCTCTACCCTTAATTTTGCATCCAGGTTCGATAATGGTTCATCCAAGAGTAGGACGGCTGGTTCCATCACCAATCCACGGGCTAATGCTACTCGTTGTTGTTGTCCTCCGGAAAGCTGGCGAATGGAACGGTCTTCCAGTCCGGATAATCCCACCATTCCCAGTGTATCTGTCACCATTTTACGAATGTCCTGAGAGGGTAGTTTTCTCACACGCAAGCCATAGGCTATATTTTCATACACCGTCATGTGAGGGAAAAGGGCATAACTTTGGAAAACCAGGGATGTTGGTCGTTTATCTGGGGATAATTTTGTCACATCCTCATCATTCATCATAATTCTGCCCGCTTCAGGTTGTTCAAAACCGGACAGAATTCGCAATAATGTTGTCTTACCACATCCGCTTGGTCCAAGCAGGCAGAGCATTTCACCTTTTTCCACCTGCAGATCAACACCATCAACAGCTTTGACCTTCCCAAAAGATTTGTATATTCCTTCTAATTTAACCATTTGGAAATTCTCCTCATCGTATACTGAATTTTTCTAAGCCAAAGACTTTTCCAATGATGGAAATTGCAATTAATGCCATCACGATTAATAAGCTGGATATCGCAGTGACTGTGGGATCTAAACCATATTCTAATTGTGAAAAAATCCTGACAGGCAAAGTTATGGTTCGCCCTCCGGTTATAAAAATACTTACAGTTGTTTCATCGAATGAAGTGATGAAAGCAAAAATACCTGCCACAATCAACCCTGGTTTTATCAAAGGCAAGGTAATCGTTCTGAAAGTATGAAAAGCACTCGCACCCAGATCTCTGGCTGCTTCATGCAGGGAATTGTCAAAACCAACCAGGCTGGAGGAGACTGTTCTGACAACATACGCTGTTGTAAGTACAAGGTGAGCAAGTAAGAGACCTTGAAATGATACAGTCTGCCGAATTTCTACTAAAAATCGTAATAAAGCAATACCTACAATGACCGCGGGTAACATCAATGGGGAGAGAAAAATGGAGCGGATAAATTCTCTACCTGGAAAATTATACCGGGATAGACCAAGGCTGGCCAATGTGCCTGTAATCAGCGCAACAACTGTCGAGATTGACGCCAGGCGGACACTCAATAAAAATGAACGGATGTATTCAGGCCTATCTAATAAACCGGTGTACCATTTGGTTGAGTAACCACTTGGCGGGAATGTGATCATGCTTGAAGAAGAAAATGAACTTAAGATCACTAATGGAAGGGGGAGAATTATAAAGATAATAATCAGAATAATTAGTAGCTTTGATAAAAATGGTTGCAACAATCCGAAAAATTTTGCGATTGGAAGTGTGATTTTCTTTAACAACGTTAGCTTGCGAATTTTTCGAGACATTGCTGCGCTGATGGAATAAAGAAATTCATTAAAGATTTGTTTAAAGTGTGATAATTTACTTCCAAATTCACTACGAGATTGTTTTGCATCATCCTGACGAAGATCCCCACTTGCAGCAATTTTTGTATAAGCCGTAACAATAATAATTGTAAATATCAATAAAATAAATGCAGCTGCAGCAGCAAAAGGCCAATTGAGCAATGCGGTTGCTTGTTGATAAATCAGCATTGTCATGACCATTATTTGACCGCCACCCAAAAGTCTTGGGGTCACATAGGAACTAAAACTTAAAAGGAAAACAAAAAGACTTCCAGCAATAATACCTGGAATACTTAATGGGAATATAACCTTCCAGAATGCTTCCATGGCGCTGCTGCCCAAATCTCGTGCAGCTTCCTGCAATGAGAAATCAATATTGGAAAGGACACTGTTGATAGAAAGGATCATATAAGGCATGAATACCTGAGCTAATCCGATGATAATTCCTAATTCACTGGGAATAAAATTAAATTTTGGGACATCCAGGAACGCTAATAATTGATTGATCGGCCCGTGACGACCTAAAACAATCATAAGACCTAAGGTTCGGGCAACTACATTTGTTAATAATGGGGTCAAAATTACAACTAATAATATAGTTTTTGCAACACCACGAGCTTTATTGATCATCAGTGCCATCGGAAAACCTAAAAGTAGTGACAATAAGGTTGTACCTAACGCAATTCGGAATGTAACTAGCAGAACTTTCAAATAATAAGTGTCAGCAAAGCGGGTGTAATTTTCTATGGTTAGCGTTCTATCAATTAATCCACTACCTGGAACATGTTTAAAGAAACTCAATGAAAATAACATTATGATCGGGATAAAAAAACCTATTAGAAGGATGATTATCCCAGGACTGATAAACAAATAAGGGGTTATACTTTTTTTGCGAGGATTATTTGTCATTGTTTCGAACTATCCATTCAGGAATTGGAGAGGACATATAGCCCTCTCCAAATTTCCGGAAATCCTAAATATATTTGTTACCTAATCTAAAATCTCTCGATTCCAACGATCTGCCCAATCTGATTGATTTGCAGAAATGGTTGGATTATCAAGCATCAATAATTTGCCTACTTCTTCTTCGCCATAAGGCATTTTTGCAGCAAGATCAGCGTCTAAAACAACTGTTTTGTTGGTGGGAGCATAGAATAAATCTCGCGCATAAGCTTCCTGACATGCCTGGCTTAGATGAATATTGATGAATATTTCTGCCAGATCAGCATTTTCTGAATTGGTGGTAATCGCAGCAGCATTCATGGCTAAGGGTGTCCCTTCCTCTGGTGCTACAAATTCAACCTTACCGCCTTCTGCTTTGTAAGTTTCCACTAAACCTCTAATTTGAGGAGCGAACCAGACATCACCCTGTTGGAATGCCAGATTTGTTTCATCAACACCTGATGCAATCATGGGGAAAGGTTTTAGAGCTTTCAATGCTTCAAAGCCTGGATCAATATTGCTTTCATCACCGCCATTTACACGGGCAGCCATTACCAGGAAAGCTGTGCCTTGGGTTCCTGGGAACACGAAGGGAGCTACTTTCCCAGCATATTCTGGCTTCCAAACATCCAGCCAGGAGGTAGGCATTTCTGTAACATATTCGGTGTTGACCATTAAACCGATTGAGAGGAATGCCACACCATATCCACCATAATCCTTGGCTTGGGGATAAAGATTAGCAAATTCAGGTACACCAGCAGGATTCGCTGGTAAAACCACACCATCGGTTGATGCTTGTTGAATTTGAGAAATACTGAGATAGACGATATCCATTGTGGGAGCGTCTAATTCAGCATAAATTCGAGCATATCGATCTGATGATCCACCCAGAACTAACTCAACTTCAGCGCCAGTTTTTTCTGTGAACTCTTTGATAACATATTCCCGAACGATTTCTTCCTGGGGACCACCCCAAATACCAACTACGAGGGTTCTGCCTAAACCGATTTTTTCTGGTTCTGCGGTGGGGGCAGGTACTTCTGTTGGTGCAGGTGCAACGGGTTCAGCTGGTTTATCGGTTGGTGCTACTGGTTCCACAGGTGCAACTGGTTCTACTGGGGCAGGGGTGGGGGTTGGTGAACAACCTACAGCGCTGACCACCAGGACTATAGCCAGTAATAATGTTAAGCTGGCATGGATTGTAAATTTTTTCATCATATTCTCCTTAAACTAATTTCCTGAGTTTTGTATTTGTACTTTTTGGAGATTATCTCCATTTTGCTTTTCTCTTCTTCGATACTAAATCCTCCTTTCAAGGGTTTCATTATTTACGTGATGAATGCTCCATCGAAAAAAGTTGACAACTTTTATCGGAGCAAATGAAGTGAATACTTGTACATATCACTTCGGCTAATGACAATGTGATGTTCGAGTGGTTGATGGTTAAGGGTATAAACAACTCCCTCAACCTTTAACAATGGATTCCCAACCGGTACTCCTAATAGATTAGATTGTTCTTCTGTAGCGGAAATAGCTTCAATGATTTTATCGGACTCAATCAGAGGAATTCGTTTCAATTCAAAAAGATTATAAAGTGAAACAATTCGCTCCAGATCTTCCCGACACATATAAATCCCGGGAGGAAGATTTACATATGAAATATTGATGGCAACGGGTATTTTGTTTACTATTCTTAATCGATTGATATGAATTACCGGCTTATCGCAGCATATTTGTAAAGATTTAACGATGTGTTGAGGAGCAATGTCTACCCGATAATCCAGAATATTAGTTGTTGCTTCATATCCATGTGCTTTCATGTCCTCTGTAAAGCTTGTTAATTGGGAAAGGCCACGATTGAGTGAACTTTTCTCACGAATAACAATTGTTCCTCTTCCTTGAATGCGGTTGATATAACCTTCATGCTCAAGATCCTTTATTGCCTGACGGACAGTAGCCCGGCTGAGCCCATAGCGGTCAACCAATAACATTTCAGGAGGGAAGGCCGAGCCAGGGGGATATGCACCGGCATTCAGATCCTGAAGGAGAATCTCTTTCAATTGGACATACAAAGGTAAGGGTGAGCGTCTGTCGATTGTTTTCATATGATATGGAAGAAAGATTGGAAAAAGTAATTGTACGTACATCCTAACAAATTTAGAGTTAAAAGTCAACCACTTTTCTTGTTTCAACCTTAAAATATGGATAAAAAAACAAAAATTTAAGAATCAGATTTCCGGTTAATATTTGATACCGCATGTTTTTCAAAATTCTCAATTAAATAAAAAAAATAGAAGCGATTAACCTTCTATTTTTTTTGTTGATAATGGTCTATCAGAATTCCAAATCAGATGATTTTCCGATCAAGAAAACAACCTTATTGAAATAGTGGGATTTAATTATTCAAAGATTACAGAGTAATCTTTGAATAATTAAATATTAGATCAACACAAATTTCTTCCCAAGTGCACCACAAACCGGACATTTTTCCGGTGGGGTACCCAGTTCGATATAACCACAAACAGGACAGAGGAAAAATTCACTCTCGTCAAGGTCTTTTCCTTGTTTGACAGCCTCTAATGCCAGGGAATAAAGTCGGGCGTGTACTTCTTCTGCGGCTGGTGCATAATCAAACATGCGGCTAGCTTTATGGCCTTCAGCTTTGGCTTCTTCCAACATGGGTGGATACATTTCAGTGAATTCATACGTTTCACCCGCGATTGCAGCTTCAAGGTTGGCGATGGTATTGCCGATGTTATCCATAGCTTTCAGATGGCCTTCGGCATGAATTTTTTCAGCTTCCGCTGTAGTCTCGAACAATTTTGCAATATTCTCAAAACCATCTGCAGCAGCTTTTTTGGCAAATGCTTTGTATTTCTGGTATGCCTGGCTTTCTCCTGAGAAGGCAGTTTTTAAATTTTTCATTGTTTCGGTCATAGAATCTCCTATTTATGTTTTGTAATAATATTCACAATTCATTATACGTTCTTATTCAGGCAATTGAAAATTGAATTTTTCATTAAAAAAATTGGAATTTGTCATTTTATCGGATGCATGACACGATCTGCTCATTCAAATGCACCACTCTTTTTCTCAGTAAGATGAAGAAAAAGTTATGGTTGTCGAGTCCCATAGCTTTTTTAAATGTTGATTGGATCAATTTGATTGATTAAACGAGTCTACCTACCAGTTTCTCATCATTGAGAATTCTTAAGATATTGATGTAATCACCAGTGCGCGATTTGCTGCTGGCAGAAGCACTTCCGGCGGCGGTATGGGGGGTGATGACCAGGTTGGATTGCGGTTGGCGGGCAATCGGCAGCAGTGGGCTGTCTTTGGCAATGGGTTCATAGGTAAATGTATCCACTGCAGCACCGTAGAGATGTCCGCTGGCAAGGGCGTCAGCAAGTGCCTGATCATTCACAACACCACTACCACCACAACTGACAAAACAGGATCCCGGTTTCATTTTTGCGAAAAATTCTGCATCAAGCGTCTGCGATGTCTCAGGGAAGTAGGGCAGTAACATACAAAGAAAATCACTTTTTGCGAGCAATTCTTCCTGGGTTGCGAAGCTGATGTTCAATTCCTGCTCCGCTTCTTCCGGCAATCGATTGCGTTTGTTATACAGAATATGACAACCATATCCCTGCAGACGCCGGGCTAGTTCGTTTCCAATTTCACCAAAACCAAGGATGCCAACGGTTGATTCCCACAGCCCCAGCAGGTTTTCCCGTTCCGTCCAGTTATAAGCGAAGTAGTCCTCATCACACAGCCTGGAAGGGTGCACGAAATCATCAGCCAGAGTGGTCAGGTCCATGACTTCACGCAGACGTTTTGCCAGGGAAAGAATCTGAAGAACCATGTGTTCTGCCACCATGATGCAGCTCTGTACTGGTAAATAACAGACAGGAATACCAGCTTTTTTGGCTGCTTTAAGATCAATATCATATGTTTGCGAGCCAAGACGCTGGATTAATTGAAGGCCTTTTCCTGCCTGGATGATATCAGCATCAATTTCACCAGACCTTTCCGAAATCAGGAATTTTTTTCCTGGCAGGGAGGCAATGATTTCTTCTTTGGAAGGGGAACGCAGCATGCTTATTTCAAGTTCTTCCGGCGCTGCTTCCAATGCAGTCTGCTGGTGGCGTTCACCACGGTGGGTAATAAAAAGCGTGGGATATTTTTGAGTCATATACTCTCCTTAGAGACTGGATTTGATTATTTCAATGATAGCAATGATTTCTATATTTAGTAAGTAATCAGACGCGCCTGTTGATACATTGCATTCAGGTTGGGGAAGGGTGTATGAGGAGCAAGATTATTCCCCTCGCGCAGCACAAACTTTCCCCCTTCCAAAACACCAGAAGAGAGGATCCGTTTGGTTTCCTGGCTGACTTCTTCCGGGGTTCCTTCTTTTAATATCATTACATTGGGTCCACCATGAATGGTGACATCCGGACCCAATTGCTGGCGAATTGCTCCAAAATCGATTGGGAAGCCAACTTCAAATTCATTTACGCCCAGCTCATCTTGCAGAGTCTTGAAATGTCGGCTAGCATCCCCACACAAATGGATTTTGAAATGTTCTCTGGTGATGACAGATTCTTTGTAATGTCTGAGGAGAGGAAGTAGAAACTGTTTCAGCATCTTGGTAGAGATCAGCTGAATTGCATCATCGGCATAGAATAATTCAGACCCCGGGAAAGGTAGATCAAAAAATTGGTGATACGCCTTTACCCGATGAATGGTTGCCTCGGATAGGTACTTAAGCAAATCATGTACATATTGTGGATCTTCATATAAATCGGTCATTAATTCATGACCACGCAAGGATACGGCGAGTGTGAAAATTCCGCCCGTCCAATATCCATAGGGTTCAATTCTAATGGGGCGGTCAAGATATGTGGGCTGGGCAGCCAAATATTCCTGCATTTCCTCATAAATTTTCGTCGTGGTAGCATACCAGCCTGCCTTGAATGGATCCGGAAAGCCTTGATCGAAGAGGGCAAATTTTTTATCACCCGTCAGGATTGGCAGGGTGTCCGGTACCTGGTGCGCTATAAAATGAACCGGTGCACCAAAGTATGCAGCTTCATCAATATTCTGTACATCGATACGGATAGAGAATTCATCCGGTAAACCGATCTGGTCATCACAGTAGGGTGCGACGTGATAAGCCCGCCAGACGGCTGCTTTTAGACTGAAATCGAGCATCACCCTGGCTTGTGTCATGTATTCCTGCATGGAAACTGACTCGCCCGAGTTGAGATCATGATTGAAAATAAAGAATTGTGTGTTTGTTCCCAGCCCAACGGGTGGCCTTACAGGTTTTCCAGCCTTGAATGCTTCCCACACTGCCTGGGCTTCCTGATTATGATCTCTGATGAATGTGGGTGATAACTCGGGACGAGAAAATATAGAATGAACCATAAATCCCTTAATTGAAATTATTCTTGTGGGTTTGCATAAACTCTGACTACATAAAGATACAGGATGTATCGGTAAAATGTCAAGTGATATTCCCATTTGTAAAGTGCTGCTAAAATCTTAATCAGAAATATGGAATTAATTCAGTATGATTAAATATCATTTAATCTGATCGAGGAATTTTATTCTTTCCTGGATACCAAAAACACCTGCTAACGCCGGATGATTGAGATGGTACTGATATTCTTTTTCTAGAGAAATTGACCAAAAAATTTTCTGGAAAATTCCGCAAAGATTCTTAATCGAAATTAGAAAATGGGTGGCGTGATCACCGAGATCCAGGAAGCTTCCCGATCGACTGATGCACACATTAATTTTGTCAGTTGGTCGCCGTGGAAGGAGATCGAATCACCGGTTCTCAGAATATATTCTTCCTCATCCAGCCCAATCAAAACCTCACCGGAGAGGACATATATAAACTCCTCCGTTTCACTGCGCAATTTACGGGCGATATTTCCTGTGCCAGGAGAAGCGCGTCCAATGATGGCTTCCAGTTTGGTGCTCAGGTTGGGGACCAGAAGCTGATATTCCAAACCGGATGGCGGTAAGATTAAACGCGGACGACAACCCGCGCGGACTACTGGTGAGTAAGACTTGGTGCGATCCACATCCTCGCAGGGTTCAGGATCGATATGCTCGTTAATATCTTCGAAATCGACAGGTGGTTCTTCTAAAAAGTGCATCATTGGTACATCTAATGCTTCAGCGATTCGCCGTAAGGAATCAATGGATACATTGGATGTTCCATGTTCGACCTGGCTGAGAAATGATGCGGTTAAATCGGTGCGCCGAGCGACTTCTCGTAAACTCAAACCACGTTCTTTCCGTAATTTGTTGAGTCGTTTGCCGGGGTTGTGATCTGGGGCCATTTTTACCTCGGTATTGGGAGATTGGGATTAAGGTTATAAGGGATGAATGAAGAATCTCTATGAAATACCCACATTATAATATTAGATTATTATAGAATGTTCAGTAAGTCAAGTAATACTTGACATGAAAAAGTTCCAGAATTTCTATTATTGGTATTCCAATAGGAAATTATTACCTTTGAAGATAATTTGAATACCAATAATTAGTTTTCCCGAAGTTACCAGGAGTAACTTAACCTTATTAAATTTTCTCATAATCCCCATTTATAGATAAGTAGAGGATTTAAAAACTTTCCACCACGCAATGTTAAATGCGGCGAGGATCCTTTTTCATTCTTCTTTTTTATGGAGCATTTGTTTGATCTCGTCCAGCCGTTTTTCCAAAAAAGATTTCTCGTGTTCTAAGTCAACGATATCATCCTGTGGTGAGTAGGATGGTGCATTTCTTCCCCATCCAAACCAACCACGGCCAGACCAACCTCGACGACCAAAACCACGACCATATTTCACGTCGGATCGATTATCACGGCAGGGACCAAACCCTCGGCCGCGAGGACCATCTCCATAAGGACCAGAACCATCAAAACCAGGCATTTTATACTCCTTTTCTACCTTATCCTTTCAGAGGTTATCCCTTACTCAGAATGATTTGATTTGAACAAAAATAACAATTGAGCGATGGATTTTTGGTGTAACTCTAATTGTTGTTTCCAATTGATTAATGCTTGTATGCCGAGGTCAGTAATGGTATAAGTTCTCCTGGGTGGGCCCTGAGTCTCAAATGTGTCCCATGCAGATTGAATCCATTCCAGACCCTCCAACTCACGCAGCGTACGGTATACCACGCTGGGATGGATAGTGCCCATGTTCATCTGTTCCAGATCATTCAAAAGCGTATATCCATGCCGTTCTTTTTGACTGATCAATAGTAAAAGTGTTGGTTCTAACAAAGAAATGGTAAGTGGGGTGTGTTGGCTATGATGTTCACTATGATGACCATTCATCGCCCATCCTCTACGTCTCCTCGGCATAAAAAACCTCCATCAATCAACAATATTGTATCAAACTATTCTCTAATAATCAATAGATAATAAAGGAATACGTCACATAATTATCATCAAAATTGACGTCATTTATCATTATAATAAGACAAAACCATTGTATTTTATCAATAATGTACTATAATATTGGTATGAAATATACCATCCTCATGGATAACCCATATGAACTTGTTATTTGATCAGAATGAAAACTTAACAGACCAGACACCTGCTGAAATGTTGGTAGGGCGTAATCTTCGTGATTTACGCAACCGGCGTGGGCTCTCATTGCGAGCTTTAGCAGAACGCAGTGGTTTGAATGTCAACACATTGAGTCTGGTAGAGAATGGGAAATCCTCTCCTTCGGTAGGCACATTGCAACAATTAGCTCAAGCATTGGACGTACCAATCACCACTTTTTTTGAAACTGAGCAAGTTGAAAAACGGGTGGTTTTTACCCCAGCTGAACAAAGACCTTTTGCTGCATTTGGTAGCACGCAGATGCAGAATCTGGGAAAAGACCTGGCGGGCAAAGTAGTTCAGCCATTTGTGGTTACATTGCAGCCAGGAATGGGAAGTGGTGACCGCATGATCGTACATACGGGGCATGAGTTTGTTTATTGTCTCGAGGGGAGTATTCATTATCAAATTGGCCAGGAGGAATTCAATTTACAACGAGGGGACAGTATTGTGTTTGAAGCGCATCTTCCACATTGTTGGGAAAACAAAGGGGAGGAAGTTGCACAAATTTTGTTAACACTATATCCAACTGATGAACGGGAAGAGCCTGGAGGCAGGCACTTTTCACTTGATTACTTACAAAAGGAGATATCTATGAAGATCGCAGTAATAACCAGTGACGGAAAAACCATCGACCAACATTTCGGGAGGGCACCTTACTATCTTGTGGTGACTATCGAAGAAGGAAAAGTAACACAACAGGAATTGCGCGACAAAATGGGTCACAGACATTTTGTTGCACAACATGAGGAAAATGACCATGGTAGTGCAGGTCATGGCATGGATGCGGGATCCCATAAGAAACATGCCAGCATGGCAGAAACCATTTCTGATTGCAAAGCCTTGATTTGTGGTGGAATGGGAATGGGTGCATATGAGAGCATGAGACAGTTCAATATTAAACCAATCGTTACCGATTTGAGTGACATCGAGATTGCTGTGCAGGCTTTTATCGATGGAAAATTAATCGATCATACAGAACTTTTACATTAATAAAGCAAACTCAATAGCTTTTTCTTTCCGTTGTAATCATTTTATTTTGGAAGGCAAAAGCTGTTCAAAATTAAAGGTAATTCGAATGAGTAAGGTAGATCTTTTCTGAAAGAAGAGGAGAATCGTGTATAAAAAAATATTATACGAGGATTTAGTAATAATTTTTGAGCTTCATCGTAAATACCTGGCTGGTGAGGAAGGTGGCGTATGCGCAGAATTGAGCGGAGGGGACTTCTATGGAACCGATTTTTCCAATGTCAATCTGGCTGGGGCGAACCTGGAAGCTTCCAGCTTTAAACGTTCCAATATTATGGGTATTAACCTGGAAGGTGCTAACCTGAAAGACGCCAATATGAAACGCGCTTGTTTCGCTAGTGCCAATTTACAAAAAGCGAATATGGAAGGTACATTCTTAAAAGGTTGTAATTTTGATGAAGCTGACCTTCGAGGAACCAATTTAAAAGGCGCCAGCATGGAAGATGCCTTTTTTGGTAATGCAAAATATGACAATGAAACAATTTGGCCGGATGGTTTTGATCCTGTTAAAGCCGGGGCTATATTGATCGATAAATAGCATAGTCATCGTAAACTTATTGGAGGAAAAATGAAAATCCTTATTTCATCGCAGGGGCAAAATTCAGATGGTCCGATCGACGATCGTTTTGGTCGCTGCCCATGGCTAATTAAATATGATACAGAAACAAACCAGATCGAAGCACTTGAAAACCCGGGATTTCGTCAATCGGGTGGAGCAGGCATCGCGGCTGCACAATTTGTTATTGATCAGGCGGCTGATGTCGTAATCAGTGGTGATTTTGGTCCGCATGCAGCTCGTGCATTCGAAGCAAGTGATACCAAAATGTGTATTTTTAATGGTGATATTTCTACAGTTCAACAAGCAGTTGACAGTTTTCTGCAGGGAAAATTACCTGTTTTCCAGTAGAACAGAATTAGAATTCTATGAAAATTGCGGTGGCAAGTGGGAAAGGGGGGACGGGTAAGACAATGGTGGCAACCAGTCTGGCACTCAGTTTGGTTGAAACAAACCAGGTAAAATTGTTGGATTGTGATGTGGAAGCACCGAATGCCCATTTATTTTTGCATCCGACCTTTACACAGGAAGTTCCAGCCATCATTCGAATTCCAAAAATTGACCCCGAGCGGTGCACACTGTGTGGTAAATGTGTCGAAGTATGTCAGTTTAATGCTTTGGTGAAAGTTGGAAAAACCATCATGGTGTTTCCGCAACTCTGCCATGGTTGTGGCAGCTGCACCTGGAATTGTCCAGAAGGGGCTATTGAAGAGATCCCCAATCCCATCGGCTTGATTGAAAAGGGACGTGCTTTTGCAGGAATCGATTTTACCCATGGAAAATTGACTCTGAGCGAACCGATGGCGACCCCGATCATTCGACAGTTGAAAAAACTTGAGAAGTCAACAAATGGGACAATCACTATCTTAGATTCTCCACCAGGAGCCTCCTGTTCGGTCGTTGAAACAGTGCGGGGGGTTGACTTTGTCATACTGGTGACAGAACCAACCCCATTTGGCTTACATGATCTCAAACAGATGTTGGGTATTCTGGAAGACATGCAGATTCGTTATGGGGTTGTGATCAATCGAGAAGGAATCGGTAATGCCGAGGTGGATCGGTATTTAGAGCAAAGAGGAATACCTGTTTTAATGAGAATACCGTTTGATAAAGAAATCGCCAGAGGAATTGCCGCAGGAGAACCGCTGATAGCAATCAATCCGATTTACCGTGGAAAGTTTGTGAATTTATATCAAAAAATAAAACAAATAACTGAAAAAAGTGACGGCAGGTCATGACACAACAAAGAGCAAAACAACTTGTCGTATTAAGTGGAAAAGGTGGCACGGGTAAAACCAGTTTGAGTGCAGCCTTAGCCTATGAGTGCACTCATGCTGGGATGAATTACAAAACCATTTTTGTTGATGCTGATGTTGATGCTGCTAATCTAAGTCTGGTACTTGAAGCTCAGGTGGCTGAACAACACGAGTTCTGGGGTAGCTCGCAAGCTGAAATTGATATCCAAAAATGTACTGGTTGTGGATCCTGTGAATCGGTTTGCCGCTATGATGCCATTTTCCCCCATCCCGATATTCCAGGAGTGAATTGGGTCGACCCAATTGCCTGTGATGGTTGCGCAGCCTGTGTGTATGCGTGTCCGGAAGAAGCCATCAGCATGATTCAACAACAGGAAGGTTTCTGGTTTCAATCCAGAACGCCTTATGGCGATTTTTTTCATGCAGAGTTATTCCCCGGCAGGGAAAATTCTGGCAAATTGGTCACGTTAATCAGACAAAACGCACGATTAGCAGCAGATGATTATCATGCCCAACTGGTTGTGATCGATGGACCTCCAGGGATTGGGTGCCCTGTAATCTCAGCCTGTGCAGGAACAGACCTGGGCCTCATCGTTACTGAACCGGGACAGGCTGGGATGCATGATCTTCAACGAGTTCTGGGAACACTCGGGCACTTTAGGATTCCAACCATTATCTGTATAAATAAAGCAGATCTGTATCCGCAAGGTACAAATGAAATTTATGAGTTTGCTGAAAAACAGGGAATTGAAGTTGTTGGGGAAATTCCATTTGATGAGAACATCCCTTTATCCATGCTGCAAGGTGTACCTATTCAGGTTCTATATCCGGAATCTCCAGCAGCTATAGCAATTCATGAAATCTGGCAACAGACCGTTAGTAAACTGATTCAATATGTGAAGCAAAATGAATAAACAAGAATTAGAAATTGCTGTGATAGAAAAATTAACCGAAGTGATTGATCCTGAGACTGGCGTGGATGTGGTCAAAATGCGATTGATTGAGGACATCCACATTGATGAAGGTGGAAAAATAACCTATGTGTTCCGCCCTTCTTCCCCGTTATGTCCCATTGCGGTTCCGTTGGCTCTGGCGATCATTGACGCAATCAAAGAAGTACCTGGCATATCAGGGCAAGCAATCACTGTTAAAGATTATGTTCAGGCAGATCAATTGAATGAAATATTAAAAACAATTGTGTAATTGTGAAAAACGAAATATTTTGAAGATCATTCAGGAGAATGACATGGAATCAAAAATAAAAATTGGAATCATTATTTGTGATCGATATCGAACATGTGCTGGGGGAAAATGTTTTCGGGCAATGAAAAACCGGGAAGGTGCATTCAGTGTTTATGAAGGAAAGGACGTGGAACTGGTTGGATATACAACCTGTGATGGATGTCCCGGTGGAAATATTGAATACACAGCAGATGAAATGATGCGAAATGGTGCTGAAGTTATTCATTTTGCAACAGGCATGCTGGTTGGATACCCACCCTGTCCCTATATTGATACATTTATGAAATTTCTAGAGCAGAAGTTTAAAATAAAAGTGGTTCCTGGTACTCATCCCATTCCACAGAAATATCTGGATACCCATTTACAGCTCGGATCGTGGAACGAGATCAAATGGCAAGCCCTGTTGGAAGCAACCATGGCCACTGAGGAAATTCGAATTGCATATGATTAGTAACTGAAGATCCACCAATAACCATTGGTCTATCATCACAAAAGAGGAAAAATGAATCTTTACGATTTGCTTCTAAAATCTCTCCCGCGAGAACCCATACCGGTCAAAAAAGTGATTGTAGGCGTACATTGGACATTGGTATGCAGTACTGATTGTGGTTTATCATCGACATTAACGAATTGTGGACCACATGGACACGCAAAAATGCAGGATGTTGGCAAGCTTGAAGAAAAAACAACTCAACAACTGGCTGAATGGATTCTTTCGGATAATTTTTTGGAAGCAAGTGTTGGTATGGCAGCCATTAATTCATTAATTCCTGTAGATGAAAAGAAATTAGTCCAAAAAAACGCATCCGAGGTAATTGCCAAAGAAGGCGAAGGAAAAAATGTTACCATCGTTGGGCATTTTCCGTTTGTTGAGCAGATTAAATCCATCCCCAAGTATTGCTGGGTAATTGAAAAGAAACCATATGGCGATGATTTTCCTGAAGAGGCTGCCGAAGAATATATTCCCCAGTCGGATATTGTTGCCATCACCGGGACTGCGATCATCAATCATTCCATGGAAAAATTACTTTCTTTATGCAAAAAAGATGCAACCGTTATGATATTGGGACCATCAACACCACTTCTTCCAATTTTGTTTGATTATGGGATTTCGTTCCTTTCAGGTGCCAGGGTTGGTGATCAAAAAGCAGCAATCAATACAATTGTGCAGGGAGCTTCATTACCCCAGGTAAAGGGGATAAATCTGGTGACAATGGTAAAAACAAATTAAACCCAATAAGAGAGACTGCATATGAAACATAATCCAAAAAATAAAAACTGGGTTGTAATATCCGAAGATTTGGATCAAACCACATCTTTGATCCAAAACAATACTCCAGCCTCGGACGAACACGATCAATCATTTTCTGAATTAGCCCGCCAATTAATTAAGCGCAAAGAAAACATGGGTTTCTTTCCTGCACCGGATGCAAGTGGGAATATTACAGGTTGGTGTGGCGATACGATGCAAATTCAATTGATGTTGGATGGAAAAATAATAAAAGGTGCCAGATTTATGACTGATGGATGTGGAGCAACGATTGCCTGTGGGAGTATGCTCACAAAAATGGTGCAATCAAAACCTCTCTCAGAGGCAATGAAAATATCCCCGGATGATCTTTTATCTGAGTTGATCAGCATTCCAGAGGATCATGAACATTGTCTTTCTTTGGCCGTTTCAACACTTCGCGCTGCAGTAAATCATGCGATGGAAATTACAAGTGGTGCCAGCCTTAAAAAATAAAACACCATAGTTTGTGTGTACTGGATAAAAGCTTGAGATGAGAAAATGACGGAACGAAATCATAATCAAATCGGTGTAAAGATTTCTCCTTTGTAATATTAGTGGAGTGTGACATGAATTTAGGTACATTTTGGGCTGTTTTACTCGCAAGCTTATTAGCCTGTCTGGTCACATCCATTGGGATTTATGTGATTTTTAAGCACAAACGATGGGGAAATAAAAATGTTGCTTATTTTATCAGTTTCTCTGCTGGCGTCTTAATCTCAGTTTCGTTTATTCATATCATTCCCAAATCTATTTCTATGAATCAGAATGCACCAGTTTATCTTCTCGCGGGATTTATGGGTATGTATCTGATTAATCGCTTTATTAACATGATGGTATGTCATGATCGTAATTGTGACAATCTTGCCATTGGTGTGATACCGATGATTGGGATTGGATTTCATTCATTTATTGATGGGGTTATCTATTCTGTCACATTTAATGTCAGCATCTTTACAGGCGTATTGACAGCCATTGGTATGGTGCTGCATGAATTTCCAGAGGGTATTGTGACATTCCTGCTCCTGGAAAGAGCTGGTTTCTCACACAAAAAATCAATACTACTCGCTTTTTTAGCTGCTGCTGTATCCACGCCTATTGGAACGATCGTTTCGTTTCCATTTATTAATTCTATTAGTTCTTCATCTCTAGGAATTCTGTTAGCTATTTCTGCTGGTGCTCTGGTGTATGTGGGAGCTACTCATTTATTACCAGCAGTGGAAAAAGAAGCAAAAAAGTACACCATCTTTTCATTATTGGCTGGCGTTGCCATTGCTGTATTAATTGTTTTATCAAAAGGTTAAGTAATGTCTACTTCTTTAGAAATAGAAAAATTAGTCAAAGAGATACTAAAAACGATCCCATCACACGTGACGTTGTTAGCTGCGGCGAAGACCAGAACACTGGAAGAGGTCGAAGCAGTCATTCAGGCTGGTGTAACACATATTGGGTATAACTATGTTCAGGAAGCCTTACCTTTTATTAGCCAAATTGGTACCAAAGCAATCTGGCATATGATTGGTCATTTACAAAGTAATAAAGCCAAAATTACTGTTGAGAATTTTGACATGATCGAAACTGTCGATTCCTGGAAGCTCGCCCTAACCCTTGAGCGGCATTGTGAAAAAAACCAAAAATCAATGCCCGTTCTGATTGAAATCAATAGTGGGCGAGAAGAAAATAAGACGGGTGTATTCCCGGAAAAAGTAGAAGAACTGGCCGTTCAAATGTCTGGTTTGAAATACGTTCAGGTAAAGGGATTGATGACGATGGGACCCCGCTTCGGAGATCCAGAAGATAGCCGTCCATATTATCAAACAACGTATAAAATGTTTGATTATTTGAGGAAATTAAATCTACCGAATATAACCATGCAATACTTATCCATGGGGATGAGTAATAGCTATCTGATTGCCGTAGAAGAAGGATCAAACATTATCAGAATTGGAACAAAACTCTTTGGAGAACGTTAGTAGAAAGGAGATTGATGAAATATGTATTTGGTCCTGTTCCTTCTCGAAGATTGGGACAATCATTAGGCATTGATCCTGTTAGCCTGAAGACATGTAATTGGAATTGTGTATATTGCCAATTGGGCAGAACAATTCCTTTGACCAATCAAAGAAAAGAATATATACCAACACAAGAAATTTTTTCTCAGGCAAAGCAGGCGTTGGAGGATCACCAAAAAGGGGGAATCGATTGGATCACCTTTGTAGGATCCGGTGAAACATTGCTGGCATTGAATGTTGGTATTCTTATCGCGCAAATAAAACAAATTACGAAGATCCCTATTGCTGTCATCACAAATGGGTCGTTACTGTATCTACCTGAGGTCAGACAGGAATTATTTTTGGCAGATGCAATACTCCCTTCTTTAGATGCAGGAAATGCCAAACTTTACAAAAAGATCAATCGACCACATCCACAGGTAACTTTCAACCGCCTTGTGAATGGTTTGAAGCTATTTCGGCAAGAATACCATGGAAAATTATGGATTGAGGTGATGTTGATAAAAGACTTAAATGACTCAGCAGAAACTCTAACCGAAATTGCCTCTCATCTCAGGGATATTCAACCAGATGAGGTTCACATTTTGCTGCCTACTCGACCACCCGTAGAACCCTGGGTAAAACCAGCTGACAAGGATGGGATTCAACGGGCAATAGATATTTTTGGTTCAATTGCAAGAGTGGTTAACACAACGGATGGAGTCTTTGAATTGGCAGAAAATGAAAATTTGGTGGATGCTGTAGTTGACATCATTACCCGTCACCCGATGAAAGAGAGTGAATTATTGGAAACATTAAAAAAATATTCATCAGGAGATGTACAGAATACATTGATCATTCTCGAAATGAGCAAAAAAGCACAGGTTGTCACCAGGTATGGTGAGCGCTATTGGAGCGCAATGCACTCACATTATCCAGATTGAATTTCGGATTTTACAATGAGCACAAAAAAGACGTAGATTGCTTGCGAGGAGGTGGTGAGAATAAAAATTATTGTTATGAAATGAATAGAGTAATGATGATTACTTCTTAATCAAAATATTTTTTCTAAGATGAGTAAGAAATGGAGGTAAATGATGGCAACTTATCCAAAATATTTCCGGGAGTTTTCTTGCTTTGATGATTTAACTGATGAACAGATTGACACAATTGCTGAATTCTCAGATGCTGTTTGTTATCCAGCCAACAAAATCCTTTTTAAGGAAGGAGAAGTTGGTAAAAAGCTGTACTTTCTTCGCAAGGGTGAACTAGAAGTATTATTCAACATTGGTGAAGAAGGGCAGGTCAGGGTTGATACTTTATTTGGTGAAGAAATAGCTGGATGTTCTGCATTAGTTGAACCCTACACCTATTCAGCGACCGAAAAGACTCTCACCGAAGTAGAAGTTTTAGAAGTGGACAATCAAGCATTAAGAGAACTTATACATAAAGATTGCCAATTGGGTTTATTAATCCAACACCAATTAATAAAAAAATTGATGAAGCGGATTCTCGATTTCAGAATTAATTTATTACAACAATGATTTGGGTAAAAAAAATATTAACGTGAAGAATTTTGAATTTTACAATTATCCAAATGAAAGGAGGACGAAATGAAAGGCGGTCTGGTAAAGGATTGGATGATTCAAAATCCGATTTCTGTGAGTAGTAACATTACCATGCCTGACGCATATTGGAAGATGATCAATAACAAAATCAGGCGACTGTTAGTTGTTGATGATGGAAAATTGATCGGCATTGTTACTATTGACGATCTTCAACAAAAAATTCCCTGGACTGCATTTGCCCTTAATGCTGTTCACGCCAGTGACATTTTATCCAAATTCCCGGTTCGTCTGGTAATGTCACAGAAATTGATCACGACGACACCGGAATCATCCTTATTTGACGCAGCAAACACAATGATTTCTAATGAAATCAGTACATTACCGGTTCTGCAAGACGATCAAGTTGTGGGCATCATAACAGAAAGTGATATTTTCAGAGCTTTTGTGGAGCTTTCATCGGAAGAATAAAATCATTTTGCTTTCAAACTGCAGTAGTTATTCTGTTCAACCTTATTTTCTGCATTTAATTAATCGAAGAAATATGAATGATAACTGATAGTAGAAAGAGTTTTTTTTATGATACAAATCGAAAATTTTTCTAGAAAGGAGGATGAAATGAAAGGCAATCTGGTGAAGGATTGGATGAACCAAAATCTACTTACCATAAGTAGTAACGATACAATGCCTGATGCATATTGGAAAATGATAAAAAAAGATGTCAGGAGACTTCTGGTGGTTGATGACGGAATTTTAGTAGGTGTTGTTACGATTGAAGATCTGACGCAAAAGGTTCCATGGTCAACATTTGCTTTAAATGCGGAGGTTACCAATGATTTTCTAGATAGAATGCCGGTTCACCTGGTTATGTCTCATAAATTGATTACGACCACTCTGGAAACAACCCTGCTTGATGCTGCAAAATCCATGATATCCAATGAAATAAGTACTTTACCGGTGATGCTGGATGATCAGGTCGTAGGAATTATTACAGAAGGTGATATCTTCAGAGCATGTGTGTCACTTGAATCAGAAGAATAAAAAATGATTTTATGCATATAAAACTTTGCAAGTTTAGGAAATTATTGCGATTATTATCTACTTGAAATTGTTCGAATGAATTATCTTGTTATGAGTTATTCACTTTATTGAATATTGATAATTGAAGAAATAAAAATGTATTTTATTATTTGATATTTAAAAATTCAGCAATTTGCATCTTTGTTCTGGTCAAGTTCCCCAACCAAAAAAGTCAAGAAATTAAAACTTACCAGAATTTCAAACAAATAAGAGGAATCGAGGATGAAACATATAACACTGACAATAAACGAAAAAATAAAAAAATTTGACGTTAATGAAAAGGATTCTTTACTGGAAGTCTTGCGTGAAGCCGGATACATAAGTGCAAAATCTGGTTGTGATGATGGAACCTGTGGTGTTTGTACCGTGTTGTTAAATGGCAAACCAGTTAAGAGCTGTCTCATAAAGGCTTTTGAGGCAGATAATATGTCCATCATCACACTTGAAGGATTGGGAGAGGCGGAAACACCTGATCCGTTACAAAAAGCATTTATAGAAACAGGTGCGATTCAATGTGGTTACTGCACCCCGGCTCAAATTCTTTCAGCGAAGGACTTGGTGAACAGAAATCCGGATCCAACAGACGATGAGATTCGCATAGCGTTGAATGGTGTGCTATGTCGATGCACTGGTTATGTTCGTGGTGTTGATGCGGTGAAAAGAGCAGCAGCTGAAATGAGAGGAGAGTCTTTAAAGCCGTACCAGCACATCGCCTTGACATTGCCAGAAAACACTGATGATATTGATCTTCCCTTGGAATATTATCGTAAAGATGGAAAGAGAAATCCCTTACCACCGATCGTATATACCCCCAAAGAGATGGAAAATGTGGAAGTGGTGGGGAAATCGGAAATCAAAGTTGACGCAAAAAAGCTCGCTTTGGGAAAACCCGTTTTCACAGATGATGTCCATCCTGAGGGAATGTTGTATGGTGCGTTGTTGACAAGTCCCTATGCCCATGCCCGCCTCAAAAAAATCGATGTTTCCAAAGCCCGTAACCTACCTGGGGTTCATGCTGTTTTGACACATAAAGACCTTCCCAGGATCAAGTTTGCCAGTGGTGGGCAGAGTTATCCGCAACCTTTGCCTTATGATCAGGTCTGCCTGGATGATAAAGTGCGTCATGTCGGTGATCGGGTAGCTATTGTGGCTGCAGATTCGTTGGAAATCGCCAATCAGGCGTTGAGTCTGATCGAGGTTGAGTATGAGATGCTTCCAGTTGTGGTGGATATGGAACAGGCGATGAGCGCTGGCTCTCCTGTGATTCACGATGAAGAGGACAGTATTGGAATTCACGATGTGCAACACAATATTGTCCATCACATTAATACAGAAGTTGGAAATGTGGATCAGGCATTTTCAGAAGCAGATTTTGTGTTTGAGGGAGAATATCGCACACCTAAGCAGCAACATGTTCATCTTGAGCCACATGTATGTATAACTTATTTTGATGAGGATGATCGATTGGTAGTACGCACCAGTACCCAGGTCCCATTTCACATCCGTAGAATGCTATCCCCGTTGATTAATGTGCCGGTTAAACGGATTCGGGTAATCAAGCTGCGTATCGGCGGGGGCTTTGGCAATAAACAGGAAATGTTATTGGAAGATCTTTGCGCTCACCTGACAATGGTTACCAAACGACCAATCCGCATGGAATATACGCGCACCCAGGAATTCACCAGCTCACGTAGCCGGCATGCAAATATCATTCGCTATAAGGTCGGTATCAAAGACAGGAAAATGACAGTTGCCCAATTGTACTTAATTGGAGACACAGGTGCATATGGCAGTCATGGGTTAACCGTCAATATGGTTGGTGGCTTCAAAGGGCTTACGCTCTACAATCCACCCAATGCGCGCTTTATTTGTGATGTGGTATATACCAATACACCACCGGCCGGCGCTTTCAGGGGCTATGGAGCGATGCAATGCCAATATGGCATGGAAGTGATGATGGAGGAGATTGCAACTCAATTAAGTATAGATGTGGTGGAATTCAAACGTGAGAATTGGTTGAAAATTGGCGAGACAATGCATCTATCAGAACAATTGGGTGAAGGTAGGAAGGGAGTTAAGCAGGCATTGCAATCCAGTGGCATGCAACAATGTGTGGAAATTGGCATGAAAGCCACCCAATTTAGAGAAAAAAGAGCAATGTATCAAAACCAGGATGGGAGATTTCACAAAGGGATTGGTATGGCGGTTGTGATCCATGGCAGTGGCATCGCCAATCTGGATATGGGGGCTGCCACGATTAAAATAAATGACGATGGTTCATTCAATTTATTGATTGGCGCAACCGACCTGGGAACTGGCTCGGACACAATTTTAGGGCAAATAGCAGCCGAGGTGTTAGGTGTCCCCTTGGACGACATGATTGTTTACTCATCGGATACTGATTTCACCCCCTTTGACAAAGGGGCTTACGCCAGCAGCACTACCTATGTCAGTGGTGGCGCGGTGAAAAAAGCAGCATTGGAGGTAAGGAAACAGATTCTGGAACATGCAGCATTAATGCTGGAAATCTCCGATATTGACCAGTTAGAACTGAAAAATAAACAGGTGATCAGTCAGGATGGCAGGCGATTGACACTAGAGGAAATTGCTTTGAGCAGCATTCACCAACTAAACCAGCACCAAATTGGAGCAACTGCATCCCATATCAGCCCGGTCAGTCCACCACCAACCGCAGCTCAATTTGTTGAAATCGTCCTGGATACGCAAACAGGAGAGGTGCAGGTTGAGCGATTGCTGATGGTTGTGGATTGTGGTAGGGTGATTAATCCCATCACGGCTTCCGGGCAGGTGGAAGGTGGTATGTTGCAAGCGCTGGGGTTCGCGCTAACAGAGGAAATGCTATTTGATGAAAAAGGTATTCCATTGAATTCCAATTTAAGTGACTATAAAATTTTCCGGGCAAATGAAACACCAGCCATGGATGTCATCTTTGTTCAGACGGATGAACCTACCGGTCCATTTGGGGCTAAATCAGTGGCGGAGATATCCATAGATGGGGTATCACCTGCAATGGCAAGTGCACTCCATGATGCCAGCGCCGTGTGGATGAGAGAGCTGCCGTATACACCGGAAAGAATAAAAGCTGCTTTGCAGAATATAGAATAAACAGGAGAAGAAATGACAAAAATAATCTGTGTGGTGAATGATGAAGTTATGGAAGGCTCAGAACTTAAGAAGGAGCATGGGGTATCTTTCTGGATCGAAATGCAACATTCGAATGTGCTCTTTGATACCGGTCAGAGCCCAGAAGTTTTATCTCATAATCTACAAGTACTGGGACTCTTACCCATCAATATTGATGCGCTGGTTTTTAGCCATGCACATTATGATCATACCAGTGGTGTTGCGGCGATTTTTCCGGAGAGAACCACGATGCCATTGTATGCAAACAGTGATTTATTCAGAGCCCGATATTCAAGTAAAGATGATGTGTATAAATCGATTGGGATGACCATGAAGCAAGCAGATTTGTCACACTATTTTTATATGAAACTGAGTGATGATCCTGTAGAAGTCAAACCTGGCTTATGGACGACCGGCACCATCCTGGAGCGACCTGAAAGAATGGGTATCAGTAAACATCACATGATTCGTACACAAGCTGGTTGGGAACATGATCCCTATCAGGATGATATTTCTCTGGTATTAAAAACTTCAGCCGGGAATGTTCTTATTTGTGGATGTTGTCACGCAGGAATATTGAATACCTTATATCACGCCGAAAAGTTATTTGGTAATCCTTTCATCGCAGTGATCGGTGGTACACACCTGATATCAGCAGATGATCAGTATCTTGATCACATCATCGATGTATTTCAGGATCGCTACCCGGACTGTAGTTTTTATCTGAATCATTGTACCGGTAAAAATGCGATCTCTACATTGACCAAAAAATTAGGAACACGTGTACAGATTTTTCCAGCCGGAGAAAAGATGGATTTTCCAGATTAATAATTTATTATTTACCCAATAATTTGCAACCTAAAAAAACTATTCTGTCAGATCAATCCTGATAAAAGTTTCGAGTGTCAAAGGTTCAGACCAATCACTGGGCGAGAAATTCGTCCCCAAGATATCACCGGCTGTGTGAACTCTGCCACGACCAGTGCTGACCACGCCTAAATTGACAAATTCAGGATTTCCTATTAATGTTTTCGGGATTTGGATTTCTATAATGGATGGGGTACCATTTTTCAGAGCAATACCAAAGGTAATCGGACTCGTTTGCCATGCCTGACCATCCCAGACATTCAACACAAATGTTCCACTGACGGAACCCTTCCTATCCAGAGCCTCGATGTCAAATCGGAATTCAGGTTTGTATGGATCCGCAACCGTTATGGGCCGTTTTCCAACATCAATATCTGCACCCTGGTCATCCTGGGTGGTATCAATATAAAATAGATAGCTTCCCCAGGGGTTTTCGAAGATATCACCGCTAATTGTCAGTGCCAGAGAAAAGAAGGTTTCATCCTGCATAGCATGCAAACTGACCAGGTCTAAATGGGGGATAGTATTAAAATTATCATCGATTTCATCTTCAACAATTGGGTCTTTATATTTAGCTTCAATGATCCCATCGACCAAAAGAGGAGGATATAAATATTCATGGCTGAGGAACCCAACACCATCATGGATCTCATTATTGTTATTGAAATCAAAGAGGGCTACATTTTCCCAATGGGAACCCTGACCCCATCTGGTGGAACACTCGGTGGAGATCCAGGCTGGTTCCCAGAAGACTACCCCCAATCCGCCATTCGAAATTAAAGATTGCGATAAATCGATCATAAATTGGCGCTGGCCTTCAATACTGATCGGATAACCACGAATCCCCTGATAAAGGATATTACTGGCTGTTTCATCAACCGCCTCCAATGTCCATGGATAAGCCGTTTCAACAATCATGACTTCCTTTTGGAAACGATTGCGCAGATAGGTGATATGTGATCCCAGGTCATTGATCGTGAATGAACTCCATTGGGGATAATAGGAAAGACCAATAATGTCAAAATCAACAATATTGTTTTCATAAGCATTCTGGAACCACCAACCTGCGTTCTCGGGTTGGGCAACATGCAGAATGATTTTTGGGTTTGTGTTTGTGCTCTTGGCAATGTCGCGAACAGCGCGAATCCCGGAATTAAACAATTTTGCATCCCGAGGCCAATCCGATTCCATGACGTGTTTGATCATACCAGCGTTGGTTTCATTTCCTACCTGAACAAAATCAGGCATCAGACCAATTTCATGCAAATCACTCAACACCTGGTAGGTGTAATCATAGACTGCCTGTTCAAGTTCTGCATCATTCAAGTCTTGCCAGGCTGCAGGGATCGCCTGTTTCCCAGGATCCGCCCAATTATCCGAATAATGAAAATCAAGGATTGTGAACATTCCTGCTTCCTTGGATCGCGTCAGGGTTCGTTTTATGTCTTCGAAAGTGCTGTATTCGGTCCAATCCGGATTGTGCCACAAACGCACACGTACCAGGTTCGCCCCATGGCTTTTGAATAATGGGTAGGCGTCTTGTGGTTCACCATTCTGATAATAGACTGCTCCACAATCGTCCATTTCGTTTACATAGGAAAGATCAACCCCTAAATAAAATGGAGGTTCGGGAATTATTTGTTTCGCTTCGGTTGGTTCGAGCGTTTCAAGAATGAGATCACCTTCTTCATCGATCTCGTTGACAGCGGTAGGAGTGTCCTCAGGCAACAATTCTGGTTCAGCTGGCACAGGTTGGCAAGCTGTTATCAGGATGATTAAACTTATAAAAACTATGCCTGTTAGATAACGAAAACCGGAATTAATTTCCGGTTTTCGTTCGAAACCAATTATTTTCATCATGACCTTTGAATGATTAACCTTTGACGGCTCCGGTTGTCAAACCACCAACGATTTGATCTTGCAGGGCGAGGTAAATTATCACTATCGGAAGGGCACCAATCAATGCTCCTGCAGCAAAGACACCCCAGCGCTGATTAAATTGAGCTCCAGCAAAAACCTGCAGACCAACCATCAATGTGTAAGTCTCGTTGCTCTTTAGCAAGACGCGTGCAAGGACAAACTCACCATAGGTACCCACATAATTCATCAGCCCAATGACGACCAGGATCGGGCGCAATAAAGGCAGGATCAGTCGGGTAAAAATATACCAGTTGGAAGCACCTTCCACCATGGCAGATTCGTCAATATCACGGGGGATGGTATCCAGGAATCCTTTCATCAACCAGATGTTAATACCCATTGCACCGCCTAAATAGACCAGAATAAGACTTGCATGGGTATTGAGTCCTAATTTCGGAATGACATCCCCAAATTGTGAAATCATCAAAAAAGTGGCAACAAGCGCTAACAAAGCGGGAAATACCTGGATCAGCAGGATGGCTTTCAGCATTAGTTGGCGTCCTTTAAAGCGAAACCTTGAAAATGCATATCCGGCAATGGTGGTGATTGCAAGGGAACCAATGGATGTAATGATGGAGATCTTAAGTGAATTTCCGAACCATGTCCAGAATGGAAAGGCTCCGGAGGTTACCAGGGTTTCATAATTACCAATTCCTGGATTTTTGGGAATCAATGTCTGTGTAGCGAGAGAACCTGTTGGATTGAATGAAGCTGAGATAACCCATAGAATGGGGAATATAGAAAAAATGATCAAAATCACAGCCACAAACAAACGGATTCCAATGCTGAATCTATGCTGAAAAGTCATTGATTTTCGAAATTGACCAATTGTATTTGTGTTAGACATTTTCACTGACCTCCTCCCACATACGGGTATAGCGGAATTGTAGTAAAGTTATCGCGCCAACAATAAAAAATATGATGATCGTAATCGCAGCCGCAAAACCATAGTTGATACCGCTGCTGCCGGAGAAGGCCAGGTTGTATACATAACTGATCAAAATATCAGTATGCCCCGCCGGAGTTGGCGTCCCCGCCATTGGCGGCCCTCCTGCATTAAAGATATATATCAAATTGAAGTTGTTAAAGTTGAAAACGAACGAGGCAATCAGTAATGGACCGACCGCTACCAATAACAAAGGTAGTGTGATGTGCCAAAATTGCTGCCAAATGCTGGCGCCATCCACCTTGGCTGCAGCGTAATAATCTTCTGAGATCGATTGAAGTGCTCCGCTGGAGACCAACATAAAATATGGATAACTTAACCACAGATTGATCAATAATATGGCTATTTTTGCCCACCATTGATCGGTAAACCAGGGTGGTGCCCATCCGAATGTTGATTCAAGGGCTCGAGAGATAACGCCAAGCTCAGGATTAAGCATTCCTCGCCAGATTAAGATAGTTAATAAAGCAGGTACTGTATACGGAATGATCAACAAAGTTCGAATTAGTTTCTTAAATGGAAAGCGTGGTTCATTAAACATGATGGCGATCAGCAATCCCAATCCAAAATTAAACAGCAGACTCAAAATCGCGAAGCTGAAATTCCAGCCAACAATACTGGTTAAAGGTCCTCGCAGGGCTGGGCTGACGAAAAATTCTTTAAAGTTCGCGGTTTTAACCGTTTCAACAAACCCAGGTCTGAGCTGCTTTCCATTGGGTCCCGAAAATGTCCCACGGATATTTCGATAGGTTTCACCAGTTTCCTGATCAATCATCGCATCCAGTTCGGGATCATAAACATATAAGGGTAAAAGTTCAGCTGCTTCGGATGGGGAGCGAACCTGAATCGTTCTTCCTTCCTCACCAAACAGGATGGATGTCAGATTTTTATCGGCAGCTGCCATGATCGCATTAATTCTTTGGTACCCTTCGATGGTCTTGGGAATGCCTTTATCATCCAATTCTCCCACTCCCATTTCACCAGGTTGTGGTTGGGTGAGCTCCTCTTCAGGTTTCGCCAGATAAAAGTTACCATCCGCGTCTTTTAACCAGAGGACATATTCTCCCTCTGGGGATTTAAATGCAGTCCAGCCGTATGCTTTTCCTTCTTCTGGCAGATATTTCATATCTGATATGCGATCAATCGCTTGTTCCTTTGTAATTAAGTGACCTTCACCATAGTTCGTTGTCGAAACCCAAACGGTAAAAAATATTGGGTAAATGGTAAACAGGGACATTAATATCAGACCAATCAGCATCCAGCGGATGGGGTAAGCTTGTTGGCGTAACATGACAAAATTAGCAAAAATTGCGATGATAAGAATCGCCGCGGCTAAGGGATAGTATCCTAAGAAAAATAATCGACTAAGAAACCAAATGATAGCTGCGTCTACCGCAATGATCAGTGCGAATCTCGCCAGTTTGGGCAGAAGAGGTATTATCGAGGAATCCCTCTTTGGAAGGGCGTCTTGAGTTTTGAAGGAAGCCATATTATCACCTTCATTCTTCAAAAGAAAAAACCTTATTTAATTAATATTATTATAAAATGAAGGCCGGGAATTTCCCGGCCTTCATTGATTAACTTTTATTCAACTGTAATTTCAACGAGCTTTGTTTCCGGATCGTACACAAATGTAACTGTGCTGTCCGCAGTCAGACTGAGGGCGTAGTTTGGTCCGTCTTGAACGCCATCGGAACCATAATTCACCTTCCAGTCGCCGTCTAAGGCAACTTTGAATTCATATTCACCTGCGGGGATGGCGGCGGTGAGTGTAAAGAGTCCATCATCACCTTCGACCATGGCAGTAGCGGGACAGGCAGGATCCCAGGCAGCACCACAACCAGCTTTGTCCTGATAGCTACCAGGCAGGTTGACCATGCCAACCAGGGCACCCTGGATTAATGCACGAACCTGTTCGGCAGCATCAATCATGGATTCTTCAGCTGTTAATTGTCCGGTGAGTGCCAGCGTGATACCATTATTCCAGGCACTCCATACAGAGCCCATTTCGGGAATATTCGGCATTGGAATAGCATTTGCACCAGCCAAACCCATAGCTTTCAAATCAGGATCTGCTGTGGTATCTAATACTGACGTGTAAGCCGAGGGGCGTAAACCGGTTTCATACAGTAACTGCATCGTTTCTTCTGTGGCAACAAACTCGGTGAGGAAAGCCTGCGCGAGTAATGTATTTTCACTGAAAGCATTAATCATGAAGCCCTGAACACCAAGGAAGGGAGCACCTTCACTGGGGAAGGCGGTCACTGCATACGGAACACCTGAGGCGCGGATACGATCCAAAGCCCATGGGCCAGCCATTAAGAATGGGATCTGACCGGTCTCAAACAAAGAGTGAGCTGTTTCGTAATCGGTTGTGTTGGGCATAAGGCCTTCATCTACAACAGATGTCATCCAGGAAACTGCTTCAACCATGCCTTCACCATCCAGACCAACATCAGCAGCATTCCAGGCACCATTTGCATCGACACCGAAGACATAGCCACCAAAGGATGTTTGCATTGGCAAGGCGTTATATCCCGGGTCTCCACCAATAGCGATTGCGTATTGGACGGTACCTGCATCCTGAAGAGTTCGTCCAATTTCAAGCATTTCTTCCCAGGTTGTGGGGGGAGTGTCTACCAATTCAGTATTGTAGAAGAAACCAAGATTCTCGGTTGCGTATGGCACACCGTATAGGTTTCCATCGATATAGGTGAAAGCATCCAGGGCGGAACCCACGAATTCACCTTCTTTATCACCCAAATCGATAGGTGCGACTAAACCACTATCGACAAGAGCGCCGAGCCAGTCGTGCACACCGATGAAAATGTCAGGACCTTCTCCAGCAGGGATGGCGATGATCGCCTGGGAGCGGATATCCTGAACAACACCAAGATCTTCGACCACGAGTTCTACGTTGTATTCAGCAAGGAACTCATCCGCAAGATCCAAAAGAATGGGTGTACGCGTGTCATCAGCCCAGATTTTCAATGTAGCTGATGGTTCCACAACGGCGGGTGGACTTGTTGGTTCTACTGGGGCAGTGGTAGGTGCTACCACAGCAGTAGTTGGTTCCACTACGGGAGCCGCAGGTACTTCGGTAGCTGCTGGGGTACCACATGCACTGAGTGCAAGTGAAAGAACCAGAACAGACACCATAATCATAAGTAACTTTTTCTTCATTTTTATCCTCCAAACACTTGATAATCATTTATCACGTCCGAAACAATCGGCGTGTTCACAACTTAATTATAGACCATTCCTGTTGATTAAGGAAAATTGTGTAAAACATGAGATATAATCAACTCGTGTTGACATAACGTGTAATTAAGATTATACTTTTTTTAGACGTATTGTCAAGTACGTTTCATCACCCATAATCCTTAAAATGAGAAAAGATTATCTACCAATGAGAAAACAAACTCTTTTCAATAATGATTGGTTATTTACAGATAAAAAATTGGATCTTGACGCTTCAGACCGAGAATTTTCTGCCATTAATCTTCCGCATAGCAATAAATATTTCAATCATCACAATATTGATAATTCAGATTATCAATTTATCTCATCATATCGAAAGAATTTTGATCTTCAAAAGCCAACGGATGGTTCTCTCGTTTTTCTTGAATTCGATGGGGTAATGATGGCTTGCGAGGTGTACTTAAATGGGATTCTGGTAGGCAGTCATCTGGGTGGATTTATGTCTTTTTCGGTCAACCTGACGGAACACCTGAAAGATAGCCAGAACACGTTGATGGTGTATGTCGATTCCCGGGAACGAAAAGATATTCCCCCCTATGGACACTTGGTGGATTATCTGACTTTTGGGGGTATTTATCGGGATGTTTGGTTGAAAATTGTTCATCCAATTCATATCGAGAATATTTTCGTCAAACCAAAGGATGTTCTGACGAAACCTTTCCTTGAGAGTATTATTCATCTCAGTCGATATCAAACTGGATTGGTGGTTAATGCTGTCTTATTGGATGAAAAAGACAATCAAGTTAGAGAAATTCACACATCGGTGCAGGATAAAAAAATAACACTTGTTTTTGATGCTCTGACTATTATCCAGCTATGGGATTTGGATAACCCGCAGCTTTACCGGCTTGATGTTACGCTGACATTGGATGAATCTGAGATCGATCGAAGTTCTGCACGATTTGGTTTTCGGGAAGCGGAATTCCGCAAAGATGGAGGGTTTTATCTAAATGGGAACCGCATTCAAATATTTGGTCTTAATCGTCATCAGACGTATCCATATATTGGTGCAGCTGCACCAGCACGCCTGCAACAACAGGATGCCGAGATTCTAAAATATGAATTAGCCTGCAATGTTGTCAGGACTTCGCATTATCCCCAATCGCCACATTTTTTGAACCGTTGTGATGAAATTGGTTTACTGGTATTTGAAGAAATAGCGGGTTGGCAGCATATTGGCGATGAGAAATGGCAGAACATTGTTCTGGATGAGCTTCAGGGAATGATAGAGAGGGATCGCAACCATCCTTCCATTATATTGTGGGGTGTTCGCATCAACGAATCTCCTGATCATGATGAGTTCTATGTACGCACCAATGCATTGGCGCATGCCCTGGATCCGACAAGGCAAACCGGGGGTGCGCGTTGTTTTTTGGGCAGTTCTTTTCTTGAAGATGTTTACACCTACAATGATTTTTCCAACACAGTCATTGATCCTACCCAACAACCTTATCTCATCACAGAATTTGCTGGCCACATGTTCCCCACCAAAATCTGGGATGGGGAAGATCGATTGATTGAGCATGCCCTCCTGCATACAAAAATCCACAATTTACAAAAAGGGAACACAAGAATATCCGGGGCAATCGGTTGGTGTGCATTTGATTATGCAACACACATTGAGTTCGGCTCCGGGGACAGGATTTGTTATCATGGCGTGATGGATACATTCCGGTTACCCAAATGGGCAGGATATTTCTATCAAAGTCAAATATCACCATCGAAAAAGGTGGTTCTGCAGGCAGCTACGCATTGGACAATGGGTGACCGTTCCGGTAGCGGAATTAACCCTCTGACAATTTTCACTAACTGCGATGAAGTTGAAGTGTTAATTGGGGATATTAATGTTGGCAAATTCTGCCCTGAAAAAACCACCTATCCCAATTTGGCACACCCACCGATCATTATTTATGGTCTAAATGAATATAGTGCCTGGGGTCAAAGAGTATTTTATGATCTTCATTTAATTGGTTACATCGATGGTCACCAAGTGGCTGAACAGAGGATTTCGAGTGACAAATTACCTAAAAAACTAGAAATAAAATCCAGTACCGATCAATTAATGGCGGATGGGTCTGATATTGCCCGTGTTGCTTTTACTATTACTGATGAATTTGGAAACCCTTTGCCATACGCCAGAAATATCATCACTTTTAAGTTGGAGGGTGAAGCAGATTTGATTGGTGAAAATCCATTTCCAATGATCGGTGGTCAGGCAGCCATTTATGTTCGAGCACGGCGAAAATCCAGTTTGATTACGATAACTGCACAAACACCAGGTTTAAGTGAGGTAAAAGTTTTCCTGAAAATAATGTCCCAATAATTGAGTTACCCATCCATTCCTTGTGGTTTTTAACCCGAATGTTAAAGAGATAATATGAACAAAAAATCAAACATTACACAAAAAGAAGTAGCAGAATATGCCGGCGTATCTCGCGGTGTCGTTTCTTATGTCATCAATAATGGCCCACGTGATGTTGCTACTGATACACGTGAAAGAGTCTTGAACGCGATCAAAGACCTCGGATACCGGCCGAATAAAAATGCGCAACGTCTCAAATTAGGTGCCGCGCAAGCCAGTAAATCACTGGGTATTGTGGCCGGTGGGCAGAGCTTCAATGTTCTGGAACGACCTTATTACAATACGATAATGGCCGGCCTTTTCGAAGAAGCGCATAGATTGAATCATGATGTTCGTTTTTTCAGTTTCTTTGACGCGTTATTGGATCCGATATTCTTCAATCGGAATATTCATGCTGATGAAATTTCTTCTTTGATTCTGATTCTCCCCGGCATGATCACCGGAAATCCTGAAACTGAAGCGATCCTTGATAAGATCGCCGAACGAATTGATAACGTTGTTTGTCTGGAAGAACCGATAAAAAATTGGCCAACTGTGTTTTTTGATCGGGCGAAAGCAGCAAAACAAGCCATGGAACATCTCATTCAATTAGGTCATCAGCGAATCGCTTTTCTTGCCATTCACGATGCAAGGTTAACGGGTTACCGGCAGTCATTGATGGATCATAATTTACCATATGATGAAAATTTGATTCTTACCATAAACCCCTCCCAGGTTTTGGCTTCCGCCTATCAATTGACTTTGGATATCACCCACCATCAACCACGCCCTACTGCGATTTTTTGTGCCAATGATGAAAGCGCGATCAGCGCACTGGCAGCTTTACGAGATCAAGGCATTAAAGTACCGGAAGAGATCGCGGTAGTATCCATAGATAATATTGGATTTTCTGCGATGATCCGTCCCAGCCTTACAACCATTGATGTACCCAAAAGAAGAATGGCTACCTATGCCATGCAGATAATGATGCTCCAAAAGCAATTTAACAATCAACAAGCTGCTTCCATTGTGTTGCCCACAGAACTGATTATTAGAGAGTCGTGTGGTGCGAAATTGGTTAATTCGGGTTCCTCCAATTGATCCGAATAATTCCCTATCCACTCCAAACCCAAAAGACATAATCTCGGTCGATCAGGTACTCAATGATATTTTGTATTAACCTGCTTTAGCTGGTTTCGTTCTTCATAAGCCTGTGGTTCGTGTACTCGGAACGGGTATCAACCACAGGTGATCTTCATCAATACCATCATCTTAATGGATTGAAATCCATAGTTATGAAGAACCAAATCGGTTCTAGTTGATCGTATAAAACATTATACAAAAACAATATACAACTTGTATAAACTTTGTTCATACCTTATACTTCTTTGTATAACGAATAAATAACCAATCAAAATCAATAGGAGAAAGAAAAAATGAAAGCATTTCGCTTACCAAGTTTAATTATCGTCCTTGCACTCGTGCTTGCCGCCTGTGCACCAGCTGCCCCAGCTGAACCGACCGTAGCTCCCATGCCAACCGCCGTGCCCACCGAAGCTCCCACAGAAGTACCCCCACAAACCATCGTCGACATCGCCGCTGGCAACCCTGACTTCTCAACCTTAGTCGCTGCCGTCCTGGCTGCTGACCTGGCAGAAGCCCTCAGTGGAGAAGGTCCCTTCACCGTCTTCGCCCCCACCAATGAAGCCTTTGCTAAATTA
>JAURZL010000012.1 GCA_030653365.1 Anaerolineaceae bacterium
TAGCAAGTAATGCGTAGCAAGTAATGCGTAGCAAGTAATGCGTAGCAAGTAATGCGTAGCAAGTAATGCGTAGCAAGTAATGCGTAGCAAGTAATGCGTAGCAAGTAATGCGTAGCATCTTGCGTAGGAATTAGACGCTTCCATCAAGCTGGTACAAAGCATGCAACTAATAGATTGCAGTCCCTGAATGGATTGCAAATCAACCAGAGGATAATAGGGTAAAGACATGGCTTTTTTCTACAACCCGATCAGACCAGGATTAATCCAGGATTCAGAAATCATTCAGCGTATTGATTCACTCAATGCTGCCGCGCAGGATATGATCAGCATTGCACCAAAAGAAGGGCTTGATCTCAGTAAGCGTGCCTACCAGTTGGCTACCACTGCCGAATATGGTCATAAACAGTATCCAAAAGGTGTTGCCGATGCGCTCCAAAATATGGCTCATTTCCATCTTGAGGGAGGAAATAGCATGCTGGCACTTTCTCAGGCAAAGGAGGCGCTGCATATCCATAATGATCTTAAAGACAATTTCGGACAGGCAAGTACGCTGAGATTGCTCGGGATGATTTATGTCAATCTCAATGAGTATAACAAGGCAATGTCCTCTTTACTGAAAGCACTCGAGAATGCTCATACCATGGCGGATCAACGTGTAATGGGCGAGATTCTGATGACGATTGGACAAACCTATCTTGTGAGCAATGAATGGGAACCAGCCATCAATGAGCTTAAAAAATCGGTTCAAGTCCTGCAGAGCCGTAACTTTTCTGTACCTTTGAGTTTTGCCTATAATTATCTTGCTGCAGCCTATAAAATGATGGGTGATTACGAGGTCTTCCAACAATACCTTGGACGGGCTGCGGAATTAGCAGATGATTATAATGTCCTACCGGTGCGCATCGATAACTTGCGTCAAAAAGGTCAGAACGAATTGCATGCGGGCAATCTTGAAGATGCCAGCCATAATTTTGAAGAGGGTAGGCAATTGGCCGAGAAACACGATTACCAGGCAGATGAAATTTCCTGCAGTATCTGGCTCAGTGAGGTAGATCATTATCGCGGGGAGCTGGACCGGGCGGTGCAACGCCTTCTGAGCGCTAATGCGCGCGCTCAGGTCAATCACTATGAAGATGGTCGCCTGCGTGCTAACCGTAAACTGGCACAAATCTACGCGGAGTTGAGTGATTACCCTAAAGCCTACGAACACTTCCAGAGCTTCTACCAAATTGAACAACGCATCAAGCGTGAGAGAAATGATCTTAAATTTTTGACAATCGAATCAATCTTTCGCACAGAAGCACTGCAAAAAGAAGCACTGATTATTCAGAACAAAAATGATCAGATTGAGAAGGAGATCAATGAGAGGAAATGGGTGGAAGAAGCATTACGGCACAGCGAGGATAAGTACCGCAGAGCACTCAACCTGGATACGACCACAGCTGTCAATACCCTGCGCTACTTTTATGAGCTGGCAGAGTTGGAAACCCAGCGCGTCAACCGCTACCCCCATCCGCTTTCATTGTTAATTGTCGATATTGAACATTTCAACCAGGTCAACGAACGTTTCGGGTATCTGGCTGGTGATCAGGTATTGCAATGGGTTGCGCGGAGGCTCAAGGATCTGTTGCGGGTGGTTGATGTAATCGGGCGTCATGGGGGTGATGCATTCATCCTGCTATTGCCAGAGACCGGGATTGAAAATGCCCGTATTGTTGCAAACCGTATTTGTCAGCATTTTACGGAAGCCGATTTCGAGATCGTCGGAGAGAAGCTCACGCTTGGCTTCCACATTGGTATGGCTGAATATGAAAAGGACCTGCCAGTGGATGTCTTCTTCCAGCGTGCTGAGAAGGCACTCGAGAAATCCCAACAGGGTTTCACCAATCAGGTTGTGCTCTGGGAGAAATAGGACTATCCATTCTTGCTTTATCAATAGAATCATGGATCGTCTAATTCTGATTAATTTTTTCCGGTAAGCCAATCCATTAACACCTATTTTCAAGGGTTTCGGGTAGAATCATGCTATCAAGGAAAATGGGTGATGGTATGAAACAAGCTGAAATAACTGCCTTAGAACATCAAATCGAGCAGACTGAATATCCAGTCGAAAAGGTCAGGCTGCTCAATGAATTGGCACTGGAACTCGAAGACAGCAATCTATCATACGGCATTCGCGTGGTTGCCGAAGCGGTTGAACTGGCACAGAGTCTTGACGAAACCCTTCCGGAGGTATCAGAGGTAGTTGCCAAAAGCCTCTTTACACGTGGGCTGCTTAATCTGGAAACCACCAATTATGAATTGGCGATCTCAAGCATATATCAGGCATTACCGTTAATCACCGCACAAAAAGATGATCTCCTAAGTGGTCGCGTTTTCGAGGTGTTAGCCAAAGCCAATTTTGCATTAGGCAATGCGCCAGAAGGTTTTGAATTCTCCTGGCAAGCGCTTGGTTATTATGAAAACCTGGTAGACCCGCGTTGGCAGGCAGGGCTATACAACCTGGTTGGGCGCCAATATATGGAGATGGGACAACTCGATTGGGCAGAACGCTATTTTAAGCAGGCAATGGATCAGCTGGACGGATTACCAAGTAATAAAACCCACGCTGATATTCTTCTCAATTTCTCGCTGCTCAACACGCGTCAGGGGATTTACAATCAGGCGCAACGACACGTCCAGGAGGCGGTTGTAATCTATCGCAGCTTCGACTCGATGGATAAGCTCACCAAAGCGTTGGTTATCCTTGCAAGGGTGCACGAAGCCCAAAAAGATTATGTTGGAGCAATCGCTCACCTGGAACAGGCTCTCCAAGTCACAGAAGATCATGGCTTTCTCTATCGCAAGGTACGCGTATTGTTGGCATTAGGTCAGGTAGTGTTAGAGTTGCAGGACTATGATCAGGCTTTCAATCAGTTGGAGGCTGCGTTGATTTTGTCCGATGAATTGAACATGCGCCGTGAGGGGATTCGCATCCATCGCTTGCTGGCGCGGGCACATAAGCTAACCGGTAGTTTTGACAGGTCGCTGGATCACTTCGAAAGCTTTTACCGGCTGGAGAAACAAATCGAAAAAGAAAACGATGTACAACGTATCCGCAGTCTTGAGATCATGCGCCAGGTGGAGCAGACTCGCACGAGTTCCAAGCTCTTCAGTGAACATAGCCGCAACCTGCGCGAGCAACTCAACCAGATGCGGCAGTCACAGTCAGTGACAACTCCTGGTCTGATTACAGATCCGCTGACTGGCTTGCTAAACCGCAAACACTTCCTCACCATCCTGGAAAACGACCATCTTAACGTTGAACATTATGGCAAAGTTGTCTCCATGATCATGCTGGATGTTGATCAGTTCAAAAAGGTTAATCTGGATTACGGCAACCTTATCGCAGATCAAATCCTGGTTGATCTGGCAAATATGATCCGCGCAGAGTTTCGTCAACGTGATCTGGTATGGCGAATCAGTGGAGAAGAGTTTGTGATTTTATTGCCCAACACTGAGTGTAAACATGCTCAAATCCTGGCAGATCAGATCAGCAGCCATATTCAGGATCATGGTTTCGAGGTCGGGAAACAGAGAATTGGTATCACAGTCAGCATGGGAATTGCCAGCATAGATGCAGATAGTGATAAACGAGTCGACATTCTGCTGGAACATGCCAGTCAGGCGTGGTCGATTGCCAAACAGGAAGGCGGCAACCAGGTGGTTACCTGGTGCCCCTCAGATGGAATTGTTGTTGATTAAAAAAAGCTAAACCAGTCTGTTCCAAAGATGATGGATCCAGCAATAACAATGAAGATGATCACCAGGATTACGCCACATCCACAGCCAGAGCAACCCTGACCAAAGCCAAAACGGCTCTGTAGCCAATCAAAAAGTTTATCCAGCAAGAAGAGTTTCAGAAACCCAACCAGACATCCACTACGATTATCCATAATAAGGTGATCCTTTCACGCTGGAGAAAGCAAAAGTTTACCAGCCAAAAAATTTTATCATTATTCTATACGGATTGTAAACAAAAAGGTGTCAACTGTAATCTCTGATAAAAGCATTGGTTGCTGAAAAAAAACAGAAATCATGTCTGACAATCCTGAATTTCGGTTAGAATCACTAAGGAAAAAATCCCAATGGAGGCTTATGACTACAAAACTACTCTTTCCTGAAAATTTTATTTGGGGAGCTGCGACTGCATCTTATCAGATTGAAGGTGCTTGGGATCAGGATGGCAAAGGCGAATCAATCTGGGATCGCTTTTCCCATTCTCCCGGCAAGGTACTCAACAACGATAGCGGTGATGTTGCCATTGATCATTACCATCGTTACAGGGAAGATGTAGCATTGATGCAAGAATTGGGATTGCAGGCTTACCGGTTTTCGATCGCCTGGCCGCGGATCCTGCCAGAAGGTCGCGGGCGCATTAATCAGGCCGGTATCGACTTCTATAGCAGGCTTGTTGATACTCTGCTGGAAGCAAAAATCTCGCCTTTTGCAACCCTTTATCACTGGGATTTACCACAAGCTCTTTATGAAGCGGGCGGTTGGCCAGTTCGCAGTACAGCAGAAGCCTTCGTGGAATATACAGATATTATCACGGGTGTTTTAGGAGACCGTATTAAACACTGGATGACACACAACGAACCCTCTGTGGTTGCCAACCTGGGTTACTTAAATGGTGAGCATGCGCCTGGCATCCAGGGTGATATGACCTCCACACTAAGAAGTGCTCATCATTTGTTGCTATCACATGGTTGGGCAGTGCCTGTAATCCGCCAGAATAGCCCAGGCTGTGAGGTTGGGATCGTGATAAACGCCAATCACACCCCATCTGCTTCTACCAGTGTTGCTGACCGGCAGGCAAGGTTGGAACAAGATGCTATTTGGGTACGCTTGTATTTGGAAGCATTGGCAGGGCGTCATTACCCGGCTGAATTAACCCATTTCATATCAACACAGGGTTTGCTTCCAGAGGATACACCTTACATTCAATCAGGTGATATGGAAGTCATTGCTACGCCTATTGACTTTATTGGTTTGAATTCCTACCGACGCATTGTGATTCGTAACACAGATGTTCCGGAAGATCAAAACCTACCCCAGACACTCTTCCCCTCACCTGAAAATGATGAGAATTACACAGAGATGGGATGGGAAGTGTACCCGGAAGGGTTACTTCAGGTGTTGGGACGCCTGCACTTTGAGTATCAAATCCCCAAGATCTATATTACGGAGAATGGTGCCAGTTATTCCGATGCACCCGGTGATGATGGACGAATCCGCGATGCCCTGCGTGTCCGTTACCTGCGCGATCATCTCCGCGTTGCACACAAAGCAATAGAATTCGGCATTCCATTGGCTGGTTATTTTGTCTGGTCACTATTCGACAATTTCGAGTGGGCTTTTGGCTACTCTCAGCGCTTTGGGATAGTCTGGGTGGATTACGAAACCCAGCAACGAATTCTGAAGGACAGCGCGCTCTGGTATCAAAGAGTGATGAAAGCAAATGGAGTGGATTAAATAGATTTCGGGAATCATCTCAAAAACCCCTGACCGCCAGGATGAAATGACGCTTTTGGTTAGATATCGGTTTTATTTCTCCCATTCTTGATGTACAATCAGCTTTAGGAGGAATGAAATGATAACTGAATCTGATGTTCTCCGTTTGGCTCAATCACATTTTTCTGAAAATACCATCTCGTGGATCGAAGACCTGGGAAACTGGGTACGACACAACTTTCGCGTCCATTTTACTGACCGAAAAGCGGTCGTATATAAATTCAACACAAATAAGGACTGGTTGGATAGTAGTGTCCACGAATTCCGTGTTACTGAAATCCTTGAAAAAAATGGCTTGCCTGTCTCTCCGGTCCTGGTTGTTGACGATAGTCAGGTTGAGATTGAATATTCCTATATGGCTGTCGAGCAGAGTCCTGGCGAACGTCTTGATCGTTTGATGCGGCTAAAAGAGGATGAAGAAATTAAAGCGATGTATCGGGCTGTCGGTAAGTTTTATCGCAAATTACACTCGATCAAAGGAAAAGAATCCGGTGTTTGGGCAAATGATCCAGATCAGCTATTCCCTGTTTCTCCCACTGATTATCTGTTTGAGAATGAAATCAAAGGAGGAAGTGGTGCTGCCTTAGTTGAAAAAGGAACTCTCAGTAGACTCCATCATCAGCGTATCGTAGATGTTTGGACTGCCAACCTGAATTACCTGAAGGATCACGAACCTGTGATGGTTCACGGTAGCCCATTTCCATGGACGATTTACCTTGATAAACCAGAAAATGAGTGGAAGGTCACCCATATCACAGGATTGGGGGATTCATTCTGGTGGGATGCTTCCTATGATTTGACCTTCCTGATTGACGCTCCCTTCACCTTTATGTTTGATCCATGGCGGATTGCATTCATCCAGGGATATGGGGTCAGACCCGAAGTGCGCCGATTGATTCTTTACCGGCTCTTACAAATCATTTGTGCGGTTAATAATGTGTATATGCAGCCGAAGAGTGAGCAATCCGAAACATGGAAACAATCTGCAATAAACGCTATCCCTGGATTATTGAAAAGTCTTGAGACAACCCTCAAGTAAGTCAACATACTTAATCAGGATCACAGGATCGTGATTTCACCTCTTTTTATTCAGCAGGCTGGTGTTGAAGTCGCTGGTTGATACTGAACAACAGTACCAGGTTGACCAAAAATAAAAGAACCAGCACATATACCCCCATCTGTCCCAGAATCACTGGCAGGTTTGTCATTTCCTCTGTGATAGGCAGCAAAGGGACTATCCCGGATAGAAGCGCGAAGAAGTTCCATAATCCATGAATGGTCACAGCTGATATATAAGTAAAAATCGCTCTCCCCCATTTTTTATTATAGAATGCACTGGCAAATCCCCAACCGACCATCCCGGATAAGGTTACGTGTAACAATCCTGTTCCGGTTCGGCCAAATAACAAAAATAGCCACTCAGAATCAGCAGGAATTCCCACCGCACCAAGGCTTTCCAGCATCGCGAAACAGGCACCACCAATTAATCCGCCTACAAAACCCTGCGAGGTAGTCAGATGTTTACCTGCCAGAAACCAGATGGCCATCGGTTTGAACAACTCTTCAATTAAGGGAACCAGAATAGCAATCACCAGAATACTGCCATTCAAAACAATTGGCTGGCTGATCAAATCAACTAACATTTTTTCAGCTTCCAGGCTTTCAAAAACACCATTGGAAATCTGTTCACTGTAACGCATGATCTGTGAAAGCAGATCTGGCTGCCCTGCCAGCCAGACAGCAACAACCAGAAAGATGACGGCGAATAATAGCAATTCAACCATTAAAACGACTGGCATGGTGATGGCAAAATTGAATGCTACAGCTCCCCAGGCACGAAGACGGTTTCCCAAGCTCAGATTTCTGGCACCTATATAGAAAAAGAATAGAATTGGTACCAATACCAATGGCAGAACCAATAGGGAGGTAATCAGATTGAGTGCCTGATATTGACTCGTAAGCAAAACCACCACAATTGACAATATCCAAACGACAAAAAAGACAACCAGCACTATTTTTTGTATGGATTTGTTTAAACCGGGAATAGATTTGCCCTGTAGAAAGAAGTAAGCACTGATCAATGCCGGGACAAATGCAAAAGCGATCAAAAGGGATGTCCAGCCAATGACCAGCATAACCCCGGCATCTGAGGCAGTCTGCGGGCTAATCATGCCTCCAAAGAGACCAAAAGATAATAGAATCCCGGCAGCGGCCAGACTAGTCAAAAAGCCCAGGCTACTGAGAATAACCTGGGCGATTGCGTAAATTTTTGAGCGTCCTTGCGGAGCTGATCTCATTGATTACTTTTCAGTGATTGTGATGGAAAGAATTTTATCCAGTGTTTCAGCTGTGATTCCTTGTTGCGGATCAACTGCATTAATATTTTTCACCACATCCATTCCCTCAATGACCTTACCAAAGACGGTATAGCCACCATCCAGAGCTGTTTGTGCTGCATAGGTTATAAAGAACTGGCTTCCATTGGTGTCTACTCCTGCGTTTGCTACGCCCAAAACTCCTTCGGAATCAAATTTCAAGTCAGTGACTTCATTGGCATATTTATATCCGGGACCACCCATTCCAAGTCCACTCGGGTCACCGACCTGAGCAACAAATCCGGGGATCACGCGGTGAAACTCTACATTGTTATAGAAACCTTCCACAGCAAGAAACACAAAACTGTTGACAGCCAGGGGAGCTTTTTCCGGGTAAAGCGCTATTGTGATATCACCTTTGGTGGTTGTGATGGTTGCTTCGTAGGTTTTGTTTACGTCAACAACCATGGGTGGGCAATCTGTATAACGATTATTGTCCAACTCAATCAGTTTTAAGATGCCAGCAAGGGTCTCGTAATTATATGAGGCTGAATAAGGTACGCCATTAATGACGATAAAAACGGAAGGCGTACCGGTAATACCAATATTTTCAGTGGCATCCGTGTAAGCCAGAGCGATTTTTTCCACCACTGCAGGGCTGCTATAATCTGCTTTGAACTGATCCAAATCCAGATCAAGTTCTTCCGCCAGGGAATTCACATAAGGCACGAAATCTTCTGCAGTCATGGTTTCTGCACCCCAAACTTGCTGTTGAGCAAATAAGAGGTCATGCATTTCAAAGAATTTACCTTGCATACCAGCAGCTTCAGCAGCTTGATGAGCCGGGATGGCTTTTGAATGAATGCTGGGCAAGGGTAAATGTCGAAAGACCAGATTAACTTTATCAGCAAAATCTGCCTGGAAACGTTCTAATTCTGGTGCTGCAATTGAACAGTAAGGGCATTGAAAATCACTGTACTCAATGATCGAAATCTCAGCATCCAGTGAACCAATGATCCAATCCTCTTCGCTAACAGCAGGTACCGGTGGAATTTGATTGGCTGGTACTTCCGGAATCAAACGCTCAAGAGAACATTCAGTGGCTTTGCCAGCCATATTGGGTATAAAGCCATCGGAGGGTTGGTTAACAACCACCTCGTTTTCCGGTTGTGTTTCAGCAACCGGTGTTTCAACTTTAGGCTGACAGGCAGCCAGCAGCAAAGCAGCTATGATTAACAAGAAAAAAAATGTTCCAAATCTTTTCATTAAAGGGTTCCTACCTTTCAAAAATTCTTCTATTTTATAACTTTCTCAAGCGCAACCATAACGGTCTCGCGCAGGGTTGCTTGTACTTCTTCAAATGATTGGGCAGCGTTAACAATCTGCCAGCGTTGCGGCTCTTCAGCTGCCAGGATTAAGTATCCCTCACGAACGCGTTTATGAAAAGCCAATGCATAAGCATCCAAACGGTTCCATTCGCCTCCGCTTTGTTTGCGGCGTTCCAACCCGATAACAACATCCAGATCAAGCAGGATGGTTAAATCCGGATAAAGTCCGCCGGTGGAAAAATCAAGTAATTTTTTCAATGTGGAAATATCGAAACCATGCCCATACCCCTGATAAGCCAGAGTAGAATCGGCATAGCGATCACAAAGTACGATTGTGTCTTTCTCCAATAAAGGCCGAATCACTTCTTCAACATGCTGAGCACGTGACGCCAGATACAGGAGAATTTCAGTACGTGGGTGCATGGCGGTATTTTCTAAGTCATGCAAAATTGTGCGAACCTGATCACTGATCGAAGTGCCTCCGGGTTCCCGGGTGGTATATATGGAAAAGCCCTGCTCGCGCAACCAATCAGCCAATACTGGTAATTGGGAGCTCTTTCCACTGCCTTCTGGACCCTCCAGGGTAATAAACATCAGAATCTTATTCTCGAAAAATTCGAACACGGCGGTTGGGATCTTTCCCATAGGAATGGGAGACCAGCTGTGCCTGACGAGCCATCTCATGTTGTAAATGTCGGATAGCAGATGAGGCAGGTGGTAAATCAGCCCAGCGTTGACCATTCATGACAGCACGAATACCATCTTCGGTTGCCTGAGACGCGTATTGCCATTCGTCATTTTGGGTCATATTGTTATTGTTATTGAGATTGTAAATCTCCATCAATGTTTTTTCCATTTGATTGATGGTGTTAGAACGCAGGAAATATAAAGGTGTACCACGATCCTCAGCATCGATCAATATTTGCTGACGCGAGCGGTAATACGTGCGCAAGGTCATGATCAGGTCAGCTTCTTCTGGACTACGCACTATCATGGCGGGTACGGAAAGACGCTTGGCAGCCTGTTCCAGGCGGTTGCGTGCTACCCCATAAGGAAAGACTTTCACTGTTCGAAGTTTGCCGGTTTCAGGGTCATTATTGACCTGCATGACGGGTTGTTGATAACTCTGCTGTGGGTATTGTGGTTGATACTGCTGCTGTCCAGAACCCGGGCGTTGTTGGCTTGGTGAACGGCCATTCTCGCTGGTCCGACGCATACCCTGAGCCATCGAGCCGCGGGATGTTATCGAAGGAGCTGGTAATTTCTCAATTTTAATCTCGTTGTGTTCATTGCGGTACCGAATTTCAGGTGGTAATGGGTATCCACGCAACAGTGAATCAACAGCTTCAGAGACATCCGGGTGAATTGCCATTCGATTTCGTTCCTGAATTTCGACCAGGACGTCAAAAGTGGGAGGAGAACGGCGTTCCAGGACGGTTTTTTGTGTACCACGCCTGCGTGCTTCTTCATCTGAGAGCGTAACCGATTCAATACCGCCAATCAAGTCCGAAAGCGTTGGGTTCAAGAGCAGATTTTCCAGTGTACGGCCATGCGCTGTGGCGATCAACTGTACGCCTCGTTCTGCAATGGTTCGGGCTGCCATCGCTTCCAGTTCACGACCAATTTCATCAATGACGATCACTTCTGGATTATGATTTTCAACTGCCTCGATCATCACTTCATGCTGCAGAGAGGGTTTCGCAACCTGCATGCGGCGTGCCATGCCAACAGCCGGATGTGGCACATCACCGTCACCTCCAATTTCATTGGAGGTGTCAACGATGACCACGCGTTTTTTCTCTGCCAGAATACGAGCAGCTTCGCGCAGCATGGTTGTTTTACCGATACCTGGTTTACCTAATAGCAGTATGCTCTTTTCTGATTCGATCAGGTCTTGAACGATGTCGATTGTGCCGTAAACAGCCCGTCCAACACGACAGGTAAGCCCGACAATGTGGCCACGTCGATTTCGTATGGCGGAGATTCGATGTAAGGTGCGTTCCATACCAGCCCGATTATCTGCATCAAAATCGCCAATCCGGGTTACAACAAAATCCAATTCCTCATTGGTTATTTCCCGATTTGATAATGGGATTTCTTCATTCACAAATCTGGCTTTAGGTGTTCGTCCCAAATCCAAAACGATTTCTATTAAATTGTCACTGTTGTCTGCTTCTTCTAATGCTTGCGTGATTTCAAGAGGCAAAACCTCCATCAAAGCTTGCAGATCATCTGTAATTTTTCTTTGATTCATTCTTTCTGTTAAAATCCTGTTCCCTTAATTCGATTATCAGGCTATTTGCAGCATCTCAATAAATTGTGGGTGGAGTGTATTTTTGGTTGGCAATATTTGCTCACCAAAATACACAGAAGCTAAGATGAAATGACATTTTTCCTGTAAGTTCTCACTCATTTTATATTGTCTAAGAATTACATTAACTCTATCTACCTATTAGATGCGATTATATCATTAGAAGTTTCATTTTTCAGGGCTGTATTGTGAACCATGGGCGTTGTAGGTTCGGTTCCATGTGCTTCCAGCACTTTTCGGATGGTTGCTGGTACACTCACTCTTTGTTTGTTAACCAGATGCCTGACCAGCATGATTCTTTTATTCCCTGTTTTGCCACCCAAACTTTCAGCTGCTGAATTGAGCCAGGATTGATATTCCCGGACGGCAAGATAAACGGGACGTCCATTGGAAGAATTTATGTGACTCAATAAACTTGATAATAAATTTTCAGGTTCTCGCAGATTTGGGTGTAACACCGGGGTTAAATAAATCCCCTTGGGACCGCTAATTACTTCAACAAAAGCTAATAATTCCGAATCCACATAATGGACAAATCCGTTGACTGGTCGTTTATCCATTGCTTCTGCACCCTGAACCAATGGTGGAACAACTGCATGATACAGGTTGTTCAGATTATGCTGGTCAATTTGTTGAAATGATCGCCAAATATTATTTTTTTCACTAGTTGGTTGGTAATTCGCAAATCGCCAGATTTGTTGGCGGGCAAATACACTGAATCCGGATAATCGTAACAATTCAAAAATTGGTTGATCTTCATCAATTTCAGCTAACAGGCGTAAGGCTCCCCGGCCGCCACTCTCCCAGCAAAGGTGATCCATTAATGCCAGCACTGCCCGATCCGTCAAATTTGATTCAGGGGCTAAAAAGACCAAATGTGCATTTTGATCACCCAGGTTAAAATGGATCTGCCCAATAAATGGTGCCAGTCCTTTTCCCGGTCTGGCAATGCCGCTGTAGCTGCTGTAATCCATTCGTAAATGTCCCAACATGGCAGAAGCACCAATTGGGTTTCCATGGGTTAGACCCAATACACTATCTGTGCATAATATCTGGCTGCGGTATCGCCAGATCAGTCTTAAATCAAACCAGTTAAAAGGTCTTACTTCGATGGGATCATCTCCAAATAATAGCGGTGAAAACGGTTGTCATCGGTTAATTCAGGGTGAAATACGGTAGCCAGCCAGTTTCCTTGCCGGGCTGCAACAATCTTGTCATAGCCTAATTGAGCCAGAATTTCTACTTTTTTACCCACAGATTGGATAATTGGAGCACGAATAAAAACAGCGGGAAAGGTTTGTTTGTTTCCATCTAAATGATCCAGGACTGGAACACTTAATTCAGCCTGGAAACTATCAATCTGACGACCAAAGGCATTTCGAGCCAGATGAATATCCATCAGATCCAGGCGGGGTGGATGGCTTTGATCGTCTTTTGCGAGCAGGATTGCCCCGGCACAGGTTCCCCATACAGGGTGTGTAGCCGCATAGGTCTTCAAATCTGAAAACAATCCAAAATCAATTGCCAGTTTGGCTATGGTCGTGGATTCCCCACCCGGAATGATCAACCCATCCAGGTCGTTTAATTGTTGGCTGAGCCGTACCTGAACAGCAGTCACACCCAGGTTTTCTAACATGTTTTGATGCTCGATAAAAGCGCCTTGTAGCGCAAGAATGCCAACCCGCATATTTTTTACCAACCGCGTTCCGCCATTAATTCATCATCCGATAATGTGGAAATTTGCCGGCCAACCATGGGTTCTCCCAGGTTGCGGCTGATTTCAGCCAATATTTTTGGGTCATTATAATGGGTTACTGCTTTGACAATGGCAGCAGCACGTTTGGCGGGATCGCCAGATTTGAAAATTCCGGAGCCCACAAAGACACCCTCCACGCCTAATTGCATCATCAGCGCTGCATCCGCCGGGGTGGCGATACCGCCTGCTGCGAAATTGACCACAGGTAATTTGCCGGTTTTGTGGATCTCCACTACCAGTTCATAGGGTGCACCCATCATCTTGGCATAGGTCATCAATTCTTCCACTGGCATGATTTGCAGATGGCGAATTTCACCCAGCACCGTACGAGCGTGCCGAACAGCCTCAACTACATCACCTGTGCCGGCTTCGCCTTTGGTGCGGATCATGGCTGCACCTTCACCAATCCGGCGTAAGGCTTCTCCCAGGTTTCGGCAGCCACAGACGAAAGGTACTTTGAAATCATGTTTATAGATATGATGGCTCTCATCGGCGGGGGTAAGCACCTCGGATTCATCGATGTAATCCACCCCTAGCGCTTCCAGAATTTGTGCTTCCACAAAATGTCCGATCCGGCATTTTGCCATCACAGGGATACTGACTGTATCCATAATCTTGAGAATTAATTCGGGATCACTCATGCGGGCAACGCCACCATCCGCACGGATATCAGCCGGGACGCGCTCCAGTGCCATTACCGCACAGGCGCCGGCATCTTCCGCAATGCGGGCATGCTCCGCCGTAACCACATCCATTATCACGCCACCCTTGAGCATTTGAGCTAAACCTTTTTTAACGGCGAAGGTGCCGGTTTCTTCTGTCATTTCATCCTCCTGAAGGGAAATCTCATTACTTGCTTGCATTAAGATTCTACCACGCAGTATGATGCTATTCAAATGTTGGATTACATGCGCGTACTACAGTTTTCACAAAACAAAAGTGATTTTATTCCACATGTACTCAAGCGCGTCCATATATATTGATATGTTTACTGCTGTTATTGGTGAAAGGTGATTGATCCCATACATTTTCACCCCGCTGTGCGTGAGCGGCAGTGATACTCTGCCAGTCCCGATACCCAATTCCTGGGCAAATCCACCGCCAGTCAGCCGGGTGAGCATCTCCAGCACCTGTGGATTCACATCACCGTTCCAATCATCGTGGATCGGCAATCATCTCACCATAGGTTTCATCAGAATATGCGCTCATGGATATATATTAATTATTCAATTTTCAATTAAATCAGTCATAAGCGTCTTTGAGAAAACACTTTGAGCGTTCTTGGTTAGTCTCTTAAAAAATTTGAGGAATTTTTTCTTAGATCGGGCAGGAATTATGCAAACTTATAATTTAAGGAATCTTTTTTGGATTGAAACATTGCCTGATCAGCAGCCTTTAATAGTGTTTCTGAATCCTGTCCATTGTTCGGAAAAAGACTGATACCGATCGCTCCAGTTACTGTATGTCCTTGGGGATCGGTATCATCATAGATGATGCGTGATAATTTTTCTGCCACCATTCCAGCTGCTTCAACCTGGTGGATTTCATCTAACAAGACGACGAATTCATCACCCCCTATGCGAGCAACAGTGTCCGTCATGCGTACATTTTCACTTAAGATACGGGCAAGCCTGATGAGAAATTGGTCACCTGCGGCATGTCCAGCAGTGTCGTTAACTTGCTTAAATCCATTTAAATCGATAAATAACAATGCAAATAAGCCTTTATTCCGTTTGGCACGGAAAATTGCCTGCTCAATACGGTCAGACAGGAGATATCGATTGGCTAATGCAGTAAGTGGGTCATGAGTTGCCAACCACTTGTACTCAATCTCAGAATCTTTTAATTCGTTGATCTCACGGGTGATTCCCATTAGACCAATGATTTCTCCCTGGGTGTTTCGAAGTGGAAATTTGGTTGTGGAAGTCCAGTTCGTTTCCCCTTCTTTGTTGATATATCGTTCAATCAATCCGATGATGGGTTGACCGCTTTCCATAACCTGCAGATCATCCTGCATGGTCTTTTCACCGAATTCTTTGCCAAACAATTCAACATCAGTCTTGCCATACACCTCGGCAGGATCCGCTATTTGCAGACTCATTGCCATTTTTTTACTGATCCGCCATAACCGGCACTGCCGATCTTTAATATAGATACTGTCTGCAGTGTTTTCCATTAATGTTGCTAAAACCCAGGAATCCTCAATTTGCATTTTTTTCACTTTCACCCCTGACCATATTTCCAACTAGTATGTTCTGAAAAGGCTAGTATAGTATGTTCTGAAAAGGCTCCGCTTTCATAACAGATTATCGAATTTAGCATAAACCATCATTTTTTATTGTAGCATGTTAAAACAAAAAAAATCCTCCTATGTATTAATTAAGGAAATGAAGAAATTTTTCACAGTAACTGAATGATCACTTTACTGAAAAGCTTATTGAATGATCACACTGACTATTTACAATTAAATATGTGAAAAATAGTTGTTATTCTATCGGATAACCGACTTGCTGCCAGAGTTGTAATCCGCCCAGAAGTGTGTTGACGTTTGTGTATCCTCTTGCCATTAAAATTGACGCCGCACCGGCGCTTGAATTCTCAGCCGGTCAGGTGCAGTAAGTAATGATCCAATCGTTAGGGTTAAGTTCGGTAAAGCGCGATTCCATCTCGTTCTCAGCGATCGAAAGCGCACCGGGTATATGTCCGGTATTATAAAGATCATCGCCACGCACGTCTACAAATACTGCCGTACCAGCATCCAAGGCGGCTTTCGCATCCTGCACGGATACTCGTTCCACTTCAGGGAATGGAATATTTGCATTTTGGGTAGGGGATTGTGCAGATTGTCTGGATTGAGTGAATAAAACAATCACAGCTACCAGCAGCATTAAACCACCGATCAGGATAACCCAGATGGATGGATCAATTTTATGTTTGGTCTTTTTCAGCTTTGCCAATTGCATCTCCTACATAGTTCATTCAAAAAAACATTATTTTCATTAATTGGTTGCAATTATAAGGGAAAATTAGATAAATTCAATCCAATTAACAAGCTTTAAAAAATTTCCTAGGTTTTAATCAGGTTGATTTTAACCCCAATCCAAAGCAGAACCCCTAAAACCAGGATGACAAAACTACCGCCCACAAATATCCATTTTAAAGAAGTGATGATGCCTGCCAGACTGGCAAGAATATCTGTTGGCGTTGGATATCGGAACATGACCACCATATTGGAAATATTTTCCAGAAAATCTAATAAAATTGCTGCGAGTGGAGCCAGGTTGAGCAAGCGCATTCGCGACCCTTCCATAATAGTTTTATCCAGGATCCAACTGATGGCATTGATCAAAAACAAGGTATATACCAAAGGCCAGATAATATCGAAGGATATCCGCGAATCCAAATAATAGAGGCGACCTTCCAGTCCGAAATCTTCTGCCATCTGATAGAGTTCGCTGCGGGTGTAATAGAAAGAGGTATCCGGGGATGGACCAGTGCCAGTGATATTGGCAGATTTCTCTGCTTCTGATGGAAGCACCAAAATCATGAAAATTACGAATAAAGCCAGACTAATCAGGAAAACCAGGAAGGAAGATTTGGCATAAAAATAGTTGGATAGACGTTGCATTCTGGAAGTATCCTCTAATAATGAATTTTTATGGAAATGATCATGAGATTATTTTACCGTTAATTCAAATGGAATAGTATTTGCTTAAAAGAAAACACCGCAGAATGAGATGCCGGAGGTGTTTTCATAAAGAACAAAATACTAATAATGAATATTATGGTTTGCTCGTCTGCACATCCATACCCTGAACAGAAGCTGTGATTGCAGTTATTTGAGCCTGACGGGCAATATCTGTTGCTGATGCCATAATTCGAAGGGCTTCGGTGGGATTGTGAAAACCCATGCTATTTTCAGCGGCGATAAAATCCCAGCATAATTGTGCTTCGAGATGCATTTGGCGGGCTTCTTCCAACATTTCCTGATTTACACCGGAAACCGTATTAGCCGTCTTGATAGCCATGGCTGCTTCAATGATCGCCTCTTCTGTGATCACCAAGATATCCAAACAATGTAATTACCAATAAAGCAATCGCCACACTTAAGAAGGTAATGGGTGAAATTATTAATCATCAAACTGTTTTTCAAGCTTATTTTTTCTGTGGTTAATTTTTGCCGAAAAAATTAGCAATGCCACCATGGCACACATCACAGCAGCAGAAAGAAAGTAAAAACGAACGGATGAGAATCCAAAAATGATGCTGATAAGTGAAAAGAGGAATGGGGAGATGAACTGACCGGCAAAGAGAGCACTGGTATTAAGTGATAATGCCCAGCCACTTAAATCCGGGGTCACCTGGTTGGAAATGGTGAGTGCATTGTAGGGCACCAGTGTACCAATACCCAAACCAGTGATAAAGACCGCCAGGATGATCATCCATAAACTGTTGGCTGAAAAAAGGATGATGAATCCAATGACTGAAACACCCAATCCAAATATGGCGGTGTTGTTTTTAAATGCCCGATATATTTTGTCAAAAATAAGAGCGACCAGGAATTGAGCTCCCTGATAAGAGGCAATGGCAATCCCACTTTCGGCTGAATCTCCCAGGTTTGTATCCTTCAGGTAAAAAGCCATCTGGTTGGAAATTAAATTGAAGATAACGATGGAAAACAAATTAAATAAAACGACTGCGTATACCAGTATGGGTAATTTTGCCTGTTTAACCGCTTGACCTGAGGATTTCGGTTCCGGTAAATAAAAATAGACGATGATGAAAACAAACAGACTTATCCCATAAGCTCCCAAAGCATAGCGCCAGTTGTAAAGCGCAAGCCAGCCGGAAATCAAAGACATCAAAATAGCACTGGATGTTGCCACAGCTGAAGAAAAACCCATCAATTTGGCTCTTTTATCACCTGAGAACAGATCAGCAATCAGCGAGAACGATAATGGCGTAACCAAACCCATACCAATGCCAAGAAATGCTCTTAGCACCATAAAAACCGTGAAGTTTGTGATGAAAGCAGATCCAACTCCGGAAATAAAATAGATAACCAATCCTGTTAAGAGGATATGGCGCTTTTTAAAATGCAAAGTTAATTGGCCTGAAAGTAAGCTGAAAGGGATCAAAAATAAAGCTGGAAAATTCAACATCATTTGCAATTCCAATATGCTTGCTTGTGGAAAAGAAAGCTGGATACGCCCTAAAGCGGGGGCTACCGCTGTGACAGCCAATACTGCCAAAATTGAAAGTGATAATACGGCAAAGGAGAGATTTTTTTGCGTTGCTGAACTCAATTTATGACCTGTAAAGGATACGGATTTGGTAGTTCGTTATGGTTGTTGAGAATAAACATTGCTTCTTCGCTTTTGCAGGAGTGACCAGAATAAAAATATTACCGCTGCGATGATTGTGAGAATACCGCTTACCAAAAATTCATCACGAATTTTCTGAAAACGGAACAGGCTCCCCAACAATGAGATTACCAACGGAGAGATAAATTGTCCGAGATAAAGTGAACTATTGGTGATGGAAAGGGCCGGTCCATTTTGTTCGTTCGAAACCATATTGGCGGTGATCAGGAAAATGGTTGGCATCAAAATTCCGATTCCCATACCAGCAATAAAGAGAGAGACCAATATGGCTGGAAATGTTTCTACAAAATTCATAGCCAACAATCCCCCACCAAGTGAGAGTAGAGCAAGCAGTGTGACATTCGATTTTAAGAACTTGCGAATTTGACCAAACGCCATCCCAACCAAAAAAGCGGCCAGGTTCATGGTCGCAATACTTATTCCACTCTGTCCTGCATCTCCGATCCCTGTACTTTGAATAAATAGGGCAATACGGGCAGGAATGAGGTAAAACACTACCATTAAAAGGATTGTCAAAAAGCCCATTCCAAACACACCTAGTGGTAATTTGCCAGTCTTTGTTGAGATTCGTTGGGTTGCTGGGGGGTCGGGTAATGAAAACCAGACCATGATCAATACAATTAGGCTGACCAGATAAACCCCAAAGGCAAATCGCCAACTAAAGAGTGCCAGCCAACCGGAAAGGATCGTTAAAAAAATTCCGCCCAATGTGGCAAATGCTGAAGATTGTCCCATGGTTGTAGATCGTTCAACACCATGGTAAAAATCTGCAATCAAAGAGAGGGAAAGTGCAGAAATCAATCCTGTACCGACTCCCAATAAGGCGCGCATAACCAAAATCAGGGGGATACTGTTCATCAATCCGCCACCGACTCCGGCAATCAAATAAATTCCAAGCCCTATAAAAAGGATTTTTCGCTTGGAGAAGATCAATGAAAATCGACCGGTTAGCAAGCTGAAAGGAATGATGAAGAGCGGTGTTAAGGTAAGAATCATCTGAATGGTAAGTTGGCTCGCTTCCGGAAAGGCTTGCTGAATACGCCCTAAAGCAGGAGAGATTGCTGCTCCAGAAAGGATTGAGAGAAACGAAAGCGATAGGATGGTAGGTTTGAGAAGTTTAGTTTTCAACAAAATTTCCAGGAGATCAGAAAATTAACAGGTGTTCAGTGACACAAAACATCGTAACGATGATTAAGCTGTATTGTACACTGCTTTTTATTTTTTCAGATTGATTTTCAAGCAGTAAAATTCGTTTTGAATCTGCGAAAAATAAAATTCACGCTTTCCTTGAAAAATTTATGACATTTTTCATTTAATAATGGTTTGATTTCTGTATACTTTCACTATTAAATCTATATAATGAATATGTCGTTTGTCTTCAGTTTATTCTTGAAGATAAAATCACTGGCACTATCGTGCCGACACAATTTTTCGGAGGAGAAAAATGAAAAAAGTAAGTCTTTATTTAATCGTGACGATGTTGGTTGTTTCGTTCCTTGCTGCCTGTCAACCAGCTGAAGTTGAACCAGCTGCAGATGTCATTACCGACACTGAGCTGAATGTACTCTGTACACCCCAGGAAGAATGGTGTCAGGGTATGAAACAGGAGTTTGAAGCACTTTATGGGATCACCGTGAATTATGTGCGCATGTCATCTGGTGAAGCTTTAGCCCGTGTTGAAGCTGAGAAGGATAATCCCACATTCGATATCTGGTGGGGTGGCCCGATCGATAGTTTTGTTGCCGCTAAAGAAAAAGGCTTATTAGAGCAATACGATTCACCCAATTATGGCAATATCCGCGATCCAAAGTTAATGAAAGATGTTGATAATTACTGGGTTGGTGTGTATGTCGGTAGCCTTGGCTTTGCCACCAATAAAAACTGGTTGGAAGCCAACCCGGGTGTGGAAGCTCCAAAATCCTGGGATGATCTGTTGAAACCAGAATTCAAAGGCCAGATCATGGTTGCGCATCCTTCCACTTCAGGGACCTCCTACACAGCTTTAGCCACCATTCTCCAAATCCGTGGTCAAGAGGCTGGCTGGGAATATATCAGACAATATGCAGGACAAATGGCACAATTTACGAAGAGTGGTGCTGCACCCGCGAAGTTTGTTGGTCAGGGTGAAGCTGCTGTGGCGATTGTGTTCTCACATGATACCGTCAATGAAATCGAAAATAATCAGATGCCATTGGTCTTGACATTCCCGGAAGAAGGCACTGGTTATGAAATTGGTGGACAGGCTATTTTGAAAGGCGCCAAGCACATGCAGGCAGCTAAACTTTGGTTTGACTGGGCAATCTCTCCCGAAGGTCAAGCTTTAGGCCCGAAATACAATGCATATCAGGCACCCACCGTATCAGGTGTTGAACTTTCTCACCCAGAGCTCCTGGAAGTAAACCTGATTGAGTATGATTTCATCTGGGCAGGTACACATAAGACTGAATACGTGGATAAATTTACCAACGAAATTCAGAATGCTGAAAATCTGAAACAATAAAATATCAGACCACAAAAAAGGGCGGCGTGCACGCACGCCGCCCTCCGTTAAATTGGAATGATTATGCAAAATTCCCCCGTTAAGACTGAAAAAACGCTTCCGAAAACCTCAGCCATCATTCACCGAATTCGAGAATTTACCCTCATCGGAAGAGATCCGGTTCTCTTCATGAGTTTATTATTAGCTGGTATTTTTATTTTTGTTTTTATTGTATACCCTTTATTCCGCTCTGTATCCGGAGGTTTTATTTCTAAAGAAGGTGCATTTGATGTCACCTACTTTGCACGCTATTTTGATGATTATTATGGTCCGTCTTTACGAAAAGCTTTTTTAGACACCATGTTAATGGGTCTATTAACCGCGACTGCAGGAACATTAGTCGGTTTTATCTTTGCCTATGCTGTGGTGCGTTGTAATATTCCCGGAAAAAAATATGTCCATTGGTTGGCATTGGTTCCAACCGTATCCCCCCCGTTCGCATTGGCACTTTCCATGATTTTATTGTTTGGCCGCAATGGATTGATCACAAAAAAATTGTTTGGGATAACTTTTGTTCAGGGCATGAATGACGTCTATGGCCTGGATGGTTTGGTGATCGTACAGACAATCACATTCTTCTCAGTTTCGTACCTGATCCTGCGGGCTATGTTAGAGCGTTTGAATCCAGCGATTGAGGAAGCGGCATCCAGCCTGGGTGCCGGGCGATTTCATTTGTTTCGCACCATCACATTACCGCTTTTAATTCCCGGAATTGCAGCCTCATTTCTGTTGCTCTTCGTCGAATCGCTGGCAGATTTGGGTAATCCGTTATTCCTGTCGGGTAATCGCACGGTACTCTCTGCTCAAATCTTCCTGGCGGTTATCGGAGAATACAACTATCAGAAAGCCAGCGCTTTATCCTTTGTGTTGATGATTCCTACCCTGGTTATTTTTCTCGTTCAACGTTATTACGTAAATCGCCGTACGTATATATCCGTAACCGGAAAACCGGCCGGATCCATCATCCTGGAAAAAGACCCCATCATTCGCTGGGTCTTTAATTTCTTAGCCTATGCAATGATTGGTTTCATTCTGCTTTTGTATACGACAATTGTGTATGGTTCCTTCAGCACTGCCTGGGGGGTTGATTTCACACCTACCTTACGCCATTGGGAAATGACTCTCACGCGCGGTGTCGAAGCAATCCTGGATACTACATTCCTGAGTGCTCTGGCGACACCATTTGCAGCCATCCTGGGTATGATCATTGCCTGGCTGGTGGTGCGAAAAAATTTCACTGGAAAATCGGTGCTTGATTTCACCTCCAATCTGGGCGGAGCAGTTCCTGGTACGATTCTGGGTATTGGATTTGTGATGGCATTCAATAAGCCACCACTGGCATTAGCGATTGTGATTTATGCAGCGATGGCATTGTTTTTTGCTTCGGTGGTTGGAAAGACCAAGTGGGAAAAGATCATCATCCTGGTGGTGGGAACAGCGGCTGGTGTGGCACTTAATCAGGTATATGAACCCTATATGTATTACATCCTGGGGGGATTCTATCTGGTAGTGGCTATTTATTTGATGGTTACCCTAAAGGTATTTAGAAAACCACTGGTTCTGGCTGTGCTGGGGATTTATGTGATGTCCACCAATTGGGCTGTGATGATTTCAAAACCAATTGCTGATTTAAGTCGTTCTTTGGAGCGTGGTTTTTGGAGTAATGCGATATTCCAGGCTTCAGACCATATCAAGGTGCTTGTGCAACCCACACCAGCCCTCCTGGCAATTGCATTGGTATTTGCAGGCGTATTATTACTACAAAATTTGAGTGGAAAAACATCTCGGATTGGGATTGGAATTTTAACGCTGGCTGTACCGTGTGCGCTGTCGTTTGTAGGCGTCCCATTCGCTATGGTAGGTGGTGCTTATATCATAATGGGAGCCTTTATTGTGCGTTCAGTACCCGCTTCTGTGCGATCGGGTGTGGCGGCTTTGCAACAAATTGACCCATCAATTGAAGAAGCTTCCAATATCCTGGGGGCGGATTCTCAATATACTTTCCGTAAGGTGACTTTGCCGTTGATCTTACCGGCTTTGTTTGCCGGGCTGGTCTTTAGTTTTACCCGGCATATGACCAGCGTCTCGGCCATCATTTTCCTGATCTCAGCCAAATGGAGGATTGTGACTGCCTCCATCCTGAGTGAATGGGAGCAGGGCGGTGTCAGCATTGCTGCTGCCTATTCAACCGTCATCATCATCTTTGTGTTGATTGCTATATTTTTATTGAATTTACTCGTCAATAAACTCTTTAAGGGTAGAGGCTCAGTGGATATGAGTCAGGGATTCTAATTAATCGATTGAGGTACTTATGTATTTAACTTTAGAAAATATTACAAAAATATTTCCAGCTCGCGGAGGTGTGGGCGAAGTAACCGCAGTTTATAATGTCGACCTGAACATCGAAAAGGGAGAATTGGTGACTTTACTGGGTCCCAGTGGCTGCGGAAAAACAACTACATTGCGAATGATTGCCGGGTTTGAATTCCCGACAGCCGGTCAAATTATCCTGGACGGTAATGAAATCAATATGTTGCCTCCCCATCGGCGGGATATGTCAATGGTTTTTCAGAGTTATGCCATATTTCCTCATCTGGATGTGTTTGAGAATATTGCGTATGGCTTGAATGTACAACGATTACCAAAAGCCACCATAAAAGAAAGGGTGGAAAGGGTTCTGGATCTTGTGCGGCTGCAAGGGTTTGGCGATCGTGCACCGACCCAGCTTTCGGGTGGACAACAACAACGTGTCGCTCTGGCAAGAGCACTGATTATGGAGCCAAAAGTGTTGTTAATGGATGAACCGCTTTCCAATCTGGATGCAAAGCTGCGGGAAGAAATGCGTTTTGAAATCCGTCGGATCCAGAAAGAATTAAATATAACCAGTGTATATGTTACCCACGATCAGATTGAAGCCATGACTCTATCAGATCGAATTGTGGTCATGAATAACGGCATTATCGAACAGGTAGGCACACCGGTAGAGATGTACCGCTTCCCCAACAGCCGCTTTGTAGCAAATTTTATTGGTCGTGCTAATTTTGTACATGGAGTCGTACAAAAACAAAATGGTCAGAGTTTAATCGTAAAAGTATTTGACGAAGTGATGGAATTATTGAATATTCAACGCGACTTTCATGAACAGGAATCAGTCAGCCTGATTGTGCGTCCGGAGATGATCAGAATTAAAAAAACAGGTGAGCTGCTTAAAGGAATAATCAGGCGAGGCGTCTATCTGGGAGATGTAATCGAGTATGATGTCGAAGTCGGTGGGCAATTGTTAACCTGCGTTGAGTCAAACCCGTATGTCATGGAACTCTTTCCGAACGGAGAACAAGTCACCGTTGGATTCGCTGAAGGGTGTATTCAGGTGCTGCCGGAAGAAGCGAACAGCTAAAAATAAAATACTCATGTTGTTGGATTTTTAGCAATTACTAATTACTGATAGAAAAATGAATAATTACTCTCCAGTTACCAGACTTAATTACTCATGGTAGTAATTTATTTAAAGAAAGGCGTGTAAAGTATGAAAAAGCAGTTCCCGGTTTTCCTGATCGCACTATTATCTGCTTTGTTGTTTGGGGCTGCAACGCCGATCAGTAAAAGTTTATTGACTCATTTATCCTCTTTTCAATTAGCTGGCCTTCTTTATATTGGTGCTGCACTGGGTGTCATATTTCTTGTGATCCGTGAAGGAAAATTTACCTTACCCTGGCGAATGGATCGAAAAAACGCCTTTCGTTTAATAGGTGCTGTGTTCTTTGGTGGAATGTTGGGACCACTTGCGTTATTGGCTGGGTTAAGGCTTGCACAGGCATCTTCAGTTTCGATGTGGCTAAACCTGGAAATGGTTGCTACTGCGATATTGGGACATTTCATTTTCAAAGATCATTTGACACGTACTGGTTGGCTGGCCGCTGGTGGTATTTTGCTTTCTGCAATCGTATTAACTTCTGGGGAAGGATCTGCTGGCTTTTTGGCAGGTTTGTTGGTGACAATTGCTTGTATTTGCTGGGGAATCGACAATCACCTGACAGCTTTGATTGATGGGATTACACCGGCACAATCAACCTTATGGAAAGGATTAATAGCAGGTACCACCAATCTACTCATCGGAATCAGTATTGCCCCGTTAACTGGTTCGATTGGAATTGTCATTGGTGGTCTGGTTCTTGGTGTTTTTGCGTATGGTTTTAGTATCGTACTTTATATCACCTCAGCCCAACATCTAGGTGCCACTCGCAGCCAGTTAATTTTTTCCAGCGCACCATTTTGGGGTATTCTCCTGTCCATTCTGATTTTGGGAGACAGGTTCACCTGGCAATTAGCGCTTGCGATCTTTTTGTTTATTGCATCGATGCTGCTATTGATGCGCGAACAACATCAACATACCCACGTTCATGAAACGATCTTGCATGACCACTCTCACCGTCACGATGATGGTCATCATGATCACCATGATGAGGGTGCACCTGGAGTCTGGCACACTCATGCTCACCAGCATAAATTCCTGAAACATGCTCATCCGCATATGCCTGATCTTCATCACCGGCATACCCATTCATAAATAAAACACACAGATAGACTCAAGAATTCTTCGACACGAAAACCGTGTAAATACATTATTGATCAGAATTGAGGAGCTGTCGATGCGCTGCCTGGATTTGTTCGCGATCCATCTTCAGCACTTCACGATCGTAGGTAAGAAAGCCGTTGATCTCATACTCCACATCACAGATTTCGGTGTAGATGGCTGCTACCAACCCCATTTTTTTGAGGGTCATCAGTTTATCCATCAGATTGAGGTACCAGTTTGTCAGCTCTTCACTGGTTTTCACCATTCGGTAAGCAAATAACTTCTCCTCCTGCCAGAGATGACCTTCCACTTTGAGCCCTATGCCACCGAATTCGGAAAGGGCTACTGCTCTTTCTTTTTCCAGACGTGGAATGGCAGGTCCCACATACTTATGAATCGAATAAATATCGCCGTTACCCTGATCAAACCATCCCGAAGCAACGTCCACCAGCCGGGTAGGATCACTGGATTTGACCCAATCGCCAATCTCCCTGGCATTGAATTGTCCCCAGGATTCATTGAAAGGCACCCAGACCACGATGCTGGGATGGTTATGTAAATTCTTCATCATTGCCTGTAATTCACGCTTAAAATTCTCGCGAACCTGAGGAGCTTCCCTGCCGAACCAATGATACCGTTGATCATCCCGAATTTTGAGGTTGAGCAAAAATCCCATCCCCAGTACCAATGTGTGCGGAACCTTTCCTCCACAAGGCATATCCTGCCAAACCAGCATACCCAGCCGATCACAATGGTAATACCAGCGCGCCGATTCGACCTTGATGTGTTTGCGAATCATATTCATGCCCAGCGATTTACAGAATTCAATGTCATCCTTCAAGGCTTCATCGGTGGGAGCTGTATACAGTCCATCCGGCCAATACCCCTGGTCTAACGGTCCATATTGAAAAAGTTGTTTACGATTAAGATAAATTCGGGGAATTCCCCCTTCATCTTTTTGCAAACTGATTTCTCGAAAACCACAATATGAACCGACCCTATCAATCACCGAATTATCCTGTAAAAGGCTGATTTCCAGATCATAAAGATTGGGATCATCCGGCGACCAAAGATGTGCTTCGGGTAATTCAATGATGACTTCCTCTTGAGACATACCGACCACTTGCTGCAAGGTGAGTCCACCATCTTTGATCAACACCTGAATCGTTCCATTTTCCAGATTATCAGAAAGAGATGTATTTATACGTAAACGGGCGGGTTCAATACTCGGGGTTAAAGAAACTTGTTGAATGAAAATTTCAGGTACAGGTTCCAGCCAGACGGTTTGCCAGATGCCGGACACAGCTGTGTAAAATACAAAACCTGGTTTGAGGGTTTGCTTACCGCGCTCCTGTTGTCCTTCGCTTGTGGGGTCATAGACTTTCACCACCAACTCATTCTCGGCGCCATAGCGTAGAAATGTGGTCAACTCGAACGAAAACGGATCATACCCGCCCTGGTGTTGCCCCAGATGATGCCCGTTGCACCATACATCTGTTTGCCAGTCGACTGCACCAAAATGTAAAATCACTCGTTGATGTTTCCAATCACTAGGCAAGTCAAAATTGTGCCGGTACCAGAGTCTCTCCTCTGGAAGCAAGGCTTTTCCTACCCCGGATAAGGCGGATTCCACCGGAAAGGGAACCAGTATTTGACCCTGATAGTGATTCGGATGATCATACTGAGATGGGAGAATTGCATAATTCCACAAGCCGTTCAGATTGATCCACTCCGGGCGTGTCAGTTGGGGGCGAGGATATTCCGGAAATGGGCTGACAGGGTCGACATCTTTTGTCCATCGTGTTTCGATTTTTCCGGGGATAGGTACCCAGTTGATAGTGCTCATTCAGCCTGTTCCAAAGCTTGTGTCCTTTTGGGAATTCGCAGCAAGGGCAGGATGGCGAGCAGATTAATTAATGCAGCTGCATAATAGATCACAGGTGTTGGAATAAAGCCTGCTTCGCCATTCAACATGGTTGGAATACCAAATGAACGAATCAAAATCGATCCAATCGCTGGACCAATCACCATGGGAAAAAGCACCCAAAAGATCATGCGCACACCCTGGAACTGACCTCGCTGTTGTGTAGGATAAAGGTCTTTCAACCAGGCACCGGAAACGATTCCAAAAGCAGCCATGGTTACCATCAGGAGTACCCCAGCCACCAAAAGGGAGGGAATTCCGCGGGCAAATGAAAAAATCAATGCAGTTATTGCTGCAGAGAAGGCCATCCATAGCATGAATGTGCGCCGGGGAATTCGATCAACCAGTATGCCTAGTGGGATGGTGCTGAGCGCAGTGATGATCAAAACACCTCCCATAATCAATCCCATAGTGCCTTTATCATACCCAAGGAAATGTTCAATATAGATCAACAGATAAGGAAAAGTAACCTGCCAGGCAATACCGTTGATCGAGACAGCGACGAGTAAAAGAAACAGGATTCTGTTTTTACGGACGATTTCAAGACTGAAGGTATTGAGTACTGCTCGCCAGTAAGGTAGTTGTTCCTGATTCATTTCTTCCGGGCTGACAGGTGCATCTTTGAGCAGAAACCCGCCAATAAAACCAGTGAGCGCGACAAAACCTCCCAGTCCATAAAAGAAAATAAAATAACCAAATTGTTCTATCACCATCCCTGCTAATGCAGTCGTCAGAATGAAAGAGACAAATACGCTCATTTGAATCAAACCCTCTACCCGGCCACGGTTGGTGGTATCGGTGATATCAGTTGTCCAGGCACTAAAACTGGCATCATTGGCGGCGGATCCAAAAAAGGTCATGATCGCATCAGCAACAATCGCCATGAATACGGCCAATCCAATTGGCTGGAGTAATGCTACGGTTGGAAATGCAGCCGTAACGAGTCCCCAAATGATATACCCGAACAAAATGTATGGTCGCCGGCGACCAAATCGCGTGTATGTTCTGTCAGATAGGGTACCAATTAAAAGAGTGGTAAGGGTTGCGGTGATGGCGCTGACTGCCACCATCCAGGCAATAGGTCGTGGATTTGGCGTCAGGGTATCAAACACGAATGTATTAAACCAGGCGTTTTCAACCCCCCAGGCGATTTGACCGGAAAGGGAAAGCAAGCCAATCACAAACCAGGTGCGAATAGGCAAAGGTGTTCGTCGAACCAAAGATTTTTTCATGAGAATTCCTTGAATTTAGAATCTGAATAGGTTAATTATAGCGAGGGAAAAGAGAGATAACGAGATTATACGAGTCGAAAATTTTAGGAAAACCCATGTACAGTAGGCCAAATTGGGTTTATCATCAACAGGTGATTATCCTATGAAAGAAGGAAGCAGCCACATCGAACTCTCATTGAATAAAATACGAAAACTTCAAAAGTATCTGAATTTGAAGGGGGCATTTCAATATTTATTTAAAAAAATATTTTTAATATTACTAACCATTTTTTTAGGCACATTTATAACCGTGTTGATTATAAATCGCCCGATCCCAACAGCTTTCGGTGAGCGGGAACCTCAATTGGATACATCGATCCGAAAACGTATCGAAAACGCAGTTCGATTGTACCGACAGGATCATCCGGAAATTAGTAATCTATTGGTTGAAGATCGCGAGAAATTATTAAATGATTATCGCCTGCAATTAACAGAAGAAAGTGGAATTAATGATCCTTTTCTAAAAAAACATGTGAAATGGACATTGAATGCACTTCGGTTTAATTGGGGCACTATCGGTATAACCAATGTTCGGCCATTAGAATTTTTTGCACAGGGGCGCACAAGATTTAATTTGAATGAGGTGCTCCTCCAATATTTACCCATGACTTTATTATTAGTCGGTGCCTCATATATGTTGTTATTCGTCTTTGGATTACCCCTGGCTTTATTTCTCAGCCAGAGAACCCATACATGGTATGATCGATTAATCACCTGGATTGCACCGATCTCCTCGGTCCCCAGTTGGGTAATTGGTATTTTATTAATCATGTTGTTTGCTGTGGAATTAAAGATTTTGCCAGCATTTGGCATGTTTGGAACTGTGCCACCAGATACTAAATGGGGTTACATACCAGTGATTGCCAAACACATGATACTGCCTGTAACAGCCATTTTCTTGAGTCTTTTTTTCCAACTGGTATATTCGTGGCGCACGATTTTTGTTTCATTTAGCAAAGAAGATTATGTTGAATTAGGCACAGCGATCGGTATGAAACCATTTCGTTTCAGAAGGGATTACATTCTGAAGCCCACACTGCCTTTTGTGATCACAAATTTCTCTCTTTTACTGATCAGTTTCTGGCAAATGACCATGGCTTTGGAAATCATTTTTCAGTGGCGCGGAATTGGCTGGCTGTTCATCAATGTGGGTTTACCAAACTTTTGGGGGGAAAGTATGTACCCGGGGGAATTGATCATTGCCGTATCTCTTATCGTTTTATTTGCATATTTATTGGGTACCACGGTTTTCTTTCTGGATATTATCTACGTGCTGGTTGATCCCAGAATCCGTCTGGTTCAAAAAGAACCAACACTACGGATGATCCATTCAAAATCAAGGCTATTATCGATAAAAAGAAATACTATTCAAAATGTACAGGATTCTACTAAGTGGAATCAACTTTACGAACAACGTCAAAAGAAATTCATTATTCGAGATTTTATAAATGGTATAAAGCAAGATATTCAAAATTCTTTTTTGGAAATTAATAGATTTGCTCTGGAGTTTAAACGCTTTCCTTCAGCTTTAATTGGACTTTTCATTATTGTTTTATTGTTGATTGGTTCTATTTATGCGGTGATAGCATTACCATACAGGGAAATTGGGTCGTCCTGGAGAGGGTCGACAATGGTTGGCAGGATGGATGTGCCAAAACTTGCCAGACCTGGTTGGTTTAATTGGTTTAATAGTTCTAAATATCTTTCCACCTTAATTCTTAATGAACAGTCAAAGACCGTCGTTAGAGAAGAAAAAATGTTAGAAAGTGGCGGCAATCAAATTTCCATCGTCTACTTATTTGACTATTATTATGCAGATTTTCCCAATGAAATGAATTTGTATCTGACCGGCAAATTTCAGCAAAAAACCCCTTTCGCATCCATGAAGTGGATCACACCGGATGGTCGAGAATTCAATTTGAAAGGGCTATCAGTTGGGTCAACTCGGACGTATGATTTTGAAGAGAACATCCCCGCCCGACGCCTGGTCTCCCAAAATGAAAACTGGGAAAAATGGTTCAATTTCACACGTATCTTCCCAACTCCCTTTTATTATGTCCTGTTTGCTGATCCGAATGTCAACTCGCCAAAAGTGATGAATGGTCTATATCAATTAAGAATCACCGGCATTACTTTTGAGGAAGCAAGTGATATTGAGACTGAATTGGTGTTGTTGGGTCAGGTGTATGGGCTGGCGGGTACTGATTATTTGCGTCGCGATCTTTCGGTGCCTTTGTTCTGGGGGATGCCTTTTGCGTTGATTATAGGGCTATTTGGTTCATTATCGACAACTATTTTATCCATGGTGTTGGCTGCTACCGGCGTCTGGTTTGGAGGCTGGGTGGACGATTTGATCCAGCGTTTGACGGAAGTAAACCTGGTGTTACCGATTCTGATGATAAGTGTTCTGGCATATGCTTATTTGGGTATCAGCATCTGGATAATTTTTATCATTGTGATATTGTTGAATGTATTCGGCGCGCCTTTGAAAAGTTTTCGATCTGTTTTACTTCAGATCCGTGAAGCACCCTATATCGAAGCTGCACGTGCTTATGGTGCTGGAAGTATCCGCATCATCATGAAATATATGGTACCAAGAATAATTCCAATTCTGGTACCCCAACTCATTATTTTGATACCCAGCTTTGTGTTCCTGGAAGCGACATTGGGGTTATTCAATATCAGCACAGGTCTGCCCACCTGGGGAACCGTCATTTATCAGGGAGCTACCAAAGGAGCGTTGTATGGTTCTCGCTATTGGGTTTTGGGTCCATTGATTTTACTGCTGCTATCAGGATTTGCATTTTCTTTGTGCGGAACTGCATTAGAGAAAATTCTTAACCCGCGTTTGCTGGATGATTAAGAAATAAATCATCATAGTAACGAGTATTCTCAGACTTAACACAAAAGAATTGGTTTCCGATTTTTTCTTATAATTATGTCGACATTGAGGAGGATAGATGCCCACAATTTTTAAGAAAGCAGACTTGAAAGACCACAAACAAAACCTGGGAATATATACGGCATTTATCCTTCCACCACCAAAAGTACCACTCTGGTTGCGGGTTGGCTTGTGGGTGACAAAGCGCGTCACAGGCAAAGAGCTTTTACCTCCAAGATTATTAGCCTGGTACCCAAAAGCAGCGTTTTCATCAGGGGTGATGGAAGCACTCGTAGCCCATTCTGATGGAGAGTTAAGTTCACGAACGCTGAAACTGGTGCGTATGCAAGCTTCATTCAGCGCAGCCTGTCCGTTTTGCATTGATATGAATAGCCAGCGCTTTGAGGAATTCGACATCATCCAACAAGAATTGGCAGCCATTCAGGGACTGGTCTCAGAAGAAGATGTTACTTCATTCACTGACCGTGAAAGGCTGGCGCTGCGATATACACGACAGATTTCAGCAACGCCTTTGAATTTTCCGGATGAATTGATGCAGCAAATCAAGGTGGCATTCACCGAAAGGGAAATTGTTATCCTGGCGACCACGGCTGCACAGGTAAATTACTGGGCACGATTAATTCAAGCGCTCGGAGCCCCGCCAGCTGGTTTTATGGAACCCGGCGAATGGCCTGATGACCTACTTCCCTAATAATGACTTCAAAAAAGCAGGTGGATTGACCCCAAGAGAGGTCACAGCAATAATGATACCAATTGATATAAAAAATGCAGACACTACAAGGGTTGTGAAGGCACCATTTACCTTTCGTTCAAGCACTGCCTGGTCAGGTTTTTCCGGATCGTAATAAACAGTGACAGAGCTCCCTTCAGGATATTGTTCAATAATTGATTGTTGAATCCGAAGATTACTGGTACGCATCCCATAATTAAAATTGATGCAGTCACCCTGGTAAGGAACACCTGAGATTTCATAGGCAAAAAAGATTTTGGCGATATAGGTGGTGGTGCTGAATCCTTCATCATCTGTGTTTGTCTGCGCATCCAGATCCGATGAAATGATCTTTCCGGTAGTTGTGAGCCAATGCTCGCTTTGTTTTGCTTGTGCCATGTTACGGATCAGTTTGATCAACATCCATACACCCATGCCAATAAAAGCCAGGCAGAATAGAATGATCAGATATAAAACCCATGAATTAGCCTGATAATAATAGGCCATGTTTTTTCCTTTGCATGATTAACTCTATCGTAACAAAAAACAACCTAAAAAAGCAAGTAGTATTTAGGTTATTCTTTCCTGAATTTTTCCCAGGTTCAGAATTGGATATAATCGATACTAAGATCTTTTAAGGTGTATAGAAGGTTTTATTCTGGAGGGTTCTGGATGCAAAAGAAAAAATGGTTATTATTACTAATGATCTTTGTTGTTGCTGGCTGTCAGATGTTTGTTCCATCGGCTACCCCGACGATTGATCCTCCTTCTTTGGAAAGTACTATCCAGGCTTCAAATACCAGCACACCGGGGGTATCTATAACCGCGCGACCTGTCTCCGCACCAGTGAATTTTTCCCCTGCTTCCTGGCAGAATCTTACATTGACGCCGATCTCTGAATTTGATCCTGGTGATTCAGTCTATCAGAATGGCAAATTGCCGGTGGTTCTAAGCAATATTCAAAATCGTGATGTGATCAGTGGCTTGACGGTTGAACAACAGATATTTTTGGCTCAGAATGGTTTTGTGGTGATAGATAGTCAGGAGGAGCAATTCGGTGATATCCGCCGTTCGGTTGCTCAGGTACAGGGACAGCCATATTTTCTGACCACTGACGCAGTCTATCATGCCTTGCATATCACATTCAATGACTTACTGGAGGCACTGGAAAAAGAAGCGATTCGCCCGGTGATGATTCAATTACTGGAATCAGTTTATCTAAAGACTGGGGAGTATTACCAAAAAAGCAGGGGGAGCAGCCTGGAAGCTGATGCTTTGTTGGCACGAAATTATCTTGCAGTTGCCATTAAATTATTTGCACCTGATTATGAATTGCCACCCGAAATTGAGGTGATGATCGCGAAGCAATTGGCACAGATTGAAGCTGAAGGGGGAAAAGATGAATCCGCCTTGATCCCCGGTTTCATCGATGATTACGGTGCCTATCGACCGGTGGGACATTATAAAGCTAGTGAAGAACTTGAGCATTATTTTCGTGGAATGACCTGGTTCGGACGGGTTGCCTTTCCCTTGCGAAGTCTGGATGCTCAATCCACCTCTCCCAGTCGAGCGCCATTATTGATTACATTAGCTTTGCGGGAAGCTGAGATGGAAGGTGAGCCTGCCTATAAAACCTGGTTGAAAATCCATGAAATACTCGATTTTATCATTGGTCCATCGGATGATCCTGGACCTATTGAACTACATGCCTTAATGGAAAGTGTCTATGGTTCGGATCTTTATCTGGAGCAGTTAGCGGATGAAGCCAACTGGAAAAAATTTCTATCCAGTGTTGATGACCTGCCTGCACCTCAAATCAGTTCAACATTTCAGGATACATCAATGGAAATGGAATTCGAACGTGATTGGCGTTTTATGGGGCAGCGCTTTACCCTGGATGCAATGATTTTCCAGCAATTAATTTCTGATAAAGTTTCGCAACGGCCATTTCCGAAAGGTCTTGACCTGGCTGCTGCCTACGGATCCCCGGAAGCAAAACATAGTCTCGAATTGTCAGGCCAAACACGGTATCAAAATTATTCGCAACAACTTCAAAAGATGCAGGAGCTGGTTGTAGAATTACCAAAAGAGTCCTGGACAGAACGTTTTTACAGTGCCTGGCAATATGCATTTCTGGCACAGGTTGATCCCAAAGGTTCGAGTTTTCCACCTTTTATGCTGACGAATGCCTGGCGGTATAAAGATATCAATACGATGCTTGCGAGTTGGGCGGAATTAAAACATGACACGGTTTTATATGCGAAAATGCCGGAAGGGTTGGGTGGCGGTGGTCCGCCAGCATCCGGTCCGGCGCCAGCGTATGTGGAGCCGAATCCAGATGTTTATTATCGGCTTGCATTTGCAACGCGCACCTTATCGGATGGATTGAATGCCTATTTATTTGATTGGCAGGCTCGTAGCTGGGTGCAATCGCAAAATCTGGGACAACCCGGATTGCAGGAATATCTGCGTTTTCTATTGCAATTGGCAGAGAAAATGGAGAATTTTGGTGAAATCGCTGAACGGGAATTACGCGGTGAAACCCTGTCAGAAGATGATTATTATCGCATTACAAGCTGCTTAGAATATAAAGAGTGTATTGATCCTCAGGGGTATATGGGGGATTCAATGAAACCAGAACCAATCCCAGTGATAGCCGCTGTCTCTGGGTTTGAAGACGAGATTATGGAAGTTGGTGTGGGTTACCTGAACCGGATTTATGTGGCAATTTCGATAGAAGGTCAAACGTATGTTGCCCAGGGAGGTGTGCTTAGCTATTATGAATTCATCCAACCACGTGATGATCGCCTGACGGATGAAATCTGGCGGGTAAATTTAAAACAGGACCCTCCCCATCTTCCTGCCTGGACAGTCAATTTTCTTATGCCGGGTGGTATGACCCGCGATGTACTTGCATTCCGCATCGGGGATATTTACGTGATAACTGAAGAAGGTGGTGATCCAACCTTGAATTTGCGTGCAGACCCTTCACGGACAGCTGATGTAGTAAAGACCCTGGCAGTGGATGATTATCTTGAAATCATTGATGGACCTGTGCTGGTAGGAAAAGATTCCTGGTGGAAGGTTCGGAATTATTTTGATGAAGCAGAAGGTTGGGTGATGGAAAGCCAACAATGGTATGTAAGATCGTATTAGTAAGCTGGGCTTGTTTTGAAGAAATGGGTAGTCAGGATGCATTGGTTGGCAATATTAAGATTTATTACTATGCTTTCGGGAACACTCAATTAATCAATCACCGTCCTGGTTACCCTGTAACTGGTGGAAGCAAGAATTATTGATAATTCGCACTAGAAATTCTTACCAAACATTACTTTGATTATGATTTCCTGATAAGTCAGTTTGATTTTGCTCAAGGCGATTGAGGTATGAGAATCTCAGCGTCATAAGACATTTTTCCGTTGCAAGTGAAGATGTTTTTGGGGAAGTCAAATTATCCTATTAGTGCTGTGTTTTGAATTGAAGACCGGCTACTCGTAAAAAAATCTAATCTCTTATTTCACCAAGCCCAGAATTTCATCCCCAGTAGTTTCCACAACCAACACTCCCGTATCAAATTGGGGAGCACTCGCTGAGAAGAGCCGATTGTTTTCGTAGAAGTAGATGGTTTGTCCATCCTGGCTCCACACTGGTATGCCGGTGAAAGGGTGAGACAATGCAATTGGATCACTATTGTTTTCTGTGATCCAAAGGCCAGTATTCATACGAGAAGCCCATGCCCAATACTCCCCGTTTGGTGATGGATACGGCACTAACCCTTTTACTTCAGGCAGAATCTCCAGACTGTTGTGACCATACTGACCCTTATAGTAAATATACTGAAGGCCTTCATCTCCATACACAGTTAAAAGATTGCCCTGTGGAATGAAACGGAGGCCATAAGCGATAATTTGTTCAAATTTTTTGCGACCAATTTCACCAACGATCGGGCCGTCAGGGCCAAGAACCGGAACGCTTTCGCCAAAGATCATCAAGCCAGGCTCAAAAGGTTCGCTGCTGCCGCAATTATCGTATGTGTATGCGACCGAAAACATTCCGAATTGGTTTTCGGGGTCATAGGCAGCAGCGGTAAACCCCTCCTCAACAATTACCAGCTGGTCAAAACTGGTTGCATCCACAATTCGTAGGTTATATGAGCCACCACATAAACGCCCCCAACTAGCGATCAAAAAACGGTTGTTATCCATCCATGTCAGGAAGTCTTCTCCATTACTATCCAATGTTTCCAGAAGGAGAACTTGATTACTTTGGAAATCATAAACCCACAAACCCGCCATTTTTGCACCAGCACCAGTACCAAAGGTGTATACACTCAAATATTGGAGAAATTGCCCGTCTGGCGACCAATGTAAAGCGGAGGCATGTCCGGCTTCGTCCGTCAGGCGAGTAACCGAATTATCAGATCGATTAAAAAGATAAACATCAGCACTGTCGCCATCACGGGCAGCTATAAAAGCTAATTGGGTACCATCTGGAGACCAGGCCAGACTGCTTATGGATTGCATAGCTCCGAACGCTTCAAAAGACGGATCTCCATGGGTACCCTCCACACCTGGCTGGATGATTGGACCGGTCAGCTCCAATTGCAGAAGTGTTGTCTGGTTTACCAGATCCAGCACTACTAACACCGGGTTCACAGAGGCCCCGCCAAAACCCGTAATAAACGCGAAAAACTTTTTGTCCGGAGACATACCATCATTAAGATCCCAGGGGATATCCAACTGATCATAGCTGATTTGTGTTGCTTGACGTGTTTGCTCATTCACCATCCAGATACCTGAACTGGTTACGGCAAGTATGTAGTCTTTCGGAAGATAACCTGGATCTTGCATTGTCTCATCTGGTGGAGTGGGCTGCGCTGCTTCCTCCGGGATCGGAGAAACGATTTCCGGCTCTGGTAATGCCTCGGTAGTATCAGGAAGCTCTTCCAAACCACCAGGAAGCACATCCTGCCAGGACTGACCCTGATTTCGGAAATAAACCAAGCCACCGCCAATAACAGCAACGCAACAGCAACCAAGAACGATCAGGACAACTACGATGACCCAAACCATTAATTTTGTATTCGTTTTTGCTTCCGGTTGTTTCATAATATTTCTTCTCTCCGCGTCCCCCCACCTAATACCACGCCAGGGCTAGCTTGCTTATGAACTCGTTGATGAACCGCTCCCATTTTCGGAAGCTCTATGCTAACTGGCGTATTGCAGTTTTCACAAAAGCGATTGCCTTCAGGAAGTTTATGACCACAATTTGCACAATTCATTTCATAATTCCTTTTGTTTTGCCTGATTTCTTATCACACCGTCTATTTTTCTTTGTGAGTGATAAGATAATTTCAAAATTTTGTTAAGATTTATCGAAAAAATTTCTATAGGATTCCTTCCTGCGTAGGCAAGGAATCGCTAAAAATCCGATTCTTTATATTTTCTTACAAAGAGTCTGACTGGCTAAAATTTTTCAAATTATAATTGCTATTCACAAGGACTGATTTGTAACCAAAGTTTTTCGGAATAATCGGAATATTATTTAAGTATAGCATTCTTACAAAAGATAGAATAAAAATTTGACAATAAAAAAATTTTATCATCTCAATAAGACTGGGTTGGCGGGTGTTTTGGCAGGGTTCACCGCCAACAACACCCAAACCGCTTATTATCGAAAAGATACCAATTTTCTCAATCTATCTCACAAAAAGAAAAAATGAACGAAACAAGGCAGTCAAAACACACGGGTAGTTTAAAAGAAGTCATTTTACTTTTCCTCAAGCTGGGAATAACCGGATTTGGGGGACCGGCTGCTCATATCAGCATGATGCATGATGAGGTGGTTAAGCGTCGCAAATGGCTGGATGAACAGGAATTCCTCGATCTGATTGGCGCAACAAATCTTATCCCTGGTCCCAATTCAACTGAAATGGCGATCCATATCAGCTTAAAGCATGCAGGCTGGCGTGGATTGATTTTGGGCGGAATAAGCTTTATATTTCCAGCAGTGCTGATTGTGCTCGGGTTGGCATGGCTGTATGTTCAGTATGGATCATATCCTCAGGCTGAATGGCTGCTATATGGCATCAAACCAGTTGTGATCGCGATTGTTTTTCAGGCTTTATGGAGTCTTGGAAAAAAGGCGATAAAAGACAGGATTACGGGAATTGGTGTGCTTGGTGTGATGGTTCTTTATTGGTTAGGTGTGAATGAGATCGCATTATTATTTGGTGGCGGGTTTGCCCTACTTTTACTGAAGAATTTTAAGAGTATGGAGACAAAACAATTTGCCGGAATCGCCTTGCCTGGTTCGTTACTGGTTGCATTTCCCCAGACAATTTCCAGCGTTCAGCTGCCAATCCTATTTTTCACATTTTTAAAGATTGGGTCCATTCTGTATGGTAGCGGTTATGTTCTGCTGGCATTTCTACGCTCCGATCTTGTCGTAAATTTCGGCTGGCTGACAGACCAACAATTGATTGATGCCATCGCAATCGGGCAGGTAACACCTGGCCCTGTTTTTACCACTGCAACATTCATTGGATATATTCTGGCAGGTGTGCCTGGTGCTTTGCTGGCAACTCTGGGAATTTTTCTGCCTTCGTTTGTGTTTGTAGCGCTTTCTTCACCATTGATCCCCAAATTGAGAAATTCAAAATTCTTTGGCAGTCTGCTGGACGGCATCAACGCTGTATCTCTGGGACTCATGGCAGCGGTTCTTGTGCAATTGGGACGTTCTTCTCTGATTGATCCTCTCACGATTCTCATCGGATTAATCTCAGCGATTTTGTTAATCCGCTTTCGCGTCAATTCAACCTGGTTGATATTGGGCGGGGGTATCATTGGTCTGGTTTCCGCTTTGGTGTAAAATATGGCTCATTATCAATGATTTTCCCGGAAGATTGATACAATTGATTATCAGCATGCATTTCCAGTGAGATAAAAAAATGAAAAAACCCATCAGCTATAGCCCCCATTCAAGAGATTTATTGGTACACGGTATCGCATCCGCCAAAGTTGGTGAAAAACAATTGGCATATCGATACCTGGAACGCTATCTGTATCAGGATCCACCTGTAAAAGAACAAATTGATGCCATGTATTATTTAAGTCTGGTCTCTCCAACCGAAGCCGAACAAAGGAATTGGATTGAAAAGATTTTGGCAATGGATCCAACGGAAGGCAGAGCTCGTCGTCAACTGGCGATTCTGGATGGCGAACTGGATGAGGAAAAGATTATTGACCCGGATCGTTTACCCGGGCAAACCACCTTTCAAGTCGAGGCTGGTGAGCTGGATCGCTTTGTTTGTCCTCAATGCGGCGGTCGAATGACCTTTGCGCCAGATGGATTGTCTCTGCTCTGTGAAAATTGTGAGACAAAATCTTTGCGAAAAAAGTCTGGCAGGCGAATTGAAGAAGAGAATTTTCTGATAGCATTAGCCACCGGGCAGGGACATTCCAGAGCGGTCAACACCCAGATTTCCCTTTGCGTTGGCTGTGGTGCTGAATTTATCATTCCACCACAACAACTCACGTGGCAATGCCCATTCTGTGAGTCCAATTACACGGTGGTGCATAAAGAAGAACGTGAGATCCTTTTACCTGGGGCGATTATCCCGTTTCATCTTACAGAACCAATGGCATACCAATATTTGATTAAATGGTGGCAAACCAGTGAGTCACCTGGTGAGGGAAAATTTGAAGCATTGCAGGGAATCTATTTGCCAATGTGGACTTTTGATATTGGTGGTTTTATCGATTGGCAATTGGAAGAAATGGAAAACCGGCAATGGTATCTGCAATCCAGTACCAAGACGATCTTTCACGACGATGTTCGAGTCCCAGCTACCCGGAAATGTCCAGGCTTGATGAACGAGCTGATCAATAGCTTCGATTTTAATGGTCTCGTGCCATTCGAAGACCAGTACCTGGCCAATTGGATGGCAGAGAGTTATGACCGTCCAGCGGGTGATGCTGCCATCAGCGCCAGAAAAGTGGTATTGGATGCTGAACATCAAAATCTGTTGGATGAAAATATTAAACCAATCCGCAATTTACAACTTAACACACGTAGGGTCACAGTGGAGCAATATAAATTGGTTCTGGTGCCGGTTTGGAGCGCAATGCTGGTTCTGGGTGCTGAACGTTTCCCGGTGATGATCAATGGACAAAATGGGAAACTTTTCAGCACTTTCCAGGAAGAGGAAGAAGGTGGTTGGTTTTCCAAAATGTTGCGATGGCGAGACTGAACAATGGCGCCTCTCAATACTGGCAAATTGGTTGGGGTAAAAGCTTTTGTGCTTGATATGGATGGTACCATCTTCCTGGGCAATCGTTTGTTGCCAGGTGCCAAGGAGTTTGTAGAACATTTAGGATTAAAGCAAATTCCCTATCTTTTTCTCACCAATAACTCTTCCAAAGATCGCAGATTATATGCTGAAAAACTGAACAGTCTGGGAATGGATGTCGATGAAAGCATGATATTCACCGCGGGGGAAGCAACCGCTGTTTTCATAAAACAACAATTTTCGCACATCCAAAATATTGATCTGATCGGCACTCCAGCATTGGAAAAAGAGTTTGAATCACACGGGTTCAAATTAACAACTTTAAATCCTCAGGCATTTGTATTGGGATTCGATACCACCCTGACCTATGAGAAATTGTGGCGTTTGTGTGATGGGGTACGAACTGGGTTACCTTACTTTTCAACCCACGCAGATATCAACTGCCCGCTGGAAGAGGGTGTCATGCCCGACATTGGTGCCATGATTGCCTTCGTGGAAGCTTCCACCGGCCGGTGGCCTGATCATGTTATCGGGAAGCCCAATCCTCCAATTGTCAGCGCTTTGACGCAACGATTGGGTCTCCCGACCGAAGATATCTGTATGGTTGGAGACCGGTTATATACAGATATAGCACTTGGCAAGGCGGGATTACGAACTGTTTTGGTTTTGAGTGGCGAAACAAAACACTATGATCTTATCAATTCAGAGTATCAACCTGATCTGGTAGTTGAACATTTGGGTATATTATTAAATATTATTGGTGCATCTCATTAAAAATTTTGGTTAGTCGGTGTTTTGATGAAAAGATCGAAACAGTAATCTTAAGGAGGGAACAGATGGAAAAACGAGAATTGGGAAGAACTGGACATTTCTCCAGTGTAGCAATTTTTGGAGGGGCTGCCTTTTGGGATATCACCCAATCCATGGCGAACCAGGTATTGGAACAGGTCCTTGCTGCAGGTGTTAATCATATTGATGTTGCGCCTTCTTATGGTGTTGCAGAGGAGCGTGTGGGACCGTGGTTGAAACGCGAACGACAGCGTTTCTTTCTGGGTTGTAAAACAATGGAGCGCTCAGCAGAAGCAGCCTGGAATGAAATGCAGGCATCCTTAAAACGCCTACAGGTGGAGCAATTCGATCTCTATCAAATCCATGCCATTACCACCCAGGAAGAGCTGGACGCTGCCATGAGTAATGGTGGCGCGATAGAAACCCTGGCGAAAGCCCGTGAGGAAGGCATAACCCGCTACCTGGGCATTACCGGTCATGGCATGCAGTCTCCGGCCTTATTCTTGCAGGCAATTCAACGCTTTGACTTTGACACGGTCATGTTCCCGCTTAATTACGGTTTATTTGCCCAGGATGAATACCGCATGGGAGCCCTGGAGTTGCTGAAGGAATGTAAAGCCCGACGTATTGGAACAATGATCATTAAATCCGTTACGCGTGGTCCTTGGAACGAACGTCCAAAAACACATACTACCTGGTATGAGCCATTTCACACACTCCAATCCATTCAGGAGTCGGTCAACTTTGTGCTTTCACAGGATGTGACTGGTTTGTGCATGGCGGGAGACATTACTGTAATACCGATGGTGTTGCAGGCTTGTGAGCACTTTACACCACTATCAGAAGATGAGCAAAATGCTCTGATTGAGCGTGGTAAAGCGATGGAGATGATTTTCTGATAAAAATTCGGGGTGTCCAGCTGGACACCCCGATTATCATTATTTTTCCTGAATGCCTTTCCAGACTTTTTCTGGAAATACCGGCAATTCACGCAGGCGTACACCGATGGCGTCGAAGATGGCATTTGAAACTGCCGGACCAACACCGTCCATCGGAATTTCCGCCACAGCTTTGGCGCCATACGGACCGCTCGGTTCGTAGGTTGGAACCAGGATGGCAGTGATCTCCGGGGATTCATCAGCCTCATAAATGCGATAATCACCAATGCGTTTCTGTAGCACATTTCCTTCTTGATCGTATTCCATGCTTTCAGAGATTGCCATACCCAATGCTTGCAGTTGGCCGCCTTCAATCTGACCGGAAGCAGTCACCGGATTGATCGCGGTTCCACAATCAACCGCCATCACCATACGTGGAACCCGCACCATGCCGGTCTCAGTATCCACTTCAACCTCAACAAACTGTGCCCCGAAGGGTGGTGGTGCATAATTGGACATGAACGAAGCTGTCCCCATAATCTGTTGCTGATCGACGGTATGCAGGCTGTTCAATGCTACTGCTTCCAGTGTGACTGACCGTCCATCGGCAGCAAAGGCATGATTGTGGCGCAAGTACATGCCTTCCGTGGTGGTTTTGAGCATCTTAGCAGCGCGTTCAACAATCTGTTTCCGTACAATCTCTGCTGCCTTCTTGGCTGAACCACCTGAAATAAAAGTGGTGCTGGAAGCATACGCGCCAACATCAAAGGGCGTCATATCCGTATCCGAGGAGTAGATGATAATATCCTGCAAAGTACAACCCAGTGTCTCAGCTACAATTTGAGCGATAACGGTATCAGAACCCGTGCCGAGGTCGGTTGCACCAACGAGCACATTAAAGCTGCCATCGTCATTCATTTTGATTGAAGCACCACCCATATCCAGACCGGGAATGGCTGTTCCATGCATACAGGCTGCTACCCCCAATCCTCTGCGGATGTGTGGTCGTTCGGGATCAACCCTCCATTTAGGATCATTGCGACGTTCCCACTGGATGGATTTGGCTGCTTTATCAAAACATTCATCCAGTCCGCAACTCATTACATATTGTTCAATCGTGCCACCTTCACCCAGCGCAGTGGAAATCGGAATATGAGAACCGACTCCTACTGCATTTTTGCGGCGGAATTCCACCGGATCAAAGCCGAGTGAATGTGCAATCTCATCCACGATTACTTCCAGAGCAAACATTCCTTGAGGTGCTCCATACCCACGGAAGGCACCTGAAGGGGCTTTATTGGTGTAGTAGATTGCAGCATGGAAGCGCAAAGCATCTGCTTTATAGGTGGAAAGGCCACGTAAACCGGAGACACTGGCAACGGTCAGAGAATGTGAACCATAAGCACCCGTATCGGAGATGACATTCATATCCAGAGCACGAATGGTGCCATCGTTCATCACACCAACCTTGAAGGTCACATACATCGGATGACGGGAACGCGAGCTGATAAATTCCTGTTCGCGTGAATATTCCAGCTTCACCGGACGGTTGGTTGCAAGCGTCAGATGGGCAGCCAGGTCTTCGATCAGCATCTCTTGCTTGCCACCAAAGCCGCCACCAATTCGCGGTTTGATCACCCGGATGCGTTTAATTGGTAAACCAATCAATGGGGCGAGCATACGTCGTGCGTGGAAAGGTACCTGGGTGGAAGTGCGAACGACCAGACGTTCGTCCTCATCCCAATAGGTAATGCAGATATGTGGTTCAATATGCACATGTTGTTGTTTTGGGGTGTAGTATGTGTTTTCAAAGATACGATCACAGGTTGCAAACACAGACTCCACATCGCCATAGGTTGCATCAACGGTGTTAACCAGATTGCGGCTGGCATCCGGGATACCATAAGCATCCGGCTCATCATGGATCACTGGCGCACCAGGTTTTCCGGCATCACGGGGATCTAGCACAACCGGCAGGACTTCATAATCGACATCAATCAATTTAATCGCTTCGCGAGCTATTTCTGGGGTCTCAGCCGCCACCACAGCTACTCGGTCGCCAACATGTCGAACTTTATTATCCAGCGAAACCTGATCCCATGGGGTTGGGTTCGGCCAGGTTTGTCCACCCGAGGCATAAAGCACTCGTGGCACATCTTTATAGGTTAATACGGCATGTACACCGGGCAATGCGCGTGCTTTGGATACATCAATGTGCAGGATGCGTGCATGCCCATGCGGGCTGGTCAGCATTTCGGCATAAAGCATCCCAGGTAGGTTGATATCATCGGTAAAGGCAGGTTTACCTTTAGCCAGCTTAACAGCATCCACCTTAATTTCCGGACGGCCCACCACATCGGTTTGGGATTCTGGTGTCACCCATGGTGCTACCTTTACATCCGGTTTGGTTTTAACACTCTGGTCGGAATGATCTCCACCCATGAAATCGGGGAGATTTCGCCCCAGATCGGACTCTCCAGTAAGGCCAAAAGCGATATCCATCGGAATACCGCCACCATCAATGGGTGGTACTTCTTCACCGCGCATCATGGCTGCAGCACGCATAATTGCATCAACAGGTTTTACATAACCGGTACAACGACAAATCGTAGAGCTGATGGCGTCGCGGGCAACTGTTAAGGTGGGATACATATCTTTATTGATCAGGGCTTTTGTTGCCAGAATCATCGCTGGTGTACAAAAACCGCATTGAACTGCGCCCATCTCAGTGAAAGCTTTCTGAATTGGATGGATGGTATTGACTTCGCTCATCCCTTCCACGGTCTCAATTTCATGCCCATCCGCTTGCGGTGCCATAATGATGCAGGTTGGGACTAATTTGCCATCCATTAACACGGAACAGGCACCACATTCTCCGGTTTCACACCCATGTTTGACACTCCAGACGCCAGCACGTCGCAGGGCAGTCAGAAGACTTTCATCCTGAATCACTACCAGGTCGGTATCTTTTCCATTAAGTTTGAAATTTATATTCATTTGTTCTCCTTGATCTATGCTTTGTAAGCCTGGTGCAATGCACGGCGCGTGAGAACTGAAGCCATTGCTGTGCGATAGGCAACACTGCCTCGATAATTTCCAATTGGATCGGCTTGCTTTTCAGCCAGAGAAGCACACTGATCAAATAATTCGACGGACAAAGCTTTATCCCTTAACAGGGATTCAGCATCCAGCAAACGTACAACCGTCGGGTTGGAACCCGCCAATGCAAGGCCAGCGTGGGAACAGACAGCGTTTTCAACCGATAACACGGCTGCAACTGCAACAATCGCTTTGTCGCGGGGGGTTAGGCTGACACGTACCAGAGCCCCTTTGGCAGCGGCATGCATTGGAAAACTGACCTCCAGAATCACTTCTCCAGGAAGAAGAACATTGTTGCAATCTTTCATCCATTCATGCAACGCCACCAAACGTATCTGGTTCTCTTCTTTTTGAACAGTTACAATCGAATCCAACGATAACAGAACCAGAGGTACATCCGGTGGATTTTCAGGATCGGTCAGGGTTCCTGCTATGCTTGCCAGATTACGTAATCCATGTGTGGCAGAGAGATATGCAGCTTCTGACAGGATACCACTGGCTTGGGTTTTGATCAGGTCTGATAGATACAAATCCTGCAAAGTAGTCATCGCACCAATGTGTACCCGGTTATCTTCACCGATCTGGATATATTGGAGAGACAATTTCTCAAGATCGACAAATGCATCTGCATCTCGATCATTCAGTGCTGTTGGACGTGGGCTGACGGTAAGTGGAACCGTATGAACATCAGAGCGATTCAAAAGTTGGTGGGCTTTTGACCAGGTTTCTGGTCTGTGAAATTCTTTTGTCATTTATATGGATCCTTTCTGAAATTTCATTTAAATATAAATCAAACGATCTGATAAATTAATGGTTTATTCTTAGTATAGCTTATCAGGTTAATATAATCTCCCCTACGATCAGGTAGAGCGTTTGGGTCAATACTGCCAGAGGCTGTGTGAGGCGTGAGGATTATATTTGCTTCAAGATCCCTGGCCAGAGGCAGTAAAGGGCTATCCATATTAATTGGTTCCCATTCAAATGTATCGGTTGCAACACCACCCAGATAACCTGAACGCAAAGCTTCAGCGACATCTTTTTCATTAAATAATCCACTGGCACCACAGCTTACCAGACAGGCACCTGGTTTCATTTGATGGATAAAATGAAGATTAACCATGGCTTCGGTTTCTGGCATGAAAGGCAATAACATGGCCACAAAATCACTTTGTGCTAGTAAGTCTTCCTGGTTGGCATATTGAATATCGAGGTCATTTTCAGCATGGTTGGATAGTTGCGCGCGTTTGTGATACAACACTTTACATTCAAATCCCTTCAATCGACGAGCAAGCTCAATACCTATTTCTCCGAAACCAATGATGCCCACTGTTTTCCGATATAGTGTACCGATTGATTGACGACCTGTAAAATTAATCGCAAATGTATCCTCATCACTTTTTCTGGGAGATAATCCCCAGTCTTTTTCCATAATAATCACGTGCATTGCCTCTCTCAGGCGTTTTGCGAGACTCAGCATTTGGGTTAACATGTGTTCTGAAACCATAACCGTCATCTCAATCGGCATATAACACACTTTCACACCTGCTTTTCGGGCAGCATCCAGGTCAATATCATAAATCTGAGAGCCCAGCCTTTGGATTAATTGTAGATCCTTTCCGGCCGCAATGATCTCAGCATCAATAATATCACTGCGTTCGGTGATGAGGAATTGTTTCTCAGAGAGATGCTTGATTATTTCAGCTTTGTTCGGATCACGAAGAAAGGTTATTTCTAAATCCTTTGGAGCGCCTGCCAGCGCTGATTGTTGATGTCGTTCTCCACGATGGGTAACGAATAAAACTTGATAGGTCATTTTTAACTCCTTAGCACAAGATTTTATAGAGGAGATTCTATAGTTTTCCCTGCCATTAATAATCCGACCTGTTCAATCATGTCCAGATTCGGTGACACTTCCCCCATATTCTGTCCTTCGAACATGACCAGAATGCGATCACTAAGGGCAAATATTTCTTCCAGATCGGTTGAAATAAGTAAAATTGCAGCACCTTCATCGCGCTCCGCAATAATTTGTTGGCGAACAAATTCAGTTGCACCTATATCAATACCTCGGGTGGGTTGGTTGACAAGCAAAAACTTCGGACGCCGGTCTAATTCCCGCGCAACCACCACTTTTTGTTGGTTTCCACCTGAAAGATGGGCTATTTCTTCATCTACATCCCCGACGCGGATACTGAATTTCTTCACCAGTGATTGGGAATAATTTTTGATGGTCTTAAATTGCAGGAATCCATATTTTGAAAAGGGATGATCATTGAAGGTTTCAGCAATGAAATTCTCACTAACTGAAAAGGGTAGAATCAACCCCATTTTTTGACGATCTTCTGGTATGTGTGCCATCCCAAGTTGATTCAAACGGGTGAGATCATGTTTGGTAATCAATTTGTCATTCAGAATAATGGAGTCAAATTCGCTTTCCATTAAACCAGCTAATGCCAACGCCAGCTCGCTTTGGCCATTACCAGACACACCTGCAATTCCTACAACTTCGCGTTCATGAACATCAAAGGAAAATTTCTGGACTGCAGGTAAGCCACGTTCATCTTTCACATTCAGGTTTTTAACCGAGAAAATAACTTTACCTGGTTGTTTTTCTTTTTTATTCAGATCCATCATTACATCACGACCAACCATCAATTTAGCCAACCCACGGGGATTGGTTTCCCCCGTAATGACGGTGGCTATTGTCTTCCCATCGCGCAGGATGGTTACCCGATCACTGATCTGCATAACTTCTTCCAGCTTGTGGGTGATGAAAACGATGGTGAGCCCTTTATTGGCTAACTGACGCAGAAAGTCAAGGAGATGTTCGGATTCTTGCGGGGTTAACACAGCGGTTGGTTCGTCCAGAATCAATAAATCCGCGCCATGATAAAGGGCTTTCAGAATTTCGACACGTTGTTGTTCCCCAACAGACAGGTCGTGTACCAAAGAGGTGGGATCGACATTCAAACCATAATCCTTACTCATTTGTTGAATCTTTTTCGTCACTGGGTCTAGATTGTTAAGCACTTTCCAGGGTTTATATTGCCCCAGGATGATATTTTCGGTCACACTTAATGTCTCAACCAGCATAAAGTGTTGATGCACCATACCAATTCGATTTTGGATGGCGTCTTTTGGACTGTGAACATCAAATTTTTCTTTTTTATAATAAATATTACCTGAATCTGGTTTATAAAGCCCATACAGGATGCTCATCAAAACGGTCTTTCCAGCACCATTTTCCCCTAAGAGACAATGGATTTCTCCCTGACGAACTTCCAGATTTACACCTCGATTGGCAATTACACCACCAGGAAAGCTCTTATGTATTTCCTCCATCCGGAGTATTGTTTGTGGATTATCATTTTTTGGCATACTATCTTCCATGGAATCTCCTATTTATAAGGTACGCCAAGAGTCTTGGGGGTTTGCACGCGTCGTTTGTTGAATCCAACCAATGCCATTAAGGTTGCCAGATATGGTAATGCTTGCAAGAACTGGTAGGGGATGTTTACATTGGGCATGGTTTGGATACGCAATTGCAACGCGTAGAAAATACCGAACAATAAGGATGTCCAAAATGCTCCCCAGGGTTTCCATCTTCCAAACACTACAACAGCCAACGCTATGAAACCACGACCGGAAACGATCCCTTCTACGAACTGATCTGCATATGCCAGTACCAGAAAGGCACCACCAACAGCTGCCAATGCTGTTCCGATCATAACGCTCACATAGCGCATACGGAAAACATTCACCCCAACGGTATCGGCTGCTTTGGGGTGTTCACCGACAGCACGAATAGACAGACCAAAAGCTGTTTTATACAACACAAAAGTAGCTAAAGGCAACAACAATAAGGTCCCATACACCATGATATTGTGTTTAAATAAGACCTCACCAAAAAAAGGAATTGAAGAAAGAAATGGAATTTCAACGGACGGGAATGTTTTTAGTCCAAGCGGCACTGCGCTAACAGCATACATGGAGCGATAAAGAAAGCCAGTGATTCCCAAACCAATCATATTAAAGGCTGCACCAACAACAATTTGATTAGCCTTGATGGTGATGGTAAAAAATGCAAAAATTAAACCGCTGAGGATACCAGCCAGTATCGCAGCCAGCAAGCCTAACCATAAAGAACCGGATTCAAAGGCAACTGAATAGGCACTGAAGGCTCCGATCAACATTACGCCTTCCAACCCAATATTGATAACCCCGGCTTTTTCCGAAAACACTTCACCAACAGCGGCATATAAAATCGGGGTTGCCATACGCCAGGTGGCAGCAAGGATACCTTGTAAGAATAAAATGGAAGGTAGGAGTTCCATAATTGATCTCACTCCTCTTTTTCTTTAGAAACATAACTGTAAACGCCGAACGCAACAACCGAAAGAACGACAAGCCCCTGAATGAGAAAAACCAGAACAGAGGGTACTTTTGCATTCATTTGCATTACTTCAGCTCCGGATCTTAAAGCTCCGAATAAAATGCCGGAGAAAATGACACCCAGTGGATTATTATTTACTAATAATGAAACTGCAATACCATCGAACCCATATCCGGGTGAAATCAACTGATATAAACGGTAAGAGATGGCAGCCACCTCCACAGCTCCCCCCAAGCCAGCAGCACCACCACTGATTGCCATCGCAAGTAATACTTTTCGTTTCACATTAATACCGGCATAACGGGCTGCGTCCGGGTTAATGCCTACCGCCCGGATGGTATAGCCCAGACTGGTTTTGAAAATAATGATATACAACACAACAGACAATACCAGGGCCAGGATAAATCCAGTGTGCAAACGAGTTGGTGGCAAGAAGCGCCATAACCAGGCATTCTCGCTGATTTTGGCGGTTTGTGCAAATAATCCTGCAGTCTCAATCATCGGGCCGGTAACCAACCAACCGGTGATAAAGATTGCAATGTAGTTCAACATGATGGTGGTGACAACTTCATTAGCACCAAACCGATTTTTTAAAAAGGCAGCCAGCATACCCCACAAAGCACCACTGGAAGCTCCAGCGATTAATACCAGTGGAACCAACAAGAATCTGGGCAAATCACCCAGATAGATGCCTACTGCAGTGGCGGCAACAGCACCGGCGTAAAACTGACCTTCTGCTCCAATATTCCATATGCTGCAGCGAAATGCAATTGCCAGACCAGCGCCGATAAAGATCAGAGGGGTGGCTTTAATTAACACCTCAGTAATTGCTGTTCGATCTTTGAAGGCACCTTGCCACATAGCTGCGTATGCCTGAACGGGATCATATCCTGCAATCAGAAGAACAATGGCACCGATTCCGAGTGCAATTGGAATGGCTGCAAAAGGTGTCCAGGCATTGCGTGAAAATTTTAATAATCGTTTCTTGAAGGAAACAAAATCCATACTTATCTACCTCAAGTAGCAATAATTATTTCTATTGTATCGATTTGTAAATAATAAGGCAATTTTAAAGAAATGTTGTTGGCATTGATGCCAACAACATTTCTCAATATTAGTATGCCGATTCTATAGTTAAGAACATTACTTTACAGGTGCTAATGTGTCAATTTCGCCAGATGTGATTTTTGCGTAAAGGGCAGCAACTTCATCACGGAGTTCTTGTGGAACCGGGGTGGCAGCACCTTCATTGTAGACGATATAAATAACATCTTCATCAACCAGACCAAATTCAATATTGCTGGTGGGTTTGAATGTACCATCTTTTACTGCTTCGGCCAGGTGCACCAATCCAGCGCCATAATCCAGGATGTAATTTGCCAGGATTTGTTGAGGTGCTTTTTCGGTATTATCACCAAACATACCAAAGCCATATACGTTCTTTTCCAACATAGCTTGATAAACGCCATTCCCAGCAAAGTCTGCATTTCCTAGGAGAAAGTTTGCTCCACCGTCAATATAGCTGATGGATGCTTCCTTGGCAGCGGCTGTATCTGTCCAGTTACCCAAATAGGTTACCTGAACGGGGAAATCAGAATTGACAGCATGCGTACCATTGATAAAACCTGTGAAAGATTCGGAGATGGGTGGGATCTCCATGCCACCGATCAAGCCTGCTCCTGTACCCATCTTGGCTGCAATATAACCAAAGACATAACAAGGTTGGCTTGAGTCAGAATTCAAGCCAATAACATTGGGTACGTTTGGATCATAGAAACGACTGCTGGACAGGAAGAAGAAGGTATTCGGGTAATCTGGTGCAACAGCCACTGCAGCATCGGTGAATTCATTACCATGTCCTAAGATGAACTGAAATCCCTGGTCAGCAAAATCACGGAAAGCTTTTTCGAAGGCAGCAGGGGACATTTCCACTTCTACATAACTAATTTCTGCATCCAGGTCGGTTTCCATGCGTTTGAGGGCTTCATAAGCAGTCTGGTTCCATCCTCCGTCGTTGACCGGGCCGGGAGCCAGTAAGCCTGCTTTAAATTTAGCGGCTGGTTGTTCACCAGCCGGAGCGGGTTCTGCTGCAGTTTGCCCACCACAAGCAGCTACCATTGTAAGTACAATAATCATAGATATAAATATTAACAAGCGTTTCTTCATTCTTTTCTCCTTCTTTAAATTTATTGAATTGGTTTGAAATATTTTTTTTCGGGGAAACACCGATGACCATGAAAATCAAAAGATATTCATACTTAATTTATAACATAAATGAATATTGTTAAGCAAGAGTTAAATTATTGTAAAGTGGCAATAACCCCATTCATTAATCAACAATAAAACAGAAAATTTGAGCAAATTTCTTCAATGTTTATAAACAAAAAATTTCACCAACCTGGCTACTTGGCTAGTAAAATTCTCAACCATAGAAGAGGGAAAATTTGACCGGGCAATTAGCGAAATTTGGGTTTGATTGTGTTACAACTGTATCCAGCAGCAAGCTGATCTGCTAACACTAAACCATTTGGAGAATTGATTGAAACGCGTCTCAACCATCATGAACCTATTCCCTCGAAAACTACAACTCTTTATGAGTGGTATGATCCTGGCCAATATCGCAGCCATGATGTACGACCCATTGCTGCCTTTGTACCTCCAGCATCTGGGGGCAGATGTGCGTCAGGTGGGCTTGTTTTTCACGATTGCAGCCATTCTGCCGCTATTATTTCAGATTTTTGGCGGTTGGATATCTGATTCGATCGGACGTTTGAAAGCAGTTGCTATTGGTAGTGTTGCCAATATGTTCACCTTTGTGATCTTTCTTCTGGCTCCAAGTTGGGAATGGGGTCTGCTGGCGATGGCAACGGGAGCCATTGGTCGTTCTTTTGTAGCGCCTAGTTTCAGGGCATTTATTGCTGAGCAATCTTCTGAAGACAATCGTGGAAAAATTTACGGTATTGCGGATACTACTTTTGCGGTGGTGGGAGTGCTGGGACCACCTTTGGGCGGTTTTTTATCCGACCGGTATGGGTACAGCATGATGTTCATTGTTGCTGCTGGCTTCTTCACGCTGGCCACCATCCTGCGCATTGGAATGGCAATACGATACGATAAAGAGCCTGAAACAATCACTTCACCATCCACAGTTGAGCCAGTAGTGAGCCGTCAAAAACCCAGTTTCAGTAACTTGAAATCCAGTATTGGTGCTATGCTGGTGTTGCTGGCGAGTGGAGGCGTGGCAACCTGGATATTGATCACGGATGGGATTATCGATATTAACTTTAATATGGTCGGGCAGCTCTTTCCAATCTATATGAATAATGAAGTGGGCATCACCAATACCCAGATTGGTATTCTGAATTCGATGTCTTCCATTGTCACCATGGCACTGTTGACATTCACAGGCTGGTTATCCGATCGCAAGGGTGAACGGTATGCCATCGTTGCTGGTATGGGGATGTTTGCTGCTTCCATGGTGGTTTTTATCTCCAGCAGGAATTTCGCCTCCATGTCAATTGCTTACATCATGTTTGGCATGGGGCAGGCATTAATGAGTCCGGCATACAGTTCCTTGATATCCAAGGCAGTGCCTGAAAAATTGCGAGGTCTGGCATTTGGTCTTTTCTCAACCAGTGTTGGAGTAGTAGCATTGCCTGCACCGTTCATCGGTGCCTGGTTATATGAAACCTATAATCCACAGTTGCCTTTCATTCTACCCACAATTGCTTTGCTGGTAGCCATGCCAATAGCCTGGAGGAAGTTTCACATGCCCAAACAAATCGAGGAGATTCCCGATGCAATTCCAGTGCCAGCAGACTGACGCAATAATGGTCACCTGGCCGAATGACCAGCGCAAAGCTGGACATTCAACCAATAAATTATCGACCTTTGTATGGTGAAATTGAAGAAGGGTTGATTTAGAATAGGAATAGTAAAAACTAAATCGCAGCCCTCGGTGGAGCCCTCCCTCATCCCACCGATGAAAATCAGCTGGTGCGCAACTTTATGAAGCGCACCAGTGTTTGTTAAATCTCAGTTGGCTTTTTTTAGTAAAAATGGCATAATGAATTCATTATGAATATATTCAAAGTACCCCTTTTCAACTGGTAGGCCAATGGACATTATTTTTAATGATTGTTACAACCTGGACTTATTGAACCTGTTGAATATACTCAGTGAAGACACTGTATACATAAAGACCTACCCGCAGGTCTATGCAGAATTTGGGCATCCATTGAGTCTGGATTCCATGCAGATTGTTCATCAGATTTCTTCCGCGTTGGGGAGTACCCTGCTCAGTCCACCGTTGGCTTTTACGATTTCTTTAATCCCAAAATTTGATCAAAAACCGCTGCTCGACATTTTTTTAGATCCAGAAGGGTTTCAGGAAGCTTTGGAACAATATGCTCCACGATTGTTACCGCAGAAGGATCAATTATTCCTGTTATTTCAGGTGTTGGCGCCGGTGATTAAGGAACTTGAATTGCTTGGCTTCCGTGATTACTGGATATCGGAATGTTTGCCATTAATTGAAAAACGACAAAAAGTGATGGAAGAATATTCCTTACAATCAAATTATTTGTCATTGATTCGCGAGATGTTTGGTCTTTCCAACCTACCTGAAGAAATCCATATTTATCTGTGCGCACTCAGCGCTCCTAATGGAATCCGACTGGCAAAACATAGCTGTATTACCGACATTACTTTTTCAGATCAGAAAATTTTCGATTTTGCCTTGCACGATGCCTTCAAAACATTTGTGATGAATTGGAATTCCCAGGGGAATTTGAATGTTTTGGCGAAAGATCCTTTCATTCAACTTGCTTTTGAAAAAGGAATACCAGCCCACGGTATAGAATCAATCGAAAAGTTTCTTCAAGAAAATATCATTGAAGCCTTGAAAATTCATTTACTGAACAAAGGTGGATTATTGCCCGATCCGTTTAATGATTTGCAGAACTTCAAACAGGGGGCTTATGTTTTGTCGATGATTTTCCTGGATCATCTGCATTGGAATTTTACTGGTACTGAACCGCTTGAAGCCATTTTGGAAGATTGGATTGAAAACCTACCTGTTGGCAATTTAATGATCTGTTACACACAAGCATTAGGTCGTGCTGGTATCAATCTTGGGGATGTTTGATGGCAATTAAAGGATTGTGGGGTAAAAAACGAAATATAGGATTAAAATCCATTCGAACTGGTTGGATCATGTCAATTCTAATATTGTGGCTTTTTATTCTGGGAAGTTGTATTCCCCAATCACCGCCAGTCAGTAATCAAATGCCCACACTCAGCGCCACGCCCAGTCCAATCCCGATGCCAACGATTGAAAACACCCGCGAGGTCGTTGTGGGTCGACAACCCAGGATTGACTATCCAACACCCCGAATTGCGCCAGTCACACCCATTCCACCACCAGTCACAGCCTTAACAATTCCAGATGAAGTGCGTCTGTTGATCCTGCTGGGTTCTGGCAAAGAGGCACCTTTTGTCAGCCGTACTGATGTGGTCATGTTGGCTTTTTATCATCCACGCCTGGCAAAGGTTTCCCTGCTTTCATTACCACCTGAAATGTTTGTATATATCCCTGGATATACCATGCAGCGTGTAAGTGTTGCCTTTGCGGTAGGCGGGTTTGATATGCTCGCTGACACGATTGAATACAATATAGGAATTCGTCCGGACGAATTCGTGCTTGTCCATCAGGACGATTTTTCCTGGTTTGTGGATGAACTGGAAGGGCTTGATGTGAATGTATTTCGAAATTATTATGAGGTGTGCGGAGGAATTCCTGCAGGCAGTGTTCATTTTAACGGTGATGATGTGTTCTGTTTTATCAGTTTTCGGGAAAATTCTGATATCCGTGATCAGGCAGTCCGGCAACAACAGGTTGTTTATCACCTCTTTCAAAGCATGGCCAGGGGTGGAAAACTGATCGAACTTTCAGAGTTGTATTACACCTACCGAAATACAGTTCAGACCAATTTGACCTTACCACAATTGCTCAATTATATTCCGCTCGGTATCCGGCTTGGACAGGCAGATCGCTTTGGTTTTTTTCCAATGGATATAGGTGACTTTATTCCCTGGCAAATACCCGGTGAAGTTAATCCCACAGTGCTGATCCCGCGCAATGAAAGATTATTGAAATATGTTCAGGATGCTTTGGATTTCACCACCAACCCGGTACAATCCTCCGATCTGATTATGACATTGGAGTATGAGATGACCATCTCACCCACACCAACCAGTACTTATACGCTTACTTCAACACCCACAAGAACAATCACCCCAACAATCACCCCCACCATCTACACCTCCACGATTACACCCGGTGGACCCTCCCTGACTCCATCCAGCACATTGGAAGGAACTCCTGCACAAAGCACACCATCGCCAACCAGTGGTTATCCTTAAAATTGAGTAATGCTTTTGCATTAATTACTTCACAAACTGTTTTTAATCGGCATGAATTATGCTACACTAAATCAACATCTTTTTATTGATTAGGGCGTTTTAGGAATTATTTTAATTTTCCAACGCTGTTTATATTTTTAAGGAAGGTTCTTTATTCGTGAATCGCTTTTTCCTGGGATTGCTGATGGTGGGATTGATCGCTGGATTGCTTGGCGGATTGTCGCTCTGGCCTTCTGTTGCCTATGCCGAAGATCAGCCCGAAGAGGAGGAAGAATACCACCGCATGACGACCATTGTCGTTGATTATGTCGCCCATGAGTGGTGGCTGGTTCGCTGGAAAGATAATGAGATCACCTGTCGATTTTTAGTGGAACATACTGGCTTGCCAACAGCCGATGAAGTGGAAACCTGGTGCGGAGTATCCAAAGCAAGGGAATGGACCAATGCAAAACCCTGCAATCTGACTGATTCTGGTGGTGATGTAAATCAGTGCCCTGGGGCCTATGTGAGTTATTTCCAAGGTTACCCCGGCGAACGTACAATTGATGTGGAACTACCACTCCCACAAGTCTGGTTGGCAATCTCCAATTGCGAACTTAACCCTCCTGAAAACACGTGTACAAGTTTGCCTAACCTGAGGTTTATTGGAGAAGAACCGCTTGCAAATGAGGCTGTTATTCGAATTCAGGGCACAATTGATGGTGTCCCATTTAGTTGTCCATCTGATTTATGTGATTTGCCCCTTCGTCCGACAGGCTCGAATGGCGTCCAGATTGAGTTTTGGGCTGACTCATCTTTTGGTGATGCCAGCGAGATTTATACAGCCTTGGTTCGACTGCAACCCTGGGGAGATTTTACCAACCCGGAAGGAAGGGCAAACGATCAACATTTATGGTACGTGGACGTGATCTCCAGCCAATGGCGCGGTACACAACCAGCCAGTTGTTCAGAAACGTGGCAGGTATTCCCGGAGATTGGTGGTCCGCCGCCCTGGTTGCTTACTCCTCCCGATGTGGGCGAATTATATACGAATGTCTCTTTCTATTATCTGGCTGGTATGTTGATCTCGTCCGGTCAGGTAGATGCCAGTTTCTGTCCAGATGGCGGATTAAATCGAGATTTAGTCGCCAACGCCTGTGGCGTTCAGGAAGCCTATGCACAGGTGGTGGATTGGCAAAACATGTTTAACGAAGAGATCATGGCTTCAGCAGTTGAATCAGGCGTTCCCGCACAATTACTAAAAAATGTATTCAGTCGCGAAAGCCAGTTCTGGCCTGGAATTTATAAAAACTATCAAGAAGCAGGATTAGGTCAACTGACCGAAAATGGTGCAGACACAGTCTTACTCTGGAACCCGAGTTTCTTCCATCAATTTTGTCCGCTTGTTTTGAGCAGCGAACGCTGTGATCTGGGCTTTGGAAATATATCTGCAGAGGACCAGGCGATGCTGCGCGGTGCACTTGTCACCAAAGTCAACTCAACCTGCCCGGAATGTCCGGTGGGGATTGATTTATCCCAGGCAAATTTCTCAGTACGCATCTTTGCAGAAGGTATGATTGCTAACTGTGAGCAGGTTGGTAAAATCATCCGGAATGTGACCAGCAAGGATCCAGGTCAGATCAGCAATTATGAAGATCTCTGGCGTTTTACCCTGGTAAATTACAACGCGGGATCGGGTTGTTTAAGTAATGCCATCCAATTGGCTTATCGTCAATTTGGATATCTTAACTGGGAGAATGTATCCAGCCGATTGGAACCGGGCTGTATTGGGGCAATTGAATATGTGGACGACATCACCTTTATCGCCAGCGGTGTGGAACCAACACCTACCAGTTGGGTGCAATTTGCCACTCCAGATTCGGCTCAATTAACCGCAATGGCAACCATGGCTACAATGCAGCCGACCTTTGTATTTCCAACAATAACCCCATTGCCAACCACTTCCCAGGGAACACCCCAACCAACCGCGACACTTGGAAATTACCCGGGTGGTCCTACACCTACCCCTGGAGATTCGGGATACCCGGAATGGCCAACCCCAGGTCCGACTGATTCTAATTACCCGTAGTTTAACCAATTATCAGATCATCTAAATAAATCGGGATCGAACTGGCTGTTTAGATGAAAAGAAATTAGTATCAGGTTGTATAACTTTCAACCAATCTATCTTTCAATTGAAATGGTTGATTTCCGTTATAATGTGGAGACAGGAGATAGTATGTTCAATCCATTTAAGCGAAAAGAAGACGAAAACAAAATGCGGGAATCAGGACGAATGCCACCCGGTCAATCCCTGACACAACGCTTCCCGGTTTTGCATTATGGTCCCATTCCTTCTGTTGACCTCACCACATGGACATTTAAATTCTGGGGATTGGTTGAACAACCGCTGACACTTACATGGGAAGAATTTAATCAGTTGCCGAAAACAACAATCAAAATGGATCTCCATTGTGTCACACGCTGGAGTATGTTCGATACTGAATGGGAAGGAGTGTTGATTAATACGATCATCGACAAAGGTTTGCTGAAGATTAAACCCGAAGCAAAATTTGTTGTTCAACACGCTGAATATGGATATACCACCAACCTGCCATTATCTGTGATGCTGCAGGATAATTTTTTATTAGCAACCCATTATAATAATCAACCACTTTCGGCGGATCATGGCTATCCTTTGCGAGGTGTGGTGGGAGCGATACCTGGCCGGGATGATCTTGAAACACCATATTTATGGAAGGGTGCCAAATGGATTCGCGGACTGGAATTTATTTCTGAAGATCGCCAGGGATTCTGGGAACAAGCCGGATATCATAATGAAGCTGATGTCTGGAAAGAACAACGCACGCAGTGGTAAGAACCTGAATTATCTTCGTTGTAATCGGATGGCGTAAAAGCCGGAACCAAGACCAACAACCAAAATCAATCCCCCCAGGATTCCCAATAATGGTGATCGGCTGGTTTGTGGACTTTCTTCCAATTCCACTTCTCCAGAACTACTGATCTGTGCACCAAAATCAATTCGGACGGTATCACCAGCATTAAGCCGTAATGTAGCGCTGGTGCGCATAGTTGGATTATAGCCAGCGGGAATTGCAACACTGATTGTGTAATTGCCCTCATCCAATTCGTTGAAACAAATTTCTTCCGTGTTATTCGTCGTTTTAGTCAGGGAGACATTTCCTGCGCGATCGTTAATGCTTACGGCACCACCAGCCAGCGGTAATTCAATCGTTTCATCATCGATTAAAGTGTTGCCATTAATATCTTCAAACAAAAGCACACAAATATCTCCTGTTCCATTAAATGGGGTTGGGGATGGCAGAAGCGGCGTAGGGGTTTGTTCTGGACCAGGACCTGTCTCAGGTTCAACTGTATCCAGAATCAATTCCCGTCCTACCCGTAAAAATAGACATCCATCTCCTCCGAGATCATTTAAAAGGCGCAGCTGATCTTCAGAGACATTGTTTAACAAAGAAATACTGATACAAGTGTCACCTTCTTTAATTGTGTAAATAATTCGTCCATCCGGTTGAGCGGTTGGGGTGAAATAATATACCTGAGGGTCAATGTTGGCGGAAACATTTCCTGCCACATAGAAAGTGCTGACCCCGAGAATGAGTAGAAGGATAGAAAAAACCAACAATAAGTGCTTTTGCATCGATGGGGATTATAACATAATCAAGCTTTGAATAATTGACTAACTGATTAGTGAACACCAATTTACGTATAGATTTGAGGATCACTTTCGGGTTTCTTTATTACGTTTTTTCCAATGATGACTTGTCAAAAAGAAAAATACTTAATTAGAAGGATGATCTCTTAATCACTTAATTGATGTAAAAAATTTAAAATTTTCTCGCGATAAAGCTGATCTTCAGGATTTTCACCCAATCCGTTTTCGGTAAAGATCAAGTGGTCTGCTCCTTCGACAATAAACAATTCCACATTGTTTCCAGCTGCTTCCTGTAGGAGATAAGCATTTTCCAAAGAAATCTGACTATCACTCGAACCATGCATGATCAATACCGGTCGGGGATCGATTTTAGAAATATCTTTTTCAGGCGATGCATTCGCCGGCCAGACACCATACACCGTCAGCATTCCTAATTTTGAAAATGGGACAAAAAGCTGTATCCCGGCTTCCGGAAAATCCATCAAACGCATACCATGGCTGATCATTCTATCGATGGACGCATACGCACTGACACTGATGACTGCATCCACATCCGGACGTATAGCAGCAGTGCGGATAGCTACTGCGCCGCCCATGGACAATCCTAATAAAGTAATAGGTTTGTCAGTAATTTCGGGGTTTACCTTAATCCAATCCAAAACGGGAATAACATCCCGTATTTCTTCAAACGCCAAACCAATACGCTCTCCGCCACTGCGGCCATGCGCGCGCATATCCTGCACAAAAACTGCATATCCTGCTTCGTTTAAAAAGACTGCTTGTGGAAGGAGCGATGATGCATCCAGTCCATCCATACCATGTAAAACAACAACCACGCCTTTTGGGTCATTGGTGGGGATCCACCAACCCTGCAAATCGATCCCGTCACTGCTGGTGAGTGAAATTGTCTCTGCTGTTAATCCTAATTCCTCCGGGGTGTTTTCCATCTTCACAACCCGGTGTGAAAAAGTACTCTTAATAAAGATGATTGAGAAAATATACATTCCTATAGCTGTGAAAGCGATTAAGCCTGCTACAACCCAAATGATTATTTTCCAACCAGGTTTATTTTTTCTTTTCATGAATTTCTCCTTTTTTGAGCAGTATGATTATAACCAATAAAACCAACAATTCTTTTTTGACTCATAAGAAACGAATCATCGTCGATTCTTGTATTCAAACACAAACAGTTATTTTAAAAAGGATGTGAATTTTGTATTTCACATCCTTTAATCGAGTTGTTATTAAAGTTGATTATGCTTTGTTCTTTACATAGAATGCTACAGCTTTCCGAACGAAATCTGCCAGATCAGGATGAATCTTGTCAAAATTCTTCCTGAAACGTGGATCATCATTGTAAAGATCCGCCAGACCAAGCAATTGTTCTGCGTTTGGCACCCAGAAGTAATTCATGTGTTGCCGCCAGCGCACCACGCATGCCTGCGCTTCGTGGGAGTCTGGACCCTTGCTCATTGCTTCCAAAAATCCCTGGTACACAGCATTGCCTTCGTCTCCGATTTTTTGTTTTTCTGCGGCAGAATAATTCTTCCATTTTCTATTGGATTCCTTTACTGTTTCCGGATTATAAAGCTGCATAGCTTCTTTTTCCATCTCCGCCTGTTGTTCGTCACTAAATGCTTCAAACAATACTTTCTTGTTCATTTTTTCTTCTCCTTGTATGTATTTCAATGTCAGATCAACGGTTGCGATCAGCTTTTCCAGGCGTGTGATTCGCTTTCCCAGTTGATTTTTATGCTCCTCCAGCGCTTGTGGGAGGTCATAATCATCGTGCCCCATGATCTCTTTAATTTGCTCGAGTGGCATATCCAGCTCACGATAAAACAATATCTGCTGCAGCTTCAACAAAGACGCATCGGAGTAGTAGCGGTATCCATTTTCACCCAGGGCATCCGGAAGGAGTAATCCGATCTGATCGTAATAGCGCAGGGTACGCGGGGTGATATGTGCCAGTTGAGATAATTGTTTTACGGTTAACATGCCAATAGTATAAACTATGACGTAACGTTAATGTCAAGGATTTTTTAACTTAATTTTGTTAACAGAATTTGATCATTTCTGTGATTGGTGGGGTGGTTTACAAAACTACCTCATCGAAAATGGATATCAAAACCAGACAGATATTTCTCTACGGTATAATTGAGCTAAGCATCCAGGTATTCAAAAAGGAGCATACTATGCCGCTCAAGATATTGGTAGGAACACAATGGGGAGATGAGGGAAAGGGTCGTATTGTGGATCTTTTATCCTCGCAATCGGATATTGTCGCTCGATTTAATGGCGGCGATAATGCCGGACATACGGTAAATGTTTCAAACCATACTTTTAAACTTCATTTGATCCCGTCCGGGATTATTCATCCGCACACCCTGGGTGTTCTGGGTAACGGTCTGGTGATAAATCCGAAATCGTTATTAATAGAAATTGAAATGTTGCGAGACTCAGGGGTTGAAATCTCTCCAGAACGATTGTTAATCAGTTATGCAGCCCATCTGATCATGCCCGGACATATCACACTCGATCGAGCGAAAGAAACCAATCTTGGAAAGGGTCAAATCGGTACAACTGGCCGTGGAATTGGTCCGGCGTATACGGATAAAGTCAGCCGAAAAGGTTTGCGAATGATTGATATGCTCGATCTTGCGCTTTTTGAGGAAAGAATCAGATTGCATATGCAGCAAGTCAATTATGATCTGTCTTTCCATTATCAAACGGCACCATTAAAGGTTGAACCTGTTGTCAGTGATTACCTGGAATATGCCCGTCAACTACATGATTATATTGTAGATACCGGTGCTGTACTGGATATGGCATTACATGAAGGCAAGCTCGTGTTGGCGGAGGGAGCACAGGGAATGCTGCTCGATATTGATCATGGCAGTTATCCATTTGTAACCAGCTCGAATGTTACTGCGACAGGTGTTTTCAGCGGATTGGGGATAGGAATTTGTAAGGTTGAGAATGTTATTGGCGCAACCAAAGCATTCCAATCGCGCGTAGGTGCCGGTCCCTTCCCAACCGAATTGGATGGTGAAATGGCAACACGTTTACGCGGCACCGGTGCCAAACCCTGGGATGAATTCGGTACCACAACCGGGCGACCCAGGCGGGTGGGCTGGCTGGATGGAGTCCTGTTACGATACGCAAGGCGGGTAAATGGGCTCACCGATCTGGTATTGACCAAATTGGATGTACTCAGTGGGTTGGAACAGATTAAGGTTTGCACCGCTTATGAGGATGTCAATGGCGAACAGTATGCCATACCACCCATGGGAATTACCCAACTGGATCAATACAAACCCGTTTATGAAACCTTGCCTGGCTGGCAGGAAGACCTGACAGCTGTTCGTCAGTGGGATGATCTTCCGAAAGCTGCACAAGAATATATTCGCTTTGTTGAAAAAATCAGCGGTGTGCTTGTAATGCTTGCATCTGTTGGTCCCGAAAGATCTCAGGTGGTGGAAGTCCCGGCGTGAAACGTGTGTTTGTCCCAGGATTGATTTTGATTTTTGCAGGGTTTCTTTCCGCATGCATGGCAACCACACCTGAACCAACGCCGCTGACACCAACCGAAACTGCAACATTGATCCCCACGCCCACCATTACAATAGATTGGTTCCCTGCTACTGCTACGCCTACCCCAAGACCAACCCAAATAATTGAACCAACACAGGAGATGCGTCCAGGAATTGGATCAATCCTTGTTGAGGATCTCTTTTCTTCTGGTTCAGAATGGCGCACAGGAAATTTCAGTGCTGGTAATATCACCCGGGTAAATGACACAATTACATTGGCGATCCAACAATCCAAAGCCAATCTACTCAGCCTCGAAAGTAAAAATACTTTTCGCGATTTTAATCTCGAAACCAACGTACAGATCAACCTGTGCCGCGACCAGGATGTGTATGGCCTGACAATTCGTACCGCTTCAGAATGGAACTATTACCGCTTTCTGGTAAACTGCCAGGGGTTCGCACGTGCAGAACGAATTCGCGATGGTGCGACAACATTGATGCAGGATTGGACACCTACTGGATTACCGCCAGGAGCCCCACTGGAGGTCAGCCTGGGGATCTGGGCAGTAGGGAGCGAGATGCGTTTCTTTGCGAACAACGCTTTTGTTTTCAGTGTCCGTGATCCTGTTTTTACAGAGGGAACAGTGGGGATCTTCGCCAGAGCGGATGGTGATAGCCCGGTCACCATACGGTTTGCAGAGATGACGATCAGCTCTGTGGAAAACAGTCAATAAAATTCCAATAAAAATGACTCAGGGTGTTCTAAATTGTGCGCATGGGTTCATAATGGGGGTAGGCGCAGGGGGAAGATCAGCAATGGACAGGCTTTTTGCCATATCGTTGGTGAATTGTTGCGCTGGAATATCAAAATAATGGGTACTTCCATTCGCTGCAGAAAGTTGTAAACGGTATTCCTCTACCTGAGAGATCCTTAAACTGCCGTTTGGTTCGGGGGTATAAAAGACTTTGAAAAAACTTAACTCAGGAATGTTCATTATCACCAACCCTTTTTGTTCATCCTGATACAAACTGCCAGCATATACTTCAACTTCATAACCACTGAATTCACCGCGCCACAATGTGTTGATGAGATAACCTTCCTCGCCCAGAAAATCCCCCTGTACTTCAAGAATTCCTTCTGCTAAGTCTGACTGGAAATTTTTACTGGTATTGGTTTCCTCCACTTTTATTGAATTACATACTTCTTCCAATGATTTCTGAGGTGTAAGCAAGGCAGATGCCTGGATGTTTTCTTTATATTCCAATGCCTGGATTTTACTTTCCAGATTTTCTCTGGCAGTACTCGATTCGGAGTCTGCTAAAAGAGAGATTAGCTGTGTGAGAGCTGTCTGATTGGCATCCGATAAGGATGAGGATTGTGTCTGATGGTCAGCATCCACCACCTGATTTTGCGAAAAAAGGATCAAGATCATTAAGAAAGTGCCTAAAATTGCCAAAGAGAAAAATTGTTTATTGTTCATGAATACTCCAATTAAGGCCAGTCAATATCTGTCATATAAGGTATGTAGTTTTGGGCTGTTTCCGGACGGTTATTAAGCGCAGTAAGCAATTGGTTCCATGCTTCTAATGGGGTATTATCAGTTGCAGGACAATACGGGTCATTACTACCGAGGCAAGCCTGATATTGTGTAAGAGCACTAAAAAAGAACATACGATTATAGCCAATATCCACGCCAACTTTACTCAAATTTGCCCACTGATATGCATTCCAGCCATTATTCAAATAAATTTCAGGGATTGGCCAGGCTGGGGAAACTCCCCAGGCAGAATAATGAACTTTTGCATGTGTCCAATCCCCTGTTAAATCCTTTTCTGGATTGGGGGGAACGTTCAAATTAATGCCAATATCACAGCCCTCACACGTGCCAAAGTTGTAGTAAATGTATTTATCCTGATCATAATCATCAAAACCATCCACCCAGGCATGGGTTATCTTTGCTGAATTCCATGTTAATTCAATATCCGAAGCGCCAGCAACACTCACACGACTGGCAAAACCTTGTGCTTTCACCCAATCGTTTAAAGTGCCTACCATCTGTGCCCAGGCTTTGCCATGAGCATAGGCTTCATCAGTGCTGCAAAAATAACCCAAACATACTCCTTTATCCCAATAATCATAATTAAGATTTGAAGTGCCAACACCCAGCTCCAGTTTTGACTCCATGTCATTATTCGCAAGGGCTCCAACCATATAACCATTGATATAGTCTTTTGTATATATGATTATGTCATTGATGCTGGTTACCTCACCAGAAGAATCTAAATAAACTCTTGTGCCTATTTGCGTCCCCACTTGTCTGGGTCGTCCAAAATGTAAAATCACCAATTGATCTTGCCTTCCTGTTGGTGCGGTGAGATTACCAGCTTGCACGCCTTTATAATAAATATTTCGTTTCCCGGTGCTGGTTGTCTGCAACATACCATAAGTCACATACCAGGATGTACTGTAATAGGATGGTGGAGGGTTTTTGAAAATGAGTGGTAGATAAGTTTTGTAAGGTTGCTCATCCTGACTCGAGGCAACCGTAGCATTGGAAAAAAGTACCCCCACCAGACTTGTCATTAAAACAATGGACCAAAGAACTCTGTTTTGTTTATTCATAGATTCCTTTTAAGGATTCTTAGTATAGCAAGATTCAAGCCAATTGCCCAGTCACTTGTTTGTGATTTGTTAGGTTTTTCCTATTGACAATTTAAAACAATTAGATTATCATCTAATCATTAGATAATGATCTAATGAATGACCGGTCATACTGCATGTCCAGATGGGCGGTTGAGCGGAGCGAAACGAACTTAAAACTTTATACCATCCATCGCAGATAACATCGTAACGTCGTCTCTCCTTGCCCTTGATTCGCTCCGCTCAACCCAGTATGACTGTTTCTTTTAAGGCGGACACATGACAGAATTACATTGGGATTTTGGCAGCGCTTACGATTTTTTCATCAGCCTATTTGTTATTCACCATCCGGATCGCTTTGGTCTGAGAGGTGCCTGGGCTGCGGGCGTGCGTTCGCGTTTCTCACCGGAAGATCGCGTCTTTATTGAAGACACAATTGGTTTCCTGCCAGTTCCGCTTTCCTGGGTTAATCGCCTTTCAGTATCAGATAAAAGCACTGGCGCAGTACTACAATTATTGTCTGCAATTCCGCCAGAAAAACGATTGATCTCGCTTTTTAATTCATCCCAGCTGGACAAAAAAGTAATAAATACCTTCGAACGAATTCAGTCTGAAAAAAAGATCACAGCTGAATATCTGGAGATTCTACGCTCCATTTATCAACGTCGTGCAATACCTATTAAACTGCGTGATGTTCAGAAACTGGCTGAGGCATTTCTTGAACCAGCACAATTTGGCGAAAACATCCTTAATGTTTTCCAAAGCTATCATCAAGCGTTTTTTGCTGAGGAGGAAGAAAGAATCCTTCCGGTTTTGAGGAAGGGCTTGCAATTTGCACAGAAGCTATCCAAAAAAACACCTCTTCCTGATTTATTAGAACAACTCTCACATGGTGTAAAACTGGAAAACACTGATATTTATCAGAAAGTGATTCTTGTTCCCTCCTATTGGAGTTCTCCGTTAGTTTTCTTAAACAATCCGCAAGCAGACGAATTGCTGGTGGTATTTGGTTGCCGTAACGAGACCCAAAATCTGGTACCAGGGGAATATGTACCTGAATCACTGGTGACTGGACTCAAAGCATTGGCTGAACCGACGCGCTTACGTATCCTACACTATCTCAATCAGGGGACAACCACCCCCAGCAGCCTTGCCCGTCGGTTGCGTTTACGTGCGCCAACAGTGATACATCACCTCAACATACTGCGTTTGGCTGGTCTGGTTCAGGTGACTCTCACCAGTAATGGTGAACGCCGTTACAGTCTTCGCCAGGAAGCGATTGACGATACCTTTACTCAATTAACCACGGTCATAAAGACTGATACGAATTGAAATTTTATTGGTAAAAGAATGAAAAAAATAAAACAATTTAAGGCGCGCTCAAATGCCGTATTAAAGACCTACGCCTCCCGTCTGCGTTCTTTTCGATGGAATGCCCGCATGTACCTGGTTTTCACCATCATCTTTGGTGCAGCCATGGGCGTGCGCCGCCTGATCTTCAATTTCTTTGTGCTCAGTCTGGGTTATGACGAAGCTCTGCTTGGCACCATGATCACGGTTCACAATCTGACGGCTCTTTTGGCAGCTTTGCCGATGGGTTACCTTGCAGACCGACTGGGTCGCAAATTTTCTCTGGTTACCAGTACCATTCTGGTGGCCTTATCGGTTGTAATCATGGTCATGTTTCCATCAGCATGGATATTGGTCGCTCTTAATATCATTTTTGGTTTGGGAATGAGTATTTCCTCGGTGACCATGGGACCGTTCTTAATGGAAAACAGCAGTGAAACCGAGCGCACCTATCTGTTTAGTTTTGGATCGGGATTACAGATGGCAGCCGGATTTGTAGGCAACTGGATTGGCGGTTACCTGCCTGGCTGGATGGGCATGACCTTCAATGTTGGCGCTGTCAGTGCAACAGCGTATGGTAATGCCTTGCTGGCAACTGCTATCTTCACTGTGTTAGGCGTGGTTCCATTGATCATGCTGCGCAATCCAAATATCAAGCTCAGTGACCGCTCTTCCCTGGCTCCAATATCTTACCTGAAGGATCACTTTGGACAAATCAGTAAATTGGTACTACCAATGCTAATCACATCGATTGGAGCTGGTTTAATCATGCCATTCATGAACATCTTCTTTCGAAATGTTCACAATCAACCTGACCCGGTTATAGGTACAGTCTTCGCCTGGGGATCTCTGGCGATGGGGGCAGGGTTGATCATAGCACCCGTCCTGGCTGATCGCTTTGGTAAAATTCAGGTGGTTGTGCTGACTCAAGCTCTCTCCATTCCGTTCCTGTTCATTTTGGGATTCTCTCCCTGGTTTGCACTGAGTGCAGTTGCTTACTTTATTCGACTGGCATTGATGAATTTGGGTGGTCCCGTTTATCAGACGTTCGTGATGGAGCAAGTCGAGCCGCATGCAAGAGCGACAATTGCCAGTCTGATCAGTATGGCAAGCAGTTTTGGTTGGGCTTTCAGTCCATCCATCAGCGGTTGGATTCAGGTTAATTACGGATTCAAACCGGCTTTCATCGGTACCATGGTTCTCTATGCCTTTTCAATTTACCTTTACTGGCATTTCTTTCTGCGTGGTAAGGAATCGATTTTTAAGAGAAAAGAAATAACTGAGTTCGTGAGTTCATAAGTTGATTAGTTCATGGGCTAAAAAAACTTAATCCTGAAAATAAAAAATTTCCAGAGATATAAATGATTAAACAGATCTAAGGAAATTAATTTCGAGTTATTCATTCTTAAGAACTGATGAACTTAACAACTCATGAACTAGCCTCAATAGCTCAACTAGCTTAATCGCTTAACAGCTTATAAATTATTCTCATCAACTTCGGTTCTTCAAACTCAATGTTCTCTCTTAACCTTGCTGATGCCATTGGTGCCATCCAGGCATCGATTGTTTCGGATTGTATCACTGGATTGAGCTCTAAATAACGTTTTCGATAATGGTGACAGGCAAACCGCCCCAAAAAATATGACAATAATCGCAAAAACCAGTTTGCATCTGGCGGTGTTCCAATCGTCAACATAAGTTGAGTACGGGCAACATCTGCTTCGGGGTCCCCATTGGATGCTGTCATCCAATCCAGAATGACAGGACCATGAGAGGTGTAAACTACCTGATCAGGGTGAAAATCAAAATGACACAATTGATGTGATGCGGGAATTTGGGAGACATGTGCGAGAATTTTTTCTTTCTGTTCGGAGGTCAACTTCCCTGAATGGAGAATATTCTTCTGCCACTGCTCCCGAAAGTATAACAAACCTTCTCCAGGCACTTGATGGATCGCAGACTGTAACTCAGCTAGCTGCTGGCTGAGTTCAATCACCTGCCATGGCTTGCTAATTAACCGGTGCAACATTGTTTCCCCGGTTACCTTTTCATAAATGATCCCGAGTCGGTTGTACAACTCGCTCATTCCGAAAATCTGAGGTACCGGCAAACCAGCTGATTGTGCCAGGTTGTTGTTCATAAATTCAAGTTCTACTGACTCTCGTGATACCCATTCATAGAAGAGCTTCAATACCTGGTTTTCAGACAAGTTATAAACTTCTGCTGTTCGTCCACGCGCAATTACTTTTCCCAGTTCCATAAATTAATCCTTATACGAGTATCATTTCAATAAACCGGGGATGGTAGGTTTTTTGGCGAAAACACCTGAAACGCAAATTATTGAAAGGATCCTTATACGATAATTGATTATAGACTGGGTTTTCCAAAATCAATTCTCTCCAGGTTTTGTTCGTATAAAAAAAGGGCTTAACAGCTAAACATACTAGCTTAATGGCTAATTTGATTAATCCTTCTCCACCATTTTTAACATCAACCGTCGAGAGTGTGCCTGTTCGAATACCAGCTCAAACCATATACGTGTAAGTCCGTCCACTAGGTCGGCTTTTTCCAGAGGACCCAGATAGATGGGACGCAGACCGATGTCGGAAATTAATTTTTCTGCAACTGCTCGTGCACCGCTATGCCCACAGAAGAACAAATCCACCTGCTGACCATTTATCACCGGGTTTTCAAAATTCTCCCAGCCCAGCGTGCTGAAAGCACGAATCAACTGGGTATTCTGTGTCTTTTCATACAGTAATTCAAGATTATTCATCGGACCACCGCGAATATTATTGGTTGCATCAATAATCAACTTGCCTTCCAACGAATCCTGGCAGGTCTCTACAAATTCTGTTACAGCATCCCCTGGAATAGACAGTAGTACCACTTTCGCTGTTTCTATTGCTCTATGAATATTGTATACCTCTCCGCTTTCCCATAAATGCGAATATTTTGGATTACCAGGTTCTCGCACGCCATAATACACAGCATATCCTGCCGTCGACCACTTCTTTCCCAGTGTATTGCCGATATGTCCTGCCCCTATAACCGCAATCTTCATTTCAATCTCCTTTCACCTTAATTCCATTATACAAAGCATGGCAAAGTGGTTCAAGAAGGTGGATGCAATTCAGGTTTTTCAAAAAAAAACGTATCGAATCAACCAGAAAGGTAATAAAGAAATATTGCGACTTGTCTTTTTGAGCGAAGCATGCAATCATTATTGGAATAATATAGAATTACTGAAAAAATTTCTGTATGGATATTAAGAAATGTCTTTGATCCTTGATAAAATTCGCCAACATTTATCTTTAATAATTTTTGGAATCCTGGTCCTTTCAGCTGCCCTTGGCACTGCTCTGATTATCCACGCTACCAACTATGGACCCTGGGCTTTTAGCGATGCAACTACCTATGTGTGGACAGCGCATAATCTGGCTGAAGGAAAAGGTCTGGTTATTCAAAACCCCAGTGGAGGATATGATTTCCTTGTCTGGCATCCACCACTTTTCCCAATTTTATTAAGCATCCCTGTTGCCCTAGGAGCAGATGCACTGCAGGCAATCAGGTGGATGAATGCCCTGTGTTTTGGAATTATCATTTTTATCTGCGGTTTCGCAACCTGGCGATTTACCCGTTCGAGTATCATAACAGTTGGTGTAACAGCCCTATCAGTTTTTGCGATTGACCTGATCTATGTTTTCTCTGGAGCTATGTCCGAAGCAATTTTCTTTGCTCTGGGATTTGTTTCACTATTTCTAATAGTCGAATCAATGCATTCAAAAACAAAGACTTTGCTATTGTTGATGGCAGGAATATTGGCAGGATTATCCTATCTTGCGCGTTATGCAGGGGTTGCATTTGTTGGAACGGTCATATTGGTACCACTACTTTTTAACACCGGAACCGTTTGGCAACGGTTTCGGGCGATGTTACCTGCCGGGTTACCTGCTGTTCTCATTCCAGCAAGTTGGTCGATATTTGTTTACGTCAATAATCAGACGATTGGTGGTCGTAGTGTTCTGGCATTGGGTAATTTGCGTCTGGATTTTGCCAATTATGTGCGACAATTTTGGGATATCATCACTGGCTGGATTCCATATATCTTAAGAGGGAATCACATCCTTCCAGCCGAATGGAAATTTGCCCTGGGAGTGGTCATTGTATTATTTGTCCTCGTTATTGGATTAAAATCATACTCAAAAGAACCAACTGAATCTGATCATAGGATGCATTTGATCTGGTTAATTGCCGTTGGACTATTCTTTTTTACATACCTTGGTTTCCACTTTTTTAGTTATATTTTCTCCAGTGCAGCACCAGCAATTGATCGTCGCTTGCTCAGTCCTCTGCTGCTTTCCGGAATTCTTCTGGCGGGTACAATTTTTTCTCTTTCTGAGCGTTTTTCAACAAGAATATTCCACCCAACCAGTTTTGCATTTCTACTATATGTAATTATTTCTTTGTTCTATTTTCAAGGACGTTTACAGTCCTTCCTTTATGAGCAGCATCATTTTGGATTTGGTTATACCAGCAAACGTTGGCAGGAATCACAACTTATTCAACAAGCTGTCAGTCTCGACCCTCAAATTCCACAATCATCCAATGATCCTGCACTTGTATTATTTTATAGTGGGCGATTTCCCCATTCATTTGAGCTTTTCAAGTTCATTAATGAGGATATTAAAAATACAAAAGAAAATTCGTATTTTATTCTATTTAGACAGCAAGCAATTTATCATTACGGAAATGAAGGGGATAATTATTTAAAGGAATTCAAACAAAATTGCGATGTAATCTTTGAAGATAATGAAGGTTTTATTTGTTATCGGGAGAGTAAGTAACAGCTCAAAATCTTATTCTTTATTATCAACCTTCAATTCTTTCCCTGTCAATTGTTTCACCTGGATTTTCATCACCTGAGTTGGAATCATAGCTTTGTCAATATCTTTATTAAACTCCTCCTCATAATCAGGGCTATATTTCAGAGCCAGCATCCGTAAACCCTGATACTTTTCCTCCCCTTCCACCTCATGGGCAATCCCAAAGACGATCACACTCTCAAATGCAGTCGTGAATTTCCAATCCATTACCTGGGTATCCCCTACCACTGTGAAACAGACTTTCGGGTTGGTTTTCAGGTTATCGAGTTTATGTCCTTCTTTGGCACAATGAAAATAAATCGTCTCCAGACCATCAAACACATAATTGACTGGGACGCCATAGGGCTGACCTTCCTCGTCCACGCTTGAAAGCACCCCATATTCTCCACGCATCAATAGCTCAATGGCAGCTTCCTGGTTCATCAGGCGATCTTTCCGACGCATACTTCGGTTCATAATTTACTCCTTCGTGGACTCATTGGCATTCTTATCCTTTTTGGTTTATTGAAAAAAATTTATTGTGTAACTTCATTGGTAAACAGGGCTGATAACCACATAATACCAGTTACCTTCCCGTAAGGCATAGAATCCCAGAGCATCATGTCCCAGGGTCATGTTGACCATACCTCCAGAACAACACATCGGTTCGTGAATCACCCTTTGGAATGTGATCGGTAGTGTCTGTCCATCATATGATATATGGATGTCCTAATCCTTGCGGAAAAAATAAAAAGGCTTTTCATTCAGGAAATGGAAGGTGAAAATCTCACTGGCTTTGGTTTCCTCGTTCAAAACAATGCCGTCTCGGATGAGAACATCCGCAATTTCCAGATACCAGTGGTTGTCATACGTGTATAAACCTCTTACCGGACCGCTGGCAGGGTTAGGTGGAAGAACTGTGTAAGTAAAAATCAATTCATCATTGAGAAAGACTTGTAATCCTAATGAATAGCCTGCTCCAGCAAGATGTTCTTCGTCATAGGCAAGCCTGATCAAATGATCACCTAGAAATGCATATGTGGGGACATATCCAAGGCTGGAATAGAAAGGAGAAAAATCAATATTTTCGATCTTTTCTTCGCTGATCAGATATCGTTTATAGGTGTTGAGTTCAAAGACTGGAAGAAAGAATTTTGTTTGCGATTGATTGATTACAAGATTACCAACCCTTAGTAATGGTATGGATTTTTGATCGCCATATTTTTCATCGAATTCAAGGGTGAGGGCATCGCAGGCTGTCTGAGTGCAACCACTGATTTGAATATCAAGAGGGGCAAGTTGTTCGTTAATGGATGGAATTTGATCTCTCCAATTGTTCTGAATTTCACTCTGGCGTTGGCGTGCTTCTCCTGGCAAAAGACTTGCAAAGGCTTCCACGTCATGTTTGCGATACCATTCCTCACTGGTTACCCGGTATTCCTCGAATTGTAAACCGGCGTACTCGGTCACCTGATAATCGACCACTGAAATCGATGAGGAGTCAGCAGAAGAGGTGCTGGTTGGAGTTGACCCCCAGGGTTGTAAGCTGTTTTTGATTGGATTCAGGTAGCGAGGTGTCAATTTGAACTCAAGAAAGTCTCCGGTATCAAGTGAATTTGGATACCAGGCAAGCAAAATAGCATGCGGGTCAGTGGCATCAGCGGAAGGTATGATCTCACAACCATAAAAACCCTGATTATTGTTCCACAACTGCAAGGTGGGTTGGCTGCCAATATTTGGATTGTTGTTCACTTCCATCTGGCAAATAGGGTTCGGTCCAGCAAAATGACTTTCACGTACCTGATAAGCCAACGACCCACTCGTCCCACCCCAGGATTGTAATTCTAGGTTTTCCCAGTTATTGGGGAGTTTCATCGCAAATCCCAGATTATCATCCGGTTGAAGGTGCCAATTATAAGGTGGATCACTGTTTGGGTGGGCACGGGTTGGTAGAGGCGTGATGGTTGCGGGTCTGGGAGTTTGAGTGAATGGTTGAGGAAGTATAGTCTTCGATGGTACTACAACCTGAGAAGAATGTGTCAGGATATTGTCAGGGAGAGTACCCTGGCGAACACAACCGGATAGGACAATGATCAGAATAAAAAGAATAAATTTGGATTTCATGGGATTTTAATCAGGTTATCCGAATTATACGATGATTTTTAGTCTGTTTCATGGATAGTCTTCGTCATCTATGAGCTTTTGTTAATCTTATCCCTGAATTACCCTTCACTTGCCATTCTGTATACTTCTCATGTACAATCAGGAGGTTACCAACGAAAAAAGCATTTAAGGTGGAATTTTTGTATGAATGACCCCAAGCCCTCCATAAAAAAAACGCTCCAATCAGCACTCACTCCTGCCAATATGATTGATTGGCTCTTAAGAATGTTGAAGGGAATGTTAATTGGCATTGGTGCGATTCTTCCGGGCTTGTCTGGTGGTGTATTGGCAGTGGTTTTCGGCATTTATGAACCTATGGTGCGTTTTCTGGCAAATATCCGTCATAAATTTTTACAGAACGTATCTTACTTCCTGCCCATTGGAATAGGTGGAGTAGTGGGCGTGGTTGCGTTCTCAGCAGTGGTTGAATTCGCTTTCGATGTTTACCCTGCACAATTTATCTGGCTTTTTGTGGGATTTATTGTCGGCACTTTTCCCTCATTATTTAAGACAGCAGGGAAGCAAGGTCGCAAACCGTGGCATTGGCTTGTTTTAGCGCTCTTTGCAGCAGGAACACTGGCATTCATGCGCTGGGGTGAAACAATCACTGCCGGCAATATCACTACAAATTTTTTCACCTGGCTGTTGAGCGGTTTTATCTTCGGTTTAGGTCTGGTTGTCCCGGGTATGAGCCCTTCCAATTTTCTGATCTATCTCGGTCTTTACCAACCCATGGCTAGCGGCATCCGTCAGCTGGATTTTGGTATCATCATCCCGTTGATCATTGGGGTAGTGGTTTGTGTACTGGTCTTTGCTAAATTAATCAACTGGCTCTTCAAAAAAACTTACACCTTTATGTATCACTTTATTCTGGGCGTAGTGGTTGGCTCCACAATTGCGATCATCCCAAGCGGTGTCAACGGCTGGACGATCCTGGTCTGTGCCATTCTTTTCGTGGTAGGCGCTATTGCATCATATACACTCGCAAAAGTTGATGAGAAAAATCCGCACGAATCGATCTTCTAGATAAATTTAATTAGTATCATCTCAATAAACCGGGGCTGGCGGATGTGTTTGGCGGGCATCACGGTAAAAAACCTTGATCTCTTATTATTGAGATGATGCGTTAATTACATATTTGAAAGGTCAGGCTTGTTTAGACAGGAGTCTGTTTACTTTACCTTTTAAGAGTGTACAATGGAATTGTCAACTAGAGAAAGGATTGCCTATGAAAATTTTCCGACTACTTTTTTCCGTCTGTCTCATTTTGGGACTATTTGTCGGTTCGTTTGGCATGGTCTCGGCAGACGATGGCGAACCACCTGAAGAGGAGATTACTCTTTCAGAGGAGGAAACAATCAATCACAACCCTGTGGTTGCTTTCCTGGCCGAATTAACTGGTTTGACCGAACAAGAAATTCTCGATCTGCAAGCAGAAGGTTACGGTCTAGGTGAAATTGCGAAAGCATATCGATTTCTCACTCTTGAACTTGAAGAAGGTGAGCAAGCAAATCTGGATTTAACTACTTTGAGGCTTTTATTAGCAGAAGCAAAAGAAATGGGCTGGGGCGAATATTACAAGAGTATGGATATGCATCCTGGCTTGCAAGGTGGTATTGGCTGGCTATTCAAGAAAGCCAAACAAACACAATTGGAAGAAGGCGAAACCTTACGATTAGGTAAACCTGAAAAAGTCGGTCCACCAGAACATGCAATGAAAAATAAAGAAAAATCTAACGGAAAAGGAAACAAGAAGTAAGTCTTTTCCACCAGATTTAATAAGAATAGAAACCCGGGAGTCAATCTTCCGGGTTTTCTGTTTTTATTTCCAACTACAGTAATTTTTTTCCGACTGAATTCCCTTTGAATTTTTGCCAGGGACGAAAGATGCTGAATAATTCTGATCTTATGCAACAGTTGAATATGGTTATAAAATGCCATTATAATTAAATTCAAACGTCGCGCGAGAGGTGGCATTTGGAGAAACATTGGAACAAGCTCCAACTCAGGCATGACATATTCAAATAAATAAGGACTTAATAGGAAATCACTACTTAATGACAGCCCTTAGCCTTAGCATTCTCGCTGGTTTTCTCATAGCATTGATCGCACCCTTCCTGACACGGCTTTTGAAACATCGGGCAGCTTTTGTGTTGGCGTTGTATCCGTTGGCGGTGGTTATTCAATTAATTCTTTTGCAGGGCGAAACCAGTAACGCACCTACGATCACATTTCCCTGGATCACCAGCATGGGATTATGGATGACCTTTACGCTTGACGGGTTGGCATTCTTAATGGCAATGCTGATTGCTGGAATTGGGATACTGGTTATCCTGTATGGCGGAGAATATCTACGCGATGATCCCCACCTGGAGCGCTTCTTTTTATGGGTGATCATCTTTATGGCTTCCATGTTGGGTGTTGTGATCAGTGGAAACGCACTCGTCTTGTTTGTCTTCTGGGAATTGACCAGCATATCGTCCTTTTTCCTGATTGGATATAAATTTGAGTATGAAAGTGCCCGGGCTGCAGCCTGGCAGGCATTATTAGTCACCGGTGGCGGTGGTTTGGCAATGCTGGCAGGACTAGTATTGTTGGGTCAAATCACTGGTAGCTTTGAGATCAATCAATGGATACAGGATGCTGCCCTGATTAAGGAAAACAATCTCGCACCAGCCGCTTTTATATTAATTTTGTTGGGTGCAATGACAAAATCAGCACAATTTCCTTTCCATTTCTGGCTACCCAATGCCATGGAAGCACCAACTCCAGTCAGTGCATACCTTCATTCAGCCACCATGGTTAAAGCAGGTGTTTATTTGCTGGCTCGACTGCTTCCAGTGCTTGGGGGGTTGACACTTTGGAACCAGGTTGTACCCTGGGTTGGGTTATTGACACTGGTCGGTGGTGCTTTATTGGCATTGGGTCAAACTGACTTGAAAAAGCTGCTGGCATACACAACGGTCTCATCTTTGGGTGGAATGGTATTTCTTCTGGGGCTGGGAACTCCTCTGGCGGTCAAAACCGCCATGCTGTTTCTATTGACTCATGCACTTTACAAAGGCACTCTATTCCTAGTTGCCGGTGGTGTTGATCATTCTGCAGGCACCCGTGATATCCGAAATCTGGGAAAATTGGCCAAATTAATGCCTTTTACTGCTCTCGCTGCAGGATTAGCAGCTTTATCAATGGCCGGTATTCCACCATTGATTGGTTTCATCAGTAAAGAATACGTGTATGAGAGCACCCTGTATTATCCGAATCTGCCTTATCTACTCACTGGTCTGGCTGTGTTGGCAAATGTGGTAAATGTAGCTGTTGCAGGTTGGGTAGGATTACGCCCTTTTTGGCAGCAACCTCAGGAAAAGAATGAAAATCTACATCCACATCACGAGTCTATTTGGCTGTGGACACCTCCGATGGTACTGGCAATCTTAGGGTTAGGGATGGGTATTTTCTCGCAAGTGTTTGCACAGACATGGGTAGCTGCTGCTACAAGTGCTGTGTTACAGAAAGTAACGCAAGTTAAATTATCACTCTGGCATGGCTTAACCCCCATGCTTTATCTCAGTCTGGTTACCCTCATCATTGGAATTGGTGTCTACCTGGTCGCACACAAATTGATTCCATTTTTCACCACTCTCTGGAAAAAGTTAAGTCATATAGGCCCCAACATTATGTACAGCCGGATCATGCGCGCTTTCTTATCGATCGCAGGCTGGCAAACCCGTCTTTTACAAAGTGGATATTTGCGATATTACATTATCATCATCGTTGTCACCTCCGTGTTGCTGTCTGTGACAACGTTTTTGACCAGATATAATCGTTTTCCAATTCCGCAATGGATCAATCCACGTTTTTATGATGTGATTTTCATAGTGATTATCATAATCTCTGCACTTCTCGTTATTCGTGCAAATTCGAGACTTGCAACGATTACCTTCCTGGGAGCGATTGGTTTCTCGATCGCCATCCTCTTCCTGTTATACAGTGGACCTGATCTGGCGATGGTACAGTTTGCGATTGAAACGTTAACCGTCATATTGTTCGTATTGGTGATTTATCAACTGCCAAAGTTCACAAAAAGCAATTATCCAATTCATTCTAACCTTGTGAATATTATTGTTTCAGTGGCTGGTGGTCTCATGATGACAGGTTTAATGCTGTTGACATCAGCCATACCTTCGAATTCCGAGCTGGCAGAATTCTATATGCAAAACAGTCTCTCTTTGGCAAAAGGCCGCAATGTGGTCAATGTTATTCTGGTTGACTTTCGTGGTCTGGATACGATGGGTGAAATAACCGTATTGATGATTGCTGCCATTGGTGTTTTCGCTTTACTGGGTCTTAAACAAGCCAGTAAGGGTGGAGGGAAACAATAAAATGCAGCGATCCATTATTCTTCCGGTGGCAACCCGCTACCTTATGCCTTTGATGCTGGTCTTTTCGGTGTTCTTGCTCTTGCGAGGTCATAATGAAATTGGCGGAGGTTTTGTCGGTGGACTAGTGGCAGCCAGTGCATTGATATTGTATGCGATCGCTTTATCACCCAGCGCGCTTTGGAAACTCTTACCGCTTGATCCACGTGTTATAGCTGGAGCGGGCTTGATGATTTCCTTAACTTCAGGTTTGATTCCCTTGTTCAATGGCCTGCCTTTCATGACCGGTATATGGATCGAGCGATCCTTACCAGTGGTGGGGAAAGTTGGCACACCTACCTTGTTTGATCTGGGTGTCTATTTCCTGGTCATAGGTGTAGTTGTATGGATCTTGCTTGAATTTGCGGAGGACGAGTAAGATGTTGATCTTGATGGCGATTGCCGCTGGCGTCTTATTTGCTTCAGGAATCTACATGATCCTCCGACGGAGTCTGGTCAAGGTACTGGTTGGAATCCTGTTGCTCAGTTATGCAGCCAATTTGTTATTGTTCAACTCTGCTCCACTGATGCGCGGCGTTCCACCGCTGATAGATGCCATCAATGGTGTGCCAGGTGTTTATGCTGATCCTGTTCCACAGGCATTGATTCTAACAGCCATCGTGATCAGTTTTGGTGTGACTGCTTTTGCAGTGGTCCTGATACGCCAGGTGTATGTAGTTACCGGCAGCAGCGATCTGGACAGCATGCATTGCACGGACATCCCCTGTGATGACGAGGAAATTCTTTCCGATCTGGAGGATGAGGTCAAATGATTGTTTTTCCCATCCTGATCCCATTCGCTTTTGCCATCTTGAGTGTCTTTCTTTGGGAATACCAACGCGTTAAGCGTGTTTTAGCGATCATTGGCACTGGATTGTTGGTTGTGACCAATATCATTATCTTTATCAATGTACAACAGGAGGGTATCCAGGTGTTGCAGGTTGGAAATTGGCCTGCACCCTACGGTATATCACTGGTTGTAGATCTTTTCAGTGCGATCATGCTTTTGACCACCTCGATTGTTGCTTTTCTTCTTGCGATTTACAGTTGGAAAGGAATTGACACACAACGCAGAAAATATGGCTATTTTCCCCTGTTTCAATTCCTTTTGATGGGTGTCAATGGCTCGCTTTGTACAGGTGATCTCTTTAATCTGTATGTCTGGTTTGAGGTGATGTTAATGTCCTCCTTTGTCCTGATTTCATTAGGAGGAGAACGATCACAGATTGAAGGTGGTATCAAATATGTGATCCTGAACCTGTTAGCCTCGATCCTGTTTCTATCAGCGATTGGCTTGACATACAACCTGGCAGGAACGCTTAATATGGCTGATTTGGCTTTGCGGTTCCAGGCAGTCCATTCATCCGGACAGGTGACCGTTATCGCTGTGCTCTTTTTGGTGGCGTTTGGAATCAAGTCAGCGATTTTCCCGCTTTTCTTCTGGTTGCCGGCTTCCTATCATACCCCACCCATAACGGTGACCGCACTTTTCTCTGCATTGCTGACCAAGGTTGGAATGTATACCCTGATCCGTTTCTTCACTTTGCTTTTTCCAATGGATAGCCAGTACACCCATACCATTATTCTAATTTCTGCTGGATTTACCATGCTGACAGGTGTTTTAGGGGCTGCCTCTCAAACCGATATTCGCCGCTTACTCTCATTCCACATTATCAGTCAGATTGGATATATATTAATGGGTTTGGGTCTCTTCACCGAGTATGCGATCGCAGCCAGCATCTACTTCCTGGTGCACATTATATTGGCAAAAACAGCCCTTTTCCTTTCCGCTGGCATGGTTGAATATATTCAGGGTTCCTTTGATTTGAAACAATTGGGTGGCTTATACAAGAACCGCGTCGGCCTCTCCATGCTTTTTCTCTTGCCTGCGCTTTCGGTAGCAGGTTTGCCGCCTTTTTCAGGCTTCTTCGCAAAACTGGGCTTGATTATCGCTGGTTTTGAAAGTGGACAATATTTCATCATTGGGGTTGCGCTGGTTGTCAGCCTGATGACACTTTTTTCAATGACGAAAGTATGGAACGAAGCATACTGGAAAACACCCAAAGAGTCTAAATACCTGGATCAACAACGAACCGTATCTGCCTGGAGGTGGGTACCCAGCTTGATCATGGTCTTGTTATCCGTTCTGTTAGGCTTATTAGCCAATCCAATATTTGAAGTGTCTCAGGCAGCAGCAGCCCAATTAATGGATCCATCGGTTTATATCCGGGCTGTCTTAGGAGTGGTTAGATGAGTCTGTTTCTGTTGAACGTCTTATTAGCACTTGCCTGGAGTGCCTTAATGGGAAATTTTGATCCCGCTTATTTACTCTTTGGTTATGTATTAGGTTATATCATCCTTTGGCTTTTCCAAAAGTCACCGGGTTCTCAAAAGTATTTTAAAGAAGTTCCACTTGTAATTGAATTTGTATTGTTTTTTCTCTGGGAGATTTTTGTTTCCAATGTGCGCTTGACCATCACAATCCTGTCCCCGCATCTTAATTTGAAACCAGCGGTTATTGCAGTTCCACTGGATCTTAAGACTGAGATTGGGATTGTTATCCTGGCAAACATGATCACATTAACGCCGGGAACCCTCAGCCTGGATATCTCATCCAGCCGAAAGACACTTTATGTACATGTATTTGATCTTGATGACCCCGAAGATTTTATCTATAAGATCAAAAACAATTTTGAACGTCGTGTGAGGGAGATCGTTGAATGATCATTGATATTCTTTGGTATGTCATTTATATTTTCCTGGCAGTTGGTTTTATTGCTTGCTTCATCCGTTTGGCTCGCGGTCCAAATCTCCCGGATCGCATAATTTCACTGGATCTAATCTCAATTATGGCGATCGGATTTTTTGTTGCATATGCGGTTCAATTTAACCAAACCAGCTTTATGGATGTTGCTATCATTCTGGCAATGATCACCTTTCTGGGAACAGTCGCTTTTGCTTATTATCTCGAAAGGAGGGTCTAGAATTGCGAGAAATTGTTGTCATGATCATGTTGTTAATCGGAGCCTTTTTGGTGCTGGTTGCTGGGATTGGTCTCATTCGCATGCCTGACCTCTTTCTTCGTATGTCTGCCACCGCCAAAGCGGGAACGCTCGGAACAGGATTGATGGTACTGGCCGCAGCGATCCACTTTAATGAATTTTCAATTTATACTCGTGCAATTGCTTTGATTTCATTCCTGATTACCACAGCACCTATAGCAACCCACATGCTAGGTCGGGCTGCTTACTTTGGTGGTATACCATTATGGGAGGGTACGGTTAGGGATGACCTCAAAGGTCATTATAGGCTCACCACTCATACCCTCGAAGAAGAATTTGATCCTGATCAGGTACAAACTGAAGTTGATGAAGAGTCAGATGCGTTTGGAATAGATGAGTAATTTGAATCATGGCTTAATAAAATAGAATTTTATTCATTGCCAAAGTTTTCAGGCACCAGGTAGCCAATAGCACGACTATCATCGTCATTCATTAAAATCCGAATGTGGTGATTGGGGCGAAAGTCATTAACTTTAATTAACTTTAAAGAGTTTATCAATTGGGGATCCAGATCAATATAATCGGATACATGGTTGGGAGACTGTTCAAAGAATTCTTCGTTGATCAAGTTCTGACCTTCATCCAAAGGGATTGCCAGCGGGTAGATTTGTGATTCCATCAAATCCTGGAAGAAATGTGTTCCTAATGACGGTTCCGGGGGAAGTCCGAAATGTTCGCCAGCTAATTCTATCAATGCCCGCGAATTATATATGTCTCCATAATCGATAGGAACCCCCAAATCCGCATTCGAACTTCCCCACCGACCTGGTCCAACACAGAAGAAAACCTCCCCTTCGAGCGCTTTGTTGAGTCTTCCAATCGCCCTTGCCAGGTTGAAACGGTCGTTGTTGGTTGGCAATGAAAAATAAGGTTCGTGAGGCACATAGATCACGTGTGTGATTCGTTGAATTTCCCCATGCGGCACCACGAAGTGAGTATCAAAAATGATATCATTTTCTGGAATTTTCTTTGGAATTTTTACCTCAGCCGAGGACATTAATTGTGCCTGTGGTCTACATTGCACCACACTGATACAGATCTCCGGTTTGCCTAATTCAGGCTCATCAATGCTGATGGTAAATTCCACATCCACAGGTAATTTGTAAGCCCTTTCCAGAGCGGTTAACATCTCGCGCATTGTTTCTGCAAAATCGGTGCGTTTGAGAAATTCATCATACGTAACCACCAGATTTTTGGGATCGCCATCGAGCACACGGCTGCGTATGGGCTGAAAATCTCCTCCTTGAGAGAGCTGGGCAATATAGCGTAAGGGTTTATAGCTGGAGTTGAGTACTTCATGAATCGGGAGGGTCTTGAATGCATTTTCTTCCAGATCAATTACATCTACGTATTGTTGTGAATATCGGCGAATCAATTTTGGAATGGAGGAGGGACGCAATAATGGATGTGAGAGAGCGATAACACGCGGATAATCATTTCCAACCCGATCAACTGCCCTGGTTCCCAATCCCCAAACCAGACGTACAAAACCATCTTCCGCACGAATTTGAGGTGCCCAGCGGTATGTGTTACGGCTAAAAGCAACACCTGCGCCATGTGGAAAATAATACTTTTCGAATTGTTGTCCCTGGACTTCCTGAATGAGGACAGCCATACGTTCGTCATAGTCTTGCAATCCCCTTGCCCGCCGATAGAGGAGTGCATTGGGGTTGAGGGTGGAAGCATAAATGGTAGCCACTGCTCGTGTCAAATCTTTGAGATTTTGATCCAATGTTCCTTGATTTGGCAAGAACACACTGTCGTATTTGCCAGCGAAGGAAGTACCAAAATTATCTTCCAATTGACTGGAAGACCGAACGATCATTGGTTGTTTTTCTTCCTTTTTCAGGATCGCCTCAAGCCGATCCAGAATATCAGGCGGAAATTCCCCTGCTTGAAAATCCCTCACAATTGCCGGATACTCTGCCCGCATTTCCTCTTCGCTTTTATACTTCTGATCATTCCAGTGGGTGAGGTCATTGATGGTCATGAAGGTGTAGATTTCATTGGAACCGATGTAGTGGGATTGTGGAGGACTCATGCAGGCACTGAGCTCAAACTCTTCTGTATCGGCCAGGACACGATGTGCCAGCAACATGCCAGCTGCTTTTCCCCCGATTTTACCAGCACCAATTTTTCGCTTACGAATCTCTAATAGATCACCCAGCGTAAACCACTCTTTGGCGATATTGATATATTGCAGTTGATCACTGATCAGGTTGCGGATTAAAACTACTTTTGCTTCCTGCATTCTGGCTTCATATTTGACGCGGTCCTCTGGACTTAGTTTTTCGAACATCATTGCCTGTTCAAAGACAATTTCCTGAGGGGCTAATTCGGGGTTGACGGATAGTAAATGATCCTGTTGGCCAATACCTCTTTCGGATAAGACCTCATTGGTGATTTTTTCAAACTCATCAAAGGATACCTGATGGCTGAAGAGCAAGTCGGTCAGTTGATCTCGGACCCGTTGGATTCGCATATCCCAGACTTCAGAATCCTCTTCCGTGTATGGATCCCGAATCCCTTCGCGATCTTGCGAGCGAATCGCCATTTCCCTCACCCTGGCTTCAAAAGCTTGTGGTTGTATGATGCCGCGTTCAAACATTAATCGCCGCATTCGCATTCGAATTCGGCTGCCGAGAATAGGGTACTGTCCTAAAGCCAGATAAATGGTTAATAATCGATCAGTGGAGTTGGAATTAGATGCCATAAAACTGTCTCCTAATCACTGACCTTCTCACTATCAAAATGGTTACAAAACTCACAGAAAACAACCGGGAAAAGTATATCTTTATATTCTTTACCCTAAATGCATTGGCATGATAACATGCACAAATTCGTCTTCTCCAATCGGTTTAAGGGTGGCAGGTGTATTATTTGCATTGGTTTCCAGTGCCACACTAGGTGTTTTGATAACATCCAGCACTTCACGCAAATAACGCACATTGAAAGCAATCAATAAACCGTCTCCATCGATATTGGCATCAATCTGTACCTCGGAATTTCCGGTTTCCTCGGATTGAGCAGAGATTTCGACGATGCCCGGTCCTTCCATTTTTGGTTGGATATGCATTCGAACAATATTATTGCCGTCCCTGGCAATAATTTCTGCCTGCCTGCAGGCTTTTTGGAAATTAGGGGTTGAGAGTACCGTGTGGGTTTTATAGGTACGTGGAATGATAACCTTATAATCCGGGAAATTTCCTTCGATTAATTGCGAGACGAGTTCTGCATCTTTTAAATTAAAGACCACCTGTCCTCTACCAGACGGGATGCTCATGCTGACAGTCTCATCGCCATTGGCGGCAATCCGGGCTAATTCATTCAATGCACGTGCTGGAACAATGACCGATATGGTTTTATCTGTTGGATTATTGACAGTCAAAGAACGTACAGAGATACGAAATCCATCCGTTGCAGCCATGGTCATTGAATTTCCTTCGATTTGCGTCAAGACTCCCTGTAACACTGGCCGGGCTTCATCAGAGGAAGCTGCAAAAGCGACTTGTTGAATCATCTCTTTAATGTCAGCTATATTGAGAGCTACGCCACCTGTTTTTTCTGGTAATGGCATTGGCGGATATTCCTGTGCATCAATTCCTTTAATGTCTGTACTGTTGGTTCCACATTGAATATTCAAAGTTTGCGTGCGATCATTTAACAACATTTCGACCCGGTCATTCGGCAGCGCACTTACCAGATCAGAAATTGTGCGGGATGGAATAGTAATCGATCCTTCCTCCTCAATTTCGGCTTTGATCCAACAAGATATTCCCAATTCAAGGTTGGTGGCTGAAAGACGGATTCGTCCTTCGTCTGTTGCGATCAATACATTTGCAAGTACGGGCAAGGTACTGCGCGGAGAAACTGCTCTTGATACGGTGCTTAAGCCATGTGCCAATTCTTGTTGTGAGACTGATGCTTTCATGTGCTATCCTCTAACCTGATTTTGAGTGATCATTCCTGAATTTTTATTTACAGAAAAAGTTTCAGAGTCATTCTGAATTTAAAAAGTATACAATGAGAATATAAAAAATTCCAGTAATATCGCCATCTATGTTGTCCAGAAATTGGAAAGATTAATCTCAATTCTGATGAAGCTATGTTAGACTCATGAACAGATTTGTAACACCACCAAAAACATACTACCCCTAATGAAAAGATACATAAATATTTAAAAAAGGATCAATGATGTTTGAATCTCCAAACATATATGATTTTCCATGTCCCATCTCCATTAAAGCCATTGGAGATGATCGTGATGATTACCTTCAGTTTGTCATTGATACAATGATTTCCGTTGTAGGTGAGATTGATGTTCAATCGATAACAACGAGATCAAGTAATGGAAATAAATATCTGGCGGTGACGGTTCCTTTTACTGCAAAGGATCGCGAGCAATTGGAATCTGTTTTTCAGGCTTTGAACCAGGATGTCCGCACGAAATTTATCGTTTAAATCAAAAATTTCGAATTTATAATTTTCTGTCTGGGTGTTTTTATTAGACGGTACTCTCCAAAAACACCTTCCATTCCCATATAATAGTGATTCTAAAAAATTGAGGAACAACAAAAAAGTTGGCTCAAAATGCCAACTTATTCAGGTATATTGCCTATGATATAATCGCTGTGTGCCGAAGGTGGGAATCGAACCCACATACCCGAAGGTACACGATTTTGAGTCGTGCGCGTCTGCCTGTTCCGCCACTCCGGCATTGAGTAGTGCAGAGTATATCTAAAAATCACAGAAGGGTCAAGGAATTCATTCACATGCGCTTAGGAATTATCGGGTTACCCCAATCTGGAAAGACTACAATTTTTAACGCAGTCACAAGCGGTGATATACCGACTGGCATCTCAGCAGGTCGGGTTCAAGTAAACACAGCCGTTGTAGATGTGCCGGATCCCCGCGTGGATCGCCTTTCAGCCATGTTCAACCCCAAGAAGACGATCTATGCCAAGATCACCTATACAGATATTGCCGGTCTTGATGGCAGCGCTGGGAAAAGTGGCATATCTGGCAGTCTTCTCAATCAACTCACCCAAATGGATGGGTTTATCCATGTATTGCGATGTTTTGAAGACGACAATGTGCCCCATCAGGAGGGGTCAGTTGATCCTATACGGGATTTGCACATGATGGATGGTGAATTTATCCTTAACGATCTCATCTTTATCGAACGCAAGCTGGAACGCCTGGCAGATGAACGCCGAAAGGGTGCTGGCAGGGACAAAGCCAGTATCGATCGTGATATTCATTTGTTTGAGCGTATGCAGGCCGCTTTAAATGAAGAGATTCCCCTGCGAGACATGGAAATGAGTCCGGATGAAACCAATAGCCTATCCGGTTTTGGATTTTTAAGTCTTAAACCTGTTATGGTGCTGTTAAACCTTGCAGAAGGTAAAAACCCGCCGCCAATGGATTATTCCCATCGACATAGTCTGGTTGTCGACTTGCAGGGAAAATTGGAAATGGACATGGCAAAACTACCCGCTGAAGACGTGGAAATGTTCATGCAGGAATATGGAATCACCGAGTTAGGCCTGAATCGGATGATCAAGTATTCATACGATCTCCTGGGACAACACGCTTTCTTCACAGTCGGACCGGATGAATGCCGCGCCTGGACTGTGAGAACAGGTGCGCTGGCTCCCGAAGCAGCAGGCGTAATCCATACCGACCTGCAGAAAGGGTTTATCCGTGCGGAAGTCGTCTCCTACGATGATTTAATTGCATTTGGCGGGATGAATGAAGTGAAAGCCAAAGGAAAATTACGTCTCGAAGGGAAAGAATACATTGTCAAAGATGGCGATGTGTTGAATATTCGCTTTAATATTTAAGAATCTGACCACAGACAAACCTCATCAGGTGAATTTTTGACTGACTTGAATTTTGATACCCTGGCTGTAGCCATTGACCAACAGCTGAGAAAGCAACCATTCAGTGGGGTGATTCATGTCGCTCATCAGGAAACACCGATCTTTTCGCATGCATATGGATTCGCCAATCGCAGTGATAAACTCCCCAACCGGCTAAATACCCGCTTTGGGATTGCCTCCGGTGGGAAGATTTTCACAGCAACAGCCATCTGTCAATTAGTGGCTGGTGGACAATTGTCTTTCGATCAACCCTTAAGTGATATTTTGGTGGATTTGCCTCCCAAACTGGATTCCACTGTAACCATTAAACAATTAATAACCCACACCAGCGGTATTCCTGATTACTTTGACGAGGAGACTGAAACAGATTATGAAATGTGTTGGCGAGAAAAACCAGTCTACTTGATGCGAACTGCCAATGATTTTCTCCCATTCATTCAGGACAAAGGGATGAAATTCAAGCCGGGAGAACGCTTTTCCTATAACAACATGGGTTTTGTGTTTTTGGGTTTGGTGATTGAAAAGGTAAGTGGAAAACGATTTCAGGATTATATTCAGGAAAGAATCTTTGGATCAGCATGGATGCGATCATCTGGATATTTCTCTACTGATCGCTTACCAGAAAATTGTGCCAGTGGGTATATTGTGGAAGAAGATGGCTCCTGGAGGTCAAATGTTTTCTCTGTTCCCATCATTGGACACGGGGATGGTGGCACATTTACAATTGCAGCCGATATTGGTCGTTTCTGGCGGGCATTGTGGAATAAAACATATTTCGGTGACGAAATTTTAACCAAAATGACCTCACCACAGGTAAGGGTAAAACCGGAGAACCCCAATCAATATGGTTATGGTGTTTGGGTTGGTGATCTCACAGGCCACCGATGTTTATCGATTGTAGGTGATGACCCGGGAGTTGAATTTTCTTCAAGCTTTTATCCGGATTGCAATCTACAAATCACCTTGCTGGCAAATACGAATGGTTCCCTCTGGCAATTGGAAAAAATGATCAGGTCCGAGATATTCAGCCTCGATCAGGAATAAAAAATGGGAAATGAAATAAAAGAATATCTAATTGTGGATTATAAAACCAGCTGGCCGCTTGAATTTAACCAAATCGCCAGTGAGCTTCGCATAGGATTAGGGAATTTGGCATTACGAATTGACCATATCGGCTCCACCTCCGTTCAGGGCTTGCCCGCCAAAGATATTATTGATATCCAAATCACTGTACCGGCACTTAATCAGGACGTGATTCAAGCAATGGAAAAGCTGGGATATAGTCTGCCGGGTGGCGAGTATCGCGATCATGTGCCACCAGGGCAAGATAAGGTTCCTCAACAATGGGAGAAGTTGTATTTTCGTGCTCCAGCTTATCAACGCAGCACACATACCCATGTGCGTGTCCCCGGACGTGCCAATCAACGCTATCCTCTTCTATTTCGTGACTATCTTCGTTCGCATCCCAAAACTGCTGAGGCGTATGCCCGTCTGAAGAAAATGCTGGCAGAACATCTTGCGGTTCCTGCCATGTATCCGGATGTAAAAGACCCGGCTGTGGATTTGATTTATTTAGCTGCAGAAGAGTGGGCTGAGCAAACTGGATGGCAGCCCGGTGAATCAGATTATTGATCCGACTTTTTTCTAAATCCCCATTTCTTTTTGCGTTGTTCTTCACTCATGTCCAATCCCAATGTACCGCCTGGATTCATGATATTTGTTGGATCGAAATGTTTTTTTAAGATCCTGATGACATCCATGTTTGCAGATCCAATCTGACCTTCCAGCCAGGGAGCGGTCTGTTTACCAATACCGTGGTGGTGGCTCATTGATGCACCCGATTCCTGGATTGCCTGCAAAACTCCATATTGCAGCGTCAGGTACTCATTAATGTCCGTGATACGGGCTATGAAGATGAAGTAAAGATTCGTGCCCTGCGGATAGGCATGCGAAAGGTGCGTCATACAGATGGTTTTTGGACGGCTTTTTACAAATCTGCGAACATGTTCATGTACTTTTGGTAGCTGATCCCAGGTGACAGCACACTCCAGCGTATCGATCAGAATTCCAAAGTCCATCAGGTCTTCGCGTATGTATGGGTCAGTAAAGCGGCTTTTCTCCCAGCGTTGGGTGACTCCAAATGGAGTCAGTGCAAAAGCTTTATATTTTCGTGCGGTCCTTGCAATGATGCGTTTGACCAGTCGCGCATAAGCTTTATCTCCATCGCATGATCCTAATAGCAGACAACGTTGCATGGGTAGGTAGCCCAAAGTTTTCAGTACCCCATCAGCCGGTGAACCGTGAATATGATACATCCGCATGGCGACATCTGTTTCTTCCGGATCAGACAGGCGAAAGACAGAAGGATGACCACTTTCTGCCTGCATAATTTCTCTTACAGCAAGTTGTGCATCCTCCCAATTTTTGAACAGATAACTATAACGTTGCTTATTTTCGGGTTGGAAACGATAAAGCCTGAGGGTCACTTCGGTCAGGACACCAAAACATCCCTCCGACCCGATCATGATCTGATTAAAATCGGGACCTGTCGCACAACGTGGGTATCCTGGTGTTTGCATCTCGCCTGCGGGTGTCACGTATTTCTGGGAAAGGACCAGGTCTTCGATCTTGCCGTAATAGGTCGAATTCTGTCCAGCACCACGTGTTACCACCCAGCCGCCTACGCTGGAATGTAAAAAAGATTGTGGAAAATGCCCGCAGGTATATCGCCTCTGAGCTCGCAATCTTTCCGGGGCATTATTCAGGAGCTCTTCCAATGCTGGTCCAAGCATACCAGCCTGAACAGTGATCGTCTGGTTGACATCATTAAAATCAAGCACTTTGTTCATGTGCAGGCTCATGTCAATACAGACTCCGCCGTTAACCGCTTCTACTCCGCGGGTGACAGTAGAACCAGCGCCATAAATATATACCGGCAATTGTTCCGCCTGACAATATTTAAGCAACGCAGTGATCTCCTGATTATTGCGGGGAGCAACCACCACATCCGGCAGATTCTCGAAGATCCGTTGGCGGACACGCAACGCATCAAGCATGCCAGCACCATAGGAAGTGCGGGTACGTTGATAGGTATCGTAGGAGAGATTCTCCTCTCCTACGATTGCTTTCAGATCATTAATAAGTCGATCTTCCATCTGGCAAGGAATTTGTTCGCTGAAGTCTTCCAGCCCATCGTTAATGGGGAATTGAAAATCCGAATCATCCAATTGAAAGATGTCTTTGAGCATCTGATACATCCCCTGATTGGGATGCTTGAAACCATCTGGCTCACCCCATTTATACAAACTGCGATAAGAACGTGGGGAGGCTGTCTGCTCCAGCCAGGGTGGTTGAAATTTTTTGGATTTGCTCATGTCAACCTCGATTCTTGAAGATGTATTAAGAATTGTATGAATTCAGTTAAAGTGGTTATCAGGGATTTCTGATTATTTTGATTTGGAGAAAAAATTGAAAATTGGTAAGAGGTCATACCAGTTAAAATTATAATGATTCCACACCTGAAGTCAAGGTTTGATCCTCCTGAATTCAAAACAGAGTTGATTCAGAAAATCCACTTCGTTCAGATGAAGTGAAATTAGACTGAAACTTAAACCTTGGTGGCGGTGATGATCAGGTTTCCACTCGACTCGGGCGAGAATGGCTCACCTTGCATGCTACCATAGGCGTGGACCTCCCGAAAACCCGCCTGAACCAATTGATGTTCAAGTTCGGAACTTATTTGTGGACGCAGTAGGGTAGTGTTGACAACCGATTGCCAATCGGAGTCGTTGTTACGTTTTAGTGTGACAATATTAAAGCGGATCTGACCGTTGGGGAGAAAATCATAGAATCGCTGGAAGATCCACTCACTCGCTTCTGATTGGTAAGTCTGCGGTTCCATCCAGCGTTCCTGCTGGTGCATGACAGCATCAAAGTTACGATTCTGAATGAAAACCATACCACCTGGTCGGAGAACAGATAGAAAGTCCTCCAAAGATGCATTAAGTTCATCTTCTTTTGTCAGATGGGGCAGCGAGTTACCCAGGCAAAGCAAAAGGTCAAATTGATTGCCCCCAAAAGTCTTCGCCATTTCCCCCAAACCAGCGCTTTCAAAACGAACCTGTACACCAGCATTGTGTGCATTCTGCTGGCTTTTCTCAATCATTTCTGGAAAGAGGTCTGCTGCACTAACCCGGTGACCTGCTTTGACCAAGGCGATGGCATGCATACCGGTACCACAGGCAGTATCCAGAATATCCAGCGGTCGTTGAAGGATATTCTGTAACAAGCGGATTTGTTTTTCAATAAACGGCATCTCGTATGCCAGCCGATTTTTCCAATTTACAAAGCGATCATAATCATCTGAAAATTTCTCATACATGTTCACCTCTACAAACAATTGATAACCTCTATCATAAACGAAATAGTATCGAAATCAATTCATTCTATTTCAAGTTTGTATACAATATTCAAATCAGGTCTTACAATAACTGTGAAATCATTCTCGAAGATGGGATTTTCAAAAAAATGACACAGTGGTTTTTAGAATACTATTCTTACCTGGCATGGGCAGGGAGTCTGGTGATTCTGGTCAGCAGTCTGATAGCAGCACTAGCTTACAGGGGAAAAAATGGTGAACGCTTTTCGATCGCAACTCATTTTGATTCCGAATTGGGAGAAAGGGGGGTATCTCAGCTTTCCTGGCTTTTCAATGGGGGACTCATTATCGGAAGTTTTCTTCTGTTTTTGATGATGCCAGGTGTGGGTATCAGCATGAATAGTATTTGGGGTACGATTGGAACAGTAATTGGGATGATTGCTGCCCTTGCTTGCCTGTTTGTGGGTGTATTCCCGATGAACAATATCAAACCACACATCAAGGCAGCGATGACCTATTTCCGCGCTGGGTTGGCAACAGTTTTATTATTTATCATCGCCATTCTGACCCAGTCCCCAAGTGAACGCGTTATACCACTGTATTCGCTCATCATCGGCGTCATCGCTTTCATGGCTTATGCGTCCTTTCTCGTGTACATGGGAAGGACAACAAAGAAAGAACCATCCAATGCGTTGGATACAACAACGATAACCAATCGGCCACGTTTTAGGTGGATGCCATTTCTGGAATGGATGGTTGTCATTTTCACCATCCTGTGGTTTTTGGTGATTAGTGCTGCCCGATAAATGGCGAAGAGAACCTTTCTATTGAGAAAGTGAATTCTTCACCAATTCAGCATGTTTCTCGCGCGTAATTGGATACCAGATAAGCAGTGGTAGAGCGATCATAAAAGCAATCACTGGCACAATGGCATAAAAGAAACGAATACCAAAAAGAGCCTGGGTGGTCTGAATCGCATCAGGTACATAACCATAAAGATCCAACGCCCAACCGGCAACGGCAATTCCAATGGCTCCGGTCATTTTTCCCAGAAAAGCGTTCACCCCAAAGTAGATCCCTTCGTGTCGTTCCCCCGATTGGGCTGCATCAACTTCAATCACGTCTGGAATCATGCTCCAGGGGAAGACATATTGGGCTGAAAAACCTACCCCGGCGACAAAGGCAATAACGTAGATCCATGGAGTTGGTCCTTGCGGGAGGAAAAATGCGGCAACAATTGCGATGGATGCGATGAAGAGACCGAGTGCATAGGCTGGGCCTTTGTTCATTTTTTTGGAAACCAGCCGCCAGGGAATGAGGAAAATTGCGACGGTTCCAAGTAATACAAGCATGACAAACGAGATTTGGTCAGCCATCAACAGCTGGTAGGTAAGAAAATAGGGTAACAGAGCGGTGAGCAAGGTAAAGCTGATGCTGATGATGGTGCTCATAATCATAAACTGAACGAACGGTTTATTTTTAAACACATGCTTTAGTTGTTGTTTGAGTGCCATTTTCGCTGGCATCAGGTCTGGGCGGGGGGTTTCTTTTACACCAAGAACTGTGATCAGCATGGTAATAATGGCGACAACACCGAAGATTGCCCCCATACCGCTATACGCTGCGGTCTTCGACCATCCCATACCCATAAACATACCAGTAACCGCTGTTGTGGCAGCTGCACCCAGGATATAGCCTAATACGGTGAAGATCATGCGAATCGAAATGAGGGAAGTGCGCTCGTCATAATCATAGGTAAGCTCAGCAGAGAGAGCATAATATGGCACACTTACCAGTGTCTGAGTAGTATCTGCCAATAAGAACGATCCCAACACAGCCAGGAAGGCTTTCACGCCTACTAATCCTGGTGGGAGTGAAAACAACAACCAGATGGATAATCCAAAGGGTATTGCTCCTAGAAGCATATAAGGTTTGCGTCTGCCCCAACGACTTCGGGTGCGGTCGGAAAGGTAACCAAATACCGGATCATTGATTGCATCCCAGGTAAATTTACCTACAAGCAGGGCTGTTCCCGCCAAACCAGGGTTAATTCCAGCAATATCTGTGTAATAGAATAGGAGAAAAAATTGAATGGAGGATGTAAGCAGTGCGATCCCGAGATCTGCAATGCCGTAGAGGATCTTTGTCTTCATTGGTAATTTTTCGCTCATGATTTGCTCCTTTATTTGTTTGATTCTTGCATGTGCTGCCTGGCTAGTTCCAGAAAATCATCCCCCCGGACGATGTGGATGTGGTCGTTTTGTATTTCCTGGACGAATTTGACGATATCGTTGTAACTGGTACGATAGGCGAAGAGATGAACGCCAATAAACACCGGACAAGTTTGTTGGTTCATGATCTCTTCATGGATTTTTGTCAGTAAGTCTTCTGCCCTGAGCCAGATCTGATCAACCTTTGGAAATAGGTTGACGATGATGGGAACGCCCCGAACGAGTTGAGAAGGCGCTCGGGTGACAACGGCGTAACCAGCCAGATATCCAATAATTTCACCGCGATGGATGGCGAGGTTCCGTAACACCCTGGCTGGTGGGTCTGCTACATAAGTGGTGACAACATGAATGCCAGATTGTTCACAGACCCGAGCGGTTTCTTTCATATAAGCTATCAGGTTCGGAGCGAGCGGAGGAACGATATAACCAGCTCCGGATGGTCCAGCAATAAGGCAGTCTTTCTCCGTGGCTGTTGATATGTATTTTTCAAACAAAGCTGGAGCGATCTCATTCAGAAGCGGTTGGGTTTCCCAATTGAACGGAACGCTGCCTCGTTGTGGACTGTACCAGTTTCCCAGCTCGCCTGTGTGCATCATCATCAATTGATCACCGTCAGATAGGGTGAAGGTTAGGTAGATGCCTTGGGGATCGAGTAAAACCTGACTGGAGGGTTGCATTTGTTGTATCCCAGATGATGGTAATTTGGAGTGGAATGAGAAGTTTCCAGCAAGGTGTGCAGGCACAAGTCGCAATCCGTTTGAGGAAAGCTGCAGCATGAACGCTAATTCATCATCACGACAGGTATGCCATCCAAAAATGGTTGGATAGGGTTTCGCTTTTACGGAATGTTGTACACGATTGGAAAGTTTTACTTCCTGAGACCGTAGCCCCATCCAGAAAAGGGCGAATTTTCGTACCAATTTATCGAGAGATAGCGCAAATAGGAACTCACGCAGGCGAGGTGGTCCAAATACAAGTAAAAGAAGCAATTGATTGCCCAGTCTGCCTGTTGTGGAAGATAAACTATACACGAAGATTTTATGTTGAACAACGTAATCCAAAAACTCCGCACGACCCCAACCAGGCTCTATGCAAGCCAGGTAACCAGGCTTACACTCGGTAAAAAGATTTTCATAAGCCCAACGATAAAGACTGATTCGGTCAGGCCATCGTTTGCGCAGGTCGTGTTTGATATCGAGTTTGATACTGGAAAGTTGGTCGATGATGGAATTGGTCACCGGTAACAGATTCTCCTGCGCAGCCATCATTAATGCAATGTTGGCGGTATCAGGAAAATCTTCGTCCCATATGATCAGACCAGCGATTGAATCGATGTGCTGGGAGATTAGCTCATTGAGATCGGATACAGAAGAGATGATTAAGTCATATTTGTTTTGATAATAATCCAGGTTGCGCTGGTCCTGGTTGCCAAGCAGGTCGCGGTATTTGGCATACCAGATTTCATCATCAAGGAAATTTTCATTGGTGCGCCGGGCAGTGGGGTCATCGTAAACACCATAATCCAGGTAGATGGAAGGTGAAATACGGTTAACCAATCCCTGTAATGTGGCTGCACAGACACGTTCAGCATAGCTGAATTTGTTCACATCCAGAACAGTGATGGAATGGGTTTCAGTCACATGGGACATACAAAAATTATAGAATTGGATGCAGAATTATCAAAAGAAAAAAATGATTGAATTTTTATATTCCTGTGTGTTACATTGGTTGTAACTTTTTAATTCTAGATTCTTTATCCATGCTCAGGCTGGGATGGATAAGGGAAGCGAATAAGATTGATTGTATAACTGCTGATAAGCCAATACTTCAGCCTGCCATTGCGATTCATCCCAGCCTAGTTCTGGTTGACAGATTTCGCGGATTTGCTCCATCATGGGCATGCATCCCAATGGTAATAAACTGCCAATGCGGGTGCGCCGTAACAGTAAATCGTCCAAATGGACGACCTGCTCATGACTGGCTGCCCACTTCAGCTCAGCCCAGAGGGTTGGTGTGGCTTGAATACTCTCGAGATCATCTGCACATGCGGAGAGTATCAAATCAGGCGTATTGTAGCTGTATCTTCCCATCAGGCGAATCTTCTGTTGTGTTGATAACATCTGATGATCGAAAACGGCTTTTAATTTTTGCTCATCAATTCGATCCAGGGCACGTCCTGTAGGATCAAATTTGATTTTCTCTGGTAAATATTTACGGGCAAATTTCAGGGTTCGTTGTGCCATGTGACGAAACATTGTTAATTTTCCGCCAGTGATGGTGATAAGACCATCCTCGTCCCACAGAATTTCATCTCTGGCTTCTTTGGATGGGTCAGCTTTACCTGTATCCAAAACGGAGCGGATACCAGCGAAGGATGAAACGATATCTTCGGTCGTCAAATGCAAACAGTCGAAAATGTGGTTTACTGCCGTCATCAGATAATCCACCTCGCTGGGTGAAATCCTTGGATCAGTGACCATTGGATGGTCCTGATCGACATCTGTAGTACCAACCAGTGTGGATCCCTCCCAGGAAAATGCGAAAACAGGGCGTTGATCATCCGGGTGCAGAAAACTGACTGCATCATCCAGAGGAATCCGATCGTGAGTAAAGATCAAATGGCTCCCGCGCAGCAACCTTAAACGAGGCGATTTGCCAATCTTGCCCCTTAATTCATCCGCCCAGGCACCGCTGGCGTTGATCACCAGCCTAGCTTTTATTTCTTTTTCCGCACCAGATAATTCATCCCTGACCTGGACACCACATACGGTACCATTACTGGTCCGTAAAAGATCTACCACGTTGGTGTAATTGATAGCGCTGCCACCGGCTGCCTGACCCTCCTGAATGACCCGATAAACCAACCGGGCATCATCTGTCTGGGCATCATAGAAACCATAACCGCCTACCAGTTGTTTTTCGTTGAGTTGTGGACAAATCTCTTTCAGACGTTGTTTGGAAAATTTTGAATGTTTCCAACGCAGCACCATAATATCATAAACGATCAATCCCAGACCAAACACCCATCCAGGAGTATGATCTCCCTGATAATTCACAATATTGAAATGCAGTGGGTCAATCAACCCTTTTCCCTCATGAACCAATTGCTGGCGTTCCCGTGAGGAATCCAGGGTTAATTTAATTTGAGCATTCTTCAGATAGCGCAAGCCACCATGTACCATTTTCGAAGAGCGGCTGGATGTTCCGGAAGCGAAATCGTGACCTTCCACCAGCAAGGTTTTTAACCCGATCCCTGCAGCTTCCCGGAATACCCCTGCACCGACGATTCCACCCCCAATCACAATTACATCCCAAGGCTGTGATAGATCAGCCCATATCGACGGACGCCCACCTGGATTTTCCATGAAAACCTCGCTGAACAAATGAAATGATTAATGATTTGAAAATTGGTAAGAGGTCATACCAGTTAAAATTATAATGATTCCACCCGGTAAGTCAAGCAGGAATTTGAGAATTCAGGATCATCCACTCCAGTTCATTTCCCAGCCCAGCGTTCTCCCCGGGCAACAATAACAATGTACCTTTTCACCAAGTTGGTCAGGTTTTTTTTGTTGGTATAACCCGCAAAAGCACCTGCCAGACCCGGATTAATGAGATGTTTCAAATTTTTATTGTGATAAAATTTGTTAGAGGATCCAACCAGTCGTAATGATGGAACATCAGGCTTATTGATGCTTTTATTAATAATTTCTTTTGGTATTTTTCTATTCATCTCGTTACAAATAAATCGTTATTTCAAATATAAAACACTGCTGGACTGGTGTCTGGGTGCTTTCCTACTGTTATTCACCCTGATTGTTTTTACAATGACTGTAGCAGGTTTGTTTTACCGGATGAACAATCCTGGGTTCATTTTCCTGCTTCAGATAATCCTGCTAATTATTTCAACACTCATTGTCCGCTATGGAATATCACCCGGGCAACCCATTCTCCCTTTAAAATTTCCAACACTCGATTTTAAGAATTTATCAAAATCATACCTGGCGTTAGTTTTCATTGTCATCAGTGCTGCTGTTGCGATCCTGAACCTGGTATATGTATTCTTTGTACCGCCCAACAACAATGATTCGCTGATGATTCATCTGGCACGCCTTGGCATGTGGGACCAGTTCGGCAGCTGGCTGCCCTGGAACACCAAAGTCGTCTGGCAATTAACCTTTCCGTTTAACGCAGAAATTGTCAGTTATTGGACTTTATTATTCACCAGAAGTGAGCGTCTCCTGGGATTGATCACTTATATTTCAGGTTATTTTTCAATTATCCTGCTCTATCGCCTGAGTTTTGAGCTGACCAAAAAGAAAGCGATCGCAGTGATTGCCGCGCTCACCTGGGCAGCTTTACCAGTTGTCCAGCTAAATTTCACCTCCACCCGCCATGACCATGTCAGTTCCCTTCTGGTCTTATCCGCAATCCATTTCTTTTATTTTCACCTAAAGGAAAAAAATAGCGGGTATTTAATATTGTCTGGTTTGAGTATTGGTTTGTCCATCGGTACGAATTATTCCGTCGGCGGGTATTTGCCTGGTCTGGGGATTGCTTTTGTTTTCTACTGGCTCTTCTTCAAGAAACTCACCTTCCGGGAGGTCATCACTCTTGGGTTTTCTTCAATTATCGCCTTTTTCCTCTTCAGTTCGCCGGTTTTTATTAGTAATTACGTGCATTTTGGCTCCTTACTGGGACCTGATGCTCCCGAAAGCGGAAGTGTCCTCCTAAAGAGCGCTCTTCATGAAGATACCTCCACTCTCGAGCATACTGGTTTGATGGCTAGCAGGTGGGCTTACCAGATCGTAGATTTTCAGGGGATTCCTGAACCCTATCTGGGTAAATTGATGCAGTACAAAGCCTGGCTTCCGGCACGAATCGCAGAACAAACTGGCGTTTCAATGGAGGTGAACAAATCTTTACTCAATCAGCACATTTTCCGATATGAGGAACATATTCCCTTCTCGGAAGATTCTTCCTGGTTTGGAATTGTTGGAAAATTTATTTTTTATCTTGTCTCCCTTTATATCATTTTTATCACCATCAAGAAAAAACATCCGCTGATGATGATTGCCACCATCTTTTTATTGACAGTACCGCTATCCTTCGCCTTCTTAAGATCCGGATGGACACCTTATGATGGCCGCTACTTCATCACATTATTCGCCTGTCTTTCAATCGGTCTGGCAGCCTTGCTTGACAATTTGAACAGCAAACTCAGGAATATCCTCATTTTCTGTATTATTGTATTGTCCGTCATGACCTTGTTCATGTCAATCTATAGCAATCCAGCTAAATCCTTCTGGGGATACAAAGCTTTCTGGATCCAGCATCGATTCGACTCCATTTCTGCTCAATCCTATGACACCAAAGAAATGATCTATCTTGTGGATCAAACTGTGCCGGAGGATGGCGTCCTGGGGATTGCCACGACCAGTAATGTATATTACGAATATGGGCTCTTTGGAGAAAATTTTACACGCAAGATCGTCCCCATTTTTCCGGATGAGAAAGTATGCGATAATCAATGGCTGAAAGAAAATGCGATCCAGTTTATCCTTGTGGATTTTGGCGAACCCGATTATCCTCCTTGCTCGTTAGGTGGTTATGAAGCCCTCAAAAGCATGAAAAACTGGATTGTTTTTGAGATAAAATAATAAACCATAGTGGTCAGGGTGTTTATCGTGGAATTTTTGCCACTAAAAACACCCGCCAACCCAGATTTAATGAGATAAATTTGAAATCTTTTTGGTATCATTACAACAAAAAAATCAGGAGTGTTTAATGGAATTATTTTTCGAAATTCACAAAGACTTGCCACGTGAAGGGCCGGGAGATTCAGATTCGACCAGACGGGCTTTTCGCAAGTTGGCAGCGCTCCCTGATGAACCAGCTATTCTGGATGTGGGTTGTGGGCCGGGTGCACAGACGATGGATTTGGCAGCGCTCACGGATGGAATCATCTATGCTGTCGATACCCATCAGCCATTCCTTGATCATCTTCAGCAAAAGGTGATTGATCAGGGACAAACGCGCCGGATAAAAGTTCTCAATCAATCGATGAAAGATTTGAATTTTTCCCCCGCCAGCTTTGACCTGATCTGGTCTGAAGGTGCGATTTATATTATGGGATTTGAAGCAGGCTTACGCGCCTGGAAACATTTACTCAAACCGAATGGTTACATCGCAGTGACCGAGCTTTCCTGGCTTAAACCGGATGCACCGCAAGAGATCCAGGCTTATTGGAACAAAGAGTATCCAGCAATGAAAACCCTGGAAGAAAACCTGAATATCATCCATGATTGCGGATTCTACCTGATTGATTATTTTGTCCTGCCCGATACAAGCTGGACAGAAGAATATTACCAACCGATGCAGAAAAGGGTCACAATCCTGCGTGAACAGTATCAGCGCGATCCGGAAAAATTGGCACAACTGGATGAAGCGCTCGAGGAGTATGAGCTTTTCAAACAATACAGCGTTTGGTACGGGTACGTTTTTTACATCATGCAATCCAAGATCTGATCTAACCGTCAGTTCTACCCAATTTTTATACAATACCCCTCAAACAACCCTGGGGAAGGAGTTTGAGAGGTAAAGTTGAGAGTTTTTATTAGGGGAGAGGGCTTTTAGGGCTTTAGTTTTGCTTTGATCCCATTCAGGAAGTTCTTGGTCGAAGAAACTGGTGGTGCAACCTCCGGGGTAACTTCCTCAGCGGAAGGACCAACCTGATTGTGATAGATTTCCAGTTCCTGTTTCAATGCTTCCAGCCTGACTTTGGTGCTCATTAATTCGGAGTCCAGTTCTTTAATCTTCTTTTTCTGGTTGTTGTTTTCCATCGTCCGCTTGACTTTTCCGGGTACGGAGACAAACTGGCTGATCAATACACCAGACAAAATCGCCAGCAAAACGACGAACGCCAATGATTGATTAATATCCCAAAACAGGAATGTCACGGTCACCAGAGCAGTGTTCTGAATAGTAAATACAACGGCGATCAAAGCGATGATCAGTGCTAAAACTAAGAATATTTGCATAATGCCCTCCAATTTTCAGTAAACGATCCATTGAGACTGAATTTGCCTGTTCTGATCCATAGAAGTGGGGTTCAGATCATCGGCAAAGTTAGGTTTGATTTTATAGTTGCAATATTCAGACCAATTTTTCTATCTTTTCATACTAACCTGAAAACTGATCTTATTATAACCTTCTATTCGCAATCCAAAAAACAGGGTGGTACATATCATCTCATTAAACCTGGGTTGGTGGGTGTTTATGGCAGGCATGTTAGCCAAAAATACCAATACCGAAAAAATTGAAAAGATAGAGTGGTAAGGTAAAATTAGGGAAGAAATTGGATCATTCAGAATTCAGGGAGATACCATTGGCACAACAAACGATCTGGCAGGAAAATTTCGAGGTTCGTTCACATGAGACCGATTTTGCGTTGCGATGGAAGCCGGCAGCTGTCCTTCGCATTATGGAAGAAATCACAGTGCATCATTCCTTTCACCTCGGGGTGGATTATTACAGCTTGAAAGCCATGAACCTTGCCTGGATACTGGTGCGTACCAAGATTCGTTTCTATGAGTTCCCATCTGTTGGCACAAAAATCATCGCTCAAACCTGGCCACGCGGATGGCAACAGAAGATCTTCGGGATGCGTGACTATTCACTTGCCAATGAAAAGGGAAAATCGGTGGCACATGCCACCACAGCCTGGTTGCTGGTGAATACCAAAACCCACCGTTTTGTCAAACCCGAGACCCTCAGCGTGGCACTCCCGGACAATGAGGGACGCTTCATTTTGGAGGAGACGCTCGACAAACTCACCCACCCAACCGGTTTCACCAAAGAGCACGTTTTTCAGGCAAACTATTCCAGCCTGGATCTGATGGGGCATGTCAATAATACCCAGTATGTCGATTGGCTCTGCGATTGCTTCCCAGTCTCGTTCTGGCGCAAGTACCAGTTCGAATGGCTGCAGATAAACTATAGTAATGAGGTTAAACCTGAAGAGAGCATCAATATCACCATGACCGAACTAGCGGATCGTCCCGGTGTTTTCTCAGCTGTCGGCACCAACCTGACCAGCAACCTGATAGCCTTCGAAGCCCAGTTTGGCTTCAAACAATCCAGCTGATCTCAAATCATACAAAGCAAAAACCGCCTGAATTAAAACAGACGGCTTTTATTGTTTTTAGAATGTTGGGGTAATTGATATTAGAATGCGTTTTCCACTTTCCAGACTTTCCAGACCTTACCGGCTAAATCTGGACCGGGTGTCAGGGTTGGTTTACCAGGGACCCAACCAGCTGGAGTGACTTCACCGGTGGCGACTACATGCTGGAAGGCGAGAACCTGTCGGATTAACTCGTTGACATTACGTCCAACCTCTGGGGTCATCACTTCCATGGCGCGGATGTTAAAATCCGGGTCGATAAGGAAGCGTCCACGGATATCCACACCAGCATCTTCATCATAGACACCGTATACAGTGCCAACTCGTCCACCTGCATCAGAAAGTAGTGGGAAGGGAACGCCGCCCTCCACCATCTTGGAGAGTTCTTCTTCCTGCCAGATCTTATGAGAGAAACGGCTATCGGTAGAAATTGCAATGAGTTCTACGCCCAGCTTCTGTAATTCTTGATATTTGACGGCAACTGCCGACAATTCAGTCGGTCAGACAAAGGTGAAGTCACCAGGATAGAAACAGATGACAATCCATTTTCCTTTGTAATCCGATAAACGAACATTTTTAAATCCACCCTCAAAAAAAGCGCTCAGCTCAAAATCTGGAGCTGGTTTTCCAACTTTTGCTAACATTTTTGGTGCCTCCTTTTTGACTTGTGGTTGCTCTGTTGATGCTTCCGCTTTAGGAGTGATGATCCCTGCGGAAGGTTTAACGCAACCATCTTTTGCTTCTGCCATAAAACCTCCTTTTTTCCCCAACATGAATTAAACGCTACAATCAGTATACTTTATTTCTACCAAAAAATAATAAAATGTGACAAATAAAATTGTCACTGAGGACAAATATCAGAAAGTTGTTAAGAAAGCTTATAATATTTCTTAAGCAAAGTTTCTTATTCCAAATGAGGTTGACAATGATTCACTTAACACAATTTCACAGTCCCTTGGGCACATTGCTGGCAATGGCTCAACCTGAAGGGATCGTTCGACTGGACTTTCTTGATGAGAAACTTGACGAAGATGGCCTTCGAACAAAAGCATTGAAATGCGCATCACAAGATGAAATCTCCCTGCAACGGATTCCACTCCTGGACGATCTTGGCAGACAGCTGGCAGCCTTTTTCTCTGGCAAACGCAGACATTTCGATGTGCCTCTCTGCTTACACGGAACGACCTTCCAACGTCAGGTCTGGGATGCTTTACTCACCATTCCATATGGATCAACAATCTCCTATGGTCAGCTGGCTGTCAAGGTAGGCAGAACCAGTGCGGGACAGAGCCGCGCCGTCGCGAACGCCAATGCCCGCAACCCGATCGCCATCATCGTGCCCTGCCACCGCGTCATCGGTTCCGACGACAGCCTGACAGGCTATGCTGGTGGCATCTGGCGCAAACAGGCGCTCCTCGTCCTCGAAGGCGCGCGATTATTATAAAACCTGTGTTGGATTCAATCATCAAATAAAACCCATCCATGCCCCTTGGTGTTGCCGCGTTGTTTTGTTTCTTTCAGCTATTGGCTAATCAGCATATAATATTTCTAACACATCCCTAATCTACCGCAAATCTACGAACCATTGAACCAATCACCCCTCCCCATCAAACGCCCCACCGGCATGCTCGGTCTGACCATTGTCCTTGTAGGACAGGCAGTCTCGATTCTCGCCTCCAGTATGACCGGCTTCGCCCTTTCCATCTGGGTCTTCCAGAAAACCAGCAGTGCCACCTCCCTTGGCATCATGACCACCGCCTTCACCTTGCCATACCTGCTCATTATTCCCCTCGCCGGCGTCCTGGTTGACCGCTACAATCGCAAACTTATGATGGCGGTCAGTGACCTGGCAGCCGGGCTGGGCACCCTTGCCATCCTCGTCCTGCACCTCACCGGTAACCTCGAGGTCTGGCATTTCTATGTCGTCAACGTCATCATCGGGCTCGGAAACGCCTTCCAATGGCCTGCCTACTCTGCTGCCATTACGACCATGGTCACTAAAGATCAATACGGGCGCGCCAACGGTATGATGTCCCTCGTCCAGGCTGGTCCCGGCGTCATCGCACCCCTCCTCGCTGGAGCCCTCCTGCCGTTCATCGAACTACAGGGCATTCTCATCATCGACGTGATCACCTTCCTCTTCGCAATAGGCGTTCTCATGCTCGTCCACGTCCCACCCCCCATCCAAACTGCCGACGGAAAGGCAGGCAAAGGCAACTTCTGGCACGAAGCCACCTTCGGCTTCAAATACATCTTCCAGCGCAAACCCATGCTCGCCTACGTCATCCTAATATTTATAGCAAACCTCTTCCTCGGCTTCCCCAACAGCGTCCACGTTCCGATGGTGCTCCTACGCACTGGCAACGACAGCCTCATCCTTGGATCTGTCCAAACCGCCGGTGCCATCTCCTGGACAATCGGTTCTCTCGTCATGAGTGCCTGGGGCGGACCCAAACGGCGTATCTACGGCACCCTCTTCGGCTGGATGTTTTACTGCCTCTTTGGCAATGTCCTCTTTGCTCTGGGACAGGGACTCGCCTCCTGGGTACCTCTTATCCTGCTTGCCGGGCTTGGCTCTAATGTGGGCATCGCCACCAGCCAGGCAATTCTCCAGGCAAAAGTCGCGCCAGATGTGCAAGGCCGCGTCTTCTCCGCCCGCCGCCTGCTCACTTGGTTTCCCGATACTTTCACCCCCATTCTCGGCGGACTGCTCGCCGATCACATCATGGAACCGGCCATGCGCTCCCAGACCTGGCTTGCCAACACCTTCGGCTGGCTGGTCGGGACCAAACCCGGTTCCGGGATGGCGTTAATCATGCTCATCGCTGGTATCCTCATGCTCCTCACCATGTTCGTAGGCTACCTGATCCCCAGCATCCGCAACATGGAGGACTTGTTACCGGATCACGAACAAGGATAAATGATAGGCAAAAGGTGGAAGAAAAAAGGGAAAGGTGAGCTTTTGCGAATTAGCACACCTTTCCTTAAGTCTATTTTTCTTTCATAGGCACTTCTCCATACAGATTTTCGCCAACAACCACGAAGTGCCCAGAAGGTGTATCAGCTTTAAGCTTTGCGCTTTTAGCTAACCTAATATTTATATTCCTTCTCCATTTTGTCTTCGTCCTTCAGAGGAACCACATACCAGACATCATTCACCCCTTGCCCATTGGTATCACCAGGATTGGCATCACCACCCCAATAGTAGAGTGGAATTTTTTTGTAAGTCACGATCAAAGAACCATCCGGTAATCGGGCATTCCCCAGCAAGCTGGCATCTAGCCCTTCCCCAACCGTCACATTGCCATCATCAATCAGGGGGGGCCATGATTCCAGGCATGCACCCGCACAATTGGATTTGTTAGAACCGTCCTGTGTGAACAGGTAGAGTGTCATGCCGTTACCATCCACCAGAATTTGCCCAAATTCAGGATGGTCTGCAACCTCGATCATCACCTCACTGGAAGCAGCTTCAGGCATCGTTACCCCAATCGGTTCGCCTTCCGGGGAGACTACATACCAGACTTTATTGACGTCCTGCCCGGTAGCATCCCCCGCTTTGGTATCGCCAACCCAATAATAGAGTGGCATTTTGTTATAGGTGACAATCATCGATCCATCCGGTAATGCAGCACTACCCAGTAAGCTGGCATCAACTCCTTCTCCAACAGTCACATTGCCATCATCAACCAATGGCGGCCAGGCAGCCAGACAGTCTCCCGCACAGTTGGACTTATCTGGTTCGTCAATTGTGAACATATACAGGGTCATGCCGTTACCATCCACCAGGATTTGCCCAAGATTTGGATGGGTTGCCACTTCAATGCTGACACCCATCTCCTCAGCCTCTTCCATTGGGATAACGTCAACTGGAGCTGCATCCGGTAAGTCACCAGTTACCGGAACTACCACCGGTTGACAGGCAGCCAGTGTCAGTGCTGTGAGCACCAATAAGCCAATTAATTGTACAGGTATTTTAGAAAGGTTTCTTTTCATCATTTATTTCTCCTTTTCAGTCAATCTTCGGGCAATTGCCTTCTGATCTTTAGTTAACAATACGGACAATCAGGCTAATTGGATCATATTTATCTTATTAATCTTTTGAGATTCCAATTTTGTAAGTGAGTGGTTTATGGATAAAAAAAGAGCCTTCAAAAGGCTCATACTGATGCTGAGAAAATCCCTCTCAAAATAACAGACTACAACTCACCACCCAATACTTTTTCCCCGGTGGGCTGTGGGCTGCCACCTTGCGGTTCGATGGTGATTCCAAACGACTGAAATGAATCCAGCGGTTGATCTGCGGAAACTAAAAGGTTGCCATAACCGGTCTCGTTGACAGAGAATACTCCGCCACTGGTACGAATCCCATCCCTGATTAACCAGATCTGGTATTGTTGATCTGCTTCCAGAAGCGGTGCATGCGTCACAGCCAATGATCCGTAATTCTGGTTTTTGAATACCATCACATATCCACTTGTTTCAGGGGCGATGTCGCTGCCCTCCAGCCGGATGACCTGCATATATCCTGATGGTAACTGGGCCTGCAATTCATTCACCTGCTGACGAAGAAGGTAATAGTTGACACCGAAAAAGAGAATGACCACGAGAGTGAGCAAACCAAAAACCACACCGGCAGGGTGTCTGAAAAAGTTGTGAAGTAAATCCCAAAAAGCCATTTGTGGGGTTGTTGTATTATCCGTCCTGAATTGGCTATTTAAAGCTGCCTGGTTTACCTTTTGGAGTACTTTTGTTTTTAATCCGGGGGCTGGTATTTTCTGGGACGCAGCCAATGCCAGCTGACCGACAGTCTCGGCATACGCAGCTTGTTTCTGTTGGCAAGTTGTGCATATGCTTAAATGCTCGGATACCGTCAACATTTCTGCATCGTCGAGGATCCCCAGGGAATAGCATGGCAACAAATCAAAAACATGCTCTTCAGCCATTAATTCAGTTTCTCCATTCATCATTATTCAAACAAATATGCACAAACTTTGCTATTAGAATATACGGATTAAATTGATGGTTGGATGTTTTCATATTAAGAAGGTTCAATCATTCCCATTTCCAGAAAAGTATCATGCAATTTCTGCATTGCGAGGCGAATACGCGACTTAACTGTCCCTAATGGTTCTCCCAAAGTATTCGCGATCTGGCTGTGCGACAGACCTTTAAAATATGCCAGACTTAATACCAGTCGCTGATCCACAGGCAAGTCGGTGACCATCTGACGTATGACTTGCTGCTCTATCGACCTTTCAATCTGGTTTTCCAGTCCTTCCACTGCGGGAATCCCGATATTTGTTTCCTTTCCCTCTTCTTCCAGCCAATCCACCCTATTCCGTTCTGGACGGACACTGCGGCGACGCAGTTCATCGATGGCTCGATGACGGGCAATGCTCACCAACCAGGTACTGACTTTGGATAATTGAGAACGATAGCTCTGCGCACCTTCGCACGCTCGCACAAAGACGTCCTGGGTGATCTCCTCAGCGGTTTCCCTATCACCTACCAGATGAAAGGCAACACTGAATACCAGGCGTCCATAGCGATTATAAAGTGTGCTAATTGCTTCATTAAGGGTTGATTCGGAAGTTGATTTTCCGAAGGATAATGCGATCATCTCCATTACAGCCGCATCTTCAAGGGAAGAAAAATCCAAAAGATTCCTTTCTACATCCACCATTGAAATTATTTTGCCATTATAGCACTCTGAAAATGAAATAAAACCTTCTGAATAAGATTCTTAGGACCTATTGTTTACTGATAAGAGAAACCAAATAGCCATCTGACTGTGAAATTTCATAAGGTGCTAAGGTTTTTGGGACAAAAAAAACAGGGGAAGTTCCCGGAACTGCCCCTGTCAACTTAATGGTTTATTGCTTTAATAACCCCTAAAAACGTTTTGATCCTGATTTCTTTTGTGCTTTGGATACGCTAAACCGATTCTCCTCCACCGGGTCCAAAACAAATCGTGGTGGATTCCCTTGTGGCCAGGGTGCTAATCCTCTTTCTCTTAGCCACTTGCCAATTATCGGGCTGATCACCTCACGGCAGTCTTCACTCCAAAAACTTTCTTTGTTGAGCGTGACTTCAGAGGGTTGTGGTTCGCCTTCTAATTCGAGCAGAATGACATCCCATTCAGGTTTGAAATGCTCGTCTCGATCCGTAACTGAAACCCGAAAACCATAGCCAGACCCATTGCGGCTATGAGCACCATTATTATAAGCAGTAACAATCATAATTTCCTCCAATTCACCAGAATAACGTACCCCTTCTCCCCTATAGTTATAACAAAAAACTGTATTATTTCAATAAAACGGGATTAGTGGGAGTTTTTGTAGGGTTTTTCCCAGATTAAAACTCCCAGACCGTAAAGATGAAAAAATACATAAAACGTATCAATCATTCCTAATTGTACAACAACCTAAAAAATCCTTAGTATCCCTTTAGGGAATGATCCTTCCACTCGCCAGCTGTGAGCAGTGAGCTGTCAGACGTCAGCTTGAACAATAGTATAATAACCTTAGCTTTCACTAAATTAATCAATAGCACTTACAGGGAAAAATTATGAAAATCTACATCACCGGCATCAGCGGTTTCCTCAGCATCAACCTCGTAAGAATCCTCCTCCACCATGGCTACACCGACATCAGCGGTATCGACCTGGTTGATTTCACCTATCCTGAACGTGATAAAATCACTTTCCTCCAGGGCGACATCCGTCGCGAAGCCGATCTTAGAAACAGCATGAAGGATGCCGATATTGTTATCCATACCGCCGCTGCCCTCCCGCTTTACACCCCCGAAGAAATTTACTCCACCGATGTCGCCGGTACCCGCCTTGTTCTCCAAACCGCCCAGGCTTACGGTGTCAAACGTGTGATCCATATCTCATCCACCGCAGTATATGGCGTCCCTGACCATCATCCCCTCTACGAAACTGATCCGATGATTGGCGTTGGGGATTATGGCAAAGCTAAAATCCAGGCAGAACAGGTCTGCCATGAGTTCCGTGAGCAGGGGCTGTGTGTGCCTATCCTGCGCCCCAAATCCTTCGTCGGACCAGAGCGATTGGGTGTGTTTGCGATCTTCTACGAATGGGCATCCGAAGGCAAGAACTTCCCCAACATTGGCAGTGGTAACAACCGCTACCAGCTGCTCGATGTAGAGGACTTGTGTGGTGTCATCCACGCCTGCATGACCCTCGACCCCGCTACCGTCAACGACACTTTTAACATCGCTGCCACAGATTTCACAACCATGAAAGCTGACTATCAGGCAGTGCTGGATGAAGCTGGCTTCAACAAGAAAATCATTCCTTTCCCCGCTGGTCCGGTTGTGCTGGCTTTACGAATCCTTGAAACACTCAAACTCTCTCCGTTATACCCATGGATCTACGAGACTGCTTCCAAAGATTCCTTCGTTTCTGTTGAAAAGGCACAGCAAAAGCTGGCATACCAACCCCAATACTCCAACCAGCAAGCTATGATCCGCAATTACCACTGGTACCTCCAGAACCGCGACCGGCTTCAGGCAGAACCTGGCACCGGTGTCACCCACCGCCTCCCGTGGAAACAAAAAGCTTTGAAGTGGGTGAAGGTGTTCTTTTAGGGAAACAAGGATTGTAATGGAGAAAGCAAAGAAGATCGTCAGGACTGAAATTATTCGTTGGTGAAATGGAAAAGGTTTGAGGATTGAGGATTGAGTTTTGATTTTTGAGCGTAACCCTAAAACCTACCCCCTACCAGCTATATCATGCCCTTTGGGTACCCACTAAGCCCTAATCCTTACAATTTCTCCCCACAATACTTGCAATACTTCGCATCCGGGTCATGACCTTCTAACGAACAGGATGGACACACATTCGTGTTAACTGCTTTGCGGGCTGCCTGGGAAATCTCAACCGTTACAATCCCGGTTGGCACCGCGATAATTCCATAACCCAGGAACATCACCAGCGAAGCGAGGATTTTGCCAACCGGTGTCTGTGGAGATATATCGCCATACCCCACAGTGGTGAGCGTCACAATCGCCCAATAGATACTATTGGGGATATCCGAAAAACCATTGGCTTCTCCCTCGATCATGTACATCATGCTGCCAATAATGACCACCAGGGTCAGCACTGTAAACAGAAAAACGCCAATTTTCTTTGTGCTGGCTTTTAACGCTAACGTGATCATACGCATTTCCAACAGATACTCGGTCAGCTTTAATACTCGAAACACACGCAACAAACGCAGCACACGGATAGTCATCAGGTATTGGCTGCCAGGTATCAAAAGACTGATATAGGTTGGAATGATTGAAATCAGGTCAACGATCCCAAAAAAACTGGTCACGTATTTCCAGGGTTTCTTAACACTGATCAGACGTAAAAAATATTCAATGGTGAAGAGAATGGTGAAGAACCATTCAACAGTGTACAACTGAGTTCCATATTGCAAGCGTATTTCGCGAATGCTATCCAGGAAGACAGTTATGATACTCAGGGAAATACTTAGGATCAGTACGATATCAAAGGCTTTTCCAGCAGGTGTTTCTGCCTCAAAGACCACCTCGTGCAGCTTCGCGCGCCATGCACTTTCAGGCTTATCCGGTATGGTCTTATATCTTTTTCGCTGACTTCCCATTCAACTCCTGAAGGCAATTTCATCCGAGTTGACCTTAAGGACCACAGCGTATGAAACACCCACAGATCATTTTACCATTTCAACCGGAATTTAACGACATCTGGATGGTATCACAAGGATGATATCACAAGGATGGTTTATCCTTAGAAATGGTTCTTTTATTTATCCCGGATAGATAGTCGGATCAATTCCTCCAGCACACCCATGTCGATATCGTCCAGTTTGTTGATATAAATGCAGGATTTACCTGTCTTATGCTTCCCAAATCGCGCAATTAATTGTAGATATTCTTCTGAATCGAGTGATGAATATAAGCCATATAAATATAAAGTGATGTTTTGTTTACGTGGTGAGAATCCCACCGGAAACCATTCACCTTCCTGCCCGGATGCATAATGATATTTGATAGTCCCAAACCCAATCATGCTTTTCCCCCACATTGTCGGGTTCTGCCGGGTTATTTTTTTCATTAATGCCAGGATCGAAAAACTATCTGCACGCTTTTTCTCATTCTCCACACCGTTTAAAAAAGCTTCAACACTTCGATCATTTTTTTGAGTTTTCAATTCAGCCATTGTCTCTCCAACCAAATTGCCATTTTCTTTATCCGACGCTTTATTGGGGTAATCGTGTTCAAAATCAATCACAACTCTTTCACTACTTTTCGATATTGAATTACGAAAAATTTTTAATCTGAAGAGGGATAAAACTTTTTCAGGTCTTCAAAGGATTCTTTGATCAAGTCTTTCAAAACATCCAGATCTACATCGCTCAGTTTGTTGATATACAGACAAGACTTACCCAACTTATGTTTACCCAATCGTTGGAATAATTTATCATATTTTTTATCCCCCGGATTGACATAACAACCCATCAAATAGAGCGTCAGATTTTGTTTGCGTGGTGAAAAACCAACCAGACCGGCGTCGCCTTCATGGCCGGTGGCATAACGGTAATGATATTGCCCGAAACCAATGATACTATCTCCCCACATCTTCGGTTCCAACCCGGTTACCTGCTGCATCAGTTCCAACAGCTTGAAACTATCCTCGCGCTTGCCCTCATGCTCTACCTGGTTCAGAAAATCTTCCACGTCCGCATCATTCTTTTGGGTTTTCAATTCAGCCACAATACCTCCATTCAGTTGTAGACCCATTATTACCAGGTAATTGCCTGAAATCAATATTCAGCACAAGCTTGAATGGGCGAGATCTGGATTAACGGAGGACTAGCATAAACACAATGACAACCAGGATCACAATTCCAACCACCAGTACGATTCTATTCATCGGTCTGAGTTCAGGTTCCAGCGAAGGGCGTTCCGGACGCGTCAATAGCTCGCGGTGACAGTAGTAACAGAAGATTGCCTCTTCCGGTAAGCTTTTTCCACAAAACTTGCAGTTCTTCAACTTGTGCTCTTCACTCATGTGTGCTCCTTTTGTTTCAATCATTATATCTCAGAGGGCAAATTGCAACTTTTCACAGCCAGATGCATCAAATTTCTGAAACGAGATAGATGTTGAGGAGAATAGTTATATGGAAATGACAGTAGATTTTCCCGGTGGCGCGCGAGTGGATGCTCATTTTGGACCTTATACAATTATGACGGATCAACCACCAATGGGCGGTGGACAGGGTGCAGCACCGACACCATTTGCGACATTTCTGGCTTCATTGGTAACTTGCGCTGGGATTTATGTGCTCGGTTTCTGCAAGCAACGTGGTCTAGATACCAGTGGTATACGTCTCATACAACGTTTGCAAACCAATCCTTTGACTGGACTGGTCGGCAACGTTGAGATAGAAATTCAGGTTCCAGCGAGTTTTCCGGATAAATATTACAATGCCTTGGTCCGCTCTGCTGAGCAATGTGCGGTGAAAAAGCATATGGAACAGCCTCCGCAATTTGATGTGCATACGACAGTGGTTGGTTGAACCTCAGTCGTTGTCAGCAATTTTTTGATAAAAACCCAGAATATCCTTTGCCACGCCTTTTGGGTCTTCGAGCATAAGCATGTGCCCATGTTTATAGAAACGGATTAATTCTGCATTGGGCAGCTGATGCGCCAGGTATGAAGCCGATGAAGACGAAACCAGGGGATCATGGGTGCCGGAGAGAACCAATGCAGGTGTGTTTATCCGGGAAAGTTGGCTGCGCAGGTCGAATTGCTCCGAAGCGCGCAGGTCGGCGTACCAGAGGCTGTTGCGAACCGTTGTCAGGCTTTTTAGTAAATTGGGAAACCATTGCTGATTACCGCATTGCGGAGCAAAGTACGTTTTCATCAATTCCAATGCGGTTTTCTGGGTTTGGGGAACGCGAAAGAGATCAATGAAAGAAGAGTCAATTTGGAAGCTTGCAGCACCTGCAATACATACCAATCCAGCAACATGTTGGGGATGATCATGAGCCAATTGCAGCCCGATAGCAGCACCTAGAGAATGTCCAACCAGCACAGCACGATTGATTCCCAATTGAGCGATAAAGTCAATGATCGCTGACTGGTAGAATGTGACACGATGGTGTGCAGTTCCAGTGGAGTTTCCATGTCCGGGTAGGTCAATCGCATACACTGAGACATCTCGCAGCCTGCGAATCTCAGCAGGCCAACACAGATAATTGCTGCCAGCGCCATGGATGAGTATCACCGGTGGACGTGAAGGCACCCCTCCCCGGTGATGAGTGTAATAGATATTTGCCAGTACTGGCATGTGCGAACCTCAATGAATATTGATTAAGCTTGCTGTAGATCTATGTTACCGGCTTGCACTCTTTCGATTGCGGATGTGGTGAGAGGGATGAAAACGCGTACCCGCGACCCCCGCTCAGGGACTGAATCGATGTGTAATAGCCCGTTGACCAGCTGCGTTCTTTCATTTAAGTTTACCATACCCAGGCTGCCACGATGGCTGTATTTTTGATTTACTTTGTTGATATCAAAACCGACACCATTATCCATGATCTCCAGGACAGCAATTTCAGGATCGTGCGTCGTGTATTTGAGACGCACTAGGATTAATTCAGCCTGGGCGTGCTTTCGGGCATTGGTGACAGCTTCATCAACGAGGTAGAAGACGGTGGAATGTTTGTTCAGATCAAGTTTTTTGACGACATCTTCGTCAACATCGATACGGACTTTTTGCTGGTATGTGTTCAGGTTCTTCTCGGCGATACTATGCAGTCCGGCAACGAGACCATCTGTTTCCAGGGTAAGTGGTCGTAGTGTGAAGAGCATGTGACGAAGTTCACCGGTGGCCTGCCGGGCAAGTGTCTCGATATTGGCAAGTTCAGCGGCGATGTCTTTTGGTTTGTGAAAGAGCAAGCGTTGGGCAACAGACAGCCGCATGGCAATAGAAGCAACTGATTGGATGGGTCCGTCATGAAGGTCGCGGGCAAGTTTCTTGTTGGCTTCCTGCTGCGAAGTGACGATGGTTTGTTTCTCCTGTTCAACCTGCTGATAGAGACGTGCATTCTGGATGGCTATCACAGCCTGGCGGCTGATCAGCTTGAGCGCTTCCATCTTCTCGTCTGTAAAGTAGTTAGAATTGGGATGTCCGAAAAGCATGATACCGTAATCATCAATGCCACGAGTGAGTGGCAGAGTTAATACGGCTTTACAGTTTTGCAGTGAATTGATCTTCCAGAGTTCGGGATCTTTTGCCGGATTGAGGAGGAACTGTGGCTCAACAGTCTGCAAAGTCTCCAGCAGGATGCCACTGGTAGCTGGAAATTTAAGTTTAGAATCGCTGGGTGAAAGACGTCGGGAATTGACAATAATTAGCTTTGATTCGTCAAAAAGCAATACTGCTGAGGTCATCTTCTCTAGGTCAGGCGTGATGTTATCAATAGCTGTCTGGCTAAGATCAAGCATGATATCGAGCACCACTGTGTAATCGAGCGTGGAGTTGAGCGTTTCAACAAGATTCGAGAAGGAGTGCATCCGGTTTTGATAATGCTGGTTGGCACGTTTTTCTATATCCTGAACCTGTTTTTCTGATCTGGGTTCGATCAGTTGAGTCTTTTTGTTAACGATCGTGCTACCAAAGCCAGCGATGGCGGCAATCAGGAAGTTCAGACCAAGGATGATGACAAAGGGCAGCCAGGCTGAAAGATTCAACGGGTTGAGGTAGATGGCGTAACCGATCTGAAAGATGGAGAAGAGCAGTGCCAGCAGGAAAGCACCACGCCATTGAAAGTAAATAGCAGCATTAACCAGGACGACTACTCCGATCCAGACCAGTGAGCCGGTGATGGCACCACCCAGCACGAACAGGGCTGCAGCGAAGGCAAAATCACAAAAAAGGTTAACCGGACGATGGGCTGGCATACGCACATTAAGGATCGCCAGGGTTGTCATTGCCAGATTCCATACAGCGATCAGGATCAGCAATGCGATGCTCAGCCAGTTAAATCCGGATGGGCCAGTATAGGTCAAACTCAGAAGGAAGAGAGCCAGCCACCGCCATGAGATGACCAGCCAATCGCTCAAATAGGGATAGGGTTTCCGCATACGTACCATCATAACCCCTAATTCATTTGAAAGAGAAAAACTTGCATTTCTTTAATGATAATACAGGTAAAATTAAGAAAGTGTAAGGTTAAAGAGGACTGAATTTCTATTGACGAAATTTTGCTCTAAAGAGTAAAAATTCCCTCTATCCATAGAAAACCAGCAATAATTTAAGATTCTTTTGGTTAGTCCGAATCCGGCTGTATGCTAGAATCGAGTTAATTCCGACTCCTTCAGGTGTGTTATGAGCGTGACGTTTGAGACAATCAAGCAATTCTTTTCTGAAGACGAGTGGTTCTTTGTTGAAGTAGAGGACCGTGATGTATTGATGTTAAGGATGAACCATTGGGGGGAGAATGGTCGTTTCTCCTGCCAGGCGGAATACAATGAAGACCAGCACATCTTCTATTTTTATAGCTATTTCCCGATCAATGTGCCCGAAGAGAAACAGATGAAAATGGCTGAGTTTCTGACACGTGCTAACTATGGCATGCGCATCGGGAATTTTGAAATGGATTATGAGGATGGCGAGGTACGTTTCCGTACGAGTATCGATTTCGAAGGCCAGGAATTGAGTTATGTGCTGGTCTCGAATCATGTGTACCCAAATGTATGGATGTTGGACCGCTATCTACCCGGGTTGTTCGCGGTTGTATACGGTGATGCGAGCCCGGTAGAAATACTTGAAACGATCGAGGAGTAAAATATGGATACGATGCAAGCCTTGTTGACACGCCGTAGCGTGCGCAAGTTTACTTTTCAGGTGGTGCCGGATGAAACAATTGAAGTGTTATTGCGAGCCGCGATGCACGCACCTTCCGCACGCAACCGCCAACCGTGGCATTTTTATGTGATTACTGAGCGCGATGTGTTACGCAAAATTCCGGACGTGCATCCCTTTGCCGCAATGACACAGGAAGCCAGCCTAGCGGTTGTGGTCTGCGGAGATGAGACAATTCTGCCTGATGCAAAGCGTTGGGGAATAGACTGTGCGGCAGCAACCCAGAATTTGCTGCTTTCTGCTCATGCGTTGGGACTTGGCGCGGTGTGGTGCGGGGTTTATCCGGATCCGGAACGCCAACGTGAAATCAAAAATCTGTTAAAATTGCCTGACAGGATACATCCATTTTCCCTGGTACCGATTGGATTCCCGGCAGAACCACTGCCGATTGTGGACCGCTTTTTACCAGAGAGAATTCACACCAACGCATGGTAGGAGGATCGAATGGTTAAAGCACGGGCGATGCTGGGGGCAGTACGTGAATATCGATTTTTAGGCAGTGAACTATGGGTGGATTGTGGCGATCCCCACATGCGAGTGACTTTTTTAAAGCCTGACCTGGTTCGTGTACGGATTGTGCCGGGTGGCGATTTTGAAGAGGAACATAGCTGGGATGTGCCTTTTTCGGATGAAACATTTCAGGCGGTGGAAGTTGATTTACAACAGACCCAACACGCCTTGTTCCTGAACAGTTCTGCTTTTACTGTGCGAATTGATAAAGATACCGCATTGCTGGAAATGCTGACCACGGATGGCAAGAGCTTCTTCACCGATGCTGTCTCTCCGGTGTGGGAGGAAAACCGCTACTGGTTTACCAAGCGGATCGAAGACGGCGAGAAATATTATGGATTTGGTGAACGGGCAGGAAGGATGGAAAAGCAGGGCCAGAGGATGAAAAATTGGGCAACTGATCCGGCTGAACCTCACACGGCTTTTGTAGATCCAATGTATATGGCGGTTCCGGTATATCTGGTGTTGCGCGAGGATTTTTCCTATGGGGTCTATGTCAACAGCACCTGGGAAAGCAGCTTTGATCTGAGTAAGCGTGGACAATTGCATTTTGAATCAGGCGGAGAAGAGCTGGATGTCTACATCGCTTATGGTTCGCAACCGCTGGATGTGATTGAGCAATTAAGTGAGCTGTTAGGCCACATGCCTATGCCGCCAAAGTGGGCATTGGGATACCATCAAAGCCGCTGGAGCTATGGAAGTGATGTGGAAGTACGCAAACTGGTAAATACATTTCGTGAAAAAGAAATTCCCTGTGATGTCATTCATCTCGATATTGATTATATGGATGACTTTCGGGTGTTCACCTGGAATAGTGAAAAATTCCCCGCCCCCGACAAGCTGATGGCAGATCTGAAACGCAAGAATTATCAGGTGGTCACGATCATTGACCCGGGTGTGAAGGTTGATCCACACTTTGCGGTCTATCGGGAAGGCATGGAGAAAGGTTATTTCGTGCGAGATGCGCGCGGGAAACTCTGTTCGGGGTATGTCTGGCCAGATGAGTCGGTCTTTCCGGATTTCAGCCGTGCGGAAGTGCGCGATTGGTGGGGTGACTGGCAGCATGGACTGGTGGATCAGGGCGTGAATGGTATCTGGAATGATATGAACGAACCTTCCGTGTTCGAAAAACCTTTCAGCCTGGGCGGTGGCCGGGGAGGGACGCTGCCGTTGAAAGCTGAACAAGGTGCACCGGAAGAAGTTACCACACATGCAGAGCTGCATAACCTGTACGGGTCGCAGATGGCACAGGCATCCTACGAGGGGATGCGTAAATCAAAACCAAATGAACGAGCTTTTCACCTGACCCGCTCAGGTTTTGCAGGCGTACAGCGCTGGTCGGCTTCCTGGATGGGTGATAATGGCTCCTGTTGGGAACATCTTGAGATGTCGATAGGGCAGCTGTTGAATATGGGTATCTCTGGTATACCGTTTGTGGGTGCCGATATTGGCGGCTTTTATGGCAACGCTACCCCAGAACTGTACGCACGCTGGATGCAGATTGGGTCATTATACCCATTTTCACGCGGCCATACCTGCATTGGGACAGCTGCGCATGAACCCTGGCAATTTGGCGAAGAAGTGGAAGCAATCGCGCGTGACTATCTGACATTGCGCTACCGCCTGATGCCCTATCTGTACTCAGTGTTCTGGAAAGCAAGTAAGCGTGGGTATCCGATCTGGCGGTCATTGTTTTTGCATTATCCAAATGACATACAAACGCACCATATTGATGATCAGGTTCTGATTGGACGATATCTGATGGCTGCTCCGATTGTTCGACCCGGACAACGGGCAAGACAGGTGTACCTGCCAGAAGGTGTCTGGTATGACTGGTGGGATGGATATCGTTACGAAGGTGGTCGTTACATCCTGGCAGAGGCTCCATTGGAAAAAATGCCGTTGTATGTTCGCGCAGGTGCGGTAATCCCGATGGGCCCAGCCATGCAATTTACAGGTGAGAAGCCGCTGGATCCGTTGAGTTTGCATTTGTTCCCAGGCGATCAGGCAGAATTTACACTGTATGAGGATGACGGTATCAGCATGGATTACACAAGTGGCGGGTTTGCAACAACACGCTACCAGTTACGCGGGGATGATCACACGGCGGAGCTGGAGATTTTTGAGAGAAAAGGCTCATATAATATTCCGGTACGCTCCTTGCATGTCATTCTGCGGGATGGACGCCACTACCAACAGAAGCAATTTGTGGATAGCGGCAATGCGCGCGTGGTACAGTTTGAACGCCCGCACGGATAATCGAGATTGATTAAACAGCGCTTTCCGGGTGATGTTCTGCCGACCCGGAAAGCGTTTTGTTTTTATGATGAGTGATGGATTTGAAGGGAGTTGGAAATGGAAAACCTCATGACACCAACGTGGATACACCATGCGATTTTTTACCAGATTTTTCCGGATCGCTTCGCAAAGTCGAAAAAGGTGGTCAAACCAAATAACCTGGAGAGCTGGGATTCAGCCCCCAGCGGTCATGGCTATAAGGGTGGCGATTTGTTGGGTGTGGTGGAAAAACTCGATTACCTGCAGGATCTTGGCGTGAATGCACTCTATTTGAATCCGATCTTCCAATCAGCCAGCAACCACCGTTATCATACCCATGACTACTTTCAGGTAGATCCGATGCTGGGTGGAATCAAAGCTTTGAAAAAACTGCTGAAAGAAGCGCACAGGCGTAAAATGCATGTCGTCCTGGATGGAGTTTTTAACCATGCCAGCCGTGGATTTTTCCAGTTTAATGACATTCTTGAGAATGGCGAAAAATCTGCTTATCTGGATTGGTTTGATATTCAAGGCTATCCGTTGAATGCCTATCAGGGTAAACCGAATTATAACTGTTGGTGGAATCTTCCCGCACTGCCAGAGTTCAACACCGACAATCCGCAGGTACGGGAGTTTATTTTCTCCGTTGGGAAATACTGGGTGGACCAGGGCATTGATGGTTGGCGGTTGGATGTGCCGGGTGAAATTGATGACGATGCCTTCTGGCAGGAATTTCGCCGCGTGGTGAAGCAAGCCAACCCGGAAGCCTATATCACCGGCGAAATCGCGACGGATGCCACGCGCTGGCTGAAAGGTGACCAGTTTGATGCGGTGATGAATTACTTGCTTTCCTATGGAATCTGGTTCTTTTTTGGGGGTGAGGATGTTAATCAGGAACTTTTCGGGCACTGGATCAGAACGCATGCTCCTGATCTGAAAATTCAAAATGTGCAGGATTTTGCTGATTATGTTCAGGGTTTGCTGGAGATGTATCCACGCGAAGCTGTGTTGGCACAGATGAACCTTCTGGATAGCCATGATACAGCGCGATTCCTGAGTATTGTGAATGGACGCAAGGATTTGTTACTGCTTGCAGTGCTGTTCCTGATGACCTATCCCGGAGCACCTTCGATATATTATGGTGATGAGATTGGGTTGGACGGTGGTAATGATCCGGATTGCCGTAAGGCGTTTCCGTGGGATACCAGTCGCTGGGATAGCCAGATGCTCGGTTTTTACCAGCGTTGTATCAGCATGCGCAAGACGTATCCAGCATTACGTGATGGCGATTTCAAGGTGCTGTATGCACTTGATCAGGTGATGGTGTATCTACGCAGCAAGGGCGAGGAACAGCTGCTGGTGGCGCTCAATCGCTCGAATGATACGCGGCATGTGGATGTTGATCTGCAGGGATTGATGCCGGAGAACAGTGTGTTGCAGCATGTGCTGGCAAATGGCGAGATGGTGGTTCAGGGTGGATTTTTACGTGATCTGGTGATCGCGCCGGTGAGTGGGGTGGTACTTAAGCTGTTGAGCTCTTAGTACCAATACCTCTTTTAACATACTAGCTGTTAAGAAAAAGAGGGACTGGAATTTACAGGATTTTTAGGTGCTTTATAAACTTTCTACTATTGCATCTGGAGAAATTTGGTTGTTCGGTGTTTGATAAATAGGATTTACAGGATTTTAAACCAATATAAATTTCCAAATGATGCATGATAATAAGATTCACAGGATTATCAATATAAATTTTTATTTGGAAATGGTTTCTTAATCCTTTTAAATTGAAGGCTCGGTGCACCGAAATTAATCAGAAGACCAACATCAATATTAAAAGCTTCCAGATAGTTTTAGCTTGAGCAAGATGAGCGTTATCTAAAAGGCTAACCGCCTTAATTTCGACCATAATTTTTTCTTCCACAAAAAAATCAACCCTTCGGGGTCCCAAAGTGTTCTCCCTCATAGAAAATTGGTATTTCCATCTCCCGGACGAATGATCATCCTTGCTCTTCCATTTCAATAGCCAGGGTTCGTTGGTAAATTACTTCCTGGAAACCATTTCCAACAATGTTGTGAAATTGCATTGCGCATCCGATGATTCTCTGCGTTGTCTCCCAATAAATATAATTAATCCTATCCATGCTGCCTCGAGTATGAAATGAAAAAGAATCTAGATTGTTTATTATAGCAATTGTCCGAAATAATATTCATACCCTTGGCGATTAATTAAATTGACCCAGCTTATCAATTAATTATCCTGATAATCCTGTTTCCTAAATCCTGTAAATCCCATTTATTATTTATTCATTATACAAAGACTATACAAGAATTGCCTGACTCTCTGCAATCCATATATAATAGGTATAAAATATTAAGATATATTGCTATAACGGAGAAAAAATGGTAGATATCAACATGATTGGCAAAACCGTCCTGATCACCGGGGCGACAGATGGAATCGGGAAAGAGATGGCGATCGCATTGCAGCGTATGGGGGCGAATGTGGTGATCGTGGGGCGCAATGCTGCAAAAACCGAAGCTGTCGTGAAGGAGATACGAGTGGGGAATCCAACCGGTGGTTCGGTGGATAGCATGGTTGCTGATCTGTCATCATTGGCTGAGATTCGTAGGCTGGCAGCTGAATTCAAAGAAAAGCACGAACGTCTGGATGTGTTGGTCAATAATGCTGGAGCATATTTTGCCAAACGATTGATCAGCGTTGATGGCTTTGAAATGACCTTTGCCCTCAATCATCTAAATTATTTCCTCCTGACCAATCTATTGCTGGACATGATCAAGTCGAGTGCACCGGCACGGATTGTGAACGTTTCCTCCGGCGCACATGCAATGGGCAAGTTGAATTTTGACAATTTACAAAGCAAGGGCTTTTTTATGGGATGGACAGCTTATGGAACTTCAAAGCTGATGAATATTCTGTTCACACGCGAATTAGCACGGCATCTGGAAGGTAGCCATGTCACAGCCAATGTATTGCATCCCGGTTTTGTAGCGACCAAATTTGGGCATAATAATAAAGGTTTATACAGCAGGTTTGTCAAATGGTCACAAAAGCGGGCATTGACACCTGAACAGGGTGCTCAGACAAGTATTTATCTGGCATCTTCGCCAGAGGTTGAGGGTGTTAGTGGCGCTTATTTCCATGAGTGTAAAATCGTGCAACCATCGCGGGCAGCCCAGGATGATGAGGCTGCTAAAAGGTTGTGGGAGGTGAGTCTCGAGTTGGTGGGAGAGACTGAAAAAATCTCCTCCTGATCATCAAACCTTTTATTCCGTTAGGCTGGCTTTGTAGCCAGTCTTTTTTTTATCCAACTTTTTTCACTTGATTCGGACTCATTAATAAACTATTTAAATGATAGGTATGTTTAAATCATAGGTATTGACAATTTTATGCCATTAATGTAATATATCACAAATGATATATAGATAAAGAGGTATAAGATGTCGCTCGAACATGCTATTTTAGGATTTTTGAATTATGAACCAATGACCGGATACGATATTAAGAAAATGGTCGATTTTTCTGTGTCGCATTTTTGGCCAGCTGTGCAGAGTCAGATTTACAAGACATTGAACAGGATGGAAAAAGAAGCCTGGTTAACAGTGGAAACTATTTCACAGGACCCGCGCCCTCCGCGTAAAGTTTATCAATTAACTCAATCAGGACGTGATGAATTGTTCCGTTGGTTAAATGAGCCGCAGTCAGCCAGCGAGGTGCGGCTGGCCTGGTTAATCCAGATTTTCTTTGGCGGTAGATTAGAGGATGGTCAGGTGATCGCGCTTCTGGAGCATCAATTAACCCTCCAACGTCAACGATTAAAGGGATTCTCATCCATTCCTGAAGAGCATCAAGAAAACATGAAGGATGATGATGAGAGGGATCGGTTTTTCTGGATGTTGACTGTTGATTTTGGTGTTGCACAGGCATTGGCTCAAGTTAGTTGGTTAGAAAAAGTGATTGAAAATATAAAACAGGGCGAATACCGCCTACCCACAATTCAAGGATGAGGATACACATGAAAAATAATCAACTATCAAACCCAATTCGGGTTGTCATTGGACTGGCTTTATCGGTGGTTGGTGGTTTGGCTTTTGTACTGGCTTTCCCACCGTATGAAATCTGGCCGTTGGCTTTAATTGGTTATATACCAGTGCTGGTGGCACAATATCGCATCTTGCCTCCAAAAATTTCTTCACTGGCACCAGCTGTGGGTATCGGGGTCTGGCTTCAGGGTTATTTGGGTCCGGTGTTTGCTCCGATTGGTACATTCATGGTTTGGTTACCATTGATCGCTGCGGCTCTAAGTTTTTTGACAGACCAGGGATTGCGAAAATTTCATACCAGAACAAATTACCGCTGGTTCGTGCTGAGCGGGATCACCTCCTGGGCGGGCAGCGAGATGATTCGGCTGTTCATACCCATCGCTGGAACCTGGGCTTTCATTGCTTATCCCTTCTACCGGCAGATCTGGCTGATCCAACCAGTCAGTATTTTTGGGATCATTGGGATGGGCATGCTGGTCATGATGGTTAACCATGTGCTGACTTTATTGTTGATGAGTTGGTTGGATCAGCACTGGAAATTGAGTGTTGACGCACCGGCACTGGATCCTGGCTTGTTGCGTCGTTGGAAACTGGTGGGCGGGCTTGTCACAACGCTATGGATTGTGCTTAGCTTGATATTGTTTATCATTCCCCTCGACACCCCTACGCAGAAAGTAGCTGCCATCCAACCCAGCATTTCGCCTATTGTCAGTGCGAATCAAAACCAGGAGAGTCTGGTGGAACAACTACATACTCGCATGATTGAACAAACACGTGAGGCAGCTGACCAGGGGGCAGAGTTCATTGTCTGGCCGGAAGGGGCATTTCTATGGGATCCTCAGGTTGATGATCGGCTAAATCTGACAGGTTTGGCACAAGAGACCGATTCATTTTTAGCTACGGGATACGTTGTGATCATGGATGAAGGCTTTCGTAACGAAGCGACGGTAATTAACCCGCAAGGTGAATTTCTGGGGGTGTTTGGGAAGGATCACCCGGTGGTATTTGGTGGTGAAACCAGCCTGACGCGTGGAACTTACCCGGTTTATGATACAGCCATCGGGATGGTCGGAACGATCATTTGTTATGACCTTGATTACACCGATACTGCCCGAAAGCTGGCTAGGCAGGGTGTTCAATTGGTCGGTGTGCCATCCAATGATTGGGGCAGCATTGCCGAGAAACACTACACCCATGTTGTCTTCCGGGCGGTTGAAAACCGGATTGCCATGGTCAAAGCAGATGGTGGATATGACTCGGCGATTATTGATCCGTTTGGTCGGATCCAGGCATTGGCTGCATTTCCAGATGGTGGCGAAGCTACCCTGGTGGCAGATGTGCAGATGGGTACTGGACGGGGAACCATCACGTCTCGTCTGGGGGATTGGATGGGATGGTTGGCTCTGTCCGGGATGATCTTTTTTACATTTGCCAGCGGTTGGTTGGTAAAATGTTCGAATAACCCGTAAGGCGTTTGGCCAAACGCCCGTACAAATGCCAAGCCCGTACAAATGCCAAACGCCAGTAGCAATGCCACACGCCCCAACAACCGTGTATAATAAAAAGGGTTGAAATTGAAATTAAGCAGGTGATGAGCATGGAACGAAAAATACGTGTATTAATCGCTAAACCCGGGTTGGATGGACATGATCGTGGTGCAAAGCTGATTGCTCGCGCACTTCGCGATGCAGGCATGGAGGTCATTTATACCGGCCTGCGCCAGACGCCACAGATGATCACGACAGCTGCTTTACAGGAAGACGTCGACATTGTGGGGCTTTCGATCCTTTCCGGAGCGCATATGACACTGGTACCAAGGGTGATCGAAAGCCTCAAAGAAGCTGGATTGAACGACGTAGCCGTTTTTGTGGGGGGTATCATTCCGGAGGAGGATTGGCCGGCACTGCAGGAGATTGGGGTGAAAGCGGTGTATGGTCCGGGGACGACCACAACTCAGGTTATTGAGGATGTACAAAGGCTTGTTGCAGGACAGACGGAGTAAGCATGCGTGGCACGGTTGATGTGCAGGGTGTTCTGGCTGGCGAGCGCCGGGCATTGGCACGCGCATTAACTGAAGTAGAAAATGACAGTCCAGCTGGTAGAGATGCGCTCGATGCACTTTTCCGATATAGTGGCCAGGCTCATCTCGTCGGCGTCACAGGTTCACCGGGAGCAGGAAAGTCCTCGCTGGTGAATCAGATGACCAGGTTGATCAGGAATCCTTCGCACGGGGAATCGAAAAAGGTTGCGATTGTTGCAGTCGATCCATCCAGTCCGTTTACCGGCGGGGCGATTCTGGGTGATCGCATCCGTATGCGCGATATTGTGAACGATGATGGAGTCTTCATCCGCTCCATGGCATCCCGCGGTCACCTGGGGGGGATTGCACGCACAACATCTGCGTTGGTACGGGTGCTGGATGCGGCTGGATTTGATTTGATACTGATTGAGACTGTCGGTGCCGGACAATCAGAAGTGGATATCGCAAGATTGGCACACACGACGGTTGTGGTCGAAGCACCAGGGATGGGTGATGATATTCAGGCGATCAAGGCAGGAATCCTGGAAATTGCTGATATTCTGGTGGTCAATAAGGCGGATCACCCATTGGCTGATAATACCATGCGGGCATTGAGTGCCAGCCTGGAGTTTTCAAGACCAGGGCAGGTTTCTTCGATTGAACGCTTTCACCATCGGGAATTGGCTTTTGAACCGGTGAAATCTGAAATGATTAAAGAAAATGACAGGCATGAACACTGGATTCCACCAGTATTGAAGACTGTTTCCACGGAGGGGGTAGGCATTGAAGAAGTGGTGGCTTCGGTTGAGAATCATGGAAAATTTCTGCGTGATCAGGGACAATGGCAATTCCGGGACGCAGCACGCCTGCAGGAAGAATTGAATGAATTGTTGATTGCTGCCTTTGCATCCGAGTGGCGCAGGAAGGTGGATCAGAGCAAAATTGAATCAGTACTGAAAGAAATGCTGGAGCGGAAACTGTCGCCCCAAAATGCAGCGATTAAGTTGTTGAGTCCATGAGTTGTTGAGCCATTTTAAGATTGTAGCTGGTAGCCGGTAGCTTGTAGAAAAAAAATTACTACCAGCCATATCATACCCTGTGGGTACCAGTCACGGTTAGCCATGAGCTACCAGCTAATTGCCCGAATGCAGGCATTAAGATATACTTTGGGAAAATTATGAAAACGCGGGATGGAGAGTGACATTCCCGGAATGATCAGATCAAGGAGAACTCAACATGGAACGGACATCAATCGGCGATTTAAGAAAACATCTTGACCAGACTGTGATGATAAAGGGCTGGCTGCATGTATTGCGTGACCAGAAAAAGATTCAATTTATCGTCTTGCGCGACAAGACCGGAATGGTTCAGATTACACACTGGAAACCGAATGATGAAAAGTTGGCTGAATTAATCTCAACACTGACTACAGAATCTGCGTTACGAGTGACTGGCAAGGTGATCGATAATCCCTCAGTGAAGCTCGGCGGATTGGAGATTCAGCTGGAATCACTTGCGGTTGAGAATCTGGCGGAGAGCCCACTGCCGTTTGAGCCCTTTGGTGAAAAAGAGAATCTGCCTGCAATGGACTATCGTCAGGATTGGCGTTTTATGGATCTGCGCCGTACTGAAAACCTCCTGCTCTTCCGTGCTCAAACAACCATGGAGATGGCTTTACGTGAATACTGGGTGGAACGCGGTTATATAGAAATGCATTCTCCAAAATTGATGGGCAGTCCAAGTGAATCCGGTGCGGAGCTTTTTGAATTGAAATATTTTGAGACCAAAGCGTATCTGGCACAATCACCGCAATTCTACAAGCAGATGGCGATGGCAGCTGGTTTCGAAGGTGTGTTTGAAATCGGGCCGGTGTTCCGGGCTGACCCCTCTTTCACCTCACGGCACATGACCGAGTTCACCAGCATAGATCTGGAAATCTCCTGGATCGAAGACGTAGAAGATGTGATGTCCAACCAGGAACGCATGCTGCAATATGCCTACCAACGCGTGAAAGATGTGCATGGGGAGGAGATCCAGGAAGTCTTCGGGCTTGATTTGGAAATACCTCAGGTGCCGTTTCCAAGAGTTAGGATGGCAGAAGCATTTCAGATCCTGAAAGAGGTTGGGTACCAATTACCACCCGAGAAAAAAAATGACCTTGACCCGGGAGCGGAACGAGCAGTTGGTGAATATATCAAGCAGAAGACGGGTAGTGATTTTGTTTTCATTACCGAATGGCCTTTCGCAGTGCGTCCTTTCTACCACATGAAGAAGGGTGAGAACCTGACACGCAGTTTTGACCTGCTGGCGAATGGTCTCGAGATCACCACCGGCGCACAACGTGAGCACCGCTATGATGTGCTGCTGGAGCAGGCAAAGGAAAAAGGTTTAACACCTGATCCAATCCAATTCTATCTGGACTTCTTCCGGTATGGCTGCCCACCGCATGGCGGTTATGGGATGGGTCTTTCCAGACTGATGATGGTGATGTTGAAATTGCCGAACATCCGCGAGACGGTCTATCTGTTCCGTGGGCCGAATCGGCTGCATCCGTAAATTAATCCTTTTTGTATTTTTGACAGCATGGTTGAAAAGCCGTGCTGTTTTTATATTTGATGATCCAAAAAAACACTCACAAACCCCGGTTTATTGAGATGAGATTTTATTGTATAGTTAATTTATGAGTATCAAACTGGCGGCGTTGTCTGGCTGGTTAAAACAGATGCTACAACCACCGCACCGGGTTTGGAAGCAGACATTTGAAGATGGTGAGGCGGTTATTGAATTGCGCCATCCGTTCTTTATTTGGTTAATGTTGGGTTTATTCATTCTTTATTTCTTCATGCCTGTCAGGATGCTGGTGATCTGCATGGTATCCCTGGTGGGTGTTTTTGTCAGTGGATATGGATGGGCTCGCAGCCTTGCAGCCAATATCTATGCTACCCGCACATTGCGATATGCGGCAATTCAAGTGGGTGATGAATTGGAGGAAGATATTCTCCTGCGGAATATCGGTTGGCTGCCAGCACTATGGATTGGGGTGGAGGATCACAGTGATTTTCCAGCTTATTCCATTCGGGTGGTGCGTGCATTGGATGGGATCAGCAAGGCAGAGTGGCGTTTGAGATTAATCTGCACACAACGAGGTATTTTTTCGTTGGGACCCTGGGAGTGGGTCAGCAGCGATCCATTCGGTCTATTTCAGATCAGACGTAGTTATACCAATTCACAAAAAATGGTTGTATATCCACCGATGGCTTTTATTCCGGCAGAAATGTTGCCGCACGGAAAAGAATTAGGCGATCTGAGACCTCTCAATCAGCCGTTGGTATCTGAAAGTATGCAGGTTACCCATACGCGTCTCTACCAACCAGGAGACCCTTTACGACGGATTCATTGGCGTACGACCGCCCGTCAAAACAAACCGTATGTTAAGGTTTTTGATCCCGAATCAGCATCGCGTATCTGGCTGATCCCTGATCTTGATCCGGCGGTACATTACACTTCGCCCATCAAATCCGAAAACTGGCAGGATTCTTCGGAAGAGACGTTGATTTTACTCCTGTCTGCGCTCGCTTCCCACCTACTCAATGAACATAGGGCTGTAGGATTGTTTGCTGGGGTGGACCCACCTCAGGTGTTAATGCCGCAACGTGGTCCGGCTATTTTATGGGACATACTGGCAGCCCTGGCGCCTTTGCACACTACTCAGCTGCAGCCTTTCACAGAAACCCTGTTACATGCCAGTCAAGTGATTTCCTCCCGTGATCTGGTAATTGTCGTTACACCCTCCTTGCAGAGTCAATGGTTATACTCTCTGGCACAATTAACCCGCAGCTTCAGTGGCAGTGAAGCCTGGGCGTTTATTCTGGATCCGCAGAGCTTTGGGATGCCGGGGAACACCAATCAGGTTCCAGGTTTGGCGGCTTCGTTAGGGATTGGCACCCGGATCGTACAGCGTGGAGATATCCAACCACTTTTAGGTGGATTGGGTGCATTAAGGCGCTGGGAATTTATGACACTGGCAACCGGGCGAGTGGTTGTACGTAACAAGCCGCGCCTGGCAGAAGAATGGGAATCCGTCCGGGTGGAAAAATGGCAATAAGACCTGCATTAAAACTACGTTGGCACAAAACGACCATTCGGTGGCTGGGAAAGATTCCCTGGCTAAACCTGTTGATCATCCTTGCTTTATTATTCATTCTTGCATTCTCGTTAAGCGAAGCATATTGGGTCAGAAATTCTCCTCCATTATTTTTCTTTGCCTTAATAGCTGTTTTCAGCGGATGGGTGCTTGGTTTAACCCGTTGGCGAATTGGTTGGTGTTCTGTTTATAGTTTACTGATGGCTGTTGCACTCGGTGTTCAATACGTTGGAAGAATTGTCCCAATGGGAAATGAAATACCTCTGCATGGTTGGATCGAAACAATGAACTGGCAAATCTTTGTGTTCATTGAGCGCATGAATGGTTGGAACCAGTCGATTCAATTAGGCAAAGCCATCTATGATGATGGATACTGGACTTTAATGTTGATTGTGCTGGTCTGGTTAGTATCTGCCTGGTTGGCGGTTTGCCTCAAAAGACACAAGAATACCTGGATGGCTTTATTACCCTTAATAGGAGCAATTGCCTTTACTTTACAAAATCAGCAAAAGGATGTTGTTTTCCTGTTGGTGGCACTCTTTTTTGGATTGATTTTGGTTGCAGACCAGTTTTATTCCCGGTTACACACCAGCTGGAAACAACGCCAGGTGGATTTTCCTGAACAATTATGGGTCGATTGGACAGCAGCGGTGGTTGTCATCAGTGTTCTGGTATTGATAATCGCCAGTCTGGCTCCTGCTGTGACGACACGTGAGGGTTGGCATCATATTCGCAGATGGATGGATGAGCTTAAGAATCCCAAAATTTCCACTGTCATGGATAACGGATCCGGTGAATATAACTACAGACCATCCAATGGAGATGACGAAGAATTGCTGCTACTGCAACCTTGGGATTTATCATTTGTGGGTGCACCACTGCCTAAAAAGAATGGAACCGTGATGTGGGTGCGGGTAGGTGATTCGACACCACGACCCTGGCGGATGGCTGTTTATAACACCTATACTGGTAAAGGATGGACAGAAGCTGAGCTTGATCCACAATCCGTCCAAGTAGGAATAGATTCAATGCAGCAAGGTCGGCGCGCGCTGGTGCAGCGATTTACCCTTTTCCGGGCTGCTGAAGGGCGATTGTTTGCCGCTGCAGAACCTGTGCAATCATTGAGAGATGGTGTTCAGATTGTACGCCTGGACAACGAGGATAGCCATGTGGTAATAGGCTATGTTCAACAGTATGAACTTATCTCAATGGTGCCACAAGTAAGTGCTGACGTCTTACGTAATGCTGCGGGAGGGATCCCGGATGAAATATTGGAGGAGTATCTACAATACCCTGAGACACTTCCACAACGGGTGCGTAATCTGGCAGATCGGTTGGTTGAAGATGAACCAACCAATTATGAAAAAGTGATTCGTATTCAAAACTATATTCGTCAAGTCGTGCCCTATGATCTGGAGAGCCCTCCAGCCGCTGAAGGCCAGGATGTGGTTGATTATTTTCTCTTTGAGGCACCATCCGGTTTTTGCAGCTACTATGCCTCGGCAATGGCGATCTTATTGCGGGTGGAAAGTATTCCTGCCCGGGTGGTTACAGGGTATGCTCCAGGGGTGTATGTAATTGAGCAGGGCAATTTTGAGGTGACAGGAGATTTAGCGCACGCCTGGGTGGAAGTGTACTTTTCTGGATATGGCTGGATTCCATTCGAACCAACCCCATCACAAGAAGTGCCTTATTATGCTTCTTCTGTTCCATTAGAAAAGAAAGAATCAGAAACTCCAGCAACCAGTATTCAGCAGGCATCCAGACGACTCATGCTATTGCGAATCATTATCGGTTTTTTAATTGGTATGGTTTTCGTGTGGATTTGCTGGCTGCTCTGGCGAATATTTCGTAATCGACAAAGAGAGAAGAAAATGGCACTTCATCCGGTGGCTATGGAATATCGGCGTTTACGTTTGAAACTGGCTGGAGTAGGAATTTCAGCTCCTCCCATGAAAACACCACAAGAATTCCTGCAGGAAGCCAGTGGATTATTGACCAATTATCCACATATACAAAAAACTTTGCGATTGTGCACCGATCTGTATGAAAGAACAGTTTACAGCCCTGTGTTGCCTGGGTTAAGCGAGATGAATACATTACGGATGTCCATACATCAGGCGGTAAAAGAAGGATGGTTGCTGCGATGGCGGTATCTGTGGGAAAGATTTTTGATAAAGTTTCGGATGAAAAGAAAATGGCTTATTCTAACAAAATCTTAAGTTGGATTGCAATTTACCGATTATTGTCTACACTTAATAAGGAAGCAAGATGGTTACGAAAAGTCAGGAAATTGAATAACGTCCTGACTGTTGGTGAGGAATGACCGGTTTCCTGCTTTGATGGGAGCTGTTAGAATTGTTATGTTTCAGTCTACATGTAATTCGATATAGAAGGTGAGAGAAGATGGCTTATACCAGTCACGGTCGACATGAAAAGATGATGTATGGGGGTATAAAACTATATGCGGGAACAGCCAGCCCAACAATGGCGCAAAAGATCGCTGATTATTTACGATTGAATTTGATGGATCGAGATATTATCGAGTTCCCGAATGAGAACTTGTTTGTGAAATTACACAGCAGTGTGCGAGGTCAGGATTGCTATGTCATGCAGACGACTTCCCCACCAGTCCACCGCAATTTGATGGAGTTGCTGATCCTGATTCAGACATTGCGATTGGACTCAGCAGCACGTATCACCGCTGTAATACCATATCTATGCTATGCACGTTCAGACAAGAAAGATCAACCCAGGGTACCGATTACGGCGCGGCTGGTAGCAGATATGATTCAGACAGCCGGTGCAGATCGTTATATCACCATGGATCTACATGCAGGACAAATCCAGGGATTCTTCTCGATTCCCGGAGATGTGCTCTCTGCCTTTTCCCTCCAATTGGATTATCTGAAATCATTAAAGCCCAATATGATTGATCCGGTCATTGTAACGGCTGACTTGGGTTTTGCAAAAAAAGGTCGAAATTATGCGGCTGCACTGGACGTACCAATGGCCTTTATTGAAAAACGTCGTGCTGGGAATGATGCCAAAGCCAAAGCTTTGAATCTGATTGGTAATGCACAAAACCGTGATGTAATCATTGTTGATGATGAGGTCGACACTGGTGGATCAATGGTGGAAGCTGTACATCTGCTCAAAGAAAATGGAGCTCGTGATATTTATATTTCATTTGTGCATCCGAGTTTATCGGCGAACGCAGCTGAGAAACTCGGTGCTTTACCGGTCAAGCAATTTATCACCACGGATACGATCCCGATCTCAAAAGAAAAAGAAGCTTTCTTTACCGGACGGCTGCGGATTTTAACCATCTCCAAACTGATTGGTGAGGTGATCCGGCGGGCAAATGAAGGCCGTAGTGTGGGCGAGTTGTTCAACGAATAGAGGTTGAACTTGCCAGAGTTGCCAGAAGTCGAGACAATTTGCAGGGCATTACGGAACGGAGGTCGAGATGCGCCGGCTATACTGAATTGGCAGATAGAGAAGGCTGAGGTCTTCTGGCCAAAGACGCTGGCTGAACCTGATAAGCAAGAATTCCTCCAACAAGTGGCCGGTCAATCCGTGCTGAATGTTCAGCGACGGGCGAAGTTTATTGTGATTCAATTAACGGATGATTTTCTGGTTGTGCATCTCCGCATGAGTGGGGATTTAAGAGTCGAACCGAATACGAAAGATCTTCAAAAGCATGATCATCTGGTCATCTGGTTTCAGAATGGCTTTCATATGGCTTTTAATGACCCACGAAAATTTGGGCGGGTATGGTTTCGCAAAGATGTTGAGGGATTGTTTGCACGTTTGGGTCCTGAACCATTGGAGTTGCAATCTTCTGAGAATTTTTTTAATTGTCTGCTTCAACGTAGACGACAATTAAAACCATTGTTAATGGATCAAAATTTCCTCGCAGGGATGGGTAATATTTACACGGACGAAGCATTACATATAGCTGGTTTGCATCCATTGATGAATTCATCTGATCTGACACAAAAAGAGGCTCAAAAATTGCTTTACGCAATCCAGGATGTATTGAGCACCGGGATACAGAGAAATGGTGCAAGCATCGATTGGTTTTATCGAGGGGGCAGTTTTCAAAATGAATTTCGGGTGTATGGTAGAAGTGGACAGCCGTGCCCGATTTGTGGTACATTTATTGAAAAGATTGTTGTTGGTCAACGTGGAACTCATTATTGTCCCGTCTGTCAACCAACATCCCGCTCTTCCCAGACAACAGAAAAGAAAGGTTGAAAAATGGTCATTCAATCCAATTTGATTGTAACTGTCTTTTTTATACTTGCTGGCATTTTGCTCATCGGTTTTATCATTTTCATGGTGGTTTATTTGCCTCGCGTAGCAAAAAAGACAGAACCACGCGATCGTACTAAACCTATTCCGGAAGTTGGTAATAATGAAAATCAGTCTGAGACAGCCAATGATGTAGTACATGATCCTTCATATACCCGGCTGGTGACATTTGGGAGAGCGGTCAGTGATGATGGTTTTGCAGTGCGATTTGGAGATGAATGGATCAGTAAATCTCAAGAATTAAGTCTAATAGAACGGAACCGATTGGAAAAAAATCTGGAAGAGGCTCAGAGTTGGCTGGGAATGGAAGCCAGAAAAGAACCTCTGACAGCAATGGAACGAGGTTTAAAACTTACTTCAGAAATTGTGCCCCCTCTGGTGCCACTAAAAACCAGTGAAAAGCACAAAGTCCCATTGAGTATTGTTGAACAGGTTGATGATATTTTACAGGTTTTATTGGAAACTGATCCCTTGGGAACACAAAAAATAAGACTGACTGAGATGCCGAATAAGGGGGTAACCGTGTGGATAGGGAATGAATATTATGAGGGCATCAATGCTGTACCGGATGAAAATGTAAAACAGATCATTCGTCAGGCGGTAAAGAAATGGGAAGAAACATCTGGCTAATAAGAGGATACTGCACAGATGAACTAGCATGGTAAAATATGATTAATTGCTGGTAAAAAATTTATTTGACCAGCGCATTAATGGTAAAGGAGATTGATAATGGCTAGTTCAGAAGAACGAATCAGAATTCTCAAGATGATTCAAGACGGGGTCATTTCTGCAGAAGATGGAATTCGTTTGTTGGATTCAATTGATCAATCTGTAAAAAAAGAAAGCAGCAGCTCCCGAAGTGAAGATTCCGGCAAATTAGCAAGATTTTTCCGGGTTAGGGTAACAGACACCAATTCTGGTAAAGCAAGGGTGAATGTGCGCCTTCCTGTAAGTGTATTAAGTGCGGGAATGAAGATGGGAGCACGTTTTTCTACTGAAATTCAAGGGTTAGACCCAAATGAATTGATGCAATTTATACGCGAAGGCACAATTGGCAAAATTGTGGACGTGTTTGATGAGAAAGATGGAGAACACGTGGAAGTGTTTCTCGAATAATAATCATTCCAATACAAAAATTTTAAAAAATAACAAACTAGGTAAACTGCCTGGTTTGTATATTAATAATCCCAAAAGTAGTAAGGCAAGATCATCATTAAATGAAATGAGGCTGTCTTAGACAGCCTCAAACGTATTTACAAGAAAAAAAATTAATGAACTTGTTCTACTGCATCAACTTCTTCAGGGAAGAATTGCTTGAAAGTTCCTTCAATCCAACCTTTAACTGTCGTACTGGATAATGGGCAATCTGTGCAGGCACCTCCCAATCGAACTTTGACGATGCGATCATCATACGAAACATAATCAACAGAACCACCATGGTAAGTTCCGATGTAAGCATCAAGTTGCTCAATCAGACCACGCATCTGTTCTTCAAGCGAAAATTCTATTTTCTGATCCATTAAGATTCATTCTCCTTTTACAATCGCTATTGAGATTCATACCAAAGCTGAATAAACTTAGAATGTCTTGGTGAGAATCCTGTAATTTTTCTGATATCACTCCAACCAGGCGATCGAGAAATAAAGCACCTGTTTCGGGATCATTCGCACACAATATTTGTAGATTGCTGGCTTTAATGCAGATGGTGTTTATCTCACTGATTGTCACGGCTGCTGCGCTGTATATCGCTCGTCTCAATGCTGCTGACCAACCAAACACACCACCAGGTGTGATTTTTGAGATGACGAGTGAGGGTCCGTCATATGGTTTATAATGTAAAACTATCTCACCCGCAGTTAGAATGTAAAAATTATCTGCCCGATCACCTTGTTCAAATATTACCATATTTGCTGGAAATGAACAAAATTCCATAAAAGGTTTGATCTGCTGGATCTGGTGTGGTTTAAATCTGTTAAAAATGGGTAATGAAATTACTTCTTGATTATCCATTTTCTAATGTTAATGGTGGGATGGATTGGTGAGTAGTGGAAATTTTCCTGATTGTTCCAATAATTATCATTGAATTAAACCTGATAAATGCACTGGAAAATCATGCCTGCGATGATTCTTCATGATGAAAAATTAAGACGTGCTATAATCATTGCGTTGAATTCCCCTGTACCACCAAATAGTTCAGGTAGTAGAACGGCCAGACTGAGTATGATCGGGTATGAGGGTTGAAAAGAGGTAATATGGAAACTTTAGTCATTGTTGTAGTAATTTTATTGTTTTTAGCTGCATTTATGTTGATTCGAACCGCGCGAGTAATGCGTCCTTTGCCCTTTGTTGAAGCGGGAGAAATGGTGGAAGTGAACGTTGAGGATGCAGCTAAACGGCTGGCTTCTGTGGTGCAATTAGAAACCATTTCCAAAGAACGGGGCGAGATTGATCTCAAACCATTTACTCAATTACATGCAAAACTGGAAGAAATGTTTCCTTTGGTGCATAAACATATGACAAGGGAAATCATCAGTGATGCTAGTCTGTTATTCACATGGGAAGGAAAACAAAAAGAGGTAGATCCGGTTCTATTTGCAGCGCATCAAGACGTGGTGCCGGCTGATCCGTCTACATTGGATGCCTGGACTCATCCGCCTTTTTCCGGTGAGATTGCTGATGGATTTATCTGGGGACGGGGGACGATTGATATAAAATCGCAGATGATGGCGGTAATGGAATCTGCTGAAATCTTATTAGGCAAAGGTTTTGAACCCGAAAGGACCATATTATTGGCTTTCGGACAGGATGAAGAAATGGGTGGGCTGGATGGTGCTGCCAAAATAGTTGAATATCTGAAATCAAGTGGGGTACACCTTGCGGCTATGATTGATGAGGGTGGTGGAATAATGGAGGGTACAATCGCAGGAGTCGAAGTGCCGGTTGCCTTGATTGGTACTGCTGAGAAAGGACATTTGAGCTTGAAATTACAGGCTCATGGGACACCAGGACATTCATCTATGCCGGGAAAAGATATGGCGATTGGGCGATTGTCCCGTGCCTTAGCACGACTGGATACAAACCCTCAACCAATCCGGTTAAAAGCACTGAAAGATCTTTTCAAAAATCTGGGTTCTGCGGTTTCTTTTGGTATGCAGTTTGTTTTTTCTAATCTTTGGTTTTTTACTCCGATCGTAAAAATGCAGGCAGAAGCGAATAACACTACCAACGCGATGATCCGAACGAGTACAGCTTTGACAATCGTTAATGCCGGGATTAAAGAAAATGTTTTGCCTGCAAATGCGGAAGCAATTGTAAACTTTCGCCTTTTACCGGGAGACAGCATAGCAAAGGTATGTGATCGTGTTCGAAAAATCATCAAAGATGATAAGGTTGAATTTGAGCCTGTTCCCGATGGCGCCTGGGAAGCTTCGCCTGTTTCATCAACAGACACAAATTCATTTTTAATCCTGAAACACACCATTCGAAAAGTATTTGATGGAATCGCAGTTGCCCCCTATCTGGTGATGGGAGCGACGGATGCCCGTTATTACGCCAGGATCAGTGATGCAGCTTATCGTTTCTCACCGTTTTCGTTGACAGCTGAGGACCTGGGACGCATGCATGGGATCGATGAACGGCTTTCAGTTGACGCTTATGGAAAGATGATCATGTTTTTCCATGAATTAATGCAAGCGTGGGGAGTGGCTGATCTGGAAGGCGCACCGAAGTAGATTAAATTATAGCCAAAGGTTATTACCGGAATTTACCAGGCTGGGACAAGCATTTAATTATTGGGCTGGGAGGAGACGGCTGCCGTATATATCAGAATGGAATTCATAAAGCACCCCGGAAGCATCCAACTGAATCCGATATCCGGGTGTGAGAATTGGTACACAGATACTTTCATCTGTGTTGATTCCAAGACAGGTATCAGGCCAATCGATCTGTTCGCTAAAAAGAACGACAACATTGTTTGCCGGGATTTCTAACTGTCTGGCTAGGAATAAGATGGAAATCTCGATTGGTGAGGCGTACTTACTGAGGTAATTAATTACCCGGATATCTTGTGATAATGAATCGACATGAGCTTCAAATATGTACCCATCCGCATAAAGAAACATCAAAAACCCGGGGAGATTTTCCGGAACACAAACTTCACTTTCCATGGGAAGTTCAAGACAGGTATCTGTCCATGTTTTATCTGCTGTTTTCAATAATATGATCGAAGATCGAGCAAAGCCGTATTGATTGACAACAATATCTATTGCATCCTGTTCCGCTTTGGTCCGGCTGTTATAGTCCTGTACCGACTCGTACATTGGCGTTTTCCGGTCAATAGGTGGAGTATTAATCGCTTCAGCACAAGCCGAAAGCACCAGTATTAACAGGGGGATTACAATCAAAAATCTTTTCATATAGGTGCCTGTATAGGTTCAAGATCATCTGTAATATTTGTAAAATTGTGAATCCATTTTCTGGAGAGAAACCGTGGGATCACGATCATTAATTTTACAACCTCTTCGGATAAAACGAGAGCGTACACATAATAAACCGGCCAATGAAATACAAATCCGCCCAACAATGCGGAAGGCACCCCAATCAACCAGATGGAACCCATTTCCACCAAAAGAGCGTAGCGTGTATCACCTCCGGATCTAAGAATGCCGATAAAAATGATCAGGTTCGAAACCCTTATCCACATGGTTAGAGCGTAAACAAATTGAATCTTATAAGCATAATCATATGAAGTCTGTTCAATGTTATAAAGCGAGAGAATGAAAGGACGTAAAATCAGGACAACCAGACCCAAAAAGATCGATAATAAGATGCAAATCACAAGGAAGCGCAATCCATAAATAAAAGCCTGATCTTCGTTATCAGCACCAATCTGGTTACCGATCATGATGGCGCAGGCATTGGCAGCACCGATAAAGATCACAAAGGTCATATTCTCAATGGTGGAAGTAATATTCACGGCTGCAACAGCGTCAGTACCAATACGGGCATAAACTGCGTAATAAGTAGTGATCCCCAGTGACCAGAAAACTTCATTAACTGCTGCTGGTAGGGAAGTTCGTAATACTTTCTTGAAGAACGAAAAAGTGTAATTAAGTTGATGTAATTTCACAGCAGCAGCGGTTCGGAAGCGATATGCAAAGAAAATCATCAAGAAGGTTTCAAGTATACGAGAGATTGTAGTTCCTAGTGCAGCACCACGTACTCCTAATTCAGGAAAACCAAAATTACCGAAAATCAGGCAATAATTGAGAAAAATATTAGTGGACAGAGCGATAATTGTAATCACCATTGGTAAGCGCACATTCTGTGTGCTGCGTAAAACCGACATGAATGTCAGGGTGATGGCAGTAAAAATATAACCAACACCAACAATGCGCAGATACTGGCTGCCAAGCTCAATCACAGCCTGATCTTTGGTGTAGATGCTTAATATTTTGTCAGGAATAAGAAGAGCAATCAATGTGTAAAACAAAGCAACCGTAATTGCCATGGTAAGACCGATCCCCATGACCTTTCGCAGGTTAACCATATCGCCTTTACCCCAGTATTGAGCGGTGAAGATGGCAGACCCACTGGAAATACCAAAAAGGAAGAGGATAAGTAGAAAAAAAATCTGGTTTGAAAGCCCTAATGAAGCAATAGCTGTCTCGCCTAATTGACCAATCATTAACACATCCAGCAGGTTGGTACTGGAGTTAACGAATTGTTGAATTGTCATGGGAACAGCGAGATTAAGCATTGTGGAATAAAAGCGCCGATCGCTGAAAAACTTCTTGATCATAAGACTTTCTCAATAGAATGAAATTGGCTTAAAAGCTGTTTCTGAGTTTAACGTAGGGAAGGATTTCTGTCGAGGGAAGGATTGGGTTGTTTAGTTTTATATAACCCAATTATCTCAATACTTGAGATGCATGATGATTTTTGTGCGATTTTTTAAGATTGATTACCTTAAAACTTCAAAGATCATTCTTAAGAAACAAACTCAGCTTATATATTTTAAGAGTTTTTGGGCTTAATATCAAAATTTGGCATGCTATAATGACGGGGTAAGCGAAGAATAAATTGCTCGGGTGGTTGCAATTTTATAAAATTAATCATTGCGAAAAAATCGCAATTTCTGTTTTGATCAGAGTCTAAAGATCCCTGGAGGTCAGATGTCGTTTGCTCATTTGCACGTACACACGGTTTATTCATTACTGGATGGTTTCAGTAATGTAAAACAACTGGTCAAACGTGCAAAAGAGATGGGTATGCCGGCAGTAGCAATCACCGATCATGGCACGATGTTTGGCTCAATAGACTTTTTTAACGCAGCTAAAGCTGAAGGAATCAAACCGATTATTGGATTAGAGGGTTACATGGCTGCCCGCCGTATGACTGAAAAAGATGTTAAATACGACAAACGCAGCTCCCATCTATTGTTACTGGCTGAGAACCAGACTGGTTATCAAAATTTACTTAAGATAGCCAGTGCAGCGCAATTGGACGGATTCTATTACGTCCCCCGAATTGATCACGAGTTTCTGGCAGAGCACTCGGAGGGGCTGATAGCAACTTCCGGTTGTCTGTCCGCAGAAATTCCCAGGGCTTTAAAGGATAATGATCTTGGTAAGGCAAAGACTCAATTAGATTGGTATTATGATGTTTTTGGTCCCGATCGTTTTTATATTGAGTTGCAGGATCATCCCCTTGAGGAGTTGAAAAGAGTCAATCAGCACCTTTTGGATCTAGGGAAACACTATAAGTCTCAATTTGTCGCCACCAATGATGTCCATTATATTGAACAGGCAGATGCAAAATATCAGGACATTTTGCTGGCGATTCAGACCGGTGCTTTGTTAAAAGACCCGACCCGCATGAAGATGAATGGTGACAGCTATTATCTGCGTTCGCCACAAGAGATGCAGGCACTTTTTGGCCATATTCCTGGTGCGATTGATAACACACTGGCGATTGCAGAACGTTGTTCTGTCAACCTGAAGAATGAAGGCTACCACCTGCCGAAATTCGATGTTCCGGATGATTTTACAGCTGAAACCTATATGCGGAAATTGTGTGAGGAAGGCCTGGAGCGAAAATACCGATCAAAGGCAAATGATCCCACCGTTCGGCAACGTTTGGATTACGAATTATCCGTGATCCACAACATGGGTTTTGATGCCTACTTCTTGATTGTCTGGGATTTATGCATGTTTGCAAAGCAGGAAGGAATCTGGTACAACGCGCGTGGATCTGCGGCTGGTTCAATGGTGGCTTTTACGCTGGATATTACCCTGGTTGAGCCGCTCGATCACGGGTTGATTTTCGAACGTTTCCTGAACCCCAGCCGCATTTCCATGCCGGATATTGATCTGGATTTTCAGGATGACAAACGCTCATGCGTGATCAAATATTGTGCAGACAAGTATGGACACGATAAAGTTGCAGCCATCATCACCTTTGGAACGCTGGGTGCCAAGGCAGCGATCCGTGATGTGGGGCGCGTGATGGATATTCCACTGAGCGAGGTGGATCAGGTCAGTAAGATGATCCCCACCATCGGGAGTAAACCGGCCAGTATTGTCGAAGCACTGGCATCCATCAACGAATTGCGTGACTTGTATGATAGTACGCCATATTTGAAAGAACTGATTGATACTGCCCAGCACATGGAAGGTGTGGTGCGCAATGTAGGTACGCATGCAGCAGGTATCGTGATCTCGGATCAGGCTATTGATGAATACGTCCCGTTGCATCGTCCAACCAGCAATTCAGAGGATACGCCGGTCAAGACAGTGACCCAATATGAAATGGCTCATCTGGATGCATTGGGCATGCTGAAAGTTGATTTTTTGGGATTGGCCACATTAACCATTATGTCAAGAGCCTGTGACTTGATTCTAAAACGACATGGCGTTGATCTAAACCTGGAGAATATTCCGATTGAGGATCCGGCGACATTTGAATTTCTTGGTACCGGACACACAGCTGGTGTATTCCAATTGGAAGGCACGGGCATGACAAAGTATCTGACCCAGATGCAACCCAAGAATCTGGCGCACATTATCGCCATGGTGGCATTATATCGCCCGGGACCATTGCAGTTCATCCCGGATTATATCAAGCGCATGCATGGCGAGGAGCCCGTTAAATATCGTCATGATGCGTTAGAACCGATCTTCAACGAAACATTCGGTATCGCCATTTATCAGGAACAGATCATGTTCGCCGCGATGGAAATTGCCGGATATCTGGCTTCCGAAGCTGACGCGTTACGATCCGCGATTTCCAAGAAAAAGGTTAAAGAAATTCCCTTCCACCGAGAAAAATTTGTTAAAGGCGCCGTATCCAGAGGGGTGATGGACGAGGAGACAGCGGAGCAAATCTTTAAAGACTGGGAAGAGTTTGCCAATTACGGTTTTAATAAAAGTCATGCTGCCGATTACGGGGTGATTGCCGTAAAAACTGCTTACCTGAAGAAGCATTATCCGGTTGAGTACATGACAGCCTTACTTTCGGCGACCAAGAACGAAACAGAAAAAGTGGCACAATATGTTCTTGACTGCCGTGATTTGGGGATTGAAGTATTGCCGCCTGACCTGATCAGTAGTGAATGGGACTTTTCGATCGAGGATTTGGCAAGCGGACATTCCGTGATCCGCTTTGGATTGGGTGCTGTGAAAAATGTTGGTCAAGGTCCTGTTCAGGTGATCATGGATGCCCGAGGAAAAGGGGAGATCAAGACGATCAACGATTTTGTTCAGATGGTGGACTTGCGCGCTGTTGGAAAGCGGGCTTTGGAAAGTATGGTGCGGGTAGGTGCACTGGATCGATTAGGTAAGCGCAGGGCGATATTAGATGCGCTGGATCGTCTGGTTGCAGTATCCAGCAGTCACTTCCGTGCGGCAGAATCTGGTCAGTTGAGTATCTTTGGTCTGGTTGAAAATGTTAGCGAAGAAATCGTTATTCCGGATACCCAGGAACATAACCCGAGAGAACTGCTCGAATGGGAAAAAGAACTGATTGGAATGTACGTTTCAGCGCATCCTTTGACCCCCTATCGCGAGTTTCTTCGAAAAAATGCCACCCATAGTTCCATTCAACTCGGAAGTGTAAAAAATAAAGGCACCGTTACCGTTGCCGGAATGGTAACCCGCTTTCGTAAGCATTTGACCAAAACCGGAAATGATATGGGCTTTGTGACGTTGGATGATTTATTTGGTTCGATAGAGCTGGTTGTTTTTCCGGGCGTCTGGAAAACTGCGCGCGAACTGATAGAAACAGATAGAATCCTGATTGTTAATGGTAAGGTTGATAGCGCCAATGGTGACCCAAAGATTCTAGCAGACTCAATTCGGGCTGCTTCAAACGATGAGTTGTCAGCAGTGATTGACCATAACAATATGAAGATACCCCCTGCTGTGATCGAGCAGGATGATTTGAGTTCCCGGTACGATATTGAATTTGGGGGAGATGATCAACCAGATGAAGAACTTCCGGTTGAAATCTTTGATGTGGATGAATTTAATCCGGTTGATGACTTTGATGATGCATTGGATCCTTTTTTTGACCCATCCTTTTTTGCGAATCAGGAATTTTTTTCTGAAACAAAAGAAGAAAAGGTAGATAATGAGGATCCTCGTGCAGAAGAAATCGTTGAACCTGAACCAAAGGAATCTCCCATTGTAAATATTCAGAATCAACCTGTACCACCTGATGCAGAGGAAGTCGCTGAGATAAAAGAAGGGCCAGATTACAACAACACACAAGGGCGATTATTCCAACCACCGAAAGAATCATCTCTGCCGGAAGGCAGGATTGAAATTGTCCTGACCCCCAAAAAACCACCCCTAATAATTCCCCCACTGGACAACACATTGATCCTGAAAGATCCGGAAAAGGATGAGTTCAGGATGGTGACAGTGATCATGCGCTCAAATACCAAAGAGCCAGATCGGGGCATGATGCGAATAAAACGCGTGGTAGGATTGATGCGCTCCTACCCGGGTAGGGATAAATTTGGATTAATGATTTTTGAGAATAGCAAACGGTTTGACATGGAATTTCCCAATGATACAACCGGATATTGCCAGGAACTTGTAAGAAGATTAAAAGATTTGGTGGGGGAAGATAATATTCAGGTAAAAATCCTGAAGGTACATTAAGGTTTACCCGTCTGAATCTGACCAACCAAACTTGCCAACCAAGGGAACAAAACTGACCGGAATATCCTGATCATGTTCAAAGGTATCCTCGGAGGTTTTTGTCCAGCGTTCCAGGGTCTGATGCCAGCGTTCTCCCACCGGCAACACAAGCCTGCCCCCAATTTTCAATTGATCCAATAAAGGTCTCGGAAGTTTTGGGGCGGCAGCTGTAATTAAGATTGCATCAAATGGGGCAAATTCTGGTAATCCAAGACTGCCATCGCCAACATGAAATAGGACATTGTTTATTTTGAGCGTATCGATAACCGCCTGAGCTTGATTGACCAAACCTGGATGTCGGTCAATACTATGTACCTTTGAGACCAGAAGACTGAGGATGGCAGCCTGATACCCAGAGCCGGAGCCTACTTCCAATACACAATCATCCGCCTGTGGTTGGATCAATTCCGACATCAACGCCACAATGTAGGGTTGGGAAATGGTCTGATTATAGCCGATGGGCAAAGGGTGATCTGCATATGCCTGGCTTTGATATTCCATGGAAACAAAAAGATGTCGCGGAACCTGGCGCATCGCTGCGAGAATTCCCAGGTGTTTAATTCCTCGTCTTTCGATTTGATTGCGAACCATCTTCTCGCGATCAAGAGTCAAATCTTTCATTAATATTATTATAATGAATTAGGAGCGAGTTTTTGCAATTGATCGGAAATCATTCGATCGATTTTACCCATAGGGTATTCGGAGAGCTGATCAAGATTAACCCAGAGAATTTGAGGGGCTTCGATTGGTTGTGGTTCTCCTTTTACCAATGTACAGAAGAAAGCGTGTAAGGTGACCCGAAAATGGGTGTAGGCATGCTGGTATTCACCGAAGTGATCATCCACGCTGATTTCACAACCTAACTCCTCAAAAATTTCCCGTTGCAGCGCAGCGGTCAATGTTTCATTTCCTTCCTGTTTTCCCCCAGGAAATTCCCATAAGCCTCCTAACAGTCCATTCGCTGGACGTTGAGCAATCAAAAAACATTGATCCTGTTGAAGGATGGCGGCAGTAACGATATAGTGTGGCAACGGTTTTTTATCTGGCAACACCGGTCGTTGTTCCTGGACGCCACGAGCGAAAGCCTGACAATGATCTTTCAATGGACAGAGCAGGCATTTGGGGCGACCAGGAAGGCAGATGGTTGCACCGAGGTCCATCAACGCCTGATTATAATCACCAGCTTTGCCAGTAGGCAGATTTTCCTCAGCCAGCTCCCAAAATACTTTTTCTGCAGCCGGGGTGCGAATAGGCAGGGTAACATCAAATAAGCGTGAAAGAATACGGCGAATGTTGCCATCCAATGCTGCCTGATCCATCCCGAATGCCATTGATGTAATGGCTGCGGCTGTATACCGTCCAATACCTGGAAGTTTCTGCAGTTTCTTTGGATCAGCAGGCAGGTGGCAGTCATATTGTGCCTGTAAAATTCGAGCAGTTTTATGGATATTGCGGGCTCGTGAATAATAGCCAAGCCCTTCCCATAATTTTAGAACATCCTGTTCCGAGGTGTTTGCCAGCGTTTCAATATCAGGGAATGCCGCCATCCAACGGTCGAAATAAGCAGTAACAGTCTCCACACGGGTTTGCTGAAGCATGATTTCTGAGATCCAAATAGCATAAGGATCAGGATGGTCACGCCAGGGCAAATGGCGGGCGTGAATCGTATACCATCCCAGCAAGGGTTTTGCAATCATGAATTGATTAAATTGTTAGAATTGGAATCCACCCTGTGGATAAACCAGTTTCTGGGTGTAGTTTTCGATGTAATCCATGAGTTGGTTGTGCAAACTTGTCCACTCAGGAGAATCCATGATCGTGTTGGGATTCACTGTGGGTGGAAAGACTGCCCCAACCAGAATTTGAGGGTGGTTGCCAAAGACGGTTGCCCAGGCATCCTGCAAATCCAGACCCAGGCGTTGTACACCGGGAATGAATTCACGAACCACGAATTCAAAATATTCCTGCTCATGTTCAGGTGCGATATCCCAGGTCATAATCAATTTCACAGACAACTAGATCACCTCTTAATTATTCATAACTTCAAGGACAACTACCTGGGTTTCCTCAGGTAAATTTCTCAGACTGGTTACTTTGAAAGAATTTAGGGCTTCAACATTGGATAGCCCCATTTCTTTCAGGAATTTATTGAGTGGATCAAGCATAATGATCGATGACTCGGTCATAAAATGCATGGGAATGACAATGTTGGGCTCAATCAAATTCACAATTTCAGCTGCCTGAACGGCATTCAGAGTGCTGGTGCCACCGATGGGAACCAATAAAATGTGAACATTTCCTAGCTCTTCAACTTCACTCTGAATAGGCAAGCGATCAATACCACCAAGATGTGCAATTTTTATTCCTTCAAAATCGAAGATGTACATGGTATTACGATCGACTGGTTCGACCTTTGCGTTGTGCCCATTGGTTTGGAGTCCTGTGACAAAAACACTGCCTATTTCATATTCTCCTGGACCTGTAATGATAAATGGTTCCCCTTTGATGCAATCGACATAATTATGGCCAGGTTTGTTGTGACTGATCGTGACAATCTCGCCAGAGATATTGAGGGGAGCATGGCCGGTTGCCTGCGCGTCGTATGGGTCGGTGATGACAGTAGCAAGACCTTTCTCGTTGAGTTTAAAGCAGGAGTGTCCAAACCAGATAATTTCCATTTCCATGTACCTTTCATCATGATTATACTTGAGGAGGGGAAAATGCGCACGAGGTAACAAAATAAATAATCAGGCAGTTTTATCTTAACTGTCAGGGTGTTTTTTGAGGTGATATCTGCCAAACGGTTTTTTGAGATGATACTTAATCAGTTCATAAATTGGTTTTATATGGACTGGTATAATGGAATAGCCAATGAGGAGAGGATTTATAAAAAAACTGCTCCTAAAAATAATTGGTGATTGAACCAGTTTGTTGTCTCTATTAAAGGAAGAGCGATTCATTTTTTATTCCTTGACTCTGTTGGTGGTTTCTGATAGACTCTGCGACCGGCAGAAGTAAAATCCTTGCCTTGCTGGCAGTGTACTGGTATAATCTTACGCGCCTTATTAAGGCTTGAAACTTAACAATTTACTTGCCGACGTAGCTCAATACGGCAGAGCAACTCACTTGTAATGAGTAGGTTATGGGTTCAAGTCCCATCGTCGGCTCAGTTGCAGGTTGGTGAGCGGGATTGATTCGAACAATCCTGCTTACGAACCGGCAACGGTTCGAGAAAAAGAAATGGGCAGTTACCCAAGTGGCCAAAGGGGGCTGACTGTAAATCAGCTGTCAACGACTTCGTAGGTTCGAATCCTTCACTGCCCACAAGTCTTTTTCTGGCCGAAGACCCCTCAAAAAAGGGCATACGACAGGAACGGCAAGCCCTCATAGCTCAGTTGGTAGAGCACGCCCTTGGTAAGGGCGAGGTCATGGGTTCGAATCCCATTGAGGGCTCTTAATGCCGGAAGAACACATCGATTAAAAAGGATTAAAATTCGAGGAGTGAAAAATGGCGAAGGAGAAATTTGATCGCAGTAAACCCCACCTGAACGTGGGAACAATGGGACATATTGACCATGGGAAGACCACGCTGACCGCAGCGATCACCAAGGTCAGTCAGTTAATGGGATTCGGGGAATACCGTGCATA
>JAURZL010000006.1 GCA_030653365.1 Anaerolineaceae bacterium
GGGCTTGTTTGTTTTTGGATCCGGCAACCGTGCTGTTGAACGGTATCTTGTACCTAGCTCATATCGGCTTGCCGGATCACCTTACTATATTATCGAAGTATTTTTCCTTCTAACAATACCGCTTTTAACATACTAGCTTAACAGCTCAACAGCTATCCTTTAGATGCTAATAACGCCAACGGAACCTGTTCCATCAAATAATCAATCTGCTCCTCCGTCATGGTGGGGTAGAGCGGCAGGGTGACTTCGCGGGGGGCGATGGACTCGGTGACCGGCAGGTGGTGCGGACCGGGGAAGTTCTGCTTGTAGTAGCTGAAGGTGTGGATGGGCGGGTAGTGGATGCTGGTCTGGATGCCGTGTTCCTTCATATAATCCTGGAAGGCGGTGCGGCTGTGTCTCTCTGGCAGGAGAACCGGGCAGATGTGGCAGGCGGAGATACCGGGATGATTCGCAAATGGGATGGTGAGCTCGGCGGGGAGATGTGCGCGGTAATGGGCGACAATTTCGCGGCGGAGCTGGTTGTTGGCAGGGAGCTTCTTGAGCTGCTCGATGCCCAAGGCAGCACGGATTTCGTCGATGCGGTAGTTGTATCCCAGCTCCACGACGTCGTAGGTGTAGGCGTGTCCGGCGTGACGGTCGTAGGTCAGGGTGGTCATGCCATGCGAACGCAGGAGTTTGAGTTTGGCGGCGATCTCGTCGGAGTTGGTGGTGAGCATGCCGCCCTCCCCAGTCGCCAGGTTTTTATTCGAGAAGAAGCTGAAGCAGCCAATCTCGCCCCAGGTGCCGAGCGCTTTGCCATTCAGGGTTGCACCCGGGCAGTGGGCGGCGTCTTCGATGATGTGCAGGTTGTGCTTTTTGGCGATCTCCAGGATGGCGGGCATGTCACAGGGGTAACCGGCGTAGTGCATGACAATGATGGCTTTGGTGCGCGGGGTGATGCAGGCTTCGATAGACACCGGTGAGATGGTCAGGTCGTTAGGGCTGGTGATGTCGGCGAAGACGACGCGGGCACCGGTGTATAGGACGGCATTGGCGGTGGCGACGAAGGACAGGGAGGGGACGATGACTTCGTCTCCTGGTCCGATCCCGAGGGCGACGCAGGCCAGGTGGAGTGCTTCGGTGGCGTTGGAGACGCTCAGGCAGTGGGGGGAGGATGTCATCTCTGTGAAGTCGTGCTCGAATTGAGCGGTGACTTCGCCCATGGTGAGCCATTTGGAGTGGAGGACGGAGAGCACGGCGTTGTCTTCGTTAGAGTCGTAATTTAGGTCGGCTAATGGAATTATCCAATTCATGGTGTGTTACTCCTGGTGTTTAAAGATTGAACCGCGATGAAGAAAAGAAAGAAGCAAAGATTCTTAAGGTGGGTTATGGGTTGATTGGGTTGGGTTATTATAATTGTGTATTTGGTTTATTAGTGTTTACTGATTGAACCGCAAAGAAATAAAGAAAGAAGCAAAGATTTTTAAGGTTGGTTAAGGGTTGTTGAAGTTAATTGAGTAAAAAAAAGGTAATGATTTTTTTCTTTCTTTTATCTTAAAACTCTTTGCGACTTCGCGCCTTCGCGGTTTAATTGTTCGGGGTGATTATTGACTTTTCGGACTATCCCTAGTTTCATGCGGTCGACTTTCCAATTGAGGAGAAATCCAAGAGTACACTTTTTTAATTTTAGGTAAGTCATCAATTGAGCTTGGTGGACTGGCAGGATGTGATCGACAGTTTTGTTTTCTATGATGATGCAATCTTCTACGAGCATGTCGATTCTGAAGCCCTGGTCAAAGGTGATTTCTTTGTAATGAAATGGTTGTTTGATTTCTGTTTCAACTCTGTATCCCAGTTGTCGGAGATCGTATGCGAGACAAGTTTGGTAAACTGATTCTAGTAATCCGGGACCAAGGGCAGTATGGATGTGAATGGCGGAGTCGACGATGTGGGAGGCGATTTGTTCGATGTCCATGATGTTCCTTTTGAAGATTAAAGATTGAACCGCTAAGAAGAAAAGAAAGAAGCGAAGATTTTTAAGGTTGGGTTATGGGTTGATTGTGATAATTAATTTTAAATGTGTATTTGGCTTAATGGAATTAGAGATTGAACCGCGAAGATAAAAAGAAAGAAGCGAAGAATTAAAGGTTTGGGTATTTGTTAATGAAGTGAAATTTTTAAAAATTTAATTTTTGGATTTTCTTTCTCTTAACTTAATTTTTTTCTTTGCGCCTTTGCGCCTTTGCGGTTCATTTTTTATTTTCATTTGGTAAAAAAAGATGCTTCAAAGAATCGAAGTCTTCCACTGCTTGTTCGTAGTCCGCGGGGTTGCCGAGGTCTTGCCAGTAGCCGTCGTAGGGGAAGCCGAGCACACGTTCTCCCGCAGCCAGCAGTTTCTTGACCAGGTTGGGGAAGTCGAGGTATTCGCCCTGAGGGATGTATTCCAGCACGCGTGGCTCAAAGACGTAGAGTCCCATACTGACGCGGTAGTCGATGGTTGGTTTTTCGATGTAGTCGGTGACCTGGCAGCACTCATCCATCTCGATCACGCCCAGGTCGATTTTGACGGCGCGCTGGTGCATGGCAATGGTGCAGATGGCTTCATGCTCTTTGTGGAACTGGACCAGCTCCGCGATCGGCAGCAGGGAGAGGACATCGCCATTGGCAACCAGGAAGGTTTGGGTCAGGTGGGTGATGTTTGCCAGCGGTCCGGCAGTGCCCAGTGGAAAATCCTCGTAGGAGTACTGGATGTCGAGGTCGTATTGTGAGCCGTCCTGGAAGTAGGCGCGCATTAACCCGGAGAGATGCCCGACGGTGAGGGTGACGTGGTTGATCCCGGCTGCTTTGAGCTGGTGCAGCAGGATCTCGAGGATGGCTTTGTCACCGATCGGCATCATCGGCTTGGGGAAGATTTTGGTGTAGGGGGCGAGGCGGGTGCCTTTGCCTCCGGCGAGAATCACAGCATGCATTGATTAACTCCTTTAAAGATTGAACCGCGAAGAAGAAAAGAAAGACACGAAGAAAAGACGCGAAGAATTTTAAGGTTGGGTTTTGGGTTGGTAGTGTATGTTGGTTGGTTCATGGTATATGGTTAATTATGGTTTAAAGATTGAACCGCGAATACCCTTGATTTTTCAAATCGGGCACCTTCGGGAAGAAAAGAAAGACACGAAGGTTTTTAAGGTTGGTTTTTGGGTTGATTATGATGAAGTAATATAATTGGGTATTGCGGTTTAATTTCTTTCTTTCTTTCTTTCTTTTAACTTTAAATTCTTTGCGCCTTTGCGTCTTTGCGGTTCGGTTTTTAACGTTCGTAGATTCCTACTCTATATCGATCCAAATGATCGCTGATCCAGGCGATGGTGCGGGTGAGGCCTTGTTCGAGGTCGATGGTGGGGGACCAGTTGAGGACTTCGCGGGCTTTGCGGTTGTCGGAGAGGAGGCGCAGGACTTCGGATTTTTCGGGGCGAATGCGCTCGGGATCCTGGAGGATCTTTAGGTCGGGTTTCTTTAATATTTTCAGGATTATTGCAGTTATTTCACCAATTGTAATTTCTTGTCCGGTTCCTAAATTGATTTCTTGACCGATTAGCTGATGGCTGATGGCTGATGGCTGATGGGGATTTAGGATTGAGGATTTAGGATTTAGGGTTGAGGATTGAGGATTTAGGATTGAGGATTGAGGATTTTGGACGGCTTGGAGGAGGGCTTCGCCTGCTAATAGGAAGCCTGAGACGGTGTCGTCGATGTAGGTGAAGTCGCGCTTCGTGTCGAGGGAGCCAAGGTTGAGGTGGTCCTGGGTGAGGGCCTGGGTGATGATGGTGGGGATGACGGCGCGGGCGGATTGTCCCGGACCATAGGTGTTGAAGGGTCGCACGGTGATGGTGGGGACGTTGAAAGATTTGTTGTAGGATTCGACGAGTTTGTCTGCGCCGATTTTGCTGGCGGAGTAGGGGGATTGCCCCTGCAGGGGGTGGTTTTCGTCGATGGGGACGCGCAGGGCTGTACCGTAGACTTCGCTGGTGGAGGTGTGGACGACGGGGATGCCGAGCTGCCTGGCGGCTTCGAGGATGTTGAGGGTGCCGAGGATGTTGGATTGGACGGTCTCGACGGGGTGGAGGTAGGAGTAGGGGATGGAGATGAGTGCGCCGAGGTGGTAGATGAGGTCGCAACCCTGGGCGGCTTCGAGGATGGCTGATGGGTCGCGCAGGTCGCCGAAGATGATATCGATTCTGTCGAGAATTTCTCGTGGGAGGGAAGATAATAGTCCTATGTCGGCGCGGGAGGTGTAGCGGATGAAAGCTTTTAGTTGACAGTTGAAAGTTGAAAGTTGAGAGGAAAAACTTTGGGTTAGTAGTTTTTGGGCGAGGGTGGAGCCTATGAAGCCGGCAGCACCTGTTAATAATATGTTCATTAATTAAACTCCTTTAGAGATTGAACCGCGAAGAAGAAAAGAAAGACACGAAGAAGAGACGCGAAGGGTTTTATGGTTTGGATTGGTGAATTAATTATATTGGTGTTTTTGGTTGATTGGGTGGAATTAATTCTTTTTATTTCTATCTTTTAATTTAATTTTTCCTTCGTGTCTTCGAGCCTTTGCGGTTCAATTTTTTTATTTTCTTACCAGCTACGAGCTATATCATGCCCGTAGGGTACGAGCTAAATACTACTAAGCAAATATCTCACTCTTTGAACGAGGTCTCCGGGGGAGAGGACGGTGAGGGTTTTGACGCCAGGTTGGAAGTGTTTTGTGTTAAATGTGGTGAGGAACTGGCAGTTGTGTTGGACGGCGGCGGCGAGGATGGGCAGGTCCTTTGGATCGGCGGTACCGAGGAGGGCATCGACTTCCTGCTGGCTGGGATCGGGAAGGACTTCGAGGCAGCGGCTGACGAGCATGCGGAAGCTGGTGAGGGCGGCTGGAAATTTCTGCTCGAGGTTGCGCTCAACTTCGGTGATGACTTGCTGGCTGGTGATGGCTTTGATGAGGGTGATTTCTGCCATGCGCAGGATGACCTGGCTGGCGCTGTATTGATTGGGGGAAGCAGACCCGGCGAAGAGAACGTCGGCATCTATGAAAATGCGAGGCTTTTCCGGTTTACTTTCCATATTTCTCTGTCGTGTATTTTTCACGTTGCTCGCGTAAGCTTACCAGGAGTTCTTCCATGCTGAGTCCAGCTTCGAGGCGCAGGCGTTCGATCTCGTTGGCCAGCTCGGGGACGATGGGCACCATGGGGACGAAGACGAAGATGCCGTCCAGATCGACCAGGTTGAAGATTTGACCGTTTTCGATTTTGTATTTTTCGCGCAGCTCGGCGGGGAGGGTGACTACGCCACGCTCACGGACTTGTATGGTTGTGTTCATGTTTGCACCTCATTTCTGCAGATATTCTGCTGTTTCAGTATAGCAGAAATGAATAATTTGTTCAAATTTGTAAGTGTTGGATAAATAAGGGGGTATGTGTTAAATTGGGATTAAAGATTGAACCGCGAAGAAGAAAAGAAAGAGGCAAAGATTTTAAGTTTTGGTTTTTGGGTTGATAATGTTATGTAATCTTATTTTATCTTTTTTTTAACTTAAAAACCTTTGCGCCTTTGCGCCTTCGCGGTTCAGTTCTTATACCTGGTAGTCTTCGTCCTCTGTTGGTAGTAAATTGATCAGTTGATCTGCCAATGACTGGACGCCGGTGAGGTCGCCTTGGTGGGCGAGGTGGGAGAGGTGCTGGAGGATGTGGTTGGTCTCTTCCAGCGTCAGGGGGTGGTCGAGGGGGTGCTCCTTCAGGATATGTTCGCTGGGGGAATCGTGCTCGGAGAGCTGGGCGATGAGGTCGGGGAGGACGACGGTGCGGATCCCGGTGCTGTGCGCTTCGCGGATCAGGCGCATTCTGCGGGCCGGGTGGACATTGTGGATGGTGTAGACGATCAGTCCCACATCGCGCTGCTGAACAGCTTCCCGCAGCATCTGGGTGGTACCGATCACCTCTACCCCGTTGACACGAGCGCCCTGTTTGCGCGGATCGTCATCCAGAATCCCAACCACGCTGAAGGTGCGTGCCAGGTTGGGCCGGTTGAGCATCCAGAGTGCCATCTCGCCATTGTCGCCAGCCCCGATGATCAGGACACGCTCGGCGATGGTTCTGGCATGCCCGCGGGCACTGATCCAGCGCGAGGCAGCCCCGGTGATGAGGCGCTCACGGTAGCGCACAAAGACAAAGCCGATGAAGCTGAGCACGCCGGTGGTGATGATCACGCCGACGGGCAGAATCTGGGATGCGAGCATATAGAATTTGAGGAAAGCCAGCAGCCCGGTGGTGATCGCGACCGAAAATGCCAGTTGAAGCGCATCTCCCGCTGCCGCCCGTGACCAGGTGACGCGGTTGAGACCCAGCAGGGCATTGAAGAGGCTGAATAAGATCCCAAAGAGGAAGGCAACCAGGAGCGCACGCCCGGAACCGAGGTTGAGCGGCAGGCTGGTACGCCAGATGAGTTCGCTGAGCAGGGTAGCCGAGAATGCCAGGACGGTGTCGATCGCGAACCAGTTGAGGTAGCGCGAGGTGAAGGTGGCAAAGGGACCCCAGAAGAGGCGCGTTTCGGTGACGGGGCGGTTGCGCAGCCTGGGCAGGAAAGTGACCGCCGTATAGAAGATCACGTCGATATCGGTGAGCAGGTTGCGGTTGCGCACGTAGAGCTGGTCGAGGCGCAGCTTGGAGGGCAGCACCGACTGGAAGTATTGCTGCATCGGGTCTGCGCCATTCAGGACGTGCTCCTCGTCGCGGTAGGTGACGGAAGCCGGGGAGGTGATGCCAGGGCGGATCGAGAGGATCAGCTCGCGCACTTCCCTGGGCCATTGGCTGGCAATGGTGGGATCCTCGGGGCGCGGACCGACCAGGCTCATCTCGCCCACCAGCACGTTCCAGAGCTGCGGCAGTTCGTTGATTTTGGAATCGCGCAGGAATTTTCCCAGGGCGGTGATGCGCTCATCTCCCTCGGCGGTGATTTTGCTGCCCCTGTAGCTATTCTCGTCCTCGTACATGGTACGGAACTTGAGAATGCCGAAGGGCTTGCCGTTGCGGCCGGCGCGGGCACCGCGGAAAAATACGGGGCCGGGGGAGTCTTTTTTGATTCTTATTGCAATATAAAGAAACAACGGACTTAGTAGCAGCAGACCGAAGAATGAGACGAGAATGTCCATTGTTCGGCGGATGATCCGCTCGAGAACTTCAAATAAGCTATTCTGGTCTGGGATTGCTTTCTGGTAGGTATCAGGCATTTGTATATTGTATCTTGGTTTGGTATCGCGGACTTCCATTGTTTTCGTTAACCCCCATTTTTTCGGTTTATTATCAGGTTTCAGTTTTTGTAAATTTTCATTTATTTGACAGTTTAGTTCTTGAGTTCTTGAGTTCTTGAGTTCTTAAGGTTTAGAGAAAGGACCTGAAAATTAATTAGATTTGGAGAATCTTCTTTTAAGTTTAATAGCTTATGAACTTATGAACTTATGAGCTTTTCAGGGTTTCCCCCGATGAGTTTATTATATATGAATTTTTTGTCCGAATATGAGATTCACGGGAAATTTTAAGATTCAAGAAATTGAACCGCAAAGATAAAAGAAAGACGCGAAGAAAAGACACGAAGGTTTTTACGATAAAAAAGTAAAAAAATTGAAACGGGAAGAGAAAAGCAAGTCATAAAAGAAATAAGTAAATAAAAATCAATTAAATATTTTCTTTAACATTTAATTCTTCGTGTCTTCGTGTCTTAGCGGTTCAATCTTTAATCTTGTATATAAGTACACCCCGAATGTTGCCCCCAGCAGGTCGATGATTAGATCGACCACCTGGAAGGCTCTACCGGGGACGAAGAGCTGGTGGATTTCGTCAGAGAGGGCAAAAAGCATGGAAATCAAAATGACCAGGGCGGGGATTTTGGTGCTGGCAGCGGAGGTTTTGTACAGCGCACGGGAGAGGAGCAAACTGAGTACGGCGTATTCTATGAAATGCATCAACTGACCGATCCACTCAGCCAGACTTGAATCGCTGACCTCGCGGATGGGGATAAGGTAGCGCCAGGCCTCTGGAAGATATTTGTAAGGGTCAGGGTTGGCGGAAAAGAGGAAAATGATGGCTGCCCAGAGAACTACGGGCAGCCAGGAAAATAGAAATCTGGCCAATGGTCTATTTTGAAAATTTTGAAATATTTTTATATTTTTCAAATCATTCATTTATTATTTTTATCAAAAAAACGTTTAGCAATATGAGACCAATGATAAATGATTGAAACCTTTTTTCCATATCTTCCTATTATCCAATCATTGCCAGGAAAGATAACTTTAGAAATAATTGTAAAAATCTTCAGTGGTTTTTGTATCTGAACAAGTTTCAGAATTTTTGAGTACCGTTTGCCAAAATTTGGATTGGTCGAAAATACTTCTGATACTGGCACCAACTCATTAAGTAATCTTTGCCTAAGTGGAGAAGGACTTAGTTCTGAAATTATTTCTTTTGGAAATGGGGTTTTATGAAAATGGTCAAGGATCTGAAAAACCTGCCATGCTATTGTAGTAATTTGCCATTGATTAACTAAATCCAAAAATAAGTCCCAATTCCATGATTGGGGTAGTTGCCGGATGTACAAATCAAGATCCCGATATGTTTTCAGGTTATACATGCCATCTTTTGAACAATGAAGGCAAAGATGTGCAAGGGTATCCTGGATAGAAAGTTGCCATTTCCAAAGTGGTTTAGCCTTTTCATTTGCAGGTTCAACGCGATTCCAAATGGATTCAAAATCAATATTAAAGGCAGGGATGAACCAATGCTCAACAAAATGCCACTGTAAATCCAGATAAAAACCACTTCCTGGTTTGGTAAAACTCAAACCAGTCGGCCAATGATCAACTGGAATTTCCAATGCTCTTTCGAAATACCCTAATTGAGGTTCTAAACGAAAACCATTTTCTAAAAGTAATTTACAGGTAGAAATATATTGTTCTCTTTTAATCACGATATCAATATCATTTAATGGACGTGGATTATTCTCAGGATAGACAAGGCTGTTAAAATACAGACCTTTAAGAGGAACAAATTGAATTTCATTGCTGAGTAATAATAAAGATACTTCTTTAAATCGTTCTTGAAGAAGTATCCATCTACCAATATTTATATAATTCCGATAGTGTATAGGAGTAGTATCAGAAATAATCATAATTTGTTTTATGAAAATAAAAAAACAACCTAAATGGTAAGAATATTGGAGGGTTGAGATTTGAAGGGGTTGGGGTTGGCGGAGAAGAGGAAAATGATGGCTGCCCAGAGAATTACAGGCAGCCAGGATTTGATGATGTTTTTCATTTATGGATCCTGGGAGGATAATTCTGCTTCCAATTGATCAGCAATTTCCCAGGAAGGTGACCAATAAGATAACCGGAAATAATATATTGCTTTTTCTATTTCATCCATTGATCTGTAAGATGTACCAACATAAAAGCAACCATTGCTTACATCATCATTAAATTCACAAGCATTTAGATACGCCTGAAGTCCATTTTCATAATCCGCATTTTTCCAAAGAATATCCCCAAGCATCCTCCAGGCAACAGCATCTTTATTATCAAGTTCAAAAATTTCATTGAGAATAAACTTTGAATTTTCAAAATCGCTTTCTGAACTAGCTAATAACCAATACAAATATTCTTTGTTATTTGGATAAAATTCATTTACTTTTTGTGAAATCTCAATATCCTTTGGAAATAAAGCATAGAGCATATTTAGATGTAATTTGGAACATCTCATTATTGATGATAAATGTAGATTAATATGATAATCTTTTTGATTAAGATAATCATACATGAAAGAAAACCAGAATAAATGGCAATCATCTTCTAATTCTCTTTGTTTGTTTATGAGAGAACTTTCTGAATGTTTTACCAAATCTAATGAATAACGATTTAAAACAACCGAATGAGATAGGTTATTAATATTAAAAACAGTAATAAAAAAAAGGGAACTTATGAAAATACTGGATTTCTTAATCATTGAATGCTAACTCTATATTCATTCATCATACGACCTTCGTGTGTTGTAAATGTTTGATGAAGAGAAAAACCTAATTTTTGATAGAAATAATTTACCTTATCATTGTTTATAGCATCTGTGTTTAGATTAACTTTTTTACAATCTCGTTTTGATGCTTCTTTTAAAAATTCATCAACTAGGATTGCCCCTATGTTATTTCCTTGATATTCTGGATCAATTGCAATTGACATTAACGTAGCTAAATCTTTAGTTGAGTTTTGTTGTTTTGTAAAGGCAAACGTACGTAGTAAGTGGATAATTATGGAAGGTTTTTTAAGTATAGCGCTAATGGATGCAAGACCAAATTCAATCATGTTTTTCTTCAGAAGCCTAGAATACAGACCCGAGAGATGAGAAGTGCCAATCACGAAACCTGCAGTTTTGTTATCAACTTCAACCAGAAACCCGAAACCCGTGGGATCTTTACAGATCGCCTTGTATAACACTTGTAGAAATTTGCATCCCATAAATGTTAGGAAAAATCCTTCAAATGACTTTAAATGCATTTCCACAATTGATTCAATGTCCTGAATTTCAATTTTCCTTACCAGAATTTTTTTATCAACAATCATCTGAACTTAGAATTAACTCATTAAATAAATCGATGATACCCAAACACAATCTTCACAACTGTATCAGACACATTATCGGCTAAATACTCACTTGGTGGCTGCCAAACTGGTGGTCTGGATGTAACAAGCTTGACTGTACGCATAATAATTTCCTGATCTGCGCCTGCCAGGATATTACTACCACAGTCAATCGTTTCCGGCCGCTCGGTTACATCTCGAATGGTTACACTTGGCACATGGAAAATACAACACTCCTCCTGGACTGTGCCACTATCGGACAGAACACAAAAAGCAGTTTTTTCCAAAGCCACAAAATCAAAGAGACCCAGTGGTGCGAGAAAATGGATTTGGTTATTATTGACTCCAACACCATACTTTTGCATTTTATTTTTTGTGCGTGGATGCAAACTACAGATAACAGGCAAATTATATTCTTGTTGTAATTGATCCAGCGCTGAGGAAAGGCTGATCAGGCGATCTTCGATATCAACGTTTTCTGCCCTGTGCATGGTTACCAAAAAGAATTTTCCTTTTTCTACACCTAATTGATCGTGAATGTTTGATGATTCAATCTCATCCCGATAAAAATCCAGAACTTCCTTGATCGGATTACCTGTGACAAAAATACGGTTATTTTCAATGCCTTCTCTCACCAGGTTTTCTTTACTTCGTTGGGTATATGGCATCAGGATTGAGCTGGAATGGTCAATAATCCGGCGGTTCACTTCCTCGGGGACACGATCATCATAACAGCGATTACCTGCTTCCATGTGAAAGACAGGAATACCCATGCGTTTTGCGATAAAACTGCATAATCCTGAATTGGTATCGCCTAAAATCAGTAAAGCATCAGGTTTTTCTTTGACCAGCACCTCATCGACTGCGGCGAGCATTTTCCCAACCTGCTGACCAAATGTATCGCCGGTTATGCCCAGATAATAATCTGGTGGTCTGACTCTTAATTGTTGAAAAAATACATCGCTGAGATTGGGATCAAAATTCTGACCTGTATGCACAACAATATGCTCACATAATGCATCTAATTTTTCGATCACCCGGCTTAACCGAATTATTTCTGGCCTTGTACCTAAAACTGTTAATACTTTCACCGTAATAATTCTCCATTTTGGTTCGCTTCATCATCCACCATCAATTTTTGATCCTGTAGTAATTTTTGTAGCTCTTCCCGACTCATTAAATCATCGTCTGAACTATATTCTTTTGAAATGGCAGGTTTAAATTCTTTCTCCAGATTTACTTCCGGTAAAATGGGCATGATCGCATAATAATTTCCTCGCTCGATGGTACGATGGCATTCTTCTTCAGAAATCAGGATTTCATGTATTTTCTCCCCAGGACGGACACCAGTAACTATCGTTTTAATTGGTCGATCACCAATGAGAATTTCAGCCAGATCGGTTATCAACGCTGAAGGAACTCTGGGAATAAAAGTTTCACCACGTTTTCCCTCCCGCAGTGCAGCAAAAATGGTGTCTACAGCCTGGTTGAGGCTTAATAAAAAACGGGTCATATCTGTGGTGGTAATGGTTACAGGGCCACCCGCTTTGATTTGTTCATGGAAGAATGGAATGACAGAGCCACGAGAAGCCAGTACATTCCCATAGCGTACGCAAATGATACGGGTATTTGGACAACGCATGTTCCCCTGAATAAAAACTCGTTCCTGGATGGCTTTGGTCATGCCCATCACATTAACTGGTTTACAGGCTTTATCGGTTGAAATGCCCACCACAGTTTCAACAGGCAATTCATGTTCCTGGATGGCACGGATGATATTCTCCGGACCTTCAATATTGGTCATGACTGCCTGATATGGAAAATATTCACAGGTTGGCACCTGTTTTAATGCGGCGGTATTAAAGACCACATCCACATTTCTCATGGCAGATGCAACACTGTGAAAATCGCGTACATCTCCAATTTGAAACGTTAACAAGCGTTCAAAATTATGATAAATCACTTCATCTGTAACATGGACTTTGTTCATGTATTCAACACGCATGGCATGTTGTTTGGCTTCATCACGTGAGAAAATTATAATTTTCTTTGGGGTTCCTACTTCACCTGATAACAATCGTCTGGTCAGAACTTTACCCAGTGAGCCTGTGCCACCAGTAATGAGAATTGTTTTGTTCGATAACATTTTTAACCTCTTAATTTCTTATAGAATGGGTACGAAGATGCCATTTCTGCTATCATTGCCTGCCATAAAGGAGGCTGATATCCGGTAATGGTTCTGAAATTTGTTGAATTTAAACTACGGTCGGAGAAAAATTCTTCTTCCGGTAAAATATTGATATCCTGTTTAAATGACTCTTTTGCCAACATCAGGAGATCATACTTGGATATGGGTTCGCTGGATACATGATAAAGCCCATGTAGCTCATTATTAGGGATGACGTAATCGTTGATGATTCTGGATAGTTCATCCGTAGTAAAGCCGGTGTATATCGCTTTTGTAAAGCCTTTAATGGTGCCTTCCTGAGCTAAAAACCATTCGATCAAACCCAATCGATTTTTCAACTCAAGCCCTATGATTGATGTCCTTAAGGTAACACAATGGGGATAGTGAACTTCTCCAAGAAATTTGGTGCGCCCGTATAAATCCTCGGCATCGGATTGGTCATCAACTGTGTAATTTCCTCTTTTCCCGGAGAAAACGCAATCGGTACTGACATGAATCATGCGGATTTTGGCTGCACGGCAAATTAAAGAAATCCGATGAGGAAGTAATGAATTCAGCTGTATCGAAAAAAGTGGATCCCTGGCTAAATGCCCCATTTGTTTGATCAGACCAATACAATTGATCACCAGATCTGGTTGAATGGACGCTAAGGCACGTGTAATTTCTTCAAACATTAATCCGTCTACGCGATAGCGAATGAATTCTTCTGGAAACTCAGGAATATGGGGAAAGGGATTGTGCTCTCCTCTGACCGTTATCCAGACCTCATGATTTTTTCTTAGATTCATCCACAAACGGTGACCTAACATGCCAGAACCACCCAGAATTAAAATTTTCATTAAAAACTCCTAAATTTAATTTGATAAGGGATCATTTTTGATCCAGTTCCAATAATCCACCAGATCGGAATAAATATCAGTTCCCGGATCATACCCCAGTAACTTTTGGGCTTTGCTGATATCCGCCAGACTGTCGCGCACATCACCTGGTCGTGGTGGCAAGTATTCGATATCTGCAGTTAGCCCAGCAGCTTTTTGCATCATTTGAGCTAATTGGTTAATTGATATCCTTGCTCCACTACCAATATTAAAGACACCCTGGACTTCCTCTGAGAATGCAGCCTTTAAATTTGCACTGACCACATCACGAACATTCACAAAATCCCGAGTTTGTTCTCCATCCCCAAAGATATGGATTGGTTCCTTCCGCAACAATCGATTGGCAAAAATGGGGATGACATTGCCATAGGCGTCAAAACGCTGGTGGGGACCAAATACATTAAAATATCGCAGACAAATATTTCGCATTCCATATAATTTGTTATAAACCAGACACATTTTTTCAGCTGCTAATTTGCTGGTTCCATAGGGAGAATCCGGATCCTGAGGATGACCCTCTGCAATCGGTAATGTTTTGAGTTCGCCAAAAATCCCTGCAGAGGAAGAAAACACAACCCGGTTAATGCCCAGATACCTGGCAGCTTCCAACACATTCAGAGTTCCAATCAGATTAATCTCAGAATCCACTTGTGGAAGATCGATGGAGCGTTTATTCCCTACACTGGCAGCCAAATGCAGAATCACCCCACAGCCCTGAGCAGCTTCAACCAATAACTCCAAATTGCGTAAATCAGCTTCAATAAATGGTACTTGCGGTAATAAATTCTGACAGTAACCACTAGAGAGGTTGTCATACACAACCGGTTCATGCACCAGGTCCACTAATCGTTTAACAATATTTGAGCCGATAAAGCCAGCTCCTCCGGTAACTAGAATTTTCAAGTTTTTTCCTCCCGAAATGATTTTACAGTATTTTCAAATAAATCTGAATATTGCTTTCCTAATGCAGATCTCGAATAATTGTCTTTTGCTGCGTGATATCCTGCATTCCCCATTTTTTCAAGCTCTTCTTTTGGCATTTTTCGAAATTTACGTACAGCATTTGCCAGGGCTGATGCATCCTGCGGCGGGCATACGATCCCCGCCTGATGTTTTTTAATTAAATCGTTTAATTCGCCTTCGGCTGCAGCTAATATTGGGCGACCAGATGCAAGATACCCGTAAGTTTTAGATGGAATTGTTATTTTATATACCGGATCGCGTTTCAAATGAATAAATAACACATCTGCCAGTGCCATATATTTTGCTGCTTCATTTTGAGAACGGCTTCCCAAAAAACGTACATTATTTACTCCATTAACATATGCCCGGTTTTCCAATTCTGCACGTTCCAACCCGTCTCCAATAATAGAAAATAAGATTTCCGGGAAATCCTTTAATTGAACGGCGGCATCAATAATCACCCCCAACGCCTGGGCAACTCCAACGTTCCCGATATAAACGATATTAAAATTCCCTATAAAACCTTCTTTGAGGGCAAGTTCAGCATCTGCTTTATCAGGGTGAAAAATCGCATCATTTGCCCAATTCGGAATGATTTCAATTTTAGAAGGATCCGTCCTTTTGTTTATAAATACTGTTTTAAATCCTTCGGTGATGGTAACAATTTTATGAGCCTGTCGGTAGATCATTTGTTCCTGACGTTCCAATATATGGTATGCAACTTTTCCAAGACCAAGTTTCGCATTATTTCCCCATTCCGGCCATAAATCCTGCACCTCGTGGACCAGAGGAATTTGGAGCAATTTGCTCAGGATCAGACCAGGCAGACCGATCTGGTAAGTCCATAAAACATCCGGTTTCTCCATTCGTAACAAACTGTACAGCACTGCTGACAATGAAAAAGAAAGATACGAGAGAATGCGTTTAAAAGCCGATTTACTACGGTCCACAAGGTGAGGGATTCGTAGTACCTTGACACCATCAATATCCTCCCATTTCGCAGATCCAATCCGGTAACCCGGATAGATTTTTCCGTTTGGGTAATTGGGAAAAGCTGTAATTACGCTAACATGATGCCCTGATTGAACTAAAGAAATGGCTAAATCATGCGGTCTAGCAACAGGTTCTGGTAGATAAAACAAACTAATAATCAGGATTTTCATAATTAAGTAAATGAGTTTAATAATCCTAGAGAATTCAAATTTAACGGGAGTTTTGAAGAACATTAACAAAATTGCGAATTTGTAGCCCTTGGGTAACTGGCGAGAGATTGGTGTTTACAAATTCAAGTGATTTCTTGCGCCATAATTCTCTTTGATGGTCATCCCAAGAAGATACCTCCTCAAGACATTGAATTAGTTCTCTAGGTGAATCTGATTTAGAAATTATTAAATGATCACGAAAACCATCATCAAATACCGGCAAATTAGTCGAAATAACAGGTTTTCCCGTGCTTAGATATTCCACAATTTTTGATGGAAAAGAAAATTCAGAAATATTTTCAAATAATAACCTTGGGTTTACAAAAACATCTGCCTTTTCATAGAGATTACAAATCTCTTCTGTATTTAGAAAGCCCATATAATTAATATTTTTATTCTGTCTTACAAATTCAAATATTTTTCTTTCCATATCCCCTTTTCCAGCAATTATTAAACGCCAGTTATCTCGATTTGCTAAGTTAAAAGCATTAATTAGCAAGGTTAACCCATAATTTTGAAATAATCCACCAGCATAAACAATATTAAAATAATTATCATTTCTTGATTTTGAATTGATAGTGATAGATTCGGTATTCATAATCGCTGGTATTATCAAGTGTTGATGTCCAGGTGCCAACTTATGAGATAAATTTGATGTCATAGCTATAACCCCGGAGACTCTTTTTATACCAAGTTTCATCAAATAAATATCTATGATTCTAAATTTTTTTAATAAAGGTTTTTCCCATTTTGTAGGAATTCCAATATCATCAGTCAGGAATGGAATAATAAGGCTTGGCGCAAAAATTTGCCCTACCAGAACACCCCAAATTTTACAACTTTGCAGCCCATGTAGAATTATTACACGTTCTTTTTTTCTATTTTTATGAGACCATAGAGTTACAAAGACAAACGTAGCTATAAATCTTGTAATATGTTTTATTCCAGGTAAGTTAATGAACGACGCCATAGTAGCATTGATACTGTGATCAATTTTCCATTTTGCATTTGGGGCAACTAATATTCGACTATGTGGAAAATCAAGCAAAGGAGCAACTGAAAATACATCAACACGATCATCAAAGGCTTTCCTCAATGCGCCTAATAATGCCAAACCAAATCGTTGTGTTTGGATTGGTGGAATATCCTGATCTAAAATTTTGATTTCAAGATTATTTGGAAAAATATGGCCGACAAGTAGAACACAATGATTTTCTATCGAGTTAATCTTTTCCTAACCTTTACTTATAAAAATCTACTTTACTTTGAATCTAAATTACTAATTTTGGTGTAATTCAGACATAAAAACTATTCTTATTATCTAATCTTTTTTGATGATGTAAAAAATCTAAATTTCCGTCGAATATTATAAAATTGATTTCCTGTATGAATTATTCCCGTCATTAATAAAGGTAAAATAATTATTTGGGTCCAAATTCTTCTAATTAACCTTGGTTGTAGTAAGATTGCTTTCATGAATTCTCTTAAGGCAAGGAAAAAATCACCATTAACAAGCGCATAATTCCCAGAAAAGCATGCAATTCCAGCTTGTATTTGGCTCGAGTGTGAATTGATTGTCTTACTCAATTTTGGATCATCAAACATATTTGTGATTATTGAATTAGCTTCTCGACCGAAACCTGACCATTCACGAGAATTTTTTGATTGAGTATGGATTCTTGAAATTGCCCACAATTGATTCTCGTAATAAATTGGTGAGATAGATGCGATTCGTATCCACAACTCATGATCGAACAATAGATTCAAAGACTGATTTAGACCATCTAACTTCATAATCAAATCCTTACGAAGAAATACGGTAGGTTGAGGAATAATATTAAAGCTAAGTAAATCTACCAGGGTATATTGTTTAGATCTACTTACTGCCAAGACCTCACCAATATTATCAATCATCAGACAATTAGAATACACCATTCCTACATCAGGATGATTTTGCATACTATTAACTGCCCATGAAATTGATTGAGGAAAAAATTGGTCATCTGAGTTCAACCAACAAACTATTTCTCCTTTCGCAATTGCAAAGCCTTTATTTATTGCATGACTTTGTCCCAAATCAGGTTCGCTTACCCAATATGTAATTTTGTCAGCATATCGCTTAATAATATTTACGCTATTATCATCCGAATTTCCATCTATGATAATATATTCGAAATTACCATAATCTTGGTTAAGAACTGATTTAATTGTTTCCTCAAGGAAATTCTCTTGGTTGTAAGATGGGGTAATTATCGACACTAAAGGTTCAATCATAAGCAGTTTTAATATTCCTATATTCTAATAATTAATTAATTCTGAAAATCGATCTTGCATTGAATTGATAATAAAGAAATTAGTAAGTTTGTATGCTTTTCTAATAAGATTTTTGAGAATATATGTTAATTTATGTTTAATGGTTTGATTTAATCATCATGATAATTCTTAAAAGGATATTGAACAATGTAGATCGTAACTAATTCAAAAAAAAATATTAACCCCATTCGTTAAATTTAAACAAACCCTATTAAATTTTTCGTTTTACAACAATTGGCCTATACAAAGGTTTATTTCCTACTTCTTGAATATCCCATTTTGATTTATTTTCGTTATAAAAGATGCTTTTAGAAGATCCATGGACAAAAAATAAACAATACAATAAATTCAATAATGTGTTTTTTCCAATTAATTTCCAAATTATCGGAGGACTTGGGAGTGATTTACAGATAAGTTCAGTCTCTTCAATATACTTATCATTTAAGCTAAAAGAACGTTGGTTTGTGAAATGACGTCGAAAAACAGAGAACAAACATCTCACCGCAACAGGTTGAGCGAATTTTGCAAATCGACACCAAAGGTCAAAATCAGCCGCTAGTTGATATTGGGTATCTATATTGCTTTCACATTGATCCCACAAGCTGCGGCGCCAAAACATCCCTTCTTGAGGTAAATAAGTAGCTAAGCCTTTCCTATAACAGCCTTTAAGCAATAATTCTCGGCTAATACCACCTTCAATCACACCTGTTCCAGTCACTTGTCCGAGGTTATTTGCAAAACATATGCCACCAGATAACCATCTAACAGTAGGAAATAAGGAGAATAATTTTGCCACAGTTGATAAGGTCCATTGAAAATAAAGGTCATCAGAGTTCAACCAGGCCATGATTTCCCCTGAACTATGTTGAAAACCTTTATTGATTGCATCGTACTGCCCTTTATCTGGCTCACTCACCCACCAGTGAAGATGAGAAGCATACCTTCGGATTATATCTACCGATCCATCCGTCGATCCACCATCAACGATGATATATTCTAGGTTTGGATATTTCTGATCCAAAACCGACCGTATTGTTGCTTCAAGGAAATCTACTTGATTAAATGAAGGAGTAACTATACTAATTTTTGGTAGCATTATTTATAATCGCAATATTTTTATTCATTATTCATGGGATGGAATTCTATTCAAAAAAGATAATTCTTCAATATCACATTTTTTCATTAATTATTTCATTGTACCAAGACAAATATTTGTCTACTTGTGTTTCTAAGCCAAATAAGTTTTTTGCTATCTGAGCAGAATTAAATGAAAAACTATCTAAAAGTTCCTTATCTGAGAGAAGTCTCTCAACACAGCTTGAAATAGCGTAAGAATCTCTTGGAGGCACCAAAAAACCATTAACTCCATTTTGTATTTGCTCAGGAATTCCACCAACCGAAGTTGAAATAACTGGCGTCCCACAAGCTAAGGATTCAATGACTGTGTTTGGAAATGTATCCGCCTTAGCAGCGTATAAGTATATATCTGCAGCCTGATAATATTTTGCGACATTGACTGATTCTTTTTGATATGGCAGGAAGTAAATCTCGATGTCACCTAATTTTTCATTTTTACCGTTCTCTCCTAAACATATGAATATTATTTTACAGTTCGGCTTAGAATTTTTTATAAGCCGAACAGCTTTTTCTAATGTTGAGTAGTCTCGCCAAGGATTACTCTTTGTCATATGACTAGCAAAAAGAAGGATTGATACATCCATTGGCAATTGAAGATCTTTTCTAGCCTCAAGTTTATTTTTAGGTTGAAAAATATTTAAGTCAACGCCGTTGGGAATTACTTTATAATCAAATCCAATTAGCATTGATTGTTTGACTTTATCCATCAACCATTTACTGGGTGAGGCAATGAATAATCGGCTACGCGTAAAAATTTCTCGTTTTCGCTCCCAATTCTGATCTGTTTTATCACGTGGTATAGATGGAGGAATTGATAAATCTGGGCATTGACCACAACCCCTTAACCAGCGATTACATCCAAATGAATGAGCACAATGGCCACTCAATAACCAGGCATCATGCAAAGTAATAACCAATGGAAGTTTATTGCTAAGCCAAGGTAAAGCACCTAAATCAAAATAACCCCCGTGAAGATTATGGCAATGAACAAGTTGTGGCTCACTTGGAGTAAGATTTAGGAGATCATATGTTCCTGGGAAATTGAAATCTTCATAGCCTCTTCGATTAATAAACGCACGATATGGATCCGCTAGGGTTTCAAACAATTTTCGGATGCGATATGCACCTCGAACTTGTTCTTGTTTTTCTTCAAAAGAACGGGCAATCTTTTTTAGATACCTTGCAATATAATTTTTATTTTTAAAATGATCTAATTCGAATATATCCTCATCCAAGGAGTGTTTTTTACCAACTACCAGCCACGAGTGCAAACCTTTTTTAATATATGATTTATGTAAATTATAAGATACTCTTTCAGCTCCACCTGCTAAATCAGACGAATTTATTTGTAATATTCTATTTATCGTTTTGAGCTCATTTTCTTTTATCATTTTATCTTCGGCCTCTTTATTCGTTTCGTGAAATAATAAAAGCGTAATCTGACTTCACATCACCTATTTCTTCAGCAATAATTTCATGTTTAATAAATAAATTTATAATTTCAATATGCATTGGATCTGATAGATCAAATACATCCATGAGAATAGGGGAAATAACGTAAGGTAAAATTGCTCCCCCATAATTTTTAATCTCAACATTTTTAAAATTTTCCATTAACAATGGAATTATTTTGCAGGAATTAGCAGCCTCCGAAGGATCCTGGATGATTAATCGCATTTTTAGAAATAGATTAATAATTCGAAATAATAATTCTGACCCTCTTATGACATTACTCACTTTTCTTTTGGTTTCATGAATAATTCTATTTTTAATTTTTCCTTGTTCAACTCCTGATATAGAGATCGGTAATAAATCTTGCAAAGCCTTTATTAGCACATATTGATGATATTCTTTTCCATAATGATTGTTTCCTACATACTCAGATGAGAGAAATAAAGCATCAAATTTCATTGACGCTTTAATTTTCAATATTAAATTCTCTAAATCCATAGAATGATGGAGGGCACCATTAGCAATTACTAAATCAAAATAATTATTAGCAATAAGATTGGACTTATTTAAATCACCACAGACAAAATCAATATTTTCTACTTTGTCATTTTTCGCTTTTTTCTTTGCTTTTTCGATTGCTTCGGTAGAAATATCAATAGCAATACAATTTCTAAAAACTCCTAGTTTTGAAAGTCGAATCTCATTTTCTCCATGTCCACAAAAAATGCTCAAGCAATTTTCCACAGGAAGTCTATCTATAAGCAGTTTTTTTATTAAGAACCAATACTCCCATTCAGCGGTTTGCCCTGTGATTCTGTGACGAATATAATCTCGAAATGGAGGAAAACCAAAAAACGTTCTACTGAAATCGGTTTCCTTTGACCAGTGCTGGCTGATACGATTCGATGTCAAACTATACATTTTTTCTTCTTTTATATACCATTTCACCAACCAATCTATTGTTCAAGCATATGAAACAATTCTTAGTAATAAACCGATAATGATACCTGAGGAATAAGTTAAAGCCGGTTCAGCAAAAGTAATCCCAACTAAATTAAAAGCAACAATTATGGATAAGCAACCAAGTAACCCAACTTTAATACTGGTGTCTTTTTGTAAATTTAATTTCTCAATTAGGTAAATTCCAAATGCAATAATTAGTAATATAAGAACGAAAGCTCCAATAAATCCAGTACTTGCTATCCAATAAATGAAGAAGTTATGAATATAAACATTATCTTGATAAAATACATTAACTTTTGTTCCCCATCCTGTCCCTAACAAAGGATTATTTTGGATTAAATTATTCCATGTAGTATCCCAAATGAGAAAACGCATTCCATCTATAGAACCTCCAGAAATCGATTTTGAATAATTTAAATTGTATAAGTATTGGTATTTATCCAATAATCTATTAGAAGCTATAAAGTTTAAAACTAAAAGAAATGAAGTCGCGATTAGAATGACCAGGGCTGTTTTTGAAATAAGTGAAGTTCTAAAAGTTAAATTGGTTTTCTTTTTATTGAAAATGAAGACTAAAAAAATAAAGATGGCACCAAAAATACCACAAAAAATGACAGGTTTATGAAAAGTGATAAAAGCCCCACCATAAAGAATTATAAGTTGGATAATTCGCCAAATATTCAATTTTGAGGATAAGAATCTTGCCAAAGATAAAGTTGCACCAAATAAGATTATTATTGGGAAAAGTGAAGAAAATGTTGGCAGACGTAAAGACAACGTAAAATTTCCTATGTAATTTATCAAATTCAATAATGCTACAACAGTTAGTAGGTTTGAAAAAAAATTTAAAGAATTGTGGATAACTTTAATATTCTTGACACTCAAATACACCAAAGGAATCAAAATATAAACCTCAAGTAATTGCCGCACATCTTCTAACGGATAAAGAGAGTTTTGATTAGCTTGAATTGAACCAAGTAGAATTACGATGAATATCTCAATGTAAAAGAAAATTAGAAAGCGCATACTTTTATCTACGATTATTGGCTTATGCAATCTGCCTTTTATCAGAAATAAACCGCTAATAGAAAAAAATATATATAATCCACCACGTAACAGCTTGTTTCCAAGGAATGTGCCAGCGCCAGATCCTTCCAAGGGAGAAGCATTTAATACTAGTTCAAGCAATCCTTGAAGCGCAATAATTGAAAAAAGAAACTCAACCATTGTCTTTGAGTAGGGCAAAGACAATAATTTTGTTTGGTTAAATCTATCTTTTGATAAATCTAGTTTTTCAGTATATGTCATATTACACTTCAAATTTTTCGACTATACAATAGAGTTATATTATTATAACTGTGTGGAATATAAATTTTTGAATTGGTTTCCAATCAATTCCCAACTATAAAGTAAAGCTTTCGAGCGTGCCTTTGTTGACATCTTTTCCATCAAACTTTGATTGTCAAGCAAAGATAAAAGAGAATCTGCATAAAAATCAGGACTTTGATTATTAATAAATAAAGCCGCTTCACCAGCATATTCTCGGGTCGCTGGTAAATTAGTAATTACTATAGGTAAACCACAAGCCATACCTTCAAGTAATGCATTATTTGCTACAGAGTCCTTTAAAGGTAAAAAAAGTATTGTTGCTAGTTGATAATATTTACACAATTCAGTATCAGAAAGATTCGAAAGGAAATTTACATTTTTTGGATATTTATCTTTTATAGCAATCAATTTATTCAAAGTTGCAGGGTTAGCAATTACATCAAAAACAATATCTTTCCTTACAACTAGAATTTGTTTCACTACTTGTCCCCAAATATCATAATCTCGAAGCCAATTTCCAACAGTTAATATACGCTGGTTTAATTTTGGACATTTACTAGGATAGAAGAAATCAATATCTACACCATGTGGAATTGACACAATTTCATTATTCGGTATCAATTTTTTATACTCTTCTATAAGACTTTTTGATAGAACAACAACAATATCATTTTTTTCTGGTCTTGTTAAGATGTTCTTTTTTTCATTTCTTTCGAACAAGTTAGCAAGAAATGATGGCGGTTGATGGTATGAAAGAATTAGCTTATGTTGCTTTTTCCAGTTTTTACCACGAAAAAAACTATTCTCAGCGTACATGTAGTGAAAGATCTGCTTTTGTTTTCTATGATAATATGGCCACAGTCGATATTCGCTATATTTCAACCAAATAGGAATCAAGTGGTTTCCGATTCTGTTAGGCAATTTGTATAACAATCGTGGTGAAATATCAATAGTAATTTGATCACCTAGATAGTCAACCAAGTGACTATACGACGAATATTTTCCATGATGTTTAAATGAAAAATAATACATTATAGCTTTCATCATAATTCGCTCAGAATCGAAATAATTTCCGAAATATCAATCATTAATTATGCTATAGCCTAGATAAATATAGATTTTTAATACGTCTTATAATTTTTTTGAATAATTTGCCAATATTGTAAGATGATCGATTTATGACTGGAATGTCAAATCGAAATAATATTTCAAATAGCACACCTAATTGTCGAATCAGATTCTTTGATTGGAAAGACAAAGCTTTTCTTAAGTATGCATATTTAGCATGGGGTGCACCCCAATTTTCAGAAACATAATAAGACATCCATAATAAGCTAGACACTTTATCATTCATCTCGAAATTTTCTTCCAAATTTAGATTTGGAAAAAATTCATTTATGGAAAATTCATGTAGAATGATATCTGCTAGTAACATTTCATCTTTTTTGTGCTGCTGTGCTTGAATGAAAGTACCCCTTTCCGAATGTTCACGAATGGTAACAGAAGTATTTTCGTTAAAGTAGAATTTATAATATTTTAAAAGGCGAAGTTGCATTTCAATATCTTGGGTTGTACGATTTTTTTCATTAAAATATCCAACTTTTTCGAGACATGATTTATGAAAAGTTATAGAACAAAAATTAATATCATGCATCATAAATATTTGCCCAGGATATGATATTTCTGACACCGAATATTGAGTTTCCTTAATATTTCCATCATGATAGAGATAATTCGAACGACAAAAAATCACTCTTGCATCCGGATGTTCTGCTAGAAATTTTAAGTCTTCTTCGACTCGATTATTTGAAAAATAATCGTCATGGCTTAGCCAAGAAATCCAATCACTATGCATATGTTTAATACCATAATTTAAAGCAGAAGAAACGCCAGCATTCGGTTTAAATAAATATAAAATACGGGATCCATACGAATTAGCGATTGCTTCGGTTTTTCCATCATCCGTAGAACCATCATTAACAACAATGACTTCAATATTTGAATATGTTTGACTTAATGCACTATCTATAGCCTCCCGTAGATAATTAGAGCCATTAAAAACAGGTATGACAATAGAAACTTTAGGTTCAGACATGCAACATTTTCCCTAACAATATAGTCCCTCATTCAGATTAGACATCCAGTTTTTGAGTAGAAAATTAAATAAAACAATTGTGATAACTTAAATATTGTCAATTTTTCTCTGAATTAGAATAATCCTAATACAAGACAGAATGAAGGTTTGCAGTAAATATAAACCATTACCAACAATCATGGTTTTTTTATTTGCTTCTACGATTATGAATGACGCTTATTCTCAATCAGTTCTTCATACAAAGAAATATGACGTTGAACATATAACGAAAGAGCATACTCTTTTTCAACAATCTGTCGGGCTTGCTTCCCTAATCGTTCTCGAAGATCGTCATCCGTCAATAATTTCATTATCGCACCAGCAAGTTCAACACTATCCCTTGCCGGCACTGTTAACCCTCCTTGGGGAGATTTAATTACATCTGGTAATGCAGTTCCTTCAAATACAACCACAGGGGTACCACATGCCATTGATTCTACTGCCATCAATCCAAATGCTTCTTGGACCGATGGCATTAAAAAAATATCACCAGCTGATAAGGCAATCGCAAGTTCTTCACCATCAATCCAACCCAGTGTGTTGACGTTATATTTAGGCCATAAGGAGTGAAAAGTGCGACCATTATCAAGAATTATAAGGCAGGTAGGCTCCTGGGGTTCGTACAACATTAAAGCATCCAATATATAACGCATCCCTTTGAACCTATCCCCGTGTATACCAACATCGCGGAAAACAATTACCTTTTGATCAGGCCAGATACCTAATTTCTTTCTTGCTTCCGCTTTAGGATAAGGTCTAAAAGTCTCAATATCTATGCCAAAAGGAATCAGGCGACAAGACAAGTGTTGCATTAATGGGCTCTTTTTTACTCTATCATGCATCCATTTTGATGCAACTACAAGGGTAATATCTGATCTCTGATAAACTCTCTTTTTCAATTGCCAATGCAAAGCTGGCATATAATGCTGAAAAAGTGATTTTCGCCTTGGATAAGGACAGCGAGGCGCACACCCGGTTAGCCAGCGGTCACAATCGAATGGGTAAACGCATCCACCAGTGAAAGACCATGTGTCGTGTATTGTCCAAACAAGAGTCTTCTTCCTACTCAACGTGGGTAAAGATAATGGACTGAAATAAGGTCCATCATGAATCAAGTGGAGATGGACAATATCTGCCCGTTTGAAATAATCTTTGTTTGACAAAGTCCACCCAGCTAGTCCGGTAAGGCCTTCCAATCCTAATTTGTCCTCAAACTTTCTTATGATGATATATGGAAAACGAAACCAATTTCCGGGTTTCATCGAATAGACATTGAGGTTATCTTTAGTTCGATTCCAAACCGCCATTTCAACGGTATGGTTTTTTTTAAGAGCTTGCTGCATATAATAGCCGGTGAATCGCCCGCCTACAAGGTCTGTACTATTAACATGTAAGATATTCATAATGTAATTTCTTTTTTAGTTGTAACACTTTCCATTAGTATGGTATCCCTTGACTGAGCCACTATAAAACAGCGTGAAGACGAATTAGGAGCATTTTCAATAATTTTTGTTTGATAACCCAGACGCAACAAAATATTAAGCGTATCATGCATTGCTGTTATATGATGTACTTCAATAAGAAGGACAGGATGACGGCTACTAAGCAAATGATTTGCTCCTTCTATAACAAAGGATTCAGCACCTTCGACATCGATTTTGATGATAGACGGAGATGATACAATTTTATCTCGCAGCAATGCATCAGCTGTAATCATATTTATTTTTTTTTCGCTAAAAGATTTATAGGATTGCATTTCTTCAGGCACAAAAGCTCTTTTTAAATGGCTTCCAGAGCTCCGACCATTATCAACATCTGGGTTGAATATAAAATCCTCCTCACCTTCTACATTCCCTAATGCACTAGTTAAGATCGTAATATGTTCTTTAAGATCTTTATTTCTATCAAGATTCAAACTAAGACGATAAATATTTTCTTGGTTTGGTTCAAATGCGAAAACATGCCCACCAGGGCCAACGAGCGCAGCAAATGCAAGCGTATGGTAACCAATATGAGCGCCTACATCCCACACAATGGCATCTTTGGTTGCGACTATTGTGTCTAGATTGTCATAAATAAATGTATCATAACAACCTTCAAACATCTCTTTGTTCCAGGATGCAGCACTTTCACCTAAGTTGAGCATCATTTGGTGGCCTTTTAGTGGGCCTCCAATCACCTCAACCCATTGGGAGGTTGATTTATTTTTCTCGCCACGACCGTTGAATCTGATTTTTTTTAAGATTTTCTTTATTGACATTTCGACACCTATTTTCTAATTGCATTCTCACCTGAATTTTTTCGCCTGAACCAAAAGCTTGATGGGCCAATCTGTGGGTAATCAGGATAATAATGCTTCAAATCTATAAAACAAGGAAAAACAGATTTCAACTTATCAGGATAGATAAGATGGAAATAACTACTAGCCCATATTATTACAAAATCACAATTAAAAGCTAAGAAAGCCTGCAAAATGTATTGCTCTGTCCAAAAGTAGCGATCCTCAAATACCCATTTTCTTGGATATTCCGCTGGGAAATGGTTGGTGAAAATGAATAGGTACAATGTGGAACCCTAGATTTTCCAGAAATCAAAATAATTTTTGTCTTAAGCAAATTTAGGGAGGATAAAGGAAATTAACTTGAATAACATACGTTTTATAATATTTTTCTTATAACCTTTGATGTTTCAGAGTAATAAATTATCAAAAAAAATGGTTTTCAATTCTCTTCAGGATAATTATTTCTCAACAATTTCACTAAACAGTTCTGTAGGTACTAAAATTGGCCATTCTGGAAAACGAGCCAGATTGATCCCATTTTTCGGTTCAATTAATGAACACTTTAATGCATCCATAATATGATCATAGAAAGGTAAGCCGCCTTTTGGGCCAATAGCAATATTTACATAAAGTTCTGAGATTGTAAATTTTGGAGGATAGAAAGAGAATCGATTACGAACTTTTTTGGCTTGAGGAATTAAATCTAAACCATGCATAGAATGTGTGAAGTTCCAAAGAGGACGTTGTAGATTATCAAAAAAGGAAATTGATATCTCAGTAGGTATTTTGTGGGGGTTTTCAGTTTCTATGATTAATGAAATGGGTTCCCCATTAAAAAATTGAGAAATGACTTCTCCTGATTTGTTTTCGAACCAAGCTTTTCGTATTATTGGTTGTTCATTAATTGTGCTATTTTGTCTTTCAAACACGGAGAAAAACCCATTATTCAAATAGCTTCCAATCACTGAATTTACATCATTATCAAATTTCAGGTTGCCTTTATCGAGGAAAAAACCTCTCGAACATAAGTTGGAGATAGCTGCCATATTATGGCTCACAAACAACACTGTTCGTCCCATTTGTGCCACATCTCCCATTTTTCCTAAGCACTTCTTCTGGAACTGCGCATCACCTACTGCTAGAACTTCGTCTACCACCAAAATTTCCGGTTCCATATGAGCAGCTACCGCAAAAGCTAAGCGCACATACATACCACTGGAATATCGCTTGACTGGAGTATCTAAAAATTTCTCGACTTCTGCGAAGGCCACAATCTCATCAAATTTACGCGTAATCTCTGTCCGGGCCATACCCAGAATAGCGCCATTGAGGTAGATATTTTCTCTGCCAGTCAATTCTGGGTGGAAACCAGTTCCTACTTCTAAGAGGCTTGCAACACGTCCCTTGATAGTCACCCGCCCGGTTGATGGCTCAGTAATCCGGCTCAAGATTTTTAGAAGAGTACTCTTGCCAGCACCATTGCGGCCTATGATACCCACAGCTTCCCCGCGCTGGATCTCAAAACTTACATCATTAAGCGCCCAGAATTCCTCCATGGAATCACCCTGAATAATGGCTTTGCCTTGTACCAGGTTTCTTGTCTTGTGCCAAATGCCGCGTGCGTTCTGCATCAGAACATCGCGCAAGGCCAGGTATCTACCATTTCCAGATTGATGGCCAATGGTGTATTTCTTGCCCAGGTTTTCGGCTTTAATAACGATATCAGGCATAGTTAAATCATATCCGCAAAAGTTTTTTCCATCTTCCGGAACTGACTGACGCCGAGCCAGAGGAAGAAGGCGACCACTACCAAACTAAGAGCAAAACCAGGCCAGTAGATGGGGCTGTCACCACCTAAGATGCACCAACGAAAGCCGTCAATCACACCAACGATAGGATTCAAACTGTAGAGCAAGCGCCACTTTTCCGGAACAACATTGCTACTAAAGCCTACAGGCGAGACGTACAAGCCGAACTGCACGACAAAGGGAATCACATACCGAAAATCCCGATACTTCACATTTAGCGCTGTAATCCACAAGCCTGGCCCCAGACTGGCCAACATGGCTATCAGCATAAACAAGGGCAGCAACAGCATGTTCCAACCCGGCGCAAAGCGGTAATACAGCATCAGCGCCAGCAAGATCACAAAGCTAATCAGAAAATCCGCAAAAGCGGTCACGATCGTCGCTGTAGGGATGATCAATCTTGGGAAATAAACCTTGCTAATTAAATTCGCGTTGCCAATCAGGCTGTTGGAAGCATCACTTAGAGAAGTGGCGAACAAGGTCCACGGCAGCATAGCCGCAAAGACCAGCAACGCATAAGGCGTGTTGCCATCACTGGGCAGCTTCGCTAACCGGCCAAAGATAACCGTAAACACCACCATTGTCAACAGTGGTCTAAGAATCGCCCAAACGACTCCAATAACGGTTTGCTTGTAACGCACAGATAGGTCTCTCCAGGCCAAGATAAGAAAGAGCTCTCTGAACCGCCATAGATCATTCCAATAATTTTTGTCAGCATGACCCAGTTCCAAAACAATAACCGGCTCTTCTGACTGCTTACTAACATTAGAAATCATACTTATTGAAGTTTTCATCTTCCAGAGTTTGTACTAATTTTATTTAATTTTTGCAAAAAATTAGTTGTTTAAAAGCTGACAAAAGAGCCAGGCAAAATTGTGGTGGTGATACCACTTGGCTACGTCTGAGGGTACTTCGTGGGTGGTGAGCAGAGGTTTGATAAGGAGCCGGAAACGAGCAAGGATAAGTGAAACCAATGGCCGGAAAACCCGTCTTCGGTCTCCGGTCTTCCGTCTTTTTCCACGCTCCGCCGTTATGACATCCTTTTAGCTGATGGCTGATAGCTGGTTGCTGGTAGGAAGAACCCATTTATAAATAATCTTTTTGGATCCTATAGCTAGTAATAAAGAGATAAAAAATCTTTTCCTACTGGCTACGAGCTACGAGCTACGAGCTATAAACTAACTTGTCATTACGGGTTGAATTATATTCGGTTGTGGTTTGAGCCAGATGGGTTTTTTGTAGGGGGGTGGGTTTGATCTGTGAAAGCCCGCCTTGTTGTCTGGATCAAACGATGTTTATTATAGCATAGTTAGCTGATGGCTGATACCACTTGACTTCGTCTTCGGGTACTTCGTGGCTGATGGCTGATAGGATTCAGGTGATGTGTCTCTGAATCCTAATGCCTAGACTCTAAAACCTATTCCTGTATAATAAGAGTGAGGGTTTTTTCAAGGATGTTGATGCGTTGAATAAGCGGTTGTTGAGCGGGATGGTGTGGTTGCTGGTGGTGTGGCTGGTGTTTGGGCATACGCCGGCGCAGGGCTATTTTAGCGCTGCCTGGGAGGATCCGGACTGGAATGTGGAACCGCAACAGAGTACCACGGGGCCATATCCACCGCTGGAGGTGCTGCTGTGGGATGAACAGAAGGCTATGTCGCTGCCACAGGAGACGAAAGGCGAGGTGGTGTTGAACACGCCGGCTTATTACTGGCGGCATGGCTGTGGTCCCACTGCAGTGGGAATGGTGGTGGGGTATTATGACACGAAAGGGTATGATAATCTGATCCCGGGCGGTGCGTGGACGCAGACTGCGGCGGTTAGCCAGATGATTGCTTCGGGAGGGAACAGTGGTGCGCCGTGTCCACCCGGTTCGGAGCAGCATTTTGAAGATTACGCGCTGCCGATTGATGACTTCGGGAGTATGCAAACGGACAATTACCTCACGGCCGGGAGAGCTGCGCATGCCAATAACAGTATGGCTGATTACCTGGGCACGTCCAGAAGTTCGCTGGGCAATCCGTATGGGTGGAGCTGGTCGACTGAGATGGGGTATTCTTTCCGCCATTACTTCCATAGGTATTACCCGGAGGTGACGGTTGAAACCCCGGCTTATTACGCTGCAAGTGGCGGCATGACCTGGGATGTGCTGGTGCAGGAGATTAATGCGGGGCGTCCGATGGTGTTTCTGGTGGATACCAATGGGGATGGGGTCACGGATCATTTTGTGACGGCGATCGGGTACCGCAGCAGTCCCACCCGGCAATATGCGATGCGGGACACGTGGTCGACCTCAAGTGTGCGCTGGGAGAATTTTGCGATGGTTCAATCCGGGGTTCGCTGGGGGATCTGGGGCGGGTATGCTTATCGGATCTCGCATCCACCGACGGACCTCACGCTCTCGAACCAGAGTGTGGTGGAGAATCTGCCGGTTGGCTCGCAGGTTGGCAGTTTCAGTACCAGTGATCCTCTGCTGGGGGATCTCTTCACTTACAGCTTCGTCGCTGGGTCGGGGAGCACGGACAATGGGCTGTTCCGTATCGCCGGTAGCCAGCTTTTGACGGACACAGCGATCGATTATGAGAGCAGAACGGGGTATTCGGTGCGAGTGCGCAGCAGCGATTCGGGCGGCGATTGGGTGGAGAGGAGTTTCAGCATTACGGTCAGCGATGTGAACGAAGCGCCTTTCGATATCACGCTGGCGGTTGGGGAGGTGGATGTGCTGATACCGGCCGGGAGCGAGGTCGGTCGATTGAGCACGTTGGATCAGGACGCGGGGGAGACGTTTGTTTACAGTCTGGACTGCGGGTTGGGCGGTGAGGACAATGGTTCCTTCACGATCGCGGGGGACAGGCTGATGGCTGCTGAGGAGATTGATTTTGGGCAGCAGGGGCAGTATTCGGTGCGGGTGCGCAGCACGGATGCGGGGGGGTTGTTCATTCAAAAAATCTTAGTGATCTCCATGGAGGGGGTGGAGAATTCGTATGTCAATTCGATTTTCCTGCCAGTGCTGGTGAAGTAGGTGTAGCTAATACCCTACGGGCATTATATAGCTGGTAGCGGATAGGGTTTGGGATTCTCCTCGTTTCACTTCGGAGTCCTTCGGAAGGTTTGGCCTATTCCAGCGTTTCGGTTGGAGTTGGCTCAGGTGTATTGGTGACCGTGGGTTCAGGTGTATCTGAAGGTGTGGGTTCGGGAGAATCCGAAGGAGCCGGTGGAGGAGGGGTTGTAGGAGAAAGCGGTGGTGTATTTGTGATGGTTGCAGTTGGAGTTTTGGTAGCAAAGGTCGCGGTGGGTGGAATTGTATTCGTGAATGTACGGGTTAGCGTATGAATCAAAGTTTTTGTTGGCGTGCGCGTGTTTGAAAAAATTGGATTCCGCGTAGCTGTTGGTATTGATGTGAGCGTGCTTGTTCGGGTGCGGGTATTTGTTGGTGCGGGGGTGTGGGTATTATCTGGACCATCGGAGGTGGCTGTATAGGTGGGGGTATTAGTGGCAATGCGAGGATAATAAGGAAGATATATTTCCTGCCCGAGGGATAAATTTTGTGTGGTCAGGCAGTTTGCCTCCATAAGGTTACCCACCGGTGTGCGCACCCATCGACTGAGCCAGACAAGGGTGTCCCAAACTTTTACTTTATAGACAATCCATCCATCTGGTTTCGAACAGACAACGACTGTGGGTGTTCGGGTTGTTGATTTTGTCCGGGATGGTGTTTGCTGAATCTGTCCTGTGGTGGTGATTGGTGGGGTTTGTGATAACCAGGAAATTTTTATTGCCTGGACTGTGAGTTCGTTAATCAAGGTGGGATTGGGGGTGAAAAGGTTTACGGTTTGGGTCATGGAGGGGGTTCTGTCATGGGGTAAATTTTCGGAGGTTTGATCGGAAGGATCGGTACTGGTGAAGAGGTTCGTTTTGGCAAATACATACCAGGTGGTGAAAGCCAAAATGGTCAGAACTGCGAGGAAGGTGATCAATTGTGTCATGGAATGTAAAAACACAAATCGGGTTGAGCTTTGGACTGTCAGATTTTCAGTGGGTTTTGGTTTAATTACTAATGGAAATATCCGTTCACCACTCAGGAAAATAGGGCAGCAGACGTGATTTTCACTCAGGCAATACTCGTTTTGATGACCTAAAGCGATTGTTTTGGGTTTTGCCAAATGATAGCAATAATGATAATTATTGGCAACTGTCATGAAGGTGTATTGATCATAATTAAGACCAAGACTGGGGCAACGTTTTACTGCAGGCAAACACTCCTCCCATGATTGAATGTATTATTATTATGCCATAGATTGGGGGAAAAGGGTTGGGGGAGGGTAAGTGATAGGTTATAGGAAATATGTTGCTAAAAACCTATTACCTATGACCTATGACCTGAATACGCAACAGTTTATCATTTCCAATTATCCCTTTTTCCTAGTAAAATTGTAATCAGTCTATTACAGCGGAGGAAACATGAAAGTATTAGTCATCGGCACGGGTTATGTGGGATTGAACACCGGGGTAGTTCTGGCTTATTTGGGACACCAGGTGACATGCCTGGATGTGGTGCAGGAGAAGATCGATATGCTGAAGGCTGGGAAATCTCCGATCTATGAACCCAATCTGGACACGATGCTGGCGCTGGCTTATGACCACTTGACTTTTACGACCGATTATGACGCTGCTGATATCGCCAATACCGATGTGGTTTTTATCGCTGTGGGGACGCCTTCGATGCCGGATGGCTCTGCGAATCTGGAGTATGTGCGCCAGGCTGCGCATGCGGTGGGATCACGGCTGAATGATCATTTCACCGTGGTGGTGAACAAGTCGACGGTGCCGATTGGCTCTGGCAACTGGGTGGGGACGATTGTGCGCGATGCGTATGTGGAATCGCACGGCTTCAAGCCCGAACAGCATTACGCGATTGCTTCCAACCCCGAGTTCCTGCGCCAGGGGTCTGCGCTGTATGACACTTTCTATCCCGACCGAATCGTGGTGGGGGCAATGGATTCGCGTGCCATCGACGTGCTGACGAACCTGTACCGCCCGATTTTGAACCAGGACTTCACTGCTCCGGAATGCCTGCCCAGGCCGGAAGGTTTTTCGGTGGTGCCGCTGGTGACCTGTGATCTGGCGTCGGCTGAGATGATTAAATATGCTGCCAATTCGTTTTTGGCGTTGAAGATTTCCTATATCAATGAGATTGCGCACCTGTCTGAGAAGGTTGGCGCGGACATCACGCAGATCGCGCGCGGGATTGGCCTGGACACGAGGATTGGTCCACGCTTTCTGAGCGCTGGGATCGGTTGGGGCGGTTCGTGCTTTGGGAAGGACACGGCGGCGTTGATCTCGACGGCTGGGGAGTACAATCTGGAAATGCCGATTATTCAGGCGGCGCGAACGGTGAATTACCAGCTGCGCGAGGAGATCGTGATGCGCGTTCAGGACGAGCTCAAGATCCTCAAGGGAAAGACGGTGACGCTGCTTGGTCTGGCATTCAAACCGAACACGGATGACCTGCGCGACGCTCCTTCGATTGATATTGCGAAGAAGCTGATCCAGCGGGGTGCGAAGGTGCGCGGGCACGATCCGGTGGCGATGGGGAATATGCAGCGGCAGTATCCGGATCTGGCGATTGAGTATTTCGACGATCCTGCGCAGGCTGTGGCTGATACGGATGCGATCCTGCTGGTGACGGAGTGGCCGGTGTATAAGAAGCTGGACTGGAAGGGGATTTTGAAGGATGGGAAGGTTAAGTTGATTGATGGGCGGAATTTCTTTTAATAGACAGTAAAGATTGAACCGCAAAGGGGGGAGGATTTACTAGGATTTGGGATTTGGTGCAAAGGTTGTTTTGGGTTTTAAGGCGCTATGGGGGGATAATTTGTGAATTGGGTGGAATATTTTAAGATTATTTTGGGGATATTGGTTTTATTTCTGATATAGAATATGGGTAGCTTTTGGGGTGATTTTTCACTGCAAGAGAAATACATTTGATGGAGTTAGCGATGCGGAGATTCATTGGGACTATCCTGGTTGTATTAATTTGTTTGGTTGGATTGAGCACATCTGTGCAGGCACAGACGCCAACACCTGTTCCATTTATTGTCCCACCTGGGGGAATTGCAATCATTGGGTTTAATTTTGACGAACCAGATCAGTTTGCATTTGTGTGTCTTGTAAATATTCCTGATAAAACCGAAATACGGTTTACAGATAATGGTTGGATGTCAACTAACATTTTCCGTACTGGAGAAAGTATTCTTTCCTGGTATACACCAGGTGGATGTGAAGTAGGTCAGATCGTTAATATCAATCTAACCGATACTTTTCATAGAAATAACACAACTAATGAACCATTCGATTTATCACCAAATGGCGATCAAATTTTGGTTTATCAACAATATTTAACCAATCCTCCAACCTTCATTTTTGCTCTTAATTCGGAACTAACGACGTGGCAAACCAGTGCAACGAATGCAAACACATCTGCAAATCCATTTGGTTTGGATTCAACTAAGTCGATTGCGCTGGATGAAATCGATAATTCCATCTACACAGGACCAAAATCATTTAATACAACAGCGGATGCATTGGCTGCGATTGTCAATAAGGCTATTTGGTCAGGATCAAACGATGTACGGCAGACCATGCCAAGTGGATCATTCTCATTTACTACGACAGCAGTGGAGGTGAGTGATTTTCGAGCGGATACAGGGGGAGAAAATGCGCCGTGGTGGGTGTTGGTGGGGGTAGTGGTAATTGCAGTGGTGGTAATGGTGGTCAAGAGGCCGAAGAGGGAGTGTTGTAAATAGCTTTAAGCTGAATGCTCACGGCTCACGGCTCACGGCTCACGGCTCACAGCTTTTTTTAAACAACTTTAAAATAATGTGTTTTGTTGTAAGAGTGTCATAGATGAGAATGAATAACTAATCAGGAAGGATAAATGCTGACTTTATGAATAATTCACCCCAAGAAAACCAATCCATAAATGAACACAAAACAATAAGTAAGAATAATAAATTTTCATATAAGAATCTAGTGGTCTGGCAAAAAAGCATCGAATTTGCCAGTAATGTAATTGATTTAGCTGAAAATCTTGCAACAACCAGAAAACATTATCGTTTGATAGAGCAAATAGAAGCTGCTGCTACTTCTGTTTCTATGAATATTGCAGAAGGCAAGGGACGGTTCTCAAAAAAAGAGTTTAGCCATTTCCTGATGATTGCACGGGGATCGTTATATGAAACTTTGACACTTCTTGAGATATTTAAATTTCGTTCCTGGATAACCGTCGAAGACTATAATAATCTCGAAAACCAGGCTAACGAAATTGCTATAAAAATCAATGCACTTTATAAGACTCTGGCATAATTTTTTTTGCTGTCAGCTGTGAGCTGTGAGCCGTCAGCAATCTTTTGTCAGCTTTGAGCTTTGAGCATTCAGCGTTTCCAAAAATTCTGATCCAATTACTGTTGTGGATTATTTAACGAAGAATCAATCCATTCCACAAACCTTCCATCCCACCGATATCCATACGACCATTCGTTCAGGGAGGGAAGGAAGATATTCTCGAGGGTGAGGAGGTCTTCGGGGGGTTCGTGGGTTTGCAGGTTGCTGCTGTCGAAGTCATGGAAGCAGAGGGCGATGCTACCGAGTTGGTCCAGGGGTAGATCGGTGAGGATGCTGTCTTTGAATTGGGCGATCAGGAGCGGGGATTTCAGAAGCATGCTTGGCTGCAGCATCTTCTCGAAGGTCGCGCGGATGATGAGCGATTGGTTGCGGACGCGGAAAGCATCCGAATAATTCTCACGAATGCGGGACAATGCCAGGGCGCGTTCCCCAGTCAGAGTTTGTTCCCCGGCAGGAAAATCGCCCTGTGAGCCACCGTATACCGCTTCCGGGAGATTGATATCGACACCACCGATTGCGTTGATAAAATCGACGAAAACAAAGAAATTAATCACCAGATAATGATCTGCTCGGACACCGAAGTTGTATTCGATGACTTCATTGAGTGAGTCGGCACCATTGCCTTCGCCGTAGTAGTTCAGCATGCCGGGCGTACCAAAGAAGTATGCCTGGTTGATTTTATAGGGTCCGGGGACTTTAAAGCGCTCCGGGGGAATCTCGACCAGCAGATCACGCGGAATGGCAACCATGTTGATATTCTGGTTGTCAAAGTCCACTTCTGCGACACGAATCACATCCGCAAGGCCGTAAAGGTAATCACCCGCGCGGTAGTCGATGCCGACCAGTAAGACTGTTGCATTTGATTCATTGCTGCACACCGAGTTGGATCCAAACAGACTTTTGGAGAAATTACCAAAATTGGCAAAGTTGGATTGGAAGAGCATGTAGTAAAGGAATACCAATAACAATCCCAGTGCTGCCAGGATGGCAGGAATTACAATACAGGATTTCTTTGATTTTTTTGTTTTATTTTCCATTTTCATTTCTACAGAAGAGATTGGATCTCTTAATATTTCTTTTCTCAATAGACACAACTCAGAGCCGAACATAAAAGGTTCTTTCCTGCTTGTGCGCTTGATTGCAATAATTGCCAATCATAACATGAAAGGACATGCTTGCTCACGCAGAGATGCAGAGGTGAGGGCAAGTGTTGGTACCGATTCTTTTTTTCAGGGTTTGGTAATGATTGTATGGTGCAGCAGGTATAAGTGAGCTTGAAAAACCTCTACCATTATCCCCAGATCTGAACCAACGTCCGGATCTGAAGGAAAATGATCAGCAATCCGACGATGATCATGATGACACGGGCGGGGATTTTCCTGGTGAGTAATGCCCCAAATGGGGCTGCGATAACACCGCCAATCATCAATCCGAGAAAAACGTTCCAATGGGTCAATCCAATTGTAAGCAGAAATGTGATCGAGACCACCAGGGTGACGAAAAATTCGGAGAAGTTGACCGAGCCGATCGTTTTGCGGGGGGTGTGCCCACTGGAGATAAGCGTGGTCGTGACGATCGGTCCCCAGCCGCCGCCACCGATCGCATCCATTGTGCCGCCTGCCAGTCCGAGCGGAATGAGCAGTTTTGGTTTGGGATCTTTGTCTGGATTTTCTTTGTGAATGAATGCTTTATAAAGGATGCGGATACCCATGATCAAAAGGTAAATGGCAATGTAGGGTTTGATGAAATTTCCATCCACACTGGTTAGTAAATAGGCTCCCACTGCCCCGCCAACCATCCCTGGAATGATCAATCCGAGGACAATTCGTCTGTCAATATTACCGAGTTTCCAATGGGAGAATCCTGAGATAGCGGTGGTAAAAACCTCTGCGGTGTGAACGCTGGCACTGGCAATTGCCGGTGGAACGCCAACCCCCAGCAGAAAGCTGTTGGAACTGACCCCATACGCCATGCCAAGACTGCCATCGATGAGCTGGGCAAGAAAGCCCACGACGATCAGTAGCCAAAAATCGATATCCATTATTTACTCCGATCGGAATAATTACGTTTGTTCCAAAATCCTCAGCGCTTGCTCATGAACCCAACCATTGGTGGCGAGAATACCCTGGTTGTTGGTGAGGCGACGTCCGGTGGAAAAGTCGAGTGGATTGCCATTGGTATCGGTGATGGTTCCGCCTGCCTCCAGCACGACACGGTATCCCGGTGCCTGGTCCCAGATGAATTCGCTATAATCGAGACGGTCTGGCGAGAGTAGCCGCATCATCAGGTCAGCCTGCCCACCTGCCAGCACGAATGATTTTGCCTGGCTATCCATACGAAGCGGGTCAACGTTCATCCCAGCCAGGTGTGCAAAAATCTCAATACAGGGGCTATCAGTGTGGCTGTCTTCGTAGGATCGTAGAATGCGAGCCTGAGATAGTGTTTTGATGTCGGATACACGCAACGGTTTTGGATCCGATTGAATCTGGTAAGGAAGCCACCAGGCACCCTGCCCCAAAGAAGCGAATGCGATCACACCGATCTGCCCGTCAAAGGGAAGATTGGGGCAGCCAAGCACACCCATAAGCACCTCGCCATCTTCGATCAGTGCCAGCGCGGTGGCATATTGCATGCGGCGTAGAAAACCTTTGGTGCCATCCACCGGATCCAGCACCCAGTAACGCCCTGTCGGCTGACCCTGACCATGATCAATCCAGTCGCAAATCAGTTTTGGCTCAGCCTGTGGCAGGAGAGTCTTGACCTGACTGGTAACTGCTGCAAGCAGCGTACCATCATCCTCGTGGAGGAGATTGCTGGATTCTTCGGCGACCATCTGGTCGGCTGGGAAGCGCTCACCCAGTGCCTGAGCTACATATGCCTGCACGGCAAAATCTGCGATAGTAACCGGTGAACGGTCGGCTTTATCGGCACTGGTAATGTGTGCTTTCTGAACATTATGCGTGAGCGTAGCGCAACCAGCCATTAGATCAAAAGCAAGCTGAAGATCGGCTGACACAAAATTGGTTGGCATGTGGTCGTCTATCCAGGCTTCTTTTCGTGCGAATAGTACTTTCCGTAAGATTTGTCACTTTTGTAGTGATAATACTTGTAACCGTAACGAGATCGTCCAAGGTCAAGCTCATTCATGACAACTCCGATGAGGTTGGCGTTCGACCGTTTAAATTGCTCAACAACAAGGAGAGCGCTTTTCGCTTTTGTGAAACCGGGTTTTATGACCAGTAAGACAGCATCCACGAAGGGGACCAGAACGAGTGAATCGGTGACAGCCAACGCAGGTGGACTATCAATGATAATCATATCCGAGCTTTTTTTGAGGGTTTCCAGAATGGTTTGCATTTTTTTGGATCCCAATAATTCAGAGGGATTCGGTGGGAGTTCTCCTGAGGTGATGACGTTTAGATTAGGCATTGCAGATTTTTGTGTGATTAATTCCAGCGTTTCCATGGATCTGACAAAAAGCGATGTGAGACCGGTTCTGTTTTGAAGACCGATTTTTCGATGCAAGGTTGGTTTTCTCAGATCAGCGTCGATCAGGGTTACTTTTTTACCCATCTGGGCGAATACAACACCCAAATTGGTGACGATGGTGGTTTTTCCCTCTTTAGGATCGCTGCTGGTGATCAGAATCGTCTCAATGGGTCGATCTACAGCCGTGTATTGAATATTGGTACGCAGAGAGCGGAATGCTTCAGAAACTGGTGAACGAGGTGTTGTGTTGGTGATGGGTTTCCCTTCCTCAGCGTCATGTTTCGTAATGATGCCAAGAACAGGTAATCCCAATGCTTTTTTGACATCCTCCGGCGTTTTGAGGGTGTCATCCAGCGCTTCAATCAGGAAGATCACACCAACAGCTAACATTAGACCGACCATGGCTGCCAGGGCTGTATTGCGTAACACCTGAGGACTGATAGGTTTTGTCGGTATCGTTGCAGGATCGATCGCTAAAACTGTAGAAACCGTCTGTGCTTCAGAAAGACGAATCTGCTCATAGCTGAGGATCAGGTTGGAATAAATTGCCCGGTATTGGGTAAGTTTGGTCTCCAGGCTGGCTCGAACTCCTGGATCCTGTTCGGTAATCGAAGCCGAGGTAGCTTCATCAATCTGCTCCTCCATGGCAGTAATCTGCGTCTGCAGACTCTCTTTGGAAAGTGAAAATCGTTCTTCCTGAATGAGAATGACCCGATCAGAAAATACATTTGCCAATTCATTAGCGATCTGAGCAGCCAAAGATGGATCATTTGATTCAACTGTAATTTGAATTAAGGTGGTATCACGAATAGGACTGACCGTTATTCGTTTTTCCAAATATTCAACGTCAACACCTGTTCGTTTTCCGACTTCTTCAAGGATTGGTCGGGTGGTGATCATTTTAGAGTAGGTACCGGATATGCGCTCACTGGTGATGATCGAGTTATAATCTGTGGCTTTGGAGGATGGCGCTTCGTTGATGTAAAGCGTCGTTGCTGCGGAATACACCGGCGTCATGCGCTGACTGACCAAAAAAGCTACCAGTCCTGCTAACACAGTCACCAGTGCAATCAACCAGGCCCACTGCCAGAATAACGCCAGATATTGGCGAATATCAATACTCTCAAAATCGTTTTCTGTTTCTTGTAATTGATAATTCATTGTCCACCTTGGTTGAAGAGATTTATGGCGTTAGAGGATCTCTCGCTGATCTTTCTATTTTGGATTTTATCAGATATTTTCATTAATAACGAATAATTATCCCTTTTCATCTTAGCAGTCAGCGTGTTACACGCAGTGATAACCACAATAAACCCGTCGACCCGGGTTTATTGAGATGATACGAATAATAAATTTAGTTAAACAGGTGCGTTGCACAAAAACTCAATTGGTTTATAAAGTACAATTAGGATGAATTTATATGCAGAATCAAGCCAATATTGTTACCAGGAATATGATTCATAAAATCTTCGAATCAATTGATTCATTCGGTTGGATCATATTGTTAGCTTTCACTCCCCTATTCTTAACAATTAAACCTGAACAAAGCTGGTTGTTATTCGTTTTGCCATTGACATGGATGATAAGTTTCCTGGCAAAAAAACAACCAATTCCCAAAACTCCGATAAATCTGGCATTGTTGGTGATTGCTATTCAGGTGTTGGTCAGCCTGTATGCAACCTACGATATCGCGGTCAGTCTGCAAAAAGTGACCGGGGTCATTTGGGGAATCTCAGTTTTTTTCGCATTGGTACGGTTATCTAAAAAGCGAAAAGGAGTGATTATCACCACTCTGGTTTTTCTTGCTAGTGGTGCTGGAATTGCAGTGTTGGGTTTATTAGGAATTGAGTGGCCGACAAATAAGATCATTCTATTCAATACATTATATGAAAATATCCCTACTCTTTCAGCGTTATTGCCTGGATTATCAGACGGTTTTCACCCCAACGAAGTGGGGGGAGCATTAACCTGGATTTTACCATTCTGGATTGTGATGTTATTCTGGCCAATTTTTAGTTTCAAAAAAATAAAGAGGTTCATTGCTCCAATCTGGATAATAATGTTATTAATCCTTAACGGATTACTTCTCAGCCTTGGCAGCCTGGTTTTGCTTTTCAGTCAATCCCGATCCGCTTATATCGGGATGGCTTTCGGTTTAATCGTTATGCTTTTTGTGGTTTTGCCAAAGAAATTAAGATTTGTTTTTATCCTTCTTTTTTTGATTGGATTCGGTTTTCTTCTCTTTTTCATTCTCAATGGTCAATTTATGGTTTTTTCCAATCAACTGTTCCCGGAAAGCGGAATGGCAAGCATGGCTTTCTCCATGAATACCATGAGTGGACGGATTGAAATCTGGTCTCGCGCGATATACGCTATCCAGGATTTTGCTTTTACGGGCATGGGGATGAATACCTTCCGCACGATTGTGAATGTGTTGTATCCATTGCAGACAATTTCAGCCGATGTTCCAATAAAAGACATTGGGCATGCGCATAATTTGTTCCTGCAGGTAGCTTTGGATCTTGGTATACCGGGATTGATTGGGTTTATTGCCTTTTATCTGATTTCATTCTGGATGTTGATCAGCAGCATCCAGCGATTGAGGAAACCATCTGAAAGGGATCATCATCAAAAAAACATCACAAAAGAAATGTTTACTATCATTTCAATTGGACTGTTGGGAGGTCAGGTTGCACACCTGATGTATGGAATGACCGATGCGATTGCTTTTGGTGCTAAACCAGGGATTCTATTCTGGGTGATGCAGAGCATTATCTGTGGGATTTATCTGAAAGTGCGCGACCATGATTACCGATAGTATTTATCGTTCATAAACAATAATCTGGGGTTCGCGGGTGTTTTGGGTGGTTAAATACCCACCCATAACACCCAGACACCAACTAATTAAAAATCACCCATCATCAATCAGATATCACAAAATTAAAATTTTGACCGGTTGAACACTCAACAATTATAGAATTTCCCTGTGACCTCTGCACAAATGACTTACAGATTGGCTTATCGGGGTTAATGGCTGGGATGGACTCTCCCCAGGATTGGCTGCTATTTGAAATCTGTGGAATTAATGGTGGGAAATGAATATCCGGGTATGTATGCTGGAGCGTCTCCTGGTACCAGCGGAATTGGGTGAGTGGCAGCACAATGATGCGCACGTCCTCGCGCCAACCCAGACCGAAATGGTAATACCAGAGCGGGAAAGAGTCCGGATCGGAACTTGTGAGCAAGATTGCATTTTCTGGGAGGGAAGAGAGAAGATATTCAGCATAATCCGCTGGCTCGGTTTGATGACGAGGGTTAATATCCTGAACTGTTTTAGGAATGCTTACCAGAAAAACGATCAGATACACAGTGATCAATGCATAACCCAATGGAAATCTTTTCCAAATGACAGGCAGGATGATGGATATTGCAAAGGCGATCCAGATTGTAAAAACCAGGAAAGGAACCAGAAGGTACGTAATCGAATCATCGGTGGCGTATAGAATGGCAAAGAGGGAAAAAGCAGTAAAGAGATAGAGTAATGTAATGGGGAGAGCTTTGTGATGATGTTTATACTGAACTGCTCCGATGACAGCCAGGATCACACCGATCACCCCAAATTGCTGCAACAGAAGGCTGGCTAATGCAGCAATCCGTGTTAAAACCTGAGAAAAAGAAGTTCCCAATAATAAATTATGGTAAGGATCTCCGGTAATCACCCAAAGAAATCCCTGCCAAGTCTGCGGGTTGCCCCAATTAATCGGGGGAAAATGAGCAGCCCGCAACGGAAGATAAAGATAGACTAGGGTTCCTGCAATAATGATCAGACCCTGAGCCAGAATGAATTTCAGGGATGAACCTCTTTTGTAAGCGATGACCAAAGAAAAAATGATAACCGGGGAGAACAGAAGAATGGTTATGTGATTTCCCAGGGCGAGTCCAAAAGAAAATGCCAGAAAATACAATTTAAGATTATTGTGTTTGTGTGAATCATATTTTTGAAGCAGCCAGATCCACCAGATGGCAAGCACAAGAAACAGGGATTGGAGCGCATGCACTTCAATAATTACAGCCTGAGACCATAAGAAAGGTAATAAACCCCAGACAATGCCTGCGAAGAGTGCGGTTATGATCGCTAAATGCTGAGATAGCTCATCCAAAAATTTTCTCACCCACAGTGCCAGTAATCCAGCCCCAATCGCTGCAGGCAACCAGGAGAGCATCACAGCCCGGAAGTATGGATCACCGACAGGAATTTGTTGAAAGATAATTCCAAGAAGTGTGTATGTTGGGTACCCGGTGGGATGCGGGATGCCGGCTGTTAGAATCGCAGCCAGGAAATCTCCGCTATCATTGCCAAAATTCGCCCAGGTGAGACGGGTGGAAACAGTCAGCAGGTAAGCAAGAGCTGTTAGCAAACTGACGGTGAAGAAGATGAAGTAGTTGGAAGTGAGGATTTTTCTGGTCATAATAAAAAATGGGGTGACTGTTTGTCACCCCATGTGAGGTAAAAGATTCTTTGTGGTTATTTCATGATAAGAGGAAGATAGATAAACTCACAGCCGATAATTTCGATAATGAACGGGCCTGCTAATTCATTCGGAATTGGTTCTTCTGGATGGTTTACAACCCAAATTCTTGCTGTATAGACTTCATCAAGTTTGTCTGCATCAATTGTAAATCTTAATTCTGTTTTATCTACACTAACAAAATCTGGAATAATATACGAATAGAAATTATCTGCATCTAACCATTTTACCCAAGTATAATTTACATCAATAAAATCTTCTCCGCGAATGGTTGCTTCAACATTTGTTGATCCAACACAAATTGTGTCTGGAGATAATGAAAAGACTATAGGAATTGTTGGAACTGTAGGCAAAGTTTGAGCCTGACCCACCTGCCAATGAACGCCGAATAATCCAAGAATAATCACGAATAAAGCAAACATGATTGTAAAATAAGTTTTTAAATTTGATTTTTTTTCCAACATGATAACCTCCCCTGTTGAATTTTTTGGAATAATTTTCTGGATATTTAACCGTTTGATCAAATATTTGGGGAATACTAGTTCTAACTATACAATACATTTCATTTATTTACAAGCGGTAAATAAACTTTATCTGACAAAAGATAATTTGTATAATTTTTAAAAGCTGTCCCAGCCATAGTAATTTGATAATTATTTTCCGGGTCAAACAAAGAACCACCAAAATTGTAACGATAATCATTTAAACTATACCAAAACCAACGTTGAACCAAATGATTATCATCTTCTAATAATCCTGTTTCTAAATCTCTTGCATTTACAAGGTAATTAAACGTGTTAATCATGTAATTTTTGGTATCTTCTTCCGTTGGCCAACCATCATTACAACCTGGACAAACAATTTCTAAATCTGGAAATAGACTTCCATATTCAGTTATCCATAATGGTTTCTCTCGTTCGCCAATTGAATTCATCCATGTTCGAAAATCAAAAATTCTCTGGGAAAAAATTTCGATTGAATATGTATCAGAATAGTCAGTTATTTTAATAGCATCGTAATAATCACTTTCAAATCCCATTGGTACCCCGGCTCCCCAACTGAAATCAGGATGTTCATTCAGGATAAAAGCATGAATACTCCAGATATCAATTAGATCCATCGCTTCTGCTCTATTATTTGCTAATGTTTCTAATTCATCTAAAGCTTTATTTAGATATCTAATTCGAATTGGAGTTGGCTGAACAACAGATCCAAATCCAATTTTTGCTGAAGTGTCTGTGGTTCTTATTAAAGTGGCTATGTCATAATATCTTTGCGCATAAACCTCTGCAGTGACACTATCCTGATAATAATATCGATCAGGTTCATTACCAATAATCCACACAACCCCGGGATTCCTTTCGATGATATCCGGCAAAGTTGATAACAATGCTCCATTTCCCCAGGCTGTATCATTCACGCGGATTACATGAATATATTCAACGTAATCAGGCAAGGTAAGGGAATAATTTTCGATACCCCAATCTAACACAGCCCGCGCGTTGATTTTTTCAATTAGGGTTTCTACTCCAGAAGGATAAGGTGCCGTGATTCCAAAACGGTCAATTGGCTCATAATAAGGCTCTGGTTCAGTTGCATGAACTGCTAAATCGATTGAAAATAGCGCAGACACTACAACAACACTGAAGCAGAACAAAATGATTAAACTATTATAAATTTTATGATTTGGAAACTTCGACATTTTATTTCCCACTTTAATATTCTATTTATTTTATTGTATCATAATTGATCTTTGTCAAATTCAGTTAATTCTGTTTCGTTTCACTGAATGAAAATATTAAGAAGTTTTCTTGTTTAAAAATTATTTCTTCTAATAAAACGTGATCCTGGTTCACGGAAACATTCTCCGGAATCGATACAAAATGCATTTGATCAGGTATTTTTATTTTTATAATAACCGGTAATTCATTCAGTCCGAACTGCTTGAATAAATTCAACTGGTATTTAATCACCCCGGATTGGTAAGACAAAATCTCCGGCGAAAGAGCCAAATCAAGTTCTATCTGTCGTAAGGAGTTTGTAGGAACAATTTGCAAACCAGCGACCATGTTCAATCCTGGCAGATCACTGATCAGATCCAACTCTCCACGCCAATCAATCCCTCGAAGCAGATACTCACCCGGGACAAACTGAATTGCGGCATTAATCAATTGGCTTCCAGGTGCCGTATACACTCGCCAGTAATCCCAATAACAACGCTGAAACATATTGGTATAGGCGATCTCTTTGCCATAGGTGGCTTCATGCACACAGGGCACTTCCATCTCAACGGGATGTTCATATTGCATGATGATCCGTGCTGTGGGATTATTCAGATCCGTTAAATCAACCAGATACGATAATTTACGCAAAATTACCGCATCCACTTTATTAAAGCCAATATTGGAATCAACCCAATAGAGAAAATCCCCTCCCTGATAATCAATTGCACCATCGAGGTTCAAGTCGGCTAGCAGTTGTTGCTGGATTGGATCCGTGAAGTAAACCATCAAATGACCCGTTTCGAGCAGGTTCTTCGAGACTTTTCCGAGCTCAATCATTTTTTTATAATCGCGGGTATTGATCAGGTTTTGCAGCATAGCTTTGCCTAAAATAGCAACAAAATCTTTGCGATTTGCCCACCAGTTTTCAGAATCGCCAGACTGCCCCCAGCTTTCCTGCATGTAGGCAAGCACATTTGAAGCATCCACCCACAAATCCTGTTCCGGATCAACCTGAATCGCACCCATCACAGTCAGAAATTGTTGCACAGCCTGCTGGTCAAAGGCAATCACCCCACGGGTTTCCTGACCGGTGGAAAGCTCATACAATTGTTGCACCGTCCTGGCTGAAGTGGGAAAATCAGCCGACCAGTTGCCATCACGCGGAACCCAGATACCAGCGAGCATATAATCCTGTAATGGTTGCGGGGGAAGCGGATAATCTTTGGATAAATCATCTACCTGATAGGAGTCCTGTAATTGCAAATCAATGTTCACCAGACTGTTGATCGTTGCTGTACCCATCGCAGTAATAAAACCGCCGCCACCACGCAGCTCATCATGATTTAAAGCCAACAACAGATATTGAGCAGGTTGGGTCATGCCTACCATCTCTGGCAACATGGGTAGTAGCTGACCGGAAGATTTTATAATGGGAATAAAAGGCTCCAACATTAAAAAATCATCCTGAAAACGGAATGGTAAAGCTTTGATATCAATCTTTGCATGATAGTCAGTTATTTCTTCAGAATAATATACTGATTGAGATATCAATGCTTGATCGCCCAGAAGATCATTAAGAAAGGAAGTCATCTCAGCATGATTTTCCACACTCTGGTCCATGATCGGAGCAAGTTTTTCTTCAAACAATAATGCGTATTTAACCATTGACTTCAGGTATCGCACCGATGGTTGAATTTGAGCGGTAGTTTTACCTGTATTATTTAATATCGGATATGTCCAACCAAGACTACGGTCGATGACCGTTAGATCCTGGTCAATTTCGTTCAATAATTGAAAAGCATATGCGGGGGAGATGGTATCCATTCCGCCTGCGAGCATGGATTTAACTTCCTGGCGAGCCTGGTATAAATGGATACCATGACGTGCAAGAACAAACCCCCAAATTCCAATGGCACCAATCAGGAGGATTGTGATAATCAATAATAGACGTTTTTTCGTCATCATTTATTTTGGAGGTTGATTGTTTTGAGGTTTCTTGATTGTCAGTCGAACAATGAAGTAAAAGATCAACAAAAACAGGACAATCAAAACGGGAAAAACAAACGCTGGAATGTTGTCTGATACTTCCTGATCGGACTGATCATCCACTAAACTATTAATATCATTTTCGCCAGAGGATACGAGCGGTAAAGATATTGATGATGTAGCATTTTGTTTTGAATCCAATGTTTCTGAAACAACAACAGTATTAGAAAAAACAGGTGTAGGACTAGATTGTGCAGGTTGTTGTGTGGATGCTTTAACTGTTTTGGTAGAGGTAATTGGTATTTGTACTGCGATTGTATTAGTAACAGTAAATTCCTGAGAAGAAGGTTGGGTACTTCCAGCCTGTGTATTGGTCGGTTGTATTACAGTTGCTGTTAATGCAATCGTTGGGGTGCGGGAAGGACCAATGGTGGGTACAGTCTGAAAATTTAAACCTCCCCAGACAATATCATTGGGTAATAGAAAAACTATTAAAATGGTAATCAAAAAAACAAGTGGTTGAAACCTAAATTTCTTATTCATAATTGAAATTCCCTTAATCGATTTCTGGGATTGTTTTCGGTAAAATCATAGCAGGGTCACCAAAGAGTAGAAAAGTGTGCAATATATCCGTGTTAAGTGATTTGCCTGGATAAATTTCCCTCATAGCGGAAGTGATGAGATTTCCCAATCGATATGTATTTGCTAATTGTAACCCAGAATTTATTTGATTACTTAATGCAATTTGATTTTCCTGGAGGGTTTGACCCGTTGGCGCCAGCAATGCAATTGCTCCCCCATCCGGGTGGAATAAGAGCCCTTCGGCAAGCGATGTTTTCTGGGGGTGAACAAAGTATCCATTCAAACAACTGAAGGAAAAGACAACCGGTGGTGCTGAGGAAGGTGGCAACCCCTTCAATTCCTGTGCGGATAGAAGTTGATCTTTTCCCCACATTTCGATGCTGCCATGTCCAAAATAAGTCAGCAGAGAATATGGTTCTGAAAATGCATTCATTATTGTTGATGAAGTGTCCAGTTTGGAGGATAGATTGATCATTAGGGTTTGATATTGATTCTGTAATGGGAGTATAAAATCCTGAGCTGTATCAGTGAAAACCTCGTCTTGAGGATCCGATATAGCGATTATTTTATTCCACTCAGATGGTAATTTTTCTTCATATTTTAATATTTTTTCGACCCAGACAGCCAACTCCTCCTTCGTGGATGCCGGAATACGCCCGACTGCAAGATCCGGGAGAGAATCTCCATCCAGATCTGCAAAAGGGAAATCACTAATTGTCTGCCCCCCAAAACTGGTATCAATGAAGAAGGAGGGTATTAATTCGATGGATTGTTGATAATCCAGAATTTCATAAGAATAATCACCGATTAACAAAAGATATTGAAGTCGATCAGGATACCTTTCTGATAAATGATTTATGTGGTCTCGAATAGAATCTGGAGAAGGGACACCGCCATTAAGATGATCATAGATCTGTTGGGGAGTCAGGATATATGTTTTTAGACCTTGTTGCTCACGCTTTGAAAGCAATGGTTGCAGAGTTTGATGAAATGCTTGCGGTGCGATAACAAGGTAATCGACTGGTTGAGATGGAAAAACCTGAGCACCATTAAGTACAGGTTGAATTGATGTCACAGAAGAAAATTGTCCTTGCGGGATCCATGTGTAAGTTGTGTCAGGCTTATTAATCAATCCAATATTTTGACCTTTTTGGATTTCATAAACTTCTGTTTTGTTTGTTCCCGGTACCTGAGTGATGAGGGAGCCATTGATCAAGACTGCTTCAACCCATAATTGGTTTGCATTCGTGGTAAACGTCTGGATTTGGTCAATAAGGTTAATTGGTTGCACATACTGGATTTCAATCCAATCCAGGTAGATTTTCTGAGGGAAATCATCATTCAGGGAACCTGACTGGATGGTCAGTAGATTATTCTCCAAAAAGTCCTTGAGGTCAACAGAGAAATCAAGGGTCTGCCAGCCTTCCCCTTTCCAACCTAAGGTGTCAGGTTCCTGGTTATTGATCGAGACCGAAATGGAATGATCTGAATTGGTTGGAGACCAGAGCTGTATTTTGATGGAAATTTCATCAGGGCTTGTTTTTGGACCATTAAAAAAGAATTCAAAATTCTGTTCCGGCAACAACTGTGTCCAGAGCCAACGGTCATCCCCGGTTGATTGAGGGAGATAAATGGATTGTTGTTCTGCATGAAGATTGAATATTCCAATGGAAAGATCTTGAGAAATGGCATTGGGAGAGCCGCTTGTTTTTGAAATTATTCGGCTATGCGAATCAGTCGCTAAGGCACTCAAGATCAATAGATTTTCAGAGAGATTGTTTTCTGGAGACGGAGCATAAAAGCGGATTAGCGGATCATGTGTTGTTGGGTTTTCTTCAACCCAGAATGGATGCGGATGCCCCAGATAATTTAAATTAAGCTCATTGATATCATCAACTTTCAAACCTAGTTCTGTCAATTCATTAAAAGAGACTTGATAGAAGCCTTCTGCCCCCACAATAATTCTTAATTGAGAAATATTATCCTGTAAGGATTGTTTTAATACAGGACTTTGACAGCCAACCAAAAGAATAATCAGACTGATGAATACACCTACGTGATTTTTATGGAATATCAAACCAATTTACGATTCCTTTGGATGATTAAGAGTACGGTGATGAGAATTATTCCAACTCCTATGGTTATACCAAACCCGATCAACCCAAGGGTAAAGGGATTGGTTGACTCGGGTTCAACGGTCACAGTTGATGTTGCTGTCCTGACACCCTTAATCTCAAAAGTACGTGTTGAGAGCACCGTTGCTGAACCAGTGAGATCAGGTGTTTCAGTGGTTGTTGCAAAGTCAAGCGGCGTAATCGTTGCTGTTTCCGTTGCTGTATTGGTGAAAAAGGAAAACGGAGAAGTGGAAGTAAAGGTTGGAGTACGCGAGTGAGTCAGATTAGGTGTCGGTGTGAACGTTATTGTTGGTGAAAGCGTTAATGTAGGTGAATAAGTGAGATTGACCGTCTGGCTTTGTGTAACAGTAGATGTTAAAGTCGATGATCCAGGGATGGCTGAAACTGGACCAAAGAATTCACTATCATAATTATTGTCCACAGCTTCTAATTTGTAATAATAAGTCTGCCCATTGGTCAGGTTTGTGTCAACATATTGATAGATCAAACCACTGACTGGAGTACCTTGCGTAAAAATAAAATTACTGACTCTCGAGTAATTGCCATTCTGTTGATTGCTGCGTGTAACATAAAAACCAAGCATATCTGTTTCGGAAGCGGTTTCCCATTCCAAAACCACCTGCTGGCTGCCAGGAAATGCATCAAATGAAACAAGGGTGACAGCTGCCTGAACAGCAATCAAAGCACCTAAAAAGAAAAATCCTAATAGGAATATAGCAGTAAAGGTAAAAAATACCCGGTTTCTTTTGGTCATTCTTCCTTTAAGTATATAAGCAATCTTTCAGAAAGTTCCTGTAGAAAATGAATGACTTCAGTTTGAATCGTATCGGGTCGACAGGCATAAACCGAATCCATACAGACGATAATATCATTTACTGATTTTTTTGCATCAATCAATTCCCAGATAAAAGTTCCTGTGTGGTTTAGGACCCGTACTTTGCCTTTTTGTGGATTGACCAATATTCCATCAGATTCAGCTCTAAAAAAGGTTATTTGTTCATTTTGATAAGGGATAGCGGTTAGATTCATTTACACTCCTATGTTTGATATGGTTTGATGATGTGATGACAGATAAATAAAGAATCACTTGAGTGACGATTCTTATTACTGGAAAATTCATTTTGATTTTTATCCATCGCTTCTCAACCTGGACGACATAGCCAATAACCTGGTTTACACTGACTGGTGGATCAGGTGTTCTTGACCAATCGCCTTTTGTGATAATTTCCTGGCCAGTTATTCTTAATATCCTGTGAAGAACAAAATCTGTACCCCGATTGATGAGCACAATCTCGCCGATCTGCGGTTCGGTATCACCAAAATATGGTTCTACGTCTACCCAATCTCCATTTAAAATAAGAGGTTGCATGGAGGACCCTGTAACCCGTAAACGAGTCAGTTTATTTTGTGAAAGGCTGACAAGGATGTATGAATGGAGGGTTGAAGAAGACAGATTCATTAGCGTGTTACCAAGGGAAGAAATATACCCCAGTCAATCGAATGCATTTGAAGTGCAGGATCACCGAAGATCATATACGTAAAAATGAGGCTATCATTTCCATGATTCGACATCAGATTTAATCTGGCATTGAGATCCAGAGCACCTAATGCAGGTGTTGGAAGATTCACAAAAGCAGAGAAGAATCCCCGCTGAAGTAAATCATGACCATTTGCATACCCATTACCTGGCGAAGAGAACATAGCTGCTGCTCCTTTCTCAGCAGTGCGGGTTAATTCCTCTGATAAAGAACGGCGATCAACCGTCTGACCTGGCAAATTTGGCGGATAGTACCAGTAACCATCCACACAATCCAAAGAAAAGACCACCGGGTAGCGTTCCAGATTTGTGAGGTCAGGCAAATTGTCAACCTGAAGGACTTTTTCTCCCGCCCAGTATGAGATCGCCCCATGGCCATTGAAGGTTATTATCTGGTTGCCATCGTTAAAGGCTTTCAGGATTTCATTCCTGATTACAGAACAATTTTCTGGCGTTGATGAACGGCAACCGAAGTCATCAAGAAATATTTTGTTAATCCGGTACGGTCGCAAGTCAACATCTGATAGTAATTGGTTTACATAGGCCGGGAAGTTGCCAGCCGCGTCGGTTGGACAGATGGTTGCCGAGTTATCATCGATACAAGCAGGGAATGTGTCAGGATCCTGAAGATAATAATTATCAGCAATGAAAGTCAGATTTGATAACCACTCAGCGGATGCTAACTCGAATTGGATTGTCTTTTCAATGAATGCTGACAATTCAACAGAATTATTAACTGGCATCCGCCCAATCATTGCATCCGGAAAGATATCATCACCGGCAATGGCTACAAGATCAGAAAGACTATCTACCTCACCCTGTAATGGATCAACCCACACGAAATTTGGTGGAAAATAAACTTTGTCTGGGATGCGGTTATTCTTTAAATCCCAATGACCATCACCCACCAATAGTACATAAGTTGGCGCAGGTGATTGCCAATATTGATAGGCATAACCAAAGAAATTCTTTACTGCAATCGGATGGGCAATCCCATAATTGAATTGATTGTAAACATCCTGAAGATCAATTAATTTAACCTTTAACCCTTGTGATTCGCGGTATTGCACCAATGGTTGCAGATCTATCAGAAATTCTTGTGGGGAGATGATAAGGTAATCAGCTTGATTTTGAGCTGATAAAAGATCAATAGGTTGGTAAAGAGAAAGGCTGTCTGTGACAGATTGGATTGCCGAGTGATTAACCACAATAAATTTCTGGATTTCAGATAGGGTCTGTCCGAAAATGAGCGAACCTGCGTCAAAAACAGAATTCTGTATGGCAGTAGGCTGAAAAGGATTGCTGATATTCCAGAGATAATTTTGATCGGATGATAGATTGGTTATTTCAAGATTTAATTCGCCGATTTGGAAACTATTAAAGATAAGCTCATTATTGATGGCTTTTAGATATCTTTGATAGGAGATTTTAAAATCATCAAACACATACCGGGCCACCGACAAACCCTGTGATTGGACCGATAAAGAAAGTGTGTTCTCGTCATTGCCCAGGTATTGTTGATCCATGTTTCCTTTAAATAGGTGTCTTGTCGCACCATCCCAGGTATCTTCGGAAAGCAAGTGTTGATTGAGTGCGAATTGAACGCGGTGATCAGGGTTTATTGTAGCGCTACTGGTTACTGAAAGTATTTGACCAGAAATGCTGGCTTGAAAATCTGAAGAGATGACAGGATCATAAAGCCGAAAAGAATAATCATACGAATCAGGGAATGAATTTACATCAAGATATTCCCAAAACCATGTGTCCTCATTGGTGAAATGGGTTGTCCACCAAACGTTTTCCTCTTCATAGTGGATTTGATCATAAAAGCTGGTGATGTGTGTGCTTGAGTTTGGCGTTCCATCCTGGCTGATTATTTGAAGGCCAGGTTCGTCCGATAAATACAACCAGTACACATTGGTATCCGTATATTTCTCCAGCATAAAGGCAGAGAATTCAGGCTGCCAATCATTGTAAATTGGCCAATGATCGTTTTGGCGTTGGTATAGGTTGGCGAGATACTCTCCAGAAAAGGTTTCAGCATAAAAAAGAAGGGATTCACCTAGTTCGAAGCGATTATCTCCATCCCCCTCCATCAAAAAAGCAACCTCACGTCCCTGATTTTCGATATGGAAAAAATCAGGATTGACATCCTCCAGCGGAAAACCAATTCTTTGGAGATCATTAAAGGTTATTCTGAAAATTCCTGATTCCTGGACTGATATTTTTGCGTGTGTGGTCCATGGTTTTTGTAAATTACCACCCCAAAGAACAGGGGGGTCCGAAATCCAGGAAAGACTATCCTGAAAATTGATAATCTGATGCTGGAGTGGATAAATTTTGGAGGAATAATCAATCTTAGGAAATAATTTGGCCTCAGGCAGATTATCAAAGGTTAAGCTAAGTTCTAGCGACTGATTCCAGAGAAAGCTGGATGTAGCACAATCCCACCGGACAGGATACAACGAAATTGAAATAAGACGTTGATTGCGAAACCAAAATGGTTCTCCAATTTCAAAAGCAGATTGTGGCAAGGATTGAACACAGTCCAGTTCTTGATTTTCAAAAGCTGTGTCAATTTGTTCAACATCAGGTTGTGGGGATTTAGCCAGCAACTTCGGTGCTGATATTACTTTCGAGGATGATAAATTCTCTATCGGGTGGATGGTCCCATCTGGTGGAATGGCCAAGATGACGGAATAATAAGGTAAATCAGGGTAACCAGGGGTAGAAAGTAACTGGGTGTTTGGGAGGGAGAGAGACTTTCCAGCTGATGTTGAATCCCATTGAACAAATGGAACATCCAAACGCAGAGTAATCGTATTGCCTTCACGTTGATATCGAACACCGTATAAATTAGACACCGGTGAATTGTTAATGGTTGGATTGGTAGGAGATATGAATTGAAAGGGAAGTAAACTAAGAATCAAAAAACTGGTTTTAAGGTTACTCTTCAAAACCGAAAGAAGCCTGGGGAGAAATAGCCAGGGATGGTTCACTGATATTTGGTTGATTATTCTTTTGGGGTAAGGTAGTCGGATTCTACTGGCCAATCCAGTCCACGGATTTCAGCCTCAAGTGGATTTAGGGTTGTTATTCCTAATCCAGTAGAGATGCCAGCATTTGTTTCAATATCTGCGTCATACGTGATGGCGGGTGGTTCATAGGTCTTTTTTGGTTCCGTCATGTTTTCACCTACTTTGATGTGAGTTTTAATATCGGGTTATTATACAAAAGTTTTTAAAAATTTTGCAACAAACCAGCAAGTCTAAATTAATTATTCTCATTATATTTCGGAGTTTGAGCTAATAAATTCGAATTATTCAAGAATCGATGGTGTATTTTTTAAAATTTCTTTGTATTATATTAATAATAATTTGATTCATTTTCAAAGGACGATATCGTGCTTAAAGAATCCCAAAAATCTGATCAATTGAAAACTGGATCTGTTCCCAAACGCAAAGATATTAATAAGAAACTAAGACGAACAGTTTTAAAGATTGTATCCAATATTTTGATCCTGATTGGATGGAGTTTTCCATTATTAATGATTATTCATGCGCTCCCAGATCACCTTCTTTTAATGTTTTTAGGTGTAACCCTAATCGGGATTGGTAGTGTGACGCATTTATTTATTATGAGTGGTGAAATTTAATAAACTGAGCCTTTCAAGTAAAAACCAGGAATTGTAGAAAAGATTTTTTAAAAATCATTGGAAATATCAAGAATTTCTTTACTACCTGAGAACATCTGCAAGGTAACCCTTATTGCAATTTAATCGTGTTAATAAATTCACTTAATTATCAAGCGGTAAACCCCTTGAGTAGAAGTACCTAAATATGCCAGATTGACATTATTCGAATCAAAAGACACAGATTTGATGGTTATTCCAACCAGATCACCAGGACCGGAAATCCAGGTTTGACCGCCATCTTTAGTATAAAAGACCTCACCGAAACAACCTGCAACAATTAAACCTGGTTGATTCGGATGAATTGCCAGGGCTGTTACAACTTTCCCGGATAGTCCGAGTAACTGCCATGCCCCACCTTCCGTTCTGAAATACAAACCATTGTTAGTCCCTGCATACAATAAACCAGGTTGAGATTGTGATATTCCCAGGTCATTGACACTCCCTCCGGGCACTTGAGACGCGACCCAATTTGCTCCACCATTATTCGTTGTGTAAACTGTAGCGCTATTGGCTACCGAGGCATACACAATTTCGCTATTGGTTGAATGAATTGCCAATTTTTGTACATTTTTTCCACTTAATCCTGCCTGAGTCCAGCTGGTTGTCCCATTCTGGCTTTTATAGACTCCATTTGCATTGGTTGCCAGATAAACGATTGCCGGGTTGCTGGTCGAAAAAACCAGATCGTTCAAAGTTTGATAACTTACTGATTTGGTTGAGACAAGTTCATCTGTTGTATCTGACTGTAGTATTTCGCTTTCCAACTCATTTTGAGGAAAAAATTCAAAACTGGATGATGAGGTCAGATCCAAAGCTGGTAAACCAATATTATTTTGAACCCACTGGCAATTGGGGAGAGTACAGGTAAACAAACCCCCACTGATTGTCAGTAAATAGATTTGATCAGGATTTTGAGGATGGAGAACCACACCGGTTGCATCCAAGTCTGTCAACCCATTATTGAGCTGCTGCCAGCTTTCACCCCTATTCCGAGATAGATGAAAGCCACCACGGGACGTGCTCGTAAACAAGTTTGTAGATTGAGCAGGATGTACTTGAAATCCGGTAATATTGGCATTGTTTAATCCAGCCTGACTGTGAACCCATCCCGAACCACTTTGATCACTGCGAAATATTCCATTTCCTGCTGTCCCAACAAACACCTGGGTGTGTTGAAGAGGATTTACCATAACGGTATACAATAAATTTTCCGACAATCCTATATTCGCCCAGGTAATACCCCCATTGGTTGATTTCAGTATTCCAGCATAAAAATCTGCTGCATATAACACTTCCGGTTGTTGCGGATCAAGATCCATATTATAAATTTTCGAATACAAATATTGATTGGTCCAGCTATCCCCATTATTGGCCGATTTATAAACCCCAGTCCGATGCCAGGTGCCAAAGTAAATCGCATTGTTGTCAGCACCAACCGGATTGATCGCCAATGCCCGACCGGATAGATCAGTCAATCCATTTCCATTCATACTGTCCCAACTATCCCCACAATTCAGACTGCGAAAAACGCCATATTCATGCATGGCAACAAATACCATACAATGATCCTTTGGATTAACGACAATATCGTATGCCCAATCCTGTTGAGCACTTCCGCCAACATTCTCCAGAACCGGAGACCAGTTGATGCCTTCATTCATGCTGCGATACACAATCCCATTCCAGGGTGGAGGATCAACCGCGTTTTTTCCCCGGGTGCCAATATAGATAATGTCCGGGTTGTGAGGATCGACAGCGATTGTATAAACCACAGCATAATCCTGAATGCCCTGACTGGAATGAAACCAGGTTTCACCAGCATTTGTACTCTTGTAAATTTCATCATTATAGGTACCTGCGTACAGAATTTTTGGATTCTGAGGATCTATCGCCAGAGAGTTGATTAAAAGATCCCCCAACCCATTACTGGATTTTATCCAGGATAGTCCTCCATCCGTACTCTTGAAAACCCCATTGCCCCAGGTACCCGCATAAATTGTTTTGGCGTCCGTGGGGCTGGTGACCATACATACCACAAAGCCCCCATCCGGACCAATCCATGGTTTTACATATTTTTCGTTGGATATCAGTGGTAAATAAACCAGTTGTGGTTCAGAGGCATCATCTGCCTGAACTGAACCAAGACAAACCGAAAAGGTTAAGATAACTAAAATAATTGATTTCAGAATTCGTTGCATGGATACCTGGCTTTAAATTGAATGTGATATAGATTGAAAAATGCAATATCCATGCCATAAAAAATAAAAATGAATAAATCTTATGTCATACTGAAAATAAAAATTATTCCTGCCACCACATCAATGGTATTCAATAGGATATGAACGATTATTCCAACGTAAATATTTTTATGTTTGACTGCATAAATCAATGGTAATAACCCAATCGTTCGAGTAATAATCATCCAGGGTGTAAAAACGTGATAGGCTGCAAACAAGAAACTATGCAACAGAGGTCCTATTTTTCCTTTCATTCTTGGTAATAAATAGCCTCGAAAATATAATTCTTCTACCAATGGACCTAAAAACGCAACAAACAAGAAAAATATACTGTAAGTAAATATCAAAACCTGTTTTGAATATTCGCCATCCAATCCAGAATTTAATTGAGGAATCCAAAAAAATAACTTTGATTGGAAAAATAATTCCAATGGTTTTAAGAAAGTAAATATCACCCCAGTTAGAAGGAAAACCAAACCTACCCAGAAAATTAACTGCCACCATGGAATTGGATTGGTGTAACTGATGATTCCTTTTAACGAGTAAGTTCCATTTGTTTTCTTCGCTTGATACAGCAAAAATCCCAGTTCAAATGGAATCAAAATAAAAATGATAGCCATAATCAAACCCATTACGGATGGATATCCCAAATTTTCAATTGGTTGTCGCACCAAAAAATAAAATACCCCTATTAAAATTCCAGGCAATAAGTGATAGATAATTGATTGTAAAAGTGAATGTTGTTTGACTTCCGGATGGTCCATTTTCAAGGTTCCTTATGAGATTGTTTTTTTCAATTTGAATTTGTTTTAATTTTAAAATAATTAGTTCGATTTTGATAATTTAAAATATATAAAAATTGCACCAATCATTAAACCACTCAATCCAATAATTCCTGTTGGGTTCGGTCCCAGCAGGCTGCTGATACTCATATAGGAAACAAGCAGTGGTAATTCTCCAATCACATTTCCAGCCCCATGAAATATGGTTGCTGGAAGGATGGATCCTGATTTGATTGTAAGAAACCCTAACCAGGTGCCTAAACTCACACAGACCAACGTCATCATGATGATTCCCGTAATCGGTGTTCCCCAATAATCGGAACCATAATTAAATCCTAAATAAATGAGAGGAGCATGTGCCAATCCCCAAAGGACAGCATGCAAGATTACAGCTTTTCTTTGATTCGTCAACTTTAATAAAATTGGTAAGAAGTAACCACGCCAACCGATTTCTTCTCCGAGGGCAAAAATGTGCACCGGAAATATGAACGGGGAAATGAAAATGAATGCAATTCCAACCAGGAAGATGGTCTTTGGAGTAAGTAAAAGAGTTTCGGGTGCACCAAATTGGGAATATTGCTCAACCAGATTTCTTGCTGTCAAATCTAGATCGTGAGGAAAAATCACATAAAACAGTAATGCTCCCAAAAAAATAGCTGCACCGGGGAAAAACGCAGCAAACAGGTAAGTCTTCCAGCTTTTACGAAAATTTGGTCTCAATAACCAGGGAGAACGGTCATGTGTGATTTTTCTCGTTAAAAAAGTTGAAAGAATAGGAAATACACTGAAAAGCCCCCATAATAATGAGTAAGCATACTGAACATAGGGTTCTGGCAATAATAAGTTAAGCAACCAACCAATAAATAATAAACCATAAAGAATAGCAAGGTAAATATAAGCCCTCTTTTTTAATAAACCTTTTTCCATGGAATCTCCTGTGTATGTTAAAAGGAATAATTTAGAATAATTCAGTGCCAGTGATTTTTTTATTGTTTGGAAAAATAATTCCCTTTATTATAAATCCGGAAGCGAATTGTGATTAATTTTTTGATTACCCGAAATTCACTCCGAAGCGGTAAAATCGTGAATCAGATCTTGTCCTTAAAATTCTTCTTATAATGAGGAAATTTGTGTTATCGTAGGCTCTTTTGAAATCTTCCGGCTAAGTGACCAGGATAAATCCGTGCATTTATCCATATAAATAACCAAGAAGATATAGTATATATATCGTATCCATGAAATCCAACATCCTTTCCCTCCTCAACATCAATTTACGCTGGTTTCTGCTGGCCATGGTCCTGGCGAATATTGCCGGGCAAATGGCTTATAGCATGATGTCCCTTTATCTAATCGACCTGGGTGCCAGTGTGGGACAGGTGGGACTTGTTTTCACCATTGCCTCCATCGTTCCGATCGTGTTACAGATTTTTGGGGGATGGTTTTCTGACACAATCGGGCGATTACGGGCAATTGCCTTTGGCAGCGCCATTTCAGTTTTTGGTTATGTATTCTTCTTCACTGCTCCTTCCTGGGAATGGGTTTTACTTGGGTTGAGTGTTGAATTTGTCTCCAACTCATTTGTTGGACCCAGTTTCAGTGCCTATATTGCTGAACAATCGAGTGAAGCGACACGTGGAAGGGTGTATGGTTTATCCACTGGCATTTATATGGTTGTAACCGTGATAGGACCAGCTCTGGCAGGTTTCCTGGCATATCGAATGAACTTCAAAATTATGATGTTGGTAGCCTTCGTCTTTTACTTATTGGCGACCATCGTAAGAATCTGGATGGCGTTTTCAGAACAGTTTAAACCCACTCGTGCTGCTGAAAAACCGACTTTAACTGGGTTGACTACACAGTTAAAAGCAATGATTGGGATTCTGTTTTCCGGTGGGATCCTCACCTGGATCTGGATCACAGATGCCATTGGTGATACATCCTATACGCTCACCGGAGAATTGTTCCCCATCTATCTCTCTGATATCGGGAAATTATCAGTTGAACAAATCGGTCTACTGGGGTCAGCCTGGGGATTTGCAAGCATCGCAGGATCGTTTCTGGGAGGCTGGTTAACTGACAAAAGATCTGAACGTTCAATCCTCACCGTTGGATTTTTGATCATCACACTGAGTATAGTTGCCATGGTAACAGCCAACTCGACCCTGGCATTTCTGGGATCTCGAATCCTGAATGGTCTGGGGGTTGGGATTCTGATGCCTTCTTATAATTCATTGATTTCGAAAGTCGTCCCCGAAGAAAAACGTGGATTGGCATTTGGATTCTTCGGAACATCCCTGGGGATCCTTTCATTGCCCATGCCCTGGATTGGTGCACAATTATGGGAGCTCTTCTCCCCTCAGACACCATTCTGGATCGCTGCAATTGCCTGTGCTATTACTGTACCAATCGCATGGAAGAAATTTATTTTGCCAAAAATGATCACTGAGAAAGAAAAAGGCATCCCTCAAGCCGAAGTAAATTGACTTTCTTCCTTTAAGTAGTGATAAAAACTTTACTGCCTGTTCTTTCTCGCATCTTCTCCCTGGAGTTCACGCACAAAGTCCATATTGAGAAATATTGTTTTTCCATTATTGTGAGTCTTAAAATAACATTGGTATGTGTGATCAATGAATACAACACCATAACCATGGCTGGCTAATTCACGATAAGGAGAGCGATTACTGGACCGACCACTACATCCAACAAGGGAAAAGCACGATAAAGGATAATTTTCCACTTAAGTTTCAGAATAAAAATATGAAAGAATTACCGCACAAGTAAAGGTAAATAGACAGGAAAACGGTCGAATATTGAATAAAGCTCCCATTTCCCGTACGTATCCTGATCAGCGCGATAAATCACCCCTTTGCTATCCGAGGTAATGTCATAATCAATTAAATCTAATTTATGGGACAAGTTGGAAAGCTTGATGGGAGGCAGCCCTCCCCCTGCAAGATAAAGGTTGTTAATATCACTCAATTCCTGGTTTGCGTAGTACACCACAAACTGGCTATTATGCGAAATTTGAAAACCTAAAACATCTCCGCCGGGCGGTAGGACCGTGTTGAGTTTTGTCAGGTTGGTACCGGTTATTGTAACAACAAAGAGCTCAACCACACCTAAGGTATTTAAATCTGCAGTAAAAACTACTTTCGAGCTGTCGGGGGAAATGGAATAAAGCATAACTTGCCCACCAGCAACCATTGATCCATTCAGCCAGTAATGGGGGGGAACACCTGTGATGGATACCGACCCAAGGTCAAAGCGCTCATCTGCAAGCACATCTGCTTTGTACACCACACCCAGGCCATTCGGTGTTATCTGATAAGAACGGACATCAAAATTTGGATTATCACTTCCACTTAACAATCTCACGCGGCTCCCCAAACCAGCTGCAGGGACAGAGAAGATCTCATCTTGATCATTAACAACTTCATCAGCTCTGTAAACCACATAATCTCTATCCGGATCAGGCGAAACCTTGAAGTCTATTACTGAACCACCCGCAATCAGTTCTCCATTCAATTTTATTGACACTCCCCCTTCGATTGAGACTGAGTAGAGCTCTGTTATTGGGGGAATTTCTTGTTTTGTGTAAATAACCCTATTTCCATCAGCCGTGATGGCAAATTCCTGGATTTCATTACCTGCCAGTTGTTCCTGATTATCACCCGACATATTTGTTCTCCATAAAGTGGATAAATTCCCGAGGGGAAATCTAATGAAAACAATTTCCGCACCATTGGGTGTTATTTGAAAATCAATATTTCCCTTTGGCAGACTTTCGAGTAATACTGTGTTACCTCCTAGAAGTGGCACACTCCAAAGTTCCATATAATGTGTGATTCCAAGTGGATCATCGGGCGTAAAAGTTAATATAGTGAAAGCAACGTGTTGATTGTTGGATGAAACAGCGATATCATCCAGCCTTTTATCACCTGTTAATATTCCACTGAGATTGATCACAGAGCCCCCTGTTATTGCCACAGAATAAATCCCTGTTATCTGGTTATCTTCACTGGGAGGGCTGGGAGGACCGACCCAGTAAACCACTCGTTGACTGTCAGGTGAAATAATAAAACCTTTCACCATTACTAATCCGGTCATACCTGGAGAAAGCAAAATGCGCGTTCCTCCGGTTGAAGGGACACTGAACAAATCCTGAATTTCATAATTAATTGCATCTGCAATAAAAACAGTATATTGCCCGTCCGGACTGAGCTCAAAGGAATTGACTTCTCCTCCAGCGACAAGATTTCCGCTAATCTTAACACTCATCAGTACTGCTTCAACCACACTGGTAGATACCAGGCTGAGGATCGCAATAACACACAACATCAAGATACCCTTATTGATGGATCTTTTGCGCATTTTCCCTCCTTAATACACTATCATTTATAGAGATTGATTGTCCTTTATTATTCATTAAACATCGCGCTTTGACCTCTGTCAATACTCAATTCTCAAGATAAATTAATAAGATCTTTTCAATAAAACAGGGTCGGCTTTCTCAATTCGGTAATATGAGAAAAAACGCCAGCAGCAAAGCAATGCAGGTAAGAAACAGGATTTGACCGCGTATTAATCGCTTTGATGTGCGAGACCAAAACAAACAATGCAGTGAACCTATTAATACGACAACCAAAGTAATTTGATGGTACCCATAAAGTTCTTTTTACAAAAGACTATTTTGGAAAATCCATTTTTAGCTTGCTTTATTCGCATGTGATATGTAGTATAAATGAATGTTGATGTTATTAATCTTTTTGGGAATGACTGTTACTATCCTGGCAGTTTGCATGTTCAGCAACACGGGTGGTCTGTTAATGCTGCCGCTAACTACTCCAGATCAATTCTTATCTGGCATGCCTTATGCCACTTTATCAATCCATGGCAAAGACTTCATCCTTATCCAACCCAGCTCAACGATTCTGGTTTACTTATTAGGGTTGATCATGATTGCCATTGGGATTTATTTTTTGGTGACAAAAAAGAAACAACAGTCCCGCTATTATTGGGCATTCGGATTAATCTTATGGGGCATCAGTGCTATTGTAGCTGGGACGAGTTACCAGGCTTTCGGTTACGAATTAAAATGCCGCGGGTTGGAGCACTGCCTGTTTACCAGTAATTTTGAGCTGGTGTACATGCTGCTAACAGCATTCTGTATTAATTTTCTGGTTGCCGCAACGGGATTTACCAGCACGGGCGTTTCAGGAAGAAATCGATTAATGAAATTTGCACTGATCGATAGCGCAATATACTCCGTGTATATGTTTGTTGGAGCTGTCCTCCCGGTCAAATTCTTAATATCCTATGAGGGTTTTATGGCTTTTATTGGGGCAAATTTCCTGATCATGTTCATTCTGAACATCCTCCATTACAAAAAGCATAAGGAAAATTTAAATCGTAATCTCATTTACATATGGATCGGTTTCTTGATCGTCAACATTGGCTATTTTGTATTTTTGCTGGGGGACATTGGGGCAAATCTCTACAAGAATTATGGGGTATGGTTCAATGAGAACGACGCACTTCACGTTTTGTTGATCCTCTGGTCATGCTTAATTCTTGTGTTATTGAGGAAAGACTTAATCGACAAAGTTGATAATTCACCAATTCAATATCCGGGCACCATCTAAACCCTTAGCGAACCACGGAATCCTCTGGCACCATAGTAAGAATCAGCACCATTATGATACACAAAGACTGTGTTATAGCGTCGATCCGCAAAGATAGCACCGCCTAGTTTTCGAATATCGGCAGGTGTAAGTATCCAGCTTGAGGTTTTTAAATCGAATTTTCCAAGTTTTTGCAACGCTCGATATTGTTCTTCGGTGAGGAGCTCAATGCCCATTGCCTCTGCCATGTTCATGGCACTATCGTCTGGGGGAAATTTTTTCCTGGCTTCGAGTGCTTCCCGGTCATAACAAATATTTCTTCGACCCTCTGGGCTTTCTGCTGAACAATCATAAAATATGTATTCACCGGTTTCTTTATCCTGCCCAATCACATCCGGTTCGCCGCCAGTTCTCTCCATTTCATTGAACGACCACAGCTTTTCCGGATTTGCTTCCAGTCTTACCCGAACATTGGACCAATCAAGACCTGCATGCCGTTGCATGTTTTTCTCAAAACGGGTTTCTAATTTTTTGAGTAATTCTTCACGAGATTCAGGTGACAATTCTTTTTTATTGTTATTCGTTATGTTCATATTTTTATATTATCTGTGTTGGGTAGGTGAGTCAACCTGATAATTTCAAATACTTATACAAAAGTTCTTCGTTTGATATTCTCAGAATTATTCAGGTTTTTATCACTCTGGAAACAAATGCAGTAACTTCCTTCATGCTTTCTTTCGTTTCAGGCAAAAAATCGAAAAGCTGGAAAACGTGGAACATATCATCCCAAATTTTCAGGGTGACATCGACACCAGCCTGTTGCGCTTTTTCAGAAAACCGGACTGAATCATCCAGCAGGATCTCATTTCTGCCTGACTGGATGTGAATGGGTGGAAGTCCTCTCAGATCACCGAATAAAGGAGAAATCATAGGCTCGGATGCTTTGTTACTGCCGATATAGTAGTTCACATATGTCTCGAGAATGGAAGAACTTAGTATCGGATCAAGATTTTCATTTTTATAAACTGAATCACCACTGAGGGTCAAATCAAACCATGGTGAAAAGCAGAGAACGCCTGCCAGTAATGGCATATCTTTTTCCCGCAATGCTAAGAGCGTGGCAATCGCCAACCCACCTCCGGCTGAATCTCCGGCAATACAAATCCGGGATGGATCGATTCCTTCAGAGAGAAGCCAATGATAGGCATTGAGAGCATCTTCTAATGCGGCAGGAAAGGGGTTCTCCGGAGCAAGACGGTAATTGATCGCGAGTGCTTTGCAATTTGTGGAAATTACAAGGCGGGCGATCAGTTCGCGATGAGAATTGGTGGATCCCAATGCATAAGCCCCACCATGCAGATATAGGATCGTACCAGAGTCTGAATCCGGGGAATCAATCCATTCTGATGCGATCCCATTAATTTCAATCACCCGAGTCCGAATTTGCTTAGGCAGCTTGAAAAACCGGGAAGATCTCTCCTGCCTGGCACGTTGTTCAGTGATGGTGCCCTCAGACCAACCAGAAAGTTGTGTTCTGAGAAAAAATAGGATAAATTTTGTAAGTAAATTAGCCATTTCTCATCTTTTTTTACAGTCATTCTGAAACAACTTGAAACCCGATAACTACTCTTCTCTCATTAAATTTTCAGGTGTAACTGGGTCTCAATACAGATATTCCTTTTTCCTAATCAATTCTTCTAATAACCCATTATAAACATTAACCACGGAAAGCTGCTGAAATTCAACTGAGATATAATTATTAAATTCTTCTGGGAAAACAAGAAGAAAATGTATCAAACGGGTCAATTCGACATTTTTTTAAAACGTGCCATTATAGGTGAAAATGGATATTATGGAACTTACCGAATCTACAGAACTTGCTGAATTTCCAATCTTAGAGGAATTAACCTCTGATCGAATACTTGAACTGTGGTCCAAAACCTATAACAAAGAAGGGAAGCCGGACTGGTCGCATATTTTCCCTTATTATCACGATCAAATCGTGTTTGAGGACAGCATCCAAAAGATCGAAGGTATTGAAGATTTTAAAGCGATGTGCAACCGATTAACGGAGCGTTGTGAACAATTAAACATGGAGATTCAGTCAATTGTTAAAGATGCTGATATTGTTTTCCTCCAGTGGAAAATGATCATGAGCTTCAAAAAATATCCCAGTACGCCGGTCTTTGGCTGTTCAAAACTGACATTTGGAGAGGATAACCGGATTATTCACCAGAGGGATTACTTTGATTTATGGGGAGATATCTTTAATGGCATTCCTTATTTCCGAAAACCTTATCGAAATTTCTTACGGAAAAAATTTGGATAACGGTAGATCTGAATGAAACTTCCTGAAGAGCTACAATTCATTGCCAATGCCCGGATGGTTCAAAAAACGACCGATGCCCGCATGGATGGCCGTGTTTGTGTAATCACCGGTGCTACCTCCGGTGTGGGATATCAGGCTGCCAAACATCTGGCTCAGGGCGGCGCACACTTAGTGATTGTTTGTCGAAATAACGTAAAAGGTAAAAATGTCAAAAACGAGTTGGAAAGCACTTTCGGCATACAGGTTGATATTATTCAGGCTGATTTCGCAAAACTGGCTGAAGTTCGCAAAGCTGCTGAATTAATACTCAACAAATACGCTCACATCGATGTTCTGATTAATAATTCTGGTATTCATAATACACATCGGATATTAACCGATGATGGTATGGAAGAGGTTTTTGCAGTAAATCACTTGGCATCTTTTCTTTTTACCCGATTGCTGCTCGAAAGAATGATCGAGAGTGCACCCTCCCGCATCATCCAGGTCAACTCGCAGGGTCATCGTTTTGGTGGCCTGGATCTTGAGGACTTGAACTGGGGAACACGAAGATTCAATGGTTACAAAGCATATGGTGCATCCAAGGTCGCTCAATTGCTAACCATGTGGGAATTGGCTGATCAACTTGAAGGCAGCGGTGTGACCATCAATGCAGTTCATCCAGGTGAAGTTAAGACCAATATCGGTATGAATAATGGGCGGATTTATAAATTTTATCAACGCTATTTAATTGGATGGCTATTGAAGAATCCACTAATCTCGGGGAATGCAATCTATTATTTAGCAGCAGCCCCAGAATTAGCTGAAGTAAGTGGGTTATTTTTTAACCAAACCATTATAGAAAAACCCGCCATGAATGCCCTTGACCGTGTTTTGGGAAAAAGAGTTTGGGAAATCAGTGAGAAATTAACTAGCCTTTCATGATCAGTTTGAAAAATTCTTAAACATCGATACAATTAATAATATTTGATTTTTAGAGGTGTGGCTATGGAATATGATGCCATCATTATCGGTGGAGGAATTGCAGGATTAACTGCCGCTGCTTATCTCTCAAAAGCCGGCAAAACGGTTCTGCTATGTGAGAAAGAAGAGAAATGTGGGGGACTTGTCAACAACTTTGAGCGCGATGGTTTTATCTATGATGGTGGTGTCCGCGCTCTTGAAAACTCCGGGGTTCTATTTCCGATGCTAAGGCAACTTGGTATCTCCCTGGATTTTGTTCCAAACAAGATCTCGATGGGAATAGAGGACAAGATCATCGATATTGTTTCTGATGACAGCGTCGAAGATTACAAGAATCTACTAATCGACCTTTACCCTGATAGCCAGACTGAAATCGAACAGATCTTTGAACAAATCCGAAAGATTATGCATTACATGGATGTTCAATATGGAATTGACAATCCTATGTTTCTCGATTTTAAAAAAGATAAAGAGTATATGTTGAAGGAAATCGTTCCCTGGATGTTCAAATACGCGCTAACTGCGCCAAAAATTTCAAAAATGAATGAGCCGGTAGTCGATTTTCTGAAACGCTATACCCACAACCAAAGCCTGTTGGATATCATCACCCAGCATTTCTTTCAGGAAACACCTGCTTTTTTTGCACTAAGCTACTTGAAACTGTATTTAGATTACCATTATCCACTGGGGGGTACCAGCAAAATCATTTTGAAATTGATCGATCTGATCACTGAATTTCATGGGGTGATCAGAAACAATACAAAAATCGTAGAAATTGACATAGAAAAAGACTCAGTGAAAGATTCACATGGCAACTCGCATCAATATCGCAGGTTAATTTGGGCAGCAGATCTACACACGTTATACCGATTACTTGATCCCCAAAAAGTATCAAATGTTAAAACCAAAAAAGCCATTATTGAAAGGCAGAAAATGGTTTTGGATAAATCCGGAAATGATTCGATCTACACGGTATTCCTGGGGGTTGATATCGATCAACATTACTTTGCCGAGCGGTGCAGTGAGCACTTCTTTTATACCCCAAGCCGAGTTGGGCAATCTGTTTGTGGTCCTCTCCCGGTAGGCGAAGATCAAGAAACTGTCGAAAAATGGCTGGAAAAATTCTTTGAACTAACAACCTATGAAATTTCAATTCCTGTCTTGAGAGATAGCAGTATGGCCCCCGAAGGAAAGACTGGCTTAATCATCAGCTTCTTATTCGATTACAAATTAACCAAGCAAATTGAAGAGCAAGGCTGGTACAGCTTGTTTAAAGCTTATTGTGAAGAGAGTGTTATCAGGGTTCTCAACGAAACAGTATTTCCAGGATTAGAGGATTCCATCGTTCATAAATTCTCATCCACACCATTGACCATGGCCAAATTGACCGACAATCATGAAGGAGCCATCACAGGCTGGTCATTTACGAACCGACCGGTCCCTGCCGAAAGCAGGTTGCCAAAGATCTTGAACGCCATCAAGACACCGATCGAAGGGGTTTATCAGGCAGGCCATTGGACGTATAGCCCATCCGGTCTGCCAATTTCCTTCCTGACGGGGAAGATAGCTGCGGATAGAGTCATAAAAGATCTTAAGAAGTAATACCTGGAAATTGGATCAGTAATCATTGAAACTTCTGGGGTTATAAATTTATCACCTAGGTTACTTTTAATTCTTTCAAGCGGGTATGATCAGATTTCTTGCTAAAATGCAGAGCGTATTTCCTATTAATCCAAGTTGAAAATGGTTTGTATAATCTTTAACTTGATTATGTAAAATGTTTGTAGTATGTTTAATGCAAAGAGGAAATTATGACAGAAACACCTGGATATTCCGTGATCAGAAAAGAAAATGACATTGAGCTGCGTCTATACCCGGCTTATATCAAAGCAGAAGTTTCCATCGTTGAAACAACCTATCAAAAAGCGGTGTTTAAGGGATTCAACTTTCTGGCTGACTATATTTTTGGTAACAACATCAAAGCCGAAAAGGTCCCGATGACGACGCCAGTACAGGTGTCACAATCCCAAAAAATCGCCATGACCAAGCCAGTCACTGTCAGTGGAGATGGTAATTATACGGTTGCCTTCATCATGCCTTCAGAATACACCCTGGAAACATTGCCAATCCCAAAAAATGGGGCTGTACAATTTTCCAGTGTGCCATCCCAGACCATGGCAGTCATTCGATTCTCAGGATATTTTCAGGAACGTGGGGTCAACAAAGCCAAACAGCAACTTAGCAAATGGTTGGAAAAAGAAGGGCTTGAACCCGAAGGTGATTTCATTGTTGCTGGTTATAATCCACCCTGGGTACCATGGTTTCTCACCCGTAACGAAGTCATGATTGTGATTAAGACTGAAGAGAGCTAATTAATTTCTGTTTAATCCAGGTGTAGTAAAAACGATTAGTCGTAATCATATCAAGACACAAATTGAAGACGGATTATCGGCAATTAGAAAGTTTTAGAAAATGATAAAAAAATTACAAATTCTATTATTAATAGCTTTGGTCATTGTTTTGGTCAGTGCCTGTGGAACAACATCAGAGACACCGATCACCATCACAACCCAGGCTGAAGAGGAAAAGGTGAGTGAAATGACAAAGGATGGTTTCGATTCAACTTATGGAAAGAAAGAAGGAGTTGATGTGATTTATCTGGCAGGTGGTTGTTTTTGGGGACTGGAAAAGTTGATGCAATCCCTCCCAGGTGTAGTCGACGTTGTTAGTGGCTATGCTAATGGAAACGCAGACATTGTTCCAACCTATAATAAGGTCATTTCCGGGCAAACAGGTTATCGGGAAACTGTGAGAGTTGAATACCAACCAGACGTGATCAGCCTGGATGCGATTCTATTTGCCTATTTCCAGGTGATCGACCCCACCATTGAAAATGCTCAGGGTAACGATGTTGGCACCCAGTACCAGACAGGCGTGTATTATGCAGACGAAGCTGCCCGAGCCACTGTAGAACGTATTGCCACCATTGAAAAAGAACGTCATAAGAGCTTTAAGGTAGAAATAAAACCGCTGGCACGATTTTATGATGCCGAAGAATATCATCAGGATTATCTCGATAAAAATCCGCTTGGCTACTGCCACATCTCCCGTGATGAGATTAGCACCATCAGTGAAATCATCATAGACCCAGGTAATTATCAGCGCCCTTCTCAAGAGGAGATTAAGGGGATGCTGACTGATCTGCAACATAAAGTAACCCAAAATGCAGGCACTGAACCAGCCTTCAATAATGAATACTGGGACAACCATGCACGGGGGATTTATGTGGATGTTGTCACTGGCGAACCTTTATTTTCTTCAGGTGATAAATTTGATAGTGGTACTGGTTGGCCAAGTTTCACAAAGCCCATTGATGAAAACACTGTCAGGTCCATAGAAGATAGCTCCCTTGGTATGGTGCGAATTGAAGTACGCAGCCGGGCAGGTAACTCTCATTTAGGGCACCTTTTCTATAATGATCCTGTTTCACCTTCTGGTACGCGTTATTGCATCAACAGTGCTGCTTTACGCTTCATTCCTTACGAAGAAATGGAAGCGGAAGGTTATGGTTACCTTCTGGACTATGTGAAGTAGAGTCAAAAAGCATATAAAGCTGACTTGATTATCGGTACTTGAGAAGAAAACTTTATAGGCAATAAAACCCTTTGTTGTTATTAAAAGCAACAATAAAGGACTCTCATAAATCCGAAGTGACTTTCAGTAGCAGACCGGGTAGCCCTCAGATCGACCAGTATCAGATACAACACGCAGGTAGCCCAGATCTATATCAGGACCTCATTGATCGAACTAACCCAGAAGTAAGCCGACCATAACAGTCGATTTGTTGGTGGTTGTCAGAAGAGGACAGTAGAGACTGACACGGGAAATGCCTAGCGCTGCTCTACAGCAAGATAGTCTAGTAAATATACCCCTGCCCTGGTCCTGTCGTTAGGCCCGACCACCCCGCCGCCTACATGATACATCAGGTCTTTGTAAACCGGGACGTCGGTAGACAGCATGGTGTATTCACCAATCATTTCACCATCGACCAGAAATCGAAAGCTCATTAGATCCGGGTCAAGCACTTCGATCCGAATCGTGTAAAGATTTCCAGGACTTTCTACAAAAAAGTTCGAAGAATAAACATCCTGCTGATCTATCTTCACATTACAACCTGACATATTACTATTCAACCCGCAGATTATAAAAAAGCTTTTTTGAGCATTATCCGTTCCGGCTAACATAAATGCGTAGGAGGAATGATTAACTGGGGTTTCGGATGTGACGCCAAGCACAAATTCGACGGCCTTGACCTGGTTGAGCATGTACCCGAATCCTGGACCCATATTGCATCCGGGTTTGATGTTGGCCGGTGCCTGGAAAGTCATGAAACCGTCCTCCTGCACCACCTTCATATTATCGCACCAATCTGAAGCCAAGTCCCAATCAGGGGGGAGTCCACCTTCGAAATCCTTATCGTTAAAATCCTCCCTATGAAGATAGAAGGAAGCATCCTTTAGAACAGGTGAAGACAGACCGACAGCATAAGCTGCCCATATTTTTGGAATAAACGTTATTCCGCTCATGATAAGGGCTGCCAGCAAAATCAAAACTGCAGGGATAGCCCAGGGTTTTCTACGGTGCACGCGCTGCCCGAATTCGATGAGCCGTGAGGGTGAAAAAACATGTGCAACACTGCTCGGGCTGCCAGACGCTTCGAGTACAGAATGAACCCGGTCGATGAGCTGACCGATTTGCTTAACCGTTGGTGGGTTCATTGCGTCCAGCCAATGGGTGCGCCCCAGGTAATAAGCCTTTCCAGCCTCTGGCTTAACATTTTCTATTACGAAGGGAATAATCGTCACTTTGGCATTCGCCGCCAGATACAGCTCGCGCGAAACTTCTTCGGAAATATTTGAATTTTGTGAGAAGACCAACACCATCACATTGCTTGCTGCAATCCCCGTTGCGATCGCCGTTGGCCAGTCTTCACCTGGGCCAATATCGCGAGGGGCAATCCAACAACGTAACCCCTTAGCCTCTAACCCGGCACAAATACCGTCAGCGACAGTCTGGTCTTTATGTGAATAAGAAATAAAAACATCATGAGCCATTATGGATTCCTTTTGCTAAATAGAAATTGCCTGGTTTAAGTAGAACTTTTATAAGACATTTCAACATAAATCTTCCAATGAAACAACAATCAGCGAAACAAAAACATGTTGTCCAACTTATTAGCGGCCTGGAGGGTAATTTATTGGTTGGCGTCAGTGAACCCAGGTGTGGGTAATATTAGAATTAGAATTAAAATTAGAATTTGCGTTGCATTGCATCCAGCATCTGCATCGCTGAAGGAAAACTTTATGAAAGTGAAATTACACAGATTGATAAGAAAATTACTTCAAAGACGATTGATTGTACCACCATGTCGAAAGATGTGATTAAGCATATTGCCTGGTATTGTGTATCCCTTGGATATTCGATATCACCCATTGTGGGAAGCACTCCGCAAATAGGACTAAGTGACCTCCAGGTAATATCATACCCGTATGAGTACAGAGTTCCCATCAGGGTAAGAGTCAACATCCTGAATTCATCCCTCAAAATAGGTCTACAGCTTGTTTTGCAATCTCTGGAAAAAAAAATCAACCCTGTAAATACTATATCCATTGAGAAGTCAATCGACTTTTTGACAGAAAATTGTTTCAAAAAATTGCTTGCAGGATTAATCCTGATTAGTATAATTTAATGTGAGAATATTGAGAATGATGTTCATTATATGAACATTTCTAGTAACTTTCTCAAAGAAAGTAATTCATGATAAAACCCAAAAGATTAGAAAAAGGGGACACGATTGGGATTGTTTCGCCTGCAAGTCCTTCTGAAAAAAATAGCGAAGTGATACGTGCTTCGGAATTCCTTCAGGAGTTAGGTTATAAAGTCGTCATTGGAAATAATGTAAATAAATTAAAAGGCTTTGTCGCTGCTTCGGAAGAAGAGCGCGCCGCCGATTTTAATGAAATGTTCCGTAGAGATGATATCGATGCGGTTTTTGTTACCCAGGGCGGTTATGGCTCTGCCCAAATTATTCACCTGATTGATTTTAATGCTATTTCTAAACATCCCAAGATCCTGACGGGGTTTAGTGATATCACTTCACTTCATCTGGCAATACATAAATTTTCGGATCTGATCACCTTTCATGGGCCGGGGATGGCTCGATTCAACTCCTCAGACCTGACCGATTATACAAAAAAACAATTCTTCAAGGCAGTTTCTTCTGTTGAACCCATTGGTGAAATTCCTGTCCCGGACGATAAGACCTGGCTGCACACGATTGTGCCAGGTGTTGCCGAAGGAGAGCTGATTGGCGGTAACCTGACATTGATTTGCGCTACCCTGGGAACGCCTTATCAAATCGATACGCAGGAAAAAATCCTGATGATTGAGGATGCGGATATTGAGCCCTGGGTATTTGATCACATGATGTCACATCTTCGAAATTCCGGACTGCTGAAAGTAGCCAAAGGGGTAGTGGTTAGTGAATGTCACAATTGTGTTCCGGCCAAACATAATCCTGGATACTATAGTGACACAAACCTGGAAGAAATACTGGAATACTATTTGAAACCTTTGAATATCCCTGTTTTGTACGGACTACCCCTTGGGCATACAAAGGATATGGCTACCCTACCGATAGGTATCAAGGCTCGTCTGGATGCAGATAAAAAACAATTTACAATCCTGGAAAGTGGTGTTATTTAAGTTAGTTTAAATTTCTATCAGGAGGAGAAAAATGAAAATGTCAAACAAAAAATTTATTATATATGTTGTCATTCTAGCACTCACTGTAGCAATAGCAGGTTGTGGAAATGGGCAGCAAGCTCCCGCAGAACCCGTGTCCTTTACACTGGGTTCCAGCACTGCCTTCGACACCCTGAATCCATTATCATCCTACATGCAGGTTACATATGAGTTTTTTATGCTCATTTATGATTCATTGGTCATTTACGATGAAAACTATGAACCTGTTCCAAACCTGGCAACCGAATGGTCTCACAGCGATGATAACCTGACCTGGACATTCAAGCTGCAGGAAGGCGTCAAATGGCACGATGGTGAACCTTTTACCTCGGAAGATGTAAAATTCACCTATGAGCTGATGATGAATACCGGGCTGGGTTATATGTATAGCTCCTATCTGACCGGAATCACAGACATTCAAACCCCGGATGAGCTCACCTTGGTCATCGTCACGGAAGAACCCAAGGCAAATATTCTGATGAACACCACGCCAATCCTCCCAAAACATATTTGGGCGGAAATTGCTGAAGAAGAGCTTGAGACCTGGCCAAATGAAATGCCAGTGGGAACTGGTCCTTATAAATATGATTCCCAGGGTCCCAATTTTGTGAAGGTCGTAAAAAACCCTGACTATTTTGGAACCAAACCTGCGGTGGATGAGTACATCTTTGTCGATTATGAAAACGTAGATTCGATGGCACAAGCACTCATACTGGGCGAAATCGATGGCGCTACCAACCTTAATACAGCGCAAATGAAACAATTAGATGAAGATCCAAATGTGGATGTGATCTCTGGTGAGGAACTTGGTTTCATGCAGGTTGGTGTAAACTGTTGGACCGATGAAGCCAGTGGTGGAAATCCACTCCTGTTGGATAAAAATATCCGCCAGGCGATAGAACTGGGCATCAATAAACAACGAATTGTCGACATTGCATACAACGGACAGGGTACAGTCGGGACGACTATGATCAATCCCGGCAATTTCTATCATTATGCTCCGACAGCTGCAGAATTGCGAGATTTTGATGTGGAAGCTGCCAAAGCTTTACTAGAAGCATCTGGTTATCTGGATACGGATGGGGATGGTGTGAGAGAAAGCACTGATGGATCTCCGTTGGAGTTTGATATGATAACCATCGGAGATAACCTGGAAGAGGTAAAATCTGGACAGTTAATTGCCTCTGACCTGGCTGAAGCCGGTATAAAAATCAATAATGTCAACATGGATAGCGGCGCTCTCTACGATAATATCATCGCTGGCACTTATGACTTGTTCATCTGGGGCTGGGGTGCAGATCTGGATCCCACCGTCATTATGGGCGTTCTCACCACTGACCAAATCGGTGGAAACAATGAACCCTTCTTCTCCAACGCCAGATACGATGAACTCTTCTTGGTGCAACAAACCGAGCTTGACCCACAGAAGAGACAGGAGATGGTCTTCGAAATGCAACAAATTGTGTACGACCAAGCACCATATATCATCATTATCTATTCAAATAACATTCAAGCAATTCGCTCTGATCGCTGGACCGGATATCAGCAAATCCCAGATACTGGAACCTTCTTCCACAATCTGACAATTTACAACTACATGAATATGAAACCAGTTAAATAGAGGATAAACGATTATGAGTAAGGGGATCATAGCAAAAAAATTATTGTATGCCTTGATCACCATCTTGATCGTACTTATCTTCAACTATTTATTGTTTCGTGTTTTACCGGGGGATCCTCTCGCAATGATGATGAGGAACCCCCGGGCAACCCCCGACCAGATTGAAGCTGTTAGAAGACTGTATGGATTAGATCAGGCATGGTATGTTCAGTTCTTCACTTACTTCAAACATCTGTTGGAGGGGAATCTGGGAATATCTTTTGTTTACAAAGCCCCGGTAACCAAGGTGGTTGCCTCCAAGATCCTGCCTACAATTTTGATGGTCGGTTTGGCTGAGATAATAGCCATACTGGTTGGAATATTGATAGGGGTCGTGGCAGCCTGGAAACGCGGAACAAAGCTGGATGTGTGGACATTAGGGTTCTCTCTGGTAACCTATTCGGTACCCACCTTCTGGCTTGGAATGATCCTGGTGGTTCTGTTCTGCGTCCAATTACGCCTATTTCCAACAAGTGGCATGTTAACTCCTGGGAAGAATTTTATCTCCACCGCTGCTATGATTGGCGATCTGGCGCGTCATTTGGTGCTGCCTGTGCTCACCATGAGTCTTGTTCTGATCGGAGAATATGCGCTCACCATGCGCAATACACTCATTGATGTTTTATCTGAGGATTACATCATCACTGCCAGAGCTAAAGGATTCCGCGAAAGGTATATTCTCCTCAAGCATGCCTTACCCAATGCGATGCTTCCCATGATTACCATTATCGCCATCAACATCGGCTTTGTTGTGGCAGGTGCCATTCAGGTTGAAACAATCTTCTCCTGGCCTGGCCTGGGGCGATTGATGTATGAAGCGCTAGGCGCCAGAGATTACCCTCTCTTACAGGGTGTGTTTCTGTTGGTGACCATCAGTGTGGTGTTGGCGAATGTGTTAGCGGATATCAGTTATGCCTATATTGATCCACGAGTAAAACATTAAGGGAAGACTCTACAGGTAAAACATAATCAGAAAATTATGAAACTTAAGGAATTCGGCAGAGCAATACTCAAAAATAAGTTGGCCTTGACTGGCACTGTCATCCTGTTGTTCTTTCTAGTGATGGCGACTATTGGCCCGATCATCATGCCGTTTTCTACGATGAAATTTGGCGAGGTTGAGGACATCCTCCTTTCGCCTTCCTCCGCGCATCTCTTGGGGACGGATGATATGGGCAGAGACATTCTAGCCAACCTGATCTCAGGTGCCAGAATATCGCTTTTGATTGGTGCCATCGCCACAGCCATCTCCATGCTGATTGGTACCTTAATTGGTATCACCGCAGGGTATTTTGGTAAAGGCATTGACAATCTGCTGATGCGCTTTACTGACTTCTTCCTGGTTATTCCCTGGTTACCGCTCATGATGGTGCTGGCTGCAATTTTGGGAACCAGCCTCTGGAATATTATCTTTGTGATCGGAATCACCGGCTGGGCGGGAACCGCCCGTGTGGTTCGATCCCAAACCCTTTCGGTGAGAGAAAGGCAATTTGTGGAGCGTACCGTATCCATCGGCGCTGGTCATGTGCATATCATGTTCCGGCATATTCTCCCCAATGTTTTTCCTCTGGTGTTCGCCAACACAGTATTGGTTGCAGCTGTAGCCATCATTTCAGAGACCACCCTCAGCTTTTTAGGGTTGGGAGATCCAACCATGGCTAGTTGGGGAATGATGCTCCACTATGCTTTTGAAGGTGGGGCTACTGCGGCGGGTGCCTACTGGTATTATCTGCCACCAGGTATCTGCGTGGTTTTGGTAGTCTTATCGTTTACCTTGCTGGGATATGCCTTTGATGAAATATTGAATCCAAAACTGAGAGGAAGGTAGTTTTTGACACTGTTGGAAGTAAAGCATCTTCGAACATATTTTCAAACCTCCAGGGGTTTATATAGAGCAGTGGATGACACCAGCTTTGATTTGGATCACGGGGAGGCACTTGGTTTAGTAGGAGAATCAGGTTGCGGAAAAACAACCTGCGCTCTTTCTATTGTCAGGCTGCTTCCCAAAGAAGGCAAAATTCATGGGGGTGAGATATTCTTAGAGGGGACTGACCTGGTCAATCTTAGTGATGAAGAAATCCGCAGCAGGCGCTGGAAAGACATATCGATCATTTTCCAGGGATCAATGAATGCCCTCAATCCGGTCATGAAAGTGGGAGACCAGATTGCTGAAGCCATTGTCCTCCACGAAAAAATCAGCAAGCAGGAAGCGCTTGCCCGGGCAGGAGAGCTTTTTGAATTGGTTGAAATGCCCGTTGATCGCATCAACAATTACCCGCATGAATTTAGCGGTGGTATGAAGCAAAGGGTTATGATTGCCATCGCTTTAGCCTGTAAACCTAAACTTGTGATCGGTGATGAACCCACCACAGCTTTAGATGTGATGGTACAGGCCCAGATTTTGAATCTTCTAGAAAAACTCCGTAAAGAATTGAATATGGGTTTGATCCTGATCACCCATGATCTCTCCATTCTGGCTGAGACCTGCGACCGCATCGCCGTTATGTACGCTGGCAAGATTGTTGAATTTGGTCCAGTGGAGGAAGTCTTCGGAAATACAGCGCACCCTTATACAGAAAGACTCATCGCCTGTTTCCCCCATATCGGAAAAGAAAAAATCATTCCACCCAGCATCGAGGGTATCCCGCCCAATTTACTTGAACCCATCAGTGGCTGCCCCTTCTATCCAAGATGCCATAAGGCTATACCACTTTGCGCCATACAGGAACCAGAGATGGAAAAAGTAGGTGAAAAACACTTTGTCTCCTGTCATAGAATCAGGGAGGGATAGGATGACCACTGATTTTGCTGTCGAGGTTAAGGATCTGAAAGTTTACTTTGAAATAAAAAGAGGGCTGGTTGAAGATCTTTTCAGTAAAAAGAAAAAAATTCTAAAAGCCGTAGATGGAATATCCTTCAATTTAGCAAAGGGAGAAATTCTCTCATTGGTTGGAGAGAGTGGCAGCGGCAAAACGACCACAGGTAAGGCAATTCTGCAATTGGTCGAGACCGAGACAGGCGAGGTAAAGTTCTTTGGGGAAGAAGTAAAGCCCAAAGATCGAAGCTTTATGCGGCGTTTTCGTCAAAAAGCGCAGATGATCTTTCAGGATCCTTACCAGTCGGTGAACCCCAGAAATATTGTCATTGATATCGTGGCTGAACCTCTGGATGTCAACCACCTCGTCAAGACCAAGAAGGAACGCACCGATAGGGTTAAACACGCGCTCGAACAGGCTGGATTGGAACCTGCTGAAGATTTCTACCATCGATATCCGCATGAGCTCTCTGGCGGACAACGCCAAAGGGTGGTTCTGGCCAGTTCAATGATTATGGACCCAACCTTTATCGTGGCGGATGAACCAGTTTCCATGCTGGATGCATCAATCCGTACGGGTATTCTGCGCTTGATGCTTGACCTCCGAGATACGAAACAATTATCTTACCTCTTTATCACCCACGACCTGTCATTAGCCTGGCTGATCTCAGATCGAATAGCCATCATGTATCTTGGAAAAATTATGGAAATCGGAAATGCCGATGAGATTATCTATAGAGGTGTTCATCCCTATACCAAAGCCTTGACCGCCATTATGCCCACGCCTGGTGTTAATAAAAGAAAGGAACGCATCGTCCTGCCAGGTGAGACACCGAATCCTACCGAAGACCTGCGTGGTTGTAAATTCAATTCAAGATGCCCACTGGCACACGATTTATGCTGGGAAGAAAGTCCGGAACTGATTGAGATTGAAAAGGGTCATCTGGTTGCTTGCCATTTGGCTCACAAACTGTAGAAAAATAATTAAATAAAAGAGGAGTTCATCATAGAAAATCATAAATTAGAAGAGAACATCACCAGAATAGATGTAGTCAGTATTGCCTCAAGCATGGTAAGGATACCCAGCTATTCCCTGCTGGAAAATAGCGAGAGCGCAATGGCAGCCTATATCCAAGAGCTCCTTTGCACTGAAGGAATAACAACACAGCTAAAGGAAGTAGAACCGGGACGTTTTAATGTGACTGGCATTCTCAATGGAACTGGTGGAGGACGATCACTGATGCTGTGTGGACACATGGATACCGTGCCTGCTTATGGGATGACTGATCCTTTTTCAGGTCGTGTTGAAGGAGGAAAGCTATATGGAAGAGGTTCCTGTGATATGAAAGGACCATTGGCTGCAATGCTGGTTGCCTTTATCGGTATAAAACGCTCCAGCATCGCTCTCCCGGGCGACCTGATCTTTGCTGGTGTAATTGATGAAGAACAAATGGGAAAAGGGATAGAGTATTTATCACAACACGGACCCTTTGTGGATGCGGCAGTGATTGGCGAACCCACAGACATGCAGTTGGCTCTGGGGCATAAAGGCTTAGAATGGCTGAAGCTCACTGTGCTCGGAAAAAAGGTGCACGGTGGCAGTATGGAAAAAGGCATCAATGCCATCGCCATGGCAAGCCGGTTCATAGAGCGCATATACGAGGAATATACTCCTTTGTTGAATCAAAGACAGCACCCTATTCTGGGACACCCAACCATCAATATTGGAAAAATCGAGGGGGGAGACCAGCCCAGCACTGTACCTGGCATTTGCACATTGGAAATCGACCGCCGTTGGATACCTGAGGAAAGCATTGAACAGGTTTACGAAGAGCTTTCATCCATCATTGCCGAATTGCATCAGCAAGATTCCCAATTTACTGCTGAACTAAAAAACTATTTCCCATCTGGAGATCTCTTGCCGCACAAACCCTTCTGCACCGAGGAGAGCGATCCGCTCGTTCAGTCAGCTTATCGTGCTTTGCGCCAATTAAATGTTAATAACATTACTCCTACGGTTTTCCCAGCCTGGAGTGACGCTGGTGTTTTGGCAGCTTACACACAGGAAAAATGCATTGTTATGGGACCTGGGGACCTGACATTAGCTCATACATCCGGGGAATATATTGAAACACAAGCGTTAGAGCAAGCAGCCCAATTCTATGGGTTACTGGCTCTGGATTACTGTGGAAAGCAAGGGTAGACTAGTGCTTAAGGAACAACTGGCAAACTTTATTAATGAGCAAAAAGAAGAAATTATCACCCAGATTCTTAAACTTGTCAGCTTTGCCAGTATCAACGGCAACAAAGAAGAAACCCTGGCCTGCCTCACTTATTTTTTAAAGCACGCACAGGAGCTCGGATTCAAAACCATGACCACTTCAGAATGGAATGTGGGTATCGTGGAGATGGGGCAAGGCGAAGAAACCCTGGGTATCCTGGTACACCTCGATGTCGTAGGAATAGGAGACCGGGAAAAATGGACAAATGATCCCTTTGAAGGTGTTCAGCGTGATGGCTATCTTTGGGGGCGCGGCACTGAGGATGATAAGGGAGGAGCCGTCATGAGCCTGTATGCCATGAAGGCTGTGCAACAATTAGGTTTACCCATGCACAGAAAAGTATGGCTTATTGTGGGAACCAGTGAAGAAGGGAAATGGACAGACATCTCCAGCTTCAAGAGGGAATTTCCGGTGCCTTACTGCGGCTATTCACCGGATGGGCGCTTTCCAATCTTCAACATCGAAAAAGGATATGCGGATATTACCCTGGATTTCTTCCGTGATGGAAAGAAGGGGATTAAAAAACTACATGGAGGGGACAGCCCCAACACCATTCCTTCCAAAGCAAAGATCACACTGCCTGATGGAAGAAGCATCACAGTGCATGGCAAAGCAACCCACAGCTCTGTGCCAAAGAATGGAGACAATGCCATCATCAAGCTGTGTATCAAGTTGGACACCATGGGGGAGATGGAGTTCGATTTTGTGCGCTTCATCCGTGACTATCTGAGAAACGAAGGCCATGCACACTTGTTGCACATCGACGAGGATAGTGACCAAACCGAAGGTGAATATATCGGTCTGACCACTATCTCACCAACCATTATCACTTTAGCTGAAGATTGTGTCAGACTGACAATTAATATCAGGCATAAGTACGGCATATCCAGAGATGATATTTTAAATGTCCTGGCTGCCCATGCCGATGATTATGGGTACAAGGTGACTATATTGGATTTTCTTGAACCCATGTGGGTAAGTAAAGAGCATCCCTTCTTAAAAACACTAAAAGATGTATCCGAAGAGTATGACATGGATAGCAGGCTTCAATTTGCGCCCGGGACTAGCTATGCGAAATCGATGAAGAATTTTGTCTCCTGGGGTCCGGTATTACCCAATGAACCCTCCACTGCTCATATTGAGGATGAACGGATATCTATTAGTACAATCATGCTGGCGACAAAACTTTACGCAGGATTAATCAGTCGCATGACGATAGAAAGCTGAGTAAGGATTAGAAAAATGGCTAGAAAAACAAATACCAGAATAAGCAGCCTGGAAAAGGGGTTGTATCTGTTGACAATCTTTGCCAGAGCACCCTATAAATTCACCATATCTCAACTGGAACAGATCAGCGATTTCAATCGCACCACTATTTATAGAATTTTGACCACATTGGTGCAGACCGGTATGCTCATCAAGGATGCGCAGAGCAAAATTTACAAGATGGGACCCATGTCCTATCATTTGGGCAACATTTACCTCAGCAATGCCAATTATAAAGACAGCATCTTAAACATCCTGGAAAAAATCTCCAAAGAATCAGCTGAATCAGTTGGTATCGCAGATCGGGTTGGAAACAAAGTGGTTTCCCTATTTGAGGTTGAAACCTATCAGATCGTCAAGATCAATGACCAGCCGGGTACCTATTATCCGATGAACAGAGGTTGCTATGGCAAATGCCTGATGGCTTACCATGATCCTGTGGTGGTAGAAAAATTGCTGGATGACACAACTTTTGAAAAAGTCGCACCCAACGCGCTGACGGACAAAGAATCCATCCTGAAAGAATATGCCCGAATCAGAGAACAGGGATATGTAGAGAGCGTGGATGAAGTAGCATCCTATATCTGTGGTGTGGGGGTGCCACTGCGTAACCGCGACAATCGCGTTGAATCTGTGGTAGCCATCTCTTTCTTCCGGCAGGACAATTACCTGGAGAAATTAGAAAGAATGAAAGCAATATTATTCAAATATCAACCAGAATTAGAGAAATTCATCGTATAAGGGAAAAGGGACATACCTCGTTTCCGACACTTCTCGATCTCCGATGGTTTCCAGCCAATGACCGAGGGTAAACTCTTTGGAGGAGATCGTGCATTAGCTTAATTAATCCGCTACCTTGAATTTTAGGAAGCGTTCGATGGATCTGGTTTGTTCTTAGTAGCAGGGAGAGACTAGGGCACCTGGATTTGGGCTGTTTGGTTCCCAAACACACTCCGATTTTTCCAATCACACCCGCGTCAATATCGAACCTTTTTTCATTGCTTTAACCATTTGAATTAAGAAGAACCTGATTTAGAAAACCTGGTCCAGTTATAATGCATTTTAAAGATTATACATTTCCTATACAAAATGTTACGTTGCGAATAACATATTTTAAAAAGTTTGTTATAGTCCGGAGTAAAATGAAATTTGTAAAACGTATTCTTTTAGGTTTACTCGGCCTGATGGTAGGAGTTGTTATCATTCTGGCTGGTTCTATCGTCATAGACTTTGCCATCGGTAGAGACCGGATTAAAACGATCACCAACACCACCATTCCTGGGCTTAATGGTGCGCCGGATGTGCGCGCATTTGTTGCCGCCCCACAAGGCAGCGGCCCATTTCCAGCCGTTATCATGATCCACGAATTCTATGGTCTAAACCAGAGCATCGTAGGCAAAGCTCAGGGATTGGCGGAACGAGGCTATCTCGTGGTTGCGCCAGACACTTTCCGTGGTTCGACTACAAGCTGGATTCCGCGTGCAATCTACCAGGTGATCACGACCAGGCCTGATCAGGTCAATCAGGATCTCGATGCAGTCTATGCCTGGATCAATTCACAACCGACTGCAGCAGCGAACCACACCGGTATTGTGGGATTTTGCTACGGTGGGCGCACCTCGCTGACTTACAGCCTGCACAATGATCGCTTGAGTGCAACGGTGATCTTCTACGGTTCGCCGATTACCGATCCTCAGGTGCTTCGATCTCTCCCTGGTCCTGTGCTGGGGATCTTTGGTGGAGCAGATAGTTCGATCCCGGTAGAAGAGGTGCATGCTTTCGAGGCCGGGTTAAATCAGGCAGGTATTCCGAATGAGATTAATATCTATACAGGCCAGCCGCATGCCTTTGTCAAAGATATGGAGTCCATTCGTTCCGGCGGCGAACAGGGCAAGGCCTGGGCGGAAATGCTCACATTCTTTGAGAAAAATCTCAAGCAGGGTGGCGGCGCATTGGGCGAACCAATTGAGCATATCTCCTATGAAACACCCTTTGCATGGAAATATTATGCTCTGTTGGCCTACGAACACGCTTTTGGGATGACCAGCCATGATCATTAGACAAATCCTAAACTATTCCCCCCCGACCAGGGAAGTTGTGTTGTTGATTGGTAAACGCCAACCTGTTTTGCCATCCATTTATCATAGGTTAATAATTGGATTAATCACATGAATCATAAAATTACTTCTTTCTTGTATCGCTCAGACATAAAAATTACACGCTGGATGGCTCGTTATGGGATACTGTTTCTCCGTATCAGCATGGGAATTGTTTTCCTCTGGTTTGGAGCATTAAAATTATTTCCAGGCCTTAGTCCGGCTGTCGACCTGGCAACCCGAACGATCGAGCGTTTGACCTTTGGCTTAATTGAGCCAGGGGTTTCAATCATTATTCTGGGAACCTGGGAAAGTCTGATAGGCATTGGGCTAATTTTTGGGCTGTTTATGCGTGCCACGCTTCTATTGCTCTTCCTGCAAATGCTTGGCACAATCACACCTATCTTTTTCTTCCCACAGGAAGTTTTTAAAATCATCCCCTATGCACCGACCCTGGAAGGGCAATACATCCTTAAAAATATCGTTATCATTAGCGCTGGATTGGTGGTTGGTGCAACCGTACGCGGCGGTAAGGTGGTAGATAATCCAGATATTGCCAATTAGTGATGTTTCACGCACTCTTGTGGGAAATGAAGTCTGAACGCGGCTAGATTATCAAATCGATTAAGTAGATTAAATGAGCTCATTGCTTGGCAAACATTGGCATCATCTTCCTGCAATTGAAGTCACGAACTGACGGCTGCAATTATCCTGGCTGTAGGTACTATCCCAGAAGGTTTACCCGTTGTGATGACCCCAATCATCAGTAAGCATATCGGTACAGGCACGTTGGAATAAGCAGTGATAAAGTCATTGGATTAATGTGTATTTTTTTCCTTGTGTGTATTTCAGGAATGAACCCGCTGAAAAAGCTTCTGAAATTCTGGTCAGGATATAATAAGTGATATCGACAGTCAAAAGTAGATAACCGCCAGCTTCTGTGCAAAATATCATTATGAATCGAAAGGAAATAATATGAAAATCGCAAAGATCATTGCACTCATTGGGTTACTCGCCATGACGGGGATACTGGTATATGGATTCACAGTTGGTAATTTTTCTGCTGAAGGGGTAAAACTGTTGGCTATGCCCTGGGGAATCGTCTCTCTGGTAGACCTGTATGTGGGCTTTTCCCTTTTTTCCTGCTGGATCGTTTTCCGCGAAAGGGCTGTGCTGCCATCCATAATCTGGGTGATCTTGATGATGGTGCTTGGGTTTTGGACCGGTGCGCTGTATACACTGATCGCCTTACAAACCAGCAAAAATGATTGGAAGCGCTTCTGGTATGGGAACCGTTTCAGTTAAGTGGCATTATTGCATCCTTTTAACACGAATAATAGAGCCATCCAGTGATGGGCATTTGTGCGGTTGGATTTAAGAACCTTTTTTGATGACTCTGATATTACCAAATGATAGTTGGATAATAGAAACGGATAATGATTCATACATCTAAAGAACTCCTTCAAGAATTGCGCACCGTTCTTTCTGGACGGACCAACACGGTGGATACGATTCTTCCACCGCTGCTGTATGCTTTGGTAAACATGCTGGCCGGCCTGGTTCCAGCCACACTCACCGCTTTAGCTTTGGCACTGGTACTAACGGTGTTGCGCATTGTTCGAAAGCAATCCTGGTATTACGCCTTAGGTGGGTTGGTTTTGACTTTGTTAGCAGCGGGGTTGGCCTGGTACACCCAAAATGCAGCCAGTTTCTTTCTGCCAGCACTTCTTTCTAGCAGCGCATTATTAGCAGCGGCGCTGCTTTCCATCTGGGCTGGAAGACCCCTGGCTGCCTGGAGCAGCCACCTGGCACGCGCCTGGCCCAAGGATTGGTACTGGCTGCCCAATATTTGCCCGGCTTACATAGAGGTCACCTGGATGTGGACCGCATTCATCGCCACCCGCTTGATCGCTCAATATTTACTTTACCAACAGGGCAATGCCATTCTTTTAGGGGTGGCTAATATTTTTCTGGGTTGGCCGATGACCATTTTTGTCTTGGTCATCAGCTATCTTTACGGTATCTGGCGACTGGCAAAATTAGGAGGTCCGAGTGTGGAAGAATTTTTATCCAACCAGCCAGCCCCCTGGAAAGGTCAAACGAAAGGCTTTTAGTTACAGACGGGGAATCAATACCGGCGTTTTCTTCTTGAAGACTTCATAATCTGCCTGTCCACCCCATTTTTGATCGGCCTTTTTCTCAAGCAGAGGAACACCGCTGACACGGGTGATCAGCAGGGTGACAAAAAGGGGAGAGATCAGCGCGATCCATTGCCAACCCTGCAAAACGGGTATTGCAATTACTGCTACCCCGACCCAGAGCACAATTTCACCGAAGTAATTGGGGTGGCGGGAACGGGACCATAAACCGGTCTGAATAAACTTCCCTTTGTTTTCCGGTTTTGCACTGAAACGGCTTTTCTGGACGTCGGCCATAACTTCAATCACAAACCCAAAAATCCATACCAGGAAGCCTATGATCAAAAAAATATCTAACTCTTTGCGGTTCACCGTTGTAATAGCGACCAGCCCTGCTGCCATTGTGAATGTAACCCACAGGCCATGGATGGTCCAGACGTTCAGATAACGGATAAAGAAAGGTTTAAGATCATCAAAGCGGTCATCCTTACCAGCTTTATGGATACGGCGGAACAGAAAAGTGCCCAGACGGGCCGCCCAGACCATGACCAAAGCCCACAGCAGGAGCGATCTTGCATCCAAACCTGAGCTCAAAAGGGCGGCAATACTGATCACGGAGATGTAGGTGATACTTCCGGTCAGATTCAATCATTTCGCTGTTTTTCATCTCTAGCCACAACGACGCGGTCACGGCCCTCATTTTTGGCGTGGTACATCGCTGCGTCAACGGCGGATAGCAAGGACATATAGGTGGACCCATGCTCAGGAAATGCCGCCACCCCCAGCGAGAGGGTAATCGGCTCCAGAAGCAGTTCATTGTAGGATACATTAAGTTTTTTTACATTCAGGCACAGGCGTTCTGCCCGCTGCCGAGTCACTTCTAACGAGGCCTCGGGTAGGATCAGGACAAACTCCTCACCGCCGTAGCGGCAGGCAATATCCGACACGCGTATATTGGCTTTCAATAACGACCCTAATGCTTGAAGGGCTACATCACCGGCTGGGTGACCGTACGTATCATTTATGCGCTTAAAATGGTCCAGGTCCAGCATGATAATCCCAAGCGAGAGTCCTTTTCGTTCTACCCGGTGTATCTCGCGTTCCAGGGTCTCTTCCAAGTAGCGCCGGTTAAATAGCCCGGTCAGCGCATCGCGCACCGAAAGCTCTCGCAGCTGGGCTTCACTTTCCTGTAACAGACCGGTAGCTTCATCAATTTGCTGCAGGTCCTGTCGATGGATGAAATTGGACACAGCTCCCAGAATGGAAACAAAAAAGATAAAGATCATAAAACTGACCCAGTTAATCGAGGCTATAGCGGGAATAAAGTATGGCAGAAATATTAGTAGCCCAAACTGAAGGCCAGCCAAAATGATTGTTACACCCACAGACAAAAGGATGCTGGCTAAGATCACCGGAAGCACCAGGTAAGTTAATGGCACAAAATCCCCTTGCAGCACGGTGGAATCCCCCAAAAGCGAGCTCCAAGGGCCAAGGAAAGCTAAGAAGACGGTCATATAGGAGGATGCCCGATATCTGCCCCTTCGGTTCAGACCAAAAGCTGCCAGTAAACCAACCAGAAGGCCTGCCATCAGGAAATTATATAGACGGTCTCGGGGAGTATTCCCATTAATGAACAAAAGATTTAGGACGAGTGCCAGACCGATCAGCAGGATTAGCGTAATTTGCATCCAAGCCAGGACGTGATTACGACGGCGTTCAGGTTCCGGCATCCCCTCAGCCGGTTTACCCAGCCAACGCACTGTTCTGGCCAGTAATTGCTTTCTATGGGGAATATTTGAAGGGCTAAAAGGCATATTGTTTCTTAGCTATCATCTGATTAGTGTGATGTGTCGCATGTTTTGCTGCACCGTCGAATGAAGTATACAACACTTTCACCAGTTGTTTGGGAAGATCCTTTTATCACCATTTTTGGATAAATCAACTGCTATGCACCGGGCTTACGCTTTGGAAAACGAAAAAATCAGAGCCAGGCGCAGCATCCCCTTTTGGGAACCACTCCGCAAAGGAGACTATTAGTTGTTCTATGGTCGTTGAAGCTTCTTTATATGGGTTCTTTAGGAATTTTAAATATTAATTTATCACAGTGACTACAAGTAATGTTTCTGAAAATAGTAAGTAATCGTGAATTTTCTAAATGGGTAGACATTTTTAACAATATTTTATTATCCAGTGCAACATTAGATCGCCTCACCCACCATGCTCATGCCATTACAATTACAGGCGATAGTTGCTGCCAAATATCGCGCAGATAGGATGTATTACAACATAAAAAATGACATATGAATCAACGATAATTGACGTTACGGTCGTATAACAATCTGCTTACGTTTTTCCTCGGCAAGTTTCCGATTGCCAGGTTTTCCCCGATGTCCGGACACTAATCCAAGATTCTCCCTTTTTCTCGGTAACAAGCAAGAATTTAGTGAAAAATTCGTTCGCTGATTTGCAGTACTTGCGCTCCCTCTACTGGGGTTAACCATTAGCCTATTGTTCTTTCTACAATTGTTTTTCGGAATAATTCTTCTTGTGTCATTGCTATTGTCCATTTCATCTGTTGAGTCCTCGAATAGGACATTTTATTTAAACCAGATTAGGGCTTTATCAATTTGCTCTTACACAATTTCATTAAACCCGTTTTCAATATTAACTCTTTGTAGTACAATAGAGTAGTTTCATTATATAAAACTTTGTTTTATCAAGCGAAATCTCTATTGTTACGAAAGGGAAAGCAGTAGTGAAATCAAGACAATTCTCCTATGATCCGAACATACGTTATGTGCGTCAAAACACACCTCTTCCGTTCGATTCAAGCCTTGTCAAGAGAAAATTTCTCAATATCCCCTACGCCACTCTCTCATTTTCTCAAAAATCAGATAATATCCTGCCCGATGAGGGTGATGGGCCATTTCCAGTAATCGCAGGAATTAACAAAGGAGCCTTTTTAGGTCGGGATAAAGGCGATATGCAAGTGGCTCCTATGCCAAAAGGCATAATTGAAAAAGCATTACATCCTGATTCCACTTTCGAGTCAAATGAAAATATTGATAAGCGATCAATTCATTAAGAACGTTTTGAATAAATAAAGAGCTTGATTTTTAACATAAATATCATTATTTTAAGCAATAGGAGTTGTAGAAATGAATTCCATCACCAAAGAAAACGCACTTAAATATCATGATTCTGGCCATCCAGGGAAATTTGGAATTGTCCTAACCAAACCCCTAGATACACAGGCACAACTCGGATTAGCTTACACACCTGGAGTCGCGTTCCCGGTTATTGAAATCGCTAATCATCCGGAAAAAGCATATGACTATACCAATAAAGGCAACCTGGTTGCTGTAATATCAAATGGTACCGCAATTTTGGGACTGGGTGATCGTGGAGCATTGGCTAGCAAACCAGTAATGGAAGGGAAAGCAGTCTTGTTCAAAAAATTTGCGGATTTGGATTGTTTTGATATCGAGCTAGATTCCCATGATCCCGAAACTATCATTAATGTAACAGCTGCAATTGCTGGCACATTTGGGGGAATCAATCTGGAAGATATCAAATCTCCAGAGTGCTTTTATATTGAAAAGAAACTCCAATCCATGCTTGATATTCCCGTTTTCCACGATGACCAACATGGGACTGCAATTATCCTGGGTGCTGCAGTGATTAACGCTCTTGTAATTGCAGAGAAGAAAATTAATGAAGTCAAGATTGTTTTTTCCGGGGCAGGCGCAGCTGCTATTGCCTCTGCAAACCACTTAGTAAAATTAGGTGTACCGGTCAATCATATTTGGTTTTGCGATCTATATGGTTTAGTCTACAATGGGCGAAAAGAAGAAATGTTCCCGGAAAAAGATGGATTTGCTCAGGGATATGAACCAAAAACATTGGCAGAAACCCTGGAAGGGGCGGATATATTTATCGGCTTATCTGTGGGCAATATTGTAACAGTGGATATGCTCGCAGGTATGCGTGAAAAACCGATCATTTTTGCCATGGCGAATCCCTATCCGGAAATTGATATCGATCTGGCAAAAGCTGCCCGTCCTGATTCAATCGTTGGCACAGGACGATCAGATTATCCTAATCAGATTAATAATTTACTTGGATTTCCTTACATTTTTCGGGGTGCGCTCGATGTGAGAGCTAAAGCCATCAATGATGAAATGAAAATTGCAGCGACGATGGCCCTCGCCGCTTTAGCAAAAGAACCTATACCTGTCGAAGTTTTAAACGCATATGAGATTAATAATCTCGAATTCGGACCCGAATATATTGTGCCCAAACCACTGGATAGAAGAGTCTGTTCATGGGTTGCATCAGCCGTTGCAAAAGCTGCCATCGATAGTGGAGTAGCCCGGATCAACCTGAACATAGATGAATACAGAAAAAAACTATCTAGATATTAAACATATTTGTGAAAGGAGCATACAGAATGAGGGATCTTACATCACAAATTCTTGAATTAATTCGGCTTACTTCAACTAATTTACCCGAAATTGTTGAAAAAAGATTGCGGAATGCTTATCAGAATGAAGAAGCAGGTTCCGCAGCCCAGGGTGCTTTGGAAACAATCCTAAAAAACATCGAAATGACACGAAAGAATTCCACGCCTATTTGCCAGGACACCGGCACACCGATTTTCTTTGTCCAGCACCCTGCAGAATTTGATACAGGAGAATTAACCAAACAGATCCGTGCTGCAGTCGCGTTAGCTACAAAAAGAACTTACTTGCGTCCAAACGCAGTCGACTCATTGACCGGGAAGAATACTGGAAATAATCTTGGTGACGAGTATTTCCCAACCATTCACTACACCCCGGCAGAAAAAGGCTTTTTTACCATTGATCTAATCTTAAAAGGTGGGGGATGTGAAAATGTGGGGGCACAATATTCACTACCGAATAATCGCTTATCTGCCGGCAGGGATCTGGAAGGTGTTCGAAAAGTGGTTCTGGATGCTGTGCAATCAGCACAAGGAGAAGGATGCTCCCCAGGTTTTCTGGGCGTCGCCATTGGCGGTGATCGCGGTACCTCCTATATTGCATCGAAAGAAGTACTTTTACGAGATCTTGAAGATGAAAACACGAACGAAGATCTAAAGAATCTAGAGACTAGAATTACGAAGGAAGCCAACCAAATGGGGATTGGTCCAATGGGGTTTGGTGGAAATGCAACAGTCTTAGGAACAAAAATCACTTCAACACATCGACTTCCAGCATCATTCTTTGTGACCATTTCATATATGTGCTGGGCATATCGAAAGCGCAGAATGATTCTTGCTGACAACCAAGTAACCTACGAATAGTCTGGAGGTAATAATGAAAACCGAACTTACAACACCTATTTCAGATAATGACATAAAGAAACTTTCTGTTGGTGATACTGTTTTTCTTTCAGGTGTGATGATCACAGGAAGGGATGCTGCCCATAAATGGATTGAAGATAACTTTATCCATCCTACTAGGGAACCATCAATAGAAGATCAACAAATATTTGAGGTAATCAAGCCGATTTTGGATGGTGGCTTGATTTATCACTGTGGACCGGTGGTTGCTGGCTTGGAGACAAAAGATTACCGGTTCGTTGCTGCTGGACCGACTACCAGTATCAGGGAAGAACCCTATCAAGCAGATGTGATGCGTCTTTTCAATCTTAAAGGTGTTATCGGTAAGGGAGGCATGGCCAGTAAGACTCTAAAGGCATGCCAGGAAGTGCCAGCGGTTTATTTTCACGCAATTGGAGGAGCTGCAGCATTTATTGCTGAAAGGATAACAGAAGTTATTGGCGTCTACAAGCTTGATTTTGGTGTGCCAGAAGCCTTGTGGGTTATCAGGGCAGATAAATTCCCGGTTGTTGTTACGATGGATTCTCATGGTACCAGCCTGCACGATACAGTCAGAGAAAAATCGAAAAAAATATTTGAGCAACTAATTTCTTAAAGTTAAGATCATTAAAAAGAAAACATGATTTTCGTTTCTCTTTTTAATTTTACTTGTCAATATTCTATTTTTTATACAAAATTTCTTTGGAAATCTCCTTAGCAACCGCAGCTACAGTGGGGCCGATTTCCATCATTCTCTCAACAGGCAATCTATAGGTAGGACCTGCCACTGCAATTGCTGCTAATGGACGATTCTTTTTGTCCAGAATAGGAGCTGCTACGGCATTAATACCTTCTTCGTATTCCTGTTCGGAATAAGCGAAACCACGTTGGCGAACCAGATCCAGGATATGCAACATTGTTTCCCTGGTACTGATAGTCGAAGAAGTATATTTACGAAAACCCTCTTCAAAAATTAATTGAACAACATCCTCGGGTGAGTATGCGATAACCACCTTTCCTGATGCCGTACAGAATGCTGGAAGTCGTTGACCGGGTTTTGCTGCCAATTTCACCCTCTGAGGACTTTCGAGAACTGCAATGTACACCATATCCTTATCATCAAGGATGGAAAGAGTGATTGTTTCAAGATGCATATCATTCAACCGCTGCATATAGGGTGCAGCAATTTCATGCAGATCATTTTTCTCAAGCGTGAGAAAAGCCAATTGAATCAGCCGATTTCCAGGGCTATATAGCCCGGTGGCTACATCGCGCTCAACAAATCGTTTCGCTTGCAGCGTTGCAAGCAGCCGATGAACGGTGCTTTTGTTTATTCCAATCATCTCAGAAATTTGGGTCATACTCAGTTCGGGAGTTTCGGATGAAAAACACAGTAATACGTCAAGTGCTCGTTCAACAGCTCTAATAGATTCGCTCAATTATTTTTTTCCTCAATAACATCAGTGGGTTTTATAAGAAATATATTTTTAGTATACTATAGAAGAAATCATCTGACTTGTCCAGGGCTAAGCAAAATTAAAAGTGTCTCAAATTTTGGACTTGGGATGCTCGGATAGACTGCTGCATTTCTTAAACAAATCCCACTTTACAATACATTTCATATGTAATCATAATCGTTATTTTTTTCAATCTGTTATCCTTCCAAAACTTAATCCCTCTATTTTTTCCTTTTTTAAATCCTTTTTTTTTGTGATAAGTCTGGACTACACCGTCCCTCATTTCCTAAATATTTACAGAAAGTGAAAGGTATTCCTATTCAAACCTTTCATTAATGATCTCATTTAATATTTCCATTATGATCTCAGAAAACTCGTTTTGAACTGAAAGCAGAAGACCTTCACTTATGAAAAGGTCTATATACAAATGCGTAATCGGGATGGTAATCAACAATGCGGAAATCATTCTGACAGACAGAACCTTTTTGAGTTCATCATAAATTACAGGTCAGACATTATTTCAAGTGCTTGTCCAAAAAAGAGAATACACGATCCATATTTGCATCAGTTTCGAACAATGGATCGGCGTGACCAGCTCCTTCAATGATATCGAATTCGAATCTGTCTTGGTTGACGTATTTTTCCAATTTTTCCACTAAGATAATGGATTGTTGAACTGGAACCAGTTCATCCAAACGTCCATGCTGAATCAATAGAGGGGGCATATGTCCATGGACATAAGTCATTGGGTTGGCCAGTTCAACTTGAAGTGGCACCTCTGAAATTTTCGCGCCCAAATACCGAGATTCAGGGGAGTCTGCTTCGCCATGATCGGTAAGGCCAAAGCCATTTTCTCCTGCCTGCTCATCCATCTTCAAAAAATCAGTTGGACCAAACCATTCCACAGCTGCCTGAACATTACATGCATATTCCGGATTGCCAAGGCTAAGGTCATCAAACTCTGCTACGCGGTCTGTGAGACAGACCATGGCTGCATAGTTCGCTCCTGAGGAACAGCCCCAGACCGCAATTCGGTTTCCATCCAGGTGGTACTTTTTACAATTTGCTCTGATCCATCGTATAGCTGCCTTAACATCCTGTATCCCAGCTGGGAATATGGCCTCACCACTCAAACGATAATTCACGCTTACCAAAGCATATCCACGTTTTATGCTCTTCAAGATGTTCAGAACATAAATATCTCGTTTATCTCCGATGGAAAAAGCCCCTCCATGGAGATATAAAATGACTGGAAAAAGCCCATCACCTTCATCTGGTAAATAAATGTCCAGGTTTTGGGATGGGGAAAGGTTGGCATAAACCAAATCCAGCCATTTACGGTGGATGTGAGAGACATCTGCAAGCGGAATGAAGTCTTCGTAGAATTGAGTTGATTGCTCTTGTTGTGTCATCAGCATAATACCTTATTTTCGATTTTCTTTTCAGAATTCATATACGCGCAGTTTTTATAACTTGTGATTTTTATTTTAATATTTATGGAAAATCCTGCCTCCCGAATCAAGCACATTTCAAATGCTGATCGAGGAAATCAAGCACCCTGTTGACATTCACAGGTGACCCTAATCGGTGATCACCATGTTCAAATCCTTCGAACAATTCAAGAACAACTCTTTCCTCTCCACATACCCGTTTTAAATTCTCAGCCAAACCGATGGATTGTTGGTATGGTACAGTAAAATCAGCAATCCCGTGCTGGATCAAAAAAGGCGCTGCGTTCTCTCGGATATAAGTCTCCGGGTTGGCTGCCCTGACTCGTTCGGGGATATCAGTTATTTTGCTTCCTAACAACAATGATTCAGGGGAATCCACACTGCTGTGTTCAGTACCTTTCATGGGTGGTAGATCGTTTGCAATCAACTGCTCGTCCATCTTGAGAAAATCAGTTGGTCCAAACCAATCTACTACAGCCTGAACACTGCAAGGTTGATCGGGGTAACCCAGACTTAAGTCTTCTAACTCCGGGATGCCTTCCGAAACACCTAACATGGTGGATAAATAACCACCTGCCGAACCTCCCCAAGCTGCTATTCTCGCCGGATCGAGATGATACCACTTTGCGTTCCCACGTACCCAACGCACCGCAGCTTTTACATCCTGCACCAGCGCCGGAAAGGTAGCCTCCCAACTCAGACGATAATTCACAGCCACAACCGCATAACCACGATGCACCCCATCCAACATGGGCAATACCTGCATATCTGCTTTATCACAACCCATGAATGCACCACCATGAATCGACAAGATGACCGGAAATGGCTCATTCCCTTCATCAGGTAAATAAATATCAAGGGTGTGAGATAAAGAGCGTTTCGTAAAAGGCGTATACGGAATATCCAGGTATTTCCGTTTGAAATGATGCGTATATGCTTGAGATGGCTGCAACGCTACTGCGTAGTGTGCATCCGGATCAAATCGTTTTCTAATTGATTGAAAATTGATTGTCATTTCTCGATTCTCTGATTGGTTGACTTCTATGGAAATTATTAAAGTAAGATCAAAATCAATTTTTTATCTATACTTCCAGGTTTTTTACTGTCGCTTTTGATTTTGCGCTTTTCTGGTAAACGTCAAAAGCAACCGCAGCGAGTAATACTGCGCCCTTGACTACATTTTGAGAGAAATCAGGGAAACTGGCAAGCTGCATGGCATTGTTCAACACCCCGATGATCAGAATACCGGTCATCAAACCGAAAATAGTGCCCTCACCACCTTTGAAACTGAACCCACCCAATAGCGCGGCTGTCAATGCGTCAAACTCAACACCTTGCCCGGTGAAGACTTGCCCAGCAAAAACTCGTGACAGCAACAAAACTGAGGTAATTCCTGATACAAAACCACAGATCGTGAACAAGAGTATTTTCATTCTTTTGGTGTTCACACCTGCAAGACGCGCCGCTTCTTCGTTGCCACCTAAGGCAAATATATAGCGACCGAAGTAGGTTTTGGTCAATATAAAAGATCCGATCAGGGCAATAATGATCATAATGATGATCGGTACCGGGATCGGACCGATAAAACCCTGACCAAACCAGCGGAAGGCATCGGGAAAGCCCATGATGTTCCTTGATTGGGCAAAAATGTATCCCAAACCCTTATAGATCGAGGCCGTGCCCAGGGTGATAATGAGTGAATGAACATTCAGTTTAACAGAGAGGATTCCGTTAATCAGACCAAGCGTTGTTCCGAGCAGGAGAGTCAGCGGGATGGCGACACTCATGGGAAGATTCCAGTAAGCCATCATAATAGCTAAGACGACATTGGTCATCACAATCTGGGAGCCAATGGAAAGATCAATGCCGCCAGAGATCATCACAAAACCGACACCTACCGCGCTGATGGCGGCGAAAGATACCTGCCGGATTAGGATGATAAGGTTACGGGAGGTCAGGAAATTGGGTGAGATGATGGTAAATAAAATCACCAGGCCAATCAGAATCATCAGCGGAGCGTATTTCCTCATCTCTGTGCCAGTTCTTTTCCGCATGTTCGAGAAGGTTGCGGTTAAATTCGTCATATAGATGTCTCCTTAATGTATGCCCGACGCAAGATCGAGAATATAGTCTTGGCTAAATTGTTCTTTCTGAACTTCACCCGTCAGCTTACCTTCACTCAGCACGATAATCCGGTCCGACATCCCTAGCAACTCTTCCATGTCTGAGGAAATCATCAAAATGGCATTGCCATGACCAGCTAACTCGCACATCAACTGGTAGATCTCCTGTTTTGCCCCGACATCGATACCACGCGTGGGTTCATCAAAGATTAGAATGTCGGATTCCGCTGCCAGTGATTTTGCTAAAACTACCTTTTGTTGGTTGCCACCGCTCAGGTTGATAACACGTTGCTCCATGTTGGGTGTTTTTATATTGATCCGTTCCCGGTATTGCTCGGTTATATCCTTTTCTGTTTTAGTATCCACAATCCCATATTTCGAAAGCTTGCGGACAATCGGGAAACTGATATTCCAACCGACACCCATCTCCAGAAAGAGGCCCTTGTTTTTGCGGTCTTCGGTTAGGAGACCAAGACCTTGTTGGATAGCATCCTGGGGTGAACGTATTTGTACTTTTTTGCCATCCACCCAGATTTCACCACTTTCGATGGGGGCGGCACCGTAAAGCAGCATGGCAAGTTCCGTCCTACCAGCCCCTACCAGGCCGGACACACCCAGGATTTCTCCTTTTCGCACGGAAAAAGAAATGTCGTGGCTACCATTCCCCGTCAGATTTTTAACTTCCAGCGCGATCTCACCCAAGGGGTTCATCCGGGGTGGATAAGTTTCTGTTAATTCACGGCCAACCATTAAACTGATCAGTTCTTTGCGATTAGTATCTTTAGTCAATTTGGTGGTTACGTATTCACCATCCCGCAAGACTGAAACCCGGTCTGAAATTCTAAAAACTTCTTCCAATCGGTGGGAGATATAGATAATCGTGACACCATTTTGTTTTAACTGATTCACAACCTCGAACATGTGCTCCACTTCCGAAACCGAAAGTGGGGCGCTGGGTTCGTCCATGATCAGGATTTTTACATCTTTTGAGACTGCTTTGGCGATCTCGACGATTTGTTTTTGGGCCGGAGATAATTCCCGCACCAGGATGTTCGGGTCGATATCGACCTTGAATTGATCGAAAATTACCCTGGCCTTCCTTTTCATAGCCCTATAATCGACCAGGTACTTATCACTTGCTTTATCCCCCAGGAAAATATTTTCAGCAGCAGACATGGTTGGTACCAGGTTGAATTCCTGGTAGATAACTTCAATTCCCAAGCCCCTGGAGAGATGCGGGGTCATCTGCTGATGATCTTGCCCCCCAACATGAATAATTCCATTGTCTATATTAATTGCGCCTGCCACAGCTTTAATCAATGTAGACTTCCCGGCACCATTTTCCCCTAGTAAAGCATGGACCTCCCCTGCGATGAAGTCAAGTGAAACATTGTTCAGTGCCAGAACTCCAGGATATTTTTTGGTGATGTTTTTCAGTGATAATACAACCTTGGTATCCATTCATTTTCACCCATGTTTTGTAGTGAAGGGTCCCCCCTACCCTTCACTACTATTATTTATAAAAGCGACTAATTAAGGTGCGAGTGTGGCAAAATCGCAATGGATCGGTTCCAATTCATCATTGATGATATTGGGATATTCGACGCCCTGCAGCATCTTCTTGATCTGTTCGTAGGTAGCTACATCAAGGGCTGCCCCACCGATGGCAACAAAACCCTTGTAGGGATCTTCGCAGCCGGTGACGGTTGGGATCATGGAAGGATCCATATCGCCAGCGAAAACGCCATAATCAGCTAAATCAACACCGGGCAACGCTTTGATAGCGTTAGCAATACCCTGAGCATGGGCTGTGGATTGGCCAATGAACACTTTAACATCAGGATTGGACGTTAAGATGTTCTCAGCAGCATTCTGCCCAACAGGTAGGCTATCACCAGAAACATCCAAGTGTGCAACAAGTTTGACCTTGGGGCAGGTGTCTGTGATGGTGGAATAACCATCATCGCGTAATTTCATGCCAACGGAAGAACTCGCGCCACCAACGATGGCAGTTTCAACACTGCCGTCAGCAGCATCCGGGTACCTGGCTTCAATGAAATCGCAAGCCATCTTGGCAACTTTGACACCGTCTTCGTATTGGCTGGTGTGCATAATGGAATCAAAGGGCGCAAGTTTTTGAGGAGGAACACCCATCACCATGATACCAGCGGCTTTGGCTTCATCAACAGCAGGTAACAGCTGATCGACCTCGCCGGCTGCCATAAGATACATGAAATCAACACCCATGGAGATGCAGTTCTCGATCTGGTCAAACTGTGCATTCAAACCACCTTCGTCAGCGCCGTAGACATTCACAATCACACCATCAGCCTTGAATTGTTCTGTAACGGAAGTGGCAACCCCGTTCAAGAAAGGATTGGCAAGTGAGGGGATGATATAACAAATAACTTTGCCATTGATATCGAAAGGCGATCCTGGTTTTGCAGGCACCATAGAAATAATGGTGTCCTCAGCAGGTTCCTCGGCAGCAGGTTCCTCAGCAGCAGGTACTTCAGCCGCAGGTACTTCAGCAGCAGGTGCTTCAGCAGCAGGTACCTCAGCAGCAGGTGCTTCAGTTGCTTTAGAAGTGCAGGCTGTCATTAGGATGCTAGCGATCATTAAAACCGCCAGGATCATTGAAAGATTCTTTTTCATTCTCATTCTCCTTGTTTGGGTAATTTGCCATTGGTTTTTATGGAACCAATGTACTTGGTTTTGCTGTATAGTACAATAACTAAGATTATTCTATGTTACCTCCCTTCTTTGATTTCACGCATTTTTCCAGCGACTTTTATCATATTGTTATAGTACAATTAATTAAACGAAACATCAATTCATTCTATGAAACAATATATTCCATAATGGAATAGATACAAGGACAGTATTATGGATATCCGCCAGATCCAATATTTTCTTGCAATTGTAAATACGGGTAGCTTTTCAGGGGCTGCTGATGAACTTTATATTTCCCAATCATCACTCTCGAAAATAATCATTGCATTGGAAAAAGAATTGAACGTTTTCCTTTTCGATCGCAGTAAACGCAAAGTTTTCCTGACCGAGGCAGGACAAGCATTTTTAGGGCATGCTCGGAAACTCAACGCAGACTATAAAGCTCTTTTAGTAGAATTAGACGAATATAAATCGGAAACAGACACCTTCTCAATTGCCGCCATTCCTGTCCTGACGCAATATGGAATCACTACCTCAATCGCCCAATTCCTTGTTGAACACCCAGGTATTCACTTCGTCATGGAAGAAATTCATGGATTTAATATACTCCCTGGCTTGGATGAGCATCGATTCGATCTGGCTATTGCTCGTCATAATTACATTGATCCTGAAAAATATACCAACATTGAAATCAGTAAAGACAAACTGCTTGTCGTAGTTTCCAAAAAAAACCGTCACGCAACAAGTCCATCGATTTCCATAAAAGAATTATCTAAAGACAATTTCATTGTTTTTGATAAAGTTACGGATTTACACAGACTGATCATGCATGTATGCAATGATGCAGGTTTTGAACCGACAATTTTTTACTCTAGCCAAAAAAAAGTAAGTGTATTTGCTCTGGTCGGGACCAATATTGGGCTGGCATTGATTCCTTCCAAGATTTACGAATACCATAAAGATCCTGATGTGGTTGCCATTCCACTTGAAGAGCAAATCGAATGCAATATCGTTCTTATTCACCTGAAAAATAAAAAACTCCCTAAATCAGCAGAAATCTTTATTCAGTATTTAGCGAAAGCGAACCCGGACAATGTATAGAATTGTCTATATGAAATGTCAATTCACCATACTACAACCAATTCAATTTGTGAATCAGTCGTATTTAATTGGAAATGTTAACCTTTACTTACGCTAGCATAAGTAGTAAAATCTATCGTATTTACGCTAGCGCAAGGAGGATAAATGAATTTGAAAGAGTGGATCACCACTCAGGAAGCAGCAGACCTACTTGGCGTTACTACTACCCGTATTCGGCAAATGATAGCCGAAAAGCAAATCAGCGCTCAGAAAATGGGTGGAAAGTATCGTGGGCAATGGCAAATTAATGCAAACGAATTAAAAAAACGAGTTCATGAAAAAGGAGTAACTAAAACCATGCGTGTCAAAAATTTAATGACTTCCAGCCCAATTACAGCTCATATTGAAACGAACTATAACGAAGCTTTGCGTTTGATGAAGAAAAATATCATCAATCATCTACCTATAGTTGATAATAAGGGCAAACCTATTGGTATTGTTACCACAGGCGGTATGCTACGCGCAACACCGTCTCCTGTCACAACGCTGAATGTTTTTGAAATCGCCTCAATGCTTGATAACGTCACAATGGCAAGTATCATGGTTAGCCCAGTTTTCGCCGTTGACGAAAATTGCAGTATCTCCACTGCCGCCAATTTTATGCTAATCAATAAAATCGATTCTCTACTGATTATGCAAGAAGATGTCCTGGTTGGTATCATTACTGCTGCGGATATTTTCAGGGCCTTCGTTGACATAACCGGTGGAAGCCAGGCAGGCACTCGTATTGAGGCAAAGATTCCGAACGAAAAAGGCCATCTTGCTCCATTTATCCAGGCTTTATCAAATGCTGGCAGTTTTATCGTTTCACTTTCTATATCCAATGAATATCCGGATTTCGGTTATATTGACGTGAAGGAACGTGGTGGAGATGAAGCCGAGATCCGTAAGGAACTTGATAAATTGGGATGGGTTGAAATTGTGAATTTCCGAAAAAGTGACAGTTATCAACTTCTATCTTTTGATAAAGAACGAAAATAACCACCTTTTCAGAGCAGCTTAGTAAAACAGGCTGCTCTGCTCTTTATATTAGGTTTTATATATTAGCAATAAGTCTTATTTTTTGTACATTCAAGTGAATTTTGGAAAATTTTATGGTTGATTTTTCGGGTTATTTCAAATCTTATTTTGATTATTTACCGATCTTGCTGATTGTCATTTCGCTTTATTGGACTCGCATAGTCGGTGGACCATGGGTTCCTTCCTCCATGCAGGTGATTCATCGCATGTTGGACATGGCTGAAGTCGGTCCGGATGATACCGTTTATGACCTTGGCTGCGGAGATGGCAGGGTCCTGGTCGCTGCAGCCAAACGTTATCATGCCCGTGCAGTGGGGATTGAGATCGATCCAATACGTTATCTCTGGTGCCAGATACTAATTTCTGTTCTGGGGTTACGAAAACAAGTTCAAATCATTTTTGGAAATCTTTTTAACGCGGATTTACGCAAAGCGGACATCGTTGTATGCTATCTGATGCCTGATGCTCTTTCAAAGCTTGAAAAAAAGCTCAAAACAGAGCTACAGCCCGGAAAACGGATTGTCTCTAACAAATTTTCTTTTCCAACGCTTGAAATGGTAAAAAAGGATGGCAATGCCATTCTTTACACGATCACCCCTAATCAATCGGAAATCAATTCACAATAAAGTCACTTCAAGCCTTTCAATCAATTATAAACCGCCTACCAGTCACAGTTGAGCGGTTTTTTGATTGCATTATCTGTGAAGTTGAAACTTAAAGGAGTTCTCCAGGTCGTTCTGAACCTGCTAACCAGGCTTTTCCCTCATCGTATAACTTTTCAACTTCTGGACCGTGTAAGCCGGGTAAGCCATCTCTAACCAAAAAACCATTTTTCGCCTGTAGATAACCCAGGTGACGATACCCTTCCGGGAAACTGGCAAGCAGATCTGTGTCTAAATCAAGAACAACGGAAGGATCAATAGGATCCAGTCTATCCTTTTCATAAATCGGTTGCCGGCGAACAATTCCCCATCTCCCATTCCGCTTCTCAAAGAAATCATAGAAGCGACCATAGCAAACAACATCAATCCAAACACCATCGAGTGGTGCCCGTTGATTGATGGTCATCTTGACTTGAGAAATGGCACGGTTGCCGGAAATATCACAGATCCATCCACAAAGTTGGTGCAGGATACTACCATTTTTTTTGAAGAGTTTACGGCTGGCTTCGATAAAATCTTTGGCAGGTCCCTGAAACCAGGTTGCTGTCATCCAGCCATCATCATGCCAGACTGTCGCAAAGCGTTCCCAATCGCCTGCATCACGATAGAGAACCCAATTCTCTACCACATCACGGATGGCAAGTTTATCATTTAATAGATCGTTCATTTTTTCTTCTCCAGGTCTGGAATGTTGTGATGTGTCATTGCGATTCCTTCGCACATTTCTTTGATGTCCACCGAGAGGGATAAATAGCTGTTTTCAAAACGTTGACCGAAGGTGTCTTCCAGTACTTTCATCACGCGTTGAGAAGCATCCTTCTTTACTTCAATCGGTCTTCCTTCCCGAATCAATAAATTAACATGCACAAAAGCATATTCCGGGTTTCCATCTGCGATGCGATAATCGCTGTGACGTACTGCGCGGCTCTTAAGTCCTTTCAAGTTGATGGCTCTTGTTGCTGCTAATTCAGAATGAAGACGTGCAAGGACATCCTGCTCATCAAATTTAAGATTATCCGTATATTCAAGGGTAAGATGCGGCATATTTACTCCACTGGTGGCGATCCATGCGTATGGAAGGAGGCAATGGTCGGTAAACCCCATGCCTGTCCTTTTTTGCGTTCTGCCTCGCTCCAAATGATTGGCTTCCAATCCGGAGCGAGCATAAGACGCGCACCAGCGTTGGCGATCTCAAAGCGAATCCCACCAGGTTCAAAAACGTACAAAAAGAAGGTCTGTTGAATGGCGTGTTTATGCGGACCTGTCTCTATGGAAACACCATGTTCGAGACAAATATCCGCAGCACGCAAAATTGCCTCGCGATTATCCACCGCATATGTGATATGGTGTAGGCGTCCTTTTGCTCCCGCCCAGTCTTCAACAATTGCAACATCATAATTCTTGTTGTTACAGGTTACCCAAGCAGCTTTTTCAGAGCCATCATCGAATATTACCTGCTCAGTTAAACGCATACCCAGCACTTTCTCATGAAAAACCCGGGATGCACGTACATCTGAAGCCAGAATGTTGATATGGTCCAACCTCCTCAAACCGATACCACGGTCCGGAAAACGAGAAGCTTGGTTCTTCAATGCAGGCTTTAACTCCGCTGAAGGCTGATACCATTCAGTCTCGTAATAAATTTCCATATTATGACAATCGGGATCGGTGAAACAAAAGGCAGGGCCATGCCCAACATTGTCATCTTTCCACCCTCTTCCCAAACCAGTTTTTTCCACGGCTGCCACTCTTCTCTGAAAGGCTTGAGGGCTCATTGCCCGAAATGCATAATGCCCCAAGGCAGGCTTAGAAGAAGCTGTGAGTTGAAGCGAATGATGTTCGTAATCATCCCAACCTCGCAAATAGACCGAGTCACCCACTCGTTCAGTTTCGTACATTCCCATCACATTAATGAAAAAGTTTCTACTCTCTTCAAGCTTCGGGGTCAACAACTCAATATGAGCCAGATGTGCCAGATCTAAAATCGGTTCAGAGTTCAATTTTCCTCCCTTTCTTTTCTACAAATTCACGTAGTCCGTGCAGATCATAGGATATTTCACCAGTCTCCAATTTCTCACAAAAACGCGTTTCTTTTTCAAAACGTGCTTCTGAAGCCTGCAAAACTTCTCCAACCCGCTCCTGCTTGATGCACACTCCCCCATCTGCATCTAAAACGATAACATCTGACGAGCGTACCAATGTGCCGCCAACATATACATCGCCATTGAGTTCGCCAATCCTATTCTTGCTTGCGCCTTTTACCCGAATGAAACGAGTCCAAATAGGAAGACCGAGGTTCTGTAACTCTTCCACATCCCGGACTGCTGCATCCACTAAAATCCCCACGGCTTTCTTAACCTTGACCTGAGTTACCAACAATTCGCCAATCAACGCCACGGGAGCCGGTTCTGGCATTGTCAAAACCAGCACCTCCCCAGGTCTGATCTGCTCGATAACTGCGTGCACCATCAGGTTATCATCCTGAGCGCATCGTACCGTTCGTGCAGGGCCGGCAATGCGACTACCCGGTATTAGTTGAATGAACGGGATATCGATCAGTCCAATCCGTCCGGAAGCTTCATAAACAGTTGCAACGCCAAGTTCAGCGAGTCGTTTGAGTTCATCCACTGTCATAAGCTCTTTACCACCCAGGGCAATGTACGCTGCATCGCCTCTGCAAATTTCACTTCCTGCATTCCTGATATGCGCTGTGCATGATTGCCACGCCGTGAAGCAAGTTCAGTGTAATATGTTTGCAGGTAACTTTGCGCCTTCATGCAGTCCATTGCCTTCTTTTTTTGATCCATCACAGGTGTGATATCCACAAATGTGTTCGGATGGAAATCACATAATTCTGGCTGATGTGGTTCGAAAAAATACAGATCCGGCGGATTAATGCGATTAAAAGCACTTGCCACACCCGCACCGGAAGATAACAAGCGCGCTTTCTGCACAGCCTGACAGGTAACAGGATGATCGGGATTGAACGGGTCAACAGGTGTATGTGTCAGAATGATATCCGGTTGAATTTCACGGATAATTTGAACGATATGCTCCAGGTCTGGGTCGGTAATGTTGAGCGGGTAGTCACCAAGATCCAGGGCACGGAAGTCAGCCCCTAAGATCCGGGCTGCTGCACTGGCTTCATCGTGGCGAATATGCTTTACGTTTTCAACAGTCTGGTTTAGCTCTTTCCACAATTCACCGGACTCTCCGCGCTCTCCGTAAGAAAGGGCAACTACTGTGGCTGTCCCACCCTGTGTTGTAATCGTCGCGATCGTCCCACCAGCCCGCCAGACAAAATCTGCGGAGTGTGCTCCAACAACAAGTATTTTTTTGGTCATTTGTGTCCCTCCATGATCTCCTTCAACCTCCTCAAAACAGCTTGAACCGTAAAAGAGGATTCACGGTTTGATTCTTGCATCTTATTCTCTGCTTCTATCCCCCGCACCCTGCGACTTGATTAGTTAAAGCTACTGTTGTGAAGAAGTCTACCATTGCCTCCTCGTTCATTATTTTCATCATCTTGTATGAGTATTCCTTATATTTCAGTCAATTGATTATAGCAAGTGCGTCTTCTTTATTAACATGTGCGCACAAGCTTATAGGTAGGTGCACATCAAGAAATTGATGGTTAATCTCAGCCCCCCCTCCAGGCTTCCAAGCATTCAAAAACCTTCGTTATAAGACGCAATTACAGGAAATTGACTGTCACCCTTATCAGAATGTATTCCCATTCAGGTATGGTTAAATAGAGAAAGCTACGAGAAGATTCTTAGATAATAGTGTTTATTCTCGCGATTCTATCGCATCGTCTACGTATTCCATATCACGCCACCACTTATTTTCTGGGGCGGTCATTCGTTCTCCAAGGATCTCCGCGACCTTTATAGCAATCGCTCGTGTGAAAGGGATATCAATGATCAAACTGCGAATCAAGTTATGTGGAAAAGTAGAAGGATTACTCCATGGACAGCTCTTGACACAGGTATTACACATCGTCCCGTTTTTGTTTGTAAAGTTGTAGCTGGCACAACGACGGGTATCCAGCTTCCATGTCTCATAACCGTTATACATCACCTTTTCCCCAACTGAGATGGCTTTACTGGGACAGTTCTTCGCACATATCTTGCAGTCCAGACAAAATTCCTGCAAACCAAAATCAATTGGTTGATCCGGGACAATTGGCATGTCCGTGAGTACGGCAGCGGCTTTATACGCCAATCCGAGATACGGATTCAAGACAATCCCTGCGCGGCTGATTTCCCCAATCCCTGCAGCAATCAAAAGTGGTGGAAGCAACACCGAATATTTATTCACAAAGGACGGCCCGTATTGAGGTGATGCTTCCCACCCCAAGCGGCGAATGTAATTCGCCATCGTCTCGGTAACCATCCCTAGATGCTGGTAAGATTGGAAACTGATTGGGTCGCCCATCCAATCATGACCTGTTGAAGCGCGCATCGCTGTTAACTCTTTACGCATCACGATAACAATCGCATTCTCAAATTGAGGCGCAATCGGGTTTCCCTGTTTATCATGGCTATAGTATGCAGATTCAGGCACTTTGCAAGTCCCCATGATATCTGCCTTCAGAAAGTACCCGAATGACTTTATATGATTGGTCAGGAACTCGGAGTCATGGGGAATCGGGGCTTTTTCTTCTGCCACCGGGTTTCTACTCATCAAAGCAATATGATCGATAATATCTTTTTGTGCAGCAGAAAGGGGAAATTTCCCTGGCAGGCTTTTTTGCACACCTTTTTGTACGGCAGCTCCATATTCACCACGGGCAGCAAGTCCATAAGCGGTATTACGTATGTCAATCCGCTGTATACCATCAGTGATCAGATTGGTAGGACTTTCAACTTGTTTGAAAGTCTGCATGGGAAAAACACCCTGCTGTATCTGTTTTTTTTGCATATTACTTTTTTTCAATTTTTCCATGCGATCCATCAGAGTATACTCACATTCATTTAAGGATTGTGGTGGCACTTGAATATGCTCAACACCACCACAATCCTTCTTATTTTCTGCCTCTTGCAGACAGTTGTTAACTGTTATCTTTCTCCGAAAGGAGGTGCTGGATAAAGAATACCAGTGGAAGCCTGTTCCGGTGGATAGACAAGGTGTGTCACACCACCCTGCCATTGAACCATCGGATTCAACACATTACCAGTACCATCTGCATTGAAGGTCACTTGACCGATTATTGTTTCCATGTCACTGGTAGCCATTGCGTCACGAACCGCTGTGTTATCCAGTGTGCCAGCTTTCTCAATCGCTGCAGCAAGTAGCTGCACGCAGGCATAGCCCGGACCTGTCAGAATATCTGCAGGGCGATTAAATTGAGCCTGGTGGGTTGTGTTGAGCGCTTCAACACCTTCGAACTTCGCCTCATGGTGCCAACCAGGGAAGATGGTGACATAATCGCCAACCGTACCCATGGCTTCACCCCAGTTGAGCCCTTCCGGTGCCCTGATGACTAGTGCAAATTTTGGAGACCAACCCAGTTCAGCCATGGTCTTAAACATACCGCTGCCGTCAGGGAAAATCGGTAGTGTTAGTAGAACCTCTGCACCGGCTGCTTTTGCTCTTAGAATAGCATCAGACCAATCGTTAGGCTTCGCTGGGTTCTCAGCATACTCTACAACGTCATAACCATTTGAGTCTGCTTCTGCTTGCCAAAGCTTACCAATTTCAATTCCCCAGTCATCACTGTAGGTGAAGATTGCAACTTTCGGTTTTTCTCCATCTCCAACCAGAGAGTTCAGGATAATAAAGGTGTCTTTTGCTTGCTGTGGGGATTTGGGAAACGGTGAGAACATATATTGGAAGCCCTGCTGATGGATCTGGTACAAAGCGAAGGCAATACCGCAATACGGAACCTTATTCTTTTCAGCAATAGGTACCGAAGCTGCGTGCATGGCACTACCACCACCACCCAGATATGCTGTCAATGCCATGTTTGAGTTCAGGTTTTCCATATTGGTGACTGCATTGGTGGGTTCAGATGCATCATCATAGAATGTCAGGCGCAATGGGACTTTTACGCCATATTCTTCTACATACACGCCACCAGCTGCATTGATGTCATCCACGGCAATTTGGTAACCAGGTAAAATCATATTTCCAAGGTCAGCAAATTTTCCTGTCAGCGAAATCGAAGAGCCAAGCTCAATATATTCTGGCGCAGGTGGTTTTGCTTCTTCTACCTCTTCTACTTCTTCTGCAGCTGGAGCTTCAGTTGCCTCGGATACTGTTAGGTTTTCAGCCGGTTGTTCTGCAACAGGAGCAGCTGGTGCTTCTGTCGCTGTTGGTCCACAGCTTGCGAGCAACAAGCTCGCTACAATCAAGATCGCGAAAAAACTCATTCGTTTGGTTTTCATACTCATCCTCCATAAGATTCAAATAGGGATTAATTTTATTGTTCTCTACCTTATTATTTCTCTATAGTTTTTCTCCTTTCTAGCCTGTATCAGTTTTTTTTCGTGGTGGTTTGACTGAGTATCTATTATTGGTACAAACTTTTTTACGAAACAATTAGATATTTTCAATAACAATCCATTTATTTTGGATTATGTTACTGGTGTCATTAATCTACACCAGACCCAACTATCAAATGTATTTACTCTCACGGGGGTGGAATCTTTCTAGCATTTGATTTATTTTGGCGGGAAATTGCTTTCCGCAGCTTACCCCAAAGTGAAACAATCCCACCCGGCAAAAAGAGCACAACGATAATAAACAATACGCCAAATATGATCAGATGATATTCACCCACATTCAAGACCAAATATTGTTTTAGCGCGACAAAAAATATCGCTCCAATGATGGGTCCAATGATGGTGCCCTGACCACCAATGTAGACCATTGTCAACATATCCAGGCTCCAATGAGGTGAGAAAGGGTATTGGTAATAGTAGCCAACATGATAGTAAGCAAATGCGCCGCCTGCTAAACCGGTAAAAAACGCACTGACTCCTAAAGCAATCAGTTTATGTTTCAAAGCACTGACACCAAGTGACTCCGCAGCGTCCTCCTCTTCACGCACAGCCATCATACCCAGTCCTACTTTGGAATGCACAAGAAGATAAGAAACTCCAATAATTAAAACAGCCAATCCAAGGAGGGCATAATAACGAGGTAATAGTTCATAAGCGACAAGTTCTTTGATGGGAAGAGATGATATCTGAGGAAACAAATTACCAACCGTAACATTAAGAATCTCCGCAAGCGCAAGTGTGCCAATGGCAAAATAGACACCTTTAAGCCTAAAAGCTGGAGCTCCGATAATCAATGCAAAGGCCACCGCCAGAAGACTGCCTACCAAAATGCTGGGAATAATATGCACCCCTTTGATCCATAGTAAGCGTGTTGCTAGAGAACCCAAGCCAAAGAAAGCAGCATGCCCCAGACTGGTCTGCCCCGTATAACCACCCAGGATGTTCCAACTCGTAGCCAGAATGACATATAACAAGATCACAATCAGGAGGTTTGTGGTGCTCTCTTTTTTAATCACCATGGGCAGGCAAGCCATGATAACGATGAGGAAGATAATAAAGATGATTTTCAGATTTTTCATGATTACCTTTCCTTTGCGCCGAATAGTCCCTGGGGTTTAAAGATCAAAACCAGCAGAAAGAAGATAAGACCAACCACCTCCCGATAATTTCCACTTATAAAGAATGCAGTAGCTGATTCAGTGGCACCAAGAAGAATGCCTCCCACAAAAGTACCCATGAAATTGCCCACTCCCCCCAATACCATAACGATCAATGACTTAAGGGTCCAATGCAATCCAATGGATGGACTTACTGAATAGCTAACAAGCACCAATGCACCAGCCACGCCAGCTAGGGCAGTTCCTATCAGAAAGGAAAGCATATAGACCTTTTGCACATCTATCCCCACCAGAGACGCTGCCTCCCAATCCTCAGTTGTTGCCCGGATAGCTTTCCCGATATAAGTTTTGCGCAGGAATTGCTGTAAGGCAAATAAGCATACCAATGAAATCACTAAACCGGCTACGCGTACATAAGGAAAACGTATACCTAACAACATTAAAGATTCTGTGGCATAGGATGTGGTAACCCCGCGATCATTTGCGGTCCAAAGATTCAATGCAATATTTTGTAATATCAATGTTAAACCAAACCCAACCAGCATGGTATTTTTAATCTTTTCCTCTTCTTTCATTTTGACCATGCGAACAAAAAGCAGTTTATAAAGAACTAAACCGATCAGCAGGAGGAAAAGGATTGTAAGCGGAAGTGAAAGGAAGGGGTCGATGTTAAAAAGTTTAAAAAGCCAAAAGGTGGAATATCCACCGAACATCAAGAGCTCTCCATGGGCTACATTAAGGAACTTCGTAACCCCGAAGACCATGGCAATTCCCACAGCCGCTAATCCATATAGGGCTCCCAACATAATACCTATTACCATATTTTGCGTTATAGCCTCTATCATAGTTCCTGTCCTTTTCTATCCTAAATATGCGGCACGTATGGACTCAAAAGATAGGAGAGAATCACCTTTTCCCTCTCCAATGATCCTGCCATTCTCAATGACGTATGCTCTTTGAGCTAATTCCAGTGCTGCCCTGACATTTTGTTCCACCAGCAGGACAGTTACGCCTAGTTTGTTAATTTTCTCTATCATCACAAACATTTGCTGTACAAGAATCGGAGCCAATCCAAATGATGGTTCGTCGAGCATCAAAAGTTTGGGTTTTGACATTAACGCTCGACCAATAGCCAACATCTGCCTTTCTCCGCCGCTCAGCGTTCCTGCTTGTTGATTCTTTCTCTCTGCAAGACGTGGAAAAATTTCGAATACCCATTTTAAGGACTCATCCTTAACTTTTCTAGCTTCAGATGGAAATGATCCTAATTCCAAATTTTCAAAAACTGTCATTCCAGCAAACACCCTGCCACCTTCAGGCACCTGAGAAATCCCGAATTCAACAATCTTGTGTGCTGGCGCTTTGCGTAAATCGTTACCATCGAATTCGACCGAACCAGATGTAGATGGCAACAATCCGGTGATCACTTTCAAGGTTGTTGTTTTCCCTGCTCCATTTGGACCTACCAGGGCAACCAATTCTCCTTCTTTAATCTCCATTGATACTCCCCAAAGTGCCTGGAGATCTCCATAAAAAGCATTTATATCATTTAGTTTAAGCATGCGGTTTTCCTAGATATACGTCGATAACTTCCGGATTGTGAATGACTTCTTGAGGGAGACCTTCTGCTATTTTCTGCCCCATGTTCAATACAACGATGCGATCAGAGAGACCTACAATTGCCTTCACGATGTGTTCTACCATAAGGATGGTCAGATTGAACTCTTCTTTTAACTTGCGGATCAAATTCATGGCATCCTCAGCTTCAGCATGGTTCAATCCCGCCATCAATTCATCCAGAAGAAGCAAATGAGGTTTTGCAGCCAGAGCCCTGGCAAGCTCAACCCTCTTGCGTTCCATCAATGTCAGATCTTTCGACAATTTGTCCGCTTTGTCCAAAAGACCAACCTTTTCAAGGTATTGTTTCGATTCCTCAGCGGCAACTTTCAGGCTTTTGACTGATTCTTTGCCGTACATCCTACCCACCATCACATTCTGCAACGCCGAAAATTCAAGAAACGGTTTTACCAACTGAAAAGTCCTGGAAATCCCTCTACCGCAGATTTGATAACGCGGAAGGCCGGCAATATTCTTTCCCTGAAAAACGATCGTACCAGAATTTGGTTTTAGACAACCTGTAAGCAGGTTTATAATTGTGGTCTTTCCAGAGCCATTTGGACCGATAAGCCCAATGATCTCTCCTTCCTCAATGGTTATGTCCACATTCCAGACTGCCTTCAATCCCCCAAATGATTTGCTTAGCAAATCAATCTTCAACAAACTCATGCAAGCCTCCTCAATGAATTGTTTTCCCTGTGAATCCCATTAAAGCAAATGACACGAAATCATCTATCCACCGGACATTGGCGGAAAGAAACACAAACGACTGCCAGGGTGTACTAGATCTTCCGGTTCACTCTGCACACCATCGACCGTGATCAACCCTATTTCCTCTTCCTTCAGCCCTAACATGTTGACTACATCACGTATCAAAGTCGGGTTCATCACCTCCAAAGCTCGACGCCGTTGTTTGTTTTGTATAAGCTGTCCAAAAACCTCAATATCAATATTCATCAATCACCTATAAAGAATCGAAAACCGAATCCAGCTCAGAATCTGGTACATCGAAAACGACATTAAGAGGTGCCAATGGTTCTTCCCTCATATATTCTGGAATCCGATAATCTTTTGCCGTTTTCCCAGCAAGTCGGTTGAATTCCAGTTCATTCCGCAGAACATCTCTATACAGGGCATCAAGATCATTTTTATCCAAGCCCCATCCATAAATACCATTGATCATTTCTGCCATAAGCTGTGGGTCTGAAATTACAGGTGGTCGCGCGAACAAACACAAGCCGGTGCTATCCAACATGGCAGAAATGATCTGTAATTTTAGAGAAAGCTCCTTTTGTCCTTCAACAGCCAACGGATTGACCTCATTGCGCGCACCAAAGGCATTACCTGCTGTGTGGTCTGCCCCTTGGGGGGAAGTAGCATAGGTTACTCCATTACCTTTAAGACTGCGTGGGTCATACCCTGGCATTGCCTGACCTAAAGCTGCAGGTACCCGTCTGATTCCAAATACCCGACCAGCTGTTACAGCTCCATTTCCAATCACGCGTCCTAAAGGTGTACCTTCACCAACCTGATTTAGCAGTCCGAATATACCTTCGGTGTCCCCAAATTGAACCGAACCCGCCTCAAGCACAACACCTAAAGCTGCTCCAGTTTCGATCGTATCCAGACCAAAATCGTTGCACATGTAATTCAACCGTGCAACATCATCCAGGTTGCCAATCCCAAGGTTCGAACCAACCAGGGCAATCGTCTCATACTGCATTGTTCCTACTATTGGCTTTCCAGTCTCATCAACATATTCATGACGGCAACCAATTACACAACCCGGCATGCAACGAGTACCAATTTTCCCCTCACGTGCCAGAATTGTTTCACGGATCGTTTCGCCACGCAAATTTATTGAATCTTCAAAACTTCCTTTGCTGAAGTTCCTGGTTGGGAAAGCTCCCATCTCGTTGACAGCAGCTGTAATAGCGGCTGTACCATAGATATGTGTCCCACCTTTGGGTCCTAATTTTGGATTGTCAATTATCTCACGGGAAAATCGCTTCGATGCCGAACGGAAGAGTTCAGCATCTGCAAAAGGAATCGTTTTTCCAGAAGCCTTTTCAATTACAATCGCTTTCAAGCCCTTACTACCCATAACGGCGCCCAAACCACCACGGGCAGCATGATTACTGTGTTGACCAGGTTCACCTGTTACACAAATACCAGCACCGGCCATTAAAAATTCACCTGCCTGACCGATCGAGATTACTGTGCATTCTTTGCCATATTTTTCTTTCAATTTATCCGAGGTTGCATAAGTTCCCAGACCAAGAATATTATCTGCCGGATGTAGTTCTGTTTTTTCATTTCCAATGTACAAAATTTGGAATGTACCTTGAACAGGTTGCCCTTCAACGACAACAGCTTTAATACCCATTTTCCCCAGTGTATCTCCAGCTGTACCACCTGCATTGGATTCTTTAACCCCGTTCGTCAAAGGACTTTTTCCTCCAACTGACAACCGACCCGCAGTCGTAACGCCTGTACCACCCAGTAATCCGGGAGCAAAAATCAACTTGTTATGCGGCCCTAACGCATCGCAAGCAGGCGGGATTTCTTCCAACAACAACTTTGCTATCAATGCCCGTCCACCTAAATGTTCATAGGGTGAAGGCACCTCCTCCCATTCCGTTTGAAGTTGATTCATATAAACACGGAGAAATTTCATATTCACTCCATTTTTAATATCTACTAATAAAATTTAAACTAAGAGGGAAATACCCCACCAGCTCAATTCTGATAACAACCTGGAAATGAACTTGATAGTGGGGTTTTTTCATCGTATCAATTTGCGGTCTAGCTGAGATCGCGTTGACATTTATAATTCTTCTACATAAAGGACTAAGGTGGGTAGGCAAGAGTATAAATGGACTTGCCACCTTTCAAAGGTCCTTTGACGTATTCTGCAACTTCTTCAGGACTACGCATGGTAACATTTTCCACAGGAGGTAAAACACCTGCGGGGAACCTGGTCATGATGTCTCCAACCAACTTACACATGTAATCCATCAGATCGTTGATACCTGCAAGGGCTTTATCTGCCGATGCTAACGAGGGAGAACCGATGACCCCTTCCGGATAATCCTTTACTTCAATACCTCCTAACCCGACATGCTCGTGACCCTTGATGGGGGCATGATAGACATCACCGCCTTTATCTGTGTGACCAGGAGGTAGAAAGCCATGCGGTTTGTTATCCACAAAAAGCGAAGGATCCATGAATTCCGGGAAGAGAGCCAAGGAATATGAAGCTTCCGCTTCATCCCCATGTGCAAAAGGTGTGTCGAACGGACCTCCGTGAGCCTTGTCCTTCATATGATCATGGATCACTGTCCAGGTATGTAGTGTGATCAGGACTGCTGGAAGCTGGTATTTCTTCTGCCATTGCTGGATAGCCAGAGGTAATACCTCTTCCTGACCATGCCCATTGACAAAGATCTGTTTCCTGAACCCCATATTCCAGAGGCCTGTTATGATGGCTCTCATATTCGCAATCAGGACATCCTCAGGGACGACGATAGTTCCTGGCATTCCGAGATGGTTGTGGGGGTGCGAACTGTACCAAATTGGTTGAGCAATCGTGCAACCCATCTTCAATGCCACTTGCTCCAATGCTCGTGTCACCAGGAATGTATCCTCCCCCAGTGGCTGTCCGGCACCGTGATTTTCCGTGCTTCCCACAGGAATGAAGATCAGATCATTGGTTTTGAGCCGTTCTTCAATCTGGGTCATGTTCATGGTTTGGAGGTAAAGCCCATTGGGGCTTTCCATATGGCCACCTTTTGGTGGTAATTCCCAATTACCCATGTTGCACCTCTTTCATTAAAAGATTATTCAGAGAAAAAAATTTTTTACGCTACTGGAAGATGTAAATCTGGGGAAAACTTTGGTGTTTGTGTAGCTTCGGGATAATATTTATTAACCATTTCAACAACAATTGAAGCTTGATCTGCCATTTTCTTTCCATCACTGGCAGAAGTTAATTGACCATGTCCAGAAACAACTGAGTTTCCAGTTTTACAATGGACTGGAGCTGCCACACGAACAATTTCTGGCGCTTCGTATACTCGAATAAATCCACCGGATCCGGGAGGATTGTCAGTATGAACATCCAGCGGTGTTTTCACAGCTGCACGCAAAGCAGCGATCATCGGAATTTGTAAATCACGAACTGGGTTGATGCTGTCAGCACCAAGGCTTTCGAGAAGTTTAAATGACGCAGGATTACATTGTCCTAAATGAGCAGAAGTTTTGAAAATAATATCACTTGGGAGCGCGCCGTCATTACGCATTTGGCCAATAAGCCACAACATACCTTCATCGTAGATTAAGAAACCTCTGCATCCCAGGTCATATCCTCGTTTAACATCTTCTACAGCCCGTACTAATTGTTCCATTCCACGCAATCGATAGCTAATTCGCACACCTTGTTCAGACAATACAGTAGCACCGGTGTCATAAGTAGCACGAGGACCAACAGAAAGCATCAATTCTGCACCATAATCAGCGCATAATTTGCAATATTGTTTGATTTCATCACGGGTATGTCTGAACATACCATAGGTTTCAGTTACACGATTGATGGTGACATTGTTTTTTGTAGCAGTGTCTAACAATGCAGCGACTGCATCCGCAGTATTGACTGTTGGAACTTCAATCCGGAATGCAGCTCCATCTGGAAAACGTTGTGTAGAAGTCGGCATGTCCCACAAATCGCCTTCTGGCAAACCAATCTTTTTAAGGTAATCACGAGTTTCTTGAAAAATCATTTCTATCTCCTTATTTAAAATGTATTAATATTAGCTGCAGTGAGCCGGTAATGGCGGACTGTAGACCCAAACGAGTTTTAGTGGCTCATCCCCGATGTTTTCCAATCGATGTTTCTTGCCAATCGGGTTATAAAAAGCTGTTTCAGGACCAATTTCCCATTCCCCTTCCCCTTCTATAACTATTTTTGCATGCCCACTGATCAGGAACAAAACTTCTTCTGAATTCTCATGCACGTGATCTGGAATCATGCTTCCTACTTCGGTAATATTCATCCCCATCGAGAGGTTATGAACACCACCAAATTTTGGTGCCAACAATAATTTAGAAACGCGGGGTGGTGTTCGAAATTCGCCTTCAACATCGGCTGCCTTTACAAAAGGTTTGTTATTCATATTTTGACTCCTGGAAGGTTTTAATGACGCTTGTTTCATAGAATGAAACTGTGTTTCGCTTAATGTTACAATGCGATTGTAGCAAAAGTTTCATCTGTTGTCAACTACTTTCATCTGGCAGAAATTAAAAAATTAATATCTACAGGATTAATTCCTCCAGATTACGAAAATATCAATAAATTAAACTTTTTAAATCTTGACTAACACAACTAAAAGTGATAAAGTGAAACATAGTTTTATCTAATAAAACTATTCATTTTTTTTATAGATTCAATTTCATTTACAATAATTGAAAAATAATATTTAAATTATTAGGATCAAAAATAGGTTGTATTGTTCATGAAAGACGGAAAAATTTATGGAAAACATTTCTTATAAAATTCCTTATAGTAAATCATCATTGGAATTTGTCCTTCTCTCAGGGATGAAGGCGGATATTGCGGTATCCCAGGATATTCACCCAATAGAGGATGTCCCTTTAGCAATACAAGATGCACTAAACCACCCCATTGGCACACCTCCGTTGCGAGAAATGGCCAATAAGGGAGATCGAGTATGTATCGTTTTTACTGATATCACTCGCGCCAGTCCGGATCATCTTCTTGTTCCAGCAATTTTGAAAGAATTGGAAATTGCAGGTGTAAATGATCAAGACATAACGCTTTTATGCGGTATCGGGATGCACCGGCCTTCAAGCCTGGATGAAAAAGATATCAAGTTGGGAAAAGATATTGTTGCCCGCTACCGGGTCATTGACAATGAACCACAAAATCCAGATGCGCTTGTAGATATGGGCATTACCCCTGGCGGTGTGCCAGTCTTTCTTCATCGGGCAGTGGTGGAAACTGATTTGTTAATTGGAACGGGTATCGTTGAGCCTCACCAATATGCAGGTTATTCCGGAGGACGAAAAACCGTCGCGGTCGGTGCTGCAGGAGAGGCATTAATTGCTCACACCCACGGACCAGCATTTATTGACAATCCTGGAACTCGTCTTGGTCAAATTGAAGGTAATCCATTTCATGAAGCAATATCGGAAGCTGCACGACGTGCAAATTTACGTTTTATTCTGAATGTTGTTTTGAACGATGATAAACACATTCTTCGAGTATCTGCCGGTGAACCGGAACTGACTTTTCACGATCTGGTTAACTTTGCAAAAACTGTTTATGAAGTACCCATCTACAAACAATTTGATATTGCCATTGGCGGGGTCGGCTTCCCGAAAGACGCTAATTTATACCAGGCCAGCCGGGCACCATCATATCTTTACTTTGCACCCACACCAGTGATTCGACCAGGTGGCTTTTTTATCATTCCAGCCAGGTGCGAAGAAGGTGCCGGAGCTGGTGTTGGAGAACAACGCTTTTTAGCAGCCATGCGGGATGCACCTGATATCCAGTTTATATTGGATGATGCCCGTCGTAATGGTTATCCTCCTGGGCAGCAAAGGGCATTTGTAATGGCCAAAGTCCTAGAAAATACAAATGTGATCATTGTTGGAAGCGAGTGTCCGGATTTGATTGCAGATTGTAAAATGATTCCCGCTGCAACAATGCAGGAAGCACTCGAAATCGCCTCATCCAGTCTCGGTACCAATTGTGATGTTTTAATTGTTCCGCATGCCATGCAGACCCTTCCGGTTTTAACACACCATCCTTAATTTACCAGGGGTAAAAATGGCTTTGATTGAAGGTCAACTAACTTTTTTTGAATGGTAAAAAACATGAATATTTTGACAGATCTGGAAAAACCTAATGAATCCGATTACTTGAACTGCATCCGCTGTGGATTGTGTTTGTCGGTTTGCCCGACCTATCAGGAATACCTGAGTGAAACCGCATCTCCACGCGGAAGAGTGGCATTGGCTCGTAAAGGTTTGGATGGGGAGCTTGAACTCAGCCCTAACCTCATCGAGCAAATGTACAGTTGTTTTGCCTGTATGGCTTGCAACGATGTCTGCCCTGTTGGAATACGTCCTGCTGACCTGGCTTTATCCATGCGTTATGTTCAGGAACAACGTGATCCAAGACCCTGGAAGAAGACATTATTCGAAGGTTTGATCCCCCATCCAAATCGAATGGAACTTGCCACGCTTCCATTGCGTTTATACCAGGTTTTGGGAATCCGCCGTTTGGTTTTTGCACTTGGGATAAAACGCCTCTTCCCGAAACAATTGCGCGATTTGGAAGGTATGTTACCACACATGCCACAACACCCCTTACGCCAGGTACTTCCTCAACTCTCCAAAGCACGTGGTGAAGCCAAACATGAGGTAGGTTACTTTTTGGGTTGTGCCCAAAGTCTTATGTTTGCCGAGGAGAGTTCAGCTACCGTGCGCGTGCTAACGCGCAATGGGTGTAACGTAACCACTCCCAAGGAAGTAGAATGTTGCGGTATGCCAGCCACTGGTTATGGCCGTATGGATCTGGTTCGAAAAGCGGCTAAGCATAACATTTCGCTATTTGAAAAACATGATCTAAAAGTGGTTGTCACCGATTGCGCCACCTGCGGTTCTACACTCAAAGAATATGGTCATTATCTTAAGGATGACCCTGAATGGGCAGAACGGGCGAAGGTATTCAGTGCCAAGGTGCGCGATATCAGCGAATTCCTTGCAGAAATTCCACTGGAAAAACCTAAAGGAAGAGTGGAAGCTAAGGTTACCTATCATGATCCCTGCCATTTGCGTCGCGGACAAAAAGTATGGGAACAACCACGCAATCTTTTGAAAATGATTGATGGTGTCGAGTTCGTCGAAATGCCCGAAGCGGATACATGCTGCGGTTCTGCAGGTAGTCAACTGATCACCCATTACGAGACATCCACCCATGTACTGGATCGTAAAATGAATAATCTAGAAAGCACGCATGCACAGATAATCGCGTCCGGATGCCCTGGCTGCCAAATGCAGTTAAATTCAGGTCTACAACGTCGCGGCTTAAATGTGCGTGTCGTCCATCCAATCACGTTGCTTGATGAAGCTTATGAGGCTGAAAATGAATAATCAAATCATTGATCAATTAGTTGAAATTGTTGGGAAAAAACACGTATTACACACCCCTGAAGACCTCGCAGTTTATAGCTATGATGGAACATTCGCCGAAGGTCTTCCCGATGTTGTGGTATTACCTGCATCTACAGAAGAAGTCAGCCAGGTGGTAAAAGTAGCAGCTGCGAATCAAATACCGATCATTGCACGCGGTATGGCATCCGGGCTTGCAGCCGGTTCCATTCCTGTGACAAGCGGAGGGATCGTTGTCAGCCTGACACGTATGAACAAGATTTTAGAGATTGACACTCAAAACGCCACAGTCCGTGCAGAAGCTGGTGTGATCACAGCCATCCTCCAGGCTGAAGTTGAAAAAACAGGCCTGTTTTACCCCCCCGATCCATCCAGCATTAAACACTCAACCATTGGTGGCAATATTGCCTGTAACGCAGGTGGTCCGCGCTGTTTGAAATATGGCGTGACCGGTGATTATGTGCTCGGATTGAAGGTTGTGCTCGCCGACGGACAGGTTTTAGAAACTGGCGGGAAACCGATCAAAGATGTAACAGGCTATGACCTGAAAAGCTTATTTACCGGCTCTGAAGGGACTCTTGGAATCATTACGGAAGCCTTATTACGCCTGGTTGCAAAACCACGCTACGCCAAAACAGCTCTGGCAGAATTTGCGTCTCTGGACGATGCATCCCGCACAGTAAACGCCATTCTCCTGGCAGGTATAGTTCCAGCCACATTGGAATTGATGGACCAGACTGCTCTGACCTGTATTGAAGAGGCAATGCACCTTGGTTTGAACACTGACCTGGGAGCATCCCTGATCATTGAAACAGATGGAACAGATGAACAAACTGTGCTTTCTGAGATTGAAGCATGTGCACGAATCTGCGAGGAAACCGGTGCCCAGACAGTAAAAATGGCTAAGAACGAAACCGAACGAGCCAATTTATGGAGGGCACGCCGTTCCATTTCTCCTGCATTGGCCCGTAGATCACCCAATAAATTAGGTGAAGATATTACCGTTCCACGCAGCGCTATACCAGAAGTTGTGAAGCTTCTGCGCGGGATCAGTGCCAAATATGGATTACAAATTGTCATTTTCGGTCATGCCGGTGATGGCAACCTGCATCCAAACATCCTTTTCGACAAACGTGATCCGGAACAATGGAAGGCTGTCGAGCAGATGGTTGCTGAGATTTTTGATGCTGCCCTTTCGGTCGGTGGAACACTTTCAGGTGAACATGGTGTTGGTGTTCTTAAACGCCCCTATCTTGAAAAAGCGCTTGGACCAATTTCCGTCACTGTTCAACGAAGCATCAAGCAGGCTCTCGATCCACAAAATATCCTTAACCCAGGAAAAATGTTTATATCATAAACCTACCCATTGGAGAAAATCATGTCAGAACTAAGTGTTAAAGTCCCGGTCAATACATTGGTCGAATTTATGCTGAATGCCCTGGCTGCGATGGGGATTTCCGATGAAGATGCCAAAATCATTGCAGACGTCATCATTACATCTGACTTTTTTGGAGTGCGTTCACATGGTATCGCTCATCTCAAGATGTATTACGAACGCATCAAAAAGGGATTACAACTACCGAAGACAAAAATCACCATTGTAAAAGACACGCCGACAACAGCCGTCCTGGATGGTGGGAATGGTATGGGGATGGTCATCGGTCATCATGCTATGAAAATTGCCATCGAAAAAGCTAAGCAAAATGGACTTGGAGCCGTGGCAGTACGCAATTCAAGTCATTACGGTGTCGCTGGATATTATCCTTTGATGGCTGTGAAGGAAGGTATGGTTGGTTTAAGCGTGACGAATGCACATCCATCCATCGCCCCAACCTTTGGGGTCAAGCCTATGCTTGGTACCAATCCCATTGCAGTTGCTGCTCCAACGGATGAGGCATTCCCTTACATGTTTGACGCCGCCACTTCGGTAATCCCACGCGGCAAGATCGAAGTCTATTCACGCGCTAACAAACCACTCCCTGTAGGATGGGTCATCAACCAGGATGGTGTCTCAGCTACAGAAAGCAATAACATGATCAAGGAAATGGATCTTGGACACGTGGCATTGCTCCCCGTGGGTGGGCTTGGTGAGATGTTTGGCGGACATAAAGGTTATGGTCTGGCAACCATGGTGGAGATTTTCTCGGCGGCTTTCCAGGATGGCACGTATCTGTGGGGTTTGACCGATGAAGATGCGGAAGGGAATTCTCAATTCTTGCGCATTGGCCACTTTTTTATGGCTATAAATATTGAAAATTTTATTCCTTTGGCGACTTTCAAAAAGATCACCGGAAATATCATGCGCGATCTACGCAGTTCACCCATTTCACCTGAGCAATCCCAAATCTTTACAGCCGGAGAAAAGGAATACCTCAATACTCAAAAAGTTTTGGCTGAGGGTGTAGAAATACCACCTGCTGTGCAAAAAAATCTACTAACATTGCAAGCTGAATTAGGCCTTTCCAAGGTTAATTTGGGTTTCTAAAAAGACTAATTTACTTTGTTATTTGTAGAAAAACAAAAAACACCAGGGCTAATATTGATTCCCTGGTGTAGAAGTTTAAAGTGTAATTTATTGTCCATAACCCATGCGCTGGGAGATCGATAATGCAGCTTTTTTGAACGCTGCAGCAATATCAGTTATTCGTTCTGGCGTCATGCGGCTAATAGGACTGGGACTACCGATGGCTGCCACAATCCTACCCTTACGATTATATATAGGAGCAGCAATTGCACATACGCCAAGTTCCAACTCCTCGTAGTCAACTGCATAACCATTCTTTCGAATCACTTCAAATTGCTTGCGTAATTCGTTTACACTGACGACTGTATTATCCGTATTCTTAGTTAAAGGTTGCTTTAATATTGCATCCAATTCAGACTCTGGCAGGTGCGATAAAAATAATTTTCCACTGGCAGTGCAATAGGCTGGCAACCTTTGACCAACTGCAGCCGAGATTGTAAGGGCATGATTTCCTCTAATAATTTCGATGTAGAATACTTTCCCCTGGTCAAAGACACTTAAATCACAGGTTTCATCCCATATTTCAACCAATTCCTTCATGTATGGAAGAGCTTCCCGGCGCAAATCCATTCGCTGAATAACTTTGAATCCCAAACTTGCGAGTTCCTTACCCAGGCGATATTTCTGTCCCTCTTCTAACCACTCGAGGTAACCATGATTTACTAGCGTTGTTACAATTCTGTAAGCAGTTGCTTTATGAAGGTTAGCAACCAGTGCAATTTCAGATATTCCCCGCTCAGGATGATCGTTATCGAAACATGCCAAAATATTAAGTGCTCGTTCTACTGCACGAACGTTGTAATCGGTTGGATCTTTCATAATCTAACTTTTTCTCGCTTATGGGATAAGGATTTTCCAAGTTTATTAATTATAATCTAAAAAGATTCAAATTATTAAACAAACAATCCAATTAATGAAGAAATCCAACGTATTTACTCGTTGGTATCCTTCGCTTATCATGGTTGAGTTCAGGTTTATGAAGGCAGTCAGCATTCAGTGAAAAAGGAACCGTCAATCAATTATTTTGTTGCTCGTTCAAATTGTGCCGTAAAAAATCAACGAAGATTTCCGCTGACTTGGGAAGTTTTTTATTCTTTTGCCAAACAAGTACGATATTGCAGTCAATTATTTTATCTAATGTTATAGATAAAACATCAGGATGATTATGGTATTCATATACTTTGGATGGCATTAAAGCAATACCGATGTTTGCTCCTACCAAACTGAATACGCTAACTTTACGATGACTTGAATAAAATATCGTTGGCGTAAAACCTGCTTTTTGACATACTTCCATATTTAATTTACGTAAATCGGTCACCTTGTCAAATACAATGAAATTGTCATTGGAAAGTTCATGCAAAGATATTGAAGTTCTGTCTGCGTACCGATTCTTCTTTGATACCATCACCATTAGTTTATCTTTGCAGATTTCTACGGTGGCGTATTTTTCTTCGTTAATAAAATTATGACGAGTGATAGCCAGATCAAATCTTCCCTCATCCAAAGAAGATAAGATATTTAGGCCATCCGTTTCTTCAAGGTCGAATGAGATATTTGGATAAGCATTACTAAATTCAGCAAAATGAGAAGCGATCCCATATTCTGGGATAATTGGAATCACTGCGATATCAAATGTATCTGCGTTTGACTTGTATGATTTTAGCTCAAAGATCATGTTTTGGTTCAGCGCTTTAAACTTATGTGCATAGTCCAAAAATGCTTCACCAGCACTTGTCAAGCTTACTTTTCGCTTACTTCGATCAAATAATGAAACACCAATCTCCTTTTCCAGATCTATGATCTGTTTTGAAAGTGAAGATTGGGAAATAAAATGATCATCAGCAGCTGCCGAAAAGCTGCCTTTTTCCACAATTGATATAAAGTAAATGATTTGACGAATTTCCACAATATCAATCTATTCCTATTTCGAATTGATTGTAGCACAAAACGAATTGCTGATGAACTAACCAAAGTGTTACGCTAATTTTATCAATCCTGCAGACGATATGCAGAAAAATATATAGTGGATGGAAAAGGAGTGAGCATATGAAGAAATTTGTTATTTTAATTCTATTAATTGCCTTGGTGTTAGTATCGGCGTGTTCTACTGCAGAAAAGACCTCACCACCAGACGCAGAGGTACCATCAGCAGCTGAATCTCAAGGAAAAGAGACTATTGCAGTTTGCTTGCCAGCACTGGACAATCCTTTAATGTTGGCAATTCAAGACACATTCAAGAATGGGTTTGGGACTGAATATGATGTTCAAGTTGCCAGCGCTGATGGAAGCGCTGTTAACCAGGCGACGCAGGTTGAAAATTTCACAGCTATGAATGTGAAACTCATGGTTGTTATGGCTGTAGAAGCTTCAAGCCTTGTTCCGAAGTTAGTCGCAGCCCGTCAGGCAGGCATTGTGGTGATGGTGATCGGCGGGGATCCTGGCGATCCTGAATCATACGACAGTGTGATGATGATGAATCAGTTTCTGTCAGGTTATTATGAAGCTTATATGGCAAAAGAATGGGTTAACAAAACCTTCCCCGATGCTCCTGATGGTTCAATTCAAACAGTAATTTTTGAATCCACCCTAAACACTGAAGCAACCAACCGTTCTGATGGGATGAAAATGATTGCTGAACCATATATGAAAAATGTAAATGGTGAGTATATTGATTCGTCTGGTGCCACTGTAACAGATGCCAACAAAGTTGCCAATCCTGCTTTTTCTTCGAAAGTAAAAGTTGTGCAAACTGTTCAAGCTGAGATGTTCCAGGCTGGGCAGACTGCAATGCAAAATGTATTAGCTACCAATCCTGATGTAAAGCTGGTTTTAGCATATGCTGGCGATGGTGGTATGGGCGCGTCACAAGCCATCGTTGATGAATTTGCGAAAGGTTCTAATCTGAGCGTTATCAAGGACTTGAATCAAATAGCTGTATTTGGTGTTGGAATGATCGGTGCAGAAGGTCCTGCAGTTCTCGATTCAGGGTCAAACAAAACTGTTTTCCGAGGCACTATTCGTTTTGGCGGTGATCTAGTTGGCAGGACAAATGAAATTGTTGCAAAAATGCTTAAGGGAGATATCACGAAAGTGATTTATGATCCACTCGACATTGTTACTCTTGTTGATGGAAAATTGATGGCGCAACCGATTTTGGACACAGAAGTGTTCCAAGTACCAACTACGCCGTTAGAAGAAGTCAAGTTGGGACCTCCCCCTGGATAATCCATTGGCCCCAAGCTTGATAAAATGAGAAGGTACGATCCCCGGCAAACCAACTTATCCAAAATTTTAATATAGATAATGATTTGACATATGGGTTGGGGTAAAGACTTAAAAGGATTTCCTCAACCCATTAATTAACTCCTCGTGGAGATTTATTAATGAGTAACGTACTCTTATCACTAAGAAATATAACCAAAACATATCCAGGTGTTGTGGCATTGAACAATTTTTCAATGGATTTCACGAAGGGGGAAGTCCATGCCCTATTAGGTGAAAATGGGGCAGGAAAATCAACTTTAATAAAAATTATTTCAGGAGCAATTGAAGCAGATGCAGGAGAAATCATATTTGACAATAATAATTACTCAAAAATGACCCCTTCAATGGCAAGAAGCCTCGGAATTGAAGTAATTTACCAGGAATTCAGTCTTGTAGAATCGTTATCTGTTGCCCATAATATATTTTTGGGTGAAGGCTCAGGATTTTTCACTGACATAAAGGCTTTACGTAAAAAAGTTACATCAATATTTGCAGATATGGGTGTCGATATTGATACTTCTGCAATTGTGAGAACTTTGAGCCCAGCAAAAAAACAATTAGTTGAAATTGCGAAATCAATCTCTCGTAATGCCAAGATCTTAATCATGGATGAACCAAGTGCACCACTAAGTGCATCGGAAGTTGAAACCATGTTCAAAATTATTACTAAATTAAGAAACAATGATGTAACTGTTATTTACATTTCTCACCGCATTGAAGAATTATTTAAAATTTCAGACCGGGTCACGGTAATGCGCGACGGTCGATATGTGGATACTTTGATTACGAAAACAACCAATCGCAAGGAATTGATAAATTTAGAAGTCGGTCGGGAATTAAAGGAATACTATCCTCAAAGGTCGGTCGCTCTTTCAGATATCGTGCTAGAGGTCAAAAATTTATCCAGCAATGGCAATGAAGATATTTCCTTTACATTGCAAAAAGGTGAGATTTTGGGGGTTGCCGGCCTGGTAGGTTCAGGCAGGACAGAAATGGCTAATGTAATTTTTGGTGCTACTCAAAAAGATAATGGAGAAATTTTAATAAATGGATCAATTGCCAATATCAATTCCCCGAGTAAGGCAATCCAATACGGCATTGGATTAATACCTGAAGATCGAAAAAATCACGGGTGTATATTAAATGCGAATATCAGGTTTAATGTATCCTTATCAGTTTTTGATAAATATTCTAATTGGATTATTTTAGATTCGAAGAAAATCAATAAAGTTGTCAATTTCTATTCTCAAAGATTAAATATAAGAAGCCCCTCTCTTCAACAGAGTGTCCGAAATTTATCCGGCGGCAATCAACAAAAAGTCGTTTTAGCCAAAACTCTCGCAGCAGACACAAATATCCTGATTTTTGATGAGCCGACACGTGGTATTGATGTAGGTGCTAAACAGGAAATCTATAATTTAATGGTTGATCTGGTCAATCAGGGGAAATCTATTATTATGATCTCCTCAGAGATGGAAGAACTCCTGGGAATGTCGGATCGGCTAATCGTACTTTCTGAAGGCAGATTAATGGGAGAAGTATTAAAAGAAAATTTCGATCAAAGATATGTCATAGAATTAGCATCAGGTAACAAGTTATCCTAATTGAGGTGATTATGCCTAAGTTAAACCTTAGCGGATTAAAAAAGTATACGATTATTTTTATCTTGTTCTTATTAATTTTATTTTTTTCCACAACCAGTCCATATTTTATTACATTAAGGAACCTGGTTAATATTATTACGCAAAATACCTATTTCATCATTGGCGCTGTCGGTCTTTCATTTGTCATGATTGGTGGAGGGATTGATCTTTCAGTCGGCTATCAAATGTCTCTAGTCGGGGTAGTAACTGCGATGTGCATGACTGTTTTTCACCTCCCGGTATGGATTTCTATCAGCCTTGGATTAATTTTAGGAACAATCCTTGGGTTGATTAATGGACTAATCGTTACAAATATCAAGGTATTCCCTTTAATTGTTACCCTTGCAACTAGTATGTTATTCCAGGGTGCATCGTATTTAATTTCTAAAGCCCAAACATTTCGTAATTATCCAGATTCTTTCCTTTGGTTAACAAAAGGAAAGATTTTAGGATTACCTTTTGATGTATTCCTGACGATAATTGTTGTCCTTTTAGCCAGTTTTGTCTATTCAAAAACAAATTATGGATGGAAAGTACTGGCTTTAGGAGGAAATGAAGAAGCATCCAGACTTGCTGGTATAAAAACCAAATCAATCAAGGTATCCGTGTACGCTCTATGCGGATTTATCTTTGCGATAGCCACGATGATTATGATCTCCAAATCCAATACCACTGCTTCTAATTTTGGACCAGGTACTGAATTTACTGTTCTTACCGCAGCTATTGTGGGTGGCATCAGTTTTATGGGTGGTGAAGGGAATATGCTTGGTTTGGTAACCGGTGTATTTATACTGGCAGTTCTGGGAAATGGTATGCAACTTGCAGGCTGGGGTACCTACGCGCAATATATCGTAAGAGGTTTAATACTGCTTGGTGCAGTGGCATTCGATGAATATCAGAGAACAAACAGAAATCTTGGACATAAACATAAGCAAGATTCTCAACAAACGGATTCTAAAAAAGCGTAAAAAAGGATTATTGAGAGGAATATAGCCATGAAACACTTAAATAATTATGAAACTGTAAATGAAAAGTTTTTTGATATACCTTCTGCAGACGTAACCCATGTCAAACGAAAATGGCTGGATTTGCAATATGCCAAATTATCCCCCGCTCATCTACTTGATATCTATTTGCCTGAAAATGGCGATGGACCTTTTCCTGTTATCGTGCACATCCACGGCGGTGGATTTGAAATTGGGGATAAACGCGATATACACTTGTTGCCTTTGCTAAAAGGATTGGAACACGGATACTCAATTGTCAGTGTAAATTATCGCCTGAGCGGAGAAGCGAAGTTTCCAGCTGGCTTACAAGATATCAAGGCGGCCATTCGTTGGATAAAAGCGAACAGCAAAACATATCATCTGGATGAGAATCACATTGCCGCTTTCGGGGGATCATCCGGGGGTAATTTTGCAGCCATGATCTGTCTGACAAATCTGGTGACTGAATTTGATGATATCAGCTTGGGCAATTCGGAAAATCCCTGCAATGTTCAAGCCGCTGTGGATTGGTTTGGTCCAACGGATTTCATAAAAATGGATGATCAACTTGCAGATAACGGCTTTGGTCCTGGTCACCATGATGAGATAGATTCCCCAGAATCAAAGTATCTTGGGGATAAAATCTCAAAAGTGCCATTGCTGGTTGAGCTTGCCAATCCCATGACTTATATCCATGAAAAAATGCCCCCTATTTTGATTCAGCATGGACGTCTTGATACATTGGTTCCTGTACAACAGTCGATGATATTTGTGGAAAAACTGCAAATATATGTCAGTAAAGACCGCTTTGAGTTTGATATTTTAGAAGGTGCAGGCCATGGTGATCCGTTGTTTGAGACCGATGAGAACATGGAACGGGTTTTTACCTTCCTTGATAAACATCTAAAAAATACTACTAAGTAGCGTATCGATATTTTATCTTCCTCGCTACCAGCATGCATCGATGAAATATGTAAAAGTGATTGATCAAACAAGAATTTGATTTGCAGGTTTATTTTTCAATTTTAAGATGAATTAATAAAAGCCATATGATTCATTTACATGTTTAAAAGTAACATAAGTTTATTGATAATTCGCTAATTCATCATCGTCCACAAAAATTATTGCGTCCGAAGGGCAATTGCGTTCACAGGTGCCACATTCTACACATATATTCACATCAATAAATGCTTTTGTTTCCGTCTCTGTAATTGCTTCACTCTCACAACCTGAAATGCAGGCACCACAAAGACAGCATTCATCAGTCACAACGTATGGCATAATTTTCTCCTAATCTACTTATAATAAAATCGCGAATTTTAAACACCTGCGTAATCTTTATTCGGATCAATCTCATAACGAATCAAGCGGACTTGCTCAGCAGTGGGTGGAGCGGTGAAAGGCAGATTGGCTGGAACGATAGGCTTAAAATTCATATTGGCCAATACATCATCCAGGGTTGTGTTCGGGTGAATAGATACCAGTCGCATGCACTTACTCTCAGGCTCAAAATCAAATATCGCTTTATCCGTAATCACCCGGCTCGGCCCACCACGCAGTCCGAGTTTTTCGCGTTGATCTCCACCACCCAGATAGCCCGGATTGGTTAAAAAACAGACTGTTTCATTAAGTTTTCGGACTTCATGACGGATGGTGATTACTGTTCGTTTAGCATTGGAAGCAATATCATTTCCACCACCACTACCAGTAAACCGGCGGAACTTGCCATTTGGATCACCAAGTAGTGTAGTATTTATATTTCCATACATATCGATTTCCAACGCTCCCAGGAACCCTACATCAATCAGGCCTTTATGTAATACAGTACCGAGCATATCAACAAAACTGGTATGAATGGTTGCCCGATACCAAATACGTGGATCGGAGAGGCCATGGACACCAACCTCTAGCGGTTCAGGATCAACAACACCTAGCTCGAAAAGAATTGTCATATGGGGAGCATGGGTACGCTTGGCCAGAAATGCTGAGACAACGGGTAACCCTAGCCCTACACCCACGATCTCGCCGTTTTTCAACTCACGAGCCCCAGCGGCTGCCATTAGTTCAAAGGGGGAATAATCAAGGTCATTGTTCATTGGTCATCTCTCTGGTTTCTAATATCCTAAAATGGGATCTGCGCGTAGCTTCTCTAAATATTTCATACCACCAAGCTTTTCAAGGAATTCCCAATGGTCTTTGACGCTATATACATATGTATCTAAATATTCCTGTAAACCCTCTGGTGTTCGCGAAGCCTGGGCATATAAATTGATATGCTCTTTATCAAAATCATAAACGCCATAAACCGAACTGGGGTGGGCAGAAAATGGTAAATGGACAACATGAGAAACCCGAAAACCATGCACTAATGTTCGTTCAGGAAAACGACGAATCGTTTCTGTCGAAACGAGTTTTTCGGTAATTACAATGGTTCTATCACTGGCCTTAACTTGTTCTTCGTTATCCCAAGTTGGTCCTAAAATCCAGGCATTCCCTTCTTCATCAGCAACTTGAACCTGAATGACAGACACATCCGGCGTTAGTGGTTTAAGCACCAACCAATCTTCACCGCTGAAAGGGTCTTGCAACCTGCCTACTAATGGTGGATCTATTTTCTCCAGCTGTTTGAGAATATCGGAGCCATTCAGAGAGCGGATAGGGATAAAAGGCAACCCAAGCGCCCCGGCCAGATAGCGAAAGGTCATGGATAGACTGCTAAACTCTTCCGTGATCAGCTCACCCTTTTCTATGGCGCGATTAATACAATAATGCTGTCCAGATCTTCCGCGAGACCCACCGCCATAAATAATTCGGTCTACAACACCTGCTCCAACCATCAGATCAGCTTCCATCGCTCCAACACATTGTGAAACGGTTAATTGTCTTTTCTTCTGTCGAATTACCTCATGAGCAAAAGCTATGTTACAGCGAGCAGTGGCAAAACCTGAAAGGGCAATGTGAAAACCATTTGGAATCGAGGAAACAGCGTCCTCGAGAGTGGTAACTTTACTCATATCTCTCCTAATCGAGAAATGGTCGTTTTTCAAACAAAACCAAAAGCAGCTGACAGACTCCCTCTGATATTTTAATCTCAGCCAGTTCAACCGGAATATCCAACTTTTCCTCAATCGCTAAGACAATTAAGTTGGCAGGGATACAAGTAAAAGGTTCAACCCCCTGAGCAATTAATCTTAGTTCCACTGGTCTGTGAATACAACTCTGCACCTGAACACGCAATAAGCGGTCTTCTTTCAGGTAAGAGACATCAGCGACTATACCTTCATCCTTTAATAGGCCAGCAATTGTTTGAATAATTTCGTCAATATCATCAGATTTAATCAATGGAAGAACTTTATCATTGAAGTAATGGCGTCCGACAGTGGTTGTGCGAAAACGTGCGCCCTTGCCGCGCTCATCGTAAAAGGCTTTCTCCAGTTCGTACATCAAATTATTTGAATAGTCTAAAGGAATGATTTTGTCGCTCATTCTGTCTCCTCATAATAATCTTCTCCCCATTTTTCGGTGAATACCAACTCTTTCAGTGGCAATCGAGGTCTCGGTTTATGCGCTCTGGCAGGGTGCCCGATCGAAATAATGCTGACAGCTTTGAATTCTTCAGGAATTTCGAGCAACCCCTTAATTCGATCTTCATCGCGAATATCGATACAGGGAGCAATTACCCAGCAAGCGCCTAAGCCTAATGCAGTAACCATCAATAGAATGTTTTCAATAGCCGCTGAAGTATCATAAGGTGTATCCCATACATCTTTTTTACCGCAAACCACGATATTAACCGGAGCTTCTGCCATAAATGCAGAAACCTGGCCTGTGGTCAGCTTTTGAAAAGCAGCCTGTCTCTTGGCTTCATCTTCCAGGTTGGCAAAGCGCTCCTGCATTTTCTTGGTAACAAACTCAGCTGTAAACCGGCGGCTACTGCCACCTCCAGCAATGGCTCCCATTTTTTTACGCATTAACTCGTCTTTTACGACGATAAACCGCCAGGGTTGTGCATTTTCCCCCGAGGGTGCCAACCGCGCAGCTTCCAGGATCATATCCAAATCCTGGTCAGCGATTGGTTCATCGGTAAAATTACGTACACTACGCCGATCCTGAATAACCTTTTTCGCTGCATCAACCAAGTTATAGGTTTCCACTTTACCTCCTCACAATATGTGAAAAATAATATTATCGTTTCGTTATATGAAACAGTGTTTTATAATATATAGTATGACATAATCTCTGGCAAATGTCAATAAGATTTTCAGTATAAGATTTTAAGCACTCATCAATTACTCACTGTGCAAACAACATAGGATGGTCCTACTATTTGCAATAATCTTTGTGATTTTCCTATTGAAGTGGCCATTGATGAGTAATTTCAGATTAAGCTGGGAGATCCATACGATGGATATCTTTTATCCGAAATCTGGAAATGCTACTCACAAAAATCTTTAGCAATTTCCACCGGTATTTTCTCCACTCCTGATTTTCAATAGCTTCTTTCACCGTCGATGGTTTCATATCCATCAAAATTTAACAAAATTATGAATTAATAATTTATGAAATTTCAATGGATTGCATTTCAAGTTTTTGTTGCTTTTTTTCGGACCAACTTTCCACCAGGATGGCAAATCCTATCAATAAACCAATACCTACGATCACTGGCAGAACGGTGCCATTGTAGCGTTGTCCAATTAATGTTCCCAGCGACATCTGGATCAATGTTGAGAGTGATCCCACAACAGCCGCACCAATCCCAGCAATGTGCCCCAATGGGCTCATCGCCAGCGCATTGAGATTACCGAACAAGATGCCAATGCAGAAAAAAGTTGTCATCAGATAAGTCATAAAGAACCACAACGGCGGTATACCACCCCAGGCTAACGAAATTGCACAAGCAACCACAGCCAGCCCCAGAACTACTCTGAGTGCAAGATTCACAAGAAATCGCATTCCGAACCGCATCACCAGGCTTGCATTCAGAAAAGATGCCAGTCCCAGCGATAAGGCTATGATACCAAACAGGATTGGGAAAAGATTCCCCAGTGCATACTGTTCCTGGAAAATTTGCTGGGCCGAATTGAGATAGCCTAGAAATGCTCCTCCCACAAGTCCGGCTGCAATGGTATTACCCAGGGAAACAGGCATTTTGATGATCGTTATACTTGCAGTCATAATTTGTTGCAGCGAAAAAGGGATTCGTTTTTCAATTGGCAGCGTTTCCGGCATTCTCAGCGCAAACCAAACCAATGAGATCAGCGCAATGATCACAAAAGCAACAAAGATGAAGCGCCAGCCTGCCACCATCAAGATTACCTGACCCAGGCTTGGAGCAATTAATGGAACCAATATGAAGACCGTCATGGCAAATGACATTACCCGGGCCATTAATCTACCCTCATACCTGTCTCGTACCATAGCCAATGTCACTGACCTGGGCGAAGATACTCCAATACCTTGTAACAACCGTCCTGCAAGCATCACCGGAAAATTAACCGAAAAGATTGAGAGAAGTACCCCAACAATGTAAATTCCAAAACCTATGTAGATTGCCGGCTTGCGTCCTGTTTTATCCGAAAGCGGACCAAAGAATAACTGTCCAAGTGCCAATCCTAAAAATATGCTCGAAATTATCAATTGACGATCATTCGCATTCTGGACATGTAGATCAATACCAATTTGCGACAATGCTGGCATCATCGCATCAATCGACAAAGCCATCAACGACATCATTAAAGAAATGATGATCACAAACTCTACAAAAGGTAATTCGCCTGATTTTGTGCCTGGTTCCAAATTATCTCCCTCCAAACAGCATTCATTTTATCACTACAACCTAATTTTTGGATCAGCTAAAACATGATTCAGAAACAGCAAATAAAAGGTTCTTTTTTGTCAGTTATGGTATAAAAGGTATTATTTTACGATTACGAAATAAATCTTCATAGAAATAGAACCTGTCCGTAATACAATCATGAACCCTTGATATTTGGTTAGCATTTCAACTTAATGGCACTGTTATTTCAATCCAACATTATGCATTGCTGACAAAGGAATAAGGTTTTCATAATCCATACTCAGGAGTAATGAATACCATTGGATTGATTTTTTATTGGTTATTCATCAATATGTTTGGGAAAAGTACATGAAAAACACGAACAATAAAGACATATTATGGAACCGAAATTACATCAGCATATTAATTGCGAATTGTTTTGTCTCAATAAGCTTTTTTATATTGAATCCAACATTTCCAGTTTATATAAAAAGTCTCATTAATGACTTAAGTATAGTAGGTCTAATATCATCCTTGTTTTTGATCTCAGCCATGTTGATCAGACCTTTCTCAGGCTATCTCACCGATATTTATAATAAAAGGAAAATTTTTATTGGTGGCTTATTCATCCTTTGTATTTCAATTGTGGGGTATATCTTTTTAAATACTATTCCCGGAATAATATTTGCCCGTTTATTGCATGGAATTGGAATGGGGCTAGCCACCACTGCCTTTGGGGCATTAGCGGCACAGAACATTCCGCCCGCACGTATGGGGGAGGGTATGGGCTATTATGGATTGGGTATGGTTTTTGGAATGTCGATAGGACCTTCTATTGGAATTCAATTATTGAATTCTTACAGTGCCAAGGTAGCTTTTGGTGTTGCTGGTGGTTTTTCTATCCTTGGAGTGATCCTGATCGTTTCAATTTATCGGAAAAGGAACTCCTCTAATTTAAATATACCCAAACCCAGTATTCCAAGAAACATCGGGGCATTTTTCAACATAGAGAAGTCTGCCATGATACCAGCGAGTCTCATTTTCTTTATTGGGATTATTGTCAGTGCTATTACAACTTACCTGGTTTTATTTTCAATTGACCGAGGAATTTCTAATATTGGTTTTTTCTTTACCATTCAATCAGCGGCTGTTTTACTTTCAAGATTGGTCAACGGAAGAATTGCAGATAAAAAGGGTTATAGGACTGTGATCGTTCCAAGTATTATGTGTTTGATTAGTGCAATGGTCCTATTGTTCTTTGCAACCACCCCAATATTTTTCATGATCACAGCATTTTTGTATGGACTGGGATATGGCACACTAACGTCAGCATGCCAGGCATTATCCGTTCTCAAAGCAAAACCTGAAAAAAGAGGATTAGCAATCAGCACTTACTATCTGGGAATGGATGCGGGCAATGGCTTTGGTACTATTTTATGTGGCATTATTTCCAAGATGTTTGGCTATGCAGAAATGTACTTATTGAGCGTCATTCCATTGCTCATAGGCTTGATGATATATTTGTTTTGGAGCGGAGACTCTCGCAACCATAGCGGAATAAGCAAAGCGAGTCTCTTATAAGTCCCCGATACCCTTTAAATCTCTTAGGATAAATCTGCTGTAAAGCCTATGCCAATAAAATGATATGTTTTCTCTTACTTTGGAGTTCACAATTTATTGATTCGGAAAAATTGGTCAAAAGTTTCTCATTTAATAATTATGAATATTTTGTCCACTTATGCCAATTATTCCAATGGTTGGTACCTATCTGCAGACAACAAACACGATAAACCTATAAGTATTTATATCAAATTGAGTAATTGTGCTTGGGAAATTGCATGCAAACGGCTATTGACACCTAGTTTCCTGTAGATTTTCTCAATATGAGTTTTTACAGTACTTGTAGATATACCACAGCGGAAGGCAATTTCCCGATTGGATAAACCAGTACTTAACAATTTCAATATTTCTTGCTCGCGCGAACTGATAGAAGCAGCTAGAGCCAATCTTTCTGTTGCAGCATTCGGTATTATTCTTTGAATTCCGTTGGTTTTTCCTAACAAAGTGAGTATGCCCTTCAAAAATGCCTGGATACCTCCGGGAAGATTCTCGGAATATAGAACAAATGAAATTAGTGCCTCCAACTTGGGTCCATAATCTATAAATGGACGAATATAAAATTCTGTTGATGCTAGACGAGACGATTCAATAAAAATTTTTCGGGCTTCCTTTATTTTATGTTGTTCAAATAGCGCGATCGCAAGGATTACTTTTGCCCTTAACACCGGCAACATGTAAACCCCATGTGGATATTTCTCGAGAAGGTGAGTTAGGAGATCTTCAGCTGCCAAACATCTTTTTTCTTCAATCAGTATTTCGGCAGAAACAAGTGTGGAAAAAGCACTTAATTCCAATTCTCCCCTATCAATTAAAACTCGATCCTCAGGCCGTAGAATACCCTGGCGAAATCGGAACAACCTTAGATATGCAATCAAATCCTGGTCTACCCATATACTTGATGGGTGTTGGTTATGTAATTCTCGGGCCGCCTGGATTGTCGCAAAAGCAGCCTCGTTATCTCCTTGTGCAGATTGGATTTTGGCACGCAGGATTGCAATTGATACCGGCACAATTGAACTGATAGGGTCCGGATTTACCTCGGTTGCACGATTTAAAAGTTGATGAGCCTGCATTAATTGATTACGTTTGAAGCATACATTGCTCAATGCGGTGAGTGAAATGCTGGTTTGCGCTGGAAATCTTCCACTTAATGAAAAGGATAAATGAAGTACTGTTTGTGCAATCTGCTCGCTCCGGCGCAAGTGACCTTGGGACAAAGCAAGGTTTGCACAGGCCCCGCCTGCCATCAAAATGGCATACAGATCTTTTTTTTCTCGAGCAGATTCGAATATTGCACTTGCTTTCTTTTCTGCTTGAACAATATTACTCCGGAAGTCAAGATGATATTGAAGAATTCCATCTAGCAAATGCCAAACGTTATCATATTTTCTAAAGGAAGGCTTTCTGATTATGCTTGAGCCTTCATTCGACCATGTTCTCTTAAAATATTGGATTTCATCACTTAATTCTTGTTTGTTGCTTTTAAGGTTCGAGTAATCTCCTGAAAGTTCTTCTTCCGTTAGCTTTACGAAATTATTCACATCGGTGGCGGGAAATAAAGCCCCCGCCAATCGAAGATAAAATGCAAGTAAAATACTGTGTTGTTGCACTACAACTTGGGGCAACTGGAGTAACCAATTTAACAAGCGTGAGTCGTCTGCAAATTGCTCTATCTCATTCAAAGCAACGTTTTCGACCAGAGTTGCAGCCTCTTCCCAAGATTTGCTGGCTAACCAATGATTTATTGCTTCCTCGTTCATGTTTTTCGACAAATACCAAATTGCTGCTTTTTGATTAAGTGACTGAATTTCGTCGGGAAATTTTTCCTTTAGGTGTTGATTCAGGACCTCTGAAAAGAAATTATGATACCGATACCAACCTGGATTTTCCAGCTGCTCAATAAAAATATTCTTTTCTTGTAATTGAATCAACATTTCTGTTCCATCACTATTTCCAGTAATAGCGTCGCATAATCGCCCAGTAAATTGATTAAGTATTGACGTCTTAATCAGGAATATTTGTTCTTCTTGAGACTGTTTCTGCAGTACATTTGAAGTAAAAAAATCATGGATAATGGGATGAGATCCTGTGTAGGTATCTTTAAATATAGACCGGTCAGATTGTTTATTTAGAATAGCAACAGCAAAGACAAAACCTGTTATCCATCCCTCTGTTCGTTTGAATAGTGCTTGCATTTGACTGTAAGCCAGGTGCGGTTCAGGTGTGTTTTTCAATAAATACAAATTTCCCTCTTCTTCTGATAGACGCAGATCATCTATGCTTATTTCAGATACTAGTCCTTTGGCTTTCTTATAACCTAAGGTTAATGGCGGTTGCCTCTGGCTTGCAATCACTAATTTCAATGCTGGTGGCATATGCTCCAACCAGGTCTGTAGAGAAGTATGAATTTTAGAATTCCGGATATAGTGGTAGTTATCCAAAATCAATCCAATTCCATGTGATGTGTTTTTGGTATCTGTGTATCGGACAATATCGTTGGTTAAGTTAGCAACGATTATTGAAAGCGTGGAGGGAGATGAGGTACGTACTTCAGAAAGCCAACCATGTCCAATGTCCGGGCTTATGGATTGTAAGGCATTCACCACTAATAACCAAAAATGGAGTGAATGATTGTCTTCTTCGTCGAGAGAAACCCAAGCTACTGGCATTTCACAATTTTTCCGCCATTCATTCATTAAGGTTGTCTTTCCATAGCCTTCTGGAGCGCAGATTACGGTAATTGGTGAATTTATATTTTTGATTAGTGCAGAACGGCTAAGGTGCTTGACAGGAAAAACTGGTGGTTTTATTTTCGATAGGGGAATAAATATATTTAGATCTTTTGTGGAAAAAGGGGGGGTAATCGCAGCAGTTTGTGGGGGAACGACAGGAGTGTAATCAACTAAGTTATTCTCATACGTTTGAAGCAAAAGCTGTGTACTTGCTCTTTCAAGACATTCACTTGTTAAATCCTCGGATTTCCCCAAATAAACTTTTTTGAGTTTTCCATTAATTCTCCTGTACCCATACCAGTAATTACATTCTCTTCGAAGTTCGCTTCGCGCAGTAAAATGTCCTGCACTCCCTTCATACACAAAAGTATCTCTATTGGCAATCCATGCGTACCAGGATTTTGTTCCAACCTTTATGGGTTTATTTGATGAGGTGATGTATTCGTCAAAAAAAACTAGATCATTTTTTACATATGCTTTAAAAGTTTTTCTCATTCTTCCTCAGATCGATAAAGTTACCCAACTAACTATAGTTTATTGGTTGTTGGGTAACTTGTCAATCACAAAACTGACTACTGTTGAGGAAAAATCCGCCTTTTTGTCGATTTTTTCGCTCCTGATTTTGTCGTACTATAACTGTGTCCTATGGCCTGAGTCTCTAGAATACCTTGGTACGCCAGGAATGGATGCTTGTATGTTCTCTCCAGTTCATCATTATATTCAAGATATTTTTCTGGTGTCTAAATCCCAGAAAATCCATTTAGATGTTTATGCTGTATATAAGTGGTCTGAATGGGCTTGCTTCCGCAACAATCATGTGTGTGATTTCTCTTAATCGGGTTCAATCTAAAACATTCAGTAGGTTTGGTGATTTAAATTATTGTTCATTAAAACGGTCATTGAAAAAAGGAGAAATATTATATGTCAAAAGTAATCGTAATTGGTGGAGGAAGTGCAGGGATCTCTGCAGCAATTGGCGCACGTAAAGCAGGTGCTGATCAAGTTATCTTGCTGGAAAGGCAGGATCAACTGTTAGGTATCGGTCGTATTGCAGGAAGTATGGACGTAGGCGGAAGGTACCCTCTTCACCTCGAGATCGTTGAGATGGGCGCAGGCGAAGTCAATGAAATGTTTGATGAAGTCAGCCTGGACAATATGGATAATTATCGTGCCTCGCATTATCCGTGGCACAGCCTGCCAGGATCTGAAGAAATGACTAAACACTCCTGGGTCTATAACGTCATGACCGCTGAACCAGCCTCACGCAGGTTGTTGGAGAAATTTGGTGTAGATATTCGTTGGCGAACCCGCGTGATAGATGTTGAAATGGAAGGTAATCACGTCACCAAGGTGAAAACCGCAGACTGCGATTGGCTGGAAGCGGATGCCTTTATCGATTGCACAGGATCCGCCGGAGGCATGAAGGATTGCAGAAAGAATGTTGGTGGTTGTGTCATGTGCCCGTGGATGCAGTGTCCCACGTTTGGCGACCGGGTAAACCTCACCGAAAAAATTGGTGCCAAAACCTGGAGCATGCGTCAAAAAGATGGTACCCCGGGAGTGAAATACAATGGTATCTATTTCTATAAAGAATCATTATCTCAAGAATGGAAAGACGCATTAGCCTTCAGTCACCAGGTATTTCTTCCGTACAGAGGTCTGACCGATTGGGACAGCGACCCTGAGTGGAGCTGGGCGACCCGTGGGCAGGATGGTAATGATGGTGAGGGACATCCTGCGGATGCCGAAACCAGCTGGAGAGTCACACCGAATACCGGCCGCTTCCGCTTGTTGGATCGCGGCATCTTCGCTGGTGGAGCTGGACCGAGCCCAATCAAACTGGAGCAACTGCGCAAGATTCCTGGTCTTGAAAACGTTGTCGTGGCGGGTCCGGTAGGAGGAAAAAATCTATGGTCTTTGGGTCATGACCTCGTATTTACCGACAACACCCTGTTGGTTCCACCTACTGATAACTACTTTGCTGCGGGCAGCAAAGCCAATATGGTCGATGTCCAGCCATGTATCAACTCTGGTATTCTGGCTGGCTTTAATGCGGTCAGGAGCGCAGTGGGCAAGGAACTGGTTGAATTTCCAATGAGCACAGCCAGTGGCGACATCTTAGACTTTTCACAGAAATTCCTCCAGAATTCTGAAGGTGGACCGACGACATTTGTGAGTGCGCATGCCGGACATTACCTGAAGAGACTGAAAGACATTGGCGTTTTCCCGGACAATGAAGAAAAGGCAAAAAAACGCATTGCTGATGCAGGGTTTGCAGATTACTTCAAACAGAAAGTAATTTAATTATGAATCGCGAGAGTATCTTGACTGATCAATATTACCCAATCAAGAGTTCTTATTACAGGATTGAAAAAAAGGGCACCTGGAAAGGAATCCAAAGTCTACTTTTTGAGCCCATTGAATCTTGTGAAAAGAGTCAAATCGCCATTATCGTAATGCATTCCGACGGTGATCATCTAGCACCCAATGCGGCAAGTGAACTGGCGAAGCGTGGTTATCGCGCGTTAGGTGCTGCCGTCAGCGATCATGATGATCCCCTGGATGAGAAGTTGCTGGATGTCAATGCTGCAAGCGATTTTCTCCGTAAAATCCCCGGTGTGAGGAAAGTGATTACCCTGGGGCACAGTGGTGGCGCAACTTTGATGAGTGCTTATCAAAATGTAGCCGAGAATGGGGTGCAGGCATTCCAGGGACCCGAAAAGTTAATAAAGTGTTCTGAACTAGGAGACCTTCCCCCAGCCGATGGTGTGATGCTGCTCGATTCAAACTATGGAAACGGAGTAATGACGCTTCTCAGTCTGGACCCGGCGGTGACTGATGAAAAATGTGGTCGTAAAATAGATCCGGAACTTGACCTGTTCAATCCAGCCAATGGGTTTAACCCCAAGGGATCGACATACAGCGAGGAATTTATCCGGAAATATCAGAAAGCCCAAGGGGAGAGAAACAATCGGCTTATTGATTCTGCGCTGGACAGACTCCATGCAATCGAGAGCGGGCAAGGCAGGTATGCTGATGATGAGCCATTCTTGGTACCCGGTGGAGCACAGAATTCCTTTAACAATAAACTATTCCCACAGGACATCCGGCTGTTGTCACGGACACGAAAAACATGGCCATTGCTGCATGCTGATGGATCCATGACGAACCAGATCATCCCCTGTGTCAGAAAAGCGAAAAACGACAAATCCTTTACCGACTTTTACCGTATGGGTGCAATTAAGTCGACCATCCGAACCTTTCTCAATTCGTCTGCAGTCCGGACGACTGAAAAATTCGGATATAACGAAGATTCCTTATATGGGGTTGACTGGTTATCCAGTTATAGCTGCACGCCGGGTAACATGATTGGTGTGTCTGCCCCTCTATTGGTGATGGGAATGACAGGAGGTTATGAATTCTTGGCAGCTGAGATCATCCATGAAAACACTCCAAAAGTCACTGATAAAACAATTGCTTTCGTAGAAGGCGCAACCCATATCTTTGATCCAGCCAAGGATTGTGAAGCATTTCCCGGCCAGTTCGGAGACACAATAAAAACGATGTTTGATTTTGTTGACGGGTGGCTGAGCCTACCAGGTCGCTTCATGTGATAAAAAACAGCATGGAAATGCGCTTGATTTTCCATCCTTTGGACGTTGTTTTGGACTGAAACTTAGCTTTTTGATCATTTACTTTTTCTGGTAAGGAGTCGGCCTATAAGCAAAAAAAATGTTACAAACAATCAATCAATATAAAGTTTCTTTGGATGTAGAAATTCAAAAAAGGAGAAGAAAAAATGAAGAAAACTGTTTTATTTCTTATGTTACTTTCATTAGCGTTTTCATTATGTGCTTGTAGTAAAAAAGGAGCTAATCAATCGGACCACATTCTCGAAAACGGCAGGTATGACAAGATCATCGTAGCTATCGCTCAAGATCCGGAGAATTTGGAACCCACCACAGGCAACAAATTACCTCATAACGTATTTTTCTGGAACATCTATGAGACTCTATTCGACTTTGACGACGAAAACAATTTGGTTCCTTCAATCGGCAAATCGATCACTATTGTGGACGATAAGACATATGATGTAGGAATCTATGACGTAGTCATCGATTCTGAGGGTAATAAAATCACTGCAAATGATGTTGTATACAGTGTTAATTGGTTGATCGATAGCGGCAATGCGATAAAATACGATTTGGTCGAAAGCATTGAGGCTGTGGACGATTATACAGTACGTTGGCATTGGAATAAAGCTCCTTCTTCCTGGACCGAATTGGAGTTCCCGCTGGTACGCACCTATATCTTCTCCCAGGCTGCATTTGAGAGCCACAATTTCTCAACAGAGCCCGTTGGTACAGGAAGCTATGTAGTCAAGGAATTCACTGTTGGATCCAATCTTATACTCGAAGCCAACGATGACTACTGGCTGCTGAACAACCCGGAGATAATGGATACCCATTTAGATCTGCACCGTGCAAACGTTCAGACTATTGAGTTTACAGTTATTGCAGAGGCTGCCCAGGCCCAGATCGCTCTGGAGCAAGGCACGATTGATTATTGTGATTATGTACTGTCTGCTATACTGCCTCAATTTGAAGAAGATAAATATGCTGATTTATACAAAGTCGACGTTATTGAGAAAGGTGACTATTGGTTCCTCACGCCCAACTTGTTTAACCCGTTGCTGCAGGATAAAAATCTGCGTTTAGCCATGTGGTATGGAATGGATTCCACCTCTATCGCCTTGATCATGGGCGGTACGTACGCTCCCATGATAACCTTCGGCAACAGCACCTACCCCGACTGGGATGATTCTTTTGCAGAAAAAGAAAACTACATGACTACGTATGATACAGATCTTGCCAAAGAATATCTTGCTAAATCTGGATATAGCGGTGAGGAGCTCATTCTGCTTGGCGATTCTTCCGAAGCAACCAAGAACGCGATGCAGTTGATTCAGTCCCAACTCGGTCAAATCGGAATCAAAATAAAGATAGAGTCCAGTACTGGGACAATGAGTAGTACTACTTTCTCCCAAACCGAAGGATGGGATCTATCTATCGCTGGCATCGGCGGCTCCAACCTGGTTGGTTCCTTCCACCGTCTGTTCAGCAACGAAATCAATGAACATGAAGGAACTGCCTATTCCATCGGCTGGATCAAAGATGATCATCTCCAGTCCTTATATGAGACCACCAAAGCCAAAGATGACACCGAGAGTATCAGTGGTATCCTCGACTATGTTATCGAAAATGGTTATAGCTATGCTTTAGTAGGCTCTAGCAGCGGCGTTGTCTACACTACGGGCATCAACGAGCTTTACTTACGCGAGGGCAAAGTTGCGACAATTGGTGCCAGCACCTTCGTTGGCGGCGAAGCCCAGCACTCTAAGAATGTGCAGGTTATTGACACCGAGATTAAAACTTCCGGAGCGCATACCGAAGGCGTATACACCTTTGTAGACAGCCAGGGCACAGGCGTTACATGGGAGCTGACGTTGCAACCAGACGGCAACGGCTGGGGTCTGGTCACAAAATGGCCCGATGGCTTAACGGAAAACTATACGGGTGATAAATACTTCCCTGGTGATACAGAGAACGTGATCATAACCACACCGCCCAATGAAGGCAGACCCAAAGGTGCTCACTTCTATGAAGAGGATAATGTCTGTAAGTGGATGGTGAACCCCTCAAACAGCAAAATGGTTCCTGTAAATTTGTTAGAAAGCTACCCTGACGGTTTATCCGACTTCAGTGCTGAAGGCGTATACACCTTTGTCGACAGCCAGGGCACCGGTGTTACCTGGGAGCTGACACTGCAACCGGATGGCAATGGCTGGAGTCTGGTCACAAAATGGCCCGATGGGGCGTCAGAAAACTATACGGGTGATAAATACTTCCCTGGTGATACAGAGAACGTGATCATAACCACACCACCCAATGAGGGCAGGCCCAAAGGCGCTCACTTCTATGAAGAGGATAACGTCTGCAAGTGGATGGTGAACCCCGCAAACGGTAAAATGGTTCCTGTAAATTTGTTTGAAAGCTACCCTGACGGTTTATCCGATTAAATTTTCCTTACCGAAAAGCAGCATCGGAATTCACTTTACGATGCTGCTTTTCAATAGTTCACTCGATTACAAGCCGCCAGCGCACCCGGTGGTGCTGCTGCTAGTTTCGCAGAATTTACAAGTTGCACAATCTCAAACTTTAGTAAAAATTTTAAGAGCAGATCTATAATTAGCCAACATATTTGAGAAAGTAGAGGTACTAATGGGAAGATTCATAATGGAACGTATCTTATGGATGATATTAATCTTGATTGCAGCAGCATTCGTGATATTCACCCTGATGTATCTAGTTCCTGGCGACCCCGCCAAAAGTTTACTTGGCCCAGATGCTACATATAAGGTTTTGGAGATTAAGCGTCACGAGTTAGGCATTGACCGGCCATACATCGTTCAGCTGGGTGATTTCCTTTATAAAACCTTCATAAGATTCGATCTAGGAATTTCCTGGAAATTCGGGACCCCAGTTATAGAGGACGTGGCGGAGCGCCTGCCGCGCACCCTAATAATCGGTTTATCTGCCTTAGTGTTGAGCGCTTTTTTGGGCACTGTGCTGGGTATCTTTGCTGCCATCAACAAAGGCAAATGGCAGGATAGCACTACAATGGTGCTCGCGATGGTGTTAATCTCGGTCCCTGATTTCTGGGTAGCGCTGATGTTCATCTTGTTGTTTTCGGCAACACTGGGATGGCTGCCCGCTTACGGGATCGGCAGTGTTGCACATTATATTCAACCTATTATTTGTTCATCACTGCTTGGTGTCGCAATCAACGCCCGTCAAGGCCGCAGCGCCATGCTGGAGACCATTAGGGCTGAATTTGTCGTAACAGCACGGGCCAAAGGGCAGAGAGAAAATATTGTAGTCCGCAAACATATGCTGCCAAATGCGCTGATGCCCATCATTACCGGTGTGGCTGGAGGACTGACCATGACGATAGCTGGTTCTCCTATTATGGAAACGGTGTTCTCCATCCCCGGAATAGGGCAGTATATGCTTGTAGGAATATACAGTAACGATGCTCCAATAGTTCGGGCGTGTGTAATGTTTTTTGCCCTTTTCACTACTGTTGTTATCTTAATAATGGATCTTTGTTATGCTTTTCTCGATCCTCGTATAAAAGCACAATACTCTCGCAGAAAAAGGTAATCTATGCTGAATGTAAAACGTGAAAATCAACTTAAAAGCTCCTTGTTTGGAGATTTTCTGGGGGGGCTTATGAAAAGCACAAATGCAAAGATTGGGGTTGTTCTTCTTGTATTCATGGTGCTTGCTTGTTTCGTCGGACCGTTGCTCAGCCCTTATGAGAAAAACGGAATCGACCTGACCAATATGTATGCTAAACCAAGCGTGGATCATTTGTTCGGTTGTGACGCCATGGGGCGTGATATACTGACCCGCCTTCTATACGGAGGTCAGTATTCGCTGATACTGGGCCTTATCACGGCGGTGGTATCCTCTTTTATTAGTATTTTGATAGGTTGTATAGCTGGATATTTCGGCGGCGTAACTGAGACATTAATCATGCGTTTCATGGACGTTTGGAGCGCACTGCCAGCTATGCTTCTGGCCATAATGGTATCCGCTGTTATGGGGGCGGGGTTCTTTGCCACCGTTTTTGCATTGACTATCGGCGCGATAGCGGGGGGTGTACGCATGACCCGAGGACAGGTATTGGCTGAGAGGAAAAAGGAATATATCGAAGCTGCGGAGTCTATTAACTGCTCAAAGCTGTCTATAATGTTTTGGCATTTGCTGCCGAATGTGGTACAGCCAATGATCATCATCGCTACGATGAGTATCGGCGCCAACATAATGATGGCGGCGGGTCTGAGTTACATTGGATTGGGCATCCAGCCACCTACCCCGGAATGGGGCGCCATGTTGGCAGATGGAAGGGCCTACATCCGATTGTATCCGCACATGATCACATTTCCTGGTATTGCCATCGCACTTACAGTGCTGTCGGTAAACCTGATTGGGGACGGACTTCGGGACGCTCTTGATCCTAAACTTAGGGACTAATAGAGGTATCTGCATGAGCGAAGAAAAAATTTATCTAGACATAAAAGACCTGGAAGTCGTATACTCCCAGGCAAAAAAAACAGTTCGCGCGGTAAACCGTGTTTCTCTAAAATTGGTAAAGGGCAAGACGCTTGGTTTGGTGGGCGAGACCGGAGCAGGAAAGACTACTATAGCTAAATCAATAATGAGGATTCTTCCCAACCCTCAGGCCAAGGTGCTGTGCGGGCAGATTTTCCTGGATGGTGAGGACCTGCTCCAAAAATCGGAAGATGATATGTACGATATTCGAGGCACTAAGGTAGCAATGGTCTTCCAAGATCCTATGACCGCATTAAATCCATTGATGACGGTAGGGGACCAGATACTTGAGGTCCTTATGCTGCATAATGATTATAACTATAAAGAAGGATTGAAAAAAGCAGGTGAGATGTTGGAAACGGTAGGTATTCCGGCTGAAAGGTGTCCGGAGTATCCTCACCAGTTTTCTGGCGGCATGAAGCAGCGCGTAGTTATTGCTATGGCGCTGGCCTGCAACCCAGAGCTGCTGCTTGCTGATGAGCCTACTACGGCGCTTGACGTGACAATTCAGGCACAAGTGCTGGATTTAATTAAAGAGCTGAAGGAGAGTTATAACACATCGATGCTTCTTATTACTCACGATTTGGGTATTGTTGCAGAGATATGCGACGATGTGGCAGTAATATATGCCGGCAAAATCGTGGAAAGCGGCAGCAAGGAAGATGTATTCGACCGCACTGCGCATCCTTATACACTGGGTCTTTTCGGATCACTACCCAGTGTAGCCATGGGCGAAAAGCGGCTGCATCCCATTGGGGGCATGCCTCCGGACCCCACGAACCTGCCGCCGGGATGTGCATTCTGGCCTCGTTGCCCTTACGCAACAGAAAAATGCAAAGAGGAGATTAGATTTACAAATCTATCGCCCGGTCATTATTGCCGCTGTATACATAGTGACAAAGCACATAAGGCGTTAAAAAGGAAGGAATAATGTCAAAAACACCGCTAATTCAAGTAAAGAACCTAAAGATGTATTTTAAAGTACCCTCCGGATTGAATCATGCTGTTGATGATGTATCTTTCACGATTGAAAGGGGCGAAACGCTGGGTGTTGTCGGAGAGTCGGGCTGTGGAAAGAGCACTCTCGGTCGTACGATTATCAGGCTACTGGAGGCGACCGACGGACAAGTTTTACTTGAAGGCAAAGATATTACTCACGTTAAGGGCAGCAAGCTTAGAAAAGCACGTGAGAAGATGCAGATAGTGTTTCAGGATCCGTACAGCTCGCTTAATCCGAGACTGCGTATTGAACAGACTATCATGGAGCCTCTGCATAATTCAAATCGTTTCGGTTCCCGTGCTGCAATAAAGGAATCTGCAAACGAGCTGATGGAGCTTGTAGGCATCGACGAACGCCTGCGTATGAGCTACCCACATGAGCTCGACGGAGGACGGAGACAGCGTGTAGGAATTGCACGAGCGCTGGCGCTTCAGCCGGATTTTATCTGCTGTGATGAGCCCGTATCTGCACTGGATGTGTCTATACAAGCACAGGTGCTGAATCTGTTGATGGACCTGCAGGAGAAGCTGGGGTTATCCTTTATGTTTGTTACACATGATCTGTCTGTAGTACGGCATCTATCCAACAATATCCTTGTTATGTACCTTGGCCAGGTGGTGGAGAAAGCGCCAACAAAGGAACTTTTTACTGAGCAACTGCACCCATATACAAAGGCACTGCTGTCGGCAATACCGTCGGTTGATATCCATAATCCTATGCAGCGTATTAAGCTTAAGGGTGAGATTACTAGCTCAATCAATCCGGAACCCGGCTGTCGTTTCGCTGCCCGATGTATCTATGCTAAAGAAGAGTGTAAGCAGCCTCAAGAACTGGTGGAAGATGCTCCGAAACATTTTGTTGCCTGCTGCCGTGTTAAGGAGATCAACGGTGTGTAATAAGGGATATAAGCGGTAATAATATTTAAACAGCGTATAGACGGTTTGTGTAAATTATGAATACGATAAAAAAAATCTACATATTTATATTTATATTTTTAGCCGTAGCTACGGTATTTGCCATAGTTTACAGCAGTGACAGTACTGTACTCGATGTGGGAGAATCTTCTTTTACAATCAACGGTGCGGGAAGCACTTCGTACACAATCGACTATGAAGATATACTGTTGGTGGAGTTAGTTTATTCGCCTGATTACGGAACAAGCATTAATGGGGGAAAGAAGCAGAAGTATGCTTATGGTATTTGGAACAACGAATCTTGGGGTGAATATCGCTTGTATGTTAATACAAATATAGACGTTGGTATTGTTATCACAGAAAAAAAGGGAGTCTTTGTTTTCAATTATATAAATGAGCAAACTACAGAAGATTTTTATAACTCGTTTCTTGAATATTTGGAGGGAAAAAAGAATTGAGATTAAGAATAAAGGAAAGCATCCGCAAAAGATATAACCGTATACCACCCGGGATGGGTTACCATAGCGACGTTTACCACCACCATTTTGAGGATTGGTCGGAGTTTGAGGAGCAGAAATCAAACGGAAAGGTGAGAATCAGGCGTGTGTATACGGGTGTATGGTATCGGCAGGATTTGAGTGATCGACGCAGGATTTTCCTTAAACTGCTTTTTTCTACTCTTTTTGTTTTTGCTGCTGTGTTGTTTATAATCTGCTCAGCACAGTATGTCGGAAGTAACCAATGCTGGTATGTGGCTATAACACAGGCGGGAGCTATCGCAGGTCTTGTCTGGATGGGTATCGGGATTTTCAATCATCTAACGGCAAAGAAGAGGATGACGATTGCAGAATACCGAAGTTCTTCGGGTACTTTGAGAGTTGGCAGCATTATCGTAGCTATATCCTTTACAGCTGCCATGCTAATGACGCTGCTGTTCGTTTTGCTCCAAAACAAAGAAATTATGTTTGGCAGAGAAGTGATGTGCGCTGCAGGTTATTTGATTTGCGTAGTTGCTGTGTTTACCGTAAACCACATTGAACGCAAGATTCGTTATATTGAGACACCCAGCGGAAATGAGGCTCCACGGGAAGCAGTTATTGTAGACTAAACAAAAGCATTGATTGAGTAATAAATTGCTGCTTAAAACAACATCTTCGCCAAAATGCTATGTTAAAATCTCACCACTTGGTATGTGGTCCTGGCACAGGTGGTTTGCATCCCTTTTCATTCTGGATCCTGGTTGTTTTTTTCTATTACCTTCCGGCAGGTCTGGATATGACGATTAATGACTATCAGTAGATCACGAAAATGCAGTACACGGTTCGAGTTGGAAGACATCGGTAACACCCCAGAGTCGTTCGATGGCACGTGTGAGTATGAAAGCCAGACGGACTACGGGATTTCGAAAGGAGACCAAATACCATGCCCATGCTTATTTGTAAAGTACTGATTATGAGAACAAGCGACTTTCTCGTATTTTTTTTCTCACTTGCCCTGTTACTTTCTTTAATAACAGGCTGTTCAAGTACTGACGCAATCACACAGGATCCGCAAAGTGTCAGCCAGACAGCATCGCTGACATTGGCAGAAACCCCAACTGCAGGTTTGACTCGGCAAAACACTCAGGTTCAGGTTCATCAGGGAAATGCGCCACAAACCGCGCCGCCCTACGATTGGATCGACCCAAATACAACGCCACCGGATGGAGTGTTTTATGAGCTGTATGACACCCAGGCGCGTGGAGCGAATTCCCAGGGCAGTTATTTGATCTACCAGCCTCCCAGCTACAGAATCGACACAAACCGGCGATATCCTGTGATCTATTGGCTGCATGGCGGTTTTGGTTATCAAGCGGATGGCGGCAGGATCGCTCTTCTCCCCTTCGCGGCTGCTATGGCTGCCGGGAAAATGCCTGAAACAATCATTGTCGCGCCTCAAGCGCTGCCTAGTGGTTGGTACGTCAACTCCAAAGATGGCGCACGCCCGGTAGAAGATGTTCTGATAAAGGATCTTATTCCCCATATCGATGCAACCTACCGCACCATCGCAGATGCCAAAGCCCGTGGTATAGAGGGGATGTCAATGGGCGGCTATGGCGCTCTGCACCTGGGCCTTAAATATCCAACCGTGTTTGGCGTCATCTCTGCCGTTGCCCCCGCCATCCATAAAAGCATCACTGATGAACCTGACATTCGAACGACCGATACCTTTTTTGGCGATCAGGCATATTTTGAGTCTAACAGCCCCTGGGGAATTGTCGAGAATTCCAGTGCTGCCATTTTGGCCACCCCCCCGACCATCCGCATCTTGGGTGGAAGCAACGATATAAGCCTGAGGCCAGTGCTTATTGAATTTGACCAATATCTGACTTCCCTCAACATCAACCATACATGGATCGAAGTCCAAGGAGCAGGTCATGATTATACGGAAATTTATGCCAATAGCACTACTGACCCCTACTTGTTCTGGAAAACGGTTTTTGATGATGCTCTCGCCACGCACCAATGACCTCTGCCGAGAATCGGAGACAATAAATCTGTCCCGGGTAGTGCCTAAAGCTTTAGCAATGATAACCGGCCGGCGTCACCTAGACAGGAGGACAGATTTGAGCTTTCATACGCAGTAAAGTACATGGCAAGTGGATTGTTAGCGCTGATAATGAACAGGATGGAAAAAATAAGTGAACTATTTGATCCTCCCAAGCCGGAATAAAGTTCCTGACGAGGTAATTGAAAGTGAGTGATCAGGTAAAAAATCTACTTATGTCTGAAACAATGTGTTGGGATATTTAACGTCAGGGATGGATATGGAAAGAAAGGTAGCGGTGATCGCGGGAGGCGCAGGGCGCATTGGCTTTGAGATCTGCCGGACTTTCTGCGAAAGTGGGATGCCCTTGGTGATCTTAGGGTCAAGCAAAGCCAGGGCGATCAATACTGCCAGGAAGCTTGAAAAATATGGAGGTCAATGCCTGGCGATCGGGTGTAATATTGTTAATTCGGAGGATGTTCATGAGGCGATGGAACAGACAGTGGATCGCTTTGGCGGGATCGATGTAGTGGTTTCGATGCAAGGCTGGCCACCCCAAAAACAGGAAGTCATGGACATCACAGATGAATACTGGAACGGCGTGATTTCCTCGCACCTGACCGGCAGTTTTCATATGCTTCAGCAGGCTATACCTTACCTGGAAAAAAGTACCAGTCCCAGGGTGATATTTTTGGCGTCCTATGGTGGACTCAGAGGCGATGCTGAAGAGGGGCTGGCATATTCTGCTGCCAAAGGCGGTATTGTCTCACTGACCTATTCCGCTGCCAAAATGCTGGCATGTAAAGGCATCACGGTAAATTGTATCGCAACGGGAGGGATCTATAATGTCTACGTGACCGGCAATGATATTGGTTTAGCTAAGCAAATCCCGCTTGACAATTGCAGCATCTTAAAAACGATTTGTAAGACAGTAAGTTACCTGATCGACGAGGCTGGAGGTGCCATCAGTGGTGAGGTGTTTTTCTATAATAGCAGCAAAATCACACCAGAGTGATACACAGAAAAGGAAATTGGAGATAAAAATGATGGCGGGTTCTACTGATCAAAATGCAATTTTCTAAAACAATACGGGGACACGGACTGTGCTGCCTGGCTGCGATTGTGATCCATTTATTACACGAGAACCGGATTTGAACCCCTACTCTAAAGAATACTTCGTGACCAAAAGGTTATGAGTCTGAATCCTAAAATCGAAGACATGACAGAAAATGTGTGAAGTAAAGCTTATGGAGGGAAGACACATCTTTTCTCTTTATTCGAGCCTGAGTGGAGTGATCTATTCTAAGACATGGCACAAGGGAACTGAAAATTTTCCTGAGTTTTTAACATAATAAGTGCGTGAAAATCCCCAAAACCTATCGATATGGATAAGTTTTGTGGTTAAAAACCTACCAATATTGATATATTTCAATGAGATCGCTGGAATGATACTCTTATTCTGACCTAAGAAGAGAATTATATAGTAGTCGACAGATAATCTCTCTTCGCAATTAAATAGTTCAAGGAATCAACGCTTGTTTAATCAAAAAAAACGCCTATTTCTAGGCGTCTGGAAAATAGTGGCGGGGATTGGATGTATGCCCAGAATGGGTAGAGTGCCCCTTGGGTATTCGATATCATCCCCTTGTGGGAACCACTACCCTTACGATTACTATGTGACCTCCGGGGTATGAGTCAAAATCCTGAATCAGTGTTGTTTGTGCGGCGGGCTCTGCAAACACTTGCTCAAGCGCTAAGTGCAGGTGTCAGCTAAACCGACGATCTCTGGTTTAATCTTATCCGGCACGCAGCAGACCCACAAGGGGATAATGTAGTTAATCATCTTGTGTTGAAACCCTTTTCAGTGGGTTCGCTAAGTACTTTTTTTAAAATTTTTCAAAAGCAATCATCCAAAAAAATTAATAATAAACCTTCACTTATGTGGGAATTACGTCCTCCCTGAAAGTTTGATAACAAATCTTTCAAAATAATCGAAAAGTTCCCAATCCTGGGCGTCGACCTAAAACTGAATAAGGTATGGGAAAACTCTTTTCCTGCAAACCTATTTGTCAATGTTGCGCCTTGAAATTTCGGAGTGTCATTGAAGATGTCAGATAAGAATTTTGATTATTTGTTACCGCAACCAAAAGCAAAACCAATTGAGCATAGGAGTTATACTTGGAAAATCATTGTGGTTCCCATGAGTTTATTATCCTAGTGTCCTGTAGCCAGATTATTTAGCACTAAACTTATATCAGGAAAAAGCTCTGGGTCAACTAATACATCCTTCAAATTATTTGCAGCAATTTCGGATCACAGTGGCCAAATTAACTTCACAAATTTCTTTAAACTCATACCTGTTTAATAATCAATATTTCTACTAATCTCCAAAGCTGCCTCCATTGATTGCCTTTTTTGCCTTGTTTCCTTTTCAACCGGTACACTTCTTCCCGCTAACTCTGAATCTCGACTTGAGCGTCTCGTAAGTCTGCAGATAATTTCTCGACCAGGTTCAATAACTGTCTGATTAATTCCTGCGCGTTTTCGCCTTGTATGGCCTTCAGATCAAGATTATATAAAATCATAAAGAACTTTTTACAGCTTATGACAAAAATCAATAGGCTTCAGTTTCTTTTCACTTTCCTCTATTTATTGAGACTTAAAAATGCTTGCTTTTATAATTATTCTTTGTATAATTTACTTTGTAAATCCATTTGACTTACAAACTAAATCAGAAGGAGAAATATAATTTTGAAGCATTTGCTCTTGATTACTAGCTTGATAATGGTTGCCAGCATGCTCAAATTCGCGATGATGCCATCATTGGTGAAAATTGCATAATCAGCAAAGGCGTGTACATTGATGCTGGTGTCAAAATTGGTTCGAATGTAAAAATCCAAAATGGAAATTCCATTTATCATGGTGTAACCATCGAAGATGGGGTCTTTTGTGGACCGCATTGTGTTTTACCAATGATAAACAACCGAGGTCCATTAATCTTGACGGAAGCCTTAAAAATGCTAAAAATTGGAAATTAAGTCAAATGCTTATTAAAAAAGGGACTTCAATCGGTGCAATGCAACCATTATTTGTCGAATAACGGTAGGAAATTGCGCAATGATTGACTTGGGGTCAGTTGTAACAAAAAATGTGCCTGACTATACTCTGGTTTTTGAAAATCCTGCTATAACAATGGATTTATTTGCCCGTATGGAGGAAAACTTGATTTAAACTCACTTGATTCTCAAATGGTAACTGATAAAATATTTACTTTTAAAGGGAAATTTTTTAACACAAGCATAAATATTCTAAAAAATTATATTATAAATTTACTATCTAGATGAGGAGAATTCAATGATATCAATATCTAATCATTTTATTGGAGAGGAAGAAAAACAAGCCGTTTTGGAAGTATTAGAATCTGGAATGATAGTCCAGGGTCCCTGGGTGGCAAAATTAGAAGAGGAATTTGCAAAAATGTGTGGGGTAAAGCATGCGATTGCAACTACCTCTGGTACCACTGCCTTGCATGTTGCATTATTAGCAAATGGTATTAAGCCTGGCGATGAGGTTATTACAACGCCTTTTACCTTTATTGCATCTGCCAATAGTATTCTCTTCACTGGCGCAAAACCTGTTTTTGTGGATATTGATGAAGAAACATTCAATATAAATCCTGATTTAATTGAAGCAGCCATTACCTCCAAAACCAAAGCGATTATGCCTGTGCATTTGTATGGGTATGTCTGTGATATGGATGCTATTTTAAAAATTGCTGAAAAATATAATCTGAAGGTGATTGAGGACGCTTGTCAAGCGGTTGGGGCAACATATAATAATAAAGTTTCAGGAAGCTTTGGAACTGGAGCATTCTCACTTTATGTCAGCAAAAACATCATGTCAGGGGAAGGTGGTATGATCACAACAAGTGATGATAACATCGCCGAATTATGTAAACTTATCCGTGCACATGGGATGAAACGTCGTTATTATCATGAAATGCTTGGATATAATTTTCGTATGAGTGATTTGCATGCAGCAATTGGAGTGTCACAACTACACCGCTTAGAGAATTTTACAATTGCCAGAAAACAAAATGCGAATTATTTCAATGAAAATATTAAATCAGTAATCATACCAAAATTAAAATCTAATTATGGACATGTATGGCATCAATATACTGTGCGAGTTGAAGGTGATCGTAATGCAGCAGTGAAGCAGCTTAATGAAGCTGGAATTGAAGCAGTAATATTTTATCCTGTTCCAGCACACAAACAGCAATACATGCAGGACATTGTTGGAGATATCCATTTACCAATAGCAGAAAAACTCTCAAATCAGGTTATCTCATTACCTGTACACCCACAATTAAATGCTTCTGATTTAGAGACAATTGTTAAAGAGGTGAACAAATTATAAGTCTAAAAGTTGCGGATATTGGTGTCGGATCAATGGGATGTAAGAGCAAAATGATAAAGTCCTATTCTGGCTAAATTAAAATGTCCTATAAGAGGACAAACAGATGAAATGGACAATAGCAATGACCCAGGAAGAATTAAAACGAAAAACAATCATAGAAAGAGCAATAGACAAAAGGATAACCCAAAAAGAGGGAGCGGGATTATTACAAATCAGTGAACGACATTTTCGTCGGATAACTGCACGTTACCGACACCAGGGGGATCTTGGATTGGTTTCAGGACATAGGGGAAAACCTGGTAATCGGAGACTGGCTGAAGACAAACGTGAGCAGATCAATAAATTCATAAAAGATCCGTTACATAAAGGGTTCAAGCCAACTTTCATGATGGAAAAGCTAGAAGAATACAAAGGAATTGAAATCAGCAAAGAGACCATGCGCCAGATCATGATTGCAGAAGACATTCATGAGGCAAAAGTTAGAAAGAAAAAAATCCATCCGCCACGCGAACGAAAAAAGCAAGTTGGAGACATTGTGCAGATTGATGGTTCTTATCATGCCTGGTTAGAAGATCGTGGTCCAAAGGCTTGCTTATTATTGTTTGTTGACGATGCCACCAGTGCCGTCCTGGGTGCTGAGTTTACCAAAACGGAAAGCTTCTTTGCATACGCAAAATTATGCAAGTCATATTTTCGTTCAAAAGGATTGCCTAAAAGTTTTTATTCAGACCGGTTCAGCGTTTTCAAGGTCAATACGGGTGAAAAAGAAGGTATGACTCAGTTTCTACGTGCTATGAACACATTGGGGATTGAAATGATTTATGCTTCTTCACCGCAAGCCAAAGGTCGGGTAGAAAGAGCCAATCAGACTTTTCAAGATCGTTTGGTGAAAGAGATGCGTTTGCGAAACATTTGCACTTATCAGGCAGCCAATGCGTATTTACCAGAATTTATTAAGCAGTACAACCGTAAGTTTGCTGTTCTTCCGCAATCTATGGGGGATAACCATGCACCACTGGATACTTCTTTAGATCTGGATTTTCTCTTTTCTGTTCATCGTGAACGCACAATTACTAAAGATTTATTGATCCATTATGGTGGTAAAACTTACCAAATTAATACCAAGCGTCCTCCTCAGAACCTCATCAAACGACAAGTCTTAATCACTGAAGATGAGAAGTGTGTGGTTTCAGCTTATTTGAATGGTGATCCTTTGGATCTTATTTTGATCCAGAAACAGCCTAAAGTTGTCAAAGTTGTGTCTACCAAGTCTTATCACCATCATTCGTATACGCCACCTGTCAATCATCCCTGGCGTACTTATGGCAAGAAAATTAACGGTCGACCTATTCCTAGTACATAATTCGTGTCCTGCTAATCTCTTCATACCTCAAAACCACTTCTTGTGAGCAATTCTATTCCTTCGGCTTCCCCATCAAGGGTGGTTTAGGTTTTCTTTTACCCTGTCTTCCCAACCACCCTTGACGGAGCCCCTGCCGAAGGAATGCTCTCTTTTATGAAGTGGTTTTGAGAAATGTTTTTCCCATTTTAGGACATTTCTATTTTGCTCAGATTAGGACATTTCTTCCTTGCCTTGACAGTGTCGGATCAATGGGAAGAAACAACGCCAGGATTTCTTGGGAGTTGCCAAATGTTCCACTGGTCCGAGTGTCAGATCCCGCGTAAGAAACAGTAAATTCCATTGCATCCAAATATGGGATACTGCTTAGACCGATTTAATGATAATGTTAGACGTAGAAAAACCGGATGCGGTGACAATTTCGGTTCCAACGGTTATGCATAAGCTGATCGCGCCGTTTCGGGCCATGCAAAATGATATACGTTTATGCCGTGTTAGCTCATTTAACGCGAACTTTGATTCATATACAGCCTACTAGATTAAACATATAGGGGGATTTGATTTGTCTCTAAACGACCTTTTTCAGCAAGATATATCACTGAAAAAATTATTTTTTTTATGCATTTCACAGCCCCCTGAAATATTATTCGTGCCTGAACACAAGCTTGTCCGTTAGCATGAATTCGTTTTGCCATAAATTTTGTCCTTTTCTGCCACAAAAATGCGGTGCGACACCCTGGACCTCTAAGGGCCATTCTTTTGTAGAGACTGAAAACGTCTATGCATGGCGCGGGGTCTCAAAGTGCTGATTCGTGCTGGAGAAAAAAATCACGACAATCATTCTTATAAATTCAGTATCAAATTGTTCGTAAGAAAAATACCAGTGTGGACGCATACCTGAACCAGGCTCTCGGCCAACTTATTGCGCTCGCCTTCCCCGAAGGTTCTTACCTTAAAGATCTCGTCCTACGCGTCTAATTCCCTTTTTTTTATTATTATGTTGTACAAGTATGCAGCGAGGTTGCATACTCGTACAACATGAATTCATTTTGTGTAGCCGCCAATGGCCAAAACGAGTCGTGTGGATGAGGTGGATCCAGATCTCACCCATACAACAAAAAAATCAGGCGTAGTCGGCCTTAGCCGTTTCAAAGCGGCTCAGGCTGTCTTCCAGACCGCCAGGACGGTTGCGCGCCAGCCACAACCGGCTGTGGTTGGCGATAATTTCTGACAGGTCAGCATTCAGAGCTTTCCGTTCCCCCTCGCCTCCGCTGGGCTCCAGGAGCCATCGCCCGCGCCGCACAGCATGTCGGAGCAAGGCCGCTGTCTGCCGGAATTCATCTTCAATCAGGTTGGCTTCCAGTCCACTCATCTGGCTGTCGGCCAGGTTACTCATAGCCTGGTCAATGGCAGCCTCGGATCCAAAGAAGAATTCACCGGGAATTTCAGCCGCAATTTTCTGGATATATTCCGTCGGCTTTTGTAAAATACGAAACAGCGCCGAGTAGTTCTCCGGCAAATACGAGACTGTCTTGTAAACATTGCCCAGCTCATAAGCCAGGCTGCCCATCGCGCCGCTCGGGTCATCGAAGGCAAAACGGCTGACTGCAGCGCGCAGATCCAGGTCCAGATTGGCTTCGTATGCCCAGGAATAAGCGGCTCCTGCCGCGTAGCCCAGATAGCTGATTGGCAGAACCTGCCAGTGGCCGTTATCGCCCCAGTCGGTAATAAGGTATCCGCATGCGCCGTAGCGCAGGCCATTCTCAGCAGCGCTGCGCAGGTTCCCAAGGGCATTATCCGTCCGCCCGGCGATCGTGTTCCAGGATGATGTGCCCGGACAAACATAGAACGGGACACCAGCTGCGGCGAACTCAGCCCCATGTTCTTCAAAGGGATGGTTGGCTTCGTAGCCCCACTCCAGGGCAATTATGTCGCGCGGCAGTTCGCGTACCAGGTCAGGGTGGCGGATGAGGACGTCTCCCCAGAACTGCATCCGGTAGCCGCGCCGTTGCAAGGTGCGGTAAATCTTAAGCAGATGCTCCAGGTAGACAGGGCCTTCGCCGCGCGCATCCACTTCAGCTTTACTGCGTCCGAACCCCAGTTCGAAGGTCTCGTCACAGCCTGCGTTGACCATGTGGCTGGTGAAATGGGGTAGAAGCTCGTCGTACAGGCTGTCGATCAAGGCCAGACTACCGGGATCGCTGGGGCATAGAGAGAAGGGCGGAATCGTGCCATAAGGGGATTCGAACGACCCAGAGATTTCACCCAGGCCTGAATATTCCGGATGGGACAACCAGCGGTCCATGTGTGAGAATGAGTTCTGGTTCGGAACCAGTTCTATGAACCGCTCCCGGCAGTAAGCGTCCAAGACCAGGATTTCTTCACCAGTGACTGGCGAAGCTTTCGCCCACACCACCGGGTGGTTACGGTAAGCAAAGGCGTGCTCGGTATACAATTGAAACTGGTTGAACTTCCAGGTTGAGAGCCGGTCCACCAGGTTATACAGAGTATCCATGGTAGGCACTTTATCCCGGCTGATGTCTAACATCACACCGCGCACCGCAAAGTCAGGCCAATCCAGGATATCCAGACCCGGCAAGGAGCGCCCGCTCTGCTGGACAATTTGAACCAGGGTGCAGGTGGCATAATAGATACCCGCCGCGTCACTGGCCTGGATTTCCACCCCAGCCGGAGTCACCCTCAGCCGGTAGCCCTCACGCGGCAGGCCTGTTTCAGGCGCAAGGCGCAAAGCAACCCCCACCTGTCCAGCCGGGATAGCCGGGCTGGCCGAGAGATCCCAATCCAATCCAGACGCTTCAGCTAGCTTCTGGCGCAAACGTAGGGCTGTAAACACCAGATCCTGGGCCCTGGCGGTCGAGATCAGGATCGTGGCCTGCTGAGGAAGCGTGTATCCCTCGGCCAATGGATGGCTTTGGCGAGGTTTGGGCAAAAGAACGATAGGTAGTGACATATTTTCTCCTTTGATTCGAATTAATCGAACGATTTTTGCTGTCATTCAATATGGATACCGAAATTTCGTATTTCTTTTCCAGAAGTCTTCCTAGTCTCAGATCGTGCCAATCTAGATTAACGGCATTGACCACCACACCTTCCCGGGAGTTGATCAATCCAGGTGCTCCCACACCGATAGCAACAATTGGCGTGAGCTTCTTTCTAATTAGCTCGTCTAGTATCTTGAATACCGATTCAGGCGCTTTTTTTCCATCATTATCATCGACAATAACCTCGATTTTTCCCCTGATCTCGTCGTGTAAGTTGACCACCGCACCTATGAACTTATTCTGAGCCAGGTTTAGCCCGATCAAATAGCGTGAATCCGGAGCAATACTCAACAGGATCGGTGTTTTTCCTCCTATGGATTCCCCTCTACCGACTTCTTCAACCAGACCTTCGTTTAGCAGACCATTGACCATATCAGAAACGGTTGTTCGCGTGAGATTGGTCACACGGGCTACTTCAGCTCTGCTGATGGAGGTGTTTGCAAAAATTGTGCGTAAAACTAAATCACGGTTATGAAGCTTGGTGTGCAAAGACGTTGCTTTTTTCATTTCTTTATCCTTATTAATGGAATGTGGAAATGTCGTTTTGAAAATCTTTGTAAATCCATTTGACTTACAAAGGGAATTATACATAAGATAATTATAAAAAACAAGTATTTTAAAGGAGGGTGTTGAAATATAATTAAAAACAGCATATTTCCAAAACATCAATCAATTATTAGTAGAATGATGAATTAAAGTCACAGGAAATTCCAAATAAAAGCGCTAAAAGCTTAAATGAATTGACCTCAAATCCACATTATTTGCGATTTTTTCTTACTTTATATCGCTGCCACTTGGGTTTTAAACCCAACACCATTTACAATCATTATGATCCTCTTCAGGTTGAGGATCATCGCCATCAAATAAGCTTGAATAGCATATTTCCGTTTTCCAACATTGCGAAATTTTGCAAATACGTGGGTTTGTTAAGCTTGTCCAAATTTACACTGGAGTTTATAGCGTTTTTTCCTGCCTTGCTGATATTCTGGGTTTGTCATTAGATTAAGCCATACTTGCTTGTTGGCGTCTTTCTTCTTAGTGCGTGAGTCCTTCAAACGGATTGCAGGATGTAACCCGCATTCTACGTCTAGAAATCAGAAAAAACAACCTCCAGGATAAATGCACCATAATTATTTCTCCCACTCAGATGGCAAAAATGGTATAACAATAGCGAATTGTGCCAAACATGAGTGGAAAATACGCCCATATCTACCCTGTGGCGTACCCTCGAATTTAGTGATTCTCATGACAATTCCTAATGAACTGATTTACAATTATAATGAATGAAGTGTTTAAAGAGTGGCTTGGGATAAGAGCTGCTGGTTGAAAAGGTGACTGATACTGCATGCAGTTGTTTTTAATCTGCTGTCAACGGCAGTCTAAAGGAGAAATCTATGAAAATAAGTCTGAGTTACTGGTGTTTGGAAGGTGGTCTTGGAGGGACAAAACCCATCCTGAAGGCTTTGGAGGAAGCCAAGTCTCTCGGTTTTGACGCCATCGAACTGGCAATCGCCAGCAGCGGGGTATTAACGCCAGAAACCACGCAGCAGGAATGCAAAAAAATCGCTGACCATGCCAAAGAGATCGGCATCGAGATATCCAGCCTCGCCAGCGGCGAAAGTTGGACAAACTCACCCACTGCCAGCAGCCCGGAAGTACGTAAAAAAATCATCACATTCACCCAAAAAGCCCTGCAAATCGCCAACTGGTTAGGGCTGGATGCCTATCTTTACGTACCAGGTGCCGTGGATATATTTTCTAATTCAGACACGGAAGTGGTGCCCTATGACGTTTGTTATGCCAGGGCACAAGAGTCCATCAAAGCATTAATTCCTACCGCAGAAGCCCTGGGGGTGACCATTTGTATCGAGAACGTCTGGAACAAATTCCTGCTCAGCCCATTAGAAATGAGAGACTTTATTGACAGCTTCGGGTCCAAATGGGTTGGATCGTATTTTGATGTCGGCAATATTCTCCTGACCGGGTACCCCGATCAATGGATTAAAATTCTGGGCTCACGGATCCAGCGCGTGCATATCAAAGACTACAAAATGTCCGCTGGCAGTGCGGCAGGCTTTTGTGATCTGCTGGAAGGCGATGTGAATTTTGAGACTGTCAAGAAAGCCCTGGCGGAGATCCACTATGACAGCTATGTCACCGCTGAAGTCTTTTCAGATGCACCGGGTGGGTTGGATAAAACCACCCGCGCGATGAAAACCATTTTCAAAGAACCATGATTGCGAGGATAATCCATCCTGATGCTCTCCCAAACTCAACCCATTATCCATGTTCTACTGGCAGACGATCATGTTGTGGTGCGCGCTGGTATTCGCTGTAAGTTTTTTGTTTGGAGGTAGTATTGGTTGTCGCTATCGTCATACCACTTATCTACCGCATAAGTCTCAACTCCGATTTATTGTTCCAGCTCATGATCTACTTGTGAGCAGTATTCACTTTCGCAATACTGTGGATACTATCAATCAACTGGATTGAGCCAAATTGTATCCCTTTTACCATTTTTCGCTCCTCGATCCAGCTTGTTTTATTCGATTGAATCATACTCCTCATTTTAGTCAATTAATTTCGAGTTTTTTATTTGTTTTTCAAAACTCTATCTTAAAAATACTTGCTTTTATAATTTTTCCTTTGTATAATTTACTTTGTAAATCCATTTGACTTACAAACTCAATCAGAAGGAGAAATAAAATGTTAAAGCGTTTGTTCTTAATTACTAGCTTGATAATGGTTGCCAGCATGCTTTTAGCTGCCTGCGCAACCCCCGCCCCGGCGACCCAGGCACCAACCACGCCCCCCCAGCTCATCGAAGTAACCAAGATTGTCGAAGGTGAAACAATCATCCAGGTCATCACTGCTACCCCCGCCGCGACAGAAGTCCCTAAAAAGATCGCCCCGGTCACCGTCTGGACCAACTACAATCAAAACAATCCAGCGACCTCTATAGACCGTTGGATACTAGATGTGGCCATCGATATCCAACGTTCTGAAGGAATCCAATTAACCAATGTCTACGTTCCATGGACCATGATCAACGAAAAGATTAATCTGGCAGTCCAATCGGGTGGCGAGGTTTTCGATCTAACCAAAATGGATATGCCCCTGGATCCATTCTATAACAACGAGGTGTTTATGGACATCACCGATTACGTCAAGAGTTCCGAATGGTACAAAGATATTGACCCAGTTTATATGAGCCTGTGTACAGGTCCGGACGGCAAGATCTACTGCGTGCCAGCAATGTCTACCGGCTCAATGATCTACTACTGGACTGCTGCTTACCCGAACGGTTTTCCCAAGGACACCGACGAACTACTTGCAGCAGCTGCGAAGTTAAAAGAAGAAGGCAAATATGCTCTAACCTTCAAAGGCTCTGAGAACGTTGGGGTAGACTTGTTTTACTTCCAGCTGATCCACTCCATCGGCGGTAAATATACAGATGAAAACGGCAATACCGCCTGGGCAACCCCTGAATCAGTCCAGGTCATTGAGTTTCTTCGAGAACTGTTCGCAAACAAGTATAGTCCCGATGTCGCCCTGGGACTTGATTTTGATTGCGAAACATCCTTCAAAGACGGCACCGCTGGAGCGTGGGTAGCAGGAAGCTGGTCTTATGTTTTCCTCAATCCGCTGACCGATGGTGTTACTAATTTCGACTTTGGTTCCCTTTCAGTGGAAGAAGCGATGAGAGCCGGCGCGTTAAAAATCGCCGACCCTCTCACGATGCCTGGCGGAAAACCCACCATCAATCTTGCCGGTGCCAATGGTTGGGCAATCCCCGTCAATTCCAAGAACGTCGAAGGGGCAATGGCGGTCATCGATTTCTTGATGCAGCCCGGAAACAATGCCGACTACGCTTTTGCGTTTGGTGCTGTCCCGACCAACTCTAAAAGCATGCAAGATCCCCGCTTCGTTGACAGCAAATACTGGCAAGCAGCAGCTGAATCCTTCCGCCAGACCGGCATCATTGCAAAAACAAACAATAATCCAAAGATGCGTCAGGCGATGAATGACGCAATTATTACCCTGATCTTGGAACCCGAATTGGACATTATGACAACTCTTCAGAAAGTCCAGGATGATCTTAACGCTGGAAACTAATTTCTTATTCTATTAGGTCACAATTCCCTCATCCCATCAAGATGGGATGAGGGAATTTCAATGCCAGGGTGATCTTTACGACTCCATGCAATACCAATCATTGAGATGAAAAATCAAGCCTTGAGGACACGTATGACAACCATGAATCCGATCGCACCTGAAAAAAAGCGCTCCAATGAAAAGAACTGGTGGAAAAAAATTTTTCACTACCAACTCCTTTTTCCAGCCTTGCTTCTGTTGGTGCTAATCCAGGTTTACCCAACCCTGTATACCTTAAATCTTTCGTTTAATAGCCTCAAAGGGGGAAAGTTAAAATGGGTTGGGTTGGATAACTTCATCCGCTTGTTCAATTCATTCGAACTAGGTAATGCACTGGAAAAAACAGCCACATATGCCGGCGGCTATATCATCCTGGTGATTGTCCTGGGTATGTGCATTGCGCTGTTGCTCAATAAACGCCCCCTTCTGGCCCCGCTATATTTGACGATTCTCTTTGTCCCCTGGGTGCTTTCTGAAGTGGTTAGCGGTACCATGTGGCGCTGGTTATTCAATCAGGATTATGGCATTGTCCAGGTGGCTCTCAACCCGTTTATCAACGACACATCCCTGCTCGCAAATAAATCAGGAGCGATGTTGATTGTGATCGTTTCATCCGTCTGGCGTAGCATTCCTTTTACTTCACTACTCTTTCTGGCCGCCTTGCAGACCGTTTCAACCGAAATCAAAGAAGCTGCATCGCTGGATGGAGCTTCTCCCTGGCAGTCATTTTGGCGTATCACCATCCCGATCATTAGCCCCACCTTGTTGGTGGTGCTTTTGTTAAATTCCATCACAGGTATCAATCAGTTAGGTTTGATCCTTTCCACTACTGGTGGTGGCCCTGGTACAGCCACAACTACTACTTCGGTCTTGCTATACCGCGAGGCCTTCAAATATGGTAACTTTGGTGCGGCTGCCGCGATATCTGTATTTATGTTTATCATAAATCTTGTGCTTACCCTCATTTACATCCGTGTGATTAAAGTGGAGGCAGAGCTATGAACCAATTTAAGAATCGCAAAGTTTTCGACAGTATCATTACCAATGGACTGCTCATAATCATCTGCTTTTTGATGATTTATCCCGTTTTATATGCGCTAATGACCTCCTTCAAAACCCTGGGCGATGTCATGACAATCCCACCGACTTTCTTCCCGCCCGTTTGGAGTTTTGAAGGCTATGAAAAAGTTCTTAAAAGTGATATGTTTAGGATTTACCTGCCCAACACAGTCATTAATACTATTCTATCTGCATTGATCACCATGTCCTTCGCCGCGTTGGCTGCATATTCCTTTTCGCGATACAAATTTCGCGGGTCCAAGGCCCTACAAATTGCCATCCTTGGCCTGATGATGATCCCTGGGTTGACCAACCTGATCGCCATTTACCGTATTGGCGGCCAGCTGAATCTGTTGAGTACCCACTTGATCATTGTTCTAGTGTACTCTACCAGCGGGGTGCCATTCACCATTTGGATCATCAAAGCCTTCTTTGACGCTATCCCGCGCGAGATGGAAGAGGCAGCCTTGATTGACGGGTGCTCACCGCTCATGTCACTGCGTTATATTGTCATCCCTATGGCAATGCCCGGCTTGTTTGCCGGCTTCCTGATGAATTTTGTCGGCTTCTGGAACGAGTTCCTGTCGGCAGTCATTTTACTGTCGAGTAACGAATCCCGTACGGCAACTGTTGGGTTGTACGATTTTCAAAGCCAATATTATCAAGCCTCTAATATTATAACTGCCGCGTGCATCATTATCATGCTCCCAGTACTGATCACTTTAATCTTTGGACGCAAGACTTTCTTCCGGGCAATGTTGGAAGGTGCACTAAAAGGGTAGAATTCTGGATCGAGATTGCAAGCTCTATCCCTTTTGTCGGTATATAAGTATTTGAAGTGAGTTAATGACACACTTCAAATACTATATCGGAGCTTTCTACAACCCAATATGGCGAATACATGGAATCATTTTATGATACTTGGGATGTTTTATTGGTTGAAGATACCCTTCAACGAAAAAAAATATACCAGTACTATTTTGAGCTATCACTGAATGCACACTCAGTATTATTTGCCATCCGCCCCGAACATATCCGGGTCTAAACTGAACCGGACACCAATACTTTCCAAAGTATTGCAATCGATTTGTTTGTATTTTGGTGAATATATCGAATATCAAGTGAAAATTGAATCATTTACCATTCTGGCACGGTTTTAAATGCCTGTACAAGTAATTTCATATAGAGAAAATATCTATATCTACTTCCATCCAGAAAAACTCTTTGAAGTCAGTCATCAGTAAAACGGAACGGTTACATTCATATTATCTGATAAAACCAGACCCAAAAATAGAAAAAGGTTGAGAAAACACGATCTCAACCTTGAAAATGTTTACCTTATTATATTTTTTCCTTGCCTTTGCTTCATTCAGACCGACATGCCCAATTTCTGGTTTCAGAAAGATTGCCCACGGGACAATCAATAAATAATCTACAACATGGTTATAGAAAAGGATATTTTCAAGCGCAATTTCAGCCGGATAAGAAGCTATGTGGGTAAATTTGGCAGGATATTACACCATCACAAAAAAAACGATGGATTGTGGCAGTTCGCGTAAATCCCAGAAGTTTTTATTGGGCATCACATTGGGCAAATTACTGCCAGTGTACCGTGCAAGGCGTAGTAAGGAACCTGCAACAATAATTAAGTTTTTCTCAAAAATGACTGCTCACCGAATTTAATTTATGCAGGGGCTCATGAATACTGCACCAGCAGCAAGTATGTAAACATCAATCCCTTAATTTTGAAATCCATGGAATTTTTCATTCTGGTAAATACTATGAACCATACCATTAACACAGAAATTCATCCGTTTACAATAGGCGGATTAAAATAATAAACATATCAATTATTCTGTTATTTTTGATCTTTTAATAAGTTGGATAAATTAGGGCGATTTCCTAAAGATAATTATTATTTTTGGTCTTCCAACCGCACCTTTTTCCAGGATTTATCTCTTGCGCTCGTTTCAATTGCATCCATAACCAACATGCCATAATGACCATCTTCAAAGGTTGGAAAATCAGGTTTGTAGGAATAATCACCTGCGAGTAAGTACTGATATACTCTCCTGTACAGTTCGTTCATCGTATTTGCATATAGTTGACTGTGGGATTCTCGCGAGGAATCATTTTCCGATTTCTTCTGATTCTCCTGTTTGGGTTCTGCCATTAGGATTTGGTTGGGTTTATCACGATGACCTACCCATAATTCATCAGCCCGTTCTCCAATCCAAAACAAAGACGATTGACTGGCATTAATATTAAAGAGTATTTTGTACTTATGCCCAGCACACATTTGTGAAAGAGTGAGAACACCTTGAACCCCATTTTCAAAGTGAAACAATATCGCTGCGTAGTCTTCAGAATTGATGTCAATTTCCTGAATCGAAGAATGATCTTTTTCAGTAATGGTTTTGGATATGGCAGGTTTCATGCGTTTCTGGTGAAAGGTTTTAAAATCGGCAAACACTTCAGTAATCCGTAACCCGCAAATGTAGGATACTAAATCGATCCAATGTGAACCAATGTCTCCAACTGTCCGCAATTGTCCACCCATTTTTGGATCAAGTCTCCAATTCCAGTCAGTAGGATACAATAACCAATCTTGTAAGTATGATCCTTGTATGATAAACAGATCGCCAATCTCACTATTTTGAACCATACTGCGGGCTTTTTGAACCATCGGATACATCCGAATATTGAAATTCACAGCATTTACCAAATTCTTCTCTTTAGCCAGTACGAATAATTCTCTGGACTCCTCCGAGTTCATTGTTAACGGTTTTTCGCAGGCAACATGTTTTCCCGCCAGAAGAGCTGCTTTGGCGTGTACATAATGGAGATAATTGGGTGTCGTCAGGTGGATAACATCAATGGTGACGTCAGCCAGCATATCATCAAAGGATTCATAAACACGATCGATGCGCATATCTTCTGCAAATTTTTGTCCTTTTTCTACACTGCTGCCAAGAATTCCATGAACTAGAATCCCATTTTCTCTCAGCGCATTGGTATGGTCAACTCCCATTAATCCAGTACCAACAACTCCTACCCCAATTGATTCACGTTTTAATTTTTTCACGATTGATTCCTTTACTATGATTTCTTGTATCATCTCAATAAATTGGGGGTTGGCTGTTGTTTTTTAGTAAGTATCACCATCAAAAACAACCTGGCCGCTATGATGATAAGATACAATTTTTTCGCATTTTTATTTTCGCTTTGAAGAGAAGAGATACAAAAAACACTATGCTTTTCACAATTTGTTTTATGAGATTAAAGATCATGACCGAAATGAAGGCTTTTGTGTTCTGAATGAATATTAATTCTTTTGAGCTACTCAACTGGTTTCGGTAACTTTGTGGATACTGCGTGGTTGTTCTGTATCATACCCCTTCGCCACCGTCAGATGGTACGTGAATAATTGCGCTGGCAGAATGCTGATCAATGGTGAAACCCATTCCGGGATACCTACTGGAAGTGAAATGGGAGATTGGGCTACCTGCAGGGCTGCCTGGTCGTTTGATATGACAACAAGCTCCGCATGAAAATCGTTTTTTAGTTTGGTAAGCATCTCCAGTGAAGGTTCTGACACA
>JAURZL010000010.1 GCA_030653365.1 Anaerolineaceae bacterium
CGCGTTACTCACCCGTTCGCCACTAAGTATTCGATTTCTCAAATACCCCGTCCGACTTGCATGTATTAGGCACGCCGCCAGCGTTCATCCTGAGCCAGGATCAAACTCTCCGCAAAAATATCTTTTTTTATCACTCCTTACGGAGTGCTTCGGTTTATTTTTTTTCTCGCGGTTTCTAAAATTAACAGGTTCTTCGTCTTTCCTATCACTCTTCAGTTGTTAAGGTGCTGTGTACTTTTCTAAGGCTTGCCGATTCTACTCAGCAGTGTCTGATCTGTCAAGGGGCAAAAAATAACCGATGTACTCCATTATTTTGGCGAACACCGGTGCTCAATTATTGCCTGCATCGACTTTTCGATAGCCTTTTCAAGTATTCAATTATGAACGATCTTTCATTTCTGATTAGACCGGGCTGCTTCGTTACTTGCAGCGTGCAGAATTATACCGCAGGCAGAAACGTTGTCAAGGTATTAACAAGAATTAACAATTGTTTAACGCGATTTGGTTGTTTTTCCGATAACCTGTGACGAATTTCAAGGGTTTGTCCACTTAAATTGATACAAAAGATTAATCCATTATAATGAAAGGTGTTCACTTTTTCTCCGATAAGGAACTTTTCGCGCAATTCTGGCGTCTTTTTTGCAACAGTCTGATTAATTAATCAAAAATGATAGGTAAATAATGGCGAGTATTACATACCAACAAAAAAAATCGTTACCGGTATTGGAACAAATCTTGATAGCAATTCTGGCCGGTTGTATTATTGGGACAGGTTTATTAATCGCATTTGGATTAGGAGTTCAAGTCTGGATGGCAGGGCGTATCGCTCCAGGAGTAACAGCGTCCGGGATAGATGTGGGTGGAATGTCACCTCAAGAGGCAGCTATACTAATCAACGATAAAATTTCATATCCTCAAGAAGGAAGAATTTTACTGAGGGATGGAGAACAAACATGGTTACTCACCCCTGCGCAACTTGGTATGTTTATTGATCCCGAATCAACCGCTGGCCATGCCTTTGAAATTGGCCGTGAAGGAAATTTAATCGTGCGTCTCAATGACCAATGGAGGACCTGGCGCTATGGAAGCAGTATTGCCCCCAGCTTTGTCTTTGATGAACGTATCGCTTATATGCAGATAAAACAAATTGCCTCGCTGATTGACAAGCCGGTTCTGGAAGCCGAGCTAGGTCTGAATGGGACAGAGGTATTAGTCCGAAGTGGGCAAATTGGCCGTACGGTTAATATTGATGCCACGATTGAGAAAATTGCGCTTGTATTGCCCACGATGCGTGATGGCATGGTAGAGTTAGTTATTGAAGAAACTCCCCCTTATATTCTCGATGCTGAAGAACAGGCAGCGCTTGCAAAAAGAATACTGAGTAAACCCCTGGTCCTGACAGCTGAAGATGCTTCTGACAGCCCCTGGGAATTTGATCAAAACACCCTGGCAGAAAATTTAAGAATTGAACGGATCATTGATGCTGATGGAAATCGTTATCAGGTTGGAATTAATAGCGACTTTCTTAGAAGTTTCCTGAATGATATTTCTCCGAAATTAAAAATTAATCCAAAAGATGCCCATTACATCTTTAATGATGATACCGGCGAGTTGGATGTTATTGAGTCTGCAATTATTGGTCGTGAATTAAACCTTGAGTCAACAATTCAGACCATTCAGGAGCAAATCGTAACCGATAACAGTCACGAAATTCCTCTTGTTTTTGAAATTAACAAGCCATTCCTCACAAATGATGTAAAAGGAGTGGATTTAGGAATCACGGAATTAGTTCATGAAGAGGTATCGTATTTTTACGGATCTAGTAGTGATCGGGTTAAAAACATCATTGTTGCCTCCAGTAAATTTCATGGGGTAATGATTCCACCGGGTGCTACGTTCTCTATGGCAGAAGCTTTGGGAGACATTACGCTGGAAAATGGATATGCAGAAGCTTTAATCATTGCAGGTGGCCAGACGATTCAAGGTGTTGGCGGTGGTGTCTGTCAGGTCAGCACTACGCTCTTCCGGGCAGCATTTTTTGCCGGTTTCCCGATCGTGGAACGCTACCCGCACGCTTATCGTGTCTCCTATTATGAAAAGGTAGCTGGCAATCGTATTGACCAGCGTCTAGCTGGCCTGGATGCCACCGTTTTTGTTCCGATTGTGGATTTCAAGTTCACCAACGATACCACCAACTGGTTGTTGATGGAAACCTATGTCAATCCGACGTATTCAAGTATTGTCTGGAAGTTTTATTCTACTTCCGACGGTCGCGAAGTTAACTGGTCAACCACCGGGGTTACCAACGTGGTTGAAGCTCCAGAACCAAAATATATCGAAAAACCGGATTTAAATGAAGGGGAAATCAAGCAAGTAGATTGGGCAGCAGATGGCGCAGATGTGACAGTTTCCCGCACGGTTACCAGAAATGGAGAGGTAATCATTTCGGATACTATCTTCACCCGCTACCGCCCATGGCAAGCGGTTTATGAATATGGACCAGGAACTGAAATTCCAGATCAATCTGAAGATTCTGAAGAATAATGTGATTTTCTTCCTTTAATACACAAATAAATTTTTTATAAGGAAGAATATCACTCAGATTGTAACCGAAATATATTGTTACTTTCACTCCATTAAGGCTAAAATAGACTAAGGTGTGGGTTGTATGACAACCTAGGCAGTACATCCAAAACTTTATTGGCGCTGTTGGATATTCTCCAACGGAAAATTCTATTATCAGATTGAATGAGGAGAACATATGCAAGAACAAGATCCCCGTATCCTTGAATTGCGTGAAAAACGCAAACAGTCTAAACTAGGTGGTGGAGAAAAACGGATCGCGACACAACATTCTAAAGGTAAATTATTTGCTCGCGAACGAATTGATCTGCTTCTAGATCCAGGGACATTTTATGAATTAGAACCATTCACTGTCCAGCGAAATGACCACTTAGGTGGTTCTGGAAATGAAATGACAGATGGTGTTGTTACCGGTTTTGGACAAATTAACAATCGAACCGTTTATGTATACGCTCAGGACTTTACCATCCAGGGTGGTGCGCTTGGAGAAATGCAAGGAAAAAAGATTGCAAGATTAATGGACCTTGCAGCAAATACAGGCTGCCCAATTATTGGATTGATTGATTCTGGTGGAGCAAGAATTCAGGAAGGTGTTTACAGTTTAGGCGCTTATGCTGAAATCTTTAAACGTAACGCCATTTATTCTGGTGTTGTTCCTCAAATCAGTGTAATTATGGGACCATGTGCTGGTGGTGCTGCCTACTCACCTGCCGTTACAGATCTCGTAATAATGGTTGATAAACAATCCTTCATGTTTCTGACTGGTCCACAGGTTATCAAATCTGTTACCGGCGAAGATGTTGACTTTGAAAGCCTCGGTGGTGCTCAGGTCCACTTAGGTTTAAGTGGTTTAGCACACCTTGTTGGACAGGATGAAAAAGACGCCTTACAAATCGCACGACAGGCAATCTCATATTTCCCATCCAATAACGCTGAAAATCCTCCCAAAATTGCATCCGATGATGATCCTAATCGTGTTGAAGAAGCTTTAAACAGTCTTGTTCCATTGGATCCAAACGCACCTTACAGCATGCATGAAGGAATTGAGTTGATAATCGACAAAGGTTCATTCCTTGAATTGCAAACCACATTCGCACAAAATGCAATTATTGGCTTAGCCAGAATGGATGGCATGCCTGTCGGTATTGTTGCACAGGAACCAAGTCAAATGGCTGGTGTAATGGACATCAACTCTGCAGATAAAATTGCACGGTTTGTTCGAATGTGTGATGCATTCAATATTCCTGTGATCACATTCATTGATTCCCCGGGATTCTTACCGGGTGTTGCACAAGAACATAATGGCGTTATTCGGCATGGTGCAAAAGTTCTCTTTGCTTATTCAGAATCCACTGTACCAAAGATTTCTGTGACAACCCGAAAATCTTATGGTGGTGCTTATGTAGTGCTGAGCTCAAAATTCATTGGTACTGATGTTACATTGGCTTGGCCAAGTGCAGAGATTGCAGTTATGGGACCTGGTGGAGCTGCAAATATTCTTTATGGAAAACAAATTAAAGAAGCTGCAGATCCAAATGCAGAACGAGAAAGATTAACAGAAGAATTCCGAGAAGCATTCCTTAATCCATATGCTGCTGCAAGAGCAGGTTATGTTGATGATGTAATTGAACCCCGTGAAACCAGACAAAGGATCATTCTTGCTCTTCATGCTATTAAGGATAAAGCAGTGAGTTTGCCAGCCCGTAAACACGGAAATATTCCACTTTAAGGAGAATCGCGTGAATCCAATTACTCAAGGTTTAATTATTACTGCTATTGGGATGGGATTGGTTTTTGTTGCCATTCTATTATTGTGGGCTTTAATGGATTTTCTTGTTCGCATTACAAATGACAAACCAGCAGATAAAGCAACTGTCAAAGTTGAGATTAGTACAGAAGAAGAACCTGTCATCAAAACAGAAGATAAAACTCACCGGTTACATCATGTTGCTTCCATTGCTGTTGCAATTGCAATGAGCCTTCACAAGCAGTTTCCCATTATTACACCACAAGAATCTAGCACTATCAGTGCTTGGCAAACATCAAAAAGATCCCAAGTACTTAATCAAAGTGCCGCTTTACTAAATCGAAAATCTCGAGGGACTACAAAATGAAAATGAAAATTAAGATCGAAAATGAAACTTACGAAGTGGATATAGACGATTTGGAATCTCGCCCAATTCTGGCAACAGTAAATGGAGAAACATTTGAAGTGTTTCCTGAGGAAACCCAGGTTGTAAAACCAGTTGTTGCCACACCTGCACCAATAAAATCTGCAGCCCCTGCACCTGTTCGCGTAGCTCCAAAACCAGCAGCGCCTGCAGCTTCAGCCAGCAGTAAATCAGTCGTTGCACCAATTCCTGGTGTGATTGATATGATTAAAGTGCGGGAAGGTGAGGAAGTCAAAAATGGTCAGGAACTGTTGATCCTAGAAGCAATGAAAATGAAAAATGCTATCCGTGCAACTCGTGATGGTAAAATCGAACGAGTTTATGTTTCGGTAGGTGATCAAGTTCCACACAACCATGTATTACTAGACTTCGCTGATTAGTGGAGGCTATTCATGGATTTTACCCAATTACTTACTGAAATTACCCGTGGCTTTTCAAACTTTTCCTGGCAAAACGGGGTAATGATACTGATTGGTTTGACTTTAATTGCACTGGCAATTATCAAAGAATATGAACCCGTATTATTACTTCCAATCGGATTTGGTTGTATTTTGGCAAACTTAGGGATGTCAACTGATCATGGCGTTTTTAAAGTCATTTACGACGCGGGCATTAAGACCGAATTATTCCCTCTCTTAATATTTATTGGCGTTGGTGCAATGATTGATTTTCGACCATTGCTCTCCATGCCAAAAATGGTTTTATTAGGAGCTGCCGGTCAATTTGGTATATACGGTGCATTAATGGTTGCATTAGCGTTAGGTTTCCCATTAAATGAAGCTGCAGCTATCGGAACAATTGGTGCGATTGATGGCCCTACTGCAATTTTTGTAACAACCAAAATTGCTCCCGAGATTCTTGCTCCCGTTGCGGTGGCGGCTTATTCCTATATGAGCTTGATCCCGGTAATCCAAATTCCTTTGATGAAACTCCTCACAACCCGGAAAGAACGATTGATTCGGATGGAGTATTCCGCAAAACCAGTTTCGAATAAAGCAGTTATTGCTTTCCCAATCATTATCACCATCGTCATCAGCTTACTTGCTCCTGATGCTGCACCACTGATTGCAACTTTGATGCTTGGAAATCTCTTGAAAGAATCAGGTGTTGTTGATCGCCTGAATAAAGCCGCTCAAAACGAATTAATTAATATCTCAACTTTGTTTTTGGGTCTGGCAGTCGGTGCGACAATGATTGGTGATTCTTTCTTAAATGTAAAGACTCTAGGCATTCTGCTAATTGGTTTATTTGCATTTGTGTTAGATACGGTTGCAGGTTTAATGTTTGGTAAACTGATGAAAGTTTTATCAGGTGGAAAGATCAATCCTTTAATTGGTGCCTGTGGTATCAGTGCTTTTCCGATGGCTGGACGTTTAGCTGCTAGAGCAGCTCAGGAAGAAGATTTTGAGAATTTTATCCTGATGCATGCAATGGGTGCAAATACTGCTGGACAATTAGGTTCTGTTATTGCTGGTGGTTTATTGTTGGCCATCACCCTTGGAATTATGGGTGGATAAAAAATAGTTAGTCAATTAAGATAAAAGAGGCTGAATTCAGATAAGTTCAGTCTCTTTTTTTTATATATTTCTGGCGTAATGAGTTTTTTGGAGTTTAGCTAGTCAAAATCAAGGCGGTATCCGACCCCTCTGACTGTTTTTATAAAGTCAGGATGGCGAGGATCCTCTTCCAATAAATTTCTCAACCAGCTCACATGTACATCAAGCGTACGGGTATCACCAATATAATCAGTTTCCCAAACAAATTTGAACAATTCATCTCGGCCATAAACCTGGCCAGGACGTTCCATTAATGCTTGTAGAAGTCTGGTTAACCGTGGGGTCAGACTGATTTGTTTTTCATTGATTTTCACAAAGCGTTGCGGTAAATCCAGTTCTAACGGACCCACCTTAAGCGAATCATTCCCAGGTTTTAGTGGTAAAAGAACCTTTATGCGATTTAATAGTTTTTGTAAAGTAAAAGGTAATTGCATGACAATGTCAGCATCAAAACCATTTTTTTCGTTTACACCATTGCCAATAATTAAAATAATTGGCGTCGTTTTGGCAGCAGATCTTAAGGATTGGCAGATTCGTTTCCCGCTGGTTCGCATAGAATCTGCATCGATGACAATCAAATCAGGTTTTTCTTTATCTAATTTTCCTAGGGCTACATTTCCACTGGGAACACTTAACACACGAAAACCTTTCTTTGTCAGCCCCCCTACAAATGAAGATCTTTCTGCTTTTTTTCCTTCTATGACCAAGATTTTTCCTGCCAAGTACTCCACCACCTTATTAAAAAATAAAAATTTTTAGTAATAAAAAGAACCCAGGTTTTGTAAAAAAAAACAGTGTCTGCAGATTATATATACAAATAAAAAAATTGCAAATTAAAAAACCAAACGAATTCTCATAGCCCCAAAGTTCAATCAATATTTGCCGATAAAACGCTATTTGAGGATCGTAAATTCATTATACCTTAACCTTAAAAAAAACAAGTTAACAGTTTTTCTTAAGAATCGCAATCTTAAGAAATTTGTAAGGTGCTAAGTTAAGGTTGGAAGTCAAAGATCAAACTATACGATCATTTGCATGCTACTAGTCACCATGTTAAAATAAGAGTAAGTATCCGCTCATTTCCCTGCGGGAGGAAAAATGTCAAACACAAAAATGGTCGAAGTGATCATCGATAGCGTACGTGTCAGTCTGACCAACCAGCAACGAATTGTTGTTTTGCGTGATATCAATGCAGAACGGTATTTGCCCATCTGGATTGGTCCATATGAGGCTGAGTCAATTACCATTGCATTACAGGAAATTGAAGTTTCCAGACCTCAAACACATGACTTGATCAAAAATATTTTCAATCAAATGAATGCTCGTCTGATCAGGGTGGAGGTGCTTTCCTTAAAAGATGATGTATTTTATGGCAACATGATTGTCGAAATCAATGAAGATATTATTGAAATTGATTCGAGACCATCCGATGCATTGGCAATGGCTGCCCGCACCCATGCCAAGATCCTTGTTTCGGAAGAGGTTATGAAATCTGCTGGTATTGTTCCTGAAATCGATATCCAGGAAAGCGAGAACAACCCGGATCATGCTCCATTGGCAAACTCTGAACGACCAGATGAAGAAATCAATGAAGAACGGTTGTCTGTATTTGAGGATTTCCTTGGATCTCTGGATATCGGTGAATTGGACGAAGACAATCAAGACGACAATCCACCGGATGATGAACCAGATAAATAATCAATTATCCAAAAATAAGTAATTCATCAGACTGAATTTTTCAACTCATTTCTCGTTTCAGGAGGTGAAAATAATTGTTTTACCTCCTTTTCCCTTATATAATTTAGTAATAGCAATTTCTTTGCTAACGTCACAAGTCAAAGAATTGATTGAAAGCCTTTCATTCACGAGAAAGTTGCTGGTCGGATATTACAATAAGGAATGATTATTTGGTAGAATTGGCTTCCAAGGTTCGAAAGTTGGAAAATTACAATGGATTATTTACCACCTGAAGAGAACAATTCAATCGCATCCCAACAACCACACAATCGAGAAGCCGAAGAAGCGGTATTGGGTGCTGTTCTTATTTTTCCTGAAGCGTATTTTGAACTATCACAAAAGCTCAAAGCAGAGGATTTTTACATCGTTCGCAATCGATGGGTGTGGGAGTCTTATTCCACTCTGATTGAACGACGAAATAATATTGATCTGTTAACAGTAAGCGCAACTCTCCAAGAGAAAAATCACCTTGAGGAAATAGGTGGGACTGCTTACCTTACTGCTTTGATAAATCAAACACCAACTTCTTTACATGCTCAAGCATACGCAGAAATAGTTGAAGAAAACGCTATGCGGCGAAGAATGTTAGAAGCGGCTAACCATCTCGCAAAACAGGCATATGATCGTGGAAAATCCATTTCCACGCTGCTGGATGAAGCTGAAAAAGCTGTTTTTGGCCTTAGCGAGAGGCGAATTACGTACGATCTTCAACCGATACAGAATGTCCTTGGAAGTTATTATGACCGCATCGATCAACTTTCACAACGACCAGATGAGATATTTGGTGTACCCACTGGTTTGATCGATCTGGATAAAATTTTGGGTGGATTACAAAAATCGGATTTGCTCATCATTGCTGGTCGTCCAGGTATGGGTAAAACCGGATTTATGCTATCGGTTGCAAAAAACGCTGCCCAAAAACACCGAAAACATGTAGCAGTGTTTTCATTGGAAATGTCGAATGAGCAACTGATACAACGTTTGATCGCCCAGGAAACTGGAATTGATAGCCAACGCTTGCGGAGTGGCCAATTATTTGACGATGAGTGGGCTAAATTCAACCATGCGATTGAAGTTTTGAGTGATACCCATATTTGGCTGGATGACACACCTGCTATCACACCTTTGTCCCTACGAACCAAATGCAGACGATTGCATATGGAACACCATCTGGATTTGATCATAGTTGATTATTTACAATTGATGGCAGGTGATACCCGCACTGAAAATCGTGTACAAGAGGTTTCTTATATTTCGCGAAACCTCAAAGTATTGGCGAGAGAATTGAATGTACCTGTTCTGGTTGGTGCACAACTTTCCCGCGCAGTCGAACAACGCGCAGACAAGCGACCTGTTCTTTCGGATTTACGTGAATCGGGTAGTCTGGAACAGGATTCGGACATCGTCATGTTCATTCACCGTCCGGATGCTTTGGAAGTTGATAGTCCGCGCCAAAATATTGCAGAAATAATCATTTCCAAACATCGTAATGGTCCAACCCACCCCGGCATTGAGCTGGTATTCCTGAATAATTTAGCCAGGTTTGAAAACGCTGCAAAATCCGATAAGCAACCGTTCAAGAAGAGGTAAATGTTGAAATCGTTTTCTGGCTTTTCAAAAGGAGATGGGGCTCAGATGACATCCATCCCATCAGAATTTTTTGTCAACCTTTTACCTTTGATTGATGATCTGTATGAATTGAAAGTCACTCTTTACGCCATCTGGTTTCTTGAACAACAAGAAAATAAAATAAAATATATTCGGTTTCAACATTTTCTGGAAGATAAAAATTTTTTATTCGGTTTGGGTAATCTTCGTCCAACAGCACTGGAGAATTTGAAGAATGGAATAGAGCGTGCAGTTGAGCGGGGATCATTATTATCCGTACGATCTGATAACCAACAATTGGAAGAAACCATTTACTTTATTAATACACCACGTGGTCGTGCCGCCCAAAAAGCATTGGTGGAGGGTGCCTGGAATATTGACGATAGCCCTGTTCCTGCCAGGCAAACAGTTCGACCGAATATTTTTAAATTATATGAATCGAATTTAGGTCCTTTAACCCCTATGGTTTCTGAAACATTGATGGAAGCAGAAGAGACCTATCCAATGGTTTGGATTGAACAGGCAATCCGAATTGCAGTAGAGAATAATGTGCGTCGCTGGCGTTATGTGGAAGCAATTTTGCAATCCTGGAAAGAAAGAGGACGTGATGAAAAAGATCGAAGAGACACTCAAGAAGATGCAAAGAGATTCCTCGATGGAGAGTTTGGACAATTCTTCAAAACCGGATAAAGAAAACGCGCTGGGTGAACCTGATTGCGAAATTTGTGGCGGAATTGGCTGGGTTCGTCAGGATTTACCCATCACACACCCGGATTTTGGCCGCATGCAGGTTTGTGAATGCCGCCAATCAAAAGTTGCTCAACAATCACAAGAACGTCTCTTCCGGCTTAGCAATCTGCAAGCTTTTTCCCATATGACACTGGATAATTTTAAAATCGAAGGTCGTCTTGGATTAGGAGATCAGCAAGTCTCTTCTTTACAAGTCGCCCATAATCAGGCTTCCCACTTTGCTCAAAATCCTATGGGCTGGTTATTATTAATGGGGACGTATGGATGTGGTAAAACACATCTGGGAGCTGCTATTGCGAATAAAGTTCTCGAATTAGGCATCCCAACCCTGTTTCTCACTGTTCCCGACCTCCTGGACTGGTTAAGGTATACGTATGGTGCACAGGGAGTAAGTTACGAGGAACGATTCGAAGAAATCCGCAACATTCGTTTATTGGTTCTGGATGACTTGGGAACGCAAAACACAACCCCCTGGGCAGAAGAAAAACTGTACCAGATATTAAACCATCGTTATATACACCACTTGCCTACTGTAATTACCACCAATCAAGAATTAATTGAAATTGAAGGCCGTATTCGTTCGCGACTCCATGATCCTGATCTGGTAACGATTGTTCGCATCCTTGCTCCGGATTTCCGTTCACCTGTTCGTGATGAACGCCGTACGATTTCTACATTGGAATTGCTATCGGACAGCACATTCGGTTCATTCACACTCAGAGACAATGAAAAATTATCCCCGGAGCAACGTCGCAGTCTTGAAGCAGCGTTCGATGCCGCCAATAAATTCGCTAATGATCCACATGGCTGGCTGGTTTTTGTAGGCACCTATGGTTGTGGAAAAACCCATCTGGCTGCTGCAATTGGCAATTATCGCCTGGCGTTTGGTGAGGAACCGATCTTTGTAGTAGTTCCTGATTTCCTTGATCACTTAAGAGCAACATTCAATCCCACCAGCAATACCTCCTACGATCATCTCTTTGAACAGGTGCGTTCTGCTCCCATTCTCATTCTGGATGATCTGGGTACTCAGTCTGCTACCCCCTGGGCACGGGAAAAATTGTATCAAATTTTCAATTATCGCTACAATGCCAAATTGCCCACGGTGATCACAACCGCTAATGATCTGTCGGATATGGATCCTCGCATTCGCAGCCGTATGCTGGATACACGATTATGTTCCATGTATCTCATTCTGGCACCAGCTTATATCCGCACACCAGATAGTTCTTCCACCAGGACTCGCAGGAAAAACTAGTCTCGTCAAATATTTTTTTTATTTTTGGAGAACAATGGTATCTCATTATCCTATTCGACTTTCCGGTTTTGGAAAGCAAAAGATTGAATTGGAAGTAACCGGTTTGTTAGGAAAAACAAAAATTATCGTCGATGACCTACCGGCAGAAAGAGGCAATAAAAAAGATGAATATATCCTCTACCGGCCGGATGGTTCTCAAGCCAGTGTTTTCTTGCAAGGTATGTTCTTTGACATTATTCCCAAATTAATCATAAATGGAGAAACATTCGAGATTCTTCCTCCCTTGAAATGGCATCAATATGTTTTTGCCGGGTTGGGGTTATTTTTGATTTTTTATGGTGGCGGTGTGGGTGGTATTTTAGGAATGATCAGTTTTATCATCAATATTCGCCTGTTACGAAGTTTCTTATCCAGTGGATTGCGAAATCTTTTAATATTATTTGTCAATGTATTTGCATTTTTTATTTTCAACCTCCTGGTAAAATATTTTCCGATCATATTCTTCTAGAGAGAGCCTACACAAAGATTTCTGTTCGGTTTCAATTTTTGATAGACTGAGTGTGTCTTTTCAATTAATTGCAGTCTGGTTTTTTTTGGTGGTGGTTTCCACCAAAAAAAACGTCAACCCCGGTTTATTGAGATGATAAAGCTGATGAAAAAATTCTGCTTCTGAGGGAGTGAGCGAATTATGAAATCAACCACCTATGATGTGGCTATAATTGGGGCAGGAATCGTTGGTCTTGCGACAGCGTTGAAATTAGTCCAACAATTCAAATTATCACTGGTTATATTGGAAGCAGAAAATGAAGTTGCAGCTCACCAAACTGGTCATAATAGTGGGGTGATTCATTCCGGGCTATATTACAAACCTGGATCATTGAAAGCACTGAATTGTGTCTCTGGCCGCGAGGCAATGTACCACTTTTGCGAAGAAAATGGTATCGCACATGATAAGTGTGGAAAAGTGGTGGTTGCTACCAATCCGGCAGAAATTCTGTCTTTAAATATGTTGGAGGAACGCGGTCGTTCCAACGGTCTGGATGGAATTCGCAGACTTACTCCAGGAGAAATTCGTGAAATCGAACCTTATGTAAATGGGATAGATGGGCTCTGGGTTCCTCATACCGGGATCGTGGATTATACCGATGTCTCAAAAGCTTATGCCCGAAAAATCACTGAAATAGGTGGGGAAATCAGGACCAATACCCGAGTAACAGGTTTCAAAAATGATCATGCAACCATCCAACTTCAGACTTCATCTGGTGAAATTGAAACCAGGAATCTGATTAATTGCGCTGGTTTACGATCGGACAAAGTAGCCAGGTTGTGTGGGGTGAATCCTGGTTTACAAATCATACCCTTTCGTGGTGAATATTATGAAGTGGTACCGGAAAAGGAATATCTGGTTAAAAATTTAATTTATCCCGTTCCGGATGTACGTTTTCCGTTCCTGGGTGTGCATTTTACCCGCATGGTACACGGGGGAGTGGAAGCAGGTCCAAACGCAGTATTGGCATTCAAACGGGAAGGGTATCGAAAATCAGATATTTCCATACCTGATGTTGCCTACTATAGTGCTTACATTGGATTTTGGCGCATGGCACTCAAATATTGGAAGATGAGTATCTCTGAAACACACCGTTCGTACAGCAAACAAGCTTTTGTCAAAGCCTTGCAACGCCTGATCCCCGAATTACAAATGCAGGACGTGCACCCCGCAGGGTCCGGAGTCAGAGCACAGGCTTTGTCACATGATGGAAAGCTTTTGGATGATTTCAGTATTGTTGAAAATGCCAATCAGATCCACGTATTGAACGCTCCCTCTCCCGCAGCCACCGCATCCCTCTCCATCGGTGAAACAATTGCTGCAATGGCAGAGAAAAATTTTCTATTAACCAAAAATTAAATGTATTTCTCTCTTCCGGTTAACAATTTTTAAGAAGAAAAGAACGCACCCAACTTGATTAAAACACTATAATTAATAGAGTGTATCTTTCATCTTAACAGTCAGGATGATTTTAGCGGGAATTACCGCCAAAACAACCGCCAATCCCTGTTTAATGAGATGTTGCTATTGACCATTTATGTTGGGAATATTGAATGAAAAATAAACGTGTCCAGTTGATAATTGATGGAGAAATCTGGCTTCAGGTAACTGATTTTAGTGAATCAGCCCCGTTTGACCGACATTTCATCATCAAACGATTGCAAAATGGACATGATGTTTTTATTTTTGGTGATGGAAAAAAAGGATCACGCCCAACCGAGCGATATGAAAGTTTCGAAAGCCCGTACAAATATCAGGCAAACAATCAGGAAGAACCTCAACAACCCGTTGAAACCCACAATGGCAAAAAAACAAAAAAGGCTTTATCCGGAATCTATCGGGCAGTTGTAATCTCCAATGAAGATCCGGACAACAAGATGAAAGTACAGGTCAAAATTGATTCAATTCCGGAAATGGGTTTGCTGTGGGCTTCATCCGTGGTACCACTGAAAGAAAACGAACGCATACGGCCAATGGTGGGTGATTTGGTATGGATCAGCTTTCGGAATGGTGACGCCAATCAACCGCTCTGGTTAGGAAAAATTAGCGAAGAAGAACCACCATCTTATTTCTTTGTTTAAATAAACAAAAAAGATCGTTTCATGATACCCGTCAATGAGTTTTTGGAGGGTTTCATCGCCAAAAATACCCACCAACCCGTTTTATTGGAATGATACCAAAAAAGAAATTAAAATGACTATCAATGGTTGATTAAAACACGCTTGCCAGAATCATGACTATTCCACCCATCAATGCACATATTGTATTGACCCAATCGTTATTTACCCACTTCCATCCACGGAAATAACTGGTGGTTTGTCCACAGCTATGCGTTGGATGTTTTTCAGTTTCTTTTTTACATTGAGGGCAATAGAATATTGTCTGCACGGTTGCCCCCAAAAAAGAATCAACCAGACTACCGAAAACCCCAGCAGCTGTAATGCCAATTAGCAGCAGCACGGATTGTGAACCGATTGGATTCTGAATCGTCATTGGCCAAAATACAATTGCCAGAATAGCGATCAACAAAGAAGCAAGCAGGGCTGCAAATGTTCCGAATGGCGATACACCGCCCGATGCACCCCGCTCTACTGTTTGGCCGGTTATAAGATTAATGGGATTCTTTTTACTTAGAACTCCCAACTCTGTTGCCCAGGTATCTGCATTCACTGCGGCGATCGCACCACAAAATGCCAACCATGGCCAAATCGCATCTGGCAAGAACGCATGAAAGATTACGAAGATACCCGCCACACCACCATTCGCCCAAACCTGCCAGGCATCGCGCTTGGATCCTTTTGAAAATTTTTCTTCCAAATCAGCTTTTCTTATCTTGAAAAACTTCGATAATACGCTGGAAGAGATAAAAAATCCCATCAGTACGACTGCCCAGGCGAAACCACCCAATCCGAACACAATTGTGCCCAACAGGCAGGCTGCCAATCCACCACTTTTTGATAAAAACCCAAGTTTAAATGAAAGCAAAGAGATGCAGATCGCCAGAAGAAAGCCAATCAAAAGTTGTTGATTAAGTAGTTGCATCAACTATGAACTCTTATGGATAAAAAGATAAAATGATCATGGAAATCACAAGCAAAAACGGTGTTATCACACCACCAGACCACAACAAATATGCAATCAGATAAAAATCCGGCTGGCGAAAAAAGAACAACCCAAGGACCACATTCAAAACCAAAACAAATAATCCCAAAATTGGAATCAATAACAATTGCTGGGAACCAACTAATTCTAACGGCACACCTTGCGGAGAAAACCCTAAAGGCAATTGTTGATTGTTTGCAATAATAAATCCACTGACCAGCCAAAGCAGGACTGTCAAGCCAACATTCAATGGAAGCAAATACCTGGAAAATCTGTCCTTCAAAACCTGTTGAATAAAAGCAGTCGGCCTTGTGGAGCGAGATTCGATCGGAAACAGGCTGCCCATCTCAAATGTTCGCTGAAAAGCCAACTCAAAATCTCTGGGGTTTTTGGGTGAAATTGCATAGACCTTATGGCGGGTAGCTATCAGAATCAATTTGTTTAAATCGGAAGCAATAAATTCAATTGAGCCCAAACTGATATTGCTTTTCTCTCCTAAGAAAGCGCCAGGCCAGGAAAAAACTGGTAGTTGAATCGAATAACCAGATTCGTTAGCTCGCCTGATCCATTCAATATCTGTCAATGGGATGTCTTCAGTTCTTAATCCCCAGCGCAATCGCAATCCATCCCGTTCCAAAATATAACGGGCATTCAGTAAGGCATAAAGCCGATAAAAAACAAAGGGAATGAAGGCTGTAAGGATCACGATTAATATCATGAATAAAACAAACATACTGCCTTCAGCCCAACTTGTGGTTGACCAGAGAGCTGCGAACATGATCAGAACAAGAAAGACCAACATTAAACCATGTAGGAGTACCCCACGCCCTCGCTCAGGATAAAAAAATTGAGATTGTTGATCCATGACACTCACCTTGTGATTTTAACACAAGATGATTGTCAGCGTTCTATTTTGATGCTTTGCACTCAACCCGTTCTCTTCATTCTATTTCACTTCAACAGTGATAATCGCTGCACTCCCACCGCCATCCATACCCGTTATGATGATGGTCACTGTTTCTTCTGCCCTGAGATAAGTGAGAACATAGAAGTCGTCAAAAATAGTTTCATCGTTCAAACTGTATCCTGCAGCAACCATTTCATTGCGATAATAATCTGCCAATGAAGATGCATCATCAGGCGAAGAAAAATTTAGCATGGACCCAATTTTGGATATTTCCTGAACATTTTCCGGTAAGGGCACATCATTAACACCACCCTCTGAAGCAAGTTTACAGGATACAGGAAGAGGTATGTCTGTAACTGTATTGACATCCGTGAGATCGAATTGCCAGCGAATCGTACCACTTACATTTACGTCTTCTTCCTCAGAATATGCTTCACCATTTGCTTCCCCGTTGAACCGGACAATATAAGCTCCATTACGGGCATACCAGATTTCTGCTTTAACATTGGAGAGTGTAGAATTCACCATCGCTACATTGTTAACCCGATAATGATCCACCCTGATACCATTAACTATGATATTTTTTTCAAGAATGTCTCCAACCTCCAAATCACTAAACAATAAAGAAAGTCCCAGGTCATTGCCATCCAAATTTAAGGCATCAACATTTTCAGTAAAGGGAGTACACTCCGCGTCATTCTTTGTTGTTTCTTCGGATTCAAAAAGATAAACTTCATTTTCATAGCGATATACTTCAAAGGTTTGAATTGGCTTAACATCCGTCTCCATTTCCATTTTCATGTGGACGATATTAAGTGGTTTGATTACTTCTTGAAAATTCCTGACTGTAATATTGGTTGTGTTTCCATTCTCATCCATGCCGTTTAAAGACTGGATCAGTTGAGTGCGAAAACTATCCAATTTATTTAACCCAAACCCCAAATCATTAAAATCAGGTTCAGTGAACACCAGTGAATCAGACTCTTGATTTGACAATCCTTCAACTTCTTCAACCATCTTGGTAGCAATTTGACCGGGATTTTCCATCAGATCCCCAATTTCATCCGGTAAACGGTCGACAATTGAATTAACAAATCCAAAAGAACAGGCAACACTTGTAATCATCAACACTGCCAACAAAGTGAATAATTTTTTTCTATTCATCAAACACCTTTCCTGATGAGAGCATGATCAAATTAATCTGGGAGCTATTTGATCAGAAACTAATATGGTTAGCATGATGGAAATTCAAATCAGAAAAAATTATGCCTGGTCTTCCGAAGTGTCAGTTACAGGTGCTACTTCTTCCACCTGGTTCAATTCAACTCGTTCTTCCATCCGTACCTGACCTCGCAAAAATGCGCCTTCTTCCGTAGAAAATCCCACAGTAGTGACATCCCCCCATACGCGTCCGGTACTGCGTATCTCCAATTTTTCTGAAATGATGTTGCCTTTGACAGCTCCTGCAACGATAACTGAATTTGCCTGCATCTGGTCACAACTCACTCGGCCTGTCTCACCAATCACCACCAAACCACGGATGTTAATCGCGCCTTCAAAAGAACCTTCGATTCGAACACCACCACTTCCGCGTAAGTCTCCCTTCCAATTAATCCCAGGACCTAGAACTGAAGTCACGCGTTCGACGGGAGCCTGGGGAGTTACGGGTGAGGATGGTGTTTTGCGGAACATAATTATTCTCCTTGGTTCTCTTAATTTTCCATTTTCATAACACGAGCAGTATCTTGTATCTTTCCATCATCGCGCTCAGATTTATTGAGATGATACAACTAACGCTTAATGATAACCTTAAATTCATCTTTTTGAAGATACTCATTAACTGTCTCCCAGGCAATTCTTTGTAGAAACTGAATTGTGTCCCCATCCAATTTGATTATTTCATCCGGGTTATCAAATCCTATCGATGTGTAAACAGGATTGTCTAATGGGGATTCTCCGGTGATACTGGCATAAAAAACACAGGCACTCAGGTAGACCCCAGCTGCGGAAGGATGGATGCCATCACTGGAATGCAACTTTAGATGGGGTCTTTGCTCTTGCGAAGCCATCCAGGCTGGTCCGACCGGTACCATGGTTAAATTCTCCTGCCAGGCAATTTCATGCACCAGGCGATCCAGTCGCTCCATATCTTCTTGTGAATCAACCGCTGAGAACCATGGGTAAAAAATCACGACCTCTTTTCCCTGAGAGCGAATGAAATCGATCCAAGTCTCGGCGTTTTTCTCAAATTCATCATCTGAAAAATTACGCTGGATACTGAATGCCTGTACAAAAACAAAATCCATGGATCCAGAGTTGATGGATTGGTAAAATTCATCTTTATTAAGATTTGTCGATAAAGTAAATCGAGGGGAGACCGAACGATGCATGCGGGTTGTCTGTGAATCCCCGGACAATTCGATTAATAACAAGGTTTGCATGTCCAAAGGTCCTGTCAGAAGCTGGTCATCTCCGACCCAGAGTAAATGTTCAAATCCATCATCAATCGGTGTCGAGGTAAAACTGAGTTGATTACAGGCAGTTAATAAGATTGAAAACAGAATGGCAATCCCCCATCTTGTCATAGCTTCTGCTCCAGACCTGCTTGTTGTGTCGCTTCAAACCAGAAACGCCAGGGCATACTGCGCCATGGTTTAGGCGTGTTAGCGATCCCTATTCTTGGTCCAGTTTTTACATCGTTCTCATTTATAACCAGACTGCTTTCGATCCATAAATTGCCATCTGGACGGGTAATATCCAACCCATTTTGAAGCTGATTGATTTGAAGAGCCTGGGTGAGTTTTGCTGGACCATTTGTCCAATTTTTTCGAGCGATCATTCCTCGACTCATCTCAATGATCTCCAGGCCTTCCTGCGGTTGTATTGCGCGAATCAATACTGCTGCTGGATAATCCTTTGGACCTGTGACAATATTCAAACACCAATGCATCCCATAGGTAAAATACACGTACGCACGACCGGCATTCCCAAACATGACAGCATTCCGCTTGGTTTTCCCCACCCGCGCATGACAGGCAAGATCCTGCATTCCATCATAGGCTTCAGTTTCAGATATTATCCCGGATACACGCACGCCATACAAAACTCGCACCAATCGTTTTCCTAAAAGATCACGTGCTACTTCTATAACTTGTCGATCATAGAATTCCGATGAAATGATGTTGCTTTCTCCCATAGATGTATTTTACATGAACCAATGAAAAGCAGGATGCGATTGCTCTGTGAATGGTAAAATAATCGATATGAAAATCCTGTTAATTAATCAGGTATTTGTCTCCCCCAACGAACCGGGACATACCCGACATTTTGAAATGGCAAAATATTTACAATCCTTTGGTGATGAATTGGTGATTGTCGCTTCGGATTTAAATTATCAAACTGGTCAACGCACCATAGAGCATAAAGGACTGGTTGCAGAACAGGTAATCGAAGGGGTCCGGATTCTACGAACATATATTTACCCCGCCATCCATCGCAGTTATTTCTGGAGGATTTTTTCTTTTTTTAGTTTCATGTTCAGTTCAATCGTAGCAGCATTGCGTGTCAAAGATGTGGATATCATTATGGGTACCACCCCGCCTATATTTCAGGCATTTTCTGCCTGGCTGGTGGCCTTTCTGCGTAGGAAACCCTTTATGCTGGAAGTGCGCGATCTTTGGCCGGAATTTATCGTCAGCATGGGTGTCTTTACCAACCCAATATTGATTAAGCTGGCAATAATGCTTGAGATGTTTCTTTATCGCAGAGCGACCCACATTCTGGTCAATTCTCCAGCTTACAAAGATTACATTGAGGCTAAGGGGATATCATCAGAAAAAATCACATTCATTCCTTACGGAGCTGATATCCAGATGTTCAATCCCCAAATTGATATCGATGATCTACGCACGGAATTGAACCTACAGGAGAAATTTCTCGTGCTCTATACCGGTGCTCTTGGACAGGCAAATGACATTTACACCATTTTAAGAGCAGCCAATCATTTACGTGATTACGACAAAATCCAATTTGTAATTTTTGGCGATGGCAAAGAAAGATCAAAACTGCAGGCAGAAGCAGAAAAACTACAATTGAAAAATTTAATTTTTGCCGGGGTAAGACCTAAACATCAAATTCCTGCGATTATTGCCACAGCAGATGTCTGCCTGGCAATCCTACAGGATGTGCCGATGTTCCGAACGACTTATCCCAACAAAGTGTTTGATTATATGGCTGCTGGAAAACCAACCATACTGGTGATCGATGGTGTCATCCGTCAGATCATCGAGGAAAGCAACGGCGGTGTGTTTGTCCCACCTGGGGATGACCGTAAACTGGCTGAAACAATCCTGTGGTTGTCTTCAAACCCGAAACAAATTCAAAAATATGGTGAGAATGCACGCAACTACCTCGTCAATCATCTTGACCGTCAGGTGATGTTGGAAAAAACCAGAAAATTATTCCAACAACTGAGGAAAGCATGAAAGTCTTTGTCACCGGTGCAACAGGGTTTACAGGAAGCCGAACAGTCCCTTTATTGCTCGAAAAGGGCTGGGAGGTCCACTGTTTATATCGCGAAAGCAGCAATCGCAGCTATTTGCCACAGCCAGAAATCCATTGGCATCCCGGAAATTTCGAAGATCAACAACAACTGACAGAATACTTGCAGGGATCTCAAACGCTGGTCAATATCGCTTCTTTAGGTTTTGGTCATGCAGATACAATTGTTAAAGCAGCTCAGTCCGCTGGGATTGAACGTGCCATCTTTATCAGCACCACAGCTATTTTCACAAAATTGAATAGCCGCAGCAAAAACACCCGTCTGGAGGCTGAAGTTACCATTCAAAACAGTGATCTGGCATATACAATCCTGCGACCAACCATGATTTATGGCAGTCAACGCGATCGAAACATGTACCGTCTGGTTCGCTGGCTGCAACGCATTCCATTGATACCCATTTTTGGCAAAGGAAACTACTTGCAGCAACCCGTCTTTGTGGATGATGTGGCAGATGCCATCGTCAAATGTCTTGACCAGTCAAAAACAATTGGGAAAAGTTACAATATTGCCGGAAAAAAAGCTCTTACATATAATGAAGTCATTGATACCATAGCTGGGATTATTGGTAGAAAAATTTTGAAAATTTATTTAGCAGATAATTTAGTGGTTAAATTTCTCAGATTGTTAGAAAAAATGAAACTACCCTTCCCGATTAAAGCTGAGCAGGTAAAACGTTTGAATGAAAATAAAGATTTCGCTTATGAAGAAGCCAGTATGGATTTTGGGTATCAACCTCGTTCCTTTGAAGAAGGAATTCGTTTTGAAATAAAGCAAATTCAGGCAAACAAATCATGAAAGAACTGATTGCATTTATCCTATTAACAGCTGTTGCTTATTTTGGGGTTGATCTCGTTCGCAACTGGTTGATGAAGCGGCGCATCATCGATCTGCCCAACGAACGCAGCTCCCATTCTGTTCCGACACCACGTGGCGGTGGTTTGATTATCGTCCTGATCACCCTGACTGTCGCCCTGGTCAGTTTTTTAATCGCTCAGGAATGGAAAACGGGGTTAGTCTTTGTGGTGATAGGCTGCGGGGTGGCATGGATTGGCTGGCAGGATGATCTCAGATCGCTTTCACCCAAATTGCGTTTCCTGCTTCAAGGAATGGCAGCCATTGTCACCATCATCGGATTCGGTTATTTTGATGCCGTTACCATCCCGCTTTTTGGAATACTGCATCTTGGAATCATAGGTATTCCGATTACCTTTTTGTGGCTGGTTGGCTTGATCAATGCCTTTAATTTCATGGATGGCATAGATGGTATCTCTGGCAGCGTAGCCCTGACGGCTGCATTAGGATGGATGCTCTTTCTGGGAGTCAATGGACAGTTCAGCAGTCCGTTATTCTGGATTGCGCTGGCAATCGCTGCCAGTAATCTTGGTTTTCTCGGACATAACTGGTCGCCTGCCCGCATCTTCATGGGGGATGTTGCCAGCACTTTTTTGGGGTTTTGTTTTGCTGTCTTACCACTTTTGTCGGTGGGAAAGGTCGAAGATTCATTTTTATTGGGGGTGATTGTACTGTGGGCATATATCCTGGATACATTTATTACATTTGCCAGGCGCGCCATCAAACGTGAAAAAGTCTTCTCAGCACATCGATCGCATATTTACCAGCGTCTGGTGATCAGTGGATATCAGGTATCTTCGATAACCAGTTTGTATTTAATGCTTACTTCCCTTGGTGTGGTGCTGGCTTATGCCTGGATTCAAAAATTTTCTTTTGCTCCAGCAGCCATCATTATTGGTTTACCAGTGCTTTGGATTCTTCTGACAGGGTTTACAAAATATCGTGATAATAAGTCGTAGCTTGCTTTCTCTCCCTTCACTTTTCCGTCATTTTGGCTTTCGATGGGTATTATTTCGCATCGGATATTTCATTCGAATGCGCACTGGTCTCATTCGCTGGCAGATGCCGGCATATCAATGGGAGGATCGGCCTTTGTCCTACTGGCTTAAAAGCAATCTGGCCTCTGACCCGGAAGGCTACCAACAATGGCGCATAGATAATCAACCCAAATTCCTGTTTGACGAGGTAAATCCAATTCCCCAATCGGTCTCCTGGGATCAATTTCAGGTGGTGAAAGAAGCCGATCATTATTTGGCTGGTATTACCCGTTACTTTTCCAAAACCGATTATCAAACAGGTTTTCCACCGGATTGGCACCTGGATCCATTCCACAATATTCGGATATCTCCAGACAAACACTGGTCGCAGATCGCAGATAATGGTGTTTATGATATTAAATTTATTTGGGAATCTAGCCGATTATCACAAATTTATACCCTTGTTCGGGCATTTGCACGCACAAAAGATGATAATTATTGTCAAGCTTTCTGGCAAATTATCGAAGATTGGATGGACAACAATCCGCCTGGTATGGGACCAAATTGGATGGATGGACAGGAAACCGCATTACGACTCATGGCAATCTGTTTTGGATTTACTGCCTTCAAAAACAATGCACAAACGACCCCTGAGAAGGTTGAGCGTTTTACGATCCTCGTGGCTGCATTAGCTGATCGTATTTATAAAAACATAGAATATGCGATTTTTACACGCAGCAATCACACAGTCAGTGAAGGTCTGGGAATCTGGCTGGCCGGTACTCTCTTTCCTGAATTGAAACTTGCTGAAAAATACCAAAAGAAAGGAAAATCAATCCTCGAAAAAGAAGCCTGTAGGCAGATTTACCCGGACGGCAGTTATTGCATGCATTCCCTCAATTATCACCGCTTTGTGTTGCAAATCTTTATGTTTGCACTGCGAATTGGTGAGCTAAATGAAGTGAAATTATCAAACTGTGTTTATCAGGCAATTGAGCGGTCAGTGGAATACCTTTACCAACTCATCGATCCCAATACCGGACTGATGCCTCAATATGGTTCCAATGATGGTGCGCTGGTACTGCCATTGAATGGTTGTGACTACACAGATTACCGGCCAGTGATTCAGGTTGGTTATTACATGATTCGTGGAAAACGCGTCTTTCCACCCGGCTCCTGGGATGAGGATCTTTTCTGGTTTTATGGTGATGAACCGTTAAATTCTTTGATTGAAACAAAAAATCAAATACCAGATTCAATCTTTCTGGATAGTGGCACCAGTAAAATCAGTGGAGAGTCAACCCGAGCGTTCATTCGTTGTGGGACACTCAAAGATCGACCTTCGCATGCTGATCAGAATCATCTCGATCTCTGGTGGCAGGGGAAAAATATTGCCCTGGATGCAGGCACATATCTTTATAATGGAAATGAACACTGGCGAAATGGTCTTGCCAGTACAAAGGTGCATAATACAGTCAATGTTGATCAACAGGATCAGATGCAAAAATTCAGCCGCTTTATCTGGGTAAACTGGTCTACGGGAATAGTGTTGGATCACCAGGAAGAAAATGGACTCAAATACTGGCAGGGGCAACAGGATGGATACACCCGCCTGAAAGATCCAGTCCTTCACAAACGTACGATTGTACTTCTGGCTGATCAGGCTTGGCTAGTGGTTGATCATGTTGCTGGTTTGAAAGAACATGAATTTACCTTAAACTGGTTATTGGATCATGATTTTTCTACTGTGGAAGGGGAAGAAAACACGCTTCGCTTATCACATCAATCAAAAAATCTTATCGCAAAATTTGGGCTTGTGGGAGAACACGCACTTCTCTCCTGCGTTAGTGCTGATCCCAACAGCAATCGTGGCTGGCTTTCCCGTTATTATGGGCACAAAGAACCTGCCTTATCGGTACAACTTACAGCCAACAACAAACAAGCATTGTTTTGGAGTTTCTTTGGACCGAAAACCTTCTCCATAAAAACTTTGCCAGATGCTCTGATTGTCCTCACAAAAGGATGGCAGTTTAAGTTGGATCAAAAATCGATATTGATAGGCCAACCCTCCAGAGATATGGAAATCAAAATTAATCCGTTAATAAATAATTGATCCTGACTGATACTTCTTCTTTTTCATAGTAGAATGAAAAATGACCAGGAAGATTTGAAATTAATTTTGGAGGTAATATGCAGGAAGTCGTCATTATTGATGCGGTTCGCACCCCCATCGGTGCTTTAGGAGGCGTATTATCCAGGGTACGGCCGGATGATCTGGCAGCTCATATACTTTCCAGTTTAGTACATAGAACGCAAATTGACCCGGCTATTGTGGAAGAAGTTTATTTTGGATGTGCCAATCAGGCTGGTGAAGATAATCGCAACGTTGCCCGTATGGCTGCCCTGCTGGCTGGCTTCCCCGTAGAAGTGACCGCGGTGACCATTAATCGTCTGTGCGCATCCGGATTGAATGCAGTTAACATGGCTGCCCGCGCAATCCGTTGTGGAGAAGGGGACGTGTTTATTGCTGGTGGAGTGGAGAGCATGTCACGCGCCCCATACTCGTTCCCCAAATCGGAAAGTGGTTTTCCGTATGGCAATCTGACAGCCTACGATACCGCAATCGGATGGCGATATCCCAATCCAAAATTTGAATCCATGTACGGAGTCGATCCCATGGGAATTACGGCAGAGAACCTGGCGCTACAATATCAAATATCCCGTGAACAACAGGATGAATTCGCGTTAAGAAGCAATCAGCGTGCTGTTGCAGCCATGGATAATGGAAAATTTGCTTATGAAATTTCTCCGGTCGGGATCCCTCAGAAAAAAGGAGAAGCCACCTTAGTAACCACAGATGAACGCCCACGCCGTGATTCAACACTGGAAAAATTAGCAGCTCTCCGTCCTGCTTTTAAAAAGGATGGCAGCGTAACCGCAGGCAATTCATCCGGTATAAATGACGGGGCTGCAGCGGTTTTATTGATGAGCGAGAAAAAAGCAATTCAATTAGACTTAAAACCAATTGCCCGCTGGGTTGGTAGTGCCACAGCTGGTGTTCCTCCACGAATTATGGGTATTGGACCAGCACCTGCCACCCGAAAATTATTGCAACGGACCGGCTTATCTTTGAACGATATCAAACTGATCGAAATAAATGAAGCTTTTGCTGCCCAAACACTGGCAGTCATCCAGGAATTATCGCTTAATCCGGAAATTGTAAATGTGAATGGTGGTGCAATAGCGTTGGGTCATCCTTTAGGGTGTTCCGGAGCCCGAATATTGACCACGTTACTGCATGAATTAAGCCGTATCTCTTCCATAGATCAAAAACCACATTATGCTCTGGCTACAATTTGCGTCGGTGTTGGGCAGGGTGAATCTACGATCATTGAATCGATCCTATGATGCGTATTCTTGTCACAGGATCAACCGGTTTCATCGGTGGTGCACTTTGTGCCGCCCTGGTAGAAAAAGGATACTTGGTTCGAGCCTTCCATCGTTCCTCCAGTGATCTGACTTTGTTGAAAGACCTGCCCGTAGAGCATTTTATTGGTGACCTGACTCACCAGGACAGCTTACAGGCTGGCATGCAAGGAATTGATGCTGTATTCCATACGGCTGCACTTTTGGGAACTACCTCAGATATCAAACAATATTATGCAATCACCGTGAGAGGAACACGAGCCTTACTGGATGCTGCAATGCAAAATGGTGTGCAACGCGTCATCCACACCAGTTCGATTGCTGCCCTGGGTGTCCCAAACTGCCCCAGCGAAATGATTGCCCCGAAACAATCGCCGATCATGAATGAACATTCTACCTGGAACATTAAGCCAGTTTATTGGCCATATGGATATAGCAAGTATCTGGCTGAACTCGAAATACAAAAAGCGGTGGCATCAGGATTGGACGTGGTAATAACCAATCCGTCTTATGTCGTTGGACCAGGTGATATTTATCGAACCAGTAATTCACCCTTCATTCAAATAGCAAATCATCAGGTACCATTTATTCCAACCGGTGGCGTGAATATCGTACATATACATGACGTTGTGAATGGACATCTCGCTGCTCTGGAATATGGCAAAAGGGGAGAGCGCTATATCCTCGCCAATGAAAACCTCACCTTTAAGCAACTATTTGAAAAAATTTCAAAGCAAAACCATACTCCAATCCCAAAGATGATACTTCCCGGAAGGGTTGTACGCCCGCTGGTCTATCCTTTACAAATTCTTAATTCAATCATTAATTTTCCCTTACCGGTCGAATTGTTTCGGTATGCAGGGTATGGGTTTTATGTCAATAATCAAAAAAGTATCACGGATTTAAACCTGACGTATCAGTATTCCGCTGATGATGCTGTTCGAGATGCTTATGTATGGTTCGAGAAGAATAAAGTCTAACTTTTCAGTTATTCGGATTCTTTCCATCCTGGCTGAAACCAGATTTATTGAGAAGAACCATTATTCATCTGTTTTTTGTTTATGATGCATGACTGCTTCGGGGTCAGTATTCAACACTTGGTTGAGACCCGAAGCCATGGCTGCTCCATGCCGATATTGGAATGGCCACATACTACGATGATCAAAAAATGAAATCCGGTCACCATCCTGCAGGATTTGATCCAAATCTGGTTGTAATCCTGGTAGTGCGCTTAAGTTGCCATTGATAAATGTAATGCCACGTTCTTCTGACGGCATATTAAATGTTGATAGCAGGTCTGAGACCGTAGCCCCGATTGGCAATTCCTGTTGAACACTGGCAAAGCCTTTTTCCGCTTTTTCACTTGCATATTGAGACAAAACCCCATATAACCAGACTTCAATTTTCATATTAATAACATCCTCCACCGATCGGGGGAAAAATTCCAATCTCATCCCCCTCCTTCAATATCGTATCCGATTCGCAATAAATACCATTAACGTATGCCAATTTCACTTCTTCTTCGGGAATACCCAGGATCTGATAAAACAATGAAATGGATGTGCCAGGTTCAATTGGGATTTCACTGGCCTTTCCTAATTCAATATTTGGCATATATTTTCTGAGCGTGGCAAATAATTTTACTTTTACAATCATGATTCTATGGGCACCGTACAATATCCTGTGCCCAAAGGCAGTCAGCACAGGAAGGGTTGTGTCCCCAACATCCTTCATTATTTTTACGTAAATCACAGGTTTCGCGTAAATCACAATCCGGACAGGATGGAAAATGGAATGAGCGGACATTACTGCGAAAGCGTGTGTACTCTTCACTCATCCAGATATCCGCAAGAGATTGTTCATTCACATTCCCGAGAATATACCGTTGCACATTCTTTTCAACCCCATCAATCGCAAAATATTGATAACTGTGCGAAAAAGCATAACAGGGCGAGATTCCACCATCCCAACCAACGACGATTGCACGATCCTGGACAAAACGACAGCGACGTTCCGCCCCCCAAAACATGCGTGGTAATTCTATCAAACCCCAGCGCACCCAAACATCAGATTTTACCGGCCAGCCACCGGTTTTGAGAGGTTCGCGCGGACCATAACCGTATAATTTTTCTGCTTCCATTTCTTTGGTATATGGCAGAACATGTGAAACGACCAGCCGGGAAGCATTCAGTTCTGATGCAAGCTCTAATAGATCTTTTAATTCATTCTGGTTGCTTTGCATGGCAACAAACTCTATTGCCAGGGTAGGTTTGACCAATCCCAATTCATTTTTAATCTGATTAAATCGGTTTACATTCTCTAAAATAATCGAAAGCTGGGTTCCTCTGACCCCTTCATAGGTCTCTGGTTTGCCACCATCAATAGAAACGACAATCTGGTCAACACCCAATCGGAAAAGCTCTCGAACTACTTTTTCTGTTAACAAAACACCATTGGTTCCGAGGGTGACCGCTACATCACGTTTTCTAATTTCTGCAATCATTTCCAATACATGACGATTAACCAGGGGTTCTCCAAAACTTGTGAAGATTACCCGCTCTAATAAAGGTAAACCATCAATGCTCTCAAGAATCTTCTGAAAGGTTGATTGGCTCATATTGGCGTGTGGATCTGTCCAGGAATGGCGTATACAGGTCTGGCAGGAAAGATTGCATGATGTCGTCACTTCAATATACAATTTTTTCGCATCTGGAAGCCTGGGATATAAAATCAGATCACCTTCACGTTCATCCAGCCAGAATTCCGTTTGCGGATCTAATCGTCTGCGGTGATAAAAAGCAGGGGGAATTTGAATTAATCCCTGTGTATTTGGCGTTAATTTTGCCATTTAGATTCCTGATCGATATAATCTAAATGGGTGGGCGAACAACCCACCCATTCAATTAAAATTGTAACAGTTTCTTTCCCAAAAGGGGATGATTTTTGTCGGGGTTAATCCGACAAAAATCATCCAATCAGTAATATTAGAATTTTTATAGAAATTTAGAGATCCTGATAAACAGAATCCAGGGCAGCATCAGGAATATCAAAGACCTGATTGTGCGGAGGCAATGGCTCAACCATCATGAATTCTGGAATGCGATCGGCTTCTTTGCCAATTCCAGCTGCTTCGTTGAATTTTCTCTCCACTTTTAACGTGGTGGCACCATAAGCAACGATATCATCTGCGTTCCAGTTGGTCCCTAATACACCGTTACATTCCTGGATCATGCCTTCAAATCCACTGGCAATGTCCAGAATGGGGAAAGCAATGAAGAGACAATGACCGCAGGAATCGATGAAGGCTGTGGTTGCCTGGAAAGCACGGCTCAAAGCTGCTTTTCCTTCCGGGCTTAAGGGATCGAGTTTTCCGCTGACGCCCAGAATTTCCGGGCAGATTGTGTAACCAGCAGTGTGATCAGCACCCATCGTTGTGGTTGCGTAAGTAATGCCAATACCCTTGACAGCACGTGGTTCATACGCGGGCATACCCTGTCCTTTGACTGCAGGTACCCTTCGGACGCCATAAATCTTACCAGTGACCTCGGTACCGCCACCCAGCGTGCGGCCTAATGCTGTACCTTGACCCATTTCGTGGATCATTTGAATAGCACCTTTGCTATCACTAAATTCGAGCAAGCCACCTTCCATGGCAACACCGAGAGTCGCTCCGGTTTCGATGGTATCCAGACCATAAGCATTGCAGAGTTGAACCATCGTGGCAATATCGTCCAGATTGTCAACACCCAGGTTGGCACCAAGAGCCCAGGTTGATTCATATTCAATACAGGATGTGGCTTCCGTCTGGTCAGGATTGTAATAGGTGTTGGAGCACTGAATGATACATCCTGGTGAGCAGGCATGATTGTAGATGTCTTTTCCCATGCGTTCTTTGTTGGTTTCAAAAATCGCTTCCCCGGAGGTTTTAGCTGCACCTTCGAACCGACCAGCTGAGAAGTTTCTGGTTGGTAAACCACCTGCTTCATTAAGGATATTAACCAGCACAGCAGTTCCATAGCTGTTCAATCCACCTTTGGGTTGAGAAATGGGGTGACTGCGTATGGCATCAATCAATTTCTTGCGGCCTTCATCAAACAAGGCTTTGTCAACCATTTCGATACCAGGAGAACCTTTGCTATCCAGAACAAGGAATTTAAGTCTCTTTGAAGCCATGACTGCACCTAAACCACCTCGGCCTGCATAACGGCTGGGACGGCGTGCCATGTCATTAAAGACGATACCAGAATTGCCATACCCTAATTCGCCGGCTGTTCCAATGCTGGCAATCGATACTTTCTCTCCAAATTTTTCAAACACTTTGGGATAAACTTCATAGACATCTTTACCAGCATGTTCGGTTGCTTCAAAGAACTCAACCACTGGCTTTCCAGCTGCATCATCCCACTTGATCAGAGCACCCCAATACTTATCTTTTTTTACTTGTTGACCTTCGACTACCAGGGCACGAATTTTCATTTTTGCCAGATCCTGACCCCAGGCAGTACCGGCATTGGCTTCTTTAATACCACCAGTCAATGGTGATTTTCCACCTACAGAAATTCTGGCGGATGTGGGGGCAGCAGTTCCCGTCACCACCCCTGAAGAAAAGACCAGTTTATTGTTGGTGCCCAAAGCGTGGCACAATGGAGGAACTTCATCGTAAACCATCTGCGATGTTAATGCTCTACCATATAACAACTTATATTTTTCCGGCAGATCTTCCAGTTTGTAACTTAGATCAGACATATTAATTCTTAGTATCCACATAGTACACTCCTTTTAAACTTGTTATTTAAACAAATGTTTCTTAATAGCCCACCAGTATTTTTTTCTTTCACCTCCTTTATTCCAGGAAAAAACAATGCACAAAGAATGAATTATCTTAAAACAAGATAATTCTTCCTCCTTTGCGCACTGGCGGGCGAAGAAAATTGCTTCTCTTGCCTTATCGTTCGTTTATCCGGGACGGAATCAACGAATCGGAGGAAATAAAATTTTTAATAGTTTGGAGTTTGGTAAAAAAATGAGAATTTATCCGCAATGTAGATTTCTTTACCATATTAATTATAGGATAAATGGTCTGCTTGTCAAATCATGAATTGATATAAAAGCAGGTTAGAATTAGTTAAGTTGTATCATTTAAGCAAGGAAAATTGTGGTTAGGCTGTGTGACAATAGACACTTACCAAAAATTCAGACAAAATTGATAATGAAATAGACTATTGTTTACAGCTTTTATCCGAGATATCGGAAAATTATACTAAGGAGGACATATGCCCCCTAAGGGACGTATCGAAGTAAGAGATTTATATTGCAAAGGTTGCGAGATCTGTGTAACAGCTTGCCCACAAGGCGTTCTGGCTCTTGCTCCCGATCGGATGAATGCCAAAGGCTATCACCCGGTTGAATTAATTGAACAGGGTTGCACCGGTTGTGGAATCTGTGCGATTGTATGTCCGGAAGCTGCTATTATTGTTTATCGTGAAGTTAAAAGCCGTTCTCAATAGGAAAGAGGAGAAATAATGGCCAAAGAATTAATGAAAGGTAATGTAGCCATTGCAGAAGCAGCCGTACGTGCGGGATTGAATGCATATTTTGGATATCCCATTACCCCTCAAACAGAATTACTGGAATATTTATCCGCTCGAATGCCTGAATTAGGACGCACTTTTTTGCAGGCTGAGAGTGAATTGGGGGCTGTCAATATGGTTTATGGTGCCGCCTGTACGGGTGCACGCGTGATGAGTTCCTCCTCCAGCCCGGGAACAAGTTTGATGATGGAAGGTATTTCCTATATTGCCGGAACCGAATTACCGGTGGTGATCGTTGATGTCATGCGCGGCGGACCCGGTTTGGGGAATATTGCCCCGGCACAAGCTGATTACAATCAGATCGTTCATGGTGGCGGTCATGGCGATTATCATCCAATCGTTTTAGCACCAGCTAACATTCAGGAAGCTATCGATCTTACATATAGTGCTTTTGATCTGGCAGAGAAATATCGCTCGATTGTTATCATTCTGGCTGATGGTTCGCTTGGACAGATGATGGAACCTGCTGAATTACCAGAAATGAAACCTGCAATCATGCGTACACCGGATTGGGCAACCTATGGATCAGAAGGAAGAGATCGACGTTATTTATCCTCCATCTATCTTGATCCACCGCAACAGGAAAAAACCAATTTCCGGCTCGAACGCCGCTGGCAGGAGATCAAAGCCAATGAGGTGCAATACAAAGAATATTTTCTGGATGATGCCGAATATGCAGTTGTCGGATTTGGTACTTCTGGTCGAATTGCATTATCTGCCGTCCGGTCAGCGCGTGCAAAAGGTATCCCCGTCGGATTATTCCGACCCGTTAGCCTTGCTCCATATCCTGAAAAAGAACTATTGGAACTCAGTAAACGCTTGAAAGGTTTACTTGTTGTTGAAATGAATGCCGGCCAAATGCTGGAAGATGTTCTAAAAATTACTCAAAATCGGGTTCCAGTTGAATTTTTTGCTCGCATGGGTGGTATCCTGCCGATGCCAGAGGAAATTGAATCCGAAATTGAAAGAATGGTCAAAGAACCCATACTTACAGATGGACATCCTCGTGACCGCTGGTTAGCACGATTTGGAAAGATGAACTAGGAGATCTCAAATGGATAATATTTCAATGGAAGAACAATTGGTTTATGATCGTCCCGAATCGATGGCCAACGTCCAGACCCATTACTGTCCGGGTTGTACCCATGGTGTCGCACACCGGCTTGTGGCAGAAGTAATCGACGAGATGGGGCAAAAGGAAAATACAATTGGTGTTGCTTCAGTTGGCTGCTCCGTTTTTGCATACAATTATTTTGATTTTGATTTTGTCCAGGCGCCCCATGGCCGCGCTCCGGCGATGGCTACCGGTGTCAAACGCGTTTTGCCGCACCGAATCGTTATGACCTACCAGGGAGATGGCGATCTGGCATCCATCGGTATGGGTGAGATTGTGGCAGCAGCAGCGCGTGGTGAAAATATCACGGTCATCTTTTTGAATAATGCGAATTATGGCATGACGGGTGGTCAGATGGCCCCCACAACCCTGCCCGGTCAAAAGACTTCATCCTCACCGAACGGTCGCGATGTCGAAGTAGCTGGTTTCCCCATCCGAACAGCTGAGATGCTGGCAACACTGGATGGCGCCGGTTATGTCGTACGCCGCAGCCTGCACGATCCGAAAAATGTACGAATGGCTAAAAAAGCGATTCGGCTGGCTTTCGAAACACAAAAGAATGGTCTTGGATTTTCATTGGTCGAATTACTTTCAACATGCCCAACCAACTGGGGAATGACCCCAATACAGGCACTCCAATGGGTTGAAGATGCTATGATCCCTTTTTATCCCATCGGCGATTTCAAGGTTAATCCGGCATTAAAAGAGTTGAAAATATAGGTGGAGGGATACATGCAAAAAGAAATTATCGTTGCTGGTTTTGGTGGTCAGGGCGTATTATTTGCAGGACAACTACTGACTTATGCTGCCATGGATCAAGGTTTACAGGTCACCTGGATTCCTTCTTACGGTCCGGAGATGCGCGGAGGAACTGCTAATTGTACGGTGGTGATCAGTGATGAAGAAATCGGTTCTCCCATGGTCAGCCGTCCCAGTGCTGTGATTGCCATGAATCTACCCTCCCTGGATAAATATGAGCAAAAAGTAAAAGAAGGTGGTTTGCTGGTGGTTAATCAATCGATGGTTGACCGCGAAGTGAAACGCGGCGATATTCGGATAGTGATGGTTCCGGCTAATTCCATTGCGGAAGAATTGGGTGACAAACGCATGACCAATATGGTTCTATTAGGCGCATTACTGGCCAATCTTGATATTTTACCGGTTGCATCTGTTGAAAAAGCACTCAAAGAACATTTACCCGAACGACACCATAAATTATTACCCTTGAATAAGGAAGCTATGCAGCGTGGTGGAACATATGTAGCTGCAGCTATCTCAGCATAAAATAATTTTATTTTGAAAAAACCGGTGCAGGTTATGATCTGCACCGGTTTTTTCAATCAAAGGATTGGGCATCCTTTGGGAGATTCATCACCTGATACAAATACTTTATTACACGTTCATCTTCCTGATCGTGGTAGGTATATTCCAGGTTTTCAGCCACCGCGACGCCCAACTTGCGCATGAGATTTCCAGCTCTAAATAATGCCTGCCAGATTGCATCTTCTTCAATTCCAGGATATGTCAAGAGAAGTTCCTGCCAGACTTCTGTTGGTAATAAGCTTCCGAATTTCTTTCCCATTTTTCCTACATTGATTTGCCAATCATGTTGCATGGCGATATACCAGGCAACCATCCTGTTCAAACAATCCCGCACAATCACTTCAAAAAGATATTTCGCTGTTACTGGCTCATTACGCCAGATCGCTTTAGCAACATAGGTGGACACCCACCAGAATTCGTTCACCACCAAATCGTATTCAGCCTGGTTTGGCTTTTTGGTTATATAACTCGATTCATTCGGATCGGGGCTAGCAGGAATGCTTTGATCTTTATCCAGTAAAACAACAGTCAGACTATCCTCTAATGATGGCTCAATCATATTCATTCTGGCAAATGATAAATCGATCCTTACCCCATCTGCAAATTGCATCAAATACACATATTGGTTTTCTGGTTGCTCATCATGCCGGTTGAATTGCATAATGACCCATTCACCAAAATATGGGATCCAGCTTTTATCACGGACATACTTCTCAAGATCATGAACAAAACAGATGATGTCATAGTCAGAAAAAATATCATGATGGATGTTTGGATTCACCCGTGATCCATTCATGATGACCGCACGGATATTTTCATCGCTTTGTGCAAAATCCAGAATTTGCTTCAGAACTTGTTCTTCGTTGCGCATATGTCACCTATTCAATTATTAGGATGGAATTTCACTAATGGCTGATTTTGCTTCGACGGGGAGATATACCAAAAGCCAATAAGAAAATAAGGGTGGCTGTCAATACAATTGCTGAACCCGAGGCTATATTGATGTAGTAACTGATATACAGACCGACAACACTGGAAAATGCACCGATTAAAGCAGATACAACCATCATACTGGGTAAGCGTCTCGTCAGGAGATATGCGGAAGCCGCTGGGGTTACCAACATGGCAGCTGCCAATCCCACACCAACCGTCTGAATGGACACCACCACTGTTAGTCCTAACATCACCAACATCAAATAACGCAGGAATTGAACCGGCAGACGCATCATGGTTGCCAGAATGGGGTCAAACGAAATTACCATGAATTGTTTGTAATTAACCGCAACAATCAGAAGGATAATGATAGTGAGCACTGCTGTGAAAATCAAATCATTTTCACTCACCCCCAAAACGTTGCCAAATAAAATATGGCTCAAGTCAACAGCATAAGTCCTGATGCTGCTGATTAAAGCCACACCTAAAGCAAAAGCGGCTGAAAAAAGAATTCCAATCGCAGTATCCTCTTTGATAGTACCCTCATTCGAAAAGAAACCGATCCCGATGGCAACCACGATAGCTGCCACGAAAGCACCCAGAATAAGGTTTCCTCCCAGCAAATAAGCTATTGCAACCCCCGGTAAGATTGCATGTGCCAGCGCATCCCCTAAAAAGGCCATTCCACGCAACACAATATAGGAGCCGACTACCGAGCACAAGATGCCTACCAGCAAAGCAGCTAAAAAACCACGCTGCATAAAAGAATATGTGAATGGCGAGGTTAAAAATTCGATCAAATTCTCACCTCTGGCGTTTCCGGTGGACAACATTCATCCACCACCATGACTCCATGCATGGAAAGCACCTGTCCTCCAAAAGCGATATGGAGATTTTCAGGGGTGAAGACTTCTTCAGGTGTGCCATAGGCAATAATTTTCCGATTGATCAAAAGGACCTGGGAAAAACGGGTAGCAGCCATATTAAGATCATGGGTCGAAACCATCGAAGTAACACCCTGATCATGTAATTCATCCAGCAGGTTCATCGTCGTTTCCTGCGTGCTGGCATCTACCCCTGTGAAAGGTTCATCTAATAAGAGGATATGCGGGTTTTGTGCAAGTGCGCGTGCTAGGAAAACACGTTGTTGTTGACCCCCGGAAAGATCAGCAATGGAATGATTGGCTAAATTTTTGATCCCCATCTGATCAAGGCTATGAAGAGCAATCGCATAATCTTCTTTGCCTGGTTTTTGCAACCATTTTAACTTACCAAAACGTCCCATCACAACCACATCCAATACAGTAACAGGAAATTTCCAATCAATAGCATCTCTTTGTGGTACATAGGCAATGCAATCAATGTGGAATCCAAGTGGTTTGCCATGCACAAGAACGCTTCCAGCCCGAACTGGTAATAAACCGACCAACACTTTAAATAAAGTTGACTTACCTGCCCCATTGGGACCTACCACCGCCAGGGATTCACCTGCCGGGACAGAGAAACTGATCTTATTCAAGACTGATTCTCCGTTATAGCCGGCTTCAATATTTTCTACGACAAGATGGGCAGAGTCCATTTTCTTCTTTCCCAATCATTACTTCTTCGATCAGAGGTTTTTCCTGACGAAGAAAGTCAATCTCCTAAAGCATTTATCATTTGCTCAACATTATACTTCATCAAATCTATGTAGGTTGATGCTTTCCCATCCGACTCACTGACAGAATGAGTATAAAGATCGTAAACAATTTTAATATTGGTTTCCTTTGCCAACTGTTCTGCTAATTGAGGATTGGTCCCTGTTTCCATGAAAATAGCAATGGCCCCCGATGCTCGCATTTGATCAACCAATTGAGCCATCTGTTGCGCTGAGGGAGCTGCACCGCTACTGACACTGTGGATAATTGTTCCCACAATCTCAAAGCCATAACGGTCAGCAAAATAGCCAAAACTTTCATGATTGGTGACAATTAACCGCCGTTCTACTGGAATTACTGCTATTTTCTCCTGAATATACGCATCCAGGTCTTTCAATTGTTGAATGTACTCTTCGGTATTCGAAGAATATATCTCTTTTCCCTCCGGATCAATCGAAATTAATCCATCGCGGATGTTCTCCGCATAGGTGATTACCAGCGTTGGATCCAGCCAAAAATGTGGGTCAATTTCATGATCATGCTCGTCTTCATCAGCATGTTCTTCTTCATCAGCATGTTCATCTTCATCAACATGTTCTTCTTCCTCTCCAGTACGGCTCTGCAATCCAGCGGAAGATTCCACCACCACCAGGTTCTCTGGTAAATTCTCAATGACATCTGCCAACCACTCCTCAAATCCAGCACCATTGACAAACAGGATATCACTGTCACTGATCCTGGCCACATCTTTGGGTGTCGGTTCAAAGGAATGAGGATCCAATCCCTTCGGCATCAACGTATCTACCACCATTCGTTCACCAGCGATATTCTGGACAATATCCGCTAAAAACGATTCCACAGCAATTACTTTAATTGTAGAATCAACTTGTTTGACTTGATTGCTATTCGTCTGGCATGCAGTCAACACCACAATCATCATCATGGTAAATGATAATCCGATTAACTTATTCCTAAAACCAATTATTCTCATCCTACTTTTCCTTATTGCTTGAAAATTTCAAGACAAATTTATTAAAAAACTTTCTTATTGAAAATGATTTTCATTTACAATTATAAAGATTTTCAACATCCTGTCAATGGTTGTTGTTCCATTGTGTATAGTTTTAGATTTAGATGATTTGAATACTATCGTTTAATCAGGCCTATGGGATAAAGTCCATAAATTTACCGTTTGCGATCTGGGTTACTTCCCCACCGTCTCTTGAAATCTTTAAAACAACGGTTTGGTTGGAAGACATACTGCTTTGTGTGACAATAATATATTCTTCGCTCACCCAACCTTCCGCTACAAACGATCCATCCTCAACCGTTGCTACAATCCTGGGTGGTTGACTCCCATCCACCGGGACGACCACTACCTTTCCCAATTCCTGCATCGGATCTGCTCGTTGAATGACATACGCCAGCCACTCCCCAGATGGTGAAAAGCGGGCTGATCCTGCCAGAACCTGGTCTTCCATTACCGGAAAAGCTGTTTCAATACCTGTACTTAAGGTTCGCACCCGCACAGTATTGTCTGACCCACAAACAATTGCGATTTTTGTAAGATCATCAGAAATACTACTCAAACAAATTCCCAACCGCTCCTGATCATCTACAAGGGTTCGAATCGAATTATTGAGTGGATTGTAAATGAATAATCCGTTATACCCCCAGAAAATCATGTATCCACCGATACCAGTCATTCCTGTCGCATAAATCAGGCGCCCATCATCTGTCCATTTAACTGGATAAAAAATAAGTTGTAAATCTGCCTGCACATTTTCAGGAATGTTATCGATTAATTGAGTATTGCTGCCATCCAGATTAGCATAATAGATATCTGTTCTGAGGTCACTTTCCCCCCAATGGCTGGTTGACCAGGCGATCAGTTGTTTATCCTGGGAGACCGCAATCGATACCGGGTCCTGACTATCAATAAAATCCAAATTCATGGTACCCTGAGCGTTGACACGGAAGACACCTGAGTTTTCACTGAATTCAGCATAAAAAATCTCATCCGAAAAGACATTAATTTCATTATCACCATACCAGGTGGATGTACCGGCAGGCAACTCCATCCCCAGAGAAATCCCATCAAAATCATAAGCGCTGAAGAGACCATTCTGAAACGCCACAAAACCCTGATATTGACTGATGAAAGACTGGTCAGGTTCAAATGGTAATTGCGTGGTTTCGGTAGGAGTGTTCGTTTCGACCTGTGTTGGATTTTGATTATTTATTGTCGGTTGTACGATTTGGGTTTGCAAGGCAACAATTGTGGCTTCCAGATCAGTATCTGGCGATTTTTCGCTTGCGTTATCAAGTGGCAACTGACAGGCAACACTGATAAATAGAAGGATCGTTATCAGGATAATAAATATGTATGGGGTCTTCTTTTTCTTTTTCATTGGAACCTCCGCTGTTATTTAAATAGTAGTAAACCTTTCGCCTGCTGTCAATTAGGAATTCGTTTAATCATATAAAAAAAGCGTTTTTCTTAAAACCTGATCAAAAACTAAGATTTTGTCCATACCTGGCTACTCTTTGTAAAAAGTATTGTAATAATGTCAAAAATAGCTTGCATTTCAATTTGAATTATGATAATATCTTGCTACCTGTAACAAGGAATTAGGAAAAAAATCGCTCCCATCGGGGTGGTTTATTTCTTTTTAATCGGGATAAGACATTACAAAATAGAAAAAGGATAAGCCATGTCTGTATCATTTCTGACGCAAGAAGGTTATGATGAACTGCAAAACGAATTAGAATATTTGCGCACAACAAAGCGCAAAGAAGTTGCTGAACGCTTACATGAAGCAATGGAAGGCGGTGAATTAATTGAAAACGCTGAATATGAAGCCGCAAAAAACGAGCAGGCATTCACGGAAGGCCGCATCAAAGAACTTGAATATCTGCTGGCAACTGCCCGTATTGTAACCGAAACACATAAAGCAGACACCATTCAGGTTGGTTCGCGTGTGACAATTATGGAAGAAGGCCTGAAAGAGGAAGAATTGTACATCATTGTTGGGGCAGCTGAAGCAAAACCGAGCGTTGGAAAGATATCAAATGAATCACCATTGGGTAAGGCATTACTCAACCATAAGACGGGTGATGTAGTATCAGTAAATGCACCGGCAGGCGCTTATAAAGTGAAAATCATAAATTTCGAATAAAAATAATAATAAGAACTTTGCCCCGCCCGTGATAATATTAGGCGGGGCATTTTGTTAAAAAGATGGTTCTGTTCATCTTAGTGGTCAGAGTGTTGTAGATCAGTATCACCTCCAAAATCAACCACCGACCCAGATGATTGAGATAAAACAAAAAGATCAATGTCAAGAGGTAATCAAAATGGAAAGAAATGAACTGGAAAAAATCCGTCTGGAAAAAATTGAGCGTATGCGCACTGAGGGGATTGAACCTTATCCCACAACAGCAAATTACACACATCGCAATCAGGAAGCCATCCAGGCATTCGAAGCTGCAGAGCAATTAGAAGGAAGTGAACCTGTTCAGGCGACACTGGTAGGTCGTATCCGTGCAATGCGACCGATGGGAAAAATTGCTTTCGCACATATCGAGGATGGTACCGCCCGAATCCAACTTTTCTTCCGCATCAATGAGATAGGTGAAGAAATGATGACCCGGCTGAAAGAGGATTACGACCTGGGTGATTACATCGAAGCCAGTGGACACCTCCTCCGCACCAAAACTGGTGAGATCTCGCTGCATGTGAATTCATTCCACATGCTGGCCAAAGCTATCACTCCCCTTCCGGCTGCTAAAGATGAAGTGGTGGATGGCAAAATCGTACGGCATGCCACCCTGAATGACCCTGAGATGCGCTACCGCCAGCGCTATGCGGACCTGGCCGTTAACCCGGAAGTACGTGAGATTTTCAAAATCCGCACCAAAACTATCCGTGCCTTGCGACAATTCCTGGATGAACGTGATTTCATCGAGGTGGAAACTCCCATCTTGCAGCCAATCTATGGTGGCGCTGCAGCGCACCCTTTTGTTACCTTCCATAATCAACTCAAACAGGAACTGTATTTACGCATTTCCTTCGAGTTATACCTCAAACGTCTGATCGTGGGTGGTTTCGACCGTGTGTACGAAATTGGTCGCGATTTCCGTAATGAAGGTGTCTCCTTCAAACACAATCCGGAGTTCACCCAGATTGAATTCTACATGGCTTATGCCAATTACCACTCCATCATGGAATTAACCGAAAACATGGTCGCTTATGTCTGTGATCAGGTGCTGGGCAGCCGCGTGATCCAGTTCCGTGGCAATACCATCGATGTCACTCCCCCCTGGCGGCGTCTGGAATTACGCCAGGGATTGATTGAAGCCACCGGCATCGATATCAATGAGCATCCCACAGGCGAGAACCTCGAAGCCGCCATGAAAGCCAAAGGTTATGCTTTCAAACCCGGCAGCCCGCGTGGCAAACTGATAGAAAGCCTGACCGGCGATTACCTGGAACCTTCCCTGATCCAACCGACCTTTCTGTACGATTACCCGCGCGATATCTCCCCGCTGGCAAAAAGCAAACCTGGTGATCCAACCATGACAGAACGTTTTGAGGGCTTCATGGCAGGTATGGAAGTGTGTAACGCCTTCACCGAGCTTAACGATCCAATTGACCAGGAGCAGCGCTTCCTCGAGATGGGACGCGATTACGAATCGGATGATGAAGAACACCATCCCATGGACGAAGATTACCTGCGTGCTATGTCCTACGGCATGCCCCCCATGGGCGGTTTTGGTATGGGTGTCGACCGCCTGGTAATGCTGCTCACCAACCAGCAAACCATCCGTGAGGTGCTTCTCTTCCCGCCTCTGAGGAAGTTGGAAGAATAAAGACAGCTAAAAGCTCAAAGTTGAAAGCCTAAAGAAAGAATCCTTTCATCTGTCGCCTGTCAACTTTAAACCATTTATGACTCTTTAAAGTCCAGCAACCGCTGGGATAATCTCTTTCGCAAAAGTCTCCAGAGGTGTAATTTTATACAAATCCGGCATGTTGAAGATTACGTGTGAGAATCCCATCTCGGAAAGTTCTTTAATCCGACTTAAGACACCATCCACCGTGTCTTTTTCTGACAAATTCACGGTACCGAGAGATGTCTTCTCGATCGTATCATAATCACGTCCTAATGACTCACAATGTTCTTTGAGCCTGTCAAGCGCTTTTTGCATATTATAAATACCGACCCAATCACCGATATTGCAAGCATCTGCATATTGGGCAACCATTCGTAATGTCTTATTCGGACCAGTCCCGCCAATCATGATGCGAGGATGCGGGTTCGAAAGCGGACGCGGATTATTGGTGATGGCCGGAGAAGAATAATGCTTACCTTCAAAGGATACTTCGTCACCACCCCAAAGATCTTTCGCCAGTTTCAGATTGTCCTCTAGCAGTTCGAAACGTTCGGAGGTTGAAGGGTAAGGAATGCCAAAGCCTTTGGCTTCGGCTTCATACCAGGCGGCACCAATCCCAAGGTAAGCCCGCTCACCGGAGAGAATATCGAGGGTGTTGACCATCTTCATCAGAACTGCAGGATGGTGGTAAATCACCCCGGTTACCAGCACACCCAGATAAACTTTCTCGGTCAAGCCTGCAAAATATCCAAGCGTGGTGTAGCTTTCCATCATCGGATCGGTATAGGCTTCTCCGAACAACCCCTTGATTTGATAGTAATGATCCATCACCCACAGGCTGTAAAAACCTGATTCTTCAGCTGTAGTGACAATTTTCTTCAGCTTGGATCGGATCTCAGCCGTCCCGCCGGGATATTTGAAAGAAGGAATTTGTAATCCAATTTTCATTTTCCACCTCAATTTTCGAGTTAATAAGTTGGGTGCGTCGGCGACGCACTTTACGGTTACCAGGCGTACGCGTTGGGTGCTTCGCCACCCGGACCGGGGAATATCTGATCCAATTTTTGCAGTATTTCCTCATCCAGCACAATTTCCGCTGCACGCACTGCGCTTTCAAGCTGCTCCATGGTACGGGGTCCGATGATGGGAGCTGTGACGATGGGGTTATGAATCAACCAGGCCAATGCTACTTCGCCAGGTGGATGCCCGATTTCACGGCATAATGCTTCATATTTTTCCAGTTTATCTCGATTTTTGGCGACATTTTTTTCAAAGTTCTCACCCTTACGGCGGCCGGTTTCCATTTTTTCCAAAGCACCGCCTAGCAAACCACCATCCAGTGGACTCCAGGGGATAAGTCCTAAGCCATAATGACGGCAGGCCGGGATGACTTCCAATTCAACCATGCGGTTATTTAAATGATAAATACTTTGCTCGCTGACCAACCCTGACATGCCGCGTTTGGAGGCTTCCTGACAGGCAGTTGCAATATCCCAACCGGCAAAATTGCTGGAACCAACATAAACAACTTTTCCCTGATTGATCAAACTATCAAAAGCCTGCCATGTTTCATCCCAGGGACAATCGCGGTCAATGTGGTGCATTTGATAGATATCAATCCAATCCGTTTGCAGACGTTTAAGGCTTCCTTCGCAATGTTTGCGGATTTTATAAGCAGATAAGCTGCGACCATCACTGTTCACTTCCGCTACATTCACTTTACGTTTGACAGGATTGTACACCTTGGTCGCCAAAACTGTCGCTTCTCGTCGACTACCGCCCAATGCAAACCAGCGCCCAATGATTTCTTCTGTATGGCCATGTTCTACTTCCCATCCATAGACATCTGCTGTATCGAAGAAATTGATGCCCAACTCCAGTGCACGATCCATGATTTTGAAGCTATCTTCTTCCGTTGTGTGCCAGCCGAAATTCATCGTACCCAGGCAGATGTTGCTTACCAGCACGCCATGTTTCCCCAAACGTTTATGCGTAATCGCCATTTTAGACTCCTTTTTCCCTCACAATTAGACTACATTGAAAAAATGAAAAACTTTCATCCCCAAAATCCCTTTAATTTATAAGTTAATTATATCTTCAATCCAACCTGAAAATTTTCGTTTATAAAAAAATGGTGCATCGCTGACGCACTATTTTTGAGGTTATTTTTGATATTACTGAATCCCCGCTGATCAAGGACAAGCGTACCCAACATATTATTTCTTCGCGTCTTTCTTTTTATCTTCGCGGTTCAATCTTTAAATCTCAATCACCCAACAACAACATTACTTTCCACCCCCACCGGCATTAACTTCCTGATATTCGGCTGGAAAAGGGTACGCCACGTCTTCTCCTCCTCCCGCGGCGGCAACAAAATATGCCGCTTCCCAGCCGGCAGGGCAAAATCAAAGGCCAATTGAATACCACCCTTCAACCAGGCGCGCAGATCCACTTCCGGGATGCCCATCGGGTGGAAGACCGAGGAAGCCGCCCGTACCGCCAACTCATAATAACGCGTCCGGTCCACCCGGCGCGGATCCACCTCCTGCGGCATATCCCAGGCATGCACTTCCCCCCCATGCATGTACAGCAAACGCACGCGCTGCCCAGGACGAATCGACTTACCAATCGCCAGCAATTGCTGCCCCGCACGAGCCCCAGCAGTCTTGACGGTATATTCCTGTGGTTCGCGGCTCAAACGCAATGCCACCAGCAAATCGGTCAGCGGTACCCGTCCCAAGCGCAAATCCGCCAGATGGCGCCGCAGAATTGCCAGCGCCCCTGGGATGTAATCCGGCAGTTGGTCGGCATCCTCAGCCTGCGCCAGGTACTCCAGTAATTCCATCTGCATGCGCGCCACCCAGGGAGCTGAATCCCGCCGGCGTGCTTCCAGACCACGCACCTTGAGTGAGCCATCCTGAAAGACGCCGAAATAGCGGTTGGGTACCGGTACCCGTTCGTTCACGCGCGAGGGGAGGAACGCCACCCAGCGGTAAACCCCATCCAGGGAGATCGCCAATCCGGTGCGGGTCACGATTTCATCCAGCAGGGGTGCGAAATCCGCCGGCTGGTTATAGTCTGGCTGCTGCACCCACAGACCATCCACATACATATGCAACACATTGAAACCAAAATCCTCAGCGGCTTCTTTGGCGCGTAGCAGCGCTTCACGCCCACCGGCTGTAACCGCCTCATGTGATTCGATGCGTCCAAAACGGGCATTCTTATAGCCGAGATAGCCAAAGCAGGTCACCAGCAGCCACTTGTGCGCACCGGAACGTTCAGCGTCCAGCTTGCGGCGCGGATCCCAGCGTGGCATCGAGCCCATGCGGTGCTTCAACGCCACCCGTTTTTCCAGCAGCGGCTCCAGGGTGAGTGGAATCAAGCCTTGCGGCTCAGCGGAAACCTCCAGCAGGCGTGGTTTGGCAGTCTCCGGTGAGATATTACTGCGCACCATGATGGCCGGGTACATCGAGACAAAATCGATCGCGCCCACATCGCGGTGCAGCCCGACGATGGGCTGGTACACCAATCCACCCAGATCAGACTCGATCAGTTCCAGGGCTGTTTTGGGACGTTCTCCCTGCTGTTTATGCCATGGTACCAATATATTATTGTCCAGCGCCGTCAGCACCTGCATGGTGGAGATTCCAGTACCCGGCGAGGTGCGCGCTGCCACCTGCACCGGCTGGGCGGTCACACGTGCCATTTCGAAAATACCATCCAGACCCAAATCGCCCCAGAAGGTGGCGTTTTTTTGGTCAATATGCCAGCGTCCAAACAGATGGATCTGCTGGCCGCTGTAGATGATCTGCCCATAGGAAAAGTAGGAGCGCTCCGGACGCTGCAAGTATTTGCGCCCCGGCTCGCGGTTCAACGCCAGCTCGAATTGATGCTTTTCCATCAAATCAAACAGATACGGCAGCAGCCAGGTATCGCCCCAACGCGTCAGGATCAGGTCGGGATCCAGGCGCTTGAGGAGTGCCTGCAGGTTGATCAACAGTGGGCGCACCGGCTGCAGTGAAAAGCGGTAGGATTGTCCGTTCATCTGCGCGCACAATGCCAGCGGTGCCGCGTGCGCAGGATCGCAATCCGGTTCAAGACTCAACACGCGCAATTCCGGCAGTTCCGGATCCAAATCCCAACGCGAGTTTTCCACCACCAGATCCTGAATCAAATAAGATTCATAAAAGCGTACCCGGCAGCGGCATAATGGGAAGGTCTTATACTTCGACGCGTGGCGGACTGCCAGATTCAGATCGGCATCGTAATAAGTCAGGGTGGGGAATTGATCCAGCAATTGGCGAAAGAGACGCTGTTGATCAGTAGAAGAAGCTACTTCCACCGCCAACAAATCCACCATTTCGGGCTGGAAGAGATCACGTTTCTGATCGCGGCTCAAACGCGGTGCAGCGGGATGATCCTTCAGATAGCGCCAGACCTCTCGCAAGCGTGCTGCCGGACCCGCCACATAGAAGGTCACCGGGAAGGGGTGATACAGGCGTAAACGCTCGCCTTTATCACTCAGGAACCACACCACCGCCCCAGCTGTCTGTGTGTTCTCAAACACATCCAGCACCCAGCCGCTAACTTCCTGCATTCAACCCCCGCTGTAAACGCTCAACCTCATCGCGCAAGCGACGCACTTCCTTATGTTCCTCCAGCAGCATCGCCACCAGGAATGTCTCCATCGGCAGCACATGCGTGGCATAAGCCGCTGCGGCGATGTGTTGGCGTGCCAGACTGAGTAATTCATCCAATGCCAGTTGATCGCTGCGTCGTAAGGCGCGTCGAAAACGCGATAATGATTGTTCTTCCTGTAAGAAAACCTGGGTAATGGAGGGTATGGTTCGTCCCAAAGCTCACCTTCCTTTCTGTAATTGTGCTGGTTCAGAGGTCTCAAACGCCGGTAAAAGCGCCGGTTGTTTGGGGGGCTGCACAAGATCATCCGGGGACAATTCCGTCTCCAGACGCAGCTCGCCCACCTGCGCTTTCAACATATCAAACAGCACCATGCGATCCATGCAAATGGCAGCCGGCAATCGTGTGCTGACCACCACCGGTGCCAGTTTGCTGAGTTGCTGCAAACGCCAGATTACCTGCCGTAGCAAGCGCTGGCTTTCCGGCAGGTTGACATTCTCATCATAGAATGTTGACAACAGGTCAAATACCAGGGTCGGGCAGGTAAGCGGCTGCCATTCTTCCAGCAGCACGTCCACCTGATAACAGGTAAACGCCCGCGAAAGCCGAATACGCTCCAGCACCACACGCGGGTTCTGATGTTGACGGCGGATCGCCTGTGCCACCGGGTAGGCGTTGAAACGATTACCGGCATCCAGCACGCGCAGGTTGCCCTGCAGTGCCAGCCAGGCGGAAAGCTCCCACATCCAGTTGGAAGCGGCATGTTCACCCATTACCAGAATGATCTGGTTGGGTAATTGTGAGGGGAATAAGCTGTTCATATCCCTATCATAACAATTATAGAAAATATTTTCTATCCCACTTGAGGTGATTTTTCGTTTAAAAACGTTTAAGAATCGTTCAAATATGTTGATCTGTAGTGAAAGCTCATTCCCAATGGCTGAAATCCCAATCCGCCAGCAATTGCCGTAGAGCGATCCGATTGGGAAGCCCAAGTTTATTAAGAATATTATGGACATGACTGCGCACCGTTTCGGGCGCAATTTGCAAACGCGTGGCAATTTGTTGAGTGCGGTATTGCAAACAGATCAGGGCTGCCACCTGCTGCTCACGTTCGGTCAACAATTGCCACTTCTGCCAGGTTTCGCGTTCAATTTCCACCGATTGCAACTCGCGCGCCAGCAGATCAGCCGCCAGTTGGCGTGGTGTTGAACCACGATAGAGCGCCAGCTGCTCCAGGGATAACAATAATTCACCCTCCAGGGTAAATGAACGCTTTGATGAAGTAGTTATCTCCGGACGAAAGAACTTTTGAAAAGTATGCCAGATGCTCATACTTCTATTGTATAGAACATTTGTTCTTTCGTCAAGAAGGATTCAACGAATCGCTGTCATCAATCCTTCTTGACGAAAATCACACCCCCTTATTTAGTTAAAACAAAAGCAGTATAATCTCAATAAATCGGGGCAAGTGGGTGTTTTTGGCGTGCAGCCGCACGCCAAAAACACCCTAGCCACTAATTATTGAAAGGATACCAAAAGCAGCTATTCCTCTTCTGTTGGACGGATGATGAAGTAGGCAATCACACCCAGAACCGGAATGCCAAGAATAATCAGCACCCATAAAGCCTTAGAAATTGACGATAATTTCACATTGCGCAGAGCAAATAAGGCAACAATGCTGGCAACAACCCAGCCAATCAGCAACAAGAAGATGAAAACTTGCATTAATATGTGAGCAAAACCAAATCCATAATGAAACATAATTTTTTCCCTTTAAGTCCTTTTCTTGTTTTGATTATAAATGCAATCTAGCAGTTCTACAGTAAACCGTACAACTAACCCAACCAGGCTTTTAGTTATTTCCTGTTGTGAGCAATATAGAAATGTCCTAAAGATGAGCTAATGCTTCAGTATTGACGCTTTTTCTGTTCACCAGTAGAATTTCTGGTGAGTGATGAGGCTCGCTCGGGAAACCAAACCGCTGAAAGGCTGATAGCTTCTACCCATGTTTTCGGGTAGATTTTTTGTTAATAGGTCAATGGAAAAAATTCTCTGGATTTCATTCGGTGCTGTATTGGGAGCAAACCTGCGCTACTGGGTCGGTGATTGGGCAGCCCAACGCTTTGGCAGTGGTTTTCCCTATGGCACCCTGATCATCAACCTCTCCGGGAGCTTCCTGTTAGGGTTGATTGTCTCCATGACCCTGGAACATTTCATCATCGATCCGCGTCTGCGTATCTTTATGATCGTTGGTTTTTTGGGTTCATTTACAACCTTCTCCACGTATGCTTATGAATCAATTGCCCTGATTTCTCTGGGGCAATGGGGGTTGGGTCTCTTCAACCTGATTGGATCCAGCTTGCTGGGTGGGCCCTTCGCTCTTCTGGGTATCTGGTTAGGAAAAGTACTTTAAGTTTTGGATCTTCATTAAAAAAATGCGATAATCAAATCAGAGAATCGGTACCATTTATCCTTCCACCATTAGAAAGGGAGGTTGCATGGAAACTCAATCCACAAAAAACGTAAAATGTCTGAAAATTTATATCGGAGAGAATGACCTTTGGCGTGGGAAAGCATTGTTTTTGTCCCTGCTGGAGACTCTGCGTACTGCTGGACTGGCTGGAGCAACTGTCACCCGTGGCTTAGCCGGGTTTGGCGCTCGTTCCCGCATTCACACCTCTTCCATCATCAGATTATCTGAGGATTTACCGCTGGTTATTGAGGTAATCGACAGTACAGAAAAAATTGAAGCTGTTCTGGAAACCATCTATCCGATGGTTAGGGAGGGATTGATCACGCTGGAAGATGTTCAAATATTGAAATATACACATCGCGGGCTGAACCCTTTGCCAGGTGATCGCCTGGTACGTGATGTGATGAGTTCCCAGGTCAAATCAATTACCCCTGAAAGCAGTGTTGCACAGGCATGGAGTGTGATGATTGCGAATCGGCTCAAATCTCTTCCGGTAGTAGACGAAAAAAGTCAGGTAGTTGGGATGATCACAGACGAAGACCTGATTGAACGGGCTGGATTGCTACAACGTTTCTCGATCGCCAAACATTTGGATACAGAACAGTTAGAAGCTGAATTAAGAGACCTCACAGAAAGCAAACAATTGGTTAAAGATGTTATGACAACCCCGGTTATTATGTCATTTGAAGATGCTACATTGAGCCAGGCAGTTACACTCATGAAGAAGCACCATCTGAAACGGATCCCTGTTATCGACCATAAAGGAAACTTGAAGGGAGTGCTTTCACGCTTTGACATCTTACAACAGGTCATTCCTATAGAAAGCACACAACCGCTAGCAGGTCCCTTTCTGAATGTACCAGAACTGGTAGGACAGATTATGTCACCGGAGATTCCATTGGTTAAAGAAAATGATCGTTTGGAAAAATTAATCGAAACATTCCTGAAACACCACTCTCATCGACTGATTGTGGTGGACGAACAGAACCGGGTCAGTGGTATTCTCAGTGACGCGGATGTAGTCAATCGTCTCCCGGATCAACACAAATTCACAATTTTATCTGCGTTAATGAATCGAGGAAAACCACCAATCAGCATGATGGTTGCTCGAGATCTCATGTCAAAGGATCCAATCCAGGCAGCACCTGATTTACCGATCCCAAATGCGATTCAAATGATGATAGAACAGGGACGTAAGTTGCTGGTGATCGTTGATGATGACAAACATCCATTAGGGATTGTCGATCGACAGCGCTTGCTGGAAGCATTGATCATTGTTCCCCATGATCTGGGAAATCAAACGATTTAGTTATTGTTTCCCCGCAGGTTTTGATTCCAGCAAAGCCTTAATCCCTTCCAATCTGGCATCGATTGCTTTCAACAACATGCGCTCCATCAGAGGAGCAAAAAAACCAAACATCCCATAGAACTGAATCGTTTCGCGCTGGATCAGTCGAGTTCCTTCTTCTTCCGGAATAAATTCATACGCCAGATACCCTTCCATACCAGTACCACTAAATGTCTCCTCCAGATAACGGGGCGGTTCAAAGCGTTGCACAGTGGAATAAATTTCGCCTTTGATCAAAGGGAACATCTGCACCACTTCGCGATATCTTGTACCGATCCCCACTGGACCAGGTGTAATTTTTTCCAATACTAAAACTGGCGAACCCGGTTCTTGCTGGAATTGCTCTTTGTCGCGTAAGAATATAAAAGTTTCATCCGGTTCGCAGTGAATGAAGATACTACATTCAAATTTCATAATACATCTCTGATTAAATATTATAGAATATTAACTGTCATTTTATAATCAAAGAGCTTTTGTTCACCCCTCTGCGATTATTCGCCACTTTTGTGTAGTTTTTCCGTAATTAATATTGAATCCATCTGAAAGGACCAAATCTCATGAATTTGTCTGGAACAAAAACCCAATTGACTCTGCAGGTTGTTTCTTCATTAATTTTGATTATTGGACTTTTGTTAAATTTTTCCATTCCTGCCAGCGCACAAACACCAGCTGCCGGTCCCAGCGACCCTGCTGAACTATCTGCTTTTCTGGATGGAGTGATGGTAACCTCCATGGATAGCAATCACGTCCCTGGGTCTGTGGTTGTGGTGGTGAAGGATGGCGAAGTTTTTTTTGCCAATGGTTATGGCTACGCTGACCTCGAAACGAAAACTCCGGTCGACCCTGCCGTCACTCTCTTTCGACCCGGTTCGGTCTCCAAACTTTTCACATGGACGGCCGTCATGCAACTGGTGGAAGCCGGTCAATTGGATCTGGATACAGATGTCAATACCTACCTTGATTTCGAGATTCCAGCCACTTATACCCAACCCATTACCTTACGTCACATCCTCATCCATATGACAGGATTCGAAGATAAGGGAGATGGCCTTTTCAAACTGGATGAAGCAGAAGTTAGTTCGCTGGAAACTTATTTAAAGACCAATCTACCAGCCCGCGTTTTTCCTCCTGGACAATATGGAGCTTATTCCAATTACGCCTCAGCTTTAAGCGGTTATATTGTGGAACGCATTTCAGGAATGCCATTCGAAAATTATATAACCAGTAATATCTTCGAACCGTTACAAATGCAGCAATCCACCTTCAAGCAACCCTTGCCAGCAGAACTAGCCGGGCAGATGTCCAAAGGGTATAACTACCTGAATGGGGAGTACATTGAAGGTAGTTTTGAATTTGTGGCCGGAACGCCAGCTGGCGCTTTAAGCGCCACCGGTCTTGATATGGCAAATTTTATGATCGCTCATTTACAGGAAGGTGAATTTGAAGGCGCAAGAATTTTAGCCCCAGAAACAGTCCGTTTGATGCATAGTCCTTTATACAGTCCTGATCCACAAATGGGTGGCATGGCGTATGGCTTTTTCCACAATACAATCAATGGGCAATACACGCTTTCGCATGGTGGCGATACCATGCTCTTCCATTCCCAATTATTCCTCCTGCCTGAATCAAATGTTGGTGTTTACGTTTCCACCAATGGTACTGCAGGCAATGTGGTTGCAGAAAATTTGATAACAGCCTTTATTGATCGATATTATCCAGCGGAAGAAAGGTCTCCATTAACGCCAACTTCCGATTTTTCCAGTCGTGCCAATCAATATACTGGGACTTATTACCTGGCTCGCTCCAATTTCACTACCTTTGAAAAATTCATCTCACTGATGTCGGGTGTGGATGTACGTGTAAAAGATGAACGTGTTTATGTCAGTTTTGGAATAGAAACCGCCCCTTATGTGGAAGTGGAACCTGGTTTCCTTGTGAATCCGGATGATCCATCCGATAAATTGGTGCTGAAAATCATCGACAATCAGATCTCATTATCCCCCCCATTACCTTTTGTTTTTCTTAAAATGCCCTGGTATCGTGCTTTGCCATTGCATATGTTCATCCTGATCGGTGGGGCAATCCTTTTCCTGATTACGCTAATTTCTTGGGTAATTTCGTTCTTCAAGGGGTTGAAGAACCGAGAAAAGCGTCCCTTGCTGGCACGTTTATCCCGCATAAGCGCTGGATTATTCGGGGTCTTTTTCCTGAACTTCATTTTAAATTTTGGTTCCATCTTCGCTGATACTCACCCTGCATTTGGGGTGCCCAGAGTGTTTTTTGGGATGCCAGCCAATTCTGAACAACTTTTCTTTATCCCAATATTAATGGCCATATTTGGATTGACAACCCTGGTGTTCACTGTGATCAACTGGATCAAACGCTTCTGGACAGTCAAAAGCCGTTTATTCTATACTCTTTTGTCAGTTTTTACTCTGGCAATTATCTGGTCATTTACCTTCTGGAATCTGTTGTGATAACAAACCAGTGTAATCCATAACAAACAACGGGCAGAGATCTGAATTAATCAGGTAAAATCTCTGCCCGTAAATTTTGTGCCATCTGAACAAATTCAGTAGTATAGCGCAGTGATTCGTGTCGCGGTCTGGGCAGATTGACGGGAAAGTCACAGGAGATGCGTCCAGGACGAGCACTTAAAACCAGAATTCGGTCGGATAGCAGTAATGCTTCAGAGATGGAATGCGTGACCATTAAAACAGTCGTGCGGCGAGCTTGCCAGATGCGCAATAGCTCTTCCCCCATTTGCTCACGCAAGAGCGCATCCAGAGCTCCGAAAGGTTCATCCAACAACAATAAATCCGGATCTTGAATTAACGCTCGCGCAATCGCAACCCGTTGTGCCATACCACCGGATAGTTCCTGCACCCAGGTTTCCTCAAATCCTTCCAATCCCACCAGATCCACCAGTTCTCTGGCTTTGCGTTTTGCCTCTTCAACCGAAACCTGCTGCAGTTCCATTGGCAGGGTGATATTCTCCAATACTGTGCGCCATGGCATCAGGTTGGCCTGTTGAAAAACATACCCAATTTTTACAGGTCGGTCGCCATCATAGGTAAATCGCACCTCACCCCGTGATGGTTGTAAAACCCCAGCGATAACCCGCAGTAATGTGCTCTTTCCACTCCCCGAAGGACCAATTACACACACAAATTCCTGCGGTGCAACATGGAAATTTACCCCCTGCAATGCCTGCAAACCGCCATTTTCTATGGCAAATGTGATGTGCAGGTCGTCAACTTGTAAGAAAGGGCGATTATTTGAGTAAGTAGTCATTGGTATATATGTCTTCCAGATTTACCGGCTGGCTGATTAATCCCATTTCCAATAAGATTTCATACATATTCTCCCAGGCCTTGGGATCGCTAAACCCTAATGGATTCGCCTGCCAGTATTCCATCGAAACCCGCAGGACCTCTTTTTGTACGTCAGTATTTGCCTGCGCCAGATTTTCCACATATTTTTCACTGATCTTGTATGCAGCCTCAGGATCATCCAATGAAGCTTGAATTCCCCGGCTGATCGCTTTGACCATTGCACGCACCAATTCCGGATGATTCTCCAGTGTGTTGGAATTGCTGATCAATCCATTGGAAACCAGCTGTAAATTATCCGAGAGTGCCTGCACATTAATAGCAAATCCTTCAGCTTCCAATTGAATCGGTTCATTGGTCACATAAATCACAGCAGCATCGTTGCGTCCAGAAACGAGTGCTTCCACCTGGGTATACCCGATAGAATCCAGGGTCACATCCGATTCCTGGAGTCCGGCTGCTTCTAACATCGCTTTAAATCCAATGTAACTGGCGCCAAATAATCCCGGAATACCAACGCGTTTGCCCATCAGATCGTTCACACTGGTTATATTTTTATCTGCGAGAGAGACTACACCAACCGGATAATTGTCATACCATGCCATTACATAGACCACAGGCAAGCCCTGCGCACGTGCCAGCAGAACCTGTTCTCCAGAAGCGATCGCAAATTGTAATTGGTTGGCACCAACCAGCGCAACATTGTCATTTTCCATACTGTAATCCAATTGCACATCCAGCCCTTCTTCTTTGAAATACCCATTCTCAAGGGCGACATAAATTGGTGCGAATTGAACATTAGGAATAAAACCCATCGGTAAGCGAATACTGGTTAAAGACTCCGGTTCGGTTGTTTTCGATGCACATCCGGTGAACAATAAAATAAAAATCAGGGTAGCAACAATAATTTTTTTCACGTCAACTCCTTTTTCAGGTCTCCACCGTCAGGGTTTGCTTGCGTGGACGATGCTGCCACGCTAATAATCTTCTTTCCAATAAAATAACAGAGCCATACAAGAGCAAAGCCAACACCACCAGGGTGAAAACTGCCACAAAAACCAGAGCAGTATCATACTGTCCGCGTCCAACATTGATTAAGAACCCCAGACCGCGATCCGCTCCAACAAATTCACCCACAACAGCTCCAATGACAGACAGGGTTGCTCCTACCCGCAGACCACCCAGAAAGACCGGTAAAGCCGCAGGAATTTCCAGAAAACGCAGTGTCTGCAGCCGGGTAGCGCGTAATGAACGCATCAGATCACGTAAATCCTGAGGAACAGCGCGGATACCAACCACCGTATTCACCAACACCGGAAAAAAAACAATCAGGGCAGCAATTAATACCTTGGAGAATAATCCTGGACCAAACCAAATCACCAGTAACGGAGCAATTGCCACAATCGGAATTGCCTGGGAAGCAACCAGATAAGGTGAAAGCAGCCGATCCAGAGTCCCGGATTTAGCCAGGAGATATCCAATGAAAGTGGCAGCAATCGCTCCTGAGAATAATCCCAGTGCAACTTCCAGCAGGGTGTATGAAGCATGCCAGATAAGCGTTCCATTCTGGATCACCAAAAAAAAGCGGCGTAGGACAATGATGGGAGGGGGTAAAATGAAAGCAGGTAGTTCACTCCAGCGGGTAATAAACCACCAGAATAATATTGCCATTGTGCCGGATATTGGCATTAACCATCCACCATATTTTCCGGCCATCGTTCTGACGACATTATTTTTTTGTGAACGTTTCAGACTGATATCCATGTTTCTCCAAAAAAAACCCGCAGGCATCTTAACAGCCAGCGGGGGAGAAAATAAGCCCCGAAAACGTGTGTTTTCGGGGCGGAACAGCAAACAAATTGAACAGTTTGCTTACCTTCTTTTATCCGGACTGTACCGTCGACCCCGGAGTTTCACCGAGTCATGCACCAATGGTGCGCGTGGGTTTTTACCACCGATCGGGAATTGGAACTGCGTTCCTCACCCTGCCCCGAAGGCTTTACTATTTACCTGTTAAAAACAAGTATATACTGACGAGAAGAGCTTGTCAAATAGATTGTGAAATTCGTCCCAATAAAAAGTGACTTAACCCAGGGTAACTGCGTCCAGAATTGCCTGAGTATCCTGCAAATTTGGGAAGACATAATTCGGATTATGGGATTTCAATTCCTGTTGGGAATAAACCCCATTGGCAACTGCAATCGTGATAGCATGAAATGCTTTCCCGGCCTTAATATCCATAGGGGCATCACCAATGGTTACCAACTCAATCGATTCGCGTGCTAGACCATATACCCAGGTCGCTTTTTCCAGTCCTCTATCGATGATTTGCTCACGATGATCACAATCATCGCCAAATGAAGTCAACGGGAAATAACCCAGCAGACCAGCCCGCGATAGTACCTGACTGGCAACCCCACGCAAAGAACCGGTCGTCAATCCAACCGGAATTTTATTGGCATGCAAGCTTTCCAGTAATTTTATTGTTCCAGGCAGGACAAAATCATTCAGATCCTGCGGCAGAATTGTCTGGATATTTTCTACCAGCATGCGTTCAATTTCATTTTTTTTGGCATTAACACTGCCTTCGCTGAGCCCGGCAGCAACAGCAAAACGGCGCATTACTTCAAACATCGGGTAACCGGAGGTCACCACAGGAATCAATTCAGTGATGCCAAATAGTTTATTTAAAACATAGAGGAAATTCTTACGATGAAATGGAGATACATCAACAATGGTGTGATCCATATCAAAAAATACGACGCGTGTTTTTATCTGACCATCAATGGTCCTGGTAGAAGTATTACTGGTTATAGTCAATTGATATCCTATTTAAATCGCACGGAGCGATGGATTTTTTATTCAGCTCCCCAAGTATAAAGAAGGATGGTGGTTTTGTAAATAGCAAAAAGCTCAAAGCTGAAAACTGACAGCTAAAAATTTTCACCTATCCTCTTGAGCCTTTTTCTAAATCCTGTATTACCTCCATCCAATTAATGCTACAATGATAAAAATTATCCAATTGTCTTAATTATTTGATTATTACTATGAAATATATTATTCCTATTCTTGTGTTCAGTCTACTGGTCTCAGTCTTGACACCTGTTTTTCCTGTCAGCGCAAAGGGAGACTCAACCACTGGCCCAATCTGGCTGGCTGCAACCCCAGGCATTTCACCGACAGCTCCCAAAACACAGGTTTCTGAGATCGATATGCAAACCATGGATGTGACATTTACCTTTTCCGGCGTGTGGGCGGAAGTCCAAACCTCCAATGGTCAATCATTCACCCGTCTGTGGCATGAAGACTACAGCTCGTACCGCGAGCCCGGTCAACCAGCTTTACCCGGTACAACCTTTAATCTTTTGATTCCGGGTGGCGCACAGGTGGAAGTAATGCAACGAAAAGTTGGCAGCCATGTTGTCAGCCTATCGCAAAAAAAACTGCCAAAAATGATTCTCCCTGCACAGGTACAGGGAACCAAATCCGAGCCGCCACCACCCTGGACACCACCAGACCCGCACAGTTATGCGAGCCAGACTGCTACCCCAGAATCATGGTATGAGATCAAGGATACTTTTCAGCTGCGCGATTACACCATCCTGCCGCTTTGGATCAATCCGGTGCGTTACGAGGCAGTCAGTGGGGAGATTGAACTCCTGGAAAAAATCGAATTGCGTCTGACCTGGCCAAAACTGGCTGTGGACACATTCAACACCAAACCCAAAACGGATAGTCCTTCCTTTGATCGTCTTGTCAGCCAGATCGTGATCAACCCGCCTGAACTTTCAATGGACTACACCAAGGCTGAAACAGGTGAAGGTTATCTGATTATTGCACCGGATGAGTTTGTGGATGAACTGGCATCTTTTGTTCAAATGAAGGAAGTTCAGGGATTTTCAGTTTCAACAACCAAATTAAGTGATATAGATGCAATTTATGGAAACCATGGGGTTTCCTCAATCCAAAATTACATAAAATCCTTAGAATCAACACCAGTCTACTTATTATTAGCTGGTGATACAAATTTGATTCCTGCACCTTCAGGAAATATTACAAACAAAAAAACTGACCTCTATTATGCCACGATGGATGCGGATTTCGTCCCAGATATATATGTCGGACGAATTCCCGCCCGATCTGAATCTGATGTAACCATTATGGTTAATAAAATGCGTGATTATACAAATAATGGATATCAAACTTGGCATTCGAATGCTGCTTTTATTGCTACTTGCGATTTAAAAAATTTTCCTGTCGCTGAAGGTTCTCATAATTATGTAATTGCAGCAAATACAGCACCTTTAGGATTTCCATCTTACTTTCCAATATTATCGCCCCCACCAGGAGGCGATCAATTATATTGTATTAGTTATTCTGCTACAGAAAGTGATATTTTCTCCAGTATTAATAGTAAAAGGGGATTAATTACATATTCTGGACACGGATCAGCCATATCATGGGCAGATTTTGGAATTATGAATGAAGAATTAGATCAATTTCTTTTAAGCAACGATGCTTTTTCATTTGTTTCCAGTTTTGCTTGTCAAACAAATGATTTTGGTAGCACATATTATCAAAGCGTGTTTGGGGAGACATGGATGCTGCTAGAAAATAAAGGATCAATCGCATTTCTGGGATCATCCGCAGATACTCAATGGGGTCAAGATGATATTCTTGAGAAAGCTTTTTATGATTCAATTTTTGAAAATCCAATTAATCCAAATCCATTGAGAGAAGCGTTGTTTTATGGTCTGTCACAGGTTCAAGTTAATTATCCTGGTACGGCCTTGTATCAAGCACAATATTACTGGGAAGCATACAACCTTCTCGGTGACCCCAGCCAGAAACTGTGGTTGGTTCCTGATTATAAATTTGAAGCAACAACACCAGAAGAAACAAAAAATGGATTAATTACCAATACTGTGAAATATCCGATCGAAATTACTAATCTTGGTAATATTGATTCTTACAGTGCAACTTTATCTGATAATATTTGGTTTTCAGAAACCAGTTTGGTTAATGATCTTCCTTATCAAGCGAGTGATACATTATGGGTTTCTGTTACTATACCTGAAGGTGTAACGCCAGGTTCCACAGATACTGTGCAAGTAATAGTTTCTTCCACCAATGACCCAACTCAAACCTTTTCTATTACCTTCACTACCACTGCGTTGGAAACATTTTTTACCCGGTTTCCGCTCATATTTAAGTAATTAGAAAACTTTGTCTTTTTCAATTAAAATCAGCATTTATTCCCAATTAAAACCTGCTGGGCGTGATACAATCAAATCATACCTTCGAGGGAATTCCATCTTTTGAAAAAAACTTTGAGTATCTTACAGGCGAATCGGCTTTATCTGGCAATTTTATTGCTGGTTGTCAGTCTCGGTGCCTTGCTGCAATCCTTATCGCTTACCTGGGGATTATTAATCACCGAATTTGGGATCATTCTGCTGCCTACCCTGTGGCTGCTACGCCATAATAAGATCAATATCCGTAAAAGCAGCGGATTAAAGAAACCAAGAGCTTCCTTATTGTTGGTGGCAGGCATGTTGGGCAGCGGTGCCTGGTTGGTCACCAGTCTGGTTGAAATCTTGATAGTCCAAATCAGCGGGTATGCTTTTCCAGCCCCTGTTGGAATGATCCCGACCACACCATTTCAGGCTGTGTTGTTATTTATCGGTCTGGTGATTGTTGCCCCAATCTGTGAAGAAATTCTCTTCCGTGGCACCATTCAACCCGCCTACCAAAACCATACCTCGGGTGGCATTGCCATTCTTGTCACAAGTTTGATGTTTGCTATTTTCCATTTACGCTTTCAAGGGTTACCGGCATTACTGATCTTATCTTTTTTGCTTGGATTTACATACTGGCGTACACAATCTCTAACCATCACTATGGTACTGCATGCAGCCACCAATTTTCTTGCTGCGATAGTGGTCATTCGTGCCGGGCTATTTCCAACCGTCGAACTACCAATTCCTTCACTTCCTGCAGGAGCATTTGGGGTGATGATGCTGGTTGTCGGTCTGGTTCTGCTGCAACGATTATTACCACGTCCACAAATAGACCAGCAGGAGAAGTCCGAAAAACTCTTTTCCTGGAAAACTCTTTGGCCAATTCTTCTGGCAGGCTTGCTTTTTATTGTTGTTGCCTTTCAGGAAGTTTCCGCCGGAATTCGACAATCAACATTGCATTTGCAGAGCCGGAATTTGCCTGTCTCTGCGCAATGGACGTATGAGATTCAGCACAAAGGTGGTGTCCCAATCGGGTTTGCGAAATGCCAGTGGCACATGGGTGAAGAATTTACGAATCTAAGCTGCCAGCGGGAACATGAAGGATTTGAATATCAAAGTGGTAACAGCTATTTTTCATCCCTGGCTGGTACATCAACAATGAATGTTGAATGGCTGACTGAAAATTTAAATTTAGTCAGCCTGACACAACATAATTTGTTTGACACTTTTCAATCAGATTGGAAAATTTCCAACGTTGGAGAGGATCTTCAACTCAATCTACAGACACAAAACGAAATTTTTGATCCTATCACATTCTCTCCAACGACCCTGGTGCAAGAGGAGTGGAGCTGGCGGCTGATGGGTTTTTCTTTTGGGGATGGCACCAGTTACTCCATTGATTATCTCAACCCCCTGACCTGGCGTGAGAACACCCAGGACAGCGGTCCATTAATCGAAAAAGATAGGATGACCATCAGGGGTCCTGAACGCATCATTGTACCGGCAGGTGAATTCGATGCCTGGAAAATAATTCTCAGCAAAGGCCAAACGGCCTGGTATTCTGTCGAAGAACCATCCATTCTTTTACGCTTTGATGCCACAATGTTCGATTTCTTGTTGATCGAAGCTGAATAAAGTAGCTCGTTGCCAATGGGCATGATATAACTTGTACCCAAAGGGCATGATATAGCTCGTAGCTCGTAGCCAATACCCCAAGGGTAAAACGTCGCTCGAAGCTGGTATTCTTTCCTAAACCTATTAAAAAATATAAAGCTGATTCAGGACGGGTCACTCAAAACTCAAATCTCAATACTAAATCCTCCCTACTAATTCCTGAATCCTAACTACGTTCCCCAATCGCGCGGATAAAGAAAATCATATCCAATGGTGCGATTGTTTAGTTTGCAGATCGGCGGCATCACCCGTTTAAAATGGTTGCGTTGAATCTTCTTTACCACCTCATCTACAAATCCCTTTGCGAAGCCGGCTTCCACACATTCTTCAGGGGAAAAACGTTCATCCACCAGCAGAAAGAGCAACCTGTCTACCTCTTCGTACGTGAAGCCAAGCTCACCTTCATCCGTTTGCCCTTTCCAAAGATCCGCAGAAGGCGGTTTTTCAATCACTGATGCTGGAACACCCAGATCGCGTGATAGCTGGCGCACCTGAGTCTTATAAAGGTCCCCCAAAGGATTAATCGCGCAGGCAGAATCACCATAGATGGTGGTATAACCCAATAGTATCTCTGTCTTATTACCAGTGCCTACCACCAACCCCTGGAATGCAGCGGATTGATCGAACAATACCACCATGCGGGCGCGTGCCATGATATTACCCTTGCGCATATTGTCCATCTCTGGGAAGTGTTCGATTAATGGATCAACCATCTCAGTGATCGGAATTGTCAGGCTCTGTACGCCGGTGGCATCAATGACCCGCTGGGCATCATCCAGTGAATCCTGAGAAGAACTGCGATAGGGCATCCGAATCGCTAACACGTTATCTGCTCCAAGCGCTTTCGCGGCCAGGTAGCAGGAAAGTGCTGAGTCCAGTCCACCGGAGAGTCCTAAAACTGCCCTTTGAAAGCCTACACGGGTGATCTCGCTATGAATAAAATTACTCAGAATTTGGGTTGCCAGTTTTGTATTAATGGATAGATCAATCATTTTTTATCCTTTATCGTCCGGAAGGACGACTACCCTGCGCCAGGATTCGGGACAATTCGCGTTGTACCAGCGCGGTGCGTTCATCTCTTAACAGTGGTAAACGCGTACGGGTGCGATGCAACTGAGCCAGGTCAATTTCACAAAACAAAAGGGTTTCTTCCACTTGAGGTGCGCGTGCCAGCACATCACCATTGGGGTCATACACCATTGCACCACCCCAGAAATGCAAGCCATCTTCATAGCCCACCCGGTTGGTGTGTGCTACAAAAGTCGTAAACAAACTGGCATAGGCACGGTTGATATGATCCACCCAGCGGGCAGAATCGACCTGCGGTTGATTGGAAAGTCCACGTCCTGGAGATGCTGAACTGAAAATCAAGACATCAGCCCCATCCTGCCAAAGTAAATAAGGAACAGAAGCATGCCAGAAGTCCTCACAGATCAACATGCCAAAACGACCAAAACGAGTGTCAAAAGCGCGGATGCTGTCGCCCCAGGCAAAAAAACGTCCTTCATCAAACAAGCCGTAAGTGGGTAAGTATATCTTGTGGTGAATATGTACCACTTCTCCAGCGGAAAGATACCCGCAGGCAATATAAAAGCGATTGCGCTCATCCTCCTGGACAAAGCCGACCACCAGATCAATTTTCAGACTCGCTTGCAATAACACCGAAAATATCGGATCCTGAGCATTCGGTTTGATGGCAACCTGAGGAACCATATCCTGCAATAAATATCCGGTCATCGATAATTCCGGAAAAATCAGCAAATCACTCCCCTGCGCAACTGCCTGGTCGATTAAGTCAAGATGTTTTTTTAGATTAGCCTGTAGATTACCCAGCTCTGTGTTAATTTGTGCTAATGCCAGTTTACATTTCATAATTGCCAGATCCTGTTGATTTCTATTATTCTAGGTTGATTTTATACCAGAACAGATCGAAGGAGAAGAGTCATTAAGTGGTTTTTAAAGTTGCACCTGTCTTTCGAACAAAAACTAACCAACCCAATATGATTGCCCATAAACCGCATATAACTGCAAACCAGATATCCCAGGGTAACCCCAACCATTCTGGTCGTAAATCTGCACGCAGGAATGAAAAAAGCAGTGTATGCATTGAAAATATAAACCATATCAATGCTGCTTTTCCGCCAACTCGAGTGGTATAAAAACGGGACTCCAGAATGTAATAGATCAAAAATAATGAAGCAGCAGCAATCCATTGCAATGGAAATCGTGGCAGCAATTGGAAACTATCATCCATTGTCATCGGTACCCACCAGGCAGCTGGCATGACTGGACCAAACCCACTACCTGATATCCAACCAGCCAACCAGCTCATCATCGCAAGGGGAGGTAACATAACCAATAGTTGATCAGCAATTTCCAACCACATAATTTTTTTAATCAACGCCAGAGGAAAAATTGTGATCCAGGCACCCAATACGGCTCCTGGCCATACCATCCCACCTTCCCTTAACCCAAGTGCCCTCCATCCAAAATCCACCAGAGCAGCAGGCTGCCAGAAAAAAAACACTAACCTCGCGCCTAACCAGGCACCAAACAAAAGCCACAGTCCAGCCATTGCCCAATGGAAATCATCCTGTTTTTTCTGACATTGAATTACACGCCAGATCGCCAGCGAAGCACCTGCACCAACCAGAAACGCATACCAGTTCAAAAGATAAATTCCTCTATCAAAAATTATCCTTATGCAGCGCTGTCAAGTCAATCGACAATTGTTATCAATCCGTTTTTTTGAGAAAACGTCATTATTACCCTAAGATTTCTATGTACAGATTGTGAAAATTAGTATAATCCATTTATTATCATTCCACTTTAAGGAAATTTACATGCCCATAGAAAGAAAGAATACGTTAGGTGATGTTGTTGAAGGATTGGAAGGAGCCATTCAAATTGCCTTTCAGATGATTTTCTGGCCGTTAACCTTAAAAAGCCGGAACCGTTGGGGAGCAACGATTGAAGAAACTGAGATGGTCTTGCCGGGTGATAATCTGATTCCCAATCCCAAAGTCGGCTACACCCATGCTATTAGCATCCAATGCCCAAAAATACAGGTCTGGCCCTGGGTTGCTCAATTAGGGCAGGGAAGAGGTGGCTTTTATAGTTACCAGGCACTCGAGAATATTGCCGGGTGTCAAATTTATAATACCGAAGAGATCCTACCGGAATATCAGGAGCTTACCTCGCTTTCAGGGATAGCTCTGCACCCAAAAATGCCAGCCGTACCATTACATAGTTATCAGGTGAATGATTATTTATTATTGCATGCAGATTCTTTGACCGGACAAACAACCAATCAAAAAAGTGTTGACACCGATTTCATCAAAGTTTCCTGGTTATTCCACATGCGTGAGATAGCACCTAGCATCACCCGTCTGATCAGTCGTTGGCGTTCTGACTTTCCAAATACCTTTGCAGCAAAAATGGGGTATGGGGCTCCTATCACCGGATCTATGGCACATGTCATGGATGTTAAAATGCTGAAAGGGATAAAGAAAAGAGCTGAAAGGGTATAACCTTTTTATATCAAAAATCATGTTTTTATCCAAACATTAAAATAACATTAGAAATGTTAAAAAAACTTCGAAAGAATTATTTCTAGAAAAAATATTTTTAACACCCATTTTCAGGTGTTTGAATAATCCGGATGAATCTTATGGTTGACTCTTTGAGTCACTTTTTGAGTCAATATTCACGAATAAAGACTCAAAAACCACCCTTTTTAAGCTTTTTGAGTCAAAATAGACTCCTTCGAAGTAGTTTAATAATCGAGGGTTTTTTTCTTCCGATAATTGCCGTTTTTTTAAATCCGTAGAAACTTTTATTTCAACATATTATTCGTATTTTAATGCGGTTACCGGCTCCAAAGTTGCCGCCCGTAATGCCGGGTATAAACCGGAAAGAAAACCAACCAGTGTTGCAAAAATAATAGCAAAGAGCAATAACCAAAGCGGCGTTTCAGCAGAAAGACTGGTAGACATGTAACCTTGTTCTTGCGCCTGACTTGCCAGGAACTGCATCGATACAACATTCAAAATATATCCACCTATCCAGCCCAGTATGGCTCCGCCCAGACCGCCTAAAAAGCCAATTCCAGCTGCTTCGCCAAGGAAAATGGTCAACACATCCCGATTGGTAGCTCCCACTGCTTTCATCAACCCAATTTCACGTGTCCGCTCCAATATTGCCATTGTCATTGTATTGGCGATGCCAATCGCTGCTACCAGCAAAGCGATGGCACCGATACCACCAAAGACAATCTGTAGGATCACAAAAAAGCTGTTGATTCCTTCCACTGTACTTTGTGGTGAATACGCCATAAAGCCCATATCATTGATCTGTTGGGTAACATCCATCACCACTTCCGGGCTTTCAGCACGAACAATCACATTGTTATATCCATCTTTGTTGCGGTTTATTCTGTGGCCATTATTAAACCACTCGTTCCAGGCGTCGAGATCATCCATGACAACAAAGAATTGGCTGTCAGCTTCATTACGCATTTCTTTCAAAACACCCACAACCTGCAAATTAACAGATCGGGTTACCATCTGTCCATCACTCGTCCATTTGGTCAGCACCAATTTGACACGTTGATCCAACAAATCCGGCATGACAGGCATTTCCTGTCCAGGTCGCAAATTGGGCACATAAAAATTCTGCGCCATCCAGCTACCCGCAATGATCGTACCTTTGCGTAAATCCAAACTCCCACGATCCAGATCGTAACCCAAATCCTCCAGGTTTTCTGATTTAACACCCATAAATCCTGCCCAAGTTTCAAACTTTCCAAATTGAATCACTCCCTGCCCATACAGATAATCGCGCGGAATGACAGATTTTACACCGGGAATGGCAGCGATTTCTTCCAGAACTGTTGGTGTGAGTAATTTCCGTGTTGGTGGAGCTGCTGCTTTTCCACCACCTCCACCACCCATGGGAACTTCCATCACCATACCTTCACCATAATTGGGATAGACCTCAATCCGGCTCAGATCAGTGATACCCCATAAATTACTGGTAGCGCTTTTTTGTAACCCAGTTGCCAGTGAAACAAGTAATACGACAGCCGCAGTACCTATCACCACCCCGATGGCGGTCAAAACGACCCTGCCTTTTCGGCGGCGCAAGTTTTCAGAAATCAAACTCACTAAATCCCAAAATCGCATGAACTACTCCAACTTATCCTTTGGGTGCCGGGACCGGTTTGACTGGCACTTCCCCAGGTGGAATTTCTTCCTGATACTCTCCTGGCATTGGCTCCATCAAATTATCGAGTGTAGATTTACCACTTCCCAAGCCGAACAATCCTTTGAAAAAGCGAACAACTTTTTGCCATAAGGTTTCTGGTTGATCAATTGGCATTTCCGGAAAACCATTGCCACCCATGCCATCACCCGGGAATGGTTCGATAACAGGTTGTGGATCAACCATAACGTTTAAACTCTGTTCGATTGTTCGAGGTTGATTAAAGTCGTCAGTATAGGAAACCGAGACTAATAAATTGAGTTCTCCTTCTGAATATGGCATTGCCATGGCATCCATGGTGAAATAGCCACCTGGTTCCAATGCGCCAATCAGAATGGTATTCTCACTCAAATCGGCATTTTCGGAAGAAACAATCATGGTTCCCAGCACTGCGGTTGTTTTTCCCAGATTGGTAATTTGAACAGGCAAAGGGTTCATCTGGCCAGCCATAAAAATTCCGGGACTGCGATAGAATCCAATTTCGACCTTAGGTAATGAATACACCAGCAGTGTAATCACCTGATCATCGATCACGCGCTCGCCTTTCTCATTTAGATAGGTAAAGGAAATCTTAAATGGATAAGCACCCGGGTTGGCTGATACATTTACAATCAACTGTGCCGATGCCCTTACCATCTTGCCTACTTCGACCGTATCGATATAAATAAGGTTTGAGGTTCCCAAGGGGGCAAATACAGAAAGATCCGCACCACTACCCGTCACACCACCAGCTTGTTGTCCGCCAGTACCATCTTGCCCACTCGGGACACTGACACCGCCCCCCAACACCATCGTTACATCATCAGCAACGGTTGAGCCCAAATTGCGAATGTCAACACTCAGGTTAAAGATCGTGCCTGGCTGCAATGGGGTAACATCCACCTCGTACCCTCCAACAACCAATTGCGCCCGCGGTTGTAAGGTAGGGGCTGCTGTGGGTTGCGCTGTCGAGTAAACCGGGATGCGTAAATCAATGGTCAGTGTGAATCTCTCTGTGTAACTGGCACCCCGCTCATCCGTATAGGAAACATTGGCGATGATTGATCCGGAGGAATAACCCCAAAGGCTGGCATTGGCACGCATTGATTGTTCAATTTCGATGGATGCACCCGTGTCCAGATGTGGGACTGCTCTGACACCACCCGAGGCAAGCGGTAGAAAATCAGTGCTTTCAAAGGAAATCACCATGTTATAGGCATCACTTTCGCCATTGTTCTTTAAAAGAATTTTCAAGGGAAAATCGTTCCCAGGTGTAATCGTATCAGTTCCATAATGATAAGAACTGATCACCACCAAAGGCCGTTCAAAAGATACTTGGGGAACTGGTGTATCGGCAACAGTGGTTGTAACAACAGCGGTCGTGGTTTCGACTAATGGTGTCTCATCCTGCGCAAATCCCAATTGTGGTCTCGCCATCCCCAAAATCATTATAGTCATCAGACTAATAAGAGCAACGATTTTTAAAAGTGTTTTCATGGTTTAATTTTCCTCCGGTTCTTCATCCGGTATTTCAAAATGGGAAGCAGCATCATATTCTGCTTCACTAACGGTTAATCCATCCAGTAAATATATTATATTGTTGGCAAACTGACACATGCGCATATCATGGGTAACTACAATTACAGTACGACCTTCCTGATTGAGCCTTGATAATAATTTCATAATGCCAAAACCACTGGAGGTATCCAGATTACCAGTTGGCTCGTCAGCCAGAATAATAGGAGGATTATTGACCAGGGAGCGGGCAATAGCTACACGTTGCTGTTGACCACCCGATAATTCTGTTGGCCGGTGCAATGCCCGATTCGCCAATCCTACCTGACTTAATAATCGAGCTGCCCGGTTTTGGCGGTCTTTGGTCGAGACACCGGTAAACCGCATAGGAAATATCACGTTCTGTAAGGCTGTCATACTCGGGATCAGGTTAAAAGACTGGAAGATGAATCCAACACTTTTCCGCCGAAATAATCCTAAATCATTCTCATCCATCTGATCCAAAAAACGATCATTCACCAGGATCGTACCGGAGGTTGAGCGATCAAGTCCGCCCAGTAGATACAACAAAGTACTTTTTCCAGAACCTGATGGACCCATAACCACTGTTAAAGAACCAGGGGCTATATCCAGATCAACTCCTGCCAGGGCATGCACCTTTTGTTTGCCCATGGTGAACGTCTTTTTTAAATTCCGAATTTGAATTAACGGTTGTTCACTCATGTTTTAGAAGAACATCCTTGTAGGGGATAGACCACTCAATTGAGCCATCACAAAACCAGGCAAAGCTTTCAATATTATAAATACTATCACAGCCAGCATCGTCGCCAGCCAGGCTTTTCCAGCTTTCAGCCCGGATATTTTCATCGCGCCTATCCCGATCAGGACAATTTGCCAGATCAGATAGATATCAACAAATGCCAGGATTGCCGCTAAAAAAGAATTAAACCCGGTTGCACCTTCCGCTATAAAACCTGAAAGGCCAGGCGAGAGAATTAATTGTTTGGTGGCCAGAATCGCGATAATTTGAACCAGGTCACGAAGGATGAAAGGAACACTGCTCCAGGCTACCACATTCAGTGCAGATCGAATACTGCTTCGGCTGCCATTCATTGTCAGGGAAAGATGCAAAATACTGCCCAGGAGTACCCAACCAACCCAGATTCCCAGAAATTTTCCAGCTAAAGGAAAAACAATGGTTACCACAGGACTCACACCCATATTGACTGCATCCTGATATTGTTGTTGTTGTTCCGGACTATAATATTCGAACATCTCTGGTTGAGATCCGTTTTGAGATGATTGTCCAACTAGCGGTGAGGAGACCAACACCAGAATCAACGTAGTCACCATTAAGATTGCCAATGGAGCAATCCAAACGGCATGTTCTTTTTCGGCAATCTCTGCCAAGGTCTTTCGTGGTTTGAACAGAATTGGCAAAAACCATTGTGTCACAAATTTACGAGGTTTTTGTTCCACTTCAAAGTCAATATCATTTTCTGTCATAGAACCTCCCAATGGAGAATAATTAAATAGAACCTGATTCAGGCTATCTTAGGTATGACGTTGGAATAACAAAAAAAGTTTCAAGAAATAAAAAACATCATATTTTACATTTAAATATACTTCTAAATCTTTATTTGACAAATTATCCCATTTTATTGGGATCAGCATCGAGAATGGATACAATCAAATTAATAATTAAACATACTAATGGAGGAATCTATGCAATTAAAAACCGGGTTGGAATTAAATAATGAAGGAAGAATACTTGCCTGGGCTTTGGATTTTCCCGGGTGTTTTGCATATGGCGGAGACCAACAGGAAGCATTATTGCGTTTATCACAGGCATTTATCGCTTATCAACATTGGGTTAATTTTAAAGCTGGAAGTGGTTCGTGGCTTAAGGATATTAAAGATATTGATATCAGGTTGCTGGAAAGTTTTCAAAATTATTTCATTAACGAAAAATACGAAGTTGTACCAGATGAAGGCTATGAAATTAATGCGTGGTTTCAATATGATTGGGTTTCTCTCAATGAAGAAGAGGTTAATCAGGGACTTCAATTAATGGACTGGTCAAGAAAAGATTTAATTGATTTATTGGATACCATTCCGGAAGACCTGCGTGTCAAAAAATTTGAAGGTGAACGCTGGGATATTCTTGGAATTGTCAACCATATCGGTGGTGCCGAATGGTGGTACCTGAATCGATTGGGTCTGACAAAATTTACACGTGATGATGTGCCAAAGGAACCATTTGTCCGGCTGGATGTAATTCGGGAGCAGGTGAAACAAGTCCTGCCAACATTGGTCGGAAAAGATATGGTAAGAGGTATAGAAGGCGAATTCTGGAGTCCCCGGAAATTTCTTCGCAGATTACTTTGGCACGAGAAAGATCACATTCATCATATCTATAAGCTGAAAGATTTAGCAACATAATTTACATGTTAAAATCAAAACTCCTGAGCCAAAACTCAGGAGTTTTTGAAAGGGGGAAACAAACAGATCGAAGATTCAATCATACAATTGAAGTAGATTATTTATAAGAACAGCCATCCAATCAACATTAACAAATAGACCTGACTGAATTAACTTTCAGAATTCAGATTAACTACACTTAATGCAGCGAACATTACTGCGACAATTCCGACTACCACATAAACGATACCAGCCATGTCAAACCTCTTCTTTCTCCTAAATCCAATCCGAACATCCATAATCTGGATTACATTAACAATAACACCACAGTTTTGGTTAAGGTTCGCCTGCAGGAAGAGATGTTTACTGTCAACTGGTGGAATTTAAACCTGGTCAAATTGACAGGTTCCTCCATTCACAACTCAATGTGATTGTTGATATTCATTGCGGTACCAGTCAACATATAGGCAAAATTGAGTTGTAAATTTCACAACACCCAGTCTGAAAACTACTTTTTTCAAAGAACCGTAACACCATCGTTTCATCTCAGAGATCAGGGTGTTTTTGGTGGTGATCACCACCAAAAACACCCACCAACCCGAGATTATCGAGAAGAACCGTAACACCTAGTTAGACGGGATCATTACCAAAAAAGTTCCCATTTCTACTCATACTTACGAGATTTGACCGATTTGGTTGCAGTTTTCATCATAGGTTTGATAATGAAATCGGTCAGTCGCAGGGGACTTTTTCTATCAGACGTACCGCCCGATCATAAAAAATATATTGCCATGCCCAATTGATCAGCACCAACAGCCGATTTCTAAATCCGACCAGTTGCATCAAATGAACAAATAACCACACCAACCAGGCAAACCAGCCGCGTAATCTTAATCCGAATAATTGAGCCACCGCTTGATTTCGTCCAATGGTTGCCATCGACCCCCAATCTTTGTATTGAAATGGTTGTAAAGGTTGATTATTCATCATGTTCAACAGGTTTTTGACAGCAAGATCAGCCTGCTGCATGGCTACCGGTGCTACCATTGGCAGTGCTTGTCCATCTTGATCAGGTAAATAAGCAGCATCACCAATTAGAAAAACGCATTCATCATCGGGGAATTGCAAAGTGGGCAGCACTTTAACCCTATTTTGGGGTAACTTTTGATCCGATAAACCCCGCACCAATTTGCCGGCCTGTACTCCAGCCGCCCAGATCAATGTGTTGGCTTTCAAAACCTGATCCTGACTGAGCCGTATGATCTTTCCGTCATAATCTTTCACCAGAGTATTTACTCGAACCTGGACACCTTTTCTTGCCAATGCTTTGATCGTCGCTGATGATAAGGAAGGATCAAGATGTGCTAACAAGCGATCAATCCCTTCCAGTAAAATTATCTGTACCTGATCGTGATTTAAATCGGGATAATCCTTGCCTAATACTTTCACGAGTTCAGCAATCGCCCCAGCCATTTCTACACCGGTTGGTCCCCCACCAGCGATAACGAACGTCAGCATTGCTTGTCTACGCTGCTCATCAGATTCGGTTTGGGCATGTTCAAATTGCGTCAAAATATGGTTGCGTATTGTTTTTGCTTCCCGTAAATCCTTTACACCAAAACTGTGTTGTTCCAAAGATTGATTATTAAAGTAATTCGTCTCACTGCCAACTGCCAGGATCAGGTAATCGTAATCCAGGATGGATTGTTGGGTGATAATTTTCCGGTTAGGTAGGTCGATCGATTCCACTTCACTCATCAAAAAATTCATATTTTTCTGTTTTCTTAAGATTCCTCGCACAGGATATGCAATTTCATCCGCTGATAACCCGGCTGTAGCCACCTGATATAACAACGGTTGAAATAAATGAAAATTATTGCGGTCAATCAATGTAACCCGAACAGGTGCATCAGCCAATGCTTTTACCGCTCGTAACCCACCAAATCCTGCTCCAACGACTATTACATGTGGTGCAAATTCATTATTTATTTTCATTTTCTGCTACTTTCACTTTATTAATTATTTGTGAATAATATCACAATAATTAATACTATTTTAGTCTTAATTATCTAAATTGCAAGTGAAAACAGCATAATGTATAGGCTTAAGGTTTGATCAGACATTATATTTCAATCAAAAAAATCCAGAAACACTGTCTGTATGAAAGATTATTTCATTAGATATTCTTTATACTTTTGATTTCCGACGGATCATTGATAAGGGAATATTTACGACTTCCTTGATGCCCAGGAAATACACTACAACAAGATAAACAATCAGTCCAATTCCCCCACCAACGATCAACTGGATCAAATCTGAGGCTGGTAATACATTTCCTAACAACAAAACCACCACCGCCATCACACCTGTCGCGAGCAATGCTTTGGAAAGATCTAACAATATTCTCTTGATATCGACACCTTTCCAGCGAATGGAAAGAATCAACATACCGACCGAGGCTTCGATCAATACTGCCAGTCCATTCGCAAACGCTGGACCCCCATGGGAAATTCCTCCGACTTCAATCGGTCGGGTAAACCAGATCGCCAATCCGATGTTGATCATGGTGGTAAAGATGGAGACATAAAGAGGGGTATACGTATCCTGCTGGGCGGCAAAAGCCCGCACTACGACTTCCAACATGGATTGGCTGATCAATGCCAGTGCATAAAACCGCAACGCATAATACACCAGTTGCGTGCTTTCAGCCGTAAATTCTCCGCCCTCAAACAATACCCGAATGATCGGTTCTCCAAATAAAATCAAGACGGCGGCAGCTGGGATGGCTAATGTAAGAATTGCGCGTAAAGAACCACTGAATGCCTTTCGTTGCGCTGATACGTCCTTTTGCGCAGCCAGAGCTGCCATTGTGGGAAAAACGGCAATCCCGATGGCAGTCCCAATCAAAGTCCAGGGCATATTCATCAACCGAAATGCAAAATCAAGCGCTGCCAGTCTGCCTTCTCCCAGGCGTGAACTCAGCGTGGCGTTCAACCAGTTGATACTGGCACGAGCGAGGAGTAAATCAATGATCCGGGGAAGCATTAAAATCGCCACTCTGCGCACAAACGGGTCAAAGGACAGGAGTGGACGCCAATAAATTTTGTAATGCAAGATGGCGGGGATTTGAATCAAAAGATGGAGCAGCGAACCAAGGACTGCACCCCAGGCGATACCAAAGATACCCCAGGTGGGTGCCAATACCAATGCACCAAATATGATCCCGGCACTATATAAAGAAGGTAAAAGCGCAGGGGTTATGAAATGCTCATGTGCATACAACGTAGAAGTGAGAATGCTGGAGACCGAAAAAATGATCGTTGAAAGCAGTAATACCCGCATCAGATTTATCGTCAAATTCTGTACATCCGCCGGATAAAGCGCACCAACACCCCAATTGGAAGTCACTAAAAATGGAGCGAAAACAAAGGCCAAAGCCGACAGGACCAGGGTGATCAAAAATATCCAGTTAATTACCTTACTGAATAACTCACTTGCACCTCCAGCTTTTTCCAACCGTTCCTTATAGACTGGGATAAATGCAAACCCAAGTGCACCACCAGAAAGCATGGTGTAAATCAATTCCGGAACAACATTCCCTGCCGTGAAGGCATCCAACACCGCACTGGTACCAAATTGCCCGGCGATGATTCGTTGGCGCAGCAAACCAACCACAATCGAAGCCCCCCACCCGGCACTGATAATCAGCGTGGAACGGGCGATCAAACCGACTTTGCTTTTGGACTTGATTTCAGGAGAAGGTTCAGTTTGCATTTTATCTCGTTTTAATTATCCCAGAATTTCTAACTTTACAAAGGATGCAGCCAGTTTCTTCTGTTGTTTAATTTCCGCAAAGAAAATATCCACGGTTTCTTCGCCATCACCTTCCAGTCTCACATTGATTATCAAGCCTTCACCAAAGGAAGGATGTTTTACACGCATCCCTGGTTTATAAGTTGCTTCTGTTTTTTTCTCTCTTTTAGGAGCATCTGATTGCTGTGGAAGTATAGCTGCATGACCGCTATTACTATATCGATTTTCACTTTTTGCATTTGAACTTTCCCAGGTACGCGTTTGGTCAGCCTTGTCATTCCAATCCTCAAAAACAGAAGCTCCCCTTGGTTGTTGACCTCTACCTGCTGATCTTCGATAAGACCCACTCTCCCATCGATCATACCCCCGCTGATTTTTTGAACGGGTCGGGGATTCAATCATAAATAATTCGTCCGGTACATCTTTCAAAAAGCGGGATGGAAATTGCGGTTCATACGTGCCAAACATACTGCGTCGTTCTGCCCGCACAAGATAAAGCTGATCGCGTGCCCTTGTGATGCCAACATAAAAAAGACGCCGTTCTTCCGCCATTTCTTCTTCCTCATCAAAGGAGCGGTTATGCGGTAAGAGACCATCATCCAATCCGATGATAAAGACTCGGTCAAACTCCAAACCCTTGGCTGCATGCAAAGTTAACAGGGTTGGACTTTCTGCTTTTTCAGCAATCGTATCCTGGTCAGAAACCAAAGCCAGACTCTCCAATAAAGCAGACAATCCAAACTCCTCGAATTCAAATGCCTGACGCCTGAGTTCCTGCACATTACCCCAGCGATCAATGACTTCTTCCTCCGAACCCTCTTGAAGATATTCCTGGTATTCCACATCCAGAAATATCCGGTCAAATAAATCCGGTAAAGAAACCTGATCTTTTAACTCCAGCCAACCCACCATCATGCGAGCAAATTGGTATAAGGATGCAGCACTACGATCCAATGCTGCCCAAACTTCCGATTGATTGCCGCGAAATCCCAATTCTTTCAGCACATCCCCCAGATTGCTGTCATTCAATCGTGCTACTTCTGTCAGTTTTTCAACAGCTTTGTCACCGATTTTTCGTGGAGGTACATTAATCACCCTCAGAATGCTGACCTCATCTTTGGTATTATGGACCAGGCGCAGGTAAGCGATTACATCTTTCACTTCACGTCGACCATAAAATCGTTGTGCCCCGACCAATCGATATGGTACTTTCGCTTTCATAAACGCTTCTTCCAGCATGCGGGATTGCGCATTCATGCGATACATCACTGCAAAAGCAGCAGGGCTGATACCTTTGCGCATCTCAGACTGAATTGTTCGCACAATATAATCCGCTTCATCGCGGTCATCCTCAGCATTATAAAACCGGACCTGGGATCCGTTGCCTCTCTCCGTGAATAATGCTTTTGGTGTGCGGTTTCGATTCTCGTCGATGACAGCACGCGCCAGATCCAGTACCGTCTGTGTGGAACGATAATTTTGCTCTAGCAATACTTTATGAAAATCGCCATAATCCTCTTCAAAGCGCAGCACATTGCGATAATCTGCACCACGCCAACGGTAGATCGACTGGTCCTCATCTCCGACGACGAATAAATTATTGTGCACACTTGATAACAATCTGACCAATTCGTATTGAATCTGGTTGGTATCCTGAAACTCATCCACCAGCACATGTTCGAACCGGGAAGCGTATTTTTCACGAATTTCATCATTTTCATATAACAATGAGAGCGCAGAGAGCAGGAGATCATCAAAATCCATCGCGTTGCAAGCCCGCAGACTCTTTTGATAGCGCTCGTAAATCTCTTGAATTCTTGCATCCCGGGAAGTTCGGACATTGTATTGACCGGGCATGATCATCTCATTTTTTGCCCGTGAAATTGTCTCTTGAATCGAACCTGGACGATATAGCTTATCGTTTAGGTTGAGATCTTTGATAATTGACTTTATCAATGCAGCTTGATCATCCACATCATAGATCGTGAAATTGGAATCCACTGGCAAATATTGGGTTTCCCTTCGCAGAATCTTGACGCAAATGGAATGAAATGTTCCGAGCCAGACCGTATTGGCGCGTTCCGGCACCATGCCTTCCAGCCGCTTTTTCATCTCATTCGCAGCTTTATTGGTAAAGGTTACCGCCAGAATTCGATAAGGATGCACCCCCATTTGATTAATCAAATGGGCTATACGATGGGTCAAAACACGGGTTTTTCCCGAGCCAGGACCAGCCAGCACTAGAGTCGCCCCGCCATCAATGGTGACAGCATCCAATTGTTGTTCATTTAACAAACTGCGTGGGTCCATATCTTATGGATTGTACTCGTTGCAAGGGAGCATTGTCAACAAAGGCGCAGGAGGAGAAAGAGAAATTCCTATTATGCTTATAAATTTTTTTGTTATACTTCCAGACACACAATAATAACAAAATCTTCTCAAGTCCCAGGGTTTTAATGAACAAATATATCAACCAGAAGGATGATTCATATCTAAATTTTACAAAGGATCGGCAAGCACTTTGGAATCGTATAGCTATTTTAAGTGAGCAAAAGAAAGATTGGAGTTCTTATTATCATAGACGTCTGCTAAAAATTTATCAGTTCACAATCCCGGCTGGCAGCAATGTGTTGGAAATCGGATCCGGCAAAGGTAATTTGTTAGCTTCTGTAAAACCAGCGATTGGAATTGGTGTGGATTTTTCTGAAGAGATGGTTAAATTGGCTGAAATTGGACATCCTCGGCTCAAATTTATTTTTGGAAATGCGCAAGAACTTCCTGAATTGGATTGTAAATTTGATTTCATTATTCTATCTGATCTTGTCAATGATCTTTGGGATGTGCAGGATCTCTTCATTCAATTAAAGAAATTTTCTTCATCCAAAACCCGAATCATCATCAATTACTATAGTAGATTCTGGGAAATGCCTTTAAAAATTGCTCAAAAACTGGGGGTTGCCAAGCCATTTGAATATCAAAACTGGTTAACCCATGAAGATTTAAACAATCTTTTACAAATCTGTGATTTTGAAGTAATTCGTTCCTGGACTGAAATTCTCTTCCCATTCCAGCTACCGATATTCAACTCCTTTTTTAATCGATTTCTTGCACGATTATGGCCCTTTAATCATTTATGCATGACCAACTTTATGGTTGCCCGACCAATCATTAATGATGATAAGAGCCAACCGTCTGTTTCAGTCGTCATTGCTGCCAGAAATGAAGCTGGAAATATTGAGCAAATTTTTGACCGAGTTCCAGAGATGGGTTCTCATACAGAAATCATCTTTGTTGAAGGTCATTCTCAGGATAATACTTTTGATGTTATTAATGAAAATATTACCAAATATAAACGCCCTGCAAAGGTATTCCAACAAACCGGAAAAGGGAAAGGGGATGCCATTCGACTTGGATTCGAAAAAGCCAGTGGTGATATTTTAATGATTTTAGATGCAGATTTAACGGTTCCCCCGGAAGATCTTCCAAGATTTTATGACACATTGTCCAAGGGAAAAGGGGATTTTATTAATGGTGTTCGACTTGTGTACCCGATGGAAAAAGAGGCCATGCGCTTTTTTAATTTCCTGGGAAACAAATTTTTCAGTCTGGCATTTTCCTGGCTGTTAGGTCAGAGCATCAAAGACACCCTCTGTGGGACCAAGGTGCTTTGGAAAAATGATTACCTCAAGATTGCCCATAATCGAACCTATTTTGGTGATTTTGATCCATTTGGTGACTTTGATTTGATTTTTGGATCAGCGAAATTAAATCACAAAATTGTGGATTTACCTATCCGGTATCGCGAACGCACTTATGGAAGTACCAATATTCAACGCTGGAAACATGGCTTATTGCTTCTGCGCATGGTATGGGTAGCTGCGATCAGGCTAAAATTTATCTAGGCGGTATAAATGATTGAAAAAACTGAGATTCCTGAATTAAAGTTGTTGCCTATTCATGAATATGCAGGTGTAAATGAACTCGATCCTATCAAATACTACACATACCCAGTTTTTGGAAAAATGTATCGAAAGCGTGTAGAACTCTGTCTTTCTCAATGCAATGGGGGTGAAAAAATTCTGGAGATCGGTTTTGGAACTGGGTTAACATTCATAAATTTAAATTCGATGTATAAGGAAATTCATGGCCTGGATCTCACCGTAGAGATCAATAAAGTGGGAGAATTGTTCAAACGCCATGGGGTGAAGACTTATTTAAAAAATGGATCAGTTTTAACCATGCCATATGATGAGAATACCTTCGATACTGTCCTGCTCATCAGTATTCTTGAACATTTGAAACCAGATGAACTGACCCAGGCCTTTTCCGAGATCTACCGAGTTCTCAAGCCTGGTGGACAGGTGATCTACGGTGTGCCCGTAGAACGTGAATTTATGGTTTTCATGTTTCGGCTGTTAGGTCATAACATCCGTGATGAACACTTCTCCACCGAGGAAGATGTTTATCTTGCAGCGAAGCAAATTTTTCAGGAAGTGAAAAGAATCAGAATGTTTGGTATCCCTTCATTCATGGGCGAGGTGTATCAGATTGGACATTTTGTAAAATAGATCCTTATTTTTTGCAGGCTTTGATATCTAATAACTGCCGGAAATCGCCCTGCCAATCTGCCTTATCATAGATTATTTCGACACAAGAATCGGAAAATGAATCCTGTGAAATTGAAGATAATTGTCCCCACGTGGATCGCGAAAAATAAACATAAAGATATCCTGCATCATTTAATCTAAATGGGTCAGGATTTCTTGCCAATTTTAGATGTTCTGGAAGAGATTGATACCAGGTCAAATTAGATTTTAAAGGTCTGGCAAAGATTGTTGCAGACCTTTTTGGATCCAAATCAAAAACCATTGCATTCTTTTCTAATTTATCCCAATAAAGATTTTGTACAGAAGCATCCATCAATTGAATAAAATAGCTTAAGACAGGTTTTTGAATACTAATACTTTGAATGGAAAAGTAAACCAGTCCACCCACCATCGTCATAAAAGCGAGTGTTCCAACAAAGAATTTTATTTGTATCTTCTTATTCCTTAACCAATACCATAATAAAGGTACGCTAAATAAAACCAGAAGATCTGTGGAAAATAATGTCAGTCGCTTTGATGCAGAAATCCCAGCAGAACCCTGGTATTCAACAAATATCGTCAAGAGGCTGGCAAACACAGCAACAACCAGGATGCTAAAAATCAGATTCTTATAACGAAGTGCTTTTATTCCAAAGATTAAAAATAATGGCAATACTAATAAAACAGGACCTACTTCGCAAATCGCCACAATCAATTGTGCCCAATTAGTCAGAAATAAAGTCCCTACATGTGCTGATATAATCGCTGGCGGCCATCTAACTGGAAAATTAAATGAAAAATATTGGGCAGAGTTGCTCTCAACTGTCCCACTAATTATAGCCGTTATCGCATGGAAAACACCCGTTAGTACACCACCTTGAACGATAGCAAGTAGAACCGGTAACAGAACAAACAATAATAAATTGATAAAGATTTCTTTTTTGGGAAATTGCTTCTTTTGAAAAACTAAAGGAATGAACACAACCAAGGCAGAAAATATAAAAAACACGAACCAAATTTCATCAATAAGCGCCATGGCAGCCAATAATGATGAAACCATAATTTTTCCATAAGTATTTTTCCACTTATCAAAGAATATTATGATCAACAATGCAATGACCGGACCCATCAAACCGGTTCCATCATGATTCATCACAGCAGGAGTATGGTAACCATTGCCAAATGCAAAGGGGAAATCGATAGGGCCAACACCTTCTAAAACCCAATTTTTAATGAGTGCTTCAGATAGATTGTTTGCTGTTTGCAAACCAGTCCCAATCATTGTTATATGGCCAGAAATTTTTTCTAAAATCGTCTCCGGAAAAAATAAGAGAATCCAACGCACTCCTCCAGCAAAGGCGACAAAAATCGCTGTCAGCCATCCTGCCATCCAACTTTGTGTGATCCTGTGTCCAAAGAAAGCTGAATAAACAATAAAAAGTCCAAAATAAATCGCACGGGTTAGATCCAAAGCAGTCCAGGGAAATAAATCCGCAATACGCATCCATTGAGCAGCATTCAAAAGCATCAAATAGTGATAATCGAAACTGATATCCGGATTTAAGACAAATTGGGGTGGAATAGCTCCGGAGGCAATGTAAGACGTGACAGGTAGATTCTGGTAATCGTCAAATATCGCCAATCCCCTGCCTATCATAAAAAAAATGTAAGTGAGAAAAATAAATGCGAGCCAATATCCCAATGGAAAATATATTTTCTTACGGACTGAACTAAAATTCTTATGTGTGAATGTGAGAATGACGCCCAATATTAAAATCAGAATTGAACTGATCCAAAATGCAACGGTCGGTTCTAAAAATCGTCCTGTCCAGTTTGCTAACCAGACCTGCAAAACCAATCCAACCCCAAAACCGAGTAAAGTGGCTTCATGACGTCTAATTTTCATTGTATTAACAACGATAAGAAATCCACCTACAAACCATGTAGCGATCCAAATCAGTGTTGTCAAGGCTTCTATTATTCTAGAAATGAATAAATCCATTTTTCCTCATAATCAGTAATAAGAATCAGTATTCTTTACACCTACTTTGATTTTATGCGCGATAATCGATCATACAATTCAACCTGGACGCGAGGAATGAGTAAAACGATTGTATTCTCCTGTAATGAATATACAGGCTCGTAGTAATCCAATAGGGGATAAACCACTTTATCAACCCAAAGGTTGTTTTCTATCCAAAAAGAATCTTTAATGTCCTGTTTTTTTGTAGAAACAGAATCAGAAACTATTGCTGAGAATTCATGATTGGCTAATTTCCGATGAAACTCTTCCAAATAAGGCTGGTTATTACTCATCACCATTTCCATCAAAAAAACCTTATCATAGTCTGGGATTAATTTTACATTTTGAATAATTCCAAAGGTTAACAATTGTCGTTCAGAAATAAATAATACATCCCCAGGATATTCTTCAATGATATCCATCGCCTGTTGCAATTGAAAAACATCATCATATTGTAAATTGACATTTCGAAAATTCCAGTTCGCATTTTGTTGAAATGCAAGTGCGATCGGTACGATTACCGAAAAAAGGACTAAACCAAAATTTAATGGTTGCGGATTTTGTTGAATATCAGTTTCAAACGTAAAACGATTTAAGATAATGAACGTTGCAATAACCACCCAGAAAACCATGAAGGCGTCCAAATTATGTAAATCACCACCACCACCAATCTTAACACTGACAACAATGCCGCCTACTCCAAACACAATTAGGATTCCTGCCAATCCTAAAGTTCTGATCCATTTAAAGTAATTACGCACACCATTGAATTTGATTTGTTGAAATATCAACAACATTAAAGGCAGCACCACGATCAGTAATCCGAGTAGAATGCCCAGTGAATAGGTTGTGTTGGGCAACAATCGGCTCCAGATCATATAGGACGAAAAACTGGACGAGAATTGACCCGGGTCATTCCCGGATAGTAGTGCATAAATTCTGTTGGTGATGATCGCTGATATCCCTCCAGTCAAACACCAGAGTATTGGAAACCGCAGATACCTTAACCAGTTTTCACGTTTGACGGGAGTCTCTAAAAGGTAAATTGTCACCGCCAATAAGGCTGGAACCGGTATCCAATTTACTCGGCTTAAACCCGCCCAGACAGAGGCTATCACGACAAAAACCAATGTTCTCCAGGGATGTTTTTGGTTGTATCCGAGAAAAACGAGAATCACACATACTATAAGGTGATAGTATACGGCACCTTGAAAGAAAAACAAAAACAACCACAATCCATAAATTAAGGCATGAAATTTGTTAGGAAAATTAAGACGTTTTACCAGGCTGTAACTTCCCATCCCAACCAGGCCAATCCATAAGATTACCTGCCAGAACCGATGAATAACAATCAAATTTGATCCCACCAGGAAGGGGATCGACTGAAGTAAATAGCGGGTGGGATGTAAAACAGGTAGAGCAAATATCTCTCTATAAACTATTGGAGAAAAAAATAAAGAAGCATTGTAAAACCGGCTGCCTTCAGACCATCCCAAAGAAAAAGGAGCCGTTTGAATTTCGGGGATGAACAATCCTAATTTATAAAGAACTCCACCTGATAAAAAAACCAGTAAAAAATTCTGACTGGCTAATTTTTTTCTGTTAGCACTCTGCATTAACCAGGTGGCTACCCCGGCGGTCCAAAATAATAATAAAAGTTTTCCACTTTGATGAAAGACAATCTGGGTCGGATAAAAAAACGATAGGACGGTAGGAATTGAAATTAACAAAACACTTGTCAGGTGGATAACAAAATCCGGAATAGGGTACTGATGATATAAAAAGCGTTCCAGGTTGATTTTTTTATCAAAGAAGATCAAGAATACTGCGATAAGAAATGAAGCAGATACCAGGGAAAACCATGTGCCCGTATTGTTTCGCCAAATATATAAATACCAGACTGACAGGATTGCAACGAAGATAAAGTACCATCGCCAAAACGACCTGTCTGAAACAAACATCAATCCTCCAATTCCAAAGGGTTCTTTTCTGAGATTTTTGTATAAGTATCACCACTGATAATACTGGAAACAAAAAAGGCTCCCGGTACACTTGCAAGCAGCATCAATACCCGCATGATGAGCGCAATACTTAAACCCGTAGAATCCGACAGACCCCCAAACAAAGTGAAAAGATTAATAAAAGACACTTCCTGTAATCCCAATCCATTTATGGAAATCGGGATCAAGGTAATAAAATAAGTCAGGCTCCACAACCCGGCAATTTTCCAAAACGTTATCGTATCGTTCATTCCCACCACCAAAACATAAACGATCAAAAAGGTGGCAAGCATATGGATGAAGGTGAAAAACAATGCAATTAATAAAAATCTGGGATGGTGATACCAAAATGAAAACGAAGCAAAGACTTTTTTAATCATCACCCTGATCTTCAGAACAATTTTATTGTTGCCAAAAAATCCACCTTGTAGGATAAGCAACTGGGTTGAGACATTCGTGAATCTGTTTAAATTAGTTAAAACCGGAACCAATCCCAAAGGTGCGACAATCGCCATGCCTGCCATCCCAATCAGGCGGTCCACCATTAATGAAGCTGCTGCCAATGAACCGCCAATCCCTAATCGCATGGCACCCGCCAGACGAACAACATCCCCACCAATGGTTGTGGGTAGAAAATTGGCAGCAAAAAGCCCGGCAAAAGTTAACCGCAAACTATCTTTCCAGTTAACATTGACGGATTCTATCTGTAAAAGTGTGTGCCATCGGGCAAAAGTAGCTAAACGCGAAACGAATATCAATGCAACGATTAGAAAAATGGTTCCGGATGAAATTTTTCGCAGGCTCGACATTAATTCTTCGGTACCCACGGAGGAAAACAAAAAGATCAACAGAACAATTGAAAAGATTGTTCCAGCTAAACGGATGAGAAATTTCCATTTGGATTTCTGAATTCTGACCATCCAAAACCTTGATTGCATGCCGAATGAAAAATTGGGTTGTGGTATTTCTGTTAGAAGGATTATACCGTAGATCAGATTTGATAATTCGATTATGAAAAATAGAATCACCTTCTATTTTTATTTCTTTTACTCAAAGTTTGTGCTAAACTTTTTATGGAGAACATATTCGAAACATGTTCAGAATCAATCAATCCCACTTGCATTCCTGCCTACAATGATCCCTTGTTATGCTTTCATTAAGTGAAAGCAAATTGTCGATTAACCAAATTTGTTGTTTTCGATGGAGGATCTAAATAATGAGAACGAAAATAGGTTTCGTAAACTTGCTGATGGCAAGTGTCTTGGCATTTACTGCCATATTCGGTGGATTTTTACCTCAACAGATTGTTCAAGCTGAAATAACAGAGCTCTTCTTTTCCGAATATATTGAAGGTTCAAGCAACAACAAAGCACTTGAAATATATAACGGAACAGGAGCAGCGATCGATTTATCAGCTGGTGGTTACAATATCCAGATGTACTTTAATGGATCCGCATCAGCTGGTTTGACGATAAACCTCACTGGCACTGTTGCTTATGGAGATGTATATGTGGTTGCACAATCAGCAGCCAACGCGACCATCTTGGCCCAAGCAGACCAGACAAATGGGGCTGGCTGGTTCAACGGTGATGATGCTGTCGTTCTCCGAAAAGGAACAACCATCATTGATGTAATTGGACAAATTGGATTTGACCCAGGCACAGAATGGGGCAGCGGATTGACCAGTACGGCAGATAACACTCTGCGTCGCAAAAACAATATCCTCGTCGGAGATCCAGTTGGCAGTGATGTCTTTGATCCCTCAAGTGAATGGGATGGATTTGCTCAAGATACTTTCAATGGTTTAGGCTCACATATAGCAATTATCCCCAAAATCAATGAATTCTCAGCCAGTACTGCTGGAACTGATGTGGAATATGTTGAGATTTATGGTAGTCCCAATACGGATTATTCAGCATACACTATGCTTGAAATTGAAGGAGATAGTGGAACAACAGTTGGAACAATTGATGAAGTAATCGCCGTAGGAACTACCGATACAAATGGTTTTTTCCTTGTCAACTTACCTGCTAATGCTTTGGAAAATGGTACGATTACACTTTTGCTTGTAAAGAATTTCACTGGGGCATTAAATGCAGATCTTGACACCGACAATAATGGTGTTTTCGATAGTACTCCCTGGGACGCAATCGTTGATTCGGTTGCGGTCAATGATGGCGGAGCAGGAGATATAACCTATGGCAGCCCAACATTAATAGTAGGTTATGATGGATTAGCATTCGCCCCAGGAGGCGCTTCCCGTATACCAGATGGTTATGATACTGATGCAGCCAGTGATTGGGTGCGAAATGACTTTGACCTGGCAGGTATACCAGGATTCGCAGGAACATTGGTTGTGGGGGAAGCATACAATACTCCAGGTTCACCTAATATGTTTTACGTAGCACCACCTCCTCCTCCCGAAGTCTGTGGAGATCCTTTTTCAACAATATCATCAATCCAGGGAAGTGGTCTGGTTAGCCCAGTAAGTGGATCAACTGTATCCACAGAAGGTGTCGTGGTAGGAGATTTCCTGGTGGGTAAATCGGGTTTCTTTATCCAGGACCCAACTGGAGACAGCGATATATTTACATCTGAAGGAATATTTGTGTATGCCTCTAATTTTACAGTCTATGATGATTTTATAGTTGGAGATCATGTGCGTGTCCGAGGTAGTGTATCAGAGTTTAATGGTTTAACAGAGATAACTATAAGTCAATTGTGGGATTGTGGTGATGGCGCTAGCATTTCACCGACATCTATTTCCTTACCTGTAAACACTGCTGATGAATTTGAAAGATATGAAGGTATGTTGGTGACAATTCCTCAATCTCTGACCATTTCAGAATATTTTAATTATGATCGTTATGGAGAAATGGTTCTTACCACTAATCGTTATCTCACTCCCACAGCAGAATTTGAACCAGGGTCTCCTGAATATGCTCAGGCTGTTTTAGATTTTTCGCTAAATCATATCGTTCTGGATGATGGGCGTACGGTCCAAAACCCAGATCCAGCTGTTCACCCAAATGGTTCCGTCTTCAATTTAGATAACCTGTTCCGTGGAGGTGATGCAGTAGCCAATATAACTGGATTAATGGATTATGGATTTAATGAATACCGCATCCAACCTATCCAGGGTGCAGATTACACGGTGAATAATCCGCGTCCCATGGAGCCAAACGATGTCGGTGGAGATATCAAAGTTGCCAGTTTCAATGTTCTCAATTACTTCTCTACCATAGATACCGGAGCTTCGATTTGTGGACCACTTCAAAATTTGGAATGTCGTGGTGCAGATACTCCAGAAGAATTTGCAAGACAACGGGATAAAATTATTGCGGCTCTTGCAATAATTAACGCAGATGTGGTTGGTTTAATGGAAATTGAGAATTATTTTGTGGATAACCAAGTTGAAGGAGCAACGGATGCACCTGTGGAGGATTTGGTCACTGGATTGAATACTTATCTAGGAACTGATACATATTCCTATATTAAAACAGGTCATATTGGCTCAGATGCAATTAAGGTTGCCATAATCTACAAAACAACTACAGTCACGCCGTTTGGCAATTATGCTATTCTCGATTCTTCTGTCGACCCACGTTTTCTGGATACTTATAACCGTCCAACACTGGCACAATCCTTCCAGGATAAAATCAATGGTGGTGTCTTCACTGTGGCAGTTAACCATCTCAAATCCAAAGGATCCGATTGTAGTGTTATTGGTGATATCGATTTGGGTGACGGCGCTGGCAATTGCAACCTGACTCGTTTGTCTGCTGCGCAAGCATTAGTAGATTGGTTGGCATCAGACCCCACTGACAGTGGTAGCAACAATTATCTCATCATCGGAGATTTGAACTCCTATGACAAGGAAGATCCGATTGATGCTATTATAAGTGGTGGTTACACCGATTTGTTGTATTCCTTCATCGGTGAGGATGCCTACACCTATGTCTTTGATGGTCAAATTGGTTATCTAGACCACGCCCTAGCAAACCAAGACCTCTTATCAATGGTTACCAATACGACTGTCTGGCATGTCAACGCGGATGAACCGGATTTGATTGATTATGACATGACCTTTAAATTGGATGCACAGGATGCTCTTTATGCACCAGACCCGTTCCGTTCTTCTGATCATGATCCTGTTATTGTAGGATTGAAGGTATGTGAATTGGTTCCTCCCACCATCACGGTAACTGTCACCCCCGACACACTTTGGTCGCCTAACCATAAATATGTGGAAGTAGAAGCGACAGTTTCTGTATGGGATAATTGGGACCAATATCCAACCGTCACACTGATTTCAGTAACATCGAACGAACCGGACAATGGCGAAGATGATGGAAATACGATTGATGATATCGTCATTTTAGATGATTATCATTTCCTCCTGCGTGCAGAAAGATCTGATCTGGGTACCGGTCGAATTTACACGATCACCTATCAGGTAACTGATTTCTGTGGAAATTCAACCATCCAATCTGGGACAGTATTTGTTCCAATAAGTAAGGGTAAGAAATAAGTCAACAGTTCTTTGACCAAAAACCGGTGGCATGCTGCCACCGGTTTTTGGTTGTCAGACTGGTATTTCTAGGCTACAATCCAAGCCATGGAATGGATGATTCACGGGCACGAGTGGGCTGCCCAGATACTACAAAAACACATCACGCAGAACAATGTCCGGCATGCTTACCTACTGAGTGGCGCTCCTGGCATTGGGCGGCGTAGCCTGGCAATCCGATTTGCCCAGGCACTCAATTGCACACAGCCACCTGCTTCCGGAGAAGCCTGCGGAGAATGCCGTTTATGTAAACAGATCGCCAAAATGCAGCAGGCTGATCTCACCATCACACGCAGCCTGGAAGATGCCCATTCCATCAAAGTTGAACAAATTCGTGAATTACAACTCAATCTTTCCTTAGCACCATATGAATCCAAATACCGGGTAGCAATTCTGCTCAATTTTCACGAAGCGACGCCAAACGCGCAGAATGCTTTGTTAAAAACCTTGGAAGAAGCACCAACCAAAGTAATTCTGGTCTTGACTGCCGATTCTGTTGAGAATTTATTACCTACGATTGTCTCGCGCTGCGAGATATTGCGCTTGCGGCCACTTTCCATCGAGGCGTGTTCCAGTGCCCTGCAGACTCATTGGCAAATTCCAAAAGAAGAGTCGATCGAATTAGCTCATTTAACGGCCGGCAAGATCGGTCAGGCAGTCTACTATCATCAAACACCAGAAAAACTCGAAACGATGCACCAACTTGTTCAAGATGTTTTTGATCTGCTTGGCAGTTCCCTGGCAGAACGTTTCGAATATGCAGAAAAAATCACTGATACGAAGAAAAAGAATGTATATCGCGAAAGTATTCAGGAAAATCTAAGGATTTGGTTGTCTTTATGGAGAGACTTTTATATATGTACCAGTGGTTCTGAAATGCCCTTAACTTTTATCAATTTCAAATCCCTCAGTCAGAAGACTGCGAAGAAACTCACTGAACCAGTTGTTTATCAACAATTGTTGCAATTGGAAAATGCTCTACAGCAATTGGATGTCAACCTCAATGGTCGTTTATTAGTGGAAACAATATTGATGGATTGGTCAATAGTCAATCATTAAATTAAATCAAGAGGTTGACCAGTTTTGGTCAACCTCTCTTCAGGCTTAAATCTTGAAAATTAAAAACTTACTTTGCGATAATCGGGAAGAGATACTTGTAATAAATAATATTCGTTATCGCATAAGCTCTATCCAGTACATTCTTATTACTATCCACAATTTCTACAATGTTTACAACATTTTCAACGTTCATATCTGTGATATCTACCACTGCTTGGAAAGTAACTGTCTCACTATCGAGAACGGTTGAAACGACGAGATCTGGGGTGGTACTCGCAAGATTCGGCAGTGAACCAGTAACCACACCACCCGTCACATTATAGAAAGTATCTCCAACCAAACCAGTCGGATCCTCAATACCTATTGTAGTGTTGTAAGTAGCTACTCCCGCTGGGAATGATTCATAGCTGAAGAAAATCATATCGGTGCCATAAACAAACCAGATTTGGAATGTGTAGAGTTGAGAGGTGCCCCATTGAGGGACATCAGTCCATTGGAACACATCATAATAATAGGTTCCGTCATAAAGTGGAACATAAAACCAATCTCCTCCAGCATCAAGATTCAGATCCGTCCAAAGTGGTGCAATTACATTATTTGGAGCCGCTGAATTTGGCAAGAATTGTGTTGATGCTGTCGCTGATGTTGCTCCACCTGGTTGTAAGAAACCATTCGTAGAAATTCCAATTTTGTCATAATAGGTTCCAAAGTAGTACAAGCCCATTCCAGTCAAATTGATTGCATAATCATCACAAGAAAGTCCACAATAATCATCAAGTTCTAGATAATATCCAGGAACTTTATAGGGTGTCAAATCAAAGAAACCGCCCCAGTTGTATGGTTCCACAACTGCAACGGTACCATCTAATGTAATTTGTGCTTCAATTTGATTGTCTATTACATTGTAACTTGCATTCGTGCTTACGGAATCTGGCACATAGGTAAGGTTAGTTGGCAATGGATCCCTTAAGAAAAAGGTGGTTTCTTCTGTGTTGAAGTTCGATAAATTTAGTGTATAAGACAACACCTCATCTGGTTTTGCAGATGCTTTATCAACGCTCTTGGAAAGTACAAGAGGATTTGTTGAAGCAGCAGGGCGTACCACAACCTGCAAAGTAGCAGGAGAGTACATGCCGCTATCATCTGTCCAGGTAATCGTTGCAAAATACCAGGTTCCTGGAGTTAATGTGGATACATCAGCCTGTACATTGAATGAAGTCTGATAGTTAGCACCGAGAGTCACTGAATCCGGTAAAACAACAATATCAAGGCCAGGATCAGTGGTAACAGTAGCAGTCCACGTTGTCTCGGTATCACCAAAATTCTTGATGGTGTTTGTCCAACCACAATTAAGTACACAGGTTCCATTTGTAAAAGATGGTTTACTGAATACCAATCCACCACTCATAGCGGTTTCAAGGTCTAATCTTCCTGATCCCATATTAAATGCATTGGCAGGTGTTAACCCATCTGGTTTTAAGACAGTAGGATCAGCCGTGCTGGTTAATAATGTTTTTATCTCTGCTGGACTTAAATCAGGATATAGCTGCCGGATGAGAGCTGCAGCACCAGTAACATGAGGTGCAGCCATGCTAGTTCCACCTAAGAATGCATACAATGGATCAGTTCCACCTGTCATGGCAGGTGAAAAAGCTGACAAGATATTGACTCCTGGGGCTGTGATATCCGGTTTTAAAACATTTGGATCACCATTAGGACCAACTGAGCTAAATCCTGCTAGAACATCCTCCCAATCAGGATTCATTATGAAAGTTAAATCACTATCAAGCAGTACCGTAGTCGATGTTGGATTTGCAATAATATAATCCCTTAGAGCTAATCCATCAGCCATACTAACCATCAAGGATGAGACTGTGGTTAATTCAAGTGCACCCATCGCGCTGGGTGGACCACCTGCATTGTTATAGACAATCACACCGATTGCACCTGCTGCAACAGCATTATTTACTTTCTCGGAAAAATTACATGTTCCACGTGAAATTAATGCGATAGCACCAGTAAATGTACCTGCTGTAAAACCAGGATTACAACCTAAAGGATTTGATTCGGAAAATTTTATTGGACCTGCCAAATCTGATACCAATACTGGTCCACTGCCCTGCATACCTGCAATATTGGTTAATTCAGTCGGTACTGGTGTGGGAGCAGTAATTGAAACATTATTTGCAACAATTCTGTCAGTGCTGCTGGCTGCAACAGCTAACGTAGATTCCACACAACCTGGGCAACCAATTGTATTGGAACCAGGGCCACTATTTCCTGCTGAGAAAACAACCAGCGTACCAGCTGCTGTAATTGAATCAATCAAGGGCTTGTAAACACTGGCATTGGGATCACCACCAGCGCCACCACCCCATGAATTGTTGATTACATCAGCGCCATCCATTAGGGCTGCTTCCAATGCTGCTGAAAGCATTGTATCTGTGCCAGTTCCATTGTCACCAGCAGCATTCTCAAATAACCCTTTGTAAATCATCAGGTATGCACCAGGTGCAACACCGGAGATCTCAGTGTCTGCAGGGACCAGATCGCCTTCTGCGACAACCACTTTATTTCCACCAGAGGTACCAGCAGTATGCGATCCATGACCATTAATATCCAATGGTGACATCACTTCATCTACATAAATTGCTAATGCAGGATCATAGAAATATCGGGCAGAAATCACTTTTCCATTACAGAATACATCTGGATCGGATGGATTATCCAGACAGTAACCACGGGGATAGCCAAATGGCATTTCAAAAACATCACCAGGATTGCTGAACATGGGGTTATCAAATCGCAATCCCGTATCGACGACTGCAATTTTGACACCATCTCCAGCCAGGTCTCTTCCACCTAATGCTTCCCAAATAACAGGTGCATTTATCAGATCCAGACTGGCATCCATCTGAACTTCACGTATTTGATCAGGATAAACCTGAACTACCTGATCCATTTTTTGAAGTGCTGATATTTCCTTTTCATCTATTTTTAAGGATAGAGCATTCATAGCCACTTTAAACGAGTGCTCCACTTTTGCACTTGGCGCGACTTCAGCTAATTCAACAGTAAAGTCTTTTTGCACTAGTTCCAGATAATCTAGATAAAGCTTACTATCATTTGAATTCACATCGAGCTTTTCAGTTCCAGCAATTGCTGGCATAGTTGCTCGCAGATTCTCTACACCACCTTGATAAGTAGCCAGAGGTTCATTTTTTAATAGAACTATTACTCCAACCTTACCATCCTTGGTTCTTATCGCATCAGATAAATCAATACTCTTAACCAATTCGACATCAACGTCGACTTCGCGTCCGACTAATTCACCTCGGTTTGGAACAGGTTGTTGTGCACTGGCTGGTGAAACCAACATCGCCAGCACCATTAAAACAGCAAATATCTTAAATAAGTTTCTTTTCATCAAATTTTCTCCCTCAAAAAATTGTTTTCAATCCCTATTCTAATGAATGAATATTAAACATAATTAAAAAATATCTATTCCACCTCCCTTTTTAACTTAAAAAAGTTTTTGCATCATGAGTACTTAAAAAAATAAAATCAAGCAATGATGATTTTGAACACGGCTAGTAGAGTTGATATTTCACCTCCGCTTATTCGCTGGTTCTGGCAGTCTGGGTGAAGTTATTGGGGATAATAATTCTTTATAAATATAGTATAGTAAACAAAATATGTCTGTCAACTTTTTTTAATATCTTTATTCCAAATATCCAGAATACTCTGCAATTATGAAAAATTCTTCATTACGGTCCCAATTCCTCATCGACCCAGCCATCATCTTCCTCAACCATGGCTCATTCGGTGCCTGTCCTAAACCCGTTTTTGAACAATACCATAACTGGCAAAGAAAGCTCGAAGATCAACCTGTCTTATTTCTTGGCAGACAATATCATGATCTGATTCGCCAGGCAATCCAACCACTGGCTGAATATCTGGGTACATCCCCCACCAATCTGGTATTCGTTCCAAATTCAACCTTTGGTGTCAATCTGATCGCGCGATCAATTCGTCTCAATCCCGAGGTTGAAATCCTTTCCAGCAATCAAGAATACGGTGCCTGCGATTACATCTGGTCTTTCAATTGCTCTAAGTGTGGTGCTCGATATGTTCAACAACCTATCCCTTATCCAGCTGTATCCGACGAAGAGATGTTGGAACTTTTCTGGCAAGGTGTCACCGCCCGGACCAGGTTGATTTTCCTCAGTCACATCACTTCTCCAACCGCTTTACGCTTACCGATTGAAGCGATCTGTAAACGGGCGAGAGCTAACGGAATTCTGACTTTGATTGACGGTTCGCATGTTCCCGGACAGATCCCTCTCAATCTTGACCAGCTTGGAGCTGATTTTTACACCGGTAATTGTCACAAATGGCTGCTCTCTCCCAAGGGTGCCGGCTTTCTATTTGCTGATCCTGCTGTGCAGGATCTGATCGAACCACTGGTCGTCAGCTGGGGTTACAAGACTGATCCTGCTCAATCCAGTGGATCAAAATTTGTGGATTTGCTCACCTGGACGGGGACACACGATCCAGCCGCTTACCTCAGTGTCCCGGCTGCTATCATGTTTCAGCAGGAGAATCACTGGCCTCAGGTTCAAAAGGCATGTCATGAATTACTGATCCAGTATCTTCCGAAATTCTCATCTCTCACCGATCTGCCAATCCTCTACCATGCTGACGATCAATTTGCACAGATGGCATGCATAGAAATTCCCCGAATACACAAACTGATATCATTCAAAACGCAGCTTTACGATCAGTACAGGATTGAAATTCCAACCATCGATTGGAATAATCGGCATTTTTTGCGTATCTCGATCCAGGCTTACAATCAACCCTCGGATCTGGGTGCGTTACTGAAAGCCTTAGAATTCCTGATTCCCCTTCATAGCAATGAAGGGATTTTAAAGCGATGATCCCTTCATTTTACTAGTAGATCAGACCCTATCCAGCTGTAATGCCAGTTCTTCCCACAGTTGCATCTGTTGTGACAGCGTTGATTGAACTTCGGTGTAATTTTTCCCCAATTGCACCACTTTACCAGCATCATCCGGAGGATTTTGCAATTGCTTTTCTAATTCTGCCAGAGTTGCTTCCAACTGCGAGATTTTCTCTTCAACTTCCAGCATACGTTTCTGCAGTCGCTGCAATTCATTTTTCGAAAGCCCCACCCGTTGTTCCAATTTACCGGATTTAATCGCCATTTTCTCCGGTTTTTCTTCAACTTTTCCATTGTTTCTGGTTGTTTCATTTTGCAGCCAGTCCTTGTACTCGCTGTAACCACCCTCAAAAATTCGTAATTGTGCCTGATTTGGCAACACTTCCCAAATTTGTGTTGCCAAGGCATCGATCAGGAAACGGTCATGCGAAACCAGCAGGATCGTACCATTGAACTCGCCCAGCATCGTCTGCAGGATTTCCTGTGATGGTAGATCAAGATGATTGGTCGGCTCGTCCAATAAGAGTAAATTCGCCCCTTGCAAAGCCAGGATCGCCAATGCTAACCTTCCCCTTTCTCCACCGGAAAGCAATTCTACGGTTTTAAAAACATCCTCTCCCGTAAAGAGAAATTTTGCAAGGTAATCACGAATCTCTGAGGAGAGCCATTGTGGCCTCACGGCACCAATCTCATCCATCAGAATGCGATCTGCAATCAATCCTTCGTGTGCCTGAGCAAAATAACCAATTTTTAAGCTGGCACCCAAAGTGACTTCTCCCGCATAAGGAGGAATCAGCTCCAATATTGTCTTGAGGAATGTGGTTTTTCCTGCTCCATTCGGACCAATGATGGCAGCACATTCTCTTCGTTTTAACAGTAAATCTGGCGCATTGAATAATGGTCTGCCTTCATCCTCATACCCTACCTGCAAGTCTTTAGTGCGTATCACCAGCTCTCCTGATCTTCCGGTGGCATCCAATTGAATATGCATCTTTCGCCGGGTAGATGGGGGTGGTGTGATTTTTGCCTCTTCCAGCATCCTTTCCAGACGTTTTCTGCGGCCTTTTGCCTGGCGGGTATTTTGCCCGGCAATATTACGCCGAATATAATCATCTTCCTTCTGGATGAACTCCTGTTGTGCTTCATATTCAGCCAATTGTCGGGTATAACGTTCGGTTCGCTGCACCAAATACGCGCTGTAATTACCGCGATAGGTTTCAAGAGCCGGTGTCATTTCATAAATGGATGTTGCAACCTGATCCAGAAAATATCTGTCATGTGACACAATTATCATTGCACCAGGCCAATCTTTGAGGAACGCTTCCAACCATTCAACCGAGGCAATATCGAGATGATTGGTTGGTTCATCGAGTAAGAGCAGATCAGGAGCTTCGAGTAATATCCTGGCAAGTAAAGCACGCGTTCGCTGTCCACCGGAAAGTTGTTGTAAAGGTCTCTGCTCATCTTCTGGTGAAAACCCAAGCCCACTTAGCATTTGATGGATGCGCGTCTCAAACTCATATCCGCCCAGATATTCAAAAGATTGCTGTAATCTGCCATATGTTTCAAAAATTTCTCCCGCAATTTCCGGCGAGGAGCTCATTTGTCCTTCAAGCGTCCTCAATTCTTTTTGCCTGGTTATCAATTCATTAAAAACATGCAGACACTCCTGCCATAAGTTCAACTCTGAATGGAGTTGGGCGCGTTGGGGTAAATATCCAATCCGAACACCACGCGCAATCTGCACCTGACCTTCTGTGGCACTCTCCTCTTCTACGAGAATCCGTAATAAGGTTGTTTTTCCAACACCGTTGGCACCCACCAGACCGATACGTGTACGCCTGGCAACATTGAAAGAAAGTGCTGAGAAGATTTCTGTAGCACCATATGATTTGCCCAAATTGCTGACAGTTAATACAGCCATAATTATCGATCATCTTCCTTAAAGATCATCCAAAATTTGCATCATCTTTCTACCAGGGTCGACGGTGTGTTTGGTGAAGATGAAAAGATACCAAAATTTTCCATATTTTCTTCTTGAATAACACCAGGAGGTAATTATAACCGTCACTACCAGCTAAAAGAATGACTGTTATTCGTTTTTTTTAAATTAATTCCCATTCGCTCATTAATTGGCGGTAAATTTCTGGCACCTGTTCGACGCTTTTAATCAAAATTGTCCTTCCCCATGGCCAGCGAACCTGCGCGATTGACAGCAATGTTGGTCGCATTACCAGGATCGCCTGGCGATATATCCGTGAGTCCAATGCGGTTAATGCATGTACCCAACCTTGATTTCGTTTCATTTCTAATGGCCCCAATTCATCCACTACCAGGAGATCCGTCGGGGCTGCAGTTAAAAAAACCTGATTCCCCCACGCCAGAACCTCTGGATTAAATGTCCACTGGATGGGTTCATCTTCGGCTCTATCAGGTTTCGGATCATACACTGCCAATTGTCGGACCTCTTGATTATCCAGATTTACGACAGAAATACCGACTTTTTTGTCCCCATCAAATATTGCAGGCGAATGCAATCCGCGTATGCGCCACAATAATTGTTGAAATTGTTTAATCAGAGCAGCACATAACAACGTCTTTCCCGCGCCAATTTCTCCACTGATGATCCACAATTTACCTTCATAAAATTGTCTCATATCATCTATTCTCCACGTAGTTGATCCTGCCTTCATTATAAATATATTCAGCCCGATTAGCAGATCTTACTGAAATATCGATCTTAAAATCTTAAGAAGCTGAAACCCTACATCGCAAAACACGAAATCAATCAAATCAGTATTATCTCTATTAACCGGGTTGGTAGGTTTTTTTAGGTGGGCTGTGCTGCCCACCTAAAAAAACCTGTCCACCAAAAATTGAAAAGACACCAAAATCAAGTAAAATTACCCATGAAAAGGTAGTCTAACCAAAATGAGTATACAACCATTAACCAGAGAGCAACTGGAAGAACGGTTATTGGCTTTACACCGTGCCAGTTTGGAACTAATACAGGATATCTCTCTTGAATCATTATTGGAGAGAATAGCCTCCCTTGCCTGTGAACAGGCTGGCGCACAATATGCTGCATTGGGAGTCAATAACGAGCAGGGACGTGTGGAACAATTTATCCCGATTGGGATGAATGAAGCAGAAATTGAAGCCATGCCACACCCACCGGTTGGATTGGGGTTAATTGGGGCTTTAATGAACCATAAGGAAAGTATTCGTTTGTCAGATATCGCCCAGGATCCACGCAGCAGTGGCTTTCCGTCAGGGCATCCACCAATGAAATCCTTTTTGGGAGTTCCAATTATTTTGGGGGATCGCAACCTCGGTCAGATATACCTTACTAATAAATTGATTGGGACAGAATTCACTCCTGATGATCAGCTGTTGATTGAAATGTTAGCCGCCTACGCCGCCGTGGCAATCTCAAATGCTAAGATGTACCGTGGTCTGATTCAGCGGGACCGCATCCTCACGCGCCGTAATGAAAACCTTGCCTTACTAAACGAACTCTCATCCACATTGGCGACTTCATCCGATATTGATGAGATTCTGGAAAAAGCACTTAACCAGATCATGGATTATTTACAATTAGAGGTTGGTGAGTTTTTCCTGATGCAGGAAGATAGTCGCACTTTGAAACGTGCCATGCATCGTGGAACGATTGTTGATACCATCTGGCAAAATGATAATTATAAAATTGGTGAAGGGTATGTCGGTGTGACCGCCAAAGATGGGATTCCCCGTCTGCTGGATCTGCCTTTTGATGTAACCAATAATGAACTCGATCCCGTCATTTATGAAAAACAGTTTCGCCAGATAGCGCTCTTACCTTTACATGGACGTCGAGGTATCTTAGGTGTTTTGTGTGTTGGAACCATTCATCCACAACCATTAGACGATCTCGAAGTCCAATTCCTGGCAGCAATTAGTTCCTGGGTAGGTACTGGAATTGAAAATATGCAATTAAACCTGCAAGGTCGTCGCCTGGCAATCCTGGAAGAACGGGAACGTATCGGAATGGACTTGCACGATGGGATTATCCAATCCATATATGCCGTTGGATTAACCCTGGAACATGCCCGTTTATTGTTAAACGAAGAACCACAGGTTGCCCGGCGACGCATCGAACAATCGATTGCTGACCTCAACAGTGCTATCCGTGATATTCGCTCGTATATTCTGGATCTACGCCCTCGCCAGCTGCATGACGAAAGTTTGATGAATGGCATCCAGCGGTTGGCGACAGAATTACGAGCCAACACCCTGCTGGAAATCAATTTGCAGGGACCCAATGATGGCTTCGCTGATTTGACCGAAAGCAATGCGGTTGCCCTCTTTCATATCTGTCAGGAAGCAATGGCAAATATTGCCAAACACGCCCGAGCTCATAGTGTGAATGTCACCCTGTGGAAAACACCTCAACGTGTTTTGTTAGAAGTCAGTGATGATGGTCGTGGTTTCGATTTTGAAGTAAAAAAAATGAGTATTGGCCACGGTCTTGCCAATATACAAACACGAGCCCACAATGTAGGTGGTGACGTAGAATTCACCTCGGAACCAGGTCTGGGCACGACTGTGTTGGCATGGGTGCCTTATGAACGAGCAGATTAATCCAGAGCAACAATTAAAATCTCGTTCGGTACAATCCATGTTTTCACGGATTGCCCCTCGCTATGATTTAATGAACCGGCTGATGACAGGTGGGATGGATGTGCGCCTGCGAAAAATCGTGATTCGCCAGGCTCAGTTACCAGAAGATGGCAAACTGCTTGATCTGGGAGCTGGAACTGGTGATCTGGCACAGGAAGCCATTCTTCAATATCCGGGCAGACAGATCTTCGCCGCGGATTTTACGCTGGCGATGATGCAAGCTGGTAAAAAACGTCCCGGGCCAAGCGTGGATTTCGCTGCTGCTGATGCTTTGCAGATTCCTTATGCTGCCAATAGTTTCGATGCAGTTGTGTCTGGCTTCTTATTACGAAACGTGGTCGACCTGCCAATGGCATTAAGAGAACAATGGCGAATCCTCAAACCAGGTGGAATTTTTGTCTCGCTGGATACCACCCGACCCAAACGTTCATTCTTCAGCCCTTTTATCAAACTCCATACACATCACGTGATCCCTTTCTTAGGCAAGTTGCTCACCGGTGATCGTGATGCTTATGTATATCTTCCCACGACCACTGATCAATTCTTAACTGCGGAACAACTGGTTGTTTATCTGGCTCATGCTGGTTTTAAGCAGATTCAATACAATCGAGCCATGTTTAACACTGTAGCCATCCATTGGGCGATAAAACCGCTGGATGTCTAAGCAAATCAAACAACTTCCCATCTCTGCACGCCTGTGGTAGCATTGTGTTCACCAAAATCTGGAGAAAAATCGAAGTAAATGAGTATTTCACACTCTGAAAAAGCAGCATTACGGGGAGAACCATCCTATGTCTGGCGCGCCGGTCAGGATCGCCGGATGCAGATGATTCGTCAGGCAGCAGAAGAGCGTGTTAATGGAATAGTTTTTGAAATTGGTGTTGGATTGGGAGCTTATTTGTCGCGCCTTGCTCAGGAGTCTCAACAGGCAATTGGATTGGATATTGAACATGAACGCACCCGTGAAACGCACAAATTTGTTGATCAGGTTTTATGTGGGGTTGGAGAATTCCTTCCTTTTCCGGACAACTCGTTTGATCTGATTCTGAGCAATGAGGTGTTGGAACATGTTCAGAATGATGTGAAATCCATTCAGGAGATGGTCCGGACACTGAAACCAGGGGGTCGTTTGGCCCTTTTCTGTCCAAATCGTGGATACCCATTCGAAACGCATGGAATTTATTGGCGAGGTAATTATAAATTTGGCAATATCCCTCTGGTCAATTATCTCCCGGATCCCTGGCGAAATAAACTCGTTCCACATGTTCGAGCTTATTCCCGCAAACAGCTCAAGCAGCTCTTTGCAGGTTTGCCAGTGAAATTTATTCAAAAATCAATAATTTTTGGGGCTTACGACAATATCATTGCCCGTAAACCAGCATTCGGAAGAATTCTGCGTTCCCTTCTGCAATTCTTAGAAAAAACACCTTTTCAGGTGTTTGGTTTGTCTCATTTTTGGGTGGTAGAAAAATTGTAAATCTTTATAACTGACTGGATTTTATTACTTCATCCAACCTAAAATCGTAAATGCCACCGTCAACCGGATATTTTTGATTGCATCCAGAACACACCAAAAGCGGGGGTGTATCGTCCAATGCGCTTCCACACTGTGGACACTTGAAAAATGCACCACCAGCTGCATTTTTGTTTGCTCCAACGGTGTGATTAAGGCTAAAAACACTCGGACTCAATTGCCAGGCATCGCCAGTTAATTGCGCCAGACTGTCCATCCATACCAGAAGGTTAAGCGGGATTAGCTTTTTGAATAACCCCATTCGAAAATGAGAGACTGTCAATTGTCTTTCCAATTTAAAACCACTCGATTGAAGCCAGGATCGAATTGTACGGGGATGAAAATCAAAATTCAAAGCGGCAAATTCGACCGCTTCAGGAGAGAATGGGCTCCAGTTCTGTTTGCGAATGAGATATCGGAAAATCGCTTTCAGGTTCTGTTTGTTGGCATATTCCAAAATAAAAGTGGCATTCTCCTGTAAGACAGCTCGCACCTGCTGCAATGCTTTGGGTGCATCCGCCATATGATGCAGCGTGCGGATCATAGTTGCACCATCGAACAAACCTTCAACAAAAGGGAGTCGATAAACATCCGCTGCCACGAAAATATAACGGTCACCGGTTCCCAAACGAGCCTGAGCCTGTTGCAGTTGGGTTCTCGAATAATCCAGTAAAACCACCCGTTCAAACCCGGCATAACGGGGGGTATTTCGTCCTGCTCCAGCTCCCAATTCCAATAATAATTTTCCATTGGATGGTAATAAACGTTTTAAAGCGACTGCTTCGACAGCATCCTCATACGCGCGGTCAGATTGATCCCAGAAACTGGTCTGGTAATCGGAACCTTCATAATTGCAAATGGGTGGTTTTTCACTCATATATCTCACGTCTATTAATTGACAACCACTTCATTATCAGTGGTTGATAAAAAATGTCCAGGTAGGGTTCCCGGCGGCACCCAGAGGTCCCCCCTTATCGCTGCTTCTTCTCAGATCTGACGAGGTTCGGAAGTTTCTGCCGCGCCGGCCCCACCCGGACGCCTAAAGGATACCGCAACGAGGTCAGATCGTCAAGAAAGGAATTCTTCATACTCATTTTAAGAGGATTTCGTATCATCTCCCTAAAGGGGTTAGCTGTTTTTTTTAGCAGAGAGGCACGCGAAAAACATCCTGAGCAACACCATGAAAAGATACAGGAATAAGAATAAATAGAAAGAATGAGAGTAAATATGTATGAATATGACGTTTTTCATAAAAGAATGTGACCTAAGCCTATTTACAATTTTCATAATCATTGTTATTATATGCACCAACATAACATTTTATAATAAATAATTAGGATCACAATAACATGAACGATAGTCAGGAAATGTATTTGGTGATTATTGCCCAGGCAAATGAGGATGGCATCAATCCCGTGCCCGTTAATCACCTGGCAGACAGGCTCAAAGTACAACCAGTTTCTGCCAACCAGATGATCAAGAAGTTGGAAGAAAGTGATCTTATCCATTACACCCCCTATAAGGGGGTTGAGTTTACAACAAACGGTAAACGGGAAGCAGCCCGCCTTTTGCGAAATCGACGCATGTGGGAAGTTTTTCTGGTGGAACATCTCGGATACTCTCCTTTAGAGGCTGATGCAATCGCCTGCCAACTCGAACATGTTGTTTCTGATGAAATGATTGAAAAATTATCTTCTTTTTTGGGAACACCCAAATCTTCCCCGCAAGGCAAACCCATTCCTTCCAATCCGATTGCCCAGCCAGATAAACCAGTTCTGGATTCTCCTTTATCAATGAGTAATGCTGGAGAAGAGGTGATTGTGACCTCAATCCAAACAGCACAGACGGAACGACGATTTTTAAATCATAGCGGCATTATGGTAGGGTCTTCCCTTCAAATCTTAGCCACGCAAAGCAATGGGACCTGCTTGATCAAGCCAGATGGTCATCCCATCATGCAGTTGGCTCCCTGGATCAGTCATACTGTTTTTGTGCGTCTCTCAACGCCCCCTTCATAAGTGATCTATTAATCAAGAAATATATAAAAACAAGGAGTACATCAATGCTGAAAAAATTTATGCCTATTTTTATGATATTAGTCCTTTTTCTTTCTGCCTGTACCCCGATAGGACCTAAATCAAAATCTGATGTAGGTTCGGAAGACGGAACGATGAGCCCATCAGGAAAATTAGTGGTTTATTCCGGCCGTTCAGAACCTTTAATTCAACCGGTAATTGCTGCTTTCCAGTCGAAATATCCACAGGTTGAAGTGTTGTTAAAATCCGGCAGCAACAGCCAGATGGCTAATGCTTTACTCGAAGAAAAAACAAATCCCCAGGCAGATGTTTTCATTACAACCGAGATCTTCACAGCCCATGCACTAAGTCAAGCTGGAATTTTTCAGGCATACGAACCTCTTGGATACAAAGATTTCCCAGATACCTATAAAGCAGTTGACGCTTCCTGGATTGGTTTGACCCAACGAATGCGGGTGATAATATATAACAAAGATCTAGTCAGCCAGGATGAATTGCCTGATTCAATCTTCGACCTGGTTGATCCAAAATGGAATGGGCAAATCGCTGCCGCAGGTTCCACCAATGCCAGTATGCAGGCACAGATCTCCAGCATGATTCAACTGGTTGGTTTGGAAAGAACTGAAGAATGGTTAAAAGGGCTGCAGGAAAATGAGGTCACTTTTTTTGGTGGTCATAGTGATGTTCGTAAAGCAGTCGGTGCAGGGGAATTCAAATTAGGATTGGTTAACCATTATTACTATTATTTACAGCTGGCCGAAGGCAGTAATGTTGGCATCATCTATCCTGATCAGGATCCAGGTGAAATCGGAATCATCTCAAACGCGACGACTGCAGCGGTTATAAAAGGTTCGAAAAACCCGACAGCTGCCAAAGCTTTTGTAAACTTTCTCGTTTCTGCAGAAGGTCAAAAGATTTTTGCGGAAGGAAATTATGAATACCCATTACTTAAAGGAATCGCTCTCCACCCGGATTTGGAAGCACCCGATGGATTGATCCAGGCAAAAATCGATCTGGTACAGGTTGTAAATCGATTCGATGAAACCTTTGATTTAATAGAAATGGTGAATCTTCCCTAGATGTTCAAAGTTGAATCTTTACACGGTCACCAGTTGAGTAAGACTATCCAGACCCCAAAAATCGCTTATTTGGCTGGTTTGGTGGCATTATTCACGGTTATACCGATCATCTATATATTTATTCGGGCAGTAACGGGAGAGCCAGAACTGTGGCAAAGGATCATACAAACCCGTTTGTTAAAATTGCTCAGCAATACACTTTTACTGGTTTTTACAGTAACGATTGGTACAACTATTCTGGGTGTCAGCATGGCATGGTTGACGGAACGAACAGATTTACCAGGCAGGAATATCTTCCGCTGGCTTCTGGCGTTACCACTTGCCATTCCCCCCTATATTGGTGCGATTATCCACCTGGCATTTTTGCGTCCAAGGGGTGGTCTACTTCCCCTATGGACAGAACAAATCACTGGCATTGCCATCAACTTTCCCTACCCCACTGGTTTTTGGGGTGCAGCATTTGTCCTGATCATTTTCTCCTTTCCTTATGTGTTTCTTTTGAGTGGTTCAGCCCTGCGCTCATTAAATGCCTCGTTTGACGAAGCTTCTCGAATGTTGGGACGAACCCCCTGGCAAACCATCTGGCAGACCACTTTGCCAGCCATTCGTCCTGGTATCACAGCTGGTGCACTTTTGGTATCCCTGGATATTCTGGCAGAATATGGGACAGTTGCGCTTTTACGATTTGAAACTTTTTCTTCAGCAATTTTCGTTCAATTAGCCGGACGATACGATCGTTCCGCCGCAGCCATTCTTAGCGGTGTATTAATTATTCTGGCTTTGATCATCCTCTTCGGAGAATTCAAATTGCAAGGACGCGCCTATTTCACTCAAATTGATTCCCATTGGCGCCCGGCAAAACTGTTTCAACTTGGAAAATATCGATGGATAGGTTTTCTGGCTGTCTTCTTTACCGTTATGGTCAGTTTCATTATTCCGTTGAGTCTCCTGTTGTACTGGAGTTTACAAGGTATGCTTGATCAAAATATTGGATTGAGTGGGATGCAAATAGGTTCAAAAGGATTGGAAAGTTTTGTGTTTAACAGTATCTGGAGTTCCGGTCTGGCTGCTTTCCTGGCAGTACTCTTGTCCTTACCAATTGCGATCTATTCTGTTCGACATCCCGGAAAAATCTCCAGATTATTTTCCAACCTGTCTCAGGCAGGATACGCAATTCCGGGTGTGGTCGTGGCATTGAGCCTGGTCATGCTGGTCAACCGCTTCTTACCTTTTATGTATGCCACTTCTTTGGTTGTCGTGATGGCTTATGTTGTGCGTTACATCCCCCAAGCTGTTCGGGCCAGCGAGGCAGCTTTGAGGCAATTATCGCCCAGTCTGGAGGATGCTGCCCGGTTATTAAAACGAAACTCATTACAAACCTTTCTTCAGGTTACTTTTCCGCTCATTCTTCCAGGTCTTCTCGCTGGCAGTGCATTGGTATTTTTGAGTTCACTCAAAGAATTACCAGCTACTTTATTATTGCGACCTGCAGGCTTTGAGTCCCTGGCAGTACGAGTCTGGATCTGGTCAGAAGAAGGTTTTTACCACCAGGCTGCTCCAGCGGCATTACTATTGGTGTTAATCGCTATCATTCCACTCTTTTTTCTATTACGAAGGGAAGCAATCTTTAAAAAATGAAACTCGAAATCGAACATCTCAGCAAACACTACTCCGGAAATCAGTTTCCAGCCATCGATGACATTTCTTTTTCTTTGGCTGATCAGGAAATCCTGTCTTTTGTTGGTCCCAGTGGCTGTGGTAAAACAACTACATTAAGGTTAATCGCCGGTTTGGAATATCCGGATCGGGGATTGATTCGCTTGAACAATCAATTCATGAATTCTGAAAGTACCTTCATCTCACCAGAAAAACGGAAAATCGGGATGGTTTTCCAGGATCATGCATTATTCCCTCACCTGACAGTTTTTGATAACATCGCCTTCGGGTTACGTAAGATTTCATCTGCTGAGAAAAGAAAACGTGTTGAAGAAATGTTAAATTTAGTGGGTGTTCAACCACTTGCCAGACGCTACCCGCATGCTCTCTCCGGTGGTGAACGCCAACGGGTCGCCCTTGCTCGCGCACTCGCGCCAGCACCAGTTTTGTTATTGATGGATGAACCATTTAGCAGTCTGGATGCACATTTACGTCTGGAGGTGCGCGAACAGGTGCGCAATATTCTAAAATCTTCACGATCAACAGTGATTTTCGTTACACATGACCAGGAAGAAGCACTTTTTATGGGTGATCGTCTGGCTGTTTTTAATAATGGCAGAATTGAGCAAATCGGGCACCCAGAAAGTATCTTCCATAATAGCGGAACCCGTTTTGTTGCAGCTTTTATGGGTGACAGTGATTTTGTTCGCGGAGAAATAACATCCTCAGGTGTTTCCACAGAATTAGGACTATTGGAACAGGAACATCATTTATCATCCGGAAAACAGGTGGAAATTGCCGTACGAGCGGATGATATAGATTTTCAATTGCATGAAAGTGGAAATGGCAAAATTATTAACCGTTTCTTTCGTGGTGCCTTTAATTTTTACCGAATCCAGCTCGATTCTGGCGCAATTGTGCACGTTTTCAAACTTCATACAGAAAATTATGAACCGGGGAAAAGAGTACATACTTACTTCAATGCTGGTCATCCCTTGAAGATTTTTGAACGATAGGAAGCTTTACCAGCTTTTTAATCTCCTGGCTGTATAATTAAATGATCAACCACTTACGGAGGACGATATGCCGCGTCGAAAACCGGGTATTTCAACCATCGTCACACATCATGCAGAAGAATCTAATGACCTGGGTGCTCATATAACGCCTATTTATCAAACCTCAGCCTTTCGTTTTCCGGATGTTGAAACCGGTGCTGCAATATTTCAAAATCAACATCCTGGATATTATTACACCCGCATTGAGAATCCGAATCAACACCAGGTAGTCAGTAAAATCGCAGCTCTGGAGGCAATTGATCTGCCTTCTGATTCAGAAACAGGTAATGATTGCCCTGTTGATGGACACCTGTTTGCCTCCGGAATGGGGGCTATCTCCGCTGCCATTCTCGCTTGTCTGAAATGCGGCGATAAGATGATTGCCCAACAAAACCTGTACGGTGCTACCTATACTTTTCTGCACCAGCTGAGTAAACAAAGTGGCATTGAGATCATCTGGTTGGATAAAGGCAGTATCCCAGAATGGGAGCACGCTTTTCAACAACATCCTGATTCAAAATTGGCTTACGCAGAGACCCCCACCAACCCAAATCTCTCCCTGATTGATCTTCAAGCGGTTTCGAAAATTGCTCACCAAAACAAAGCCTGGTTGGTTGTGGATAATACATTTGCCAGTCCTTATTGCCAACGACCGTTCAACCTCGGAGCGAATATCGTGCTGCATTCTACAACCAAATATCTTTGTGGCCACGGCACGGTGATTGGTGGCATTGTCTTGAGCGTGCATAAGGAATGGGTAAAAGAATCGCTGTGGAATCAACTCAAGCTATACGGCGCATCACCATCACCCTTCGATGCATGGTTAACCCATCTCGGTTTAAAAACATTTGAGCTTCGAATGGAAAGGCATTGCGAAAACGCCAGAATCATTGCCAATTGGCTGCAGGAGCATCAAAAAATTGACCAGGTTTACTTTCCAGGCTTGTCCCACCATCCCGGCCATGAAATAGCAAAACGACAAATGATTGCTTATGGAGGAATGGTAGCTTGTGAATTAAAAGGTGGTTATTCAGCTGCAATTGAATTCATGAATCACGTTAAACTTTTCGCCCTGGTTCCCACACTTGGCAATGTGGATTCATTAATCCAACACCCTGCTAGCATGAGCCATGTCAATGTTCCCAGAGAGGATAGGCTCAAAGCAGGAATTTCAGACGGACTAATTCGTCTCTCGGTGGGGATAGAAAATGTGGAAGATCTGATTGATGATCTAATTCAAGCGTTCGACACGATCTAGATAAGGAGTGGAAATGCAAACTCGTATTACTCAACCTGGTCCTTTGCTCAAACAGAATGGAGAATTATCCGTAAAAGGTTGGTCACCCCAACCTTTGTTGGATTCCAATCTGGAATATGCTAATTTCTATAAACTGAAATTTCTACAGCCATTACGCATGAAACGATGGGATTATTACGGATTAACAACAAAGTCTCATTATTTTTCCTTCACCGTCTCTGATATTGGTTATCTTGGGATGGTATTTGCCTATGTAATTGATTTTGAAACCCTGAAAATGCATGAGGAAACCCTGGCTTTACCATTTGCCAGAGGAGTGAAATTGCCACGCAATAGTCAGGAAGGGGTCTCTGATTATAGAAATGAGAATGTAAGATTAACCTTCTCCATAACCAATGATCAACGGAAAATATCAGTTGACTGGAAGAACTTTCAAGAAGGAAAAGATTTACTGGCTGAATTAAAGCTTGCCCATCCAGCCGGTCATGAATCAATGAATCTGGTGATTCCAATCGAAAAACGTCGATTCTATTTCAACCGAAAAATCAATTGTTTACCTGCAAGCGGATGGGTGGAGTACCTTGGGCAACGTCAGGAACTCACTCCAGATACTGCTCTTGGAAATCTGGATTGGGGTCGCGGTGTTTGGGCATACGATTCGTTCTGGGTATGGGCTTCTGCTTCCGGTTTTACCTCAGATATGGATCGAATAGGATTAAACATGGGATATGGATTTGGTGACACTTCCGCAGCAACCGAAAATGCCTTTATCCTCAATGGAAAAATACACAAATTAGGAAAACTGGAATTTCATTACGACTCCAAAAATTTCATGCTGCCCTGGACGATGACTTCTGATGATGACCGTCTGCAATTAGTCTTTACCCCCTTCCTGGATCGACCCGCCAAAACTGATGTCAAGCTGCTCTACTCGGAAGTGCACCAGATGTTTGGAAAATACTCAGGTAAGCTGGTCACCGACGAAGGCAAAATGATAGAAATTAAAGATCTTATCGGGTTTGCTGAGGAACACCATGCACGCTGGTAGTAAACACTGACATCGATTTACTAAGTTTCCTCATTATTCAATTATTTCAAAAACCAGCTCATCTGTATCCAGATCAAGGATTGCTATACTTCGGCTTTCACCTCCCGATCCTCCGACCGCACCAGGATTGATCAAGCGTGTTTTGCCAACTCTTTCATCCATTCGCTTGTGCGTGTGACCTGTGAATACATAATCATTTTGACCATTGTTTATCATTTCATCCAATTGGTCAATCAGGTGTCCGTGAATAACAGCTATCTTTTTTCCAGAAAATTCCCCATTGAACAGAAACCCTGCATAGTTTTCCTGATTGTATGCCTTCAAAGTGGCTGCGATTTCACCCGTTGCCAGATCCCCATTTCCGAAAGTATAAATAATGGGGTATTCACAAAACGATTGGATCGATTCTAAAGTTGTCGCGTCTCCACAATAAATTAATAATGCTGGTTGGTATCTGGAGAAAATTGCCAAAGCGTTATGAATATTGATTTGATTATTATGGGTATCCGATAAAATGCCTATTTTCAAATTAGCCTCTTTTTCTAAGCTCTCTAAAGATAAAATCATGAATCTACCAAACTATCATTAGTAAAACTTATTATATTTTCAATTTTGTTAGTTTATTTTTCTTTTTCGTAATAATTTATTTTGAATCTGATTTAAAACTACATTTTTTTGTTACAAATTAGGGGGGTTTTTTCAAAATGTAATAATTTATTTACAATTATATAGTTTAATTAAGTTATTTATTACAATATTGATCAACATTCTCATATTGTTTTAATTTTTAAATGTTGATATACTTTAGAATATTTCTCATATTATTTTAATCTAGGAGGTGCCTTTAAGTTTACATATCAATTTTTATAAACTATTTTATTCTATATAAAAGAGGAGAGATTTATGAAAGGAATTCTAACAAAAAAAATTACATTGGTTTTGATCCTCGGATTAGCCGTTCTGTTGCTCACCGCTTGTGGACAACCCGCAGCTGCTCCTGTAGAACCGGCTCCACCGACAGCCCCCACCCAGGCTTGTCCGGAACCAGCACCCTGCCCAGAACTGCCAGAAACAGTTGCTGCTCCATTTGAGGAACTGTGGAAAAATTCACCTCATGCAGATAAAGAAGCAGAAGCTTTTCGTCATTGGGATGAAGAAGATCCAATGGAAGTACCTGTAGCTTGTGCAACCTGCCACAGCTCTGGTGGTTTTCTCGATTTTGTCGGGGCTGATGGTACTGAGATGTTTGTCGTTGATGCAAATGCTTCCGTTGATACTGTAATCGAATGCCAGACCTGTCACAATGATGCAACGATGGCTTTATCGTCAGTCAAATTTCCCTCCGGTGCAGAATTAACCGACTTGGGAAGCGAGGCTCTCTGTATGACATGCCATCAAGGGCGTGCATCAAAGGTTCAGGTTGACGCCGCAGTTACCGATGCTGGTGTTGAAGATGATGATGTCTCAGCAGACCTCGGTTTCATCAATATTCACTATTTCGCAGCTGCAGTCAGCCGATATGGCACAGAGGTAAAAGGCGGCTATGAGTATGATGGCATGACCTACGATACCCTGTTCGAACATGTTCCAGGTGTACAAACTTGTCAGGATTGTCACAATCCTCATTCTTTGGAATTAGAATTGGCAACTTGCGCAACCTGTCATGAAGCCAATACAGTAGAAGATTTACGAGCGATTCGTGAACCTTCATCCTTCATGGATTATGATGGTGATGGAGATGTAGCTGAAGGTGTTTATTACGAATTAGAGGGATTAAAAGAAATGGTTTTCACAGCCATTCAAAGCTATGCCACTGATGTCGTAAAAATGCCAATTGTTTATGATTCTGCTGCCTACCCCTATTTCTTCAATGACACCAACGCTGATGGCGAAGTCTCCGAAGGCGAAGCTGCTTTCCCCAACGCGTATAAATCATGGACACCCAGATTGGTCAAAGCAGCCTACAATTTCCAGACTGTCAGCAAGGACCCCGGTGGATATGCTCATGGCGGAAAATACCTTGTCCAACTCTTACATGATTCAATCGCTGATCTAAATTCTGTGATGCCGAATCAGGTGGATTTGAGCACCGCTGTCCGTGATGATGCCGGCCACTTTGCCAGCAATACAACTGCCTGGAGATATTGGGATACTTCAGGAAGTGTACCTGCTTCTTGTGCCAAATGCCACACTGCTACAGGATTGCCACAATTTATCAAAGAAGGAGTTAATATTTCTAATGCTCCAACCAGTGGACTGTGGTGTGAATCCTGTCACAATACAGCGGAATGGCCTGCCGTTTACGCACTCGAGACCGTTACATTCCCCAGTGGAGCAAAATTAGGCTTTGAGGAAAAACCATCAGCCAATTTATGTCTCAATTGCCACCAGGGACGAGAATCCACAGTAAGCGTGAATCGTGTTATTGGCACAAATGGTCCCGATGTTGTCGTTGAGGGCCTTAGCTTCCGCAATATTCACTACTTTGCAGCTGGCGCAACACTTTTCGGCACTGATGCAAAAGGTGTATATGAATATGCAGGCAAGGAGTATGCAGGTCAATTTGCCCATGTTACCGGATTTACAACCTGTGTTGATTGTCATGATGTTCATAACCTGAATGTGAAAACCGAAACCTGTCAGGGTTGTCACCAAACTCCTGATCCTGAAACTATTCGAATTAAATTAGTTGAGGATTATGATGGAGATGGAGATGCTACAGAAGGTTTGTATGGCGAAATTGAAACACTCGCTGAAAAACTGTATGCAGCATTACTCGAAAAATCTGTTGAATCAGGAACACCAATTGTTTATGAATCGCACACACACCCGTATTTCTTCATTGATACAAATGCAAATGGTGTGGCAGATCCGGAAGAAGCAACCCGTGCGAATGCATATGTAACCTGGACTCCCAGATTACTAAGGGCTGCTTATAACTATCAATATGTATTGAAAGATCCAGGAGCGTACGCCCACAATCCAACCTACATCCTACAAGTATTGTTTGACTCAATACAAGATGTCGGCGGTGATATGTCTGGGCTCGTTCGTCCATAAATTATGTATCAAAAATCCCATGGGTTTAAAACACCCATGGGATTTTTTTAATTCAATTCAGATCGTTCCAGAATTCACAATAAAAATCCAGGAGGAGTAACCATGAAGAAATTCGGTAGATGGTTAAAAAGTATTTTCTTTCCACCACCTGAAAGAAGCATTGGCATGAAGTTGTTGCCCTATGGAATTATTATATTTTTATTTATTGCCATTGGACTTTTTTCTGCAGGAGCCTGGGAATATACCAACACCATTGATTTCTGTGGAACCACCTGTCACACCATGCCGCCCCAATATATTACCCATCTCAATTCAGATCATGCACGCGTAACATGCGAAGATTGCCATCTTGGACGAGCTGAACTCGGAACTCAAATTATTCGAAAAATTCAGTATTCCTATCAAACTGGTTCAGCGATGATCCTCAACAACTACGAATATCCCATCATCGCAAAGAATATGCGTCCAGCCCGAGATGTCTGTGAAACCTGCCATTATCCACAGGTTTTTTCGCACGATACTTTGATCGATTTTAAACGCTATGCCCAGGACGAAAATAATACCGAATCCACCACTTATTTAATCATGAAAACAGGTGGTGGTTCAGAACGCGAAGGACTGGGATATGGAATCCATTGGCACATCGAGAATCCTGTACTCTTTTATCCAACCGATGAGCGTAACGAGGAAATCCCTTACATTCGCGTATTGAATAAAGCTGGCAGCTTTACTGAGTATTTTGATACAGAAACTGATTTTGATTTCAGTCAAATCAATGAAGAAGAACTGGTCAATATGGATTGTATGAGCTGTCATAATCGTACTGCTCACCTGGTTGAATATCCAGACCAGGCTGTGGATAAAATGCTCGCTCGAGGTGAAATAAACAGCGACATTCCTTATATCCGAAATTATGCAGCCACCGCACTTAGAGGAAATTTTGAGGATTACGAAACTGCACGGGCATCAATTGAAAAACTTTTACCCAATTACGAACAGAATTTCCCAATCGCCTATGCAAAATATCGCACAGATTTAGAAACAACTGTTGAGGTGCTCTGGTCATTTTACGAAAATAATGTATTCATGGATCAGAAAATGAAATGGGATACCCACCCGGATAACACCCAGCATCTAACTTCGCCAGGTTGTTTTCGTTGTCATGACGGTAAACATCTCTCAAAAGAAAATGAAGCTGTTCGTCTTGAATGCAATCTCTGCCATTCCATCCCGGTTATCTCTGGACCAGAAGATTTTGTGACAAATATCGAACTTAGTACCGGTGTAGAACCTGCATCTCACAAAAACACCAACTGGATTACGATTCATCATGAGATCATGGATAATACCTGTGAAAATTGCCATACATTGGATGATCCGGGTGGTTCCAGTAATACTTCGTTCTGCAGTAATTCGGGGTGTCACGGGCAGGCATGGGAATATGCTGGTTTTAATGCTCCACGTTTACGCCAAATTCTCAGTACTATGATCGAGACAACACCTACACCAGAACAAGTGGAAGAACCTGTTCAGGAAGGTTTACCACCCAGTTATGCAAACATTTCCAACCTTTTCATAGCCTGTCTTTCCTGCCATGCTGAAAATGGTTTGGGTGGATTAAATCTGAGCAATTATGAATCCATCATGCAAGGTGGAGAAAACGGGCCAATTATTATCGCAGGTGATCCAGAAAACAGTTTATTGGTAAAGGTGCAACAGCAAGAGCCACCCCATTTTGGCCGCTTTACCAACACACAATTGGATCAAATCATCGCCTGGATTAATGCTGGCGCAAAGGAATAATTTTGGGAAAGAGTGTTTTTAGTCGAGTGATCGCCCGCCTAAAACCAATCCTAAAAAACGTTTTCTTGAAAAGATACTTTTTCTATAAGTAAAAGCTATTTTATTCTATAGCTCATATATCATCAAAAAGGGATATCGATCAATTGATTATAGACAGATATCATATTGTAAAAACTTGTCAATAAAGTGAAAATATTCACAGCATTAATATTATTTTAATATTGGGCAATTCTTGCTTGTGATTTTTTGTCATTTTTTAATATATAATTAATGTTCATACGAAAAAAGTCAGAAATAATTATGATTATTTCCAATCTTTCAAAAGAACAAGGAGAAATAAATGAAGAGAATTAATCTCCTCAACATTGGGCGTATTCTTCTTCTCCTATCTGCAATGGGATTGTTGTTTATTGTGGGGAGTATGTCAAATTCACCAGAAAGGGTTGCAGCCCAATCCGAAGATGATCTGCAGCCACAATCAGAAAGCACATCCAATTTCGCCTGTCTTAGTTGCCATGCTGAAGCCTATACTCCGGTACAGTTGCCCAGTGGTGAGAATCTCTTCATTCAGATCGATGTGACTGATTTCGCAAATTCTGTTCACGATCGCAACCAGGTAACCTGTGTTCAGTGCCACAGTGATAAAACTGGCTTTCCACACCCGATAAAAACAGCAAACACGCTACATGAATACCAATTAGAACGTGATGTGGCTTGCGTAGAATGTCATGAATTGCAATCAACCCAAACAAAAGACAGTATGCATGGGCATTTGCTTGATCAAGGCAACACAAATGCTCCAACTTGTTCGAACTGTCATGATCCGCATTCGCAAGCTTATGTGGATGAGTTGACCAAGGATCAACACTCAGAGGTTTGTGCTAATTGTCATAATGGTATTTATCAGGAATATTCAATAAGTGTTCATGGTGAAGCCATGATCAATGACAATAATCAGGACGTACCTGGTTGTATTGATTGTCATGGTGTCCACACCATTTCTGATACAAGCACAGCAGAATTCCGGAACAGTTCGGTCTATTTATGCGCTGACTGTCATACTAACGCAGCCATCATGGATACATATGGATTATCAACTCAGGTATTGGATACATACGTAGCTGATTTTCATGGCACAACGGTCACATTATTTGAAATTACTGAACCAGGTCAGATAACTAACAAAGCAGTTTGTTACGACTGTCATGGGATACATAATATACTCTCTGTAAATGATCCCAATAAAGGTTTATCTGTCAAACAAAATATGTTGGTCGCTTGCCAAAGCTGTCATCCAGATGCAACCACCAACTTCCCAGATAGCTGGTTAAGTCATTACATTCCCGATAAGGATAAATATCCGATAGTTTTTTACGTAACTGAGTTTTATAAATACATGATTCCCGTTGTGTTGGGTGGCATGGCACTCTTTGTAGTAAGTGATATTTATCGGCGACTGCGAATGAAATTCATCAAACCAAAACCTGTTGCAGTTACCGTTGAAGGGGAGGAGGTAAATACCAATGAGTGATCAAACCAAAAAATACGAACGCTTTAATATAGCTCGCCGCCTGGAACATATCCTACTGATCCTATCATTTTCCACACTGGCAGTAACTGGTTTGGTGCAAATGTACGCACTCAATAGTATTTCGATTTCAATCATCAGTTTACTGGGTGGCATTGAACTGACACGAATCATTCATCGTACAGCCGCCGTGATATTTTTCCTTGAAGGAATTTATCATTTCATTCTCATGGCATATCTTCTTTATGTAAAACGCAAAGATGCCAGCATGATGCCGGGACTTAAAGATGTAATCGATGGTTTACAATCCTTCCTTCACAATATTGGTCTCCGTAAAGAAGCACCTAAGATGCCTCGTTACAATTACACGGAAAAACTGGAATATCTTGCAATGATTTGGGGATATGTTCTAATGGGATTAACCGGTTTTATGCTTTGGAACCCAATTTTGACCACACGCTTACTTCCTGGTGAGATTGTACCTGCAGCAAAGGTAGCACATGGTCTGGAGGCAGTACTGGCAGTCTTAGCCATTCTTTTATGGCATTTTTATCATGTACATATCAAACAGTGGAACTGGTCCATGTTTAAAGGTCATTTGACCCACCACGAAATGGTTGAAGAACACGCAATTGAATTAGAGAAAATTGAAGCTGGGATTCCTGAACCAGAAATTGAGCCTAAGGTTTACAAAAAAAGGATGCAGATCTTTACTCCGATTTCAATCGTATTCTCGGTATTAATGGTTGCAGGTTTGTTGTTCCTGGCAAATTATGAGGAAACTGCTATTACAACCGTTCCCCGCGTCTATGCTGATGTGGATGTATTTGTCCCCCGCACCCCCACACCTTTCCCCACCCAGGCACCAACTCCTACACAAGATTTATTGACAGCCAGTACCTGGGACAACGGAATGGATTTCCTTTTCGAACAGAAGTGTGGTCTCTGTCATGGAGAATCCGGAGGATTTTCAATAAAAACCTACAGTGGCGCAATATCGGGAGGAAATAGCGGTTTAGCTATTGTTCCTGGAAGACCAGAAGATAGTCTCATTTTATCGCAGGGTGCTCCAGGCAGTGATCATCCAGGTCAATTCACAGAAGAAGAACTGGAACGAGTTCGAATCTGGATTATCAATGGGGCTAGGAAATAAGAATTTATCTACCAGTCAAGCCGGGTTTTATTTCGAATTTTCTTGCTCGATCTTCGTAAAAATAAATTATCATCCTGATCTTCAATTTCTTCGTGACGGTGTTTGCTCTTCCGTTCATGCTTTTTGGCTGCTTCTTGTTTATCACTATCAAACCATTGGGGAGCAGGATTGGCAAATGTATATAAATCAAGGATCAGGGGATCTGTCATCACAACAACCAATAATTCCAGACATTTGGGACAAACTGTATTTTGCCCGATTTGCGCGTCTTCATCAAACTTAATATCATCACCGCAAGCAGGGCAGACGGCTCCGTACATAATAAAAACTCCTATAAATCAAAACAAACAAATAACATCAAAAGAAGTCGACCTCTTAATTATTTAAATGACAATGATAAACGGGTGAAAAGAAGCTCTTATATTATGCAATAATTTGATTCCTTTTTTGTTCGATGTAAAATTCTTTCTGTAGGTTTAATGTTGGTCAATTTTAAATCATTTTGATTTTACAACAAGCTTGCCTGGGAGGCAATATTTAAACAAGTATTATTTGGCTTTCATCTTAATGCTTTCACCCAATGAATTGGATTCTATTTTAACAAAAATGGCAGGGAATTAGGGCAATTAGAAATCAATTATTTTGTCGATTGAGACCTTTATAAATTGATGACCACAATTTTTAATTAAGTGTGATAATAAACAAAAATTCTCTTTTCATCTTGGCTGTCAGGTTGTTTTTTGCGGTGATACTCGCCAAAAACAACCACCTTCCCCATTATTTTGAGATGTTACCAAAAATTTAAAAGGATTGGTGAATTAGATAGAGAAATGAAAAAATTAAAAGTCGCCTTGTTGGCCAACGCCAAAGAAAATGCACCAAAATTTGAAGGATTATCTGATGATCAATGGGATGATCTGGATTCGACAAAAACAATACAGGCAATTGTAGAGGCAATAAAATCTGGGGGACATGATTGTGAATTTTTAGAAGGGAATATAACGCTGGTTGATTCCCTGCAAAAATATCGACCGGATATCTGTTTCAATATTTGTGAAGGTCATTTTGGTGATGGACGCGAAGCGCAAGTGCCATCCATTTTGGAAATGATGCGAATACCTTATACCGGCTCAAAAGTACTTACCCTGGCATTAACACTGGATAAACCCATGACCAAACGGATTCTGTTTTGGCATGAATTACCAACCCCTGAATTTCAGGTCTTCGAGCGGGAGGATGAACCACTCAACGATGACTTGAGATTTCCTCTTTTTGTTAAACCAAGCCGGGAAGGCACAGGAATGGGTGTCAGTGGTAAATCCATTGTCAATGATGAAAAAGAATTGCGGGATCAAATTTCTGCAATCTTTAATCGCTACAAACAGCCTGCCCTGGCTGAACGCTATATTGAAGGCCGCGAAGTGACTGTAGGTTTGGTGGGCAATCTGATTGGACCAGCAGCCCGACGACTGCCGCATGATGAGGATCTACCGCGTATTCAACAAGGCTTACATTTCTTTCCGCCTATGGAAGTTGATCTGGAACCATTTAAGGATACCGATATCGTCTACAGCAATCGTCTCAAGGTTGACTTGGCTGACCAATTAAATTATGTCTGTCCTGCTCCTTTGGATGTTGCGATGGTTGACGATCTCAAATGGTATGCGGCGGCAGTCTTTCGTGTAACCGGTGCGTTGGATGTTGCCCGGGTAGATTTTCGACTGGACGCAAAAAACAACTGGAAACCATACATCCTTGAAATAAATCCATTACCGGGTCTTTCTCCTGGTATTTCTGATATTGTCATTGAAGCCGCAGCCGAAGGAATTGGGCATCATGAACTGGTCAATATGATCCTCGATACGGCATTACAGAGATACGGAATCAAGAAACCAGGTAGCATAACTCACTGATCTTTCAAAAAAGTAAAAGCAGAGAAACTTCCCTGCTTTTTTTCTTAATTATCAGCAAATTGAGTATGGTAAAGATGAGCGTACAATCCTTTCATAGCTAACAATTCTGGATGGGTTCCAGATTCTAAGATCCTTCCGCGGTCAATCACCAGAATTTGATCTGCTGCCAGAATAGTACTCAAGCGATGCGCGATGACAATGCTGGTTCGGCCAGCCATAACCCGTTTCAAGGCTTCCTGGATTAATGCTTCCGATTCGCTATCCAGGTGGCTGGTGGCTTCATCCAAAACCAGAATACGTGGATCTTTAAGAATTACCCGAGCCAATGCAATTCGTTGTTTTTCACCCCCGCTCAAACGATACCCTCGTTCACCCACTATCGTGTCGTATCCATTTGGTAACCCCATGATGAAATCATGAATATTGGCTGCTTTGGCGGCTTTTACCAGATCTTCCTGGCTGGCATCCAGATGGGCATAACTCAGGTTGGTTCGAATCGTATCATGAAACAGGTACGTCTCCTGGGTAACCATTCCGATTTGGTCACTTAATGAATCGAGGGTAACATCTCTCAAATCTATTCCATCAATCATTACACGACCTTCATTCGGATCGTACAAGCGTGGAATGAGGTATGTCAGAGTTGTTTTTCCAGCTCCGGAAGGTCCTACCAAAGCCACCAGCTGACCTGGATGAGCCTGAAAGGTTATGTTTTCCAAAGCTATGACTCTCGCCTGGGATGCTGGTTGTTCCTCCCCGGATTTTTCTTCCTCCTCCAGCTCGGATAAAACCGCATCTACCTGATCGACTCGTCCAAAGCGACGCACATCCGTCAAACCACCTGAATGATCATCATATCGGAAACAAACATTCTCAAATTTCAATTCACCATGAATATCCTGGAGAACGATTGCATTTTCCTTTTCAGGTAGATCTCTCGGTAAATCAATTACCTCGAATACTCTTTCAAAACTGACCATTGATGTGGCAAATTCAACCGGTGCATTCGCTAATCCTTCTAAGGATGAATACAAATTGGTCAGATAAGCTCCAAATGCTACGATTGTCCCAATGGTCAAGGCATCCTTGATCACCAGATAGCCGCCCAATCCATAGACCAATGCAGCGCCAATTGCGCTCACCAATCCAATAATCACAAAAAAGGATACGCCAATCACCGCTCTGCGAATACCAATATCACGCACCTGACCAGCCCGTTGCTCAAAGCGTTTGATCTCGGTTTTTTGCCTGCCAAAAAGTTTCACCAATATCGCCCCGCCAATATTTAATGTTTCATTCATCATGGCATTCATACGTGCATTTGAATCCATTGCCTGGCGTGCAATCTCCCTTAATACATTCGCTAATCGCTTGGTCACAACCAGAAAAACCGGCATGATGATTACGCTCACCAGTGTCAGGCGCCATTCCAATGTAATTAACACAATCAAAATTGCTATTGCCTGAATTACATTCGTGACTAGATTTACGATGGTATTGCTGATAGCATTCTGCGCCCCAATCACATCATTGTTCAGGCGACTCATTAACTCGCCAAGTTTTGTGTGTTTGAAGAAATGCAAACTCATTCGTTGTAAGCGTGCAAATAATGCAACACGGAGATCATAAATTACACCCTCACCAACGGTCGCATTCAAACGACGTTGGACAATTCTAAGCCCACCACTCAATACCGGCACCACCAGTAACGCTGCTGAAAGCAGGATCAGTTTTTCCAAATCTTTTTCCGGCAGTGTGCTGTCGATTAATTCCCGGAGGATCAAAGGGGAGATCAATCCCAAGGCAGAAGTTAACAGGATTAACAACAGCATCCAAAAAATATGCTTGCGATATGGCTTCGCATAATCCAGTACTCTCCTTAATAATGTTCTTGATACTTTTGGAGCCTCGTCATTCGATTGAACAAATTGAGACCATTTCTGATGACCCATCCCCATTTAGATTGCCTCCTGCAGTAGGTAAATAATAGTCATTTATTTAAAAATCCTCAAACTTTCCTTGAAGATAGTTTTTTGATTATACTTCGCTTGTAAGGGGATTCACATTTTTCCCAATAAAAGTTTCGATATTTTTATAACAACCCTGTATTATATTATCCCAATATAATGGGGTTGGGGAATGTTGTTGCGGGAATCACCCCCGAAAATATCCTGCCGCTAAGAGTAAAAGATCCGAATAAATCATATATTAATTGATTTTATTGTGACATTTTTATGACTGACATCACAATCAAAGTATTTCTTGATGTATTAAAATAATATTCAGTGGTTTGAATCTATCAAAGTTATCGTTTCGATCAGTCCAAACAATTGATTAAGCATTTCAATGACTGATCCAGGAATATGGTCAAAATAAACAGACCCATGAATAAGAAAATTAAATCTCAAGTTATCATCTTTCTACCCATTATTCTGATACTAATCGGAATTGCTACATTCCAATCGGTTGCAATTGCTCAGCCTGCTCTTTCTTCTAATCCATCACACATGTTCAATAATGAGCTCAACTCACCTACCGCAACTCTTACAAAAACGCCACAGATTGAGGATGAGATTTGTGCTTTTTCCCAGCCGGATTGTGGAGATGAAACCATTATTGAGTCAGATCAAATCAGTTCAGATTTATCTCATGCTGAATTTGCTGAAATCGTTATTATCCTGTTCTGGATGCAGGATTGTGCTCACTGTGAAGAAGTGATAAACAATGTTCTTCCCGATATCAGAATAAATTACAAAGATCAGACTTCAATTATCCCAATTGAAATAAAAGAAATCGAAGAAGTTGATCGTTTCTACCAAATGGCAGAAAGATTGGGCGTTTCCAAAAACAATATCGGTGTTCCAATGATGTTAATTGGAAATCAAATTCTGACTGGCAACCAGATCAAGTCGGATTTGAGCACGTGGATTGATTACTATCTCCTGGATGGGTCTGTGCCAATTCTTGCAATTCCTGAATTCGCTGAACAGCTCCCGGAGTCAATTCGAGGGCAACAAAATGAACCATCCAACCTGAAGTCTTCCGATAAAAGTTTAAATGCCGGTACGCTCATCTCAATTCTTTTGAATGGACTGCCTATATTACTCTTAATATTAATAACTTTTTTTATTCTAACCAAAAGATTAAAAACAAAAGATTGAAAATTTTGACTGTTATTATCTTTCCGACCACCGATGCCAGAGAGTCTGCAGCCTTGCTTCCAACCTTTCTCCCAATTCATCACCTCGAGCAGTAGTGACATCATCCTCGTTTTCAAAAATTACATAAGGAACTTTTACGCCTTTAATGGTTATATAAGCTGGATCGTCTTTTACCAGTTCATGCCAATCCACTTCCTTGTACATCCGCTCTAATTTCTTGTCAGGCAATCCATGTTCCAGGATGCTGTCTGGTTTATCCGGATTAAAGCGTGCACGATTTTTCCGCAAGGATTCACTGAAAGAAACATCCAGATACAAAATCGCCATGTGTTCCAAAACAGTCTTTGACATATGTTGGTATGCTTCCCGATAGCCACCATGTTCGCTGCCACGCGAAAATTCCAGGATGGTGGTATACGTTAAGTGATAATCTGGATTTCTTGTTAGTTTCTTCTCATAATCAAAACACATTCTTCGGATCAATAAATGCCAGAGATGGTCACCTTTGAAGTAACCCTCCTCATCACTGTGCAACCTGGGTAGTCCCATTTTTTGTAAAATGTCATCCTCTTCAAACCAGGTCCACAACATTGGAAAATCATCAATTTCTTCAAAATCAGCGATCATAAACCTTTTTTTTCGTTCTTCCAAATCACACCGCTTCAAGTAATCAATTACTTCACTCTTACCTGCAGCTGGTCGGGCATTCAAAACCAAAATATCAAAAGTTGATTTCTTTTTCATTTTTTTCCTTTAAGGCATACAATAGTATCATCTTAATAAATAGGAGATCGCGGGTGTTTTGGCGGGTAATTACCCGCCAAATCACCCTGACTGCTAAAAATTGAAGGAATTAATACAATAATCCAGCATCTTTTTCTTCTCTATTGTGTTTTATTTTATATCATTTCGTAATCTTTGAAAATTTAACCATCAAAGAGGCAGTATGCGAATCAAAGTTGTTACCGACAGTGTCTGCGACATCCCCGATGAATTGATTCAGCAATATGACATCACAGTTGTGCCATCTTACATCAACATTGGTAATCAGAGCTATCTGGATGGGGTTGAAATGACTCGCAAACAATTTTATGATTGCTTGGATAGCTTTCCCCAACATCCCAAAACCGCTGCCCCAGGACCGGAAACATATTTAAAAGTCTTTCACGATGCTGAAGAACATGGGTTTGATCAAATAATCTCTGTTCATGTAGCTGCAAACATGAGCAGCATTTACAACTCTGTAGTTGAAGCAGCCAGTCATTCAAAAATCCCAGTGGCAGTCCATGATTCACAACAATTATCACTTGGCGCGGGATTACAGGTGATTGCCGCCGGTAAATTGGCTGCAGAGGGAGTAAGTATTCAGGAAATTGAACAATTTATAACAGATTTAGGAAACCGCACTTATGTCTATGCCTTACTAGACACCCTCAAATTTCTTCATTTGAGTGGCAGAATCAATTTAGCCATGCGGGGTATTGGATCACTACTCAAAATCAAACCCCTTATGTCCTTCCATGCAGGAATTCCCATTTTTGAAAAGGTCAGAACCCGGGGCAAAGCAATTGAGCGCATGCTAAATTATGTGAAAAATTTAGGTCATCTGGAGCATGTTTCTGTTATTCACACCCAGGCATTAGAAACAGCAAAATGGTTATACCACAAAGCCTTTTCCTTGATACCTGAAAACAACCAGCCTATCTATCAGACTGTTACCCCGGCGGTTGGGGCACATGTTGGTCCAAATGGGATTGGGTTGGTGTGTGTAAAAAGTTAAAACTGATGACTCCATTTTTCTCAAACCCGCCATATTGTATTATTTTTTTCTTTCTCCGGTTCAATCATCAATCTATCTTTTAAGAATGTATTTCGTAATGCAATCTTGTTATTACGCACTGCCATAGCAATCGACTTTTTGTCCCCTACCACCACAACCAATTTTCTGGCGCGCGTCACTGCTGTATATAAAAGATTGCGCTGCAACATCATATAATGCTGCATCAATAATGGAATTACAACCACAGGGAATTCCGAACCCTGTGATTTATGAATACTGATGGCATAGGCATGCACCAATTCATCCAACTGGATTGATTCACAGGGCACAAGCCGCTCTTCAAAATTAACCATCACAATCTGATTTTCCGTATCGATACTGGCAATCCTCCCCAGATCACCATTAAAAATCTGGCGATCGTAATCATTACGGATTTGCATGACCCGATCCCCAACCCGGAAAATTCGTGAGCCATGCCGTACTTCCGCACTATGAGGATTTTCGGGGTTGAGTGCATTTTGTAATCGTTCATTGAGTTCTGTCACACCACAAGATCCACGGTGCATCGGTGTCAGCACTTGTATATCCCGAATCGCATCAAATCCGAACTTGTTCTGCACTCTTTGACTTACCAAATCCACCACCCAATCAGCTGCTTTAATCGCATCTGTCTCTGAAAACAAATAAAAATCAGTTGCATCTTTTGAAAATAATGGCATTTCTCCATTATTAATTCTGTGTGCATTGACAATGATATAACTGTCTTCTGCCTGACGGAAGATCGTATCCAGGCGAATGACCGGAATCACCTGACTTTCAATCAAATCTCGGAGGACGTTTCCAGGACCGACCGAAGGTAGTTGATCCATGTCACCGACAAATAGAATGTGTGAACCAACCTCCACAGCGTTTAACAGATGATTCATCAATAATATATCCACCATGGAGGTTTCATCGATGATGATCAAATCAGCATCCAAAGGATTTTCTCGATCACGGGCAAAGTTGACACCTTCGGATGGGGTAAATTCCAATAATCGATGGATCGTTTTTGCCTGCAAACCAGTGGTTTCAGTTAATCTTTTGGCTGCCCTGCCAGTTGGAGCAGCCAATAAGACGGAAGCATGTCGTTCCTTAAGTAACTGAATAATCGAACCAGTGATTGTACTTTTTCCTGTGCCTGGCCCACCTGTCAACACACTGACTTTCTCGGTCAATGCCGATTGAATGGCAAGTTTCTGTTGATCTGTCAGGCGTATATTGCTGGATTTATCCAACACTGTAAAAGCCAATTGCCAGTTCACTTTTTTAAAGCTTCCCAATCGATCCAGACTACTGTGCTTGATTCGTAAAAGTTTATTGGCGACCCCTTTTTCAGCATGGTAAAACGGTGGCAGATACAGCATGCCCTGTTCTTCAATGATTGCTTCCTGACCGATTAATAATTCGATTTGAGCAAAGCACAATTCTTTCGGTAATTCCAATAGGGGAACTGTTACTGCCAGAAGCTGCTCGGAGGTGGCAAAACAATGACCTTCGTTGCTTAGATTCCCCAATGCATATAATAATCCAGTCTGAATTCGCTCGGGGGAATCCATCGCCAACCCCATTTTCCGGGCAATTTGATCCGCAGTTTTGAATCCAACCCCGAAAATATCTCGAGCCAATCGATAGGGAGTTTCTTTTACAATCTGAATGGATTGATCTCCATATTGTTTATAAATTTTTATCGCCAGGCTGGCACTGACACCATTGCCCTGTAAAAACAACATCACTTCTTTGATCTGCTGCTGCTCAATCCAGGCTCTGCCAATCAGATCCGCTTTGGAGGGTCCAATTCCTGGTACTTCCAGAATTTTTTCAGGTGTTTGATCGAGCACATCCAATGTTTTTAATTCAAAATAATCCACGATTTTTCTGGCAGTAACGGGACCCACACCTTTGATCAACCCACTGCCCAAATATTTGCGAATTCCTTCCAATGTTGCAGGGTAGCGCACCTGGTAAGATTTCACCTCAAATTGCCGTCCATACTGGTGGTGATTTATCCAGATGCCAGTCAAAACCAGCGATTCCCCAACCTGTACGCCTGCTAATGCCCCCACCACGGTAACAGGTTGAATCTTACCTTTTGGCAGAATTTTTGCAATTGTGTATCCATTCTCATCATTCTGAAATGTGATTCTTTCCAATACACCTTCCAGTGTTTGAGTCAAAAGTGAGTTAGGGTTTTTATCCTCGTCCATGGTTTGATCTTACCAAAGAATATTAAGAGAGAAAAGGAAACAGCTATGATTATCAGAAATCATTTTCAATTATGTGTTCATTTATCCTATTCAAAAATGTATAGGATAAATGAACACCACTTATTCCCCACTTTGAGTTAAAACCTCCCTGATCCCTGGCCTTATCAGCCGCATAGTCAATTCTCCCATTTCTTTTGGTGTATGAGGCATATCCATTTGTAACCAGCGGATACTCATTGCGTATACGCTGCCCGCGATACTCGCAATAACAAAATCCCAGGTTGAATCTTCAATGGAATGGTAGGGTGCCTGAGCTAATGATTGCTTGATGACAGCATAACAATACTTATGTAATTTATTCATAACAAGATTTGAAACTTCCGAGTCAATTAATGAACGCAAGAAAACAGCCTGGTCAGCAATCTGTTCAAAAAATTTTACTGCCATTTTTCCCTGTATGATTGAATCCAGATTGGGTTGCATGTCGATCATAAAAATTGTGTACATTGAATCAAGATAATCTTCTAAAACTTCTTCCTTGGTGTGATAATGCAAATAAAAAGTTGGCCGTGATACTTCGGCTTGATCGGTAATCTCTGAGATAGAGATTTTTGTGAACTGTTTTTGGAGCATGAGAGATAATAACGCTTCCTGAAGCCATTTTTTGGTTTTTCGGACACGAGGATCAACGGAATCTTTTTTTGACATTTATTGCCTTTCTGTAAACTATTTTACAAACCAAAAAAACTCATTTTGATGATTATATTGACATCTTTCTTTGATTATTTTACTATAAAAACATGAGTAATACATCATCTGTAAAATAAACTACATTAGTAAAATAAATGATGAATGACAAGAATAGTTACATAGAGCTTTTGAATATGACCAAGACTTATTATTCACCTGCAGGAAACGTGCAGGCTCTCAATAATTTAAATTTAACCATTGATCGTGGAACTTTTGTCGGGGTTGTTGGCAAATCAGGTGCAGGTAAATCCACCCTGATAAACATGCTGACCGGTGTCGATCAAATGACTGAAGGAGAAGTGTGGATCGATGGATTTCCTCTTCATTTATCCAGCCAGGAAAATATTACCAGATGGCGCGGGAAAAATATTGGGGTTGTCTACCAATCTTTTGAATTGCTTAATCAAATCAGTATCCTGGACAATGTTATCTTACCAATGGACTTGTGTGGCGATTACACTCGTGGAAAAAGTAATCAATATGCCATGCACCTGTTAGAACAACTTGAAATTTCCGATCATGCGCATAAATCCCCTCAATCGATCTCGGGGGGTCAACGACAGCGGGTGGCTATTGCTCGTGCTTTGATCAATGATCCGCCATTGATCATTGCAGATGAGCCAACCGGATCATTGGACTCACAAACCAGTGAAGTGATATTCAGCATTTTTAAGTCAATCGTTTCAGGCGGAAAGACGGTCGTGATGGTAACACATGACAATCTATTGGCTCCCCGATTTGACCATCTCATTTATTTGGAAGATGGTTTTATCATAAAAGAAAAAAAACGGAGAAAACATGGTTGAAAATAACCATACCAGGCCATTTATTCATCTTGAGGAGATAAATAAGGTCTTTCTCGTTGCTGACAAACAATTTGTAGCATTATGCGATATTTCGATTTCATTTCATCAAAATGAATTTACAGCGGTAGTTGGCCGGTCTGGGAGTGGTAAATCAACCCTGATGAATATGATCACAGGAATCGATAAACCAACCTCTGGAAAAGTAATAATCGAGAATATGGAGATCAGTCAATTTTCAGAAACTGAAATGGCAAAATGGAGAGGAAAAAATCTAGGAATTGTGTTTCAGTTTTATCAATTAATCCCGGTCTTATCTTTATTGGAAAATGTGATGTTGCCAATGCAGATTGCTGGATTGTATACGCCTTCCGAACGATTGGAACGTGCAAATAATCTCTTAAACCAGGTAAATCTTCAAAAATTTGTAAACCAAAAACCATTTATGGTATCCGGAGGTCAACAACAAAGCACAGCAATCGCCAGAGCATTGGCAAATGACCCTCCCATACTCATTGCTGATGAACCAACCGGAAATTTGAGTTCAAAAGAAGCAGACCAGGTGTTTGAGATTTTTCAAAACCTTTCCTCAGTTGGAAAGACAATCATCATGGTAACTCATGATGAAGACCTGGCAAAACGCGCGAAACGGGTTCTCAAACTGGTGGATGGTAAATTATCAACAGAAAAAATTTCCTCACCATCTTTCTTTTCACGTTTATGGAGACGGAAAAGATGAAACCACGCTGGAAGAAGGTGATTGCTGATTTTTGGGAAAATAAAGCCCGCTCCTTATTAATCATTGCTTCCATTTCGGTTGGAATTTTTGCTGTCGGAGTTGTAGGAATTGGACATTTTGTCATACCGGACAGTATGGTGGAGACCTACCTTTCGTCAAATCCTGCCAACATTCAAATTAGCACCGATCTGTTTGATGGGGATTTCGTTAAGACAATTCAAAATGTTGATGGTGTTAAAGATGTGTCAGCTAGGGTGACAACCACATCCCGGGTCAGAAACCCAAATAATGAAGAGTGGCTCTCTTTGAGCATTATTGCAATGGACGATTTTACAGACCAACGTGTGAAACTGCTAACACCGAAACAAGGTAAATCCATTCCTGATCAAAAAGAAATTCTCATATTAGCTGAATCTTTGGAGACATTATCAGTAACGACTGGCTCAGACATTGAAATCGAGTTACCTGATGGTACACAGCGAAACTTAAAAGTGGCTGGAACGGTATATGATTACAGTTCAAATCTGGCAATTACTTTTAATGAACGTTTGGGATTTGTGAACATGGATACCCTCGAATACCTTCACAAACCCAGGCAATTTGATACCTTAATCATTACCGTGACAGGTGATCAAAATGATCTTGCCAATATAGAATCAGTCGCAAATCTGGTCAGCAAAGAGATTGAGAAAAGTGAACGCAGGATTTTGAGTCAATCAGTAAATCGATCAAACGATCAACCATATGCAAATTACACCGATGCGATTGGTGTAATTATCAGTTTTATAGGTTTATTCATCCTGATCTTGAGCAGTGCCTTGATCTTCAACACAATGAATGCCCTGATGGCACAACAAATCCGGCAAATTGGCATTATCAAATTAGTTGGTGGATTGCGAAAACAGATCATTGGAATGTACCTGTCTCTTGTGATGGTTTTTAGTTTCATTTCATTAATGATTGCGATTCCTGCGAGTGCGTATGCAGGTAGAATCTTTTGTGCCACAATTTTACCCGTATTAAATGGCAGGTTATTAACACCGGATTTGTTCATATTTCTTCCACAGGTCTTGATCATCCAGATATTAGTAGCTTTAATCATTCCGATCATTGCGGCATTAAGTCCAATCATTCAGGGGGCAAGTGTAGCCATCCAAAAAGCCCTGACCGCGAATCTAATTAACCAAGAAGAAAAGTCTGGTGCTTTTAACAGTTGGGTAGAGAATTTTCGGAGTAAAGATGGGGTCATCAACCTTGGGATTCGAAATACATTCCGGCAAAAAGGACGATTAATCCTGACAATCTTTACCCTTTCTTTAGGATGTGCCATCTTTATCTCAGTATTTAATGTTGAGTTGTCTCTGGATAAACAGATTGAAAGGGTAATTGGATATAATCAGGCGGATATTTTCATCAATATGACCAGAAATTATCCAATGGAAGAAATCAATCATCAGTTACGTCGAATCCCCGGGGTAATTACTTCCGAAGCCTGGTTAACCACATTCCCCCAGTTGAAAACAGCCAGTAAAACTGAAAATGTATATCTTGTTGCTCCCCCTGATGATAGTCAATTGGTGAAAAAGGAAGTGGATGTTGGTCGGTGGGTTTTGCCGGATGAGAAATATACAATTGTCGTGAATGATGCTTTCTGGAACACTTACCCCCAACTAAAACCAGGTGACCAAATCGTATTAGAGATTTCCGGAAAAGAAGATCTTTGGACAGTTGTCGGAATTTTTCGCTACACAGGCATTGACCAGAAATTTGCCTTTACTTCGATGGACAATCTGGCTGATATTTTAAAATCACTTTCGCACTCAAATTCCTATCGGGTTGTCACGGAGAAACATGATCTCGCCTTTCAAATGAAGATGACAACAATCATCGATGATCACCTCAGCGCTGCTGGATATCATGTGGATACGATCACTGCAAGGGAGGAAATAGTCAAACAAGGTCTGGATAAAATCCAGATTTTGATCTTTGTTCTGCTTTTCCTTTCTGTTTTAACCGCTATTGTGGGTGGAATTGGATTAAGTGGAACATTGAGTCTGAATGTAATGGAAAGAACAGCAGAAATTGGTATTTTGCGAGCGATTGGAGCCTATGACGCGGTTATCTCAAGACTGATAACATTTGAAAGCCTCTTTATTGGATTAACCAGTTACCTGATTGGTATTGTTGCTTCTTTTCCAATTTCATTTATTTTGACCAATCTGGTTAACCAGGCTATTTTCGGAGCAGCATCCAAAATTGTGATTTCATCAAAAGGTATTATCCTGTGGTTTTTTATATTGATTGTATTGTCACTTGTTGCCAGTTATTTTCCTGCCCGCAACGCGGCCAGGCTTACTATTCGTGAGGTATTGGCCTATGAATAAGTCGCCAGGATTGGAAATTTTTGAAAGGTGGAGGAACCCATGAATATCAGATTTTCTTTAATGTTTACTCTTTTTGTTGGACTTTTTATGCTCAGTGCCTGTAATACAAATAATACCCCGAATGAGACTCCAGTTGTGTACGACTCTGTACAGGAAAACTCATCAGGAATTGTGATTGCTGATGGTGAAATTGTGCCAGCTAAGGACATGCAGATCATTTCGCAAAGCAATGGGAAGGTGACAGAATTGCTGATCGAAGAAGGTCAACAAGTTCAAGCCGGACAGGTGATCATTCGGTTGGAAATTCCCCAGCAATTAATCGCAGAATTGAAAAGCGCTGAGTTGGAACAGTTGCAAGCCCAGCAAAGCCTGGATGAATTGGTCTTATATGGTTATCTTCAAAAACAATTGGCTTATCAAAGGGTTTTGGATGCCCAGGTTGGACGGAATGTAGCATTAGCAGTCTGGGATGATTTTGATGAAGATAAATACGAACAAGACCTGGAAAAATTAAATGAGGATATGATCGATGCGAAACAGGAGCTAAAAGATGCAAAAAATGACCTAGAAGATTTTTTGGATCTTGAAGAGGATAATGCCCTCCGAAAAAGACGTCAGGACACATTGGATAAAGCCCAAATCTCACTAAATCAAGCCGAACGTGCTTATGACAATCTGGAAATCAACTATGAACAATTGCAATTAAATTTGGAATTGACAAAAGCAGTATTGGATACTGCTATCGCCGAATACCAAAAATTTGGCCAGAGCGATATTCAAAGAGAACAAAAAGAGTTAGCGGAAGAACTTCTTTCCACGGCCAATACACAAGTAGAAGCTCTACAGTCAGCAATGAATGATTTGGAAATTACTGCTCCTTTTAACGGCAAAATGGTATCCCTGAAAATTCAACATGGAGAATGGATTCGAGTTGGACAGGTTGTGGCTGTTATTGTTGATGATTCTTCCTGGTTGGTGGAAAGTACTGATATCAATGAAATGGATATCGTTCAAATTAAAATAGGTGATGAAGTGACCATTGAATTGGATGCATTTCCTGGGGAAATGATCCGAGGGAAGATCATCGAAATTGATGAGTACCCGCAATCAAAATACAATGATGTGATTTACCCGGTACGAATTCAATTGGCTGAAAACAATCTGCCATTGCGTTGGATGATGTCAGTCATTATCAAGTTTGATGAAAATAAATAAAAGGAATTGGTGCAGATTTCTCTGCGATAGCTTTACCTTGCTTAACAAAAATTGACAAACCAATACCAAGATGATATCCTGCCCTTATGCTTGGAAATGGAGAAAAATATGGAATCACCTGAGTCAATCCTTTTGAAAATCGGAAAAGTACACTACAACGTATCCAATCTGGATCGTGCAACTTATTTCTTTGAAGAAGCCCTCGGTATGAAAGTGATATCAAAATCAGATCAAACAGTCACGCTGGGCACAATCGCCAGCGAACCCCTGTTGGTTTTGTATCGGGTCAACAACCCACCCCCACGTAAAAAAACCACCGGACTTTATCACGTTGCCATCCGCTTACCCAATCGTGAAGACCTCGCTCGACTGATTTTTCATCTCGTAAATAATCAGGTTGAACTGGAAGGAATTGCTGACCATGGTGTATCAGAAGCCCTTTATCTGACCGGTCCTGACGAAATGGGAATCGAACTTACCTGCGACAGGGATTATGAAGAATGGCCAATTGATGAAGAAGGTCAACTGGACATGGGCTCCGATGATCTGGATATAGATGATTTGATGTTGACTATCAAAGGAAAAAGTAAAAAATGGACAGGCTTGCCGGCTGGTACCTCAATCGGTCACATCCATTTAAGTGTAGCTGAATTGAAAAAAACAGCAGAATTTTATTCTGATCTGGGATTCGATTTGACGCAGGTATATGGCGATCAAGCGCTTTTCTTCGCCAGCGGAGAATACCACCATCATATTGGTGCCAATACCTGGCATAGTGCTGGGGCAACTCCCCTTGCAGTTGATACGGCAGGATTACGGTACTTTGAAATAGTTCTACCCGATCATAAAAGTATTGATCTATTGAATGACAGCCTCAATGAGGTTGGTTGGGAAACTCTAAAAGAAGAAGCTGAAGTATCGCTAATCGATCCGAACGGAATCCAAATCCACTTGGTTGTTAGAAATTAATTCAAATTATTTTGAAAGTCAGTCCGTTGCATACCATAATGCTTCTTCCGCCACCCAACCATATATTTTAGATTCTTCGATTTCCACCAACCACCAGTTAAATTTATCAACCACAGCAGGACCATCTATGATCTTGAGGCGCATACCCGGGATCAAATATCTTTTAACAACCCCATTCAATGAGGGCATTTCCCGCAATCGCAAATCATTTCCTGACATTTTTACGATTAATGGTCTTCCAGGTTCAAAGACAGGCGATAGCAGACCATACGTCCAGTCATCCTGAAAATGGTTTGAACTTTCCACCACCCAGCCAATCGAATCCCCGACTCGCACTCGCCACCATTTTTGACCATCTACGACTTCAACCTGATCCATTACCCTGACTTTTTCGCCAGCCAGGAATAATTTTGAATCAAAATCATCAACTGATGGACCTGCTTTCATCCAGAATTGATTTTCCGAAGGTAATACGATGTATTGTTCTGTTGGGTTAAAATCGGTAATCGCGTTTAGCCAACCCACCAGTTTAATTTGATTTTCACTTTGATAAAATAATCTGGGTTCACTGCCCAACACATTGAATAGATAGATGGATGAAAGCTCTTTCTCTGTTTGTGTATAAGCGATAAATCGACCATCCGGTGACCAGGCGATATCATCCATTATTCCTGTTTGTGTGGAGGTTAGTAATTCCGTTTTACTGCCTGTACTTAATTCAATCAATTCGATACCCTGACGTTGTTCAGAAAATGCAATTAATTTTGCATCCGGAGACCAGTCAAATAAAACATCATCACAAGTAGAAGATATTTGAATCAGATCACATTGACCCTCAAGCATGCATTGTTGTAAATCGGACCGATATAATCGGGAGGTCCCATCCAACATACAAAAAGCGATTTGTTCATGATCCGGTGATAATTGGATTTGTGAAAATTGATAATCAGGGTACAGTAATTCCCAATCCCCACCGATAGAAAAAACAGCAGCACCATTCTCCTCACAACCAGCAACCAGTAAATCTCCTGTTCTCGATATCGATGAGACTGTACAATCGTCACGTCCACCAAATTCTGGAACCAAAAAATTTTCTCTGGTTTGAAGATTGATTAATTTTTGCCCCACCAACGCAAATAAAGTATTGTCTGAATGTTGGAAAATGCCATTTCCATTTCCAATTGTTGTCAACTTCAATTGAAAGGATAATGCCTCTAATGTTTCTTTTTCCAAATCATAAAAGACCAGATATAAACCGCCCGGTAAAAAACTCAATCTGGAATCAATAATCAGATTAGGTCCGGGTTCAGTAATTTGTTCGGGTTGAGATGTCTCTTCGGGGGAAATTGGTTGCTCGGTTGACGGGGTTATATCGATGTCGATAAGTGTTACTTCTGTCCCTTTAGGGATAACATCAGTCGGCTGGTTCGTGGAGTTGACAGGTTGGTCAGATTCTGTACATCCGACCAAAAATAAAATCAATAACAAAAAAAGAATTGCCTTGCCAGCTTTCACTTTCATCCTGCCCTTTACATAGAACCATCTACTGGATTCGGTCTACTCTTATTCTGACATTTTTTCACAATAAATCAAGACTTCGAATGGTAGTTTATAATCTTTCCCTTTTTTAATGGGGTTCGGTTTTCAATGATCTAAAGATAATTCACGAGCCATTTCAGGCAGTTGATTCGTAGTAATCAGATCCACACCTGACGTAACCAATTTTCTGGCAAGGTCTGAGCGATTCATATCCAGCGTCCAGGCATTGACAAGGCAGCCGTGATCATGCAGATAACTTATCCAATTAAAACCGGAATTCATTGCTTCATCCAATAATTGTGCATTGATAAACCAGGTAACACCAACAGGTACTTGTTGGAGCAAAGATTCTGCGCGTGCACCAAAATATTCTTTCAATTCTCCCCACCGTTGTGCTGCCAGAGGATGTTCATCCAGATAACCAAATGCACCTATCCGAAAAGGAGGTATACCTTCTTCACGGGGTTCACCCTTCACTACGTCCAGATACAACAATGGATCAAAACCAAGTAACAAATCCGGAGCCATTTTATTTAAGAAACGAATTGCCCAATCTGCTACAGAACTCACCAGGATTTTGTTTTGAACTGGTTTAATCAGAAGGAGTAAATTTTTCAGACTGGATGGTGTTAACGGCGCATAAGGTTTCAAATCCAATTGTAAGAATCCATCAATAGGATGATCTTGTAAAAGCTGGACAGCCTGACTGAGTGTGCCTAATTTTTCCAAAGAGTTTAGATAATAAAGGTTCTGAACATCTAGTGCCGCCTTATCTGTGACCGATCCAGTCCCATTGCTGACATGTTCCAGTTGTGGATCATGCAATAAGGCAAAGTCACCGTCTTTTAAAGGAATCACGTCCACTTCAATGTGCGATATCCCGGCTTTCAAACTCATTTCCAGGGCAGGTAATGAACCAGTTGGTAAACGCTTATCGATGTTGGCAGAATGCAGAATCAATTTGGTCATACGATTAGAGATTCCTTATTTTTTACAATGCGAGAGGTTATCAAGCTGAAAATAAGTCCTGCGATACTCAAGAAGAAGATCTGAATCAGACTTAATAAAGCCAGATAATGTAAAGCCAGGGTTGGTAAATGCCAGCTAGCAAATAATCCATTCCATAATATATGGATAATAAGTGGAATTGCTGTCACTACCATGGCCATAAAAACAAGATTAAGAACTTTACTTACAGCCTGTCCTTTTTGCCAATCTTTCCATTTTCGCCAGGTAAACACAACCCAGACAATGGCAAAAGATAAGATCGATATTAACCCATTTTGCAAAAGGAGTTGTGTTGGGCTGACCACAGAACTATACGAGTAATTTCGTTGTCCGATCGTCAGGTAAGCGATATGGAAAAGACCTGTAAAAGTTAAAGCTCCGACAATAGATATAAACCAATCAGATGGCTTCCATCGCCAAAATAAAACAATGCTTAAGATAAATACAACCAGAATAATGACGAAACGAATCAGTCTTTCTCTATTCAAGCGTGATTGCTGAACTTCTTGAAGAATAATCATTAATTCACGATCGTAGTGAAAAGACAAATCGTTTATGGCTTCATAAGTCATTGGTTCACCAATCGCTTTAGCGTATTCTTCTAATAATTGAGATTGTTGTCTTGACGTTTCAGTACTTAAAGCTTCTTTTTCACTTTCCGACAATACCATCATCTGCGATAAAGCCCGTCCTTGAGTTGTCGCCGGCAAATTAATGCCTGCCAAAGCTGCCAGCGTAGGCGCAACATCCACCATCAGGACATTATTGAAGTCCCCTGGCTGAACTCCTTTTCCAACCAAAACAAAAGGCTCCGTCAATGTTATCGATTCATGACCTCCATGCCCACCCTGATCAATTTGACCGTGATCTGATACTACCAATAAAACATCTTTTGTAAAATCCAATTCAGCAACAATCTCGCCCAGCAATCCATCTACTCTGGATGCAGCCTGATCCCAGTTGATGCTCTCAGGTCCACCTTCGTAATGTCCAGCATAATCGACCTGGTCAAGGTGGATCATGATCAAATCATAATCATCTGACTTGAGCCAGGGCATGGCTGCATCCACAACCAGTCGGTCTGCATGTTGATCCTCATCAGGTGTAAAAAATCCAATATCCAACGCAAACTGAGGAATCAGTTTTTCAAACCAGTAAAATCCTGAAAAAGCAGTCTTGAGACCATGTATCTTTGCTGAACTGAATATATTATCCTGGGTGAGAGGATAAAAATTCTCATAATCCAGGTTAAAGACTGGTGCATCATTCAAGTACGGCCAGGCACCAGTAAGCAGGGTTCCATAGCCAGGAGATGAGTAAGAGGGCGGTTCAGAAATCATTTTTGCAGTTGCCCCCTGGGTTCGTAACTCATTTAAAACAGGCATTACATCTGTTTTTAAGGATGTATCATATCGTAAGGCATCAATTAAAACGAAAACAACCCTGTCTGCTAAAGGTTCGGTAAATGAACGTCCTGGAATCGGAGGTGTCTCTGATAATGGAGAGCGATAATCATAAAGATTATCCATTAATGCCAATGCTATTAAGATGGCTCCAACCCCAAAAACAATGGTCAAAGTTAAACGAAATAAAACAGAAAACCAGTTTTTCATGTCATCTCTCAATCCCAATCACTAAATCCTGATTAAATCTAACATATCTATTTCATAGAGACAAATAAAAGCACATACAATCATAGACAAATTTCTTGAATTTCTATTTATAATACAGTTAATCATATTAATTAAATAAACTGGGTTAATATGGTGTTATTGGTGGATACCACCGCCAATATCACCCAAACCGCAATTGAATGTGGTTTAATCCATGCAAACAATTGCATAAATGTGAAATCGGTTATGGCGAAAAAAAACGTCCGTATTATTCTAAACCCAAGCGCAGGATCCAAAAATCCTCCCTTAAGGATATTAAATAATCTCTTTCAAAAAGCCAATGTTGAATGGGATCTGGTCATCACAAAAGATCGATGTGATGGAATTTGTCTCGCAGAACAATGCATCAAGGATGGTGTAGATATCGTTGCAGCGTACGGTGGTGATGGCACAGTGATGGAGGTTGCCAGTGGACTACACGGGAGTGGAATACCTATGGCAATCCTTCCTGGCGGAACCGGAAATATTTTATCCGTAGAATTGGGAATTCCACAAGATATACAGGAAGCCTGCGCACTCATAACTGATCCAGAAAAATCCTTTATACGTTCGATCGACCTGGGGATAACAAATGATGAAAAAATTCCAGCTTTTGCCTTACGGGCAGGCGTGGGATTGGAAGCAGCTATGCTGGAAGGAACTGATCGTGAGCTCAAAGAACGGTATGGCATTTTCGCTTACATAATGGGAGCAACCCAGGCTTTACACAATGTAAAGGAAGCGAATTATCATCTCGTTCTGGATGGTGAACCGGTAGAATGTACTGGATTGACCTGTCTGATCGCCAATGCAGCTTATTTTGGTGTTCCCGGATTAACCCTTGATCCGAAGATCAAGATTGATGATGGTTTGCTGGATGTATTTGTCATCCGAAAAATGGACCTGGTTCAATTGTTTTCTTTGGCAGCCAATCTGGTTGGCGGAAATGAGCTCAAAGACCAGGCACTTCATTGGCAGGTGCGTTCCGTCTCCATTGAATCAGATCCTGTTCAATCCACCCAGGCAGATGGTGAAATGTGGGGAGAATCCCCGGTGGAAATCAAAGCCGAAAAAGATGCTTTGCAGGTTATTGTTCCAAAGGAAAAACCATCAAAATGATTGTGATGCATGCATAACAAATTGGAACTGCATTTCGTTTTCGACAGCACCAGGGATGAATTGCCGAATCCATAATACTGAGTCCAGTGGATTCCAGCCAAAGCGCAGTACAGCCATCATCGAAAGGAATGTTCCCGTGCGGCCAATTCCTGCAAAACAATGCACAGCAATATTATCTCCATCCGAAGCCCATGATAAAACATTTTGAACTTCAGTCAGATATACATCCCGATCATTGGGAACCTTAAAATCGACAACCGGGAGATGCAGCATCTCAATGCCGTGTTCTTTATAAATGCATGGGAGATCAATCCCCGCTCTTTGCAACCATTCAAATTCTTCAACCAGGGTGACAACTCGCTTTACTCCATTTGTTTTCATTTCTTGTAAAGTTGTTGAACCAAAATCAAAACTACCATTCGGTAAGGGACAGCGGTAAATTTTTCCAGGCAAATCAAATGGAATAAGGGTTAAGTTTTTCATTCAGTAGTTCCCGTTGTCTTGATTGTGTTCAAGACTTGATTTTTAAATATATTCTTGGATAATACAATTAACAGGCGGACCTGCCCACTCAGGGCACCCAGTACAGGGCACTTCGAATAGTGCTCTGTTCATTTAAGTATTTCGGTTCTTCTTTAATGGTGCCGGCTTTCGGAAACCATCCAGAAGGTGTAAGATCGCTAAACCAGGATACTGTTTTAACATGCGTGGCCCAGCATGGCGCATCACTTCTCGAATTTTTTCCCGCATGGTTTTTTGATAACAATGTGTTGGGCACTTGGCACAGGTTGTCTTCTTCTCCTGATAGGGACATTTTTGCAACCTAAGATGAGTATAATCTTTCAAAGCCTCACAATCCTCACAAAGCCCATCTGAAATTTCATGATGGTCACGACAATACAACTCAATCATAATGTCAACTGTTTTTTGTTCGCGAAGTAATCTAGGATCCATAAGTCTCTTCCATTAATAAATCATAAAATCCCCATTGACCTTTGCCTGAAGTAAGGTTATTGTCTCGCAGCAAGAAATCTCCAATTTCATCTAGATTACTAAAAACCTTTGATGCTTTGGAGAGTATCTCTGGTGGATTGGTTGTCGAAACAGCCAGACAGATCAAACCAGCAGCCCGACCTGATTCAACTCCTAAAGGAGCATTTTCTATTACCAGTGAATGTGCAGGTTTCGTCCCCAACTGTTCTAATAATATCTGGTACGGTTGTGGATGAGGCTTGCTGAATTGCACATCTTCTGAGGTAATTAGAGTAGAGAAATACTCTTTAATTCCCGTTTTGGCCAACACTTCCTCTGTTACATTTCGGGTACTACCTGTCGCAACCCCCATCCGGTAATCTACGCGAGCTATCAATTTAACCAGATTATCCGCTCCATCAACCAGCCGTGGAGTAAATTCCTGTAAGAAAAGCTGGTCACGATAATCACTCACCTCTTGCCAGGTATCATTATCAACATCAAGTTGATATTGTTGAATCAATTCCTGAAGTAAATCTTTAGAATTTTTGCCTTCATTAATCAGGAAATGTTTTTCAGAAATCTCTATTTTTAATAATGTTTGGATAGCTTTTTGCCAGGTACGTGCATGAATTTCCATCGAATCTATCAGGACACCATCCAAATCAAATAAAATTGCTCTTTTCAATGTAGTCACCTTAGTAATAAATGATTGGCCGATTATAACCATCTTTTAACAACCAATGAAATAGTCTTTACAATCAAAAATATTCCACTCAATTAGGAGATTTTCATAACCTGTTAATCAAAAATTAACCACTGAAAATTACCCAAAAGTTATGGTTTTAATGATTCGTTCTCTCCATTCAGATAAGATATGATCTTTAATAATGCGTCACTTTTAGGTTCTGTTGCTATTTTCCAAAACGCCACCTGAGCGGATGTAGCAGGAATTCTTCGATGTTGTCCAATGTAAATATCCTGTGCGAGGTCAAGACCATCCACCTTTACCATGGCGACCTGCCCTTTCACAATTCTTTGAGCGACTAACATCGAAACAAATCCAACCCCAACACCTTCCTGTACAGCGAATGCAATTGCTTCAGAATTTCCCAATGTGAGGACCTTTCGTAGATCATTAATGTCATAACCTTGTTGGGCTAACCCATCGCGCAGCACCATATAAGAACCGGCGGATGATTCTCTCACAATCAAATTTGCTTTACGCAATTCATCGAGGTTGATACTTTCTCTTCTTGTCCAGGGGTGATTGGTAGGAACAATCAGAACAAGTGGTTCGGAGATAAATTTATGAAACTCTATATCCGGATGGTAATTGAATACACTTGATACCATAATCTGTGCTTTACCTTCATTTAAGAAACGCATAGCATCATTACGATTGCCGACAGTAATGGTTGCCTCCACCTTAGGATATCTTTTTAGAAAGTCTGCCATGAGTGATGGCAATATATATTTCCCTGGAGTAGTTGTACAGGCAATCCATAAATGGCCATGAATCTCTTGTTTAAGTGTATCCATCATCTCATCAGCCCGAATAGCAGACAATACCAAATCTCTCGCCATGGGTAACAGGGTGACACCAGCTTCTGTTAAAGTTATTTTCCTGCCTGACCGGATAAATAGTTGCATACCAAAATGCGTCTCCAGGTTGTGAATATGTTGAGTCACGCTCGGTTGTGACATATGCAATCGTTTCGCAGCCTGTGAAAAATTTAGAGTCTCAGCTGCAGCCAGAAAGACTCGTAATTGATGTGTATCTAACATAATCAATCTCCAAAAATTAATATATTAAATTTTATCATGTTTGCCAGGATGATAAGGATTACTTATAGATTCAACATAAAAAATCAAATATTTACTTGTGATATATGTCACTAACAGATTAAAGATTTCTTAATTATTATTGATCTTGTATAATTTTCTTTATAGTGAAATGAGTAACGATAATAACCCCAATATTTCCAACAAGAAACTATTATTATCCAAACCTATCAAAGAGAATTTATTGAAGGATATCTCATGAGAAAAATTATTTTAATTATATCCCTTAGCTTGTCTATGCTATTGCTTGGCGCATGTACAGCTAAAAGCACACCATCAACTGTGCCCGACGAAACCGAAGTTGCCATTTCTCAAGCAACTCCAACAGCTGTTATACCAGTTGCTTTCGAACCGCCGGTAGACAATTGTGTCGTCTGCCATACAGACAAACAAATGTTGATTGATACGGCAATTGAGGAAGAAGAAGATGCTCATGGAGCTGAATCAGAAGGCGTTGGCTGAGGTGGCTCTGTGGCTCCGTTGGAGCCTTGGGAAAAAGTTTTGGTTAACGCTGGATTTTTTGAAACTGAGCATGGTCAAACATCCTGCTCCGCCTGTCATGCTGGAGATTCTTCAGCGACTGAGAAAGATACTGCCCACACTGGTTTAATACAAGCTCCTGATGCCGATGCACAAAGAACCTGCGGGAATTGCCACAATGAAATCGTAGTGAGCAATACGAATAGTCTTCATACCACCCAGGCTGGGTATTTCCAGACGATGTATTCACGCAGTCTGCCTGAAAACCATGTTGCGTTGGAGGAGATGTTTGGCAATCATTGCCAATCCTGCCACACAACCTGTGGAGACTGCCACATTGCCCAACCAGATAGCGTTGGTGGTGGTTTATTAAATGGTCATGAATTTGTAAAAACTCCCCCAATGACTCGCACCTGTACCGCTTGCCATGGTTCACGCGTAGGAAATGAGTATATGGGCAAAAATGAAGGTATTCCTGGAGATGTTCATTTCCGCCAGGGGCGCATGAATTGTGTTGCCTGCCATGATGGCGCCAGCATGCATGATTCTGAAGGAAACAATCACCGCTATGAAGGTGAACAGGGACCAAGCTGTGAAAGCTGCCATGATCAAGTCGGTAGAACATCCGATACCATCGTGCAACATCAAATCCACCAGGGTGCTCTCTCCTGTCAGGTATGTCATTCCGTCTCCTATACGAGCTGTGACAGTTGCCATGTTGCGATCAGTGAAACAACCGGCAATCCTTTCTTTAAGACAGCGGCAACCTATATGACATTTTTTATAGGTCGAAACACCCGACAATCCTCAGACAGGCCGTATGAATATGTACCGGTTCGTCATATCCCGGTTGATCCTGAGAGTTATGCTTATTATGGTGAGGATCTGCTCTCCAATTTCAATTTGCTTCCCAATTGGGCATATGCAACCCCCCATAATATTCAACGCAATACGCCACAGAATGAATCCTGTAATTCCTGTCATGGTAATGCTGAAATCTTCCTGACCGCAGATAAAGTCAAACCGGAAGAATTAGAAGCCAACCGGAACGTCATCGTGGAGAATGTTCCAGGATTAATTCCGGAACAATAAAAATAATAAGTGAAATACAACTGATTATTAAAATCAGTTGATTAATAACAAAAAAAAAGAGAAGGAAGAATATGTCTAGAAAATTATATTTACCAATCATGTTAGTAGTAATGTTCGCGATGTTGTTAGGTGCTTGTGCTCCTGCAGCAACCCCAACAGCAGAACCCGTCGTAGAAGCTCCTGTTGTTGTTGAAGAGCCGACTACTGTTCCGGTAGTTGAAGAACCTGTTGTTGTCGTTGAAGCTCCTGATTTCCAGGCGATTTTTACAGAAATCATCGCCAATTATGGAAAAGATAAAGCATACGGCACGATGGCAGCTGACGCACTCAATACTGAATTGATCGAGAATTCCGATCTTTTTGTAATCGATGTGCGCGAAGCTTCCGAGTTAGAAGCTAACGGCCATATTCCTGGTGCAGTCAATATCCCCGTAAAAACCCTTGCAGATAACCCTGCTTTATTACCAGCAGATCTTGACACCCCAATCGTGGTTTATTGTAAAAGTGGAACTCGATCGACCTATGCCTGGACTATCTTAAGTGCATTAGGCTACACCAATGTTCGCAATATGTCAGCCGGTATGGATGGTTGGTTAGCAGCTCAATTACCATTTGAAGAAGGTCTTGCTCCCGCTGAAGAAATAAGCACCGCCATCATCGAAAATGAAGCACTGTACATGGCTGTCAAAGATTTCGCCAATAATGCGCCTGAAGGTTGGGCAAACGTTACCAACGTCGATGTCAATGAGATGATGATCAATGGTGAAGATTTCGTTCTGATTGATAATCGTCGACCGGATGAATTCGAAGCTGGTTACATTGACACGGCTGTCAGCATTCCTTTAGAGGAAATGATGTCACGCCTTGATGAAATCGATCCAAGCAAGAAAATCGTTGTATATTGCCGCAGTGGTATTCGAGGTTTGATTGGTGTGATCGCATTACGCATGAATGGATACGATAACGTATTCAACATGGCTGGTGGTTACCTTGGATGGCAAGCTGAAGAACTACCTGTTGTTGGTGCTGCTCCCGATTTCAAAGGGATCTTTGCTGGCATTATTGCCAACAATGGTCAGGATAAAGGCTATGGAACCATGCCTGCTGATGCACTCAATACGGAACTGATTGAGAATCCTGAACTCTTCGTGATTGATGTGCGTGAACCTTCTGAATTGGAAGAGAATGGTCATATTCCTGGTGCAGTCAATATTCCTGTGAAAACCCTTGCGGATAACATGAATTTACTTCCTCAAGAACTTGATACCCCCATTGTTGTTTATTGCAAAAGTGGTACCCGCTCAACTTATGCCTGGACAATTCTACAAATGTTGGGTTACACCAATGTGCGTAACATGTCAGCTGGTATGGATGGTTGGTTAGGTGCACAATTAGGTGCTGAAGAAGGTCTTGCTCCTGCTGAAGAAATCAGCACTGCCATCATTGCTGATGAAAAACTCTACATGGCTGTAAAAGATTTCGCCAACAATGCTCCTGAAGGTTGGGCAACCACCAAAAACGTTGATGTGCAAGAAATGTTAATCAATGGCGATGAGTTCATCCTGGTTGATGTCCGACGTGCTGATGAATTCGCAGCTGGTTATATTGACCCTGCCGTGAATATTCCTTTGGAAGAACTGCTCACCCGAACAGGTGAAATCGATCCAACTGCTAAGGTTGTTGTTTACTGCAAGAGTGGTATCCGCAGCTTGATCGCTACCATCGCCCTTCGCCTGAACGGTTATGCCGATGCTCTCAGCATGAGTGGTGGTATCCTCGGCTGGGAAGGTGCTGATCTGCCAGTCGTTACACCATAAGTAAAATTTTCCCAAAATATAAAAGACCCGGTTCCAATTACACTGAACCGGGTCTTTTATATACTTTACTGCTTTCTTCCTCCGGGACGATTCCCCGCCTTCCCAAATAAACTTGTAAACAATAAGTGGTAACAAACAATCCCATACTCACCGACACCAAAAGGATCGGCAATATGATGATCGTACTCAATATATAAAACACAACCAAAAACATCGTTGTTAAAACGTATAATCCTGGTTTCTGATACAACAATTTAATCCCATTCAATAAGGCAATGCGCATTACAGGTTGTTCCTGTTCGACAACAAAAGGTAAAGTAAATGTCTGCAAGAATAGCCAGATCACCAACATCACCACATTGGCTGCTTGAATGAAAACACTAAGCGTATAACTTTCGACTGCAAAAAAGAGGATGTTATAAACAAAAATAATGGGCAACAACAAACTGGGTAATAACCAACGCCAGCTACTGATAAAATAACGTTTAAAAGCTTCCAAGAATATTCCCCAGGAATAATTCGTCTCATCAATAACCATAATTCTAATCGTGTATGCCAACGCCAAAGTGGAAGCAGGAATGGTTATTACGGGTAAGGAAAAAAGTAAACAGGTCAAATTAAGCAACATCAATCTCCCGAGTTGAAAAAACCCTTCTTTAATACCCCACCAAAGTGCCTGACTTGCATATTTCATTCATTCCTCCATAACTTGTTTATTGTACCGTTAAAGCCTTCAGCGAATGTCTTCTATCCAATCTACGGATTTTTGTTTCCTGATGGACTACATATTTTCACCTTCTCTGCACGCATCCATAAATCTCCCTCCTCCGGATTATGCTCCACCACTCCCCGAATCAGAAATGGACCTGAAGACCGTAATATCTGGCGATATTGATGATAAACCTGAGGAAAGAAAACTACTTCCATCATCCCTTCCAAATCCTCAATCGATAAAAATAACATCAATTCCCCACGTGCTGTTCTGGCACGATGCGAGCTGAGCCGCAATCCAGCGATCACAACCGATTCACCAACATGGTAATTTGCATCCGCCGTTGAAATGGCACCTACGGCAGTGATCTGATCCCTGACAAGTTCTAATGGGTGAACATCGACACTAACGCCTAAAATCTGCTCCTGCGCCAAAGACCGTTCTGCAGAAGACCAATCTTCCGATGAATCATTCTGCCAGTTGAAAAGAGAGAATTGATCTTTTTTCCACGATCCGGTAGTGATGGAATTCAACATGTCTGGGACATTGCCAAAGCCATCCAAACCACCGCATCTGATTAAATTCTCCACCTCTGTGCGACGAGGATTAACCCTGGAAAGAAAATCATTTAGATTGCTAAATGGTCGTTCCTCCTTGATCCGTTTCTGAGTTTGATGGGTCAATCCGTGTACCTGATCCAATCCCATATAAAGAACTGCCTGACCTTGAGGATAGCGGACTGAAAACTGGTAGGAACTATGATTAATATGCGGAGGGTGTACGACCAGCCCCATTCTTCTGACCTCACTTAAGTAAACCCGTTGTGAATAATACCCGCCACCATTCGCCAAAACGGACACCATAAATTCAGCTGGAAAATGTGTTTTGCACCAGGCTGCCTGCCAGGCTACCCTGGCATAAGAAGCGGCATGTGCTTTCGGAAAACCATATCCGGCAAATGCAGCCATCATATCCCAGATTCTTTCTGCTGTTTCCATCGGCACATTTCTGTTTTGGAACCCATCAATAAAACGTGCCCTTAGTGTCTTCATTTGTTCGCCTGGATCAAAGTGCGACATCGCCCGACGCAGCAAATCTGCATCCACAAGTGATAACCCGCCAACTTCATGTGCAATCCGTAACACCTGTTCCTGATATAGAATCACACCATAGGTTTCGGCTAACACTGGTTCCAGGATCGGATGAATGTGTTCCACTTTTTCAAGCTTTTTAAATCTTCGGATAAACGCATCACGCATTCCACCTCGTAATGGTCCAGGACGATAAAGTGCTAATGCCGCCATAATATCATTGGCGGTTTCTGCCTGAATTTCCCTCAATGTGGAACGCATGCCTGGTGATTCAATTTGAAAGCATCCAATCGTTTGCCCATTTCTGACCCGTTCAGTGGTGTCGGCATCTTCCAATGGAATCTGTTCCAGAACCTGCATGGCATGCTGATATTCTGTTCTCCGCCAGGAGTAGATCATTTCTGCCACATCACCCAGAACTGAAAGGCCACGAATCCCCAAAAGGTCGATTTTTACCAGCCCGAAGGCTTCCACCCCTTCCAGATCAAATTGGGTGATTGTAAAATTCTTGGATGCTGACCCTGATAGCGGAACCCAATCTGTGATCGGACCTGGTGCTACCAGAACGCCGCCTGGATGCATCGAAAGATGACGTGGTTGCTTTAATAATGCCTGCGCGTCCTTAAAAATTCTCTCATGTCCCGGATAGGCTGATTTCAATCCGGCGAAAGGATTATCTTTTTCTTCGGCAGACGTTCTTTGAAAACCAAAATAAGGCAACTGGTTCACCCATTGACGAATTTCTGTTGCGGATATACCGTATGCTTTGGCTACTTCACCCAATGCGGATCTAGGTCGGAAGCGATTAATCGTACCCACCATCGAGACCCTATCTGCGCCATACGTATCGAAAACATGTTGTATCACCACTTCCCGCCGTCTGGAACAAAGATCAGTATCTATATCCGGTGGAGAGGTTCGGGCAGGGTTTAAAAATCGTTCAAAGAATAAATTCAAACCCAAAGGCTCCGGATTGGTTATCTCCAGACAATAGGCAACCAGTGAAGACGCTGCCGATCCGCGCGATGAAAATGGGACACCTTTTTGGCGCGCAAAATTGAGCAACTCTTCAACAATTAGAAATATCGGCTCATAACCGCGTGCAGCGATGATTTCCAGCTCATGATCAAGCCTGGATTGAATTTGTGCCGTAATCTGCTTATATCTTTTTTTTGCACCGGATTCGGCTTTTTCTCTCAATACTTGTGAAACCGTCTTTCCTGGAGGAATAGGGACTTCAGGGAAATGTACTTCCCCACTTGGAATTCGCCAATTACAAAGGGATGCAATGCGAACAGTATTTTGGATTGCTTCGGGAATCCAGTGAAAACGGTTGAACATTTCTTGTTGAGTTGTAAAATATGAATTTTTAGGAGCTACATTTTCTGGTTTAATGTCGGAAATTCTACAATTTTCACGCATGGCGCTCAAAGTCTTTTGAAGCCCTGTTTGATCTAACGAAAGATAGTAAATCGACTGGGTTGCAACCATCGGGATTCCTGAATCCCGGGCAACATCGACCACCCGTCTTGCATGAATCTCCTGATCCAGGGAATGTTGTTGGATTTCTACATAGAATCCATCTGTAAAAATATTACCCAGAATTTTCAACCATTCCTTAGCCAATGAAATCTGAGTAGTTTGAACGAAGAAGTCGAGGATCGAACGCTGTCCCCCACTCAAGGCGATTAACCCCTGATGGTGATTTTTTAAATCATCCAGGCGAAGAACACTTCTATGTTCTCCACTTTCCTGCATCAACTTGCTGCTCAGGTTACAAAGATTTGACCAACCTTGCTGATTTTGAACCAGGAAAACCATCTCCCCGCGCTGGTCTTTCCATTCCACCTCGGCTGTTAATCCATAGATGGGTTGTAGTCCTGCATCCTGACAGGCTTGTGAAAATTCAACCACCCCACTCAGGCATCGATGATCGCACATCGCCAGTACTGCCATTCCATTCTCTCTGGCAGCATTTACCAAATCGGAAGGAGAGATGAGTCCTTCCATAAAAGAAAAATAAGAATAGGCGTGCAGGTGGACAAATGCAGGGTGATCAATTGTATTCATAGAATTAATATTCTATCATACCATTTAATTATGGAGCCGGAGCAATCCCCATGAGAATCACCAGACGATTCTGGCTTTGATTGGTCACTCCATGTGGAACGGAAGCTGGAGCCCAAACCACCATTCCAGCCGAAGCAACCTTTTCCTGCTCACCGACCACGAATAAACCCTCTCCTTCAATGACAAAATAGAATTTGTCCTGATCTGTGTGATCATGAATCTTTTGAACCTGACCTGGCTCCAGACAATTCAGTCCCAACAGCAATCGATCAGAACGAAAAAGAGTGGCTTTGTAAAATTTTTCAGTATTGAAATTAACAGCATCCTTGTAATCCAAAAAATTATTGTCCATATCTCCTCAAATTTTTCTGTGTGAAAATTTTTATTATTAAATAAGAAGTATTTTCTCTGATTATTTTATGATTATAGAGTATTTATCCTTCAATAGGTGATAAGGTTGAAGAACCTCGGCAATTACAACTCAATAATTCTGGAGTTAATATCATTGGTTTCTTGAATTCGCAACCTCTTATTTCAATCCTTAATTTTTCCAGCCGCAGTTGTATAATTGCTTTATGAAGATCCATCTTCCATAAATATCACTGATTATTAAGGTGTTCATCTATCTTTTGATCATCATCACAATGAAGGAGACGCTTATGAAGAATAAAATCCTGGTGATTGGCAGCATCAATATTGACCTGGTGGTTTATGCCCAACGTCATCCCATCCCAGGAGAAACAATTCTGGGTGATCGCTTTAATACCTTTCCTGGTGGCAAAGGAGCCAATCAGGCAATTGCTGCAGCTCGTTTGGGTGGCAATGTTCAAATGGTTGGGCGGCTTGGAAAAGATACCTTTGGGCAGGCTCTTCTGGATAATTTAAGGAAGAACCAGGTAGATTCACAATCTGTTTTTCAGGTTGATGAACCTACTGGTACCGCATTGATCACGGTGGATGCAAAAGGACAAAACACGATCATTGTTGTACCCGGGGCTAATGCTACTTTAACAAAAGCAGATATAGACCAATTGAAAGAAACGATTCGGGACACAAAGGTCTTGGTGCTCCAATTGGAAATCCCCCTGGATGTTGTCATTCATGCTATTAATATTGCGTATGAATTTAGCACCACGATTCTGCTGAACCCAGCACCAGCCGCACATATTCCTATCGAAACATTACGAAAAGTCACTTACATCATCCCCAATGAAAGTGAACTGGCGCTTTTATCCGGTAAAGAAACAAATAGTTTCGTGGATTGCCGCCAGGCAGCCAATCAACTCTTCGCTTTGGGATGCAAACAAATCATTCTGACTCGAGGAGAACATGGCGCATATTATCTCAGCCCGGATCATCAGATTTTCGCACCTCCCTTCAAAGTAGCTGTTGTCGACACAACCGCAGCGGGTGATGCATTCATCGGTGAATTCGCTGTTGCATTAGCCGAGGATATGGATCTGCATACAGCCTTGTTACGCGCCAGCGCTGCCGGGGCTTTAGCGGTAACCAAAGCTGGTGCTCAAACAAGCTTGCCATTAAAATCAGAAGTAGAGGCTTTTCTAAAAAAACATAAACAGGAGGTTAAATCTTTTTAATTTCTTCAAATAACGCCAACCAATTAAAAATCAAAAGGAGATGAAATGAAAAATTTCGTATTTGTGATGATTGTTGTTGTATTAATTGCCAGTCTGGTCGGGTGTGCCCCTGCCAGCCAAGGACCAGAATCAGAGAAGGTTGTATACCTTATTAATGGAGCTCTTGGAGACCAATCATTTTATGATTCCGGACAATTGGGCATGGAAAAGATTAAAAGTGAATATGGGGTTGAGATCAGGACAATTGAGACCAATTTTGATGCCGGTCAATATGAACCCGCTTTGCAGGCAGCTGTCGACTATGCTGATGTGATCTTTGTGATTTCTTACGGTTTTGAAGATCAACTAATGTCTTTCGCGGATAAATATCCGGACAAAATATTTGTCAATTTAGATACAGTTGTTCAAAATGAAAAGAAATCCATAACATCCGTAGATTTCATCGAAGAAGAATCAGCTTATCTGGCTGGCGTCGTAGCCGGATTGACCACACTGGAAACAAGCCTGCCCGGTGTCAACCCGGAGAAACTAATCGGAGCCGTTGGTGGGGATGTCGATCCTGTGATTTCAGCGTTTGTTTTTGCATACACCAATGGAGCAAAATCAATCGATCCGGATATCCAGGTAGAAACCAAGTATCTCGGATCCTGGGATGATACAGCCAAAGGGAAACAGGCAGCCTTACAACTCTATGACATGGGTGCAGACGTGGTCTTCCAGATCGCCGCTGGTGCAGGTATTGGCGTATTACAGGCTGCCGGAGAACGCGGTTTATACGCGATTGGCGTAGACACCAATCAAAATGATATCGTCCCCGGACATGTCGTAGCCAGCGATATTAAAGATGTTGGCAAAGCAATCTATGAAGTCTTTAAAACCATTAAGGATGGAACTTACCAGCCAGGTGCAGTCCTTCAATACGGTCTTGCCTCCGGTGGTGTCGATATCGATATGACCGCACAGGAACAGGTTCTACCGCAAGCGATTCAGGATCAGGTCATGGCAGTGAGACAACAAATTATTGATGGAACGTTAAAGATCGAAATTTACACGGGTGAATAATCTACATTAATTGCCTTTACCACCTTGCGAAAAAAATTCATTTATTCAGGACGACTCGCAAGGTGGTAAATTTCTTAATTGATACATATTGGGTCGATGATTAATGGGAGTGCATAGATGCAAATTTTGATCGAAATGAAAGAAATCATCAAAGTCTTTCCTCCTAATGTGGTTGCAGTGGACAATGTCACGGCTGATTTTAGGAAAGGGGAAATTCATGCCATCGTAGGAGAAAACGGTGCCGGCAAAAGCACATTGATGAAAGTACTTTATGGGCTGGAGCAGTATAATCAGGGTGAAATCTTTCTTTCGGGACAATCAGTCAATTTCCAAAATCCGGGTGAAGCAATTGCCCACGGAATTGGCATGGTGCATCAGGAAATCCTGTTAATACCCCAGTACACCGTCTGGGAAAATATCGTTCTGGGGGCTGAACCTGTCAATTTTTTGGGGATGATCGACCGTCAAAGAGCCAGGCAGCTGGTTCAAAAAAAGGTTGATGAATTTCAATTCAATCTCAACATCGATACTAAGGTTGATGATATTTCCGTAGCTGCTGCACAAAAGGTTGAAATTCTAAAATTGCTTTATCGAAACGTCTCGGTCTTGATCCTGGATGAACCGACCGCTGTCCTGACACCTCAGGAGATCCCACAATTATTCAATGAATTGAGTCGTTTACGCGATCATGGACATACAATTCTGTTTATCTCTCATCACCTCGAAGAGGTGTTAACCCTCAGTGATCGCATCACAGTCATGCGTAAAGGTAAAAAAATAGATACGGTTCAGGCAAGTGAAACCTCCAAAACTGATCTTGCCCAAATGATGGTTGGTAGAACCGTTCTTTTTACCTCCCATCGTGAAAAAAGCACAACTGGAAAACAGGTCTTTTCGATTGAAAATTTGACGTATATCGATGGTGTCGATCATAAACGTCTTGAAAATATCAACATTCATGTTCATGAAGGGGAGATTGTTGGTATTGCTGGTGTCGAAGGAAACGGTCAATTTGAATTGGTAAATTCGATCATGGGTCTCATTCCAACAAAACAGGGGACAATTCAGGTTAATGGTGTAAACCTCACCAAAGCGGATATTCTGGAAAGGCGCAAGTATATATCCTTTGTATCTCAAAATCGTGGGAAAATGGGTGCTGCCTTAAAAGCATCCATTCTTGAAAATGTCATGATGACCCATCACCGACTGAATCCCCAATTCACCACTTGGAATGGTTTGTTGCTGAATGATCAATATGCACGAAAATTCACCGGCCAAATCGAACAGCAATTCTCCGTGGTGATGGATCGAATGGACAATCCATTTCGTTCGCTTTCCGGCGGTAACCAGCAAAAAGTAATCCTTGGGAGGGAATTACGGCTGGCAACACCCTTTGTACTGCTTGACCAACCTACTCGTGGACTTGATGTAGGATCGATTGAATATGTCCATGATCTCATCCTGAAAATGCGGGAACAGAAGCGCGCTATTTTGCTAATTTCTGCTGATCTGGAAGAATTATTCCGGATCGCAGATCGAATTCTTGTCTTACACCGGGGAAAAATCGCTGCAGACTTACCCACTGACCAGACTGATATTGAAGAAGTTGGATATCTTTTGCTGGAAGGAAAGGAACGCTGATGCAACGAAAAATAACCAGCGGCATTATTGGAATATTTATCGCCTTGCTGATTGGTGCGATCATCATGTTATTTCAAGGGTATGATCCGCTCCAAACCTATGGTGCATTGTTTAAATTTTCATTATTTGGTTTATTCCCTTTAGCAACCACGCTACGAAATTCTGTACCTCTGATCCTCACGGGGCTTTCGGCATCGGTTGCCTTCGCTTCTGGCCCGATTAATCTTGGACAACCCGGTCAATTACTGATGGGAGCACTCTTCGCTACTGTCGGTGGTTTATATCTGGATCTTCCGCCCTGGTTAATGATACCGGTCCTCCTGCTATTATCCATGCTGGGTGGTGCGCTTTGGTCTGGGGTGGCTGCCATGCTGCGTAAATGGTTCAACATGGATGAATTCATCACGACTTTGATGCTGAACATGATCGCAGATTTCTTCACCTTTTGGGCAATCTCATATCCATTTTTCGATCGTAGTGCATATTCACCCATGACCCCACAAATTAACACCAATGGCTGGTTACCCATCTGGGGAGATTTTAACTCCAATGTAATCGTCATGATCCTGGCTTTTATCGTAATATATTTTGTTTTCAACCGACTCACAGCTGGATATGAATGGCGCATCACCGGACAAAACTCATTATTTGCCCGTCTGGGTGGTATCAAAATTGATAAGAATTATGTAACCGTGATGCTGGTTACCGGCGCTTTGGCTGGGCTGGCTGGTGGCCTGGTTGTCATGGCTGGTCCCCATCGTTTCCTCAAAGGCTTGGGTGCCAATTATGCCTGGGATGGTGTCATGATCGCTGTTGTTGCGAACAACGGATTGATAGGAACCATGCTGTACGGTTTGTTCTTCAGCGCCATGCAGACCGGGTCTCTGGGAATGGAATTAATCACGGCAGTACCCAGAGAATTCATCCAGGTCTTGCAGGCAGTAACAGTATTGGTTATCGTTGCCGGACGAGGATATCTTGACATTCTGATCGATAAAACCATTGCCAGACGAAAAGCGCGGGAGAGAACAGCATGAACATTATTACAGGGCTTATCAACGGTATGATCAGCGGTGCCACCCCAATCCTCTTGGCCGCGTTGGGGGGAACTTTTACCTTTTATGCTGGTATCTTCAACATCGCTATGGAAGGCATGATGCTGACCGGAGCATTCTTCGCTGTTCTCGGTTCTTATTACTTTGATTCCTGGCTGATGGGCATTGTCTGCGCCATTTTTGGCTCGCTCCTGATGGCATTGATTTTTATCCTATTTGCAGTAACCCTTAAAACGGATGAATTTGTCACCGGTATCGCCCTGAATTTATTTGCGCTGGGAGCTACTACCTACATGATGCGCCAGATTTTCAACGTCAAAGGTGCATTCTCCAATCCGGGTATCGATCCCATCCCCCGAATTCACATTCCTTTGCTGGAAAAAATACCAATTCTCGGAAATATCCTCAGTGGTCAAAACCTGATTATCTACATCACCGTTTTGGTTGTAATCCTGTCCGCATTTATCATTTTCAAAACCCGATTTGGTCTGCGATTGCGAGCTGCTGGTTATAATGCCCCCAGTCTGGATTCCAGCGGAGTCTCCTCTGCGAAAATTCGCATCTGGTCTTTGATCATCTGTGGTGTTTTATGCGGCCTGGCGGGTGCATTCCTCTCGCTCGGATATGTAACCTTATTCAGCGAAAACATGTCCGCCGGTCGTGGTTGGATTTCTCTGGCAGCCGTGATTTTGGTCAATGGGAACCCCTGGGGAATTGCCTTAATCTCTTTATTATTTGGCTTTACCGATGGATTGGGATTACTCCTGCAGCAATACATGCCATCTCAATTTACTTCCATGGTGCCTTACATCGCGACATTGATTGCACTCTATTTTTATTCCATTCAAGCAAGGAAACGAAGAATATGAAAAAAGCATGGGAATTGGAACACGAACTTCGCACAAACGCTATTCCTCTCGATCGCCGTATCCAATCTTCGAATTGGTACGATAGTGATTTTCAAATTCCGTATGGTGATGATTTGATTCGATTATTTTGGGAATCAAAAGTTCCAGGATCAGGTGCGCCAGAGATTCCCTACCTCTCGATGGTGCAAGCGATGGGAAATCGGGGATATGATGTTTCTGCTGCTGAAAAACTTATTCCTCAGGGAATAGAGTTGTTTCAAGCAAAAAAAATCGATGATCTTCGGGTGGTGACTTCCCAAATTTTGGCAGCTCTCCATCAAGCACCACAGGATCCAGACAACCCGATCCACCAATTCGAACATCCTTCCACCTGGGAAGAGATTGTTGGGAGTATAGGTGGTATCTCCAGAGACCCTATATTGCAAGATAAAACAAACCTGCAAACTAAAATTTACCAAGGGTGGCTAGGACAATTGGCGGGCGGATCATTTGGTACCGCAATCGAAGGATATACTGGCAAACAAATAGCCAAAGTGTATGGAGAAATCCGTGAATATATCACCACCCCGGAAACCACAAACGATGATGTGGTTTATGAGTTGGTTTTCCTGGATGTGTATGAACGTCTGGGTCACAACCTGACTGCACAGGAAATTGGTCTGGAATGGGTTCGACAGATACAATTCGGTTGGTCTGCAGAATGGGTGGCTCTCAGGAACTTGAATAATGGAATTATGCCGCCCCACTCCGGCTCTTTTCAAAATCCATTTGCCCATTGGATTGGTGCACAAATGCGTGGCATGGTGTGTGGAATGCTGGCGCCAGGCTGGCCATTCGAAGCCGCCCGATTGGCATATCTGGATGCGATCGTCAGTCATGAACATAATGGTGTGTATGGTGAAATCTACGCAGCTGTTCTGACGTCACTGGCGTTTATCCATACAGATACGAAAACGATATTAAAAGAAGCTGCAAAGTTCCTCCCGCAAAAAAGTGAATACGCTTCTGTAGTCCGTTATTGTCTGGAAATGGTTGAAAGCAATCATGATCCCGCCAAAGTATGGGAAATTTTCTCGACGCGATTTGAAAAATATAACTGGATCCATGCCTACCCCAATATCGCAGCAGTGATCTATTCCCTGTGGTTTGGGGATGGAGATATGACCGAAACTTTCAGCTTATTGGCAAAAGCAGGTCTGGACGTGGATTGTAACGCTGGGTTGGCTGGTAATGTACTGGGAATTTTACAGCCAGTTCCAATAAAATGGGCTGGCCCATTAGGTGATCGGCTGGAAACCTACATCAAAGGCAAAGAAGTTTTATCCATTCGGGAATTGGCATTGAAAACGTATAAATTGATTAATTCTTGATCGTCAAATCTTTTTCATCAACCTATATATATTATAGAGGTTTGTAACTATCAATAATCCAAACATAATCACGATAGGCCATTCTCCTGATTGGGCAAAATATCCTGGACTTACAATCGTGGTGTATAACAACATACCAGCAGCAACCAAAGCAAAAGGTTTGGATAAAGAAGTCTTTTTTAACAACACGTAACCACTAAGAATAAGTGCAATAGCTGTAATTAATTCTGCTGCCAAATGAAATGCTATCCGAACAGGCTCGGTTTGCAATTCTGGAACTTGCCCAGCTACCAAAAAGAAACCCCATTGACCAATCATTAACATTCCAACCAAAATTGAATACCATGCAGAAAATTTCATCATTTCTCCTTTACTTGATCAATTTTTTCTTATTAATTTACGGTCATCATAAATTTTTTAAACTATCCAAAGGGATAGATCAACATCAATCTTCTGTATAATTTTTTCCAATTAACAATCAAAAATCGTCACACCTGGATATGATATAATTTGTCCTAATTGACCAATTAAAATAAGAAAAACAATATGAATAAAGGAAATTCCATGGAAAAGAAATGTATCGTATGTGAAATATCAAATCAAAAAGCTCCCTTGATTCAATTAGATTACCAGAATCAATCAGTCTATATTTGCCCCACACATCTACCGGTATTAATCCATCACCCTGAGGAACTTGTCGGAAAAATGTCTGGCGCAGAAGAATTCAAAGCGGGATAATAAATAAAAAAAAATTCGTTGTAACCAACGAATTTTTTTTATTTAAGCCAAAGAATTACTCCCTATCCTCATCGGATGGATATGGATCATGTTCATAGCGATAATCCAGGAAGGGAACCGACGCTTTTAATTCCTCTAATTCCCTTCTTGCCATTTCAGAAGTCTCCGGATAGGCTGCCAATCTGGCAATCTCTATCAGACCGTCGAGCAACCGAATGCAATCAGCCAAAAGTATTCGTTCCTTGCTACGAACTTCCGAACTGCCTTTTCGCAGTAAAGGATGCTTTTGGTAAGCAAGTTGTAGATTTTTCTTCTCCTCAGGTAAATATACCGTCGAAACCAATACCTTGATATGATTGAACAAGTGGTCAATTGCTAAAGCCAATGAACCATCATAGACTTCCTGGGTGTCAAAAACATGAAAGATATGAAAATCGTTGTTTTCAACTTCAATGGTACTGGATGTAATAGGCATCGCTTAACTCACCACCAAACCGGCTGTGGATTCACCCTCCGCGAAGAGATCACCATTCGCATATTTCTTTCCAAGATCCAATCCTTTGGTTGCACGCGTGACAATCGGGAGTGACTTTCCATCCAGTCGTAGCCGTTTTGCTTTGCTGGAATAGATATCGATTTGATCTTTTTCAGTGCCAACGGTGAGACCAGTTACCAAACCGGTAATTTCGTTAATTTTCCAGAGTTGAACACCCTGACCGCCACGGCCTTGTACTGGAAATTCATCCATGGATATCCGTTTAGCATGTCCATTGGCTGTCACAGCATATACGAATCCCTTTTTATACAATTCAGGCTCCACCAAAATTCCACAAACCAGGCGGTCTCCCATCATTTTGATGGCACTCACCCCTTTTGCGGATGGCGTTGCCTGCGGATTAATGGAATTGGATTCAAAACGCAGAACGCGAGGTGCTAATGAAGAATTTCCAGAGGTACAGATCATCACATGCGCGTCATCACCTGCGACACCGGCAAAAAGCACTTCCTCGCCACCACCATTCAATCCAATAATGGCAGCCCAGGTAGCTTCTGCGCGAGAACTGAGCACGTCAGTCAACTCTACCCGTTTGATCATACCAGCTGTGGTTCCAATCACCAACCGTGCACCTTCTTTAACCACGCCGATACCAACCACTCGTTCCCCACGTTTCAAACCGATATCCTGGAATGAGCCACTAAGCGGTAAACGTCCTGTATTTCCTTGCCAACAGCGACCCTGGTTAGTCACCAGGAGTAAAGTCTGTTCGGGTTCAATTGTTTCTCGTAGTAAAGCAATACTGACAGCCCGGCTGGTTGGTTTGTCTTTGGTCACTACGTCGCGATAACCTTTTGCATCCACCCGCTGAAAACCACCTTCAGCGATCATCACCAACTGAGCCTCACTGGGGATCACCATATCGGATACGGTGACAGCTGCCTGGTGCCCTTCCTCACTTTCCACGATAATGGTCTTGCGGGGTTCGGCATATTTATCCTTGATTCCTTCGGTTTCCTCAACAACGATTTCAAGACGTTTTTCCTGAGAAGCCAGAACAGATTTCAAGTATTTGATGCTATGCAATAATTCCTTGCGCTCATCTTCCAGTTTTTTAAGTTCCAGGGAAGCCAAACGGCGCAAAGGCATATCCAGGATTGCCTGAGCCTGTACGCCGGTCAAATCCAGTTCGGACATCAGATTTTTGCGAGCCGTTTCTGCCGTTTGAGATTTACGAATAATGCTGATCACGCGATCGATCATGCTGATCGCTTTCAATAGACCTTCCAGAATGTGATTACGTTCTTCCGCTTTCTCCAGATCGAAACGTGATCGGCGGATAATGACAGTCAAACGGTGCTTGATAAATTCAACTAAAAAATCAAGCAAGGTCAAGTTCCTAGGAGAAGCTTTTCCATTTTCATCAAAGACCAGCGCCAGTGCATTATGGGAAAGACTCGAACGCAATTGTGTATTGGCCAATAATTTATCCAGTGCATCTTCGGTTTCCATACCCCGCGCTACTTCAAACACAACCCGCATTCCAGTGAAGTCAGACTCATCGCGCACATCCGTGATGCCATTAAATTTTTCACGGTTGGCTGCAATACGCTCCAAAATTGTGTTCTTTTGCACCTGATAAGGCAATTCGGTGACAAATATGGCTGATTTTCCGCCACCAATATCCTGAATATCAGCCTTTGCCTGACAAACCAGGGTTGCATGACCTGTCTCATAGGCCTGGGCGATCATGTCGACCGGATTTTCTTCGCCGTTCACACGATAACGGTACAGGAGTCCGCCTGTGGGGAGATCTGGACCGGGAATGAACTTCATCAGTTCTTTTACATTGATCGTTTTGTGTCTTTTCCAGTTTTGAGCCACAAATTTAACCGCATCGCACACTTCCCCAAGATTATGAGGCAAAATACTGGTGGACATTCCAACTGCAATTCCGGTGGCACCATTGACGATCAGGTTTGGGATTCGTGTTGGTAAAACAATCGGTTCTTCTAATGTACCATCAAAATTTGACTGCCAATCCACAGTATCCTTATGGATATCATCCAGCATCACCCCACCAACACTCGCCAGACGCGCTTCGGTGTACCGCATGGCAGCTGCGCTATCGCCGTCGATCGAACCATAATTCCCTTGACCATCAATTAATGGGACGCGCATGGAGAAATCCTGAGCCATACGAACCATGGCGTCATACACTGATTGATCTCCATGGGGATGATACTTACCTAATACCTCACCCACCACACGAACAGATTTCTTGTGGGCGTTCGAATGCCATAGCCCCATATCACCCATTGCATATAGAATACGTCTTTGCACTGGTTTTAACCCATCCCTGACATCCGGTAAGGCACGATCTAAAATCGTTAAGACAGCATAGCGTCGATAGGCTTCCTCGATAAAATGATCCAGACTCTGTTCCTGGACAATGGCTTCTTCGTTTTGAAAATCATTAATCTCTGTCATAATTTGCCTCGTCTTTGCTTTAATCTTCTGCACTCCAATCTACATTCATTAACCATTCTTTTCGCGGTGCAACCTCAGTCCCCATTAACCGTGTGATTAAAGAGCGGGTTCTGTGGAAATCCTCTATGACCATCCTTAAATCACGCGATGAAAAGTCGGCTGCTGTGAATTCCCGTTCTCCCGCTGCAGCTAGTTCTTTTGTTTTCCCCTTGTGTTTTTTCTTTTTCTCAGAAATTTCATCCGGTATGACAAATACGGTTTCACGTAATTGATCCGGATTCATTTCACCAAGACCTTTATAGCGTTGAAGTGAAGTTGTCCGTGCCCCACCAAACTCTTTTTCAATATCATAGCGGTCCTGCTCTGAATAAGCATAGCGTGATTCTTTTCCGCCCTTATTTTTAATGAGATAAAGAGGCGGCCTGGCAACGAAAAATCTGCCTTCCTCAATCACAGAACGCATCGTTCGCCAGAACAGTGTTGCTAATAAAGTGGCAATGTGAGAACCATCAACATCCGCATCCACCAGTACCGAGACGCGACCATAGCGCATACTGCTCACATCACAATCCGCGCCAACACCGGTGCCAACTGCAGCAATAATTGCTGCAATTTCCCTATTTTTAAGGATATCATTTAATTTCATTTTTTCTACATTCGGGATTTTTCCCCGTAATGAAAGGATGGCATGGTAACGGGAATCGCGACCCTGCTTACAGGATCCACCAGCAGAATCACCTTCCACCAGATAAAGCGCGGTGTGTTCCAAGGGAACCATGGGATTTCCGCCGCGGCGTTGAATATCCGCCAGTTTACCAAGCACAAATTCACCAGCATCCATGGCTGATTTTTTAATCACCAGTTTGCGCGCCTGAGCTGCTGCCTCACGTCCGCGTGCAGATGCCACAGCCTGATTCACAATCACCTTGCCAACCGGCACATTCTTATCCAGATAGTCATTTAAGAAACCATATGTGGTGGAAAGCACCGGACCATGCACTTCGGGGCTTGTAAGGCTTTCTTTCGTTTGAGAAAGAAATTGAGGTGTGCTGGTCATGGTAAGTTTGATGATGGCCGTTAACCCCAATAAGGCATCATCCCCACGCACATCCATATTGCCTTTTAATAGTTTCTTGTTGGTCGCAAATTGCTTAACAGCCTTAGTCAGGCCGGCTTTAAACGCGGAAACATGCGTACCACCCGTCGGTGTTGGAATGGCATTCACAAATGAATAGATCTGAGTGTCCTCGCCGGCATATTGTAAGGCGACTTCCACTTCAATCGTTCCTTTACCGCCTTCCACATCGATTTCAGTTGTTTCTTTGAACAGGATGGGTTTATGTAACGATTCTTGTCCTTCATTCAAATACTCAATATATTCAACCAGTCCACGTTTGGAGAAGAAAATTTCAGGTTCACCATCATTGGTGCGTTTATCCATGAACTCAATACAAACACCTGGATAAAGATGCGCAATCTGACGGAAGCGTGTACTCAAGCGTTCAGCATCCCAAGGGACTGATTTAGTAGGATTCGACCATTCCATCTCCCGCGCGAACCAGGCACGGTTTGGACGAAAACGGAAAATTGTACCGGTTTTTTGGTCAGGATCAGAATCGACTGCCAGTTGTAAATGATTCACTTCCAGGGATTTGGCAAGTTCTTTTTTGCCAGTCAGGACCAATTTTGTCTCTTTGTTGATCTCACCTGCTTTTTTTCCAGGCTTTATTGCTCTGGTGTAAATTTCGACTGGTGTAACTGGTAATCCTCCATCTTCAAAGCGTTGGTAGAAAATCAATCCATGCCGGTGAACTTCCACCTCTAAGAAGCTCGAAAAAGCATTCGTACATTTCAAACCGATCCCATGTAAACCACCCGAGCTGCTGTAAGCTGAATCATCACCGCCAAATTTTCCACCCGCATGCGGTTTCACCAAAACCTGTGTCAAAGTACTCATCTTTACATCAGATTTGTAATCCACCGGGATTCCACGGCCATCGTCAGTTATCTCTATCGTTCCATCAATCTCAATCACAACTGTGATCTTTGTTGCATAACCTGCCATGCATTCATCCACCGAGTTATCCAGCACTTCCAATAAAATGTGGTGGAGACCATGCAGGTTATTATTTCCAATGTACATACCCGGACGACGTCGGACGGCATCCAGAAACTCTAATTCAACAATTTGATCAGCACTGTATTGCTTACTCACACGATCCTACTCCATTCCACCCGATAAAATAGGTGAGATTTTATTAGAACATTTGTTTTATATTATACAATAAATAAGTACGTTTTGCAACTCACCCCACGTGTGAAGATTGCTAACGATAGCTTAATTTTACCACTGCGAGCCGTGCAAAGGATTGTTGGTCAGTGGTTCATCTCGAAAATAGTTTCTTCGCTAATTCTTGTGGTGTCACACCATCAGCATTCGCCAAGCCTTCATCGAGAATTAATTCTCTCGCCTGCGTAGCCGACCAACCCATGGATTTGTCCAGCCAGTCAGTTGGGACCCAATCCATCACCCGGCGATACCGGTTGACCGGCCAACCATAAAATTTTCCTTTAGCGCTGATCTTACGATCGTTGCCATCTATCGTGATGTAATATTCTTGCTGCAGTTGCTGGATGGCATTGTCTACCGCACTGACACCCTGATTGCGACTGACACCCAGGCTTTGCCGAATCTGGCTGACATTTCGCGTGCCTTTTTCTTCAAAAAGTTGCCAAAGCTGCCAGGTTCTTTGGTTGACTGTCCCCATAGCCCAACGTTCTGGCATGGAGAGCATTGGAAGGAAGGCGGCGTAGAAAATTGGGTACATACGCTTGGTAACAAAGCCTTTATGCCCACCCAGAATACAGCCGTATGCCAGGCGCTTCTCTTCAGCAGCGCGATCTTTCCAGCGCCAGGGATCAGTATCAAGTCCGGTATGCCAGAGATTTTCTGGTGTCTCGCCACACAGAGACGGCAATCCTGGCAATAGGGGTGAAAGCGCCATAAAGCCGAGCGTCTCAACTCGGTCCAGGAAATCTTCATAGGTCATTAACATTTTCGTCATATTACGACCACCAATTCTGTTCAATGAATTTCCCATCCAATCGAGATTCTTCCGCAGCGAATGCCAGCATATGACTTTGCAACGCTTCGCGTGTGCCTGTTAATGATTCCTCAAAAGATCCATCCCGAACACTTTTTAAAAATGAGTTTACCAATTGGAAATCACCACCGCCATGGCCTTCTCCCAATTCAGCACCTGTATCAAATTCCATATGCCAATCGGTGCGATGTTCATCCAGTTTAATCCAGGCCCCACCATTGCCAAATTCAGCCAGCAGACGTCCATGCGTACCTTCAATTTTCGTGGAACGATATTCATAATGGGAATGGCCATGCATCGTCAATGTAACGGATGATTGATCATCGAATTGCATCATCACCACCTGATGATCAACAACATCATTGTCGCAATGATAGACACAGCGGCCATAGGGACCGGTCTTTAGCGCTTCTTCGATCGATTCCGGGGTGGGATTTTGTGTCAGGATGGTTAATGGCCAGCCTGTGTAATTGGGGATTTGTTTCAGCGTTGGGATGACCCAACTTAGCGCTCGTACCAGAGGTGCGTTCTCTGCATATTGATGAGATGCCCAGCGGGTAAAACCTTTACTCGTGTCTGCAATACTATTCCAGAATGGTGCCATCTCAAGATAAAGATGAGGGGCATAATGCGGGCAGGTCTGCGCAGCGGGGCAACCATCCAAGCAACGTTGGGGTGCACCTTCCGGTGCATTTTCAGCTTTGTAGTGAATCAAGGAACCTACAGAAGCCAGCTGTGTGGGTTGTTGTCCTAGAATCCAGGGTAAGATATCGAGATCATGACAGCATTTCGCCAGGATCATGGGGCTTGACTCAGACTCATTCCGCCAATTCCCACGCACATAAGAGTGTGCCATGTGCCAGAAGGATACATTCTCACGATGATCCACCTGCACGATCTGACCCAGTACCCCGGACTGCACCAACTCTCGCAGTTTAATAAAATGTGGTGTGTAACGCAATACATGGCAAATACGGAGTTGACGTTGGGTTTCCTGACTGACATCCAGCAACAATCGGCATTCGTCCATCTTGTTCGCCATCGGCTTTTCCAGCAAAACATGATAGCCGGCGCGCATAGCTGCCACGGCTGGTGCGGTGTGTTGCCAATCCTGGGTGCAGATCAGCGCCACCTCTCCCATAGCAGGTTTTTCCAGCAAAGGCTCCCAGGACTCAAATTGCATTTCCTCGGGTATCTGATGTTGTTCAGCAAAAACTTTCCGGCGAATTTCAATCGGTTCGGCGACTGCAACAAATTTCAATTGGTCTGGAAGCGCTAAAGCGTACGGGGCATAACTTTGTGCACCGCGGTTGCCGGCACCAATCAGAATGGCATGTATTGGTTTGGTCATAGGAACTCCAAGCTTGGTGATTTCAGTACGGATACTACCATTAAACCATAAATGCACAAATGCGATTGAATTATGAGTCGTCATTTTTCTATGAATGCTGATGATATATATTTTTTTAAAGCTGAAAGATAAAAGGGGCACGGGGGAAAATTACCACATTAAAGGTGCGCTGCACTTGTGGAGAAAAAGTTTACACCGAATGGCGTATTGCGACCAAGAATCCGGAATCCAAAAGTGCGTTGCACCTCTTCTGATGCCACCAAAGGATTAGTTACAAGGTGCTCTACTTCTGGTTTTGTGTTAATCTATCTCTTTTTCCCGGATGTTTGATTGTTGGTTCATCTCCAAGTGCAATGCACCATCGATATAAGGTTTGCTTCTATTGGAGATGAAATCGAATTTGATCATTTTTTCTGATACTTTTTCGAGACCCGATCTTAATATAGTTGTGCAATAAAAAAAGTGACTGACCCTTGTCGGTCAGCCACCACCAAAATTTCTTACATGCTTATTATTGTGTTTTAATTAAATCCTAAACCCTAATTTCTAACACCTAAATCCTAACCACTACACCTTGATTTCTCGAAAGTCTCTAATCTCATTAACAAATGGCATCAACGCTTTTCTCAATGCTTCTTCAGAAATCTGATCAACCTTAATGGTCAATTCACCACCTTCAATATCCATTCCCGCATAGGTAGTCAAAGCTATGATATTGCCGCCAGCTTCATCAATAGCCTGTGTGAGTTTATGGAGCAAACCAGGTTCATTCTTTACCATCACAACCACACGCCATCCCGGACTACGGCCACCCAGCATTTCCAAAAAGACCCGGAAGATATCCGTTTGGGTAATAATCCCAACCACTTCCTCACCGCGCATCACCGGAATACCGCCAATGCGTTGATCCGCCATGATCAGAGCTGCTTCTTCCAAAGGCGTGTCTTCTGCTACAGTAACCACTTCTTTGGTCATTACCCGTTCAACCGTAATCTTGCTTAACAAATAATTAATTTCCCAGACGGATAAGGAAGTAGCTTCTGATGGAGAAGCATTTAACAAATCGTCTTCCGAAACGATGCCAACCAGCTTATCTTTCTTCATAACCGGATATCGGCTGACACGTTCTTTGCGCATTTGTGCCAGGGCGTCCTGAATAGGCATTTCAGGGGTAACAAATAAAACCGGACTAGTCATTCTTTCACCAACCAGCATAATAACTCTCCTTTTCAACCTTTTTAATTATTGTACACCGAAGTAGACGATTTTCTCATTCACGATTGTATAGAGTGTAGAAAAACAATCGATGAATCAATGGAAAATCCATCAATTGTTTCTAATTCAGAAATTTTTCAATCTAAAGCATTTGCTATGGATTGAATGGTTTGCAGGAATTTCGCAGCCGGAACCCCATTTATAATCCGATGGTCGTGGGTGAGACTCAAATTAAAAACGCGTTTTACAAAAATACCTCTATCAACAATACTGGCAATTTCCTGTAAGGCACCTATTCCTAAAATGCCACTTTCTCCCGGATTCAGGATTGGGGTGAAATATTTAATGCCGTAGGATCCCAGATTTGTAATAGTAAACGTCCCATGCGAAATATCCACATTTTTCAATGTATGATTTTTTGCCTTACGGATCAACTCCTTTAATTCATCTGAAATCTCAGCGATACTCTTTCGATTTGCATGTTTAATATTGGGTACCACCAGGCCGTCATCCACATCGATAGCCACGCCAACATGGATCTCCGAATCAGTCACCAACTGGTTATCCTGAAGCGATGTTCGCATGATTGGATGTGTTTTCAGTGCTTGTGCAACGATTTTGATAAAAATGGCGGTGTATGTCGGGGTATTTGTAGTTTGTTCAAAATCACTTTTTAGTTTTTGATAATATCGAACCAGATTGGTGGCATCCAGATCCATCGTAAGTGTAGTTTGGGCAGTCGATCGGAGGCTATTTTCCATCGCATTTGCAATTGCCAGCTCCATTTGACTGAGTTTTCGATGTGAATTTGAAGTAAAAGCTTGCTTGACAATGGAAGCAGGACGGGTAGTTTCTTCGTTATATGCCCGTCGAATATCTTCGCGGGTGATCATACCCATTCGACCTGTTCCGACCACGGTTGAAGGATCAACACCAAGCTCATCTGCCAATTCCTGCGCTTTGGGTGTTACAACACCGCCAGGATGACCTTGTTTGGTTGGCGATGGAACAATATTAGCACTGTAACCATCATCATCTGCAACTTGATTTAGAGCAGGTTGCTGTTCCGGTTCTTTGGAAGTTTCAAAATCAATGACCTCCCCTGGTTCTCCAATAATTATAATCGGTTGACCACACGCAATCGCCACGCCTTCTTCTGCGATAATTTTTAAGATGACTCCATCTTCTTCAGCTAATAATTCATTGGACAATTTCTCAATTTCAATCTCACCTAACACATCGCCTTTGGATACAGTCTCTCCTTCTTTAACTGCCCAAGTAGAGACAATCCCCTCCTCCATGGTGGCTCCGAAGCGCGGCATTACGACGATAGTTGCCATTCTTTCTCCTTATTAACTAAAAGCTCATCACTTGATTGCAGGCGGTTATCACATCTTCATAATGAGGCAGCACATAATCTTCCAATACGGGTGCAAATGGCACCGGGGTATCAAGTGAGGTAACCCGTTTAATGGGTGCCTTTAGATATTCAAAAATCTCTTCGTTAATCATGGAACCAATTTCCGCTGCATACCCCATAAATTTCGGACCTTCCTGTATCAACACCAATCGTCCGGTTTTTGCAACCGAGTTGATAATCGTTTCTTTATCGAGCGGGAATAAGGTGAGTGGATTAATAATTTCACAATCAATCCCTTTTTCAGCCAATTCCTGACTGGCTCGGGTCGCAAATTCAACCATGGACATGGCTGCCACGATGGTGATATCTGAACCTTCCCTGACGACACTGGCTTTGTATAATGGCAGACTATACAATTCTTCCGGGACCTCACCTTTTTTGTTGTAAAGTCCTTTGTGCTCCAGAAAAATAACCGGGTTATTGCTGCGAATAGCAGAGACCAACAAGCCTTTTGCTTCATACGCATTGGCAGGCGCTACTACCACCAACCCGGGAATATTCATCATCCAGGGTTCAATACATTGCGAATGATGATAGGCACACCGGATTCCACCGCCGGTCACTGCGCGGATAACAAGTTGGGCAGTTGCCTTTCCTTCAAACATATAGCATAATTTCGCTGCATTATTAACAATCTGGTCATAGCAGACCCCAATGAAATCAGCAAACATTAATTCAGCCACCGGACGCAACCCACATAAGGCTGCCCCGCAGGCCAACCCAACAAAACCAGCTTCGGATAATGGTGTATCAAATGCCCGATCCGGCCACTTTTCCCAAATTCCGGATGTGATTCCGAAATCACCGCCCATTTTGGCAACATCTTCCCCGATGATGAAGACTTTTTCATCGCGATCCATTTCCTGGATTAAAGCTTCATTGATGGCTTTAGCAAAAGAGATTTTTCGGCTCATTTTCTTCCCTCCACCTGAACATCATCGGCATAAACGTGGAGAATCGAATCTTCCGGAACGGGGACAGGACTTTCCAACGAAAATTGCAAATATGCTTCGATTTCCTCTTCTACTTCCTGATGGATATCATGAATAACTTTCTCTGCCACAGCGTGGGTCTCGATTAATTTTTGTCTGGCTAATTTCAGCGGGCACCTTTCCTTCCACTTTTCCAGTTCTCCATCGGGGCGATAAGCAGCAGGATCACCAGAAAAATGCCCCTGCCAGCGGTAGGTCATATATTCAATCAGGGTTGGCCCCTCGCCTTTACGCGCTCTTTCAATCGCCCTGTTGGTGGCTTCGATTACGACCTCTATGTCATTTCCATCAACCGTTTCACCCGGTACACCATAGCCTTTTGACCAATCAGAAAGCTTCTCCTGAGGATGAGAATCGGTATAGAATGTGGAAATGGCGTATTGATTGTTAATTAATGCATAAATCACGGGTAATTTCCAGGTCGCTGCCAGATTCATACTCTCATGACAGGTGCCTTCCCCTAAGGTGCCATCACCCATGAAAACGACTGTTACATCATCAGTTTTGTTATACACGGATGCAAAAGCAGTACCCAGGCAGGTCACCACAGTCGATCCCTGGATACCATTGAAGCCCATATTTCGGACGGATAAATCATTGATGTGCATGGAACCACCACGGCCGCCATTGATGCCAGTTTTTTTGCCAAAAATTTCAGCCATTATTCGTTTTCTTTCTTCCGGGAAACTGGAAAGGACGATGGCACCATGGCCGCGATGATCCGGAAATTTATAATCCGTTACTTTCAGGGCATCGATGACACCAGCCTGGGCAGCTTCCTGCCCGATGCTCAGGTGAATAAATCCAGGAATGGTACCATTTATTGAATACTTCTCAACCACTTCCTCAAACCTTCGGATGAGCACCATATCTCTGTACACTTTTAGCAAATGTTCTTTAGTTAAGGCCATTCAACCTCCTTGATTTTAAGTTCGGTAATCAACAATAAATAATGACTGCCCTCTCTCAAAAGAAAACCAATCCACCATCAATATTGATTGATTGTCCATTGATGAACCCCGCTTCCTCCGATGCCAGGAAGGCCACCAGAGCAGCCACATCTTCGGGTTTGCCAAAACGAGCAACGGGGATGGTCTTGAGGATGCTGTCGCACCATTCTGCCAGTGTGACACCGTTAATATCAGCCAGATGTTGATAGGTATTGCGCAGCATCTCCGTTTCAATCGGTCCCGGGCAGATGGCGTTGGCCGTGATGCCACGCCCCCCTAATTCCACCGCCAGGGCACGCGTCAATCCCAATACGGCGGCTTTGGTTGAACAATAAGCGATTTCTTCAGAATAAGCCATCTTCCCTGCCATGGAAGAGAGATTAATAAAGCGGCCCCATTGATTTTTTTCCATGATCGGAATGACAGCCTGTGAACACAGGAACATAGCTTTGTAATTAATATCACTGACCCGATCCCATAATTCTTCGCTGACATCCACCGTGGCAGTGTTATCAAAAATCCCGGCATTATTCACCCAGATATCGATCCGATCCCAGCATTCATACACATCCTGAACAACCTGGTGGATCTGGTTCTTGTCCCTCACATCCAGGAAATATCCCTGCGCTTCAGAACCTTTCTGCAGGCAGCGTTTCACCGTAGTGTCGGTATTCTGAATATCCATGACAGCAATTTTCGCCCCTTCGCTTGCCAATCGGACACAAATTTCCTGACCAATTCCCTGGGCAGCACCAGTCACACAGGCTACTTTTCCTTTTAATCCTTTCATGCTTGGTTTCCTTTCCAGGAGCGTTTGACTTTTGAATTAGAACCACAGCGATCAGCCAACGCCAGGCTCATTTCCTGACATTTTCGCAGAATTTCAGGTTCATCCAGATGCTGGATCACTTTGTCCTGCATCAGAATGACACCATTTGCGATCGTCATCTCAACATTTTCCTGACCACAGGAATACACCAGCGTGGCGACCGGATCGTGAATCGGCACCACCTTGGCAGAATTGGCTGCGATCACAAACAGATCCGCCTGTTTCCCTACCTCCAAAGAACCAATCTGATCTTCCAATCCAAGGATTTTCGCCCCGCCCAGAGTTGCCCAGTCGAGAATTTGTTGTGCATTGACAACAGATGCATTCTTTGCTGCCACTTTTTGTAATAAGGCAGCCACTTTCATCGTCTCGATCATATCCTGAGAATTATTACTACCAGCCCCATCCACGCCCAGACCAATCCGTAAACCAACTGCCTGCATCTTCATCATTTGTGGGATCCCATTGCCCAGATACATATTGCTGACCGGATTGTAGGAAACCTTGACATTGTATTTTCTAAATAATTCAATGTCTTCATCATCCAGGGTCACGCAGTGGATCGCCAGCAATTCCGGTCGCAGGAATCCGATTTTTTCGAGATATGGCACCGAGTTCATCCCGAACCGATCCAGACTGCAATGGTTATCGACCCAATTTTCTCCAATGTGCATCACCATGGGTGTTCCGGTACGTTTGGAAAAAGCCAACGCTTTATCCAGCCCTTCTCCTGAGACGGTCCAGGGAGCTCCAATCGCAACCCAGACAGCCAGACGATCGGTTGGTGGATATTTCGCAATCAATTGTTCATATTGATCAATGAACCAATCAGTCGGTCGCATTAGATAATCCGGAATACCATATTGCAGGCCGTAATCGGAAATGATGCTGGTGTAAATGCTTCGAAGGCCACTGTCCACCAGAGCATGGATATTTTCATCATGCAAACCAAAGGTATAAGCCATATAATTCATATCAATAACAGATGTAACCCCGCTGTGGATCAATTCAAGACAACCTGTTAAACAAACGGTATAAATATCTTCCGGTGTTTGCTGGGCTGCTGTAGGTGCCGTAACCACCGTTACCCAATCTTGCACAGCCATGTCTTCCCCAAGACCTTTGGTGGCAACCTGGAAGAGATGATCATGCGTATTGATCAGTCCCGGAAAGACTATTTTTCCGCGCAGGTCGATTGTTTTTTCGGCGGCAAATTGAGCATCAATTTGGTTGGAAGGACCGATCGCTACAATCCGGTTACCGGAAATAACAATCGAACTTTCTGGAAGAATACTGCGTTTTTCATCCTGAGTCACAATTAATGCATTCGACAATAATAGATCAACTTTTTTCATTCAGCACCTGTCTTATCGTAGGAAAATTGAAAGCAAATGAGAAAACTAATGAATAGATTCAGTTAATAATCAATGGTGAATTAAAGAAATTTATTTGGTAAAGGCTATGGAGTTTTGAAGATCAATAATATTGTAGCAGAAATTTTAGTAATTTGTACACTACAGCTAAATAAAATAACAAAATTATTAAGTAGCGCTTTAAATAGTTGAGTTTTAGGATCCTATTGAAAAAGAGGATATCGATCATTTGACCGATATCCTCTTTTTCTAGATTGTTATTTTGGTTTGGAGATTGCGATTATTTTTGAATTGATCGCAGTCACACCATTTTACCTGTTTCGACCGCGTCCCATACCCATTTGATTTACAAATTCTCTTACGGGTTGTCCATCTTCCAAACAGCTGCCGTCAGCTAAGTATAGTGGACCGGGTGCAAATTCAGCGTTCTCGCCAGCTGCCATGAAACCACGTCCCATCCAGCCTGCACTGCGTCCACCAAAATTACCAACTGGCATTAAGGCTTTGATCTCTTCAAAGGTCATTCCTTCTGACAGTGCAATTTCTGCGATTGTCTCACCAGCATCAATTCTTGCTTCGAGTTCCTCTATAGGAATTTCGAGTGCTTCCGAGAAGATAGCCAGGATTTCATCATGGTACAGTCCAAGACCATCTTCGGTCTGCAATTGCTGCTGAGTTGCTACACCATATCCACTACCAGGATTACCTGCTTGAGCGTAAACGCTCCCTACGACACCAAAACTTGCTACTAACACTGCTGCCACTATGATGGCAATAAAACTCTTTTTCATTTTGAACTCCTTTGTTCTGTATGTTTGTTACTTACTCACAATCATACAGGGAGCGTGTTTAGAAAGTGTTAAGAAGAGATTTGGATCATGTTTGTCTTTAATTTCGAATTTAATGGCTTTTGAATGCTTCAATCCCACATATCAATCAGACGCAGGTACCAATTTTTTCGCGAAAGCGGGTTGATTTTCATCTTCTTCTTGCTCAGGGATTACATCCGGGATGGATGTTTCGATGGTTCTGATTTTGGGATTCAGGTATGCCAGCCAGGTGACAATCACAGTCCCTAAACCGGCAATAATGAAAATAAGACCGATGCCACGGCCTGGCCCCACCCCAACAATTTGGGATAAAAACGTATTGGCCAGAAATCCACCATCCCGCATCATCGGCTCAAAGATAAAGTCTGCCAAAGGACCAGCGGAGAGAAAAGCAATCGGCATAATGGAGCGTGAGATCATACTGCGCATGGCAAATACCCGTCCCTGCAAACCCAATGGGACTTTGGTCTGAAAGATTGCCTGGCTGGAACCAGAAGCCATCGGGATCAATAACAACATCATAAAATATCCGGCTGCGATTAAATACGCATTAGGTCGTAGTCCAGCCAATGCCAGTCCCAGACTGGAAATGGTGATGAAAATCATGATGGAAAGAATTTTCTTTTTGGGTCCTCCCCAAATAGATAACATGAGACTTCCAATCAACATGCCCAGACCACCCGCTGTCTGCACATACCCCAGAATGGCTGGTGAGAAAACTGCCAATACCATCGGGCTGGTCAGAACTGCTGCAAAATTGATCATAAAATTCACAACGGCAAAGTAAAATACCAGACCTAATAATCCACCATTCACACGCAGATAACGCCAACCTGCCATTGCCTCACGCCATTGGCTGCTCTTTTCCTCGGTTACATCCATTTCTGGTTGTGGAATCCTGGAGATGATAATGGTTCCCAGTGCCGCAAAATAGGTGATGAAATCGATCAGAATAATTCCTTGAAGTCCGATCAGACCAAATAAAAGTCCAGCAATTAGAGGAGGAACCAGGTTTCCCAAGGCATTTGTCATTTGTGTCAAACCATTGGCACGCTGTAAATCTTTTCTCGGTACCAACATAACGATGGATGCTGCAAATGCTGGCTCCTGAAAAGCACTAAAAATCGACCCAACCAGGGCAATCAAATAGATATTCCAGATTTCCAATTGGCCGGTCATGAGCAATAAAAATGCAATGAATGTGACCAATGCATTTCCTGTATCCGCCAGCAGCATCACTTTCTTTCGGTTAAAGCGATCTGCAACCGACCCAGCCACCGGACCTAATAATACGGCTGGCAGACTGCCAAACAAGACAGTGATTGCAAATGGAGTTGCTTTTCCGGTCTGCTGAAAAATCCAAACACCCAGTGCAAAACCGGTTAATCCTGATCCTACGATGGACACAAGTTGCCCGATCCAGATCGTAATAAAAGCGTTCATGTTTTTGGGTTCTTTAATGGATGACATAACAATCCCTTTCAGAAAATTGGAACATTAATCAGACATTGATGGGTTCAATGGTAATGTTCGCATTGGATGGATCAGTGGTTACTTGTTCTCTTCGCCCGTCAAATCTCGAAAATAAAAACTTGGGTACATGGCAATTGTCATGGCAAAGGTCTGATGCTCAGGGTCTTTTGTGTCATTATCAATAAATTCTTCTAATAATTCTTCCATGCGTTTATGGAATTCATCCGCTTTTTCGTCGGTCATATTGCTAAGATAACGGGAAAGCGTTACCGACCTGGGTTTCCCGGAGGCGCCTTGCTCAATTTGTAACGAGCGCGCCTGCAAACTGCGTAACAAATCTTCGCGGGTGGTGTCGATCGTTGAGGTCACCAGTGTAAACATATTCTCTTTGCCATCAGCGGTGGAAAAATTGAGCAAATTATGGTCAATATCAATAAAGGAGGCTGTCGATTGGTAATATTTTTCAATTAAATTAGCTACCTGGCGTGTCTCCACCACTTTAATCAACCCTACTTTTTCAAGCATATTAAAGTGATAATAAAGCTTACTGGGTGCCAATCCGAGTTTGTCAGCCACTTCTTTCACGTTTTGCGGCTGTTTCTCAAGCACCTCCATGATTTGATTTCGCACGGGGTCAGCAATCACTTTTAAAGTTTCCAAATCACTGATTGTAAAAACGCCTTCTCTTTTTTGTTTACCCATCGCAACCTTTTCTTTTATCGCTAAAATTATTTTTAATGATAAAAATAGTTTACAACGTTTAAAAGAGTTTGTCAATACCTATTTTGGTATTTTTTCGATTAAAAATCATCCAGATTAACGAATTGAACCGCGTTGCCACAATTCAGGAAACATAACTGAGCCAGCGGTTTTTCTTGGAGTTGTTGAAAAACTGCATTCTGATACCTTAACAACTGCGTGCGGTATTGAGATTTACGCTCTTCACTCAAGTCGTTCAAGCTTCTAATCCGATCGGTTTTGAAATCCACAATTTTCCATCCACGCTGATCTCGATAGAGCACGTCCAACCTGCCGCGTTCTTCCAGAATTTCATAAGGAACCTCATGATGCCGTTGAGATGCCTGATTAATCTCCTCATAAATGGGATGCTCTCGTAAACGTTGCAGAAAAGTCATAGCATCCTGAAGAACCTGCTCACGATCCTGTGGATCGATAATCCCGATTGACATCGCTGCTCGATATAAAAATTGTAGATCCGTAGCTTGGTCCGGAAAATTCCAGCGATGAATTGCGTGATGGAGCAGTTGCCCAACCCACAAAGGTATATTCCTGGAACTTTCAAATAATTCACTGTTTTTTTCTTCTACCCGGGATTCTTTAGGTTTCGCTTCTTCCACCTCGCGAGCTTTAACCATCTCACTGATAGAAATGAGCTGTTGCTCAGTTTTATCTTTCTCCCATGCAGGAAACAGGGTTGGCTGTGTACGAACTTGAATACCAATCGGTTCCCCACTTTGCAAGGAAAGCGGTTCCATTGGTGGATCCATAACCAATCCATCCGGATCAAGATCCAATATTTCAAGGAATTGTTTCAACCAACCATTGGTTGTGAATTTTTCTCTGGAAAGCGATAAATGTCCGCTGATGATCAATTTATCTCTGGCGCGTGTCATCGCCACATACAATATTCTTTTATTTTCAGCTTCTTCGCGCTCATTATCCAATTGCTGTAGGTAGCGTGCCAGCCAGGGCTTGTAGTCAATTTTATCCGGCGTCATCGAAAGTGTTTGGTCGATTAATAACCAGCGGTCACTTTTCATATTGGGTCGCCGGCCTGCATCTGCCAGAATGACCCAGGGGAATTCCAATCCTTTCGATTTGTGGATGGTCATCAGCTGTAACGCATCCTCGGCTATACCGGCTGCCTCTCCTTCCCGAACACCAGTTTCCCGCACTTTTTGCACCATTTCCAGATACGCATGAATACTAGTTTGATCATTGTCGTAAGCTTCCAGCAACAATTTTTCAATATTTCGCCAACTTCTTTCGGGTGAAGCTGCCAGAATTACCCGGTAGTTGGTTTGTTCAATTAACCTTTGTATAACAGCTGCGACAGGAATCCTACCCACCGATGGCTCTATCTCGTTGAATAATGCCCTTGCTCTTTGTGTTGCCTGGATATCTTGAGAGGATAGATAACCAAAGTCCATTTTCAAGGCCTGGTTAAATCCAACCGGTTTTTTTCCTGATTGAGACCAACGCATCCTGGTAATACCCAAATCACTCATACCTATCGCAGGGGAACGTAACAGACCCACCATCGCCAGATCATCCCAGGGATCAGCCAGGGCACGCAGTAAATTAAGTACATCGCGAATCTCCGGCCGATCATAAAAACCGCGACCAGCAATTGTCACATACGGGATCCCTGCAGCTTCCAAAGCCTGTTCATATATAGGAAATGCACCGGATGCGCGAAACAACAAGGCAACGTCCTTCCAGTTTTTGATTTCTCCAGTGCGTTTGTTTTCCAATAATTGTTCTGCCAGCAGATTAGCTGCCAAAATCCTGCCCATTTCAGAATCTTTGCCAGCTCCTATCAGGATTTCTAGATAAGGAGCATGGATTTCTTCAGGAGCTGCTGTCCGATGGGGATCCATCCGGGTGAAAGGAACAAGAAATGGTTTGTTGCTTACTTCTTCCATTCCCATTACAGTACCTAATAAATCTTCCATTGCATTCATCAGGCAGCGATGGGTGCGGTGCGAGATATTCAGTTCATTAACCAGACCCCCTGATTGATCTACAACTGACTGTACATCCCGGAAAACGGAAACATCAGCTCCACGAAATCGATAAATGGATTGGCGTGCATCTCCAACGACAAATAATCCGCCGGGTTTGCCCTCCGTCAGCGCATCAACAATTTGTCGTTGGCGTTGATTGGTATCTTGAAATTCATCCACCAACAGCGCTAGTACATTTTCCTGCCATTTTCGGGCTATTTCAGGTTTTTGCAATAATTGCAGCGCTCTTCCTTCCAGATCATCAAAGTCGAGCGCGCCTTGGTTGGATAAAAAGTTGTTATATTGATCAATTGTCAAAACACAGGCGTCTTTCAACAGCAAGATCGCTTGCCATATTTTCTCTTCCAAATCCGGATCAATTCCATCCCTGAGCCAACCCAAGTGTTGATCATAGCTGTCCCGCCATTCACTCAAAAGAGCTTTACAAACACTGGTAGCGCTGCCAACCATTCGATTGAGCACCCTTTTTCGAATTGCAGCCAGTGCAGTTATACTATCCAGAAAATTTCCTTGTCGGGTTGCCAGTTCCACCTGTTCCCAGGCTGCCAGAAAATCAAGCACCTGCTGCACCCCTTTTTCGGTTGTATCCAGCTCAATTTTGTGACGGGAAAAAGAGCGTAATTCTTTAATATTCATTTGAATTTCTTCTGTTTGAAGAAATGATTGCAAAACTGATTTGAGGAGTTGATCCTGAGATGGATGACTTTGCAACCACACTGCAAGGTCTAGCCGTTTTTGAAGCATTTGGGTGAGTATTTCTTCCATGGATGAAACCCGAACCAACTCGAAGAGCGGCAGGTATTTCTCATCCATGGTTAGTTGTGACAGCACGATTTCAACAGCATCTGAAATCAAGATCGCTATTTGCCCTTCATCGACAACATCAAACAGCGGATCAATCCCAGCCTGTGCCGGATGGGCTCTTAAAATCTCCGAACACAAACTATGAATGGTACCAATCCTGGCAGCATCAATCTGACGTTCCAAATCAACCCAAAATTGTTGATCGTCCTGATCCTCGAGCGATGTGATCTGAGCACGAATGGCGGTACGAACCCGCGAACGCATTTCGTTGGCTGCTTTGTCAGTAAATGTGATCGCCACGATTCCTTCGGGTTTCAGTCCTTCCGATAATAAACTCATATAGCGTGCAACCAGGGTCCTGGTTTTCCCGGAGCCAGCCCCAGCGGTAAGAATAACATTTCTTTCTCTTTCAACGGCTGATCGATATTGGACTTCGGAGAGATTCTGTTGCTTCAATGTATTCATGGTTCGTTCATTTAATGTCATCTTCACCTCCCCGCCTTGTATCGCCAGCACCACAATCTGGCAGGGCAATAATCTGGACATCCTCCCACGGGCACTTGCGGCCGAAAATCTGCATTTCCTAAACCATCCATGATTAATTGAAGATGTTGTCTGGCGATCTGAATGGCACCTTCGGTACCTTCGAAGCCTTCATAGTCAAATTTACTCAATTTTAATGAACCAGCTTTTTTGGCATTCAAAGAATAGTAGAATCCTTCCACCACAGCGGTTTTCTTAAAGACCTGCATGGCAGCCAGCGCATACAGTGGCAACTGCAATCGGGTTCCCCGGATCAGGTCCTCCTTCGACAGATGACTGGAACCGGTTTTGTAATCAATCACCCGCAAATTACCCTGATCATCCTGGTCTACCCGATCGATAACACCATGCAAACTAATTTTTCGATCATCATCTAACCAAATTTCAAGAGCAGGATTCCCATCTAAACCAAACTTTTGTTCGAATGCAATCGGTTTCCAGCCATCCACGCCTAATTCTGTGATCGCTGCCTCCAATAATAACAGCCACTCTTTTTGTTGGGTCTGCCAATAAGCTGTCGGTTCAAATTTATACAATCCGGGTGCTGCCACAAAGATCCTGTCAGCAACATTCGGAAGTAGTCTTAATAATTGTTCCACATTGGAAGGATCATCAGCCTGTTTGTATACTTCTTCCAAAATTTGATGCAAAATGCTGCCCACCTGACTTGCCTGCAGTCCCAATTCAGGAACACGTTGTTCCACTACCTCCAATGCATATTGCGTCCAGAATCTCATTGGGCAACCTTTATACGTTTCCAGACGGGATGCACTCCAATCTGTATTGTTTGCATTGAATCGATCCAAGGGTGCTGGTAAATCGAATAATTCACCCTCAAACACACCTTCAATGGTTCTCTGTTGTCTTGCCTGAAAAACCATCTGCTGGTGGACTAGTTCATCAAATTTTTGAATGAGCACCTCATCTTCCAAACGCACTGAAGTTCGAAATAATTGTGTCCAGAAGAATAATTCTTCCAGTGAAGCTGCATCCTCCAAATCACGTTTGGTGGTTGAACGAACATATTCAATATCTGATTCCTTTAGAGAAGCTACCATGGCATTCCAATAAGGAGAAGGTTCCAGACCTTCCCCTTTCTCAGACATATACGGACGAGTCACTAAAAGGGATGCATTCGCCCTGGTGATGCCCTGGAAAAAAACACCGGCCTGATCCTGTTCCAATCTGGAGTCCAATCCGACCAGAGAGCGAAACGCTTCCGGTAAGAACGGATCTTCTCGTTGCAGTTTGGGGAAAACTCCTTCTGCCAGCCCAAGGATTGCTACATGTTCAAAACGGGAACCACGTGCTTCCACCAAACGAAGTACCTGGATTTTACTATCATCCATTTTTTCTTCGAAGGTGCTCAGATGAAACAGCATCTCCAATTCAGCGACAAATTGTTTATAATCCAGATTCCAATCACCTAATTCCAATTCTGTCAGGTGGAGAGAACGGAGATCCTGTTTCATTTTTTGAAACCAGGGTTCGTCTTCCTCAGAAATTGATTGTTCTATCCACCCGAGAGTCTGCAAGAGTTGCCAGAACCATCCAATCCAATCTGAAATACGGCGGGGTGATTCTGGTGGTTGAAGATGCTTGGCAAGTTTTTCAAGACTATTCAGTAACCGTTGTGATTCCTCGACACCAGGTAAAGCATACATGTCGCCTTCATCATCCCCATCGGATTGTTGCTTATGATTTTCTCCTTTTTCACTCATTCGCGACAATACACGTTGCCAGTTTTCATACCCGGCTGCTACTGGTCCATAACGACTGACTCTTTCCATTCGAGCGGCATCGGTTGATTCAAAACCCAGGTTTTTTAAGTTCAGATAGGGACTTCTGAGGACATCCAAAAATGATCGGCGAGGAAAATCATCCAAATACAGTCGCAATAATTTCAGTATCAAATCAATTTGCGGTTTATTGAGCAAAGGCTGTCCCCAACTAAAATGCAGCGGTAATCCATATTCATGAGCGACCACTCGCAACAAAGGCGGGTATTGAACCTCATCCGGTAATAGAATGGCACAATCACTTAAATTTGCTCCTTGCACAACGAAACTTTTCATCCACCGCAACACCTCCCGAACCTCCTGTAATGGGGAATGGGTGGATAGCAAGCGTACATCCTGTTGTTTAATTATTTTTTGTGGTTTTTTCACTAAAAAATTATTCGATAAGCCCAGAATGGATGGCGGTAAAAATGATTGGTTGTTCTGTTGTATCTTTTCAAGATGAGGATAATCCAGTTGTAGTAGCATAAAACTATCCTGAGCCCGTTGATACACCTCCCTGTCAGGATTATCATTCCCAGGTAAGGAAACCAAAACCTCGATGCCCGCATTTGCCAGGAGCGAGATTAATTGTCTTTGTGGTGGCGTGAAGCGGTCAAAACAATCAACAATCACCAGATTAATTCCCTTTGTAATGTAAGGATTTGACTGTAAAGCCAGGACAGCCTCTCTTATCAGCCAACTTGGATCCACCCATTGCATTTTTTGCAAGCGTTGTTGGTAGGATTGGTAAAGTTCCAGTAAGACCATCAATTGAGGATCAATTTCAAACCCGACTTTTACTGAAGATTTTCCTTCAAATCCCGCCTGACCCAACTCATTGAATTTCTGATGGAGTAATTGAATAAAACCAGGTTTAGCTTTGATGGCTTCAAACTCCCCTAATTCATTCTGGATGCTATGGGTATTTACGATTTCTAAAACAACCCGATGGATTAAGGCACCGGGAGCCTGGGGATTAAATTTTCCCGATCCGATCATTATTTCATTACATAAATCATGAAATAAACCTATGGAAACACCCAGTATCCCCCCACTTTGTGTCAATGTTGTCCGAAAAGCCTGGGACTGGCGTCTGTCCGGAAGGACAACCCAAATTCTCACCAGGTCACCCTTAGACAATTCTGTACGCACCCGATTCAAAGCTGTAGTTGTCTTTCCACTCGCCACAGCCCCCATAAGAACTCGTAGAGGCATCAATTTCTCCTTCAGGACAGGATATTTATGATTGTAGCCTGACTATGCATTTAATCAAAACATCAAGCTCATTCTTTATCAGTGACCTTCTCTAACCATCCCAGAATCTTCTCGCGGATTTCAATCCGATAACGCCAGACAAGCCCGGCCAGGAGCATAAAGATAAGCGTAACCACAATCCATTGCCACAATTCTAATGATTGTGCTTGCGATCCCAACAGGTTCGCAACAAAGACCCCGGGGAAACGCCCTATGATCGCTAACAGGACCAATTCCAGTAGTGGAATCGGGGTTAGACCAGCTAAAAAACAGACCGCATCATCCGGTAAAAACGGCAATAAAAAGACCAGGAAAATCACCAGAGACCCGCGTTTCTCGACCAAACGGTCAATACGATCCACCGATTTCGAATCAACAAAACGCTCGACCAATGGTCGCCCGAAGCGACGTGTTAAGGCCATCACGATTGTGGATCCAATGATTAATCCAGTCATACTATATAAGGTGCCGAGCCAGGGCCCAAACAACAGCCCATTAACTGCATCAATCGCTGTACCCGGAATGGGTGCAGTCAATACCTGCAGCACATGCAAAGTGATAGTTACAACCGGTGCCCATTGCCCCCATTCTTGAATCATCAACATCAATTGATCCTGATCCCGTAATATTGTACCCAGAGGACTTATCCAACCAATGATCAGCAGACCAGACAAAAGTATCGCGAACAGAACCCAAAGCCAGATTGATCTCATCAATTCTATTCTAGCACGCCAATTTAAAATTCAAAACACTCTTAAAACTCACCAATTCGTGAGTTATTTTTCCGTGATTAAGGTAAATAATCCTGTATCGATGTATTTCCCAGTGCGAAATCAACTGCTGCCAGGGCATGGTTCAGCGTCGTATCAAAAACTGGCAGGGAAGTATCTTCCGGTTTTATCAGTAGACCGATTTCTGTACAGCCCAAAATGATAGCTACCGCACCACCAGCCCGAAGATTTTCAATGATGTCCAGATAAGCCTTGCGGGATGGTTGCAGGATTTTTCCCAATACAAGCTCCTGGTAGATGACTCGATGCACAATCTGACGTTCTTCTGGAGAGGGAATCAATACATTCAGACGATGTGCTCGCAAACGACCCACATAAAAATCTTCTTCCATCGTGAATCGTGTGCCAAGAAGACCAACTGTTTGAAGTTCCTTAAGTTTTATCTTTTTTACCGTAGCATCAACGATGTGCAAAATTGGGATGTCAATCACTTGCTGCACTTCATCAGCCATTTTATGCATGGTATTCGTACAAATCGCAACAAATTCTGCTCCACCGCGTTCCAGACTTTGGGCTGCATGCACCATGATCTTAGTGGCGTTCTCCCAATCACCCTGATGTTGATATCGTTCAATCTCTTCAAAATCCACCGAATACATAATGCATTTTGCGGAATGCAAGCCACCCAATTGTTTTTTTACAGTTTCGTTGATCAGACGGTAATATTCAATCGACGATTCCCAACTCATTCCACCTAAAAGACCAATTGTTTTCATTTAGTCCTCAATTTGTATCTAATCAATCATCCGGGTTGGCGGATATTTTTGGTGGTTATCACCGCCAAAAATACCCTTACCACTACTTATTGAAAAGACTCTTCATCTTTTCATAATCATCGCTGGTGAGTGCAAAATATGTCATATCGGTCAACTCACCTGTATGATGGCGGCGTTCGAAATTCCGAAAAGTACCTTCATACATATAACCCGCACGCTTTGCCACAGATTGGGAACGGATATTCTCAATATCACAACGAATGAAAATCCGGTTCGCTTTCAGTATCTCAAATCCAAATTTAGTGATGGCATTGACTGCTTCCAGAATATAGCCTTTACCTTCATAGCCGGTACGAACCCAATATCCAATTTCAAAAGAAGGCACATCCCATTTTTGACTGTGGAGACCACTACATCCAATTAATTTGTTTTCGTTCTTTAAAATGAGAAAGAGCATCATATCTTCTTTTTTTATAAAGCGGGCATACTGTTCCCGCACAAATATTTCACGTTCCTCTACACTGCTTTCATTTTGTGCCCAGGGAAACCAGGGTTTAAGGCGTGGATATGATTCCAGATAAGCTTCTTGCAGTATTGCACCATCTCCAGGACGGGGAACCCGAATTAATAACTTCTCGCTCTCAAACTGCTCAGGGATATCCAATAAAATTGGTTGCATATGCACCTCCATTGATTCATCTTAATTATCCATAAAAACTCAATTGAATAAAGAAATCCGGATTTCAAATTCTGGATGATAAATTTTTCTGGTTTTAAATTGAAAATATATGAAGAATCATTATCCCTTCAGGAATTATTGATTGATTTCCTTTTACCCACCTGTCATTACGGAAAGTAAAGTCAGTCGATCTCCATCATTTGGATGTTGATCCATGACAAATACCGGCTCCGTCATTTCATCATTAATGATGAATAGATTGGAACTGAGAAAATTCTTTTTATCGGGTGCAATTAAAATATTCACAAGATTAGGATATAGGTCAGCCAACCGTGAAACAACATCATGATATGTTTCATCCGATGCTATCTCTATCTGAATTTCCTTTTGTCCAGCGATGTCTTTCGCTATTCCTGTCAACTCAACAATCAGATGAATAACATTATTGCTCGTCATATGTTAAAGCATAACGGGACAGGATTGGTTTTTCAATCCGATTTACAATCTGATCATTTAAATGCAAACATAAAAAGGACGAATCCAAGAGAAGGGCCAGCCCACCAGTAATCACTTAAGACCTGAGGAAGATTGAGATCCGGATAATTTTTTACCAGTATTCCAATCAACATCAGTATGATCGCAATAATAACAATGAACCAGCTTTTAACTTCCACGGCTGGTTGCCCCTTTTTTGCTTCAATCGCTGCCATACGATCTTTCTGTCGTTTCCCTTTTGCCATCTGCATCACTTCCGCCATCTCTGTTCTAGCCAGGCGTCGTTTTTTACCCCGTAACATTGCTAGACGAAAATAGAATAACAAGGCGGTGAAAGCTGTGATCGCATACCCAAAATCAAATTTAAAATTCATTTCACTTGGCTCCTAATCCTTTTTTCCAAACGTATGAGATTACTTTATGATGGAATTCATCCAATTCGGGTTGAGGACCATCATGATAACGAATATAACGTGCACTTCTGGTTATTTCACCGAAACTGGTTCCAGTGGTGCTGACATTGGCTGGTACGTATTCAAGTACAAACACCCGGGTATTTGGCAATCGTACAGGCCAACGTTTCTGAGGTTCCTCCAAAAAAGCCATGAAATAACACTCAAACAAATTTTTGGGTGCAGGCATGGTTAATAAAACTAACCGGGATTTTTTCTCAGGGATGTCTTTGATCTCAAACGAAACATTCTCAAATGGATCCGACTCCTCCTGACCCAAGCGAACGCCCATGTGATCCCACCAAAATTCAAGAAATTTCAAACCATCTTTTTCCAGATAGGTGAAGAAATTTTTTGTTTGACTGTGGAAAATGGTCGGTAAAGATTCAAATGTGTAATTAAAGTGTTGGCTGCGTTTATTATCCATGCATTAAACTCCAATGTAATTAGGGATTGTATGCTTGCCTGAAAAATGTTTCAAAAGAATTTGGTTCTCGACCTAACAACCAGGTCAACTGGTTGGAATTTCCAATAAAATCATTTTCTTCATAATACTGGAACATTTTTAGCAGGGTTTCAACCGCATAATCAGAAAGACCTGATTTGCGAGCATCTTTTTCCCATACATTCCGATCGATTGTTCCTGCCAGAATTATTTTTCCAGTAATATTCGCTACAACGGTAGCGATGTCCAATGCTGAAAGGTATTCATGGGATGCTAATTCATAAATTGCATGCTCATGACCTGCTTCTGTAAAAATCTTAACCACAACTTCTGCAAAATCATTTAAATCAATCATGCTGGAACGGGATGAAGTCGAATACGGAATCCGGTACTCTCCCGATTTGATCATTTTATCCAGATATCCCAACACATTCTGCATATACGCCGCTGGTTGTAAGATGGTGAATGGAATCTTCATTTTGAATAATTGATCCTCCATGCGCATTTTTTTCCAATGATGCGGCATGGCTTCTACCTGCGGGTGTAACACAGAATGGTAAACAAAATGTTTCAAATGCATTTTTTGAGCACCCTGGATCATTAACTGACCGATTTCTTCCTCTTGGGGATGCATATTAGGACATATATGATAAATCGCTGTGATGCCCAAAAAAGCTTGATCCATTGCATCCTGGTCAAGTAAATCAGCGATCACCACTTCTTTCGCCCCCAGTCCCTTTAATTCATCCACCTGTTTTTGATGACGTACAACTGCACGCACTTCCAAACCCTGCTGAGAAAGAGCTTTGGCAATTGTTCTGCCAGTTTTTCCAGATGCTCCTGTTATTAAAATCAAAACAAACTCCTTTCGTTTAATTAAAATGATTCTTAACTATTCGGGATTCTTTTGAATACTGATTCAAGAGAATCCTGAATTCTCAAGATTATTATAAACGATCAAGAAATCCTGATTTCTTTCTGGTGGATTTTTTTCATAATACTCCCGACGCCAGAGCATCGACGTCGGGAGTATCTTGGGGGTGACAGGTTTGCACACCTGCTCTACTGTGCACCTACCTGCCACGAGTGAGGTCTAAAATTTATTAGACTGCTTGCTCGCGTACTACTGGTGGCTTAAAGATAACCAGGATAAGGTTCATCAGGATACCCATAACTGCAGCGGTTGCAATCGCGGGCCAACCACTTGGGAATAAACCAGTGAGCCACGGGATCGGCAGGAATCCACCGGGGAACCCGATGTTTCCACCAATACCCACGATGAGGATTACCGCACCGATTGCCAATTGAGCCGGATCAAACAGGTTGACTTTCTCTGCCATCATAAGCGCAATACCTTGCATACCAATGACACCAAACAGGTAGATGGAGAGCCCACCACTAACAGCTGTTGGAATGGTTGAAACAAGATCTGCCAATGGTCCAATGAAGCCTAATAACATGGATATGATACCGGCTGTGATCAACACTGGACCAGAGTAGTTTCGTGTAATAACCATCAATGAGTTGTTTTCACCGTAGTTGGTGCCTGCGGTTGAACCGAAGATACCATTGACCAGGTCGTTCAAACCATCAAGCATCAGGTTTAGACCAATGTATTTGCTGAGACCATATCTCTCTTTGCCCAATTCATCGGCAGTGTGATCAACATACAATGAAATCTGATACAGGTGAGCGGTTGATTCTGGAATGGTCGCAATCGCCATAATACCAATACCAAACATCACAGTAAATGTCAGATCACTGGTGAAATCCGGGAAGGTGATTTGGGGTGCACGAACCAAAGCTGAAGTGAAGGCACCTGACCAGTTTACCAAACCTAATGGGATTGCTGCAATGTAACCTATGAGGGCTCCCAAGAGAATCGGAAGCATGGAAATGAAGCCTTTTCCCTGTAGATAGACAGAACACAGGAAGGCAGCCAACAATGTAATGATGGCAGCAGCCCACCATCTCATGTCACCAGTCATGATACCACCAGCAACACCACTGGACATTTGCAGGGCAGCAGCTCCTAAACCAATACCAATGGTTGCTGCAACAGGACCGGTTACGATTGGGGGTAAAACTTTGTCCAATGCTTCTTTGCCACCAGAAAAGCGAATGATTAAACCAACGATGATGTTGATCACACCAGTCGCGATAAAACCAGTCTGCACAATGGAGAGCAAAGCCGGGTCAGCGGGTACACCAAATTCAGCTTTGGTGATGGCTGTTACTGCAGCAATATAGCTGAAACTGGAACCATAGTACAGGGGGATGAATTTTCCCATTGCTAATTTGGATCCAACTAAAGCTACGACTGTTCCGAAACCAGTAACTGTAAGAACGGTGCTGACGGGGAAACCCATCAATAACGCGCACAGAACGGTTGCGGGGAACATTGTAATTACGTGCTGGAAACCCAGCAGAATCATTTGCCCAATGGGTGGGCGATCATTTGGAAGATAAGCCATTACTTTTGATTGAGTTGCCATACGAGTCTTCCTCCCTCTAAAGGAATTTAGGATGAATAAAAAAATATGATTTGTTGATTCGATTGGAACCTGTCCCAAATAGCTGATGAATGAATCTCTCCTCCACACAAATTCGTGCGCGTCATCGTGTATAAGGGTGTTCCGAAGGAAACAGTAGGGGAATTATGGGGTCTACTCTCTGACGTCAGTTACCTCCTTTCAATCCTCTTCAAACCTCATTCAATAATGATTACTGATTGAAGATTTGTTCTATCCGCCACAGTTTTTTAGGATAACAGCAAACAGGATAATGACTGCTATGACAGGAACGATGTAAAGAATCAATTTTGTTTCAGCAGACCAATTTTTCAGATTCACCATATCCTTTGCAACATCTTTTGCAAATTGTGCTTCTGTGGGTGCTTTGAAATCTACAACTGCTTCGCCAGTTTCTTTTGCCACCAGGCGGGCAGCCAAAGCCTTATCAAGGGTTTCAAATCCAGTGCGAATCATGCTTTTGGCAACGCTGTCGATCATTCGTTGTCCGACACTGGCAAGGGCACCACCAATATTGACTTCACCATCATATTCCATCAATGTAGTGGCATCTTCCTGCTCTTTGAATCTGACATTTCCAACACCATTCAAAAATCCTGGTGCACCTTTTCCGCCACCCTTTAAGGTCAGGCTGTCAGGTTTTACGACATTTTCCAATTGCATTTCACCAGTGAAAGCACCAGAGACAGGACCAACGCGAACGTTCATATCAAACTTGTATTCGTTCTCGTTGACCATTTCCATCTTTTGTGCCCCTGGCAAGGCACTCGCTAGAACATTGGGATCATAGAACATATCCCATACTTCTTCACGGGGACCATTAAAAACGTGAGTACCTTCGATTTTCATTTCAACTTCCTCCAATAAAAAATAAACGTAGATTTTCCAGGGTTATAGCGGAAAGCGCTTATGCGCCTTTCACTTTCTGAACATAATGATAGAGTTTGCTTGGGTTGATCGATGATTCAGTAATAAACATGTCATTCAATCCCATTGCATCTTCAAATGCCTGCATCATACAGGCTGGGGGAGCGATGGCTCCGGCTTCGCCAACACCTTTGATACCCAAAGGATTTAGGGGTGATTTGGTGAGTGAATGGATTATTTCAAATTTATCAGGCATATCTGTGGCTTGTGGGAAGAGATAATCCATGAAGGATGCGGTCACTAATTGACCATAATCATCATACACTAAATTTTCATAAAACGCTTCGCCAATACCCATCTGAAGTCCACCATGGATCTGACCATCCACCACCATTGGATTAACTGGTTGACCACAGTCATCGGTAATGACCAGACGTTCAATCTTTATCTTTCCGGTTTCGGGATCAACATCCACAATCATCGCCAGACTACCAAAACCCGTTGCTCCATGCGGAGGACCATAGTAGGAAGCAGCTTCCAAACCAGGTTCCATTCCAGGTTCTACTGTACCACGGGTAGGATTACTGCGCATTGCCAGTTCACCCAATGAGATGAATTTTTCAGGTATGTCTGCAACACGTATGACCCCATCTTCCATTTCAAGTTCATCCGCTGGTGTTTCCAGAAGTTTGCTCGCCAGATTCAAAGCTTTTTCTCGAACTTTCAAGGATGCATTGTGAATGGCAGTACCAACTAGGGTAATACCACGACTGGCAAACGCACCCACACCCCAGCTCCATTGGCCAGAATCACCGGTGACAACATCAACATCAGTTACTTTTACACCCAAATTATCCGCTGCGATTTGAGCAAAAGTGGTGTAGTGTGCCTGTCCCTGGTTACTATATGCAGTAACAACACTGACCTTGCCTGTTACACCAACCATTACTTTACAACCTTCATAAGGGCCAACTGCTGTACCTTCGGTAAACATGGTAATCCCGATACCTTTATATTTACCTTCAGCACGTGCTTTCGGCTGGATTTCTTTCTTGAATTTTTCGTATTCTATTTTTTCAAAGGTTTTTTCCAGTGCATAGGGATAATTACCACTATCCAAAACACCTTCCACAAAATCCTGACCGATAATGCCGGTTCTAATTGGAAAATCTTCCGGTTGTGCGAGGTTCCTACGGCGGATTTCTGCATTATCCATTCCCAACTCTTTTGCAGCTGCATCCAATAAGCGTTCCATCACAAATACACCTTGTGGACGCCCAGCACCACGTACCGGTGTTACCACCATCTGATTGGTGAATACCATTTTTATTTCTGTGAGGAAATTCGGTACGCGATAATTGGAAACAGTATGAGTTTGTGTGTTCAAAGGAACAGTCATGCCATACGGATTATAGGCACCCGTATTGTGATAGAACACATCTTTGACACCCAAAATGGTGCCATCTTTTTTCAAGGCCATCTCAGCATAATGCAACTGATCTCGTTCTGATGTAGTACCCAGAAAATTTTCCCGGCGATCTTCAATCCATTTAACCGGTCGTTTAAGTCGTAATGCAATCCAGGGGATAACGACATCATCTATTTGTGATGACATGATTTTGGGACCAAAACCACCACCGATGGCAGGGTTGATCAAGCGTACCTGATTTTCCAGAAGTCCAAGATATTTTGCGATACTGTTACGCATTGGGATGGGACCTTGGGTAGTAGCCCAAACGGTCAACAGACTCAAATTTGCATCCCAATTGACAACAATTCCTCGGTTTTCCAACGCTGCACCGGCAACACGGTTCACCAGCAAGCGTTTCTTCACAACCACATCTGCTTCAGCAACTGCTTTTTCCCAGCTCCCAACTTCCTGGATAACATCTGCAGCCAGGTTTGATTCCAGATCTTCATGAATCAAGGGAGCATCAGGAGCAATTGTTTTTTCCAGATCGCCGACATACGGGAGAATTTCAACATCAAGTTCAATTAAATCGAGGGCATCCTCAGCGATATAGCGATCTTCCGCTACCACCACTGCAACCGGTTCCCCAGAGTACCGAATTTTGTGTTTTGCAATACATTCCAATGGACGTGCATGAAAGATTGCCCCTTTAATCACGGAGGGAGGTGGTACTTGCAGGGGACCTGGTTTCCAATAATCACCTAGGTCTTCTGCGGTATATACAGCCACCACACCGGGTAATGCTTTTGCTTTTTCAACATCTATTTTGTTTATTTTTGCATGTGCGAAATCGCTGCGTTTTATGGCAACGTGTAACATACCAGGCAAATTAATATCATCAATAAAGGTTGAATTTCCGGTTAATAAACGCGGATCTTCATTCCTTTTTATAGATTTTCCAACATATTTTTCAGCCACGTTTCACCTCTCTACTCTATTAGTGCGCAGCCATCTTCTTAGCTGCTAATTGGACAGCTTCGACGATGTTTTCATAACCTGTACAGCGACAGAAATTGCCGTCAATTGCTTCACGTGCTTGCTCTCTGGTCGGGTTTGGATTTCCTTCCAGGTATTCCACAGCTGTCATTAAGAAGCCAGGAGTACAAAAACCACACTGCAAAGCATGTACTTCGGAAAACGCTTCCTGAATAGGGTGCATTTTTTCCATTGTTCCGAGCGATTCAACTGTTTTAATGTCTGAACCGTCCACCATGACTGCAAACAATGTACAAGAACGTGCCGAATGTCCGTCAATCAATACGGTACAGGCACCACATAGACCATGTTCACAGCCTACATGTGTACCCTTTAATCCAAGATCATGTCGGATAAAATCACTTAATAACAATCGGGATTCAACCTCACGTTCATATAACGTGCCATTGACTGTGATTGCAACTTTTACTTTTTGAGTCATCGTTACCTCCTACTTCCTTGCTTGTTGAACAGCTTCGGTTAGAGCTCGGCGAACCAAAACATGAACGAGATTGCGGCGATATTCTTCTGTTCCATGAATATCTGTTCCAGGATCACATTCATTTTTTGCCACATAAGCGGCTACTTCTTCTATAGCTTCTTCTGTGGGTACCTGCCCAGCTAATATCTGATTGGGTTTATTGGCAAGAAGTGCTGACTCGCCGACACTGAACAATGCGACACGTGCTTCTTTTACTTTATCTGACCCATCCAATGTTACCGTACTGATCACAGCTGCCTGAGCATAGCCACCTTTTTGTCTCGATACCTGCTGATAGCTGGCACCAGTGTTGGCTGGCATCGGGGGAAACACGACTTCAGCCAACAATTCTTCGGGTTCCAAAACCGTCATGAAAGGTCCAATAAAGAAATCGGTAGCTTTCACCCAACGTTCTCCAGATTTGGATAATATTTTTAAGTTGGCATCCAGAAGCAATGCTGCTGCTGGCAATTGTGCTGCTGGATCAGCATGTGCAATAGCACCACCAAAAGTTCCACGGTTGCGAATTTGCCGGTGGGCAATATGTTTAATTGTTTTAACCAATATTGGGTAACGATCATTTACAAATTGATCTGTTTCCACAACACTAACACGTGTCATGGTGCCAATTGCCAGACCGCCATCTGCGGTAGGTTTGATATACGATAATTCTTTGACCTTGTTCAGGTCTACCAGAGCTGTTGGGCGTGCCATGCGAAAATTCATCGCAGGAATTAAGCTTTGCCCACCAGCCAGCACCTTGCCAGAGTATCCAAGTTCTGTTAATTTCTCCAGAGCTTCTTCAACAGTGGTAGGAGCATAATAATCGAATGGAGCTGGCTTCATGTAGACTATACCTCCTGAAAAAATGAGTGAAAAATATCACACTTAAAAGTTGAAAAAAAATGATAACAAGAATCCATGCTGGTAAAGGAACTCTTCACTTTTTCTCCCACTTGATGCAACCAAACAGATAACGATAAACTGAAAATAGGCTTTGCTTTATCTGTCAGGTATGTTTTTTTATTTGATTTGAAATAATTTGGGAGATGTGAAATGTTCTGCATTCGTTCTACAATGATTCTTAGGTGAAATCTTTGCTCAATTGATTGATAGAAATCCTTTTTCAATAAGTCTTAAAAAAGACTTTAATGAAAAATCTTGATTGGATCTGTGCAAAATTCTTATATGTTCTACTTAACTGAGCAACCTGCCACCACTTTACTATTATGACTGCTGCCCCTTAAAAAATCAAGTCCTTAAGGGGCAGCAATTTTACGACACTATCCTTCTTTGAAGGCTACAAACCGTCCCCACATGGATTCGATTTCCATACCTTTTTGCACAAAGCAACCGATATAGTAGCGACCACTGGGAAGATTTGCCAGCTCCAAACCAAGGTTTTCGGCATGAACAATTCGTTTCGGGAAGAGATTGAGGTGCATATCCTGATAGTATTGATCCAGAGGATACATTTCATCCCAGTCTTTACCAAAATCTTTCTTCAATTTCTCATTGGCTTCTTCAAATGTCTTCGGATGCCAGATACGTTGAATGGTGTTCATGGGGTGATCTGCTGCAACACAATCCACACCGATCCACTTGATCTTTTTCTCAATTGCCCAAGCAGCAAAATCGGGAGATGGTCCTGGATGTTTGATCATATAGCGGAATTCATCTGAATCCTCGCTCTTCCAACCAAATTTGTACCAACCAGTTTTGATAACCAGAATGTCGCCTTCCTTCAAATCTACTACAGATTCGATCATCTCAGGAGTATAAACACTGGAATTGCTGACAAGATGCGAAATATCTGCGACCACACCTGGGCCAACCCATTCATTCAGAGGAACCTGACCGATGGTTCGTCCATTGGGGAAGAAGTGAATTTCGCCATCCATGTGTGTTGCCAGATGGATCGAAGCATTACAGATCGAGCCATTTCGGGCCATACCGAAGTGAGCACCACCAACACGTTTGAAATATTTTACTGACAGGGGTTCATAGTTTGCCCACTGAGGAGAACGTACACTGAATGGAACAGTCATGTCTACCATTTCAGCTTTGTCGAGTTCAGCATAGAACTCTTCTTCATTCATCCATTCTGGTGCCTGGTAAGCAGCAACACGTGCCCATGCGGTTTCCACTTCCATGTAAGGAATTGGTTGGCAGGTGATCCATGCTCGTTGGTTCTTTAATTCATTGACCTGACCAACTATTGATTCCACGAACAATACGTGATTCTTGGGCATGGTTACATGCGTCATCTCATAGTACCATCCCACCGGGAACATTTCATCCCATGTTTTTCCGTATTTGGCTTTCAATTTTGCTTCAGCTTTTTTGAATTCATTCTCGTGCAGACGGCGAATTGGGGTGTTCATGGGGTGTTCAATACTGCCACAGTCAACTCCAACCCATTTTAATTTCTTGTCCATCATCCATTGGAAGAATTCGGGGGATGGACCTGGATGACGAACCAGGAAACCAAATTCCTTCGATTCAACACCACCCTGAGCTTTTTCATTGTAAACAGCAGGTCTGTCCCAGGAATATCGATTATAGCCAGTGTTGATGATCAGGATATCGCCTTCTTTGACATCAACAACATTTTCAATCATTTCAGGAGTGTAAAGACCATAATCTTCCACCATACCAGAAATGTCTGCGACCACACCAACACCACTCAGATCTTTCAATGGGATATCAGAAATCGCACGGCCACCTGAATGGTAAGCTGTCTCACCAACCAGATGGGTACCAACTGTATTACTCCAGTTTAAGATCTGTCCATTAGCACCTGCTCCACCACCATACGCACCGGTAACACGCTTGAAGAAATGTACCTCTAAAGCTTTGTCTCCGGGAAATGGGGGTGTGAAAATGCTGCAGTCCTGGGTCAGATCATACAATTTGGCTTCCGCCATCATCTTAATAAAATTTTCACGATCCATTTGTTCCCTCCAATAAGGTTATAAATAAAATTTTGTAAAAGTAAAAAGTTTGCTATAGGTAATCTTCCGTAAAACTCTTAGAGGATTACCTATCAACTCACATTTGTTTATATTCCGTATTTTTCTGCGAATGCTACCAGAGCATCTTCAAAACATTTCATAGGTGCACTGACGACACCTGCACCAACCTGACCCACACCTGGGTCTTTGTGGGCAACACCGGTGTTTACGCGTGGTGACATGTTGGTTTCAATGACCTTACGAATATCCACACCGGTTGGGGTACCGCGGAAATCCAGGAAGGGAATATTGAAGTGTTTGTGTTCGCCAAATGTGATCTCATACATATCCAGGGTGGTATTGATCGCGTCACGTGGTGTACCACCAATGAAAGTGACCAGCGCGGGGGCAGTTGCCATGGCAAAACCTCCAATTCCAGCTGTTTCGGTAATAACACTATCGCCAATATCAGGGCAGGCATCATCCTCGCTAAAACCGGGGAAGTACAATGCTTTTACTTTTGGTGCAGGGGCGGTGAACCATTGATCACCCAAACCACTGACACGGATACCCCAATCGGTACCATTACGTGCCATCACAGTTACAATGGTTGATCCTTCCACATTATGTCCAGCCTGTGTCATTGTCTTGCAGCCAGCCATCACCGGGTTCAGGATTGACAGGGCATTTTCGCCCAGGAATTTGACCACTTCTGATGCCTGTGCTAAATCCGTGGCAGTTTTGATGATATAAGGTGCTAAAAAGTTGGTGTAAAGCAGGGAAGCTGCATCCAGACGATTGTGACCATCATCACCCATGTGTAATGCTTTTGCCAGTAATGTGCGGATATCTAAACCACCCATTTCCTTCAATGCACGATCAACCGCTGGCCCTAACACTTCATTGAGCCATTTCATGCGATTGATGACTTCTTCACTATAAGCACCCATGCGCAATACTTTTCCGCGGCCTTCGTTCAACCCGGAGAAAGCCTTATATCCGGTGGTTGTATCTTCTACGATATAAACCATCATGGATGGTGACATCACTCCAGCCATTGGACCGGTTGAGTCATAGTGATGGCAGGGGGCAAACTCAATTTGTCCACTTTTCAAGATGGTTTCTGCTTCTTCCACTGAATTAGCTTTACCTTCCAGGAACATGGCACCAATCATGGCACCGCGAACGGGACCTGACATACGTTCCCAGGTTACAGGTGGACCAGCGTGTAAGAATAAATTGTCATGCATACCAGGGATCACATCCTTGGCTTTGGCAACACCCATCAAAACGGGGCGCGCTTCCATAAAGGCGTCAATTGCTTTTTGATTTGCCTGATCGATATTAATTGTCATTTCTTAACTCCTTTTGAAAATATCATTCAACTTCCAATAAAACAGCCGGAACCTTAATTAAATTTCTTCATGCGTTCCAATATTGCTGCTAACTTTTCATTGCCACCCGCTGGGGGTTTCCATTCTACATGGACTACCGGCACTTCCTGTCTGACCAGGTCTTCAGCAAATGATTCAAGACCTACATTAATTGCTTGTAATTCTTTATCCAAAGTTGCCAGATCAATAGGGGTGAAAACCATCTCATCTTCTGCTTTTTCATTCAATGCCCGTAAAATACTACCGGTATAGCGAATGACTTCTTCGTTACTTGAAGAAACCCAGGCACCAGCATCACGCATTTGTGCGATCTGATGGTCAAGATTTTGTGGATCCTCATCGGTACCAGTAGCAACTACCACTACTTCCAGATATCGCCCGGCTTTTTCGGCTTCTGCTTTGGCTTTTGCAACAGCCGGTCCTAATTCACTGGCAGGATCGGGGTGTGAACCAAAACCGATCACAACATCCAGCATGATGACTGCAACTTCAGGATCCTTTGCTTCTTCCAGCAAACGACGAATGCGCATTTCATTATCCATCATGGGATGCAAGCGGCCAACGGTGAATTCATCTTCTCCCAAGTCAACAATGGAATGTTCTTCGCTGGTGAGGGAATCTTTCAATTTATTCTCTTTATTGATGGGGGCATTTGCCCAAACCCGACCCACATAATCTTCCAGAAGGAATTGAGCTTCGTACGCCAGAGTTCCACCTGAGAAGAGTCCACGGAAATATTTCTGCCCAGCTGCAAATTTTGCTACTGGCAATTCCGGACCACCCGTTAAATCAGGCATTTTATTGGCCAACTCGACCGCCAATGCAGCTGCGTCATCCATCCCGGTGGCAAACCACATATTACCATCACGTCGCATCGTTGGTTTACGAGCGATGAAATTGATCACGACGGGTTTGTTAATTTTTCGTGCCTTACGAATGACTCTTTCAGCCATTTTTGGAGCAGGAGGTTTGGAAACCAGAGTGATTACACGGGTACCCGGGTCACGAGCCAATACATCCATTGCCATCAAAAATGTAGCAGCACCAATTGCATCCTTTAAGTCACGACCGCCTGTACCAATACCATGAGTGATGCCACTGCCAAGTTGATGAATACGGGTCGTCACTTGCTGTAAACCTGTACCCGCAGCTGCTACGACACCGATAGGACCTTTGCGAATCTTATTGGCAAAACCAAGACCATTGCCGCTGATCATGGCAGTACCACAATCAGGTCCCATAACCAGGAGTCCTTTTTCAGCAGCTATGGCTTTTAAAGAAACTTCATCTTCTACAGATACATTGTCACTGAAGAGAAATACATGTCTTCCAAGTTCCAGTGCCTGACGGGCAACATTGGCTGCAAAACGTCCAGCTACTGAAATCAACACCCAGCTGGCATCCGGGAGCATTTCCGCTGCACTTGCCAGAGTTTTGGGGCGATATTCCTGATCTACATTTGACTTTTTACGGGTCAACAATTCATCCACCTGAGCGATAGCACTTAATGCAGTCTCTTCATCTCCAGCTCGCACGACAATAACCAGATCATCTGATTTTGAAGCCAGAACTTCAGGTGTAACCAATTCAATATGTGCAAGAATTTCTTTGTTTTCTTCGGTTCCCATCACAACACCGGCATCATCAACGCCATCTAATTGGGACAGTGAACGTTGCAGTTGCATCAGAACCGCAGAATCAAAGTATGATCCGGATCTAACTTCTGCTCTTATAACAGCCATATTTTTACCTCCTAATGATATTCAGACAAAACCAGGCGAGTAGCTGAATCCGCCATTCGCCTTTTGGTATGTTTCATTTCTGCTCGACAATAAATTTTTTGATCAGATCCAATAAAAGTTGTCATCATACAACTTACTCTGATGGAGTGCTTCACAACGGAAGAAGGAAAACTACCTTTAAAGGTTGGAAAACACCCCTGGGACAATAAAAATCAATCAAATGATTGGTTTTGGGATAAAATGTTTCGAACAATCATCTTGTAAGACAATCGTCCTAATAGTATAGCATTTCCTGGATTTCGAGTCAATTTGAGAAAAATTTCTCAAATCAAAAATCGTATCGTGGCCATACTATCAACTAAACCTACTTGTAAATGTTCTACCGTTATTTTTCAGCTAACCGGGATTATTTTCTTTTTTTCTTAAATTAATTTGTTTACCAATAAACGTACTACCATGAAAAAAAGGAAGGATCTGGTCTGATCCTTCCTGCTTATTAAATGAATTAGAGATTAAGCTCCGGCATGCGCATAACTTCATTGGCTTTGCGAACTTCATCGGTTGGATTAAAGTCCATGTCATTACCAATGTAGTTGGGTAGCCATTGCTTAAGGCTGGCATTCCATGAATCCTGGTTGACCAAATAGATTCGAGCGCCGCCTAATTCGTGCTGATATTGTGGCCATGGTAATGTTGGTTGTGCCATTGCCAGACCAGCCATTCGCCAGCCATTATAACTTTCGAAAGTTGACCACCATTGCTGAGCTTTGACAACTTCCAATGCATAATAAGTTTTGGCATAGTACATTGCCCAACCCACTTTTCCGCGACGTGAGAAAGCCATGGTGTGTAAACTGATCGCAGTGTCTTTGTCCCAGAAACGACCATTGGCAAATCCAACAAATTCACCATCAATTAAACCAAGCAAAGTGAAAGCGTCTTTAATTCTCTTGCGTTTCACAGCCAGAATTTCGCCATAAACCCGGACACCTACGATGTCATAAAAGTCTTTTTCTTCTTCCATGACAAGTTTCATGAAATCAAGTAATTGGGGGATATCGTCATTAGTCATCGCCCGAATGAACATGGTACGACCATCCTCTAACAAGAATGAAGAATCCTGCCATGGGGGTAATTTCATTGGAGGTGCTTGCAGCAATCCTTCAATTTCTGAGACATCAATCGACATCTTTTCTACTGATACTGGTACTGGGGGTGTTAATTTCATTTTACAAACTCCTTAGACAATAATATTGGGGAATTCCCATTTTTTAACCTGAGTTTTTATCTCCCGGTTAGCTGACAATAAAATACCCGACGCCAACTTTTATACGACGGGGTGTGCCGATAATTCTGATGTTACACATCTCTCACAACGAATAAAAATGGCCAGCACACTATAAGTATAGCAAACCAAAAAAATTGAGTCAATAATATTTGTCAGACAATTACATGATATTTGGTCTACTTAAACAATTTTTCTTCAGGACAAGGAAATTCCAAACCCGATCGCTTATTCCTCCATTAATTTTGAGATCAGATCAGCCAAATAGGAAGTAGCTGGCGGACCTATAATAATTACTTCGTTTACCAAAAATGAAGGTGTTTGACTTAGTCCATGTTCCCCAGCCAGATTCATACTATGAACCACTTTATCCATATATAAACCCTGGTCAACACAGGTATTAAATTTTTCAGCGTCCATATCCAACATCAGTGCATACGATTTCAATCCTTCATCCGAGAAACCGATGGGGTTTTCAAATAATATGTCATGATAATCCCAAAATTTTCCCTGGTCATAAGCACATTGAGCAGCGTTGGCAGCTGCCCGCGAAGCACTACTGATGTGTGCATTGTCCCGCCAGACATATTTCACCTGTCCATCGAACTGTTCCAGAATTTCTTCCAAAACCCCTGCATTGTGCCACAATTTGCAACCACTGCAGGCAAAATCAGCATATTCGATGATGGTCACTGGTGCATTTTCACTCCCAAGATATGGATCTGTCGCAAGTCGTTCAGCCGACACAGGCGGATATTGTTTTTTGGGGATCAAAAATGCCCCAAGTGCTAGAAAAAGAATCAATCCTACAACCACAATGACTGGCTTATTATTTTCCCAAAATGCTTTACATTTTATGGTCAATTTGTTCATAACATCACATCATTTATCTTTTTACCTTAAAACAAACTCAACCGAAAGGGTTTGTTTAACCCTTGATTGGAATCCAGATTGGATTAATCGGATCTTCCTCGTTTAAAGATCTCAAAATTTCCATTTTATCATGATCTTCTTCCTAACAAATCTGACAATTTACTTAAAAATGTACTCAAGTTGAATAGCTGGTGGTATAACTTAGTCATTCCCCAAAAAGAGCACGGTCGGAATGATGAAAAACTCTCAGCCCTTATTGGTACAGAAAAATTGCTGAGATTTTTGATTTTTAGTTTTCTGACTTTGTGAACTCTGCTGCCTCGAAAACAGGAAATCGGATATTTAAAAATCGAAATCTAAAGATTAATGGTTGAATAAAGGAGTTTTCCATGGACTGGTCGTTTGTTGCTATAGTTTTACAACTGGTTTTTTTGGAGGGGATCTTATCACTGGATAATGCTGCTGTGTTAGGCGCAATGGTTTCCAGATTGCCGGAACATGAACGCATACCCTGGCCAAAAATATTGGCAAAATTTGGTCATGTTCTGGATAAATCACTTGGATACCAGAGAATGGCCGCTTTAAGGGTTGGGTTGATCGGTGCCTATGGTGGACGCATCATTATGTTGTTTCTTGCCAGCTACATTATTCAAAATCCCTGGTTAAAAGTATTAGGCGCGGCATATTTGATTCGTTTAGCGCTTGATGATCTTGGGGCACCCGGTCATGAAGGTAGTGAAGAAGATGAGATGCGCCCCCTAAAAAAACAGGGGTTTTGGTTAACAGTCCTCAATGTAGAACTGATGGACCTGGCATTCAGTCTCGACAATGTCGTGGCAGCTGTTTCTCTATCTGATCATATGGCAGTGGTTATTCTCGGTGTGGCCATTGGTATCCTGATCATGCGTTTTGCTGCCGGTATTTTCAGCTCAGTCGTTCTTCGTTTCCCGGTTTTGAAAACAGCTGCGTATATCTTGATTTTAAATATTGGTATTGAAATTTTACTGGAAGAGTTTGCCGGATTCCATTTCAATGATTGGATGCGTTTTGGAATATCCATTGGAACAATAGTATTAGCGATCGCATATTCGAAATTTAAGTTTTTACAGATATTACGTCCCCTCTTTATCTGGCTCGGTCAGGGCTTAGCATTATTGAATGGTTTTGTCTCCTGGCTTTTCGCTCCAATAAAAGGTTTGTTTAACCTCTTATTTCAAATTTTCAAGAAACCTGTTGTTGTTAAAATAAAATCCTCTTAAATATAAGATGGCTTTGCATCAATATTGATGCAAAGCCACTTTTCTTATAATTCTTTTTCCATCCAAAGCACCTGAGTGGTCCCAAAATAATTCGTGGGTAATCCTGCGGTTCTAAATCCCATTCTCTCGAAATATGCAGTGGTGTTGAGCCGTGACATACAGCCAATAACATGGTACCCTTTTTCTCTTGCAGCTTGTTCAACGGTATCCATTAATAATTTCCCAACACCTTTCTTCTGATATCCTGGGTCTATGGCTAAATGAGATACCCAGCCTACCCCTTCTGTCTTCTCAAACATTTTGATCACACCAACAACTTTCCCATTACTTTCATCGATAGCCATGAAATGTTGGCTTATGGGTTCATAATCATCTTTTTCAGTATCTTTTGGCTGTCCCCATGGCGCACGTAACACCCTATAACGCAGTTCATAATAAGCTTTAAAATCTTCTCGTGTTTTTGGAATCTTGATTGATATCATTTATGAAACTCCTTTTCCTCGACGTCCGACTCTATTTCAGGTAATTCTGTTATACACCATTAATCTATTTGCATAAAAAATATAAAAGATATTTTTTCCCAGATAAACTTCTATTACATTTGTCATATTTTCTGGGATTTTTGTGACATGAGGAATATGCTTTTGTGCTATTATAATATAATATTGAACATCTAAATTTATTATCATTTCAATTATTATTGGTTAGTTTAATGTTAAAAATTTCAAAATCGATATCCACATTTTCTGTATTTATTATTGTCAATTAGGGGGAACCTTTGTCTGTTCCCTCTTTTTTATTAATATATTTTAAAGGAGTATTGAAATGGGAAGAAGTAAGATTATTTTAGTTTCTGTATTAGTGTTGTTGTCTTTATTGGCAACCCAATGTGCACCTGCAGCTCCGGTTGCAGAAGCACCTGAAGCAAAAGTCTGGAAATTAGCCGCGATTTTCCCTGGCGTAATCACAGATGCTGACTATAACACCCTTGCATATGAAGGTATTGTTGGTCTTCAAAAAGAGACTGGCATTGAGACTGCATATTCAGAGAGTGTCGCGGTCCCGGATGTTGATCGTGTTATGCGCGAGTATATTGATGCTGGTTTCAACATTATCTGGACGCATGGTGGTCAATTTGTAACCCAAACCGCTGAATTAGCAGTTGCATTCCCGGAAGTCGTCTTCATTGCTGAAGGTGATGCACCATTAGAAAGCTCACCCGCTAACCTCTGGTTCATTGACCGCAACTTCCATGTTGGTTACTATGCTATCGGTGCTGTTGCTGCCCGTGCAACCAAAACTGGAAAGATTGGCTACCTGGGTGGATTAACTCTACCCTTCTCGTATGCTGAAGCACACGCTGTTCAACAAGCAGTTGCTGACTCTGGTTTGGATGTAGAAGTGAAAATGGTATGGGCTGGCGATTTCAATGATCCCACCAAAGCCCGCCAGGTAGCCGATGCATTAATCGCTGAAGGTTGTGATGTCATTATGGGTTCACTCAACCTGGGTATGTTCGGTTTATTCGAAGCCGTAAAAGCCTCCTCATCGACAGTGCTTGTAACAGCCAAATACACCGACAAATCCTCCTATGCCCCTGAGAATTACATCACTGCTTTCATCTATGATTTCACCGTTCCTTTGAAATCCATCTATGATAGTGTTCAAGCTGGCCAATTGGGTGGCTACTATCCACTTGGATTTGACACCGGTGCATTAATTCAAACACCATTGCAGAACGTTGACCCTGCAGTTGCTACCGAAGTGGAAGCAATCATTGCTGATGTGGTTAGTGGAAAAATCGAAGTTGTAAAAGACACCAGCGAAATCAAGTAATCCGTCGAACAATTTATTGATCAAACCGTGCGTTGCCTGAATGACAACGCACGGTTATTAGAAGAACGAGCCTGGAACCGCTCAAAACCTTTCTTGTTACTTTTACCGGGCTTAAAGGTATTTTAATGATGGAAGATATTACAATCCTTGAACTGAAGAATGTACGCAAAGTTTTTGGACAAATCGTGGCATTGGATAGTGTTTCTTTCACACTTAAAAGAGGCGAAATTCACGGTTTGTTAGGGGGAAATGGTGCTGGAAAAACCACATTGATGAACATCTTATATGGTCTTTATCGCAAAGACGAAGGCGAGATCTTGCTAAGGGATAAGACCGTAAGTATTCATGGACCACGCGATGCCATCAATCAGGGTATTGGCATGGTACACCAGCACTTTTTACAAATTGGAAGTTTTACGGTTTTAGAGAACATTGTCCTCGGGACCGATGTAAGAAACAAATACACAATGAAAATGGACCAGGAATCAGAGAAAGTATTGGAACTTTGTAAGCGATTTGGTCTGAATGTTAATCTGAATGAAATTATGAGCACGCTAACAGTCGGTGCTCGCCAAAAAGTAGAAATTCTCAAAGCTTTATATCGTGGAGTTGATATTCTCATTCTGGACGAACCAACCACGAACCTGACCCCACAGGAAGTAGATGATTTGTTTGTCTCCCTGCGCGTAATGGTCAACGATGGTCTCAGTATTGTGTTCATCACCCACAAATTACGCGAAGTTCTGAGTGTCTGTGATCGTATAACCGTTTTACGGGAAGGAAAAAATATCACCACACTTGATCGTAAGGATGCCTCCGAAGAGGTATTTGTGCGAGCAATGGTTGGTGAAAAGATGAATATTGAAAACTCGATCTATTTTTCCACCGACAAACGAGTGGAATATCAAAGAGATCCTTCCGAAAGTGCTAAATTTAAAATGGAGAATATCAATTTGATATCACCGGATGGAATTTCCCGCTTAAAGGATATTAACCTGGAAGTATTCAGTGGTGAAATCGTTGGCATTGCTGGTGTCGCAGGAAATGGTCAACGCGAACTGGCTGAAGTGGTTACCGGTGTCGTTCCGATTACCTCTGGTAAAAAAGTTTTCTTGGGTGATGATATCAGCCAAAAAACCAATGAAGATTTATTGGGTTCTGGTTTTTCATACATCCCGGAAGATCGATTAAGCGATGGATTTCTTCCCAAAGCAACGGTAGCTCAAAATCTGATCCTGGGTCAACATCGGGTCAAACCCTATAGCGATGGCAGGTTTATCAATTGGAAAACCGTCTTTGCCGAATCAACCAAGTTCATTACAGAATACAATATTAAAACCAATGGGCCTGCTGACGTTGGAGGAAACCTCTCCGGTGGAAACATTCAACGTGTAATGATCGCCCGTGCTTTCTCGATGGAATCACAGATGATGGTTGCCCACAACCCCACACGTGGACTCGATATTCCTTCTATGGATTTTGTTTACCAGAAAATGTTAGCCCGTAGTGCAGCTGGTTATGCCACGTTACTCATTTCTGAGGATCTGGATGAATTGATACGGATCAGTGATCGAATTGCTGTGGTATTTCGCGGACAGATATTAGGTGTTCTGAAACGAGAAGAATTTGATAAATACGCAATTGGAAGGTTGATGAGTGGTATTCAATCAGAGAGTCAACCAATAGAGGAGAATGCAGTACCATGACAATTGTAAAGAAAATCCTCCCGTATTTGCTCGCCGTGTTGGCTTCCTTTGTTGCGGCTGGCATTTTTATTTCATTAATGGGTTTTGATGTTTTCAAGGCATATCAAACTATTCTGTTTACATCATTCAGAACGCCAAATGGATTCATTCAAACACTCCTCAAGTTTATTCCCCTTGTGTTGTTAGCCTTTGCCTTCACCATCCCTCTCACTGCCGGTAAATTTAATATTGGTGGAGAAGGCCAGATGATGGCTGGCGGTATCGGTGCTGCGGCAATGGGTATCATGTTCGCTGATTTACCAGCCATTTTGTTATTACCGATGGTTATCATCGGTGGTGTGATTGCAGGAGCCATCTGGGGGTTCATCCCAGCCTGGTTGCTCTACAAATTCAATATCAATGAAATTCTTACCACCGTTCTTTTCAACTTTATCGCTTTCTTCCTGATCGATTTTGTTGCTACGGGACCCTGGCGTGATCCGGGTGCTGGTCACCCGACAACGATTGCAATTGGGGAAGGAGGTTGGTTACCCCTGCTGGTGAATAATCCTCCCTTGCACTCAGGAATCATTCTTGCGATTCTGGTTGCAGTCGGGGTTTACATTTATACAACTCGGACAACCGGCGGATATGAATTAATTGCCACAGGGGCAAATCCCCGTGCAGCTGGTGTCTTTGGCATCAAAGTAAAACGAATGTTCGTTCTCTCATTGGTTTTGGCAGGTGGTGTTGCTGGGTTAGCTGGAGCATTCGAAGTAGCAGGTCCCCAACATCGCTTGATTGAAGGGATGCAATCGAATTTTCTTCAGCTTGGTTTAATCATCGGTCTAATCTCAAGAGGAAATAATGGCGCTGTTCCATTTGTTGCTTTCCTGATTGCAGTATTGGAAGTCGGTGCTAGTGCCATGCAACGAACCATGATGATCCCAGTGGAAATGGTCTTCATCGTGCAAGCTCTTATCTTACTATTCGTCCTCTTATCGGACGTTGTCAGGAGAAAATAATAATGGAAACAATCATTGATTTCTTAAGACTCGTACTCCTCTCAATGGTCCCATTTGTTCTTGCAGGTCAGGGAACAATGTTAGGGGGTCGTACCGGTGTCTTTAATGTTTCTCAGGAAGGAATCATGCTGGTAGGTGCTTCACTTGGTTTTCTGGTGAGTTACTTCTCCGGCAGCATTTTTCTTGGTGTGATCGTTGCCATGTTGGCTGGTGGTATTTTTGGGCTGGCTCTGGCTTACTTCACAACCTCGCTCAAGATGAACCAGTTCGTAATCGGTTTATCTTTATTTTTCATCGGTCTCGGTGTTTCAACATTATTACCCAAACTCATCCTCGGTATTACACTTTCACCTCCATTGATCCCGACCTTAAAAAATATCTCCATTCCAGTACTGAGCCAGATCCCCTTGATTGGACCTATTTTGTTCAACCAGAATATCCTGGTTTACATATCAATTCTGGTTTCAATTGGATTGTGGTATTTCCTGTACCGAACCCAAAAAGGATTGGAATTGCGTTCTGTAGGTGAATATCCAATGACAGCAGATTCACTGGGCATCAACACCACCAGGATGCGCTATTGGAGTACCATCATCGGTGGTACGTTGATCGGTATGGCAGGAGCTTATCTACCGATGGTCTACGCTGGAACATTTACCGAAGGCATGACCATGGGTCGTGGATGGTTGGCCATCGCCCTGACTTTCTTTGGTGGCTGGAGCCCGTTACCGATCTTGTTCGGTTCGTTGTTCTTCTCTGCTGTTGAAGTGTTAGCATTCCGGGTTCAGGTGATTGGTATTGCATTGCCTTACCAAATCCTGCAGATGCTGCCTTATGTGGCGACTATCCTGGTGATGATTTTAACTTTCAAACGATCCCGGGTGCCTGGTTTCTTAGGCAAAAATTACGACCGGGAAAAGAGAACCTTGTAACGCAACGATTTATTAAATTCAAAAAATGGCTGGCAATAACTGTCAGCCATTTTGTTTTAAATGATCTAACCGGATTCGTAAATCATCCCCATCCGTAGAAAAGTTCCAAACCAGTGCTATAATTAGCGATTACAAATTTCCATTCGGAGTCTCTCATGCAATTAACCATCCAGGAAGTTGAGCACATCGCTGAACTGGCGAAATTAGACCTATCAGATGCGGAAAAAGAACAATATCGGGAACAGCTTTCCTCCATTCTGGAGTATGCTGCTATGTTACAAAATATTGATACCGGTGATATTCCACCAACCGCCTCGGTATTGCCTGAACAAAGCATTTTGAGGGAAGATAACATCCAGGAACCTCTTTCTCCTGATTCTGTTCTACAAAATGCCCCTCAGAAAAAAGATCAGCAATTCAAAGTGCCGATTGTTATGGAGAATGGTCAATGAGCCAACTGACAGAACTGACGATTACACAGGCACTGGCTTTGCTGCAAAGTCGGGAAATTTCCAGTATTGAATTGACCGAGGCGTATCTGGATCGTATCGGAAAGTTCGAATCACAGATCAAAGCTTTTATCACGTTAACCCCTGAATTGGCATTGCAGCAAGCACAGGCTGCAGATAAACTCCGTCAAAATAACTCAGATTATCAACTTCCTGCTTTGCTCGGTTTACCCATTGCCATAAAAGATGTACTGGCTATCAAGGATATTCGTTGTACCTGTGGTTCCAGAATTCTCGAGGATTTTGTCCCGCCATATACCGCCACCACAGTTCAGCGTTTATTGGATGCGGGTGTGGTGGTGCTCGGCAAGACCAACACCGATGAATTTGCAATGGGTTCTTCCACTGAAAATTCAGCCTATCAGACTACCCATAATCCCTGGAATTTGGAGCATGTTCCGGGGGGATCCTCGGGTGGTTCTGCAGCTGCTGTCACCTCACACTTCGCTCCTGTTGCTCTGGGCAGTGATACGGGCGGATCGGTACGTCAGCCAGCTTCTTTTTGTGGGATATCCGGATTGAAACCAACCTATGGGCGGGTCTCCCGCTATGGTTTGATCGCGTATGGATCCTCACTGGATAGTGTCGGTATCTTTGCACATACCGCAGAAGAGATTGCACTCATTTTCCAACACATCGCAGGCAGGGACCCAAGAGACGCTACCAGTATGGAAATCCCCGTTCCATCCATTTCCCTCTCAGAAAACACTTCCCTGGTGGGAATGCGGATAGGAGTACCAAAAGAATATTTTATTAGCGGGATACAACCAGAAGTAGATGCAGCTGTTCGATCAGCGGTATCTCAAATGGAAGCTTTAGGAGCAGAAATCGTAGAGATCAGTCTTCCGCACACCGAATATGCACTCCCAGTGTATTATTTAATCGCAACAGCGGAAGCATCTGCCAATCTCGCCCGTTATGATGGCATGCGTTATGGCTATTCTGCCGAATCAGCCACATTGTGGCAGCGTTTCAAGGACACGCGTGGAAGCGGATTTGGATCAGAAGTCAAACGCCGGATAATGCTGGGAACATATGCCCTCTCAGCCGGATACTACAATGCCTATTATGGTCAGGCGCAGAAAGTGCGTACACTCATCAAACGCGATTTCGAGCAGGCTTATGAGAAGGTCGATGCCATCGCCACCCCTGTCGCCCCAACCACCGCATTCAAAATTGGTGAACATACCAATGATCCTTTAGCCATGTACCTGGAAGATATCTTCACATTACCTACCAATCTGGCAGGCGTGCCTGGTCTGGCGTTTCCGGTTGGTTTTGACAATCAAGGTTTACCCGTGGGAATGCAGCTCATGGGTCCTCATTTTAAGGAAGAATCCCTCCTCAAGTTGGTACATGCGTATCAACTGAGCACAAGCTGGCATAAGGTACTGCCTGACTTATAAACAACTGAATTATTTGGTTCACCAAGTATCCTTTTATGTGAAATGCACACAGCTGACCTTAATGCATGTATTTTTTCTTTGCAACATTCCTGTTGAGTAAGACAGCCATTATTTTTTAGACTGCTATAATTACATTAACTCTTGCCAAACCATATCGTGAACGGTTTTTTCATTCAGAGGGATAAATGAATTTTATAAAAAGATTCACAGACAAAGATACTATTTGGAAATCTATCAGTGTTTTTGGCCTTGTTCTGATCCTGATCAAATTGATGATTGGTCAAAATCCAGCCCTTGACTCCGGGTATATTATCTTCTTTTCATTCCTGGCAAGTGCCTGTATGTGGTTGGGAATTTATTATCATAAGCCATTTCCAGCCAGGGGATGGTACTTGCTTGGTCTGGGTCAATTTTTCGATTCCATTGGTAATATTTTCTTTTGTAATTACTTCTATCTGGGTGGCTCAGAAGCAAACCTGATTTATGAAGCGGTATTCTATGCATTGGGAGGCTTGTTCTTCTTTATTGGCATGCTCTACATGATTAAGAATTATCGCAAAGAGATTTCCATAAGCACATTGATCAATGGATTAATCATTACGTTCTCTGCCAGTATTTTCATCTGGGTTCTGGTTCTCAAAGACGATCTGGTACCACCCTCGTCATTTGCAGGAACGCTTCAACAACTCATTTTTGTTCTGGCGATAATTCTGATTGTTTTTATTCTGGCATTGATTATTATGCTGCGCTCCGGTCAGATTGTCGCCCTGTATATCATCTTTGGTGCCGGGATTATTATGATCATCGGGATTTTGAATTATTTCAAACTGTATGGCTTTACCTCCCAAATTTTCATTTTATCTGAATTAGGGCAGGTACCTTTCATGGAATTGTTTTATGCCATCGGTTATTTATTGGTGGGAATAGCATTTCTGCATCCATCCCTTTCGAAATTTCAACCCAATACCATCTTTTTACGGATTGATGCCAACCGGAACATTATCAACATTCTCGGCATATCTTTTCTGCTCATTCCCCTCACCTATTTCATTCAAATCATTCGTGGTGGTAAAGTTGATGATCTGTTAATGTTAGCTTCTTTGTCATTTGTGTATATTCTGGTTTTTTTACAGGTGCTGAATCTAACAAAAAGTTACTACCAGGTCAAGAATAAGAACCTGGAATTAAATAATCAGAATGAGATGTTAAATACATTGGCGAATATTGATCATGTAACCAAACTTTTCAATAGAAAATTCCTATACGAGTTCGGTGAACAGGCATTAAAAAATGCTCTCTTCATTAAAAAACGATTGGCAATAGCCATGATCAATCTGGATGATTTTGATATCGTTCTCAGCATGCTCAACCGCCAGGAAGCTGATGATGTGTTACTGGAGATTGCTAATGCATTTCTGAAAGTTAAACGAAAAGATGATATCGTAATTCGATACGGAGACTATGAATTCGTTATCATTTTTGATGATATTCGCGAGGAACTCGACTTTGAGAGTCTCATGGATCGTTTCCGCGAGAAGACTAAATTCCCCATCAGTTTTGGAAAACTTGAAATGATTATCACCTTCAGTGCAGGAATCGCTTTTTTGCCAGATGACGGCACCGATATTAATACACTGGTAGAAAAAGCTGATCAAGCCCTGATCCAGGCAAAATTGGAAGGCAAAGAAAAAATCAAGATTTATTCGAAATTGGGAATTTCCTTATAATCAAGGATCATTGCTTTTAGGTTTTTTTTGCAACTGATTTCTTCTATTTTTTTCAAATTTTGCGTTCATTTTTATAATTTACGGTTTGCCCCGTTTAATAAGATGATACATTTAACGAAACTTTTATAAATATTTTGCGTATATTGTAGTACAAAAGAAAATCACAGTGGATTTTGTTCAAAGAAAGGATTAATCAATGGCAAATTCAAGCGTTTATATCGAACAAGAAAGAGGACCTGGTCTGCTGATCCGTGCTCTTTATTTCATATTTGTTGGTTTATGGCTGGGCGGAATCTGGACCACAATCGCCTGGGTATTGGTAGTATCCATCATCGGACTACCCTTGGGATTAATGATGCTCAATCGGATTCCACAGATCATGACGCTCAAACCAGTACGTGAAAATCGCTACATGGTAGAACAAGACGGTCGCTGGGTGATGCGAAAATACACCAAAGAACAACCATCTTTTCTCGCCAGAGCTCTTTATTTCCTTCTGATTGGTTGGTGGTTCAGTGCACTGTGGCTGCTTTCTGCATGGGCGATCGCAGGGATAACACTTGGTCTGGGTCTTCCCTTATCATTCTGGATGTTCGATCGTGTACCTGCCATCACAACGCTCTCGCGATTTTAGACTGATATAAGCAAAACAAAGATCCGCTGCCCAACCAGGTAGCGGTTTTTTTGTCGAAAAACCGAAAATCCCTACTCATTCACGCTTGAACATGTTATGATCCTGCTCACCAAAATTCTATAGATGGACTCTGGAGCAGATGCCACAACAATTCACACTTCCCATCTTATTGATTCTGTTTGCTGGCGGTTTTATGGCCGGATTTGTTGATTCTATCGCTGGCGGTGGAGGGATCATCTCGCTGCCTATTTTGCTATCCGTTGGGCTGCCACCTCATTTTGCACTTGGAACCAACAAATTTCAATCTTCTTTTGGCAGTTTGATGGCTTCCATTAATTATTATCGGGGCGGTCTGGTTCAGGTTAAGAAATTAGGATGGGGAATTATTTTTACTGCTATCGGTGCCACCATTGGAACACTCGCTATTCAACAATTGTCTCAAGAATTACTACAATATCTCATCCCCGTTTTGTTGCTGATCGTTTTTTTTATTGTATTAATCTCAAAAAACCTTGGCATGAAAGACGAGGAAGGTAAACTTAATCCCAATCTTTTCTTTTTAATTTTTGGTCTTCTTTTAGGTTTCTATGATGGTTTTTTTGGTCCCGGAACGGGAAACTTCTGGATGCTGGCATTCGTCTTTTTGCTTGGTTTTAACTTGAGGAAGGCAACAGCACATACCAAATGGGTCAATTTCACAAGCAATATCGTTTCCCTGATCTTTTTTGCGATTGGGGGTAAAATTTTGATCATTCCGGGACTTGCCATGGCTGCCGGGCAGTTGAGCGGTGCTTTCCTGGGATCAAAATTGGTGTTGCGTTCAGGTGCCAGATTCATTCGCGCCTTTTTCCTCGTGGTCACCGCAGCCACCATCATCCGTTTAATTTACACAACCTTCATCCAATAATTAATCATAACCGGATAATTTTCCCCTATATTTTTGGTTGAATTCACAACCAAAAAACGTTAGTATTAACATTGGGAAACAGATATTAAAAGTTGTAAGAATTTATTGATCAAAAGAAAACTTCCAAAAGTTTGCCATTTTTACCTACCTTATGGTGGAGGAGACCAACTATGATAACAGTGAAAGATTTACTTGATCAAAAACAAAATAATCTTTGGAACATTCACCCCAAAGCATCAATCCTGGATGCGTTAAAGATCATGTCTCTACGAGATATCGGAGCATTACCGGTGGTTGATGAAATGGGATTGGTGGGGATTATTTCCGAACGTGATTTCGTGCATGTAATCGCAAAATTACAAACTTGTGAGATTGATCGAAAAATAGAAAAGTATATGGCCAGAGAAGTGATAACCGTCAGACTGGATACAAGTCTCGATGAGTGTATGGAAATAATGGCAAAGCAACACGCCCGTCATTTACTCGTTATGGAAAAAAAAGAAATGGTTGGGTTAATCTCTTATGGAGATGTAATTCGTGCTTTTGTAACAAACAGAGAGAATACGCAATAAAAAAAAGTGTATTTAATAACAGCGTCTGAACGATTGATAGAGCATGGTGAACGAACATTCAGCATGCACTTTTTATTTGTAGAAAACAAATTCTAAAAAACACTTGTAATAGAATATATTTTCTGTTATTATAATTAGAACAATTATTCTAATGCGAGGTTTTTATGAAAAAACAACAATCATCTCCCCTGCCGACATTCTTTTTAGGTATATTTTGGTTCATACTGACAATCAACACCACATTTAATTGGGGCTCGAATAGCACCTTATTCTTTTGGTTATTATGTACTATTCTGATCGGCTGGTTTGTGATCACAATTCAAAATAAGATGCGCAAAGCATAACCAATCTCTTTTTCTACGTATCTCCTGAATGATGATAGATGCTTTTCATCGAACAATTATGGGGCATTTTGTGCATTTTGTGGTAAAAATAATCCAGGATCATCTGATTTTTCACAAGGAGATGGCGTGTGAGTGTAGAATTACGACCGGTTACCAAAGCCAATTTTGGATCTGTGGTAAATCTGGAAGTCAGCCAGGATCAATTGAATTATGTTGCCAGCAACTTATATTCCATTGCTGAGTCAAAGGTTTTCCCTGAGTGCATCCCGCTGGTGATTTATGCAAACGAAACGCCGGTTGGTTTCTTGATGTATGCCTTTGATAACAAAGATGCCAGCTACTGGATTTGCCGTTTGATGATCGATCGCTATTTTCAGGGGAAAGGCTATGGCCGCGAGGCGATGCAGCAGGTTATCAAGGAAATCCGTAAACGTCCTGGGTCCGATTTTGTTAAATTGAGTATCAGCCCACACAATCAAGCTGCAGAAAAATTGTATCAACATCTTGGTTTTGAGAAAACTGGCGAGATTGTGGAAGGCGAAGAAGTAATGTGTCTGCATTTCGAGCCAGGCTCCTGAGTTTCTTACAACCTTTCCTACTTTCATCTTTGGGTAAACGAGTGACGACCTGGATGTTGTTATATATGGACTATGCTTTACCACTAGACCGATTAATAGAGACAGATACTTTATTGGCTTTTTTCCATCCCCACCCAGCATACCCTTTTCATGTTTTAATTGTGCCTAGACAGGCGATTCACGACATGATGACATTGACACCAGATAACTCTGCATTCTTGATGGATGTCATCAACGCAGCACAACAGATTGTGAAAGACTACCACCTGGGGCAAAGTGGATATCGGCTCATACTCAATGGTGGTCCCAACCAGGATTTTCCACTTCTGCATTTTCACCTGATTGCAGAAAAGAATCCAAAAACCACAAAGGAACATGAATGATTGAATTAAGCACCTCCTATGTCCGATTAATAGCTTTAAGCAAACAACAATTATTTGAGCTTGTTTACGCTACAGAAAAACTGGAGCAAAGCTTATCCTTTCTCATTTCACACTCATTGGTTCATGATCGACTTCGGCGTTCTGTCGGGATTAAATTGAACCAAATGAAGAAGTTTGAAAAAACTGGGCAAGGCTGGTTAACCTACTGGTTGCTGCAAAAACTGGAATCTCCTTTTGGAGCTGGATTATTGGAGTTTAATGGGATCCCAGATACTTCTGGTCGTGTCGAGATTCGTTATGATATCCATCCGGATGGTCAAGACCAGGGATGGTTGAGTGATGCAATTCAAGCGTTGAGTGGGTGGGCTCTTCAACAACCTGAATGTGGATTGGTAACAGCAACCTCCAATGTCGATTCTTCATCAATTGAGGTCTTCGAAAAAGCTGGTTTTATTCGAATGGCTCAGTCATCCGAAGGTTGTTTATGGCACAAATTTCGAGAGATTTCACAGATACCACATCCGATTTCAAAACACGGCTTCGAGTCTATCGGCTCCATTCACACCAGCTATGAAGTAGCTTCAGGAACACCCATTCAACCAAACGCTGCTCAAAATAGCATAGGAACCATTATTATCGACCCAGCATTGAAAGATGGATTAAAGGATCTGGAAGGCTTTTCACACATCATTCTTTTGTATGTCTTTGACCGAATAACACAACCCCGGTTAACGGTAAAACCTTTCATGGATGATCAGGACCGAGGTGTTTTTGCTACGCGTGCTCCCGCCCGTCCCAACCCAATCGGGATTTCGGTTGTGCGATTATTGAAGATTGAAGGTAATCAGATCACCTTTGCCGGAGTAGATATGCTCAATAACACGCCACTTCTTGATATTAAACCTTATGTCCCGCAGTTCGAACCACAGACAGTTGAACGTATTGGTTGGCTGGAGCAGCGCGCAGAGCGGTTACAGGAAAGCAGGGACGATGGACGCTTTCTTGCTAATTAGCGGCTGCCGGTAATATACTTTTCCAAATCCTGGATCAACACATCACGATCGCTGAGCAGGATCTTGACCATATCACGCATGGATATGATCCCCTGAAATTGATTGCCTTCTTTCACCAAAAGGTGGCGAAAGTTACGGTTAATCATGATTTGCATACACTCTTCAAGTGGAGTTTCAGAGGAAACGGTGACTACATTGCGGGTCATGAAAATCTCCACCTGCATCTCCAGAATCGCTTCACTCTCTTCTGCCAGGAAACGGATCATATCACGTTCGGAAATGATGCCGACAAGACCGTTTTCATTAAGCACTGGTAAAGCGCCAACCTTCTTTTCAACCAGCATCTCAATAGCAGCACGCATACTGGTATTTGGCGAGACATAGAATATGTCATTCCCTTTTTGGTGAAGCAATTCTTTTACTTTCAACATGTGATCTCTCCTTCAAGCACCAGTGAATGGAAATTCTCCGATCAATCTGTACTAAAAGTGTAGCGAAAATCCATATATTTTCAAGCGTGTATATGAACTTTTTTACTCACCAATAAAATCCTTTTGGAAAAGTAGAAATACTCCGTTTGAATAGAATCAAAGACCTATTACCAACTTGGCAATCATAAAGTAGATCAACAAACCTGTTGCGTCCACAATGGTGCTCATCACAGGACCAGAGACAACGGTTGGATCAATCTTAAGTTTGGCTGCGAGCAATGGTAAAACCGCTCCGGAAGCATTCGCCCAGATGACAATCACCATAATGGATATTGCCACAGTAATCGCGACACTGACAGGTGTTCCCCAAGTAATTGCACGGATATAAGCAAAGAGCGCCATCCCAAGCCCGAGAATCAAGCCGACGCGCAGCTCATGCCACAGAGAATGCAGGGCATCACGGATTTCTATATCACCAATGGCTAATCCTCGAATGATGGTGCTGGTGGTTTGAGAGCCAGCATTCCCACCGGTACCAATCAGGAGCGGTATGAAATAAGCCAGGGAAACTACAGCAGCCAGTTCAGTTTCGAATAATCGCATCACTGTACCGGTAAGACTGCCAGTGATAAAAAGCAGCATTAACCAACCAATTCGCTTCTTTGCAATTTGTATTGGCCCAATAGAAAGGTAGGGTTCATCCAAAGGCAAAGCACCACCCAGTCGCTGGAAGTCTTCAGTGGCCTCGTCTTCTATTGCTTCAATGACATCATCGATCGTGATCACACCAATCAGTCTGCGTTGTTCGGTGACAACAGGCAGTGCCATCAGGTCGTATTTTGTGATTACTTTTGCTACTTCTTCCTGATCCGTACCCGCTGGAACAGCAATCACTTCCGGGTCCATAATTTCTTCAAGAAGGGTGTCAGGTTCAGCAGTGATCAGATCGCGCAGGCTAACAACACCGGAAAGGACATCATTTCGATCGACGATGAAAAGGTAATAAATCTCCTCGCGGTCAGGTTTCAGGGTTCGCAAGATATGGATGGCATCAGCTGCACGCATCTTGTTGCGCAGAGCGATGAACTCCGAGGTCATCAGACCACCTGCGCTATCGTCCTTATGAAGCATCAGTGGGCGAATCTCTTCTGAGTTATCCAACCCAGCCAGGATGATCTCTGCCTGGGCATCGTCAATATCACCCAACAAGTCAGCAGCTTCATCGGGTTCCATTTCATCCACGATACGGATTGCACTGGCTGAGTCAAGCGCGCTGACCAATTCAGCTGCTTCACGGTCCTCCATCTCTTCCAGAATATCGGCAGAGACAGATGGGTGTAAATGTGGTAACAACGCGATCCTGTCTTCATCTTCCAGTTCGTAGAAGATGTCAGCCTGATCGGGTGAACGTAATGCTTCCAGAACCAGCATGGCAGCATTGACGTCATTTTTTTCCAACGCAGATTCGATCTGCGCCAGAATTGTATCGGTATTGATTTTAAGCATCGATACACCTCCTGGGCAAGTGGCCCTGGAGGCGGTTCAGCTAGTTAAGAACAAGAGACCAGGGCATCACCTGAATGAATTAAAGTGCGGCTATACGAATGAGGTTCCCGCTCAGCGGGAGGTTGTTGCTCGTCCATGATCTCCAATCACAATTTCGTAAATATTATTAACACAGTTATTATACGACTGATTAATCACCTTGTAAATTGATTCGTGTACCTTTGATTCGTGTTCCTTTTTCTTGTAGCTTTGAATCTTTGACTTTAAACCAGATATTAACCAGTGCATCGCACCTTATGGTTAATTAAAATAAGTATATAGTGCAATTAAGATGTAATTTTCAGACATGATTTTAGGACTTGCCACAAAACCTTTTCGGCTACGAGCTACCAGCTACAGGCTATCAGCAACTCGCTACAAGCTTACTCCTATAATCGGTTCACAAAACGCTCAATACGCGTGATTGCTCGTTCCAATTTCTCGAATGAGGCGGCATAGGAACAACGACAGAAGCCTTCTCCACCAGCACCAAAAGCAGAGCCAGGAACGATAGCAACCCTTTCTTCATTAAGCAATCGCTCTGCAAAAGCTTCGTCATCCAGACCAGTGACCCCCACCTTGGGAAATGCATAGAATGCACCTTTGGGTTCAAAGGTCGGCAAACCGATGCGGTTAAATTCAGCGACAACAAATTTTCGCCGGCGATCATATTCTTCCACCATCATCTGTACCGCTTCATCCACATCTGCCAGAGCTTCTACGGCGGCAATTTGAGCAATCGTTGGTGAGGACATTACCGTATATTGGTGAATTCGAACAAGGCCACCAATCAGTGAGGCTGGTCCCAAAGCATAGCCGATTCGCCAACCTGTCATAGCATAATCCTTCGAGAATCCACCTAACAGCAAGGTGCGTTCCTTCATGCCCGGAAGGGTCGGGAAACAGACGTGCTGGTGGCCAGAATAGACCAGACGGTCATAGATCTCATCCGAAATCACGATCAGATCATATTTTTCTGCAATCCGGGCAATTTCGACGAGTCGTTCGCGTGTTGCCACTGCACCGGTGGGATTGTTGGGAAAACCAAGCAGAATCGCACGCGTTTTGGGGGTGATGGCAGCTTCGATGGCAGTTGGATCAACGTCAAAATTATCCTCCATCCGACAAGGAATCTCGACCGGGACACCATCCGCCAGAATCACCTGAGCCTGATACGAAACAAAACAGGGGGTTGGAATGATCACCTCATCACCAGCATTAACCAATGCTGTAGCTGCCAGATAGAGTGCTTCGGAACCACCAACCGTAATAATCGTCTCGTTTTTGGGATCATATTGGACACCGTAAAGCATCTGCAAATGTGCTGTCAATTTCTCACGCAGCTCAATAATCCCGGCATTGGAAGTGTAATGCGTATGACCTTCCTGTAACGCCCGGATACCGGCTTGAATGACACTGGGCGGTGAATCGAAATCTGGTTCACCAATTCCTAAAGAAATAACATTCTCCATGGTAGCGGCTATATCAAAGAATTTGCGAATCCCTGAAGGTTTCAGGCCACTGACACGTTGCGAGAGATAGGATTTCGACATGTAGGCTCCTTAAGTGGTTTTATGGATCTTGTTTTGCTAAAATTAATGGATTGATGAATTATCGCCAAGGTTGAGGCGGGTAAAATTACCCTGTACCTGCACCTTACAGCCAAGAATGGACTCTTCAATAATAGATTGACTCAGTTCCACTTCACTATCCAGGATACTATTCCGCAGAACAGTGTTTTCAATTTTGCAGTCGGCACCAATGGAAACGTGGGGTCCGATCACGGAGGATTTGATCACAACGCTGGGATGAATATACACCGGCTGGATGATGGAAACATTCTCCACCTCATAATCCCCCGTATTGCCATTCCCATGCTCAAGCAGGTGGCGATTTGTGTCCAACAGTGCTGCCGGGATTCCAGCATCGAGCCAGACATTTATCCGTTGCACGCGCATTTCCACACCTTGTGCAAGCATAAGATTGACCGCGTCCGCAAGGAAATACTCACCTCGCAAGGTAATTTCACGTTCCATCTGTTCTTCTATTGCTTTAATCAGCTTACTTCCATCTGCGAAGTAATAAAAACCAACCATGGCGAGGTTGTTTTCAATGCTTTCAGGTTTTTCGACGAGCTTGACAACCGTGTCATCATCGTTGATGACAGCAACCCCAAATCGCCTGGGATCGGGTACCGCCTTGACCCAGACACCGGACTGAAGCGTTGCGTCGCGCAACATCGAGAGATCCGTCTCGATCAGGGTATCGGAGAAAGTCATTATCATGGGTCCGCCCTGGAGGAATTTGCGTGCCTGATAAAGGGCATGCGACTGACCGCGCATATCTGATTGAAGAACGAAGTGGTAAGTTTTCTCCGGGTGATATTTTTGAAGGTGGGCTTCTACCTGCTCTTGCTGGTTGGGTCCGACAATGAAAATGTATTCAGGTTCCAACGTCTCAGGCAGTGAGTTGAATTGACCGAGGACATAATCGAAGAATGTTTTTCCCGCAACAGCAATCAGGGGTTTTGGTTTGCTCCAGGTATGCGGGCGCATGCGGGTGCCCAACCCGGCCATGGGTATGGCTATTTTTATTTTTGTCAAAACTTCCTCCCAGATTGGTTAGTTATATACTTTATTGTATCAAAGGATTGCCGATCAATACTATTGTAAGGTATCCGGGATTGGCGTTATTTTCGTTATGAATCACGCAAATGAAGATTGGGGGGGAGTTCTTTGATGGGGAGATATGCATGCCGATGGTGTAGTGATAAAGCATTAGGTTGGAAACGAATGGTCTTTGTATTTATCTGATTTATTTTGCTTTGTGGAGTATTTCCGCTTGATTGGAATATCAAATGTTTTACCTGTACTTTTTCAGCCATCAGCCCAAACCCTGATACTATCATCCCTGGTTGAACTCAATTCATATTTCCAGTATAGTAAAGCATAAACAAGAGGAATTGAGACCTATGTCCATTGAAACAATACTAAAGGATGCTGTAAATTCCTACTTGCTATTTATTCCCGGGGAATCCACCGAAATTATTGTCGCTGCACCACATCATGCACCGCTGGGAGTGGAGACATTACCCTGTGAGGGTCATCCTTCATCGGATGAAAATACAGGATTGATCGCTTACCAACTTGCACAATTACTGGATTGTCCCTGTCTCATAGCTGGAAATTATTTTCTTGATTCGAATAAGTACAAGGGTAGTGATTATTTTAAGAAAATAGAATCTCTGAAACCAAAATATCTGATCGAAATTCATGGTCATGGCAGCCTTACGGCAAAATTTGATATTGAAATTTCTTCGGGTTCATTGGACAAATCTTCCTGGTCGGAAAAAATGGCAGCGCAGTTGCAGCAGGAGATGAATTCTATTCCAGCATTGAGAAACTATTCGCTATCCGGCGAATTTAACAGAATTTACTTTAAAGCCAGCAAATCACTGACAATCAATACCGACCAATGGATGGCTTTTCACATTGAACTTCCACAGAAATTGAGAGAGACGAAAAGTGAATATATGCTTTTTTGTGAGATTTTAGAAAAGGTGGCTGTTGAGATGATTGGAGTTCACTAGTTGTTCAACAAAATAAATGCTACATAACTTTTCAGCTGTTCTTTTCAGTCATCATTTCACAGGATTCATCTCAGATTTGAACCGTCAGCCGTCTGCTGGGAACAGTCAGCTTAACTTCAAAACTTATTACAGGGAATGACTAGACAAGCATCCTCTGCGGGTATACAATTCTTTTTTGTTTAATTTTTGAGGTGCTTATGTCGATCCCTTCCACGCAGCATATTTATCGATTCGAGGTAAAACCATCCTTTGCGAATGATCCGCGCTCTCAGGGTTTTCTAAACGACGCACACGCAATGGGTCTTGATCAGATCCGCTCGATCCACTGTTCGGACCTGTATTTCCTGCGCGGGGATATGTCAGAGACACAGCTGGCGGAGATTGCGGGACGATTGTTGCACGACCCAATCACGCAGCTGGTTACCTGGGATAAATTCTTAGAAAATAGCGAGGATATAACCATAGTTCCATTGGATGAAATGGTGGTGGAGGTAACTTTCCGACCAGGGGTAACTGATCCGGTCGCTGAACAATTGTTGCGTGCTGTCCGTATGATCAATGTTTATGAATTGAGTGCAGCCTCCAGCGGTCTACGCTTTGTTGTACATGGTAAAGATTTGAACACTGATCTGATTCGGCAACTCGCAAAACGGTTGTTTGCGAATGACGTGATACAGTATTTTGCTCTGGGACCAATTACCCCCAGCTTTCCACAGGACACATTGGCTTCGGGACGTGTGGAACAGTTAGCACTGCAGGATAAATCCGATCCAAAGTTGATGGCACTTTCACAGGATCGACGGGCTGCATTGAATCTTGAAGAGATGCAGGCCATCCAGGCTTACTGCGTCCGTGAAGGACGTGATCTGACAGATGTCGAGTTTGAAATGATCGCACAAACATGGAGTGAACACTGTGTCCATAAGACCTTCAAAGCGCACGTGCAGGTGGAAAATCCCAATCCAGATGATCAACGCTTCTTAACTGAATATACTCACCTCTTCAACCAGACGGTTCGCGCTGCCACCCAACAATTGGACAAACCCTGGGTACTATCTGCCTTCCGCGATAATGCCGGGATCATCGAATTTGGGGATTTGCATGATCTCTCATTTAAAGTGGAAACTCATAATCACCCTTCAGCTATTGAACCGTTTGGTGGTGCTAATACCGGTATTGGTGGGGTCATCCGTGATGTGATTGGTGTATCAGCCAAACCAATTGCTGCAACCGATATCCTCTGTTTTGGTCCACAGGATCAGGCACTGAATACGTTGCCGGATGGTGTCCTGCATCCCAGACGAATTGCTTCGGGGGTGGTGAGTGGAATTCAAGATTATGGCAACAAAATGGGCATACCGACCGTGAATGGGGCGATCTATTATGACCCAGGCTATACTGCCAACCCGCTGGTGTTTTGTGGCTGTATTGGTCTGGCTCCCCGCGATTTTCATCCCCGTCAGGTGCAGGCAGATGATCATATTATCGTGCTGGGTGGCAGAACCGGACGCGACGGACTGCGCGGTGCTACCTTTTCTTCAATGACAATGGACGCCCAGACCGGCGAGGTCTCGGGCGCATCTGTTCAGATTGGAGCACCGATCGTGGAAAAAGGTCTGGTGGATGTATTAATGGAGGCGCGCGACCAGCGACTATATAACGCTATCACCGATTGCGGTGCGGGAGGATTATCTTCTGCCGTGGGTGAGATGGCGAGTGAGTGCGGTGGCGAGGTGCAACTGGCGGATGTGCCACTTAAGTATCCTGGTCTGGAACCCTGGGAAATCTGGCTTTCGGAAGCACAGGAACGCATGGTCATCGCAGTCCCGGAGCAGAATCTGGACGCGTTTCAGGAGATCTGCGATAAATTCAGCGTAGAGATGACCGATATCGGGCAGTTTAACAATAGCGGCAGAATCCGTGTTTATTATCAGGATCAGGTGGTGTTGGATTTGGATAATCAGTTTTTGCACCATGGCATCCCACAACGAAAATTACAGGCAGTAATCCGTACTCTGAAGCATTCACCAGGATGGCTGAATCCTGATGCTGTCTATCCATTGCAAAGTGCCGGAGAGCGATTATTGCGGTTACTCGCGCATCCGAATATTACCTCAAAAGAAGCAGTGATCCGGGTGTATGATCATGAAGTGCAGGGTGGAACAGTGGTCAAGCCCTTGAATGGGGTGATGGATGATGGACCTTCTGATGGCTGTGTAATCAAACCACTGGCTGTGGAGGGGACGCAGGCATTTGTGGTCAGTGCCGGGATCAATCCCGAATATGCCAAACAAGATCCCTATCAAATGACGATCAATGTGATCGATGAAGCGCTGCGCAACGCGGTTTGTTGTGGGGCTGACCCACAGCGGATTGCAATTCTGGACAATTTCTGCTGGGGTGACCCCATGCGGGTGGAAACGATGGGCGATCTGGTACAGGCTGCGCAGGCTTGTTATGATGGCGCACTGCTTTTTGGTACACCTTTCATCTCCGGTAAAGATTCCTTTAATAATGAATATTTCGGCTCGGACGGGTTGCGCCATGCAATTCCACCAACACTGTTAATTTCTGCCCTGGGAGTGATCCCGGATTGGCGGCTGGCGCTCACCAGTCACCTCAAAGACGCTGGAGATCTGCTCTATCTGGTGGGGTATTTTTCCCCTCGTTTTGGTGGAAGTCACCACAATTTAATCACCGGCATGCCTGTGATAGAGGAAGGTCTTCCGGTCTGTCATCTGGAAACACCTGCAGTTTATCAACGAGTCTATCAGGCAAACCAGGCTGGCTGGTTACGAAGTGCCCATGATCTGAGCGAAGGCGGTCTGGCTGTCGCAGCTGCGGAGATGGCAATTGGAGGGCGGCTGGGGTTGCGCTTGACGCTTGAAGAGCAGCAAGTTTATCGTGAAGCCTTTGGGGAAACAGCAGGTTGCATCCTCGTTGAAGTGGCAGCCTATCACCAGACAGACTTTGAAGCACATTTTAATGCTCTTTCACTGCGTAAACTTGGTGAAGTAATATCCGAACCCATTCTGGAGATCAACACAGAGCATGGAACTTTCCTGAAGATCGGTCTGGAACAAATGATAGATGCCTGGAAGAATCAGAGCATCACGGAGGTGACAGCATGAAACCACGTGTCCTGATTTTGTTTGCACCTGGCATCAACCGCGATGGTGATCTGAGTGTAGCTTTTCAAGAGGCTGGTGCAGGGACCCATATCCAGCCGCTGCTCGTATTACGCGAATCCAGGCAGGATTGGCTGGATTATCAGATTCTGGCATTACCGGGCGGCTTTTCCTACGCAGATGCACTCGGTGCTGGGAAGTTGTGGGCGCTGGATTTGCAGGTTTATTTTAAGGAAGAGATGCAGCGTTTTGTATCTGCTGGCAAACCGGTGATCGGTATCTGTAACGGATTTCAAGCGCTGGTAAAATCTGGTGTTTTACCTGGGATTAATGGTGCTGACAAGCCGCCAGGAGCCACGCTGACCTTCAACCAGGGTGGGCATTTTGAGTGCCGTTGGGTACATTTGCAGCCGGAGTCACAAGTTTGTCTTTGGACACGAGGAATTGAGAGCACGATTGATTGCCCGATCGCCCATGGAGAAGGCAACTTCCAGTTACAGGATCCTGCTGAAATTAACAATTTGGAGCAGGCCGGGCAGATAGCTCTTCGCTATCTGAAACCGGATGGAACTTCGGCTGCTCGGCAATATCCGTATAATCCAAATGGTTCAATCGGGGACATTGCTGGGATCTGTAATCCTGGAGGTAATGTATTGGGTTTGATGCCGCATCCCGAGGATCATATCTTCGAATACCAGAATCCAAAACGTGAGACCCGACGGTATCATTCCGGTCTGGTCTTGTTCCAGAATGGCGTTCGTTACGCCCAGGAAAGCTGAGAGGAGACACGATGCTGAACGAACAGGAAATTATACAAGTATTGGCAAAAGCATTGGAGAGCAGTGATCTGACTCTGCCAGATAAGCAACAAGGCAAAGTCCGCGATTGGTATAGCCTGGCGGATCAGAGACGCTTGATCGTCACCAGCGACCGCCTTTCCGCGTTCGACCGCAATCTGGCAGTGGTACCATATAAGGGGCAGGTACTTAACCAACTGGCTGCCTGGTGGTTTGAGCAAACTGCGGACGTGATCCCCAACCATCTCATCAGCATCCCCGACCCGAATTGCGCCATCGTCAAAGAAGTGCAGCCATTACCAATCGAGGTGATCGTGCGTGGTTTTATCACCGGTGTGACCAGTACAGCATTGTGGTATCGCTATAGTCTCGGAGAACGTGAAATTTATGGTTACACCTTCCCGGAAGGATTGAAAAAAAACCAGCAACTGCCAGAACCGATTATCACTCCGACCACCAAGGGTGGAGCGAGTGGGCACGATGAACGTCTAACCTGTGCCGAGGTGGTGGAGAATGGCTATCTGGAAGCAGACGACTGGGAGAAAATCCAGACAGCAGCTTTGCAAATTTTCAAACGAGGGCAGGAAGTGGCTGAACAAGCAGGACTTATTTTGGTCGATACCAAGTATGAGTTTGGACGTTCAGATGCTGGGGAGATTATTCTGATTGATGAAGTTCATACCCCGGATTCTTCACGCTTCTGGAAGTCTGAGAACTATGTTGAACGCTTTGAACAGGGGCTCGAACCCGAAAACTTTGATAAGGAATTTATCCGCATCGCCTATGCCGATTTGGGCTATCGCGGTGATGGTGAACCACCGCAGGTGCCCGCACTATTATGGGTGCAGGCATGTCAACGCTATATCAGAATTTACGAGATGTTAACCGGATTGCCGTTTGAACCAGCAGCGTACCCGGCAGAAGCACGCATCCGAGAAAATCTATTAAAGGCAGGTGTTATATGAAGAAAGCCTATATTGTCATATTGATGGGATCGAAAGCCGACCTGGATCACGCCCAGAAGATCCAAAGCGCTGTTGAAATATTTGGTATTCCGGTGAATATGAGAATTGGCTCTGCCCACAAAACCGCTGCACATGTTATTGAGTTATTGCGCGAATACGAATCCGACCCAACCCCCAAAGTCTATATCACGATTGCGGGTCGCAGTAACGCCCTCTCCGGTTTCACCGATGGATTCGTCAAGTCGCCAGTAATCGCCTGCCCTCCTCCTTCGGATAGCTTTGGTGGTGCTGATCTTTTTTCCTCTCTACGAATGCCATCCGGAATCGCCCCTGCAGTAGTTCTCGCACCGGCAAATGCGGCATTGTTGGCTGCAAAGATCATCGGGTTGTATGATACAGAAGTACAACAGAAGGTCGTTGATTTTCAACACAACAATGCGAAAACGGTTATAGAAGACGACAGTGCACTTCATGAATAGTTTGGATGATTTTTCTCACGACGATCGTCCACATGAGGAATGTGGCGTACTCGGTATTTATGCACCCAATGAGGATGTAGCCCGCATGGCATTCTTTGGATTATACGCCTTACAACACCGCGGTCAGGAGGCTGCCGGGTTAGCGGTCTCCAATGGGCAGAGTTTGCGCCTACATAAGGATATTGGTCTGGTCGCTCAGGTCTTCACCCCAACAGTAATGGATAAGATGGAAGGTGATTATGCCATCGGTCATACCCGTTACTCGACCACTGGTTCCCCGACCGTGCGCAACTCTCAACCTTTCATGATCGACACACAATATGGACCGCTGGCTCTGGCGCATAATGGCAACCTGGTAAATGCCGGGGAATTACGCGAACAACTAATGCAATCTGGTGTTGGGCTAACCTCTACCTCAGATACCGAAGTGATGATCATGATGCTGGCAGGAGCCAAAGGTGACACCTGGTTTGAACGCATCAAAGATGCCATGCAGCATTGGGTAGGAGCATATTCACTGGTACTACTGACCAAGAATCATGTCTTTGCAGTGCGCGATCCGTGGGGAGTGCGTCCTTTGAGTGTTGGGATGCTGCCAAATGGCGGGCATGTGGCAGCATCAGAGACTGGTGCACTGTTGACACTGGGCTGTGAAGCGATTCGTGAAGTCAAACCAGGGGAGATCGTAGCACTTAGTGACACAGCACTGCAGGTCAATCAGGCATTACCACCAGCAAAAAAGAGTGCTCTTTGCACCTTTGAACATGTTTACTTCTCCCGCCCGGACGCCTATTGGGATGGTCGTAGTGTGCATGTGGTCCGGCATCGCCTTGGAGAAGAACTCGCTGCACAAGACCCTGTGGAAGCAGACGTGGTCATCCCCATCCCGGATTCATCAATTTCAGCCGCGATTGGGTATTCTAAAGCTTCCGGGATTGCCTATAACATTGGATTCATCAAAAACCGTTATATCGGACGCACCTTTATTGAACCGACCGATTTCCTGCGTAAACAAGGAGTCGCATTGAAATATAATGTGGTGGTAGAAACCATCCGGGACAAACGAGTCGTCATGGTCGATGATTCTATCGTGCGAGGAAACACCACCGGGCCATTGATTCAATTACTGCGTAATGCGGGAGCCCGCGAAGTTCATGTGCGGATTTCCAGCCCGCCGATTCGCCACCCATGTTTTCTGGGGGTCGATATGGGTACCTATGAAGAGTTAATTGCAGCGCACCAAACCGTTGAGGAAATTCGCGCGTATGTTGGTGCGGATTCATTATTCTACCTGACCCTGGAGCGAATGATGAAGGCAATTGGATGCGAGGATGGTTACTGCAATGCTTGCTTCACTGGTCATTATCCGATTTCCGCGCTGAATGGCTTCAGTAAGACTGGTTTTGAGAATAATATCGGCTGAAAGGATGCATGAGATGAGAGTATTGTTGATTGGTTCGGGTGGGCGAGAACATGCCATTGCCTGGAAGCTGGCACAATCTCCGCAGAAACCTCAATTGTTCTTTGCACCCGGCAATGATGGTATGAATGAACTAGGTACCTGTATTGCGCTTGCTGTGGATGATGCAGCCGGATTGACGGTATTCGCTGTGGAAAATGCAATTGACTTGGTTGTGATCGGCCCGGAGATTGCGCTTGCCGCGGGAGTGAGCGATACCCTTCACCAGGCAGGGATTGCAGTTTTTGGTCCCTCACAAGCAGCTGCCCAACTCGAAACATCCAAAGCCTTTGCCAAATACTTCATGGCACAGCAGCAAATTCCGACGGCGCGATATGCTGTTTTTAATGATTTCCAGAAAGCCATAAAACATATTGAAGGACTTGACTATCCGGTCGTGATCAAAGCCTCCGGTCTGGCAGCTGGCAAAGGTGTACTGATTCCGGAGACGCATACAGAGGCAATAGCAGTTATACAGGCGATTCTTGTCAATAAAGAATTTGGTTCGGCTGGAGAGCAGATTGTGATCGAAGAACGTCTCTCTGGGCCAGAAGTCTCATTGTTGGCTTTTTCAGATGGTCAACATCTGGCGTTGATGCCCTGTGCTCAGGATCACAAACGCTTACTGGATGGTGATCTGGGTCCCAATACAGGGGGAATGGGTACTTATTCGCCTGCATCATTACTGGATGCCCAGCAATTGAAGTCTATCCAGGAATCAATACTGCTGCCGGTAATTCAAGGGCTGCATGGGATGGGTACCCCTTATATAGGTGTGTTGTATGCCGGATTAATGCTAACCGATGATGGCCCCAAAGTACTAGAATTTAATGCCCGTTTTGGAGATCCGGAAACTCAGGTGATTTTACCTTTGTTGGAGAGCGATTTATTGGAGATTTTAATTGCCTGCACGCAGCAGCGATTGGATCAGCTGTCCATCCAATGGTCACAGCAATCCGCCGTGTGTGTTGTTCTGGCCTCGGGGGGTTACCCGGGAAAATCTATGCTCGGTAATCCTATCAATGGGCTTGATCATCCAGTCCCGGATGGATATATTTTTCACGCTGGTACGCGCTGGTGTAATGAAAATTTTGTGAATGATGGGGGACGCGTTCTTGGGGTAACATGTTGGGCGCAGAACTTGGCCCAGGCAATTGAAAGAACCTATCAGGCAGTCCAGTACATCCAATTCGATGGTATGCAATTTCGACAGGATATCGGCTATAAAGGTCTAGTGGACCAACCGGCTTCTGCTGCGTATCAGGCAGCCGGGGTAAATATTGATGCCGGGAATCGCGCAGTAGCTTTGATGAAAGCAGCTGTTCAATCGACATTCACCCCACAGGTGCTCTCACACGTTGGCAGCTTTGGTGGATTATTTGATATCTCAACCCTCAAGCACGAGAATGTTCTGGTGGCTTCCACAGATGGGGTTGGAACCAAGGTTGAGTTGGCAGCACGGCTTGAACGGTACAAAGGAATTGGCGAGGATATTGTCAATCATTGTGTCAATGACATCCTGGTGCAGGGTGCCCGACCGCTTTTCTTTCTGGATTATTTCGCCACCGCAAGATTAATCCCAGAGGTCGTGGCAGAGATCGTCGCAGGGATGGCGACTGCCTGCCGCGAAAACGATTGTGCCCTGCTAGGTGGTGAGACAGCAGAGATGCCCGGCGTGTATACAGAACACGCCTTTGATGTAGCTGGAACGATCGTCGGGGTTGTGCACCACACAGCGATCCTGCCCCACAAAGCAATGATCAAGCCAAGTGATTTATTGGTTGGTATTAAATCCAGTGGACCACATACCAATGGTTTTTCGTTGATTCGGCAATTATGTCTGGATGAGGACCTGCTGATGGAACGTAAGGATCTGGGCGGAAGTCTGGCAGATTTATTGCTGGCACCCCATCGATCGTATTACAAACTTCTCTATCCGCTGCTCGGTCAGGTCAAAGGACTTGTTCATATTACGGGTGGTGGTTTTATTGAAAACATTCCTCGTATCCTTCCGGATCACCTGCAAGTGGTAATCGACCGCAAAGCCTGGCCAGTTCCTCCTCTCTATCACTGGCTGCAACATAAAGGACTGGTTTCCGATGATGAAATGTACCGGATCTTCAATATGGGGATTGGCATGATCGGAATAATTGACCCTGCTCAGCTGGATATGATAAGGTCACAGATCACCGAGCCGGCTTACGTAATCGGTTATGTGAGCGAACATCAGGGACAACGGGTGGTTTTGAAATGAGCGCAATTCATGCACCTGCACGTCTGGTGGTGTTAATCTCAGGCAGCGGTACGAACCTGCAAGCAATAATCGATGCGATTGCACTCGAAAAGCTGCCAGCTGAGATTGTTGCGGTTATTTCGAATAAACCCAATGCCTACGGTCTGGAGCGTGCACGTCAATCCGGAATTCCCACCTTGGTTAAGCCCAAGTTAAAAGAAAAATCCCGTGAGGAATATGACGCCGAGCTGGCACAGATCGTCCTCGCTTATTCACCTGATTGGATTGTTCTGGCTGGCTGGATGCGCATCCTCAGCATGAGCTTCCTGCACTATTTTCCCGGTCGCGTCATCAATCTTCATCCCGCTTTACCAGGTACATTTCCCGGAACAAACGCCATCGAGCGCGCTTTTGAAGCTTATCAACGTGGCGAGATCACGGAAACCGGCGTGATGGTACATCTGGTGCCGGATGAGGGAGTGGATATCGGACCGGTATTAGCACAGGCTCATATACCCATCGAAATAGGTGATACACTCGTAGAGCTTGAAGAAAAAATACACGGGATTGAACACAATTTATTGGTCAATACATTGATACAAATCATCTCCAAGGAGAAGTTAAATGCCTGAAGTATTACTTTCTGTACATGACAAAACCGGTCTGGTCGAATTTGCAAATGGTCTGCACAAATTGGGTTGGAAGCTGATCGCATCGGGAGGAACTGCCCGCATCCTGCGACAAAACAATCTTCCAGTTACTGAGGTGGCGGATTTTACTGGTTCACCTGAAATTCTGGGAGGGCGTGTGAAGACGCTGCATCCAGCCATTTATGGGGGAATATTGGCACGTGATACTGAGGAAGATCGAGAGGAATTGGCGAAGTTAAATTGGCAGCCAATTGATATGGTGGTGGTCAACCTGTATCCCTTTGAGGAGACTATTTCCAAACCTGATGCAACATTATCAGAAGCGATTGAACAGATCGATATCGGCGGTGTGACGCTGATTCGAGCTGCAGCCAAGAATCACCAACGGGTGACTCTTGTATGCGATCCTGGTGATTATGGCTGGGTTCTGGCTAGGATTCAAAGTGGCAGATTAAGTGAAACGCAACAACGCAATCTGGCAATCAAAGGATTCCAAATCACAACCCATTATGATTCCCTGATCGCTGCCTATCTGAGCGGAACGAAAGTTGAGACATTGAAACTTTATCCACTGCAGAAATTACGATATGGTGAGAACCCGCACCAATACGCACAATTGTTTGGCTACCAGCATGGGCAGGGTCCATTGGGTGGGCGTATTCTGCAGGGCAAGGAACTCTCCTACAACAATCTCCTTGATCTGGATACTGCCTGGCGAGCTGTGGTCAGCTTTGAGAAGAGCAGCATCGCGATTGTCAAGCATCTTTCGCCTTGTGGGATCGCTTCAGCAGCCCTTCTGGTGGATGCGTATGAGTATGCCCTCGCCAGTGATCCGGTGTCCGCTTTCGGTGGCATTGTGGCTGCCAACAGTGAGATGGATGCTGAAACAGCGGCTGCTGTTAGTCAGTTGTTTGTGGAGTGCATCATAGCAACAGGATTCAGCCCGGAGGCTTTGGAAATTTTTGCCAAAAAGAAAAACCTGCGGCTGGTCGAGATGCCTGATCTGGAGATTGAACCAGAGGTGGAATATCGATCCATTACGCGTGGTATTTTGCAGCAATCCGTCGATCGGGGTGATCCGCTTGAGGTTGAATGGCGGGTAGTTACTGAGACGGTGCCCACAACAGCACAGATGGATGATTTGAAATTTGCCTGGAAAGCCTGTCAGCATGTTAAGTCAAATGCGATCGTTTTTGCAGTAAACGAAGCAACCGTTGGGATTGGTGGTGGACAGCCGAACCGGGTGGATTGCGTGGTTATGGCTGCCCAAAGAGCTGGAGAGAAAGCACACGGGGCTGTGATGGCATCGGATGCATTTTTCCCGTTTGCCGATTCGGTGGAAAAAGCAGCAGCAGCCGGGATTGTCGCGATTGTACAGCCAGGTGGGTCCATACGTGATCAGGAGTCGATTGATATGTGCAATCAGCTTGGTATTACGATGATCTTCACAGGTGTCAGGCATTTCAGGCATTAAATCTCACGATGAAAGCAACGGAAGAAGCTGGGACTTACACTTGACGAGCTTCTAAAAACACTTATAATGCAATCAACAGCATTTGCCAATTTTGACGAATGTTTGAATGGAGGTAAATATGGCTGAGAAAACTACTGAAAGACCGCGAAATCCCAAAATTAAAGAGGCTCACGAACATATGCGTGCTGCAAGGGAAAATATGAGTAAAGTAGCAGAATCGTTCCTGCCAGAAGGAGTTCGAGAACATCAACGAGCTGCTCGTAAAGAATTCTTGCTCGGGTTACGCAGTCTGCTAGATGCAGCTATTGATCATACTGAACGAGTAAGTAAATAGCACCAATTTAGTAAGATTTTTGATTAACACGAAAGAGCATGTCTTTGAAACAGCATGCTCTTTTTAAATGGATATCAAATGATTTATCTTCTTAACATAATCCAAAGCAACAAGATAAAAGCAACAACCCCAGATATTGAAGCAAACACAGACTCATCCGCCAGATAAAATTGCACGCCGCTTAATAGAAAAGCTGCAAAGATAACCGCAGTGGTTGTTTTTCCTTGAGATTGTTTTAACCGGTCTATTTCACGTGACAGCGCTGGAACTCTCACCTCCAGACGCCCCCGTTCCAACCTGGTCATCAGATTATCGGTTCTGGCTGGCAGCTTTATTATAATCTGACCGATTCTGACTACCTCATTCCAGATCATTGTCCAGCGGTCTCCGTTCTCCTTTTCGATCAATTTTCCCGCGTAAGGAGTCAGGTTCTCGAAAATATTGAATTCCGGATCCAGACCTGTGCATATTCCTGAGAGGATACTCACACACCTACCCAGCAGTATCAGGTTATCAGGTGCTTGAAAGGGCATTTCATACAACAAATCTTCAAATTCCCGCATGAATTCACGCGCTTCCTGTGCATGCATCTGTTTTAATTGGGTGGTTGATTTTCCCCAAAAACGATCAAAAACCCGTTGACTAGCTCGTTCCAATAAATCGAGATCCGCACCCGGAAGTAGCACATCCAATATCTGATATGATTTAATTAATCGTTGCGCGTCCTGTGTCCCCACCGCCAACACAGCCTCACGCAGACCTTCATATGTAGTTTCACGCAAACTGTCTGTCATTCCAAAATCAACAAACGTTAATACCCAATTTTCCGGATCATCCCTCTCCGCTGGCGTCTGCACGAACAGGTTGCCTGGATGAGGATCTGCATGAAAAAATCGATCTTCGAAGATTTGTTTTAGATAGGTATTAAAAAGCCTTTTTGCCACAGCACTACGGTCAATACCAGCTTCTTCAATCGCGTCATAATCGGTGATCTTGATGCCCATGACATTTTCCAGGGTCAGGACACGTTTAGTGGTTCGGCTCCAGATCACCTTTGGAACACGAACATTTGGTAAGTCTCTGAAATTCTCTGCAAAAACTTCTGCATTTTTGCCTTCATTAATATAATCAATCTCTTCATACAAAGATTGGCTGAATTCATCCAGTAGTTTTGGCACATTGGCATGCTTTCGGATCGGTTTGTACTTCTGCAGCCATCCCCCCACAATCCTTATTGCCGAAAGATCAACATTGATGATATCTTCTATGCGCGGGCGTTGCACTTTAACCACCACATCCGCTTGATTCCGATCATTTCCTGTTATACATAATCGCGCGATGTGCACCTGCCCAATCGAAGCGGATGCAAACGGGGTTGTATCGATTTCACTGAATATTTGATCAAGTGGTTTACCAAATTCGGCTTCAATCATTGCCTGAATGGGTTCGAAGGGTTCTGCCTTAACCTCATCCTGCAGGCCAGCCAATTCGAGGGTGATTTCACGTGGGAGAACATCCAGGCGGGCTGATAAGAACTGACCCACTTTGATCATCACACCACCCATCTGAACAGCCAGTGTGCGAAACCTCCGGGCGATTCTGGTAATCCGTCCTGACCTGGTGGCACGAGCCAGCTTTCGAAGTCCCAGATGGGGGAGAACTATATCCCACCAGATAAAATTCAATATCGTCAAAGCAAAGAATAATAGAATCCGGAAATAGCGTCTGCGCAGCATGAAAATGATTATACTCCGCGTTCACTTTTTCGAAGGCTGATCAATTGCTGTTAATCAGTTTTTTCATCTATAATTTAATGGATCCATCACCATCTCATTGAATTGATCAGTCCTTATTGGTGTCAAATTTCAATCATTTTCCCGGGAGGTTAATATGAATTGGAAAAGCTTTTTTAGCTTTGAACGGATGGTTACACCGGTAATCATCAGAGTACTGTTTTGGATTGGTTTCATCGCCAGTCTGATCGGTGGAGCAGTCATTTTCTTCGGTGGAATTTTTAGCGGCATCTCAAATAGTGAATTCACAACCATTATCGGTGGATTCTTTGGCGGTCCTCTTGCTGCCATCCTGGGAATCCTGATTGTCAGAATTTACTGCGAATTATTGATCCTCTTTTTCCGCATCAACGAAACCCTGACCGATATCAAGAAGATTCTGGCAGAGAAGAAAATTGAATAGGTAATAGCTGATAGCTGATGGCTGATAGCTGATAGAAAAAAATTGCCGTCAACTGCTTGTGCCCCGAAGGGGTATCGCCTTTCGCCTTTTCACTACTCGTACTTTGAGTTTATTGCTTTTCCATTGAGGATTTAAAAACTTCTGAAGTGTATTGATTCGTCTAACTTAAGGAGTAAGTCTAATTCTTCATCTCAAAGACCAGGGATGGGTATTTCTGCTTGACCATGTTCATGTGGTAGGTTTCGTGGAAGAGTGCGACGTATTTTTTCTCCGAATCCAGACAAACCAGATTGTTGCTGCGCTCATTGATGCGCTTGATATCTTCTTCCGGACCGGTCACCCAACGAGCGAGATCGATTGAGAGTCTTTCCAGCGTGGTGGGAACATTATATTCATTATCCAGACGTGCCTGTACCACATCAAACTGCAATTCTCCCACCACCGCCAGGATCGGTTCACGTTTGAATGCGTCAATATTGTAAAGCACCTGCACTGCACCTTCCATCTCCATCTGGTGTAGCCCTTTGATAAATTGTTTCTGTTTGCCCAGATCCATATTGCGTAAAAGGGCGAAATGTTCAGGATGGAAACGTGGAATGGGAGCAAATTTCAATGTTTTGTTCTCACTCAACGTGTCACCAATCCCCAGATCACCGGTGTTGGGGATACCCAATACATCACCAGGATAGGCTTCTTCGATGATCTCACGTTCATTGGCAAACAATTTATAGGGACGTAGAAGCTTGATTGTCTTGCCGGATTGGGCATGAATTACGTCCATCCCACGGTCGAACTTGCCGGAACAGATGCGTAAAAAAGCCACACTGTCGCGATGTTTGGGATTCATATTTGCCTGAATCTTGAACACAAAGCCAGAAAATTCCTCATCAGTGGGATTCACCACACCTTGATCACTTTCAAATGGTTGGGGAGGAGGAGCTAGCTGAATAAAAGATTCTAAAAACAGGCGAACACCAAAATTGGTCAAAGCACTACCAAAATAAACCGGCGTTTGTTCTTCGTTTAACATTCGTTGATGGTTGAAATCAATCCCCAGGCCATCCAGCAACTCGATATCTGACTGGACCTTGTCGATATGATCCCGCTTCATCAGCTTGGCTTCCAGCAGCGATTTAAAGGTGTAGAATTTCTCTGGTGCCATGCGCTCGTTGCGTTCAGTGCGTTCAAACAGGTAAATGCCTATTTTTTTGCGGTCGTATACGCCTTTGAAATCTACACCATCTCCCAATGGCCAGTTGATCGGTACCGGCTGCATGCCCAGAACATTTTCAATTTCATCCAGTAATTCCAAAGGAGAACGGGCAGGACGGTCCATTTTGTTGATGAATGTAAAAACGGGGATGCCACGCTTACGGCAAACTTCAAATAACTTGCGGGTCTGTGGTTCAATACCTTTGGCAGCATCCAGCACCATCACAGCGCTGTCTACTGCGGATAGCGTGCGATAGGTATCTTCGGAGAAATCCTGGTGTCCCGGTGTATCCAGCAAATTGATCACATGACCCTGATAGGGAAATTGCAGTACAGTGGAGGTAATCGAAATACCACGCTGGCGTTCCATTTCCATCCAGTCCGAGGTGGTGTTGCGTTGGCTGCGTCGGGCACGCACACTCCCCGCCAGGTCGATGGCGTTCCCATACAATAGTAACTTTTCGGTTAATGTTGTTTTACCAGCATCCGGATGCGAGATGATCGCAAAAGTACGTCGGTTAGTAATCAATTTTTCTGGTGCTCTTTCTATATTTTTTTCCATTCAACTCCACTGCTCTGATTTTCTCTGAGTTTGTCGTTATAACCAGATTGCTTTACCGCTTTTAATTTTTCCATTAAATAACATAGGAATAATGGTTCCCCCAACCATCGCTCAGTTCAGCACCTGATTACGAATCTCTCATTCCATCATCACGAAGCCAAATTTTACCATTAATCATCAAATCATGGATATGAGAGAGGTTCCAGAAAATGACGTCGCTGGTAAAATTCAATCTATCACGTTGAATTGATGAGGAAAGCCGGATGAATGATATTTGTTCTTTATGTGACGCAGTGTCGATAGATGGTTTAGCCTGCCAGGAAATGTTTGATGAATTCCTGGCTTTGGAGTTCAGCAATCCAGCCTATGGCAAAGTGCACATGCTCACGGTCAGCTGCTTTATGATCCAGCACCTGCGTTACAGCGATCCGGCACTGGTCTGGATGCAGGAAAAATTAAGTGATGTGCTGGAGAATGGTGTGTACCCCTCTGAAATCCGTTTACAGATGACCTCCGATATGGATCAAGCGAAACGTGCCTGGAAAATCGAACGCCAACCTGGAGAACGAGAATTACCACACATTAACTGGTCCATCACCATCGCGGATGTCTATCCTCACAAAGATGATCCGGTCAGTTATTGTGCCTGGGTTGAGAAGTGGGCAAGAGCAACGATGGAGGAGATGATATCCCAGTAGGGTGCGTTGATAACGCACCATGTATGAAAAGAAGGAATGGTGCGTCACAGACGCACTACAACTACTAATGCCTAAATCCTACCAGCTACTTTCTAATATGGTAAAATTTCCTCTCAGCAATCCCATCTCCACCAAGAGGTCCCATGCAATATGAAGCCGTCATCGGGTTGGAAGTACATGCCGAGCTGCAAACCAAGAGCAAGATGTTTTGTGGTTGCCCGGTGGTGGATGCCACCAAGGCAGAACCCAATACTGCTGTCTGCCCGGTTTGTTCCGGTATGCCCGGAGTACTGCCGGTAGTCAATAAGAAGGCAGTGGAATACGCGCTGCGGGTAGCACTTGCCTTGAACTGCCAGGTGGCACGAACCAGCATTTTTGCGCGCAAAAATTACTTTTACCCGGATTTGCCCAAAGGGTATCAGATCTCGCAATATGAGCAACCACTGGCGGAGAATGGTGAGTTAATCATTGATACCCCACAGGGTGAGAAAACCATACGTATCCGTCGCGTGCACATGGAAGAGGATACTGGCAAGTTAACACACGTCATCCCGGAAGAGGATGAACCTTACTCCCTGGTGGATCTCAATCGCTCGGGTGTCTCATTGTTGGAGATCGTCTCCGAACCTGATCTATCCACACCGGATGAAGTGACTTCCTACGCCAGTGGCCTGCGTGATATCGTGCGGACACTGGGTGTCAATTCCGGTGACATGGAAAAAGGCGTCATCCGCTTTGAAGCCAATGTTTCGATCCGCCCGGTCGGATACAAGGAGCTCGGTACCCGTGTAGAGATCAAAAACCTGAACACTTTCCGCGGGATGGAGCGCGCAATCCGCTATGAATTTCAACGCCAGTCAGCCTTACTGGATGCCGGGCTACCAGTGATTCAGGAGACTCTCGGCTGGGACGAAACCCTGGGAGTCACTTACTCGCAGCGTGGCAAAGAAGAAGCACACGATTACCGCTACTTCCCCGAACCCGATCTACCTCCCCTGTTAGTGGAAAAGGAATGGATCGATAAAATCCGCTCACAACTACCAGAATTACCACGTGCCCGCATGTTGAGATTACAGCAGAAATATGCTCTCCCAATCGACGAGGCACGTATGCTTTCAGCCGATTTGAACATCCTCCAATTCTTTGAAACCTGTGCCCAGTTAGATCCAACCCTTTCCCCGAAAACAATCGCCAATTGGATTTGCGGTCAATTATTTGCCTGGTTTAACATCAGCGATGAAAGTATAACAACGACGAAAATCCAGGCACAGGATTTGGTCGAGCTTTTAAACCTCACACAATCGAATCGCATCAATCAAACCACCGCCAAATCAGTGTTGGAGGTGATGTTGCTAACCGGAAAGCATGCTGCAACTATCATCGCTGAGCAGAATTTGGAGCAAGTTTCGGATCAGGTTGAAATCGAAGAGATGGTTATGAGAGTCCTAGTTGAGAATCCCGACCAGATGTCTGCCTATTTAAATGGAAAAGAAACTCTGGAGAACTGGTTCTTCGGGCAGATCATGCGCTTAGCTGGTGGCAAAGCCAACCCATCCATTATCAAGAACATCCTAAATGAGAAGCTGAAAAAATTGAAATCGGCCAGTCCTTCAAAATAAATTTTTGATCAAAAATTTCGTCATTGCTTCCGCATTCCTGCTAATGGTGAAAAAATACATCTAAGATTTAGACAAGTGAGAAAAAGGAAAATAAGAGCTTTGACTTAAAAAGGGTAATGAAGTTTCCATAAGGCCATTGCTCTGCAAGCCATTTAGTAATTATTTTTTCATAAGGATCTTCATGTGACAGAACATAAATGTCAGGTAGTGAATCCCACTACCGCAGCGCATCAATGAAGCTGCCTGCACCGATGCACAAAAAAACCACCCCTGAAACCGCATGCGCCAGCCACGGCGCAAAAATGCTCCCTGTACGCTGGAAACAAAAGCCATACACCAACCCACTTACAAGGATCGCCACCACACCTTGAATTGTGTACAAAGGAACCGCTGTATCACTTGCCAATGGCCAGCAGTAGTGCCACAGTGTGAATGCTAGCGTTGTGACCACCAAACCCCTACCCTTTCCCATCCCACGCTCCCACTGCGTCTGCAGCCACCCTCGGAAGAAAAACTCTTGAAATGGGCTTGCTACTAACAACCACAAAGGTATCCCGACAGCTAACTCCAGCCCTAACTGTGTAGGTAGCATCCGTTCCCTCACCACAATAACTCCAATGCCCGACGTGACCAAACCTGCGCCTAACCCCCATTTAAAGGCCATAGCGAGATTGCACCAGCTGAATCCCATAACCTTCCACTCCTTCGTTCTCCAAGCCCAGATAAGTGGCAGAGCTAATCCAACCATCACCATTAGCAATGTCCCCAGAGGTGTAACGTAGCTTATCAGACTGAGGACACAGAAAACCAAGTAACCGAGTAGGCCTATCCAAATGTGTGGAGTTTTTCTCTCTTCTGGAACGAACAAATCCTCCATAATCTACCCTCCTCATCCTGCTAACCAATATTTACTCTATTACGTCAGCGTATTTCCAGCTTCCAATGCATGGTTCGTTAGTCGGCCTTCATTCACTATTGCCCATGATTGTCAAAATAGAACACAGGTCCTTGCCATTCATCATTTTCAAGCAGTTTCTCTTGAAATTTATCCTGGGTATAATCAGTAATTACACTACGCCAGAAATCTTGTGCGGGAGAGTTTTGTTCTATTACCCGCACCTCCCATTTGGCAGGTAAACGGCGAAAGACTTCAAATGCAACCTGTTTTCCAACACCCAGGCGGCGATACTTCCGCATGATAAAAAACTCGCTTACAGAGCGCTCATTGCCCGGGATGACAACTTCATCGTCGATTAATACAAAGCCAGCAAGTTTTTCTTCCACTGTCACCAAAAATGCTGAATGGGTTGGTTCAAACCAGAAGTAGTCGAGGTCACCATAACCAAAGCAACCGTGATCGTCCAAGTCTTGTCCATCATATTCTGAGAAGTCATATTGATACAATTCCATCAGGCGTCGAACCAGGTTTCGATCGGATCTTGTCGGTATGTGAAGTTGTATATCCATAATTAGGTACCTTTTATCGTTCAATGTGCTTTCTATCCCACCCATCAGCTTAAGTTACCGGTAAGTGCGAAACGAGACTACGCTGCTTTGACGGAACCAGCTTCAAACCACACAAACAGACTGAAAACGTGGCGACTCCCACCAGTTGAGTGGACACTTTGTTAGCCGCACCAATATTGTACCCGTGCGACCCTGACAGAATGAATATCTAAGCGACAATTACATCCTTATGCAAAATGGCGTAAATCTCAACATCTTGATGTACACCCTTGTTATACCAGGCACCACGCGCGGTGCCTTCATACTTGAAACCACATTTCTCTGCCAGCCGACGCGAAGCTAGGTTATCAGGATGAATGACTAAACGGATCCGGTTGACTTGTTTGGTCTCGAACAGGTAACTCACCAGCAAATTGACGGCTTCAGTAGTCATACCCTTGCCACGGTGTTCAGGCGCATAGACGTGATAGGAGAGTTCATACTCGTCTAGATAGTTGACAGTCTTGAAGAATTCAATATGCCCGAGGATCTCATCTGTTGGGGAGACCATGACGAGCATTCCGTCATCTTTACTCCAGAAGCCATTCTCTTGAAATTGTTTACGGAAGGCGGGCTGTGAGAGAATTCCTCGCGGAAAAAAGTCACCACGATTGTCGATGTCAATTTGATACGAGTAGAGTTGATCGATATCGGTTTCACGGATTGGGCGAAGTGAGATGGATTTGCCTTTAAGCATAATATCTTCCTCTCTTGTGTAACCACCTGTACTGATTGACACAGCTAACTAAATAGTAGGCGGAAAATTTCCGTAAAAATATTCAAATAGGGGAGCGAAATTATAATTTCACAACCCTAACCATACTATAATACGGTGATTCCTGGTTTTTCACAACATTAACAATTTTTAAAGCATGTACTGATAAAAACCAATTTGATAGCGTTTCAACCGAAAGGGATAAAATTGTTAGAAAAGGTGAGTGATGTAACCAAGGTCAAACATTTCTCGCTTTGGTCTGAAGAAACTTATTGTTTACTAGATTCACCAATAATTCCTCTTTCATGATAAACGTCATCCTAGAGATATGGATGCTTCTAAAGTCGTCTGAGTAGAAAAAGGCTTAAGGGTGGAAAAAGTCCAAAAACACCGTTGAACACTACAAGTCAGGTGTTCACTTTTTCGGGTGGGACTTTCGAGAACTCTGACTTTAGCAAACAAATAACTATTCTTTTCAAGATAGTACTTCATTAGGAGCAAAAAGCCTGTAACGAATGAATTTTTCACCATTAATTTCTACTTCGCCATCAAGCTGAAAACCTAATCGCAGGATTCCTTTTACACGAGTTCTGGTAGGGGGAAGCAGGATAGTAATCGACTCAAATCCCATCTCTCCAAAAGCGCGCTTGATAATCTCCTCGTAAATTATTATGCCTGTTCCCCAAAAATCTGGATGTAGCACCAATCCTAGATCTGCATCTCCATTTTCATATTGTAGACCGCCCCAGCCTGCAAATTTGTCATCAATGATAAATGCCCAGGGGCCATACCCATATTCTTCCCATTGCTTCTCTTTGCCTTCCACCCACTCCATCCAATCGGACTCTTCCGGATTATCGCCTGATAAAGGCATATGTCGGAGAACAAGAGAATTTGTATTCACGGCAATAATATCCGAAATATTAATGTCGCTCAAACGCTTAAATTCGAGGTGCATTTCAGCCTCCTGTTGGATTGATTATTGAGCCGACCAACCAATAATTATCCGGCTTTGTAATAAACTGCTATTATACTGAATAACGAATTCAGAAAAAGATTCCGTAATGCAATTACATTTGGTAATTTAAAGCATCAACTCTATGAGTATTCAGGATTCTCCTTCAAGAATAGATCAAAATCAAGCTCGCCTGGCGATTGACCATATCCAGTCAGGATAGCTGCGGCTTCACTCCGATGTTGAATACCATGGGTAACAACGTGTAAGATTGTCTGCCATACCTTTGGGCCTTTTGAGGGATCATCGCCGTACCCGAGGTTGATGCTCTCATCACTTAATCTGGCAACATAATCAAACCAGGCAGCGCGTTCTATATCCCAATGAGTCTTCAGTGCAGGCATGTCAGCAAAATCATCGGCTTCCAGGATATGATCCTCATCCAGTGCCTGTAAGACAGAGCGCCAACCGACCTCAGTATCCAGCGTATGCACCAGAATACCGCGTAGGCTACCCCAACCAGGATCCGGTTTGTGCTGGCGCGTAAACTCGTCCACTGAAATAAGCTCGCTTGAGCGGAGAATGTGGTCGTTTGCCCAAAAGTTGAAGTGAATTAAGGTAGTAAGGTCACTCTTATCCATTTTCTGTATTACTCCATGTTTGAGGAACTTAACCGCGGTTCTGCGATTGATAGTCTCACAGTTACCTCAGTGCCAACTTCAATTCCACTGTCTCGTAACCAAGTTGCTGCCAAACGAAGAAAATAATCTTGTCCTAATGCGCCTAGAGTGCCTCGCACTGGAATATCATTAATTGTTCCTGAAACTGGATAGCGAGGTCTCGCTCCCCATACCTCGCGCGGCGAGAATGGAATGGCTACAAACGTAAAACTTCCCTCTTTCTGAACTGTTGCAATAAATTCTTGTTGGTCTGGTTCACTCATCTTCATATTTCATTCCTTGTGATGCAGATGATAGCTTGCAATAGCTGCCTATCGGTTTGTGTTCGCAAAGCATGATGCTTAGGCACGGTTTTGTTGAACATCAGTCTAACAACTTTTCAAAGATGCTCAGCGCATTTTGGATTCCATTTTCTACCTTAATCTTTTCACTAAGTTTAGCCGCTTTTTGTCTTACTTGCGAGTTACTAATACCAACATTAATGGCTTCCATCAAACGGTTAACTGTTAAATCTTTATGTGAAATAGGTTTTGGACCTACTCCTAATTCAGATATACGTTTTCCCCAATATTGCTGGTCAAACACAAACGACACAACACAGGATGGGATTCCAGAGCGAAGACCGAAGGCAGTTGTGCCTGAACCACCATGATGAATCACCATAGCCATTCGTGGAAACAGCCAATCGTAAGGGACATAATCAATTTTGAAAACATTCTCAGGTAATGCTTGATTTCCTAGACCACCCCAACCCATATGCAAAACTCCGCGTTGTCCAGTCTGTTTTAGGGCTTCGAGAATGATAGAAGTGGTTCGTTGCGGGTTTTTTATTGGCATACTTCCGAACCCAATAAACACAGGTGGGCTGCCTGCTTCAATAAATGCTAATAAATCGGATGGCGGTTGCCAGTGCTTGTCTTCTGGAAACCAATAGCCTGTGATGTGGATATGTTCATTCCAGTCCTTTAGGCGCGGAACCACATGTTGACTAAACCCATTCACGATCGGGATCTGACGCGTTCCTAGTTGTCCAAAGTAACCTTTTAATGGTAGACGAGGAAGGTTAAGAGTTTTTTCACGCCAACGATTTATGACAGGACGAAACATTTGCCATGCTAATTGTTCGCCCATATAAAATGTTGCTTTGTTATAGCCTGGTAAAGGCAGATGAGGAAATCCCATCAGTGGAAATACACGAGTTCGAGCCAATGGAATTACAGATGCAAGCGCCATTGGTACACCATATTTTTCTGCCAAATCAAAACCAAAAAGCCCTGCAGGTAATTGATTAATGATAAGATCTGTGTCACCCAAGTGAGGTGCAGACAAGTCACGAGCATAACCTTCTGCCAGCGAACCAAAAGATCGCATAAGCCCGAGCATGTTTGTACCTCCGCTGGCGACTAATGCTTGGGCGTTTCCTTGAATTGGGTGAAAGTCCAGTTTGTTTTCGGAAACAAGAGAAGCAAAATTTTCAAAAGTAATAAAACGAACTTGATGCCCAGAGGATTTCAGCCCATTGCCGAGAGTAGCATAGGGCTGAATGTCACCGCGTGAACCAAGAGCAAGAATCGTTATGTGCATAGAAATTATTATAGATGAATCTTCTTATTTACTAAAAGATCATTATGAAAAATCTTTCACCCCCAAAATCTAAAAAACTAAATTTATTCCATCAAAAAACAATCAATAAAATATGACAAATTCCTACTTTCACTGAATATATTCGTGATCAAATAACGATTTTCATCATATTGACTATACTCCTATGAAGTGTTAATCTATTGTATGAGGCAAGTGGAGGAGTTTGTGAAAATTCTGGCAATACATTTTCTTCCCTGTAAAGCGGGCACAACCGAAGTGTCCGCTTATATTTTTTCTCCTTCCCATGCTTCCAAAACAAACCTTATCAGGATGACAGGAGTATAGTTAATGGCTTCTACAACCAATGCATTTGAAATGGCTCAGGCCCAGTTTGATCATGTCGCTGAATTATTGCAATTAGACCCGGAAGTGCGCGAAATTCTGCGCTGGCCGCTGCGTGAATTTCAATTCCGCATCCCGGTGCGCATGGATGATGGCACCCTGCGTGTTTTTCAAGGTTTCCGCGTCCAACACAATGATGCTCGAGGACCAAACAAAGGCGGTATTCGTTTCCACCCGGCTGAAACCATTGATACCGTACGCGCTTTAGCCACCTGGATGACATGGAAATGCGCGGTGGTTGATATTCCATTAGGCGGTGGTAAAGGTGGTGTGATTGTCGATTCTGCCACCCTCTCCACCAACGAAAAAGAACGTCTGGTGCGTGGTTATGTACAACAGATGTGGAAGAATATTGGTCCTCGCCAGGACGTGCCAGCTCCTGATGTTGGAACTAGCCCCCAGATGATGGGCTGGATGATGGATGAATATTCCAAGCTGACCGGTCAATATACCCCCGGTGTGATCACAGGTAAACCTGTTGGTGGTGGTGGTTCACTGGGACGTACCGAAGCGACCGGGTTTGGGGTGATCTACACCGTGCGCGAAGCTTTAAAATATCTGAAATTAGACCCAAAGAATTGCACTGCTGCCATTCAGGGTTTTGGTAACGTTGCCCAATACGCTGCCATCGGATTTAATCAATTTTTAGGTGGAAAAGTCGTTTGCGTATCCTATTGGGATCGTGAAGACCGCATTCCTTACACTGTCAGCAAAGCTGATGGGATTGACCCGCACTTCCTGATGTCAATCACCGACCAATATGGTTCCATCGATAAAACCCGCGCAAAAGAAGCTGGTTATGTGATAGAAGACGCCGAAGCCTGGATCAGCAAAGAAGTAGATGTACTGATCCCCTCTGCGTTGGAAGGGCAAATCAATGTGGAAAGTGTCCATAAAATCCACCCACGTGTCAAAGTGATTGCTGAAGGCGCAAATGGACCGACCACTCCGGAAGCTGATAAAGTGATTGAAGAAAAAGGCATCTTTATGATTCCAGACTTCCTGTGCAATGCCGGCGGTGTGACAGTTTCCTACTTTGAAGGCGTTCAAAATGATATGAACTTCTACTGGAGTAAGGAAGAAGTAATCGAAAAAGAAGATCAGAAAATGACTTCTGCTTTCCTGGCTGTTTTGGAAATGTCCCTGAAAGAGAAAGTTTACATGCGTGATGCAGCCTATATGGTCGCAATTGCGCGTGTGGTCAAAGCCATGGGCTTACGCGGCTGGATATAATTCAATAAAATTAATAAAAATTGGCGGAGAATAGTCCGCCAATTTTTAATTTAAAATAATTTGTTAAGGGATTTCACAACGCGATGGATTGACTAGAATTGGAATCCTTTCAGCATTTTTATCATCATCTTCTTGAGTAATACAATTGCCCCCAGTACACATAATCGTAGACATTTTCATAGAGGTTAGAATATCTAACTCCTCGATTTTCCCATTGCTATCTCGCCCCAAAACCTCAACTGTATAAGTCCCCGAGTACACAAATGTCATGGTGGCATCACCAATTTCCTGACCGCCTTGCCCTTCAATTCTGCCAGAAAATGGGCTGGTCGGGTATAAACGGTATTCAAAAACGCCATTCGGGTTTTTGAACTTGACCTGAAATGGTCTATTCAATGAAGGAATACAACCGCTGAGCCATTGGGTCCCAAGCTGCGCTGCATCATTAACTTTGAAACTATGCGGGCACTTATCCAACTCTCGTTGAGCCTTCAATAATTCACCTAATAACCCAGGATTGGATTTCATCGCATTTTGTAATTCCTGAAAGAATGGGGTACTAGCGGATTGAATGTCACGGATTAATTTTTCTGCACAGGGTACAGACTGAGGCACCACACCTTCCTCTGCGTTTTTACAATCCTCGGCAGCAGCTTTTGAGACCTCTACAGCTTTTTTACCCAAATTTTCTAATAGATCCTGACTCCAATTTGCTTTTTGTTGAGACGAAGCCCTATTGTCCCAAGCCTGAAAAGCAGCCGAAGCCTTCTTAAAATCATAACAATCCTTGATTGAAAATATTTGATTGTATATGTTGTAAGGAACTAATGAAGCCAATTCCTCAGGAGATAATAACGGAGCTAACTCATCATCAACCGCACTGGCTGCAGCTGCTTTTTGTTCATTGGCGTTGGAAGAATCAGTCGGTGAGTTATTTTTTGCAAGATCCCCGGCATTCTGCGCACTGCTTTCACCCACCCCATTGCCTTTAAGCTCCATGACCGGTAACCGAATCACCCGTACACTTTGCTGATTGGAATTTCTCACAAAGTAGGTAGCGCTATCCAGTTGGGTACTGAGCTGCATAGGTTGCAGGTGAGCTGTGGTCAGATGGAATTCCTCGCCACCCCCATAAAAACCGAAACCCACCTGCGCTAATCCATCATCAGATTTCTCCGGCAAGGTGATGGTCAACATGGCTGGTTCATACAACAACCAACCATCCGGTTCAAGATGCACTCCTGCCAGTAATTTTCCATCCAGTGGCCAATTCGAGATATCCGACACCGGAGTCATCGACACTTCCATTTCCAGTAGAATGGCATTCGCCGGGATTTCCAACAAATAGTTAATACCTTTTGAATCGGACAACGATAGAACACCACCTTCCGTACCTATCAGGGCAGTGACAACCAGATCATCTTCAAAACTTGCCTGAACAGTCAGGGGGTTAGGATTTCGTGGCTGTGTTTGAATTTGCAGACTACTGGCACCACTTTCCCCGGCAGCTGTTAATGTCACCAGTTGATAAATGAGAGTGGTATTCTCAGGTGATAAATAATCAATATATTCGTTTTGGTTTGCTGATAAATTGGCAATTTTATATGAAAATAAATTGTCGGGAGAAAATAATCTAAGTTCATAACCTTGCGCATCGGCTTCTGGATCCCAGGATAAGCGCACAATATCGGGGGCTAACAATTCAGCTGAAAAATTTATTGCTCCAGAAGTCTCAGGCACAAAAGGCTGAACCTCAACTTCCAGCTCAGTTACCTCTTCTACGGAAGAATTGTCCGGTTCTTCATTCAGCACCTCGTTTACTACAAAGACCTCAGTGGGTTGAACATCTTCATTGATAGCTTCCTGCTTAGCCCCAGGAAGCAAACTGCAGCCAATGACCACCAGACTTAATAAAAACACAAATAATAATTTAAAAGACCTGGACATAATTCCTGCTCCTATTCTATTATCAAAAATCAGAGAATCATGTATATTTTATATCTAATTTATCAAGATTTAGAAAATCTGTGTAATGTTTCAATTCAGAACCAATTGAGTTTAAAATGTCTTGTTAAGAGCAAGGATCAAAAAAAGAGGCCAAATCATCGCCCCCTTTTAAGGCTGCATTGTCAATCAAGATACCAATTGACGTTGGATGGCAATCGAGACTGCTGCTACCCTGCTATCCACACCTAGCTTGGTGTAAATGTTCCCTATATGATATTTCACAGTCGAAGGACTGATAATCAGTCGTTCTGCAATTTCATTATTGGATAAACCTTCAATCATTAACTTCAGCACATCCCGTTCCCGTTCAGTCAGATCTTCAGCTGGTACAATGGGAAATTCTGAAGATTCCGATAAGGCTTTCGACGCTTCCGGTGAGAGTGCCAGACGACCAACCGCTGCAGAGCGGATCGCATTTGCCAGCTCATCCGCCTGAACATTTTTCATTAAATACCCGGTTGCACCAGCCTGCAAAGCTCCCTGCACCAGGCCATCATCAATATAGCTAGTCAGTGCGAGGATTTTTATTTTTGCGTCATTCTGGTGTAAGGCACGGATGGCTGCAACACCTCCCATACCGGGCATTTTGAGATCCATTAATATTACATCTGGTTTAAATGTTGATACTTTCTGAATGGCATCTTCGCCACTGTTCGCTTCTCCAACCAGCTCCAGATCATTGATTGCCATCAGAAAAGCACCTAAACCGCTGCGTACAACCGAATGATCATCTACAATCATAACCCGAATTTTCTTATCTGCTTTCATTCTTCCTCCTCGTCCATTGTTTCACACCAGGTAATCGTAACATTCGTACCTTTTCCAGGATTTGAGACTACCCTTAATTCTGCTCCAATAACATCAGCGCGTTCCTGCATGATGCGTAATCCCATCCGGTAGAGTTCAACCTGATTAATATCAAACCCAATACCATTATCACGGATGGCAATTTCAACGAAATTCTTCGCCTGGATTAATTCTACACTTACCTGCGTTGCCTGTGCGTATTTTATAATGTTATTAATGGCTTCCTGTGTGATTCGATACAGAGCGATTTTTTGAGGTTCAGGTAAATCACGCTCTCCCTCAAATTGGAATTTTATCGGAACCAGCGCACGTCCATTGGCTGCAACACACAATTGTTTGAGCAAATCAGGCAGACTCACGCTGGTTAGGGCGGATGGCCTTAATTCCAGTAAAAGTGTACGCATTTCTGCCAGAGCTCCGCGGGATAAATCCTTTAATTCAAGCGTTCTCTTGTTTGCTTCTTCAGGGTTCATTCGATATAAATCTGGTAATACATCTGCGATCAAACTTACCGAAAAGAGAGTTTGCGTGACTGCATCATGTAAATCCCGGGCCAGACGGTTTCTTTCAGCTGTTGCCGCACTCTCCTCTGCCTGCTCATATAAATGTGCATTCTCCATCGCCATACTGATTTGCTGCCCAATCGCTTTAAATAACTTCATCTCATCCGGAGTAACAAATTCAGCACTGTGACGCGAGAGTCCCAGATATCCCAGCATTCTCCCTTTCGACATCAATGGTAAGCGAACAGCCACCTGAATCCCTTCTTTTTGCAAATCTTCCTTTAAAGCCGGAATGGGGTAATCCCTAATGTAGGCAACTATTATTTCTGGATCTTCATCATTTAATTGGAATCCTGATAAGCTAAACGGTAAAAATCGATGTTTAGCAATATATGCCGGAGAAAAACCTTGATGCGTCAGGATTTCAAACATCTGAGAACCCTGGTTCAATCGATAGGCAACACCTGCATCCATATTGGTTACCTCAAGGGTCTTCTCGAGGGCGTTACCCAGGATCATGTTCAAATCGAGGGAGCGATTGACAACATCGGAAATGGCGTTGATCGTCTCCAACTCATGAGTCCGATCAGCAACCCGTTTTTCTAACAATGAATAAGATTGTTCCAATTCAGACGACATACGGTTGAATTGGTAAGCCAGTTCTTCCAATTCATCGTTACTGGTAGTAATAATTTTTCTTCCAAAATTACCACTCGAAACTTCTTTTGCAGCGCGAATCATTTCTTCAATCGGCCTTGTAAGATGTCCGGCTCCATAGGTAACTACTATCACCGGCACAATTACTCCGGCAGCCAATAAAATTATCAACAATCGTCGATATGCCAGGCTGGGTTGCATCAATTCATCCCAGGATTGTTCCTGAATTACCCACCAGCCATTCGAATCTGAGATACGCATATAAGCAGCACTGATGACCGCATCTCCGTTTTTTGCTCGGTAAGATTTCACCTGATCATCCCGTAAATCACCTTGATCTTTTGAAAATAAAGGGGTTAATTCTTCTGAGTTGGTAAGTTTTTGACCAATCAGTTTTGGATCATGGTGGTAAATAACACGTTGAGAAGCATCCATTACGATCACTTTTTGGTCGCCAAAGTGTACATCCAACTCACTGATAAATGGGTTAGCAGGTTCAGAATTCAGATTAAGACATAACACAGCTACCCCTGCAAAATTTCCTTCTGCGTTCCGTAAATTTGTCGCAAACGGCAGCAGGTATTCCCCTGTAGAACGATTATCGATTAATTGTCCAATGATAACATTTAATCCACCTGTCCGTTTTGAATCTCGGAAAAAATCGCGATGTGCCCAACTGGTACCGATCCACTCTGGATGAGACAATTCTGAATATAAAACTTTTCCATTCACATCCAAAAATACGATTGCCCCATTAAAGAAATCGTCATAAACATTGGCTTGCTCCAGATTTCTGGCTCGATCGAATAGATTTAACGTTTTATTGGCATCCAGGAAAAAGATGTAATCATACATCAATGGGTTGACGATCTCGGTTAAAACATTTTCCACCTGGTTGCGTTTATAGCGAGCCAGTTCAGCACTCTGGCTCATCACCAGATCTTTGGTAACCTCTTGGTAAGAATAAAAAGTTACCAGAGCCACCGAGATAAGAATAATCACGGTAGGAATAAAAGACCAGGTGATAATCTTGTTGCGTAAGCTGCCACGAAATTTCATGCCTGATCTCCAAATCGGGTGTGGTTTGCCATTATGATCCCACCAATGAGACTACTGGGCTTCGAGATTTTCTGGCGAAAATGACGACTACCAATGCCAGTAACAACCATTTCACAAACCATTTTTGTATTGTTTCCTATTAAATGCCATTATTTTAATTAGGTTGGTCAATAATCTACTATTAACTATAAAGAGAGAGCCAGTTCAAAACCTAAATTGGGCTTTTTTTTCTCCAATTTTGATAGGGATTCTCCCTGAAGATGCAGAACTGTTACGTGGGCATCCAGGTATTTCTTTCCCATTGCTTTTGCTACCGATATTCTGTGATGGCCATCCCGAACAAAGTAATATTTTCCAATCTGGATCAATTCGATAACAGGAATTGGTTCGTCTTTTAGAAACATATCAGATATTCTCATCCAACGGTGATGATTGAGCTCAGAAAGTGGTACGAAATGATTGTCGAAATCTTTGCAGCGATTTTCAGAACCAATAATCATGCTGAGTGGGACAGATCGCAGACCAATTTCCGATGAATTGACAGTACTATCAAGTTGTGTCAGGCTGGAAAGTGAAAACAAATCGCATGATTTATGAAATAAGCAGGTGAAAAAGCGACGAATGCGACCTTTCATTCGAATTTTATTAAACAAAGCATTGGATTGGCAGCGAATGAATAATGATTGCGAATTTTCATGCGGAAATTGCATTTTATATTGGGTTGATTGATGATCTAAATAAAAATTTGATTTCATATTAACACTCTCTTTTATATGCACTCACTCTACAGGATACTTGACCTGATCTAAAAAATACCCCTTATCGATACCAGTCATTTACAGGACAATCGAAGGGATAATTTACTATGCCTTTGACCAGGTTTGATTGCTTTATTTCGGGATAATGAATAGGATTTTTTGATAAAATCATTAAAATATAAGTATCTTTTCATTTTTTTCAATACGGGTGTTTTTGTCGGTCTTCACCACCAAAATACCCACCAACCCTGATTTATCGTGATGATACTAATAAGGCGGTATATATGAAACGTACGACCCTACTTGTCTTTTTTTCATTCATTTTGATTTCCTTTTTGGGTGGTTGCTCACTCCCATTCTTCAACCAGGAAAGAACAAATCCAGCCGAAATGACAGCCACATACGAAGCGATGGTCATCGAAGCCATGAAGACAGCCATTGGGGAGGTGACGCAACAGGCTATGGCTAACCCGAGCGCGACAAGCACCAACCCACCTCTTCCACCCACCGATACGCCAGAACCGAGCCCAACGCCCATTCCCCCAACGGAGACCGCCACCCGTATCCCACCAACGGAAACTCCACTGCCATCAACGAATACCCCCACCGTTACAGCAACCCGCACAGATTTCAATTGTCAGCTCGTATCAAGCGCTCCTTCCTTTAATCAAGTTTATCCTCCGGGAGGAGATTTTGATGGTCGCTGGACATTCAAGAACACCGGATCAGAACTTTGGGATAAGGAAAAAGTTGATTTTCTTTTTATCAAAGGTACAGAATTTCAGGTAAATGTTAAAAAAATTGATTTGCCAGTGACCGTCAACAAAGGTGAATCGATTGAACTGATCGTTGACATGCTGGCACCCAGGTCTGCGGGTACATTCAGCGCAACCTGGGGCCTAAAAAAAGATGATATCGTTTTCTGCTTATCAGTTATACAAATTATTGTGAAGTAAGCAACAGCCTGAGATCTAGGTTATCAAAACTGTAAATCTTTAATAAAAAATAAGTTGATACGAATTTTGATTTTTCATATATACTTTAATCGTATCAGTTATTTGTGTTCAGCGTGTTTTTGGCGGAGATACCTGCCAAAAACACCCGCCAACACCGGTTTATTGAGATGCTATCTTTATTCATTAGATTGAAATAAAACTGGCAGAGCGCCCAGTCTACAAGCGATAAGGAGTTATTGATGAAGAATACAGTCCTAAATGTGCTCACCATTCTGGCTTTGCTCACAATAATGATATTTTGTGTTGTCTTTGCTTTAATTTTCATAAACCCGCAAACAGCCATTAATCCATTACCTCCGGAAGAATTACCAGAATTATTGGTGCTTCCAACTGCGACTGCTACCTTACGACAATTACCAACTCTCTCGGATCCAACGGATGAGATTATTCTTACCAATACTCCTGAAAGCACACTACGGCCATCTTCGACCCCCTTGCCCACCTTTACCTCGTTTGTCCTCCCCACGGCGACAATTACAGTAACCCCCACACTGACACCGACTGAAACACCAACCGTAACACCCACCAGCGAACTCTTCCAATGCCTGGTTTTATATAAGCAACCCAATGGGGCAACATTCCCTCCTGGTGGCGACTTTGATGGAAAATGGACGCTGCGGAATGTTGGTAAAGAACAATGGAGTACCGATTTTGATTGGGTATTCGTCGGCGGCAATCGCTTCCAAACCGGTGCTGATTCAGTAGATTTGTCAGGATATATCAATCCGGGAAATGAAGTTGAGATCATTGTGGATATGCTGGCACCCGGGCAACCTGGAAGCTATTCAGCCAAATGGGCATTACGTGCGAACAATAACCTGTACTTCTGTGAAACGGAAATTACTCTTACTGTTCGATAATTATCCATCAAAAAGTACTCAAATCCAGGGCACCCTGATTTTTCGACAAATAAAATAGAAACAAAGGACTGAGTTCTGAACTGAAAAGGACTCAGCCTTTTTTTACCAATTCTGCGTATACCAGGTAAGATATTCTGGCAAATGTGTCATCCAATATTCTACGGTATGTCCGCCAGAATTAACCGTATATTTCAGAGGATATTGATTTTTTTGTAGATCAAGCACAAATGGCTCACTGTATTTGCGGTATTGATCGACATCCCCAATGTCAAACCATAATGCTGGCTGATAAGCAGAAAATGATTGCTTCCATTCCTGAACTCGGTTCATATCACCTGCGAAGGTTGTGAAACTATGCGCGCCAACCCTGCCAAATGCATCTGGATAGGTGAAGCCAATCCGAACCGCCCAGTTACCCCCTCGCGAAATACCCCCAATTGCCCGATATTCCCATCCTTGACGCAGTTTGTATTGCTCCAATAACTGAGGCAATAAATCTTCTACTATCGCCAGATCATACTTGGAATTATATGAATTCGAAAGATATAGACGTTCAAAAGGCATTACAATCACCAGTGGCTCAATTCTTTCCTTGGTGATCCATTCATCAGCCAGGGTTGTCATACCCAAATTGATCCATTGATCATGTGCCCCATTCTGACCATGCAGCATTACCAGAAGCGGATATCCATCCTTTTGATGGGTATCATAACAAGGGGGCAAATAAACATTGGCTTTGATATCCTCCCCCAGAATATCGGAATAAAAAGCTACCTCACTGATATTACCGGTAGTTTCCAGACAGGGTATTTCTGTAGGTGTTGGTGTCGGAGATATTTCGGTGGCTATTGGTGTTGGAGTAGGTGATAAATGAATGGTAGGAAGAATAATTTTTGTAGAGTCAGGTCTTTTTATGAAAGTCTCTTCGATGGTTTGAGTGGAAATTTGCTCATCAGATTCATCACTAAGTTGACATGCATGCAATAATGTTCCCGCAGTCAAAAACAGAAGGAAAACCAGGCAAAAATTCAGATACTTCCTTGACGATTTCATCTGAATGCGATTATACTCTCTTTGCTCGGGGTGTAGCGCAGTTGGTTAGCGTACCGCGTTTGGGACGCGGGGGTCGGCGGTTCGAGTCCGCCCACCCCGACCACGAAAGTCCGTCGAGATACCACCTCGACGGCTTTTTATTTCAACATTTCATCTCAACATGAGGGTTCAATGGCACGCAACAAATTTGATGGTATTTTGGCAGCAGTTCGGGTAAATGGAGATGGTGGTTTGGAAATTGCCCGTATTTTTGAACGTCACGGTGTGATATTTACCGACCATTTTCTTGTTGATCGCGATAATCTGATCAAACGGATAAAAGGTGGCCAAAAATTCTTGACCGGTAAACGGCAATACAAAATGGGATCACGATTTGATACCGGCGAAGAAGTGCGTGTGGTCTCTTCGCAGGGAAAAGATTACCTGGTCGTTGGCGCTGTGGATGCTGACCGGGATCAATTGCAACTGGTTCCTCGCTTCTAATGGTCGACGTTTATCTTTCCATCATCATTCCAGCACATAACGAAGAAGAGCGTTTACCGCCTTCTTTGGTGAAAGTGGATGAATTTATACGCCAACAGCCGTATAAATCAGAAGTTATTGTTGTAGAAAATGGCAGTCATGACAGAACATTGGAAATTGCCCAATCCTTTCAGGATAAAATGCCCTCGCTGCGTGTTATTCAGGAACAACAAAGTGGAAAAGGATTGGCTGTACGCAGCGGAATGATGGCTGCTCAAGGTCAGTATCGCATCTTTTGTGATGCAGATTTTTCGATGCCGGTCACAGAAATCAGCAAATTTATTCCAAAAACCGGTGAAAAGTATGATATTGCTATCGCTTCCCGTGAATTACCTGATTCGAAACGGGTGGACGAACCAGAATTCCGCCATCTGATCGGACGGGTCTTCAACAGCCTGGTGCGTTATACTTTATTGCCAGGATTACAGGATACCCAGTGTGGTTTTAAAGCCTTTCGTGGCGATGTAGCTGACCATCTTTTCCGTATGCAGACCCTGACCGGCTGGTCATTTGATGCTGAGTTACTTTTTATCGCACAGAGACTCGGATACAATATCATTGAAGTACCGATCACCTGGTATTACAAACCAGGCACTCGTTTGCACATCGTCAAAGATTCAATCAAGATGGCATCCGATCTGTTCACCATCCGTCGCAATGCCAATCAGGGGATGTATGATCAGAAAACCCAGAATAGTTCTTGAGATTCCCCCTGCTCCTGATCTGACCAACGAACATAGTCTATGGAAAGGTGGGATACGTTTGGTTGCAGGGCTGGATGAAGCTGGTCGGGGAGCCTGGGCAGGACCTGTTGTCGCCGCCGTAGTCATCCTTCCTCAAATCGCCAATCTGGAGAAAAATTTATTGGGGGTACGAGATTCAAAACAAATGAATGCCCGGCTACGTGAATATTGGGCGGAAATCATTAGAGATCAGGCACAAGCCTGGGGCATAGGTTATGCAGAACATTCCGAAATTGATCAGCTGGGAATTGTACCAGCCACTCGCTTGGCCATGCAGCGAGCACTGAGTAAATTATCTGAGACTCCAGATCACCTATTAATTGATGCTCTCCTTTTGCCTGCCGTTGACAAGCCCCAAACTGCACTCGTCAAAGGTGATCAACGTAGCTTGAGCATTGCAGCTGCATCAATTCTCGCAAAAACCACCCGGGATGCTTTGATGCGCCTGCAGGACACTTGCTTCCCACTATATGGCTTCATACGACACAAAGGTTATGGTACTCGATACCATCAGCAAGCATTGTTAGAAAATGGTCCCTGCCCCATCCACCGAATGAGTTTCCGTCCTCTTAGAGAGCGATCCGGAAAGATTGACCCAACATAAATTATTGAATTAATTTTTTCGAAAGCTCAAACCTGATTTCTGAATCCTGAATCATAAATCCTTCATTCGCTACCTGCTAATTGCTCTCCGTGTAACAAACATCTTCGCCAACTCTGCAGCGATGGATGGGATCAGCAATAGTGGCAAAATTAATCGCCATTCAGTCCAACCCAATGGAACGGTATGGAAAATGTTGTTGAAAAAAGGCACGTACAAAATCAATAATAAAAGTGCCAGAGAAGATGCCACGGCGATATTCATCCATTTGTTGTTGAAGATTCCAATTTTCAGAATCGGATAACGTTCGGACCGGGCTGTATATGCCCGCAACAATTCTGAACTGGCCAGGGTGATGAATGCCATTGTCTCAGCCATTAATCGATCGTGCTTCAACCCCACGCCAAAGGCAAACAGGGTAATAAAAGTGATAGCTACGGTCTGAATGAGCACCCCATTGAGCATAAAGCGATTGATGATCGGCTCTTTAGGTGGACGTGGTTTTTGCTGCATGATATCCGGATCACCTTTTTCGGTACCAAGTGCCAACGCTGGTGCACCATCGGTAACCAGGTTGAGCAATAATAATTGAATGGGGGCTAATGGCGAGAATACCTCTCCGGCCGCAAAAGGATACAAATATCGTCCAAAAGCTGTCGCCAGGAAGATGATCATAATTTCTGCCAGGTTACACGAGATCAGATAATACACAAATTTGCGAATATTGGAATAAATTATCCGACCTTGCTCAACCGCTGCTACAATACTGGCATAATTATCATCAGTCAAGACCATATCAGCTGTGTCTTTGGCAACATCGGTACCAGTGATCCCCATGGCAACACCAATATCTGCGAGCTTGATGGCAGGGGCGTCATTAACACCATCACCTGTCATCGCGACCACCTCTCCTTCCGACCTTAATGCCTCCACAATGCGCATTTTATGTTCAGGCGAAACACGTGCAAACACATCTGTAATTTTGACCGCTTCTCGCAATTCTGAATCACTCATTTCATCCATATCATAACCAGTGATCACCTGATGGCCACCTTGCAGGAGATTTATATCGCGGGCGATGGCACGCGCTGTGTTGGGATAATCACCCGTGATCATAATTGTGCGGATTCCAGCGCTGCGCGCCAGTTCCAATGCCGGTTGCACCTCTTTGCGAGCCGGGTCAATCATTCCTATTAATCCCACAAAGATCATATTTTGTTCCAGCTCATCACTGTTGATTTCCTCTGGCAAAACATTCACCACTCGGTACGCTGCCCCCAAAACCCGTAAGGCGTCTTGAGTCATATCGTCATTGGCAGCCATGATTTTTGCCTTCATTTCAGCGGTCAATGGAACCGGTTTATCATCCATTGTCTGATAGGAATCACAAAGTGTCAGGACAATATCCGGTGCACCTTTAACTGCGATTGCATAATGTTTACGTTCGGTGTCGTCGTCGAAGGGAGAAATGTCATCCGGTCCAGGTTCATCGATTTCGTGAATTGTAAGCATACGTTTACGCACCGAATCGAAAGGTATTTCCTGTGCACGCGGATATTTTTGATTTAGCAGTTTTTGAACCTCACCAGCTTTGGCAGCGGCAACAATCATTGCACCTTCCGTTGGGTCACCGATAATCCGGAATTGCTTTTCCTGACCTTCAACTTCCATTTCTTCAAGGTATGAGTCATTGTTCATTGCTCCCACCCACAGCGTGGACATAATGCCTTGATAGAGATAAATATCGACAGGTTTGTTATTGACCAGGAATTCACCTTCGGGTCGGTAACCGCGTCCACTGACCTCTACAAATTGGCCATCCGACCAGAGCCGTGTGACAGTCATCTCATTCTGGGTCAGTGTACCGGTTTTGTCGGAGCAGATGATCGTAGCAGAACCCAATGTCTCCACGGAAGATAAACGTCGGATAAGAGCATGCCGGTTGATCATCTCACGCATTCCAAGTGCCAGACTGATGGTCACGATCGCTGGCAATCCTTCCGGAACGGCAGCAATCGCCAGGCTGACCGCAACCATGAACATTTCCAATAAGTCGCCGCCCCGTAAAACACCAATACCCAGAACCAAAGCACACACGATTATGGCTGCCCAACCGAGGGTTTTTCCGAGCTGATCCAGGCGTCTTTGTAGCGGGGTTTGTTCATCTTCCACCGATTTCAACATCGTTGCAATCATACCCAGTTGGGTACCCATGCCAGTGTCCACCACTACACCACGTCCTCGTCCATAGGAGACGGTTGTACCCATGAAGGCTGTATTTTTTCGATCACCGAGAGATGCTTTTTTATCCATAACCAGTGAAGCATTTTTTTGTACCGGTACCGATTCACCAGTTAAGGCTGCTTCCTCCACCCGCAGATTAATCGCTTCAACTAAACGCACATCCGCAGGAATAAAATATCCAGCCTCGAGAAAAACGATATCTCCAGGTACGAGTAGATGAGATGGAATCGTAACACGTCTTCCATTTCGTAGTACCTGTGCATCCGGCGCTGCCAATTTTTTCAAAGTTGCCAGTGCCTGCTCAGCCCGGTTCTCCTGAACGACACCCATGATCGTATTCAAAACCACAATCGCAATAATCGCACTGGCATCCACATATTCACCCAGAAAAGCGGAAATGATCGAAGCAACAATCAACAGAATAACAACGAAATTATTCAGTTGGCGAAAAACCATTTGAAAAAAGGTTGTTCGTTTCCCTTCCTCCAATTGATTAGGCCCGTATTCAAGCAACCGCTTTTCCGCTTCTTCAATGCTTAGCCCTTTTTCCAATTCAGTGGCTAGTTTTTGTAGTGTCTCATCCCCGCTGATGGCATGCCAGGAAAAAGAAACATCCTGTTTTGAATCTGAATTAACAATAACTTTGTTAACAGCCATGTAATCTCCTTAATTAAGATAAATAATGGAAGAATTCGAAGTCTAAAAAAGGACAGGAAAAAACCTGTCCTCAATTTTACTACAAAGTTTCACCTGGAACGGGACCGATGAAAGTGCCATTCGGGATGATGGCATTCTTAGGAATTATAACAATTCCATCATGAACCGAGAATAACTCTTCATCAATTTCAGTTCCACGGGGGAAGGGACGGATAACAACGCCGCGACCAATACGGACATTTTTATCCAGAATAGCACCTTCAATGTAAGAGCCATTACCAACGCCTAGGGGTATTTCATGTTCATTAACACCCGGCACATAGCTCTCTTTTGAACAAGCAGAAATCCGATCATAATAATCAGAGCCCATCATAATCGTATCAATAATTCTGACGCCTGAGCGAATCTGAGAGCGCAACCCAATGATCGAATGGCGAATCTCTGCATGATTGATACAACAACCATCGGTCAATAAGACCCGTTCCAGCATGCTGTTTTCTATCGTTGATCCAGGCAAGAAACGGGGATGAGAATAAATCGGACTGCGCTGATCAAAGAAATTAAATTGTGAATCTGGGCCGGTCAGCAAAAGGTTGGTGTCATAGAAGGAGCGAATAGTTCCAATATCTTCCCAATAGCCATCAAAATCAAAACCAAATACCTTTTTCCGATCTATTGCATAAGGGATTACATGTTTCCCAAAATCTTCCATGGTTGTGTGTTCCAGCATCTCGATGAGCACTTCCGTATTAAAAAGATAAATACCCATTGATCCCAGGTAAGGTCGCACCTCATCATCCCGGCTAACCATATCAGCCAGCACTTCTGGATCGGTTGGTTTTTCAGCAAAACGGGTGATTTCATAATCGGATGCTCGTTTCAAGATCCCAAAACGATCTGCTTCATTTTTTCGGATCGGTTGCACGGCGATGGTGATATCGGCATTCTTCTCCCAATGGAAACGAGCCATCTCTTCATAATCCATACGGTAGAGATGATCGCCAGCCAGGATCAACACATAGGGAGTACGGGCGGATCTGATCTCAAACAATTGCTTACGCACTGCATCAGCGGTTCCCTGGTACCAATCAGCGGTATTGATAGTTTGTTCTGCTGCCCAGATCTGAACCCAGCCTGTATGAAAAGCATCAAATTGATAAGTGCGGGTGATATGCCGATGTAATGATACTGAATTAAATTGGGTCAGTACAGCCATTTTATAAATGCCGGAATTGATACAATTACTGATCGGAATATCAATCAAACGATATTTTCCTGCGATGGGAACAGCCGGTTTGGAGCGCATGGTTGTCAGTGGTTGTAAGCGAGTACCACGACCACCGCCTAAAATTACTGCTAATACCTGATCCATCTTTGACATATCATCCTCCCGAAACCAAATTGATTCTAATAATTATAGAATAGCGCTGATCGGTCGTCCAGTCAATTTGCTTTTGCTTTTTAAAACACTCATTTTCACGGATTGATCCACACTGGAATGTTACAATAAAAATAATAAACCCGACAAACATCAAAGCGATATTTCTGAAAGCAAATAAATGCCCCTTACCCTGAATCCCAACAAAGTTCTGACACCTCTTGGAATTGGATTGGCTCTTTCATTACTGGGTGATGCGACTCTGTATGCTGTACTGCCTTCACCAGAGATTGCCATGCAAGCCGGGTTAAGTATGGCGATGGTGGGTTTTTTATTAGGCATCAATCGTTTGGTACGACTTCTGTTTAATGGGATGGCTGGCTGGATCTACGACCGTCTGCCACGTCGTCCTTTGATGTTGATCTCACTCGCAATCGGGACAGTCTCTACCGCTTTTTATGCCTTTGGATCTGGACCATTCCTTTTAACAACGGGTCGTGTTCTTTGGGGTTTGGCGTGGTCAGGATTATGGATTGGTGCCAACAGCATGACCCTGGATATCTCCAATGATATAAACCGTGGGCGCATCAATGGTCGTTTACAAATGTGGTTTTTTATTGGTGTGGCTTTATCCTCTTTTCTTGGTGGATTATTCACCGATCTATTTACCTACCGTGGTGGTTTATGGATCAGTTCGCTGCTTTCTTTTGTAGGCTTTCTGGTCTGGCTGCGCTTTCTCCCGGAAACCCGTCCTGAAAAACCGCGACAGTTCGTTGCAGCAAATGACTCATTGCAACACAAAAATCACTTTCCATGGAAATTGACACTTGCCTGCAGCTTTCCGTTTTTCATCAATCGTGTCATTTTCACCGGCATACTTGGCGCTACCACCATCCTTTGGCTCTCACAATTTGTTTCCGATGGCAGTCTGGCGTTCAATCGGTTCGCAATTCCACTGGCAACCATGAGTGGCACGTTCATAGCAATCCGCGTTTTGGTGAGCATCATCAGCGTCCCCCAAATTGGCTTGCTCTCCGACTGGATCAACCGGCGATGGCTGATTTTGGTTTTATTATTTTTCATTTGCGGTGCAGGCGGATTGGTTTTGCTGGCAGTCCAGAATATCTGGATCTCAGTCATTGGTGTGATTTTGTCAGCCATAGCTGGTGGCAGTGTTCCGGCCCTGATTCCCACAATTATAGGTGACCGAATCCCGCAACATCAGCGCGGTCGTTCATTGGGCTATATTTTCACTGTTGGCGATCTAGGCTCGGCAATTGGACCACCGATAGCGCTCAGCCTTGTGGGAATAATCAGCCTGCCCAATCTATTCCTGGGTTGTGGTATGCTTTTGGCTTTGACCGGATTATATACAACTATCTTTGCCTGGCAGGAACACAAACAGCAAGTTTAAATTTAAAAAGCCTGATTGAAGTTGAATCAGGCTTCCTATTATTATGGAAAACCAGAGTCTATACGTCCAATGGCAGCTGATTCAATTGCTGGCTGACAGTCACCGGCACCGAACCCATCAATGCTTTTTCGGTAAAACACATTTTCCGTGAAATGCGGACTAAATCAGCGATCTTTTGAGGATCTTCATCGGATTCGATTAGAATTTCAATTTCAAAGCCATCACAAAATCCTTCAGCATCCCCTCTCAGAACAGATCCCTGTTCGTGAAAATGCGCTGTTACATTAACTCGTTCATTACGAATGGTTAATTTTCGTTTGGTCGCTACCTGCGACACATGTGAGATGAGTCAAAGTGCCATTCCAGCGACAAAATAGGAGAGCGGAGTAGGTGCCGTACCTTCGCCACCTGGCATGTAGGTGCCTTCATCACTGATGAAAGCATACATACGGCCAGTTTCTGGTTGACCTGCGAGAACCTGTTTGCGCCACTTTTCGATCGATGAAGCCTCCGCTCGTACCTCAATATCGCGGAAGCCTGCTGGTTGTTTGGTTGTCATGATCTTTCCTTTCTTTGGTGTTTTTATTGATCTTATCTTGAGTTTATCATAATTGTGGTGTGAAAGATTTGATCTGATTTCAAATTTCAACCTGATGAAAGACAGATATACGCTTTTCCTGAAATTAATATTGATCAAATTAAAATAAATAGTCCAGGTCTTGAATATCTTTCCATTATAATAATAATGTTTATTTTTTGTTACTAATATGTTTTTATTTTGTTTCTAATCAGTTTGTTTTTAGTTGATGTTCAAGAAAAACATCAAACTATATGATAGAATTTTTCTTGAGGGGAACACTTTTCTTAATGATTTTCTGAAATTTTTCTAGTAACAATTAACTGCATCATTAAGTACATCATCATAAAACAATTTATTATTTAGAATCAGGCATACGCTGTCTTTAAAAATTATTATTGAGCAAATTTATGAAATTTATCTATCTTAAACAACTAATCAACCGCATGCCAAAATTTGTATTTCCTTTGGCAGCTACCCTGCTTTATATCTTGATATTCATTTCCTTCCAAGAGATGATTGGAGGAGGGCTTGCTGCATTTTCCATGTTTCCGGTAATCCTGGCTGGTTGGTTTCTTGGTATTAATGCTGCATTGTTTTGGAGTCTGATCGTTCTGATACTAAATATAATTCTCTATTCTACCTTTATTGGTGTTGAAAATACCGGGACTTATTTACTCGAAGCTTTTCCAGCATTTTTGTCGATCTTTGCAGCCGGAGTTGTAGCTGGCTGGATTAGAAGTTTAGACCAAAAAAACAAACTGGAGTTAGCAGAACGAAAAAAGGTAGAGCTTGCGCTTCAAATAAGTGAAAATAAATTCCGTACACAATTCGAAAACATGGTTGAAGGTATGGCAATTGATCAGATCATTTATGAAGATGGAGAACCCATTGATTGGATCATTACCGATGTCAACCCGGCGTTTGAAAGGATTATGGAATTATCGCGCGAGGATGTCATTGGAAAGTTGGCAACTACCATTTACGGATCTTATGCGACGATTGAACCATTTTTAAAAGTTTTTGATACTGTCTTGAAAACCGGAACAGCAATATCAAACCAGCAACATCATCTCATTCGGGAAAGGAAAATCACCTTCTCAGCATCTTCATTAGGTGACAATCATATCGCAGTAATTTTCAATGATGTAACCGAACAAGACAAAGCTCTTCAATCTGAACAGAAACAACGCGATTTTGCGATCACAATGGGAAAGATCACCTCAGCCCTCAATAAAACCATGAAATTTGATGAGGTTCTGGATATTATTCTGGAAAATATGGGCCAGTTTGTCACCTTCCAAGCAGCAGATATTACCCTTATTCAGGACGGTAAGTTACGAATGGCACGTCACATTGGATATGCAAAGTTTGGATTGGAAAATTTTGCCGAAAATTTCCATGTTACTCTAGATGCGATTTCAACAGCTAAGTGGATGTACCAAAACCAAATCCCTTTAATTATTTCAGATACATCTTCGGCAGATTTGTGGACAACATTTCCAGAGGTTGCCTGGATTAAATCATACATGGGTCTACCCATCATCGCCAAAGGGAATATGGTGGGTATCTTGAATTTTCACAGCGCTCAAAAAGGATATTACGAAGGATTTCCTTATAAACAATTAATGCCTTTCGCTGAACAGGTTGCGATTGCGATTGATAATGCCCGCACATTTGAAGATGCACAGAAGCGTTCTCACCGGCTTGCGTTGATCAACCAGGTCGCATTCCAACTTTCTCAGCCTTCAGATCTGGAAACAATTCAACAATTGGCTGTTGATTGTATGGCTAGTGCTTTAAATCTTGAACAGGTCGGTCTGGCATTGCTTAATCAGGATAAAGATAGTTTAACAATCGTCTCGGATCATCCAGCTCCAGACAATTCCTCTTCTAAAGGTTCCATCATTACATTAGAAAACAATCCTTCCATGGATTATATTTTCAAGCATAAAACATCCTTTTTATCAAAAGACGCTCAACATGACCCCATGCTGGAAGCTGTAAAACATTTCATGGTCGGTCAGAGAATTTATTCGATTTTGATCATCCCCCTGATTATTGGTGGAGATGTGATTGGAACAATTGGCTGTGATGTCACTTCTGAAAAGCGTATCTTAACCCAGGATGAAATTAACCTAGCAGAAATTCTTGCAAATCTTGTGGCAGGTCAAATTGAACAGGCTCGCCTGTTATCGATGGAAAAGAAAAGAACAGCCGAACTTGCCATGCTGCATGAAACTTCACTGGCAATCACCCAGCCTTACGATTTATCTCAGCTGCATCAACAAATTATTGAAAAAGCTGTCTGGTTACTAGATTCATCTGCCGGGATGTTATACCTGGAGACCAAAGACAAAGATATCCTAGAGTGTAAAGTAAGCTTTAATAACCAATATGATCCGGTAGGAACAAAGCTTCGAATGGGGGAAGGTGCTGCTGGAATTGTTGCACAAACACATCAACCTCTTATTATTTCGAATTATGGAACATGGGCACAAAAACCAAATACCTTTCGCAATGTAGTAGATGATTTTCCATTATTGTCTGTACCAGTTTTTTGGCAATCAGAGATTAAAGGTGTAATTCAAATTGCCAGAGAACCTGGAAAACAAACTTTTGATAAAAATGATGCTGATTTGTTATCATTATTTTCAAGCCAGGTAGCAATAACCTTAGAAAACTCTCGTCTTTATCAGGAAGTACAGGAATTAGCCATATTGGATCCATTAACAGGAGTTTATAATCGGCGCGGTTTTACTGAAATTGCTGAACGCGAAATTGAGCGTGCTCAGAGATTCCAGAATCCGTTAGCCTTACTATTTTTGGATTTGGATAAATTCAAGGATGTAAATGATACACATGGTCATGGTGTAGGAGATCAAATTCTTACCGATATTGCCAATCGCTGTAAAAGTACTTTGAGAAATGTAGATGTTATTTGCCGCCAGGGTGGAGAAGAATTTGTTATTCTGCTGGTTGAGAGTAATTTAAAAACTGCTGTGAAAATCGCCAAACGAATCCAATCCGTTATCAAGGTTTACCCTTTTCAAACCGAAGCAGGTTCAATTTCATTAACTGTCAGTATCGGTGTAGCAGAATATCAATCAGACATGACAGGCATAGATAACCTGATTCATCACGCAGACCTGGCAATGTATAAAGCAAAATCATCCGGTAGAGATTGTGTAGTTCCTTTTCTCATTGATGACGATTCTAAAAATACTTGAAATAATTAACACTCCATGATGTATCCATTCTTTGAAAAAGACGCTACTTGCGTCAAAATTGAGATTATTAATTTTCTCATACCCTCTCATGTTTGGTCGATAGAAATAATGATTTCATCAATGATAGCATTCACCACTTTCTCGGAAATGTAGTCCTATTCTATCTTCACAATCTGGATTTAAGCTTTCCTTTTGCTGCGAATTGCTAACTAACTTTCAGATTAAGACAATTGATCATTTGATGTAGAAGGGATCAGTTCAATTCAGATGTTAATGGATTAAGAAATTAATCCTTTGATTAATCCATTTAGATGATGTCTAATTTCGATTGAATCCATAAACTAATCATTAAAGAGAAATGATTTTTTTAAATGGCGGGGGAAAACATGAGCACAAACAAAACTCTGTATCAACCCAAAGGATATCCAATCTGCATAGAGGAAATGCTTGACAAGTACCGGACACCGAATGCGAATGAAATGAAGAATGAATACCTGGTTGAACTTGAAGGAGAATCCAAAACGATTCCGATTGGTGCTCCCAGGGTTAAGGTTGACATTCATAGTGAAAACCACAGATTGGATAACCAGGGACTTCCGTTACTCACCTTCGAAAAAATGGATCTGGCTTTCCTCATGGGGATATAAACTGGTAAAACTAATAATTATTGTTTTTGCGTTAACTTAAATTGTTAATTTCCGGTTTTATTTTTATTCTACCTGTCCTTCAAACACAACATACCCATTTAGCGGTAGCCCTCACCGAGGGTAACCCCCCCAATCTCGATAAAAAAAGACCCTCTTGTGAAGGTCTCTTCGCTCAGGCGGGAGCGACGGGGTTCGAACCCGCGGTCTCGGCCTTGACAGGGCCGCATGTTAGCCACTACACCACGCCCCCGAGTAAAAAGATTCTACCATAAACCTTCAAAAATGGAAGGGAGAATTTTTTCGATCAGGATTGATTTTATAAGATTTTTTTTGGGGAACTATCTATTGGGCTTGATTTTTTCTGATCCACTGACCAGGAGAATACTGTTCTCACGCTGGAAGAAAAATTCTTTAATTTATTTATACTAAAATCAGGTTATTAGTCAAAGATAAGGATTGGTAATGTCAAATTTTCAAATCAAGAATCTAGTGCCTGATGATATTCCGGCATTAATGCAATTGCAGCAAGAATATGCCCGAAATTATCCTGGAGTTCAAATTTTACCGGGAGGTCTGTATTTATCCCCCGCCTTTCATCAAGGTCAGGATCTGTTTTGTGCTTATCACCCTAATGGACAGATGCTAGGGTTTTCCGTTGTATATGTACAATTGGCAGGGAACAACGGTGATAAAAAATATACTGTCTGGGCAGAAGTAAAAATAATTCCAACCATGAATCGGATGAGTATCTTGCGTGATAACCTGCTCGATCAAATTCTCAGACGCACCAGGGAACTGACGCTCGATCACTCAAATTTACCAATTGAGATGAATTTCCAGTATTTCCCTTATGAAATTGAGAGTATTGCTTTTATAAAAAGTAAAGGTTTTTCTTATGACGGAAGCATTTACACGATGCAATGTGATTTAAGTAAACCTATTTTGACCATTGGCACTCCAGAAGGGTATCTATTGAAACCTTGGCGTTTGGAAAAACAGGAAGAGCGGGAAATGTACATTCAGGCTCGCAACCTTTGTTTTCCTAATGCCCCCATCTCGTTGGATGAATGGATCTATTTTATGAGTTCGCCAACCTGGTCAACCGCAACCAATTTTGCTATTTTCCAGGATGACCAACTGGCAGGCTGCCTGACCACTTTTTGGGATGAGGAAAAGAATCGAAACCTTCCACAAAAGATTGGTTATACTGAATACATCTTTGTCTGCCCGCAATGGCGTCGTAAGGGATTGGCCAGTGCCATGATAACAAATGCATTACAGTATTTACAGAAAAATGGTATGCAATTTGCTCAATTGCAGGTCCGTACTGATAATCGTGATGCCCTCAATCTGTATGAAAAGCTGGGCTTTACCGTCATTCAAGAAAGTGGAATATTTACCCGGGAACTGGATTTTCTTTAAATCCAATTCACTCCAATCTGGTTGGAAACTCATCAAATAACAAATCCAGATTCTTAATCAACTTCTCGAAAAAAATTTTCTTTTCATGGGAAGTGCTTTCACCGTTGTCGATATCCATGCAATAGTATGATGATCACCCCTGCCAGAATGAAAACCGCGGTCAGATAGAATAGTGGAGTAGGAATTTCTCGAAAGAAGAAGTAACCCATCACCGCCGAAAAAATGATTTGTCCAAGATTTGCTACACTGACCACTTGCCCCCTGAAATTTTTCATAGAATAATTTAATATAGTGTGGCCGCCAAATGTGGGAATGATGGCCAAACCAAAAAAGAGAAGGATATTGGTCAGCGAATAACTCTTTATTGGATTAACAAAAGGTAATGCCCACAGCAGACAGAAAAGGCCGGCAGATAAATACAGCGGCCACATATATAACCATAATGGCAACCGTCCGCTGTTTTTGCGTCCCAATGCCAGGTATGCAGCCAGAAAGAGCATAGAGAGGAATGTCAGGGTATGACCACGAAAACCAGGGTCATTCACATCAAATCTCGCAAATCCAAGCACCAATAATCCAGTTAATGCAAGGAGTGTACCCAGAATTTCAACGCGGTTGATCCGCTCACGAAAAGAGATCCACAGAAAAAATGGCATCACGGCTGGCGTGGCATTGACAATCAGGCTGGCATTCGCTACCGGCGTCAGAGCAATCCCCATGTTCCAGGTAATAAAGTGTAATCCCAGTAACATTCCTGGGATTATCGACCAGCGAATCTGGCGAATACCATATGGCAGTTTGTATGAATTTTTCTCCCGCAGGAAAAAAGGAAGCATGAAAAGAGTGGCAATCAACAAACGGTAGGCAGCCAAAAGATAGGGATTCTCATCGCTGACTTTAATCATAATCACAGCGGTGGAACAACACAGTACCCCAAAAGCGAGCATTGCAACCTGAATCCAGCGTCGATGCATGTAGGGATTATAACAATGTTAGTATTAAATGAGAACTTCACACCGAATTCTATGCTGGTGTGAAGTTCTCAACAAAATTCTGAGAGGAGAGATTGGAATCTTTTAGAATTAGCGGCGTCCACCTCGACGGCCCTGAGTAGTTGTACTCTGGAAACGTCCATTACCATTGGCATTGGATTGGTTAATGATCTCATCGAAAACAATTTGTGTCATGAATTGTGGTTGGTAGGTCTCACCTGTTTGGCGATTATAATTGTTTGCAAAAGCTTTCAGGTGACTATAAGAACCTTTTAGGAGACTCTCAAATACCCGGACAATATCAGCATTTGTTGTTTCCTTCAAACCATCCTGAAGGTCTAGAATGTCGATTTCTTCGATCGCCCCACCTACTAATAATGCATCAGAAATCGATTGACTCCCTTGGACAACCAAGCTGTCATATAATTCCTGGAGGTCCTGATTGGTAAACTCACCTGCTTCTGCAAGCATAGGATCTTCCAAACCATAACGGAAAATTAATGTTTTAACAGCATCCATATGGCGTTGTTCACTCTTTGCAATATTTTCAAAGATTGCCAAATTCCATTTATCAAAAAGCGTCTGGTATACATCACGAGCTAATTTTTCTTCTTCTCTCATGAATAAGAGAGCATCAATTTCATTTTGAGTAAGTTCGATACTGGTAGTTTGTTGCTCCTCTTTAGCTACAGTGGATTGATTACTGAAAGCAGATACTGATTCTAAATTATTGAAACCCAATATGCCTAAAATGGCAGTTAAAATTGTTATTTTTAAAATTGTCTTTTTCATTTTTTTCCTTTTTATCATTCTTTCGAAATAACGATCATGTTGATATCTTAACCGGAACATATCAATTTTTTATTCAGGATATATTTAGAACTTATTTGGATTTTTCTGAAGAAGTGATTCGCAATTCAAAAGATCGTGAATGAATTCACAAAAATAAAAATTCACTTGCGTTTAATCTTTTTCGCTATAATAAAATTGAATCATAATATCACTGGAAATTCTACAACGTCGCTTATGGGCTCATCATGCCCAGTTGAATTGAAAAAAATTCAAATGAATCATTCAATTACCAAAAAATAAGGAGATTGTATGAACACAGTTAAGGACATTCTGGCAGAAAAAGGCAAACAAGTCTGGTCGGTTGAACCAAAAACTACCTTGATTGAAACATTAAAAACTTTGAGAGCCCATAGTGTTGGTGCTTTATTGGTTGTGGAAGCAGGTGAGGTTAAAGGGATCATCTCAGAACGAGACTTTTCCTACAGAATCGCTGAAGAAAGTGCCTGCCCGTTGGATTCACCGGTTTCCGCCTGGATGACAAAAGAAGTGATTGCCGTTCAACCCAATACTACGATTAATGAATGTATGCAATTAATGTCGCGAGAGCACATACGCCACCTGCCTGTTGTAGAAAATGATCATTTGGTTGGATTGATTTCCATTGGGGATGTGGTTCGTGCTGTAATCAGTGGTCAACAATCCACCATTCTTGGGCTGGAAAATTATATCCTCAGCCAGAGACTAACGAATTAACCAGTTATCTTCATTCAGAATTTAAAATTAAAGAGCAATGATCCATATGAAACGATGGAACCATTGCTCTACTTTACCTGTTAATTAATTAACCACTGCAAAATTGGATAATTTATGCATGCTCTCTTTTAAAGTCGGGTACAGTTCACGATATATTCCATAAAGCTCATGATAGCTTTCCACAAGAGCTGTCTGTGGGTGGTAGATTCTTGTCGTCTTTACACACTCTTCAGAGACCTGGGTTACTCCTTCAGCATCCTGATCGGCAGCGATCGAAAGTAAGGCTGCGCCATAAGCGGGACCTTCCTCGACTGCCAGATTGATAACCTCCGTGCCGAAGATATCCGCCTGAATCTGGCACCAGAAGGGAGATTTTCCACCACCACCAATTGCGCGAACCTGTTGAATGGGTACTTGCAATTCATGCATGATTTCAAAGCCGTCCCGCAATGAGAAGGTCACCCCTTCCATGACAGCTCGAACCAGATGGGCTGCTGTATGCCGAGCTGTTAATCCGATAAATGCTCCTGTAGCCAGCGGGTCGAGATGTGGTGTGCGCTCGCCGGTCAGGTAGGGTAAAAAGATCAACCCTTCAGCACCAGGTGACACCTGAGCTGCCTGATTCGTCATAGCATCATAACTGATGGACAGTTCATTTGCCCCCACCAGATTATTTGCCGATGTCCGGAATAGATCGCGCAACCAACGTAATGAATTTCCTGCCGAGAGGGTGACCGCCATCAGATGATATTTACCTGGGACAGCATGGCAGAATGTATGTAATCTTCCTGCTGGATCAAAGCGGATATCATCACTGTGTGCAAAGACTACCCCACTGGTGCCGATACTACTGCTGACCAATCCGGAGCGCACAATGCCAGTTCCTACTGCTGCAGCGGCGTTATCCCCGCCACCAGCCACCACAGGAATTCCGGCTGGTAAACCAAGCTTTTCAGCTACGTTCGCCAGCAGGTGCCCAGTTATTTGTGAGCCTTCATAAACTGTTGGGAACCAATCTCGTGGAAGATCCAGCACTTGAAGTAATTCTTTACTCCAATCTCGTTGGCGAAGATCAAGCAGCAATGTACCGGCAGCATCGGAACAATCGCTGGCATATTCGCCTGTCAACAAAAAGCGAATATAATCCTTCGGTAAAAGAACTTTAGCAACCCGTTCATAATTTTGGGGTTCATTGTTGCGTAACCACAGAATTTTCGGTGCCTGAAAACCAGTCAGGGCAGGATTTCCCGCAATCTTTATCAAATGCTCGTAACCTACCAGCGTCGTGATCTGTTCACACTCTGCAGCGGTACGCTGGTCATTCCAGAGCAGTGCAGGACGAATCACCTGATTTTTACGATCAAGGAACACTGAACCATGCATCTGACCTGTCAACCCGATACCAGTTATCTGCGAGGTTGAGATAGCCGAACCGACTAATAACTGTTGAATGGCTTTGATGGAACCTTGCCACCAGTCCTCTGGATCTTGTTCACTCCACAAAGGCTGCGGAGTATAAAGAGGAAACTCCGACTGAGAAATCGCAACGATCTTACCTTCTTGATCACAGAGCAATGCTTTAGTTGCGCTGGTTCCGATATCCAAACCGATAAAATATGACATGTAGTGGTCCTTTCGAAGATGAATAATGCAATGATTTCTATTGTTACAATAATTATATTTTATTTGTTTATTTCGGTTTTCCAAAACAAAAACACCAATGGGAATTAATGGCGTTTAGCCAAACGTCCCTACGCCTTTATCTATTGTCAGGATGGAAAAATCGCTGGATCACACCCCCCAATATCTCATCATCAGGCTCATACAATTCTTCCATCTCCATTTCTTTGCAATATTCTATCGCCTTTTCACGAATATCATGTTCTGTAGATGAATGCGCCAAAGCCGAGATGAAAAGCTCTTTTGCCACCTCTTGAGATCCCTGCAGTTGAAAACAGCGAGCAGCTGTAACAACGAAACGTGCCAGAAAGCGTGATGCTTCACTTTTCCATGCAATCTGGATGGCTTCTTTAACCTTAGTTAACGCTAGTTCATATTGTCCCATTTTACAGTACGCCTCAGCCAGATTGTTCAGGCAAATGGAAATTGACCACTCCTCTCCAATCTCGCGAGATATTTTTAATGCCTGTTCGGACAGCGAAATGGCACCTACATAATCTCCCAACGCCAATGCCACCTCTCCAAGATTCGCCAAAGCAATAGCTTCTCCATCCAGATCACCGATTTGCCGGCAGATAGCCAGGCTTTTCGCATACATCTCACTGGCCTTGGGATAATCCGTTTCAACATGATAAACACTCGCCAGGTTATTGAGCACGATTGCCATCTGATATAAATCTTCCAAATTGGAAGCAATCTGCAAACTTTCCTGAAATAGTGACTCAGCCTCAGAATATTTTCCTTCATTACAGGCAATATCTCCCAGGTAATTAAGGGGTACGATAAGCTGTCGTCTATTCTCGGATTTTCGCCCTAAATCCACAGAACGGTGAAGGTATTGTCGCGCATTCTCAATTTTTCCAAGGCGCAAATTAATCAACCCTAACGTATTTAATGCTTTGACTTGGCCAACTATATCGGTGTATTTTTGATAAAAAACCAGGTTTTTCTGGGCAATTTCTTCAGCCAATGCAAATTCGTTCGCACGTAAATTCACACCGAACAGAGCTGTACGGCAGTTGGCCAGATCACTCTCGAGTGCATACTTCTTAAATATTTGAGATGCCTTTTCTAAGGAATCTCGGGCTATTTCATTCTGACGAATGCGATGAGCAAGTGATCCTATCCTCACAAGCACCTTTCCTGATACAATTTCGTATTGCTCGAGTGGGTCAGCAGCTTGCAACTGATCTAATAAATTCAACACCGGCTGGAAAAAATCAATTCCTTCCTGATACCGGCTGCGAATATTGAAGAATTGATACAGAGGTTCGAGAAATATTTCTATTTTTTCGATTTGTTTATTTTCTAATATCCATTCCCAGGCTTTTTTGAGATTTCTGATTTCAATCTGGATGTGATCCAATGCTTGTTTTTGTTGGTTTGATTTTGACTCACCAAGACGTTCAAGTAGAAAATCCGTAAAATAATCCACATAAGCTGTCTTTACATCAACTATAAATTCTGAGCCAATTAATTTTTCTCCGGCAAATTGGCGGATCACACTGTGCATGGAGTATCTTCCCTTTGTATCATGCTGAAGAAGTGATTGATTTACCAATCGGGTAAGATCCTCCATTGACGCCCAACCGATACGTTCTGCAGCTGGATTCGTAAAGCTATCCTCAAAGATGCTGATCCGGGTAAAAATTTGTTGAAGTTTTTCGTCCATTAATGCCCAGGAACCATCCAAATTTGCCCACAGGTTGCGATACCGTGGAGAAACATTGCTGGCATTCGTATGTAAGGAATTCAAATTGTTACTAATCTGTTTCGCAATCCCCTGACATGACTTACTCCAAACATCTGCAGCAGCCAATTCGATCCCCAATGGTAAACCTTCAAAAAATTGACAAATTTGTACCACTGCAGATAATGATTGTGGATCAAGCTTAAAACCTGGATTTATCTGGTTGGCACGCTGTTTAAATAAAGACAGCGCATCATATTTCTCCAATGATTCCATATCAATATGGGACTTCATATCCGGATAAGACATCCCTTTAAGAGGAAAAACCCATTCCTCTTTCACATTTAACCGCTTTCTGGATGTCACTAAAAACTTAACCTGCAAGGCACATTGAAGAATATCCGTCAATACCTGAATGCTTTCCGGATCAATCAGTAATTGTTCAAAATTATCGATGACCAGTAACAAAGTTTTATTACGTAAATAATCTTTAAGCCGAGAAATCAAATTACTGGATTCCATAAGAGGAACACTGATTGCTTCTATGAATTCAGCAATGAATTCTTCACTTGAATGAGCACCTGATAATGAAATAAAAAACACACCATCTCGATAAATCCCAATACATTGACGGGCGATCTCCATCGCCAGGCTGGTTTTTCCGATGCCGCCGGGTCCATGTAATGTGATCAGTCGAGAAACTGGATCAATCAGCAGATTGGTAATTTCATCCAGCTCTATTTCCCTTCCAATAAATTTCGTATCCATTATTGGGATATTGGTTAAAAGCGTGGATTCTTGTGTAATTAATGAACTCTTGGACCTTTGTTTGCGAACTTCTTCATAAAAAATCATAGTGTCTTGTGCAGGTTCAACCCCGATTTGTTCCTTGAGGAATTTTCGCAAAGAGTGGAATTGATTTTCGAAAGCACTCCATTGACCATCCATAGCAAAGAGTCGCATCATCATCAAATGAGCAGATTCATTCCAGGGTGTAATCTGAAGGATATTCTGCACAGTCTGCCTTGCATGGCTAAATTCACTACGGTTCCGATGATATTGGGAAAGCATCACAAGCCCTTCGACCGCTTGATGATCCAGTTCTTCACGGATCATACTAGCCCACTCATCGAATAGCGGAGCACCAGAGATGGAGAATTTTTCCAGAAAAGATCCCTCTCTCAATTGCAGGCTTTTTACCAGGCAACGAAAATTAATCTGATGAAATTGATCCTGTCTTTGAAAGTGACGATAAGCCTGATTCAGTAACCGCTTGAATTCCAGGACATCAACCCACACCGGTATCGCTGGATTTAGTCGCAAATGATCACGTTCACTCTGAATGATAGGATTTTCAGAATCATTATCGTTTAACACTTTGCGTAAAATGGAGAGCGTTTGCCGCAAACTTTGTAATGCTTGTTTTTCAGAGAGATCAGACCAGAGTAATCCTGCCAGATGAGAGCGTGGCACCGGTCTTTGACACTCGACAGCAAGATAAACCAGCAATGCACGCGCTTTATCCGTGTCAAATTGCGTGATTACCTCTCCATCTTTTTCAATTTTCAGATAGCCAAAACAGTGAATTTTCAATTGTTGCATGGGTGATAAATCTTAATTGTCTTGCTTTGTCCCGATTTTTGTGACGTTTCTATGACGCCTGTTAAGTAAATTATATAAAGAAAAGAATGATCAAACAACAATTTTTGCCCATTAATCACCCGGAGAATCAAAATTGATCATAACCTCACATTACTATTCCTTTCTACTCCGTATCTGGCAACCGGAAAAACAGGTCAGTCATGAATGGCTTGCTTCTTTGGAAGACCCCAAAAGCCGTGAGGTCATCTATTTCAAGAATATGGAAGAGATGTTTGATTATTTAAGAAAAATACCAGACACGAAAAAGAAGTCAGAAAAAAAGATTTAAAGCGAGTAAAAACTTAGTTATTTTTTTATTTCCACGAGGAGTATCATGAGAAAGAAATTTATCTTTCAATTATTTGTTATTTCATTGATCATTAGCATATTTGCTAGTTTGATTTCAACATCTCTAGTTTTGGCTGTTTCAGCAATGGACGGTTTCAACGCGAGTGCAAACCAAGTAGTTAATACAATTGCACGTCAAGGAGATGGAAAGATTCTGGTAGGTGGAAATTTTACCAGCTTGAATGGTTCATCGAGAGACCGAATAGGTCGGATTAATCCAGATGGATCCCTAGACACAAGTTTTAATCCTGGTGCAAATGATGTAGTACATGCTATTAAAGTTCAGAATGATGGAAAAATCCTGGTCGGAGGAGACTTTTCAATATTAGGTGGTTCCACCAGATATCATTTTGGACGATTATCCGCTAGCGGAGTAATTGATAATACATTCAATCCCAGAACTAGTGGCCAGGTTTTTGCCATTGAACTACAGAATGATGAAAAAATATTAATTGGCGGTGAATTCGTACAAATATTTATCGGTACGACTTTGCACGATCGCAACTTCATCGCTCGATTAAATCCAAATGGTAGTATGGATACTACTTTTGATCCAGGAACAAATGGAATAGTCTATGCGATAAAAGTCCAGAATGACGGAAAAATATTGGTAGGTGGGGAATTTGATTCGGTTGCTGGGCAACCTCGTGCTGGAATTGCACGTTTGAACGCTGATGGCTCGCTTGATACAACCTTCAACCCGGGTACAAATAATAATGTAAATACAATAGCAACTCAGGCAGATGGAAAAATTATTATAGGGGGAAATTTTACAAGAATTTCTGAACAAAATCGCTCTCGAATTGGCCGTGTAAACCCTGACGGTTCACTCGATACCACTTTTAATCCTGGAGCTGGCAGTACTGTTAAATCAGTAGAAATTCAATCTGATGGCAAGATACTGGTTGCAGGTAATTTTATTACTTTGGCAGGCGCTGATCGTTACCGTCTTGGACGTTTACATATGAATGGTTCAATTGATACGACCTTCATACCTGGTGCAAACGCAGTTATTAACACTTTATCCATTCAACCAGATGGAAAATTATTGGTAGGTGGAGATTTTACAGTTCTGGATGGGTTCGGGACGAATCGGATTGGACGTTTATATCCTGATGGATCTATGGAAGCGAATTTTTTACCAAGTGCGAACTATAAAATCAATGCACTTGCCATACAACCGGATGGGAATATCCTGGTCGGAGGTGATTTTGACTTACTGGGAGGATCAACTCATTATGGAATTGGAAAAATAAAACCTGATGGTTTCGTCGATCACAACTTTGATGCTGGAGTTGATGGCTTTGTTTATGCTTTAACCTTACAAAGTGATGGCAAAATAATCGTTGGGGGTCAATTTTCTTCTTTGAATGGTGTTGCTCGAAGTAATATAGGCAGATTGAACTCTGATGGATCACTAGACTCTATATTATTTTCAGGAATCAATGGACCTGTTTACGCAATTGTGTTACAACCAGATGGTAAGATTTTAGTAGGGGGAGACTTTGAAACAATTGTGGGAACAACAACATTTCGTAATTTGGTTCGCTTTAACACGAATGGAATTCTCGATACTAGTTTTTCACCAAGTGTGGGTGGAACCGTTTACACAATATGTTACCAGGATTATGGCAAAATCTTAATCGGAGGAGATTTCTTTTCGGTCGGGATACCTTTTCGTAATAATATTGCACGCTTAACTATTGATGGTCTGCTTGATATTAGCTTCAATCCAGATGCAAATGATACAATTTACTCCATTGTGATTGAAGGAGGAGATAATGTTCCGTTAGGAGAAGAAAATATCCTAATAGCAGGCGATTTCACGAAACTGGGTGGTTCAGATCACCTAAGGATTGGGAGACTTAAAAGCGATGGAACAATCCTTTCTGACTTTTCAGCTTCAGCAAATGGCACCATACGTACTATGGCTGTCCAAACAGATGGAAAGATTCTGGTTGGCGGTAACTTCACGACGTTGAACAGTACAGGACGAAATTTTTTTGGAAGATTTAACCAAACTGGTACTGTCGATACCAGTTTTAACCCGGGGGCAAACAATACTGTTTCAGCCATTGCATTGCAGATGGATGGTAAACCTGTAGTTAGTGGATCATTTACTCTTCTCAATGGATTAACTCGAAATTATATTGGGCGAATTTCTTCTGATATAGCCTCGTATCAAGAATTAATTTTTGATTCTAATGCAGGTATTATTTACTGGTTACGAAGTGGTCCCGGTCCGGAAATCAGACGTGTCAGTTTTGAGACATCCACAGATGGAGCTAACTATTATTATTATGGTTTTGGAACCCGGACCGATGGTGGTTGGAGAAAAGGTATTAGTGTGCCCTATGGAGTCAATTTTTATATACTTGCTCGCGGATACTATTCTACAGGTTCTAACAATGGCTCAACTTCAGTAATTGAGAGTATTCTAAATGTGTACCGCCCGGAAAATTCAAACGACTATCAGGTATTTTTACCGTTATTAAATAAGTAAGTTCACCTTTCCACCATCGACCCCCGGATGCAAACGTTACCCACTGCTATCCGGGGGATTTTTTTTATTTTGGAACTTTTTCCTTTTTCCAATCGTCTCAGACAAGTAAATTGGACAAAAGGAGTCTGAAATGAAACGTTTATTGTTATTGAGTCTAACGTTAGTTGTGTTGATGAGTGGCTGCAATGTAATCACCAACAGCCAGGCCTATGTTGATGGACAAGCGGTTGATGTTCTCCCCACCCCGGCAGAAGTAGTTGACCCGGTTGTCACTGATTCCCCTATTAAGGAACCTAATATCGCCGACCAACCGATCCCGATTGAGACTGGTGATTATCAAACCGGCGGTTTTTATCAGAATTGGATTGCATTCCAGGATGGAAATTCAAATATTGCCTTGGTAAACCCGGTTACGGGAGAAATTAAACCGGTTACCCAGAATGGAAGTTCTGTGATAGCAACCGGTGATGGTGCACAAACCATTCAATTCAGCAAGCCTGCCTGGTCGAGTGATGGTGAATTATTAACCTTCAAACAGGAATTATTGACCCAGGAACCTGGCAGACTGGATACTGTCACGAGTTTATGGGTGTATGAACCTGCCAGCCAAACATCCTGGATGGTGCTGGAAAATGTGACCTTCAGTGGATATGCCTGGAGGCCAGGCACCCATGCGATCAGTTATACCGTTCATACCGAACCCGGCTACTTCACCGCCCGTGGTGTGGTGGATGCCAGTGTAGCCCATGGCATCATGCTGGTAGATGTTAAATCCGGAGAGATTTCCGAGTTAGTTGCCCCGCAAGGTTTCTCATTGGTTCAGCCAAAATGGTCTCCGGATGGTAGTCTGGTCAGCTTTGATGAAGTCTATCTGATGGAAGGTCGTGGTAACTTTGCCTGGTACGATTTCAACACCAGCACCTATCATAGCTGGGAAAAAGCAATTGGAATTTATGATTGGTCACCAGCTGGAATTCTGGCGTATGATTACCTCACTTACATACCAAGTGGAGAAGAATTGATCATGCTGAACGATCGTATGAACACATCAGAGGAATTATTCTCATCCGCAGTGAAACAAGGAAGCTTTTCCTTTTCACCTCGTTTCTCTCCCAGCGGAGCGCAAATCGCTTATCTGGTTGGAAATGGCTCTATCGATGAAGTCACTGGTTACCAATTGATGCTTCAAGCAATAGATAGTAGCGAAGCCCAGATGCTGCTGGAAGGAGAACAAATAGAAACTTTCTCATGGTCAGGAGATGGAAGTTTTCTGGCAGCCTCATTAGGTTTCTACGGATCAGCTGATATTGTAGTCATCGATGTATTGAATGGAACCGTTACCGAAGTGGCTCAGGGTTGGGATCCAGTCTGGCAAAAGTAGAAAACAGCTGTTAAGTGCTGATTTCAAACTTAAAAAATTACTGCCCCCCTGGTCAAATGGGGGGTTTTTCCATAAATACTGATCTTTCAAATAATTACCTCAAACAAGTGGTTGAATTCACGCTCATTTTGTGTTAATGTTAATAACGGTCATGTGATGAACAATCTGACCAGTCAAATCAATTAGTTTTGACTCAATCAAACCTTACAAAAGAGAGAGGGTAGCTATGGGAGATAAAAGTCCAAAAAACAAAGAAAAACGCAAAAAAAAGAACGACAGCAAAAAGAAACCAATTGTCCCAACTTCAACGATTAAATCAATTGACCAGAAGAAGTAATGCTTCGGCATTGAATATGAAGTTGGAACAATGACCATGATGGGGGGATTATCTGCGGTCAAAACGAAGCGGTTTTAGTACCGTTATTTGTATTTTCTTCCCTGTTCATCAGGGAATCACATTAATTCTTTAAAATAAAAATCCCGGTCTGATAGTACCGGGATTTTTCATCCATAAATTCGATTTATTTCTTGATTTAGTCAAAATATTTGACCCAACATTCGGTGTTAAATACCTTCCGAAATCCAATAGCCTGATAGAAAAGCTGGTCAGACCCCACAAAAGCCTCTTTCGCTCCCAGCTTACCACACCGACGGATTCCCTCCAACACGGCTGCTTTTCCCAACCCTAAACGACGGTAATCCGGATCTGTCGCTACCGGCTCCACATAAGCGTATTGATTGGTTTCTTCAAAGAACATACCACTGAATGCCACGAAATCGCCATTGGGTGCTTTTACTGCAATCTTCAAATCACGCCTGGCTTTCGGGGTGTCAAACATCTTCTGCCGGCTGTTCAATTCCTCTTCCCCTTCAGGTGGTTCACCGGAATGATTGAAGCCACGCCACATCACCCGATGTACTTTGGACCAATCACATTCTTCAGCCAGGCTGGTCAAGTGAAATCCTTCTGGTAAGTGAATATCCGGAAAAGGATCTGCAATTTCAAAACGGAAAAGTGGTCGTGTTTCCTCTTCATCTTTTTGATAACCACGTTTTTGAACCAATTCAAGCATCAGCTGATTATCGTCATTCACATAAGCCTTTAAATAATTCCTGCCATTTTTGATGGAAATACCGGACAAATGCATTTCCGCATAATCCAGCAACGATTCCTGTAAATAGTGATAATCAGGATGAAAGTCAAAGAAACCTTCCCCCATTTGCCATTCATAATGTACAAAAGCCACAATTTCATTTCCAGCTTCCCAAATCCGCCATCGATTCATATTCTCAATATCCAGCATCGGATGAAAATTAGCGTATTCCCATTCTGTTTCTAACCAGTTTCCATCTGCGTTTCCGGATAAGAAGTTATGGATGAGAAATTCACTCACCTTTTTATAATCCAAGATGTGATTATATTGACGATTGATAATGGTCATACTTCCTCCATAATAATCTTTGCCATTAATAATTCATTTATTGATTACCTATCTGAACCAACTATCCGTTCAATGGTATGCAAAGGAACCCAACCACTTTCTTTATTTTCATTTTCTACCCACCCCCAACCATTCAATTCATACAGAAGGGTCAAACTTTCACCAATCGTGGTATTCAACTCCCACGCTGAATAAGCATGCAACGCATTCGCAGTTTTGTCAAAACCATCTATTTGGAGATACTGGATAGGTGCCCAACCTTGATTTCCGTCGCTGGTAATTACCCAAATCCAGCCGGGGAATTCTTCATCCCTTTTTCCAACTTGAACTGGATCGCCAACCTGAAAACGAATCGGATTGGGATAATTGGATGTGTGGGCGGTATGAACAATCCATTGCATAGATTTTTTCCTCTTAGATTGTCAGGATGATGTAATTGTAGATTGACAATAACTGAAAATCAAGTTTACTAAGACAACCAGTTGAAATAATATATTTTCCATTTATACTATATTAAGGGTCATATATTTTACTTTTCCAGCAATTATTACTTACATTGTCGTTAATATCACATAATTAAATATTGAATCTCACCCAAGATTCTCATGTTATTGTTTAATTGGAGGATAAATGCAAATTGAAATTGTGGTTTTGGCACTTATATTGGGGTATCTGATTGGATCCATATCAATTTCAAGAATTGTTACACGTTTTACAGCGCCAACTACAGATTTATCGAAAGTGAAAATGCATGATCAAGGTACAGATGAAGATTACTACCTGACGAATGTTGGTGCAACAACCGCATCAATGGTGTTGGGACCAAAAATAGGTGGATTGATTGGCATCCTCGATATTCTAAAAGGAATTATTCCAACTTTGTTTATAAAAATAATTTTTCCCGACCAACCTTATTATTTATTTACTGGTGGAGGCGTCGTCGGCGGACATATCTGGACAATCTATCATCGCTTTCGAGGAGGTGGAGGTTTATCGCCAGCATTAGGGGCATTCCTGGCCATTGACCCACTGGGAGCAATTGCAACAAATTTAATTGCCATGTTCCTTGGTTTTGTTGTTTTTCGAGAGTATTTAGTTGCCATGATGTTAGGCACCTGGTTAATGATTCCCTGGTTATGGGTTAGCAAAGGTCATTGGAAATTTGCCTTATTTGCTTTCCTCCTAAACTTGATGTTGGTACTGGCAACAATCCCCGATATTAAGCGCTACGCCAGAGCCAGAGCAACTGGAAAAGTAGATGTGGCTTCTGCCATGGAGACAATTCCAATGGGGAGAATGATGAATAAAATGATGAACCGCATGGGATTATCGAAAAAACAAAAGGAATAATTACACATTACAAATAGAGGGATTTATGAGTGTTCCTGTTTTGATCCATTTACAAGATAGAAATTTGCCGTCCTCGATTGGAAATAAAGCAAATAACCTGCGAACATTATCAAAAATTGGTATGAAAATTCCATTAACCTATGTGATTCCCTGGGAGGTTTTCGATCGATACCAGGCAAAAGATGATTCAGTAATTCAAGAATTAAAAACCAAAATCACTGATGAACTAGTCCCCTCCAAACTCTATGCAATTCGGTCATCTGCAAATGTTGAAGACAGCTTACAGTATTCTTTTGCAGGTCAATTTAAAACAATGTTGAATATCAAAGGCGTGGAGGAAATTTTATCTGCTATTCTATCCATCTGGGACACAACCAACTCTTCTTCTGTTATTCAATATCTGGAAAAATTGCCAAATAACCCTCAGAAATTGCAAATGGCGGTAATCGTACAGGAGATGGTAACACCTGAATATTCAGGTGTGGCATTCAGTCGAAATCCCATCACAGGCACAGATGAGATCGTCATTGAGGCAGTGGAAGGCATTGGAGAGAAGCTGGTCCAATCTGGTGTGACGCCATATCGTTGGATACATAAATGGGGAAAATGGATTGTCAAACCTGATGAGAATATTATTCCGGAGTCAGTTGTCACTCAGGTCATTATTGGTACCAAAAAAATAGTCAATGCATATAAAAACCCCATTGATTTAGAATGGGTTTATGATGGAAATTCCATCACCTGGGTCCAGGCAAGGGAAATAACCTCGCTCTCAAACATTTCAATTTACTCAAATCGCATTTCAAAAGAAGTGATGCCAGGTCAAATCAAACCATTAATATGGTCCATCAATCTGCCATTAATCATACCCACCTGGATTGATTTGCTGAATGAATTAGTTGGAGAAACGCACCTGAAAGTTGAAGATATGGCGAAGCAGTTTTATTACCGTTCCTATTTTAATATGGGCGCGATGGGTAAATTATTCTCTAAGGCAGGTTTTCCTTCTGAAGGATTGGAAATGATGATGGGTGTTGTTCCGAAGGAAGCAGGCCGACCAGTATTTAAATTTAACCCTGGAATGTTGCGATTAGCACCAAAATTAATCTGGTTTTTTTACAATAAATGGACATTTGCTCGAAGATACAAAAGGGATATGCCTGAATTAATAGCAAGCTTTAGCAGGTATGATCTAGCAGATGTATCAGATTTAAGTTTGGATCAATTAATAATAGAAATTAAGGAATTGTTCAACCGATTACAGAAAGTTGTCTTTTTCAACGTGCATATCCCATTATTACTTTCAATGTACAACAATCTTCTTTCATTTAACTTAAAAAAGATGGGTGTACTCCCAGAAGAATTCGATTTCACCAATGGAATTGCAGGAATAGAAAATAATAACCCTAATTTTCTCCTTAGAAAGCTTAATCAACAATATAAACAATTAGATCCTGAAACCAGACAAGCAATCATCTCTTCAAATTTTGAACAATTTATTGAGATGCCAATCATTTCTGAGTTTAAACAGGGGGTGTTAGACTTCAAGCAAAAATTTGGCCATCTGAGTGATAATACCAATAATTTCACGGCGATTCCCTGGCGGGAAAAACCTGAGTTTATTCTTCTGATGATTTGTGATTATCCGGAAGAAGATGAAAAAATAAAGAAATCTTTACAATTTTCTGACCTTAAAAAGAAACCCCTTTTACTTAACGTATTTTACAAACGAACCCGGGTTTTTTATCAATATCGTGATGAGGTGGGTGATTTGTATGCATATGGATATGGATTATTCCGCCCCTATTTTTTGGCTATCAGTAAAATTTTTGTAGATCTGAAAATTCTGGATGAAATTGATGATATCTTCTACCTGGATTGGCAAGAAATTCAAAATATCGCTGATAACTTTGGCCAATCAAAAGAGAATAAAAAAATCATCCAGGATCGAAAAATTGCAATGGAAGAATCCAGAGAAATAGAATTGCCAATGACAATTTTTGGAGACCAACCTCCTCCAATTATTTCACAGCATTCATCCATTTTAAAAGGAGTACCTACATCACCTGGATATTACTCTGGCCCGGTTAGGAAAGTGCTGGGAATTGATGATTTTCCAAAAGTAAAACAAGGAGATGTACTTGTTGTTCCATTTTCCGACATCGGATGGTCACCATTATTTGCTAAAGCAGGTGCAGTCGTATCAGAATCCGGTGGGATTCTCTCTCATAGCTCAATCATAGCAAGAGAATATAAAATCCCTGCTGTTGTTTCCGTTCCTGATGCCATGAAAATGAAAGATAATCAAATGATTGTAGTTGATGGGTACAAAGGTGAAATCATCATTCATGAGTAAATCATTCTCTGGAGGAAAACATGAGTGTCCTGGAAGCAAAACAGCTTTATAAAAAGTACGTTCTTGGTGAACTGACAGTAAATGCGCTGGATGGTGTTGATTTTCAATTGGAAAAGGGAGAGTTTGTTGCGATTATGGGACCTTCCGGTAGTGGAAAATCAACCCTTCTTCATTTAATTGGTGGATTGGATAATCCAACCGAAGGTTCTGTCCTATTAGTTAATCAACCATTATCCGGCATCAACGACAACGCAGCCACTCTGGCTCGCCGGCATAATATTGGCTTTATTTTCCAATTTTTTAACCTTGTTCCCACGTTGAATGCAGAAGAGAATATATTATTACCCATTATCATTGATGGAAAAGATCCCAATGATTATAAAGCCAGACTGGATGGTTTGCTGGAGCTGGTAGGTTTATCCAACCGAAGGCACCACCGCCCTGATCAATTATCAGGTGGCGAACAGCAACGTGTTGCCATCGCTCGGGCACTGATCACCAAGCCATCAGTTGTTTTAGCAGATGAACCAACTGGAAATCTCGATTCTAAATCAGGAAAAATCATCATGGAACTATTGCGCCATTCCTGTGATAAATTAAGGCAGTCAATCGTGGAAGTCACTCATGATCCCCGGGCTGCTTCGTATGCGGATCGAGTTGTCTTTTTAAGGGACGGAAAAATAGTTGAAGAAATCATTCTTGAAAAAAAACTACCTTTTACTCACAGGTTACGAAAAATCAATACGATTTTGGAAAGATTAGAACAATAGGTTCAAAAAAATGCTGCTTACCCGCTATATAACATTGAAGTCCATGCTTTCACGGCCATTAAGGGTTATTTTTAGCATGCTTGGAATCGTTTTTGGTGTGGCAGGGCTTTTAGCCATTTCTATTACCAATGAAGCAGCCCTTGCTTCCATCACACGCTTATTTGAAAACACATCCGGGAAGGTAAATCTTTCCGTCATTCCATCCAGTAATCAGAAAGGGTTTCCAGAACAGGCAGCACGCACGATTGCCAATATTCCTGGCGTTCAATCAGCCTTGCCTGTTTTAAGAGCACAAACATTATTGGCGGATGAAATACCTCCAGACCAACTCGGTATCAATTTCTTTGGAACATCGGCTGGAGGATTATTACTGCATGGTATTGACCCAGAGTTAGAATTAATAGCCCGAGATTACGTTATTAAGCAAGGAACATTTCTATCCACTGAATCAAAAGCTTTTGAAATCGTTTTGGTAGAAACGTATGCAAATGATAAAGAATTGGAAGTTGGGTCATGGATTGATTTACTGACGCCCAACGGCATTGAAAAATTAAAATTAGTTGGGATCATTGCCAGAGACGGCCCCGGATTATCAAATAACGGTAACTTTGGTGTTATCCCTTTGGAAACAGCTCAACTAATTTTCAATCGTTCCGGAGAGTTGGATCAGGTGGACATTATCACTGTAAATGCCGAGAAACAATCACTGGAAAATTTACAAACAACGATCCAGTCTCGAATTGGTTCAACACTCTCTGTCATATTTCCAGCCAGTCAGGGGCAAAGACAAACGTCCATGCTGACAAATTATCAGATTGGTCTGAATATGATGAGTGGTATTGCTTTATTTGTTGGTGCCTTCCTCATTTACAATGCCTTTGCCATGACTGTTCTAGAAAGAACTCGTGAATTCGGAATGCTACGTACCGTTGGAATGACCAGAAGACAAATTGTCAATCAAATGTTGATCGAAGCTCTTTTTCTGGGTTTGGTAGGTTCAACAGTAGGAATAGGCTTCGGAATATTATTGTCGAGAGGTTTAGCACAATTGATGTCAACATTGATTGGTACTGACCTGGTCAATTTTTCCATTCCACCGGTTGCAATTATTATGAGTTTTAGTCTGGGACTATTTGTAACCATCGCAGCAGCATCCATCCCAGCTTTCCAGGCAGGACGGATATCCCCAATGGCTGCATTAAGAATTCATGGAAAGTCCCAAGAAAGTTGGATTATTCGGAAAGGCTGGATTCCTGGAAGTATACTTTTATTAACTGCTACAGCATTATTAATCTGGAATCCCTTTTCATCAGACCCTAAATTTACCCTCGGTAGCTTAACCGTTTTTGCTTTATTTTCCGGGGCAACTCTCGTTATTCCCGCCACCATCAGGTTTTGGGAACAATCTACTCGTTTTTTGATGAAATTTGTATTTGGATCAAGTGGTGTTCTAGGTAGCCGAAACATCCAAAGGGTGCGTCAAAGAACTACCTTAACCGTAGCGGCTTTGATGGTTGGTGTTGCCATGGTTCTGGTTGTCGAAAGTATGACTGGATCATTTTCTGCCGATTTGATCAAGTGGATTCAGGCATATATCGGTGGCGATTTGTATATCAGCTCTTCAATCCCACTCAGAGGTGACATTGCCAGAAGAATTGAATCAGTAAATGGTGTTGAAGCTGTCGCTCCTATTCGCTACTTACCCGTGGATTGGCGACTCTCAGACGGAAAGATCGAATCCATTAATATTATGGCTATTGACCCGGTTACTTATTCAAAAGTAACAAATTTTATTTTCAGTAATTCCGAAGTAGAGGAACAAATAGCAATACAGTCCCTGATTAGTGGTGATTCGGTATTTATATCAAGCGTCCTTTCCGAAAAACATGGTGTCGATGTTGGCGATACAGTTGAATTAAGGACCAGACAGGGTTTTCGTTCCTTTCTCATTTCGGCGGTTGTGGTGGATTTTTACAATCAGGGGCTGGTTGCCAATATGTCCTGGAACGATATGCGCAAATATTTCCGAGTTAATGATGCCAGCACTTTTCTGGTCTCTTTCGACGCTTCAGCAGACTCAGGAGAAGTACAGTCAAGAATAGATGATTTATACGGCAATAGATACCGCTTAATTATGGAATCAAATGATGCTATTCGAGAGCGTATCTTCACTTTGATTGATCAGGCCTTCATGATGTTTGATCTTTTGGCCATGATTTCCGTTATTGTCGCCTCGTTAGGGGTTGTGAATACATTAACCATAAATGTAATTGAACGGACCAGGGAAATAGGTATGTTGAGGGCGATCGGAATGTTGAAATCTCAAATCATTCGGATGATTCTTGCCGAAGCTGCGTTGATGGGATTGGTTGGTGGGCTCTTAGGCTTAGGGTTTGGGATCTTGCTGTCCCGAATTTTCCTTTTTGGAATGACATCCATGTCGGGTTATCGTTTGGACTTTGTCGTGCCTATGAGAGGAATCATCACAGGAATATTCATTGCTGTCATCATTTCACAACTGGCAGCTTTTTTCCCAGCTCGGAGGGCTGCGTCACTGAATACTTTGGAAGCAATCCATTACGAATAAAATTTCAGGTCTGGTTAATCACCTTTAAACTCAACAAAGGCTGTCATTCCCCAGCGCAGGTTGGATGGCATTTCATCCAAATTGATAAACACAGAAAAATTTATTGCAGAACCTGGTGAAGCCTTATAAGCGATTTTTTCAACAATTCCAATAAAAGTTTTATCCGGTAACGCATCAAAGGATATGGTTGCAACATCACCCACACTCAAACGCACTGCATCCACCTCACTTAAATCAGTTGTTTCAATATACATCTCTGCCATATCAGCAACAAGAAAAACTGGTTGGGAAGGAGTCACAAATTCATCATTTTTTAAATATACTTCAATTACCGTACCATCAAATGGCATTCTAATTTCGGAATTTGTTTTAGCAAATAATGCTTGTTTGAGGGCAAGATTTGCTGCATCTAATTCTAATTGTGCATTCTTTAATTGGATCTCTGTCGCACCTGCTTCGATCGTTTCCAAACTTACCTTTGCGCTGTTTATTAGAGCCTGTGCAGCATCTAATTCTATTTGCCTGGCACCCGCTCTATCCAACCGGTCAAAATTAACCTCAGCATTAGCTAAAGCCACCTTGGCAGCAGCAATTGATTCCTTGGTCGGCAATTTCTTCAATTGATCCAATGCTAATTGTGCTCGCTTCTGATTGATTAGTGCCTGATCAACAGCAAATTGCAGATCTTCCTGATCAATTTTCGCCAGGAGCTTTCCTTCTTCCACAAAATCGCCAGTCTGATAATAAATATCTACTTCATTCCCCCCCATCGTAAAACTTAGTGTCGCCTGTTTACTAGGAACCAATTTTGCTGATGCACTTATCACCTGATCAATACGCACGAATTCAGGTATTTCAGTCGGGGATGTATTTTGTACCATCGCTCTACAACCGCTCATGATTAAACTCAATATAAAAGTTAATAAAAATACAAGAACTTTCAATGTAAAGATCTTTATCATTATCGACCTCATTATTTATTTAAACAATCGCTGAAAGAATAAATTAATTATTGCATAAGCTCAGAAATCAAGCAAGATGAACTGCTATGTGGAAATTTGTTTCCATTTCAAGCAATAAAAATTCAAAAACTATTCGTCATAATCGAGGAGAAATTAAAATCAAATCGGAAAGAATATACAAACTTTATACAATTAGACATTATGTTGATTAGCTCATTTTATAATAAAATTTAAAACGAGGTATCATGAGCTCAGAAAAACTGGAAACTTTCAAAAAACATCAATATATCAACGTGGAAACCTTCCGTAAAAACGGAGTCGGAGTCAAAACCCCCGTCTGGTTTGCCCAGGATGGAGATACACTGGTCGTGCGTACAGAATCTTCCTCCGGCAAGATGAAACGCATCCGCAACAATCAGTATGTTCGCATTGCTCCCTGTGATGCAAGAGGTAGACTCCAGGGCGATTGGGTCGAAGCCCGGGCAGAAATACTCCCTGATAACACTGAGAATGAAAAGGTTAACCGTTTGGTAACACAAAAATATGGATTAACAAAACGTTTATTTGATGTAATGGGGAAAGTACGTAAAAGCTCCTATGGGTCTTTCCGTGTTAAATTTATTGAGTAGGTATAAGTTTTTCATTTTTTAAGGTAGAAAAAAACTTCAATGTTTTCATCTGACCATTATTCATCTGAATAATTATTGAGATAATAAGGATTTCAATTCGCTTGACCATAAGCGAATGGCTGCCCAGTCCCGATGATCTCCAGCTTTCCAAACACCAAAGAGGGTACTCAAGTGGAACTTTAGACGGTCGCTGGCTGATGGAATCTTCTTGAGGTCCAGACCACCAGCGAAAACCTCAGTGTTGATGGTGGGCACCAGTGATTTAACGGGTTGCAGCCAGCTTTGCACATGACTGCGATAATTTTCTCCGTTCTTCATGGCAAGTGTCATACAAACCAAAAAGGCAGCAAATGGTTTCTTTGATAATTCATTCCGGTTTTCTTGCACAAATTGCATGGCTTCTGGTAACCAGGCACCTGCCTGAATGCCACTTCCGGCAACCACAGCCTGGTAATCCTCCAAATTTTTGACATCTTTCATTGGTAATACATCCACCTGAAGATGATCATCTTCCATTAATTTGCCAATCATTTCAGCTACCCCCTGGGTAAAACCAGTACAGCTGGCATACGTAACCAGAACTTTCTTTGCCACAATGATCTTCCTTTCGTGATTGCCAGATAAAAAAAGCAATTTATAATTTTCGAGCTTGATGGAGGAATAACCAATTATTCATTGATTACTTCGAACCTAATTATATCAATCCTAAGATAGAACCAACTTGAATTGTGATCAATAAATTCAATACCAAATTAAATAGATAATTTATAATAATGTTTATCTAATTTGTTTTCAAAGAAGGACACCCCCCATGGCCATAAAAATCGAAGAAGTTTCCACATATCATCAATTAGATACTTTTATTAAATTCCCTTTCAGCATTTATAAAGGTAATCCATATTGGGTGCCACCTCTTCTCATGGACGAGAAAAACACCCTGGATTGGAAGAAGAATCCTGCCTTCGAGGACTCCCAGGCTCGTTATTGGCTGGCATATAAAGATGGAAAAGTTGTTGGACGTATCGCCGGGATCTATATTCCAAAATCTAACGAAAAATGGGGACAACACAATGTGCGTTTTGGTTGGGTGGATTTTATCGATGACCGCGAGGTTTCTAGAGCACTTTTCGATCAAGTTGAAAATTGGGCAAAGGAACTGGGTATGGACGCCGTTCATGGGCCATTGGGGTTCACCGATCTGGACCCGGAAGGTATGTTGATTGAAGGATTCGATCAATTGAGTACATTGGCATTGATTTATAATCACCCTTACTATCCGGAACATTTAGAGGCAATGGGGTATGAAAAAGATGCAGATTGGCTGGAATATGAGATTCAGGTACCCAATCCTCCGCATGAAAAGCTGACGAAAGCTGCTGAAATCGTCATGCGCCGATCCAAACTGCATTTTCTGGAGCTGAAAAAGAAGAAGGATTTGCTGAATTATGCCATGGATTTATTCGAGTTGATTGATTCGGAATACAGCCAGTTATACGGTACTGTCCCGTTGAGTGACAAACAGAAACAAGCATACATCGACCAATATTTTGGTTTCGTCTCTCTTGATCTGGTACCTTTACTCCTGGACGAGAACAATAAAATGGTAGGTTTTGCCATTGTGATGCCTTCTCTATCCAAAGCATTACAAAAATCCAAGGGTAAGATTTTTCCCTTTGGTTGGCTCAATTTGTTAAAAGCGCTTAAATCAAATACCTTCGGAGATCTTTATCTGATTGCAGTGAAGTCAGAATATCGTGGGCAAGGACTCAATGCAGCCATCATGCACCGGGTCAATATTGCCTTAAATAAACATGGTATTACCAGGGTGGAAACCAACGCCAACCTGGAAACAAATACCAATGTGCGCGGACAATGGAAATTATTTGAATATCGCCAGCACAAACGCCGTCGCTGCGTAATTAAACATTTAAACAATACAGAACCAACTTTTTGAAGTTGACCCTGTTTCATATTCCCGATGTCGGTGAATAGATCAACGTTCAGAAAGAACTTTGATCGTCAGCAGCATCTTGCGTTCCATGACAAACACGATCGGACGAATTCCTTCCCAAATTCCACCGGTCATGTTGGTGCTGGTGCGTGTGATCAACCGGGTGGAGCCATCTGTTTGCGGAAGGAGTATAAATTGCCAGGTTTCTTCCCAGGATTCATTGCTTTGATGCCCAAAAGTAACAGCCTGGTTTGGAAGTACTTCATCCACGATATAAGGCGGTGGTGCAAAATCGCCGGCACACATTTTCATCAGGTCACCAGCGTCCAGGTTTTGCCATTCAGGATGAAAGCTTTCATCTTTCGCCATTTTACATCCCACCAAATTTTCCAACCAGGTATAGCTGTACATTCCTGATTTATCTGCACCAATCTGCAATATCCAGGGATAGATTTTCTGAACTGGAGCTTTTATTGTGATTCCCCGGTTGGTTGTTCGAGCGGGATTCGTCAAAAAACCATCTCCCGGAAATTTCTGCGTTCGTTCATCTGGGGTTGAACCCCAGCGATCCATCCAGGGTGTGAGAAGGACTGCCAGTATTACAACCAAAACAAGTACACCCAATAATATTCCAACAACAATTAAGAACTTTTTCATTTTTATCCTCTTTGTTTAATTCCAAGATTATTCGTATGATTTTTGCCATTTTCAAAATAATCATCATTAGCTTTGTGTTATTGTTGCAGCGCGAATTGGTCTCCTTAACCTAAAGGCTGGTTCAGGAAATTCATGCCGCATCAGAATAACAAAGGACACAATTAACAATGGAGCTGTGATCTCCTCCATACCAACCGGGGTCAGAAAGAGGCAAAACAGGGAAGCTGCAATTAAACCGAGCTTAACCGCTCTGCCTTTGCTCAGGATCATAAGTCCAACACTTGCCTCGAAGAGAATCAGAGCAATCACAAAAGGCACCGGGATCGAACCCAGAATTTCGGTGAAAAACCAACGATAAATCGGTAGAAACGCTTTTGCTCCAGTGGCTGCGAACAAAGCAGGATCCGTCAATAATATTGGCACATTCACACCAAGCGCCATGATCAGGAAAAATATACCTACCACCATCCTTCCTGTCTTCGGCCGAAAATATGCTAATGACGCGAGAATAATTGCGAAGGCAATAACAACGGTAAAGGGATTAATGAGACTCATGAGATTCCTCCATTAAGAAAATAGTGATTTAGGCCAATGCAGTGCCAACCCGGCAAAAACAGCCAGATTGATAAGCACACCGGCAATCAACCATGGGTGCCAATAAAAAACCAACAGAATTAAGGATGCAGCTGCTCCCAGGATGGCAGTCCCTTGCCAGATCTGGTTTAATCCGGGTACTCCCAATAAACCCAGTCCTGCCAGCGCAAAGCCAGCCACGGTCAATAACCAAAGTGCGCTCCCCAAGCCACGGACGACATTATTCGATAATCCCATTTTCGATACCAGCCAGGCAGGATCAGTGTCCGTTCTTGACCACGAAGGCCAGAAAGGAGTGCGTAATTCACCCGGTTTTGGGGTGGGCACATAAGTCAGGCTGTAATGTACCAGACCATGGGCGATCAAAAAAACAGCAATAAAGATTTTAAGCGTATTTGCATTCATAATTCCTCCACAATAACAGAATTTAATTTCAAATTAAGATCTCTGATCCGTTCCAGAAATCCATGTAAAGCCGATCGATCCTGGATCTCTCCACATAAAATGGTCTCACCATTGTTCATGGAGGTCAGCGTTAGTCCCTCAAACCAGATTGTCCAGTAATCATCCAGGGTTTCTTGTAATCTTATTTCGATCCTCAATATGGTTGGTTTCATTCGTTTTCACTTTCCTGTCGTCAGTATATCGAAAATAAACCCGGCCAACATCTGCTGATCGGATTAATCCAGGGTTTATTTTTGGTTTCAGCAAGAGATGGTTAAATCAACCCCATGTCTTTTGCTTTAGCGATAGCTTCCGTGCGGTTAGCAACATCCAGTTTACGATAAATGGCAGCTGTATGGGCTTTAACCGTACCGTAGGAAATAAATAGCTTTTGGCCGATCGCATCATTGGAAAATCCGACTGCCATCCAACGCAATATATCGACTTCTCGTTTTGTTAATGGGTTGTCCGATGAACGGCTTGGCTGGCTCTGAAAGACCACAGCTAAGATTTCACTAATCCCGGTAATCTCCTGGCAACTTTCCAACAATGGTTTTAGCCACACGCCATGTTCAATGTAAACCTGGCGAAAACCACGAGGCAATCCCAATTCCAAAGCTTCTTTCAAGATGGGTAAAGCCAGGCTTGGATTTGAAATTGTGCAAGCCTTCAGTACAAGTGCCTGGATCAACATCAATATTCTTTGACGCTTACGCGCAGCATTCTCAACCGTTGTGATCAGTTCAAGCGCAGATTGATGTTTTCCTTCAGCCTTCAATACTTTGGCGAAAGCCAGGAATAACACTTCGCTAGACTCATTTAATTGTTTTGATTGCGGTATTTGATCAATATTCTGCCTGGATAACCATGTGGAAGCACTCGTATTCATCCCAGTCGCTAACCATAAGTTCACCTTGATTAACGCCAGCAAGGATTGTAAGGATGATACAACCGGTGCATTTTCTATCCAGTCAGTTGCTTGTTGTATAGCTTGTTTTACCTGATCGTATCTTTGTAATGCAAAATAATAGCGCGCCTTAATTAAGAATGTGTAGGCACTATGGTTGGGGTTTTCCCATTGTTGGTTATGAGAAATTGCCCGCTCAATTAATTCACCCGCTTCATTCAGTTCTCGGCGTTCGACCAGGATATTTGCCAGAAATGCTTCCAATCTCCCAATAAATCCGGGACCACTGGAAGATTGGGTTGAGCGATGTAACCCGGATCTGAAAATTTCCTCTGCTTTTTTAATTTCACCTTTCTGACGCAGCATTTCTCCCAGATCAACGGAACCAGAGACAATGGTGTACAAGTTGTCAATTTCATAACCAATCTTAAGCACTTCTTCAAAGCAGTCAATCGCAGCATCCAGATTACCCAAAATACGGTGTCCATAACCCACTGCCCAACAATGAACACTGTAAGCAAATTTTATCTCTTTCGGGACGCAGTCTTTCGGTAGATCTATTAAACCAATTGCTGTGTTAATATTCCCGCTAATGACTGCAAGAAGACTCCGAATGGCACGGATCTCTGCCTGCATTCGCATCCGATCATTTAACTGAATGTCTAAATTTTCCATACCTGATTCAGCACTAATGAGGCGCCTTTCAGCTTCATCCGGACGTGAAGCAAAAGCCAATGCCCATGCCTGATAGATATTTAACCCAGGCCGTTGACCCGCCAATTCTTCTGGCAGTAGTCGGATCCAGGCTAATAATTGGTGCAATCTGCCATGTGAAAAAAGATCAATCGTCCTTTGCTCGACTATTTCTGCCGGACGTGTGAAATTTCCAGCTTGCACATATTGTTGCACAGCTTCTTCATAATGTTGATTTTCATCAAACCACGCTCCAGCCCGTTCGTAGATATTTTTGATTTCCCCTGGATTAGTTTTTTCGTGCTGTTTCATCCTAACCCGCAAGAGGTCAGCAAAGAGATGATGATAACGATACCAATGACGATTTTCATCCAAAGGGATTAAGAAACAATTCATTCTTTCTAACATTTCCAGTATTTCTTTTCCATCCAATCTCATCGTAACCGCATCACAAAGTTGTGAGCAGAAGCGATCTAGGAGGGCTGTTTGCATGAGAAAAGTCTGAATTTCTTCGCTCTGATTATTAAGCACCTCTTCGGATAAAAAATCCATAATGAAACGTTGTTGCCCGGATAAAGTGTGCAGTAAGCCAGTCAAATTATCTTTTCCAAACTTAGATAGCAACAGCATACGTATCCCTGCAATCCAGCCTTCTGTTTTTGATTCCATCAGGAAAAGATCATGATCATTTAAACTGGTTTTTAATGTTTGTTCGATTATATTTTTAATTTCATTTTTGGAAAATTTCAAATCATGCAATCGGATTTCAACCAGCTGCCCTCTTGCCCTTAATCGATGCAACGGCAAAGGTGGGTCAGATCGGCTTGCAAGGGCAAAATGAATGTGTGAAGGAAGGTGTTCGATCAGAAATCTGAGTGCAGCAAATAAATCGGGATTATGGATCGTGTGAACATCATCCAAAATTATCACCAATGATCCCTGAATGCTATTCAAAGGATTTATTAATACGGCAGCGATTTCTATAGGAGCTGGTAAAGTAGGAGAGGCAAACAGATCATTTATCAACGCTGAAATTCCCGGTATAAACCTCGTTAATGCAGTTGTCAGGTAGGTAAAAAATCGAACAATATCATTGTCTGTTGGATCGAGGGAATACCAGGCGAAGTGAACATCTCCCTTTTGGGCATGGATCCATTCACTGAGAACTGTCGTCTTTCCATATCCAGCCGGAGCACTCAACAGGATTAATGGATGGTCTGGTAATAAACCTTCATTTAAATGCTTAATCAATTGTGGACGGATTACCCGGTCATGGATTAACGGTGGAATATATAGTTTGGTTTCCAGGAGGGGTGTGTTCATGGGTCGGATCCTGTAAATTATTTCTCTTACCGAATTTTTGTGAAATTTCTTAAAAATGAATGGGATTGACGAATAATTCTAGCACAGGGAATGGAAGATCGGAAAATGATTTTGTCACAATTTCCAACAATCCACTCAATTTCAAAAACCAATTACATTTATTGGGAACATCGCTGAAGAATTGTTACAATAATACAAAAGAAATCCAAAAAGGAGAATTCGATGGCTGTTCGAAAATCAGAAGCTGTTTGGCAAGGAACTTTAAAAGAGGGGAAAGGAACGATGAAGCTAGGCAGTGGCGCTTATGAAGGTGCTTACAGTTTTGCTTCCCGTTTTGAAGAAGGCACAGGAACAAACCCGGAAGAGTTAATTGGCGCTGCCCATGCAGGTTGTTATTCGATGGCATTCAGCGGCGACCTCACCAAAGCAGGCTTTAACCCTGAAATGATCCACACAGTGGCAACTGTTTCGTTAGGTAAGATCGATGGCAAATCCCGTATCACCGGCATTCATCTGACAACAGAAGTAAAGGTGAAAGAGATCAGTGAAGAAGCTTTTCAGCAAATGGCTGAAGAGACTAAGCATGGATGCCCGGTTTCAGTGGCACTTTCCAATGTGCCGATGACATTGGATGCAAAATTGATTCAAGACTAATCAGCATTTAAAATTAATAAACAAATAAATACGACTTAAGATCATGCATACTTTCAGATACTGAAGAATTATTCATTTAACCTCAAGCACCAATCTGCAGGTAAATCAATCGGTAAACCAGTTTTGTTATCAGACTCTATAGTACAATCAATTTAACCCAACCAAAAACACCCTCCAACCTCGGTTTAATGAGATGATACCAAAAATTCAATGCCTGATAAGAGATTAATGAATACTTTCAAAGTACTGATTGTTGATTATCAACTAAAATGGATCTCATTGATTCGCCAAATCCTCTTCCTCGATGGATACTCAGTGATTGTAGAAAATCATGGAGAAAAAGCATTCCAGGTGGCGACAAAAGAACTTCCAGACCTGATCCTGCTTGAACCAAATCTGCCAGGGGAATTAAATGGTTTTGAGATCACACGTCATATTCGTAAATTTTCAAACATTCCGATCATCATGTTGAGTGAAAAATCCGAAACAGAATACATCCTGAAGGGATTTAATGCAGGAGTAGATGATTACATAACGAAACCTTTCGATTCAAAAATCCTGCTTGCACGCATTCGAGCCGTATTGAACCGGGTAAAAGAGATAATGGTATTACCAGAAGAAATTAAGTGCAACAACCTGGTCATCAACCCAGCAGCTCATAAAGTAACAATCGATGGGAATGAGATCATCTTGACTGAAACGGAGTATAACCTGTTACTTGAGCTGGCAAGAAATTGTAATAAAGTCCTCCTTCATGAACAATTGTTATGTGCAGTGTGGGGACCGGAATACCAGAACGAGGTTATGTACTTACGTTCATTTATTCATACGCTCAGACGGAAAATTGAGATGAATCCGTCTCAACCTAGGCAAATTATCAACCGATCAGGGATTGGATACATGTTGGTTTCAGAACCTTCAGAAACCATGGAGAGATAAACGATGGAAAAATCACATTATTACAATGTTTTTGATATGGCACAAAAACAATTTAACCGTTGTGCTGGTCTCCTGGAATTGGATAATATTACGCGTGAATTCTTAAGAGTACCCATGCGGGAATATCAGTTCTCCCTGCCCGTATTCATGGATAATGGAGAACCCATTATTTTGCGAAGTTTTTTGGTTCAATATAATGATGCCCGCGGTCCCACCAAAGGCGGTGTACGCTTCCACCCAGCAGAAACCATCGACACCATTCGCGCTTTGGGTATGTGGATGACATGGAAATGTGCCATCAATAATCTTCCCCTTGGAGGAAGCAGCAGTGGCGTTGTCTGTGATCCTCACCTGTTTACCCTCTCAGAACAGGAACGAGTTTGTCGTGGTTTCGTGCGGAAAATTGCTCATCTTACCGGTCCCCAATGGGATGTATTAGGTCCGGATATCATGACCAGCCCCCAATATATGCTCTGGATGTTGGATGAATATGAAACAATCCATGGTCAGAAATATCCGGGATTTATAACTGGCAAACCAATTCACCACGCTGGTTCGAAAGGTCGCAAAGAAGCCCCTGGTTATGGAGCAATGGTTATTCTAAGAGAAGTACTTAAAGAATCGGGAAAAGATATCACGAAAACACGAGCCAGTTTTCAAGGATTTGGCATGGTTGGACAGCACGCAGCCCAGCTGTATCATCAAATGGGTGGGGTTATCTCCTGTGTTGCTTGCTGGAATCACAAAGACCGTGCAGCTTATTCTTTTGTGAAAAATGACGGGATTGACTTTGATCAATTGGTTTCAATTACTAATGAATTTGGCGAGATTGACAAAGAGAAAGCCCTCGATTTTGGATATCAATGCCTACCAGGCGACGATTGGCTTGCCCAGGATGTCGATATTCTGGTACCGGCGGCCCTGGAAAATCAAATTCGTCAGGATAATGTAAATCGCATCAGCAATCGCGTAAAAATAATTATTGAAGCTGCTAATGGACCGACGGATCTTGATATTGATCCGCTTCTTAAAGACCGTGGGATTTTGGTGATCCCGGATATTCTTGCCAATTCTGGTGGCGTCATTTGTAGTTATTTTGAACAGGTACAGGGGAACATGAATTATTTTTGGCCGAAGGAAGAAGTGTTGAGCAAAATTGACTCTCAAATCACGTCAGCCTATTTTGATGTCAGCAACTTCGCTCATACCTATCAGGTTTCTCTGCGAGATTCAAGTTATATGCTTGCGATTGACCGGGTGGCACGTGCCTGTCACGAACGAAATTGGATCTAGAAGCAAAGGTTGTGGCCATGCCTGAGGAGTTATTTCAATTTAACCTGATTTCCATGTATCGAAAGCAAAAGCAGGTTGATATTCTCCAGGATGGTCGCGAGGAAATCGGCGGAAAAGCTCTGGGATTGCTTTCCATTCGTAAAACGCTTGCTGGCATCACTCCTGAAAAGTCTTCAGGCATTCAAATTAATATCCCGGATATGGTTGTGCTAGGGACCAGTGTGTTTGACGCCTTTATGGAGCGAAATCAGTTATTCGAAATAGCCTATTCAAATATCCATGATAACCGCATTGCCCATGCCTTCCAGAGAGCGGATATGCCTTTTGAAGTGTTGGGTGAATTACGGAATCTTTTGGAAAAATGGAGTATGCCGCTGGCTGTTCGTTCTTCAGGCTTGCTGGAAGACACGATGCAACAACCTTTCGCTGGTGTCTATCTGACTAAGATGATTCCCAACAACGCTTCCAATCTGGAGACTCGCTTTAAAAAGCTGATCGAGGCGATCAAGTTCGTTTGGGCCTCCACTTTTTTTATAATCGCCAAGGATTACACCAGGGCAACCAATTTAAATATCCGTGATGAAAAAATGGCTGTCATCATCCAGAAAATGGTTGGAAAACGACATCATGAACGTTTCTATCCGGAAATCTCCGGAGTCGCCCGTTCTTTCAACTTTTATCCAGTCAGCCCAGCCAGACCCGAAGATGGCGTAGTCAGTCTGGCGTTGGGTTTGGGAAAAACGGTCGTGGATGGTGATAAAACCTGGACATACTCACCGAAATATCCCAAAATACCACCACCTTTTAAATCTCTCCATGATATGCTGCACGATACCCAAAATGAATTCTGGGTTGTCAACATGGGAGAAGTGGCTGAGTATGACCCGATTAAAGAAACCGAATACATGCAAAAAGAAAATTTAATCTCAGCAGAAAAAGATGGGGTTTTAGATCATTTGGCTTCCACATTCGAACCTGATTCGGATCGTCTTTCCATCGGTACAGGTTCGCAAGGACCCCGCATTCTTACTTTTTCACCGTTATTGACCTTGAATACTATTGCCTTCAACCCACTCATCAGTGAGATTCTTAAACAATTTGAGGAAAAATTAGCCTGCCCGGTTGAAATTGAATTTGCAATGACCTTCAACCCGCATCAATTCAACCTTCTCCAGGTTCGACCGATGAAAATTCATGCGAATACTCTCAAAATAACTGAAGATGATCTGAATGACGCCCACACCTTGGTCGCTTCAAAATCGGTTCTCGGAAATGGCATTCTTGAAGGCATAAGAGACATCGTTTATGTTGTGCCAGATCAATTTGAGCTAACGTTCACCAAACAGATTGCATCAGAACTGGAAAGGCATAATCAGCGGCTTTTGGATGCAGATCATCCATATATCCTGATTGTTTTTGGAAGACTGGGTACGCTGGATCCTTGGTTGGGAATACCATTAACCTGGGGACAAATTTGTGGTGCAAAGGTGATTGTCGAAGCTACGCAGGACAATGTGAAAGTCGAACTAAGCCAGGGGTCACATTACTTTCACAATATTATTAACCTTGATATTAAATACTTCAGCCTGCCTTTTTCACAACCTTTCCGGATCAATTGGGATTGGTTAGGAAAACAAAAGCTTATTCAGGAAGACAAATTTACCCGCCATGTACAATCCGACACTATCTTAACTGTGAAAGTGGATGGCCGCAGTGGTTGGGGAGCAATTTACATCGCATAAATTTCAAGTCAATCTATATGTAACTTCCAATTTTTGTCACATTTTGAATATTCTTTATAAAATCTTGATTATTTTTCACCAAATTTCATAAATTCTTCACATTCAGTTTGTTATAATTTTAAAATTCAACCAGACATAATTTCCATAGGACAAGCTCATGTCAATCATACAAGATGTAATTGCAAATTTGGTCGAAAAAGAAAATGGACAACCTGAATTTATTCAGGCAGCCAGAGAAGTGCTGAATTCGCTGGAACCAATGGTTCAAAAACATCCGGATTTTATTAAAGCTAAAATATATGATCGTATTGTTATCCCTGACCGGGTGATTATGTTCCGGGTGCCATGGGTGGACGATCAGGGAGAAGTGCAAATCAACCGGGGATATCGAGTTCAGTTCAACAACGCGATTGGACCATACAAGGGAGGATTGCGTTTCCATCCTTCCGTCAACCTTGGCATAATCAAATTTCTTGGCTTTGAACAAATTTTCAAGAATTCTTTGACCACCCTTCCGATGGGAGGAGCAAAAGGTGGATCCGATTTTGATCCCAAGGGTAAATCTGATATTGAGGTCATGCATTTCTGTCAGGCGTTTATGCGTGAGTTGTACCGCCATATCGGTGAGGATACGGATGTGCCCGCCGGTGATATTGGCGTTGGAGCACGGGAAATTGGCTACCTGTATGGTTATTATCTGAAAATTGTGAATGCCAACGCCAGCGTATTAACCGGCAAAGGTCTGGAATTTGGGGGAAGTCTGATACGACCTGAAGCCACTGGCTATGGCGCTGTTTACTTTGCTTTGGAAATGCTCGCAACGCGTGGTCTTGATGTACAGGGAAAAGTCTGCGCCGTCAGCGGATCAGGAAATGTTGCCCAATATACCATCGAGAAACTCAATCAACTGGGCGCACGGGTTGTAACCCTTTCGGATTCGAACGGAACGATTGTAGACGCAGCCGGGATAGACCAGGAAAAGCTCCACTTTATCCTTGAATTGAAAAATTTCCGGCGAGGTCGCATGAACGAATATGCTCAAAAATTCAATGTGCCTTATTATCCGGATAAGCATGTATGGGAAGTTTTGCGAGAACAAAATATAAAGGTTGAGATTGCCTTCCCATCCGCTCACGAAAATGAGATTGACAGGGCGAATGCAGAATCACTTGTGAAAAATGGATGTGTTTGCGTTTCAGAAGGCGCTAACATGCCATCGAATCTGGACGCCATTCAGGTGTATTTGGATAATAACGTTCTGTTTGGACCTGGAAAAGCAGCCAATGCTGGAGGTGTAGCGGTCTCTGGTTTGGAAATGTCGCAAAACAGTATGCGTATGTCCTGGTCCAGAGAAGAAGTGGATCAGAAACTTCAGGTCATCATGAAGAATATCCATAGGAATTCCCTGGAAGCATCAGAAGCTTACGGGGTCCCGGGCAACTATCTGGTTGGTGCAAATATCGCGGGATTTTTGAAAGTTGCTAAAGCGATGCTCGCCTATGGAATTGTATGATTTTCTTTAACTCAGCTTATTGCAATTATTTTCAACCCTGTTACTCGTCCAGGTCCCTTTTTTGCGCTAACAAAGCTGCTTCCACCCTGTTTCTGACCTGTAATTTTTGAAGAATGATGGTGATGTAATGCTTTATTGTTTTTTCAGATAGGAATAATTTTTGCCCGATTTCTTTGTTGCTCAATCCACCAGCAAGCCCTTCCAGGATTTCTTTCTCCCGGCCAGTCAGGCTATCAATGGGATTTTCCACTTCCTTTTTCGGGTGTGTTTTGGACATATTCATTTCCAACAACATGCTGGCAGCTAAGGCAGGAGGGACATAATTCTCTCCTTCTATTACCAACCTTAAAATGTGTATTAATTCTCTTGCAGCTACCCCTTTCAGGATATAAGCATGCGCACCAATTTTAAGTGCATTAAGCAGGTTGTTATCTTCTTCAGAGGCAGTGAGAACAACTATTTTCGTTTTAGGTATCTCATTTGAGATCACTCTGGCTGCATTCAATCCACCGCCAGGCATGTCCAGATCGATGAGAATGACATCCGGTGTCAGGTCTTTTGTAAGTTTAATGGCTTCATCAGCGTTGCCACCCTGGCCAACCACTTCTAAATCTGATTCCGCCCCCAGAATCGTTGCCAATCCATCCCGAAATAAGGCATGGTCATCGACGATAACAATCCTGGAAATCGCTGATATCGTATCATTTTCACCCATTTTTTCGTTCTCCATTCACACTCTTTGGAATGCGTGCCCGTATAATAGTTCCCTTGCCCAAGTTGCTTTCTATCTCAAATCTCCCACCGATACTTTCCACTCTCTCGCGCATCCCACTGATTCCTAAGCGGTCTGTGTTTTCCAGAATTTCGGGAACATCAAAACCTGGTCCAGTATCTGAAATCTCCAAAAGAATATGATCGCAATTATTTTTGACACAGATACTTTGACCAGCACCTTTTGCGTGATGATATGCATTATGCAAAGCCTCTTGAATTAATCGATACAAAGTTATTCGAATGGGCAATGACGTTCCATTTGTTTCACCTTCAATTTCCAAATTCACTCTGGTGTTGGTTTGTTGTTCGTGCTTGTGTACAACATGTGAAACTGTGTCAATGAAATCCAATTCATTCAATTGAGGAAGCACCAAACCAGTGGCAATCCCACGCATTTCTTTCAGTGCAATTTGCATGGATTTTTCAACCTCTGTAAGATCAGGGATGATTTTTGGATCGACAGGTTTTGATAAGTTCTTTTCAATTTTTCCGATTATTGAATCAAGTTTAAGAATAGACAATCCCAAATCTTGTGCAGGGCCATCGTGCAGTTCTGTGCCAATGCGTTTGAGATAGTCTTCATTTAATAAAGCAACACTGGCTGATGCTTTTCGGACCCGTTCATTTAATTTCTGATTTTCTTCCAGTAACTCCGTTAATTGGAAAACTTTCTGGCTTAATTCTGTTTGTTGTCGGGAGATGGTTTTGCTCGCATTACGAACAAAACCGGAAAGTAGCAAATACATGAGAAAAATGATAAAGCCAACCACCAGCCAACTACGACGTTTCAATACAACAATTTCTTTATCAAGATCATCCGTCAGGTGATAAAACTCAGCAACAGCAATCACCTGATTGGTTCCACTTAACCATACCGGGCTGTACGTTTCCAGTAATTGATCATATTGTTCTTTTAGGATTTGATTTTCATCTTCATCCAGTGGACTGATTTCTGAAACCACTTCCCCTAAACGGGCACGCAACAAGCCCTCCGTCATTGGGAAGGTTTTTCCAATGGCGGCGACATCATTGGAATAAAGCATTTTTCCGCGTGTGTTCCACACTTTAAATGCCACAATCTGCTGTCCTAGTGGCGTATCCTGTAATAAGTTCTCTAACGCCAGAACGTGTTCCGGAAGAATTTCCTCCGTAGTTCCTAATTCCTGTAAGTTTGGTGCAACAAAACTTTCCACATAAAGTGCCGTAGTAGCACCAGCCCGATGGATCACGCCTGATATGATTTGATTCTCAACCCAGAATCCAATTCCTAACATACCCATAAACAATGTCAATAAACCTGCCAGCATGAATCGTTGACTGAGATTCAAACTTCTAAATTTTTCAATCAACTTTTGAATCAATTCAACACTCCGCTCCGTTCATTTATACAAATTACAGCACAAGTAACTGTCTACATTATACATAATCCTGTAGTTACAGAACTACTACCATAGTCGACAATCTCCTCAGACTAAAGTCTTAAACTCTTAATCCTTTAGTCGCTCCAAAGTTGCGACCTTCAGCAGTGTGAAGAAAGAAGGAGATAATTTATTATTGTGTCATATCACGAATTCAATGGATAAATAAGGAGAAAAAAATGAACTCACAAAATAAATCAAAACGGATTAATGTCTTAGTTTTTGTCTCACTGATTGCAGTACTTCTTTTAGGAAGTATTGGCGCCACCAGTGTTGCAGCGAATTCAGCAATCCCAGGCGATGCGCTATATTCTTGGAAAACTACCGTGGAGCAGACTCAATTGAAACTTTCAAAAGACGCTGCCAATCGTGCTCAACTGAAAATCAGTTTTGCGGAAGAAAGACTTGAAGAGATCAGTAAACTGGTAGATGAAGGGCGTTATCTTGAAATTCAAGAAACAGTATTAGCCTTTGAATCAGCTATCAATGGTGCACTTTTTGAACTGGAATCTGTTTCAAAAACGGATCCAACCCAGGCTGCCCAATTAGCATCAGAAATTACAGCCGCATTATCCAAATATGCTGAAGTTCTCACCAATCTTGCAGCTTCCGTTCCAGAAGTAGTTCGAGCAGAAGTCAATCGTGCCCTCGATTCCGCTTTACTGGCAGGTAGTCTGGATATGTCATCAGATGACAATGATAACGACGATATGAACAGTAACGATGATGACGACGACAATATGAACAGTAACGATGATGACGACGACGATATGAACAGTAACGATGATGACGACGATGATATGAATAGCAACGATGATGATGATGACGACGACATGAATAGTAATAGCGACGATGATGACGACATGAACAGCAACGATGATGATGACGACGACATGAATAGCAATAGCGACGATGACGACGACATGAACAGCAATGACGATGACGATGATAACTATAACAATGATGATGATGACGACGATAATGATGACAACAACAACAATGATAACGATGATGACGACGACGATGATGATGATAGCAATGATAATGAAGACGACGACGATGACGATTAATAGATAAACAAAGTTCATTCAAAAATTGCAGGTTATGAAGAAAACCTGCAATTTTTAACTATTAAAGAGGAAGAAAAATGCAAGAGATTCTCAGATTATCGACTTTCCAAAAATGGGCAACCACCTTCGAAAAAAGTATAACCATTAACCGAATTGATATCCGCACTGGTCTTCTTCTGTGGATAGTTTTTGTCATTTTCCTGGCATTGGTTCAATTTTCTACCCCGGATTTACCGGATAACGACGGTTATTATCACATCAAATTGGCCTACCTGATGCGTACCGAAGGGCTCACCCCAGATTTCAGTTGGTTACCATTATCGATCTTAAATGCACGCGAGTATTATGATCACCATTTTCTCTTTCATGTAGCATTAATCCCATTTACATACGGTAATTTAATCACGGGGGCAAAATTGGCAGCTGTGTTTTTTGCCAGTCTGGCTTTCATGAGTACATGGATTTTACTCAGAAATCAAAAGATCCCTCTGGCTCCCTTGTGGGCGTTTGGATTAATGGCAGTCTCCGAAGCATTCATTTACCGAATGAGTATTACACGAGCACAATCACTTTCTTTAGTAGTTCTTATGTTGGCCTTGGATTGGCTGTTGCGAAAAAAGTACAAACGTCTGGTGTTTCTGGGTTTCTTTTACGTCTGGTTATATAATGCCTTTCCTTTATTGTTAGTCCTGGCAGGGGGGTATGTAGTTGTCAACTGGATATTCACTCACAAATTAGAACTGCAACCTCTGCTCTTTGCCAGTATTGGAATTGCCCTGGGATTGGTGATTAACCCATTTTTCCCTTACAATATCATTTTCACAACCTCACATATACTTCCAAAATTGGTTGAAACCACATCCATCAGTGTCGGTAGCGAGTGGTATCCCTACAATACCTCTCAAATTCTGAAGAATTCTTTGTTTGCATTGGTCGCATTTATCAGCGGTGCTTTTGCCCTGGGTTTTCATGGGAAGCGAATGGATTTGCGAACTGCTGTAAGTTTTGTTCTAGCGGTATTGTTTGGACTGATGTTATTCCAATCCCGTCGTTTTATCGAATATTTTCCCCCCTTTGCCCTGATATTCTCAGCCTTTGCCTGGGCTCCCCTCATTCAGTCCGCAAGGGAGCAGATAAATGATCGTTTGTATAAATGGCTACCATCGATTGCAATTATAGCAATCCTAATACCAGGAATCTGGATAACTCAACAATCTGCTCAAGCCAGTATCCAAAAATCCAAACCGTTTCAGACTTATGCAGAGTCATCAGCCTGGCTGGAAGCGAATACACCAGCTGGATCACGCGTTTTTCAAACAGATTGGGATGATTTTCCACGCTTGTTTTTCTACAATACCCACAATACGTACTTGATTGGTCTTGATCCAACCTACATGTTGTATTACAACCAGGAAATGTATTATAACTGGGTCGACATCACCAAAGGCAGAATTGATAATCCATCCGCTATGATCGCAGGGAATTTCGGGTCTGAGTATGTGCTCTCAGATTTGAATCACAAAAATTTTCTGAAAGTAGCCGAAAAGGATCCAGGCCTGGTTGAAGTCTTTCGCAGTGAAGACTCGGTAGTCTTCCAGGTTGTTTTGCAAAAATAAGGAAAAAGGGATGTGACCTGAATTAGGAGTCACATCCCCTTTTTTATTTCTCACTTGTTTATGCTGGAGTACCTGAAATATTCACCATCCAGTTAATCCCAAATTTATCCACGAACATGCCAAAAGAATCACCCCAAGGGGCTTTTGCCAGGGGTTCGACTACGGTTCCCCCACCAGAAAGCATATTGTAGAAGCGGGTTAATTCTTCTTCATTATCACCACTCAACGTGATACTGATATTCGTCCCCACTTTTAAATCCATGGAAATGGGAGCATCCGCTGCCATTAAAGTCATGCCATTCTCAGTTTCCAGCAGGGAGTGCATGATGTTATTATCTTCCGATGGATCTTGGGAAACACCAAATTCCTTATAAGTGTTCATCGTCAGTTTTCCACCCAGAACAGTCTGATAAAAAGCCATTACTTCGCGGGTGTTATTACGAAAGTTTAGATATGGGGTAAGTTTACTTTGCATGAGTCATCCTCCATTCATTATCAAACAGAATGACTCTATTATAGATATTTACAAATATTGTCAATAATTTGTATATGGACAAACTAATTTTTCATTAAATTCAGATACCAATCCGATTTATTTAAGTTTTCCACCCAGCTTATCAGCCCAGGCGCGGATCATATCCCAATCTCTAATATCACTGGCAGGAGTTTTCCCTGCCATCATTTTAAGTGGAAACTTCAGCAAATCTGGATCATATCTGCCACCGAACATTTCAATCTCCACTGGCATTAACCAGGAGTAATTTTCCAATTCCTTATTGAGTTGTGACCAGGAATCTCGCCACTCTTGTTCATCATAAGGATCATGCGTAGGTCCTAATGAAAAGATTGCCACCTGCGTGTCAAGCAGGATTTTCTGGTTTCTGGATAAAAACCGGAGTACATCTTTATGCCAGTGGAACATAAAGAGTGGTGCTCCCAAAATAACGGCTTTATAATCCGACAGAGACTTAATCTCCTGAACCAATTTAACATCTACTTCAAATCCTGCTTCCCGCAATGTTGATGCAATTACCTCAGACACTTCCTGGGTAGAGCCATATCGGGTTGCATATCCGATCAGAATTTTTGTTGTCATATTTACCCTCCCGGTACAATCGAACCGATTGCCATGAAAGAAAAAATCAACACATCCTGCAAAAAATGAATGAACCATGCCCAGAAAAAGCCCCGGGTCTCCAGCACGGCTTTGCCCAAAAACCAGCCCAAGAAACTTGACATGATCACCCCAATCACACCATAGGGTACCCCATAGAAATGCCCGATTCCAAAGAAGATGGCTGTGATTCCAAGAGCATGCCGGTAACCTAGCGCTGGTTCCAGAGGAGCTAACAATGCCGAACGGTAAGTTATTCCTTCATAAAAAGCATTGATGGATGCGAAAAGCAAAATCGCAGGCAACATGGGCAAAGCCTGAATCATCGCAGTAGGAGTTGGCCGACCCCCAAGGATCAGGAATACTAACGTACCCAGGCTGATATAAATGGCAAATTGACCACCAAAAGATGTCCAGGTATCTTTATTGGGAAAACCCGGTAATTTCACCGGCTTCACAGGCGCATCCACTTGACCACGTACTAAGAAGAAATCCTTACGTTTGTATTGCAAAAGAAACAGAACCAATATGATCAACAAAGCTATAATAAATCGTTTAAATTGTGTTCCAAACATACTAGTTGTAAAAGCAGCATCTGCTGCACCAAACCAATTCTGCCAGAAGGAAAGAGCTGTCACACGAGAAACAATATCCTCAATGAAAAAGATCGCCAGCAGGATAATAAAGTAATTTCGTAATGGTCTGATCGGCTTCCAAATCACGCTTACTACGGTAAAAATCACTAGAAGTCCTACTTTAACCCAAATCAACCAGGTGGAATTAAGCGAAAAAATCTCCTGGAAAATAATATTGGGTAGAATGCTAACCAGCAGCATGATTACCCAGGCAAATGGAGCAAGGGGAAGAGAGCGAGTTTTTAGTTGTTCGGATTCCATGATGACCTTTGTGAAATATAACTCGGAAGAAATGATAAAGTGATTATATAAGGTTGAACCTCCCCGTGCAAGTAGGTTTTAACAAAGGATTTCACTGACAGTGAAATCAAATAGGCAATTGATTTCGTTGGCAATGAAATCAATTCGAAAATTTGGCAATCCTACCACCCGCGAGCGAGAATTTCATGTAATGTGGGACGCTAAATAAACGGTAGATGTCCAGACCTCTCTGATCCTCTCCTAGAATAACGAAGATCCGATCAGAATGTGTGATAAAGAAATTCAGATACAATCAATTCCGGAGAAGCTTCTGCAGTAACCAGGTTAATCTCAGCATTTTGGATTACTTTTGAGCAAAATACCTGCGAATAAATGGCCAGGAGCCAGCTTTATAATAGCGGTGACCACCCTGACCAACATATAAAGCCACATTCTCTGGTGCTCCTGCGACAGTATAAATTTTCTTCAAATGATCAAAGGCTTTATTCACTTCCTCAATCGGGAATATGGGGTCTTCCTTCCCATTAATGGCGATAAAAGAACGCGGAGCGATCAGCCCGGCAATATCAGGCATTTCTCCCAGGGTCAGTAATCCGGGGACATAATTGCATTCACAATGATAGATGGATCCAATGCTGCCGGCAAAGGTGCAGAAATAACTTCCTGGCGCAGATAGCTTAATCCTTTCGTCCAGTGCCGCAGCAAAAAGGGAAATTGTCCCTCCGCTAGAATTCCCGGTGATGGCTATTCGTTGCGGATCCACTGGCAAGGTTTCCAGTGCCCAATCCAGCAACCGGGAAATGTCCCACACGCGATCGCCAATTGGGGTACGTCCCACTAATAAATCGTGCATCAGTAAATCCCTGCAAGAATTTTGCTTATCCCCGGCTTTATCTTGTTCGGTACGCGTTTCACCGAACCCGCGGGCTGTGGGTGCAATCACCAGATAGCCTTCACGGACTGCCTGCACGGCAATATTCCTATCACCTTCCAGCATGAATTCCTGTTCTGCCTCGCTCGTTGTGATGCCTGCGTACAATTCAGTATTCTTCATATGCCCATGCGGGGTCAGTACCAACGGTAGCAGACCAGGGATTTCTTTGGGCTTCAACAGTATGAATGGCAAGGGAACTGTTGGTTCCACCAGCAACACCCAGCGTTGGCGGATAAACTCCCCAGCATCCTCTTCATCCACCAGGTGGGCAATGGGACGAATGTCTTTGAGATCGTCCTGTACACGATTAAGGCCAAGCACTTCTCGCAATCGCGCTCGAAAACGATTTTGCCAGATGGTTAATTCTGCTGTCGATTTCGCTGCAAATCCGAATTCCGGGTTTGTTTTTTTGTACAGGGATTGAAAATGATTGTTGGCAGAATAAATCATTATTTGATTATACTCTCCTCCTATTTTATCCCATTGTTCTTGGTAATTATTAATGAAACCTTATTGGAAAATGATAACTTATTCATCAACTGAATTACTTTCATTCATATCGTGAATAATAATAACAAAATATTGTAAAACAGACATTTTCAGCAATAGATCATGAGGCTCTCCTGGTGCAATCTGTTTGGCAAACCCATCAGCCAGTGGCTGAAAGTTCAACTGAAAGAAAAATGAACCAATGTCCAACTTCATCATTACATAATTCGAAAACGAATTTACAATCCGGTTAGCGGACACACATTCCATTTTGCATTCCGGCAATCTGTTGATCCACCCGCCTGTCAGCCAGATCACGCTGAATGGCTAATTCCCCGCCCGTAAGTCATCCTCAAGACCATGGCAGAAAGCTGTACTTTGCACAGCCGGGCAGGATTCCCGCAGAAACTGGCTGACCGAACCCAGGTTGGGACGCAACGACAGTACTTCCGGATCGTGGATTTCCGCCCGGATGGCATCCACAAAGCGCTCGGCGAAGATCACCTGATGGGGACGAGTGTTCTTGGGTTCATCCTGCACCAATTCTCGCTGTTCAGTGTTGTAGACATGCCAGCCTGAGTAGGTGCGTGTGTGCACGTCAATCGGCGGGGTGATTTTGAGTGCGTTGTGCAGCTCAGCCACTAGCGTATAAGACTGCACCAGCCAGGGTTCGCGCTGAAGGTAATCTAAAGTTGAAAGGATACCCGCCAATAGAGGTTGCATTTCCGGATAGCATCGCAACTCTTTGAAAGCTGTACCCCGCCATTTGGCATAAGGTGCATATTGACGTTCCATTAAGAAACACAGGTGGATAAATTTCTCAACAATCTGCGTGGCGACCAGCTGTGAACCGAGTAGATCCCCCAATTGCCAGGTACGACCCACGAAGGCTTCAATCTCCGCGATTTGTGCCCACTGACTTGCCAGCAGATACAGCCATACATCCCTGGGATAATAAGCAAAAAGCTGGCGTATGGCTTTCAACCCCAGATCATCGTGGAAAACCATACCTTCTGTCCATTCCAACAATTGCTGCTGTGGGATGGTCAGCCACTCTGTCACCGTTAGCTCACGCAGTGGATCGATCATCCCTGTTTTTTGCCAATAACTGGGAATGGTTTCGATCTCGATCAGATGCTCCACCGGACCACTCTCGATATCCTCGGAGACGCGTACACCATTATCCAAAGGATTTGGTTTGCTAAAATGGGTGGAATAGCCATGGAAGCGTTTGGGGAGCTCGCACCGTAAAGTCTCATCTACAACTTGGCTGGTGTTGTCAAAATCCTCGATCGGAAGAAACAGCATCAGCCTGGGTCCCCACATATGGTCACGCGAAATCTCAGTATCATACCCGAGAACATCCGAGCCATAGCCTATCAAGGCTGCGGAATGCGCTAATCCCGGGAAGTTGCGCTCCAGGATCGGACTTACCGCTTCGCGATAAAACAGCTCGCTTAATTTCAAACCAGATATAAATTCAGGCATTGATTTATTATAAGATGCTTTGGATAAAAGTCTTGGTTAAACTTCTAAGTTCGAAGGCAAAGATTGAATAAAATCGTAGATTTTTTTTGTATTGAATTCCAGTGATCGTTGATGTGTATCGATTTCTAGATCATATTGAATGTTCTTATGAACAAAATCTAATTGTTGTGCTGCCTGACCTATTTTGCGATCTCTTCTTTCTTTTTCACGTCGATTCAAAATTTCAATAGGACAATGAACAGCAACAAATATCACCGGATAACCGACAAACGTCTTTTGAAAATCATTTAATACCATGTCATTTAAAATCACATTATCAACAATTAAATTCACACCGAAATCAGAGAAAATTTTTAACTGTCTATGGAAAAAAATATCCGTTTCGACCGGGATCAACTTCCCATTTTCTCTATCTTCCATTTTCTCGATTAAATAATCATAGTCGTCAATGGATACATGAAAATAATCTGGAAGAATTTTTGCCAGTTCCTTCGCAATAATTGTTTTACCAGAACTGGAAACCCCATTCAATACTATAATTTTGCCTTTGTGCATGCCACTCCATCTTTTTAGAAAGAAAGCGTATTATCTTGCATTACTATTCTACTAAGAATTATATGTAGAGGTAGCGTTGATTTCCTTTTAATATAAAAACATTCAGAGTGGCTTCAGCGATTTTATACAGGTGAAAGAATCTGTGATCACAATTATGATAACTAAAATATTAATCCATACCGTTCAATGATTGGACCAGTATTTTCGAAATCAACATCAACTCCGTAACGATTTCCTATCGCTTCCATTGTTTCTGGTGAAAGTCCTTCCCCCAGAGCATGCATCTCGAGAAAAGCTTTTTCAAATCCACCTGGGGAAATGATTTCCAGAATACGAGCAGGTTCATCGCCAGCATTCCAGAAAGTGTGCCATTGATTACGTGGTTTAAAGATCAGATCACCTGGTCCACCAAAGATTACTTCTTCCCCTAACAATGCGCCAACCTTTCCTTCCAGAATATAGCTATACTCATCTTCTTGTGAATGACGGTGTAAGGGTGCTGCCAGTGTTTTGGGAGGCATGTGATGTTCGACAAGGGAAAAACCACCTCCTGATTCATCACCCAATATCATAAATCTATCCCGGACTGTACCAGGAAATCCCATGATTTCACCTTCATTTGCTCCTAAGACTCGAGCATGAGATGCAATTCCACGATCCATTTTTTCTGGATTGAATTTTGATTTCATTTAATAATCCTTCCATTTTACAAAATCAAATCGATTTTGATAAATAATGATAATTTTGATAAATATTGTAATGATTAATTTTCGGTTGTCAACTAAAGATCAAGGCACGTGATTTCTTTTCACAACTCGAAATTTGAGGGTTGTTCTGATCGGCGTTTCGACAATTTCAATTTTTTGTAACTCAATGACGTCGCTATCAAACTTTTCGAAAAAACGCATACCTCCACCCAGGAGCACGGGCATGATATCTACTTGAATTTCATCCACCAGACCTGAATGTAAAGCCTGATTTGCTGTACTAGCCCCACCAAGAACAACCACATCTCTCCCCCCAGCTGCGGGTTTTGCCAGGGCTATGGCAGCTTCGATCCCTTCCGTCACAAAAGTGAAAGTCAGGTTTTCATTTTCTTTCGGTTTTTTCACCGGTGGATGCGACGTTAACACAAATATTGGCACTTGAAATTCATACCCATCCGCATAATAATCCGGATCACCACCCATCAGGAAAGTGTTTTTACCCATCACCACTTCACCGGTATTCTGTAATGCATCCTGCATGATAGCGTTATTCTGAATGGACTCATGCTGTACATCTCCCAACACCAGGTCGGAAAATAACCGGTCGACACTTCCATACCGGTCATTAATGAATCCATCCAACGACATTGTCATACCCAATACAACTTTTGACATGTTTCCATTATAGAAAGAAAATGAGTAGAGAAAAACAATTGTATCGGATTTGATCTTCCAATTCTGACAAAAAAAGGAATTGAATATTTAAGAAATCTATGACCTGATCATGCTCTCGGTTCTCGGAACCATCCAACCTATGACCTCAAGGGTAGGTCTGCCAAAAAGCCACCTCTTTCTATTTTTCCATGGCTTCTTTTCTTAATTTTTCAGGCATTTTTTCGATGGCATATCTTAATGCTGTCCGGGGCATTTTGGACTTATTTTTTATAACATAATCAAACACTTGCTTTTGATGAGCCTCGCTGGCGGCTTTAAGCATCCAACCATACCCTTTTTGCACCAGATCATCTTTGTCTACCAGTAATTCATCAGCAATTTTAAACACATCTATCAGGAACTTCCCATGTCGGGCAGGAATAATCAGCGTCACTGCCGCACCCCGGCGTAGCCATCTATTCTTCGATTGTGTCCATTGAATTAGCTTTTTTACGAATTCAGGATACATCTCAACCAATGTACCAATGGTGTGATTACATAATGTGTCGCAAGATGCCCAATTATTGACATACCAGCTTAACCAATTTTCAAAAACAAGAAAGTCTTCTGGAGCATATTGCTCATGCAGATAATAGGACCAGTTACAGGCAATGAAGGATTCTTCCATGTAACCGGATTTCCATAATTCCTCGCACAACGCAAAAACTTCATTTTTATTACCATCTCTTAAATATTTAAAGTATTCTTTACTAATTTTTGTAACAGTCGCTACTTTGACTCCATGCAGTTTTACCTGTTCCTTAAAGAATTTCGGCCCGGATTCTTTCGTTTTTGGGTCTACATTTTGGATCAATTTTTCACGAATTACGCTTAAAAACTCATTCCGATCATATGTGAATGTAGGGTTTTTCATTTTGTCACCTTAGATTTTCAAGTGAAGAAAACTGTTTAAATTAAGAAATGATTTCCAAAATTCCAATTATTTGGGATCTGGTCTTATTGCTTTGAGCCATGAAAAAATTGGCTCGTTAATTTCGATTCCCTCTAGCAAGGTACTGTCCTCGTATACCATGCAAACCAGTTTATTGAAGTATTGATTCCTCCTGGCAGCTGGTAGTTTATCCTGTAAATGCAAGGGATAACTATAATCTGGTGGCAACATCAATATGCGCGCTTGGTCAATGGACTTCATCACCAATGCACTCAACACCACCTGGTGCAGGAAGATTTGATGCAGCGCATCATGGCAGTAAGCATCCTGAAATTCTTTATCCAATAGTAATGTCAAAAAATACGCCCGCCAGGCTTGTAGAATCCCTCTGGCTGGATTAATCGCAAAACAATGCGTGTTGAAATACGGGCGGATCACCTGCCCATCGACAAAGGATTCAATTGTGTAAGGCACCTGATTTACCCTCACCACCTCGTAAACTCTTTGCCAGTATCCATCCAACGTTTCATTAGCCAGTGAGCCGACATTGCGAATATGGACCGGTCTGAAAGCCGCGTCATATTGATCACCCAGAACAAACAAATCCAGCGGATTGAAAATCAGACAGTCCGGGTTGAGCCAAATGAGCGTATTTACGCCTGCCAAAGCTGCCATTTCCTCAGCCAAAGCACAGGCGAAAACTTTCTCTGCTAATGGATAATTTCGAAAGGGTGAGTCCATTTTCAGATGGAAAAGCTTTACCGTACCGGATTCTGAAAACCCCACAGAATATTTCATATCCGTGAAGAACAGCCAGACAGGATACTCTCCGAATTTGCCACCAAACCGGCGTAAACTTTCGATTAATAGCTTCACCTGTTGTACTTCCACCTGCGAAGATATCACAATTATATAATGAATGCGGATGTCATTTTGAAAATTCATTTCCATCTCACCAATCCTTGTTTCATATAAAGTATTATCGCTTAAAATGAGCCTTTTTTACAATCACAAGCCGGTAAATGAAGGAATATGGGTTGATGATACCCGATCAGTATGAAGGGGATTGAATAACCATACCCATCGATTACCTCCTCGTGGTTCGTGAAATCCTTAAAAATGCCTGAGTATTCACCTAATAAAGGTTAGAAAATCTGTCAAAACACTCATGAATTTTAAGAATAAAGAAATAGATCGCACACGATATAATTTATGGTGACATATATGCGATTAATAAAAAAGAACCTGGGCAAGTAAATCATAAACAGAATAGGAATCTGGATGAAAACAGACAATAAAAACCCTCAACCGAAAAGGCCTGGCATTGTGCAAACGATCTTCCGAATTTTGTTGGGCTTATTCTTAATATTTGCTGGGGTAAATCACCTTACCTTTGCACGCGTGGAATTTCTGGCACAGGTACCACCATGGGTGCCGTTGGATGGTGACCTAGTGGTTGTATTATCAGGCGTTGCGGAAATCGCGCTCGGGGTTGGTCTGCTATTTCTAGCCAGGCAACGCATGCTGGTAGGACTGGCTACAGCAATATTCTTTGTACTCATCTTCCCAGGCAATATCTCTCAGTACATCAACCGGATTGATGCTTTTGGGTTGAATACTGACCAGGCTCGTTTTATCCGCCTTTTTTTCCAACCATTGCTGGTGATCTGGGCTCTATGGGTAACAGGCGCATGGAGTGCATTCACCTATTATTTCAGGAGATACCATAATGAAAAAGAACGATCGTAATGCTTTACTTGTCTTTCCAATCCTCATTAACATCGGCTTGTTAGTCGCTATTGCAGGCAGCCAGGGAGGAAGCAAAATTGGGGGCATACCCGTATTTGCTCTATCAGTAGGGCTGGCATTTCTCATTCAGTGGCTGGTTTTTATCCCGGCTTTCCGGCTGCAATCCGAAAAGTTTTTCGATCTGACCGGAAGTATTACCTACATCTCCGTGATCAGCATCGCTGCGCTTTTGAGCACGGGTTTGGACGCAAGGTCGATCCTGCTTTGGGCACTGGTTATGATCTGGGCAGCCCGTCTGGGCACATTCCTGTTCCGACGTATCCACAAAGCAGGCAAGGATGATCGCTTTGACGAAATCAAACCTTCCTTTATCCGGTTCTTAAACGTCTGGACCATCCAGGGTTTATGGGTGACTTTCACCATGACAGCAGCGCTGATTGCCATTACAACAACGAACCACAAATCGTTGGATATTTTTACGATTATTGGCTTTTTGGTATGGGTTGTTGGGTTTTCGATCGAGGTTGCAGCTGACACTCAAAAAAGCCGCTTCAATGCAAATCCGGAAAACAAAGGGAAATTTATTCAAACGGGTTTATGGTCTCGCTCCCGCCACCCAAATTACTTCGGTGAGATTTTTCTCTGGGTCGGTGTGGCTATAATTGCTTTACCTGTATTACAAGGTTGGCAGTGGATCGCCTTAATCTCTCCGATTTTTGTAACCTTGCTACTCACCCGTGTCAGTGGAATTCCACTGCTTGAGAAGAAGGCTGATCAAAAATGGGGTGGTCAGGAAGATTATGAGGATTATAAGCAAAACACACCCGTATTGATTCCCCGAGTGTAATATTGGACAATCTTTCTTCTGGCGGGGAGGGCGGGATTCGAACCCGCGGTCGAGCTTGACACCCGACAACCACTTAGCAGGCGGCCCCATTCAACCACTCTGGCACCTCCCCGGATGCAACGGTACAGCGGAGGGAGAGGGATTCGAACCCACGGTGGGTTGCCCCACACCTGTTTTCAAGACAGGCACCTTAAACCACTCGGTCATCCCTCCGGGTGTGCAAAGATTCTAACATAAGAACGACGAATAGTGTAGGGTGCTTTGGGAACGCACCTGTAGATCAAATGGTGCGTTAGGAACGCATCCTACTTTTTATCCATCTCTCCCAACAGCGATTGCAGTGTGGTGGTCAGACGTTGAACATCCCCTGTGGATGCCTGCAGTTTGTTCATATTAGCTGTTGTTAGACCTTCCTCCACACCCGGTAGAACCTTCTCCGCCAGTTCACAGGCAGCCAGAAATTTGGTGGTGGTGGCTTCAATCTTGACAAACAATGCCAGTAGCTTCTTGGGTACAAGCGGAAGATTTTTTAGTACTGGAATAACCTGTTCCAACACCCCGTCCACCATACGGATATACTTGACGGATGCCTTTTCGAGCACCTGCACTGAACGTGTCAGCTCAACCGCCATATCTTGGATAGAATCTAACGTCGAACGATTATCCACAATTACCTTGTTGATATTCTGGAGCGCATCCGTCATCTTGTCTGAGAAATGCACATAATTCTTGCCTGATTTCCTTGCTGTTACTCTTGTAATTGTCATGGAATCCTCCCAAATAAGAATCTCTGATTTCTCTCATTTTACAGGAATATCAAGTTATGAAAAAAATCAAATGTTGTATGGCGCTCTTATGCTCAGAATGCGGATTGCTAATGCACCAGTTTTCCTACGGATGTCGGTGACTTCCATTGCTGAAGGTATTCCCTCCTTATCTGCTCATGAATCCGCCATTTGGAGCAGATCATGACAGGTCAATTCCAAATTCTCAAATTGGATACGATAATTTAGATCTTCCGATGACCATATCAAAGCACCAGAGGTCAGCCCATTGCCCTCTTCAATGATGCAGGTGCCAGCATTTTCACCAACTTTGACTAATTCTTTAACGGAAGATAGGTCAGTGTCCTCCCATTTGGTCTGACTCGTCTGCACAATCACTTTCCCATCTTCTTCAGAATTAAAGAATAACCCAAAGGTTGTGGGATAGCCAGAGAGATCTGGTCCATCAAAAACAAGTCCACTTACTGGAAACCAACCGGGCCAGAGAGGATCGAATGGAACCCAGATTACCAGGGTTACAAAAGTTATTTGATCCTCACCGATTCTCGCTGTGATCTCCCAGCAGCCTTGTCCAGGGAAAACCAATCCAGCTGAATGGAATCCGGTATCACCATATCCGTCAGCTGTCTCTCCGAATGAATCTAAAAGAGCCTCTGGCCCCGCTTCATCAACCTTTCGTCCTTCGAAAATAACCTCACCAGGTACCGTTCGGTAAAACCAGAACTTCATTCCCAGGCGACTATTTGACGACAGATCCCCTGCACAATTCGGACAAAAATATACAACACCGTCTTTCCACAAGCCGATAAACATCGTTTGCTCAGGGTTTCCATAACCATTTTCGACGGAGATGTAGGTAGGATCGGGTGACTCGCTAAGGTTGGGAAGGCTAACTGGACAGGACGAGATGACAGACATTGGTAACGGTGCAGGAGTGGGATAGGAGATTGATGGTGGCGTGATGCTTGGAATTGGTATATTCGTTTTCGGTTCGTCCAATTGCTGGGTTGGATTTAATATATCACCATCCACGCTTTGATCAGGAAAAGTAATGGTTTCAGTGCGTTGGATATTTTCAGGTTTTTTTTGCATTGGCTCCTTTGAATTGCAAGCGACCAGGATGAGTGTAAAAAGCAAAACCAAAAAAGACCACCCAAGTTCCTGGAAGAACGTTTGCTTATTTCTGTTCATTTGTTTTCCATTCACTACCAAAAATCATTGAGAATTTGCTGTAAGGAGTAATATCAAGAGTTTTCCAATAATTTTTTATTATGTGAAGTAATCGTAAATCATTGAAAATTTTTTGCTGATCTTCTCCTGGAAGTAAATTATGAACTCCAGAGGTAGATATAGTCCATGATGATTTATTTAATACGATTTTTCACCAATTTCTGTTAATATAATAATTAAAATGTTCTCGTATTCTAGCGAGAATATAAACTTTATATTGTAATTTGATGAATTCAGAACGATGTTCCTAAAGTAATCCTACCAAATTTTTCACTCCCACTTCAAGCGCCAGGCAGCAATCCCAAAGAAGACAGCTGCCATCAGCAGCAGGATACCCATATTCGGCAAGACCTCCACTAACCCGGCATTCTGGCTGATCAATTTATAGTAACCCCACAATGCCTGCCCCTGTGGCACGAAGCGCGAGAGAGTGGCAATGAAGTTGTCCTGCAGAAAGAGTGGGGTCAGTCCAAACTGGATACAGCCACCCAGTCCCGCCAGCAGGAAGGCCAGCAGCATGCTGATCGAATCGGCTTGCTTACCACTCTTCGATAACGCTGCCACCATCAATCCCATCGAGGTGACCACCATGCTCAGGCAGATGGTCAGCAGGATCAACCCCAGCGGACTGCTACCCAGGTCCATGGAGAAGAAACCAGCCGCCACACCGAACAGCAGCCCAACCTGCAGCAGGATCATCAAACCAAAGGCAATCATCTTTCCTGCCACAATCTCACCTCGCCGGATCGGTCCTGCCATCAGACGCCGGTAGGTGCCGTCATCCTTCTCGCGGAAGATCGATTCCCCCACCGAACCCACCAGAAAGAAGGAGAACATCACGGTGAAGCCAGGGATCAGCAGGTTGAAGAAGTTGATCGGTGAATTGGGATCACGCGCTGTGGTAACCAGCCTGACCGGGATAAGCGAAGTCGACATCATCGAGCCCAGGCGGGTCATCACCACACCCAGGGTTTGCGCTTCGGCTGCAGCTGCCATCTCGGGGGTGAGCTTCTCGGTGATCCCACCAGCTTCCATCACGGAGCGAATCCCATAGCGAATCTCCCCCTCCACCACCGCCGGTGCCAGGGCAGCATCCAATATGTTCTTGAGTATCTCACCAAAATCGGATTTCTGCGGATCGACAAGCAGGCTGATCTCAGCCCCTGTGTAGTCCTCAATCCCATTGCTGAAATTCTGTGGGATTATCACAGTTGCTGTGTATTCCCCAGCCAACAGCATCCTGTTGACCGCATCCATCTGCTCTGTTTTGGAAAGGGTGGTAATTTTCAACACATCGATCTGGTCCAGGACTTCCAAAACTGTCTGACTGTAGCGTCCTTCATCCTGGTTGAGAATGGCGATGGGAATCTCGATATTGCCCGAGTTGGTGCTACTGGCACCACCGCTATACGCTGAGCTCAGAATCAGTCCGAACAGCAGCGGCATGGCGATGATCACAGCCAGCATGCCACGATCGCGAATGATAATCTGGAAATCTTTCCAGGCTAAATTCAGAACTTGTTTAATGGTTTTCATCTCTACCTCCCCGGGCTAATTGAAATCGAAACGCCATAAGCCGATCAGGAAGAAGATCAGGCTGAAACCAACCAGGACACCCAACGCCGGCAGAACTGCATTCAGATCCGCCCCCTGGACGAGTACATCCTTATAGGCATTGACAGCATAGCTGTGCGGGATGAAGCGCGATATGCCGGTCAACATCGGGCTATTCATGATGTCCAACGGCACCATGGTACCCCCCAGAAAGCCCATCAGCCACAAGAACAGGGCACTCACCCCGCCAATCTGTGCTTCGGTACGGGCAATGGCAGCGATCAGGATCCCCAGGCTGGTGGAGCACAACGCCACACAGAAGGAAATTGCCAGCAACGCACCGGGATGCTCGCCCAGCGATAACCTGCCCACGCCGGTCAGCGGCAGCAGGATGACACTGGCCAGAAAGATGATCAGGATCTGAAATAGCACAATCAGCAGGTTGGGCAGAAGCTTACCGCTCAATAACTGCAACTTGCTCAGCGGTGCTGCCATTAAACGCCGAAAGCTGCCGGTCTTTTTCTCATCGTATATCGAGCGGGCACTGGCTTGCGCCACCAGAAAAGCGAATAGCACGGTGAAACCCGGTACGCTGAACTGCACCATGCTGAAATCATCTTCTTCTGAGACGGTGGCAGCCTGGAGATATTCCAGCTTGACTGCGACCAGCGGCCGCTCATCCGAAGCTTTGAATTGGGATTGCGCCTGTTCGGTGAGCACGTCGATATCGTAAATCTGAAATTCCGCTGGTGCTGAGGACTGCATCTCACTGAACATCTTCAGACTGTCAAGGATGTTGCGTTCCAATTGCAGGCTATTCCCCACCCCTTCGATGATCATCTTCATCGATTGGATCGTGATCGAGAGTGAATCCAACGCTTTGAAGGTCACTTCGGTTGGCTGCCCGGCTTCGACCTTTTTCGTGAAATCAGCCGGAATGGACAGGTAGCGCGTGATGCGCGTGTCTTTATAATCAGTTTCGGCTTCTTCCAGCGTGGCGGGCAGCACTTCCAGGGTGCCGGTCTCTTCCAACTTGCGCACAAATTCCTGCGCCAGGGCACCATCCGGATCCTGGTTGACAACCACCAGGCGAATTTTCTCAGAAGAGGTAGTTGATCCTACTGAAGCAGAAAACAGGGTGGTGAAGAGCTGGATGAAGACTAACGGCAATACCACCAGGTAGATCAGATAGCCAGGTTCCTTAAAAAAAATGCGGATGTCTTTCCAGACAATACTGAGGATTTTCATGGCTCACTCCCGCAATTGTTTACCGGTTAAGTGCAGAAAGACGCTCTCCAGGTTGTTCTCGAGGATATCGAGTGAAAGCAAAGTTTGGTTCTTTTCCTCAAGATAATTGATGACCTGAATGAGTGCCTGCTGGCTGTTTTTGGTCTCCACCTTGACCGTCACTGGCTGGGCAACCTGGATGGTGGCTTCTTTCTCTTCTGGAGGTGTCAGCGTCACAGTCTGCAAGACGCTGGCATTCTGCACAGCTGGCAGGTTGGAAAGTGCTTCCAGCAGCGCTGCGTCAGCCTGCTTCAAGCCAATCCTCAGCACACCACCGCCCAACATACCCACCAGATTCTTGATCGTATCCAACGCGATCAGTTTGCCCTGGTCAACGATCGCCACGCGGTTGCATAGCAATTCCACCTCTTCCATATAGTGGCTGGTATAGATAATGGTCATGCCGCGCTCACGGTTCAAGCGCTGCACGCTCTCGAAGATATAATTACGGCTCTGCGGATCCACCCCCACGGTCGGCTCGTCCAGGAAGAGCAGGCGTGGTTGGTGCACCAATCCCGCCGCAATATTGACACGCCGTTTCATGCCACCCGAATACTTCTCAATCGCCTGATCTGCCCGATCGGTCAGCGCGACCACGCGTAGGATGTCCTCAATATTCTCCTTCAACTTCCTGCCAGACAGGCCATACACCCGGCCAAAGAAATCCAGGTTGGCACGCGCACTCAGGGTGGGATAGAGTGCCAGATCCTGCGGCACCAGGCCACACATCTGTTTGGCGAGCAGTGGTTCCTTCTGGATATCATGCCCGTTGATGCGAGCCGTCCCGCTGGTGGGCGGGAACAGCCCGGTTAACATCGAGATGGTGGTGGTCTTGCCAGCTCCATTCGGACCCAGCAGACCAAACACCTCCCCCTCTTCGACGGTAAAACTGATGCCCTTGACCGCCTCAAAATCACCAAACTTCTTCACCAAATTTTGTGCTTCTACAATCGCCGCCATCGAACTCTCCTAGGATAATAAATAATAAAAACCTGTTAAAAAAATAGCATACATTTATGATCAAATCAAGGAGAAATTGGTGAGATTTTGGGGTGAAATTGAGTAGGGAACGTCGCTGACGCACCATTTATTTTCCGTTGCCAGGGGTAGGCGGAACAAACCATCAAGGGGAATGAAGGGAGAATCCGGGGTTTTTACTGGGAATTGTCTTTGCTGGTGCGTCTCGGACGCACCAACATTTTAAATTTGGTTGGATTTAAGTATTTTGTTTGATATAACCATGAGTAATTTTTGAATTGAAAACCTTCTTTAAATAGACCATATTAAAAATTTTAAGTGAAGTAAGGCCGAATCATTAATAGTTTAGCTTTAGAGACAAAGGAGTTAGAAAATGCATAAGCGAGTAGACACAGCTTCGATACTGATCCACGCTCCCGCTGCAACGATCTACCGGGCGTTCGCGACAGCGGATGCAATGAAATCCTGGCTGTATTTGCAGAGGGCGACATGCTAACACATCCATCTACAACCGGTTTTGTCCATATCGATCATGCAAAAATCTATTACGAAGTTGCTGGCAAAGGCACTCCTTTTGTTATGATCCATGCTGGCGTGGCTGATAGTCGTCAATGGAACAACGAATTTGCTTATTTCGCCCAGAGGTATCAAGTCATACGTTATGATATGCGTGGTTATGGAAAAAGCGAATCCGTTGAAGGGGAGTTCAGCCACATGAGTGATTTGGTTTCGTTACTAAACTCGTTAGAAATTCTTGAGCCGATGGTCATCATGGGTTGCTCTATGGGCGGTGGTTTGGCCATGGATTTTGCATTAACGTACCCAAGTAGAGTCAAGGCTTTAATCATGGTTGATTCGGGACCGAGCGGACTGGATCTGGATGTTCCAGCACTATCTAAATTCGCTGAAGCAGAGAACGCCTTTGAATTGGGTGATTTGAATTTAGTTTGTGAAATCGAAACCCAGATTTGGTTTGATGGCATGGGTCGGACACCCAACCAGGTGAACCCAACCATGCGAAAGTTGTTATTTGAAATGAATCTACTTGCGTTATCTCATGAAGTCAAGGGACTGGGTAAACGCTTGCCGAATACCGAGACTCCAGCATTTAATCGTTTGGAAAGTCTCACCATTCCTGTTCTCATCATTGTTGGCTCACATGATACCCCTTACTCCCTCGCTGCTGCTGACTACATGAAAGAAAAGATACAATTTGTGAAAAAAATAATCATCGAAGATGCCGCCCATCTGCCCAATATGGATCAGCCACAAGAGTTCTGCAGTGTCGTGGAAAATTTCCTCATCCAGTCCAATGGGAGCATGAAACAGTGAGTAGGAGTGGATTTCTGGCTGATCGATTTTGAACCCCGATAGGTAATTATTGTATTAATGTAAGATTTGAGGTCATTACCATTTTGTGAAAACAAATGGTTTTACAGGATAGCTTATCACTTTAAGTTGGCTAAACTGCATAATGGAAGCGAATCATAATTTCAGATAATGAATCGTCAGGTTACTACTATCAAGATTACTAGTCTAGCTTTTGTTGATTTCATATCTAAACACATCCGGCCGGGCATAATGTCCAGTTACATCGAACATACGTTTTGATTTTGCAATTAAACTCAGGTCAATATCTGCATAGAGCATTTCTTGCTTGTTTGAGGATGGTCCAGCAATAATATCACCGCGCGGGTTGATGATGCAACTGTTACCGCTATTAATCCAATCTGAACTACCAGGATATAACTTCTTGAATTCATATCTGTCAGGAATATCGTCCATTCGGACAGCCTGGCAAACACTGACCACAAACATACCGCCCTCTCTGGCAATATGGCGCATACTCAACAACCAATTCTCACTGGAGTCCCAGGTGGGGGCTACATATACTTCAGTTCCAACTGAATACATAGCCTGACGTGCAAGAGGCATATAATTTTCCCAACAAAGCAATCCGCCTAATTTGCCGAAGTGTGTGTCGAATGCAGAAAGCGTGTCTCCATCACCCTGCCCCCAGACCATCCGTTCACCCCCTGTAGGAATTAATTTTCTGTGTTTCCCGATGATGGCGCCCTGATCGTTAATATATAGAAGAGTATTGAAAAGCGTGAAGCCACTTGCTTCTGAATTTCTCTCATGAATACCTACTGCAACATATACCCCTGCATCTTTTGCAGCCTGGCAGAGTTTAAGGGTTGTTTTATCAGGGATCGTTACTGCGTTCTCAACCAGTTCGTGGTATAAATCATCCAGCGCAGTTGAATTCCCATTGGGAATAAGCCAGACCCAATCGGGATAACCAGAGATGAAGGCTTCTGGAAATACGATTAATTTTGCTCCATTTTTTCCTGCTTCAGAAATCAAGTTGCAGGTTTTTTCAACCGTTTTGTCCACATTCAGAAATTGTGGAGCAAATTGAGCTGCTGCGACCTTAAATACATTGTTATTCATTTGAATATTTTCTCCTGACAGGATTTAAGAGGTGTTATTGATAATACCCCACTCTGAATAATCTGTTAATTGGCTTGCACGCATACTCATACTACCTCTATCCAGATCAAATCATGATTTTTATAATTGTGAAATCTCTTTTATTACGATAAAGTATATCCTAATAGTAATATATAAGATAGGACTACTTTTCTATAATCATTTGGATTGTATCGAAGTGATTTCCTGAGAAAGGGATAAATTCTATAAAAATTTCCAGTCCGGCATAAATACAATAATGAGAGTTCACACCCTGACTCAACCTCGATCTGAAACGACTTGCAGTTTGGAAAGCAGCCCATTTTTTTTGAATTTCGAGTCCTTCACGTCTCATTGAAATTCGTTCCTCAAGATTGAAATTGAGAAATTGATAAGATTGGTCGTCGGTCCATTTTAACCAAGTTAATTTTCAGCCTAGCATTCTTCTTTAAGTCGGTTATACAACATACTTGAAGCGTAACCTTATTCCGTATAATAAAAAAGTTTGGAGCATATTATATAAAGTCAAATCAGGAGATCCATGCACGCATTCTTTGAAATACCAGGCTTGAACGTTTATATTCAGATGATCGTGACAATCTTTTCAATCAGTGTGCTTTTATTCAAAACGCGGAACAAAGTTCGAAAAGAATCAACCATTGAAATCATAACCATCTTCACCATCGGGTTCGCTGGATGGTTCACCATGATGAGCGGGCTTTTCGGTCACATCATATTTGCAGACCAAGTCGCCTTGGATATCGGCTGGCCTGTGAACAGCGGCTTTCAAATGGAACTTGGATTTGCCTCTATCGGCATTGGTATCGTTGGTTTCCTTGGTTTTTGGAACAAATCCGTTTGGCTACCATTTATCATTATCAAAACATTATTTATGTGGGGTGCAGGCTTTACCCACATTTACCATGCGGTTCAGCACAATAATTTCTCTCCCGGAAATGTAGGCGTCATCCTCTATTGGGATTTCCTGTTTCCACTGGTAATGATAACCCTTTACCTACTCTACCGGCGTGAAAGAAATAAACGTGTGGGATGATTACAATGACCGGGTGACCTTTTGATCGCATACTTCCTTTCGTTGGTTATACAGCAGAGTTTCAACAAATCAATATTTCTTATAATTAATTGTTATTCAGCAGAAAGGATAACTGTAAATGCAAGTTACCTTTACCTTCAAACCAAAAGATAGAACTGAGTGGCGCTTTTGGCTTGAAGAACACCATGCATCTGCTAGTGAAATCTGGCTTTTATTTGATGATCGTCCTGAAGAGCGCACGGTGTCATATCTGGACGCCGTAGAGGAGGCGATCTGTTTTGGTTGGATCGATAGCATTCAGAAACGACATTCTCTATACGAGCGTGCTCAGCGATTTACACCCCGCAAGAAAATGAGCAATTGGACAGAGCGGAACAAAGAGCGTGCTCGTCGGCTAATTCAACTTGGATTCATGACTGATGCTGGACGGGCTACGTTGCCTGATCTGAACGTGCAATTTGCTGTCGCTGAAGATATAGTGAATGCACTCAAGGCGGAACCTAACGCCTGGTCGAACTTCCTTTCATATCCCGAGTTATACCAGAGGGTGCGCATTGGTTATAACGAAGATATGCGTAAGAACCAGAGTGAATTTGAGCGTCGTCTGCATAAATTTGTGAAGCAAACGGCAGCCAACCAGATGTTCGGCAATTGGAATGACGGAGGAAGGCTTGGATGAATACAAAAGAGTTGATTCAATCTTTCTACCTTGTTTTTCGGTGCGTGACCCCAAGATGATGTGAATTTCGTTGCTTTCAGCAACTACACGTCCAGTTAGCCTTCGCCAGGATTTTGCTGGTTGGACGCACAAATCGAAGGTTGATAATAACCACTCATAATGAGATATATTCAATTCTCTTGCGGATAAAATATCAGTAAATGATACAATATATTAAGTTGCTCTAAATTGCTTCTCCAGTTGGAAGTCAATGGTAGTGATTTTATTTTTTAACATGGAATTCATGTGAAAGACCCCCTAGCGAAGGACTAATCCTATAACCGACCCCGTTGCCATCTTCCTTACCATTATGGCGGTTCTGGTCATTACACCGCTGATCTCCGAATCAATTCGCCTGCCTGGAATTGTTGGTCTGATTATTGGGGGAATTCTGGTCGGTCCGCACGGACTTGGCTGGTTGAAAAACGATATCCAGATTGAGCTGCTTTCAACCATCGGTTTGTTATACCTGATGTTTAGTGCTGGTCTCGAAGTTGATATTCATCAATTCAAACGCGTGCGTACCCGTGCCCTCATTTTTGGTTTATTCACTTTTCTCATCCCCCAGATCATGGGTATAGCGTTTGGACGTTGGCTTGGTTTGAACTGGCTTGGTGCGATCCTGCTCGGATCGGCTTTTTCTTCTCATACCCTGATCGCTTTCCCCATCCTCACCCGTCTGGGTATTGTGAAAAATGAAGCCATCTCCGTGACGGTGGGGGCGACTGTTATTACCGACATTGCTGCTTTTGTCATCCTGGCGGTTGTACTCAGCCTTCAAGATGGTGCGCTTTCACCGGTATATTTCGTCGGTCTATTTGCCGGTCTGGGAGTATACGCCGCATTGATACTATTGGGGTTGCCGCGCCTGGGAAAAATCTTCTTCCGCCGTTTCCATGGCCAAGCCATCGAATTCCAATTCGTGATTCTGATCCTATTCGTCTCAGCGTTACTGGCAGAATTAATCGGAGTGCACGCGGTTGTCGGAGCATTTTTGGCAGGTCTGGCAATCAACTCAACCCTTCCCCATCACTCGGCCATCACCAGTCGCGTTCTTTTTGTAGGCGAAGCGCTTTTTATCCCAATTTTTCTCGTCCATAGTGGCATGATCACCGATCCTAGAGCCTTTTTCACCAATGGCAAGACAATTCTGATCGGTTTAGGCGTGACCGTGATTGCGTATACATCCAAATTCATCGCTGCCTGGATTGTTGGTCGACTATTTAAGTACTCTAAAGCCGAAACGATGACAGTTTGGGGACTCTCCCAAGCGCAGGCTGCGGTCACCATTCCTACCCTGGTCCTTGGTCTTGAGGTTGGACTGTTCGATGATAACCTGTTCAACGCTGCCATTATGATGATTCTTATGACCTCAATCACCTCCCCGCTGATCGTCCAGCATTTTGGACGGGGTCTTAAGCCTGCTGAAAATGGAAAAGAGAGTAGTGGTCTTTTCGATCGCGTGCTGGTCTCAGTTGCTAACCCGGATACCCAGGAAAATCTGATTGCTCTTGCCAGTTTGCTTGCTCATAACAAAGAAGGTACATTGTTGGCACTTAATGTAGCGCAGGAAGTTCGTGGTCAAGTGATCGGTCTAGATCACCAACGTCAACTGCTTGAACGGGTACCACAGTTGATCGCTAACCCCGATGCACAGGTGGAACTCGTGCGTCGAGTCAATTCGTCCTTTGCCAGCGGAATTTTACGCGCTTCCATCGAAAAAGAAGCCACTTCAATCATTTTAGGGTGGCGTGGACAGCCGACCGTACGCCAAAGTATTTTCGGGACCGTACTCGACGAAGTCGTTTGGAAAGCTAAAGTGCCAGTTCTGGTTGGGCGTATCACCACATCGATCAATGCGATAGAACAGGTCACCCTTGCAATTCCACAGGAAATTCTGTCATCCAACTTAACCACCCACACGCTCGAACTGGCGCTGGTCATTGCGCAAGAGGTCAACGTTCCTTTGCTTGTTCTTGTGAGAAAGTCCAACGTAAACACCATAACGAAAGCTTTGAAACAGCGTAACCTTGACCTGCCTTTCAGAGTGGAGCAACTTGAAGGTGAAACAGTGCGTGCCATCAGCAGTCACGTAACTTCGCAATCTCTACTCATTGTCACCGAAATGGGAACACCGAAACGCTACCTGCGTAGCCTGGGTTCAATCCCCGAACGCCTTACCCAGATTGCACATGTATCGCTTTTGTTCGTACATTACCCCACCATCCGCCATCGTTATCACTAACCCAAACATAGTCTCCACTAGAACGACCAAATTATCTTTCGTCTGCACGAAAATTCCGACGCTCGATCTAAAAAAGGTGCATCTCTGACCCCCGCTTCCGAAGGCTGGCGCACCCTACTCGATTGGAGATAAAAAAAATTCGGATGGAAATCCGAATTTTTTTTATCTCTTTTATCTCACCACAAAATTAATCGTCTTCGCGGGGATAAAGATCACCTTGCGGATCTCACCCTCACTCAAATACTTCGCCACACTCTCAATCTCTCTTGACTCAGCTTCCACAGTTGCCTGATCAGCATCACGCGCAACCGTCACGGTGCCGCGCAGCTTGCCGTTCACCTGCACGGGGATTTCGACGGTGTCTTCCTTAATAAGGGCCAGATCCACCGTTGGCCAGTCGCTGGCGTGCACGCTGCCTTTACCGCCCAGTTTGGTCCAGGCTTCTTCAGCAAAGAAAGGTGCCAGTGGGGCAATCGCCTGCACCAGCATGCGCAAATCACGTGGATTCACCGCACCACCATGCTCATAGATGCCGTTCAGGGTTTCCATCAGCTTGGCGACCGCGGTATTAAATTTAAAATTTGTAAAGTCGTGCTGGCATTTGTCCACCGCTTTGTGGATCAGGGCTTTGATCTCGTGCGGGGTCTCGGCTTTGGTGTTGGCCTGCAATTCCACCAGCCGTTCAAAGCGATCCAGGAAGCGTTTCGTGCCCAGCAAGGCGCGCTCGTTCCAGGCCATGGTTGCATCGAATGGACCTATGAACATCATATAGCATCGAGCAGCATCCACGCTGTACTGGTTGATAATATCTTCCGGGACGATCACATTGCCGCGGCTCTTGCTCATGCGCTGGTTATCCGGTCCCAAAATGACACCGTGCGACATACGCCGGTAGTAGGGCTCAGGTATCTCCGCCGGTACAGCACCAATATCGTGCAGGAACTGGTAGATGAAGCGTGAGTACAACAGATGCAGGGTGTTATGCTCGTCGCCACCGATATAGAGATCGACCGGCATCCAGTAGCGCAGTTTGTCCATGTCGGCCAGTGCCAGGTCGTTGTGCGGGTCAACAAAGCGCAGGAAGTACCAGTCCGAGCCAGCCCAGTTGGGCATGGTATCGGTCTCGCGTTTGGCGGGTTCGTTACATTGCGGGCAGGTGGTTTGCACCCATTCACTAATATTTGCCAGCGGGGATTCACCGGTATCGGTTGGTTCGTATTTCTCCACATCCGGCAACATCACTGGCAGCTCTTCAAATTTGACTGGCACCCATCCGCAATGTTCACATTTCACCATCGGGATTGGTTCTCCCCAGTAATGCTGGCGGCTAAAGATCCAATCACGCAAGTGGTAGGAGACGGTCGCTTCACCAAGGTTACGTTCTTTCAACCACTGCAAGGCAGCCGGGATGGCTTCGGCTACGGTTAACCCATTGATCGGGCCAGAGTTGATCATGACCGCATCTTTATCGGGGTAAGCTCCCTGAGTGAAATCCCAACCGTCGGTAGGCTGCACGATCGGCAGAATCTCAATCCCAAATTTGGTGGCAAAATCCCAGTCGCGCTGGTCACCAGAAGGCACCGACATAATCGCCCCGGTACCATAGCTCAGCAACACAAAGTCGGAGATCCAGACCGGTACCTTTTTTCCATTGGCGGGATTGATAGCGATCAGTCCGCTGAACACGCCGGTCTTGTCACGGGTGACTTCCTGACGTTCCAGGTCGGATTTTCCACGGCTGGTTTCCACATATTCTTTGACACTTGGTTGGTCCAGGCAATATTTTTCCACAAAGGGGTGTTCCGGTGCCAGCACCATGAAGGTACAACCCCACAGCGTATCCGGACGGGTGGTGAAGACTTCCAGTTGCTCTTCTACTCCCACCAGCTGGAATTGCACACGTGCACCCTCGCTACGTCCAATCCAGTTGATCTGGGCAGCCTTGACCTTCTCAATGAAGTTGGTCTGCGCGAGACCATCGATCAGGCGGTCAGCATAGTCGGTGATCTTGACCACCCATTGACTGATGCGCCGGCGTGTGGTCGGTGATCCACAGCGTTCACAGTTGCCGTTTACCACTTCTTCATTAGCCAGGCCAACCTTACAGCTCGGGCACCAGTTGATCGGCATCTCCTGTTTTTCGGCAAGACCCTTTTCGAAGAGTTTGATGAAAATCCACTGAGTCCATTTATAGTAGGTAGGGTCAGTGGTATCCACCACGCGCTCATAATCGAAGGACAATCCTAATTGTTCCATCTGGCTGCGAAAGGTGGCGGTGTTCTCGGCGGTCACGTCCTGCGGTTTGCGACCGGTCTTGATAGCGTAATTCTCGGTCGGAAGTCCAAAAGCATCCCAGCCAATCGGAAAAAGCACGTTTTTACCCTGCATCCGTTCGAAGCGGGCGAATACATCCGCCCCGGTAAATGTGAAGGCATGGCCAATATGCAGTCCCGACCCGGATGGATAGGGAAACTCGACCAGTACATATTTTTTTTCACGGTTGTCAAAGTCAATAGCGTGCCTGTGTGTCATTGCAAACTCCTCTTGCTGGATATCCTACCAATTTTACTATCAAAGCGTAAAGTCTGTGAGGTTGAGAACATGTGCTAACAGTTATTCATGGCATGATAACAGCCCTCCTGACGGTCAACAGAACAATGGGAGTGCCACAAGCAGTCAGCCTAACTGACTGGGAATCAGATCTGCTTAGGAAGTGTGTATTTAGCTGTCACCAGGTATTTGGTAAAAGATCAACTTAAATAAGGAAAAAGCATAATACCTGCCAACACCAGAGAGATCACACCCACCACAATATCCAAATAATTTGCCTTTTCGTATTCCGAGATGTGTTCCTTTGGCTGGTTGGGGTTGTAATGCACTTCGATGGTAGTTCCCAAATTGTTAATGATTTCTTCAGCTTTTTGGAGCGTGTAATTTTTAGGTAAGCGGATTTTCTTCTCAAAACTTTGTCCCATCACAGTGTAACGATACTCAATCTCAGGATAATATGAAATACCGGATTTCGTTGAGATCTTCCTTGCCACTGTTTTAGAAAATACTTCAGCGGTAGTCTTCTGCCAGGTTTGGCTGTTGGATTTTTTGAGAGACTTTTGAATGAATGTCCAGATTTTATACAAAGCAAACAAGATCAAAATAAGAGAAACCAGAAGCACAACAATAGGAATTTCCATATTTCCTCCAAAAAGGCCTTTGAAATTTTTAGATAAAGGGGATGAATAGTTTTATTATAGCTCTTTATGTATAACCTTATTTGTTTTTATCGGCTTTCAGCAAATGATTTGTTATATAATTTGTAAATTATTTATGAGGATATTTGTTATGAATTATGTATACCTGTCACCCCATTTTCCCACCAATTATTACCCTTTCGTGATCAAGCTGCGTGAAGCCGGCGTGAATGTGCTCGGGATCGGTGATGCTCATTACGAACACCTCTCAGAGCCACTCAAACGCTATCTGACAGAATATTTCCGCGTCTCGGATATGCACAATTACGACGAACTCCTGCGGGCGATGGGATATTTCACCCACCGCTATGGCAAGATCGATCGTTTCGAATCGCACAATGAATACTGGCTGGAAACCGAAGCACGCATCCGTACGGATTTCAACATCCCAGGACCCAGGGTGGAAAACATCAGCTGGATCAAACAGAAGTCACTGATGAAAGAGCTTTACCAGCAAGCTGGTATACCAGTCGCACGGGGAAAGGTGCTTCGCGATGAGGAGCAAGCTCGCCAATTCCTGAAGGAGGTCGGCACTCCGGTGGTTGCCAAACCGGATAAAGGGGTGGGTGCCATGGCGACCTATAAGATTTATTGCGCAGCGGATCTGAAGAATTTCTTTGACACCAAACCCGCCGTCGATTATATTTTCGAGGAATTTATTCAGGGTCAGATTATTTCCTTTGATGGGCTGACAGATCAGGATGGTGAGATCGTATTCTACACCTCGCATGCTTACAGTCAGGGGGTGATGGAAACCGTCAACGAAGATTTGCATATTTTCTACCATTCTCTGCAGGAAGTTCCCGAGGATCTGCGCGAAATCGGCTTCCGCACCGTACAGACATTCGATGTGCGCGCACGCTTCTTCCACCTGGAATACTTCCGCACACCCGATGGACGCATTGTCGCCCTGGAAGTCAACATGCGCCCGCCCGGCGGACTGACCACCGATATGTACAACTACGCCAACGATATTGATATCTATGCTGAATATGCCAACATGATTGCCTACAATCGTTTCGAAGCTGAGGTAACCCGCAGCTATTTCTGTGGCTATATTGGGCGAAAAAATCACATCCGTTATGCCCTGGCCCACCAGGACATTCTCTACCACTTTGGCGATATCCTGGTTCATCACGAACCAATGACCACCATCATGCGTGGCGCATTGGGAGATTATGCCTACATTATGCGTTCACCCGATCTGGATCACATTGTGGCTGCTGCGCATGCCATCCATGAAACGCTTCCGGTAGCCTAAGCATGCAAATCCAATATCATCAATGGTGGAGTCCCAACCTCAACCAGAACATGGAACTGAAGGTCTATGGACATCATGGGGTACCACTGCTGGTTTTCCCCGCCCAGAGCGGCTGCTTCTTCGACTTCGAGAATTTTGGTATGATCCACACCATTCACCACTTCATCGAGGATGGACGCATTAAAGTTTTCACCGTCGACTCGGTTGACAGCCAATCCTGGGCAAACTGGGATGCACACCCTGCCGATCGCGCCAACCGTCACGAATCATACGATCGCTACATCATCCAGGAGGTGGTGCCCTTCATCCACAGCCAAGGCGAAGGCAACGAGCAAAAAATCCTGACCACTGGTGCCAGCATGGGAGCCTATCATACCTGTAATTTCTTTTTCCGCCACCCGGACATATTTGAAGGCATGATTGCGTTGAGTGGTTTGTACCAATTGTCAATGTTCATCGGTGATTATATGGATCAAACAGTTTACTTCAATACGCCGTTGTCTTACCTGCCAAATCTGTCCGATGGGTGGTATCTCGATCAATATCGCCAGAGTAAAATCATCGTCTCTGTTGGACAGGGTGCCTGGGAGGATGATATGCTGCGGGATACTCGTGCCCTCGAGCAAATCCTACTTGATAAAGGTATCCCCGCCTGGATCGATTACTGGGGGCAGGATGTCAACCACGACTGGCCCTGGTGGCAGAAGCAGCTGCCTTACTTTTTGGAACACATACTGCCTTGGAAATGATGAAAGTCCCAAAATAAAAAAATCAGAATCGGTTAAGATTCTGATCTGAAAATGCCAGAAAAAATTTGCAAATTACACGCCAGCGATATCGCGACGCATCTGATTCAGGAAACACTCCTGTGCAGCAACACGTTGAGCGGCACGTTTGCGTGAAGAAGGAAAATAAAAGAGTTCAACCAGTTCCTTGCGGCGTTCCAGTTCATCCTTCGCCATGCGTACAATCTCCCCATAACTCATCACGTGTTCCGGAAATGCAGGCATCACAGCCACCATATTGGTGTAGGAAAGTGGACCCAGTTTGGTGAGTTTGTCGGCATCCCATAAAACGCGAGCTTCGTGATCCTCTTCCGGCAAGGACTGCGGTTCACTCGAATGCATCGCAACTGCATACGCTACCAGGTTGATTTTCTCTTGCGGAAAGCCAGTTTCCGCCAGGTTCTCGCGAATCCAGTTGGCAGCTAAGAGGGCATGCCGGTCAGGTTTATTGAGCTGTGGTTGAAAACGGTCATGCAGCCAGACAGATGCCAGAACAACATCCTCGTCGCCACCCACCTGCTGCAGGAGCCAGCGGGCATCGCGCTCTACCTGGCGCACATGCTCCAGGCGGTAGTTAAAATAAGGTTTGCCTTTAGGGGTCGGCCAGATTTCAGAAGCGACCTGACCGGTAATTTTTTCTAAATCCTTGCGAATACGAAACAACCATTCGGGGGTATCCATACAATCCTCCTTGCCATGTTACACCCAGTGGCTAATTGTACCAAGAATTAACACAATTGTGGCAAAGGATTAAATCTGGTTCGGGAGGAAACACCTCAAACCAGATTTGTCAGATAAATTTATTAATTATCACTCCACTATTTAATGACCATTGGAAGAAAAATGGAATAGTCCTGTACAGGCTCAATTGATTCTACTCCATATACAAAAACTTCTTCAAAATTATTATTATCATTCATAACCAGGTTCGTAGCCCAAGAGTAAAACGTTACTAAACTGCCATCATCAGAAACAACTTTTGATTTTGAAAAGGAAAATCCATTAGCTTGCTGGCCATCTATTCCAAGATTTACACGGATAGTTTCCCCGGTTTCACGGTCGTGAAGGAAAATATCCTCCCTATTGTTGGTATCATCATCCACCAGGTTGGTTGCCGCTGAAGTGTAGACAACAAAACGGCCATTCCCGGAAATTGAAGGAACATTTGAATAAGAATTTCCCTCAGTCCCAGTTGATGAAATTGACACACGCTCAATTGTATCCAGCAAACCGTCAAAAACAAAAATATCATTGGTGGCATTGTTATCATTTTCCACCAGATTACTAGCCCCGGATAAAAACGCTGTGAACCTGCCATCATTTGATATCGAAGGAAAACCCGAAAATCCATTTCCAGCATTTTCTCCGATACCTGTCGAAATCATGGAGATGTCTCCCGTCTGTAGATTGTATAAAAACACATCCATTGTTTCATTCGTATCATCGCTAACCAGATTTGTGGCTTCGGATTGAAAGGCTACATAATATCCATTTTCAGAAATAGATGGATAATTGGAAGGGCCATTTCCAATATCTGAATTTGTAGATTTTGAGACCAGGACAGTATTTTGGGATTCTAGATCATGCACAAATATATCCCAATCTTCATTGTTATCACCTGTTACCAGATTATCAGACAAGGATTGAAATGCAACAAAGCGTCCATCCGCAGAAATCGAAGGATCTGAAGATGGTAGATTACCTACCAGACCAGATGAAGATTTAGACACAATAACTGTCTGTCCTGTTTGACGATCATGCACAAAAATTTGCCCATAAAGTATTTCCTCCCCAGAAACAAGATTAGTTGCTCCTGATCTAAATGCTACATATCTTCCATCGCCTGAAATGGATGCAGGACCACTACCACTATCCGCCTGTTCTCCTGCAGAATTCACAGATACACGAGTTGTAGTATTTGTCTGTAGATCATGAACAAAAACATCAGAAAAATTATTTGTATCATCGGGCACCAAATTACTGGCTAAAGATGAAAATGCTACATGCCGGCCATCACCTGAAATTGAAGGCTCTGATGATGAAAGATTTCCCTCAACCAAATTTTCTCCTACTGAAACACGAACAATTTTATTAGATACCGCATTGACAAAATCCTGTGTGGATAAAATAAGAATAAATATAAACATAAAAAGAATTAATCTTTTCATTTCTCCTCCCATTAATTAATGATTAAAGATAAATACGATAAACTTAGTTAACATTATACTTATCATAACATTTGTAGGATAAGATTAAAACCTTATCGTACATGGTTACCTGTTAATTGACCGATTATTTATGAAAATTATTAAAATCTACCAAAATATTTTTTGGTAGATTGAGATTCGGTTTTTTTTGAAAAGAAGGCCTTAATCATGACCTCGTACATGCAAGCCTTTTACAATCCCCAATGGCCAGGCAGCGAATATTCCCGTATTGGGATGATCCAAATCCCCCACAACTGATTCAGTTATTTCTAAACATTTTTCTGCTGTAGCATGATCTTTTACAATAGCCATAATGGTGATATTGTCTTTCTCACCGGTTTTATTGCTTGAATACAGATATTGCATCGGAATTAATTTGCGTTGTAAACGGTACATCCCAGTCGACTCAATTATTGTTGCTCCACGAACACCCCCATCCACCCAGGCTCCGATCAGATCTTCCATTAATACCGGATCATCCAAAATATACATGACCATGTATTCCATATGCTCCTCCTTTTAAACCAATGGTGCTTCATAAGTCTGTAATTATTGTAACAGATAGCTGACCTTCGTTTGTCAATCAACACACCTGTGGTTAAAACCACAGGCTACAAAGATTCAAACCTGTTCAAACAGGTTCTTCATACAACCAGATTCATCTGGTTTGAGTCTTACAGACACAGGGTTTAACCTGTGTCGTGTTCCTGTGGGGTGATCTATGACATGATCAATGGTATGACCATGAGTCCATCAACTCAACAGCAACTGTGTTAAATGTCAAGAGGTAAATACAGGTCTCCACAAAGTTTGAGCTCTCACCATGGCATTCATAATCGTAAGAAGTTTATGCATACATGCAACAATAGCCACGTTTTTTGCTTTTCCTCGAGCTAAA
>JAURZL010000013.1 GCA_030653365.1 Anaerolineaceae bacterium
AATAACCTACACCCTGACCTACACAGCAGGAGCAGGCGGAACGCTGACAGGCTTGACAACACAGGCAGTCAATTATGGAGCTAATGGCACCGCTGTCACAGCTGTTCCGAACACTGGTTACCACTTTGTGAACTGGAGTGATGGCTCGACTGCGAATCCAAGAACGGATACAAACGTCACAGCGAACATCACTGTAATCGTCAACTTTGCGATCAACACCTACACCCTGACCTACACAGCAGGAACAGGTGGAACACTGACAGGAGATACAACACAGACAGTCAATTATGGTGGGAGTGGCACACCTGTCACAGCAGTCCCGAACACCGGATACCACTTTGTGAAGTGGAGTGATGGCTCGACTGTGAATCCAAGAACGGATACAAACGTCACAGCGAACATCACTGTATCCGCCAACTTCGCGATTAACACCTACACCCTGACAGTGAACCAATCCGAAAATGGTAGCATCACACCAGTCACAGCCACTTACGCCTACGGCACAGAAGTGGAACTGATAGCCACTCCGGCATTGGGATACCATTTTGTTGAGTGGACAGGCGACTGCAGCGGTGAGACCTCAGCCACGTGTGTTTTGACGATGGATGCGGACAAGGAGGTCAGTGCTACATTTGCGATTGAGTCTTGTAGCGTTGTTAAACTGATAAATGATATTAATCAAGCTAACACCGATGAAGATCTAACGGTTATAAACTTAGAATCTGGCTGTACGTATATAATCAATGAACCAATAAATGATCCATCTTATGGCCTTGTCGGTCTACCTGTAATAACAACACCAATAAAATTTGAAAGTGTAGGTGACATTGCAATTATCACATATGGAAGTGACACAACCTTCCCATTAATTATTGTTACAGGAGATGGCGAGTTAACCTTAAAGAATGTCATAATTGGTGGTTCGGGCAACATAGGTGAAAGTAATAATCTCGAATCTGGTGATAATCTATATAGAGGCATACTTATACCTGATCAAAATTCTGAGATTACTTTTATGAATGTTGTTTTTGGTATGTTGGATATCGTTGATATTATAGACTATCTTGCAGTACATGAATTGACACTATTGAATGTGGAAGATGGAATTTCATCGACAGCCATGATCCTATTATTATTGTCAAGATAGATTAAAATTTGGGCATTTCTAAATCAATCCATATCGGTGTGAGATGCGGTTCAAGAAAACATTTCACACCGATCCACTTATTTCTGGATTAATGGAGACTCATTTAAAAACATCAAATAACCAATATAATTAAATCAGGAGGGTTTATGTCAATCCGAATCCATGCAAGCGCAGAAGTCTCGGATAAATCAATAATTGGTGACGGCACCAGTATCTGGCATCATAGTCAGATTCGTGAAAACGCAACCATTGGGAAAAATTGTATTATAGGCAAAGGTGTTTACATCGATACAGGTGTTGTTATAGGAGATAATGTCAAAATACAAAATTATGTATCTGTATATCATGGCGTAACTCTGGAGAACGGTGTTTTTATTGGTCCACATGTTTGCTTCACTAATGATTTGAAGCCAAGAGCAATTAATCCTGATGGAACATTTAAATCTGCAGATGATTGGGTTTTGAGTAGAACAACGATAAAAAAAGGGGCTGCTTTGGGTGCAAATTCAACCATTCGTTGTGGAGTCACAATTGGCGAATGGGCAATGGTGGGATCTGGTAGTGTCATCACCAGAGATGTACCAGATTTTGGGCTTGTTTTTGGCAATCCTGCTCGATTGAGAGGATATGTTTGTCCTTGTGGAGAAAAATTGGTAGAAAAACCAGCATCTAGCAAAATTATGTTTTGTAGAAAATGTGGTTTTGAAACAAGTATCATAAAAGAGAATAATTGAATGAAAAGTAAAGAGGTGAGAAGATGATTCCAATTTCCAAACCTTACATAGGAGAAGCGGAGAAAAGTGCTGTGCTGGAAGTTCTTGACTCAGGTATGCTGGCTCAGGGACCGAAAACAGCGAAATTAGAAGAAAAATTTACTGAAGTCTGTAACACAAAATATGCAATTGCAGCCACATCAGGAACCGCAGCATTACATGTAGGCCTGCTTGCTCATGGAATTGGTCAGGGAGATGAAGTCATAACCACCCCTTTCACATTTATGGCTTCTGTAAATTCAATATTTTTTGTTGGCGCAAAACCAGTCTTTGTGGATATTGATGAAAAAACTTTTAATATCAACCCTGATGAGATTGAAGGTGCAATCACACCCAGAACGAAAGCCATATTATTGGTTCATCTTTATGGGTATCCATGTAATATGGATCAAATCACAGGAATTGCTGAAAAACATGGATTAATTATTATTGAGGATGCTTGTCAAGCAATAGGTGCTAAATACAAAGGAAAACCTGTTGGATCATTTGGTACAGGATGTTTCAGCTTGTACGCTACCAAGAATATTATGTCAGGCGAAGGAGGTATGATAACCACAAGTGACGAAAAGATTGCTCAACGCTGCCGAATGATCCGCAATCATGGAATGCAGAGACGTTATTACCATGATATGCTTGGATATAATTTCCGAATGTCAGATTTGCATGCTGCAATTGGTTTGGTTCAGATAGATCGATTGGGAGAATTCACCGAAGCACGCAGGAAAAACGCAACTTTCTTAAACGCTCATTTGACCAGTGTTATAACGCCTCAGGTACTTCCAGAGTATGAACATGTGTGGCATCAGTATACGATACGGGTTAAGCAAGATGTTGATCGAGATGCAGCGGTTAATTTTCTTAATCAGGCAGGTGTTGGAACTGGTATTTTTTACCCGGTTCCAGCATATAAACAGACTCATCTGGTAGAGATGGGTTATAGTAATCTCAATTTACCTGTCACAGAAAGAATAGTGAATGATGTTATTTCTTTACCAGTTCATCCACAGCTGACTCGAGCTGATCTTCAGAAAATAGTTGAGGAGGTAAATAAATTATGACCATCAAGGCAGCAGTGATTGGTGTTGGTAGTATGGGGCGAAATCATGCCAGAGTTTATTGGGAATTACCCGACGTAGAATTAGTAGGAGTAGCTGATACAAACCAAAATACTTCAGAAACAATTGCTAACAGGTATAACACCAAAGTTTATGCTGATTATCGTAAGATGCTGGATGAACAAAAACCCGAAGCTGTAGCCATATGTGTACCAACAAGCTTACATTTGGAAATCGCTTTGGATGTGATACAAAGAGGAATCCATGTCCTGGTAGAGAAACCCATTTCTTCCAGCGTTGAAGAAGGAAAATTGATGATCGCAGCAGCTGAAAAAGCTCGTGTAAAACTTATGGTTGGTCATATTGAACGTTTTAATCCTGCAGTAATTGCTTTGAAAGAGCAACTAGCAAAGAATAAGCTAGGAAAAGTCTTCAATGTTGGAGCTCACAGAGAGGGTCCATTGCCGCAAAGGATCAATGATGTTGGTGTTGTTATCGATTTGGCAGTTCATGATTTAGATATCATTCGATATGTGACACAAAAAGAGATTGTCCGACTGTATGCAGAAACACAATGCGGTATTCATAGTAAATACGAGGATTTAATGAGCGCTCTTTTACGCCTTTCTGATGGAACCATTGGATCCTTAGTAATTAACTGGATTACCCCAACAAAAATTAGAAATTTCTTTGTTACTGGCGAATGTGGGATGTTTAAGGTTGATTACTTGACACAGGATCTTTATTTCCACGAAAACTCATTAGTAGATGAGTCTGAGTGGGCTACATTAGGTTTATTGCGTGGCGTTCGCGAAGGGTCTATGATAAGGTATCACGTGAACAAAAAAGAGCCCTTACGTGCAGAACAGGAAGCTTTCCTTAAGTCATTCACCAATGATACTGAAGTACCAGTAACTGGAGAAGATGGATTAAGAGCATTAGAGCTTGCTCAAGCTTTGGTTACCTCTGGACATGAGCATCGCCTTATATCGTTGAATCATTCAGATTCATAAATAGTAGTTTTTATTTTTTATCTGTATTGGATTTAAGTTTTATTTGGTCAGAGGGTAATTCAACAGATAAGTTTCGATTTTGGTTTAGCAATTTAAGGAAAACCCTAACACGCTCACGGCCTGGCAAATTAAAATCAAATATTGCTTCATATCCTGCAAATATTCCCGATTTAATTAAAATTTCATCCCCTGGTTTTATTCTTTTAATAATTTGGTCTCCATTAAGGTCAGGGTCTTCTAAACGGTAGCAAATCTCCTTAATTAACGCATCTGGAACAGTAGCTGCTATTCCATCAAATGCCACCAATCCGGTGCTAAAAGGCATCCATTGAAAAGTCGATATGCCTATCTCATCCAGGTTGACACGAACAAACATATAGCCAGGAAAGTACGGTTGAGTTTTACGCGCTTTGGGATTCACTGGTTTCACTTTAATTCGAGGTAAAAGGCAATCAATTCCACGAGATTGAACCTGCTGGAAAAGGATCTCTTCTTTTCTTGGTTTACTATGCAAAACATACCAATTGACAGATACCATTTACTCCCTTAAGTAATTATCTTCCTTTATTCGCCTAATTTTTATTCTTGAATAAACAAGATTTAAATGGATTATAAATCTTCATTATAACAAACAAACTTCATTATTCTTAATAGGATAATTTAGATAATAATATATAATGATAAAAAAATTGGATACCAACTAATAACGTTGCATTATTGAGGCATTTATAAATGAGTTTTTCATACTTTGTAAAATTATTGTTGATTGGTTTACTAATCTTATTTATTTTTTTTCTGATTGATTTTCTCTGGCTGAATGCTCTTCCAATATTAAATCTCTCATATGGCCCAATTTTCATTCCCCTCTATTTTTTTACCGTTTTTCGCATAATTTTCTTCTTTATAGGTCTGGTTTATCAACTTGGGTCATCACTAAAACGAACCAAACCACTTATTAAGTTTTATTCTTGGTCATTATTGATTCCTAATTTTTTATTATTAATTTTCGGAATATATGGATTTTATATTGAACCTTTGCGTGTTTCTGTATCCCATCTTGAACTTTCAGTTAAAAACCTGAAAGAACCGGTTCGAATTGTTCAATTATCGGATCTTCATATCGAGAGCATTACACCCCGTGAAAATGATGTAATACAAATGGTGGATGAACTGAATCCAGATATTATTGTAATTACAGGGGATTTCGCCAATCTTACTGGCCCGAATGAAACTCAAACAATAGGTTATCTTAGAGAATTTATTGGAAATTTTCAAGCGCCTTTAGGGATTTATGCAGTAAATGGAAATTACGAATCAACCAAAAAACTGAAAATGATGTTTGAGGGTTTAGAAATTCATGTATTGGATAATGAGATAAAAAAATTATCCCTACCTGATGTAGAAATTGCAATCCTAGGGGTAAGTTTCGAAGAGTGGTGGGGAGACGATAAATCATTGGTCGAATTAATGGAGAAAACAAATCCTGATGAATTTAAATTGTTGCTTCATCATACACCTAATCTTGTATATTTTACCCGTGATTTAGATGTTAATCTTTATTTATCTGGTCACACACACGGAGGTCAGGTGCGATTACCTTTTTATGGTGCCATTATTACGAATACAAAATATGGGAAAACCTTCGACATGGGAAAATACCAATTAGACGATACCATTATGTATGTAAATCGCGGTCTAGGATTTGCGGGGGGACTGACACCGAGAATTCGTTTTTTGTCTCCACCTGAAGTTCTGGTGGTTGACCTAATTCCGGAAAAATAAGTATTGCAGTTCTCTACAATAATGTTATAGATTTGTAACAGTATAAAAAAGTGTTATCAATCTCGTTTATTGGAAAATCTCCCTATTAACTTTTTCTTTACCATCTGGTTAATTCTATATCTGATGACCTATGGATTAGGATTGATAGGATTAAGTTTTATTGCTTATAGTATCTGGTTGGTGGTTGTGATTACTGGTAGGGGTTGAGAGAATCAAAAGGAGATAATTTTAAATTTATTCTAATACTCCATACTCTTCCAACCTTATTTTGCTGAGATCGATATCTACCAATGCAGTCTTAATGAATTCTTCCTCGTCTTCTGGTAATGAATCAGCTTTTTTTGAAAGACGATCCAACCACCGCATTTCTATTTTGGAATAAGACAGCTGTCCATTTTCCCCAGCCAGACGAAGTTTCATGAGAGTCACCAGGGCTGCTTTTCGGGTTCGTAAATAAGCGCTTGGTTCTTGAATAATTTCCTTTGCAAGTTCAAGAACAACATCAGGTTTCAAAACATAAGCCTGGGGATCGTATTTTGCATCCGACTCTACCAGCCAATCTCGCAACACTATAGCAGAACTTTTTCCGTGATGCGATGCAGTGTTCATTAATCGAGTTGCATAAACTAATTGTTCAAGGGAAACCGTTGGTGCCATTCCTCCTAATAGTTTCACATTATTTACCGATTCATTGCTCCACAAATCGGGTACTGCTTTGGCAATATTACCAATGGGTGAAAGATGTGCCACAGCAGCTTCTGCCCCTTCTAATGAAATCGGATATCCGGTGATCGCTTTAAGATAAGGACCTTCATAAGCACAATCTTTGCTAGGTCCCAGTGCCCCTTGCTCAAATGCGACCAAACTCCTTGGAACACTCATAACTCTTATTAAAGCTGCCCAAACTTTTGGTATGTAGCGTTGTTCAGCTAGAACCATGGCTGTATTGGCAAATCCGCAGGCGGAATCACCAGCCGGGATCACCCCATGTTGGTGACTGATATCAACGATATTATTCCATAAATCAACCATATCCCGGCTGCCTAGAATACCCAGTCCCAGAACAGATAAATCTAAATTTCCATTCAGAATTGCATCATCATGAATTTCCTTACCACCAGTGGATTCGATGGAGAAAAAATCTGCGCCTGCTTCTGCACAAAGATGAAAACATCGAAACATTTTATCAACAAACTCACCATTCTTCATAATGGGAGGTCGTGCAAATTCGCGAATATCATTGGGTGTGACTCGCAAAGCAGTTTTTAATCCGAATTGGTTTTCCATCGAATTAAGAACTTCTTTGAGTATTTTCACCACCTCAGCACCCCATTCTGGCGTCAGTGTCAGATCTGGAAGGAGCTCAAACTCAATCACCAAGCCAGGTGCATGCAACTTTACCGCTCGTTTACTGGCATCGGTGACCATCTGGGTGTATTGAATGCATACTTCGGGCATTGAGTCAGCGTCAACGATCATATTGGGTAAAGTGAAATTTAACTCTGGATACACTGTACCACCGCCAATAGTCAATCCGTTTTTTAATGAAATCGGGTGGGGGCTGGTCCCAAAAATAAAATCGTCTAAATTATTGATTGAAAGTGAATGATATTCTGGCATTTTCTCTCTCCTAGAGGGGTTATACTATTTATAATGAAAATTGACAACGTTGTCAATAGTAACCAATACCTGTAATAATTATTTTTTTGACTCTCCATAATTTCCTTTGAGACGCATGCTTTATTGACATGACCCCTAAATTAGGTATAATTGCCTTGCGGTACTGGCTCACTAGCTCAACTGGCAGAGCAATTGACTCTTAATCAATCGGTTCTGGGTTCGAGTCCCAGGTGAGTCACCTGAAAGATGATGGGGAACACGCCGTTACCCCAATGAATTAAAAGAACTTGCGTACCAAGCAAGTTCTTTTTTTGTGTTAATACTAAATATTATTCTACTGGGGTTTCAATACTTTCCCAAACCAGCCTTTTTTTGGTATAAATACTGATATCAATGGATAATGGAAGGGACGGAGATGATTGCTGTAATGTTCGTGTGTCTGGGGAATATTTGTCGCTCTCCCATGGCGGAAGCGGTATTCAGAAAAATGGTTGAAGACAAAGGACTCTCCGATGAATTTATTATTGCATCCTCCGGGACAGGACGCTGGCATATCGGAGAACCACCTCACATCGGTACTCGATTGATACTTTCAGAAAACAATATTGAGGTCGGCAATAAACGAGCCGCACAACTCAAATCTGAGGATTTCCAGAAATATGATTTTGTCATCGCCATGGCACAGGAAAATGTGGTTGATATCCAATATTACTTTAAGAAGCCTGTCAGACGATTACTTGAATTCGCTCCAAAAGGCTATCCATTGGATGTGCCTGATCCTTATTACGACAATAATTTCGAAGAAGTTTACAACTTAGTCAAGGCAGGTTGTCAGGGATTGTTAGAAGCGATTATCAAACAAGAAGGGCTATGACCAGCTTGCCAATTGCTCTGGAAAACACTCTCAAACAGATTCTGGCTGGAATAAGCGATCCGGGTCCGGTTATGCAGATTAAATCTGTTGGTGGTGGCTGTATTAACCATGCTTCTCAGGTTGTGACCGAAAGGAACCGTTACTTTCTTAAGTGGAATCCGCAACCACACCCTAATATGTTCACTACGGAAGCTCAAGGCCTACAGATGTTGGCAGCAGTTGATACGATTCGCGTCCCCTCTGTAATCAAATTTCAGGAAGCCGAACAAAATCTGCCTGCTTTCATTCTGCTCGAATGGATTGAGCATAGCACCAGTTTTGATCAAAAGTTATGTGGTCAACAACTCGCACAGTTACATCTCAACAGCCAATCTGATCAATTTGGTCTGGATCACAATAATTACATTGGGAGTACCCCTCAATATAATATATGGGTATCAGATTGGGTCGCCTTTTTCAGGGACTTTCGTTTGCAACCTCAAATCAATCTCGCCCAAAGCAATGAGTATCTCTCACGCTCTCGTCAACAGAATTTGGAGCGCATTCTCTCCCGTCTAGGGAACTGGTTACAAGGTGTTCCTCGCAAACCTGCTCTTTTACATGGCGATCTTTGGGGTGGCAATGTTATTGCTGATGAGAATGGATATCCGGTGCTGATTGATCCTGCTGTCTATTATGGTGATCGTGAAGCTGATCTTGCATTTACTCATATGTTCGGTGGATTTAGCAATGATTTTTATCAGGCTTACAATGATGTCTACACACTGGAACCTGGCTATCAGGAGCGATTTGAAATTTATAACATTTACCATATTTTAAATCACCTGAACCTCTTTGGGGAAAGTTATGGTTATTCTTTAGATTCAGTGTTGAATAGATTGGTAGGTTAAATATGTTTGTTTTCCTTTCAAAATTCTTGCCATTATGGTTCTACCCATTAGGGGTGATATGGCTGCTTCTGATTGCTTATTTCATCCTGGTCCGGAAACACACCCAGGGTAAACGATTACACTGGATAATCCTTTTGGTAATTGTGATAATCTTTCTTGGTGGTAACAAATGGGTACCGGCTATTCTGTCTCGATCGATCGAGTGGCGTTATCTTCCACCTCAGACTCTTCCTACGAACAGCATGGTTGTGCTGTTGGGCGGTGGCACAGAATCTCATCAGTATCCACGTCAGATGACTGAAATTAACGGTGCTGGTGACCGAGTGCTTTATACCGCCAGACTCTATCAGCAGGGGATTGCAGAGAAAATTCTTCTCAGTGGAGGAAATATTGAATGGTCAGGTTCCAGGACAACAACACCTGCAGAAGATATGGCTGACATCCTGCTGATGATAGGTGTTCCGGAGGATGTGCTTTTAATGCAGGATCAATCCCAAAATACCGCTGAGGATGCAAGATACAGCGCTGATATTCTGAGAGGGATGGATGTTGAGGAAATTATTCTTGTCACATCCGCCAGTCACATGCACCGATCTGTTGCGCTTTTTGAAAATGAGGGTTTTTCTGTCATCCCGGCTCCGGCAGATTACTCTATCACTCAGGAAAGTTGGTACTCTCTCTGGCATCCGACCTTTCAAGATGTATTGATCGGGTTGGTGCCGAATGCCAATAATCTTGCGAGTATCAATTATGTGTTGAAAGAATATCTTGGTTATTTTGTGTACTCTGTTTTAGGGGATTTTCATTAAGCATCAAACAAAGTTTTTGGATCAATTTTACATTTTTGAATTTTTTATTATTAATCTTAAATATTTTATCTTGTTTTAGTCAATATTTATCTGAAAATGTGAGTAATACTGATATAAAAAAGAATCATCTCAACAAAATTGGGTTATGAGGTGTTTTAGCAGTGATGTCTGCCTAAACACCCTGATCTCTAAGATGAAAAGATTTAAACTAACATTCTAATTAATAGTAAGGCAGAATTATTAGTTTTCAGACTTAAGATGATCCTCCTTTGTCGAATTTAAATGGAATACGAGTGGAATAGAAGAGAAACGAGTTTTCTTAGAAAAATGATAAGTTTCAAAGGAAGAAAAATTTTTATTTTCCGATTTTTTCAAAATAAAAAGGAAGATAGAAATGTTTACAAATTTTTTTGGGTAATCTTAAAAAAAATTAAAAATGACATTTTCTTTGTATATTAATTTGCTATTCAAATTGATTTTGGCTAATATTATTAATTATAATTTTGATAAAGAAATCATAATTTAAGAGATTTCTGTTTTAATTTATTTTTTGTTCAATTATTTATAATTATTGATATCTATATCAAAAATTTACAGCTATTATTTCATTGTTGTAATTGTATTTGTTTAAAGGTTCAAGCGAGGTTGAAATTTATCATTTCCGAAAAGAAAAATTAGAACCTGAGAAAACAATGAACACAGAATTTTTGCACTTGAATTTAATTAGAATTGATTTGCTAATTCGTGTCGCCGTTCGACGCTGGGAATTAGCAGGCCAGGATTTTTCTGAAAAATTTCGGGGCTTATTTATTTCTGAAAAAAACATACAAGATTTACTGAATCTGCCTATGGGGGGAAATTGGGGGACTGGAATATCATTACCTGAAGCGGAAGAACAATTAATAGATGATCTTTTTCTTCAGGTTGAGGAACAGATTGTTCAATTAAGAGAAAAAGCAGATAACAATGAGATCTTACTTCGATTGGATCAGTTGAAACACCTGTTTAATTTATCCACATTTGAATTAGATGCTTTTCTGTTATGTTTGCTTCCCATGTTGGATAGCAGATATGAACGAATTTATGGATTCTTGCAAGACGATATAACAAATAAATATATGAGCGCAGGATTAATCTTTGATTTATTAATAGAACCTGGACTTGATCGCATTGATTTTTTTGAGTATTTTGATGATCAACACACTTTGCTAAAATACGAGCTGATAAAATCTGTGTCCGAGAATCAATCCTCTGAAAAACCTTTGATCAAACAAAATTTCATCGTACCAAATGAAATTATTTCCTGGTTAATGGGTCAATATAAATCAGTTAAAAAGTTGTCAAATGCATTGCGATTGTCGGATTCAGATCGGACCATGAATGAACAATCTGTTATCTTCGATTTCCCTGAAGATTTATCAATATTGGTGTCAAAAAATCCATTTTTGGTTTTGTTCGGTCAGGACGACCTTCAAAAACAATTAATTGCCAATCATATCGCTGCTTTAAAGAATCAGTCCTTACTTTACTTTGACCTGAGAATGATCTCCGACTCTATCATTTCAGATAGACATTTATTTGATTTATTTATCAGAGATGTCAAACTTTCCAGTTCAATTCCAGTCGTGATAGGTTGGGACAATAATATTGAGAACCAGAATGAAGTTCAAATTCTTTTCCAGGAACTAAGCAATTTTGATAAATCCATCATACTATTCACAGCTAAATATTGGCCAATTTTGCGCAGCGAAAGCCAGAAACAAAAACCAATTATTTGGTTAAATTGCAGCCATCCTTCCAGTGGAAAACGACTGCAAATTTGGAAAAGGTATTTGGGCAAAAGTGAAGAAATAACAAATCGAGAACTGGAAATACTTTCCGGGCAATTCAGTCTTACGGCCAGTCAAATTCAAAATACGGTTTATTCAGCAAAAGACCTGGCATTCAAAAAAGATTTACCAATATCAATTGATGATTTATATGAATCAGCCCGATTTTATTCCAGCCATCACCTGTCAAGCCTGGCAACGAAAATTCATCCACGCTATAGTTGGGAGGATATTGTTCTTCCAGAAGATGGGTTAGCATCATTACAGGAAATAACTAACACAATCCGTTGGCGTACAGTAGTACTTGATGAATGGGGTGTTGGTGCCAGGTTAATGCCTTATGCAGGCGTGTCTGTTCTGTTTGCAGGACCACCCGGTACTGGCAAAACCCTTGCAGCACAGGTGATTGCAGCAGAGTTAAAGATGGACCTTTATAAAATTGACTTATCCACGGTGGTAAGCAAATACATTGGTGAAACCGAGAAAAATCTGGAAAGAATTTTTAGCCAGGCTAAGAACAGCAATGCTATTTTGTTCTTTGATGAGGCTGATTCCATTTTCGGCAAGCGCTCAGAAATTAAAGATGCACATGACCGTTATGCCAATATCGAAGTCGGATATCTGTTACAACGCATGGAAACTTATGATGGTGTCGTAATCCTGGCTACCAATTTGCGTTCCAATATGGATGATGCATTTACCCGCAGAATCCAGTTTATTGTTGAGTTTCCCTTCCCGGATGAGCAGGAACGCAAAAGAATCTGGGAGGTCTTGTTCCCACCAGGTGTACCGAGATTGGATGATATTGATTTTGATGAATTGGGATTCCGTTTCAGACTCACAGGCGGGTCGATTCGCAATGTAATTATTAGCGCTTCATTTCTTGCAGCAAGTGACAATCAATCCGTTTCGAATCATCACTTAATCCATGCAATTCGAAGAGAAATGCAAAAAATGGGAAGATTGGTAAATGATAAGGATCTTATCATGCCCCACAAGGAAGGTAATAATGGCAAAAACTCAAAATGAACATCTGAAAAGTCATGATAAAAATCAGGATAATCACCTGCATAAAACTGAGTCATTAAAACCACAAATCCAAAAGGATCTATCCGGTCTAAATGCTCAATTGACACACGCAGTAATCTCACCAGAAAAGGCGAATCCTGGAACAATTCAAATGTTGCAAGAAAGATATGGTAACAATGAAGTCCGCAGGATTGTTCAACCTGATCAGGCGAATGAAGCAGTTGTTGACCAAAGGGGGAACCTTAAAAAATATGTTTCGGATGAGATTCAAAGGGCTCGATCTGGTGGTCAACCATTGCAATTGGATGTGTCTGACCAAATGAAACAAAAATTTGGACATGGTTTTGAGAATGTTCGTTTGCACACAGATCAAAAATCTGATCATATAAGCAGGAAAATTCAAGCCAGGGCTTTTACAATTGGAAATGATATATTCTTTAGAAAAGGGGCTTATTCTCCGAATTCAGAGCAAGGGAAAAATACATTGATGCACGAGTTGACCCATGTTGTGCAACAATCGTCCAGTTCGAACTCGAATGGCCCACTAAAACTTGGCGATCCGAATGATAAATTTGAGCAGGAAGCTGAAGGTTTTGCGAAAGGTGGACCTGGCAATTCCCATCCAAAAACAGGTTCATCATCAGGTGCTGTTCAAAGGCTATCTTTAGCAGGTGTAAAGAAATCAGTTGGAGGTATTTTTAGCAGAGGTAGTAAACCTGGATCATCACCAACATCAACTACAGCCCCAACAACAACTCCCCCTGTTCCAACTACTCCAGCAGGATTATTGCCAGATGAGTGGGCATTAATTCAAAAAGCCGGCGTGGTAGACAGAAATGATTGGAGAAGTATTGATCCAAATAGGCAGAAAGCAATATTTGATTCAATAAAAACTGATTTTTCAATTGCACAACAGTTAGTATCTGCAAACAAGGCGAGTAGTTGGCCTGCAGATGATAACGGTGCGGAAATTTTTGATGTTGCAAAACTAAGAACGATAATTAAGACTTTTACTTTTGATTTTTCCAGTTGGAATGGCTTGAAAAAAGAATATAAAAAATTGTTGTTTTCCTTTTCTACAAAGCCATATATTGCATCTTTAGCTGAATTTGCAAAAGTAGACAAATGGCCAAAAGATGGCAGTGATCAGGATATTTCAGATGAGAATATTTTCAAAACAATAACGGAGATCTGGAAAATCTCATTGGTTCAATGGCAATCAATCTCAGACAAAAATCAAAGAGGATTTCTATTAAGCAATTCAGGAAAGTCCTATAGTGATGAATTGGTAAAAGCTGCAATTCAGGGAAAATGGCCAAAAGACGGCAGTGATAATCCCATCTTGGATGATGGGAAAATTACAAACATAATCGATGGAATTGGCTTGAATTTAGGGATTTGGTCACAAATTGTATCTTCTTCTCGCCGTGGATTGCTAATAAATTCTGTTGGAACTCTATCAAAAGACCAATTGAATGAATTGGCCAGATCAGCTATCTCCGGTGTTTGGCCATTGAATGGTAGTGATCAGGATATTTCTACCGCAAATGACTGGAAAAAAATTAAAGATGCATTACCAAAAATATCACCATCCTATTGGAATGGATTTGATAGTATTACAAGAACAGATGCACTTTCAAAATCTGATTCAGCTGGCGTAAAAGAAGTAATCAATAAAGCAAATTTCACTCGAAATAGCAAAGAAGGAGCTATGGATAAAATCGGGGAAGTTTCTGGTCATGGTGCAACTGATACCGTCCTTAGTTCTATCGGTTTAGCTGGTTCGATTACTAGTCTCTCTAAGGGAACGGGAGACAACGCAACACTGGATCGAGCAGGTGCTTCCACGAGTGCGGTTGCAGATGCTGGAAATCTCCTTGCTTCTGGTGGATCATTGTTGGGCGGTATCGCTCAATTCAGTCGTGGAAAAAAGATGGCAAATGAAAACAGTTCACGTGCCTCTCAGGAAATCGGTAAAAAACAAAAATCAAGAGGAAAATGGGGAATAACCCAATCCCTTTTTGGAATGGCTGGTAGTGGTTCAAGTCTTGCAGGAAATGTCACAAAGGCATCTGATCCAACATCAGATAGCAATGACAAAGCTTCGAGTGGATTAGGTGTTGCAGGTGGTTTCTTTGGAATGTTTGGTTCTGCTCTTGGTTTGGGAAAAGGCAGTGCTTCAATGAATAGCGCCAGAAAGAGAAGTAGTGGCGCAAAAAAATTCATCAAAGAAGCTCCAACTGGCGGAACATTGACTGATGAAGAAAACAAAATGAATGCAATCGCTCAATTCACTGCGAAAAATCAGAACAAGACTGGAAAAGGATTAGGAATTTTCAAATCCGTAACATCCTTTGTTGGAAGCGCCCTCGGTACGATTGGAAGCATAGGAAGTCTTGCTGGAATGTCCAAAGAAGGTGGTTTCGGATTGGGCATTGCAGGTGCGGCATTAAGTGGTTTGGGTATCGCTGGTGGAATTGGGCAAATGGTTGCTGAAGGAAAAGGAAAACCAAAAGATGCTGATTTAGAAACTCAGGCTGTCAACATCATTGAATTATTGCGATTAGGTACACCTAAAGGTTTAGAAGCAGCAAAATTTGTCAAAGATGTATTAAAAATTAATTTAATTGATTTAACTGATACATCAACCTGGACTGCCTGGATTGATGAAGATTTGGAAGCAGCAAAAGCCTTGATCAAATCAAAGCTTTCAAAATTCTAAAAAGGAAATGTTGAACTTATGAATAATCTGTTGAAACTACTTGAAAACAAACTGAATGATCAAGGATACCAATCGTATCTAGTTCCACTGGATGAGAAGATGCTCCAGCACCAAATTGTTATTGATTTGGATTCCGAGATCAATCTAAAATTAACCATTTTCATTATTGGAGATTTGATAAGCCTGTCTTCGGATCATGCCGAATTGAATCAAATTTCAAAAGAATTATCTGATGCCAATGTAGATTTTCTGCAACTTTTCATCCGATTTCCATTTGGTTTTCTAAAAGAAACCATTCCCGATCTTGCCAGATTAATTCTGATGGCAAACTGGTCAACACCGATTGGTGCGTTTGGCCTGAATGAAGCACAAAATATTATTTTTTATCGCCATGTTTTTGAAAGATTAGGAGAAGAGCCAGGCGTTAACCTGATCGTAGAAGCTGTGAATGCGATGGCTTTTTATGCAAAACTCCGATTTGAAAGTCTGGAGATAATCGCTTCTGGCGAGAAAACCTTAGCAGGTTATTTGCGTGATTTGGATGAAGAAAATTTAAGATCTGAGGAGTTTCCTGGTTATGATTTATGAGTTGAATGAAACTCTTCGTGAATTACTGATGCATGAGATGCCTGTCCGCAAAGGTGATGTTGATATCCAATTTGACCTCCCCAAAAGGGAGTGGTCATCCCGACTGAGCAAACCTACCTTAAATCTGTATATGTATGACATTTTAGAAAATATTGAATTGCGTGGATCTGAACAATGGACACAAACAGATAATGGCGATGGAACAGTCACAATACATCGAAATCCGGTACGTGTCAATTTCTATTATCTGATTACAAGTTGGGCGAAAGAAATTCAGGATGAACAGCAACTCCTTTCGGCTGCATTAACCACACTTCTTCGGCAGCCTTCCATACCCGAAGAATTGCTTCCAGTGAATTTGAAGAATCAACCTGTTCCCATCCGTTTAGAGGTAGGACAAAATAAGAGTCTGGCTAAATTATCAGATTTTTGGGGAACGATTGACAATGATCCTCATCCAGGCATTCGATTAACCGTTACTTTGACAATTGATCCGTATAAAGCCATCACCTCACCCAGGGTTGCTACATCTGAGGTTCGTTTTAAACAGAATCCATCACCTAATGGACAAAAATTAGAAGATTCCAAATCAAAACTAGTTGATTCCAAATCATATTTTTCCATCAGAGGTAAATTAGTTAGCCAAAAATATTCACCGACAACATTAAAACTCTTTCTAAAAGAAACTGGGAAAGAGGTCTCAATACTGGATGAAGGCGAATTTGCAATACAACGCCTTGTCCAGGGGACATATCATCTTGACATCATCTTCAACGACCGAGTTTTACGGCACGAGAAGTTTGTTGTTCCAGCATCGTATCTGGAAATTAAAGTCTGAAATGCTGGTAATCCGGTTTTCCAAATCTTATACCAAGGAGGTAGAAGAATACATTTATAAAAATTCAGTTGATCTTTTTTATTCAATTATTTCATAAAAGTGCATGTCAGAAAGGAAGAAAAAATGCCAGAATATTTATCACCAGGTGTATATGTTGAGGAAGTAGATCGAGGACCGAAACCAATCGAAGGTGTTGGTACTGCGATGGCCGCTTTTATCGGCTTTACTGAAAAAGCTGAATTAATTCGTGACGTTGATGGAGAGTTTTTGGCTGAGAATTTACTAAATCGGCCACAACTTGTCACAAACTGGACACAATATGTTGAACGCTATGGCAATTTTGTGTCCGGTGCTTACTTGCCACAATCCGTCTATGGCTATTTCATGAATGGCGGATCACGTTGTTATGTAGTCAGTGTTCGTACATTCCCAAAGGCAGAAGCCGTTTTGATGAATCAGCAAGGCAAGCCAGCTTTGACCGCACGGGCAAAGTTATCTGGAACTGAAGGTATGCGTCTTCGTGTTCGCGTTGGTGATGTTTCATTACCAGCACCTGCAACTGCAACCAAAAAATCAGGTAAGGATGATGAAGAAAAATCATCCGAAGATACTGGCGGAGATGGTGATGGCGGTTCAAGCTTCACACTCTTTGTCGAACAGGAAAAAACTGATACATCCTGGAAAGTTGTTGAGACGCTAAAAGATGTTCAACTTCAGGATATGTCAGTCAATGGCGAGAAAAAAGTTCAGGTAGCATATAAAAACAATAAATTCTCCAAATTAGTAGATTTATTTGTTGCGAATGACAAAGCTTCTGTTGGACAGCTTCTACCTAAAGAACAAGAACAGGTTTTGATGATTGAAAAATCATTACTCCCACCTCCAACTTCTTCCGAATTTCAAGGAGATGTAACCAAACGAAGTGGCGTGGAAGGTCTGGAAGTTTTGGATGACGTCACGATGGTCTGCGTACCTGATCTGATGACGGTAATGCCTGGACAGAAACTTGATCTGGATATGGTTAAAGGTGTTCAAACAATGATGCTTGCGCATTGTGAGCGTTTGGGTGATCGCGTTGCTATTCTTGATGCTCCTCCGAATTTATCTCCACAGGAAGTGAAAAACTGGAGAATGAATGTGGCTGGGTATGATTCAAGTTATGGTGCGCTCTATTATCCCTGGATCCAAATTATGGACCCGGTAACCAACAAAGTTGTCAGTGTTCCCCCTTCAGGGCATATGGCTGGTGTCTGGGCTCGCAATGATAACACCCGTGGTGTTCACAAAGCCCCTGCCAATGAAGTCGTTCTTGGTGCAGTCGGTGTTGGTTATCAGACTACCAAGGGAGAACAGGATACATTAAATCCAATTGGGGTTAATTGCGTTCGCAGCTTCCCAGGACGTGGTATTCGTGTATGGGGTGGGCGTACATTGTCAAGCAATCCTTCCTGGCGTTACATAAATGTTCGTCGTCTCTTCAACTATGTTGAAAAGTCGATTGAGAATGGAACCCAATGGGTTGTCTTTGAGCCCAATGACCGCAAACTTTGGGCACGTGTTCGACGGGATGCCTCCGCTTTTCTCAAAATGGTATGGCGTGATGGAGCATTATTTGGAAGTTCACCAGATGAGGCTTTCTACGTAAAATGTGATGATGAATTGAACCCACCGGAATCTCGAGATATGGGACGCTTGATCATTGAAATTGGCATGGCACCGGTAAAGCCAGCTGAATTTGTTATTTTCCGGATTAGCCAATGGGCTGGACCGGGTTCAGAATAATTTTGTTTTTGAATAAGAAAGGAGCATGAAAATGCCTGGACGTGAAGATCCTCTTGTTGCGTTTAAGTTTGGACTGGAAATAGAAGGTAAACTCAGTGGCTTTTTTACTGTGGTTGGCGGAATTGGTTCCGAAACGGAAGTTGTGGACCATAAAGTTGTGAATGAAAACGGCGAGACCATTGTACAAAAACTTCCCGGACGTTTGACCTGGACAGAAGTAACGCTAAAACGCGGTGTAACCAGCAATCTAGATATTTGGGATTGGCGAAATCTGGTTGTTCAGGGAAAAGTTGAAGAAGCCCGTACGAATTGCTCCATCATTGCCTATTCTCAGGATCAGCAACCAATAGCCCGCTGGGAATTTACCAATGCATGGCCGAGCAAGGTAATTGGTCCGGAATTGGATTCTGGCAGCACTGACTACATGCTTGAAGAAGTAACGATCGTTCATGAAGGAATGGAACGGGTAAAACCTTAAGGTGAGAATCAATTCATGAGGTTCTATCTCAACTGATCGGGATGGAACCTCACCCGATTCTTAATTAATGAATTAATTTACGAAATGGTGACGGTGAAATTATGTTAAGTTCAATAAAGGAAGATTTTAAACTAAATCCGCTTGATTGTTACTTCACATTGGATGTTAATCAAACAAGATTAGCTACATTTGATAGTCTTTCTGGTGGAGACGTTGAAATCAATGTCATTAAACATAATGTTGTGTACAGTTCAGGAGAATCCAGCACATTGTTAATTCCTGGAACTACACAGTATTCACCTGTCGAGCTCAAAAGTGGTTTTGGCAATACCAAGGAACTCTATAACTGGTTTGTAAATGCCAGTAGTGGAGCGTATTCTGACGCCAGAAAAAACGTTACGATTACTCTTAATGCATTAAAAGATGGTGAATATGTTCCCTTGGTAGCCTGGAACTTATTTAATGCCTGGCCATCAAAAATCTCTGGCTTTGAAAGCAATCAATATAATGTTGCTAATGTAGCCAAGTTTTCGATGACAATTGTTGCAGAATCTATCGAGCGTACTGATCCTTAATTAATGCAGGATGAACAAAATTGAAAGGAAAGCTGAAGAATGAGCTTACACACCGAATTCGAATTTGAATTACCAATTGGTTATGTGGACAGGGAAGGGAATCTGCATAAACGTGGCATTATGCGTCTGGCTACTGCCATGGATGAGATTACTCCTTTAAATGATATGCGTGTCCAATCCAATGAAGCTTATTTGATCATTGTTTTATTAACAAGGGTTATCACCAGTCTGGGAACATTACAACATATTAATACCAGTGTAATTGAAAACCTTTTTGCTGCAGACCTCGCATATTTGCAAACATTCTATCAGCAGATAAATGAAACGGGTAAGACGACCCGCGCCATTACCTGTAATCATTGTGGAAAACCTGTAGAAATTGATTTGGCAACTTTGGGGGGGGAATAACGGGCTACCCTCTCGACCAGATCAATGAGGAGGTAGCCTACATTTCCTATCACTTCCATTGGCAGTTGGATCAAATACTTGATCTGGAGCATCGCCAACGTCGTCAATGGGTAAAAGAGATTGCCAAAATAAATAAACGAATGAATACTGCTTGAGATTTTTCAAACTTGAGATGAGAAATTATGACTGATCAAGAAAACCCAATCGATATGATCCCTTCTGATCAACAGCAAATGATTAAAGGACAAATAGAAAATTCTGGAAAAGTTGATATGGAAGAGTTGGCAAAAAAAATCTTTAAGTTACTTAAAACAGACTTGCGACAAGAAAATGAACGACTGCCCAGGAAGTAGAAATGTGGAGTGAGATATGAGCCTAATTGACGGTCCGAAAAAAATTGACAAACCCAGCAATCAACCAGCTCCTAAAAATATGATGGATGTTGCCAAAGGAATGGTTGGCGCAGCTGGTGTTCGACAATTGGAGAATCTTACAGGAATTCGATTCGATCCAGCACCAACATACTTGTTTTACGTAGAAATTTCCGGATTAATTGTTGGTCTATTTACCGAGGTGAGTGGTATTGGTGCGACCAGAAAAATCGAGACAATTCAAGAAGGTGGATTGAATGACGGCGTTCATAATTTGCCGGGGCAAGTGGAATTTAACCGAATTACCTTTAAAAGAGGAATGACCGTCTCGCGTGAACTCTGGAACTGGTTTAATATCGGAATTTATGATTTCCAGGTAAAACGATTAAATTTATCAATCATTCAGGGTGCAACTGGACAAAGTGTGGCATCACTGATTCCTGGTGCTGGAGGATACGGGGTCGTTAAACGCTGGAATGTAGTCAATGCATACCCGGCAAGCTGGAAATTATCTGATCTAAATGTGAGTGATACCAACTCTGTGTCAATTGAATCAATGGAAATCGTTCACGAAGGGATTGAAATTGATCCAAAATTTGGGCTTCCGATGAGCCCAATGAGTGTAGTTAAATCAATCATGTAATGGAATAAAATGACAGATTTTTTGGATGAATCGGCAAAACAATTGAACACAGAACCTGCTGCAATAACCAGTAATTTAATAACAAGGTTGCTGCAAAGGAAGGTATCCTCAGGTGTTGTGGTCCCGAAAATTCGAAGCAAAATTGAAAAGATTACGCGTACATCAGACAAAATTAGGAGAAACCGGATAGTATTGCCCGGAAGACAAAGACGAGAAAATATCAAGAGTTTTGGAGAAACCCTTCAAGCAAGAACTTCCAGAAACCCAAAGAATACCTCCCAGAAGTTGGAAAAAAAGCAACAAACTTCCTGGGAGAATCTGGATATGCTTTTACCCAATGGCACCACTCTGGAGAGTTCACGTTCGTCCCTTGCACAGTCTAATTTATCAAATATCGGATTATCGGCAGGTGGGCAGGTAATCACTCCATTTTCACCACCTTCACTGAGCAATGAGCCCTCCTTTATTGAGAGAAGGCAGGCGAGATTAAATGCGCAAGAACAGAAAAAAACCAAACCTAATTTGATAAAACATGATGCTTCTACTCGTTTATTCAGTCGTGTGGAAGAGATCATTCCGAATACAGACCAAAAAACAGATCAGAAATCAGAAAAAATCAAGAAAAGTGATCAAATTTTGCCTGCAGAAAAAAAATCAGATGAACCTAAAATTGAAAGACCATTAACCAAAAAAAGTGAACAAGTCAAAAAAACTGCTTCACAAAATGAATATCCGGAAGAGAAGACTATTGCTAACGGACCGTCCATTTCAACCGATAACAATTCGGTTGTTCAAAGACAATTAGAAAAAGATATTAATACACCCACATCAAAAGCCAACGAAAAAAAGGTTCTTCCTGAACAAAGACTGAGTTCGGATGCAATAAAGATAGGTGATACATTCAAATTAGGATCCGATATTGAGAAAGATCTGAATACTCTTGCACCTCGCAAATTGCAAGAAAAATCTCGACAAGAACAAAAAAGTTCTTCCGAAAAGGAAACAAAGGAAATTGAATTTAAGAATCCTCCCCCAAAAAATAAAATTAAAGGAAATGATAAGAAATTTAAAGAATCAAAATCAAAACAGATTTCTGAAATTATTCCTTTTTCGCTGGATAAAGGGAAATCTAAAATTCCTGCTGTTTCCTCCCAAAAAGAAGAGATTAAACCAATTTCCGAGGATAAATCAAAAGAACCTTCAATAAAACCACCAACAATAGAGCCAAAAGTATCATCAGTTCCTCCTTTATCAATTCAACGTGAATTGGAAAAAACAAATAAATCTGTCCACACCAATAAATCAGAAACTCAGGAAACGCAAAGAGAATTCTCTGATGATAAAAAATTGGATTTGCCGCTTATAACACAAAAGGCATCCATTCCTGATAAAGAAAAAACCATTCCTGGAAAACCATCTTCAGTTCCACTTCCCAGGGATTTAACCGGTAAAACAGAAAAAGAAGAATCTTTGATATCCCAACGCTCAATTGCAGACCAAAAAATAGAACTACCGGAAGATACGAAAAAGGTCAAGACAACTACAAAGCAAACAGATAAACCTGTTATTTCCGAGAAGAAAATTGAGCTAGGACAAAAATCGGAAAAACCAAAACAAATCACACCTCTCGAAAAACCACTGGTTATACCACGAATAAAAAAAATGGCTTTGTCAAAAACATTTTTGAATTACCAAATAAATAAAATCAAGCGGGTAGTGAAAGAAATTAAAAAACCAGTTACGCGTTCTACGTCTGGAAGAAGATTATTTTCAGCCAGTAAACCTTTAAGAATCCAACGACAAATTTCTAAAGAAGATTTGAGGATAGATTCGCAATCGATGCCTGAAATTAAGTCGTTCATACCTTCTATAAAATCAAAAGGAACAGATTCCCAAACAAAACGTGAACATGTTGATCAATCAAAAGATTTAGTTTCTCATAATGATCAAACACGAACATTTTCCTTAACCTCCAGACCGAGAAGCAAGAAATATCTTTCTTTGCCTTCGAAAAAAATTAGTGTAATAAAGAAAAAAACCCAGAGAAATCTCGAAAAAGTTATGATTGCTATGAACTCATCGCCAATTTTAAAAAGAAGTAAGAGTGACTTGCCTTTACCAATTAATAAATCAGAAAAGACAATTTCTTTTAGAAATACTGCTGGAAGCCCAAATGAAGTCAATGACCGGATGGGTAAACCTAGACCAAGACCATTATCTCTAAAGCAAAAAATTTCACCTGTTTTTAATTCACCGATAGGCGAAGAAATACTATTGACGTCTGCTGGGAGAAAGTCAATTCAAAATCTATTCATGAGAGATCGATCCGGAGAGAAACCACAAACAAATGAAGGGATTAATCCATTTGTTGTACCGATTATTAATAAAGAGACAGGTTTTCAGAAATCAAAGTCCCCTGATCTATCAGTCAAGAAAACCGGTTTTACAGCAAAAACTGAAAGAATAATGAGGAAAGGTCCAAACAATAGGACTGATCGTTCTTATTCAGAATATTCTCAACAAAAATCAAATGTATCACATGCTCAAAAAGCTCGTCCTGAGATGGAATTACCTGTTGTGCAATCTAAAAAAGTTGAACCTGTAGAACAATTCATAAAGCCTGAATTGGCTGTAGCTGGTCCCGTTGTTCAGAGGGAGATAAATTCATCAACTGAATTAGATAATTTACCATCAGTTCCAAATCAGATTGAAAAACCGAATTTGGAAGAACTGGCTAAAGAAGTTTATCCAATTATCAAACGTTGGATAGCAGTTGAAAAAGAACGCACATCAGGCAGACTGTACTAAATGAGAAATAATTTGGAGGTGATTCTTGTTCGATAAAATAAAAGGTACACTCAATCCACCATCCGAAAAGCCTACGCTTCAAAAGGCAAAAATAATCTATTCAGCTGGTTCGGGAGCGAAAACGATTGATTGTCAGTTTAATCCACAATCTTTGACGATTGTAAAAACAGTTGATTGGAGGTCTGGGAGAGGAGATAAAGATAAGGTTGAACCTCGACCGGAATTAAATTCACCAGAATTATCATTTGGGGGTGGTAACCCAGCAGAATTCAGCCTGGATTTGATTTTTGATACTACCCGTTTGGATAATCAGGATGTGCGGGGTTTTACCAATCAGCTTCTATCATTAACACTGATGGGTGCTGGAGATCCGAAAAAGAAAGATGATGACCCACCTCTCGTTCAATTTATTTGGGGTGATTTGGTACTTTTTATTGCAGTTATAAAGAAAGTTGAAATAAGTTACACTTTGTTTTTGGCCAGTGGCATTCCTGTTCGTGCCAGAGCAAAAGTTGATTTTATTCAGGCTTTTGATGAAGATGGTCCTCAAGATAGTCAAAACCCTACGACCCGTACCGAAGCAAGAAAAACCCATTTGGTACAACAGGGGGATCGCCTAGATTATCTGGCTTTTACAGCATATGGACAATCCGGATTATGGCGGGAAATTGCCGCAGCAAATGGACTAGATGATCCAAACGATATTCATCCAGGCCAGGTTTTAGTAATTCCACCTCTTTAAAAGAAATAGGAAGACTGAATTATGACCGAAGAAATTAGCATAACCATTGATGGAACAAATCAAACGGAACTCCTGTTTTATTTGCTCGAAGTCGTTGTGGACACCAATTTATTCATGCCATCCATGTTTAGCTTATTGATTCATGATGATGAAAACCCAAAAGGATCGGGAAAAATGAAATATATCGATTCAGCCATTTTTAAAGTTGGAGCGGCTGTAAAGATAACGATGAAAACAGATGATATTCCAGATGAACAAAGTCTTGTGAAAGAAGATTTAATAGAAGGTGAAATTACAGCGCTTGAACCTATCTTTTCAGCTGATGGAACAGCGATGTTGAGGGTGAGAGGTTATGACAAGTCCCATCGATTGACTCGGGGAAAAAAGACCAGAACTTTTGAAAAAATGAAGGATTCAGCGATTATACAAAAAATTGTCCAGGAAGCGGGGCTTAGTTGTCAGGTTGATACCACAACGATCACATATGATTATGTGATGCAGTATAACCAAACAGATTGGGATTTTATCTGGTCGCGTGCACAAAGAATTGGATACCAGGTTTATTACCATAATGGTAAATTGAATTTTAAAAAAATGGATTCAGTCATAAGTGGAAGTGATCCTGCAAGATTAACCTGGGGCTACAATCTGAGAAGATTTGAACCAAGACTTTCTGCTATTGGGCAGGTAAATGAGACGATTGCTTCCGGTTGGGATCCAGTTGAAAAAAAAGAAATTATTGGTAAAAAGTCAGGTGATGTAAAGATTGTTCCAGAAATTGGAATGGGTCAAAATGTTGGCGGAGACGCAACCAAAAAAGCTTTTGGTTCACCTGCTATAAATTACTTAGCTGATACTCCTGTATTCAATGCGTCTGAAGCTGAACTAATTGCAACAGGGGAAAAGAGTCGTACAGAAAGCACTTTTATTCAAGCCGAAGGAGAGTGTGCTTATGGCGATCCCCGACTGATTGCCGGAAAAAAAGTTGTTGTTGACGGAATTGGCAACCGATTTAGCGGAAAGTACTATGTAACAGAAGCACAACATCATTACAGCCGAGGAACGTATACCGTGTATTTTGGAGTTTCAGGGCAAACTCCCAATACAATTCATGCATTATTAAATAACGGTGGAGGTAATCATAGCAATCGAATTGACGGAGTTGTCACTGCTGTAGTAACGAAAAACTCAGGAGATCCGAACGACCTCAGCCGGATACAGGTAAAATTTCCATGGTTGCCAAAAGACAGTGGTGCAGAGCTTTCCAGTGCCTGGGCAAGAATCGTAACTCCTGGTGGTGGAAAAGATCGTGGTTTTCTATTCTTTCCTGAAATCAATGATGAAGTCCTGGTTGCCTTTGAGCATGGTGATATAAATTATCCATTAATTGTGGGTGGATTATGGAATAAAAAGGATCTTCCCCCATTAAAAAATACGGATGCCGTCAAAAGTGGAGAGGTTAATCAGCGGGTATTGAAATCGCGTAGTGGTCATCAGATTATGTTGGATGACACCAAAGGCGCAGAAAAAATAACAATCCAGGATAAATCCACAAAGAATATTATTGAATTTGATGTTGACAAAAAATCAATAACTTTTAAAGCCGAGGGTGATTTAATTTTTGATGCAGGTGGAAAGTTCACTGTAACGAGTAAGGGCGACCTTTCTATGGCTTCGAAAGCAAAAGCATCCTTTGAAAGCCAGAGCGCAATGAGCATGGAATCCAAACAAAAAACTTCAGTCAAAGTAGGTTCCAATGAACTTGCTCTGCAAATGGCAGGAAGTTCTTTAAAGGGCACCCAAGTGGAGATCAATGGTAGTGCTAAAACAGATCTAAAAGGTGGTGCTATGGTTCAAATTCAAGGTGGAATTGTAAAGATAAATTGATATGAAATCGTTACAGTCAGATTTTCAGGAGAAAAAATGAGTTTTCCAGCAGCGAGATTAACAGATATAACAGCAACGGGCGATACGATTACCGGCCCTGGTGTTGCAACGGTGTTGATTGGCAATATGCCAGCTTCGGTAGTTGGAGACATGGTGAGTGGAGCTGCCTGTGTCGGATCCATCATGATGGGTAGTATGACAGTTCTAATTGGTGGTAGACCAGCTGCACGAATGACAAGTCAGGTAGTGGGATCTAATCCAATAACTGGCGTACCTGTTTCTACAGTTGTAGCGAAAGGTGAACCAACGGTCCTGATCGGCGGTTGAAAGAAGAAACGAGAAAATCAATGAAACAAGATTTACGTAAAGCATATTTAGGAACAGGTCTGGCATTCCCGATGCAGGTAAACTCGAAAGGTGAGATTGCCCTTGTAAGTGGTCCTACGGATATTGATCAATCGATCAGGATTATTCTGGGTACCCGACCAGGAGAACGAGTGATGCGACCTACCTTTGGTTGTAAAGCGCATGATCTCTTATTTGAAGTTCGAGATGCAACTACTGCCAGCCTATTGAAAAAATATGTGATTGATGCATTGAATTTTTGGGAACCACGAATTCAGGTATTAATGGTTGATGTCTTGATTGATGATGATATGGATGGTGCCCTGCAGGTTGAGATTGATTATGAAATAAAAGCAACTCATGATACCCGAAGTATTGTTTATCCATTCTTCCTGGCTGGTGAAGAAAATTGGTAAGTTCAAGAAAAAATGATAATGTAGGAGAACAGGTATGCCATTACCAACACCGAATTTAGATGATTTGAAATTTCAAAAAGACCTGGTGGATGAAGCAAGAAAACGAATCATTCATTATTGTCCGGAGTGGACAGATTACAACTTAAGTGATCCAGGAATTACGTTAATTGAGTTATTTGCCTGGATGACAGAATTAATGGTATATCGATTGAATCGTGTTCCAGATAAGAACTATATTAAATTCCTGGAACTTCTCGGTCTCCAAATTAAACCAGCCAGCAGCGCAAGAACTGATTTAACATTCTGGCTTTCAGTATCCTTACCAATAAGCGAAGATAATCAGCAATCGGTGATCATACCTCGAGGTTCTCAGGTTCGATCCGACTCATCAGAAAGTGAAGAGATAATTTTCTCAACAGATCGAATGTTAGAAATTGTTCCTCCGAAATTTTATCAACTTCGAAAACCAACAGAAGTGAATAAAAATTATTATCCAAGATTGGGTATAGAAACGTTTTATCCTTTTGACCGTTATAACCCTAAAGAAGGGGATATGTTTTATCTTGGATTTGATCTGGAAAATAAACTTGAAGGCCACATTCTCAAATTCAATTTTACTTGTGAACCAACTGAGGCAGTTGGTATACGCAGAGAAGATCCTCCCTGGGTCTGGGAGTGTTCCATGGGTGAAGGACAGTGGCAGGAAATCCCTTTGAGCAAATATCAGGGTGAAAAAGACACAACCGGTGGGCTTAATAATCCTACAGGGAGTCTGGTTGTATACCTGCCTTTGGAAGCAAAACCTGATGTAGTCAGTGGACAAAATGCTTTTTGGGTGCGGTGCAGATTGGAACAAAGAAATCCTGCGCAAGGAATGTATACCGAATCACCTCGTGTTTTACAAATTGAAGCTTACTCGATCGGTGCAACCGTTCCAGCAACGCATGCGATAACATTAAACCAGGAATTTTTAGGGACAAGTTCAGGAGAAGCTGGTCAAATTTTCCACTTAGAGCGCTTTCCAGTACTTGGTCTTCAGGAAGGTGAAACGATATTGGTTGAAGAGCATCGGATTGGGGAAGTTGTTCTGGTTCCATGGAAACATGTACTTGATTTTTCCATATCCTCAAGATTTGATCGTCATTTCACGTTGGACGAAGCATCCGGGCAAATTACTTTTGGACCTTCTGTCCGGCAATCGGACGGAAGTGTTGTTCAATATGGTCGTATTCCAGAGAGTGGAAGAAATATTTACTTTAGTACTTATCGATTTGGAGGTGGATCAAATGGAAACCTGCCTGTCAACAATCTCCACACGATAACTACTTCATTAGCGTATATATCACGGGTTACAAATTTAATTCGTGCAACTGGTGGACGGGATCAGGAAAATCTGGATGAGGTAAAACTAAGAGCACAACGCGAACTTCAGGCACAAAAACGTGCAGTAACCGCACAGGATTTTGAACAACTCACTTTGGATTTCAGCCGGACAATTGCACGCGTAAAATGTGTCACACCAAAAATGGATCAAGTTCGTGGAGAATTGGGAATTGTGGAAATGCTTGTTGTTCCAGCAGTGACAGATTCGCTCGTTGTCGGTGATATTTCCAGGTTACATGTTCGAGAAAATTTTATTGGTGAATTAATTAATTATCTCGATCGTTATCGCCTATTGACAACCCATGTACGTGTGCGGGAACCGGAATATCTTGGAATCCAGGTAAAAGCACAAGTTGTGGTTGATGACTATAGTAATCCAACCACTGTGATTTCGCGCATCAATCAACATTTATTAAATTTCTTAAACCCATTAGTTCCTTATCCGGAGACTGAAGAACATGATCATTTGTTGGAACAGGGGTGGAATGGTTGGCCATTTGGGAAAAGTCTTTTTGCTGCTGAAATTTATTCCTTGGTGCAGAGAGTTCCTGGAGTGAAGTATGTGTTGGATATTGAATTATTCTCCAGACCTATCAATCCCAAAATTGAAAGTAATAATCCTGATGAAAAATCTGATCCCGTTCCTGTCGAAGATAAAGTAATTTGGGTTGCTGAGAATGCTCTTATATGTTCTCTCGAGCACGAAATAATGGTGGTTGCTTTATCGGATGTTCATAGAGAGTGAATAAAAATATGATAGTTCAAACCAGTAATTCAATAAATCAAATCGACCAAACTGAGACTGTATTCCTCTCACATGTTGCTGATTTCTATAATCGCTACCCTGGTGAAGAGGTTTGCTTTACCACTTCCATTACTTTTGACAAAAGCCTATCTGGGTCGATCCTTTCTATAGCATTACCAGAAGGACTTCAATTGATCGAACATTGGGTTGATAATCCTGAAATTAACAAAAGCACATTTGTGCGAGACCTTACTTCTGGTCAGGTGGTTGATGTGCATTTGGACAGAAAAAATGAACCCGGACGTCAGGTTCAATTGAAAACAAAAGCGCGAGTGGTGAATGTAGGGAGACTGGCTTATCTTGTAAGTTTCGCAGAAATTCGTGATAAAAAGGGAGAATTGATTGCCAGCGAAAATATTCGTGTAGCGGTTCATCCTACCGGAAAATATATGAACTTCCTTCCAGAAATTTACCATGGCAATGAATTTCTTGGGCGGTATTTAATGTTATTTGAAAGTTTCTGGAAACCAATTGATCAACAAATCAACCAGATGGATTTATATTTTGATCCAGATTTAACCCCAAGCACATTTTTACCATGGTTGGCATCCTGGTTAGGTGTAACATGGGATGAATCATTGCCAGAAGTGCGTAAAAGAAAATTGCTTCATATGGCTGTTAAGTTATATCAACGACGTGGAACCAAAACAGCTCTTGAAGACTATTTGAAAATTTATACAGGTGGTGATATTGATATTATCGAACACCGTGCGAAGAATTTTGTTTTAGGGAAACATACCAAATTAGGTTCCGCGGTTGCTTTAGGTTCACAAAATTTACCACATACTTTCACCGTTAACGTCAGAATCGAAAAATATGAACTGGAAAGAATGCAGGCAAAAGACTTATCTCGAAATGAAAAAGCATATTATCAAAAATTGGAAGAAATTATTGAAGAACGAAAACCTGGACATACAGCTTTTTATCTTAATTTAGAAATCAAAAATTCTTCAAAATCCGGACACGAAGTAGGAAAGGACTCTCTATGAGTAATGATAATTTATTAACATTATTTCCAAACAAACGAATGAAACCCTATGATGGGATGTCGATAACTGCAGATGTATGGAACCTTGCACATGAATACCACCGCCAGTTAGATCAAGCTCATAATCTTTTCTTTCATGGATCTGGAATCTTAATTGGAATGGAAGTAGTAGCAAGCGATCCACCTGATTCTATGGTTTTTATATTGCCTGGGGTAGCGGTAGATGCTAATGGAAAAATTATTGTTTTATCAGATCCTGTAGCTTATGATCTCGGTGATGAAATTGAGGGTCCGCTATACCTGACCATTGTACATCGAGAATCTACTTCCGGATTAAAAAAGAATAATGATGGTTCAGGTCTGGCATTTGTTAAGGATGAATTTCTTGTGACTGCGCGTCAGACTTTACCAGAGAGTCCCATGGTTGAATTAGCAAGATTTAATCGGGAAGACAGAAAATCAGTCATAAATGATGCGAAAAACCCAAAGTCTCCCTTTATCAATGAAATTGATCTCCGATACCGCAGACGTTTAGAGATCCACAGTGAACAATTAATAACCACAGCCGTTATTTACTTGGGAGATGATAAGAATCCCATTCAGGGTCAGGGATTAATTCGATTATCGGAAATTGTTAGAAAACTAAATAATATTAACCTTGTAGTTAATGATAAGGCACTATTGGATCCAGGTATTCTTGGATATTCCTTTTTGTATCTGGTTGGTAAAGGAAAATTTTCATTAACAAAAGCCCAATTAAAAGGATTACAGGGTTACATTTCTCATGGAGGGTCAGTATTCATGGAAAGTTGTAATCCTGCAGCACACGATTCTTTTATAAATGTGGCTAAGGAAATAGAATTGGATATTAAAAATAAGCTCCAAAAAGATCATCCATTAATGTCACAACCATATTACTTTGTTACCCCACCTGTTGGATATGAACTTGAGGGTGAAATACTGCTATGCCCGGGATGTATTTTAAGTTCCTTTAATTATGGTGGGTTGTGGTCTGGTGAAGGCAGGGATCGAATACCAACAAGAGAAGAAATTCGATCTGCTACTGAATGGGGAGTAAATTTATTAAGTTACATCCTTGAAATGAAGGATAAAGAAAAAGAAGGTTAGTATCAATGTTTGCATTGAAAATTGGAGAGAACCATGAGCTATAACGGCACAATACATGTGATTGATAAAACAGGCTGGTCGAAAACTTTCCCGCTTGAAAAAGCATTGACCATGATAGGAAGCGCAACATTTAATGATATTGTGCTCTCAGACGATCACGGGAGTGGAGTAGCAGCTGTTCATCTTCAATTGATCAGTACACAAAATGAAAGACGTAGTTTTCGATTAATTAATTTGGTTAATGAAACTTTGTCTATGGTTCTATCAAATGCGAGCGGAAAAGTAATCATTCCTGCCAAGGGATCCAGAGAACTCCAGGATGGAGATGCCATTCAACTTGGAGATTTTAAAATCACTTTTTATTTACAGGCTGTGAATGGATTATCTATTGAAAAAAGAAGTCAAAATATTGGATTACTGTTGGAAATGCCAGGAATTACTGTAAAAGAAGGGAAAATATTAATCGGCCTCTTAACTGTCAAGAATTATGGACAGGAGAAACGATGTCAATTTGAGGTTGATTTAGAAGGACTCCCTTCAGATTGTTACCAAATCGATCCGGCACCACTTTTATTCGCAGGTGGAGAGGAAAAGTTACAAATTCGATTTTTTCATCAGGGGATTCGTCCCACTGCCGGGGATTGCCCTATCCAGTTAAGGGTAACTGCAGTTTCTGCTTATCCTACGGAAGAAGTTCTTTTGCCGCTGGTATTAAGTATTGAACCTGTTTACCGGTACAAGGTTGAAATTATTGAAGAAAAGGACAAAGTTAAAGAAGCGATGGAAGTAGTTGTTCCAATCCGATTTACCCCAACAGAAATTGAAATGATTGAGGGGAATCTGAAAGAAGAGGAAAAACAAACAATCAACGAGTCGGCCGATCTTCTGAATAGTCAACAAATCCATCAAATCACTTCTCAAGAATCAGATATAAATGAAAAATCAACTCAAACGACTGTTGAAGTGGTTGTTGAGGAAGAGGTTGAAGGTGATTGGTGGGCTGATCAAATCCAACCTCTGCGAACTACTTCAAATTCTGACCCATTGGCAGACTTGAAGCGGGGCAAATCTAAATTAACTGTTCCAAAATCCAAAGTACAAGTCTTAAAAGCAACTGCTGAGGATGAAATGGAGAGCGAAAATGAATGATTTTCTGAAAAGAAACATTAATAATGAGAAAAAACCATGATCAATACATTATTGGATAATTTCTTTAATTCAATTCCTACGACTGTGGCGGTAATAATCGTTTTAGGGTTCTCATTACTGGCTTTGTTGATTGCAATTCTTATTTCATTGTTATTAATCCGTGAAATTTTACGAGTTAAATGGAAAAATCAGACAGTTTCTCGATTTATTCAATTAAGAAATGAAGGAAATGTTAACGAGAAATTCCTATTGAAGGTTGATGTTCCTCAATCTGATCTTTTTTATAAATGTTTAATAGAAGGTAAAGAATTATCTAAATCCACTACTGTTTTAAAAGTTTTAATACCGCAAGAAACTAAACCTGAGCCAAACACCTACGAAATGAAACCGATGCAATTCTCTGCAACTGATTCCAATTCTGAGACTCAAGCAAAGAAGAAAAGCGAAGAAAAAAAGAAGGTAAAAGAATCTGCTAATAATGCTAAAGATAAGGCCAAAAAAGGATTGGGCTTCATGCGGTTAGTTTCCGGAATTCTTGCTACACTTGGTTCATTAATACCAGGTTCGGTTGGTGGATCATTGAAAGAAAAATCAGGAGAAATTCAAAAGGTTTCTCAAGATGCCAGTACAAAAATACAAATGCCTGAACAAAAGTTGAAATCCGTTGAGCATCTGAAAGGACAGGTAAATCAGATCACTCCTGGTGCAAAGGATAAAAAATCCATTCCAGCTAAGGTACAGACTAGTGAAACAAATCAAATTCAATCTGTCAGTAATAATAATATTTTGGAACCAGCACCTGATTCATTAACGAATAGGTTACAGGTGCGAGAAGTATCATATTCTGATTATTTGGAAACCCCCTCGCTTTCTCCAGGAAAGTCCTTTTGCTTAGAAATCCTGTTGGATCCAGTTCGACCTTATCGATCCGGAAAATATTATATTGAAGTCATCATTCGTCAAATTCAATCATTTAATGACTTATTATCTGAAGATCAGGCGGTTACAAATTCAGGTTTAAATATATCCGTAAATGGTCTATCTCCTGTCTTTTGGATATTGTCTTTCGTAATGGTTCTATCTGCAATCGTTATCAATGTGACGTGGGCTGTATTTTTTATAAATTGGTTGGCAAGATTCGTGATTTAGTTTTTAGTAATAGGAGTAATTAACCATGACAATAACATCAAATCAAACCATGGAATTCCATGATCTGAACCCGGATAAGGGGATAATTAACATTGGAAGTCATCCTGAAAATGATATTGTTGTTCAGGATCCAAGGGTAATGCCATTTCATATGATGATGGATCTCCGTCAAAAACCTTATCTTGTGGTCAGCCTGAACCCTGAGGCGGATATTAGAGTGGATGGCGTTCCATTGATTGATAGTGAAACCACAGAAGTCATGGATATCAGTCAGGTGAGTTTTAGTGGTTATTCCTTGAATTTAATCCAGAAAAATGGAGGAAATTCACCAGCAAAAATCGCTGTAATCTCACCAGATTTTGTTGGTGACACTTTACCTCTTCCGAAGAATACAAATGCCACCTTGATTGCTCCGATGAGGAGTGAACCAGTGAAGAGTGTAGCAGTTCCTTTGGAACAACCGATACACTATCTGCCAACCAGTGATGTCATTCTGGTAGAAGTTCATGAACAGAAACAAATCATTAATGTTGAACAAACAGCCATTTATCCCTTAACCATTATTAATGGTGGCTCGATCGTTGCGGCTTTTGATTTACAGGTGGAAGGTGTGCCACGTGAATGGGTAAAAATTACACCAGAGAAAGTCAATTTAAATGAAGGTGGTCGCGGAAGAGTAGAGGTGCATATAACTCCTCCCCGAAATTCGGAGAGTCATGCTGGTGATTATTCCATTTTAATCAAAGTTGGCTCATCTAATTATCCAGGTCAGTTTGGCGGCGCACGAGTAGAGCTCACAGTCAACCCTTATTATGAATTTACTGTTGGAAACCTTTTTCCCCGTCATAAAAGTGTATCCTGGAGTAAACAATCAGCTGTTGCTCATTTTCCAATTACCAACCAGGGAAATTCAACGACGAACTATCTGGTAATGGCGCAAGATGATGAAAATCGATGTAAATTTGAATTTCAGGTTCAGGAAGATGTAAGCCTGGCTAAACAAGCAGAAGTGACGATCAAACCAGGGGAGGAGCGCTCCATTCCACTACGAATTATGCCAGTTAAACGAAATCTGGTACGAATTCGTCCACGACAATATCAATATTCTGTGACTACTCAATCGATGAATGAGGGAGCTGCCTCTCGAATCTTATCGGGAACCTTTATTAGCAGACCCTTGTTTGGTTTGTTTAGTATATTGATGGCAGTCATAATTCTTCTCTTGAGTGCATTCTTCATTTTGCGACCCAGAATCATGGATTTTAATGTGGTTGAAGATGTGATTGCTTTAGGAGATCCTGCTGTACTTAATTGGAAAGTATCGCCATTTACATCCAATCTAAGAATTGAAGGAGTAAATGAGGAAATCACAGGTTCTCAAAACCAGATTGAAGTAATACCAACCAAAACTGCAGCCACTTATACCCTGGTGGCAGGAAACTGGCTATCTAGAATTTTACGCATGGAGGATATTCGCAGCAAACCAATCACCGTTCTGGCTATACCACCTGCACCGGAAATTTCTACATTCTTTGTGGACAAAAACCGGATATTTGAAGGTGATGAAATTACCATCAAATGGTCGATCGCAAATGCAGATGAGGCTTATTTGACAGTGGATGGCGTTCGGACGTCATTAACCCCTCAAGAAATAACCAGTGAACGGCCTATGACAGCGGATGGCGTACGGGCATCATTGGTACCTCAATCATTCAATAATGAACGCACTGTTACGTTAAGGAACGATTCTTTGATTGTTCTTGAGGCAAAAAATGATAGTGGTTCAAAATTCCAAAGTGAATTTATCCATGCCCAAAAACCATCGATTCTAATTGAAGAATTCAGTCTTTCAGAAACGACAATCATCAAAGGTGAACCGGTTACTATTATTTGGAAAGTATCCGGTGTAGGTGTTGAAAATGTGAAAATAGCACCATTTGAAGAGGTGTATCCTTTGGAAGGAGAATTGACCTTCTTCCCGGAAGCTTCGATGGAATTTGTTCTGACTATCAAAAACCGTGACCTCGAACAAATCCGATTACTTCCCATAGGTGTTTTGGAACCTGGTGCTGAGCCAGTCCCGCCAACCGTTGAATTCTTTAAGGTAGCTCCGGAAGAAATCACAGGGAGTGGAGCGGTCGAATTCTCATGGTCTATCTCAGGTATTTCTGACCGCAGAGAAGTCTCAAGCATTGATGGTGTTGTTCTGGCCGGCTTGCCTGCTCAAGGGTTTAAATCGTTTAATGTCAGTAAAACGACATCCTATGTGTTGACAGCTTACAATGGGGACTTATCTTCAGCAGCCATTCTTGAAGTAAAAGTCAATGAAACAAAAAAGAATGCAATCATAACAATTGACAAAATTGTGCCAAATACCGCCATCAATCGCGGTGATTCGGTCATGGTTTATTACAGTGTTTACCCTGCGACAAAAGAAAACCAGATAGCAGATTCTGATGCATTAGGCTGGCCTGAAATTAGTGGATCAGTTGTGGTAACAGATGGATTCGATACCTGTACTCCAGTTGATCTGCCGGTGCATGCTTGTGAATTAACATTAAATACGAGTGAAAAGAATAAGAAAATTTACGCTACCTATAGTGGGGATGATAATTATGTGCGCAGAACATCAGAACCCTATGGAGTCGGATTGGATGTTGTGGGACAAACAGCAAAATTTTCGATTTTTAAGTTTTCTGAAAATCCTTTGGTTGCAGGCCAACAAACCACAATAAGTTTCGAAGTCGCTCCAGAAGATCCTACGTCTACTTTTCCAGTTTCAGGAAAAGTTAAGGTCCTCAAAAATGATCAAACTCTTTGTATCGTTTCTTTAGCAGCATCCGTAAGTAATCCTCTTGCTGCGCAGGGGGAATGTTTATTAACCTTTACGAGTGCAGCCACAGAATACCTTAACCTGGTCTATGAAGGAAATGATATATATGATGGCAAGATAGCTAGTATGCCTGAGTTGGTAGTGAATCATTCCGATACTACAACCAGCCTTACAGCAAATTGGACTACTTTATCAGTGGTTGGTGAGCCTATACTCATACAAATCTCTGTTGGTGCTAAATCACCGGGAACAGGGATTCCTACAGGAAATGTTGTTGTGAAAGATAAAGACAACACCTCAGATAATTGTACAAGCTCTTTAGATTCATCAGGAAAAGGACAATGCTACTTAATCTTGAATCGAGTAGGAAATCCAATCAATATTATTGGTACTTATGCAGGTGATGGCAACTATAATTCAAGTGAATCGATTATTTATCAACATCCCGTTACTAAGGCTTTTACTACAACCACGATTTCATCCTTCACACCTACAACAACCACAGTTGGGCAGGAGTCAATCGTAAAATATCAGGTGAAGGTTAATGCTCCCGGAACTGGTATCCCAACAGGTACAGTTTCCATCAATGCGGGCAATGGAAATTTATGTAATGGACCAGTTAATGCTTCTGGGGTTGGAGAATGTGCGGTCAGGTTTACCAAGGTTGGCGTTCAATCTATATCTGCTACTTATTCCGGAGATACTAATTTTTATGGAAGTGTTGGATCAGGATATTCCTATTCCGTAACAATTGCCAGTACAAAAACGACAATCTCTACACCTGAACCAAGTCCTTCTGCGGTAAATGATCTCGTAAAAGTGAGTTTTTCCGTCGATTTATCACAAACCAGTCCTATAAAACCTATTGGAACTGCCAGAGTTGAAGCGAGTACAGGGGAGAATTGTCTGGCTAATGTGACCGATGGATCAGGTTTTTGTAATCTTATGTTTACAATCGAAGGAACTAGAACCATCAAAGTCATATATCTGGGTACCAGTGATTTTGCCACGAGTGAATCACCAAGCGTCACGCATATTGTTGTGAGAGCTTCTACCACCAAAATTACTTCGACAACACTTAATCCAATTGTTGACCAGGCAGTGCAGATTGATTTTTCGGTGGTGGCAGTTACAGGTGGAGGAGGTACTCCAACTGGTCAGGTTACGGTATCATCTGACACAGGAGAAACTTGCACCGGAACGCTAACCAATGGAAGTGGTAATTGTTCCATCACCTTTACTAAATCAGGTACAAAAAATTTAACAGCAGTTTATCAAGGCAATACGGAATATAAAACCAGTACATCAACACCTCCGTATCCCATTTCGATAGCGAAAGCAAGTACAACAACAGTGATTACCAGCAATTTATCAACAACAAAACAGGTTGGAGAATCGATTTCTGTAGCAGTTAGTGTTACCGCAAATATCTCAGCAACAGTCACTGGTAATGTAACTATCAGTATTGTGGGAAGTACAGATGCAAGAGAAACTTGCACATTGTCTTTGACTGCTGGAACGGGTTCTTGTAGCTTAACACTTATCCAAATGGGGTCGGCTAGACAAGTTCAAGCTGTTTATGAAGGCACTACGGACCGGTTTGCTGGGTCTCCATCAGCCATCGTGACTCAAAAAGTCGATCCTGCTCCAACCACCATCACTATCATCAGTGATACACCAGCCCCTTCAAATGTCAATCAGGCAGTTGCTTTCACTGTGAGAGTAAGAGCAAATACCCTTGATACTTTGCGACCATCAGGCACATTTTCAATCAAAGTTATTGAAGGGGTTAGTGAAAATACGATATGTACGGGCAGTTTGGATTCGACAACATCAGAAGGAACCTGCTCATATACATTCACCAGCCAGGGCATAAAATCCATTAAAGCAGAATATTCAGGATCAACTAATTTTCTCGCCAATTCATCGGTATTAATTACTCATACGGTTGATAAATCTGATACCAATACAAATATTAATATTGCAACAAATCCCTCCATTCTCAATCAATCGATTTCTGTAAATGTAACTGTAAGTGGAGTTGGAACAAGTGGAACTTCTCCATCCGGAACAGTTGATATTACAGCAACCAGAACTGGTAGTTCTCCTTTGTCCTGTGTAATTACCCTCAATAGCTCTGGAGCTGGTACCTGCAACATCACACCCAATGCTGTTGGTGATTGGACAGTTAGGGCAGATTACAAAGGAGATTCTAATTTCAATACAAGTACGAAAAGTATTACTCAAACTGTTAATCAAGTAGCAACTACTACGACAGTCTCTGTTTCTCCAACGCCATCCGTGGTTGGGCAACAAGTTGCTGTAAATGTGAGTGTAGCAAAAACTGGACCAGGTGACGGAACTCTCGGTGGAAGTGTATCAATTACCGCGAAAAGAACAGGTAGCACTGATAAAACCTGTACGATATCCAACATTAGTACTGGTAGTGGAAGCTGCAATATTACCCTTGATGCTGCAGGTGATTGGATCGTGACGGCAGTTTATTCTGGGAATACCGATTTTAATGGAAGCCAGGGATCAGCAAATCATACAGTTAACAAAGTTCCTACCATAACAACCATATCAACTATTTCTCCTGCTCCATCAGTGACAGGCCAATCAGTTACAGTGACAGTCACTGTTACTCGAAGCGGGGCAGTGGGTGGAACACCAACTGGGAATGTTGCTATCACTGCGGTCAGAGCTGGTGGTGGTTCGGCATCTTGTTCAGCAGCCATCGTATTAAATGCTGGAAGTGGAAACTGTAATCTAATTTTACCTACAGCTGGAGAGTGGACAATTACAGCTGTTTATGAAGGAACTACAATTTTCGATACCAGTTCTGGATCGAAAGCTCAAACTGTCAATAAAGCAAACACGACAACAACCGTAACCTTACCGACTACTTCCATCGTGGTAGGTCAAAGTTTCACAGTGAGTGTAGCGGTTGCAGCCAGTAGCCCTGGAAGTGGTACTCCAACCGGAAAAGTAGTAGTTACAGCCAAAAAGGATAATGTGACCGTTAATTGTTCAGCGGATATTGATCTGGCAAGTACATTAAAAACCTGTACCATTTCTTTACCTTCGGTGGGGGAATGGACAGTAACAGGTGCCTATTCTGGAGATGATAATTTCAACACCAGCTCTGGAACAAGTACAAAAACTGTAGCACAAGCCACAACAACACTGGCAATTACAACATCACCATCCTCTTCAATAATTGGGCAAACTGTAAATGTAATTTTTGATCTGAAGGTAGTTGCCCCAGGAAGCGGGACACCCACCGGATCAATTACTGCTACAGCAAAAATAAAAGTTACAGGAACTGATTATGAGGTGCCATGTACGGGATCGGTTGCAAATGGTTCTTGCAGTTTTATTCTTTCGCAACTAGGAACTTGGAAAGTTTCTGCAACATATCCAGGCGATTCTAATTATAAAAATGTCACTTCAAGTGAGATTAATCATACCGTTCAATAAAACAATTTTTCTGTGAATAATTATTGAAGCTTAAAAAAATTTAGGGATGACTTTTCAAAATAAGAAAAATTTCTTTAATACAATCGGAGAGTTCAATGAGATTATTAAATAAATGGATTAGCCTTTTTCTACTACTGCTTTTTATCCTGTCTGGGTGCTCATTTGGGAAATCCACACTTCCAGAAAAATGCCTTCCAATTCGGATTGGGGTGTTAATTGCTGATGAAAACCAGGAACGAGGATTTGAGCAAAAAAAAGGTTATGAAATGGCTCTCGCGGAAATCAATCAGGCTGGCGGGATCCAGGGCTGTCCGATTGAACTGATTTATAAAAATGAAGGGGAAGAAACCGATACGGAATCTGCTCAGGTGTCCGTATTACAATTGGCAGATGAAAATGTAATTGCGATCATTGGGGGAACTACGAATAATCCCACAATGCGTGCTGCAGCAATTGCCAGTTATTTCAAAGTGCCTTTCATAATTCCATCGCCAACCAGTGACGAAATTACCCAAAGAGGAAATCAATGGATTTTTCGTTTACGTGCAAATAACGACACCGATTCAAGAACAACCTTCGAAATGGTTCGCAGTGAATTAGGAACTGATGCGAATGTAGTGATCCTTTATGAACAATCTCCGTATGGAGAAAGTTCGGCAGTAGTTGCAGCAACAGCTGCTTTGGCTCAGGAACTGAATGTAAATGGTTACTTTTCCTTCACAACCCAAAGTAGTGATCTTACTTCGCTGGCAGAACAGGTGGTTGAATTAGGACCTGAAGTGGTTTATATCATTTCCAGTGGTCAGGAACAAACAGTAAACGTTTTAGGTGCACTTCGTTCCCAACGATTCAGCACCAACATGCTTATAGGTCATGGACCGGGCTTTACAGAGCGAAGTTTTCTCTATGATGGAAACGAGGAAATTTTTGATAATTTGAACAACATTATCCTGGTTGCAAACTGGTCTACTGACTTACCCTGGGCTGGGATGGATCGATTTATCCAGGATTTCAAGGTTTACAGCCAACGGGCTGGCTACAACAATTCATTACCGGTTATTCGCAATGTGGAGACTTATACAGCACTTCATTTGGTAGCAGATGCCTTGGATGGACTTAAATTGACGATTTCCGACAGTAAAAATGAACCTGAGTTAACCGGAGAAACACTGAAAGAATTCCGGGAATCATTAACGTCTGAATTAAGGAATTTAAACGCTGATCAAAGAGAAACACTTTTTGGACCTGTTTCATTTGATGGAACCGGCCAAAATAGACAGAGTTCAATTTTGGTACAAGTAATGAACGGAAAAATAGTTACAGTATATCCCTCCAGATATGCAGTTCAATCTCCATATTATATTGGTGGATGGTAATCAACAAAGGTCGATGAATTGAGATTCTGATACAGGAAAAATGAGAATACACAGAGAAAAATGGCAGCAGAGGTATCCGCATCAGCGCGTGTTTAAGCCAAATTGGAGAATCCTCCTTGCGCTGATAGTAGCCTTGCAAGCCATTTTTCATCCTTTCCTGAATCAGTCTGCAGTCGTGCAAGCAGAAGAAAATAAACGGGTGACGATCAAGACCCGTGAAACCCTGGCAAACCACTGGCGTTTTTCCCGATGGAATGACAGTGTGACAGTATGCGATATTTATGTTACCCATGATAATTATCCTTCTGGAGATGATATTCTGGCTTATTGTGGTGAAAAAATTTATCTTACCTGGCTGTCAACACCAGCATGTGAAGACGCATTATTCGGTCGGGATGCAAGTCTTTGTGATGGAATTTACATTGGATATCTTGGAAAAAACTTGTATGAAGTAAAAGAAACTGTGGAATTACCTCAAGTTAAAATCAGGGTTGAAACTGTAAATTGTGAACCAGGGGGTTGGTGTAATGAACGCGTAATTATGAAATTTATTGGTGAGGAACCACTCGCTGACCACAAAATCATAAAAATGCATGTACGAATAGGTGCGACTGAGAAGAAATGTGATGCAGCCGATTGCGAGTTACGGATGCCCATAACCAATGATCAGGGTGTGGAGGTTGAATATTGGGCAATTTCGGATTTTGGAGATGAAAGTGAGCATGCCACCTTTCGACTCAGAAATGTACCTGATAAGGATGAAACATATCGATTTGATTTAATTGGGGCTGGTATCGATTCCAGAACGCCAGCTGGATCAGAATTGTGGAATTTGTTCCCAATCCTCAATCATCCTGCAGGAATTGTTTTTGAACGACCCTTCTCGATCGATAATTTACGCACAAAAAATCGTTTTCTTTATCTGGCAGGCAAATTAATCCTATCCGGTGTGGTCGATGGAAGGACATGTTCAGGGTTTGGATTGTTGGATAATAATACTGCAAACCCATGTGGGGAGAGACTAGCCAGTTCGAAAGTTCTGGAATGGCAAAACCAATATGATCAGGATATATTTACAGCTTCTATTAAAAATAATATTCCCGCACGATTATTAAAGGGGATAATCGCACAGGAAACCCAATTCTGGCCACATCCAGCTTCTCCTCAAGAATTTGGATTGGGAAGAATCACTGAAAATGGTGCAGATATGTTGTTAAATTGGAATATCCCCGTCTACCTTGAAGATTGCCTCTCACTATATTCAGCTGAAAATTGTTCCGCTGGATATTCAAATCTGGATCCATCTGAGCAATCCATGTTACGTGGATTGGTAATTTCTGATGTTGGAACAGATAAAGAATTAGATTTGCTGGCAGCAACATTATTCTCCAGTTCTAAACAAGTAAACCAGATGGTAAAGAATATTACCGGGAAGCCAGTCTCGGAAGTATCTACCTATGAAGATATGTGGTTAATCACTGTTGCTAATTATCATGGTGGGTCTGGGTGTGTGGGAACCGCAATGCAAACTGCCTGGGCAAATGGTGATGACATGTTATGGGAATACATTTATCCAAATTTACTGGGAGACTGCATGGGTGCGGCAGGATATGTAGAGTCAGTTCTTCAGCTGGCGAAATAAAAAAAACGGGTAGTATAGTTCAAATTGAGCTTCTTTAAGTGAAATGTCAAAAAGTGTGAACAGATTCATTTTTCAATTTTTTGAACTCTATCCTCCAACATATTTAAATGATCTTAAGGTAATTTTCCTTAACCTTGGTTCAATTTAACGGTGGTCAAAAAGATATGATCAATTATTAATAATCTGTCTTTTTCTGACCAGAACAGTAACCAAAAGCAGTAATAATGCCAATCCAATATAAAAAAACCAGGGGCTGTCATTTGACATACCAATAAAATCTATGAAACGAATATTTTGTGTAAGTAAATACATCCATAAAATATAAATCACCTCAAATGTTTTACTACTACCTGTGATTACACCAGAGGTGATAGCTAAGGATGGAATAAAAAGCAGACCGGTTAACCAACCTAAAATACCAACAGAATCACCTGCAATAATGTACCGAATAATTGCTCCAGAACCAATTATCACAAGAAACAACATGGCTGATAATAACGTGGAAGGGAGTTGATTCTTGATGGGATCAGGTGCAGAAAAAACAATCTGTCGGGTATTGAATCGGACTTCACGATTTCCTAATCCACCAAGAATCAAAACAGGCCAGATCCATGTCAGGAGAAGCATTAAACGAGTGTTTTCAGGGCCAGAAAACAATTGCCCTATGATCAACCCCAAACAAATTATATACCACCACCAACGTTGTCCCTTTATGAGAAGTTTAAATTCGGTCATTAATAAGGTCATGAATCGGAATTTTGGCCTTGATTGAACAAAGGATGAGAGGTGAAAATCTTTGTTGATGACTGTTTCTTTTGGAATAGGATCCACATACTCCAATTCCTTTTTTCTTTTTCGTTTTAACTTTAAAATTCGGGAAGTGTCAAAACGATCGAAAAAAACTGCAGCTAAGAGACCAATTCCAATGGAGCTGGTTAAATACAGGAACCTTGAAAAGAGAATTTCACCAGACCACTCAATTCCATTCCAAACGAAATAATTAGGATTTTCAAGTGGTGTAATGGAGAATGCAAATCCTCCAGCACTTTCCGGGTATGTCAGTTTCGCAGCCTGGGTGACACTATTGCCAATTATTTGCCAACCACCGAAGTCCATATAAGGTTGAATGGATGAATCTCCTGAAGTTGTCTTACCCTCCGCAGAAACGATCATAACAAACATAAAAAGAAAAAAATAAACAACATTACCGAATCCGCCTCGCAACCAGGAAATTGTTTCGAATAGGACTGCAATCGCTGCAACAATAGCCATGAAGGGGATGGCGATCAAAAAAATAGGAGAAATATAAGCCAGGAGATTGAAATCCTCTGTTCCAAGAAAGATATTCATAAGAATCCCTATTAAGGTGATTATTAAAACCATGATCCCCAAAACCAGGAAATTACTGAACCATTTACCGATAGTATAAAGAGGTTTGCTCAAAGGAGTGGTCGCCATAATTTGTCCAACCCCGGTTTCATAATCGCGGCGCACTGAACCTTTTACCAGATAAAATCCCACCCAACCCAGAAAGAATGTTACGGTGAGCGTCATGGTTGCACCAATCCAGGCTGAATTGATAATTCCCAGATAATCTGGTGGAACCCTCATTCGAAATTGACCACTGGCAGTCAGATAACCAAGCCAGAGTACAAGACCAATCGTCACCAAAAAACTATACCGGCGTGATCGTTCCAGAAAATCGGCTCGAGCCATGTGGTAAATAATAGAGAGGGATTTCATTTTTGTTGTCCATTTTTGGAAATCAGGTAAAGGTAAACATCCTCCAAACCTGGTTCAGTCTGTTGTGCAGAAGTTGCTGGAGCAGACTCACTTACCACGCGTACCTGAATACCATCGTTTCGACGAATTGTCCCGCTAAGAATGTATTTTTGTTTTAGATCAGGTAATTCTGAAGAAGGAACAATCCAATGCCAGACTTTTCCATTCAAAAGTTGCATCAGATTCTCGGGTGTATCATGGTGTATTTTTCGGCCATGATTGATCACTATAATTTCGGTGGCAATCGCTTCGACATCTGAAACAATGTGAGTGGATAGGAGAATGAGACGTTCTACCGATAGATCAGATAATAAATTTCGGAAACGAACACGCTCTTCAGGATCCAGACCAACAGTCGGCTCATCGACTATCAATAACTGTGGATTGTTTAATAACGCCTGTGCAATTCCGACCCGTTGTTTCATTCCTCCAGAATATGAACCTAAAGGACGTTTGGCTGCATGAACGAGATTGACCAATGTTAATAATTCTTCAATTCGACTTCCGGATATTTTTTGATCCATTCCTTTGATAGCGGCAATGTATTCCAAAAATTCAAAAGCAGTCAGATGAGGATAAACACCAAAATCTTGCGGTAAATATCCCAGTATAGACCGGATTGTATCGGGAGATTTCAAGATATCAATATTCTTCCAATGAATAGTACCTTGTGTTGGTCGGGTTATTGTTGCCAACATGCGCATTAAAGTTGATTTACCTGCCCCATTCGGGCCAAGCAAGCCAATAACCCCTGAACCCAACTCCAGGTTAAAATCTCGAAGTCCCCAAATATCATGACGATATTGTTTTGAAAGGTGTGAGATTGCAAGTTGCATGAATTACTCCTGGTTGAATCTATTCACCAATAAATTATTGTACTTGATTAAACGGATTCTCTATTTTGATGGATTTTCCCCATAAATGGAAGTAAGCAAAATCAGTGTTATGATTTAATTATAATTGAAAAATTATTCAAAATTTTTAAGAACAAAAAACCAGATGAGGAAAATATGTCCCGTGATTTGCGTAAGTACACTTCTCAAACCAATATCAGATTGATTATTGGGGCATTCATCCTGTTATTTGTGATCGGTTTAGGTTTAATTGCGATTATCTATGGAACTGGTGCAGCTTTGGTTGGTCTTTTGTGTTTGCTTGGAGCCTTGGTTCCGATTAGTCTGGTTGCCTTATTAATGTTTGGATTGGATGTTTTTGTAAAAAAGATTAACAAAGACTGATCAAGCTGAATTGACTTTCGATTTGAACAATAATACAATAATGTCTAGACTACTGAATTGGATAGTAGTTAATAGACTTTGGGGTTCATTCTAATTTTCAGCTTTGACCCTTAACCTCAGAGTGATTGGTCGGATAGGTTTTTTTAACAACTTAAGGAGGTAAAACTAATATGCCTAAATTTGAAAAGGAAGTAGAAATAGATGCCCCGATTGAAAAAGTCTGGGAAGTAATTACAGATACAAATAAATGGCCACAATGGTTCCCAGGAATTGACAGTGTTTCCAATGTGAAAGCTATTTCTGCTGGTGGAACGTTTGAGTGGGTCGATGATGGGAAAACAGCTCAGGGAACAATTGTGGCTATGGAACCATTAAAATATCTTGAAATTATGACTCAACTGGGGGATGACAAAGATTTACACAAATTTAATTTGCGTTCCAGTGGTGGATTTTTTGGACTAGCCAATGATGAATGCAAAGTCGAATACATTTTGGATACTCTTATGGGCGGTGGAATTCTAGGAAAATTTGTCGCTGGCGGGAATCCCAAAGACACATTACGGGTCAAGAAAGCGATGCATAATTTAAGAAAACTTGTGGAAAGCTCTTAATTAGGACCTGAGGCCAGTGTCCCTTTGAACTTCCCCGGATGGGGATGTGGTAGATTGAAAAATTTTAATCAGAAAAAAGGAGAGTAAAAAATGGGTCTTTTTGCATCAATTATCGTAGGTCTGATTGCCGGTTTACTTGCTTCATGGTTAATGAAAGCCAAAACTGGATTGTTCGTTGACATAATTTTGGGTATGGTTGGTGGAGTTCTTGGGGGTTGGCTTTCCAGTTTATTGCTTGGTGTTAACTTAATGAGCGGTGTGAATCTCACAAGTATTGTTGTTGCTGTTATTGGAGCGATTCTTGTAATTGCAATATACCGATTCATAAAGAGAAAGTAAGCTTAACAAACACATATCAAATTAACGGAAAAATAAATGATAAAAACAGTGGAAGAGAATTCTTCCATTGTTTTTTTTCACTAAATTTTTTTTCGAGTTCATTCATTAATTTATTACTCAATTCACAAATTAATTTTGTTGCAATTTGATTGATCAAATTTATTTCTGGTTGAATCCATTCTTTATCAGATCATATAAGTTTTCTGAGCATTGTTTCAGGATTGAATTTAATTTTTCATGTATATTAATACTATCCCCTGTAGAAAGGCAATCAACACACATGAAAACTGCCCGCTTCGAAGTTTTAAGTCAAGAAGAAATTGAAACGATCCATTCTACATCGATGGAAATTCTTGCAGAGGTAGGAATTCTGGTCAAATACCAGAAAGCCCGTCAAATCTTCCGGGATGCCGGTGCAATCGTTGATGATCAGAACATGACAGTAAAAATTCCGGAGAAGCTTGTCCGGTGGGCAGTCGATCAGGCTCCCAAGAAATTCTCATTATATGGATTCGACGGAAAATTCAAACTAGAAATCGGAAGAGATCAATCTTCACCGATATATGCTGGTCTGGGAACACCTACCCGAATAATTGATTTAATTGATGGTAGTGTACGAGCTACGACAAAAAAGGATATGATCGAACATATCATTCTCATCAATGCCTGTAATCACATTCACAACTCCCAAATGGATGTCTGGCCAAATGATATCCCAATGACGACAATCCATGCTGAGGCGATTTGGGCGTGGGTGCATAACAGTAATAAACCATACGGGATGGGATGTTATGGTTATCTACCCACCTGGGATATGATGCGAATGATGTCCCTGGCTGTTGGTGGAAAGGAAGAACTACAGAAACGCCCACGTTTCTTTGGGATTTGTTCGGTGGTGAGTCCTTTACAAATGGATCAGGCTCAGGCAGAAGGATTGCTAATTTGTGCAGAATATGGGCAACCAGTAACATGTGCACCTGAGGGAATCGCTGGCATGACTGCTCCTGTGACACTGGCTGGTCTCATCGCCCAGGAAAATGCCTCTATTCTGGCGCATATCACCCTTGCACAAATATTCCGTCCAGGCACCCCGATTCTGTATGGAACTGTATCTACGACAGCGAATATGCGATATGGAACTGTGACATTGGGTTCTGTAGAAACGGGTTTGATCACCGCCGCATCAGCTCAAATGGCGCGTTATTACGGATTACCCATTCGCAGTGTAGGTGGAACTACTGAATCAAAAAGGGAAGACATTCAGGCTGGTTTTGAACGCATGGGAACGCTGCTTCCCGCTGTCCTTGCAGGTGTCAATCTGATCACCTGTGGTGGAACGCTTGATTCCACAATGATAGAGAGTCATGCCTTATTGATGTTGGATGATGAGATTTGTGGAGCTGCGTCTCGTATGGCACGGGGGATTGAAGTCACCCAGGAAACACTTGCATTGGATTTAATTAAACGAGTGGGATATAGTGGCAGCTATATTGCAGAAATGGAGACATCCAAATTGTATCGAAAAGAGTCTTTCATGCCAAAACTCTTCTCACAAGAACCATATGAAACCTGGGAAAATGAAGGTAGTAAACTTGCCATCGACAGAGCACGAGAAAAGGCGATCAGTATCCTTGCTAAACATACCCCGAGAGAAGTAGATCATGCTCTTGCCATGGAATTGGAATCCTTTAAGGATCATGTTGCTACTCGCAGTATTGAGGACTTTTACTCCTTAGAGAATGAAGAAAACCAGGATTTTTCGATCCTATGAAAATGACATCTTCCCGTTTATCACTTCGCACAAAGCTTCTTTTCAGCACAGGGGATTTAAGTACCAGCATACCCTTAGCGTTACTGATGTTTTTTCAACTCTACTTTCTTACTGACGTGGCCGGCCTCAGACCTGATTATGCAGGGTGGGCAATTGGAGCAAGCCGCCTTTGGGATGCCATTAACGATCCGCTTTTTGGAATGCTTTCCGACCGCATTCGTACTCGGTGGGGGCGTAGGAGGGTTCTATTACTTTTTGGTGCGGTTCCATTAGGTGTGTTTTTTATGCTCATGTGGATTGTTCCAGCTCTCAGCCAGGGATGGATGGCAGTTTATTATGCAATTACATTCATTCTTTTTGATACAGCTTTTACAATCGTGCATGTTGGATATAATTCTTTGACCCCTGAATTGACTTCAGATTATGACGAGAGAAGTTCTCTGAATGGTTACAGAATGGCATTCTCGATACTTGGAACATTAGGAGCGATCATTCTCGCCACAGTTCTGGGTTGGACCATCACGAATACCCGTCTACTATTCCTTATTCTCGGTGTTGGATTAGGTTTGATAGCGATCATTCCTCCATTTGTGGTTTTCAGTATTACACGGGAACGAAATTCGGAAGATTTACCCCCCCCATTACCTCCGAAAGAAGCGCTCAAACGTACTTTGGGAAATAAACCATTTCGAATGGTTATGGGTCTTTATCTGCTTAGTTGGACGACAGCCAGCATTCTGGCTGCCGTTTTGATATATTTTGCCAATTATTATTTGCGTGTTCCGGAGCAGGCTAATTATTTTGTTTTAGCTGCGCAGGGCTCGGCTATTTTATTTATTCCAGTGATCGTGACAATCTCAAAGAAATTAGATAAAAGAAAAGCTTTTATCATTGGTTCACTCACCTGGGTTGTTGTCTTATTGGGGATCTCAGCACTGGCACCCGACCAGATCGGGTTGGCATATTTACTGGCAGCAATGGCTGGCTTTGGAATTGCTACGGCTTATGTTGTTCCCTGGTCGATGATTCCGGATATTATTGAAAATGATCAATTGCAAAGTGGACAACGGAGAGAAGGTTCTTTCTATGCTTTTGCTTCGTTTTTCCAAAAATTGGCAACCGGATTGGCATTATGGGGAATGGGACAAGCATTGGCTTTAACAGGCTATCTCACACCTGTCAATTCATCATCTCCTCCTATACAACCAGAAGCAGCTATTTCAGCAATACGGATTTTTACAGGACCTATCCCGGCAGTTTTATTGTTCCTGGCGGTTATTTTTGCCTGGAAATATCCGATCACTCGCGAAAACCATCAGTCTACACTTCAGGAGTTAGCGAATCGGGAATGATAAACTTTATCCACGGATTGTATGTAAAAGGTTAATGATGAACAAATATAAATTGGAAACCCTGGCAATTCACGCTGGAGAAAACCCTGATCCAAATAGTGGTGCGATACGCCCTCCTATCCATATGTCAAACACATTCAAATTGCCAAAATTTGGGATCAAACTGTTTGATGCATTATTGATGGATTCTGATAGTTCGCCTTTTGTATATACCCGTTGGGGCAATCCCACCTTGCGAGACCTGGAGGAGCGTTTAACTGCATTGGAACGGGCTGAGGCTGCAGTTGTGACTGCCAGTGGGATGGCAGCGATTTCTGCGTTAGTTTTTACATTCTTACAAAAAGGTGACCATCTGATTGCCAGTGAAGTATGTTACGCCGGTACTGTGGAATTATTCGGTCAATACCTGCCAAGATTTGGTATCGAGATCAGTCTGGTGGATACCAGTGATTTGGAGCAGGTGCGAGCAGCTGTTCAAAAGAACACGAAAATGATATTTTTGGAGACACCTGCAAATCCGATCCTGAGCATTTCTGATATTTCTGAAATTGTAAAAATCGCCCATGAGTCAAATATACTTGTGGCAGTTGACTCAACCTGGTCAGGACCAACAATTCAAAGACCACTTAAATTGGGTGCTGACTTTGTGATCTACAGCCTTACCAAATACCTGAGTGGTCATGGTGATGCATTAGGTGGGGCTGTATTGGGAAAGAAGAAACTTATTCAAAGAATACGAAAAGAGATGCTTGTTCATCTGGGTGGTGCGCTCAGCCCATTCAATGCATGGTTGATCATGCGTGGATTGATGACTCTTCCTTTACGCATGAATCTGCATTGTCAGAATGCTCTGTTGGTGGCGCAGTTTCTCGAAAATCATCCAAAAGTCGTGCGCGTGATCTATCCGGGTCTGGAAAGCCATCCGCATTATGAGCTGGCAGCCCGGCAGATGTTGGATTTTGGGGGAATGTTGACATTCAGCCTGAAAGGTGGTTTGGGGGCAGCGATTACGTTGGCTGAAAAAGTCCGATTGTTCTCCTATGCCACCTCCCTAGGAGATGCGCATAGCCTACTTTTTTATTATCCGACGGATTTATATATTGATGCCATGCCATTTTATTCAGATATTCAAAAACAACGAATCAGAAAATGGACGGGTGATGGTATTCTCCGAGCGAGTATTGGATTAGAGAGTGCTGATGATTTGATCGCTGATTTGGACAAGGCTTTACGAGCAAGAACCTTTAAAGGATTGGTTGGACCATTGGCATATCAAATCCTGAAGAAATCATGATTAAAAATATATTTATTGCAGTGAGTTTTAGTTGATTAAATATTCAAATTTGCGATTCTCACATTTATAAAAAAAACCTTGTTTGCGGTTGGAAAACCAATTTTTTCAATAATAGAGGACTGACTAGCAACCAGCTTGAATTGATTTGGTTCTTAGTTACCTTTAATTTCAATTCATGGCGGGGACCAATCCTCAATTATCCATGAATTGCAAAAAAAATCCGTGGCAGAGATCAATCCACTAAGGTATTCTTGTCCAAAAGAACCATCCTTGAATTCATATGATCCATCCTTTGTAAAACAACAAGTATGATGGTTGATTGAGATCGCCAGTGGTTGAAACCTCAGATTCAAATTCTTTGATATTTTTTCTAATCAGGAATGAGTCGATTTTGAGCACGAAATCCATCCGCACCAGCAGATGTGCCTGATTCAGTAAAAACGATGTAAAAAAACTGTTTTCAGTGAAATTATTTGAGAAACTCAGGTAATTAAAAATTATCTACTCCAGTGAGTTTGGTCGGATAAATATGTTTCAAATATTGCCTTTTTTTGATCAATATAATCAGATATGGAGATGATGGGGGAGATTACCATCGATTGATGAAAACAATCGTGCTTCGGTAAGGTTTTTACAAATTTACCTGTAATTACACCATTAATGTCCAGAAAGTCAGATTGCTTTAACCCTATTGACATCGAATTTGAAATTTGCTATTATTTACGTGAGCGCTCACGGGAGCGATCACGGGAACGCTCACGACCCCCAGAAATTTTTAAAATTGAGGTTCCCTTTGCCGGACAAAAATAAAATTACCATTTATGACGTAGCAAAAAAAGCTGGCGTTTCAAGACAAACTGTTTCACGTGTTCTTAACAATCGTTTTGATGTCTCTGATGAAACCAGAGAACGTGTTCAGTCGATTATTTCTGATCTTGGATATCATCCCAGTGCCATTGCTCAAAGTCTTAGCCGGCAAAAAAGTTATCTTTTTGGTGTCGTCACAGCTGGTCTGAAATATACCGGTCCATCCAGAACACTGAGCGGAATAACCAGTAAAGCGGAAGAATTAGGGTATGGTTTATTAATTAAAGAACTGGCTAGTTTTAGTGCTAACAATGTTCATCCTATCCTGCAATGGTTTCAATCTCACCAAGTTGAAGGAATCATTTGGGCAGCTCCGGAGATTGGTGACAATCGTAATTGGCTTGAAAAACAACTGCTTGGAATTGATCTCCCAATTATTTACCTAACCATGGAAAAGCGAGAGAATGTCCCGATCGTCGCTGTTGATAACTTTGAGGGAGCAAAATTAGGCACAGAACATTTGCTCGAGCGAGGCAGAAAGAATATTGGACATATTTCCGGGCCACTTGATTGGTGGGAGGCTCGACAAAGGAAACAAGGCTGGATTTCTGCAATGCAAGAAGCTGGTCTTGATCCAACTGAAAACATGTGTGCAGAGGGGAACTGGTCTTCCAAAAGTGGGAAAGCTGCATTTAATGAATTATTGCGAAAGTTTCCAGAAATGGATGCCGTCTTCGTTGGTAATGACCAGATGGCTTTGAGCGTTTTACAAACCGCATTTGAGATGAAAAAAAATATTCCGGATGATCTGATGGTGGTAGGGTTTGATGGAATTCCTGAATCAGAATTTTATTGTCCATCGTTAACAACAGTATGTCAGAATCAGGATGATTTAGGAAGCATAGCTGTTGAGGAGTTGGTTCTGGTAGTTGAGAAGAAAAATACGGCCGAAAATGGAAATAAGCCGAAATATTTGACTATCAAACCTGAATTGATCATTCGTCAGAGTACTTGTAAGTAATATTAAGGAGGTGATCGTCATATTAATTATTAATAATAGGAAGCACTCTAATTGATTTGAGGCCAAATAGAGCACTTCCATGGCGGGCGAATACTCATATTTTTGATATTTAGAGTATCTGCACAAATCTATTCTACCTTAAAATTCACATGTTTATGATAGGAGAAGAAAATGTTTAGAAAAAAACACCTGTTAAAGATTATTTTCTTTTTATTAGTACTCACATTGACATTTAGCGCATGTGCTAAACCCGCAGATGTGCCAACAGTATTAAATAAACCAGAAGCTGAGGTGTCAACAGATGTAAATAAACCAGAAGCTGAAGTGCCTGTTGCAGAGGTCCCCGCAGAATCACAACCACCTACAGATTTGCCAAAACCATCTGGCAAATTGGTAATTTGGGTTCAACAAGCAAATCAAGATGTCTGGACAAGTACAGTTCTCCCAGCTTTTCAGGCTGAGTATCCGGACATTGAGATTGAGTTTGTAAACTACTCTCCACCAGAAGTTGCAAACCAGGTTGGTTTAGCTATTCAAGGAGGAATCGGTGTTCCAGATTTGGCAGTTACAGAGTACCGAAGTCTAAGTGCATTGGTCGATTTGGGTGGCTTGATGGACTTGACTTCATTTTTGGAACAATATAAGTCTGATCTCAATACCACAATGATGGGGTATTGTTCAAAAGACAGCAAGATTTATTGTGCACCATGGGATATTGGACCGGTTGTAACTTTCTACCGGCGTGATATTTTTGAAGCAGCAGGTTTGGCATCAGATCCGGAATCAGTCAGTGCAGCGATAGCCACCTATGGTGATTACCTTGATACTTGTAAAACCATCAAAGAAAAAACTGGTCTGAATTGTTTTGGATTAAACAAAGCCAACAATTATGGAACCATGCTTGAAAATATGTTATGGCAGCAAGGACTTGGTTTCTATGATGCAGAAGGTAAAGTCACAATTGATGCCCCTTATGTAGTTGAGGCAGTTGAAAAAATAGGAGAATTTTGGAAGGCTGATGTTGTCAGCGATTCTCTCGAGTGGACAGACCCATGGTATGCTGAGCTTAATGCGGGCATGGATAACAAAGAAACTCCGCCAATAGCAACCATAACGATAGGTGCATGGATGGGAAATTTCTTGAAAACTTGGGCGGCTGCTGATCAGGCTGGAAATTGGGGTGTTGCACAAATGCCTGCTTTCAAAGCTGGTGGGACACGTGCTTCCAACCAAGGAGGTTCTGCATACTTCATCCCTGAAGGTAGCAAAAACCCTGAGGCGGCGAAAGCATTTATTGAGTATGTAAACCTTAATCCAGCAAATCAAGTAACACAATTTGTCTATAGTGATTATTTCCCAGCAAACAAAGCAACATATTCTGATCCTTTCTTCCAGGAAGCAGATGCTTATTTTGGAGGTCAAGTAACCCGTATATTATTTGCCACTTCAGCAAATAATGTGCCTTTCGGTTACATTTATGGTCCTTATGCAGTTACTATGTCCAATAATGCAGCCATTGCACTACAAAATTATGCTTTAGGTATTAAATCTGCTCAGGATGCGTTGAAAGAAGCAGCAGACGCTGTCAGAATTGAAACAGGTATGCCATAAATTTACTTTAACTCAAAAAGCTGTGGAATCTTCTGATTCCACAGCTTTTTAGGAGAAAATAATGACTTTAGAAACAAATACACTGTCAGTATTGAAAAAAAGAGATACTTTATCATTATGGCAGAAAATTAGAAAATCTCGCTGGGCTTATGCTTTCATTTCTCCATTTTATTTATTATTTGCAATTTTTGGTCTTTATCCAATGTTACTCTCCCTCTACCTTAGTTTCACTCGGTGGAAAGGAGTTGGCCCGATGGAATTTGCAGGGGTAGTCAATTTTGAATTAATCCCGAAAGATGCAGTTTTTTGGAAATCTATGTCAAATGGAGTTATTTTATTTTTTCTATATGTTCCAGTTATGCTGTTTTTGGCTTTGGCTTTGGCTGTTATCTTGAATTCTGGGAGAGTTAAAGGTTTTCGTTTATTCCGCACATTAATTTTCATGCCTTTTATCACTAATATGGTTGCTGCGGGATTTACTTTTAGAATTTTACTGGAAAAACAAAACGGACTTTTCAATATGCTCCTCGGGAATATTGGATTACCCACAGTGCCATGGTTGGAGACAGTGTGGTGGGCGAGAATTTCGCTCAGTTTGTTGATTATTTGGGCTTGGTTAGGATACAACATGGTGATCATGTTGGCAGGCTTACAGACAATTCCAAGCGATCTTACTGAAGCTGCATTAGTTGATGGGGCAACACCAATCCAGGCTTTTTTCAGAATTATTATTCCTCTTATGCGTCCAGTGATCTTGTTTTGTATGATTACATCAACAATTGGAAGTTTTGGCTTGTTTGCTGAGGTCTCAACACTCACTAATGGAGGACCTGTTAATGCCACAATTACTCCCTTAATTCGGATTTATGGTGTTGCTTTTAGTAGTTATCAATTTGGATATGCTTCAGCCTTAGCTTATACGTTCTTTGCTTTAATCTTTTTTTTAACCATTATCCAATTCCGATTAAATCGTGAACAAGGACTTTAGGGAACATAAGAATAATGACAAATTATTGGAAAAAATTACTTGTTGACATAGTTCTTTATTCATCCTTGATCTTGATCTCGATCTTTATGGTCTTGCCATTTATTTGGATGATTAGTACTTCTCTCAAGCTTCCTCAAGATATTTTTGGTTATCCACCTAAGCTGATACCCTCAAACATCACATGGAACAATTATTTATTTATCTTTAAAGAAAAAAATCTGCTCAGGGTATTATCTAATACAATTATTATCTCTTCATTATCAACAATCCTAAGTTTGTTTTTTACTTCTATGGGGGGCTATGGTTTTGCAAAGTTTAGTTTTCCAGGAAAGAAATCTCTTTTTGCTATGCTTCTGGCAACCATGATTATTCCAAGCGCTGTAATGATGGTGCCATCATTTGTAATTATGCGAGAACTTGGTTGGGTGGATAAATTTTGGCCATTGATTGTTCCTGGAGCTGCAAATGCATTTGGCATTTTCTTTTTCCGTCAATATATTTCTACCATTAACGATGAACTGATGGATGCAGCCCGTGTTGATGGTGCATCGGAATTTAGGATATTTAGAAGCATTATTATTCCAATTATCTTTCCAGGCATGATAAGTTTAGGATTAATTTTCTTTATGGGAAGTTGGAATAACTATCTTGGTCCATTAATTTATCTGAAATCTCCCTCCAATTGGACAATTACATTGGCGATTAATGGCTTGATTGGAGGTGCAGGATTAACCTATTGGGGGCCACAAATGGCTATGTCTGTCATTAGCCTGATACCCTTGCTAATTATTTTTCTTGTGTTTCAAAAAAGATTTGCAGAAGGAATTACTGCAGGGGCGATAAAAGGATAACTATTTTCTGGATTTCTGGAGGACAATTATGTTTTACTTTGGTGCGGATTATTATCCTGAACATTGGCCGGAAGAACGCTGGATTGAGGATGCCCGATTAATGGCGAATGCTGGTTTTAATGTAGTTCGAATGGCTGAGTTTGCCTGGGCAAAAATGGAAATGATTGAGGGTAAATTTGATTTTGACTGGTTAGATAGAGCCATTGAGGTACTTTCTTCATCAGGAATCAAAGTTATTTTGGGTACACCAACCGCTTCTCCTCCCCCCTGGTTGATGTCAAAACAACAAGATTTATTTCTGGTTGATTCAGACGGGGTACGTCAGACTTATGGACTGCGAAGAGAATACTGTCCCAATAACCCACTGTATTGGATATTTACCGAAAAGATTGTAAACCGCATGGCTGAGCATTTCAAAGACAATCCTGCTGTCATTGGGTGGCAAATAGATAACGAGTTTGGAGATCGTTGCTTTTGTAGTATATGCAGCACGAAATTTCAAAAATGGCTTCAAAAACGATATCAGACCCTTGAAGAACTAAATGAAAAATGGGGAACCATCTTCTGGAGCCATGTTTATACAGAATGGTCTCAGATCCCTGTACCCCTGGCAATCCTACGTTCCCAGAATCCTGGTCTGGGGCTGGACTATCGCCGCTTTATGTCTGATACCTACCGGGATTACCAAAAGTTCCAAATTGATATTATCCGCCATTATTGCCCTAGCCACTTTGTCACCCACAATTTGATGGGCTTTGGTTACAATCAACTTAATTATTACGATAATACTGCTGACCTGGACGTTGTTACCTGGGATAATTATTTGCGGATGCAATGGGATATGCGATCATATATCGATCCAGCAAAAGCAGCCCTCAATCATGATACGATGCGTGGGCTCAAAAAGAAAAATTTCTGGGTCATGGAACAACAATCAGGAGGAGGGGGTTGGGAATATGTTGCAGTAACCCCCAAACCTGGTGAGTTACGTTTATGGACGTATCAATCAATTGCACATGGTGCAGATGGCATTGTTTATTTTCGCTGGCGTACCAGCCGCACCGGAACAGAGCAGTATTGGCAGGGTGTTCTGGAACATCATGGTAATCCAGGCAGACGTTATCTAGAGGTTTTACAAGTTGGGAAAGAATTAAGTAAGATTGGAGATCTTATAGAAGGGTCTCAAGTTCATACCAGAGTTGCCATTATGCAATCATATGATACTCGTTTTGCCTTTCAGGTTCAGCCAAATCATCCAAATTTCAGTTATGAAAAGCACATTCTGGATATCTATAAAGGTTTTTTTCACAATAATATACCAGTCGAAATTATCTCAGAAAAAGATCCCTTAGAAGGATATCAAGTAGTTGTTGTACCAGCCATGTATATCTTGACAGAGGAAACTGCTAGAAATCTGGAAATATTTGTACAATCAGGTGGTATTGTGATGTTCACTCCACGCACAGGAGTTAAGGACGAAACAAATACAGTTGTGAATATAAAATTACCTGGGTTGGTTGCGAACATTTGTGGGATTGAAATTAATGAGTATGTTTCTATGGCGGTGGATGAAGACAACCAGGTAAAATTTGGGTTGCCTGAATTAGAAGAAGATTTCCCTACATCAGTTTGGGCAGATCTAATTACGCCAAAAGGGGCAGAAGTAATTGCTTTTCATACTATGGATTTTTATACTAATCAACCTGCAGCTACTATCAATCGGTGTGGGAAAGGAAAGGTTATTTACATAGGGGTGATTGGTGATAATGCTTTTAATGTCTCCATTGCTCGCGTTATTTCAAATATGGCAGGAATTAAACCACTTATGAAAACCCCACCAGGTGTTGAAGTCATGGAACGTTGGAAAGGAAATAAACGTTTATTGTTTGTTCTCAATCACCTTTCTGAAACTCAAGAGATTACCCTTGATGGAAAATATTTAGATTTGATTAATGAAAACCAAATATCAGGAATAATCTCTATTGCTCCTTTAAATGTCTTGATATTAAAAGAATTAATAAATAAAAATATATGAATTGAGACTAAGAAAGAATTCAAAAATGAAATTAAAACCAATTGAAAACAAGATCAACCATATTAGGTTTAAAACCAATGTTCTTTGATATATATTCTGCATCTATTTTGATTTCAGATCAATTTATTTTGATGAAATTTTTGGGGTATTAATTCATGGATGTAATTAGATTACATGCCCCCTTTTACCTTCAAATGCATGATGAATCAGATCCCATCGCAATTTTTGGTGAAGAAGTGGTTGATGGCAGGGCTGTAGATATTTGTGGATCAGATAATAAAAAATCCATGATGCGTCGCAACATTGAACATTGCAAGGACTTTTATTAATAATTTGTTGATTGAGGAATAATATGGAACAATACAATATCCAAAAAGCAATCGAAGGCGGAAAAACTGTTCTAGGAATCGAACTTGGTTCAACGCGTATCAAGGCGGTGCTCATCAATGAGAAACATGCACCACTCGCCTCGGGGAGCTATGATTGGAAAAACAAATATGAAAACGGTATCTGGACATATAGCCTCGATGATATTTGGACTGGCTTGCAAGACTGCTTTCGAAAACTCAGTAATGAAGTTATTAAGAATTACGGATGCCAACTCCAAACTATTGGTGCCATTGGTTTTAGCGCAATGATGCACGGCTATATGGCCTTCGATCAGCATGAAAATCTACTCATACCTTTTCGTACGTGGCGAAACACTATGACCGAACAAGCATCAAAGAATCTCACCGAACTGTTTCAATTCAATATTCCACAGCGTTGGAGCATTGCACACCTTTATCAGGCGATTTTGAACAGGGAATCCCATATAAAGGATATCAGCTATCTGACCACGCTTGCAGGCTACATTCATTGGAAGATGACAGGTCAAAAGGTGTTAGGTGTTGGTGATGCATCTGGTATGTTTCCTATAGACAGCATGAACAACGACTTCGATTCTCGCATGATAAAACTGTTCAACAAACGGATTGAAGGAGAAAACCTCCCGTGGAAACTCCAAGATATTTTGCCTAAAGTCCTTGCAGCAGGAGATTTCGCAGGCATTCTTACTGAAGAAGGATCAAGGCTGCTCGATCCCAATGGAATACTACAAACGGATATCCCGCTATGTCCGCCCGAGGGCGATGCAGGAACTGGAATGGTCGCGACTAACAGCGTTGCAGAGAGAACGGGTAATGTTTCAGCGGGAACCTCTGTCTTTGCTATGATTGTTTTGGAAAAGGCATTATCAAAAGTATATCCAGAGATCGACATAGTGACGACACCCATAGGGAAACCTGTTGCTATGGTACATTGTAATAACTGCACCTCGGATATTAATGCTTGGGTCGGTCTCTTTCGGGAATTAACCACTACTCTCGGCATGGAGGTTGATCAAACCAAGCTCTTTGAATCACTATATCAAAAAGCTCTTGAGGGCGATGCGGACTGTGGCGATCTTCTTGCTTTTAATTATTATTCGGGTGAGCCAATCACACATTTTGAAGAAGGACGTCCGTTGTTCGTCCGCACCCCGGAAAGCCGTTTCACCCTAGCAAACTTCATGCGTGTGCACCTGTTCTCAGCTTTGGGAGCATTGAAGATTGGGCTGGAGATTTTTGAGAACGAGAAAGTCAAAATCGACCAGGTCCTGGGACATGGCGGCTTCTTCAAAACCAAAGGCGTGGGTCAGAAGATCATGGCAGCAGCGATGAATGTCCCAATTACTGTAATGGAAACTGCCAGCGAAGGTGGAGCATGGGGGATTGCTCTACTTGCCTCCTATTTACTCAAAAAGTCAGAAAGTGAATTTTTGGAAGTTTATCTTGCCAGAAAAGTTTTTGCGGGTAAAGAAGGGGTGACAATTGCACCAGATCAAAATGATATAGATAGTTTTACAACATTTATGAGACGTTATAAAAAAGGATTAATTATCGAACGAGCTGCTGTTGATACACTGAGGTAAAAATTTTGGAAAACGATTTGAGAAAATTTGAATTTTGGAAGAAAATGTTGATTCACATCGGGTCTTGGGCTAAATTTTTGGTTTGGATTAAATGATTTGATGACAGATGCTGGGAAACAAAACGAAAGTGAGCGAAAAATATGTTAGAAACAATAAAGTCTGAGTTAGTTCTATTTCACTTAGAACTTCAAAAAAACCAATTAGTCACCTGGACTGGTGGAAATATTAGCGCGCGCGATTCTGAGACCGGGTTGGTAGCTATCAAACCAAGTGGAGTACTGTATTCCGAACTTACCCCTGAAAAAATGGTTGTGGTCGGTTTAGATGGAATTGTCGTGGAGGGTGCGCTAAAACCATCTTCTGATACTGCCACACATCTTTATATCTATCGAAATCGACCAGACCTGAATGGAATTGTCCATACTCACTCAACTTTTGCAACGGCATTTGCTGCTGTTGGAAAACCAATCCCACCTGTTTTGACTGCAATTTGTGATGAATTTGGTGGAGCGATACCGCTTGGTGGTTTCGCTCCCATCGGTGATGAAGAGATTGGAAAAGAGGTCATCCGTTCCATTGGATCAAGTCCTGCCATTTTGATGCAAAATCATGGTGTTTTTACTGTTGGAAAAACAGTTAGATCCGCGGTCAAAACAGCGGTTATGGTTGAGGATGCAGCCCGAACAGTATTTTATGCCATGCAGCTTGGAGAATTAATACCGATCCCGGACAATATGGTTATCCGGCTACATAAAAGATATATGGAAGAATATGGTCAGTAAATTTCAGGATTTTATTGGATAGGAGAAAAACATGAAGGATCTGAAACAATTCGAAGTATGGTTCGTGACCGGGAGTCAACACCTTTATGGCCCTGACACTTTGGAGCAAGTGGCTGACCATTCTAAACAAGTAGCACAAGCATTAAATAATTCAACTCATATTCCTGTTCGTGTGGTTTTTCAACCGATTTTAACGAATCCTGACTCTATTCGGGAAACTTGTCTTCAGGCGAATGCGAATAAAGATTGTATTGGACTGATTACCTGGATGCATACCTTTTCACCAGCAAAAATGTGGATTTCGGGGCTAACCATTCTAAAAAAGCCAATTCTCCATCTGCATACTCAGTTTAATCGCGAGATCCCCTGGTCTGAGATTGATATGGATTTTATGAACCTCAACCAATCTGCGCATGGAGATCGTGAGTTTGGATTTATTGGAACACGTATGCGGATTAACCGAAAAGTTGTCGTCGGATTCTGGCAAGATGAGGAAGTTCAAACCAGTATTGGTGTTTGGGTCAGAGCTGCCTGCGCCTGGAATGAATTTCAATCCTTAAAAATCGCGCGGTTTGGGGATAACATGCGAGAGGTTGCTGTAACTGAAGGCGATAAAGTGGAAGCCCAAATTCAGTTGGGGTATAGCGTATACGGATATGGCATTGGCGATCTGGCAAAATCGATCAATCTGGTTGGGGAAACAGAAATTAATAATCTGGTCAAAGAATATTTGGATCTTTATGATGTGGTGGATATTTTACAGCCAAATGGTGATCGTCATCAATCGTTGCGGGAAGGTGCCCAGATTGAATTAGGGTTACGACTATTTTTGGAAACGGGTGGATTTAATGCATTCACGACTACTTTTGAAGATTTGCACGGTTTATCCCAGCTTCCCGGACTCGCAGTTCAACGATTGATGGCAGATGGGTATGGGTTTGGAGCAGAGGGGGATTGGAAAACCTCAGCATTGGTGTATGCCATGAAAGTAATGTGCAGTGGACTAAAAAATGGAACAAGCTTTATGGAAGATTACACCTACCATTTTGGTGCGTCTGGAGATAGGGTGCTTGGAGCACACATGCTGGAAGTTTGTGCTTCCATCGCAGCAAATAAACCCAAACTCGATATACTGCCACTTTCCATTGGTGGTAAAGCTGATCCAGTTCGTCTCATTTTTGACTCAAATATTGGACCGGCAGTCGCTGCTTCCATGGTGCAGATGGGTCAACGCTTCCGGTTAATCGTCAGTGAAGTAGATGTAGTTCCAGCAGAGGCTCCATTACCAAAATTACCGGTGGCACGTGCCTTCTGGAAACCCCGACCAGATCTCAAAACAGCTGCCGCTGCATGGATCTATGCTGGTGGAGCGCATCATACCAGTTTCAGTTATGATTTAACGGCTGATCATCTGGTTGATTTCTCGGAAATGGCTGGAATTGAATTACTCTTAATTAATGAAAATACCAACCTGGTTGATTTCAAGAAAGAACTTCGTTGGAATGATTTGTACTATACATTCTTGTTGAAATAATCGCTTTTTCATTTTTCTCTCCGTCCGTTCTGGTCTGGAACTTCAGCTTCTAGACCAGAATTGGATTAAAGAGAATTAGTATAATATTAATAGTTGAATCTGGAATCCTATTTCGAGAAATGAGAAAAGGGGCAAAGTGATGAAGGCGATCGCTCTGTTGATAAAAATATTTTTTCTCATGTGCATCATTTTCTCTGCATGCACGCCAGTACCAGTGCAGGTGACCACTACGCCAGTAATACCTGATGAAATCGTACCAACCCAAACGCCAGATCAAGCAGTATTTATTCCAGCTGATATTCCTGGGGAGGTTTTATATATCCCCTTTCCATTCGAGATTGAAGTGAATGGAGAATTATCGGATTGGGATGATCTTCCATTCTATTATGTCGATAATGGACCCAGTCCATCTCCGGATCCAGCAGAAAATGGCTCCTTTAGATTTTCGGTTGCAGCTGATTTAGAAAATTTCTACATTACCATGCAGATGCCAGATAAAAATATTGTGGCCGGTAAACACGGAGTAGAATTTTGGAATGAAGATTCAATGGAATTCTATATCAATGCTTCCGGAGATTTATCTGCGAGCAGTTACAAAACAAATATTTTTCAGATTAATATCAATGCTGCTGATATTGGAAATTCAGATCCAGAAAGGTTAACAATTACTGGAGTGTTCAGTACAGGAATACCTGTTAAAGGATTTGTATTCAAAACCGATGAAGGGTGGGGGTTCGAAGCATCAGTTCCTCTCGAGGGGATCGTGAAGCCAACTCATGGACAAGAAATTGGTTTTCAATCTCAAATAAACGGAGCGACAACCCTGGATCGGGATATAAAATTGATCTGGGCCAAAGCAGACACCGCCGACAATTCCTGGCAGTACCCTTACCTCTTTGGGCGAGGAATTTTCTTTGAATTAGGTCGAGAAGATATTCCCGAACCCAGCGTGGTGCAAACCTTGCCAACTGCTACCGTTATTCCACCTGCTGATATAATTTTACCTATGGTCAAAGTCAATCAGATTGGTTATTTGCCGGAAGGATCTAAAATTGCGATTCTTGCGGACGAGTCTACTACTGAACAAGACTGGATTTTGAACAATCAAAATGGAGAAACTGTTGCCAGTGGAAAAACAATTATCAAAGGTCTAGATTCAATCTCCGGTGATCATATCCATATCATCGATTTTTCAGATTATGAAGCCCCTGGTGAAAATTACAAACTAATCGCCAATAATATTGAAAGTTCACCATTTAAAATTTCTAATGATTTATATAGCCAAATGCAATTGGATGCGATGGCATATTTCTATCATAATCGCAGTGGAATCCCAATAAAAGCAACATTTGTAGGAAAGGATTGGGAGCGTCCAGCCGGGCACATCACCGATAACAATGTTGCCTGTTACAAGGGGGTAGACGCTGATGGAAATAACTGGCCAGGATGTGAGTACACGCTGGATGTTGCTGGTGGCTGGTATGATGCCGGTGATTTTGGTAAGTATGTGGTTAATGGTGGAATTTCCGCCTGGACCTTGTTGAATCTATATGAACAGTTTCCTGATGTTTTCCCGGATGGATCATTATCCATACCGGAACAATCAAATGGTATTCCGGACATCCTTGATGAAGCAAGATGGGAAATGGAATTTTTACTCTCGATGCAGGTACCGCTAGGTCAGAATTTATCAGGTATGGTGCATCATAAAATTCATGATCTAACCTGGGCACCCATCCCCATGGTGCCTCCAACAGAAATTGATAATGACAATGATCACAAAATCGAGAGTGCTGGACGGTATCTTTTCCCACCATCGTCGGCGGCTACCCTTAATCTGGCTGCAACAGCTGCTCAAAGTGCCAGGATCTGGAGAGATGTAGATCCGGAATTCTCTGAAAAATGTTTAAAAGCGGCTGAAATTGCATGGGAAGCGGCTATAGAACACCAAGGAATTTTTTATGGCAATATCCCAGGTCAAGGCGGTGGAAATTATGATGACCAGAATGTAAGTGATGAGTTTTATTGGGCTGCAGCAGAGTTATTTATTACAACCGGAAAAGATAATTATGAATCATACCTGCTGAACTCCGAAAAATTTGGAACGGTGGAGCAGTTTGATTGGGGACGGACGGGTTCGCTTGGAACAATTTCACTCTTAACGGTAAAAAATAATCTTGCAGTTGAAAAAATTGAGATTCTCAAAAATGAATTATTCTCATTCTCAGATGAAATGCTGACCATCCAACAAAAAGATGGTTATTCAGTCCTTATCAATGGTGCGTATCCATGGGGTTCAAATGGACTAATTCTCAACAATATGATCCTGATGGGTTTGACTCATAAAGTTAGTGGTGACCCTGATTATCTGAAATCTGTTCGGCAAAGCATGGATTACATAATGGGTCGCAACCCGATGAACCAGAGTTATGTTTCCGGATACGGAACTTTTTCCATGCAGCACCCTCATCATCGTTTTTGGGCAAATGACCTCAACAAAGGCTTTCCACCACCTCCAGCCGGAGCTTTGTCTGGAGGGCCAAATGCAAACCCTGATGATCCAGTTGCACAAAATGCAAATCTCTCGAGTTTACCCGAATCGAAGCGATATATTGATGATATCGGTTCATTTACTACCAATGAAGTTACGATTAATTGGAATGCTCCTCTTGTTTGGGTTTCCTCTTATTTGAATACTTTTAAAGAATGATCTTGTTATAAAGAAAATTATGTGAATATTTATGACGCAAAAGTGCTTTTTGTCAATTAGATTTATGATGGGTGCTTATGTTACAATAATCACAAACATACCAGTTTTCCTGCCATCCAGCGAGGATTGGTGGTCTGAAGGGTGAAAAGATAAGGAGACTGTGATGGAACCGATTCGTGTCCTTCAGTGGGGTCTTGGAGCAATGGGTAGCGGAATGTGCCGATTAATGCTCGAGAAAACTGGCCTCAAGATTGTCGCGGCTGTGGACGGCCGTCAGGATTATGTTGGAAAAGATCTGGGAGTTGTCCTGGGTGTGGGTGAGCCTTTGGGGGTAATTGTCACAAATAATCCAGAAGAAGTATTAATTCGGGAAGATGTAGATATTGTCCTCTTAGCCACTACATCCTGGACGAAGGAGCAAATGCCAGACCTGACAAAAATCATTCAGTCTGGTATAAACTGTATTTCAATTGCAGAAGAAATGTCTGATCCGGAAGCTCAGAACCCCGAATTAAGTAAAGAAATAGACACTTTAGCGAAACAATATGGAGTTTCTGTTTTAGGTACCGGGGTAAATCCTGGTTTCGTGCTCGACCTATTGGTCGTGATCCTTTCCGGGGGAAACCATCATGTAGAACGGATTGAAGCTTCACGCGTTAATGATTTGAGCCCCTATGGTCCAACAGTGATGAAAACACAAGGCGTGGGAACAACACCGGAAGCATTTCATGCTGGTGTTGCTGATGGATCCATCGTTGGTCATGTAGGCTTTCCGGAATCAATTCATATGATCAGCGAAGCGCTTGGTTTAGGTGTCGACCGGATTGAGGAAAGCCGGGAACCGATAATCAGTAAAGTATATCGAGAAACATCCCATGTGAAAGTTGAGCCGGGCATGGTGGCTGGTTGTGCTCATATCGGGATTGGATATCGGGGAGAGAATGAAGTTGTGAAATTGATCCATCCTCAACAAATACATCCACATCTGGAAAATCAGGATACAGGTGACTACATTAATATATTTGGAAAACCGGAAATTCATATGGCCATCAAACCTGAAATTGCTGGTGGGATTGCTACAATGGGTGTGGCAGTGAATATGATCCCGCATGTGGTTGCAGCAACTCCTGGTCTAAAACGAATGATTGATTTACCTGTGCCAGCTGCACTGATGGGAGATAGTGCTTACCATCGACGCATTTAAAAAGAGTTCAAAGTGGTATGACCATGTTATGAATATGAAAATACACAGGTAGAAAATATTGTTCAGCCTGTGCTTTCTCGTTTCTACTATGAGGAAAGGGAAAACAAATGGAATTAATAAAAAAAGATACCTGGGTTGAAATCGAACAAATTGTATTAACTCCTGAAGAACGTGCTCCATCATTACCGGAAGATACCAGAAAGGTTCCTTATGTTTTACGGGTATCAGGATTTCTTTTAGAAGATGCAAAAATTGGACACGAAACCCGCATCAAAACAATCATTGGCCGGGAACTGACTGGAATATTACTAGTGGTCAACCCTGGATACTCTCACAGCTTCGGGGATACAATTCCTGAATTATTGATGATTGGGATGGAGGGAGGATTATGAGTGATAAAGATATATCCTATTTATCAGTAATGGCTCGTAAGAATGAGATCATGAAAGCTTCCCTTGGGATTGATTTCAATGATTTTATTCATAGTCCGATTGCATTCGATTTTGATCGGATGATGCAGGAAACAGGTTATACGATTGATGATATAGCCAGGATCCAGACAGAAACAAAAGTTGGAAATACACCTCTTTATGAACTGCGTCGCCTGACTGATGAAGTTCGCAAGTTTTCTGAACCAGGAAAAGGCGCAATGATCATGGTTAAAGATGAAGCTGCCAATGCTTCCGGAAGTTTCAAAGCACGGCGTGCATCAATCAGTGCTTATGAAGCAGCCAAACGCGGTTATAAGGGAATAATCGCAGCATCGAGTGGAAATTATGGGGCAGCTGTTGCTTCTCAGGCAGCCCAACGGGGATTAAAATGCATCATACTTCAGGAAGTATTTGATAGCCGTGGGGTGGGCCAACCAGAAATTATTGAGAAAGGTCGAGCTTGTGAAGCCTATGGAGCTGAGACACTCAAATTGAGTGTTGGTCCGGAACTATTCTATATGCTCCTGCGGACATTGGAAGAAACCGGATTTTTTAATGCCAGTCTCTATACACCTTTCGGAATCCGTGGAGTTGAAACATTGGGATGGGAAATTGCCGAACAGGTGCGATCAAATTATCAAAAAGATCCCGATGCGGTTGTCATCACGCATGCTGGAGGAGGTAACCTGACGGGAACCGCACGAGGTCTGCTGGCTGCTGGTTGTAATCAGACCAGGATTGTTGCCTGCTCAGTGGATCTGGGTGGGTTGCATATGGCTTCGGATATCGATTTTAATAAAAAATCATTCACCACAGGTCATACAGGTTTTGGTATACCATTTGCCACCTGGCCAGACAGGGTCGATGTTCCCAGAAATGCTGCGCGTAGCCTGCGATATATGGATGAATATCAACTGGTTAGCCAGGGAGAAGTGTTTTATGTTACCGAGTTGCTTACCAAGTTAGAGGGATTGGAAAGAGGTCCCGCAGGTAACATCAGTTTAACCGCTGCGGTAACACTTGCTCGCCAAATGGATCGTGATCAGGTAGTGGTTGTTCAGGAGACAGAATATACCGGAGCCGGCAAACATCACAATAGCCAGCTTTCATTTGCACGCAATAATGGAATAGAAGTGAGACGCGGAGATCCGAAAGAAAGTATCCCTGGCAAATCGATAGTTATTCCAGATCGGCTGGAACAGGTAAGGGGTAGGGTTCAGGATATGGATAAATTAAGGCTATCCTATCTAAAGAATGCAGCCAATCATCATCCAATACAACAATGGACTGACTTTGATTATGAATTTGTTGCTGCTGATATCAAAAAAGATATTTTCTGGGTTAAGCAGCATGTATCTGACTTAATTATTTGAGTACTTATTAAAGGAAAGAATGATTAATAAAGAGGAACGATAAAAATTATAGAGGAGGAAAAATGTCGAGTGATAGAATTGCCCGATTTGAAGAACGACAATCCAAACTCAAACATTTGAGTGACGAAGAACTGAAGGATCGGTTCTGGTCTTTATGTGAGGAATTGGTTCAACCAATTGTTGAATTGTCAAAAACCCATACATCCCCTTCAATTGAACGTTCGGTTTTGTTGCGCATGGGAATCGATAGTATCACTGCCCATGGAGTCGTCGACAGGGTGTATGAGGCTGGTTTGTTAGGGAAGGGAGCAGGACATGTTGTACTAAAACTATCCCAAAAAACAGGGATGGGTATTCGGGAATCTGCAGCTGCCATCCTGGAAAATAAAGAAATTATCCTGGATTTATTCTAAAAATGAATCGAAGAGAATAATTATGACACAAAATAATTCACTTGATCCAAATAAGAAGCTTGATATAGAGAAGATTTTAGAAGGACTGGAAAACTACCATCCATCCCGTAAAGGCTGGACCTGGCGAACGATTCCTCCCGAGGGAGTGGATATGGGACCTTTCCATTATTATGATATGTCCTTACCATTAAAGAATAGTATTGGCCTTCCAGCCTCCAAATATTTTGATTATATTGATCCGCAACCCAGCTGTGTGGTGACAACCGAGATTGCGTCCGGGCGATTTGAAGACGACCTGCGACGTATGCGCATGGCTGCATGGCATGGAGCAGATCATATCATGGTGATTCGAACTACTGGTCAAAGCCACATCGATGGTTTATTGGAGGGAACCCCGGAAGGTACTGGTGGTGTTCCTATAACCCGTAAGCAGATTCGCGCAAGCCGGAAAGCCTGCGACTTAATTGAAGAGGAAGTAGGACGTCCGATTAACTTCCATAGTTATGTTTCCGGAGTAGCCGGACCTGAAGTAGCAGTCTTGTTTGCTGAAGAGGGAATCAATGGTGCTCATCAGGATCCTCAATACAACGTTTTGTATCGTAACGTGAATATGTATCGATCGTTTGTGGATGCGGCCGAAGCGAAACGAGTGATGAATGATGCTGGTATCTTCCAGATTGATGGTGCTCACAATGCCAATGCAACTGCCAAAGCAGGTTGGTTGGTAATGCCGGAATTAATGGTACAACACGGCATCAATTGTGCTTTTTCTGTAGCAGTCGGCATGGGAAAAGAATTAATTGGTTTATCCACTGTACCACCGAACGCACCACCAGCACCAAAACTCTGGTTCGATTTGCCTTATGCAGTGGCATTAAGGGACTTTTTCTCTGATTATAAAATGCGTGCTCAACAAAACACCCGATATATTGAAGCTGATGTGGAAGAAGCCATCCGTACCCATACTATTGATACACTGATTTCGATGTTAACAAGTGCAGACATTCAGAGCACCATTACACCAGACGAAGGAAGAAATGTGCCCTGGCATTACAATAATATTCGCGGTGTCCAGACGGTCAAACAAACATGGGCAGCGTTGGATGGGATCAAACAACTACTCACCCTCAATCATCAAGGGCCATTAGGGGAAATGGTACGTGATTTGAAAGAGAGGGCAGTAGCATTTCTTGAGGAAGTTATAGAAACTGGTGGATATTTCTCAGCGGTTGAAAAAGGCTTTTTTGTTGATTCTGCAAAATATCCCGAACGAAATGGTGACGGTATAGCCAGGAATGGGACAGGTGGAGTTGCCGCCAACTCAATTATAGAACGGGATTCGGAATATTTAGCACCTGTTTGCAGTCATTTCGGAAACAATCAACCTTCAATTGGTGGGCAAAAACTTTGTTATCCGATTGATGGTTGTACTCTTTGTAAATCCGAAAAAATTGTTTACATCGATGAATTGGATCCACATGATAGTTGTGATAAACGGCTGGAGGAAACTCTGCCATATCGAAAAGGAAATTTAATCAAACCAGAGACGGAGTGGGCTGGAGACGGTATGATACTGACCCAGTTCTTTGTCCCTTTACCTGAAGAAATGGCAGGTGTCTATGGTATTGAAATGGCAAAGAAATTAGGGCTGGTGGATCCTGAAGTGATCAACATCATGATTATGCATCCAGCAGAGGGTTGTTTTGTTGAAGTAAAAGGGAAAGTAGCATTTGATATTGATTTGACTACCCTCAAAATTCCTGAAAAAGAAGTGATATTACCAGAAGATGAATTACGCGAAGCCGTCAAGAAAGTAGGTTTACGGGTTGTGGCAGGTACTGTTGGGGAAGATGAGCATAGTGTTGGGTTACGAGAGATTCTGGACATCAAACATGGTGGCATTGAAAAATATGGTGTGAAATATCATTATTTAGGCACTTCTGTTCCTATCGGAAAGCTGGTTGATGCGGCTATTGAAACCGGTGCCCATGCTATCCTGATCTCGACCATTATCAGTCATAACGATGTTCACCGGGGACAAATGAAAAAATTAGCTGAAATTTGCCAGGAAAAAGGGATACGCGATAAGATCATTTTGATTGCTGGTGGCACACAGGTGAACCGCGAAATGGCAAAGGAAACGGGACTGGATGCTACATTCGGTCGTGGAACAAAAGGGATTCATGTGGTCAATGCCATGGTTAAAGTTTTAGTTTCGCGTGGTCAATTGTAAAAAAGGTGGTCAGCGGTTGCAGCAGTTATCCATATTAACCATTGAAGTAGGTTCCACCATCACCAAAGTGAATGGATTCAAGCGTTTGGAGAGTGGTGGATTTGAACATCTGGCACAGGGTTTTGCTGCAACCAGTGTTTCTCAAGGTGATGTATCCATCGGTGTGGAACAAGCCAAAGCTGATTTAAAAAAGAATTTTCCGGTTTGGATTGATCAACCTGAAATATTCGTTAATAGTTCTGCAGCGGGTGGACTTAGAATGACAGTCCATGGGTTGACATTTTCAATGACTGCCCGTGCTGCCAGGGAAGCTGCATTAGGGGCTGGTGGTATTGTCAAGTTCGTGACAGCTGGCGAATTGGATGACTTTGAACTTGATGAGATTCGTGATATTAATCCGAATATCATTTTACTGGCTGGTGGTGTGGATTATGGTGAGAAAGAGGTTATTTTAAAAAATGCTGAAAAAATCGCTTCTTTGCATCTGACTGTTCCGGTTCTCTATGCAGGAAATTCTGCTATTCGGAAACCAATTCAAAAGATTTTTGAGAGGGCGGGCATAGAAACAATGCTGGTTTCAAATGTCTTCCCAGATGTAGATGTTCTTAACATAGAACCTGTACGAAAAGTCATTCATGAATTATTCAACCGCCACATCATCCACGCACCTGGAATGGCAAATTTTGCCGAAATTACTCGTTGGGGCATTTTACCAACACCAGGAGCAGTATTAAAGGCTGCTGAATTATTTGCAGAAGAATTGGGCGATTGTTTGATTTTTGATGTCGGTGGAGCTACGACCGATGTTCACAGTGTCACGGATGGCAGTCTTGAATGGGCATCCAAATTAATTGAACCTGAACCGTATGCAAAACGGACGGTTGAAGGTGATTTAGGCGTTTTTATCAATGCCCATAATATTCTTGAAATGGAAAATAATCTGAACCACGATCATCTCCTGTCAGAATTAGTACCAATTCCAATCACAGACAAACAAAAAGAATTGACCCACTGGTTGTGTAATCGTGCTGTTGATACAGCGGTACGTCGACATGCTGGTGTTATCAGTGACCTTTATACACCATCCGGGAAAAAGCAGATTGTCAAAGGCAAGGATTTGACTGCAGTGAAATGGGTGATCGGAACAGGTGGGGCACTGACTCTCATTGAAGGAGGAGAAGCGGTATTGAGAGGTGTTTGTACAGGTGCTGGCAAGTATTTATTGCCATCACCAGAAGTACGAATTCTGATGGATCGGGAATATCGCTTTTCTGCGTTGGGTACCCTGGCTCAAGCATATCCAGAGGATGTGAAAATCACATTCAAAAATTGGATTAATTCTGAAAATGTATATCAGCTACATTAATCAGATCTTTGATGGATAGTTATTTATCAGGAGTGAAAAATGTACATTCGAACGCCAAGACTTGAAATTTTTACAAAACGGATTGAAGAAAATGCCAGAGCAATCATTGATTTATGTCACAATGCTGGAGGAAGTGTTGCATGTATTACTAAAGTGACATGTGCTCATTCAGCTGTTGTTCGAGCTTTTCGGACAGGTGGGGCAGATATGATAGCGGACTCAAGGATTCTCAATTTACAATCACTGGTGGGAACTGGTTTGAACATGCCGTTAATGTTATTGCGTATTCCTGCTCCTAACCGTGTGGCTGATATTGTCCGCTGCGCGGATTACTCACTTAATTCATCTGTCTTCACTATCGAGAAATTGTCCGAAGCAGCCGTCTTTTTTAATAAAAATCATAAAGTGATCATTATGGTAGATGTTGGCGATTTGAGGGAAGGTGTGTGGCCTGACCATGTAAATGATGTTGTTCGTGGATCAGCGAATCTCCCGAATATAGATGTTGTCGGATTAGGATGTAATCTGGCTTGTTATGGTGGGGTTATTCCGAGCAGAAATAACATGCAAATGCTTGTCGATATTCGAGATGAATGTAGAAGGGTTACAGGTCTGGAACTTCCAATTCTCTCTGGAGCTAATAGTGCCAGTTTACCTCTTCTGCTCAACAATCAAATGCCAAAAGAAATCAATCATTATCGCATCGGGGAGACGATACTGCTTGGTCGAAATGTGATTGATCGAAGTCCATGGCAAGGATTGCATCAGGATACCTTCCGCGTCGTCGCTGAGGTTGTTGAAATTGAACCAAAACCTTCTATCCCGATAGGAAATCGAGGTCAGGATGCGTTTGGGGGTACAACAAATATTGTTGACCGCGGTGTTAGACGCAGGGCGATTTGTAATATTGGCCGACAGGATATTGTTGTTGATGGAATCACACCTGAAGATCCTGGAATCATCGTATTAGGCGGGAGCAGTGATCACTTAATATTGGATATTGAGGAATCACAGGATAAAATAAGATTGGGTAACGAAATTGCCTTTTATCCAGGTTACGGTTCATTATTAGCAGCATCCACATCTCCTTATGTACAGAAAGTAGTCATCGAAAGTTAAATTAGATCGGTAATGTTATACTCATTTTAAGAGTAAATAACCCAATTTGTCTTTATATTAAGAGGAATTATGCTGTATCAAACGATTGCCCGCGTTCATCTTGACAATATCCGCTTTAATATAGAAGGAATTCGGAAAGCAATTGGTCCAGAAAGAAAGATTTTATTAGCAGTAAAAGCCAATGGATATGGGCATGGGGCGGTGGCAATTTCCCGAATGGCTGAAATAATAGGAGTAGAGTGGTTGGGGGTTGCAACTGTTCCGGAGGGAGTTCAACTTCGGGAAGCAGGAATTCGTTTGCCCATTTTGAAATTCAGTCCTGCCTTTCCGGAAGAAATGGAAGCAGCGGTAAAAAAACGCCTTACTCTCACCGTATGTGAACGAAGCAACATTGATGCGCTGGAATCGGTTTGTAAAAAACTGGGGAAAGATTTGGATGTTCATCTCAAAGTTGATACTGGGATGGGAAGAATTGGTGTTTCAATTGAAGAGGCATCTGATTTGGCTGAATATATTGAACACAAATGTCCTCATTTAAATCTTGATGGGATTTTTACCCATCTACCGGTCAGTGATGAAGCCGATCCTGAATACACAAAGGAACAGATTAGTCGCTTCAGACTGATTGTAGATGAGGTGAATGATTGCCTGGGTCGAAAATTAAACCTGTCTCATTGCTCCAATTCAGGTGGAATTCTGGGTCATCCAAATGGTTGGTTGGATTTGGTTCGGCCTGGCATTATGATTTATGGTTTTTATCCAGGGTTAGATACACCTCGATCCATTCCATTAAAACCCGGATTGAGTTTTATCACAAGAGTTTCTTTCATGAAAAAAGTGAAAGCTGGAACCAGTATCGGATATGGCCGTACCTGGGTTGCTCCAGAAGATTCCTGGATTGCAACGATACCCATTGGTTATGCAGACGGATTCAATCGACTCTTTTCGAATAAAGGCCGAGTATTGATCAATGGAAAATCTTATCCAATCGTTGGGCGAGTGTGCATGGACCAGAGCATGGTAAATTTGGGAGTGGAAACGTTTATTCAGGTTGGGGATGAAGTTGTGTTGATTGGAAAAAGTGGAGAAGAAGAAATCACTTGTGACGAATGGGCAATTAAACTGGGAACGATCACGTATGAAATTACCTGTCAGATTAACGCAAGAGTTGAACGTGTTTTTGATCCATTTGAATAAAGAAAAAATTGAACAGCCTTCGGCAGAATCATCTGAAACGAAGGCTGTATAAAATCAAAGATTATGCTAGGGATTACTTATTGAACCGTAAATTCCAAAGTTTGATCCAAAGTGCCATTCAGAAATATTTCCACTTTGTAAGTCCCAACTGGCCAAAGTCCGTCATTTTGGAGATTGAATGTAAACTCATTTTGGCCATCAGTGGTGAGTTCCACTTCGTCAATCAGAAAATTAGGATCAACACCTTCAACATCCACACCAGTCCAGACAGCTTTTAACGTGGTGTCATCCGGAGCATTGGCAACTGTGACGACACAATAAAAGGTCTGATCCCCTGAAAAAACGGTAGTATTCCCGGAACCATCTTCATTGGCAGTTAGATAAGCATCGGAAATTTTTGCTGTACTAGCGCTGAATTCGCAAGCAAGCATTGTAAACATAACAACGAAAACTATAATCAATATTTGAATTTTATTTTTATTCATATTCACCTCTTTTAGATGAATTATATCGACTTAGTCCTAAATAACAATAGGTAATATCATGTGTAAAAAAAATGGTGAACACTTTAAAATTACCGATTGGAATGACTAAGCAAGCGATGAATCTGAAGCAACGTTCATCGGGATGATATTTACATTGTTATCTTTAAATGTTATTTACAAAATGAAATCATAGATTGGTAAAGAGATTTTTTTGTACCTTTCATAACAATTTAAACATTAATTTGACATTAATTGTCCAAATTGCTAGAATGATTTTTACTAAATAATTAAAAAATGACCATTATTTAGAAAGATAACTCTCTAGAATGAAGGAGACCCTCAATGAGCAGCATTCGTGTTTTGGTTGGCACCCATAAAGGTGCATTCATATTTACTTCAGATGCAAAAAGAGAAAATTGGGAAACAAAAGGTCCTTTTTTTGCAGGTTTGGACATTTATCATATTAAAGGATCGAAAGTAAATCCACAACGACTTTACGCTTCACAGGTAAGTGATTGGTTTGGTCAGGTGAACCATCGTTCAGATGATGGCGGAGAAACTTGGGAAACCATGGGTAATAAATTTGATTATGAAGGTGAAGTTGGCACACATCAGAATTATGACGGAGAACAAATTCCCTGGATATTCAAAAGGATCTGGGCATTTGAACCATCACCCATTGATGCAGAAACTGTTTTTGCTGGGGCAGAAGATGCAGCTTTATTTAAATCTACTGATGGCGGCCAGTCCTGGAAGGAATTGCCAGCTTTGCGAAGTATTCAAGCAAATCTTTGGATGCCAGGTGCAGGTGGATTGGGATTACACACGATTCTGATTAATCCGAAAAATCCTGATCAAATTTTTGTGGCAATTTCAGCTGCCGGGGTTTTTAGAACGAATGATGGTGGATTGACCTGGGAAGCAATTAATAATGGTCTTAAATCAGATTATGAATTGCCAGATCCAGTTTCTGGGGTTGGTCATTGTGTTCATAATATTGCAATGCATCCATCAAACCCTAATACTTTGTTTATGCAGAAACATTGGGATGTGATGCGCAGTGACAATGCGGGAGATTCCTGGTTTGAGGTAAGTGATAACTTGCCAAGTGACTTTGGTTTCCCGATTGCTGTTCATGCGCATGAACCCGAGACAATTTACGTTGTTCCTATCAAGAGTGATCTGGAACATTTTCCTCCAGATGGAAAGTTACGTGTTTATCGCAGTCGATCTGGCGGTAATGGGTGGGAAGAACTGAATAAAGGTCTTCCTCAGAAAGATTGTTATGTAAATATATTACGAACAGCAATGGCAGTGGATTCCCTTGATTCTTGTGGAATTTACTTTGGAACAACCGGTGGTCAGTTATATGTATCCCCTGACTCAGGCGATTCGTGGAAAGCAATCGCCGAAAATTTACCATACATTTTGTCTGTTGAAGTCCAAACTTTGCCATGATTCGAGTAATACTCCCAGTATACCTACAACGACTTGCCAACACAGGTCGTGAAATTGAGTTGGATATTGAAGGTGTTTTTACCTATGAAAATCTGTTAGATATATTGGAATTAAAATATCCAATGCTGCAGGGTACCATTCGGGATCATAATACCAAGGAGCGCAGACCTTATTTACGTTTCTTTGCCTGTGGAGAAGATTTTTCGCATTCTGATCTCAACAGTAATTTACCTGAAGATGTTATTAATGGAAAACAACCTTTTCGAATTGTTGGAGCGATGTCAGGGGGGTAATCCTTCCTGACATCTCAAATTGAAATTTTGTAATTTTGTGATGAACGATTTTTGAAGCTCCACATGAAGGAAATTGTGGGGAATTTCAACATGTTATAATCATTTTAACCATATACGATAATTAATCGATTAATGGGGACTTGATTAAAATGAGAATTTTCAACTTAATATTGTGATTCTTTTTGAAATTGAGAAGATCTATTTGTGACATGCTTGATTTTTTCAAGTTCTCCATCGATTGATTCTCTGAAAAACCATAGGCACAATTGGTTTTTTCTCCAGTTTCTCTTCCTTATCCGCTGCAATTAATGCTTGAGATTTAGCTTGAATGGATTATTATCAAAGGAAGAGCGTATTTATAGAATATGGCTAATGGAGGTAATTGATTTGAATTCTAAATTGCATGGGGAAATTAACAAATTTTCTGAGATCCTGATTGCATCCAATCGTGGTCCAGTTACTTTGGAAAAAGATGAAAATGGTGATTATACATTTAAGCGAGGAAGTGGTGGATTGGTAACAGCATTAACTGGGCTTGCGAATTATACCAATTTAACCTGGGTCGCCTGTGCACTCAGTCCGGCGGATTTTGAATGGAAGCAAGGGTATGTTTGTTTTGATGATCCAGATTGCAACCTCTATGTTCGATTTATAAATCCTGACCCAGATGCTTATGAAGGATATTATAATCAGATATCAAATCCTTTATTATGGTTCTTACAACATTCAATGTGGGATGTTCCTCGTTCGCCTGTGATTAACCAAGAAACATGGAAAGCATGGGAAATGGGGTATCAGGTGGTTAATCGCCAGTTTGCAATAGAGATTGCAGATCAGGTACGTAAGATAAAAAAGCCAGTCCTAATAATGTTACAGGATTACCACCTTTATTTAGCAGCACGTTCCTTAAAGAGATACTTACGTGGTCAGGATGTAACTATTTCCTTATTCGTTCATATTCCCTGGCCTGGACCTGAGTACTGGGGGATTTTACCGACGAGAATGCGTCAGGAAATTCTGGATGGAATGTGCGCTGCTGATCTTTTAGGTTTTCAGACCAGCGAAGATGGTTTAAATTTTATTCGCACCTGTGAAAACTACCTTCCAAAGGCAAATGTAAAATATCGAAATAGACACATTCGCTATCGAAGTCATGTTACAAAAGTTCATGATTTTCCGATTTCAATTGATGTCAATGCATTGAAAACACTGTCTGAATCACCAGATGTTGAAAATTTCCGAACAGAGATCGCGAATCAAATTAAAGAACGAAAAATGATCTTACGAGTAGACAGACTTGAACCCAGTAAAAATATTTTGCGTGGTTTTCAGGCTTATGATGCATTATTGGAAACCCATCCTGAATACCAAAAAAATGTTGTCTTCATGGCATATTTGATTCCCTCCCGGGTTGGTGTGGAGGAATATCAACATTATCTGGATGAAATTATGGTTACTGTTGGGCGAATCAATGCACATTATGGCAGTAGCGAATGGGAACCCGTGCGATTATTGGTAGGAGAAAATTATCCGAGAGCTGTTGCAGCCATGCAAATGTATGATGTCTTGTTGGTAAATTCGATTGCAGATGGTATGAACCTGGTAGCAAAAGAAGGCCCGATCGTAAATCAGAAAGATGGTGTTTTGATTTTGTCTGAACGGGCAGGAGCAATTCAGCAATTAGCTTCTGGATCTTTGGTAATTTCACCATGTGATGTATATGAAACCCAACTCGCTTTGCACCAAGCACTTACCAAGAACACTGAATTGCGAAAAGAAAAATTGTCTCTACTTAGGAAATTAGTCGAAGAGGAAGATATTCATTATTGGCTGAAAACTCAATTGGAAGTTGTTAATAATTTGGCCAATTCGTAATTTGATAAAAGATCCATTTTTATTCAACCAATTTCACTTTAGAATTATGGTCAACTTTTGTAGGTTATAAAAAGGAAATAGTATGCAACCTTGTCCACCTTTATACCAATTAATGTCAGAATCCTCGTCTACTAAAGCAATAATAATTCTTGATTATGATGGGACCTTAGCGGATTTTGCTCCAAATCCTGATGTAGTTATCCCAGATCAACAATTAATTAGTCTACTTAAATGTTTAATTAATCATGAAAATTTGAAAATGGCTGTCGTTAGCGGTCGTCGTCTAGGACATATTCGAGAATTGGTACCTTTGAAAGGGATTTGGTTAGCAGGAAGTTATGGATTGGAAATGCTCAATCCCGATGGAAAGGAAATCAACCACCTTGACTACAATCAACTCAGACCTGGAATAGAAAAAATTAAGCCTTACTGGTACGATCTTATCCAAGGTCGGGAGGATTTTTATTTAGAAGATAAAGGATGGTCAATAGCGATCCATGCAAATGGAAAAAATAAAGCTGAGGTCGATGATGTTCTCAAAATGGCAAAATTAATTAGTGTTCCCGAAGGATTTCTCCTTCAGGGGAATTTTCATTTTTTGGAATTGTGTCCTCCACAGGGAGAAAAAGGACAGGCAGTTAAGTATATTCTCTCAGAAGAAAATTGCAATCAGGGATTACCGATTTTTATTGGCGATGATGATAAAGATGAAGATGCTTTTAAAGAAATTCTAAAACATGATGGGTTGGGAATTGTTGTTACCCAGGATGAAATAATTTCCAGTGCGAATTACTTTCTACCCAACCCTATAAAAGTAAGGGAATGGCTTGAAGAAATCTTGAATAATCTGTAAGAATTTATTGGATATAACAATATCCGACACCGGGGATTGTCTCAATGATTGAATTATTGGTGTTTGCTGTTTTGATTTTTCGTCGGAGTCGATGCACCAATTGCCGTAACATTTCTTTGTTTCCTGTTTCTGGTTCCCAGATGCAGTTGATCAACATTTGAGAAGTGACAACTTGTCCGGCATAGCGCATTATGCAATGGATAAAGCGGCATTCCGTTTCGGTTAATGGAATCGGATCCTGATCAGGGATTGTTAATGATTTTTGCGAAAGATCAAGGTAAACTGCTCCGATTTGATAATGATCAGTATTTAATTCTTTGCAGGATCTTCTTAAAACAGCATCAACCCTTGCCATCAATTGGCGGGGACTGAATGGTTTTGAGATGTAATCATCAGCACCAACATCGAGACCCCGAATGATATCCTCTTCATCAGAGCGAACGGTTAAGAAAATAATTGGTGTATCCCATTCTTTCCGGATAGTTTCACATACACTGAAACCATCCGGAAAAGGTATATTCACATCCAAAATCATCAGGTCAGGTCGTTCAACTTCCCAAAGATTTAAAGCATCTTCGCCTGAAAATGCTTTAATGACTTCAAAACCTTCACGAACAAACGTGAATCCCAATATATCGGCTAAAGTTTTGTCGTCTTCAACAATTAAAGTTTTCATTCAAGACTCGAATTAGGAGAATATGTTGACCCTTTTCCTTCGATTTGTTGTTGAGTTGGGGCAAGTTTTTCAACTAATTTTTTGTTATCAGGTTGAATTTTCTCATTTTCTTCAGTTGGATGAGAAAATACTGGGAAATACCGTGAAACAAGCACAAACACAAAAGCTCCGATGGCAACCATACCGATGGTAACAAATAGTTCAAGCCAGGTGGGAGCGTAAGCACCAGCTGAAAATGCTATCAGACTTACATTCAAGCGATTTAACACTAATCCAAATACTACCAAGAGTGCTGTGCTGAACATTTGCATTGGTTTTCTTCGAACACTTGGCAATGAAAATAAGATAATTGGCAAGAGGACACTGAAAATAATTTCACCCCAGAAAAGAAGTGTGAATTTATCTGCAGCAAAAAGATAAGCGCCACTACCACGGATGATCAAATCACCAAAGCGCAAAATTCCATATATGCCGAGAATGATAGGAATAATTTTTGCGATTTTTGCCAGCAATCTGACCTCTAATTTGTGTTTCATTCCAAAGAAGCTCCAGGTAGATTCAACAATCACCATTCCCAATCCAGCTGCAATTGCGGAGATCAGGAATAAAACCGGCATGATAGATGAATACCACAAAGGATGTACACGATGAGGCATCAATACAAATAAGGTGCCGAGAGAGGATTGGTGCATGGTAGATAAAACGACTCCAAAAATTACCAGCGGAACTGTAATGGATCGGATAATTTTAAGTGGAGCTTTCATGTTGAAGCGCTCAAAAACGATTGGCGAAAGTTCCAGCGCAAGAACTGTTAAATAAATCATCACACACCAACCAACTTCAAATAGGGGTGAGTGGATATTCCAGTTATAAATCATGTAGTAAATACGGTGGGGAAATCCTAAATCCACGGATATAGCAAAAGCAGCTAATGCATACCCCAGAAATCCGGTTAATACAGTAGGACGTAAGATCGGATAGAATTCCTTGAGCCGGAGGATATAAACTGTTCCAGCGACGGTGAAAGCACCTGCAGCAAGGGCTATACCACAAAAAACATCAAAACTAATCCAGAGTCCCCAACCACGACCATCTGTCAGGCCAGTTGTAATACCTAATCCATTAATCCAGCGGTAAACAACCAGGATTAATCCCAATAATGAGAGGAAACCAAGCGTTAAGGTTCCTATGCCAAATTGTTGTGATCCTTTACTATGACTAATGGCTGTCATTTTTAATCTCCTGTGTAACTTCAACTTTGAGTTTCCGTCCAGTAAACCAATATAAGAAAGTCATTAAACTAGCGACAACAACTGCCACACCAGGGACTGCCTTCATCCATGGCCAGGTTAATGATGGCAAAGAGCTGCTAGTCAGTACCGGCAATCCTAATTTCTCAGATGGAACTTTGGAAATAATTAGCACTGATGTACCACCTACTTCATTTTCTCCATATACTTTGTTAATGTAATTTGTTGGTTCATTCTCGATTTTTGCATGGGCTTCTGCGAGCAAATCAGTTCTTTTACCAAATTGGAGAGCACCAATGGTACAAGCTTCAACACAGGCTGGTTCTTTTCCTTCAGCTATCCGGTCTGAGCACATATCACATTTTTGTACACGAGGGAATACTTTCTCCCATTCGTACTTGGGAACATCGAATGGGCAAGCAGCCATGCAATAACGGCAGCCGATACAAATCGATTCATCATAAAGAACTGGTCCATCCGACGTTTTTTTCATTGCACCAACGGGACAGGCAGAAACACAAGCAGGATCGACACAATGCATACAATTTCTTTTTATGAATGAATAAATCTTTTGATTTTCTTCGTCTTGATATAGTTTGATAACTGTCCAGTTATTGGCATCCAACTCTGGTTCGTATTGAGTTGGTAGGTCGCGTCTGCCTTTACATGCATTTTCACAGTTTCTACAACCAATACATGCATTTGCATCGTATAAAATTCCATATCCGTCTGTCGCTGTTGTGCCGGAAGGGTGGGTAGTTTCTGGCAAAATAATCAGACCTGCCAGTCCGGTTCCAGTTGTTTTTAAAAACTCTCTTCGGTTCATTGTCATGGTTTACCTTCTTATCCTACTCTTCAAACAAATCTTGTTTACGTTCTTTGAATAATTGGTTGATCGTCAAAGCACCGACACTACCTATGAAAATTCCAACGATTACACCGGTTATTCCCACATTTTCGATCGGAGGACCTGCTTGTTTGACTTCTACTTCAGGATATAAAGTCATAGCAGAAATACTTGCTTCAATTGTGGGAGGTGTGGTTTTTCCAACCTCATGAATCCCATGACAATCGTAACAGGTAGGTTTATTGGAGAGTGAATCTGGATTGTAATCTTCCAATAAAGTAATCGTTGTCCCATGGAAGACCATATATGTGTCCAATACATTGGTTTCTAACCCATATTTTTGCATGACTTCCGTATCCGTATGGCATTTTGCACAAACATCTACGGATGTTTTTCTGAATTTATTTTGAGATGGATCACAGATAGCGTGGATATTATGACAGTCAATACAATCTGGCATATCCTGGTTTTCACCAGTTATCAGCCCACTCCCGTGGACACTAGTTTTATAATTTTCGAATGCATCTACATGACAATCAGCACAAATTTGTGCCTGCCAGCTGATATTAGCATTGTCTTGAGGTATATTGAGATGGTCGATATGGGTTTGTTGGTGAGGTTGGTGACAATCAGCGCATAAAGGAGTGTCCAGATTTCCTGCCATGTAGAGCGTATCATGAACGCTATCAGTTACCTGAGAAAATTGTTCTTGATGACATTTTTGACAGGTGTCATGATAACTGATCATATATTCTCTTTTGTTTTTTGCAGTGATTTTGTTATGAGGGGCAGGAAACTTCTCGTAACCGACATGACATTCAGTGCAGGTCATATCTTTATGGACAGACTGTCTGAAGTCATCATAATCAACTGATAAATTAAGAACATCACCACTGGGTAAGTTCATATTCCAGTCTGATTGACCATGACAACTCAGGCATTCTGCTACTTCAGGCACGCCTTGCTGGTATTCCTCTGATGATGCAGATGCTTGCACTTGATGGTTCTCAAAACTAGACAATAATCCACAAATAAAAATTGTCACAATGAACAGGAACAAATGATTAAATAATCGTTTGAATTTCATAATTATCCTTTATGAAGTTGTGCTTAAAACAGAGGGATACCCCCGTATTTATTGTTTTACAGGTCCAGCAACAGTATTTAAGTGGAGAATACTTGATTTCCGAATGGCTAATAATGTTATTGATAGTAAATATAAGCCAATGAAGAAAACTATCCAGGCGAATGCTTTATGATCAGTAACATATAATATTACGGAAGCAACTGTAGCGGCGACAAAAGTGCAAGGGCATGATATTTTTAGTGGCTTAATGTTAATCTTCATCAAACCTATGAATATCAAATAACCTACAACGACAAGACCTACGATGAAATAGAACATCTCACACCTCTTTTGGAGTAATTATTTTCCTCTGATTTTTTCAGAGAAATCAATTTCTTCTATTCTTATTCTAAGATGTTGACATAACAGCTGCCGTTATAAGTGTGTGACAATCGTGTGACAATGTGAATTTTGGCACAAACGAATAAGTTTAAGATTCGTTTATCAATACCAATTCATATCCCAATCCAGGCACATTATTAATCGTAACCTGATTTGGGTTTTCTCTTTCTATTTTCACTCTTAACCGGTGGATAAGTTGGCGAACCATGTCCATATCCCCCCCATTAGGTCCCCAAACATGGTCTATTATAATTTCAGCTGTGACAATTTGACCAGCATTGATCATTAGGCAATCCATCATACGAAGTTCTAGTCCAGATAATTGTATCGGTTTTTGGTCACCAATTTTTAATTCATGACGGTTTAGGAATAATGAAATAATTCCAAATTGTCTGATAGTGGCAGGGCTTTTCTTTTTCGATCGACGTAACACAGCTTTCACACGCGCAATCAGTTGACGTGGACTGAATGGTTTTGTAATGTAATCATCTGCTCCGATTTGAAAGCCACCCAGAATATCTTCTTCATCACTTCGAACTGTCAGTAGAATGATCGGAACATCGGATTGTTCCCGAATTCGTTTACAAACTTTAAACCCATCTTCTTTTGGAAGGTTTACATCCAGAATAATTAAGTCCGGGGAGTCACTTTCCCATCGTCGATATGCAGCCTCTCCATCTTCCGCCAGAATAACCTCAAAACCTTCTCGTTTAAAAGTAAAGGCAATCACATCTGAGAGGGTTCGATCATCATCTACAATTAATACTTTCATATTTCACCTTTAATGGGGATGGTGAACCAGAATTCTGATCCTCCACCTGGACGATCCCGAACTCCCATTCGACCACCATGCGCTTTAATAATTGTTTGCGATACTGATAAACCCAAACCTGTTCCTCTGGGTGTTCTTCCACCATCATCATTTGCTAAAACATATCCAGAAAAAATCTTCTCCCGATATATCTCTGGAACACCTTTACCACGATCGCCAATATTTATTTCAATTGAGTCAATTGTGATTTTTGCATATATAAAAATTTCTGCGTCTTTTGGACCATATTTGCTAGCATTAGCAATTATATTTAGAAGAACCTGATTTATCCTCTTTTCATCAATCATAACTATGGGAAGTTTCTCAGGAAGATTAATTTGTAGTCTTTGACCATATTTTCTTAACAATGGAGAAATTGTCTCGCCAGCTGTGTGAATAACGATACTTAGATCAGCTGGGTGAGGATTCACTCTAAAACGGCCGGTTTCAATACTTGATCCTTCCAATAGATTATCAATTAAATTTTCCAGGTTCAGAGTGCTGAGATGGATGGAAGTTAATAATTCTTTCATTTCTGACCTATCAAGGTCTTCTGCTTCATCCAGTAAAATCTCTATAGAAGCTGCCAATGCTGTAAGTGGTGTCCGGAATTCATGGGTAATGTTTCCAAGGAACGAACCTAATAAATGACTCAATTCCTCTTCTTGATTGACGTCACGTAAAACCAAAACAGTTTGTGGTTTATCAAAATCATTTATAGGAAGATGTGCAATTGTTATGGATAGGATTCGTATCTCTGAATTTCTTAAGATAAATTTACAGCGAATTTTCTCTCCTGGAGGTGAATGGGGAGTAAAACAAGGATTGGATTGATCGGCTGCGACCAGAACAGTGTTTATCAATTGTCCAATAACTTCTTCCTGTTTCCAACCAGTAATCCGTTCAGCACCTGGACTAAAATAATCAATTGTTTCATCGATTAATATAATGATTCCCTCAACGATCGACTCAAGTAGCAATTCACTCCATTGAGTTTCTTTTTGGAGTGAGGATAATGCAAAATCAATCCTGGTACGAGAATTTTCTAAAACCTGGGATAACTCAATTACTTCTTGTATTTTTGTTTTTACTTGAATGGGTTTAGATAAATCCAACTCTTCTAAATGATTGGTGGCTGCAACCAATTGAGATAATGGACGCAAAATAAGTTGGGCAAGGAAAGCTCCAAAAAGTATGGATACGAGAACAACAGCAATGATAACGAAGGTCAGTATCAACTCTTGTTGTCGGTGATCTTGATGATAACTTGTGACATCCAGAGCAACTTCAACTTCCAATCCCATCCCATTCAAAGGAAAAGTAGAAACATAATATTGATGACCTTGCATCACATATGATTCCTGAAATTCATCATCTGTGAGATTAGAAGGAATTGATTTGATATTTGTTTTTTCAGTCAAGGTACTACCAAAACTGGTTGCTATCACTTCACCATTCTGAAGAAGAGAATGATATAGATCACAATGATCACACATCTCCATCAGGAGTTGATTATCCATCTGGATTCCAAGAATTATCATGCCTGAATTTGAATTTTGATCAGCGAGTTTTCTTCCACGTAGCATCCAAACTTGTGATTCTCCATCAGGTTTTATTGTCATATAGAGAGGGTTGGTTTCTAAATTACAGTTTGCGAGAGGGATATTAACTCCTGAGAATGTAACGATTTGCCCGGTTTGATCACAATAAAGTAGGGAATCGACTTTTGGAAGACCACGATGAATTTGATTTAAATGAGATTGAAGAGCATTAGTATCCGCAATTTTCTCTTGTGAATCCAATGCCAAATGGGAGGCTGTCAGAACGACCATATCGGTTAATTGTGTTTCCTTCGATTGATAAAATTCCGTGATCATCGATAGACTTTGTTGGCGTTTCTCATTTTCTAAGTAACGATAATTTAACGTTAATGCGGTCATTCCTACAACAGTAACCCCGAGAATTGTAATAATTGTAAACCCTGCGATTATTTGAGATCGTAGTGAATGTGTAGTATTTATTTTATTAAACCATCGACCTAATCTCACTAGACTCCTTAAAGGTCTGGATTTTTATTGGAAGAAATGGAGAAAAAAGATTGGAAATTGATTTATTAATTTTACATTAAAAACTAAATCCATGATTGGATGAATGATATACATCATACATACCATTCATCCAAAAAATTTCTGAAAAAATTAGGTAATCCAGGAAATTTTTAGAGGATTTAGAAAATCATAATTGTTGACATTAATGAATGTCACCAGATTTGTCTAATTTGTGGTAAAATATACCGTTTCAGTTGATCAAATTTAATTTTTCAACGGGCCAGGGATTTCCCTGGTTTTATTTTGTAAAAAACCGCTCGTAAACTATTAATGGTGTAACCGCAATGCGGGGCAACAGAGCGGGCACAGATAGTAAGATTCTTCTGTACAGACTGCGACGCCATTTAAGGATTTTTTTGTGAATTTTAAAACTTTTTCGTTTCACCCGCAGATTAATGCCGGGATTTCAACGGCTGGATACAGCACGCCAACCCCCATTCAATCTCAAACCATTCCTGCCATTCTCGAAGGTAAGGATGTATTTGGCCTTGCCCAGACTGGGACAGGGAAAACAGCAGCTTTTGTGCTGCCAATTTTAGAACGCTTGATTAAAGGTCCACGTGGTAAATTACGTGCCTTGATTCTTTCGCCAACGCGAGAATTAGCTGAGCAAACGCATGTTGCAATCAACCAATTAGGTCGTCAGACCGGATTACGAAGTATGACCATCTATGGTGGGGTGAGTTCTTCATCTCAGATCAGAGGGTTACGCAACGGGGTCGATATTGTTGTTGCCTGTCCAGGAAGATTATTGGACTTGAAAGATCAACGTGCAGTCAATTTAAACAACATCGAAATCTTGGTTTTAGATGAAGCCGATCACATGTTCGATATGGGTTTCTTGCCATCACTCCGACGGATCGTTGCACTATTACCAGAAAGAAGACAGACACTATTATTTTCAGCTACCATGCCTTCAGAGATTCGGAAACTGGCAACAGAAATGCTGCATAATCCAGTGACTTTTGAAATCAGTATTACGAAACCGATCGATACGATCAGTCATGCGATCTATAATGTAGATCAATCTCGTAAACTGGAAATGTTGATGTTATTACTTCGTGAGAGCGGTCAGGGTCAGGTATTGGTCTTTACAAGAACCAAACATAGAGCTAAAAAATTAGCCATTCAATTATCCCAGGCAGGTATTTCCGCTACTTCTCTGCAGGGAAATCTCTCTCAATCACAGCGGGATCTGGCTATGAATTCTTTTCGAAGAGGTCGTGTCAAGGTCCTGGTTGCCACAGATATTGCTGCTCGTGGAATTGATGTTTCACAAGTATCACATGTGATCAATTATGATATTCCGGATACGGCTGATGCCTATACCCACCGCACAGGTAGAACAGGTCGGATGGAACATTTGGGTACTGCCTTCACTTTAGTTACAAAAGAAGATTTGCCAATGGTTCGCACCATTGAACGATTAATGGGTCAGGCTTTGGAACGCAGAGTGATGAGTGACTTTGATGAAAGTGTCAGAGTTCCCAGTCAACCAGTTCAAACGACCAATAAGATATCGCAAAACAGAACCAATAACAACAGGTTCCGATCCTTTTCAAGAAGTAATTAATAATTGATGCAATTCCAATTGTTTAAAGTTGGATAATTGAATCTATAAAGTTATTTATTACTTTAAAATAATAAATTTGGTTATTTTCCAGTCATATTTAACTAATTGCAGGATCATAACCAATTTTTTTAATGAATGCATCAATCTATAACTTATCATGATAACGGATCGGGAGGTTTTTATAGGGATGCACACGAAAACACCTGCCTACCTCGTGATATTGTAATGATATTTCAAACGGATGTATAAGTAAAAGTAGCGTACCCACCTGATATCGGCAACCCCTGGCTATTGTATAACTGGAAAACAAAGGTATGGTCTCCATACCATTCAGAACCATATGCCCAATGGTCATATTCTGCCTTTTCGCCTGGTGCCACCGCTTTGGTTACAAAAGCTTCTAATTGAACCGTTACTTCACCATTATTGCTGACTAGTTTGACATAGGAACCGGGTTCCCACGTAACTGTACCCGTATTTTGGAACCCTATCGCGATGCCAAATCTTTCGTTCCCGACATAACTACGTTTGTCTTCAGGATATGCAACCACATACATAAGTTTCGCTGATACTGAAGTAATTTGCGTTGGCGTCTCACTTGGTTGGGCTGTTTCAGTAGGGGTTTCTGTAATTGGTATAGGAGTTGGTGAAGGAGGAGGCTGAGTTTCTGTTGGTACGGGTGTTGCAGAGGGATTATTTATTGCTTCAGTTGTATTTTGCGCATTAATTGTCTCAACTACTGCAGCCACTATTGCACCTTCGTCAACTGTTGGTAAGACTGGAATTACTGGAGAGGTGCATCCTGCTATTACACTACCTAAGATGAGTAGAAAAAACAGAAAGTTGCTTCTTTTAAGGAATAGTGAATTCAATGGTATCACCTTAATATTAGTTAAATTTTGGTCAGAATAATACCATAGTTCTATTGACGCAGTGAAATATGATTGAGTGTTGATCTTGAATCAAAATGAGAAAATTGATATTAATATCAGACAATTGATGCATAGTGAAACATCGGAAATCTTAAGACGATAGAATTCTTTTTTTTATAATTCAAAAAATCTTGAGGTCAATGATTAATTCTTTGGAAAATGAGATTTTTTTCAACTTCTATCAGGAATTCTTGATTGTCTTCCTTTAAATACAAACTATGTATTGTAGATAATTAAGTTATGGTTTTTTAATTCAAAAATCAATTACAAAATTGGGTGGAATTATTGCCCGTAACCAATTCCAAGAATGTATTTTTCCATATTTTGAATTTGAAGGTCTTTATCATCAATACTGAATCGAACCACATCACCAATACTGATTAAACCAGCCAATTTATTTTCATCCACAACCGGTAAATGGCGAATGCGTGTACTCGACATCAATGCCATGCATTCGTCAACGGTTTGATCTGAAGAAATCACAAATACATCCTTGGTCATCAATTCACTTACTGGTATATGTAAATCAAGAGTTTTTGTTTTTGCTACTTTTCTTGCAAAATCCCGTTCAGAAAAGATACCAGCAACTTTTTCTCCTTCCATTACAAGAACCGCTCCAATTCCCTTTTCTGCCATTAGCTCTAAAACATCAATAATTGGTGTGTTCGTATTAACAGAAAAAACATCATTCCCTTTTACTTGAAGAATTGTCGATACAAAATTCATCTTTTCCTCCGATTTGACTAATGCCAATCCGGTAACCGGAATTGGATTCAACGATGAGTGAATTACTCATTTCAATAAAGAATTCTTACCGAAATATTACTTGTGACAAATGAAGTTAGCTGCTGTGAATTTTTTATAACAAAATACTTTGAGGTACATCATCTATAATAACTTTGTTACCAGTAAATTTCATTGATTTCGCAGTGGTGATAAATTGTTAAATGTGATTTAGAGAACGTATTGACTTGTTATCCAGTTGGGTAAATGTATAAGTCAATATATGGAAACTTATTACTAATTTTAGATTATTTGAATCCTTAATGCAAATAAATATTTGGTTTTTTATGCACCAATTTTCATCAAATTTCATCAAAATATTTTAAGAAAACCTAGTTGACAAAATATTAATTTTTGATATTATTAGTTTATCGCTTAAACAAACTAATTCAAGTCAACCAATTCCAGCTGTTTTCCATATAATTATTCACCAATCGTTCAATAAGGAATTATGAGTCTCTTATGTCCGGAAAACAAATGTACCAGGCAGGTGATCAAACTTTATTAAGGCAGATAAATCTTTCAGCCATCCTAAATCATATCCGTGTCGAGACCCCTGTATCCAGAGTTGTTCTGGCAGAACGAACAGGATTAAATAAAGCAACCATTTCCAATCTTATTAATGAATTAATTGATAAAAAATTTGTTAAAGAAATAGGTGTGAAAAGTTCTGGATTAGGTAGACCTCCATCACAACTAATCTTAAATCCAGAAGCTGGTTTCATTCTCAGCTCTGAAATCGGAGCTGATTTTATATCAGTTATTGGGACTGATTTTTCTCCGAAAATTCTATTTGAAGTTACAGAAAAAATTAATCATAATTCAGACGCATCATCAGTGATTAATCTTCTCATATCGCATTTAAAGAAAGCACAGGAAATTTGTAGTCAAAATACAAATAACAATTTTCTAGGTCTTGCTTTAGGTGTTCCTGGACTGGTTGATTATGAAACTGGATGTTTGTTATTCGCTCCCAATTTGCAATGGAAAGATATACCTTTAAAAAAATTATTGGAATCGGAGTTTAGCGCTCCGGTTTTTGTTGACAATGAAGCAAACCTTGCAACGTTAGGTGAATACTACTTTGGTAATGCTTTCAATTATGAAGATGTTCTTTTTCTCTCAGTAGGTGTTGGCCTTGGCGGTGGAATGCTTCGGCAAGGCCATTTGCTTAGGGGAGTAGGCGGTATGGCTGGTGAATTTGGACACATGACTGCAGATCCGGATGGTGGGTTGTGCGGTTGTGGAAATCGAGGATGTTGGGAAACGCAGGCAAGCCAGCGAGTGCTATTTAAATATGTTCATGAAGCTATCATTAATGGAGAAGACTCAATTCTCAGAGAAAGTTGTTGTAACGATCTTTCCTCGTTAAATACTGATTTGATTGTTGAAGCTGCGAAGAAAAATGATAAAGTCGCTTTGGATGCTTTAAAAAAAGTTGGACATCATCTTGGGATTGGAATTGCATCCCTCATAAATGCCCTGAATCCTGGAATTATCGTTCTGGGTGGAATATTAAGTTCTGCGTGGGAAATCTTAGAACCTGAAATAAACCATGAACTTTCAACTCGCGCGTTGTATTGGAACAGGGAAAGTACTAAGGTTGTGTTGGGAAAGAATGGAAAGCAATCATGTGTTATGGGGGGAATAGCAGTTGTATACCAGGCAATCCTTTCAAAACCTCACAACAATGAATATATAGAAAATGAATTTCAAAGGAGGTGATGGAAGAACAAAAAACTTTTAGGTAATACCAGAAACTTAAACCAAATCTAATAGGAGATTGAAGAAATGAAAAAAATATTGTATCTATTGTTTGTGTTTGCATTGATCCTCTCAGCTTGTGCTCCCAAAGCTACAGAACCTGTTGCTGAAGCACCCGCTGCCGATGCACCTGCTGCTGAAGTACCTGCTGCTGATACCACAGGAGTTAAGGAACTCTCAATTCTTTGGGCAGAGTGGGATCCAGCTAATTATTTGCAAGAAATCGGAAACATGTATGAGGCAGAAACAGGGATCAAAGTCAATGTAATCCAGGAACCTTGGGGTTCATTCTATGACCTGATGGCTTCACAATGGGCAGCCAAATCCGATACGTATGATATGGTGGTTGGCGATAGTCAATGGACTGGTCAGGGTGCAACCCAGGGACATTATGTTGACCTCACTGATTTTATGACCTCAAAAGGTATTGACCAAACAGTAACTGAAGCTACTCTTAAATATTACGGGGAATATCCTGTGGGTAGTGGAACATACTGGGCATACCCCACTGAAGGTGATGCAGTTGGTTGGGCGTATCGTAAAGATTTACTTGAAGATCCTGCTGAAATGGAAGCATTCAAAGCTAAATATGGCTATGATCTCGCTATCCCCGAAACCTGGGATCAACTTTATGATATTGCTGAATTCTTCACCCGACCTGATGATCCAAAGAACGGTGTGAAATATGGCGTCGGTGTTTACACCCAAAAAGACTATGATGGAATGATTATGGGATACGAAAATGTGCTCTTTTCATGGGGAGCGGATTGGTTTGATCCTGAAACATTTGAAGTAGAAGGTGTTGTAAACTCACCAGAAGCAGTTGAAGCTTTGAAGTTCTACCGAGAGCTCTATAAATTTGCTCCTCCAGGAACCTCCAATGCATTCTATGCTGAAATGAATGATGCCTACATTTCTGGTCAGGCTGCAATGATCATGAATTACTTTGCATTCTTCCCATCACTGGCAAATTCTGGTGTGAATCCATTCGCTGATGTAACAGGATTTTTTGCTGGACCAAAAGGCCCAACTGGTGAAGCTTATGTTGCACTGGGTGGTCAGGGATTGAGCGTTTTGGCTTACACTTCACCAGAACGCCAGCAAGCCTCAATGGATTTCATCGAATGGTTTGCTACTGATCGAGTACAGACTGAATGGGCAAAAGTCGGTGGTTATACCTGTAATAAAGCAGTTCTTTCATCTGAAGAATTCTTAACCAACACACCTTATAACCAAGCTTTTTCAGATTCCATGCAGATGGTTAAAGACTTTTGGAATATTCCAGTCTTTGGTCAAATGCTTGAGCCTGTAAATCGTTTATTACACCCATACATTGTTGATGGACAGGGTGATCCTAAAGAGTTATTGGATCAACTTGCACAGGAACAACGTCAAATTTTAGTTGATAATGATGTCTTGAAGTAATTTCTTTTATACCTGGTGGAGATTTTTATCTCCACCAGGTATCCTGGGTCTCAAAAAGAAATCCATTTATTGAGGTAGACAATGACAAAAGCAATAAATATTCAGAAAAGTGGAAAGTGGTATTTGAGTGAAAAAGCTTTAGTCAATTTATTCATTTGGCCAACATTGATTTTATTAATCTTAATTAATATATTTCCTCTTTTCTATAGCATTTTCTTAAGTTTCACAAAATATTCTGTAATTGGGAATCAACTTCCTGTTTGGGTTGGATTTGATAATTTTAAATTTCTGTTAAATAGTGAGTTGGTATGGAATTATTTCGCAATTACAGGAAAGTACGCTATTTCCTCTGTTATATTACAAACATTGCTAGGTTTTAGTCTTGCGATGCTGGTTCGTGAAAAATTTTTTGGAAGCGGAATAATTACAACGATAATTCTGATCCCAATGATGCTTTCTCCCGTGGTTGTAGGGTTATTCTGGAAATTAATGTTCAATCCAGGATATGGGATTTTCAATTATTTAATTTCCTGGCTGGGAGTACCGTTGACGACAGATTGGTTAGCGAAATCTGATTTAGCGCTATGGGCAATCGTGATCGTTGATGTCTGGATGTGGACTCCCTTTGTCATGTTATTGGTTTTATCAGGGTTGAGTGCCATTCCTGATTATCTTTATGAAGCTGCTGCTATTGATCGTGCGAGCTCCTGGTTCCAATTTTGGCGTATCACACTTCCACAAGTTGCACCCCTTGTATTGATCGCTGTTCTTTTTCGGACAATTGAAGCATTCAAGAGTTTTGACTTAGTGATGGGTTTGACTGGAGGCGGGCCTGGCGCAGGGACTCGAGTCATATCTGTTGATATCTATACACGAGCATTTCTTGGTCAATTTAAAACTGGTGAAGCCAGTGCATTAGCTGTAATAGTTTTAGTCGTTATCATTGCTGTCAGCAATTTATATATTACAGCATTAAATAAAGCGAAAGAGGGTTAATCAATGGCATCCCCAAACAAACAAATCAATTATGCGACCCGGGTCGATAAAATAACAACAAAATCAATTCTGACCAGGTATCTCAAAGCAATCCTGGCTGTACTTGTTGCGTTCATAGTTTTGATTCCAGTCATTTGGATGGCAATGACAGCATTTAAATCTCGTGCAGATTCAGTAGCTGCTCCTCCCAAAGTATTCTTTCAACCCAGTATGGAAGGTTTTATTGGGTTGTTCACTCAACGTCGTCAGGTGACTGAAGCGCAAGGATTGAATGAATTAAGAAACGATCCAAATTTAAAATGGTATGAAAAAGTAACATTAAATCGAGGTCAACAAATCGTTGGTAGCAGCGAGTATGTTGGTTATTTAAAAAACTCGATTGTTACAGCGGGTGTATCAACAGTTCTATCTGTCACATTCGGATTATTCGCGGCATATGCATTCAGTCGTTTCAAAATAAGTGGTAAGGGAGATATTCTATTTTTTATCTTGAGTACCAGAATGTTTCCACCTGTGGTTGTCACCATACCAATTTTCTTACTTTATCGACAACTAGGTTTATATGACACTTCGATTGGTTTGATCATTTTATATACAGTGTTTAACCTTTCATTCTCGGTATGGTTGCTTCAAGGATTCATTGATGAAATACCAAAGGAATATGAAGAAGCTGCTCTGGTTGACGGCTATAGTCGTATCCAGGCTTTCTTTAAGATAGTTCTTCCACAGACAATTACCGGAATTGCAGCCACAACTGTCTTCTGTTTGATATTTGCATGGAATGAATACGCATTTGCTGTAATGTTGACAGCTCAAAAAGCTCGTACAGCTCCTCCAAGTATTCCTTCAGTGCTTGGCACCGGTGGAATTGAATGGGCTCAAATTGCTGCAGGTGCATTAGGCTTCTTAATCCCTGTCGCAATTGTAACTTTTGCATTGCGTAATTACCTCCTTAGAGGTGTTACTTTTGGCGCTGTACGCCGGTAAAGGGATTAGGTATTTATGGCAACTATAGAATTACGTGACGTTACAAAGAAATTTGGTGAAAATTACGCTGTAAAACCATTAAATTTAACTATTCACAGTGGAGAATTTGTTGTTTTACTTGGCCCATCCGGTTGTGGAAAGACCACAACACTTCGCATGATTTCAGGTTTGGAAACAGTAACCAGCGGTAACATCTTCCTCGATAACAGGGAGGTAACTTGGGCACATCCAAGTGCTCGTGATATTGCATACGTTTTCCAATTTTATGCACTTTATCCTCACCTAACAGTCTGGCAGAATATTGCTTTCACACTTCAAGCTCAAAATGTTAAAAAACAAGAAGTAGAACAAAGGGTAAAAGAAGTATCCAGTTTATTGAAAATAAAGCATTTAATGAAGAGACGTCCTGGAGCATTAAGTGGTGGCGATCAACAACGTGTTGCCCTAGCCAGAGCACTAGTTCGTAAACCTGCAGCATTTTTAATGGATGAACCTTTGGGGGCATTAGATGCTGAATTTCGGGAAATTATGCGAGCAGAAATAAAAGAGTTACATATTTCTCAAAATGCGACGTCAGTATATGTAACACATGATCAAGTGGAAGCCATGGCACTGGGTGACAGAATTGTAGTAATGTCGGATGCCACAGTTCAACAAATAGGCACACCAGCAGAGGTTTATCATAACCCTGCAAATGTTTTTGTTGCCAATTTCATTGGTAGTCCTGGAATGAATATGATCAACGGCCATTACTCTAATGGGGTTATTACATTACCTGGCGGAAATTTATACCATCCCCCATTGGATTGGGTTTCAAAGATCGAAAAGCAATTAGGTGGAGATTCAGATATTATCGTTGGTTTTCGTCCTGAAGCAGCGAGTATTGTCTCCCAGAAGGAACTATCTGCAAAAGTATTTTTAGTTGAAATGAATGGCAGTAACTTAATGGTAGATTTAGCTTTGGACGCAGATAGTAATATCCGAATTCGGATAAACCGTGGTGATCCAGTAATTCCTGGATCTGTGGTTAATTTTTCTATCAATCCACTGATGGCACGTTTCTTCAACCCATCCACCAAAATTGCTTTAAAAATGGAGTAAATATCATGAGTGAATTGACTTTACAAAATGTTACGAAATCATTTGGGAATATTACAGCACTCAAAGATATTTCCTTTACTATGAAAGATGGTGAGTTTTTTGTTCTTCTTGGACCCACAGGCGCTGGAAAAACGACAACGTTAAGAGTCATTGCTGGTCTTGAAAAACCGGACAATGGGCATGTGCTTTTTAACAATGAAATTGCTGATAAATTAACCCCTGCAGATCGTGATGTTGCCATCGTTTTTCAACAATACTCACTCTATCCAACAATGACAGTATATGAAAACATGGCATTTCCGCTTCGAGCTCCTGGTAGAAAACTCCCTGAACCTGTGATTAAAGAAATGATAGATGAAGCAGCTGAGAAATTACGAATTACCCACTTATTGAAAAGAAAAACCGCACAATTATCAGGTGGTGAAATGCAACGGGTTTCAATCGGTAGAGCAATCGTCCGAAGACCTCAGGTTTTCCTAATGGATGAACCATTATCCAATCTGGATGCGAAACTTCGAGAGTCATTAAGAGTAGAAATTAAACATCTCCAAAAGGTAGAAGGTATTTCAACTTTATATGTAACCCATGATCAAATCGAAGCATTAACGATGGCTGATAGAATTGGCATATTAAATCAAGGGAAATTGGTCCAGGTAGGTACTCCGGATGATATTTATGATCGTCCAATAAATACATTTGTTGCAAAATTAGTTGGTACTCCCCGTATAAACTTAACACAAGCACAGAATCTCAATGGTAAAAGCACTATTGTGGGTTCAGAAATTTTTGTACCACCACCTCCTGGTGTAAACTCAATCGACCTCTTTTCGATGGGAATCCGCCCTGAGGATATAACTATTTCAACGGAAGGTGAATTTTCAGGAGCCATTGCTCTCACTGAACCTCTTGGCGTTGAAACCATTGTTCATATCTTAAGTGGAAGTGTAACCCTCATTTCTCTCGTTACAGGTCTCATAGATTTCAAGGTTGGAGAAAAAATTAATTTTAATATAAAGAAAGAAAATATCCATTACTTTGATAAAAAAGGTGATCGGATTTCCTGATCACAATAACAAACTGTATGTGAAGGAGATTAATATGAAATTCGGTGTAAATACATGGGTTTGGACGGCACCACTAACGAATGCAGAATTGGAAACAATTGCTCCTTTAGTGGCAAAAATGGGTTTTGATCATATCGAAATACCTATTGATGATCCTAAAGACTTGGATTTTAAAAAATGTAAAGAAACGATCAATAATGCTGGGATTTTTTCTATCAGTGTCTGTGCAGCAATGAGTCCGGATAGAGATTTACTGGATCCAGATCAAAGTGTGCGAGAGAACGGTTTAAATTACCTAAAGGCATGTGTTGATGGTCTGGCTGAAATGGGTGGCACTAATTTGGTTGGTCCATTTTACTCAGCGGTTGGCCGAACCTGGCAACAAACACCAGCCGAACGCGAAGAGGATATGAAAATTTTAGTGAAAACACTAAAAGAACTGTCTGAATATGCTGCCAGTAAAAATGTTCTTCTTGGTGTTGAAGCATTAAATCGTTTTGAAACGAGTTTTATAACAACGGCCGAACAAGTTGTAGAACTGGTAGATAGGGTTGATCACCCATCCTGTAAAGTTATGGCAGATACATTCCATATGAATATAGAAGAGAATTCATTGGGTGATGCAATTCGTTTAATAGGATCACGTCTTCTCCAGGTTCATAGCAATGAGAATAATAGAGGAACCCCTGGTGCTGGACATGTTCCATGGACAGAGGTAGCCCAAGCGTTAAAGGATGTTAATTTCGATGGTGTTCTGGTAATTGAATCTTTCACGAATAAAGTTAAAAGTATTGCAAAAGCTGCAGCGATTTGGCGTCCCTTGGCAGTTACTCAGGATGCGTTGGCAGCAGATGGTGTCGTTTTCCTCAAAGAACTCTTGAAATAGACAAATTACTAATTTATGGAGGTAATATGACAAAGAAACTGAATGTGGCAATTGTCGGTCTTGGTTTTGGTGCAGAGTTTATCCCAATTTATCAACGACATCCTCATGCAAATATGTATGCTATTTGCCAACGATCTGAAGACAAATTAAATCAAATTGGGGATGCTTTCGGTGTCGAAAAACGATATTCAAGTTTTGAAGAAATGTTGGAAGATCCAATTATTGATATTGTCCACATAAATTCCCCGATTCACGAACACGCAAGAATGACAGTGGCATCACTTAATGCAGGGAAACATACTGCATGCACTGTGCCAATGGCAACTTCAGTTGATGAGTGCTGGGAAATTATTGAAGCACAAAAAGCATCTGGCAAGAAATATATGATGATGGAAACTGTCATTTACTCAAGAGAATACTTATTTGTAAAAGAATTACGTGACTCAGGAAAACTGGGAAAAATTCAATTCTTACGTGCCAGTCATCAACAGGATATGTACGGTTGGCCTGGCTATTGGGAAGGTTTGCCTCCAATGCATTATGCGACCCATGTAGTCAGTCCCTGTCTTGCAATGGGTGGACAGATGGCAGAATATGTATCGTGTTTTGGATCCGGAAAAATTGCTGACGACCTTATTCCCATCTATGGTTCACCATTCGCAGTTGAATCCGCACATATTAAATTAAAGAATTCAGATCTCTCTGCGGAAGTAACGCGTTCATTATTTGATGTGGCTCGCCAATATATCGAAAGTTTTGACGTTTATGGAAGCAAATTAAGTTTTGAGTGGCAATTACTTGCTAATGAAGAACCTGTAGTTCATCTTGGTAAAGAAGATGCAGAACACGTTCAAATTCACGATTTTGCACATTTACTACCGGAAGGAATTCGTGAATTCACTACTAAATGTGTGTATGACATGGAAGAAAATAAACACCTTTCCTTCCTACAAGGTTCAGGACATGGTGGATCTCATCCTCATTTGGCCCATGAATTTCTGATGGCTGTTTTGGAGGATCGAGAACCATTTCCGAACGTATTTGAATCTGCAAACTGGACATCTGTCGGAATACTGGCACATGAATCCGCAATGCAGGGCGGAAAAATAATTGAATTGCCAGATTATAAATAATATTAGACGAAAGGAAATGAACATGAGCAGACCTATTACATTATTTACCGGTCAATGGGCGGACTTGACCCTGGAGGACGTGGCAAAAAAAGCAAGTGGATGGGGCTTTGATGGACTTGAGTTAGCCTGTTGGGGTGACCATTTTGAGGTTGACAAAGCTTTATCTGATGATGGATACGTTCAAGGTAGATGGGATATCCTCAATAAATACAATCTAAAATGCTTTGCAATCAGTACCCATCTTGTTGGGCAGTGTGTGGCTGATGATCCTATCGATGAGCGTCACCGCGCAGTTCTTTCCGATCGCCTTTGGGGAGATGGAAAACCTGATGGTGTTCGTGCACGCGCCCAGCAGGAACTTAAAGACACTGTTATTGCTGCAAAGAAAATGGGTTTGAAGGTTGTAAACGGTTTCACTGGCAGTCCCGTATGGAAAAATTTATATTTCTTTCCACCTACCACACAGGATATGATCAATAGAGGCTATCAATTTTTTGCAGATATGTGGTTACCAATTTTGGATGTTTTCAAGGCGAATGAGATTAAGTTTGGTCTTGAAGTGCATCCATCGGAGATTGCTTACGACCTTATTACTTCTCAACGCGCTTTAGATGCAGTAAATAATCATCCTTCTTTTGGTTTTAATTTTGATCCATCTCACTTTATTCATCAGTTTATTGATCCTGTTGAATTCATTAATGAATTTGGGACAAGAATATTCCATGTTCATGTTAAAGACTCCAGGTTACAGTTAAATGGACGGTCAAGCATTCTTGGAAGTCATTTAGATTTTGGAGATTATCGACGTGGATGGGATTTTGTTTCCCCTGGACATGGGGATGTCAAATGGGATCGATTAATTCGTGCTTTGAATCGGTTTGGATATTCTGGCCCTCTCTCTATTGAATGGGAGGATAGTGGCATGAATCGTGATTGGGGTGCCCCTGAAGCTTTAGCCATGATTAAATCCCAGGATTTTGCAGCTTCTGACGTTGCTTTTGATGCTGCGTTTGCTTCAAAGAAATAAGAAAAATTACGAATTTGAGACGCATTTTTTTAAAGCGAAAATCAAAAAATAAAGGAGGAATTATGTCAGAAAAAGAAACTGGCTTTACTACAATGTCCGGACCAAAAAGTACTGGGGTCGTACGAGATATTGGAATTGGAATGCTTGGATATGCGTTCATGGGGAAAGCACATATTAATGCTTATAAAACCTTGCCATACATGATGTATCCACCACCAGCCGTTCCTGTTTTAGAGGCGATTGCTGGGACAAATGTTGATGCTGTCAATGAAGCTGCAAAACGATATGGGTACAAGCGAGCATATACTGATTGGCGGAAATTGATTGAAGATCCAGCAGTAGAAATATTTGATAATTGTGGTCCTAATGCTGTTCACTCTGAACCATCTATTGAAGCAGCAAAAGCAGGAAAACATGTTTTTTGCGAAAAACCAATCGCACGAACAGCTGAAGAAGCCATGAAAATGGTGGAAGCGGTTGATAAAGCAAAAGTTAAGAATATGGTTGCTTTTAACTATCGTTTTGTTCCCGCAATTCGTTTAGCAAAGGATCTCATTAGTAGTGGAAAACTCGGAAGAATTTATCACTTTCGAGCTGTTTACCTTCAAGAATGGATTATGCCCCATTATGGCACACCAGCTATCTGGCGACTTGATAAGAATTTAGCAGGATCAGGTGCTCTGGGTGATCTTGGAGCACATATTATCGATCTTGCTCATTATCTGGTTGGTGATATCAAAGCTGTCAGTGCAATGGCAAAAACATTCATAGATCGACGTGATGGTCCTGAAGGGAAGAATACCTTTAAAGTTGAAGTTGATGATGCTTTTGTCTCTTGTGTTGAGTTCGCGGATGGTGGAATTGGAACTCTGGAAGCATCACGGTTCGCAGCAGGCCATAAGAACGGTGAAGTATTAGAAATCAACGGCGAGCTAGGATCGATAAAATTTAATTTAGAGCGAATGAATGAATTAGATGTTCTTTGGGTAGGTGAAGAACCTTCCAATACACAAGGATTTCGCAATGTAAGCATCACGGAAGGATATCATCCCTGGTATAACAATTGGTGGCCTCATGGACATATTATTGGCTGGGAACATACATTCATCCATGAATTAACTCACTTCATTGATTGTATAGTCAATGACAAAAGTGTTGCCCCCTATGGTGCATCATTTTATGATGGTTATAAAGCAGCAGTCATTTGTGATGCAATTCTAAAATCAGCTGAAACAAAAAAACAGATAGATATTAAATACTAATTCACATTACCTGGCAGATTTACCAAATCTGCCAGGTAAGATTTATTGAGGTGAAGCTAATGCCTTTAAAGAAATTTCGTCCACCCTTCATTTTATTGGTTATATCAATAGGTATCGTAATTCTTGGAATCCTTTATCGAAATTTTATTTTGATTAATATTCCGGAACAGGATCAAATTGATAATGTTATATTGATTGCTATTCCATTTATATTTTATTTTGTGGCAATCCTACTGGTTTATATATTCTTGATTAATATCTCAGGTCAATTATTGAGCGGCCGGGTTCCAGAGAAATTGTATAAAATAATAAATTTCGTAATAATTGCTGGGATTATCCTGGGGATAATTATGATGCTTCAACCATTCACAATTGTGTTATACAAAATAAGTTTTATGGTTGTTTTTGTTTCATTGTTATTGTTTATGATTTGGAGTCATATTAACCCAGCGTTTTCACCACTTGAAGATGAAGAATAATTATTACTTATCGTGAAATCTTACTTAAATTTTAAAAATATACAGGAGAAAAAATGTTAGATCGTTTTCAACCTAAGCCAGAGGATAAATTTGTTTTCGGTCTTTGGACACTTGGAAGTGTTGGTCGAGATCCTTTCGGAGAACCTGTTCGAGATCGTAAGTCACCGATGGAAATTGCAAGAATGATTGCTGACATTGGAGCATGGGGTGTTAACCTCCATGATAATGATTTGATCCCAATTGATGCATCACCTACTGAACAAGATCATATTAAAAGTGAATTCCATAAGGTTTTAGCAGAAACCGGTTTAGTTGTTCCAATGGCTACTACTAATCTTTTCACCGATCCAATTTTCAAAGATGGAGCATTTACAGCAAATGATCCTCGAGTTCGTGCTTACGCAGTTCAAAAAACATTAAATGCAATCGATTTAGGTGCAGAATTTAATGCAAAGATTTATGTATTTTGGGGAGGTCGTGAAGGTGTTGAAACTGACGCAGCAAAAAACCCTGTGGATGCAATTAAACGGAATCGAGAAGCACTAAATTTCTTTTGTGAATATATTCTTGATAAAAAATACGATATGAAAATTGCCCTCGAACCAAAGCCGAATGAACCAAGAGGGGATATGTATAATGCCACGATTGGTCATATGTTAGCTTTTATAGAAACCCTTGATCATCCTGAAATGGTGGGAGTAAATCCTGAAACCGCTCACGAACATATGGCTGGATTGAATTTCTTACATGGGGTTGCGCAAGCCTGGGAATGCGGAAAACTCTTTCATATCGACCTGAATGATCAGAGATTTGGTAGATACGACCAGGATTTTCGATTTGGTATGGTTGACATAAAAAGCGCTTTCTTTTTAGTAAAATTCCTTGAAGATGTAAAATACGATGGGGCTCGACACTTCGATGCTCATGCTTTTCGAACAGAAGATTATGAAGGGGTCAAAGATTTTGGACGTGGATGTATGCGGACGTATTTAATCCTAAAGGATAAAGCTGAACAATGGAATAAAGATCGGGAAATCCAATCTTTGGTCGAAGAATTAAATTCCGATAAAGATGGAGCGTCAGCTTTGCTGGGCACATACAGTCCAGAGCGTCTTGCTAAAATTCGTGCAACCAATTTTGATCGAATTGAAATCGCAAAACGAGGGATGGCTTACGAACGCTTGGACCAATTGACGATGGATTTACTAATGGGTGTTCGCTAAAAAAAACCTTACCTGATTATTCCAAAAGATATAATCAAAATCAACCTAAATTGATAAGGATGCTGAAATTATTTCTTTTAATTCAAGAAAGAAATCTCAATAAGACACCTTATTAATTTTGGTTTTAAATACGACTTCTCTAATTTGATTGGAAATTACTAAATAGAAGGTTTTTTTGCAAAAGAAAATATCGGCGGGGATTAAATAACTCCATTTTTCTAAAAAAATTCTTATATGGATTTTTGTGTGAGGGTAATAGAAAATCCAAAGAATTAATCAATCTGGTATTGTTGACCTTCAGAGTCAAATGTTCTTTATGAAGATGAAAATTTTAATTTCATTTTCGAAAGAAACAAAATAGGTTTGAAAAAATTGCCAAAAAATTAAGATTTATCGTAAGTTGTTTTGAGACAAAAAATTTGGTTATTGACAATTGCACATTCTTTCTGTATTATTATGTTACCGGTAACATTCCATAATACGATTGGATAATCTCTCCATACAATGAATGAATCTCATCCCACTATCCGTGATGTTGCGCGTCTTGCTGGTGTTTCGCATCAAACAGTATCGCGTGTTATTAATAATAATGAGAAAGTCAAACCAGAAACTCGTAAAAAAGTTGAGGCTGCTATTAATCGGCTTGATTACAAGCCCAACGCAATTGCTCGTTCTATGGCACGTGGAAAAACCAGAACTTTGGCTTGTATTGCACCAAATTTGACGGATTACACTTTTGCCAGCATTATTGAAGGAGCAGAACAAGAAGCACGAAATAGGGGGTACTTCATTTTATCCTCCTCCGCAGCTGATGCTGATTCTTTTGCTGATCTGATCATTGAGCTGGTTGGTTATCGGAGAATTGACGGTCTCATCGTAATAAACCCATATGTAGATAAACGGTATGAGCATATTCCTGATAATTTTCCAACTATCTTTGTTGGTGATGACTCGAATAATAAAAATGTTGGCTGGGTAGCACTGGATGATGAAGCTGCGGGAAAATTAGCTGTTCAATATCTGATAGACCTGGGACATCGTGAGATTTTGTGTATTAAAGGAATAGAAACGGATGCTTGCACCCAGGACCGTACAAAAGGGTATTGCAAGGCTCTAGAAGAAGCACAGATTAAGTGTGACGATAGACTTATCATGACTGGTGATTGGACAGCTACCTCTGGTTACCAGGATATTATGAATGCTTTGGAAGAAAAAATATCATTTTCAGCCGTTTTTGCCCAAAATGATCGGATGGCGATTGGGGCTATTCGTGCTTTACGCGATTTCGGTTACCAGGTACCGGATGATTATTCTGTCATCGGTTTTGATGATATGCCATTGGCTTCCTACTTTGATCCGCCATTAACAACAATCCACCAGGATATTAATCGAATTGGTCAGGAAGCTGCACTCATGTTGATTACAAAGATCAATCAACCCGAACAAAAAACTAATTCTCATCGTTTACCTGTTCACTTGATCGAGCGAAAATCAACAGCTCCTTTTAATGACAGGAGGTGAAAGCTAACCAAAAATATTTGCTGTTTATCCATATTAACAAATTTCAAATCCAAAAATTTTATAAGGAGAAGTAAAAAATGAATCGAAAGTTTATTGCAAGTTTGATCGTTGTTTTAGTGACATTCAGTATGTTGTTGGTTGCTTGTCAACCCGCCCCAGCGGCAGCACCTGAAGAACCAGTTCAGTCTGCGGTAGAAGAAATTACATTACGTTGGCGTACTCGACCAGATAATCAGGCTGAAATTGATGTTTATTCATCAGTGAGTGCAGAATTAGATGGAGCGATGGATGGGGTCACTTTAGTTTATGAGCCAGGTGGTTCTGAGACCTCTAGTTATCAGGATGTGTTAAAAACCGAAATTGGCGCAGGCACTGCCCCCGATGTGTTCTGGATTCCAGGTACTGATATTGCAGATTTTGCTACCCGTGGTTTAATCTTAGATCTCAAGAGTATGGCTGATAAAACTACTGGATTCAAAACCACAGATTTCTATTCAGGACCCATGTATCACATGACCTTCAACCCGACATCAGGAAAAACAGGTGAAGCTCTATGGGGTCTACCCCGTGATGTCTCCACATTTGTTTTGTATTTGAATCTTGATCTTATTGCCGAAGCAGGTGCTGATGATCCACGTGAACTTGCTAAAGAAGGAAAATGGGACTGGGATGCATTCCTGGATGTTTCTAAGAAAGTAAGCGCGCTTGGTACTGATGTGTATGGTTATGGCGCAAACGCCTGGTGGGGTCCTTATGGTGTTTGGATCAACTCAGCCGGTGGGGGATTCTTCAATGAAGACCGAACAGCATGCGCGCTGGATACTCCGGAAGCAATTGAAGGATTGACTTTTGAACGTAAACTCTATGTTGAAGAAAAAGTTGCAGTTCCTTATGGAGAGGATAGCGAACCTCCATTTTTAGCCGGAAAAGTTGGCATGTTCCAAAATGGCCGTTGGGCAACACCTGGCGCTCGCGCCAATGCTAATTTTACCTGGGATGTCGTGGAATTACCAATGGGACCTGCAGGAATGGGTAACTGGTTATTCTGGGGTGCTTATGTGGTCAATGCAAAGACACAACATCCTGAAGAAGCCTGGAAATTAGTGCAATTGTTGACAACAGCTGAAACTCAAGGAAAGATTTCCGCTCTGGGAACTAATATTCCCAGTCGTGTAAGTCAAGCTGCTTTAGACTCTTTCCTTACCTTTACACCTCCTGACAACAACCAGGCATTCCTCAATGGAATTGCAGAAGCAAGTAACCCAACAGCTGAAGGTCCGTTATGGGCGGGAAGTTGGCCGAATTATGACTCAATAATGGGTCCGATGATCTCTAAAGTTCTCAATGGTGAGATGACCATTGATGAATTCAAACAGAGCATCTGTGTAGAAGCAAACAAAGCCTTTACCCAATAATTTCTTGGATCGAGCATCTCCTCCCTATTGAGGAGGGAGGAGATGATTTTTTTCGATTAATTAAGATTCAATCCTTGGAGGTCACTATGCATAAGGATGCAGAATCAAAAGATGTTAAACGCGTTGAAACCTTCATCAACATCGTTACCGGATGGCATTTTTTCCTAACGTTAGCTGGACTTATTGTCCTATTTTTAATTATATTCAAACAATTGTTTGGTAACTTACCATCATGGCTGATGTTTATTGGAACAATTTCGACAATTTTATTGGTAGCTGCCAGCTTTTTTGCAGGTTATCAGCTTAGGAAGAGAACTCGATTAGGACGAACGACATCATTAGTCGTAAATTATCTTGGATTAATTTTTTCATTTATTGCGCTCTTTCAGGTCATGGGTGTATTCCTTGGAGTTGATGCATTGGCTAAAACATTTGGTTCAGGAATTGGTTGGTTAGCAGGCGTCTTTGCTGGTTACCTGATCCATGCTGCCGGAGATCACTTCCATTTTCGAATACACATCGAAGAAATGTTTCGAAAAATTGGAAAATATATTGCTTTAGTCTTTTTTATCATTTTTATATTTCGGGTTGGATTGGTCCAGGCATTATTGTTTTTAGGAAAGCGGTTAATTATTCCATCCAATTTGATCATTGCAACTTTGGTTATACTTTTTGGATTTGCAATCTGGTTGATGTGGCGTGAAGAAACAGGGATATACCTTCACCGCACCAATGCTCAAACAGAAGCACTTGAAGGATACCTGTTTCTCTCACCCAATTTGCTCGGTTTCCTGATATTCTTTGCTTTCCCATTGGTTTTTTCTTTTTATATCAGTCTTACAGATTGGGATGCATTTGGAAATTCAAATTTCATAGGTCTGGCAAATTATTTAACAATCTTTAAATTGAATTTAAAGCCACTGGCCAGTGCCACCCAAAATTTTATTCAAGTAATGGACGGTTCAATCTACAGTGAGCTTTTGCGATTTAATATATTTGGAAAATATTTTGTTTTGGGTGCAGCAGATGCCCGATTCTGGATTTCGCTACGCAATACGCTGGTTTTTTGTATTGTTACTGTTCCTTTAAGTGCTATTCCAGCCCTGTTGCTCTCAAATATCTTAAATTCCAAAATTCCAGGGATGAAGATTTATAGGGCGATCTATTTCCTGCCCAGTATTGCCGCAGTCGTAGGGATCTCCTTGATCTGGCAATGGTTATACAATGCAACAATCGGGTACATCAACTACTTTATTACTTTAGGGTTGCAATTTATTAATTCTATCTTTACAACCAGTTATCCAATTGCTCAAATTCGTTGGTTATCAGAAAGTCGAACAGCTTTACTTGCAATTATTATCGTGTCGGCCTGGCAGACGATGGGTTTTAATACAGTGTTATTTATGGCTGGACTACAGAATATTCCAAAAGAATTGTATGAAGCTGCCACGGTAGATGGCGCTGGCAAGTGGGCGAGATTCTGGAAAATCACATTACCATTATTAGCGCCCACAACATTCTTTGTGATCACAACCACAACCATTCAAGCTTTACAGGTATTTGAACAGGTTTTCATTATGACAAATCCACCCGGAAGTCCAGGAACTTCAACCTTAACCATTGTTTTGTACTTATATCAGAATGGCTTCCAACGGTTTCAACAAGGTTATGGGGCTGCAATCGCCTGGGTTCTATTCATTGTGATTTTTGCAGTGACATTACTTCAATTCCGCAGTCAGCGCAGAACTGGGGCATATGATGTCTAGGAGGTTAAGATGATTTCATTTCGTCTCTCGAAGATTTTGACCAATACCATTACTTACATCATTCTGACTGCCTTTGCTTTGGTAATGTTGTTTCCTTTTCTTTACATGTTTGCTACATCATTGAAAACACCCAACGACACATTCACCTATCCACCACGATTATTCCCGCGAGAACAATCAACAATTGAACTGGATGGATATAATGATCCTTTACCTTTGTATTTTGTTTTGGCGGAAGGAGAGGAGAAAGAGTACGCTTTGGCACAAAGTGGGGTACCTGCTGGTGTATACGCTGATCCCAATGATCTTGAAACTGCTTATGCAGTTCCTTTGGAGTTTGTTAAGCCTGCTATTGGTGGAGATGAGGTTACACTACCGGATGGTACTGTCCAGGAAATAATGGATGTACCGGTAGAGGGCAAGATATTGCAATTGGTTCAGGTGAATCGTACAGCTTTAGGACGATTTGTGGATCCAGAGGACACAACTAAGGAGGTATTCCAGGTCGTACGTACCAGTGAACCAGTGTCAAAAATCACTGCTCACCCTGAAAACTATGTGCATGTGTTAAAAATGGAAAATATGGAGCGAAGCTTGACCAATACAACATTGATTACAATTTTCGTTGTTGTTGGTCAAATGGTCACTTCGGTAATGGGTGGTTACGCTTTTGCCCGTTTACGTTTCCCCGGAAGAGACAAATTATTTCTTTTTTATCTTGGCACGATCATGATTCCATTTGTAATGTTGATCATCCCTCTTTACCAATTAATGGTTTTATTTGGTTGGACAGATAAGCTGGCTTCTCTGATCTTTCCATGGATTTTCACTGCTTATGGAACATTTCTGATGCGCCAATTCTTTATCACAGTTCCGAAAGATATTGAAGAAGCAGCTTTGATGGATGGCGCTTCAAGGTTTGAAATACTATATCGAATCTTCCTTCCAGCTGCTGCACCGGCTTTGGCTACGCTTGCTACTTTTACTTTTTTGTATGCCTGGAATAGTTTTTTCTGGCCACTGGTGATTATTAATACTGGTAATTATGAAAACCATGTGCTCACCCTCACACTTAATATGTTGCGAGGTCGTGCTTCAGACTCCGCCAACCTGATTCTTGCTGGAGCTGCAATTTCGATTTTGCCACCATTTATCCTGTTTATACTTGGTCAACGATTCTTTATTGAAAGTGCAATGAGCAGTGGGGTTAAGGGTTAATCCTATCTCCTCCTGTTAACAAAATCAATTTTTACATCACATTGGAGATCAACAATGAAAAAAATTAATGGAAAATATACTTTATTTGAAAATGAACTGTCCGAAGGAAAATCAAAAGCCACAGACCGTTGGCAACAATTTTTTGTTAAGAAATTTCAATATGACCCGAACGAAAAATATACGCTCAGTGTTCAATCCAATCAATATCTTGGTGATGTATTGGGAATAAAGGATATTGTTCGGGGGGACTCAGGGGATTCACTTCCTTCAACGGGGAGTGTTGTGATTTCTACTATTAGAATGGGGTATGGACACTATCGCATTGCAATGGCAGGTGCTTCCTGTGCCAGAGCAATGGGGTATACCCCTCTCTGGTTAGATTTATTGGGAATTCCAGGTATCACTACGGATGTCATTAATTGGTGTAATACCAATTACAGTCGCTATTCCAGATTATCTCAACAAAATGGCTTCTTTAATAAATATATTTGGGAATCACTGACAACAGGGGATCCATCATTACCAATTCTCGATTCCATTTTAAATGCCTGGATTGTTACCTGGCCGTGGAGATTCCTGAAAACCAATATAAAAGATTATAAAATGTCCGAACTGTTTCGTAATCTTTATCAGGCATTACCATCTGATATTCCCATATTGACTTCTCACATGTGGAATTGTATGGGTGCAGTAGCAGGTGGAATGACGAATGTAGTTGACATGGTGTTTGATAACTGGCCTATGGCATTCCAATTAACAGAAGGTGCCAAACATGGAATTCAATCCCCATCGGCATACTATGGCTTTAGAACAATGCGTGGGTTTGATGAGAAAGGAAAGATCATGAAACCTGCACCAAATGACGCTGTGTATTACACAGGTGCGCATATTGATCACGAATTGGTCGAGAACATCGAGGGAGATTGCGCCGCCCGGATCCGCAGGATGAATAACAAAGAACCCCGCAGGATTCTTCTAACCATGGGCGGCGCAGGTGCGCAACGTGAACTATTTAAGGCAATTATCGAATATAGCATTCCACTGGTAAAGAGTGGAAAAATGACTTTATTCGTGAATCTTGGAGATCATAAGGATAACTGGGCCTGGCTACAGGGAGAATTAAAGAACAGTGCAGTAGAGATTCAAACCCATTTTGATTGGGAGGATACAAAAGCGTTGGCCGATCAAATCAGAGAAAAATCTGCCCATGGAGTACATGTATTCTTACACAACAACACCTTCCATGCAGTCTATTCAACCAATTACTTGATGCGTGTAGTAGATGTTATGATTACGAAACCCAGTGAACTGGCATTTTATCCAATACCAAAGATTTTTAATGCTCGCGTAGGTGGGCATGAGAAGTGGGGAGCTATTCGTGGAGCGGAATTGGGCGATGGTACCGTAGAAGCCACAACCATACCATTGACTTTGCAAGCTGTCGATATGTTGGTGAATCATAATGATTTGTTGGAGTTATTCTGTGAGTCAATTGTGAAGAATAAGAGTATCGGTATTTATGACGGCGCTTACAATTGTGTCGCGCTTGCAACAGGGACAAAATGGGAACGATAGGATCGTAAATACCAAAACGAGCGCATTTTCAGGAAAAAAAATAAAGGATGTGAAAGACAATCTACAAAGAAGCATGAAAGCGATGTTTATCATTCATTGATATAGATAAGAAATTTGGAGGTATTTTTGATTTTTTTTATTGTTTTTCTTTTTCTCTTAATTATTTCAATTTTGATCGGTTATGTATTTGCTGCCAAGGTTGTTTATCCTAAAAGGTTTGGCTTTGAGGAGACTTATGGCATTGAAAGAGAAAAAGGTAGACTGATTGAAGAGGAATATCAGTTATGGATAAAGCAAGAGGTTATTCTACAATCCCAATTCGGTTATTCAATCTATGGGCTTAATTTTCCAATAGATGGATCCAAAAAGGTGATAATTTTTTCCCATGGAATCACCTATACTTTGTTTGGCTCGGTTAAATATATGAAGATTTTCCGGGACCTGGGTTTTAATATCTATATTTATGACCTGCGGTATCACGGAAGGAGTGGTGGAAAGAATTCCACCTTTGGTTACTACGAGAAATATGATCTAAAAATGATCGTTGATTGGATCCTACAGAAAGTTGGACCTGACGCGCTGATCGGCACACATGGCGAATCAATGGGCGCAGCAATATCGATCCAACATGCTGCTATTGACCCAAGGATTAAATTCATCATTGAAGATTGTAGCTTTGGTGACCTCTGGGATCAGTTGAAATATCGCCTTAGAATGGATTACCATTTACCTGCTTTTCCATTTCTCCATCTGGCTAATATCATGAGTAAAGTGTTAACAGGAATGGATTTTCATAAAATTTCCCCTAAAAAGGATGTTCAAACTATCCAGGCACCCATGCTGTTTATTCATGGTGAACAGGATGATTTTATTCCTGTTTCTATGGCATATGAGTTGTATGAAAATAAGATATCAGGTCCAAAGAAAATATATATTCCCAATAATGCTGAGCACGCTACTTCTTTCTGGAATAACCAGGATGAATATGATCGTGTTATTCGTGAATTTTTATTAGAGAACCATATTGTTTAATCTGAATACTTATGCGAGGTGATGATGATTGAAAATCAAGTTTTATATGAAGAAAAGGTGCCCTTAAAAAGTCGAATATGGGTATCAATCGCGGATGCATCGACAGCCATGTTGAATACTTTTATCGTCAGTATTGGCTTAACCTATTACTTTACTAGCTTCAGAGGCATGAATCCAGGATTGGTTGCAACAGTCTGGATTTTATTTGGAATCTGGAATGCGGTAAACGATCCTTTGTTTGGGTACATTAGTGATCGAACGAAGAGCAAACTAGGTAGGCGAATTCCATATATTCGCTATGGGGCTCCTATCATCGGGTTGGCATTTATCTTTAGTTGGATCAACTTTGGGGGAGTAAATGCCAGCCAAACTGCTATGTTCATACAAATGACTCTGTTACTATTCATCTTTGATGCCTTATATACAGCGATTGCAACCAGTATCTATGTCATGCCATTTGAAATGGCTGTTTCCAATAAAGCCAGAAGCAGTATTTTAATCTGGAAACTTATTTTTGCAGTTTTTCCATTGGCTGTACCATTAATCCTCTGGGGATTTATCAAACCTGAACCAGGTTCTGATGTGTTTATATTTCAGATGATCATGGTTGCTTTTGGTGTCCTGATGGCATTATTGATATTTATCAGTACTTTTTATTATCGAGAAAAACACTTCCAGCAGGAAGAAGAACAAATGCCGTTTCTTAAGTCTGTCAAAGAATGTTTCACGAATAAATCATTTATTGTTTTTGAAGTGCTTAGTTTTACCATCATTTACGTGCAAACATCCTTGATGCTAGGATTGAATTATTATCTGGCTGAATTTTCTACTCCTGCAGTGCCACTGTATGCCAGTCTGGCAATTGGTATTGTTTTTGGCGTATTTTTATTTGTAAAAAACCGGGAGCGTTGGGGTGTTAAAGGTTGCACTATGTTAATGGCAGCACTTTTCTCAATAGGTTGCTTTCTTGTCTTAGGTTTTGGACACCAGACTGTGCCGACATTAATTGGCGTCTTTTTCTTCGGTATTGGATTTGCTGGTGGGATGTATCTGATTCCTTTGATGAATGGTGATGTGATTGATATGGATGAACATCGCACCGGTCTGCGCCGTGAAGGGATGTATGCTGGTGTAAATAGTTTAATCACCAAACCGGCTATCAGCCTGGCTAATTCTGCTTTCATCTGGTTTTTAACATTATATGGCTATAATTTTGCTGGAAAATCAGGCACCCAATCAACGGAGGCTCAAACCGGGATTTTGTTTGGATGGGTGTTGATCCCAGGTATTCTGCTGGCTGTTAGTTTTCTCTCATTGTTTTTATATCCATTGGCTGGTAAGAAATGGGATGAAATCAAGCAGCAATTGGCAAATGTTCACATTGAGAAAGAGAAACGCATTTTAGCAGCAAAAGGAATCAAATTTGAGGAATAATCGTAAAGATTAAGAAAACATTGAGGTATCAAATCTATTAAAAGATTCCTCGTTTAATTTCAACAATCCGGGTCGTGTGGGTGTTTTTATTGGGTAATTACCCGACAAAAACACCTGAAACCCTCGTTATTGAAAAGACACGATTCCTAGATGTTTTATTTATTCGTTTTTTTGATGAATTTCACGTACTGTGCTCTCAAATAATTCTAATGGAAAAACTAAGTCTTTCAACATCCAGTCCAGACCAGATTTGACTTCATTGAGACCTTCAATTTCATAAATTGCTTCAGGTCGCAATCCCTGAAGTCTCACCTTGACTGAGGTTGCTTGAACTGGTTGACCAATATTAAAAACAAAAAGAACTCCCTGTTGAAAATCTTTGCTCATATATTGGGTGGCATAATATCCCAGGCGGTATTGATCTCCCAACTGAATTATTTCTCGCAGGCTTTTATAATGTGAAATCCAGTAAGCAGCTTCGTTTCGCTCTTCCTCGCTCCAATGCAGAAGATTACCCCCGATACCCAGACTACCACACATACTGACATGAAACCGGAATGAGAGGGGTAATGTACCGCGATCGGCATCTGTCACCCAGGCTTCCATAATGATGGCAGGATAAGCCATCGAAAATCCATGTTGAATTTGCAAGCGATCGAGTGCTTTTGTGTTATCTGATACCCAGATTTGGTCTGCTAAATGTAAGATCCCTACATCAGCCCGGCCACCGCCCCCAGAACAGGATTGCAAGATAACATTCGGGTGGCGGTGGCGAAGTTCACCCCAAACCCGATATAGTCCCTGCACATATCGAACCCAGATTTCTTTTGGATCACCAGGCGGATGCAGCCAACCAGGTTCACTGACATTGCGGTTCATATCCCATTTGATGAAAGCTATATTATTTTCCTTTAATAAGTGGTCCATTTTTTCAATCAGATATTCCTGTACTACGGGCAACGCCATATTGAGAATACATTGGTTGCGAGCGAGTGTACGTTCTCTCGTGGGAAAATGAAGAATCCAATCCGGATGGGCTCGATACAAATCACTGTCCGGATTAACCATCTCAGGTTCTATCCACAAACCAAAATCCATGCCTAGATGGTTTACTTTCTGAATCAGGGGCTGTAATCCACACGGAAATTTCACAGGATCTGGCCACCAATCACCCAACCCGGCATGATCACTATTACGGTTGTAGAACCAGCCGTCATCCAAAACAAATAATTCCACACCCATGGATGCAGCAATTTCAGCTAATCGTGTTTGCGAAATCTCGTCCACATCAAAAAAGGTGGCTTCCCAGGAGTTATACAGAATTTTGTGAGGATTGGCACCATGCGGGATTACCAGTTCTCGAATGAAATTGTGTAGGGATCGGCTGGCCTGGCCAAAACCACCTTGTGTGTATCCGGCGAAGGCTGATGGGGTGATCAGTTTTTCACCGCCATTCAATTTCCAGGCAAAATCCCAATCATTAATGCCCATACTGATGCGTGTCATATCAAAATTCGTGACTTCAGTTGCCAGTTTCCAATTTCCACTCCAGGCAAGGGCTCCAAACCAAACTTCACCTTCTGTTTCGGTTGCGTTTCCAGCATCAATCATAAACCAGGGATTATGATGGTGGCTGGAAGTAATGCGCCGGCTTTCAAGCACTTTTACACCGCTGGTCAACGCTTCACGGATCAAGTGGAATTCATCGCCCCATTTCCCGGACAAGTGGGATAAATAATATTGCTGTTGCTCTGGAAAATGCCATTGTGCTGAGAAGATCCTCTCAATGGTAAGAGCTTCTTTTCCTTTGTTAATTACTTCCACCCAGCGTTCAATCAAATCGTAATTTGCATGTGTTTTATAATGCAATATAACCTGCAATGGATAATATGTATCACGTAGTTTAATTCTGATCTCATTTTGAGATGACCAGTCTGAATCATAAACCAAGACGAGATCTCTTACTCCATCTACAAATGTAATTTTTAAACATGGTTCGTGATGGAAAGCCCCACCATACACAGGATATTCTTGCGGAAGAACATTGGCAGAAGAATCAAAAGAAGCCCAGCCTGCTTTTTGTATAGGCAGGGGATAATCTGTTTTTTCATTTTTTCTTTTACCCCAGTAAGAATTAATTAAGTATCCGTCATCATTAATTCCAAAACAATAGGCTGAATTACGGGTTTCCAGTATCCAATTTAAAGTAGATTTATTCATGCTTGGTTTGTTCCAGATTATCTAAAAAATTTATTCTTGTGATTTTCCTAAATAATATTATCATCTTATTTAAATTTTCCTCTACAGCGATCGGTATATAAATGTATGTACGTAGCTTATCATTTCCATTGTTAGAAAAAATTGTTTCTTTTCAAAAATTAGGTGCTGAGTCTTTATAGGCGGACGATAGCCGGCCCAAAAACACTCCACAACCCCGTTTTATTGAAAAAATACAAAAAATTCATAATTGAAGGACAATTTACGAATAAGAATTATAGATGGACTAAATATGAGGAAAAACAGTAGTAACACGCTTAAAATCTCACTATAATGAATAATATATTGCTTGATTGAGGGTAACAGCATGGATGGAATGATTGGGAGATCTTTGGGGAAGTATCAAATTGTTGAGCCTCTGGGGGAAGGTGGTATGGCTACCGTTTACAAAGCGTTTGACCCCTCATTGGAACGATATGTCGCGATAAAAATAATCCGAGCCGGCAACCAGATCGGCTCCGATTTTTTGATCCGATTTCAGCGGGAAGCCAGAGCGCTGGCGAAACTGGATCATCCCTACATTTTAAAGGTTCTCGATTATGGTGAAGAGAATGGTGTCCCATATCTTGTGATGCCATATGTCGCTCATGGGACATTAAAACAATATACGCGAACACGTTTGCCTTTTGAAAAGGCGATTGAAATCACCATACCCATCGCTGAAGCCCTTAGTTATGCCCATAAACGGAAAATAATTCATCGTGATATTAAACCAGCCAATATTCTGTTTGGTGAATCGGGGGAACCGATCCTTTCAGATTTTGGGATAGCAAAGATGCTGGATGCTGGAGAACAGACACAACTGACAGTTACAGGCTTTGGGATTGGCACTCCATCTTACATGGCACCTGAACAATGGAATGGTATTGCGGATGAGCGTACAGACATTTATGCATTAGGAATCGTGCTGTATGAGTTAATTACCGGAAGATGTCCATTCCAGGCAGATACACCAGCAGCCATCCTGATTAAGCAAGTTCAAGATCCATTGCCACGACCAAGAACATTTACATCAGATCTGCCTGAAACGGTGGAAGCTTTATTATTTAAAGCATTGGCAAAAGACCCCGCAATGCGATTCCAAACCATGCTGGAATTTATCCAGGGAATGAACGCAGTGCTTCAAGGAAAAACAGTCAGTTATGCGCTGCCAACTCAAGTCCATATTGATCCAGATGCAACCCGAATCGCAGGGAAACCGACAACACTCAGTCAACCATTTAAATCTGTTGAAAATGAAAAGCCATCAAAACCAAAGTGGTTGCCCTTGGCGATTGGTGGGGGTGCTCTTCTGGTGATTGGCTGTCTAATTGTAATTTTGGTTATAAGCTTAAATAATTTTGATTTGTTTAATCGTGGTGAACCAACAAATGTGGCAGAAATTAGCACACAATCATCTACCGAACAATTAGTCCAGAATGAGCAAATACAAAATACAAGCGAATCCAATTTAACCCAACCGTTGTTCACTGAAACTGAAGTTATCCAAGTGACAAGTACTCCCCAATCTATTGACACGATTGAAAATCTTCCCAATGATATACCAGTATTCATACCCAATAATGGGGATATCACAACCACTTCAGTCGATGGGGCATTAATGTTTTCCTATACGACCAATGAAGATAACTCTTTGGTTGAAACCTTCTTCTCTGAAGAAATGATAAATCTCAATTGGGAACTTATCAGCACATCGGAAATGAGTGCACAAAAAATGGTAATGTATGCATTTGACAAAGACCCACGCAATGTGGTGATTTATGTGATAGCAGATCAAAATAATCGCACATTCATTCAGATTATGATAGCGGATGATGGGGGATGAAATTTAAGAGAACGAATAACATTTAATCATAGGCATTTTATAGATAATCAATTTTCTTAACCTGATTGTAAAAACATTTGCGTTTAAATTTAATTAATTAGGTTAGACTTCGGAAAATTATTTATAGGAACAATAAGCAAACATTTAAGTTCTCGCATAGATAACAGCATTTCCATTCATTTGAATAGCTTTTTATCTATTAATGTCATTCCTGATAATTTGTAGGATCAATAAAGTGAATAACATAATTATTGGATTATCAGTTTAAAATAATGTATATTTGTAAACAAATTGCCACTTTTCATAATTTCAATTATAAGATTTGAGGGATTATTGTTGAAAAGTAAAGATCATAACAATTTTACAAGAGGTCATGGCTTGTTGGAACCTCTTCTCTCAAAATTACGTGCTAGAAGAGCAAATCAACTAATTCCTTCTCAATTACGAAATGGACGTATTCTGGACATTGGTTGTGGCTCATATCCTTACTTTTTATCTCACACATCATTTGCTGATAAATTTTCAGTTGAACAAAATAATCCAGCTCAAGAACCTGAAGGAATTAATTGGATCGTTTTAGACCTGAACAAAGAACCAAATTTACCTTTTGAAGATAATTATTTTGATGTTATCACTTTATTGGCAGTTATTGAACATCTGAATCCAAAAATGTTGGTATTACTTTTTCGAGAAATTTATAGGACATTAAAGCCAGGTGGTATTCTTATTTTAACAACCCCAGCCAATTGGACCAAAGGATTGCTTTCAGCAATGACATTTTTTAACTTGGTTAGCAAGGAAGAAATTCAAGAACATGTTTTTTCCTACACTCTTCCCCTACTTGGTTGGTATTTTGGGACAGCAGGTTTCCAAATGGAAAATATTCGATTTGGTAATTTTGAGTTTTTCATGAATCTCTGGTGTACAGCAAAAAAATAACAGGTTAGAAAATCCAGTAATCAATTGTTATGAGTAAGAAAACCCAAGCATTTGTCAATAAGAATGAACTAGAAAATCTGGTTGAATAAAATTTCAAATAAACCAATTAGATTTATGAACTTAAAAATCACTTTTTATAAACAAAGAATAGAAAGTAGTAACAAAAGATCTCTGAATTTATTTTTTTTTATTCTGATACGTTTGGACGTATGGGTGATATTGTTTAATATAGATTCTGATTATATAATGAGTTCTTTCGATATTAAAGTCATCCCCTGAATGATTAGAACCTATATTTCTTTACATTGTAACAGCCTGTGAACAGGTGAATTAATTCAAAATTGGAAGAACATTATTTGAAAAGTTATGGGAAATAAAATTGGGTTAGGAAAAAATCAATCCATATTTATAAATTTGGTCGGACCAATCCTGGCAATATTTTTTGCATTTTTTGCTCAATATATCTTTAATGCCAACCAGGGAACTAACTGGATTTGGTTAATGTCCATTTCAGAAAATCAAAGATTATTAGTAGGGTCTGGATTTTATCTACTCGCGGTTATCCTCTGGTTCATCTGTTCACCTTTGGTTAATCCAATAGTAAAAGAAAATAATGAAGTTAACCGAATTGGAATAACCAATTTCCCGCATAGAAATTTTCGAATTTTTTTACTGGTTCTCAGTGGTGTGATTTACTTATTCAATAACCTACTATTTGATATCCAAGGGGAGAATTCGACCATCCGAATTCTATGGGTGATATCGATCACAACATTTATACTCGCTCAAATTTCCTGGCCAAACCAGTCTCGAATAAAGTTCCCTGATGATGGAAAGTCTCCTCCTTTCCGCCTCGAAAATTGGATTATTTTTGGTTTAATCCTGGCTTTTTCTTTTTGGTTAAGAATTTACCAACTGACGATAATCCCTGATGATTTGCATGGTGATATGGCTTCGTATGGATTACAGGCAAGAGACTTATTGTCTGGAGTAGAACAGAATATTTTTAGGTTTGGTTGGTCAAATATCCCCATGATCGGGTATCTTCCAGCTTATTTTTCGATGTTTATTTTTGGAAATAATCTTTTTGGTTTGAATATAGCTTCAGTACTGGGGGGAACAATCAGTATTTTTGCTGTTTATTTATTGGTTTGGAGGTTATTTGATAATCATCGTTTGGCAGCCATCACCAGCCTCCTTTTAGCGATAAACATTCCTCATATTCATTTTTCCCGAATAGCTGCGTATATGGATCCGTGGCCGTTTGGTTTTCTGGCATTTTTCTTTGTAATAGATGGAATCCGAAGTAAGCGATTCATATCATTTGGTTTGGCTGGTATTTTGATCGGTCTCAGTACACATATGTATTTTTCAGGCAGGGTGATCCCCTTAATTATAGCTTCCTTCGTTTTATACTTAATTCTCAATAAAAAAAATTGGATCCAAAAAAACTATCATTCAATTTTTCTTTTGTTAATGGGCTTTTTGTTAGCAATCGGTCCTTTGATTATTGTTATTTTTCAAAATGCAGAAGCATTTTTATCACGCAGTTCTGAGGTGTTTCTATTTGATCCAAGTGTAATGACCCATTTGATTAATAAATACGAAGTAGATTCGGTATTTGATGTGATTCTAATGCAAACCCGAGAAACTTTTCTGATGTTCAACTATGTACCCGATACCAGTACTCAATTTGGCTTTCGAGATCCGATGTTTAATGCTTTATTGTCACCTTTGATCATTTTGGGGATCGGTTCGGCTATAAGACGAAAACGCGAAATCGGTATGGTATTTATTTTTATTTGGATGGGGTTAATGATGGTTTTGGGAAGTATATTAACAGTGGATGCTCCATTCTGGCCAAGACTGGTAGGGATCTTTCCAGTTGGTGCAATACTGGCAGCTTTAGCTATTAATCAAATTCTAAATCTTAGAATTATTTATACGAACAAATATTATAAAATAATTGCCCCAGTACTCTGTGTTTTTTTAATTGTTTATATTGGTTGGGTTAACTGGGTTAATTATTATAAATCCGTAGATATAAATGCAACAGGTCCGGTTCTTCTTGGTCGCTATTTTCAGCAACTACCACTTGATGTCACTGTATGTGGATTTATGGTTGATCCACCACTGAATGTTCGGGAAATCATTTTTCTTTCCTGGCCCAGAAAACTGGTTGATTTCGCTCCGGACGCGCCAAATGAGGATTTAGGAAACTGCAATGGTTCATCCCTGGTTTGGATCTTAACTCCTGAGGACTCTGAGCGTTTGAAGGAAATATATCAATACTGGCCTTTAGGAAAATTATTAAAATTCGAATCTCCCCATCATTCATATACCTATTTTTTTTACCTGACTGGTAAAAGTCCTCCATCTTTGTTGCCACAAGATATTTTACAAAAGGATCTGATATCCTACCAATGGAAGTATTTTGCTGTACTGGGAGGTTTATGTTTAATAGGTACCACAATTTGGGGATTGTTAAGGAAGAATTTATTAATAAGTAGATTACTTATTCTGAAAATATATTTACAAAAGAAATATAAAGAGAAAATAATAAAACAAGATTTCACAATTATTTTCAACAGTTTCTTCAAACGATTAAGAAATAATAATCCCATTAAATCAGCCTGGTTTGAGCTAGGTAATGTTTTCTTAAATCTGGTTGATGAAATAACCCATATTTTTGACAAACCACTTTTCCAAAGAATTCGTTTAAAAACAATTAGAGACGTAGGTTTGTTTCTCGTTCCGATAGCAATCGCTTATGTGGGGCAAATGATTCTAAATGCTGGAAGAGATGATGGGTTCACAGTTCAAAAGTTTAAAGAACTATCCATCAATGTAGATCAACGTCTCTTGATTGCAGGGGCTGTGTTCCTGGTTGCTTCAGTAATTTGGGTTCTGAAGGATGGATCTCTCAAGCACAAGTTATATGGAATTTCCAAGACCGATTCAATTCGTAATGAACGAAATGCTGAATATGTTCAAAATTATAATCGTCAACCAAAATCATTATTAAATTTTGGCGTGATTTGTTTGGTCATTTCGACATTTTTCTATTGGATAAATGGTGAAAATGAACTGGTTCGTTGGTTATGGTTTTTTGGATTGGTAATGTTTGTAATATATCTTTTAAAGCTTAGAAAAAAGACAGAAAATTTGACAATTGGATACTCACCGGAATTCAAAAGTTATCACATTTTACTTTTAGGAGCAGTTCTAATCGTTGCATTTGTTCTACGGATTTACCGGCTGTATGATTACCCCCTCGATTTGAGTACTGATATGGCGTCGGTTGGGCTCAGTGCCCGGGATTATCTTCTTGGGAATGAAAACCGAATTTTTGGTACCGGTTGGTATTACATGCCCCGTTGGACTTTCTTGCCATACGTAGGAAGTATGTGGGTAGCAGGCAATAATTTGTTTGGATTGTATTTTGGCACAGTGGTGATGGGAACTCTGAGCATATTGGCTATTTATTTACTCATCTGGAGGTTATTTGATCAACACCGTTTGGCATTACTGACATCAATTATCATTACTATCAACCCTGCTCACATCAATTATTCAAGAATCCCATGTTACATTGATCCATGGTTCTTCGGTTTTTTCTGCTTATTCTTTTTCTTTGATGGATTAAAAAGCCGACGAATTACTTCTTTTGCATTTTCAGGAATCCTTACTGCTTTTACTGTCATGAGTTATCCATCCGGCCGGATAATTATTCCGATGATCGGTTTAATATTTTTTATTGCTCTGCTATTCAAACGGGATTGGCTATTTGATAATTATTCTGGATTTGTCTGGTTTGTTGGGAGTTTTCTATTAACTTTAGGTCCGAATTTGGTTTACATTGTGCAAGACTGGGAAACCTTCATGCAACGTGCTAATGAAGTGTTTGTATTTTCAGCCTATAACCATACACATGTGAGATATTCATATGAAACTAATAATATTTGGGAAATTATTTGGGAACAGGTCAAGAGAACAGTTTTTTCATTTAATTTTTATAACGATAAAAGCCCACAATTTTCATATCCCTACCCTATTTTTAATCCTGTGATTTCACCGTTACTCGTTCTAGGTTTCTTTCAAGCTTTAAGAAAATGGAATAAACCTGAATATTTATTTTTGCTAGCATCCTTTGTAATGATAATGGTAACAGGTGGAATCCTTACGGTTGATACCCCAAATTGGCCTAGATTGTTGGGGGCATTTCCGATGGGAGCTTTCTTAATTGCTATCGTTTTAGACAATATTCTGGTATTTTCAGCTTCATTTTCGAAATATGTTGCTCCGCTGTTCGTCGGAATCTGGATAGCAGGAATTCTAATAACTGTTGGTATTCGAGACTGGAGACAGTACATTGACTATGTGTCAGGTGAGACAAGACCTATTGTTTTTGTAGGTCGGTATATCGATTCTCTTCCTGATGATGTCACTGCCTGTGGTTTGACAGATGGCTATAGCCTTTTATGGGCTGAAAGTGCATTTCTTGGTTGGCCACATACATTAACAGATGTCCCTGTTGATATTCCACAAATTACTGTAGAAAATTGTCCAGGAGAGAATATTTTATGGATCCTGTCCCCGATGTATCAATCTCGTTTGGATGAAATCAGAGAAATATGGCCAGTTGGAACTACAAAAGAGCATTATAAGTTCACCAATGAATTTGTTTTTATCAGTTACCTGGTTAGTAAATAAATTTTACACATGAGTAATCACCAAATTTTCAATTCCTCCATTCTAAACCAAAATTAGTAGAATGGATATAATAAAGATATTATTTCATAATTGAGTGGTATTCATGCATAAGAACCAAAATCCCAAACCAAATATTAATACCATTTCTGAAGAAAAATTATTAAAAATTCTTCAGATTTCACCTCGCCTGGGAAAAAGGATTATTGCATTTCGCCCTTTCATTTCACCTGATCAATTTAACCAAATCTGGGGTATCGATTCTGTCACAAAACAAAAATTGGTTGATTTTTTTGACTTTGGTTCTGAGAAAATTATAGAACCTTCCATACCTGGAGAAGAAAGTGAGGAAATAAAACCAGTCCCTTCAAGTATAGAATCGATAAGGATTCTAGAAGAGCCATCCGTCGAAGCAGTACAAGAAGTAAGTGTTCCAAAATCCAGACCATCCTGGAAAACTGTTTCATTATTATTCATAATATTTTTAGTTGGAGCACTTTTCCGTTTTTATGGACTTAATTGGGATGAAAATTTTCACCAACACCCCGATGAACGCTACATGTCGATGGTTGCTGAACAGATTAAAGGTGTAGATGGGATCAGAGCTTATTTTGATACACAGGTCAGTACACTTAATCCATTAAAGCACGGCTCATATACCTATGGTATGTTGCCATTATTCATAACCCGAATGATAGCTGAATGGCTGGACAAGACTCATTATGATTCGGTCACACTGGTCGGAAGAGCACTTTCAGGCATGTTTGATCTGGCAGCAATTTTTTCTCTCTTTCTGTTGGCTTTGCGATTATACAATAAAAAAATTGCTTTCTTAGCAGCAGCTTTGTATGCAACTGCTGTTTTCCCCATTCAGCTTTCTCATTTCTTTACTGTTGACTCATTTGCTACATTTTTTGTCGTAACCAGTTTTTATTTCCTGTTGTTAGCCATTCCTCTTGATCGACCTGACCAGAAATTCACAGATTCAAATTACATCTTTTTTTTGTTGTTTGGAGCAATGGTAGGAATGGCAGGTGCTTGTAAAGTAAATACATTGCCAGTTTTAGGTCTCATCGTCCTTGCCGGAGCAATATATTTGTTTTTAAATAGGCAGCAGAGCCAATTTTGGAAATTATTTAAAACCATGCTTTTTGGACTATTTCTTGCGGTTTTATTTGCTTTCCTTGCTTTTCGTATATTTCAACCATATGCATTTAATGGGCCAGGGATTTCAAATATTACCATCAATGAAAATTGGTTAAATGTTATTAAAGAAGTGACTAATCAGGTTGCAGGTAATTCAGAATGGCCACCTAATCACCATTGGACCAACCGACCTATCCAATATGCCTGGGTGAATATGGTCTTATGGGGCATGGGTCTTCCGTTGGGATTGATGGCTTGGTTTGGTTGGGGATGGGCTGGATACCGGATTTGGAAAGGTGAGTGGCGAAAGCACTTGTTTCCGTTCATCTGGGTTCTGGCATATTTTGTTTGGCAGAACATCCAATTTTGGCGATATATGCGCTACTTCTTGCCAATTTATCCATTTTTGATTTTATTCGCTGCCTGGGCTATATATGAATTGGTGATTAAAACGAAACCTCAAATATTTCGGATTCGTGAAATTGGAAAAGATTTAAGGTTGCAAATGAGAGAGTTGACATTCAATTGGCAAGGGCTTGTCAGCATATTGGTTTTAACGTCAGTAATGGTTGGCACATTTGGTTATGCCTTTGCTTTTACCCGCATTTATTCTCGTCCGCATACCCGGGTAGAAGCTTCCCGTTGGATATTGGGAAATATTCCCGGCCCGCTGAACGTTTTTGTGTCCGCAGATGACGAAACACAGATGTATCCAATTCCTGTATACAATAATCAGATAATTGTTCCTGGTGAGCCACAAATTATGGAATTACGGCTCAAATCAGGTGGCAGTACATCCACAATTTCAGCCCCCAACATTAGACAACCTCAAGGGAATTTAAGAATTACCCTTACAAAAGATGAATTAGAAGAGGAACTTCTAATTGATATGATGGTACCAATCCCAATCAGTAGTAATCCAGAAACACTGATGGTTGAGTTTCCTGAAATTGAATTAGTGCCAAATCAATCCTATTATCTCAATTATTCCCCTGATAATGACCTGGAAATTGACTTTTCAGAAACGAAGCTTTCTCTGAATAATGAGGAAGATGCCTCGTTTGTAATAGAAAATGATTATTTGGAAAACAAGGTTGAATCATTTTCAACACGAAGTGTATTTGAAGTGGATGAGATTGTTCGCCTCAATCGATTAGAAATCATGGATTTTACCCAAGAATTTCAACCATACACAGTGGTAATAAAAGTAAGTATTCTTAAAGACAGAGATGAACAGAATCCATTAGGGGAAGCAGAGCGTACTATCAATTTTTCTAAACCGGGAGAGCGCTATTCGACCGAATTCACTTTTCCAACAATAATATTGGAAAAAGAATCCTCCTATCAGGTCAAGTATGAGTTAATCGAGGGGAAAGCGGCATTATTACAATCTGAAGTTTTTGCTCTGGAAACTTCCTGGGATGATGCATTGCCTTTAGCAGTTGATGATACGGATGCCCTTGGTGGAATATATAAACCGCTTAATCTGGAGTTGTACGAAACGGATAATGCTGAAAAACGGGATAAAATGATCGAAATTCTGGAAGCCAGCGAGTATCTTGTTATTCCAAGCAATCGCGGGTATGACGCCATGCCCCGTCTCGAATTACGTTATCCGCTGACATTAAGATATTACCAGTTATTGTTTGGTTGTGATTGTAGTTCGGACGCAATGGAAAAACATGCCTATGGGTTGGAACCCCCATTCAAGAGCCCATTGGGGTTTGATCTCGTGGCTGTGTTTGTCAGCAATCCTAATTTGGGTCCGATCCAAATTAAAGACCAAAATGCGGATGAATCTTTTACAGTCTATGATCACCCGAAAGTGTTTGTTTTTAAGAAATCGGAATCTTTTTCGATTGAAAAAATTACAGAAGAATTTAATCGGATAGATTTAGATACTGTCATTTTCCAGGTACCAAAGGATTATTCACGCGCTCACACCGCCTTGAGATTATCCCCAGACCGGCTGGAGGCTCAGAAAAATGGGGGAACTTGGTCAGAGATGTTCAACCGGCTGAGCTTATTGAATGGTAATCAGACATTAAGTGTAATAGTTTGGTACCTTCTTCTGTTGATGATCGGCCTGATTGTATTTCCCATCGTTTCAAGAGTTTTTTCAGCACTCCCGGATAAAGGATATTCCCTGATTCGAATGGCAGGCTTATTGATTCTGGCATGGCTTCCCTGGTTTTTTGCCAGTCTCAAGGTAGTCTCGTTCACCCGGTTATCAATTTTTGTTGGTATTCTAATCCTGGTTATCCTTAATGGATTTTTATTTTACAAAAATAAACGGAAAATATTGGATTATTTTAAAGAAAGCTGGCGTCATGTATTAATTGTTGAAACAGTTTTTCTGCTCTTGTTTGTATTTAGCCTTTTTATTCGCATCAATAATCCGGATATCTGGCATCCCTGGTTGGGGGGTGAGAAACCAATGGATTTTGCCTTCTTTAATGCTGTTCTGAAATCTGTCTATTTTCCGCCAGCCAATCCCTGGTTTTCAGATCATTATATTAATTACTATTATTATGGTTTTGTGGTGGCTTCTATTCCAACCAAATTATTAGGAATTATTCCATCAATTGCCTTTAATTTAATTCTGCCAAGTTGGTTTGCGATGACAGGAATTGGTGTTTTCGGACTTGGGTATAACATTTATGAAGCCTTCAGAAGGAAAAACCAGGTTCCTGTCAATAATGAAAGTGATCAGAATTTTGACTCAAGGAATCGTTTTCGAAATATTTTTTCTTCAAAATCATTGCCATATCTGTGTGCCACCATAGCCATTGTTGCCATATTATTCATGGGTAATTTCTTCCAGGTAAAAACGTTATGGCAATATTTACCCGAGGTTTCAACCCTAAACATGGGTAACAGCAACTACAGTAAATGGGAACTGGTGCTCTCAGGGGCAAGCCAGGTGATTTCTGGAAAAGCTGAATTACCAGGCGATTCTGGTCGATGGTATTTTTCAGCTTCCCGTCCAATTTTGCACGATGGACCTGATACACCGATTGTAGAATTTCCATATTTCTCATTTTTATATGCTGATTTGCATCCCCATCTATTAACAATGCCATTTTTTGCGCTTGGATTCGCATGGTGTTTTAGTGCATATCTGAATCCAATTCATAAACGCAAGTGGATCGATCAACTTTTCGCTCTTGTCTTATTTGGGTTGTTTGTTGGCAGTTTCCTGGCTTCTCATACCTGGGATTTTCCATTGTTTATTGCATTAGCCTTGGTAGCCATTCTTTGGAAAATATTTAAAACCGAGGGTTTCAATCTAAAACAGAAGATTAAACGAATGTTTTTTTATTCTGTCGGGGTAGTGAGCAGTGCAGTCCTCTTATATTCCCCATTTTCCTATTGGTTTCGAACTGATTATTCCTCGATTGAGTTTTGGAAAGGAGCCAGAACGCCGCTCGCAGATTATTTGATTGTTTTTGGCTTGTCACTTTTTGTCATGGTCAGCCTTTTACTGGTTTATTTGATCCCAGAAATTAATAGTGGCTATCAGCGCTGGTTGAAACAGAATAATAAGAAAACATACCTGACGATTGCAGCTATTCTGGCAATCATGATCATTTTATGGGCATTTAATTACCAGGTATTAGCCTTCGGTCTACCATTATTGTTATCATGGATCTACCTGATCTTTATTAAAAAGGACCTGTCTGAATACCAGCGCTTTATTCTATTCCTTTTTGCGATTGGATATTCCATCACATTCATCACAGAAATCATTGTGTTAAAGGGCGATGTTGGCCGATCCAATATGGTATTCAGAATTTATCTTCAGGCATGGTTTCTTTTGGGGATTGCTATCAGTTTGGGGCTTATTGAGCTTGTGAAGATAATTCCTTCCTGGAAACCTGTTGTAAGATTAGGCTGGATTATTATTTTGCAGGTATTGATTTTGTGTGCCCTCTCGTACCCATTGACCGCAACAAAAATTAGAATAGATGACCGATGGCCAGATGTACTGTATCCACCGAAAACATTGGATGGTGCGCTTTTTATGCTTGGAGATTCTCTTTACAATCTGGATCTACCGCCTGCTTACTACACTGACGAAGAGAGAAAATTGAATCTTGGAATTGATTATTTTGGAATCAGTTTTATGCAGGATCATGTGAACGGAACACCAGTGATTGTAGAAGGGCATACCACAGAATATCGCTGGGGTGGTCGCTATGCCATTCACACAGGGTTGCCTTCGGTCATAGGGTGGAACTGGCACACCCGCCAACATCATTCCATATTAGGGGGAGAGATTGTTGAAAAGCGGATTCAACAAGTGAATGAGTTTTATGATTCCGAAGATATCGAAACTGCACGAATTTTCTTACAGCGATATGACGTCAGCTACATTATTGTGTCTGATCTGGAGAAAGTGTATTATTCTTCAGCAGGTTTACAAAAATTTTTGGAAATGGTTCAGCTTGGCGATTTGCGAGTGGTCTATGGCGATCCTGCTAAAGAATTAATCACAATTTATGAGGTGATCAAAGCTGAGAATTAGTAAGTTGAAATTTTTCTTCTACTCACCCTGGTTTCTTTGATATCCGCTTCCCCTGCTTTCGTTGGCTTGAAAAATCATTAAGTGAACAGGATGAAGATTAAGGGTCAGGAAAATGAAAATTGTTTCGATTGTGTTACGAATAGGTTTCATTTTAATTACAGATTATGCTGATTGACTTGATCTTATTTCCGCTCTCGTGTATTATATAATCAGGCAGTAGTATACGCAGATGAGGACTGGGAGACTATTTTGTATCAATTCTTGAAACGTTTTACCCAAAAAAAGAAACCAACCCGTGGTCAATCCTTTGTTGAATTGGCTTTGGTATTACCAATCCTTTTGTTGATGTTACTCGGTTTGGTAGAAGTATCATTCTTTATCGGCCGATATCTGGATGTATTGGACTTGAGTCGGGAAGCAGCCCGCTTTGCATCTGTGCGTGATCCATTCGCAACAGGTGATCTGAATTGCTCTACAACAAATGACCTTAATTTCTTTTATGACACCTCCTGTATGATGTCTCCCCCATCAGAGATGGCAGCCTCATGTACAAATGCACAATATTGCAATGGTTTTAACCCTTATCTCACACTGGATTTGAGTAAGGATGATGTTGTCATCACAGCCTTTACAATTTCTGGAAATCTTATATCTGATCAGTATCCACACCCCAATGGTTATTGGGCTCTTTCAAACGTAGACTTTGACAATAATGCAGACCTTAATCTTACCAATGGCGCGCTTCCGAATAATTTTTTAAAAGATTGTGAAGGGAATGGTATCCGGACTGAACCACACTACACTGAATCCCTGGTTGAATCTTTGTTGTTGTCAGCTGCACCTGCCAATAAAGGCTTTGTTGCTGTCGAAGTTTATTATTGTTATGAGCAGGTTTTGGGAATCCCAATCATCACAGACTTCATTCCCAACCCACTCCAGATTCGGGCATATACCATCATGCCTTTACCTGCTGCACAACCAACCCCCACCCCAATTCCATAAAGAAGTATGATGAAAAAACCACATTCCACAACATCCGGTCAAGCTTTAGTTATTTTTGCAGTTACTTTATTGGTGCTGTTATTCTTTATTGGTCTGGCAGTAGATGCAGGTTCCTTATATATAACCTACGGAAGTTTGAAACGTGCAACCGATGCTGCTGCTTTGGCAGCTGTAAATGAATTCAAACGTGATCCTGACCTGGTCTCGATGGAAGGTGCTGCCAGCGAAGTATTCAATTTGATGGGAATCGATTATTCTAATTTGGAAGTTTTATTATGTGATATGGACCGTGACAACATACGTGACACTGGATTACCACCTATGTTCGAATTGCGTTGCCCAATTACACCTGCAGAAAATGCGCGTAAATTAGTATGGGTGGAAGCAGAACAAGATGCCCCATTATATTTCCTATCAATGATGGGTTTCAACAACCTGACATTAAGAACAAATTCGATAACCGAGGCAGCTCCACTGGATGTGGTTATTGTTTTGGATACTTCAGAGTCCATGGCTTCTGAAACATGTGTGGCACCAGCAAGTGGCTCAGACCATGAAACTTATTGTGGCAGTGATCCAACTAAGATTTATAGTCCATTCTCAGAATTTGATCCATCAGTTTGCAATGCTGCGAATCGTTGTTATCCAATGCGTGATGCGAAAGATGCTGCAAAAGCTCTTATTGACTCCTTAGCACCTGGATATGACCAGGTCGCTGTTGTGACATATGATCGAACCGACAATCTCATTTTTGGATTAAATACCGATTTGGTCGCAGCGAAAATTGCCATAGATAATCTTGTTGTCGTGCATGATGATCCCCCGGTAGTGTTTAATATCTGGTCAGACTGGTACAGCCATCCTGGTTCTTATAACCCGGTGAATTCGGAAGATTTGGATGGTGATGGTGAAGACACAGATGATTTTGTTGATATGTATGGTGTAGATTGTCCTTTTCATCCTACCAATCCTGCCCTTGACCCTCCTTACTTGTTAAACCGCTGGTGGTCGACAGCTGATGGTGCACCAGATCCTTTTGGTTGGGGCGGAGTGCCTTGTGACCGGGATGACCGTTTTGATTCGATGGATTGGAATGGAGATGGAATTTGGACCGAAGCAGATCACACCCATGCGGTTGATCATTGGCCAACAACTGACCCTGATTTTCGTTTTTCTGGCAACTCAACCTGTATTGGTTGTGGTGTACGCCAGGGAGCCAACCAGCTGAGAGGTGGTGGGCGGTTTGGCTCGGTCTGGGTGATGGTCTTCCTGACGGATGGAGCTGCAAACCTCAGTGATTTGCCTAACCCATTAGACCTAAATAATCCTATTCCTGTGGAATTTGTAAATGGTTTTTGTGGCGGTCCATTGGACGAACCTTTTTGGACGTCTTCCTGTTTTGATAATAAATTTAATGATTATATAGTTGATCATCCTACCCTTCCTCCCCGTTATTGTTTTGACGACGATACGTCTGAATGTCCACCAGATTCGACCCCCACAACCTTATCCCCGTTTTATTCGGTGTTGGATTACGCCATGGACATGGTAGACGAAGCTGCTTTGACTAGCTCCACAAATGTAAACGAACCACTTGGAAATGAGATGGCAATTTATGCCATTCGTTTGGGGAGCATGACGATTGGTTCTGCTGAATATTTTATGCGCTACATGGCAGCGGTTGGGGATGATGGAGACCGTACAACCGATCCTTGTTATGTATCTGGTGTTCCAGTTGCTGCCAATACCTCCTGCGGCCAATATTATAATGCACCTTCTGGACTTTATTTGGCACCTATTTTTGAAGATATTGCCTCCCGAATTTATATCAAGATTACTCAATAAGGGTCATCATATGGAAAATTTATTTATTAAACTCAGGATTAAATCCACTGCAAAGCATACCGGCCAAAGTATGGTCGAGTTTGCATTGGCGCTGCCAATTCTTTTATTGCTAATCTTTGGAATTATTGAGTTTGGGCGACTTTTACAGGCATGGCTGGCACTGGAAAATGGTGCGCGTTTTGCTGTCAGGTATGCTGTGACAGGTAGCTATGATCCTCAATATTGTGCTGATGCAGCAGCTGCGTTAAGTGGAATCTATTCACCACAAGATCTTCTTGGAAATGATTACCCGGACACAGGCACAATTGATTTTGTGGCAGCAGATGGTGTCAGCGGTGTCTTTGATTGTCGGGTTTCAGAAACCTGGGTAACCAGCCAATCCTGGCACCGTAATTTCCACACCCAGGAAGAGGTGGAATATCTAAGCAATGTCCTGATTGACTGGGCACGCCTGCCTTCCATTCGGGATGTTGCATTGAGTGGTGCCACGGGAATGGCGTATGATCCGGATGAACCTGTGACCGGTGATTATTCAGCCTTTTTAGATCATGCTTATTCGATCAGCACATTTGATCAGACCAATCGGGGAAACCCCAGTGAACGTGGGTATTTTAATATTACCACCTGCTCCAATCGGATTTTGGATAATACCGGAGATTATTTTCAATTTGACCCAAACCCATATTTCTATACACCATTCGATGTCAGCTCACAGGACGATTACAAATACCCCCTACCCTGTGCACAATTTGATAGCACAGCCAATTACACGCGTTTTGTTGATGATGGGGGCGGACCTGGTGATCGGGTTCGGGTCGTGTTAACCTATCGACATCCAATGATCACGCCATTAATCAGTAACTGGTGGCCAACCTTACGCCTGGAAGCTCAGCGCGAGGGGATTGTAGAAAAATTTCGTACTTCTCGTGTAACCGGTCTGGTAGGTGCGATCGGTATGGCATCCACGCATACCAATACCCCGTTGCCACCAACTGAAACTCCGACACCCACCAACACACCAACAGCAACTTCAACCCCAACTGATACACCCACACCTACACCCAGCCCAACTCCAGCCGTTTGTTCTACGGATGGGACTGGAATACGAGGAAACTATTACAGTTGGTCAGGGTCGCCTAATTGGCAAACTTTATTGTTGACACGGATTGATTCCACCATTAATTTTAATTGGGCAAGTGGAAGCTTTGCCACTGGGTATCCTGTTGACTTTTTTATGACACGCTGGATTGGATATGTTATTCCTCCGGTGGAGGGCTTTTATACTTTTCGCGGAAGAGCAGATGATGGGATTCGATTATTTGTCAATAATAGCGCAGAAAATGTGTTAGTATGGCAAGGAACAACGCTTCGAGCAAGCACTTATAGTTGGAGAGCTCAAAGCGCAACAAACTATGACTCAAATCCAATTTATCTCACATGTGATCCGAATCCGATCGTGATGGAGTTCTACGAACAGGGTGGAAGTGCAGTTGCTCAATTATCCTGGAGAGGTGGTCCTTTCTCAGGTTTTGGTATAATTCAAAGAGAAAACCTTTATCCAGAGGATGGTCCTTCCATTCCAACAGCGACTGCTACCAACACAAGTACACCAACCCGAACACCTACCATTACACCAACCAGTACGATTACGCCTACCCGTACGATTACACCCACCAGGACGAGAACTCCAACCATAACACCTACACCGACGCGGACACCTACTCGGACAATCACACCGACTTATACGATTACACCAACCCGTACAATTACACCAACGCGCACACCGACGCGTACAGCGACACGTACACCGACGATTACGCCAACTGCGACGAGAACGCCAACGGCGACACGAACACCGACACGTACACCAACAACAATACCACCCACTGCAACAAATACTTCAATTCCGCCGACTGCAACAAACACGAGGCCGCCAAATACGGCAACACCGACGCCTATTCCTCCCACAGTTACACCAACGCCAATGCATACCAATACGCCTACCAATACCCCAACGCCAACACCAACACGGGTTAATCAGGGTGGATAAAGAATCACTTGATAGGTGATAATTTAATCATAACAACCAGAGCCTCAATACACAACGCTCTGGTTGTTTTTGGTAGATTAATGGAATAACTGAGGTAAGAAATATTAATAACCTGAGTTTCTCAAATTTGTACCCTGAAAAAAAGTTTTTCAACATCGATTTTATATGATCTGGTACATCTGTTGATACAGATTGGTCTCAGCCAGTGGTTTCAACCACTGGCGATCTCCATCTTTATCATCTTCTCCATGGATTAAAATCCATGAATCCTAAGAACTGATAGTATTTATCCTCCGTTTGTGTCCTGAAAAAAGGTTTTCCAAGTTTAAATTAAGTCTTTTTTCAAAAATGAGAAACTCAGGAGAAGAGTCTAATACATGGCTCCTAATCTTAAAAATTCCTGAATTTCAAATCAGGTACTTGACTCTGATTTTCAAATCTGCTAAACTCATGTAAACGCTTCCAAATACTTACACACAAATTGATGTTTTTTCGTCCAATGGATGGTAAAAGGATCAAAACAAATCCAAAAAAATCATAAAAAATTGAAATAGTACTCTTATTTCCCACAATATTTTGAATAAAATTGGTTGAGGAACAAATTGGAAGATAAAAATTTATTTTTTAACATGAATGAAACTGGAAACGCTCCCAGATGAACAGACGGTCTGACAAAGTTACTATTGTTGAGGTCGCTGCTGAAGCAGGTGTTTCTTTCGGAACGGTTTCAAGGGTGATTAACAACGATGTTCATGTTAGAGCTGAGACTCGGCAAAGAGTTTTAGACACAATGAGTCGATTAAAATTTGTAGCCAATCGGCAAGCACGCAGCCTGGCTGGGGGAAAATCAAATATCATCGGATTGCTGGTTCCTGACTTGGGAACTGGATATATCGGGGAAATCATTCGTGGAATTGATGCTGAATTAGGGGAGTCCGGGTATGATTTAATGCTTTATACAACCCATCGTAAAGCTGCTAAAGAGATCAGTTATATTACAAATCTTGTTCAGGGGATGGTAGATGGATTACTATTGGTGCTCCCACGCAATCCAATTGATTACATAGAATTATTGACTGAACGGAAATTTCCGTTTGTGCTGATTGATCATCAGGGTACCGGAGAAGATTGCCCATCGATTGGCGCAACCAATTGGCAGGGGGCTTATAATGCAACCAATTACCTGATCAAGTTAGGACACCGCAGGATCGGGTTTATCACCGGTTGGCTGGATTTAGGCGCAGCGGTTGATAGATTAGAAGGTTTTAAAGCGGCTTTACGAAATAACCGAATCCCTGTCGTTCCTGAATTAATTCATGAAGGTACATTTGCCCAATTGGATGGCTATACAGGTGCCCTTCATTTCCTGGATCTAAAAAAACCACCAACAGCTATTTTTGCATCGAATGATGTTATGGCGATGGCCGCAATGGATGCTGTTCGGGAAAGAGGGATGCGAATACCAGATGATATATCCATCATTGGATACGATGATATTCCACAAGCATCGATGATAAGACCTGCATTAACAACAATTCGACAACCGCTAGAACAAATGGGCAGGATTGCTGCACAAATGTTGTTTGAAATCTTAAGAAACCCGGATCATAAGCATAATCGGGTTGAATTGCCAACAGAATTAATGGTTCGAGATTCAATTGCAAAACCGAAAGTCAAGGTTAACGAAAAGATCCTTTAATTATCCGTGAAGAAACTGATCCTTGTTTTGAGTGACAAAAATAATGAAATGGGAATTTATAAATAATCATAAGGGTTTGAGAAATTTGAAGAAAAAACTAAGATAAACCTCAAAAAAATTTCTATCTGAGTCCCACAGAAGGTATAGGCAGAATCAGAAAAAATGAAAAAATTGGATTTACAAAAGAAAAAGAGAATAACTTTGAATAATTACTGGGAGCGCTCCCAAATTTATTTCAGTTTCACATCTTTTAATCTCTTAAAATCATCAACATCAAAGTCCCTTGTTGGAATATTTACAAAGAATAGATGATGCTTGTATCGGTTCTCTCAGGAGAAGTTTTATCAATCAAATCAATGTGTGTAGAAAGAGCAACTGCCACGAAATTCTGAAAATCATAAAGGAGGTGATTGTATCAACAAAATAAGGAGAAAATTGTGTTTAGCAAATTCTTATCCAAGAAAATACAAGAAAAAAATTTGAAGGAGAAGTATCATGAAAAAAGTATCTTTAGTAATTAGCATTTTAATCCTGTTCAGTATGTTGCTTGCAGCATGTGCTCCTGCAGCTGAACAACCTGCAGCCGATCAACCTGCTGCTGAACAACCCGCTGCCGAACAACCTGCAGCCGAACAACCAGCGGCAGAACAACCAGCTTCAGGTAAGACAGTATTAAATGTCTGGTCATTCACAAATGAAATTATGACTATGGCTGTAGCATTTGAAAAATCACATCCGGATGTGGATGTTGTTTACACCATGATCCCAATGACCAATGGTGAATATCAAACCAAATTAATGGCGACCCTTGGCACTGCTGATGTTCCAGATGTAGTTGCGTTAGAAGCAGCATTTGTAAAAAGCTATGTCGAAAGTGATTTTCTTGCTGATTTAGGCGAGCTTTTACCATATGCTGAGGAAATGGAAGTTTATCCATTTGTTACCGATGTTGGTACGCATGAAGGCGTCATTAAAGCCTATGCTTATCAGGCAACTCCAGGTGCATTATTCTATCGCCGTAGCTTAGCCATAGAATATTTCGGTACCGATGATCCTGCTGAAATCCAAACACTCCTGGGTGACATGGACAAATACCTTGCAGCCGCGGAAGTCGTAAAAGAAAAATCTGATGGCGATACCTACATGGTTGCTTCTAACGGCGATTTCATGAACCTTTTCTATGCTAATCGCGAACAACCCTGGGTGGTTGATGATACCCTTACCGTTGATCCGATGGTTGATAAAATGGTGGAAACTGTTAAAGCTTTCCGTGACAATGGTTATGAAGCACGTGCAACCCAATGGCAGGAAGGTTGGTTCGCTGGTATGAATGATACCCTGACCGATGCCGCTGGCGCTCCCAAGAAGATCTTCTCTTACTTCCTCCCAACCTGGGGTCTTCCCTATGTGTTGGCTCCAAATGCGACCTCTGCTGATGGTGCAAGCACAACCGTTGGTGACTGGGGTGTAATCACTGGACCTCTCCCTTACCAATGGGGTGGCACTTGGTTAGGTGTAATGAAAGAAACTTCCCAGATGGAATTGGCAAAAGAATTCATTCGCTTCTGTACTTTGGATGAAGAAAACTTGACCAACTGGGCAACTGGTGTTTACACCAATGAATACCTAAAAGCCATTGATCCTTCTGTTCCTGAAGGACAATCACAGGCAGCTGGTGACTTTGTTGGTAGCCAGGTTGTGGTGAAGAAAATTACCGCATCATTTGATGATTCCGAAATGTCCGCATTCCTTGGTGGGCAGAATTCTTACGGTGGATTTGCTGAAGCTGCACCAAATGTTTCAGCCAGACTTTTCCAGGGATCTGATGATGCAATCCAACGCGCCCTCAATGATCCGTTGAATTCGTATCTGGAAGGTACAATAGATTTGGATGAAATGTGGTCACTGTGGAAAGACGCTGTCCGGAATGAGTTCCCGGATTTGACCATTCCCTAGTCAAAAATACTAGCACACAAAAATGAGTCAGTGTATATTAATATACACTGACTCATTTCCGAGGGATTGACTATGGTACATAATAAAATTAGAAGAATTAATCACGGTTATTTATTTGTTGCTCCGTTTATAATCGGCTTTCTACTATTTGGATTGTACCCTGTGTACAACACTTTAAGCCTGAGTTTTACGGACACTACATTAATGAAAGCTGATGCGAGTTTTATTGGCCTGAAAAATTTTGATCGACTTTTTCACGACAAAACCTTTGTAACAGCGATCACCAATACCTGGGAATTATGGATCATGAATTTTATCCCCCAAATAGGTATTGCCATGCTCCTGGCTGTTTGGTTCACCGATGTACGCTTGAAAATTAAAGCTGGTGGTATCTGGCGTATGTTATTTTATATGCCGAATTTACTAATGCCAGCCGCGATCGCAGCTTTATATTTCAGTTTGTTTTCTTATTATGGACCAGTCAATCAATTTATGGTCAGGTCGGGGTTTATTCCTGAGGCGATTGACTTCCTTCGCAATAAAGAAATTACAAGAGCAATCGTTGTTTTTATCCAATGGTGGATGTGGTATGGGCAGACGACGATTCTATTAATGGCAGCAATGACTTCAATTTCCATTTCATTGTATGAAGCAGCAGTCATCGATGGAGCAGGCAGTTTGAAGATGTTCAGATATATCACGCTACCATTAATCAAACCAGTTTTAATCTATGTTCTTGTAACCTCGCTGGTTGGTGGTATGCAGATGTTCGATATTCCAATGCTCTTAACAGATGGTAGAGGAAGTCCGGCAAATGCAATTCTGACGAACAATATCATGATGTATATGAGATTCCGCAGCAGTCAGGGTCATATTGGTGCAGCATCATCAATTGGTGTGATGGTATTCATTATGACAACCTTCGTAGCATTGTTGATATTTTATCTCCTGCGCGAAAAACACGATGATTTCTCTGGAAAGAAAATTTAAGGAGATGATACGATGATAAAAAACTACAGACTATCTACCAATATCCTAAGATTTTTCATCTATCTTTTCCTGATTGTTTTGTTGATCGTTACTTTACTTCCCGTCTGGTTATTGCTTGTTAATGCCACCCGTTCGACACTTGAAATTCAACAAGGAATCAGTCTATTACCAAGTCAATATACACTTAGCAATTACAAGATATTACTGAGCAGAGGTCTGGACTTACCACTAGGCTTTGTAAATAGTCTAACGATTGCTGTAGCTACGACGATCATCACTGTATATTTTTCGATGTTGACAGCGTATGGAATTGTTGGGTACCAATTTAAGGGTAAAAAATACCTTTACAATTTCATTCTTGTCCTGGTAATGATCCCGATGCAGTTATCGATTATTGGTTTTTACCAATATATGTCAAGATTTGGATTGACCGATAATTATCTATCATTAATCTTACCCAGCATTGCGTCAGCCGGGTCTGTATTCTTCTTTAAACAATATCTTGAATCGATCATGATCCAGGATCTCATTGATGCAGGCAGGATTGATGGTGCAAGTGAACTTGGAATTTTTCACCGAATCATGTTCCCTATTGCAGCACCAGGCGCTTTCACACTGGGTATCTTCACATTTGTTGCTGCATGGAACAATTTCTTCAATGCCTATATCCTGATTACCTCCAGACAGAAATATACACTTCCAATGTTGGTTCAAACCCTTCGTGGTGACGTATATCGCCATGAATATGGTGCGATATATTTAGGTCTGGCAGCTTCTGTTATTCCGATCATCATCATTTACTTCTTGTTTTCCCGATACATTGTTAATGGTATTTCCATGGGTGCAGTAAAAGAATAATTTGATCGAGAATTTACAAAAACATTTTAAAAGTTGATCTCATCCTAAAATTTGGACAACTGTTCATAAGTAGGATTTAATTTCGTATGCCTGATTTTTTAATGACTTGTATTTGAGGTGTTCCTATGCGTTTTGGCCATTTTGATGATGAAAAATTAGAATATGTAATCAATACACCTTCTACACCTCTTCCTTGGATTAATTATCTTGGTAATGAGGCATATTTTGGAATTATATCCAACACGGCAGGTGGTTATTCCTTTTATAAGGATGCCAGATTACGCCGGATCACTCGATACCGGTATAACAATGCTCCGCTTGATGTATGTGGAAGATATATCTATTTACGGGACAATCTGGCTCCGGAACCAGAATTTTGGTCACCAACATGGCAGCCAACCAGAAAAAACCTCGATTTTTATGAGTGCAGGCATGGATTGGGATACACGAATATAAAATCATCAAAAAATGGCATAGAAGCTTCTACCAATTATTTTGTTCCATTGGGTGAAAATCTGGAGGTCTGGGAACTGACTCTGACCAATAAGCGATCAGATTCCATTGATTTATCAATCTTTTCATCAGTAGAATTTTCGTTATGGGATGCAGTCGATGATTCGAACAATTTTCAACGGAATTATTCTATTGGAGAAGTCGAGGTGTTGGGTGATGTTATTTATCATAAGTCAGAATATCGAGAGAGACGCAATCATTTCGCGTATTTCGCATGTTCCAAACAAATAACTGGCTTTGATACACAACGTGAAGATTTCCTTGGACCATATCGGGGATGGGATGCACCGCTGGCAGTTGAAAAGGGAGATACCAATCAATCAATTGCAATTGGTTGGCAACCAATAGGTGCACATCATATAAAACTTCAGCTTGAACCAGGGAAATCGACCAAAATAATTTTCTTATTGGGGTATCACGAAAACCCATTTGAAGAGAAATTTGATCCACCAGGATCCCAGATCGTTAATAAGGGTACAGTCACACCAATTATTGAAAGATACCTAAATGAAAAGAATGTAGATTTGGCTTTTTCAGAATTAAAGTCATATTGGAAAAATCTACTTAAGAAACTCATTGTTGATACACCAGATATCCATACCAATCGTATGGTGAATATTTGGAATGCTTACCAGATGATGGTAACGTTTAATTTCTCACGATCAGCATCCTACTTCGAATCAGGAATTGGACGGGGAATGGGATTTCGGGATTCAAATCAGGATCTCTTAGGTTTCACACACCTGATTCCAGAAAGAGCACGGGAACGGATTCTAGATCTGGCAGCTACTCAACTTCCTTCTGGAGGAGCTTATCACCAATACCAACCACTGACAAAGCTGGGAAATAATGATATTGGTAGTGATTTTAATGATGATCCCTTATGGTTAGTTCTTGCCGTTTCCTCCTATATAAAGGAAACTGGAGATTGGAATATTCTTAATGAAAATGTTCCATTTGATAATAAACCTGGTAGTGAGCAACCTCTATATGAACATTTGAGTCGATCAATGAACTATACAATTGACCGGTTAGGTCCGCATGAGCTGCCTTTGATAGGTAGAGCTGATTGGAATGATTGTCTAAACTTGAATTGTTTTTCAGATGCTCCAGGACAATCATTCCAGACTACAACCAATAAAGATGGGAAAGTTGCTGAGAGCGTTTTTATTGCCGGATTGTTTGTTTTAGCATCTAAAGAAATGGAATCTATCAGCACCCATCTTGGAAAAGAAATTGACAATTTTAATTTCGAGCAAAAACGAATTCAAATGGAGAAAGCCATAGAAATCTCTGGGTGGGATGGAGAATGGTTTCGCAGGGCTTATGATAATGATAGTCAACCTGTTGGATCTTCGCTTTGCGAAGAGGGGAAAATTTTCATTGAACCACAAGGAATTTGTGTGATGGCTGGGGTTGGAATAGTCGATGGAAGAGCTGAAATTGCACTCGATTCAGTAAATAAAAGATTGGGTTTCAAACATGGAATTGTTCTTCTAGCTCCTGCATATAAAAATTATTATCTCCATCTTGGTGAAATTTCCTCTTACCCCCCCGGTTATAAAGAAAATGGCAGTGTGTTTTGTCACACCAATCCCTGGGTTATGATTGCAGAAACCTGTATTGGCAGAGGGGATCAAGCATTTGATTATTATCAACGGATCAATCCTTCGTTTCGGGAAGAACTCAGTGACCTGCACCGCTGTGAACCCTATGTATATGCCCAGATGATTGCTGGAAAGGAAGCAGTCAAACCTGGTGAAGCCAAAAATTCCTGGTTGACAGGTACTGCCTCGTGGAATTACGTGGCAATTACTCAATATATTCTCGGGATCAAACCAACTTTTGAGGGATTACAGGTTGCTCCAATAATTCCCAAACACTGGAAAGGGTTTAAGGTTACCCGCGAGTTTCGAGGAACAACATACAAAATAATCGTTGAAAGAAAGGGTCTGGGAAATGATATATCTCTGGAAATTGATGGTTCGCCCATTCAAGGTAATATCATTCCTTTGCCTACCAATAGAAAAGATTCTGTCAATGTGAAAGCAATTATTTCCTGATTGAGGAAATTTGATGGTTCGAAAACTGTTCATTGGATGTTTAATAGTTTTTTTGATATCAGCTTGTAGCCCACTCATTTCTGCACCTGTTGAGACTGAAAACCAATCCAACCCGTTTTCAAATCCGCAAATTAATTCAACAAATGATTATGACCTGAATTTACCAGATCAAATTACAGAGAATCAGGTCAAACAGCTTTTATTGCAAATGACCCTGGAAGAAAAAATTGGTCAGATGACCCAGGTAGAAAAAAATAGTATAAAAACGTTGGATATCACACGGTATTACATTGGCTCCATATTAAGTGGAGGGGGAGGATCACCGTACGTAAACTCCATCAATGAATGGGTAAAAATGATTGATGGGTTTCAAAAAGAGGCATTATCCACCCGTTTGAGCATCCCCATTATCTATGGTGTAGATGCGATTCATGGCCATGCGAACCTGTACGGAGCGACGGTTTTTCCACAACCAATCGGCCTTGGAGCCACCCGTAATTCAGAACTTGTTCGTGAAATTGGGCAAGCAACAGCAATTGAAATGTTGGCAACCGGAACAACCTGGAATTTTGCTCCTATTCTGGCTGTTCCCCAAGATATCCGATGGGGCAGGACGTATGAATCATATAGCGAAAATACTCAGGTAGTCACTGAACTTGGAACAGCATATTTGCAGGGATTGCAATCAATCCCTGTTGATCTTTATTCCAAACCTGAAAAAAACATTTTTGTCCTCGCAACGCCAAAACATTATTTAGGCGACGGTGGCACTGCCTTTGGTACAGCTACACAATTTATTTTTAAACCATATCTTATAGATCAGGGCGATATGACTTACGATGAAGCATCCATTCGAGCGAAGTTTCTACCACCATATCAAAAGGCTGTTGAATCAGGCGCACTGAGTATCATGATTTCGTTCAGTAGTTGGAATGGACTTAAAATGCATGCACAACAATATTGGATTGAAGAAGTTTTAAAAGGTGAATTAAGTTTTCAAGGTTTTGTTGTTTCGGATTGGGGTGGGATCGATCAAATTTCAGATGATTATTATTCAGCGGTAGTAACCGGAATAAATGCCGGTATTGATATGAATATGGTTCCATACGATTATGTCAGATTTATTGATACGATGAAACAGGCTGTGGAGAATGAGGACATCTCTCTGGATCGAATTGACGACGCAGTGCAAAGAATATTAACCGTAAAGTATAAACTTGGTCTATTTGAATCTCCATATACGGACACATTATTAATGGATCAAGTTGGATCTGAGCAACATAAGAAGCTAGCCAGACAGGCGGTGCGAGAATCAGTTGTTTTGCTTAAGAATGATAATGATGTTCTTCCACTATCAAAAAGTACTCAGCTCGTTTACATTGCTGGCCAGGCAGCAGATGATATTGGCATCCAGTGTGGTGGTTGGACGATTGAATGGCAGGGAAAATCTGGTGATATCCAACCGGGAACTACTATTCTGGAAGGATTTATGGCTGGATTTTCTCCAGAATCCAAGGTGAATTACGATCGTAATGGGGATTTCCAGGATGTTGCAGATGTTGGGATTGTAGTAGTTGGCGAAAAACCTTATGCTGAGGGGGTAGGGGATGCAAATGATTTATCTTTATCTGCTGATGATATCGATTTGATCGAAAGAATGAGGAAACACAGTCAGGAATTGATAGTCATTATTATTTCAGGTCGACCAATGATTATCACATCTGCCTATCAATTGGCAGATGCTTGGGTAGCTGCCTGGTTACCGGGTACAGAAGGGGCAGGTGTCGCGGATGTAATATTGGGGGATTATGCCTTTACAGGCAAACTTGCTTATACCTGGCCACGATCCATGGACCAATTACCCATTAATCTGAATACTACATCATCTTTGGATGGTTGTGATGCTCCATTATTTTCCTACGGATATGGTCTTGGGAATGCTGGAAGTGCTTCTATTGAGTGGCTGAATTGTGATTAATCTTGGATAATTTATTGATAACGAAAGTAAAGGTCTTTTGTTAGAGAGAAAAAAATACTTACATTGCCAAAAAAATCAAATATATGAGTTTGCTCGAAAGCTAAAAGTGACTTTGAGCATTAAAAAAAGGAGAAAAGATGAGTACATTTTTACCAAAACCAGAACATAAATTTACCTTCGGATTATGGACAGTGGGTTCCACCGGAAGAGATCCATTTGGCTCGCCTGTACGTGAGCCAAAAACACCAGCAGAATTGGTTTATCTTCTGGGTGAGGTTGGAGCATATGGTGTTAATTTCCATGATAATGATCTGATACCTATAGATGCCACTTTTGCGGAAGAAGAGTTAATTAAGAAGGATTTTCGAAAAGCATTAGCAGAAACAGGATTGGTTGTTCCAATGGCAACAACCAATTTGTTTGGAGACCCAATCTTTAAAGATGGGGCTTTTACCAGTAATGATCCAAAAGTTCGTGCTTATGCCCTTCAAAAGACAATGCGAGCGATTGATCTGGGTGTCGAATTCGGTGCGCGAATCTATGTATTCTGGGGAGGGCGTGAAGGCACCGAAACAGATTCAAGTAAGAATGCTGTGGATTCAATCAAACGCACACGCGAAGCGATAAATTTCTTTTGCGAATATGCACTGGATAATCACTATAATCTTAAGTTTGCTCTGGAAGCAAAACCGAATGAACCTCGCGGTGATATTTATAATCCGACGACCGGTCATATGCTTGCCTTCATTGAAACTCTTGACCATCCAGAGATGGTTGGTGTTAATCCTGAGGTCGCGCATGAGCACATGGCTGGGATTAATTTCATGCATGGTGTCGCTCAGGCATGGGAAGCAGGAAAACTTTTCCATATCGATTTAAATGATCAGTATCCAGGTCGTTATGATCAGGATTTACGCTTTGGTTCACGAGATATCAAAGCAGCCTTCTACCTGGTCAAGTTCCTAGAGGACGTGGGTTATGATGCACCCCGTCATTTTGATGCTCATGCTTTCCGGACAGAGGATTATGAAGGAGTTAAAGATTTCGCCAGAGGGTGTATGCGGACGTATTTGATGTTGAAAGAAAAAGCTCAGCAATTCAATTCAGACCAAGAAATTCAATCTATTTTGGCAGAGATCAATGCAGTTGACTCAGAATTAACACCGTATTTTGGAAAATACACTAAGGAAAAAGCAAACTCAATAAAGGAAATCCCATTTGATCGAGCTTCTATCGCAAATCGTGGATTAAAATACGAAAAATTGGATCAACTCACTATTAATTTACTATTGGGTTATCGATAATTCTTTTAAGTATATAGACAAGGAAATTCATGACTAATAATTCAGACTTGAAAATAATAAAGAAAAAAGTTGATGATTTGCTGAAGCAAATGTCTCTGGAAGAAAAGCTTGCTCAATTACAATCATATTGGATGTATGACCTCCAAACATTGGGTACCCTTGACAACCAGAAGGTTGAATCCAAATTGAGCCTCGGAATTGGACAAATTACCCGGATCGCAGGTGCTTCCACTTATGAACCACGAGAAGCTGCAAAAATCGCGAACCAACTTCAACGGTTTTTAAAAGAAAACACCCGGTTGGGCATCCCTGCAATTGTCCATGAAGAATGTTGCGTGGGATTAATGGCACCAGGCGGATCCATCTTTCCGGAGATCATTGGGCTTGCCAGTACTTTCCGACCTGATCTAGCCTTTAAAATGACTGCTGAGATCCGAAAACAAATGATGGCAATTGGATCACGACAAGGATTAGCGCCGGTTCTGGATGTAGCACGAGATCCTCGATGGGGTCGCGTGGAAGAGACATTTGGAGAAGATCCCCTTCTCGTCAGTCAGTTTGGGGTTGAATATATTAAAGGTTTACAGACAGATGATCTCAAAAATGGTGTCATGGCAACCGGCAAACATTTTGTCGGACATTCTTTCTCCCAGGGAGGATTAAATTGTGCCCCCGTGCAAATTGGTTGGCGTGATTTATGGGATGTCTATCTTGCACCATTCCAGGCAGCGATTCGTGATGCAGGGATAGCCTCAATGATGAATGCATACCCGGAAATTGATGGAGAAGTAGTCGCTGCATCCAAAAGGATTCTTACCGATTTGTTGCGGAATGAACTTGGTTTCGATGGTCTGGTGGTCTCTGATTATGAAGCCATCATAATGATCCATAATTATCACAATAATGCACAAACAAAAAAAGAAGCAGCCATTATGGCATTAACTGCTGGTATTGACGTCGAATTACCTACTGTAAATTGTTATGATGAAGAATTGTTGGGATTGGTTAAATCTGGAGAGTTACCTGTCGAAATTATTGATCAATCCGTTGGAAGGCATCTCCAAAAGAAATTCGAATTGGGGTTATTTGACAATCCGTATGTAAATGAAGGAAAGGTTATTGAAGTCTTTGATAATCCCGAACAAAGAAAACTTGCCTACGAAATTGCCAGTCAAAGCCTGGTTCTCCTAAAAAACGATGGATTACTTCCTTTGAAACCTTCAGGAATGAAAATTGCATTGATTGGTCCTAATGCAAATTCAAGTCGTTCAATGATGGGAGATTACTCCTATGCTGCAGTAACTGAATTACTTCGCGTTGTTCCAGAAGAAAATTCTTCATTTCAAACTTTAACAGCTGAAAGAATGGATGAGTTGACGGTATCAGTTCCAACATTTTTGGATGCAATTAATGAGAAATTGACAGGTAGTGAAATATTATATTCTGAAGGATGTGGAATTAATTCTGAGGATGAAAGTGGCTTTGCGAAAGCAGTTGAGAATGCTTATGCTTCAGATGTGGTTGTTCTGGTTTTAGGCGGTCGATCGGGATTAGCTCCCAATTGCACTACAGGAGAATTTCGGGATACAACTGACCTTTCATTACCCGGTGTACAAGAAAAATTAGCTCATCTAATCATTGAAACAGGAAAACCAGTTGTTCTCGTAATGATTAATGGCAGACCTGCATCGATCCCAGATCTGGTCGACAAAACCAATGCGATACTGCAAGCCTGGGTTCCAGGTGAAGAAGGTGGACGAGCATTAGTCTCTGCCTTATTTGGGGAAGTCAATCCTGGCGGAAAACTTCCGATTTCCATTCCCCGATCTGCAGGGCAGATACCGGTTTTCTATAATCACAAACCTTCTGGAAGACGATCGAACATCTATGGCGACTACGTTAATGAAAAAGTCACACCATTATTTCCTTTTGGTCATGGCTTGAGTTATTCTGAATTCAAATATACTAATTTCCAGGTTTCAAGCGTTGAAGCTAAATCAGGAGATATCGTCGATATTTCCTGTTCGATTACAAATACAAGCTCAATAGCTGGTGAGGAAGTCGTGCAATTATATAGCCGTGATCTTTACGCCAGTATTCCGCGTCCGGTAAAAGAGTTAAAAGGATTCATGCGGATTGGTTTGGAGCCGGGGGAAACGAAAAGTATCAAATTTAGTTTACCGATTGATATGCAGGCATTCTATGACATTAATTTTGAATTGATCGTTGAATCGGGAACAATTGAATTGATGATCGGTAGTTCCAGTGAAGATATTCGTTTAAATGGGAGAATAGAAATTATTGGAGAGCAAAAAACGGTGATTAAAAACCGGATATTTGTATGTCCGGTTGAAGTTATTTCCTGATAGACAGATCACACTAATAGACTGCTTCTGATAATCATTATCCAGAAGCAGTTTTGTTTTATTTTTATTTGAGTAGTAATTCATTTTTTCAGTGTTGGAAACCGATCCTCTTACCAATCATTATTCTTTATGAACCCACAAGATTTCCTCACAATTAACTCAGTATCCATTAACACTTTTTTAACGATGGGCGAATCATTCTCAATTAATTCAATCAATGTCTCTACAGCTTTAAATCCAAATTGGACCACAGGCTGTCGAATTGTTGTCAACTGTAATTCATTAACTGCTGGAATAGGCAGATCATCAAATCCGACTACGGCGATATCTTTTGGTACTTCCCGACCAGAATCTCGGATAGCACGGATGGCTCCGATTGCCATCATGTCCGATGCCGCGAAAATTGCATCTGGTTGGAGTTCCAATAATTTATTCATGGCTTTATACCCACCAATTTCAGTGAAATCGGATTCTTGAATAAAGTCATCAATTAATTTCTGACTGGATCCGCCAATTGCATTTCGATACCCATTCATACGGTCCAAACCAACAGTGCTGGTTAATGGTCCTGTGATGGTAGCAATTCTTTTTCTCCCATTGATAATCAGATGCCGCACTGCTTTCTCTGCTGCAGCAACATTATCAATATCAATAAAACATACTTCTTCTTCGTTTAGTGGGCGTCCAGCAACCAATAATGGTAAATTTGTTTGTTTCAGATCAAGAATGAGAGATTGATCCGCATGATGTCCTGATTGTAGAATCACACCATCCAAAAAGCCTTTGCTGGATAAACGTGGTAATAATTTCTCTTGATACTCCTTTGTTCCAGCTACAAATAATGCTAGAGTGAAATCATAATGGTTGCAAGCCTGTGAAATACCTTTTATGAGGTGGGGGTAGTACGGATCAGTAAAGAAAGTACTCACGCTATGGGGAAGTACCAATCCTATGGTATTAGATCGTTGGGATACCAGAGTGCGTGCAGCTGCATTTGGGCTGAAACCAGTCAAATTAATGACTTCGAGAACTTTTTTACGGACAGAGTCACTTACATTAGGTTGGTTGTTGATTACCCTTGAAACTGTTGAGCGAGAGACGCCGGCTTTTTTTGCAATGTCTTCTAATCTGAGAGCAGACATACTTTAATTCTCATTTCAATTGAACGACTTGTAGATAGTGAGAGCGCTCTCACAAAAATTAATTATACAGCGAAATGACACTGGAGTGTCACCAAATTCACTGCTATACTGTAGTAATTCCAGCGTTTTATTTACAACACCTATTATAGGAGCACAGCATGAATTCGCGTGAAAGAATTATGGCAGCCATCAATCACAAACAAGCGGATCGTATTCCGATTGATATTGGATCTTCGATGATGACTGGTATTCATCAGGTTGCATATAATCGCTGGAGAAGATATCTGGGTCTGCCTGAGGAGAATTCTATTCGCTTTTTTGAACCTTCCATGCAAATTGTTTATGCATCTGAGGATTTCCTTGACCGGCTGGAAATTGATACCCGCCCGGCATTACCAGCCTGGCCAGCCAGTTACCCGCTTGATATCCATGAAGATGAACAATCGCTATCCTACTATGATGAATGGGGATATGGTTTGAAGATGCCAAAATCAGATCCTATCTACTACAGTCTGTATCATCACCCCTTAAATCCAATATCCACGCTTTCAGAAATCAAACAGTATTCTTTTCCCAATCCAACAGATCCCACACGTTTGGTACCGATTGCAAAGGAGATCGCCTGGGCTGAAGAGAAAAATAAAGCAATTGTGCTTAATAATGTATGTGCTGGTACGATGGAAGTTGCCAGCTGGTTGCGTGGATTGGATCAGTTCCTGATTGACCTGGCGTTGGAACCAGAGATCGCGGAATTTCTACTTGATAAGGTTGTGGAATTTAAATTGGCTTATTGGGAGATGGTTTTGGCTGAATTTGGTGATCGGGTGGATGTTGTCATTGAATCAGATGATATCGGTACCCAAACCAGCACGTTAATGTCACCGAGAATGTATCGCAAGTATATTAAACCTTGTCACAAGAAAATTCTGGACTTTATCCATTCCAAGACATCAGCAAAAGTCTTTTTTCATTCTTGTGGAGCCATCCGACCGATTATTCCAGACTTTATTGAAATAGGCGTGGATATTATTAATCCTGTTCAGTTCAACTTGGCAGGTATGGAACCAGCATCGTTAAAAAAGGAATTTGGAAGAGATATAGTATTTTGGGGAGGCGGGGTAGAGACCCAGTCGATTCTGGGGGGTGGTACAACTGAGCAAGTGAGAGAAAATGTGCGCCAACAAATAGAAGTACTGGCAGATGATGGGGGATTCGTGTTCGCGACAGTCCATAATATTCAGGCAGATGTTCCACCGGAAAATTTGAATGCGATGTGGGAAGCAATTATGGAATTTGGAAAATACTGATCAATCATTGTTTTGTTTACAAGTTTAGAAAATTCTTGATACTGTTGTTTTTCTCTAACAATTTTAGTTTGACAAGTGATGGTTCAACCCAATTATTAAAGTTGGGAAAACGATAGTCAATAATCAAAAAATATCCAAAAATTCCAATCTCTATTCTCCGAAATTCCAAGAAAAGAAACCAAAAAAGGAAAATCTCAAAAATTGTTATCTTTTTTTAAAGATTGCTACTTGACTCTTGTCGTCAAATTTCCTATAATGTAAGTGCTTACATAAAAGAAGTTACAGTAAGTAGCCATTATGAAAAGATTACCCCCTACCATTTATGATGTGGCTCGAGAAGCAGGTGTCAGTATTGCAACTGTTTCGCGGGTCTTGAATTTTCCCCACCGTGTTAATGCTTCGACAAGGACAGAAGTCATCAACGTAATAGAAAATTTAGGGTATGTTCCTAAAGCTGAATCACGTGCAAGAGCCTTGATGGGTACCCGACGTATTGGTGTTGTCATTCCATTTTTTACTGTACCTTCATTCGTTCAGCGTCTTCGTGGAATCGCTTCTGTTTTAAACAAAAAAGATTATGAGATGGTGGTTTATCCTGTCGACTCAAAATCACGTAGTTTGAGTTATTTAGAAACCTTACCCATGCGAAGTAATTTGGATGGATTGATTATTGTATCGCAAGTTTTTGACTCATCCATCTCAAAGAGATTATTGGAAAATAAACTTGAAACAGTTTTGATCGAACATTATGACCCGAATTTTACAACCCTGGTCATCAACGACGAATGGGGAGGAGAAATGGCAACCCGTTTTCTTCTGGAAAAGGGTTATCAAAGAATTGCTTTCGTTGGCGGTCAGGAGCAGCCTGTTTTTGGTGTTGATCCAATCATCAAGAGAATGACCGGTTATCAGAAAGTATTACAGCAAGAAGGATTGTCATTCCCACCAGATTATATTAATGAATATGCTTTATCTCCAAATGAAGTCTTAAAAAAATTAATATCCCACGGGCTTCCATTAGCAATCTTCGCTGCAACTGATTTACAAGCGATAGCATTAATTAGAGAATCCAGGATTCTAGGATTGCGAATCCCTCAGGATATTGCTATTATAGGTTTTGACAATATTGACATGGCAGAATACTTCGGGTTGACAACGGTTCATCAACCATTGGATGAATCAGGCAGAATTGCTGCCACTTTATTACTCTCCCGTTTAACAAATGCAACACAATCAAATCAACACATTGAACTTCCATTGAAAATTATTCAGAGGGAGACGGCTTGAGAGGAATTCTTTTGAGGAGGTGATTGAGAAAATATCAATTTGTATTAGTTCAAAAATTCTATCTATATAAAAAATCAAAAAATCGGAGGAAGAAATGAAATCGTTTTGGAAGTTAATTGCATTGCTCGTCCTTGCAACAATGGTACTAACCGCTTGTGCAACACCTGCAGCTCCAGAGGAACCCGCTGCCACAGAAGAACCTGCAGCTCCAGTAATGGTTTATGATGCTGGTCAGGAATTAACAGATGCCTTTGCAGGAAAATACACAGGAACCGTTGTAACCATGCAGGGTCCTTTCACGGATGCGGATGCTGTAAAATTCGATAATTCAATTAAAGCTTTTGAAGATGCAACCGGAATTGATATTCAATACACTGGCTCTAAAGAATTTGAAGCGAACATTTCCATTATCGTAGAAGGTGGAAATCCCCCTGATATCGTCGACTTCCCACAACCAGGATTGTTGAAATCTCTTGTAGCCAAAGGATATGGGGTTGATCTATCAGGTGTAATTAATCAGGATTGGTTAAAAGAAAATTACAACCAGTCATGGCTGGATATGTCGATGATGGCAGGTCCAGATGGCGAAATCATGGCGGGTATCTGGGGTCGCGTGAATGGAAAATCCCTGGTGTGGTATCCGAAAAAAGAATTTGATGCAGCTGGATATAAAGTTCCAACTTCATGGGACGAAATGATTGCACTTTCAGACCAGATTGTTGAAGATGGTGATGCCCCCTGGTGTGTTGGAGTTGAATCAGGTGCGGCTACTGGTTGGGCAATGACTGACTGGGTAGAAGAATTAATGCTGAGAACCACTTCCTTAGAGAATTACGACAAATGGGTAGCTGGAGAATTAAAATTTGATTCACCTGAAGTTCGCCGGGCTGTCGAAGAGGTTGGCAAAATCTGGTTTACAGACGGTTACGTTTATGGTGGTCGAGGAGCTATTGCAACCACATTCTTTGGTGATGCTCCAAAACCGATGTTTGACACGCCAGTTCGCTGCTGGATGCACAAACAGGGTAATTTCATTACCTCATTCTTCCCTGAAGGAAAAGTAGCCGGTGAAGATTATGACTTTTTCTACTTCCCTGGTTTGGAAGCAGAATACGGAAAACCAGTTCTAGTTGCTGGTGACATTTATGCTATGTTCAATGATCGACCAGAAACACGTGCTGTTATTCAATACTTTACCATGGGTGATTCGGTAAAAGGATGGGTAGAAGCTGGTGGAGCTATTTCACCTCATTTGGACTCAAGTTTGGATTGGTACACCAATGTTATTGACAGAGGTGTGGCCGATATCATTCTGAATGCTTCTTCAGTTCGTTTTGATGCCTCTGATCTCATGCCTGGTGAAGTTGGTGCTGGATCATTCTGGAAATCAATGACAGACTACATAACTGAGTCAATTGATCTGGATACTGCACTGAAACAAATTGATGCATCCTGGCCAAAATAATTAATTAATAAATATAATTAAATATAACGACGTTTTTAACAAATGAAGGAGTAGTATAACTGAATAGGATCAGAACTCTGCTCCTTCATTTTATAGTAGAGATTGGAGGGAAAAGATATGCAAAATAATCCTTTCAAGGGAATGGTAAGCTTGTTTACCTCGGCAATAGGCCGGATCTTTGTCTCAATCATTGTCCCTTTACTAACGTTTCTTGTATTATGGCAAGGGTTCATCTTTCTTAGAGATACTCAGGCAAATCAATTCCTGGTAGTATTGATAGCAATTGTTTGGGGAGTTGGTGGCGTAATGCTACTCTACTATGTGACCAACTGGTTGGTAGAGAAATTACCTAAAGAATGGCGCAATCGCTTGCAACCTTTTATTTTTGTCGGTCCTGCACTGGCGATATTGGCATGGTTTTTGGCAATTCCAACCTTCAGAACCCTGTTGTTAAGTTTCCAGGACCAAAATAGTCGTGTTTTTGTTGGGATGGATAACTATATTTTTGCCCTGACTGACCGAATCATGCTTGAGGCATTTAGAAATAACCTGCTGTGGATAATTTTTGGTACTTTCTTTAGTGTAAGTTTAGGATTAATAATAGCAGTAATGGCGGACCGAAGCCGCTTTGAAAATATTTATAAGATCATCATTTTTATGCCAATGGCTATATCATTTGTTGGAGCAGGTGTCATCTGGAAGTTTATTTACACCTATAGAGGAGAAGGTGCTGGAATTGCAGAAATTGGATTACTCAATGCAATCGTAATTGCCTTAGGGGGCATATCTCAGCCATGGTTACAACAACCACCATGGAATAACTTCTTTCTCATAGTTATCATGGTGTGGCTGCAAACCGGATACACAATGGTGATTTTGTCCTCTGCTATTAAAGGAATTCCCGCTGAATTATTGGAAGCTGCGCGAGTGGATGGCTCCAATGAATTCCATATTTTCTTTAATATCATCATTCCAACCATAAAAGGTACATTAATTACTGTATCCACAACGATTCTCATCTTTAGCTTGAAACTGTTTGATATTGTTCGGGTGATGACAGGTGGCAATTATGGCACCAATGTTATTGCCAATGAGTTCTATTTGCAGCGTTTTACCTATGGTAATGCAGGTCGTGCTTCTGCGATCGCTATCATTCTGTTAGTAGCAGTTGTTCCGGTGATGGTTTACAACCTGCGCCAATTCAGAGAAAGGAAGGCGTTCTGATGAGTAAAAAACCAAAAAGCTTTAAGAGCCAGAAGAAAGTTTCCAGTCTTTTTGTCAATGGTGTTTTGATATTCATCTGCCTGATCTGGATTATTCCTACTTTAGGGGTTTTGGTGACTTCATTTCGATACAGCGAAAATATCTTCCGGTCTGGATGGTGGGCTGTCTTCCCACATAGAGGATATGTAGAAACACGGGAAATTAATATTGATCCATCAACAGATGTAAATGGTCCCATAACGATTGATGGCGTGACCCATACTTTTGAAGAATGGCGGAATGGTATTACGATGCCTGATGGAGATCGATACACCTGGTATGGTAACAAACGAACTTTGCTTGTAAAGGTTGAGGAACGGAAATGGCTTGGATTTGAAACCGATCTCACCTTAGATAATTATAGAGACACCCTGACGGGAAAAGAAATTTCATTCACGGATGGTATGGGCAATACAATTGTTCGTAAAGGGAATGACCTGGGTGGTGCCTTCTTGAATTCGATTGCAGTATCAATCCCAGCAACCATCATCCCCATCATGATCGCTGCTTTTGCAGCCTATGGTTTTGCGTGGTTGAATTTCCCCGGAAGAAAATTCTTTTTTACAATTGTTGTAGCATTACTCGTAGTTCCATTGCAAATTGCTCTTGTACCAATATTACAGGATTACACCAAATTGAATCTCAATGGGACATTCCTGGCGATTTGGATGGCACACACCGGATTTGGTTTACCCTTGGCGATATATCTGATGTTCAACTACATCAGTACAATTCCACGTGAATTATTGGAGTCAGCCTTTATTGATGGGGCATCTCCGTTTACAATTTTTACTAAACTCATTCTTCCACTTTCTGTACCCGCCTTAGCTTCATTCGCGATTTTCCAATTCCTGTGGGTCTGGAATGATTACCTGGTGGCTCTGGTATTCCTGGGTGACAAGACCAGGGTGGTTACCAGTGCATTAGCAGCTATCGTCGGAGAAAAGGGACAGGATTGGCATTTGTTAACATCCGGTGCATTTATTAGTATGATTTTGCCATTGGTAGTATTTCTGGCATTACAACGCTATTTCGTTCGTGGTATGATGGCTGGATCAGTAAAAGGATAGTAAATAATTTATGACAGTAGAAAATAGATGGTACAAACAGGCGGTCATTTATGAATTGAATGTCCGAGGGTTTTACGATGCTAATCAGGATGGAGCCGGTGATCTGGCTGGTGTAACTGCAAAACTGGATTATCTCCAAAGTCTGGGGGTAGACCTTGTCTGGTTATTGCCGATTATGAAATCACCTTTACGAGATGGTGGCTATGATGTCAGTGATATGCTAAATGTAAACCCTAATTTTGGAACCCTTGAGGATTTCAACATACTCGTTAATGAAACACACCGTCGGGGTATGAAAATTATGGTGGAATTAATTCCTAATCACACTTCCGATCAACATCCATGGTTTCAAGCTTCACGTGATCCAGAGCATCCTGAACATGAAAAATACAAAGATTATTATTTGTGGAGTGAAACAGACCAGAAATTTAAAGACGCCCGGATTATTTTTATTGATTATGAAAAATCAAATTGGACGTATGAACCAAGCAGGGGTGAATACTATTGGCATCGATTCTTCTATCATCAACCTGATTTAAATTATGACAATCCTGAAGTTCAAAAAGAAATGATGCGTACAGTGCAATACTGGATTGATTTAGGCGTGGATGCTATTCGTGTTGATGCTCCTCCATATTTGTTTGAGCGTGAAGATAGTGTTTCTGAAAATTTACCTGAATCGCATGCGTACTATAAACGGTTACGATCTTTTGTGGAGGCATATTCTCCTGAGATTATGTTATTAGCTGAGGCAAATCAATGGCCGGAAGAGACACGAGCTTATTTTGGGAATGGTGATGAATTCCATATGAATTTTCACTTTCCGTTAATGCCACGTCTTTTTATGGCTCTCGCTAAGGCAGATCGAACACCAATCGATGAAATACTGGCTCGGACTCCTGAAATCCCCAAATCATGTCAATGGGGAATATTCTTGCGTAATCATGATGAATTAACGTTAGAGATGGTTACCGAAGAGGAACGCCAATTTATGTGGAATTTCTACGCTCCTGAGCCTGAAATGAGACTTAATCTCGGCATTCGAAGAAGATTAGCCCCTTTATTGGATAATGATCAAAGAAAAATCAGACTCATGCATTCGATCCTATTGTCATTTTTAGGGTCACCTGTTTTGTATTATGGTGATGAAATTGGCATGGGAGATAATGTGAAACTTCGGGATCGGGATGGAGTCCGAACGCCGATGCAATGGGATGACTCCATTAATGCTGGATTCTCGGAAGTGGAATCGCAGAAATTACGAATACCTGTGATCGAAGATGAGACTTATGGTTATCAAAAAGTGAATGTCAAAGCAGAGTTAGAAGATCCAACTTCACTCTTGAATTGGTTGAAAATTATGATCACAATCCGAAAACAGCATTCTGTTTTTGGAGAAGGAACATTGTCGTTATGTTCGCCAAAAAACAAATCTATCATCGCTTATTTACGTGAAAATGAACTGGAAAAAATTCTTGTAATTGCCAATTTCTCTTCTGAAAACCAGCAGATCTCATTAAAGGAACTCTGTGTAAAAAATGTTGATTTTCTGGATGTTATCAACCTATATCAACCATTGGTGCTTGAAGATCAATTATTAAATCTTGAAGGCCATGGGTTTCGTTGGTTAAAAGTAGTCTAAATCTATATGGTTAATAAACAATTTCCGCCAGATTTCCTTTGGGGGGTATCCACCTCCGCTTACCAAATCGAAGGTGCCTGGAATGAGGAGGGTAAGGGGGAAAGTATCTGGGATCGTTATTCACATCAACCGAATCACATTCTCAATAATGGTAATGGTGATATCGCTTGTGATCATTATCACAGTATGCCGCAAGATGTCGCTCTTTTGAAGGAATTAGGTGTTAAGTCCTATCGATTTTCAGTTTCGTGGTCTCGGGTATTACCGCTGGGATTTGGTGAAAAAAATCAAAAAGGACTGGACTTCTATAAAAAACTGGTTGATGAATTGCTTTCCGTGAATATTAAACCATTTATTACTTTATACCACTGGGATCTCCCACAAGCCTTACAAGATAGGGGTGGTTGGGTGAATCGAGATACTGTATCTCATTTTACCGATTACGCCAATCTAATATTTTCATCACTGGCTGATCGGGTTGATATGTGGGCAACCCATAATGAACCACGCGTTGTGTCTTTTATTGGTTATGGAAATGCTACCATGGCACCAGGTATTGCAGATTTCTCAAAATCATATCAGGTTACCCATCACCTCCTCCTGGCTCATGGTTCAACCGTTCAGGAATATCGAAAGAATGGATATCACGGAGATATTGGGATAGTGCTTGATAGTGAGCATTCATTTCCTGCCAGTTTTCATCCAGAGGATTTATTAGCCTGGCAACGTTATTATGAACAGGACACTGGCATTTTTACGGACGCATTGTTTCTTGGAAAATACCCCGATTTGTTGATGAACTGGATTGGTCCCATGCAACCGGAAATAAAACCAGGCGATATGGAGATCATTAGAGAACCGATCGATTTTTTAGGTATCAATTATTATCGCGGGATGGAAGTATCATTTCACCAAACTGGCGGTTATTTGAAATGCAAAACCAGGCATGAAACATTACCCATGTGGGGCTATACCGAAATGGGTTGGGGTATTCATCCAAAAGGTCTGTTAATGGTTTTGAAGAATCTAAAAGAACGATATGGAGATATACCATTGGTGATCAGTGAGAGTGGTTGTGCTACTCGGGATATTGGTGATGAAGCTGGATATGTGGACGATCAGGAACGGATTGATTATCTCAGAATGCATTTTGAATCCGGGTGGCACGCGATTCAGTCAGGAATAAATCTCAAGGGGTATTATGTCTGGAGCTTGATGGATAATTTTGAGTGGTCACAGGGTTATTCTCCTCGTTTTGGCTTGGTAAGAGTCAATTATGATTCACTTGGTCGGATTCCCAAAAAGAGTTTTTATTGGTATCAGAATGTAATCTCGAAAAACGGATTTTAGATTTTTATGGATATTCAATATCAGGCACAATTCACCTATGAAAGGCTTTTACCCAGGTTATTAAACCGGTTTCAAGGATATGCAACAGAGAATCCTGAGGATTGGCAGGAATTTAATAAAAGATTGGAATTATATTTTCCAACTTTGTTTAAGAAATTATTTCCACTTTATGGAAATGTTTATGACGCGATTTATTACCTAGAGGAATTGTTTACTGTTTTGGCAGAAAGTTGGATTACCCGCCCAACAAACTTAAAATTGCTTGATAAATCTCGGGAAGCAGACCCCCTATGGTACCAATCTGAAAAGATGATTGGAGCAGTATGTTATGTAGACCTTTTTGCAGGAAGTCTCAAAGGGCTTTATCAAAAAATCCCATATTTAACCGAATTAGGTGTAACTTATTTGCACCTTATGCCATTGTTTAAGACGCCAGAGGGTGAAAATGATGGAGGTTATGCAATCAGCAGCTATCGCGAGTTAAATCCTGAGATTGGAACAATGGAAGAATTGATAGCTCTTGCAGAAGAACTACGAAAACATGGAATCAGCCTGGTTTTAGATTTTGTTTTTAACCATACATCTTATGAACATGAATGGGCACAAAAAGCCCAGGCAGGCGATTCTCTTTTTCAGAATTTTTATTGGATTTACCCAGACCGTCGTATGCCGGATGCATTTGAAGCACATTTGCGTGAAATTTTCCCTGATGAACACCCAGGAGCATTCACATATTTTGAATCCTTTGATAAATGGGTTTGGACTACATTTCACTCTTACCAGTGGGATCTGAATTATCAGAATCCTGCTGTGTTTGTTAACATGGCAAAAGAAATGTTATTTTTAGCGAATGCTGGGGTGGAGGTATTGCGTTTGGATGCTGTTGCTTTTATCTGGAAGCAAATGGGTACTGGTTGTGAAAATTTACCTGAGGCTCATTTACTAATCCAGGCTTTTAATCTGATAGCAAGAATTGCAGCACCTGCCCTGGTTTTTAAATCCGAAGCAATTGTCCATCCGGATGATGTGATTAAATATATCTCACCTGAAAAATGTCAAATTTCCTATAACCCGCTCCTGATGGCTTTGATTTGGGAAAGTCTAGCTACTCGTGAGATTAAATTGTTAAGATATTCACTCCAAAAACGACTGGCAATTCCAAACCAATGTTCCTGGGTAAACTATGTTCGATGTCATGATGACATTGGCTGGACATTTTCAGATGAGGATGCTGCAGAATTGTGGATTAAAGGATATGATCATCGTCTTTTTCTTAATGAGTTTTATCGAGGTCGTTTTCCAGGAAGCTTTGCCAAAGGTTTGCCTTTTCAGGAAAATCCAAAAACGGGAGACTGCCGGATTTCGGGAACCTGTGCTTCATTGGCAGGATTGGAAAAAGCCATCACACAAGAAACTGAGATTGAAGTTGATTTGGCCATTAAGCGTATTCTTTTGATTCATGGAATTATTCTGACAATTGGTGGGATACCTCTCATATATTTAGGGGATGAGGTTGGTAAGATAAACGATTACTCATACCAGAATGATCCTGCCAAGTCAAACGACAGCCGGTGGGTCCATCGATCATTCTTTGATGATCAAAAAGCAGAAATTCGAAACAGAAAGAATACAGTTGAAGGACGAATTTTTTCCCAGTTGGTTCGATTGATTCAATTACGAAAATCTCATCCAGTTTTTAGCAACTTAAATACTGAAGTAATAGATACATTTAATCCACATGTTCTAGGTTTTTCAAAAAAGAAAAACACTGATTATTTTGTCGTGATGGCTAATTTTTCGGAAAAGGTTCAAAGAGTCACTTGGAAAAATTTTATTTCGGATAAAAATATTTCCTTTGAAGATTTCGAGCTAGGGATTCCTCTTAACATGACCTCCATTACCTTAGAACCATATGATCTTAAATTTATCCAGATAAAAAAGGTTCATAATATTGTTGATTCCAAAATAAAAGGGTAAGCGTAAATTTGTTCACTTATTATCTGGTTATAAATTGCATAACTTTAATCGTATGGGGAATTGATAAATTTCGCGCAAAACTAAATCAATGGCGAATTCCGGAGAAAAGTCTCCTTGTACTCATTATTCTTGGTGGGGGTATTGGCGCGCTCATTGGAATGACTGTTTTTCGTCACAAAACAAGAAAATCTCATTTTAAAATCATCAGTATCATCAGTATTCTGATTCATCTTGTTTTGTTCTTCTACATTTTAAGTTAAATTAATTCCTGAACTATAATTTTTTCAAAAAATCTTATTTTATAAATTCTACCATTGCACAGTTGTCTCTTTGCGCCGTTTTTTGGAAAAGATTTTCGCTAAAACAACCTCAGCCATAAATCCACCAATATATGCCCAGAACGCAACACCACCCACATCTGGTTCACCTATTGACAAAACACCGCTGAGTAATTGCAGCACAAACCATAAACCTCAAACGATTGCTGCAGCCACCATGGAGAGACGCATTAAATTACCGATTGGAATAAAAGTTAGGATTCAAGTTGGGATCGAGAACTAAATATGCACCTAACACAGCTGCAATTGCACTGCTTGCGCCAACCGTTGGGATTTGAGATTTCGGATTGGTATTATGGTTCTGAATCCTTAGGTTTTTTGTCCTCATATCTAGTCAGTCAAATGGAGAACTAAAAATCAAAAAGAAAGGTTTCTTTTTGATTCATTAATTCTTTTTTTCCTGTTCATCTATTTTACTTCCCAAAGCAATCTTGATTTAATTCCAACAAAGAAATGTCTTCAGGTATGGAAATTCGGATATTTAAGAATCCTTTATATTGAGATATTATGTGTAAATCAATGCTTCACGGACACTGATTTGAGTTGCTCTTTTTGCAGGAGCAATTGAAGCCAGAATAGCAATAACAATGATTGTTATTAACCAGATTCCTAATGATGGGTAATGGAATGCAAAATCCAGATCCACTTCCAGCATCGTTCTTCCCAGGCTGCGAGCTAATGGTTGTGCGAGGATAAACGCCAATGGGGTAGCGATCATAAAACTAATAATTCCTTGTATAATGCCTTCCATGATGAACATTTTCATAATTGTTGCAGATCGTGCTCCGATGGAACGTAATACGCCAATTTCACGGGTTCTTTCAACCACGCTGATACCCAATGATCCAGCTAATCCGATTCCTCCAACAGTAGCTGTTAACATTGCGAGGCTGAGCAACATGGAGATAAGAGAGGCAAATTGATTATCAGCATACACACGCTGATCGAGTCGAGCGGTAGTCGTGTAAAAATCGATTGCGTATCCAGCTTCTTCGTAGCGGGTTTTCAGATCTTCCGAGAATTTGGTCTCTTCATCCAGATTGGCTATCTCGCCTTTCACTAACACCTGGCTACCCTGGCCATCCTGGTTAGTGCTGGAGTGTACCGCAGCAAGTGGGGCATAAATGGGTTCGACAACGAATCCACTCCCGTAAATTACGCGGTAAAGTCCAATGACCTCCCATTCAACAGCACCTAACTCTCCAAGATCGAGGGTAACATTGTCTCCTACCGAAATCCTATTTTTATCTGCAGTTTCCTGGCTGATTACAATCACACGCTCGTCGTTCGGTTCCAACCAACGACCTGTGACAATAATTGGTTTGTACATTTTGGTTTCGGATGGGATACCCAACAATTGTGCCCCCAGGCCGGCAGAATCCTGTAAGCGTTCACCTGACCTAAGAATGGTCGCATTGCGGCTGTACCACATCTCAGTTGATTGAACACCTGGAGCCTGGTTTGTAATTTTAAGGACACTTGAAATATCCTGGTTGTTGGTGAATCCAATTCTTACGTCATATCCCTGTCTTGCCATTTCGTTATCCAGGGTAAGATTTGTTGAAGCAATCAAAGCCATGATGACTAAAAACATGATCCCAGCAGTAGTAAGAACCAATAACGTTAATACTAATCGTCCCTTCCGACGAAATAAATTTCCTAATGAAGCAGCATAAATTGTTGATAGGAATCGCGATCCAACTCGATCAACAAGACGATCCACTTTACTGTTACCGAAATCCCCACCTAACCCATAGGTCGAAATTGCTTCCCTAACACTGATTCCAGCACCTTTTAAGACAGGCCATAAAGCTGCCAGCATAGGAGCTAAAAGCGCACTGCCGATTTGGAATAGGATTGCTCTTTGAGAAACCTGAAAAACAGGATAATCAATATTAAATAAATTTAAAAACCAGCGACTCATGAAATAAGAAAAAGCAGAGCTGGATGGTAATGCGATCAGAAGAGCTAAAAATCCATATATTAATACACCACTTAAATACACTCGGATGATTGTTGCTCGCCGTCCCCCAATCGATTTTATTATGCCTATCTGATCTGTTTGCTGGGTGATTAGTGCAGTGAATGTATTTAACACCAGAACAATACTCATAAATAATGAGACGACTGCCATAATTTGTAATACCAGGGTAATTCCCTCTACAAACATTCTGCCCCAATGACGATCTGGCTCCTGGTATAGACTGACAAGGACCCCATAACCTTTGTTAGCCAGTTGCGATCTGATCTCACCAGCGATTTGTTGTGAATATTCCAGGCTATAAGGTTCCACCTGCACTAATAATTGGCCATAATAACCTGAAGGAATACCAAATTCTTCTAATCCAGCTGAATCAGTAAAAAAATGTGCCTGTCCACCAAAAGGTGGTGGCTGTACAAATGGATGCCTGATTAACCCATTAATTTCTAATTCTTTTTCTTTCCCCTGCACTTGAAAAATGACTGAATCACTAATTTCAGGACCAAAATATTGACTGGAAAGTCGTTCGATACCAATCTTCCCTTGTGATGGCCAGTTTCCTTCTTTTAGAACGACAATATCATAAGTCTGGACATCGTAATTACTGCGTTGAACCAATGTGCCTAATTCCCAGGCGTCATCTGGATCGATTTTATATCGGATTGATATTTGATTGACAGGATCGATATCAATAATACCTGTAATCTCTTTGAGATTATCAACAACTTCTTCTGATATCCCAGTTCGTAAAATTATATTGATATGAGAAGGAGATACTTCCTGATGGGCTTTGTCCATTCGGGTGAGAAGTTGATCTACCATTCCAAATATTGCCCCGACCGCAAAAACACCGGCTGCAATACTCAAGATCGCCAGACTGGTGCGACCTTTGTTATGCCATAAATCGAACCAGACTTTTCTCCAGATGACACTCATAGATCAACCTTTAGCTGCAGGTTCCATCATAAGCGATCAAACCATTTATGATCTCTATCCTACGTGAAGCACGACATGCCAAATCTTCGTTATGGGTAACCATCGCAACTGTTTTCCCTTGATTGGAGAGTGTCAGAAATAATTCAAAGACTTCTTCGGATGTTTTTGCATCCAGGTTACCAGTTGGTTCATCTGCAACAATCAATGGAGGATCATTGGCTAAAGCACGAGCAATTGCAGCTCGTTGTTGTTGACCTCCGGAGACAAGACCAGGTAATTTAGGCATTTGATCTTCAAGCCCTACCATTTCTAAGAGGTATTTAGCACGCTCGCGCCTTTCTTTTGGCTTGAGTTCGCCAATAAAATCCATTGGTAAAATAACATTTTGTAATAAACTTAATGCGGGTAATAATTGAAAAAATTGAAAAACGATTCCTAGATTTTTTCCTCGCCAACCTGATAACTGATCTTCATTTAATTTTTTCAAATTTTGACCATTTACAAAAACATCTCCTGATGTAGGACGGTCAATTCCGGTGATCATATTGAGTAAAGTTGATTTTCCATTTCCGGATGGTCCAACAATTGCGGCAAACTCTCCGGCTTCTAACGTCAATGAAATCCCTTTCAAAACAGGAATGGTTTGTCCTGCCAGTTCAAAATTCTTGGTAATGTCTGTTATTTGGACAATTTTCTGATTGGATTTAGCATTAATTGAAGAATTATTGGGTTTAAGTGGATCCTGGATCATAATAATTCGCTCTTTTCATGATTTTCCGGAAAATATGCACCATGATATCCAAACAGAATTGGTTGCGGAATACTTACACGGGCGATTTCGTTGAATGAACTTGCATCCAATACCAACAAGAAAGAAGAACCTGCCCTTTCATCGAGAACAACTGAAAGAATTACACCATCGTCCTCATTTGCTCTTCCGGGTCTGCCAACAAATATTGGCTCTCCTGGATAACATCCAAATTCGAACCAGAATAGATCTTTTTTATGTTTGATATCAACCTTCAAAATCTGGTTATAAAACCCCAGATTTTTTTCTTTATTAACACTGACCGAATATACATAACGATAATCAGGATTTGTATTTAATCTGGCATAATCGAAATTAGGTAATTCCATGCAGGAATCGGAAATTGTTTCATAAGAAACAGTTTTACCTTTTAATGGTATCCTGTATCGCCTCAAATTACCTGACGGTAACTGATTTAAATTGGATTGCATCCGTTGGAGGTAATAGGATTGAATAATACTGGCGTCACTATAAGCAGCCAGGTCAACAATTAACTCATCTCCCTGTTCAAAAGCATTAATATGGTGAAATGCAAAAAATGGATCGCTTTCAAATCGGCTAACTAATTCACCGGTATGTCGGTTGATCACCCAAAATGGGGTTCCTCGTTCAGGTTTCCATTTGAAATTTTCGATATATGGTTTTAACCATAATAATAATGCCAATGGATTTACAACCAGAGGGAATTCTGTGAGAATAAAATAATTCTTCGACATCCCGAAACTGTGCAAATAAGAAGGGGAGTTAACTGGTAAGGAAGACAACTTGGTGGGGGGGGTATTGCCTACTATTTGATGAATATTGTAATGACTGACACGATGGTAGCGGGTAACCAGGTTATATACTGTGTCATATTCAAAATCAAACTGAGGATGAACGGTTGTCATCTGGCCTACTAAACGATCTTCATAATTGAAAACACCGACAGATTCAAGTGTATCCGGATCAAATTCAACCTGGATTGGCGTTTCTGCTAATGCCATATATCGTTGAGCAATTTTGGCAATACTGACTTTGGCACTATCGGTAATTTTTGGTGAAAAAACTGTCATTATTCTGCTGAATAAAGATCGGCAGGGGTCGGTTGCAAATTCAGAGTAGGAAATCTGATTGGTTGCTTTTGCTTCACGATAGGCTTTGGTGTTTAAGTATTTATTTGCGTAGGATACATTGCCATTCTGAATGCTGAATTTATGCAACATTGCCAGCCCATCAAACCAATGCCGGTATTGTTGTTCTCCAACTTTAAAGGTGCCAGGTCCATTACGAATTAATGTGCCTTGTAACCAACCTGGAATTATTCCTTGAATTTCAAGTTTTTCAATCTTAATTTCGTTTTCTGTGTTTCCAAATCCTAACTCATAAACTTTTGACATGTTATTTACTTTCTAATAATGTCTTCAATTAAATTAGTAGCAATTTTCCCTGATGCAAGCACAGCCGGAACACCTGCTCCGGGATGTGTGCCTGCACCCACAAAAAAAAGATCCTCCAACTCTTCCGATTTATTATGTGGTCGAAACCATGCAGATTGCAATAAGGTAGGTTTCACGGAAAATGCTGCCCCACGATAACTATTGAGAATGTTTTGAAAATGGGGAGGATCAATGTAGTGCTCGGCAACCAGGTTGGCTTTGAGATCTGGTAAATAATGTTCTTCCAGGTAATCTCTAATCCGATCTCTATAAATTGGTGCCATTTTCTCCCAATCTGTACCTGAATCAAGTGTGGGAACTGGGGATAACACATAAAACGACTCACAGCCTTCTGGTGCTATGGAAGGATCCGTTTTTGAAGGCATATGCAAATACAAAGAAAAATCATCCGGTAGTATGTGTTTGTTGAATATATCGCTCAATAGTTCTCGATAGCGTTCATTAACGATTATATTATGATGTTGAAATGAACTGGTATCATATTTCTTTTTGGTACCAAAATACCAGACAAATAAAGACATACTGTATTTCATCCGGTCAATATGGCCATTTGTATACTTCTTCTTTTTCAAGTTAGGCAGTAAATAACGGTAAGTGAAGGCAACGTCACCATTACTGATGACAACATCAGCATTGTGTTCAGCTCCGTTTTTCAGGCGAATACCACTGGCACGTTTTCCATCAGTAAGGATTTCTTCAACTTCGGAATTGAAATGAACAACACCACCCAGATCAGAAAAAAGCTTGCCAAGTCCATTAACAATTGCCCCTGTGCCGCCAATAGCGTAATGAACTCCCCATTTTTTTTCGAATTGAACGATCAGCGTAAAAATAGATGGTGTGTCAAATGGGTTTCCACCAATTAGAAGGGGATGGAATGAAAAGACTCGTTTAAGGAATGGATGCGAAATAAATCGTGAAGCAAAACTATAGGTTCCACCAAATGCTTGTAAGCGAATGACATCTGGAATAATCTTAACCATATCAATAAATTTTATAAACGGACGGTCTGTAAATGGGTGAAATTTTTCAAATATTTTTCTTGTTTGATTCGAAAATTTTTGATACCCGGATTTATCATTGGGGTTCCAACGGTCAATTTCTGACAATGTATCTTCGATTTTGTGAAAATAATCAAAATATTTTCCATTGTGATCAAAAATTCTGTAGAAGGGATCCAAAGGGACTAATTTGAAATAATCATCACGCTGTTTTCCGGCTAAATCAAATAGTTCATCGAACATGTAAGGTGCTGTGATAACAGTTGGGCCACCATCAAACTTGAACCCATTTACTTCATATTGATAAGCGCGTCCACCTAATTTGTCGCGTTTTTCAAATATTTCCACCTGATGACCATTTGCAGCAAGGCGAATGGCAGCCCCAAGCCCACCAAATCCACTACCTATTACAATTATTTTTTTTGACATTTTTCCCTCGCCAGTTTTATTTTATTATTAATTCTCAGATTGTGATTAATTGAAGCGCGTTGTAATGGATCGAAACCATATTGATGGAAGTTTCTGGATTTTTTTGATTTTTTTAACAGATGCCCTTTTATGAAAAACATCATAATCATTGGATTCAATTTCATCGAGAATAGCCCGATACAATTCTGCAGCAGCACCAATTGCAAATCGCCCATCACCATTTAACAATGCGATTCCCGGAATAGATTCAGCATATAATCGGCGGTTTCGTTCAATCTGAAAGCGCATAAAATCACGCCATTTTTCAGTTACTACACCCCTTTCAATATCTTCTTCAGATAAACCAAATGCATCAAGTTCATCTTTCGGTAAATATAATCGGTTTATCTGCCAGTCTTCACCAATATCACGTAAAATATTAGTCAGTTGTAACGCTACACCCAAACGAATAGCGTAAGGAAATGCTTTCTCCCCTTTGAACCCAACAATGAACATGGACATTAACCCGACAGTACAAGCGACTCCATAACAATATTCAGCCAATTCTTCAAAATTGTTGTATCGGTTCTTAACCAAATCCTGCGAAACACCTTGAATGAGTTGTTCACCATAATGGATTGGAATATTGAACTTTTTACGTGTATCTGCCCAAGCTAATGTCACTTCATCTATTTGTTCATCTAGAGATTGTAGATTTTGGTTTCGCCAAAGCTCCAGAGCAGACATAAGATCGTGATTTCCACAATCAACCAAGTCATCACTTACTCTACAAAAAGCATACAATGCCCGGGCAGCTCGACGCTTTTTTTCAGGCAACAAAGAGGACGCCATGTAAAACGTTTTTGAATGTTCCTTCGTTATGTTTATACAATGTTTGTATGCTAATTGTAATTTTTCTTGATCTACTATAGGCGAATGGGGAACGTTCAAAGAACGATCAATCCCTTCAAAAGCCAGATCATTTAAGGTTTTTTCCCAAGAGTATATTAACTCGCTCATTGTATAATTTTACACAAAATTGTTGCCTAACAGAAGTGTTTGTCTCGAGTTTGTACAATGTTTAGTTTTAAAGTAAAAGTTTAAAGAAAGATTTAGTAATTGGAATTGATTTTTGGAAAAAATTGTTTTTATATCTTAAATAACATTAATAAATGAATACGGATTTGATTATTCCTGATTCTGGCAATCCTCACAAATTCCAAACAAGACCAGGTGATTGGTAATTATATTGAAATGATTCTTTTTCTCAATCGATGAGAAAAAATTGATAACTTCTTCATGTCCAATTGTTATAACACTCCCGCATTTCTGACATACCAGGTGGTGATGGTATCCATCTGTTAATAATTCATAAACAGCAGCACCAGTACCCATATCTGAAACGGAAACTTTTCCATTTTTTACAAGTCGGTCTAAAGAGCGGTATACAGTTGATGGATTAACAGCTGGTAATACTTCCCGAATCTCATTGAAAATTTGATGAGAATTAAGGTGCGCATATTTTTTGGATAATAATTTAATGATAATTTGATCAACTGAAGAAGCTCTCATATTAAAACCCTTAAAAGATACATCAAATTATCGCAACTGCGATAATTTGCATTATAATGCATTGACTAAATAATTAATAATTTCATTATAACCTTGATTCAAAACAGGAAATTTCATATGCCATTCTTACCATTACTTTCACCAAAAACTATGCATATTCCGGATGGGTTTCTATCAGTAATTATTTCATTTATTTTCTGGGTAATGTCAATAGTAGTAATTACAATTGCATTGCGAAAAACAAATCGGGATCTCTCAGAACGGCAGGTTCCATTAATGGGTGTGTTGGCTGCAGCCATTTTTGCTGGTCAGATGTTGAACTTCACAGTGATTGGTGGTACTTCAGGACATCTTTTAGGAGCAGCTCTGGCCACTATATTACTTGGTCCCTGGCCTGCCATCGTTGTTATAACCTCGGTTGTTTCCATCCAGGCTTTGATTTTTCAGGATGGAGGACTTATTGTTTTAGGGGCAAACATTTTCAATATGGCAATTATTAGTGTCCTGGTCTCTAATAGTATTTTTTCACTTACGAAGAAATTAATTGGAAGTAAAAAATGGGGTATCACTGTTTCAGGTTTTCTCGCTGCATGGGGTTCAATTTTTCTAGCCTCCTTGTCCTGTGCTCTTCAATTAGCAATCTCGGGTACCTCACCTGCGAATATCGTAATTCCTGCCATGGCTGGCATTCATGCCGTGATTGGGATTGGTGAAGGACTCATATCAGCAGGAGCAATTATTTTTATATCAGCTGCTAGAAAAGATTTGCTTGAAGTAAACCTAACAGGTTCAGCCAACAATAAAGGAATTCTCGTTGGGGGATCAATAATTGCAGTTATCCTAGCAATTCTTTCTCCATTCGCGTCCAGCCATCCAGATGGACTTGAGTGGGTTGCAGAACAATCAGGTTTTCTTGGTTTTGCAAAAGATGCTTTTTATAATATTATTCCAGATTATACTTTTCCGGGTATCAATGATCCTGCGATAGCCACGATTGTCGCGGGTATTATCGGTGTGATCATTGTACTTACAGTGGTAGTTGGTTTATCGCAATGTAAAAAACAAGCAACAATCAATTAACTCACTCAAGAATTAAATTGGAAAAACCTGAAACACCAACCAATAATAGCAAGTTTCATTTATTAAATCCATTGATGAAATTGGTGTTTACCATTGTCTTCATCGTCTTTGTCAATTTAACACCAACAAAAGCCTGGGGAGCCTTTGCTCTTTTTTTCCTTTATTTAATTGCTATAATTGCTACTGCACGTTTGAAATTGTCTGTTATCGCAAAACGAACCTTGATTTCGCTTCCATTTATATTTGCAGTAATTCCTTTGATTTTTACTGGTAATTCTCTTTTCGAAGTTGTCCCTATCTTTGGAAGTGAGATTTCCGTCAGCATGGAAGGCTTACAGAGATTCCTGAGCATCACTATTAAATCCATCCTATCTATTCTTGTAGCTCTCATATTGGTGTTAACCTCTCGTCCCTCAGAAATATTTTTTGCTATGGAACGATTGAGAATTCCCTCTTTATTTATTTCTATTATCAATTTAGCATACCTTTACTTATTTGTGATCCGTGATAAAGTTTTAAGAATGATACGTGCCAGAGCCAGCAGAAGTTCACATGGACTTACAAAAAAGTCCAGTGGTGGCAGTTTGTGGTGGCGGGCTAAGATTACAGGCGGCATGGCTGGGAGTATTCTCATCAGATCGATAGAACGAAGTGATCGAGTCTATGCTGCGATGATATCGCGCGGCTATAATGGTAAGGTTATTCCATCAATACAAAATTCCAAAAATATTATAAGTAGTGAATACTTCATGATGATAATAGGTATTTTCCTGGTTCTTATCATCTGGATTTATTCTTTATTGATATTGGGTTGAGAAAAAACATGATTGAAATTCGAAATTTAACCTTTACATACCCAGATGGGAGAAAAGCAATTGAGGGTATAAATCTAAATATACACGCAAGTGAAAGGGTTGGCTTGATTGGCCCAAATGGAGCTGGAAAATCAACATTGCTTCTTCATCTGAATGGTATCTATTCTGGATATGGAGATCTTAAAGTTAATGGATTAGAAGTCATCAAAAAAAACCACAAGCAAATTCGTTCTATAGTAGGTATAGTATTTCAGAATCCGGATGATCAATTATTCTCTACAACAGTTTTTGAAGATGTAGCGTATGGCCCAATATATCAAGGATTAAATATCAATATAATTCAGGAACGTGTAAATAATGCATTAATGGCTGTAAGCATGATTGACTATATTGATCGAATTCCACTCCATCTAAGCGTTGGAGAGAAAAAGCGAATTGCAATCGCTTCAGTTTTATCCATGCACCCAGAAATTTTAGTATTAGATGAGCCCTCTGCCGGATTAGATCCAAGATCAAGACGTGAATTAATGGAATTACTTTATGATCTACCACAGACAATGGTAATCGCTTCTCATGATCTAGATTTGGTAAATAAGCTGACGGATCGATCAATTATTCTTTATGGTGGAAAAATTGTGGCTGATGGGCAAACAAAGGAAATATTATCAAATCTTTCTTTATTAGATAAGTATGAATTACTTTAAAAAAAAATTAAAGCACAAATTCAGGATTTTCCTAATGTTAATTTTTCATCAAGCTGGGTGGAGGAAGATGAATGAATTAAGAAATAAATAATTAAATTAATGGAAGATGTTCTGAAGATAATTAATACTCCTTCTAGCTGCAATATCAGCATCCGGAAACGGAAGGAATTCTCCAGAAATATATCCACTGTATCCGGCATTTATCAATGAATTAAGTATCGCCTCAAAATCCAGATGACCTCCACCGGGATACCAGCGATTGGAGTCAGCTACATGAAAGTGGAATATTCGATTACCACATAATTTAATACTCTCCTCAATATTTGGTTCTTCAATATTCATATGGAAAGTATCCAATAACAAACCGAAATTTTCCATAGCTACTTTCGAGATTAACTCCATCCCTTGTGCAACATTGTTGATCAGAGTTGTTTCATAGCGATTAATGGGCTCGAGTGCTAATCTGACACCCTGGGTCATGGCTGATGAACAACATTGGAGTAATGCTTCACAAAGCCAATCCATGGTCTGTTCTTGTTTTAACCCTGGTTTAGTGATTCCCCTTACCAGTCCGATGATGATGACCGCATTAAATCTTTCTGCTAATGGAATATGACTTTTAATCCGTTCAATTGCAGCTTTGCGAATTTCAAGGTCAGGATCTGTGAAGGATAAACCTTCCTCTCCCCATGCCTGACCCGTTCCAATGGCAGGGACGCTCAGTCCGAATTTCTGAATCATGGAAGTTAAATCATCAAGGTCTACTAATTTTGGATCCCGTATCGCAAGCTCAACACCGTCATAACCATAATCACTGATTTTTGAAAGATTGGCTTCCAATCCTCCAGAAAAGGTGGCTGCTTGAAAGTTTGTTTGTTGTGTGGAATATACGATTGATAATTTCATTTTTACTTTCTTGCCGGGTATCGACCAAACTTAAAGATCGATACCCGGTATTACAAGGGAGAGAATTAGGCAATGTAAGTGATTTTTACTTCAGAACGATCTGTTTGTAATTTAACAACGTTTTCCGGTAATTCTTCCAATGTGATTTTCTTGGTGCTCATAGGGGTCATATCCATTCCTGTGGCCATACATTCGATGACTCGTGGGAACGTTCCGTGGCCAGAGTGTCCTTGCGCCCCAATAATTTGAGCTCGACGAACCTGCAATACTTCACCCATCACAGGCATCTTGGCCTCTGCGCGGGCAGTTACAACGATTTTACTGTTTAAGGTGCGACCTTCCCAAACAACCCTTTCAATACCTGGATAAACAATTTCTGGTAATCCGGTGGCTTCCATGAATAAATCAGCCCCCATACCATGGGTAATCTCTAAAACACGATCAGCAAAGTCTTCTTTGAGGGGGTTGATATGATAATCTGCGCCCAGTTTTAATGCCATATTTGCACGGATTTCTTCGGTCTCAGAGATAATGACTTGAGAAGCACCTGCTCGTTTTAAGATAGCACAGGCAGCGATGCCAACCGGACCTGCCCCGAGAATGACAACACGATCACCCGGACGAATGCCACCACCTCGTTCAATCACTGCATTATATGCTACTGAAGTTGGTTCTACCAAACTTCCAGCGACAAAGAGGTCCTGCCCACTATACCTTGCTTTCAACGGTTCCAGACTCCAAATCGTTCGAGAAGGAACTACCAGGTATTTGGCATAAGCGCCATTGACATTGAAACCGATTTCATCCAGACGTTCACAGTGATTGGGATATCCATCGGCGCAAGGTTTACACATGCCACACCACAGCATTTCTTCTGTTGTGACAGGTTCTCCACCTTTGAAAGGTTTGTTGGTGTACTTATCAAAAGCTTTCTTTCCAGCAGAGACAACCACGCCGGATAACTCATGTCCTAATATACTGGGGAACCCAGTCAGCCCTGGATAGAAAATATATCCATCTTTTTCAGCCTGTGACATATGAACATCAGACCCACAAATACCACAGGCTTTAACCTCAATTAATACCTCATCATCCCCCGGAGTGGGAATATCATAATCGCGAATTTCGAAGCGAGGATTACGCCATACCTGGCTACCTAAATATGTCTGTCGACCTTCTATATCTTTTGCACCAAGCTTAAACCCAGGTTTTGGATCCCAATCTGCAACAAGTGTTACGCCTTTCATTTTTCCGCTCATTATTGACTCCTTGTGTAATCTTCAATTTTTTGAGACTATACTTCTGTACCTTGGCCGATGCGTGGAATTCCGTAAACACTCTTCCATCCATCACTGAGAGGTTCGCGTAAATATGGTTCCATTTCTTTTTCAGTGCGTAATGTGATTTTTTCAACCGGAGGTACTTTTCCAGCCGGGAATGCTTCCAGAACATCATCATGCCAGAGGGTCAGGTACTTTAATATGGCTGCCATGGGGCGTTTGCCTTTTTCCGCAGTACCAGATTTGGCTTTTCCAACGACACCTTCCGGCGTTGCGGCGATCTCAATGGCAAAGTGACCTTCACCTTCGGACCAGCGGCTCGGTCGACCATAAGGATCAACTGATTTATCAAAATGGCCTTCCGGCAGGTACGATATACCTTCTGTATCTACCGCATAATTCATATCCACCATTTCAGGGTGTAATAACAGGCTTAAAGAAGTTTCGGATTCATCGGCATGCACAAAATTGGTACTCATTTTTCCACCACGTTCCACAGGGCGGAAGAATTCACGTACACCGCGATGCCAATCGATGACGCGAAAGATTCCTGGTAGTTGATAACGTTTTTGGAATTCCTGAATGGCTGATTCCAGAACCCACAGTTGCCCATGATTGTTGACAATCAATTGCTTGCGGAAACCGTCATTCCATAATCCCAACATGACATCAATCATCATTTCACGCACAACATGTTCCCGTACGATGACAGTGCCTGGCATACCTAGATGGTGATAAGGATGAGCACCGTAATTCAACGGAGGAAGCGCCAGGTTAACCGGTGCGCCACGTTTAGCCGTAAAGCGGCGAACGCCTTCTACAATTGCACTGACATATAAGGTGTCCGCTGCACTTGGCAGATGCTGACCATGTAACTCGGAACAACCAACAGGAATGAAGACAATGTCATTCTTCTTGCGATTCTCTTCCACCTGCCAACGGGTGGTGGTTTGAATATAGGAACCGGGCTTTGCCCATTCTACAGGAGATGGTACCCCATAATCGGACAAAATGGCGTCGATCTGTTCGTCGCTGGAGTCCCAAACTTCTTTCTTCAATCTTCCAACCCCATTGTCTTCAAAAAACAAATCTGGTTGGTTTGACGGTAAATATCCTACTGGTACTCTGTTTTCACTCATAGTAAATCTCCTTTTTTTCTTACGTTTAATCTGGTAATACTTTTCCAGGGTTCAAAATATTTAACGGATCCAAAACCTGTTTAATTTTCTTTTGGATTCCGACTGATACAACTCCGAGTGCTTTTTCCATATAAGGGCGCTTCAGTGTTCCTACACCATGTTCTCCGGAGAGTGTTCCCCCCAATTCGAGTGCAATGTCAAACTCCTCTGCAACCATTTTTTCTACGATATCCATTTGTTTTGGATCCCGCTTATCAAAAAGAATGTTAGGGTGTAAATTGCCATCCCCAGCATGCCCAAAAATAACAATGGGAAGTCCATACTTTTGACTGATCGCTTTCAAACGTTTTACTGCTTCGGGAATGGCACTGCGTGGAACGGTTATGTCTTCCCCCAACTTATTGGGTGATAATCGGGCTAAAGAAGGTGATATCGAGCGACGAGCTTTCCAAAGGTTTGCTCTTTCGATTTCATCTTTCGCCAGTGAAATTTTCGTTGCACCGGTTTTTCCACAGATTTTTACAATGGATTCGATCTCCTGTGTGGTAGTTTCCATCTCAACCCCATCCGATTCGATCAGCAGGAAAGCAGCTACATTTGTCGGTAACCCGATGTGCATGGCTTCCTCGATACAATTAATGGCTGTTTGATCCATCAATTCAAGGGTAGCTGGAACAATTCCTTCTAGTAAAATTGCATTGACAGATTTGCAGGCATCATCAATAGAGGAAAATTCAACCAACGCGGTTCGTGCATATTTTGGCTTGGCGGTTAATTTTAATAAAGCCTCAGTGATGATCCCCAGCGTGCCTTCTGAACCAGTGAAAAGTGATTTTAAATCATATCCAACAACATCCTTGATTACTTTTCCTCCGGTTTTCAGGATTTGACCGTCAGCAAGAACAACGGTCAACCCGAGCACATAATCTCCTGTTACTCCATATTTCAAACATCTTGGTCCACCAGCATTGCAAGCGATATTGCCACCGATGGTTGAATGACGAATACTGGATGGATCGGGGGGATAAAACAAGTTGTGTTTTTCAACAATCGCTTGTAAATCAGCTGTAACGATTCCAGCCTCAACATGGACGATTGCATTTTCCAGATCAAGTTCGATTAGTTTATCCATGCGCGTCATTACCAGCGCAATTCCACCGCTGAAAGGAACCGACGCCGCTGCTAAACCTGAAGCCATCCCTCGTGTGACAATCGGAATACATTCTTTTGCTGCCAATTTCACGACCTGACTTACCTGATCAGTACTTTCTGGCAGCACAACCACATCCGGATTACATTCTTCGAAGGTGCCATCATAACTATAAACAGCCAGATCTTCTGGGGTAGTTAATACACCTTTCTTACCAACAATTTTTTCTAATTGTGCGATAATTTGGTGGTCCATTATTCTTCCTTATCCTGTGATTTGTAAGCCTGGTCTAATAATTGAATAGGATGCATAACTTTGATGTTCCACCCTTCCCTTCGGATTCCAGTCATCAATTGCATCTGGCAACCAGGACAACCTGAGGCGATGATTTCAGCGCCGGTTGATTTTAAACTCTCCATTTTTCGATCCAGAATGTGAGTCGAAGTCTCATAATGGGTGATCAATTGACTTCCAGCAGAACCACAACACCAATCAGCTTCTTCCATTTCCACATACTCAACACCTTCAATCATCTGCATTAATGCTCTTGGTTGCTTCCAGACTTTCTGAGCACGGCGCAAATGACAGGGATCATGATAGGTTATGCGTGCATCGATTTTACCGGTTGGTTTTTCCAATGGGATTGACATGAGGAATTCACTGATATCACGAATCTTGCTGCTGAAGTTTTTGGCTTTTTGTGACCAGATCGGGTCATTTTCCAGAATATCACCATATTCTCTGAGTTTTGAACCGCAGGTAGCGCAATCAGTAACAATCACATCCAAATCTTCTTTTTCAAAAATCTCAATATTAACTTTAGCATGTTCGATGACCAGGTCCTGACGTCCATATCCAGCAGCTGGCATTCCACAACAGACAGTCTCTTTAGGTGTGATGACAGTACATCCATTACGATTGAGAACTCTGATGGTTGCTGCACTTTCTTCAGAAAACATCAAACTCTGAGCACACCCAAGAAAGAATCCAACCCGGTATTTACTCTCATTTGTCGAGCGGGAAATCAAAGGCAACTCTTTACGAAGAGGATTCTTTGGTTGTTTTGGTAACATGCCTTCCAAATCTCTTAATTGTTCAGGGAACAATTTATTGATTCTCAGCTTATGAACCAACCATCGCAAACCAAGATTTTCATATACTCGTAATGGCCAGGTAAGCAGTTCCATTGTGTCTGAACTGGGTATCACTTTGCCAAATAAGTTGTTTTTCCAGGGTGAAGGTTTGACCTGTTCTGCCACATGACGCATTTCAATGGCAATATCAGCGGGTTTTATGCCAGCCGGACAAATATCATTGCACGCAAGACAAGCCAGACAAGAATACATTTGCTCAACCAAATTCGGTGAGAGGAATAATTCATCCTCCAGGCTCTTTCGTGCAAGAGCAACCCTTCCACGGGGAGAGGCCGTTTCATTTTTGTATTCCCGATATGTTGGACAAACAGCCAGACACAATCCACAGCGGATACAGTTGAGATATTCATTTTCATGGGGTTTGATGATTTCATTGTTGAAGGGCATATAAAAATTTGTCCAATCTGAGGTCTAAAAAGTCTAAATTGAAATAATTCTAGTTTACTTGTTATCCAATTTCACTTATTTTTACAGGACGATTTTCATGGAATGATTTCCAGGCTGCATGACCGAGAACAACAGCTTTTCTACCATCCTCTCCAGTCGTTGGTGTAGGAAGATTGTCACGGACACACTCAACAAATTGACGCACTTCTTCGATATAGCAGGGTGCATATCGTTGCATAAAAAAGAATGGCAAACGACTGGTAGAAAAACCATCAGGGTTTCCTTTAATGACGGTGTTTTCCATCTCATTTTCAGCCTTTGCCATTCCATTCAGACAAAATACTTCTAAACGTTGATCATAACCATAAACAGCCTGTCGACTGTTATCAATCGCTCCTATTGCACCATTGGCAAATTTTAATGTGACGATATCGGTATCAATATCTCCAAATGTAGCCAATTCAGGATCGATTAATACATTTCCAATCGCATAAACTTCATCCACTTCTCCAATTTGAAAACGTACCATATCAAAATCGTGGATTGTCATATCCAGAAACATACCACCAGAAACCCGTAAGAACTCCTTTGAAGGCAATTCCGGATCACGGTTGGTGATGCGGAGGACGCAAGGTCTGCCAATTTCTCCCGATTGGACAATCTCTCGTACGTGCTGAAAACTTTTATCAAATCTTCGATTAAAACCAACCTGTAATTTTACATTCGCTTCTCGAACAACAGATAATGCTTTATCAATACTGTCCAGATCCAGCGCCAGAGGTTTTTCACAAAAAATATGTTTTCCAGCTTCTGCCGAATCGATTATGATATCAGCATGGGTATTCGTACTGGTTGCAATTAAAACTGCTTCGATTTCATTGTCATTCAATAATTCATGATAATCTTGAACGACCCGTTCAATTCCCAGTTCATCCGCTACCTGTTGAGCAACATCGAGTCGGATATCACAAATTGCAGACAAGTTTGCTTCCGGGATCAATCTGACAAGATTGGCAACGTGAACACTGCCCATTCTTCCTGTTCCGATTACAGCGATATTTACTTTACGTTTCATTTATTTCCAAACCTGTTTCTGGGGCAGATGGAATGTCTCATTCTATCTGCCTCCACAAAAAAAAATAAGGAGTGAATTAAGGTTTCATCACTATTTTCATTGCATTCTTTGGTTTGTGTTCCAAAGTTTTCATATTCAATCCAAGATCCTCGAATGCATTGATTCCTTCTTCCAGCGAGATTACTTTCGTGAAGAAATTACTCATATCAATTCTATTCTCACGGAATATTCGGATAGAAGGAACCATCGTATTTTGACCTAAATACAAACCAATAATTTTTGTTGCCCAACGTGTAATTTCATTGGGAACAACATTGGCGGTAATGCTTGAGTCCATACCAAATGGCAATAGTTTTCCACCGGGGGTTACACATTTCAATGCCTGTTCAAAACCATTGCCAGTCGCCTCAATCACAATATCAGCTTTTCTACCGTAAGTAAATTCTTTTATCTTTTCTACCACATCCACTTCATTTGGATTCCATACGGTTAACCCACATTTTTTCGCTACTTCGATACGATAAGGATCAATTTCGGTGACAGCAACTTTTACGGCTATGTTTTTGCAAAATTGAGAAAATAAATAACCAATTGGACCAAATCCGATCACCATGGCATAGTCGTAGGGCAACATTTGCAGATGATTCATACCGTTGACAACCGTCGCAAGTGTCTCCACCTGAGTACCTAAGACATCATCAATCATATCTGGAACAACAAAACATTGTTTTTCTGGAACGAGACAATATTCAGCGTACCCACCATCGCGCATCACACCCAACGCACTTGTCTTGATATCAACACATTGACTGGTCAACCCCATTCGGCAGAAATCACAAAAACCGCAACGAATATTATTATCAACCGCCACCCGGTCTCCAACTTTTATGTGCTCAACGTGAGATCCGATTTCGACCACTTCACCACAGAATTCATGTCCAAGAACTGTATCTGGTTTAAAGTGGTGCTTGCCTTCTACAATTTTGACATCGCTACCACAAATACCGACAGCTTTAATTTTCAATAATACATCATCCGGGTTTTTTATCTGTGGAAGGGGGCGATCCTCAAATACGAGTTTTCCAACATCTTTCATTACTAGCGCTTTCATTTTTTCCATCTTTTATCTCCTCTAGTGCACACGTGTGCATAAAATATTAAATAAAAACAAATGCTTTTTCAATTAACTCGGAAATTGATTATCTCTGAATGCGTGCTGAACCTCCTTTTGCAAATGCCTTCACCTGGTCAATCGTCGCCATCGTTGTATCTCCTGGGAAGGTTGTTAACAATGAGCCATGTGCCCAACCCAAATTGACAGCTTCCTGTTCAGTTGCTCCAGTGAGAAAGCCATAGAATAACCCTGAAGCAAAACCATCACCACCTCCAACCCGATCATAGACATTCAATTCACAGGTAGGGGATTGATAGGTTTTACCATTTATCCATGCGACCGCACCCCAGCTGTGGTGGTTGGTTGAATGTACTTCTCTTAAGGTGGTAGCAACCACTTTGATTTGCGGAAATAAACTCACTGTTTCTTCAATCATCCCAAAGAATACACTGGGATCTAGTTTAGATGCTGCTGCTACTTGTGGGCCTGCAATACCCAGTCCCATTTGTAAATCTTCTTCATTTCCGACGAGAACATCCACACACTGCATTATTTTGCGGATCACTGATTGTGCTTTTTCATGCCCACCCCAGATATTCCATAATTTGGCGCGATAGTTTAAATCAAATGAAACGATCGCTCCAGATGCTTTTGCAGCTTGCATTCCCTCAATGATCAGCTCTCCTGTTGTTTCAGAAAGTGCAGCAAAGATACCGCCACTATGAAACCAGCGTACTCCATTTTTGAAAATTTCTGACCAATTAAAATCTCCCGGTTGTAATTGTGCTGCTGCTTCATTACTGCGATTGTAAAATACAACTGGAGCACGCACCCCAAATCCCCGATCGCTATAAACAGTAGCCATATTGGGTCCATTGACACCATTATGAATAAAGGGTTTATAAAAAGGTGTGACACCCATCGCTTTTACACGTTCGGCAATCATATCTCCAATTGGATAATTTACCATTGCTGTCGCAATGCCGGTATTCAGTTTGAAGCAATCTGCCAGGTTTGCTGCGCAGTTGAACTCACCACCACTAACGTGAATCTGGCATTGGGTAGCTTTGCGAAATGGTATGATTCCGGGATCTAGTCGATGAATCAGTGCCCCTAATGATACGAAGTCCAGATTTGCTTTTTCTAAGATATTTAAACCATATTGCATGATTACTTTTCTCCTTCAATCCAATCTGTATGAAATGATCCTTCACGATCAACCCGTCGATAGGTATGTGCACCAAAGTAATCCCTTTGAGCTTGTGTGAGGTTGGCTGGTAACCGTTCACTACGGTACGCGTCAAAATAAGCCAGAGATGCACTCAGAGCAGGAACAGCAATTCCCAAATTAATGGCAGTTTTAACCACGAAGCGCAAATCATCCTGGCGGCTCTGAATGGCTTCTCTAAAATAAACATCTAATAACAAATTGACTAGATCTGGCTCTTTTTGAAAAGCAGCCATAATTTCTGTCAACAAACTTGCCCGAATGATACAACCTGATCGCCAGATTTTTGCAATCTCCGCTAATTTCAAATCATACTTATATTCTTTTGATGCCAATTTCAACATGCCCATTCCTTGCGCGTAGGAAGTAATCTTGCTCGCGAAGAGTGCATTTTCTGCGGCTTCTATTAAACGACTTCGATTTTCCTGATAAACCATTTCAGGACCCGTTAAAATTTTTGAGGCAATAATCCTCTCGCTTTTTAAAGCGGAGATTGTTCTTCCTACTAAGGCTGCGTGGATCGTCGGAATAGGTGCACCAAGATCCAAAGCATTTTGACTGGTCCACTTGCCAGTGCCTTTTTGTTGGGCTTCATCCAGGATCAGATCCAATACATGTTTTCCAGATTCCGGATCGATTTTCTTGAAAATATCCGCTGTAATCTCGACCAAATAGGATCTGAGGACACCCTGGTTCCATCTGGCGAATATCTCATGCAATTCGTTGTTATTCAAACCCAATCCCCGGTGCAAAATATCATAAATTTCGGCAATCAGTTGCATATCACCATATTCGATACCATTGTGAACCATTTTTACATAATGGCCGGCACCTCGTGGACCCATATATTCCACACAGGGTTGACCATCATCCGCTTTTGCTGCGATGGCGTAAAAGATGGGAGCTAAGGCTTCCCAGGCTTCTCGTTGTCCACCGGGCATGATGGAAGGCCCCCATTTTGCGCCTTCCTCACCACCTGAAACACCTGCACCAACGAAATTTAATCCATCTGCTTCCAATTCCTTTGTTCGTCTCTCGGTATCCATAAAAAATGAATTACCGCCATCGATGAGAATATCACCTTTCTCCAGGTGAGGTTTGATCTGTTGAATGGCTGCATCTACTGGTTTTCCGGCAGGCACCATCATCAGAATCCGTCGCGGTTTTTCAAGAATTGCAATCATATCGGGAATATTGTCAACAACAACGATCGCTTTGTTTTTTGCTTCTTCCGCTAAAAATGCATCTGTTTTGGCTTTATCAAGGTCAAATCCAGCGACTGGGAAACCATTTCGCTCCATGTTGAGCGCCAAATTCTGACCCATAACTCCTAACCCAACAATACCAATTTTGTATTTCATGGTCATTCCCTTTCCGATAATTTATTTATGATTTTAGCATTTTTGAGACGATAGAGCATCTCTCCAGCTCTTGGAACGACCAAAATCCCTTCATCTTCTTTATTGAGCCAATCATTCAAATTGATTATGGAGGGGTTAAGATAACCAAGACCAAGGATGTTACAGCGTTCTTCCGGAATACCGGTTGCCAATGTCACCTTAATTCTTTTCGTCTCACTTTTGGTTTCACGATCAAACTTTCCTACACCGCATAGGTGGGTAGAATGTGCCAGTACACCCCAGGGGTAATGTTTATAATGATCCCATTGTTTGAGGAAAAAATCACGACAATGGTATCCAACTTCATCCAAAATTTTTCCATGCGTGTAGCTCACCTCATTAATGTGAGGGGCAAATATGATTACCTCACCACCATCCGCTACGACTGGTTCCATCTTGTACATTCCTTTGGCAGCAGTCCAGAGATCATCATATAAAGAGGGCATCACTGAGATCACTTTTTGATAGGGTTGGTCAACATACACAATGTGAGTTTTTGCAGAAAGTTCTGCTGCTGCTTTCCATGCTTCCTGTGCATTATCGTAAAATAATCCCGAAGTTCCGGAATGGCTCACAACCAGACAAAAGCAGGTGACTGGTCGGTCAATAAAAGACGCTGCTTTGTCGATGATGGCTCGAACTGGTGTATATCCAGTACCGATAATCTCATAATTGGTGATTATCGCACCCAGCCAATGGGTGAAATTGATAATTTCTGATCCTGCGATTCCAGGAAAGAAGTATTTATTCCCACCTGAAAATCCGACAACCTCGTGGGGAAATACTGGTCCACAGATGATCAAATGATCATAATCAAGGATTAATTTATTCAATCGCACAGGAACATCTTCTTCCATCATGCCGTTACTGATCCGGTGAATTTCTGCTGCTGAAATGGTACCAATTTGGGCAAAAGTGGAAGGATCGTCCCATTGATGGTTATAAATCATACTGGATCCGGCCTTGCCTTGTACAACATTTCGGCCAACCAGATGGCTCAATTGATCATCTGTCATCGGTTGGTGGGTGCCCAGAGCAACTAAATAATCCAATTGAGATACTCGATTTGTCAGATACTTCTCAAACAGATCAAACATTAAAGGCATTGGCATGGTGCGGGTTCCATCCGGAATCAGGACTAGAACGCGTTTATTGTCCAAATCAGTATTTGCTAATGCTGATTGAACAATCTCACCGATTTCTGCATTTGATAGAATAATTTGCGGATCACCTCTACCAATCACAATGCTTATACTCCACTAAAAGCTGAAAAACCACCATCAACAGGAATTACGACCCCGGTGATGAAGGCAGAAGCTGGGGATACCAGCCATAACATGGTACCTACCAGATCCTCCGGAGTACCAAAACGTCCGATGGGTGTGTGATTGATGATTGTTCGTCCCCGATCAGACAATTCACCACTTTCTTTATCAGTCAACAAAAATCGATTTTGTTCTGTGATGAAAAAGCCAGGTGCGATGGCGTTTACCCGAATAGCAGGGGAAAATTCCTGTGCCATATGAACTGCTAACCATTGAGTGAAATTACTGACACCAGCTTTGGCTGCTGAGTAAGCTGGGATGCGTGTCAAAGGTCGAAAAGCATTCATCGATGAAATATTAAGGATCACTCCGCTTTTTTGTTCCGCCATTATTTTTCCAAATACTTGTGAGGGTAAAATCGTACCTAGCAGATTCAAATCGAAAACCCAACGAAAAGCATCAACCGGTAAATCAAAGAATTTTAAATCCTGGCTGGTGGTTGCTTGAGGTTTATTTCCACCAGCGCCATTAACGAGGACATCGATATGAATAAATTCATCCAATATTTTATTTGCAACGGAGGTGATATCTTCCTTATCCAGCATATTACAACGATAACCAACTGCTTTTCCTCCATTTGAATTTATTTCATTCGCCAGGCTCTTTGCAGCTTCTTCATTAATATCCAGGATAGCAACCGATGCACCTGCTTCAGCTAAAGCCTTGCACAAGGTAGCGCACAATACACCAGCGCCACCGGTAACAACAGCTGTGTAGTGGCTGAGATCATATCCGTTATTTACTTTTTTATCTTTCATAAGATTCCCATTTCTTTTACTGAACAAAAGGTTTCAAGTGACGTATAAAATGTTTCTCAAGATTATCAGCATAAACTTCTGGGTTTTCTCTGAGTAGATTCATCAAACGATCATAAAATTGAAAATTCCCATTCGAAAATTTCTCTGTAAGTACCGAACCAAAAGTCACGTGAAAAATCTCACGTGCATCAAAATCATCCAGTAATGCTGGCCAATTATCTACTTTAGCTGGATCAGGTGCACGTGAGAGTTCGGCTGACACATGGTAACTGACTTTGTCGATTTCATAATGGTTGCGTGCGAATTGATAAATCTCCTGAAAGAGAGATTGATTAAGTTCTGCAATCGTTCGCAATGCTTCCAGATAACTGGTTCCTGCTGTTTTAAGATGCACCAGACCTTTCGTTGCTTGCGTAGCCATTTTGTATATACTGAATTTATCTGATCCAGAATGTAAGCTCAGTTTATAGGGTCCATAATATCGGGCAATCGCAGCATGGTCTTTTATATCCTCTTCAAAAGCTCCCAGATCACCGATATAATCAACCCCTTTTTCAAATTTTCCGACAAAGCGTGGTGCAAGACTGACCCAATTAACGCCCAAGCGTTTGAGTTCACTGGCGATATAAGCATGTTCTGCATGCGATGTTGGGTTATCAGTCTCATCGACAGATACTTCAAATTCAAACGGTTGTGACCCTGCACTTTTCTTCAGATGTTGGTGCATCTGAAAAACATGCCATACTGCTTTTCCATATTTAACCATTGCTTTTAATAATGTCGTTTCGTCAAAGGTTATTATTAAATGTTCTACCGAAATGGTTTGATCCAAAAGTCCTGACTGATTGATCTGCATTTCTGATGGTAAATCTCTGGCAAATGTTCTCAAAGATACAATGTCAGCATGTTCGGCTCGATTATCAACATAAGCACCAGGGTCAATCGTAAAAAATGTATACCCTGCTGACAGACATACATCGATATCTTCTGTAGTCTTCAAATGGTCAGCATCGGCACCATAACCATTACGCCAATTTTCCTGAAAAACTCCCCACATGGCATCATCAATAACTTGCTGAGGGGAGCGTCCTGTTCGGGTATTTTCCCGAATGGATTGTTGAGTGAAAATGGGGGCAATTTTCCCATCCATTTTCCTGATAGCCCGAACATGGCCAAGGGTCGCCAGACCTAATCGGTCTCCCATTCCGGCTGATGTTTTTAGATCTAGTGGTACAGGTTTTAACCACGGTAATTGGTCGCGCAAGACTGAAGCATTTTCTGCGTTCAAAGGGGCAGAAACGAGGGTTTCTTTTCCCTTTGGGGACCTTTCCCCTTCAAATAAGCTTGAACGAGAATCATCTTGATCAGCTATGATCATCAATCGCAGCCCATTGGGAGTGCGAGCAAGACTGTACTCGATTCCATCCATAATGACCACAGATTGGGTAATGAGTTGAGAACCGTTAATTTTCTGGTTTTTTGAGTCTGTAAACATAGTATCCTTTATTATTGTTTCCTGGGTGCTATGGTTGAATTACGCACCAGTAATTTCCCTTTTAATATTTTTTCTTTATGAGTATGGAAAGAACCATCAATTTTTTTATTCATCAAATCCAGCAATAATTGAGCTGCTTCATTACCAATTGAATATTTGGGTTGATCGAGTGTTGTGAGGGGAGGGGAGGTGTAGCCGGAAAAAGTAATATTATCGAATCCTGTAATGGAAAGGTCTTCCGGAACTTTAATTCCGAATTCTTTACAAGCATGCAGTAATCCAATAGCGACCATATCATTAAAACAAATGATTGCAGTTGGTGGTTCCGGTAATTGCATAAAATGAGCCAGACCATGAGAACCTAATTCCGGAGCACTGCCTTCTACATCGAAAATGTATCCTTCCTGTATAATGGCACCAGCTTTGAGCATTTCTTTTTTGTAACCATTTAAACGATCCAGAGAAGTTCGCCCGGATCTGGAATTACCTAAATATGCAATTTTTTTGTGTCCCAATTCGAGCAAATATTTTGTGATCTGCTGGCTGCCATCCACATCATCATGATAAATGGAATAATTGAAATTTTCATGAGCTTTATAGTTGACCACCACCACAGGGAAGCCATTCGCTAACAATTGTCTTCCTTTATCAGCGCTGAATGAGGAGGAACAAATGATGACACCATCAGTACGTTGTTCCATCATTGTCTGGACAATTTTTTGCTCACGTACGGGATCATATTGCGATGCGGCAATAAACAAGCTGTACCCAGAAGTTTGTGCTGCATCTTCGATTCCAAATAAAATTTCGCTGAAGAATGGATCATCAATACTGTTAACAATTACGCCAATCACCTTTGTCTGATTTGTTTTTAGACTCCTCGCCGCAGCACTGGGTTGATACCCCATTTCCTGGGCTACTTTTCGTATTCGATCAGCTGTTAGCGCTGAAATCAGCGTATTCCCACCCAATGCTCGTGAGACAGTTGAGTGGGAAACCCCGGTTCGCTTGGCAATGTCTTTGATTGTGATTGGCATAGAAATTACTTTCTGCACACGTGTGCATTGACTATCTATAGTTTACAAAGAACATTAAATTATGTCAAGTAGTATTATTCTTTTTGTAGTATTATTCTTTTTCCGTTATTAGTTTTAATTGAAGAAAAATATATCATCACATTCAATTTGAGAAAGTTAGATTTTTAAGGCAGAGTTTCTATCCAAATACAATTGAGTATTATTCTTTGTCCTTAGAATAGAGGCAGGACAATTAGGTGTAACAGCCCCATATAAGGTAGTTGCAACTGCATCAGCTTTTCTCATTTCAGGTACTACTGCAAAAACATTATCAGCGGATAATAAAGCAGGAATGGTTAGAGTTATTGCTTGAGCCGGTACAGTATCGAAATTTGGAAAGTGACCTTCATTAACTTGTTGTATACGACATGCTTGGTCTAGATTTACTACATGAATCAATTCTTCTGTTTCAAAATCTGCAGGAGGATCATTAAAAGCTAAATGTCCATTTTCTCCGATTCCTAAAACACATATGGAAGGTTTATGACTTAATAAAAGATTTTTATACCTTGCCAATTCCTCATTAACATTTGCAGCATCCCCTTGAATCCCAAAAAATGCTCTCGGATGAACATGTTTTACTAATTTATCTTTGATATAACGTTGAAAACTTGCAGGATGTTCTTCAGACATACCTAAATATTCGTCCATATGAAAAAAATAAACTTTATCCCAAGGAATATTTTTTTTCTTCCGTAATGCTTCTATAAAGGCCAATTGAGAGTTCCCAGTTGCTAAGATAACAGAAACTTCCCCTTTGTTAATAATTTCTGAATTTATAATTTTTTCAAATTCATTTGCAACTTCTTCTCCTAAAGATTCTGGAGAATCAAAAACAAAAACCGGCATCTTTTCTACTTTTAGTGTTCTTAAAATTGTCATACTCTATCCCTTCTATGGAATAATCGAAAACAGATTTTCGATTATCAGGTTAATTCACGTCCGCCAATTAACACTTTCCAAGGTGTAAAATCCTCATTAAAAATAGCAATATCTGCATCTTTGCCTGGGTAAATACTTCCTTTTTTATCATCAATATGAATTACTCTCGCAGGAGTTAAAGAAGCCATTCTAATCGCTTCAACAAGAGGAATTCCTACTTCAGTGGTTAAAATGGGAATCATTTGATTGATTAGTGTTGTACTACCAGCAAATGAAGTGTGATCCAGGAGTATTCCTACTCCATTTGAAACCTCAAAGTCCATACCTGTAGAGTGCACTACAGTTCCTTCAGGCAAACCAGCACCATTGGTTGAATCTGATATTACACACAATTTATCTGGCCCCTTACATTTATAAGCTAACTTCATTAATGTAGGTGGTAAGTGGCGATTATCAGAAATCATTTCTGCAGTTAAGTCATCAAAGGCTAAAGTTGCTTCTAATAACCCTGGTTTTCGCCAAGGACCTTCTCGAATAGTTGAGGATTGACCACTCCAAATATGAATGGTATGAGATAGCCCTGCTTCCATAGCATCCAAAACATGCAAATCTTGTGCTGAACTATGACCAGCAGCTGCTATAATTCCTAGATCCACCAATCTTTTTGTAAACTCGATGGCTCCACGTAATTCAGGTGCATAACTGACAATTTTTATTAAGTCTGGCTTAGATAAAAGCATGTCGGCACTACTATCATCTGGTGTGCGCATATTTTTGGGATCTTGTGCTCCCCTCTGATCAAAACTAAAATAAGGTCCCTCTAGATGAAGTCCTGCGATATTGGATCCGTTTTGATAATTAGTCATCCACGAACCGGTAAAATCTATTGCTTCCTTGAGAACTTCCAATGGCGCGGTTGTTAATGTTGCCAATAATGTTGTGATTCCTTGCATTGCTTGATGCTGAGTAATTGTTTCATAGGATTCTTTGGATGCAACTGTAAAGTCAAAACCTAAAGCTCCGTGAGTATGTATATCTATTAACCCAGGAGAAATTAATCTGTTTTCAACATCAAGTATTTTTGTATCTGAACCAAGATTATCAAATGAGGTGACACCTACAATTTTTCCGTTTTCTAGAAGAAGAACTTTTCCTTCAACTATTTGATCCGATAGAACAATTTTCCCATTTACTAACGCTAAACGTTCATGGTTTTTCATCTTGACTCCTTATCGATCTAATAAATCGTTATCATAAAAATAAAACAAGTCTTAGAAGATTTATATCAATTTGGTATTTACTCATCAGAGTAAATACCAAATGTGAAATGAATTTTGTTAGTAAAGAATTCAATGATTTATAAGGCTTTTACTAATTTTGTATATTTGTCAAGGAAAATATTGTTAGCCTCATCACCACCTGGAATATTACCACTTTTCCATATCGGTGGATTGGCTCCCTTTTTTATCAATTTTTCAATAGTTTTTATAATGAGTAAATTGAGCAAAAAGAAAATCAAAATATTGGATATTGGTCCAAATTTTTGCATTGCATCTTGAATTTCTATTACAGAATCACCATAAGGAATTTTTGCATCAAGTGTGAGATCAACGATATCGTGTAAATTTTTTCCACTCGGATGCCTAGATACACAATCATCAGGGACTGTCGCGCATAGTTCTTTACTTTCTATTCCAATTACATAGAGACCATTATCTTTTCCATATTGGGCAGCATCAATTGTCAAAGAATTAATTCCAACCTGAGAAACGATAATTAATACTTCGCCTTTTTTGAAAGTGTAAGCATCCATTATCATTGGGGCAATTCCCGGGACCCTTTCGATTACTGCTTTCCTTCCTCCATTTTCAAGACAAACTCCTGAGAAAAATATTGGATTTATTTGAGCTAATCCTCCAGCCCTGAAGAAAACTTCAGTGGCTGACATTGTGGAATGTCCACCAGTTCCAAAAACATGAAGGAGATTATCTTCATGTTTCAAACTCTCACTGATGATTTCAGATGCTTTCTCAATATTTTCACGTTCCTCATCAATTATTTGCAACATTTTTTCATTAATTGTTTTGTAATATAAAGTTATGTTATCCATTTTTCCTCCAAGAAAAATTTTATTATTTTTTGTTTACAACAATTTAATTCCAACTTCTCGAAATTGAATTTAAAAAATTCAATTAACTAAATAAATTAAATATCGTGTCATTAATTTCCGCACAGAGTTCCTGAACAATATCTAGTGATGCTTCGAAAGGTTGTTCATCAACATCTTGATATAAAAGAGAATGTACCCATAGACCAGAATCGTGTTGTGTATCACAAAACCAACTCAATATCTCTTCTGCGGTCTTATAGTAAATATCTTCACCGGTCAGTCGGAAAAGTTCTGCTGAAGCCCACATAACCTTGCAAGACCCATAATTATGGATTCTTTCTCCATCTAATTTTTCAAAGAAAGATAACAAAGCCCTTGCTCCTAACAAATATTTTTCTTCATTCGTTTGGTCATAAAGTTTTGAGAGGAACTTCATTGGTTTTCCAACCAACCAGGTTAATTCGTGACGTGGGTCGCTTTCGGAACTTAGGCAAAATTGTTTTCGACCATTTATTTCAGTTACAACTTCGCTTCCCCAAATATTCGTTTTTAATCCTTTTTCAATATCCCAACTACAATAAAAAAAACGATCTGGATGTGGTTGGGATTCTAACATTTTTAGAATAAAATCTCCTGCTTTACAGGCAGCTTCAACATCTCCACACGCTAATAAAGCTAGACCAGCGGCTGAAGTCGAAGAACTATCTAAGAATATTGGATTTATGCTTTTTGTGAGTGGATGATAATGAGAAGCAAAACCACCATGTTCAACTGACTGGAATTTTCTAATAAAATTTAATCCTTTCTCCGCCAAACCAAAATAGGACAATTGTCGAAGACCACATATTATCCACCCATTAGAATATATATATCGATTTGCAGGACTACTTGGGAGATGTGACCACCCCTTTTTATCCAAGGAAGTTCTAAAATCACCGTCCTCTTGTAAATACTTATATTTCATTAAATCAGCATAATACCTGCCTTGAATAGGATTACCCACAGATGCATACAGGTATGGAGCTTTATAATGCGCGCTTAAGTCATTTATTTGTTTAATTTTGGATCGATTGTTATTTAGCCAATTTAGTCCTTTATTTATTGTATTTTGACTTGATTTTAATAGAGGGTTTTCCATTTCATATTCTCTTTTCAATTATTATTATGTTGATTATTCTCAGAAAATTTTTCTAGAAGTTATGAAAGTCAAGGATTATCTAAATGAAGTAATCCTTTTTTGTAAGTTGTTTCTGAGGTATTCCTTCATAAATCGACATTTTATTTTTATTTGGTGAGAGTACATAGGCATAGTGTGTAATTAATGGTTCGTGAGTGAGTTGACATAAACCACCTTGTTGCAATGGTGTAAACAACAATTCCTCAATCTTTTGAATTGAAGGTTTGGGATTTTCAGTTAGAAATGAATTGACATTTTCTAACCTTAATTTTGAATTTTCTTCTAAGCTCGGAACACCTGCTAAACTTAACTCCCCAAACCCTTGCATTTCTTTTTCCAAAAATATATTTGTACAATAAACACCATTTGTTGATGATCCATTTCGGTTTTTATCCACTTGATGTGCTGGATAACGAACAGCAAACGCTGTTCCAGATTTTTCGACAATTGCACTTTTACCAAATTTATCAACTAAAGCAATACTTAAACCTTTGCCCGCCATAGGTGTTATTTTGCAAAATTCAATCGCATCTTCAACTGATGTGCATTTTTCAAGAATATATCTTGGATATTGCAAAGTTGGTATTCCAAAACCACTCTGTTCTTTTTGTGTAGGACCAGAAGATTGACCAGCGACTAAACCTGATGAATTTATTCCTACTTCTGCCCACAAGGAACCTGCCCAAGATATAGCTAAATATTGTTTCTCACCTGTAGGAATTACTTTTTGAATGGAATAATATTTGAAGTCATTGCCAATATCACTTGTTTTTGCCAAAAGGGGACCAGCTTCTGTGTTCAAAATTACAAAATTTGTACATCCATTTAAAGCACTGATCGCTGACACAAAATTGATGGTACAAATCAAATCAAAGGGGAGTCCAGAACCTTCAGAAATCCCCTTAAGTTCGGATATCATCTCTGGAAAATTCTTATCTAAATAATCTACCATTTTATTTCGGATTTTATTTACTAAATCTGGGGAGATTTCTCCTAACCAGGTAGGATATTCTTTGGATAGAGAATATAGTTCCTTTGAAAAAACCGATCCTTGTTTCAAACCTCTTTCATAAGGATTACCAACTAAAGTAATTTCGAACATTATTTACCTCTTTTTCGTTATGATTTTTATTTGCTAGCGCCAAGCGTTAACCCAGAAATTAGGCGATCTGAAAGGAAAATATAAAGCAGAAAGTTAGGAATTATAACAATTACGACTGCAGCAAATAAAGCTGACCAATCTGCAGTGTATTGCATTGAATACCGAATATTCATTACACCAAGAGGTAATGTTCTCAGTTTGTCTGTATTGATTAACAACATTGCCAGAAGATATTCATTCCATATGCTAATAAAATTGAAAATGGCTGCTGTTATTAATCCTGGCGCACCTAAAGGCATCATAACTCGCCAGAATATTTCAAAATCATTACAACCATCAATAGCTGCTGCATCTTCAAGGTCTACAGGTAAGGTCTTAAAAAAACCAGTAAGCAATAAAACTGTAAACGGTATAGATACCCCAACATAGGCAAGTATTAATCCTTGCAGAGTGTTAATCAATGACATTTTGTTTAGCAAGACGAATAAAGGTACAAGTATTAATTGAAAAGGCAGTCCCATTCCTGCAATAAAATAATATGTAATTGGCTCATTTCCTAAGAAAGGTATACGTGATAGGACATAAGCTGCAGGTGCAGATACGATAACGACAATCAAAACAGAGGCTATCACTACCATGACGCTATTCATAAAATATACTTGCATATGAGAGACTTCCCAAGCTTTTAAATAATTAGCTGCTCCGGCAGTCAAAGGGGTTGAAGGTAAGGCCCAAGGTTCCTTAAAAACTTCTTTGTTAGTTTTGAATGAACTACCTACAACCCAAACAAATACGATAACAGTTAAAAATGCCCATAACATTAGAATTGAATAGTAGGGCAGATTTGGTAATAATTTCCTTGAAGGTATTTGAATTTTGGAATCACTAAATGTTTTTAAATTGGGTGGTGTCATTTATCGCTCCTGAATTAATACTCAATTGCTTCCTTACGTGTAACAAAACGTGTTATCCCAACACTTATTACTACCATTATCAAAAGGATAACACCTAGAGCTGTGGCATACCCTAAGCGATAGACAGGTGTATAGGTTCCAACAGCTTGAGACCAAATATAAATTGATAAAGTGTAAGAGGATGTTGGTGGTGCTGGAAATGTTGTCGCAGCAATGAGATCGAATATTTTTAATGAACTGATAATCCAAAGCACAAGAGCAACAACAAAAACATCCCAAATCATTGGTAGGGTTATTGTAAAAAACATTTTCCATTCCGAAGCACCATCCAAAATTGCTGCTTCGAAATACGTGATAGGAATTTTGTCAATTCCTGCTAATAAAATTGTCATGTAGTAACCTACATAACTCCAAATAATTGCGATAGTTAATGATTGAATTATATTATCTGGTGCGAGCCAAAATTTGTTTAATGAGGTTAAACCAACCAACTTTAAGAATCCAGATAAAAGTCCCCAATCATTGTTATAGATAAATTGCCAGATTAAACCTAATCCAATTCCAGGAATAACCATTGGAAAAAAAATCAAAGAACGGAAGAATTTCTTAAAAATCAAGGTTCTTTGAAGAATTGAAGCAAAAAATAAGGCTAATCCGAATATACCTACTCCTCCTACAACAGTGATATAAAAAGTGCGTCGGAAAGAAGCCCAAAAGATTTTATCATTTAACATCTCTTGATAATTTTCTAAGCCTATGTAAATCATTGTCTTCCCAAATCCAGACCAATCATGCAAACTTACCCAAAAAGCTTGTATGGCAGGATAAACAAAGAAGACAGTATATAGAATAAAAGCTGGTAATAAAAATGGAATAACCATACGTTGGCGGCCACTTCTTCCCATTTGATCACTCCTTTTTGTATAGATATTTGAGTGGGTGAATTAATTCACCCACTCAAAACAGTTTAAAAATATTCTATTTATTTGCCCAATAACTTTTGCTATCTGTCATGAGGCAACTGATAAATTCTTCGGGTCCAATTTGTTTGGTAAAGAATTGATCATCACACACATTGAAAACATTATCCATGTATTCAGGTATTTCAGTATTTAAGCCAGCCCGAGCAGGTATAGTTGTCGAAGACTCAAGGATTACGTATTGATTTATTAATGCTGGTGGTACAGGCACGCCCTCTAATGGAACGGGAACTCCTAGTGAAGAAATACCACTCCCTACTTTCATCGAAAGGATGTATTTTAAATAAGTCGCAACTTCATCCGGATGCTCAGTTGAAGATAATACTCCATATACATTTGCCCAATGTTCTACAACTTGATTTCCTTTCCCACCTTCAACATCTGGAAACGCAAACAATCCAACTTCAAAACCTTCAGGCATTTGTTCAGACATTTCTTTTGGTAACCATGCTCCCATGAACATCATTGCAACGTCACCATTTACCCACTGTACTTGAGCTCCAGGCCAAACTGACCCTTCAAACCCTTCCTGAAAATAACCTTTATCTTGTAATTCGCGAATCATGACTGCTGCTTGAAGGAATTCTGGATCACCCCATTTTTCACCGGATGTGTCATACGCTGCTTCTCTGAAAGCTTCAACACCCGCTAAACGTGTGGCTAAGTAACTAAACCACCAATTGTTGTAGAATCCCACACTACCATCAGCCCCTAATGGAGTAACATCTGGGTGAGTCGTTTTTAATGTCTCAATCAATTGATTAAACTCAGTCCATGTCATTCCATTTACTTTCGGATCGATGCCTGCTTCTGCGAAAATTGCCTTATTGTAGAAGAAAGCTGAAATGTAATCATCGCGAGGAATAAGATAGGTGCTGCCCTCATACTTACCAATCTCTAATACACCAGGGGCGAAGGTCTCACCCCAAGTCTTATCACTGTCGTACGCTTTTTCAGCAAGATATTTGTCCATTGGTAACGCTAACCCATTTTTTACGATGGCATTCAGAACTCGATCGTCTGAATGGTCAACTATATCAACTTGGGTGCCTGCTGCAATAGCGCTTTGTAATTGGGTGAGTACTTGACGGCCAGCCCATTGAATTTCAACTTCTATGTTTGGAAATTCAAGCATAAAATCCTTTGTTGCCTCGTCTAATTCTTGCATGAGTGGCTCACCTTCACTAAACATGCTCCAATAGACAATTTTCACTTTTTCTGCTGGAGCAACCACCTCTTCTGGTTCGCCTGGCTCACTTGGACTAGCAGGTTCACTTGGCCCAGCAGGTGTACTTGCTGGGGTACATTGGGTAAATAGGACAAGTACCATCATTGCCAAAACTAAATTTATCCAAAGGTGTTTTTTTTGCTTCATTTTTTCTCCTATAATTAAATTTGATTGAGTATTTGGACCCATTACAATGGTCTATTTCCGACATAATAATTTTCAAAGTAATCGATATTTGGTTCGACCTCCTTTCAATTTCCTGATAGAATTCTTTCTGCATTTTCTCCAAAAACCATTTTCTCATCGGAAGAAGATAATTTTAGATTCTTTAGCTTATTTATTTGAAAAGGTAACCAATAAGGATCACCAAATCCTGCATCAGTACCAAAAAGGAACTTTTCAATAGATAGTCTCGAAATCATCTGTTTTAGTCCATGTGGGGGAGTTCCAGAAGGGATAATAAAAATATTCTTGCAACGCTCAGCTGCAAACAAGGCTTCTTTCCATAGATCGTGTAACCCACCATGACCTAGAATCACTTTTAATTTTGGATGTCGAAGTGCGAAGTAAGCAATTTGTAGTGGTGATGAGTAAGGTGGTGTACCGTCGTGAAAAACAACTGGTACTTTAAGGCTTTCTAATTCCTCTCCGAGTTTATCCATCATTGGTTCTAATGGAGAAAAAGTTTGCGCCCAAGGGTGTAATTTCACCCCCCGCATTCCTAAATTTACAATACATCTTCTTAACTCATCAATTACATTTGAATAACGAGGATGAACTGTACAAAAGGGGATTAACCGTTGTGGATCTATTGAACAATAATCCAAAAGGTGATCATTATGTGGAGCAGGATCGAAGTATAAACCATCCAAAGTAAATACCCAGGCTTTATCGATACCATTGTTGTTGAGAAGGTTTATGAAATTTTCGGAGTCATAACCTTCAATCATCGAAAATGCTTTTCCAGGCATATGTGTGTGGGTATCAACAATAGTCATGATAGTTCTCCTATCAAGCGCAACAAATTATTACCCATAAGCATGACTTTTTCATTTTCATCAAGAGAAGTTGCATTAAGACAACCCAATTCAACGCTATAAGTACTGAGTGGAGAATCGCTACCGAACAAAACCCGGTCAACTCCTAAACTGTCAATTGCATGGCGGATCTTGTCGGGCAAACTCCAGGAAGTATCCACAAAAATATTTGAAGCTAGTTGGGCAGCGGGAACAGCATCTATCCAAAAATCGGTACTTCCCATGTGACCCATTATTAAGTTTGCTTCTGGAAAACGTAATGCTAATTCTGCCACATGCATTGGTTGTGAATAAGCCGGGGTGCCTGTATGGAAATAAATTGGCAATTTGTATTCACAAGCTAACTCAACGATTGGATACACCAAATCATCACAGAGTAAAAATCCTTGAATGGATGGATGAAGTTTTATTCCTCGAGCACCTTCATTTATGGAACGTTTTAATTCCTTTATTGCTTTCTTTCCAAACCAGGGATTGGCAGTGGAAAATACATAAAATCTATCTGGATATTTTTTAGCAGCTTTTAAGATAAAATCATTGCCTTTTTTATTGTCAACAGCTAAAAATTTATCCACCGGACAGATGACAGCTTTATTAATGCCAAAATAATCCATTTCCTTAAGTTGTTTAGCAATACTCTGCTGATAATCGTGCCCAAAACCCAAATGACAGTGGCAATCAATAATGTTACTCATCTAAATCTCCTAAAGATTTCCTAATTTATTAATCACAGAGACATATTTCCCATAAGTAGGATGGACGATAGATGTTATCATTTTCACCTGCGTAAAGTTTGTTGTTAGACGCAGCTACTAAGGCATGAATTTTAACAGCTCCTTTACCTAAAACGGTGTCATAAATTGGACCTAAATCTTCTAATAGTTCATTTTCCGGATTAAAAACAAATAACCTGGCTTCACCTTTCTTGTCTTTTCCATATCCAGAATTTCCTGCGCCGTAAATCAATCCATCTGGTGTTTGGGTTAATCCAGCTAATCTTTCTCCTTTATAGGGAGATCCAAAATCTTTAATAGAACCATCTCTTGGATCCAATCTACTAAAACCACCTGCAACAGTACCAACATAAAAGAATCCATCTGTGGCTGACAACATTGTGTCAACTCTTGCAACATCTTTAGCACTCACTTTCGGAAAACCATGGTTAAACCAATTGAATAGATCTTGATCCGGATCATAAGAAAAAATCCGGATTGGGGTTGGACCAGGAATATCTTCAAATGCTCTTGTTTCTCCCCATGTTCCCCATAATCTTCCTTGACTATCTAAAACACTGTAATGCGGTTGACACATCATAACCCCATTGCCAATGAATGCCAGTATTTTTGTTTGCTTTGTTTGTAAATCATATTTAAAAAAGTACTCGCCAGGATAGGTAAAACCATAGATCACTCTTCGCTTAGCGTCTAATTTTATAGATTGAATGTAATGATGCGGAACGGGGATATCAAGAATTTGGTACTGATCTGACTTGGGATCATAGCTAATTAATTTACCGCCAGGAGCTTGATGTTGTTGATTTTGATCATGAAGTAATGCTGTTGCGGCATAAATCATTCCATCTTGATCTATCTCTAAAGAACGGTGAAATTTCGCATCAAATTTATTGCTAATACGTTGAAAACCCAAGGAATGGAACTTTTCATTGGTTTGATCAAAAACATGAAAAATATCAGTATTTATGGATGTTAGCCCAATGTACAATTTTTGTGATGTATGATCCCAAGCGAGTGAGTCAAATGATATCCAGTCATTACAATATCCATTGTTTGAACGCAAATCTTCAATTGTCCATCGCCCCTCAACCTCCGATTCCCAGTTATCAAATTTTCGATCTTTATATATATGTGCTTTAGTTTGTTTTATCGTCATTGAATTAAACCCTTTTTGAATTGGTCTTCGTAATCGCTTACTGCTTGAAATATTGATCTTACATTTTCATCAGGTGTGCCTGCATCCATATTGATACAGCAAACACCTACATTTTCAATTCTCTTAGATGATTTGAGCAATGAAAGAGTATCTAGGTAAATTTCGTTTTTGTTGCATTGTAATAATCGAACCGGATTAAGACGAAGATTTATGAAGGTATCAGAAAAGGTTTCACTACATACATTAATGACTGAACCCCAACCAATATCAAAAAAATTTGATGGAATTTGTGAATATGCCTTAGAGAATTTGTGCATATTATTTCCACAATGATGAATCCCAAAAGGGTGAGTATTTTTGGCAAGTCTCAATTCGTGCGGAGACACCATCTTTTCATAAAGTTTTGGCGAAATCATGCTTACAGAACAGTTGCTGTGTAAAAAAATACTTGGATCTACATTTAGAATAGAACGATTTGTGGAAATCGAACAAGTTTTTGTAATACTTCTCATTAATTTGACTAATGAAATATATGTTTTTGTTAGGACATGAAAAAGGTGATTAACAAGTTCTGGTTTTTCCACTAAATCAAAAAACAACTGATGACCACGGAGATGTAATGCTGTGTTAAAGAATCCATCTAAATCAAAGTCCCCTACAACATATCCAAATTTATCAATCAATTTACTTGCATCATTTAATAATGATTTCATTGGCCATTTTTCTTTCACATCTGGAGGAACTAACTTGAAAATTTCTTCGTCTGTAAAAATTCTTTCAATTGGCCAAGGAGCTTCGCTATCTGAGAATTCAATTTGCACCCCAAAAAGTGCTGGAACTACAAATCCACCAGCAACCATCATTGAGCCAATAATTGGTTCTCTTATGGTTGGTTTTTCTCCAATTCCAAAACGTTCAAATAAAATATTTCTCATTTCGAAATCGTTATCTATTCTTTTCTCTAAATTCATATAAAAAAACTCATCAAAACAAATACCGTAGTTTTGATTCCACCAATTTGGATTAAATATGACTTCTATTGGGATCATTAGGGGTTATTTATGCCTGGGTTCTTCCTTTAAAGGAGAAACTGAATTCATATCGTTTAGTAGGGATTTTTTTGCTCGTTTCAAATGTGAATTAATTTCAAAAACAGCTTTTTCCACGTTTCTTTCTTTTATTGCCAGAATCATTTTTTCATGTTCATTTTGTGCTTTGTCAAGTTCACGTTCAAAAGAACGATATCTAATTCTCGCCATTTGCGCATGTAAATTTTCTCTTTCATGGGCTTCTTGCAGTCGTTTATTTTTGGTTTGTAAAACCATTTGGCGATGGAATTCATGGTCTAATTTAAGATAATCTGGATAAATTTCTTTTATGTCAGGATGGTTGGCAAGTTTCCCTAAATTTTCTACCATTTTTTCTAAAGTCTCAATTTCCGCATCACTTGCATGATTGCAAATAATCTCAACTGCAAAGCACTCCAAAACACGCCTTACATCAAATGAATCCTCAATATCAATTTCAGAAAAATTGCTTACAAAAGTCCCTGATCTAGGCAGTATACGGACTAAACCTTCGGATTCGAGATGGCTTAATGCTTCTTTGATGGGGGTTTTACTTACACCTAAATGATTACATATTTCATCTAATTCAAGCCTTTCGCCTTCTGCAAATTCTTTACTAATAATCTTCTCCCGCAAAATGGAGTAAACCAATTCACTTACTTTCGGAGTATTAATTCGGGGAAATATTTGATTATTTGTCATAATAACCTTTGTGGATAAACTGAAATCTGATATCTGAAATTTCACTTTTATTATAGAGATTCAAATAACCATTGTCAACAACTAAAAAGTATAGAATTATGAAAGAATACTTGCAAAATATTTAAAAATGTTATATTATATTCATTATGTAAGTTAAATTTCATAAAACAATATTATGAAAGTAAAATTAATACACCCCTTGGAGCGCTCATGAAACCTGATATAGAGGCAATTTTCTTGGATGTTGGCAATACTTTGCGAATTGTAGTGGAAGATCCTGAATTTTCTGCTGCAGCAAAACAACAAATGCTTGACCTACTGGAAGTTAAGGAAAATTCGGATGATTTTTTTGAAAAACTTGAGACACGTTGGAAATCACATCGAAAACGCTGTAAGGTAACTCTGATAGAAGCATCAGAAAAAGAATTATGGTCAGTGCATATGCTTCCGGATTACCCTAAAGAGAAAATTGAACCTCTGGCTGGGAAATTAACCCGTTTATGGCGGGATAAAGACGGACGTCGGGTTCCTAGGACAGATGTAAAAGAAACGATAATTGAGTTGGATCGGCGTGGCTATAAATTGGGTATCATCGCCAATACCATTACTGAAACTGAGATTCCGGACTGGATGGAGGCAGACCAGGTCACTGTTTTATTTAAAACTGTAATTCTTTCATCGAAAGTAGCATTCCGGAAACCTAATCCTGAAATCTATTGGTTGGCATCCAGACAAATTGGTGTAGAACCGGATAAATGTGCATATGTGGGTGACAATCCAGTTCGCGATGTTGAAGGCACACGGGCTGCGGGATACGGAATGATGATTTTGATTCATGAACCTGCAACGCTCGAAAAAGAACCTCCTTCTGGTGAATTCAAACCAGATCATACGATTGAAAATATCAGCGACCTGTTGGATATATTTCCACCTCGGAATGATTAATATCAACAGAATAAAAGAACTTAAAAAAGGTCATTTTCATGTCTCAAAAAATTGAAGCAATCTTTTTAGATGTTGGCAACACATTAAGAATTATTACTGATAACGAACCTCACCAAGCGAAAGCAAGACAAAAAATTACGGAATTGGTGGGCACAGACGAGGATCCGGATTTATTTTGTCAAAAGGTTGATCAACGCTATAAAGAGTATCGAAAATGGGCGTTTGAGAATCTCAGAGAAGCACCCGAACATGAACTCTGGACACGTTGGTTAGCTCCGGAATTTCCAAAAGACCGAATTGCTGCCAATTGGGTTGAATTGACATATCAATACAGGCAGTCTATGGGATTTCGGGTTGTTGTCCCTAATGGAAAAGAAGTTGTGATTGAATTACACAAAAGAGGTTACACATTGGGCATGATCAGTAATGTGATCACCTCACAAGAAATACCCGATTGGCTGGAAGCTGATGGATTAACCCCGTATTTTAAATCTGTGGCCTTATCATCCGTTTTAGGAATTAGAAAACCTGACCCTGCGATCTATCTGGAGGCCGCCCGGCAGGCTGGCGTTGAACCTGCCTATTGTGTCTATGTAGGTGACAACCTCAAACGAGATGTAACTGGTACCCGCAAAGCAGGTTTCGGGATGGTCGTGATAATGATCAGTCCGGAAAAACTATTGAAGGCTGAAATCACGGAAGATAATAGACCGGATGCCATCATTCATGAATTTTCTGAATTATTGGATATATTTCCGTCATGTCCAAATATAGATTGGGATAAGGTTCGGAAAGTAGATTAAATAACAAAAAACCAATAAATTTAACTTATTGATTAATAATGAAGGGAAGGCATATGGAAAGCGTAAAAGAAACACACGGATGTGGTCTGCTTGCCAATGCTGTTAAAAATGCCTACTCAAGCGGTCAAATGGATTATTCAATCGAACCTTTGGTCAGGGTAGACGATCTCGCTCGTCCCATTGGATGTATAAAACCAAATGATTCAGTCATCTTTTGCTGCCGGCGTGGTGAACGAGAAATAGAATTAACAGAGGCATTCACCGATCCATTGTTCAACCAATTTGAGCGTCCTTTTTTACAGGATCTTAATTTTGTTATCCTAACGATGTACCACGAAAAATTTAAGGACCTGCCAATTGCATTTGCCCCTTCAAAAATTAATCAAACCCTGGGGGAATTGGTTGGAATGGCAGGATTAACTCAGTTTCGCTGTTCAGAATCAGAAAAATTTGCCCATATAACTTTTTTTCTAAATGGTGGACATAACCAACCATTTTCTGGAGAAACGGATTTAAAAATCCCTTCACCGAAAGGTGTTTTATTTGATACAGTTCCGGAACTAAGTCTACAGACAGTTGCAGAAGAGGTAATCAATGGAATTGAACGGGGTTATGATTTGATCATCACGAATTTTGCCAATGGGGATGTGATTGGTCACACTGCCAATACGGAAGCAAAAGTTCGTTGTGCTGAAGTGGTAGATCAGCACCTGGGGCAAGTCATCGAAGCAGCGAAAAAAAATAATTATGTTGTTATCGTAACAGCAGATCATGGCAACATCGAAGAATTATTTACAAGTGATGGAAAACCCCATGTCGCCCATACCAGCAATCTGATTCCATTTGTAGTCATTGATCCGCTAGTTGAGACACCCATCAAGTCCTCTGACGGGAGTCTGATGGATATTGCCCCAACAATACTTGAAATTCTAAAAGTGGAAATACCTGAGGTTATGACTGGAAGAAATTTGGTAAAGGATCATGATTTTGGATTGGAACGGGATGTGATATTAATCATTTTGGATGGGTGGGGGAACGGATTACCAAATGATACCAATCCAATTTATATCGGAAAAACTCCCTATTGGAATATGCTTCAAAAAAAATATTTGCCGTCTCAATTGAAAGCTTCAGGAGAAGCGGTCGGCCTTCAACCGGGGAAGGCAGGTAATTCCGAAGCAGGGCATATGAACATTGGCGCAGGCAGAATTGTCTTGCAGGATGATGTTCGCCTGGACAACGCAATGCAGGATGGAACATTTTTTACCAACGAAGTTTTTCTCCAATCGATTGAATCTGTTTTACAAAAGAAAAGCAATCTCCATCTAATTGGATTATTAACCGAGAAAAGTTCGCACGGTTCCATTGATTATCCATTGGCTCTCCTCAAAATGGCAAAACAAAATGGAGTGCAGGAAGTCTATCTCCATTTAATCTTTGATGGCCGATCAACAGAACCTGGAAGTGCCCCCATGTTATTAGAGAAGTTGGAAAAATCCATGTCGGATATCGGAGTAGGACAAGTTGTTTCTGGAATTGGACGTGGAATTGCACTTGATCGCGATGGAAATTTTGCCAAAATAAAAAAAGCCTATGACGCCATGGTTTATGGGATTGGAAGTACTTTCACATGAAAGATTTAAGAATGACTTTTTACAGCTTTTTATCAGATCCAGATCAATTTTCACAGCTTCTGTTTCAAAAAATGGTTTCGATAAACAAAGGAATTAATCATCTTGAACTCTATGAATTTCAATATGCGTTAGGAAATATTACACCTGCAAAAGGTTGGGATTCAATTGCTCCTGAAAAAAAAGAACAACTTCAAAGCAATTGCACCAATCCAGAATTTTTTTCCAGTATCCAATTGAAATCCATCTGTAATAATAAAATCGTCCTGGATGAAACCCTCCTACAATTGACTCAAATGATTATGGTGGGACTGGTGTCCGATGAATATTCAATTGATTGGGTAAATTCACATTTTTATTTTGATATCCGAGCATTTTGTTTTTTCATACGTACTAACTACTTCAATAATACGATACTTGAACATTTTGGAAATGAACCTTATTGTTCTTTTGATCCCAAGCAGATACACCTGGAGAGTCTTCAGGAAATTGGGTATAAAGAATTTAAGCAGGCTAATCAGGAAGTTGATCAGGCACTTCTGCAAGCAATTTCCGGATTGATTCAAAAAAGTGGGATACCAGTTCTGTTGTCACTGACTGGTCCCACGGGAGCTGGAAAGACTGAAATTACCGAAAGAATTAATGAATTTTTACGTAACCAGGGAATGCAGATAACAACAATTGAAATGGATAATTTCTATAAGGATCGTGAATTCAGGGACGGAAGAGTACATGATAAGCATGTGATCCACTTCGAATTATTCATTAACGCGATGCAGGATCTTTTGAATGGAAAATCGGTTTCGATCCCGCGTTATAATTTTTATCTGGCAACGTCAAGTCATGATTTGAATGGAAATCTTCGACTGGGACAAATTCCATTGATAATTGAACCAGCTGACGTGATTTTTCTGGAAGGCAATTTCCCCTTTCACATTCCGGAACTTTCTGACCTGATTACTTTGCGAATCGTTTATTTAACCGATGATCCAATTCGATTAAAAAGAAAATGGCGCCGAGATATAGATTATCGCAAAAAATATGATCCAATAGCATTTGTGAATCGGTATTTCCGCACACAATTCATTCGAGCACAGGAGATCTATTTGCCTTTAATGGAAGTATGTGACCTGGTAGTTGATACGACTGGAGCGAGATTATGGATGGTTCCTGAGAAACAGAAGGAAATTGAAACTGGGTCAAAGTAATTCAATTAGCTACATAGATAGGAGTTTTATGTTTGATGACTTTTTCAGAAAACAAACTGTACCTGGCAAGACAAAAATAGCGATGCTGATCCTGGATGGTCTGGGTGGTTTGCCCCCAGAACCAGATGGAAAAACTGAACTTGAGGCAGCAAATACGCCAAATCTGGATGCTCTTGCAGGAAAGTCAGCATTAGGCTTATCTGTTCCGCTTGGCCCTGGAATTGCTGTCGGCAGTGGTCCTGGACACCTGGCTTTATTTGGATACGATCCATTGGAGTGCGAGATCGGTCGGGGTCCTTTAGAAGCACTGGGAGTCGATTTTGATCTTCACCCAAATGATGTGGCAGCCCGTGGAAATTTTTGCACATTGGATGAAAATGGAATATTAACTGACCGGCGTGCCGGACGATTGGCGACAGAAAAAAGTAAAATATTAATTGAAAACCTAAAAAAAATAAAAATCGATGGGGTGGAAATCTTTTTAGAATCAGTCAAAGAACACCGTTTTGCCTTTATTTTGCGAGGGCCTGATTTGGGGTCATCGTTGACAGAAACTGATCCATTAATAACCGGAACCTCCCCATTAAAACTTAAATCTTTGAATGCTGGATCGGAAAGAACAGCGGAGATCGTAAATCAATTTGTTATGCAAGCACAAAATATGCTTTTTAATAATTATCCAGCCAATATGGTTTTATTACGTGGTTTTGCTAAATTACCCATCGTGCCAACTTTCAGCGAAATGTATAAATTAAAAGCAGGTTGCATTGCTGTGAATGGGATGTATCGCGGGGTATCAAGATTGGCTGGGATGGATATTTTGAAAGTTGATGGAATTACCCTCGCTGATGAATTTACTTCATTAGAAAAAAATTGGTCAGAGTATGATTTCTTTTACCTGCATTTTAAAAAAACTGATACCTGTGGGGAAAATGGTGATTTTGAAGGAAAAGTGCACGCTATTGAAGAATTTGATGGACAACTTCCTCGCCTCCTGAACCTGAATCCAGATGTTGTTATTGTCACTGGCGACCACTCCTCCCCAGCAATTTTGAGAGCACATAGTTGGCATCCAGTCCCGCTCTTGATTTATTCAAAATACTGCCGAACCGATGCTATACATACTTTTGGTGAGCGAGCATGTGCAAAGGGTAGTTTGGGTCATTTACCAGCGAAATATATCATAGCAGTTGCGCTTGCCAATGCAGGTCGGGTAGCAAAGTATGGGGCTTAAAATTCTTTTCGAAAATTAAGGATGGATTCTAATGATCGACTTAAAAAATGCTGACCAGTTGTCCGAATTATTATTTCAAAAAATGCAGGTAATCAATCCGGCCATTCAGGACATGGAATTATTTGAATTCAGGTATGCATTGGAGAATATGATTCCAAAATCCGAATGGGATTCAATCCATCTGGAGGAGACAACTGATATTGAGAACTTGGTCAATTCTCCTCAATTTTATAACTTAATCCAGTTAAGACCCACAGAAAACGGAAAGCCTGAAATGGATGGCCAGGTAATCCGTATGACTCAGCAATTGTTTTTGGGATTGATCACCGGGAAATATTCACCAGATTGGATTCTCATGCATTTTTACTTTGATCTGCGTGGGTTTTACTTCCTTCATAGAACTCAATATTACACCTCTGAGATCATTCGATGGTTGGGAGGCAAACCTTTCAAAACGTTTGAACAAAAACAAAAATCATTCAATCAAATACAAGCGGTAGGTTACCAGGATTTTAAAAGAGCCAATGCAGAGGTCGATCAATTCTTTATTGATTTGATAAAATTATTGGTTAAGGTTAAAACAAAACCTATACTTATTGGCATCGCAGGTCAGACTGCAGCTGGAAAAACTGAAATTGTTTCCCATTTACAGACGGAAATAAGGGAATCTGGTTATTCAATTACTTCATTGGAAATTGACCATTTCTTAACCGATCGCGATTTCCGCGAGGAAAAAGGAATTGATTCTTTGGGTAAAGATGCATTACATTTTGATCTATTTATACAGACTCTTAAAGAACTTCGATGGGGAAATTCAATAAAAATACCACAATATGATTTTATTCATGCCACATCCAGCCATAATCTCGATGGAAAAATAAAACCGGGATGTTGTTCAGGGGAGGTTATGCCTGCAGATCTGATATTTATTGAAGGAAACTTCCCATTTCTATACCCGCAAGTTGCAGAATTAATTGATCTTAAGGTCGTTTACCTCACAGATGATGAAATTCGCATGAAGAGGAAATGGAGACGAGACATTGATTATCGTAAAAAATACGATCTCTATTATTTTCTCAATCGATACTTCCGTGAACAATTCTTGATGGCCGAAGCAGCTTATAAACCGCAAATGGGCATGTGCGATATGTTGATTGATACCACGCAGGCAGAAGTTTGGTTAACACCGGAGGTTCAATTAAAACTTGATTTGTTGGTAGAAAAACGACAATTCTTAAATATTTGAAATATAACTTGCAATTCAAATTAAAATGTTGTACAATATTTCAAATGAAAGTTAATTTTCAAAAATAAAAAAATTGTTCCTCATGTTGAAAAAAGAGAATAGAAACCATCATGAATAATGAAAAACCTGAAAAAACTGAAAAAAGTCCAGATTTTGGTTTGATCATCAGTGAGAAATTTCCCGATCTTACCAAAAGCGAGAAAAGAATTGCCAACTTCCTCAGAAAGAACCAGGAAGAATCGGCGTTTCTTTCAGCCGGAGAAATCGCCAGACGGTTAAATCTTAGCGAGGCAACCTTGGTACGTTTCGCTCGCACTTTAGGTTTTTCCAGTTATCCTGCAATGCGATCCGTTTTGCAGGATAATTTTCGCCGTAGGGTAACACATTCAAGCCGGATACGTGGGCGATTAGATGATTTAAGGGAAGCGGGGGATATTTTCGAACGATTAGCCGTTACAGAAATAGATTACCTCTCCCAGGCACTCGATTCCATCGATCGATCAGCAATGAAAAATGCTGTTGATTTGTTCAAAAAGCATAAAAGAGTCTTTGTTTTTGGTTTGGGACCATCTATTTCCCTGGTTGATTTGATGGAAATTCGCTTACGCCGCTTTGGAAAAGATGTTGTTCCTCTTACTTACTCAGGGCGGGAAGTGATCGAACCACTTTTAATGCTTTCCAAAGATGATTTATTGTTTGTCATTTGCTTTTTCGATCAAAATCCTACATTAAATCTTGTTCTCGAATATGGTACTCAGATTAAATGTCCAATCATTATGCTGACTGATACATTAGATACCATTCTGAATGGTAAAGCTGATGTAACCCTGGCAGCTCGGCGTGGACCAGTTGGTGAATTTCATTCCTTGGTGGTTCCAATGACTGTCATTAATGCATTACTTCTTTCTTTGGCGAGTGCTGATCAGCAAAAAGTGATGTCTACATTAGATAAATTAGATAGTTTGAGAGATCAGTTAAATACCTTCAATACACAAGCTGAAAAATAAAAATACAAAAAATTTCCCCTCATTTTTTTCATTCATCCTATAAATTCTGGAGATCCACTTAAAAATTTGTTCTTGGATCATCGTTGTTTAGAAATTTTTTCATAGAGGAGATCTGATGTCAGTTGCACCAATAGATTCACGACAAACTAATCAAATTTGGAATGCCCGATTACGTCGTATTGCAAGATGGTTATCCACCCCCCATGTATTTTTGTCTCTCATCATGATTTTGATTATGTTCTATATGGTTATCATTCCACTTTACCGGATGCTAATAATGACTATAACTGTTTCCGATAGTGACCTTAGAATGTTACCAGATGCAAATATTGGAGATTTTACCTGGTATCACTGGTTAAGGATGTTGACCAGTCAGATATCAAAAATCATGACATATGAACCATTACTTCACTCTATAACTATCTCAATTGGAGCCACAGGTCTTGCGCTAATAATTGGGGGATTGATGGCATGGCTGGTTGTCAGAACTGATGTTCGTGGCAAAGGAGTGATTAACCTTTTGGCTACTGTACCCTATATCATGCCTTCCTGGACGATTGCTATGGCCTGGAAGGTTTTGTTTAAGAACGCAAAGTCAGGAGGAACACCAGGACTTTTGGAATTTGTTACTGGTAATCCAACTCCGGATTGGCTTGCATATGGTCCAATACCAATTATTGTCAGTAGTGGTTTGCATTACTATACCTTCTTTTTCTTGTTCATGGCAGCTGCATTATTATCCATCGATTCGTCCTTGGAAGAAGCAGGCGAGTTGGCTGGTGCAGGACGTTGGCGGATCATGCGCAAGATCACTTTCCCCCTCATTATCCCTGCAATCGCATCTGGCTTTATCATGACTTTTTCAAAAACAATGGGCACATTTGGTGGTCCGAACGTACTTGGAGTACCAGTTCAATACTACACGTTATCTACGATGCTTCGTTCCAATACTACAATCGGGAACTACGGTGATGCTTTTGTGTTAGCGATTGTGTTGATCATGTTTGCAATGGTCAATGTCATGATTAATCAAAAATTCGTGGGTACTCGGAAAAGTTTCGAAACCATCGGTGGACGTGGTTTTATGTCAAAGAAAACAAAATTGCGTGATTTTAAGGTGCTTTTTTCAATATTGATTGTCATATTTCAACTCATCATCGCAGTTCTACCGCTGACACTTCTGACCTATAGTACCTTTATGTTGCGAACGGGAGATTATAGTCTCAGTAATTTAACCACAGCTCATTGGGTAGGTGAAGGAGTAATAACCATCAATAGTGGTGAACCAGGAGTATTACTTAACCCGAAAATTTACATGGGAGCATGGAATTCGATCAGGTTAGCTCTTCTAACAGCTTTTTTCACTGCCTTTTTTGGAGTAATTCTGGGGTACTCCATTGTAAAAGGGCGGGGTACTCGCCTTTCGAAACTTGTTGAACAGATGGCATTTATTCCGTATGTCATACCTGGAATTGCCTTTGGAGCAATTTATATCTCTATGTTTACAAAATCAGTAGGACCAATACCACCTTTATATGGAACATTTGCACTTTTAGTGGTTGTTTCCATTGCCGACAAAATTCCATACTCATCCCGTACGGGGGTTTCAGCAATGCTTCAGGTTGGGAGAGAACTTGAAGAAGCAGCAGCTATTGCAGGTGCATCACCCTGGAGGCGTTTTAAAAGAATTATTTTTCCTTTGACAAGTACCGGATTCGTTTCCGGATTCTTAATGACATTTATTACTGTTATGCGTGAATTGTCATTAATTATTTTGTTGGTTACTCCTTCAACTGCGGTATTGGCAAGTATGACCATGCGATATATCGAAAATGGAAGTGAACAACAGGCAAATGCCGTAATCATCATTTTAATAACTTTGGTGTTAACTGGGAACTTTATTATCGGCAGATTCCGTGGTGGTAGTTTGAAAAAAGGTTTAGGAATGTAAATCGAGGAGAACATGGATACACCTATTATTATTCGCAATCTTACAAAAAAATTTGGTGACGTAGTAGCAGTAAATAATGTCAGTCTGACGATCGAATCAGGTACATTTCTCACTTTATTAGGTCCTTCTGGTTGTGGAAAAACGACCCTTTTACGTTGTATATCGGGTCTTGAAGATCCTGATGATGGTGAAATCATCATTGGAGATAAATTGGTTTATTCACGCCAAAAAGGTATTTCTTTAGCACCTGGTCTCCGCGATCTGGGACTTGTCTTTCAGAATTATGCCTTATGGCCGCACATGAACGTTTATAAAAATATTACCTTTGCATTAGAAATTCAGAAGCTTTCCAAGGATGAAATGAATGAACGAGTAAAGTCTTCTCTTGCAGAAGTGCAAATGGGAGGCTACGAGGATCGTTATCCACGCGAGATGAGTGGTGGGCAGCAACAACGTATTGCTCTGGCGCGCATGCTGGCTTATCGTCCAAAAGTCTTCCTGATGGATGAACCGCTTTCCAATCTGGATGCCCGATTACGCATGGACATGCGCACCGAACTTAAACGTCTGCACCACATCTCAGGAGCGACTACGGTTTATGTTACCCATGATCAGGTAGAAGCTCTGACGATGTCCACCAATATTGCGGTAATGAAATTGGGTGTCATTCAACAGATGGACACTCCGGATAAGGTCTATCATTATCCTGCTAATTTATTCATCGCTGATTTTATTGGAAATCCAAAGATCAATCTACTTCCTGGTAGGGTTCTACGACAAAATATGGTTGATCTCGGAAAATTTAAAATTCCGGTAAAAACTTATAACAAAAGTGGTGACGTAGTGGTAGGACTTCGTCCAGAAGATATTACTATATCGGACACACCACTGGAGAATAGCGCTGAGTTTGTCGCCTATTCGGTGCTTCCCTCAGGAGCAGAAACAACCATAATAGCTCGTCAGGAAAAAACAGAACTGACGATAAAAGAAATGGGGGTTAGCAAAATTAAAATGGATCAGAAAATCTGGCTTAATTTCAACGAAGATGCGATTAATCTATATGATAAAGAATCTGGTGAATTGGTGGTTGGATAAAAAAATAACCAATATATTTATTCAAAGTTTTTCTAAGACAAGGAGGTAAAAATAAAGAATTTGTCCGTTTCACCCAAAATTTTTTCCCAAATTATGAAGGAGGAAGTTAAATGAAAAGGTTACTAAAATTTGGAATAATGATCATAGTGATCAGTATGCTTGCTGCTTGTGCACAAACCCCTGCAGCACCTGCAACATCAGATGAACCTGCAGCTCCTGCAGAACCCGTGGCTGAATCAGAAGAAGAATTAACCCCTAAAGAAGAATGGTTGAAAGCGAATCAACTCGGAGAATATTATACCGATGTTCAGGATTGGGCAGCAATTGAAGAAGCAGCAATAAAAGAAGGAACACTTCTGGTTTATGCTAACTCATCAAAGGTTGAGAAGGCTGCAGCTGCTTTCATGGAAACCTACCCTGATATTAAGGTAGAAGCCTTCGATTTAGGTGGTGATGATGTCTTAAGAAAAACCATTGAGGAACAAAAGGCTGAAGCGTTCACTGGCGATGTTTGGTTTAGCAGTGGTGGAGCTGAATTGGTGGGTTCTGTATTGCCAAAAGGGTATGTTTGGAGATTCGTCCCAGATAGTACCGTTGGATTGGTAACTGATGAATACACCCATCCCTTGATCATGGGTCGACTAGGTACCAGTGTATTCGCTTACAACTCAGAATTGAATGATTCATGCCCGATTTCCAATATTTGGGAACTCACCGAACCGGAATGGAAAGGGAAATTCTTCATTGAGGATCCATTAAATGATGCATCAACCCTAAGTAAAATTGTTACATATGCCTCAAAAGTAGATGAAATGAAAGCTGCTTATGTCGAATTTTACGGTTCCGAGCCAGTTTTAGATGCAGACACACCGGATGTAGGCTGGCTATGGCTTAAACGGTTTGCACAGAATGGTCCCATCCCTCAACCCGGTGGCGATGAAGTTGACTCTGCATTTGCCACCCCAGGTATGACGAATAACTTTATGGCATTAACATCCTATTCTAATATGGCTGATGTGATGGAAGGTAACCTGGTATTTGAACCATGCTGGGGACTAAAACCCATGCTTGGTATTCAAAGCCAGAGTTATCTGGGTATACTCAACCAGGCACCCCATCCAAATGCAGCCAAACTTTGGATCAAATTTGTCATGGGTCCTGATGGACGAGATCCTTGGGCAAAATTCGGTACTTACTTCACTGATTCCACATATGAAGTGCCTGAAGGACAGAAACCATTAGAAGAAATGATGTCAATGACCTGGTTTATTGATGAGCAATACGCTTATGACAATATGGTCAAAGCTCGCGACTTTTATTTGATTAACCTTTCTAAGTAAAGAAATTCATAAAAATTTCTTTCCGAAAAACAATCAAAATTAAAAGGATATTAAGGCATTAAATTCATTAATTTCAAGTCTGAATGAAATGAATTTAATACTAGAGGTTACCGTATGAGTTTAAAAACAGTTTTCTTTGATATGGGTGGCACAATTGATACATTTGGCTTTTCGCGTGAATATCGTATTGAAAATGTTCACTTCATCAAAGACTGTCTTGCCCGTATATCAATTTCATTAGACCTTTCTGACGAACAGCTTACAGACTCCATCACAAAAGGTGCATTAGATTATTTACGCTGGAATATGACAACAAACATCGAATTAAACCCAGCTGAAATTTGGTCGAGATTTTTTCTAAAAGGATTCTCGGTTTCTGAAAGCCAACTCACCCCAATAGCTGAAGACCTTGCTTTTTTATACGAAACAAAGCTTTACCATCGTGAAATGCGTAAAGAAATACCAATTGTCTTATCGAAAGTAAAAGAAATGGGATTCCGCATAGGAGTGATCAGTAATACTCAGAGCTTAAATCAAGTACGATATAACCTGCAACAATATGGAATCCTTGAATACTTTGATCCAATTGTTTTATCTTCTGAATACGGTCGCCGGAAACCCGATCCAGCCATCTTTTATCATGCCGCACGCCTGGTAGGTGTTCCTACAGGTGCCTGTGCTTACATTGGCGATAAGATCAATCGGGACATTGTCGGTGCTCGAAGGTCGGGGTTCCGTTTGGCCGTTCAGATTAAACATAAATATGATGATGGCATTCAGGATGAGGGGGCCAGTCCTGATGCCATCATTGAAAACATGATGGAACTGATTCCAATCCTTGAAGTTTTAAGAGTAAAAGATAATATTATTGAAGATAGCCAAAATGGACGAAAAGTAAAAGCAATTTTCTTTGATGCAGGGGATATTCTTTATTACCGTCCCAACAAAGAAGAAAATTTAAAGAAGTTCTTAGATGGCAAAGAACTAATTTTTCATCAAGATTTTGAATCAGAAAGAATGCGATTAAAGGATCTTGCCTTCTCAGGTCAAATCGGCAGACATGATTATTACGCAAAAGTTTTACACCTATTTGGCATTGATGATCCATTGCAGATTGATGAAGGTGTAAAGGCTATGAGTTTGGATGATAACACGGTAGAAATTGTTGACGGAGTGCCTGAAACCATTAATCTATTGAAGGAAAAGGGGTATATTCTCGGAATTATTACAGATACTGCTTTGCCAATAACAAAAAAACTGAATTGGTTTGATCAAAGTGGTTTTGGTGGCCTGTGGGATGTTTTTATCAGCTCGAAGGAACTTGGGGTTCGTAAACCTGATCCTGAAATGTATGAAAAAGCCATCCGACAAGTCGGTATTTGTCCCACTGATGCAGTTTTTGTTGGTCATAAAATTTCTGAATTGGACGGAGCCCGGTCGGTTGGGATGCGGACAATTGCTTTCAATTTTGAAGAAGGGGCGATTGCAGATTATTACATCGATAGTTTTTGTGATCTCGTTAAATTACCACTATTAGAAAACTAAATTTGATTGGATGAAACATGATAAAAACATCAATAAAAGCGATTTGTTTTGATGTTGGCGGCACGCTTCGTGTTGCTCAGGATAAAACAGATCGCGACCTCGATAACATTACAAAACTCCAGAAATTTATCGGCGAGGACGGTATCCCGCAGGACTTCATTCGAAAATTGTCCTCCAGAGAAAAATCCTATCGTATCTGGTCACGAAAAACCATGCGGGAGATGGATGAGGTTGATTTATGGACGAAATTTATGCTACCGACTCACCCAACAGCTTTTGTACAGGAAAATGCGATCAAACTTAACCAGCTTTGGCGGGAATCGCGTTTAAAAATTATTTTACCGGATGCTGTTGACACATTAAAAACCCTAGTTCAACGAGGATACATACTTGCAATTATCAGCAATACCACATCTTCCGTAGAAGTCCCTCAATTACTGGAAGAAAATGGAATTACCGATTTAATTGCGTGCACTATTCTTTCAACCGTACATGGAAGGCGTAAACCCCATCCTTCATTGTTTATTGATTGTGCTAAGAAAATTGGCGTTCGACCGGAAGAATGTGCTTATGTAGGTGATATCATCTCCCGGGATGTCGTTGGTGGGCGACAGGCGGGATTTGCGGAAATCACAATCACCAATGCGAATGGTTATAGTGGTGATGGAATATTACTTGAAGACGAGGATCCAGATCCAAGTCCATTGCTCGCCATGCAACCTGATCATCAAATCACGAAACTAAGTGAACTACTGGAAATCTATAAAGGTCCTGAATTTAAACTTCAACCAATTATCCCCATGAATGGAGAACCTGAAAATTTATATGATGTTGCACTTTCCACAATGTGGCATGTTGATCAAAAAATTCCTTTTAATCAAACCTTTGAATTAGGTCGAAAGGCAGGCTTTTCTCGATTTGAGTTGAACCACAGGATTGATCTGGATCTTTTCCAACAGTGGGATGCCAACAAATTTTACATATCTACTGTCCATGATCCCTGCCCAGCTGTTTATACAAGCGATGAATTTAAAGTCAATGATTATTTGATTTCCTCTTTGGATGAGAAGAAACGTATAAAAGGCCTGGATATCACCAAACAAACAATTGAAACTGCTGTAAAACTGGGTTCAAGATCAGTTGTTATTCATCCAGGGATGATTATGTGTGATTATGGGCCAGAAGTTGAATTGAGAAAAATGTATGAAAATGGGTTAAAAGGCTCAACCCAATATGAAGACCTGAAGAGTGAAATGATATCATTCCGCAACAGAGTAGCACCGGGTCATGTAGATCAGGTACTTAAGAGTCTATCAGAATTGATTGAATTTGCCAGACCAACCGGTATTGAGATAGGGCTGGAAAATCGATACCATTTTTACGATATCCCATTGATAGATGAAATGCAATTATTATTGAACCTTAGTGATGAGGATTGGTATGGATTCCAATATGATGTTGGTCATGCTCAGGTTTTAAGTGAACTTGGATTTGGTGCACAAGAAGAATGGCTTAAACGGTTTGGAAAACGTATAATTGGTGTCCATCTCCATGACGTAAAAGGAGTAACTGATCATCAGATGCCCGGAAGTGGAGATGTTGATTATTCCGTAATAGCACCCTATATTCCGCCAACGGCACATTTAACAGTAGAAGTCAGTCCAAAATTAACGCAGCAAGAATTATCCAAGAGTCTTAAACACTTAGAAGAATTTGGAATTGTGAAAATTATTTAGAATTTGGAGGAAAAATGTTAAAAATTTTTAGAAAGCGAAGGAATGTTTTTCTTAAACTAATCCATGAACAGGCATCTCTGACTTTGGAAGGGATGGATATTTTAAAGAAGTACTTATCAAAACCTGATGAAATCCTGGCAGATCAACTGACCGCTAAAGAAAAAGAAGCTGATGAATCCCGTCGGATCTTAATTGACGAGCTCAACCGCACGTTCATCACACCATTTGATCGTGAGGATATTTTTGCCCTCTCGCGCGCGATTGACGATGTGCTGGATTATGCCTATAGCACCATGACAGAAATTGTTATCTTCAAAGTTGAGCCAACAGATTATATGGTGCGTATTTGCTCGCTTCTTCGTGATGCTTCATTTGAAATTTTGAAGGCAGTGGAATGTCTTCAGGAACACCCTGGAGTAGCTTCGGAACATGCACAACGAGCCAAAGCCCTTGAAAATCGGGTCGAAACTGTTTACCGCGAAGCACTGGCTGATATGTTTCAGGAGACAGAAGATGTTAAAACACTGGTGAAAATGATGAAATATCGAGAGGTTTATCGACATCTGAGCAATGCAGCTGATCGTGGTGATGAGGCTGCAAACGTGTTGGCTGATATTGTTGTAAAGACAACTTAAGAATAGCTTATGCCACCTCTATTGATTATTCTCATCATTCTCGCATTGATATTTGATTTTCTGAACGGAGTCCATGATTCCAGTAATGTTGTGGCAACCATGATCTCTTCGCGTGCAATCCAACCCAGAGCAGCATTAATGATGACAGCTGTCGCTAACTTTATTGGACCTTTCATTTTTGGTGTCGCTGTTGCTACCACTATTGGAAATGATATCGTCTCTGGTGTACATATTAACCTGATTGTTTTAATTGCAGCCTGTATCAGCGCCATAATTTGGAATATCCTTACCTGGATTTTGGGGATTCCCAGTAGTTCTTCGCATGCCATCATTGGTGGTTTGATAGGAGCGGTAATGATGGCAGCAGGATATCAAGTCCTTATGATGAAAGGAATCATCAAAGTTCTTATTGCTTTATTTGCTTCCCCAATTATTGGGTTTATCGCAGGTATGATCATAGCCAATGTCATTTATCTATTTTCCTGGAAAGCGTCACCAAAAATTAATGGCGTATTTAAGAAACTTCAGATTATTACATCCATTGGATTATCTTTAAGTCATGGTACCAATGATGCGCAAAAGACGATGGGAATCATTACATTGGGATTGGTGATTTCAGGTATGCAGTCCACCTTCGAGGTACCATTTTGGGTTATCCTATTATGTGCATCTGCGATTGGAATTGGTACGGCTTTAGGTGGGTGGCAACTCATTAAAACTCTCGGTTCCAAATTCTATAAAATAAGACCTGTTCATGGATTTGCTTCCCAGGCTACTTCAGCAATTGTGATTTTAACTGCCTCCTTACTTGGTGGTCCAGTCAGTACAACTCAGGTTGTCAGTTCATCTATTATGGGTGTTGGTGCAGCCGAAAGAATGAGTAAAGTTCGTTGGGGTGTGGCTGGTGAAATTGTTTTGGCATGGATTATTACCATTCCAGCTACAATGGCAGGTGGGGCAGGTTGTTATTGGCTATTTAATACAGGTGTTCCATTTATTCTCAATTTGTTCTAAAAAAACTAGTACGTTAATAATTCAGAAAGACGCTCATGCCTATTTCATTAATTGTTTTAATTGCTCTTGCTATCGTTTTTGATTTTCTAAATGGCGTTCACGATTCAAGCAACATTGTTGCCACCATGATTTCTTCCAGAGCAATTCAACCCCGGATTGCTTTAGCAATGACAGCCGTCGCTGAATTTTCTGGACCGTTTATTTTCGGAGTCGCTGTTGCCAATACAATCGGCTCAGAAATTGTTTCATCGAAATTCCTGAATATTGGTATCATTATTGCTGCATTAATCAGCGCTATTCTTTGGAATGTGATGACGTGGTTATTAGGAATCCCCAGCAGTTCTTCCCATGCACTTATCGGTGGATTAATGGGTGCTGTAACAGTAGGTGCAGGTTTTCAGGCATTACAAATGTCAGGGGTCACCAAAGTTTTGATCAGTTTGTTCGCCTCTCCAATCATTGGATTATTCGCCGGAATGTTGGTTGCTAATACAATTTTTATGCTTTCATGGAAGGCAACACCAAAAGTTAATGGTCTTTTTAAACGACTTCAGATTATTACCTCCCTCGGTTTGGCATTAAGCCATGGTACCAACGATGCTCAAAAAACGATGGGTATTATCACCCTAGGATTGTTGATATCTGGAAAAATTAACAAATTTGAAGTACCATTTTGGGTTGTTGTTGTCTGCGCAGCTGCCATTGCGATAGGCACCTCTGTGGGTGGATGGCAATTAATTCGTACGTTAGGATCCAAGTTTTATAAGATTCGTCCCATCCATGGCTTTGCATCACAGGTAACCTCTGCAGCAGTGATACTGACAGCATCATTGGTGGGAGGGCCAGTTTCCACAACACAGGTGGTAAGTACAGCCATCATGGGTGTAGGTGCAGCTGAACGATTGAGCAAAGTTCATTGGGGTGTCGCTGGTGAAATCCTTACAGCTTGGATCGTAACTATCCCAGCCACTGCTATCATTGGAGGTGGAATTTATTGGCTACTAAGTCAAAACTTTCTATCTTTTTTGAATTTATTTTAGGAAGGCGGAGTATGTCAAATTCAATAAAAAAATATGATGTTATCTATGCTGGAAACTACACAAAAGATACCATTATCACTCCTGATGGAGTTCGTAAAGTAGACGGTGGTGGAATGAACTATGCCGCCAATGCAGGTGCTCAATTAGGAATTAGAGCAGCAGTTATTACTATGCTTGCCAAAGAAGATCAACATGTAGTTGATGCGATTCAAAGGTCTGGTATTGATTGTTATCCGATTTATTCACCAAATTCTACATTAATGACACTGGAATATAAAACAAATGACGTAGATAAACGCAATCTTTACGTAAAAAGCACAGCAGGTACCATCAATCCTGAATATTTGGATGGACTCCAGGCAAAAGCAATCGCTGTAAGTCCCAGTCTTCGTGGCGAGGTAGAACCAGAATTCTTTTCAACCTTACGCAACAAGTCGCAATCCATGTTGGCTGTAGATGTTCAGGGTTTTGTTCGGGTTTTACGTCATGAGACCTTAGTCTATGAACCGTGGCCAGAAATGCCAGATGTGCTCCGTAATCTCGATATTCTTAAATCTGATGCAGTAGAAGCAGAATTTCTCACCGGAGAGAAGAATATCGAAAAAGCTGCAGTAGTATTTGCCAGTTACGGAGTAAAGGAGATCGTGTTAACCCATTCTGAAGGTGTTCTCATTTATGCTGATGGGCAACATCACCACTTTCAATTTCATACCAAATCGATGGAGGGAAGAAGCGGCCGTGGGGATACCTGTATGGGCTCATACGTAGCAAAACGTCTCAGTCTGTCTCCAAGAGAAGCCGGTAAATGGGCTGCAGCTACTACTAGTCTGAAGCTTGAACGACATGGGGTTTTTAACCGACCTATCAGTGATGTTAAGAGATTTATTAAACAATATTATCCTGATTGAAGCAAGTTGATTTTTATGATTGATTTGGCTTATCAACGCGATCGGGAGATCCAGGAGTATCCACAAAAATGGAAAAGGTTGATACAAGCGTGGTCTGATTGCCAGAATAACTGCTTGTGGTTAACGTATTCTGCAAATTATTTACTGCATTCTTCCGGTGTCAAATGGGCAATTGATCCATATTCACTTTTTACACGTGTTGGGATAGGAGAACAACCTGATTTTGCCAACGACTTCAAACCTCTTCAACTCATTGTTTTAACCCATGCCCATTCGGATCATCTTGATTTACATCTCATATCTTCCATAGCACATCTTCCCATTCGCTGGGTTATCCCGGAATTTATGGTTAACCGAATATTGGAAGTGGTAAACCTGGATATAAATAAAATTATCGTTCCAAAAATCGGAGAAGTTTTGGATTTTGGAAATCTTCAATTGACAGCTTTTGAGGGTTTACACATACGCGGTGAGAATGGTGTACCAGCAATGGGTTACCTGGCAGAGTTTGATAATAAACGATGGCTATTTCCTGGAGATACACGCTCTTTTAATTTTGACCAATTACCAGCATTTGGAAAGCTTAATGGGGTATTGGCTCATCTCTGGTTGGGGAAGGCTTCTGCTTTAGAGAATAGTCCCCCACTGCTAGATGAATTTTGTCATTTCTTTAGCTGTTTTCACATGGAACAAATGATAATTACCCATTTACGTGAATTTGGCCGCCAACCAGAAGATATTTGGGATATGCATCATTATCAATTGATGCGTTCCCATTTCTTGCAGGTTGCACCTAAGGTTAAGGTCAAAGCAGCAATGATAGGTGAGAGTATAGCATTATATTAATATATTGTATTGATCAAGTAGATCAATGATAGCCTTCGCTTTTTTTTACGACGAATCACGTTAGAAACAGTTATTTCTTTTTATTTGTTTCAATTCATCCAAAAATATATTAAGAAGAAATTGGAATAATCGATAATATTTTGTCAGATCTGGTATGGAAATTATCAAGCATGAAACTTGACCGTTAAAAAAATATATTAAGAATTAGTTTTACGTTCCGTTTGGGATTCAGATATCCTTCAAAACAGAACTCATCTTGAAAAAACATCTTGAAAAATTTATGATCTGCGATAATACTAAAAAAGGAATAATCCATGCATACTGATCGCTTCTTTTCTCCAGAGCCAAATATTAGAAAATTTGCTCGGGAGCTTTATCAAGCTTCCAGAAAATTACCCATCATTTCTCCCCATGGACATGTAGATCCTTCTCTATTCTCGGATCCTGCAGCTACGTTTGGAAATCCTGTTGATCTTTTTATCACTCCGGACCATTATGTCATCCGAACCCTTTACGCCAATGGTATTTCTTTACAAGCCTTAGGTTTACCTTTATTTGAACACACTAATCCTATCGACCCTCGTCAGGTTTGGAAATTATTTGGCTCTAATTTTCATCTCTTTCGGGCGACCCCATCAGGGCTATGGCTGAGTACGTCACTCCATGATGTTTTTGGAATCCAACAAAAATTGAATGATGAAACAGCTGATTCCATCTATGATGATCTCCAGGAAAAACTTAACTCACCAGAATTTACGCCAAGAGCCTTATTTAAAAAATTTAACATAGAATTATTAGCGACTACCGATTCAGGTGCTGACCCTTTATTGCATCATCAAGCTATTCGTTCATCTGAATGGTCGGGAAACATTGTTCCTACATTTCGATTCGATTCACTTGTTCATCTTAATCATCCATCCTGGAGATCACAAATAGATGATTTAGCTATAGTATCAAAAATTGATATTATCAACTTTTCTAAATACCTTCAGGCTTTACAAACAAGAAGAGATTTTTTTCGTTCATTAGGGGCTACTGCCAGTGATTTTTCAGCATTATCTGCTTATGTAGAAGAATGTTCAACTAGTCAAGTTGATGAGATTTTTCAACGTGCACTGAAGAACCAGTGCACTCCACAAGATGCGGAGAGGTTTACCGCGCATATGCTTATGGAAATGGCGCGTATGAGTTCTGAAGATGGAATGGTTATGCAGTTCCATGTGGGAATTTTCCGGAACCACAATCAACCTTTATATCAACAATTTGGACCAGATATTGGGGGAGATATTCCATTAGCGGTCGAATTTACACGTAATTTAAGACCTCTTCTGCAGAAGTTTGGAAACCATCTCAATTTTAAATTAATCCTTTTCACGTTAGATGAATCTACATACACACGTGAGTTGGCACCTCTGGCAGGTCATTATCCGGCTCTGAAATTAGGCCCTCCCTGGTGGTTCAATGACAGTCTCAATGGAATTACTCGTTATCTGGATCTGGTCATAGAAGGTGCAGGACTTTATAAAACTTCAGGCTTCAATGATGATACCCGTGGCTTCTGTTCCATTCCAGCCCGACATGATCTCTGGCGTAGACTTTCAGCAAATTGGATTGCAGGATTGTTCTTCCGACATATAATTGATGAGAAAGACGCCCATCAAATGATGTATGATCTTTCTATTGGATTAACTCGTCGTGCTTATCACTTGGAAGACCAAGGAGGATAGATCATTGAACCTTCCTCAAAACAACTTTTACCTTAGCTTTGATGGTTCACCCAATCCTCCAGCAACCGATCGGCTTTTGAATGCATTGGCGAATTATGGCATCATGGCAACTTTTTTTATGGAGGGGATTCGTTTGGAAAATGAACCTGATTGTGCTCGCAGGGTACAAGCAGCTGGTCATGATATTGGTAATCATTCCTACAATCATCCTGAGTTCGACAAAATTTCAATCCAGGAAGCAATTATTGAAGTCGAACTCACGCAACAAATAATTTTTCGAGAGCTAGGTTTTTATCCTACACTCTTGCGTCCACCAGCGGGATTGCTCACACAAACTATCGAAGAAACCTTTTTATCAAAAGGTTTTGATATCGTTCTATGGAGTTACAGTGTTCGTGATTGGGAGGGGCCAGATGCAAAAGCAGTTACCCAACGAATTCTCTCTCAGGCTATCCCAGGAGCCATCATCGCTTTACATGATCGAACCGAATGGTTGATCGAAATCCTTGAAAATATCATTCCAGCGCTACGGTTAAAAGGATATCAATTTCGAAAAATTTCACAGATCGAAAAAAAAGGTGTTATTAAATTCGGATGACTCTGTAAAGTGAATAGTTAAGTGTCATTTTACTTAAAGGATTTGTTAATGAAAATAATTGACTTAGGAAATAGATTGTGCTTTAATGATTAAGTATTACTTAATCATTAAACAAATTCTCCAGAACCATCAAATAAGGTCAAATTTTTTCAGAAATTATAACCAGAGCAGTAATTTAATTGATTTTTCAACTCTGATGTTTTTATTATAAATACCCAGTTAATTTTATTTACAATTTCCCTTCAATTCCAAATTTAAATTTTTAGTGGAGTAAAGTCATAATGACAGATGGATTCTATTTATCGTTTAGAAATATCCGAAAAACATTTCCAGGTGTTCTGGCACTTGATGACGTAAGTCTAGATATAAATAAAGGTCAGATCCATGCCTTGTTGGGTGAGAATGGGGCAGGAAAATCCACATTGATGAATATCCTATATGGTCTTTACCACCAGGATAGTGGTGAAATCTTTCTCTCAGGAGAAAAATACGAACATAATACCCCTAAGAATGCGATCCGACATGGAATTGGAATGATTCATCAGCATTTTATGTTAATTCCAAATTTTACAGTTCTGGAAAATATTATTCTTGGTCAACCTTCTCCTAAACCACCCAGCCTGGAAAAAGAATATTTCCGAAACGAGATTCTTAATGTGGCTAACAAATTTGGTATCACTGTCAATCTGGACTTATTGGTTGAAGAGATTAGTGTTGGGATGCAGCAAAAAATTGAAATTTTGAAGGCTTTATATAAAGGAGCCAAGCTTCTCATTCTGGATGAACCTACTTCCGTATTGACACCGCAGGAAAGCCAGGAATTGTTCACGATGCTCACTGATCTGAACGAAAAAGGAACGACGATTATCTTCATCTCCCATAAATTAAAAGAAGTTATGCAGATTAGTGATCGAATTTCTGTGTTAAGAGATGGCAAATTGATAGCGACTGTTAACAAAAACGAAACAACTCCTAATGAATTATCTCGTCTCATGGTAGGAAGAGAAATTACCAGTCAGTACGTTAAATCGATTAAGATATCAGGCGATGACATCCTTGTTCTCGAGAACATTTCATTGGTTGATCACCATAACCATCATCGTAATTTACTAAATCAGGTTTCATTCAAAGTCGGTCAGGGTGAAATTGTAGGCATTGCAGGTGTTGATGAGAATGGTCAAAAAGAGCTGGCAGAAATTATCAGTGGTTTGCGGAAACCTACATCTGGAAAAATCACTATGTTTGGAAAGGATGTCACCCATTGTACAACCCGGCAATTAATCGAACTAGGAATGTCCTATATCCCAGCTGATCGAAGAAATCAGGGCCTGGTGATGGATTTTAAGGTTTCGGAAAACTCTATTCTGGAAACTCACTATCAAAAGCCGTTTACGAAAGGTTTCTCATTGCAGAAAAAAGTGATAGATCAATTTGCCAACGAATTAATACAGGAGTACGATGTACGTACTCCATCTATAAATGTACCTGTTAAAAATTTATCTGGTGGTAATCAACAGAAAGTCATTATTGGTAGAGAGTTTATGAAAAAAACTCATTTTCTACTGGTAGTGCAACCCACCTGGGGGTTGGATGTGGGGGCGATTGAATATGTCCATCAAAAACTAATTGAAGCCAGAGAAAAAGGGGTCACAATTTTATTAATATCAACTGACCTGGAAGAAGTTCGAAAATTATCAGATCGAATTCTGGTAATTTATGAAGGTGAAATTGTCGGTTATGCTGAATCTACGACTGATATCGAAGAAATAGGCCTGATGATGGCAGGTTCACATAAACAGAGTAAGAGCGTATAAAAGGAGGTGTTTTCCATAAAAATAAAAGGCATTTTGTTACCCAAAAATTTTTATAAAAATTATCACCCAATTTAGAGGAGAAACCATGAAGAAAATTAGTACTTTATTATTGTTGGCAATGCTAATTAGCATTCTTGTTGGATGTGCACCAGCAGTACAGGCACCGGAAGAAGCACCAGAGGAAACTGAAAAGCAATTACGAGTGGGGGTCGTCTTTTCAACGACTATTAAAGACGAAGGATACGCTCAGGCAGCGCATGGAGCGTTGATGGAGTTGAAAGATCAATATAACCTCGATGTAAGTTTCCAGGAAAGTGTCACCGATGCAGCAGTTAAGGATGTATTACGCAATTACGCATCTGAAGGATACGATCTGGTCATCGCTCATCAGCTCTACTTTACAGACGCGGTCAACGAAGTTGCGGCTGAATTTCCAGATGTGACTTTTGCTGTATCCGGTGGATTTCGTGCTGACCATCCCAATGTGGTTGCAGTAGATGCTACCAACTGGGAAGCTACTTATCTGGCAGGTACTCTGGCTGGTCTAATGACCGAAACAAACCAGCTTGGAATTATCACAGTATCTGAATCGCCAATTGCTAAACGCATGGTCAATGCCTTTCGCGGTGCAGCAGAAGCTCAAAACCCGGATGTTCAGGTCAAACATGTTTTTACTGGCAGTTTTGACGACGTGGTTAAAGGCAAAGAAATGGCAACAGCTTTGATTAAAGATGGGGCAGATATTGTTTACACTAATTGTGGCGCTGGAAATATGGGTGCTATCGAAGCTGCTGCAGAAGGAGGCGTCTACGCCATCGGTTCTTCGGTTGATCTTTCCAGCAAGGCACCGGATACTGTTCTCACTAGTGCAGTTCTTTCGCCGGCTGAATACATCAAAATTATTATCAATGGTTATATCAATGGTGATCTGGAATGGGGTAAATATTATCCCATGGGTGTTGGTGAGGGGATTGAAGGTCTCGCCCCATACCATAACTTTGAAAATAAGATACCACAAGATGTAAAAGAAAAAGTTGAACAGGTCAAAAAAGACTTAGCAGATGGAAAGATACCGGTGCCATCCGATCAATAAACCTTTTAAATTCTCCCTGGCAGCTTGTCTGCTGGGGAGAAAGTTTTATTTTAGAAAGCAAAAATGATGGGCGATAATATTATCATTGCAAAACCTTCAAAATCAACCAATGAGAAAGCGATTCAATTTGCTCGTAAAAACATGGGACTAATTTCTATCCTCATTTCTGTATTGGCAATTGTTTTAGCATTATTGGTTGGTGCCATACTTATTTCACTCGCTGGAGTCAACCCCTGGGAAGCTTATGCCTACCTTCTCAAAGGTTCATTTGGGAATCGCTACGGGTTTGGAGAAACACTCACTCGTTTTGTACCATTATTATTTGCAAGCCTGAGTTTTGCAGTAGCTCATAAATCAGGCTTTTTCAATGTGGGAGCAGAGGGTCAAATCTATATTGGAGCAATTGGAGCATTGCTTGTTGCTGCTTTTGTCCAGGAACTTTCACCTATTTTACATATCTCCTTATCATTATTGGCAGGATTTATCTTTGGTGCAATATGGGCTGGAATTGCCGGAGTTTTAAAGATATTTCTTGGCTCTAATGAATTAATCAATACTATGATGCTTAATTATGTCGCCATTTTCCTGGTAGAATTTCTTATTCATGGCCCATTAAAAGACCCTGAATTGTTTATTTACCAATCATATCAAATTTTGCCATCTGCACGCTTACCGATCATACTATCAAAAACCCCCTTACACTTCGGTTTCATTATAGCGCTCGTTGTCACTGTTGCAGTTTTTTATTTAATGTACCGAACACCAATCGGATTTCAAATGCGGACAATTGGATCCAATATCAGAGCAGCAACATACGCAGGAATTAATATTGTTGGTGTAACACTGGTGGCAATTATCACCACCGGTGGCTTGGCAGGGTTGGGTGGTGCAATTGAATTAATGGGTGCTCAATTTCGTGTGGTTGGAGGTTTTTCACCTGGATATGGCTATGATGGAATTGGTGTCGCAGTTATGGGAAGATATAATCCAGTTGGAATAGTCCTGGCTACTTTTCTCTTTGCAATCATTCGTGTTGGAACTGGGGCAATGCAGCGTGGGGCTGGTGTTCCTTTTCCATTACTTTCTGTGATCCAGGGTCTGATCATTGTTTTCGTGATCGCCAGTGGTTACCTTACAAATAAATTATCGGAAACTGTTGTTGGAGGACGTGCATAATGGAAAGCTTTATTATGGGAACGATGGTAACCTGGTTGGCGATGTCCATTCGCATGTCTACACCTCTTATTTTTGTTGGTTTGGGAGGATTAATTGCTCAGAAAGGTGGAATATATAATTTTGGTCTGGAAGGCATGATGTTGTGTGGTGCTTTCTTTGCTTATTACGGCTCTTTTACGACTGGAAGTCCCTGGGTTGGATTGTTGTTGGCGGTGATTGCAGGTGCTCTTCTCGGATTATTACTAGGATTTACATCAATAACCCTACGTGTCAGCCAACTGGTTATCGGTCTTGGTATTGGAATTTTTGGGCTGGGTCTTACCAGTTATCTGTACCGTTTGATAGGCACAACTGGTGCTGATCATGTCGCCTCATTATTTCCAACTATAAATGTTCCTTTTTTGAGGAAAATTCCATTTATTGGTGAAGTGTTTTTTTCTCATAGTTTTATGGTTTATTTGTGTTTCTTTTTAGTTATCCTGATTGCCTATTATTTTTATCGGACAACCTCTGGTTTGAGTTTTCGGGCGATTGGAGAGAATCCCCAGGTGGCTGATACTGCAGGAGTGAATGTAATCAGATACCGTTATCTTGCTATTGTTGTCAGTGGAATTTTTGCTTCATTGGGTGGCGCTTTTCTTACTTTAACCCAGACAGCTCGCTTTATGGAGAATCTCACCGCAGGGCGTGGCTGGATAGCTTTGGCAGCTGTAATTCTTGGGAAATATAATCCTTGGGGTGTATTATTAGCATGTTTCTTGTTTGGAGCAGCCGATGCACTTCAAATGCAGGTACAAATTATGGATCTTGGAATCCCTTATCAATTCTTATTAATGACACCTTATATTCTTGCTATGCTCGCCATGGCTGGTGTAGTAGGAAAGGTTCGATCACCAGCTGCGATGGGGAAACCATATATAAAACACTAAAAATTATCACGATTATATAGTAACGAAATTTTTTTCTCTAAAGAAAATAAAAGTTTCGTGAATACTTATTAGAAATAACAATAACAGACAAACCGGAGATCTTATGTTCAGCATTAATCAATTAGCAGTCAAAATCGTCAAAGAAAGAATTCTACCCTTCGCAGAACAATTAAACTGTAAAGTTATCCATTTAAAAAATGGAGCAACGGTTATCGATATGGGTGTTGATGCTCCAGGAGGATTTCAAGCAGGAAAATTACTCGTGGAAGCAACAATCGGTGGAATGGGACATGTCGATTTTGGACAGTTTCATTTAGGAGAGTTACATTTTCCATCCATTGATGTTTATATCGATCGACCTGTTGAAGCTACTTTGTCTTCTCAATTTTCTGGTTGGAAAATGCCTGGGAAGGATATTCCTGGATATATTAATCCAATCGGTTCTGGACCTGCCAGAGCGATTGCAAGAAATGATATATTTTCTCAATCCTGGCATTATCAGGATATTCATCACGAGACCGTTTTTGCAGCCCAAACACAGGAAATTCCTGATGAGAGTATTGCAGAGATGGTTGCTTCGGCATGCAAGATCTCACCTGAAAATGTATATATTCTTGCGACCAAGACAGCCAGCCTGACAGGCTCGATTCAGGTATGTTCACGTACGGTGGAAGCATCGGTTTGGCGGCTCTATCGCAAAGGATTCGATATTGCAAAGATTATCAGCGGTATGGGAACATGCCCCATAGCTCCTCCGATAAAGGATGAACTCCTGGCGATGGATCGTGTCAACACAGCATTATTATATGGCGTAACAGTTCGCTATATAGTCGATTGTGAAGATTCAGAAATAGAAGCGGTCATAAATGAAGTACCTTTCTGTGCTTCCAGACGATTTGGCGAACGTTTTATAGATATTTTTGAAGAAGGTCATCGGGATTTCTATGTCGTAGATAAGGATATTCATACTGTAGCCCGATATGAGATCATGAATTACAACACTGGAAAAATGTTTAGTGGCGGAGTTCTTCGAGAGGATTTGATAAAAGAATCCTTTTACCGATAGCAAAAATCAATCGACAGGATGAAAATGAACAAAGTAGATCTAATCATTGAAAATGCAAAGATTCTGGATAAATCGAATTCTAATTGTTCTTCTCCAAATGTGTCCCTGGTTATCGATTCTGGAAAAATTCTCATAATTGGTGATCAAAATACACTGAGGACGAATTATGAATCAAACCAGGTTTGGAATGCAGATGGCAAATTGTTGCTTCCAGGTTTTATTAATACACACTGTCATCTCTTTCAGACTTTCATGCGTGGGCTTGGAAAAGATTTACCCTTTATCCAATGGATGACCAATTCAGTCAGATTGATGATGCCCAATATGGATGAAGAATCGATTTATCTGGCTGCAATGGTTGGATGTATGGAGTCGATTCGATCAGGTGTCACGACATTGGTTGACTTTATGTATGCACATGTAAAACCACGGTATGCAGATCATGTTTTACAAGCTTTTGATGATTGTGGAATTCGTGGTGTTCTTGCTCGCGGAATGACGGATGTGGATCGACTTCCTGGTAGTGATGCGAGACCTTCTTCTCACGCCACAGCCGAACAAAGCCTGGCTGAAGTAGATCGATCCCGATCCATGTATACAGGTCATCCAAGAATCAGTTTTGCACTTGCCCCCAGTGTAATATGGGGGATGACATATGATGGTTTAAAAGAGATTGCAGAATACGCTGTAAAAAATAAAATGCTTGTTTCCATGCATATCCTTGAAACAGTAGATGATGATCATTATAGTCTGGAAAAATATGGAAAATCTACCCTGCGAACTCTCGAAGAAATAGGCATTTTAGCTACTGATTTTCTTGGTGTTCATGCGATTCGGCTTTCAGAAGATGATATTAATTTGTTCAAGCAATATAATTCCAGAATTTCCTATAATCCATTAGCAAATATGATTCTCGGATCCGGTGTTGCACCGATTGTAAAATTATCGAAACAAGGTATTCCAATTAGCCTTGGTACTGATGGAGCCGCCAGTAATGATAGTCAGAGTCTAATTGAGGTGATGAAAACAGGTGCACTGTTACAGAAAGTTCATAATCAAGATTCAGCAGCCCTGTCTGCCTGGGAAATATTCTCAATGGCAACCGAACAAGGAGCATCCTGTATTAATATGGAGGATAAAATCGGGTCATTGAGGGAAGGCAAGCAAGCTGATATTTTGGCAATTGATTTCCAAAAATCCAACACAACACCATGCTATGACCCGATTGCCAGCCTTGTATACTCCGGAAATAGTGAGAATATTGCTGCCGTGTTTGTGGAAGGTGAATTGATTTTTGATCAGGGAAAGTTCACAAAAGTTAATGAGACCGACATTTTAATAAGAGCTCAACAAAAAGCCAGTGAACTTTTTCACTCATCAATGAAAAATCGGTAAATAAAACCCTAAAATCTCGTTAATCAGTGTTATTCTCAGACGATGATTGAGTTGTTTTGACCTTATAAACGGCGTCAGCCTGTTCCATTTTTCGATGGGGAGAAAATGGATTTATATCAATAATATCGCAATATCCTTTGTCAACCAGCTGCGTTACTACCTCACCAGCGATTGGTGAATTGACGATTGCTGACCGGAAAGACGCTGCTAGGATCAGTCCCTTTACATCGTTTACCAATCCGAGAAGTGGCATTCCATCATCTGTATAAGTGGTCGGTGCAGTCCATGTGCGTAAAATACGAGCTTTTCTTAAGACAGGAAAAAATCTGGTTGCCATTTCAGACATCGCTTGTGGCGCAACATGACTAATCGATGAATCAAGGACCTCACCAGGTCGATCAGCCTGAGCAATCAGGAAGTTCCCTTCCGGGGTTTGTGTTAATGCCAATACTGTCAACTCAGCATCATCGGGTCCATTGATCTCTGTTTCGATGTGGTCTGCTGATGTGACAATATTTCTTATTTTTAAACCTGGAAAGCGTTCTGTAACCATAGCTGAAGCTCGAAATGTGTGAATATTCCAGTCATAGCCAATCAATTTGCCTAATTGTCGTGTCCAGGCTGCTGTTGCTAGAACAACAATTCCGCCAAGAAGATCTCCTTTATTGGTAATAACACCTTTCATTGTTCCACTCTCAATGATAAAACCTGTAACTTCTGTGTACGTCAGTAAATGAAGTCCCTGCAGGTTGGCTTTTCGTAAGAATGCCCACATTAATAGTAATGGATTTACCTGTCCCTGGTATGATGCATACGTTGCTCCAAATAGTCCCCGTGGGTCAACCTCAGGTTCAATTTCAGGAATTCTTTCTGGGGGAATATACTCATAAGGGATGCCTGCTTTTGGCAAAATTTCGGAACGTTCTCTTGAGTTTTCCCATTGGCTTTCAGAGGATAATAACCGTAATGAAGCCGTTCTTCGAAACTCCATAGACATTTCCAGTTCATCTTCCAATGTATCAAACCGAGAATAGCCTTTCAAAACCATTGGAATACTATGCTTAATCTCTACATCATTAGACTGTACCATTCCAAAATTTGCACCAGAAGCACCGGTCCCCACATGTTTTTGTTCCACCAATGCAACCTTATAACCAGCTTTTGTTAAGTGATAGGCAATCGAACATCCTACCACACCTGCACCTACAATAATTACATCGAATGTAGTTGTTTTCTTCATTGTGTCACCACTGAATGTGAGTTTTCTTCAATTCTCTCAATAAATAATGGATGAACAGGTGGTCGAATATTGAGAAATTGGCTCTCCTCCACCGTTCTACCAGTTTCTGTTGCTAATATATGAGCGAGAATTGATCCGCATGTTCGACCCTGACAATATCCCATACCACTACGGGTGATGTTCTTGATATCTGTAACACTTTGAGCACCATAGGAAATCGCTTTTTTTACCTCGGATAGTTTCACCTGTTCACACCTGCAAATAATCGTATCCGGATCAGCTAATTCATACAAACCAGCTGGAATAGTGAATACCTCAGCAAGCATTCTGGCAAAACGCTGCTCTCGTTTCAGATTTCTGGAATCGTGTAGGATTTGATCCTTTGATAAAAACCCAAGTTCCCATGCAATTCTATTCGTGGCAATTTTTGCTTCTAACATGGCTAATTCTGCTCCTCCAATTCCTGCACAATCTCCAATTGCATATATTCCAGCTAATGAGGTTTCACAATATTCATTTCTCTCAGGAACATAAATGCTCTCTGCAGTTGAATATTTCATTTTACAATTTATCAATCGGAAAAATTCTGTACTGGGGGTCAATCCGAATCCAACAATCAATGAATCAATTTCGTGAGATTGACAGGACTCTTTTATGGGATTTCCCTTTTCGTCAATTTTTGCGATGACTACTTCTTCAACTTTATGATTACCATTTGCTCGTATTACACTCCAGCCTAACTTGTAAGTGACTTTGGATTTTATCAAAGATCTTGCATATCCAAATCCTTCTAGCATCCTTTCCCATTGACCCCATACTGTTGGCAAATGAGAAATACCTTTTCGTAACAATCCGGTTCCACATTCCAATACCCCAATCACCTGTGCTCCTGCGTCAGCGAGGTTTGCGGCTGTGGCTAATTGTAAAGGCCCCGAACCGCTTAATAGAACTTTTTTGCCCGGTAAAATGCCTTGATTCTTGATCATGATCTGAGCTGCTCCGGCTGTCATTACACCGGGTAAATCCCACCCTGGAAAGGCGATAGATCGATCATACGCACCTGTTGCGACAATAATATGAGGTGCTTCTAATTGAGAAGAATGATTATCCCTAATGTAAGCAACTTGCCATAATTTACTCTTCAGGTTATGGAAAATTCCCCATACAGTGGTGTTCGATAAAAACTGAATTGATGTTTTCTTCAATTCTGAAAATAAGAAATTTGCTTTTTGATGTTGGGAATTATGACCTTCATCATTGAATTCTTTTGGAATTTGTTTGTAATATTGTCCACCGGGTAAAGAACAGCTATCAATTAATGTAACTTCAACACCAAAATATGCAGCACTTACAGCAGCTTGAATTCCTGCCGGGCCAGCACCAATTACGATCAAGTCTGTTTTGTTATTCATGATTTTTTTCCATCACCGGTTTCAATGACCATCATATTTTCAACAGGTGTTTGACAGGCGCGAACGTTCGGAACACCATTAATTGTTACCAGGCATTCATAACATATTCCCATGCCACAATATATTCCTGAAGAGTTGGCTGTCTTGTGTTTTCGATTGAATGTTGTGATTCCTTCCTCATGTAATACAGTTGAGACAAGTTCACCTTCGAAAGCGGTTACCTTGTTTTGATTGATCATAATTTCAACAGGTCTCCCTCTTTCAAGAATGCTTTGCTTTGACGATGATTTTGTAATGCGCATTTTACCTGCCTTTTATGTGATTAAGATTGAAAAATTTTCTTTGGATTTTTTGTTTTTTATATCATTGATTATTATTTTTCTTGATGAGATCGCCAATGTTTAAGAAATCTACGACAAGCCGGGTCACGTTCTGTCAACATATCCATTGCACGAACACTTGAAATTAGCCCTTCAATTCCAGGATTGATAAAGGCTGCATCCAAACCCCAGGATAAGGCACCTAAAAGGTACGCCAGATGAATATGATCGCGGTCAGGCATATTGCTGCCAGCATTTCCTATTCCCAGTTGAGAGGTGATTCCTTTTTCGTGTAAGATTGCCAAAGTTTTAAGAGTTATTTGATAGGAATTTTTCTCCAGGAGAGCAACTGGCATACAGATCGCATCGATAACAATATCTTCTTTTGGAATTCCTATCCCCAGACAAGCTTCGATAATAATTTCTGCCTCAGAAATTCGTTCTTCAACCGTCATAGGAACGCCTGAAGTTTGATTCCCCATCGGCATTCCTGCAACAACAGTATTATATTTTTTTGCTATCGGCAATAAGGTTTCTAATACGGATTGTTCTGCAGTTACTGTCCAAATAATCGATTTGTAAGGGCTTAAAGCAGCTAAAGCCGCTTCAATTGCTTCAGGATTACGGGTATCCAAACCAACTGGTAATTCTGTTTCAGCATGAATTGCTTTTGCCAGCTTTGGCAATAACTCTACTTCATTAATGGCAGGATGAGAAATAAGAATTGCCGTCATATCTGTTCCCACGGTCTTACCCCATTTTGCCAACTCTAGAAAATAATCAATTTTTCCTTCACTTAATGGAGCTATGATGTTTTCTGGTTTATTAATTACATGCAATTGATCGTTGATCAGCATGGTGGGAAATCCTGGGCCGAATTCCAATGTTCCATTTTTTGAGGTTAATGTTGTCATATTTTTTCAGAATTTTCCTTGAGTGGATTTAACACTTATATAGAGTGGAAACCATTTAAAAAAGGTTTTAATGGTCAAATTAAAAATAGAAATAAAAGAAATTAAGAATAGTAATTTATTCATTTCCCTTAATAATCGAGAAAACATCCTTGAGCATCGTGATATTTTTTTCAAGTCCTGGGGTTGTGATATTCAACATAAAAATATCAAGTTTATAATCTTTGGTCATTTGATTAACCATCATGCGGCACTCTGCAGGTGTTCCTGCCACTTTGTATCGTTTTATCATATCATGCGTTATTAATTTCGCTACTTCATCAGTGCCACCTGTTTCTAAAGCTAATTGGAGGTTTTTTATTTCATCTTCATCTAGAAACCCAGCCAGTTGTCTTTCAGGAGTATCTTTTAAAACATACGGAAAAAGTCGTGTAGAATCCTCAATCATTTTCTCTGAATAGGCCATCCGATCCATATAAATTCGTAATGGTTTGTTTTCATATTGATCAATCAGATCAACGGCTGGACGAATGTCAGATTTCACCATCAAAAGTACTCCATCTGCGATTTGACCTGATAATTGGAGCATGTGCTTTCCTCTGGCTGCAATCCAGATGGGAATTGTTTGTTTCCCTAATTCAAGGTGAGCATTATTAAGAGAAAATTTCTTTCCCTGCCAATTAATCGTTTCACCAGACCATAATAATCTACAAATTTCTATGCTTTCTTTAACCATCGATAACGGAGATTCCCGTTCAATTGCGAATGTATCTAAAACAATCGAACCACCGGCTACCATAATGAGTACGGCTCTTCCCTCACTAATTTGATTTAGGGTCGCCAAAGCTACCGCTGTAACCGCTGGGTGACGGGTGTAAGCATTAGTCACTGGGCCAATTTGAATGGATTTTGTTTCCCGGGAAATTGCTCCCAGTGTTACATAGACATCCGGGGTCATACCCTCATCTGCCAGTAAACAATATTCATACCCGATAGATTCTGCAGCTTGAACGAGCTCAATAATTTCAAATACTGGCATTACTGGAATAATATTAATTCCTAATTTAATCATGGTTGGGCTCGCTTTTTAAACTTAAAATTTGAAAATTAAAATTGATTTTAGTTTTGGAGGACATTTTTGATGCAGACAGAATTAAATCACACTGCTTTGTATTCGTCAAACCAACCGATGGTTATCCCATTTGGTAAAATCATTCATCATTATTCATTCTTATCTTTCATTGTGAGCATAGAACCGATTAGGAAAAAAGGGTTTTAGAAATTCGGAGTGTTTTTTCTCAGGGGATTCCAGAATGTGGTGCATGATTTCTTCCGTAAATATTGGGATGGTTGGGATTGCCAGATGAAAAGCAGTCGCGATATAAAGATTATCATAATGGGGCATCCATCCGATGATCGGTAAAGAGTCTTTTGAAAAAGGGCTGGGAGCTGACCAGGTTCGAAGGATATTGATTGGATTCAGAACTGGGAAGAACTTCTGTAATTGATTGGAAATGGAAGGCATACCCCAGGCACTACTGGATCGATCAATAATGGATGCTGGTTGAATGGCGTTAGAAATCACCAGACATCCATTTCGATGTTGTCCAATTCCCAAAGTAACCCTCTTATCCTGCCCATGAACCGCTTCATAAAATCCACTGATCCCAATATGATGAGAGAGGATTTTTGGTAGTGGTTGACTTACCATCGCCTCAGCTTTTGTAAATGATAGTGGCAGCTCACAATTCAGAATTCTGCTTAACGATCCTGTCCAGGCACCAGTCGCTAAAATCACTATTTGAGATGAGAATAATTCACCGTTTGCGAACACTCCAATGACTTTTTGATTATTAATTTGAAAATTGGTAACTTTAGAATGCAGTTTTATGTCCACTCCATTCTTTCTGGCTGCATTTAAGTAACCCAGGCAGAATTTGAAGGGGTTCAGGTGGCCTTCTATAGAATAAGCCGCCCCTTTGCTATTATTTGCGTGTAGAAATGGTTCCAATTTTTGTAATAAATCAGAACCTATTATCTCTGCATTAATTCCATAGGAATTAAGCTTTGAGGTTATTTGCTTGAATTTAAATAATTCCTGATCTGAAAACAGTAATGTTAAATGTCCTGGGGTCTCCCATTCTAAATCAATTTCTAATTCTTTACCCAGATCTGGAAGTTTTGAAAACCCTGCAAGTACAATTTTCAGGTATTCGTCGGTTTCACTCTCAATAATCTGAGCCCTTCCAGCGCAAGCAGATGATGTACCACTGCAAATTCCTCCTGACTCGATCAGCAAAGTTTCCACATTTTCTTTTGAGAATTGATATGCCAAAGCACACCCTGCAAAACCAGCCCCAATGATGATGATATCGTAATTATTGGTTTTCATTTATTCTGTAAATTCTTAATTCATAAAGTTTTGAAATGAACAGTAATGGTGGAATAATATTGATTACTTACACATTGAAAAGATTACTGCTATATCATCACGATAACGTTCACAATACTTTGAAGAATTTTCTAAGTCATAGATTAAATTTATTTGACCTGTCAAATCCATCATAAGGGTACCAATTTTTGCGTTCAACAATTTATCCGACCAACCTGCTTCTGAATTAGAAATGGATAAATAATCTTCCCAATGATCTTTTGGATAATTATGAAAACGAGTATCAATCCATACAGGTTTTTCAGGTAAAGCAAAGATCAGGTAACTGCCAAATAAATAATCGTTAAAAAGTGGATCGGGTAGACCTGGGTTTTGTTTTAACCATTCAACAGCATTGACCGGTGTGTTGGATGATAATACAGCAGGTGATTCATCCCACCAATTTTCACGTATCCCTGGCAGGAGGCTCACAGGTAGCAGGACCAAAATGAAAAATAAACCGATATTAATTTTTATAAAACCAAATCTCATTTCGAATGAACTTGATTTGAGTAATCCCTGAATGAACCAGCCAGTGAAGATTAATATTATTGCCAGAAACCAAATGACATATCGGGTACCAGATAATGCCATCCAGCCAAAACCAAGCAGCCAAACCCACTCGTAAAGTTTTAGCTTATTTTTAGAAAAAGTTGCAAGGGGAATTAATGCCAGAAACCACAAAAAAAATAAATTCATTTGCCAACCAGAATTGACAGGCGGTTTCCATTCTTGACTAAATTGATTCCCCGAAGCCTGCAGGATTTGGAATGTATCAATCCAGAGCATTATCCCACGTGGATTTAAGAGAGTGGAAATAAAAATCAATAACAGGATGAGAAAAAATTTCTTCGTTCGTTTGTAAAATAAAAAATAAGGGATAACAAGAAGGAACAGAATGATGACAGAACCATGTAAATTTGCCCAAAAAATGGCAATTGGAATGAGTAAATAGATGCTAGTAGAAAATCGATTTTCCTTTTCATTGTCCTTTAATTGGATATCTTGAGCAGAATCACTTTTGTTTATCGAAAAGTTTGATGATAATAAAAGCATAGAAAAACCAAACAATGGGTAAACAAATAGTTGAGGTCGAACTGCCCAATTATTTGCTCCTATTAATGCACAAAGAAGTGTTAAAAATGTCGCTAACCATCCTGATAATCCCTTTTTTACACAAATAATCCATAGAGAAGTGTAAAAAACAGCAACCATCAATCCGCGGGCTAAAACTACGAGAGAAAGGTCACCAATTTGGTGAAGACCGTATAGAATAACGGCAGATAACCACATTGGATATGAAACGGGTTGTCCATAAATGGTGCTGCTGTAGGTGTCTACAGATGGGACGCTCGTGTTGGCAACAATATCCTTTCCCAATCTTAAATACCACCAAAAATCGTTTGGTAATACAGGCAGCAAAAACGCCAGGGAAAGAATAATGAGAATCAATATTCCCAGCCATGGCAGATTATAAAGAATTTTTCCCTTATCTGGATTGGTCATATGGATTATTGTATATGAAATTTTAAAATCTGATTCAAATTTTGTTTCTTTCTTCCATTCATCATTTTTGAGAAAAGTTGTGATGTTACTTATTTTTTAAATCAAAAAGCCCTGAGCAAAAATTCTTTTCAGGGCTTTTCATTACTATTTATTTATTGGTGACCCAAAATCCTATCCTTGCAAACAAGAATAAAGAACCACTCGTTTACGGATAAGTACTATTCCAGAACCAGTTGTAAGCATAGTACCCACCACTGGTTGCTTCTAATCGAATGGCGATTCGATCCAAGCCTTTCAGACTTTCTGGCACGTCATAGGTTAAGGTCAATGTGCCACCATCACCGGAATCAGTTGTATCTACCAATGTACCACCAATAGCTTTGGTCCCGTATTTTCCCATCAACACCTTGAATTCAACGTCTTTGGGGAAGTTGTTTGTTTTTATAGTCACGGAAGAGTCTTCATTAACCGCTGTGATCAAGAAAGTTGGGATGCCAGTATAACCTGGAACAACAGGTGTTGTTGGTGTGGTTCCGCTACTATCGTTATTCCAGAACCAGTTGAATGCATAGTATCCACCACTGGTTGCTTCCAATCGAATAGCAATCCTGTCAAGCCCTTTCAAGCCATCAGGAATGTTGTACTCTAATGAAAGTACTCCACCTTCTCCTGAATTTGTTGTTGTGACCAGAATGCCACCAATCCCTTTGGTGCCATATTTGCCCATCAAGACTTTGAAATCTACATCTTTGGGGAAATTGCTTGTTTTGATGCTTACTTTATCATCTTCAACAACGCTGACAATGCTGAAAGTTGGAATTCCAGTGTAACCAGGGGTGGTTCCACTACTGACTTCACTCGTGTTGTTCCAGAACCAATTATAGGCATAATATCCACCACTGGTCGCTTCCAAACGGATAGCGATTCGGTCGAGTCCTTTCAAATCCGCTGGAATATCATAGGTTAATGTAAGAATTCCACCATCTTCGGAATCCGTTGTGGTTACAAGAATTCCACCAATCCCTTTGGTGCCATATTTATCCATCGTGACTTTAAAGTCTACATCTTTTGGAAAATTATAAGTTTTGATGGTAACCTTTGAGTCTTCATCAACACTAACAATACTAAAAGTCGGTATCGTTGAAGCTTGAACATTGGTAATTGATTGTGGTAAAAATGTTGCAACCAAAACCATTAATAATGTGATTGGGATTAAAAAACGTTTCATACTGTTTCTCCTTCTATCCATTTCTTCATGTTAATTAATTAATAATTTTGTAAAAATAAGATGTATTTCATTCAAAAAAAGTTCCCACTTTGTAGAATGAATCTGTTTAATCAAGTGTACAAATTATTGTATTTGAATTCAAGAGGCAAAATCATTTGTACATCTCAACAAAAGCTTAATTATTCTTAATTAAGTATAAATTCGATTTACATAATGGTAATTCAACTATATACTGCAAATTGAAAGAGATTGATTCACCAACAAATACGATTATGTGAATTCCGGGAGTTTTAGTGAAATCAAATAAGTATCTTCAAAATCACAAATTAGTAGAGAAAGAATTTCTGCATCACAGTAACCAGGACCCTCATAAAAAACAATGGAACCTTTCTGAGGTTATATTAGGGGGACAAGATGGTCTCGTTAATGTGCTTGGCGTCATTCTGGGTGTAGCGGCAGCAACCAGTGATGTAAGGGTTGTAATTGTTGCTGGTTTAGCTGCGACGTTTGCTGAGTCTATTTCTATGGGAGCTGTCGCCTATACCTCTTCACGCGCATCAGCTGATTTTTATGAAAGCGAACGAGAACGAGAATATCGTCATATCAGAAATGTACCTAATTTGGAAAAAGATGAAATTAGAAAAATCTATCAAGAAAAGGGGTTTGAAGGTGTATTGCTGGAAAGGATTGTAGATACGATAACTGCCAATGAAGATGTTTGGGTTGCTGTCATGATGGCGGAAGAACATAAATTGTCTCCTTTAGACAGGAATTCGGCCTTAAGATCTGCAATCATTGTAGGTATTTCTGCATTAGTGGGTTCTCTGATCCCGCTTCTTCCATTCACATTCCTTCCCCTTGGATGGAGTATGATTTCTGCGGTTCTATTGACAGCAATTGTTCTATTTATTGTTGGTGCTTATAAAGCAAAAATTACAGTAGGAAAACCAGTAAGGAGCGGGTTTGAAATCGCATTAATTGGAACGGTATCCGCACTGGCAGGATATGCAGTTGGTGCATTATTGAAAATTCCAGTGACCCCATAAATTAAACACTGTTTTTTTAACAAATAACTTAAAAAGTAATCACACTGATCATTCCTATGTATTAGCAATTGTTATTTATTTATTTTACGTAGGGAAGTAATCAAACTGAATTATAATTACCCATTATTCAAGAAGAATCAAACAGTTCCTTGTCATTCAATGAATAAAAATACAAATTTGATAAATCCAAAGAAACACATTAGTCTTCTTCAATCATTTACATTTGTGAAAGCAACTGCCTGGATAATTTTAGGTATCAGTAGTATGTTTTTCACTTTTGATTTGACTTCTTCTCAATCAGATGAAATCTGGGTCTCCTCCGTAATGAGATTTGGACTTGCTGTAGCATTTATTTTGGCTGGATTATTTATTCAGAGAGACAATAATAGAAATATTTATTTGCTTCTGGTTGTAGTTCTGGTTGATGTATTTGTTTGCATTCAAAAACCTATCGGATTATTTGATGTATTAATGTTGTTGTTCGATGTAATTATTTACTGGTTAATATTTAAATTTCTTAAAAATTATAAATTGTAATTTAATTAATTTATAAATTTCCTGAGAACAATCTTCAAAAATCATAATTCTGGAGATCCAAATCTTGTCTCAAACTCGTATCAACATAATTACGGCAGGTATCGTCCTTAGTATATTTTTAGCCTCCATGGAAGGAACCGTAGTGGCGACAGCAATGCCTTCCATTGTTGCCCAATTAGGTGGTTTATCAATATATAGTTGGGTATTTTCTATTTATATGTTAGCTTCGACGACCACCGTACCTATTTACGGGAAAGTCTCAGATTTATTTGGAAGGAAAAAAGTTTATACCTTTGCGATGGGATTATTCTTAATCGGATCTGTTTTATGTGGAATGGCGAGCTCTATGGAATCTCTGATTTTGTTCCGTGCCATTCAGGGTTTAGGAGCAGGTGGTGTTCTGCCAATGGCATTGACTGTAATTGGTGAATTATTCAGCATGGAAAAAAGGGCCAAGATGCAAGGACTGGTTTCCAGTGTATGGGGTGTCTCATCTGTCATAGGTCCCTTAATTGGTGGTTTTTTAGTAGATCAGATATCCTGGCAATGGGTGTTTTATATCAACTTAATCCCAGGGACTTTGGCGATCGTTTGCGTCTGGTTTGCGTGGATTGATCAAAAAAGTGAATTAACGAAGAAAGTCAGATTAGACATCGCTGGAACAATTTTATTAACGCTTGGTGTGTTAAGTCTATTGTTAGGTTTAAACGAATTAGGTACCCCGATCAGTTTCTGGTTTATCCTGTGTGCAATTTTGTTACTTCTCAGTCTTATTTATGTGGAAAAACGATCTGAAGATCCCATCATGCCGTTAAAGTTATTTGGAGATCGATTATTTGTCGTAGCAATTTTGCACGGAATTTTAGCTGGATGGGCAATGTTTGGAAGTTTATCGTATATTCCATTATTTGTTCAAGGTGTAATTGGGACTACAGCCACACAAGCAGGCATTTCATTGACCCCGATGTCATTAAGTTGGACTTTAGCCAGTATTCTTGGTGGCCGAATGGTATTAAGAATGAATTTTCGTCATATGGCATTGATTGGAATGTCAATGTTGACGGTAGGAAGTTTTTTAATGACTACAATTGGAGTTGAATCAACCCAATTATCAGTGATGTTTTTTACTTCATTAATGGGTGTTGGTATGGGTTTGACGATTCCTGTCTTTATGATAATCATTCAAACAACCGTATCAAGGAATGTTCTGGGGACTGCAACATCCACGATCCAATTTAGCCGTAGTATGGGAGGTACGATTGGCGTTAGCATTTTAGGCGTGTTTTTAAGTTCAAGATTGGCGAAGTTGTTATTATCGTCTGGTTATGATATCGGCTCTGTGTCATTAAACAGCATAATCAATCCAAAACCAGGAACTGAACCATCAATCTCAGAATCATTGCGGGGAGCACTTGCTGTTTCTATGGCAGAAATGTTTTATATAGCGTTAGGCGCTGCAGCAATTGGATTAATCGTTGTGTTTTTTACGCCAAATGGCAAAATCACCCAGCTTTCTCAATCAAAATCGATTACAGTAATTGACAATTGAGATATGGATTTTATTAATCCAGTGAAACAATAGATTATCTTAGTGGCCAAACCAGAAGAATCAGCGGAATTGCGACAATAACCACCAACACCTCCAGGATTAATCCCATTCGCCAATAATCACCAAATTTATACCCACCTGGACCCATTACTAATGTATTGGATTGATGTCCAATTGGGGTTAAGAATGCGCAGGAAGCACCAATTGCAATCGCCATCAAAAATGGATCTACAGAAACGCCTAAACCATGAGCAATACCGATACCGATTGGAGCCATTAATACAACAGCGGCAGCGTTGTTGACAATGTCCGATAAAAACATGGTTGCAACCAATATAATCAGTAAAGTGACTTCAGGTGGCATGAGATGTGAGCCTTTTAGAATTGTGTTTGCAATTAATTGAGCTCCTCCTGTTGTTTCTAAAGCTTCACCAACAGGGATCATTGCTCCTAATAAAATAATAATCGGCCAATCTATAGATTCATATACTTCTTTGAGTGAAATGAGCTTGGTAATAACCATAACGACGCTGGCAGCAATAAAAGCGATTTGGACAGATACGACTCCAAAAGCTGAAAGAAGTAAGGCTGAGATGAAAATCATCAAAGAGAAAATTATTCTTCGAGGTTGCCCAATTCGTAATCCTCGGTTAGCCAACGGTAAACAACCAAGAGCCGACAATACTTCTTTGAGAGTATCCACATATCCTTGCAACAACAAAACATCGCCACTTTGAAATCTTATCCTGTCTAATCTGGTTCTCAATCGCCTTCCTTGCCGGGCGATGGCAAGAAGATTAACCCCATAATTTTTTCGGATATTTAGGGATCGCGCATTTCCTCCAATCATCATCGAATTGGCAGTGATAACTGCCTCCATAAGTGTTATTTCATCGGATTCCAATTCATCTGCACCTATTTTTTCACTTCCGACCAGATCTACCCCGGCTGATGAAATCAGGTTCTCAAGATTTTCGGTGTCAATTGTCAAAATTAATACGTCATTTGTAGTAAATATTGTCTGAGGAGAGGGAGCCAATCTGCGTTCTTTCCCCCGGACCAAACCGATAATCATAACGTCATTATCAACAAAGGTATGAAACTCGCTAAGTCTCTTTCCATTCAATTTTGAATTCTCAGAAATTCTAACTTCAGTTACATATTTTTCAATATTAAACAATTCCTCAACCGATGTTTGACCTTTACGTATTGGGATCAATTTCCATCCAAAAATGACGATATATAATAAACCAACGATCGCTACCCCTAATCCAACCGGTGCAAAATCAAACATTCCAAATGCTGGAGCTCCTGTTTGTTCGCGGAATGAAGCAATAATGATGTTTGGAGGTGTCCCAATTAATGTTGTCATCCCACCAAGTAAAGAAGCAAAGGCTATGGGCATCAGGTATACAGAAGGAGAAACTCCTTTTTTGCGTGCTAATTGAATGGCGACTGGTAATAGAAGCGCGAGAGCTCCAACGTTGTTCATAAATGCAGAAAAAATGGTGATTATCCCGGTCAAAGCTGCCAGTTGAATCATGAAACTTCCTTCCAGCTTTGACAACCACTGACCGATTACATCGACAACACCAGAGATTTGAAGGGCTCGACTTAAAATAAATACAGTTGCTACGGTAATAACCGCTGGATTGCTAAAGCCAGAAAAGGCTCGATCTACCGGTATTAATCCAGTTAATACAACACCCAATAATGAGATTAGAGCAACAATATCATAGCGCCATTTTCCGGTAATAAATAATATCAGGGTTAGTAATAATGTTCCGAATATTATCCACTGACCAGTTTCCATAATATGATCTCCAATGCAGGCAATTTTTTCGAACCCCAATTAATAAATGCCATTATAATAAATAAAATTACCAAACACAAATGTCTTTATCCATAAAGATCGAATAAATCAAAAAAATCTTTTATATAGGTAGAAATTCTAAGGATAGTCGACCAATGGAGGAATCACACCTTTATCTTCAAATTGCTGAAACAATTCGCAGAGATATCATCGAGGGAAAACTCAGCCCAGGTGATAAGTTGCCTTCGGTTAGAGAACTAAGTAAACAGTGGGGTTGTACACAAGGAACTGTGCAAAGAGCATATCATGAACTTTCAAATTTAGGAATTTTGGATAGCCGAGCAGGAAAAGGTACTCGGGTTAGCGGAATACTTACCCCGATTCAAAGAAAAAAGGATACGGTTATTCGAAAGGCGAATCTTATTAATCGTTCAGAAGAATTTTTACTGGAGTCATTATCGAAAGGATTCAACCTCAATGAGATTCAGTATTCATTAAATCTAGCAATGGACCGTTGGAGGATGGCAGAAATCCAGGATCTTAACAAAATAGAGAAAACAATTAAATATACAGGAAGTCATGATCCTTTATTTAATTCAATATCATCCAGGTTTTCTGAATTATTTCCAGGATTTGGAATAAAAATCGAATTTTCCGGAAGTATGGGCGGTTTACAGGCACTTTTTAACCGCCAATCTGATCTGGCAGGTTGTCATCTCTGGGATTCTAATAGTGACACCTATAATCTGACTGCGGTCCAAAGTATTTTTCGAACCGAAAAAATGGTGTTGGTTACATTAGCACACCGCAGATTGGGATTTATCTTACCTCCTGGTAATCCATTAAAAATTCAAACTTTTGGAGATCTTGTGAGAAAGAGGGTTCGATTTGCGAATAGGCAGAAAGGATCTGGAACAAGAATTTGGTTGGATACGATGTTAATGAAGAACGGTATCGCGCCCGATCAAATCTTTGGTTATGAAAATGAATTTTCCACTCATTCAGAAATTGGACGAGTGATTGCTGAAGGAAGTGTGGGAGTTGGTTTGGGTTTGGAATCAGTAGCTGTCGCTTATGGTTTGGACTTCGAATTTCAGACACTTGAAAAATATGATTTAGTTTTTCATTATGATCAAATTGATCAGACACCATTTAATTTGCTAATCGAATGGCTGGGAACCGCTGATGCGAAAAATTACATCACTCAATTTCCTGGATATGAGAACAGAGAAACAGGAATTGTTAAGTTTTCGGTTTAATTTTTGGATATATTTTTTCTAACACTTCAAATAGGAGAAAAAGATGAATTATTCATTTGGACATATTCAGTTCAATATTGATCCAAAAAACCAACTATTTTATTCAGACTTGATGAATTTTTTAGGTTGGAAGGAAATTCACAAAAATGAAAATATGTTAGGGGTTGGGCACTCGGATGGATCAAGTTTATGGTTTTCAAAAGGATTATCACAGGTTGAAAATAATTATGATGGTCCTGGAATGAATCATTTTGCTTTTCATACAAAAACCTTAACCGATGTTGACAAGGCTGTTGAATATCTGTCTTCTAAAGGTGCGCCAACATTATTCGAGACTCCCAGACATCGGCCAGAATTTAGTAATGATCCTAATCACACCTATTATCAGGTAATGTTCTCATCTCCAGATAAAATTCTTTTTGAAATTGTTTACATAGGCGAAAAATAATTCTCAATCATCTGTGTAAAAAGAAACGCCTGCCACCAATTGGATACTGATGACAGGCATTCCTGATTGAATTTCATTAATTCAAATGTTCACTCAACAATTACGATATCACTTTGTCCTCGACCAAATACTTCCGGTGAATACATTTCTTCCGCTTTGGTAGGAGGAACAATGAATGTACCTGGCATGGTTGCTCTTGCAAAATAGGTATATTCATAAACGCCATCCCATAACAGACTGGTGAATACCTCCACCCGTGAATCCCTCAGATTCTGATGTTGATACCATTGATACCACCAGTAGAAATTATTTCTGGATTGCCCCGGATCTTCTGGTAAACTTTCGCTCACAGCAAGATTTGGATTGATTATTTCAAGACCTGCCGGTAAGGGGTCAACCAGGGCGACGTGATACCTTCTGTTATCAGCAACCATCGTCAGACGAACTTTTACTCTGCTGCCAGCTTTAATATGCCAGATCCCGTCTTCATCCAACCATACATCATTGGGGTCGTCTACACCTTCATAAATTCTTTGGACAACAAATCCCATTTCTAACGGATCAAGTCGTAAATCTGTTGGTGCATATTTGAGACCCAGGCGGTAATATAATCTACCTTGACCGTCTTTTGATAAAATTAACTGTTCAGACTGGTTTTCCTCGGTAATCTCAATTAAATCCTTCATCGGGATTATCGTTTGATTTCTATCCGTAGAATATCCGCTAAATGTTGATTCTCCTGCATATATATCACCCAACCAAATTCGTGCGACAAAATCGGGTTCTTCGGATTCATATTCATTGAAGTAACTATTAAGGGCTAACAAGACAAAGACATTTTCCTGGGTGTTATCCCAACGTCCTTTTGTGCGGTGGGCTTGTAGTCCGTTCACTACTTTGGGAATGAGATCCGATTGGGGGTTATCTGCAATCATTGCATCCAACAATAAGGCATCTGTACGACGGTTTGAGTGTAAAAGGACATAATCATCGTCTGAATACCCATTAAAGAAATTTGCAGCACCAGCGGTTTCAACGACTCGATTCCCGACATGTTTTTGAATTTCTTGTACTGTCGATTCAAATTGAGGATCCTGTAATAATACCTGCCAAACCCATGCAATGGCATCTAAGGACATTTCAGACAAACCTTGATCATCAACTAAAGCCTTTGCCTTTACTGGATCTTTATCTCCCATTCTCATTCTTACATAGAGCGCATAGGCACTGATTGTTTGTTTCGTCTTCAAACTATACCAGGCTGGATAATACTGCTCAATATTTTGGAGATAGGTCAAGGAACTCCCCCATACATCTTCAGAAACCTCAAAACCCATCAATTTGGCATGTTGTAAAGCATGTGAAACATGCACGGTATGGAATGGTATGGATGGGTATCCTTTTGCCCAATAAGGAAAGCCACCATCCCAATTTTGTAATTTAGATAAACCTTCAATGTCATTTTGGATGGATATCTCCATCTCTTCCGGAGTTGGTAAACCTTCTGCATTAAAAGCTGACAAAACTTCTCGCAATGCAGCAATCGCCAAAATTCTTGAAGCCATTTGTTCACTACTATTGAAAGGATATGAAACCAGATAGAGAACAGCATCAGACAGACTATTTAGTGCTGTTGATGATGTGGTTATTTCCAGACCACCAAACTGTGGGAAAACACCCTCAGGGGACAATACAGGTTGGGTAACAGAGTTGTTATCTAGTACCCCATAGGTAGCAAATGCTTCAGTTGTTGCAGGTGTGAAAACTGGCAAGGATATTTGGGCTGCATCAGAAAATGATTCCGATACTGCAGCAATTTGCATGTAGGTATTTCCAGCCATAATCGTTTTACCAGGAAATCTGACTTCAATACGGTCATTGGCTGGAATGGTGACCAGCAATCCCTGGTTTCCCGTTAATTCGAGGTTGCTTGTTTCAATCACAACCTTTGCTTCCAATGGTTCATCGGTTTGATTTTGAAGCACAACGGGGATCTCGAATTGATCACCAAAATTTAGAAAACGAGACATGGAAGGTCTGACCATCAGTGGTAACCGGGCAGTAATGTTCGCTTCACTACTTCCAAACATTTTTCCACCCGGATCGGCTGCAACTGCCATGATACGATAACGGGTGAGATTATCTGGAAGCTTGAATTTCACTGTCACATTTCCATTTGCATCGGTTTCTTCTTCAGGTGAAAAGATAGCCAAAGGATTAAAGTCGGTTCGGACTGAAATCGCACTTGTAGATTGTGAACTATCCGATTCAGCAGACTCCATCATCGGAGCTGCCGCCATGGCGGGTTCTTCCATTCCTCCTCCACGACCCATATCACTTGCCATTCCATCGGTAACAGATTTGTTTAAGGTTTGGGTTGCCATCGCTTGAGGTAAATCGCCAGCTAATGTGCTGGGATCTACAAGGATGATGTTTGCTCTGGTGTAAATACTGGAAAAATCTGAATACCTTTCAGAATAAAATATTGAGATAGGATCGACTAATTTATATTGTGTTAGTGCAAGGATGGCTTCGTCAACAATAACCAACGCCACTTCCGCATTCGGTATCGGAAGTCCATTCAAATCTTCCACATTAACGGTAATACTTGAACGTTCACCTGGTGATAATAATGTTTGTTCTGGATCGATGCTGACGGATAGAGTGCGACTTGTAGGGGGTATTTCCAGGATTAATGAACCTGAAGCAAAAGCAGGTCTGGGTGGAATATCATTTAATTTCTCGCCCTGATCATCAATTCTTATTGATGCTCCATTCAAATCCACTTGAATATTGATGTTTGGAATCTGTGTTTCTTTGATTGGAATTTCGAGGGTAATAGTTGATTCTTCCAGCTTAAACGGTTGAGAATATAATATCCCACTGCGGCTTACTGTCAGTAAACCTTCTGCTGGATAAAAAGGTGATTGAACAAGAATATTGGCAGTGTCACCAGGTTGGTAATTTTCTTTATCTGGGATCAATGTAACTTGTTCCTGTTCGATATCACGAGCTGGAGGAAGATCGCCTCCGCTAACCCAACGATCAAACTGACTATAATTTTTTCTACCTTTTTCGTCAGTTATCATTGCTTTAATCTGATATTTACCCCCGATGGGTGTCTCAAAGCTACATTGAACGGGTTCTTCTTTTGATTGAACGGAGCAGGTTTGAATGTTTTCAAAAACTTCAACCCATTCTCCTTTTTGATATTTCCAAACGATTCTCCCAGCAGTAACTTCAACTAATTGATTTGAAATTGGATTTCCATCTAAATCAGTTACTATCAAATCGATTTTCAATGTTTCATTTTTCTCAACAAAATATTTTTCACTCCGTAATCCTACATATTTGTCAGCGGGATGAACCATAAGTGTCGTAGCACCTGCCCATGCCTGGCGGTTTACATCCATCACAACCGCTTCTGCGATAACACTTTGCGGTCGGGTTTCTTCATTCGCCTCAAATTCCATTTGCAGAAAATGATTGCCGCTTGAATCTGTTTTTCCTGTGAATGTTTGCCCAGGTGAATTGGGTTCATATCCCCATTCGAATCCTACTGAATAATTCATTCTGTAGGAGAACCACCAGGGCTCCCATATCCCAAATGAAAAATCTGGCCAATTGGGTGGCTGATAATTTGTTTCCGTTGATGATACATTCCAGGTTACCTCTGCATTTGGTAATGCTCCACCAGCAAAATAAGCTGCTTCGACAGCTACCACAGCACTTCCATCAGCAAAATATGGTCCCACAGTTTCATTACGCGCAAGGACTTCGAATTCTGGTCGTCTGAATTCCTGAATTTGAAAATAATGAAAGTAATCTCGTCCATCAACACCATTAACATTTCCTGAAAGGGTTAATTGAATATTGGCAGCACCGAGATTTACTCTATCTGGAATTTTGAAGGAAAAATCAAAACCGCCGATACTATTGACATTCATTGAATCTGTGACCAATTCATTTCCTTGAGAATCAAAGACACGATAATTGATTTGTTCGAACGAACTTTCAGGTAAAGAAACATCACCATTCTGTTTACCACCGATATTTCTTACCCATCCTTTCAGGTGGACTTCTTCTCCTGGTTTATACATGGCTCGATCATCAAACACATACCAACGTATCTGGTCACTGACCGTCCTTGGTATCCAACCAGCATCTGACCAATAACTTTCATTTGATGGAAGCAAAGCAATATCATCACCACTTTTTGCTGTCAGTGCAATGATTCCTTCAAATGGCAGCTCAAATTCTGCCATCCCATAAGTATCAGATTTCTTTGAATTCCCGCTATTGAGTGGTTGAATATCAATATTGTTGAGTGATTCACCCGTTTTTAGGTCAGTAACCCAGGCAACTAAGCTTGAATGGTCCACAAAGGCATCCAATCCAATTTGGGTAACCTGAACCCAAACCTGGATCCATTCCCATGGTCTTTCTTCTTCAAAAAACCCTTTAGGAGGTTTTACGATAATGATAAAATGTCCATAATCACTTTCCATTATGGTATCGATATCAATTTTTATTTCACTGAGCACATCGTTTTCAGTCTTTAAATTGAGAACTTGATTGAATGCTAATCGTCCTGGTGGTTCAATTTTTGGATCGGTCTGATGAAACTCTCTAAGATATTTTTGATACCCTGGCCAATCTTCTGGTTCAACCGCATAAATCCTGACATCCAGTTTTGAATAATTTATTGTATATAGTGATAATTCTGGTTTCTGGCTATATGGGTCGATTGTTAAAAAATTCCTTTGCGGGCCAACTAATACAGGTTCTGCTTTTCCAGTGGAAATACTAACTCTTTCTTCACGTTCCAGTTTCTGGCCAAAAATATCCTGTATAGTAGCGGATAATGTGATTTTATAAGTGGTTCTTCCTTGAGTAGCACCTTCAATCGTAATTGTATTGCCAATTGCATAAATGTTTGCACCTGGAATTTCCGGGGTGATTGTAATTAAAGATTCTTCAAATAAATCTTCATCCAGTGGGTTATTAAACCGAATGAATAGAGGTGATAGAGGGGGACAATTCTCCCCATACCAGGAACATCCATATTCTTCAATTCTAAGTTGTGGATATGTTTCAAATTGGAAAGATTGAATCGATTTGGTGGTTAAAGTGCCTTCTGCTGAGGGGGTTTCGGGTCCAATTTCGACAGTGAAATAAGAATCTTTTGGGAGTGGTTCATTCGCTCTAAATGCCAGCCACCTTTCGCCCGGATAATTTTTAATTAAATTATTTACCGCTTCATCCTCTTCGATTTCTTTCTCAGTCGCTAATCGCAGGTTGAATTGATCCCCGTTTGCAGATAATTTGATCGTGTCCAGCACGGCTTGTTTATCAATTCTCTGGTCGAATCCAATGAACAAAATCGGTTCCAAAGGTTGAGGACCATAGGATGGGTGATAAGATTTCATGGTTACGGTTGGTGTCCGGAAGCTCCAGGACACATCTTCAGCCAACAAATTTCCGTTTACTGATGTTGTCCCCTCTGGAACTGTCACCCGATATTCGGTTGCCATTGGTAATCGATCGATTTCATCTGAATCAAATTCGAATGTTAAAGTTTTTGTTCCGACCCAACGCCATGTGCCGGCCAAAGCTGGAACGATTTCGACAGGGATTTCTTCCTGGGATAGTTGTTTAAGTGTCCCCAAAGGGATCATTGGCTGACTAAAGGTGATACTAATAAATGGTGCCATTGGGATTTCACCTTCTGGTGAATATCGCAAGACTTCTAAAGGACCATCAATTTCATCCGGAGGTTGTAATTCGGTTGGTTCGAAGGGAAAGGGTTGCTCGATTGTCTCGCCAGGACGAGGAGGAGGTAATATTTCAGGTGGTATATTAAAGTCACTTTGAAGATCTTTATCTTGTGGTAAATTGGGTAATCTAGCAATTATTTCCGCGATTTCGGAATCAGATAAAGGTTCTCCTACAATTATAGGTAGTTCTTCCGGAGGTTTGTAATCAGAGGAACCTTCACTTAAAAGAATCTTAAAATCATTTTCCTCATCTTCATTATTTACAAGCAGGTTCATACTTTTTCCTTCTGAAATAATTAGATTTGAATTGTTATTTTGATCACTTGGCAAGCGTGTTGGAATTACATCGTTTATTAGTCCACAACCCATTGTAAAAATTAATGTGATAGAAACTATGAAATTCTTAAAATAGCGACTTTTAGGAAAAATTTTAACAAACATAATTCCACTCCCTCTCCATGAATTCAATTTATAGTATAGACGATTAAAAGCGAAAATTTGTTCCTTTCCAGTAGGTTAGAAGATTGATTAGTAGAGCGCTTAAGCAAAAATCTAAATTTGTTTCAATTTTTATCTGGAATATCACAAGCAAACTGATCATCTTTGATCTATAATTTAAAAAAACCCTTAACATCTCAATAATTTTCGGTTAGGGTGTTTTTGGCAGGTTTTTTACCTGCCAAAAACACCCGTTAGCTTTGAATTATTGAAAAGATTCAAAAACCAGGAGCAAATATGCCGCATTTATTTGAACCCATGAAGATTCGCGACTTAACATTTAAAAATCGAATTGGAGTCTCACCGATGTGCCAATATAATTACCAAAACGGATTCTCAAATGATTGGCAGGTAGTTCACCTAGGTGCCAGAGCTGTGGGTGGGGTTGGATTCGTTATCGCTGAAGCGACAGCCGTTGAAGCCAGAGGGAGAATTTCTCCTCATGATCTTGGTATTTGGACTGATGATCATATTGAACCATTGAGACGAGTAACAAGCTTTCTCAAATCACAGGATGTGATCGCAGGGATACAACTGGCCCATGCTGGCCGAAAAGCTTGTACAAATCGACCTTGGGATGGCGGAAACCCGATTCAAGCAGATGATCCAACCTATTGGCCGGTAGTGGGAGCCAGTGCGATTGCATTTCATGAGAATTACCAATCTCCAAAAGAACTTTCGATTAATGAAATTCACGATATCCAAATGAAATTTGAGGAATCTGCCCAAAGAAGCCTGGAAGCAGGATTTGATTTTGTTGAAATTCACGCAGCCCATGGATATCTGCTGCATTCATTTTATTCGCCTGTTTCGAATCACCGAACAGATGAATACGGAGGTAGTTTTGAAAACCGGATCCGCTTTCTTGTTGAGACTGTCCAAAGAGTAAGACGGGTTTGGGCTGAAAGATTGCCTTTAATGGTTCGAATTTCTGGTACAGAGTGGACAGAAGATGGATGGAATATCGAAGACTCAATTCAATTGTGCCATCGATTAAAAACCGAAGGAGTCGATGTAATTGATTGTTCTTCCGGGGGTAATATTCCTGGCGTAAAAATTTCTTTAACACCTGGTTACCAGGTCTCCATATCAGAAGCCATCAAAAATAATGCAGGAATGAAAACGGCAACAGTAGGATTGATCACCGATCCTTTCCACGCGAATGAAATTATTCAAGAAGGCAAGGCTGATTTTGTCCTGTTAGGTCGGGAATTACTTCGAAATCCATTCTGGGCGATAAATGCAGCTACGACTTTAAATCAACCATCTCCAATTCCTTCTCAATATTTGAGAGCGTATAAATAGCCATATAAGAATGAAAGAGGGTACAATGTCCATTCATCCATTAGCGGGAAAAAAAGCACCGCAAGAAATAATCGTTGATATACCAAAATTGTTGGCTGGATATCACGAGTTGTCACCAGATCCTTCAATCAAGAGCCACTCCATTGCATTTGGCACTTCAGGACATCGCGGAACATCCTTGGAAAGATCCTTCAATGAAGATCATATTTTGGCGGTTACGCAGGCATTGTGTGAATTCAGACAGGAACAAGGGTATGATGGAGTCTTATTTATTGGTAAAGATACGCATGCCCTTTCAGAACCTGCGCTATTAACGGCGATTGAAGTTCTTGCTGGGAATGGTGTAAATGTCAGGTATCAGGAAGGAATGGGTTATACCCCAACACCGGTAATCTCGCATGCAATTTTAGGGGAGAACAAAAATAGAACTTCTCATTTAGCAGATGGGATTGTGATCACTCCTTCGCATAATCCACCACAGGATGGGGGTTTTAAATACAATCCTCCTTCTGGGGGTCCTGCGGGTCCTGAAATAACCAATGTCATTCAAAAGAGAGCGAATGAAATTTTGAATGGCAACATGCAGGCTGTGAAACGGATTTCAATTGAAAAAGCTCTCAGGTCTGACTTTGTAAAGTCATATAATTTTATCCATCCATATGTTAAAGATTTGCACCATGTTGTCAACCTTCCAATCATTGCCAAAAAAGGATTAAAAATTGGGGTTGATCCAATGGGAGGTGCGGCTGTTGAGTATTGGGATGTGATTGCAGATACTTATGGTTTGGATCTTAGTGTTGTAGGTCAGGGCGTTGATCCAACATTTAGCTTTATGACGGTAGACCATGATGGGAAAATTCGGATGGACTGTTCATCCCCCTACGCAATGGCAGGGCTGATCGAATTGAAAGATCAATTTGATATTGCTTTCGGTAATGACCCAGATGTTGACCGGCATGGAATCGTTACCCCTTCCGGTGGATTAATGAACCCGAACCATTATCTGTCTGTGGCAATTTGGTATTTATTTCAAAATCGTGATCAGTGGAAATCGGATGCTTGCATTGGCAAAACAATCGTCTCCAGCTCAATGATTGACCGAGTAGCTGGTGCGCTTCAAATGGAATTGGCTGAAGTTCCGGTTGGATTTAAGTGGTTTGTTGAAGGTTTATTAGATGGGTCATTTGGATTTGGGGGAGAAGAGAGTGCTGGAGCTTCATTTCTGCGTTTTAATGGGCAGGTATGGACAACGGATAAAGATGGAATTATTCTGAATCTTCTTGCAGCAGAAATTCTTGCCACAACCGGGAAAGATCCGAATCAAATGTATCAGGATTTGACAAAACAGTTTGGAAATCCTGTTTATCAAAGAATGGATGCACCGGCGGATCCAGAACAAAAGAAAATTCTAAGCAATTTGAATCCGGAAAATGTAAAAGCTGATAGATTGGCTGGTGAACAAATTATTCATAAAATGACGAAAGCTCCTTACAATCAAGAATCCATTGGCGGCTTAAAAGTTATCACAGAAAATGGCTGGTTTGCAGCTCGTCCTTCAGGAACTGAAAATATTTATAAAATTTACGCTGAAAGTTTTATTAATGAGGAACATTTACGCCAAATACAACAAGAAGCACAGGAAATTGTAAGTGATGCTTTAAAGAATGATTAAAAGGAGGAAAGATGATTGAATTACCAGAAGCAGTGGTTCTTTCAAATCAATTATCAAAAGAACTAACAGGAAAAACGATTACAAGCGTAATTGCAGCACAGAATCCACATAAATTTGCCTGGTATTCTGGAGATCCAAACCAATATCCAGATATATTAACGAATAAAAGAGTGGTTGGAGTAGTCTCATATGGTGGGCAGATTGAGGTGATTGCAGAGGATATGACATTGGTTTTTAGTGATGGCGTTATCCTTCGTTATCAGAAAAATGCAGAACCTCCACCCAATAAACATCAATTATTCCTGAGTTTTGATGATGAGACTTCACTTTTTGCGTCAATTGCTATGTATGGTGGATTATTATGTGCCCCTCGAGGGAAGAATGATAACCAATATTACCTGATCGCAAAAGAGAAACCCTCTCCTATCAGTGACTCTTTTCATAACGATTATTTCATGTCACTTTTTGATTCAAATGCTGAAAATCTATCTTTAAAGGCTTTCCTTGCGACAAATCAGAGGATCCCAGGAATTGGTAATGGAGTTCTTCAGGATATTCTTTTCCATGCAGGATTGCACCCTAAGAAAAAAGTTAAGACACTTAATGAATTTGATAAAAATAAATTATTTAATTCCATTAAATGTACACTTCATGCCATGACTGTTCAGGGAGGGCGTGATACAGAGAAGGATATCTTTGGTAATCAAGGTGGATATCAAACAAACCTAAGTAAAAATTCTGTTGAAAAACCATGTAAAAAATGTGGTTCTGTCATTATTAAAGAAGCATATATGGGAGGAAGTATTTACTATTGCCCTTCCTGTCAGATTCTATAAAAAAATCAAAAATCACAAAAATTTCATAGGGAAGACGGTGTTTTTCGATTAAATATTAATCAAGTAGGAGAATGTTATGTTACTTTGCGTTGATATAGGAAATACCAATATTAAATTAGGCTTATTTGATAATGAAGAAATGATTCATCGATGGAGAATTTCGACTGATCGAACCAGTCTTGCTGACGAATATGGTGTTCTGATTTGTAGTCTATTTGAAGGTAAAAAAATAGCTGTAGATAAAATAATTGGATGTGCCATTTCGTCCGTAGTGCCTGGATTAACACAGGAATTTATTGATATGTCTGAGAAATATTTCAACATTTCTCCCACAATTTATGGTCCAGAAGTCAATATTGGTATGAAGATAAATACCGATTATCCATCCGAAGTTGGTCATGACTTGATTATGAATGCTCTAGCAGCTCGTAAGCTGTTTGGTAAACCAGTGATTGTGGTTGGTTTCGGAACAGCAACATCATTTGTGGCTGTGTCGGAATCTGGCAATCTGGAAGGGGTAGCCATTGCGCCAGGTGTAGTGTCAAGCTCGGAGTCCTTATTCAGGGCTGCGTCAACATTACCACGCGTAGCATTAATTGCCCCGAAAGTTGCAATTGGGAAAAATACAATTCAATCGATGCGATCCGGTATCGTATTTGGTTTTGCTGGAATGGTGAAAGAAGTGGTTCAACGCATGAAAAATGAAATTTCAGGCAATCCAAAGGTTGTTGCAACAGGTGGAATGGCAACATTAATTGCTCCTGAATGTGACATAATCGACGTTGTTCAATCCAATCTGGCATTATTGGGATTGAAAGAAATGTTCGAACTCAGTCAATTGAAATCGTAATTTTGTAGACTGATTATCTATTCAGTTAATATCACAAAACCAATTACGCCAGCACCTGCATGGACTGATAAGCCTGGTGTGAATTCCGCTATGATTGGATCAGAAGAACAGGGTAGAACAGAACAAAGCTCGCGATAAAGTTCTTTTGTCCCCGTCTCGTTGTTTACGTGGATCATACCAATTTGTAAGATTTTCTTGTTATTAACCGACTCTTTCGCTAACTCGATCAGTCGTTTTTGAGCTTTTTTCATGGTCCGGATTTTTTCCAATAAATCCAGTTTTCCATCCTGTACGGACAAGATTGGCTTTATATTTAGTGTATCTGCCAATCCCGCGGCTAATTTTCCAACACGGCCACTCATGGCCAGGTACTTTAAGGTTGGTAAGGCAGCAAACACATGTAAGTTTGTTTTAATGGACTCAATTTTATCTAAAATATCATTCTTTGGAAGACCATCTCTAGCGTATTTTGCTGCAGTCAGGACAATTAGACCTTGCGCTAAAGAAAGATTCATTGAATCTACAACCGTTATATCTTTTTCAGGAAATTGCTCCCTGGCTGTAACCGCCGATTGATAAGTAGCACTTACCCGGCTGGATACACAGATACAGATGATTGATTCGTACCCATCGTCAAAAGCTTTTTGAAAAGCCATTTCAAAAGCTGCCGGTGGTGGAGCTGATGTAGTAGGAAGTTTTTTCGCTTGATCTATGATTTCAAAAAGAATCGCATCATTAATGTCTACCCCGGTCGTGTAGGTAGATTCTCCAAAATGAATGGTGATTGGAACCTGCTTGATATCGTATTGATTCGCTAACTCAATGGGAAGACTAGAATCTGTATCTGTGATGATTGATATTTTAGACATTTAACTCCAAATTTTTTATTACTAGGATTGTCTTTCTTTTTATAACACCAATTCAATCAATTTGTTTCATTGACTTTCACCATAAAGAAAAAACAGAATTATGTCATGAATTTTGAATTATTTTTGCCCAACTATCTTTCAAACTGACTGTTCGATTGAAAATAATTTTACCATTCTGTGAATCGAGGTCAACACAAAAATATCCCTGTCTTTCGAATTGAAATCTATCACCAGGTTTGGAAGCGATTAAGGAAGGCTCAACTTTGCAATTTCCTACAATTGAAAATGAGTCCGGATTAATATTATCAAGGAAAGTTTGACCTTCTTCTGTGTTATCTGGATCAGGTTTGATAAACAAACGATCATATAATCGGATTTCAGCATTCAATGCATGTTGAGCGGACACCCAATGGATAGTTCCTTTAACTTTTCGACCGTCTGGCGAGTAACCTCCGCGAGTTTCAGGGTCAAATGTACAATGAACCTCTGTGATTTCTCCATGTTCATCCTTAACAACATGGGTACATTTCACGTAATATCCATAACGTAGACGGACTTCATTTCCTGGTGCCAAACGGAAGAATTTTTTAACCGGGGTTTCCATGAAGTCATCTTTTTCAATGTACAAAACCTTTGAAAAAGGAACCTGGCGAGTTCCCGCATTCTCATCCTCCGGATTATTTATCGCTTCAAGAAATTCAACTTTTTCCTCTGGATAATTATCAATGACTAATTTTAAAGGATTAAGAACAGCCATGACACGGTTTGATGTGAGATTTAGATCATCGCGAACACAATATTCGAGTAATGAAATATCCACAACACTTTCATTTTTTGCCACACCAACTTTATCAAGGAAATCCAGGATGGCCTTCGAGGTATAACCTCTTCGGCGCATTCCGCATAAAGTTGGCATTCTTGGGTCATCCCAACCATTCACCAATTGGTTGTCAACCAGCATCTTTAGAAAGCGTTTACTGAGAATTGTGTATGTGATATTGAGTCTTGAAAATTCAATCTGGCGGGGGTGGAAGATTCCTAATTTTTCTACAAACCAATCATATAATGGACGATGAGCTTCATAGGCTAAGTCACACAATGAGTGGGTGATCCCTTCGATTGAGTCGGATTGCCCATGTGCAAAATCATACATGGGATAAATACACCATGAATCTCCTGTTCGATGATGACTGGCGTGGAGAATTCGATACATGACTGGATCACGCATATTGATGTTGCCGGATGACATATCAATTTTTGCCCGTAATACCCGTGCGCCATCCTGAAACTCACCATTCTTCATTCTTCTGAAGAGATCCAAATTCTCTTCAACGGAACGATCACGGAAAGGGCTATTTTTCCCAGGTTCTGTGAGTGTTCCACGATATTGGCGGATTTCATCAGGACTTAAGTCATCCACATAGGCATCACCCTGGAGAATAAGTTGTTCTGCCCACTGAAAGAGTTGATCAAAATAATCGGATGCATAGAATTCTCTATCATCCCATTCGAAACCCAGCCAGCGAATATCTTCTTTGATGGCATCTACATACTCTGTATCTTCTTTTACTGGATTTGTATCATCATAGCGTAAATTTGTTTTTCCGCCAAACACTTCAGCCATTCCAAAATCAATACAAATCGCTTTTGCATGACCGATATGTAAATATCCATTGGGCTCTGGTGGAAATCTGGTATGAACTGATTGAAAGCGGCCAGATTTGAGATCATCTTCGATCGCTTCTTTGATAAAATTCGAGCTTTCATAAACTTCAGGCATCTTCAACTCCAGGAATCTTTTATTGTTCTAAATTCTAATCGGCTTTGATCATTGGCGCAACTTTGATTATTATCAAAGATTCTTTTTTTTGAATTCATTTATCAATGAGTAACCACAAATTACTATCCTGGCTGGTATACCAATTTTCATTTTCCTGGGAAAAAATTCTTGCGATTAGCGAATATTAAAGTCATGAAGGAAGTAAGAATTTCAAGAAGATGAATTCGAAAGAAAAGTTTAATCTAAAGTTGGAATTTCGAATGAGTTGGATTTTAATTTAATAACAAAAATCAGTATCATTAGAACTCCTGTCAATTGAAAAAAAGATAGAAGTTGATAATGATAATAAATATGAATGTTATTTCAACAACTTAAGATCAATTATTGGACTGTATCGATGTGCTGATCCTTTAGATTGTACATATATTTTAATTTTGGAAAAATTAAAGCGATTAATCCGGAGAGGATTAGAAATGTGCCGATCAAATTCATTTGAACTGGCCATGCATTCGCCCAATTGGTTCCACCTTCAACGAACGTGTGTGTCGAAGCTCCCCAGATTGGGGCGGTTAAAACTGCAATTCCACATAAGAGAAGCGTAAAAGCAGATGCAATTCCATTGGTATCATCAGGTTGATGCCCATCAAGGTGGAGTTCATTCCATATCCCAGGGATCTTGAATATAGCAAAAACGATCAATGTTAACACTGTTACATAGACTACGCCGTCAGTGGGCATAGAACTTCCGCGCAGGGATCGGGATACGATCATATGAATTACACCTATAACGATCCCGAGAATCAAGGAAATGATTGTTTGCCTGTAACCTTGTGGTTTTTTCTTTATGAGACTTATCAAGGCTTTGACCATATAAACCCCAATTGCCGTTGTAATGATTACAAAAAGAATATACAACCAACTATAAGGTGCCAGTTTTGCCATATTTTCACTGAAATTCTTTGCTGCAACTGCAACACAGGTTGTTCCAATGCCAGCCATTAAAGTGAAAACAGCTGTAATCCCCATCAATATAATTCCCACCACACGTAATGTTTTTCCCCACCATTTGGTTTGTGACATTTCAATCCTCCTATATGTTTTTGAATAATTAATTATTTAAATAACACTTAATCCTAAAGATAAAAAAATGGTCGTTAATAAAAGAAATCCTGGTAGTAATATTGCTTTGCTTTCAGCGGGAATTGATATCTTTTTGGTCTCATTTAACAAAATTATTATTCCTCCCAATCCCATTAAAGCTCCACCGACGCTTATTGTTACGAATAGTGGTTGGGCATTTCCTCCAATTACTAAGTAAATTGGAATTATTAGAATTGATAATCCGGATACACCATGAACAATTGCAAGGGTTATTGGTCCTAAAATTGAAATTTGCATAGTACGAGTAATCAAAATGAGGACTAATCCGATGATAGCAAATATCAAATAAACAAATGAAAAAGTGTCTGATAATTGTGAAACTAATCCGGTCGCTATAGATAGAGGAATGATACTCGAGATAAAAACAACCAAAGGATTATCAAGGATTTCAAATCCCATAATTATCATTAAAAGACCAGCAATGACAAGAATGCCAAATCCAATTGTGTAAGCCCAAATTGTAATTTGTTTGATCCCATGACCGCCAATGATAACTTGATAGGATGATAAAAGTACCATGATCAAGAGAAGAATTTTATTGATTGTTTTGGGCTTTTTTTTCATTTTTTGGTTGTTTAGAACATCATCATTAATACCATTGCACTGAGCATATACAAAGAAGCATATTTGAATAAACCGAAGTTTAATTTTTCAGATGGCCGTATCAGACTTGATATTGCCAGGTAAACCAATCCTGTTGAAAGCACTAAAAGCAGACGTAGATAACCAAATGTCATTCCAATTCCAATTGCAGCAATCCCCATCGAGAGAGCTGACAATACACTGGATGACGCAATCAAAATTCTTGTGAACTGAAAACCGTATTTCATAGGGAATGTAGGGATACCAGCTTGTTGGTAGTCTTCGTGATATCGCATCGAAAAAGTCATAATATGAGTTGGGATCCAAAACAAAATACCTAAAGCCAACAATATTCCAACCCATTCGATATATCCGACTGCCAATAATCTCCCTGCTAAAATCGGCATTCCCCCTGCTACTCCGCCCCAGATAATTGACCAGCAGGTCCTGCGTTTCAACCAAATTGTATAAATGACAACATCGAAAAACAAACCACTAAGAACAATTAATCCATAAATAGGATCAACGAAGAAAGCCCAAATTACACCGAGCGCAGATAACACAAGACCAACAATAAGCGCTTCAGCAGGTGATACTTCTCCAACAGCCAAAGGGCGATAACAGGTTCGTTTCATTTTGCCATCAATGTCCCGATCAAACCACATATTAATCACTGTGCTCCCACTGATGGCGAGAAGTAAACTACCACTTACACTTAACAACAACGGTACATTAAAAACCGGACATTTGGCACTCATAAATCCAGCCAAACCTGTTGCCATTAGCAAACCGGTCTGCAGGCTCTTGATCAACTTCCAATAAAGGGAGATTTTTTGTCTAATCGTTTTCAAAAGATCTCTTTTCTACTTCGTTCGTTTAGCGCACACATCTGAATCCAAATCCAGGACTTATATAACTGGGCATAGCACTGTTTCTAACCCAGATACGTAAATAATTCTCATAAACATCCTTACTACCGCCCCTCAGATATCGGTAATGTTGCTCCTCATAAACATTATTTGTCCACTCCCAGACATTACCAGCCATATCATAGAGTCCATAAGGACTTGGGGAGTCAATGGTGGTGTAGCCATCATATACATTGCCATTATAGAAACCAACAGGAGATGTTCGTGAACCGAGGGATTTCATATCTTCAAAAGGATCACGACTATTAATCAGATTGGCATTTTTGCGAGAAATTGTTTCACCCCATGGGAATGGTCGACCATCATTCCCTCGCGCAGCTTTTTCCCACTCCAATTCAGTCGGTAAGCGCCAATCATAATATTCACAAAATGCTTTAGCTCCGAACCAGGACACCATTGTCATTGGATGATTTGCCCAGGTTGATTGGGCCGAAAAATTCTCACCATCAAAATCCTGTCGCAACATTGGATCATCGAGAGGTATATGGATATAATCACCAGCTACGATCTCCTCCTCATGGCGTCCATCATTGAATTCATCCCCAGGATAATATCCAACTATTTCGTTATTCAAAATTTGGATGTATCCATCCGATAAGGCAGAATTTAAATAATTGGAAAATTGTTCATTAGTTACATTCGTAACCATCATCTTATAGTCATAATCAATATTCTGTTCCTTATTGAATTGGCTGGATAAAAATTCTCCAGCTGGAATAATCGCCCAGGTGTTTGGGTCAATACCAGTATCATAAACTGGTGCTGGTGAATTCACATCTACTGGTTTGCAGGCAGTTAGTAACAGAATAAATGAAATCAGTATCAGAGTCGGCTTTTTCATTAGTTTTCCTCCACATAAGACTCTAATTTTTCATGCACTTCTTGAGACCACCTGCCATTTTTCTTGAACAAGTCAATCAAACGCGAGACCATGAGAGCAGCCAGCGCAATCAGCACCACAACCAGTCCTATATCGCCCAATAATGTGGTTATATTGACAACTGGTTGTTGGTAGGCTTCTTCCACAAATAAGCGTTTCATTTCATAAACAGTAACCGCACCGAACGCCAGATCAGAGAAGATAATGACAGACCATCCAAACCATTGGCGAGCTTTTCCTTTTAGGCCTGCAAAATCTGCATAATACATTAACAAGATTGTGGCTGTCAGGGTCGCGAGAATATGCCAATGCCCTGTTAAAATCAATTTTTCATCCATAAATTGCCATTTGCGGAATATTTCATCTAACTTAACAGCTACGAAAATTCCTACTCCGCTGACAGTAAAGTTCATAAAAACCATTTGCCAGGTGACACCAAATTTCAAAGGATCTCGAAGGAGGATTCGCGTAGACCGAAAGAAATTTCCTTTCTTATAACCTTTTTCAACCAAACCATCTCGAATAATTTTTCTCCAGGAATAAATTACCAATAATAGTGCTCCTACCATCGCGACTGTGGAACCACCATAAATCACCGCATGAGCGACACCTTCAAAAGGCACAACCAACCATGTGCCAATAGATAATACAACTGCCCCAACAATTATTAATGGCATTGCGATTTTGTGTAAAATCCCTTTAAAATCCATATATCTGCAAATGATCAGGGTGCACATTATGGCAATTAATGCAAGCATAATGTGCAGGTGACCAATAATTGATTTTTGCAAAGTTGTTTTGACCGGTTCTCTGACAACATTTTCTGCCAGGAATGTAAAAAAACCATTTCCATAAAATGAACCAGGTACAGCTCCAAAAATCGCTGATGCCAATGTAACAACAGCGGTGGAAAAAAATGCAATTCTTTCTAAATCAAATCCTTTTCGGGTGTGTGCATAATCATTATTCTTCACCTTATACTCTTCACGCCAGGGCCACAAAGCATAAACCAATAGACAACCTGCAAAGAAAATTAGGGTAAGACCGGCGATATAGATCCCATGCATGATCCAACTGGTACCCCAATAGGCAAAAGACAATCCTCCAATAATGGCAGCCAGATATCCAAATGTTATTGTGCTGTTAATTTGTACTCTCTGATGTTCTTTCATAGAAACCAAATCAGTAATGATGTACGTTTCTATAGCAATAACAGCCATCGCGATCACATGATAAAGCATTATTATTCGACCTTCCCGTTCCGATTCAACGAGATCAATTCCAAACGTTTTAACAATCACTTCTTTCACACCTAAATCAGCCATAGGTCCTGATAATGACCCAAAAAATGCTGATATTATGGCGCACAGAGCAATTGCAACAAGAATCAATCCTTTTGTAGATTTGAATAAATAATTGAAACGAGATTTTATTGCCTGCATAGGCTCTCCTTCTTTGATTTTGTGTGAATTATTTACAAACGGATTGTGTAATTTTGCACATAATAACATATCGACAAAAGCAAGTCATTAACCAAAGTCAATTCATAAACAATTAGTCTTCATCAAAATAAATAAGAAGAGAATTTTTAGAGTTTTATCCTCATCCTTCTCTCCTTTAAAAACATTATTTTTTGATTAATTTTGATGATTTAAATATTACGTTGATCAATCCGTTGTCGCAGTCCATTTTTGCCAGAGATTAGGAATAATCAAAATAATTATCATAACAAGACTTGCGATTGGGGCAAGCGCAAACAAGGAGAATCTACCCAATTCCTGTGCTGTAACAAACGCCAGCGGAATACCAACTATTAACTCAGTTATTCCTGCTAGCAGACCAATGGGGATCATCCAATTCTTTGGTTTGGTTAACAAACCAACGGTTACCAGTGCCCATCCGATCATAGCTACCCAATGTAGACTTACAACAAGATAGAAAATCGGTGTTCCGACAGTGATGATGCGGCTTGTACTGGATACTCCGTTCATGAAACAGAAAATATAGGTTATTCCTGTAAGCATTCCCAACAAAATTCTTGGCCAGGGAATTTCTCCTACTTTCCAAAGGAAAACAAAGTAAAACAAGATATAGGGGAAGAATAAAATAAAATACACTGGTGGTAATCCAGCAGCCATAAATGGAATATTAATAAAGAAACTGGCTAATAACGCTAACACAATACCGATGATAGATAATATATAACCCCAGTTCTTTTTATTAAAGAATCCATATGCACTGACTAAGAAAAAAGCAGATGCAAGCAGCCCCACATCTCCCAGACCAGGATGAATGTATTTCAACAATATTTCGCACCCTGGTTCGGCTGATTCTGCTGACATTCCAGCCACATACCATTGAAAAAATAAAATAAAGTGTCCGACGATCCCAATGATGGCAGCAATGAGTGACATAATTCCACCCAAAACATTTTTTTTCTTCATTTCTTCCTCCAACCTGGATTAATCTTTTGTATAAAATATCACAAAGTGAAGACATCTTCTTTGACTTAACGCAAATTAAAAAAAAATTAGTTTATTCTTCACGAGTGGTGTGGCATGAATCGCACCCTTTGTAATAAGCTGTATTGTTGTGTGAAGCCACATAGATTATTGTTCCTGGTTCGACTTCAAAATCGCAATTATCCAGGAAAGTTGATTTTTCTTCCCATGCATAGATTTCAATATCGCAACCAACATAAACCGTTCCTGCTAAATTGTTGTTGCATAATTGGCCGCTAATTACTTGATCGAAATTTATATTTTTCCTTTTAATTTCAAGAGTCTGAGGAGTTTTTTGATCAGAGAATATTATTGGAAATGGATCAGATGGGTCGCGATGTCTGATGGCACCTGGACTGCAAAATGAGCTGGTTCTTTGACATGAACATAAAATAGCAATGAAAATTGTTATCAAAAATATTAAAAATTTTGCTTTCATCGTGGTTCCTTTAATAAATGGATAGTAAGAATCGTTTTAATCGTCATTAAACCAATAAATTTGTACTAAATTTCACATTTTTTATCTTTGCCTTTAAGCAAAGAGAATTATTTTTTCCCATGTTCTGACTAAATATCTGCTATAGTTATTTCTGGAGCAAAAAATGAAAGAATATGAAGATTTATTAAATAAAAATCCGGTTTTTTCAGCACTGTCCGATAGCAAAAGAGACCAGGTGATCCAAGAAGCAATTTCCCGAAAATTTCATAAAGGTGAGATGATTTCCATTGTTGGTGATGTCTGGCCATATATGTTTTTAATCGTTAAAGGAAGTGTGAAAGCAATCAAGAGCTCTGTCGAAGGACGAAGCCTTGTCGTGACAACATTCAACAAGGAAGATTTGTTTTGGGGTTTGGCTTTTTTTTATGATGATATGAAAATGCCTGTTTCTCTGGAAGCAGCAGAGGAGACCAAAATATTAATTTGGTCTGCAGATCGATTGGTGCCAGTTTTGAAAAGTGAAGGTGCATCTGCATGGGAATTGTCCCGCTTAATGATCTATAAAATGATGCGGGCGAGTGAAATCCTTGAAGAAATGACATTTCAGCCAGTGGCAGGTAGATTGGCGAAATTGTTAATGGATACTGTTCGCGATCAACATGAAGGTCCGGTAACCAGAAGTTTAACATTGGATGAAATGGCAGCCAGAATTGGTTCAACCCGTGAAATGGTTTGCCGTTTTCTGCATCGATTTGCAGATGATAGGATAATTGATATCACGCGGACAGAATTTCGTGTTATGGATTCCAAAAAATTATCGAAAATAGCTCGAAATTCCAAAGGTTGAGATTTTTCCGAAAACTTCTTATATCTATATAAAAAAAATCCTTGCGATTTCCAACAAGTTTCTGCGATGAACATGAATGGTCTCGAGATTTAGGATTAATTTCTAAAATTGACATTACAAAAAAACCTAATTCGTTCGTAAAAAAATTTGTTTTTAACGTATAATTTTTATCGTGGAAAAAAGGTCCTTATTTCAAAATATTTTAATTTTTATTTTAGTAATCGGGTTATCAGGATGTCAGAATCAGAGTAATGGGGGACAAACAGATAACCAATCACCTGACAATTATTATTACCTGGAAAATAAAGGGTCCGACACGATGGTTAACCTGGCATTGTATTGGGCTGAACGGTATCAAACCATCCATCCAGAAGTAAGAATTTCAGTTACTGGTGGGGGAAGTGGTACGGGTATCTCTTCGTTAATCAATAATACAGTGGATCTGGCAAATGCATCCCGGAAAATAAAATCAGAAGAAATCGCCAATGCAAATAAAAATGGTGTAGAACCCATAGAATATGTTGTTGCCCGTGATGCCATTGCAGTGATTGTTCACCCTGATAATCCAATTGATCATCTGACTTTACAAGAAATATCCGATATATACACCGGAAAAATAAGCAATTGGAGTGAATTGGGCGGTGAAAATCGCCCTATCGTCCGACTTTCAAGAGAGACAAATTCTGGCACCCATGTTTATTTTCTGGAAGAGGTGATCCGCTTAGGAAATTCAGATGATAAGACGATTTTTTCTGCCAACACTCTATTATTACCATCCTCTGAAGGAATTATTGCGGAGGTTCGGGAGAATCCAAATGCAATTGGATATGACGGACTGGGATACGTAACAGAGGAAGTAAAAGTGTTATCGATCGCTGAAAAAACTGGTGGTGATTATATATTCCCGACACTGGAAACAGTGAATGATAATTTGTATGCTATCTCGCGAAATTTATATATTTATGCCAATGGCACACCAAAACCCTTTGTGAAAGAGTATCTTGATTGGATGGTTTCTTCCGAAGGTCAAAAAATTGTTGAAGAATTAGGATTTATTCCAGTTCGATAAGGCACAAGCATGATTGCAAAAAGAACAAGTTTTTTCGAAATAATAATTACCCGCTCAATACAATTATCTGGATACTCCTCAATATTATTTGTTCTTTTAATTCTTTTTTTCCTTTTAGGGGAAGGAACCCCAGCATTATTTGATATTCCCATTTCGGATTTATTTTCTGAAAGATGGTACCCGATTGAAGGCTATTACGGGATTTTGCCATTAATCCTGGGCTCTCTGGTCGTTACGCTGGGGGCATCATTGATTGCCGTGCCATTTGGCATCTTAACCGCTGTTTTTATTGCTGAAATTGCTCCGCAGTGGTTACAAGAGATTATGAAGCCATTGGTTGAGTTATTGGCTGGTTTACCCAGTGTTGTGCTTGGTTTCCTGGGAATCCTGGTAGTCTCACCATTCTTAAGAGATACATTCAACTTGCCTACCGGGCTGACAGCATTAACCGGGTCTCTATTATTGGGTGGTATTGCTATTCCAACAATTGTCTCTATATCTGAAGATGCTTTAAATAATGTGCCAGATTCATATCGGCATGGTTCACTAGCCTTGGGATTGACTCGCTGGCAGACAATCTGGGGTGTAACCGTTCCGGCTGCAAAATCCGGGATTCTGATGGCAGTTATGCTAGGGGTTGGTAGGACAATAGGCGAAACCATGACAGTGATGATGGTTACTGGAAATGCTCCCATTTTACCAACCTCGTTTAATGCGTTATTCATGCCAATTCGTACCATGACGGCAACGATAGCTTCCGAAATGGGGGAGGTCGCCACAAACAGTCCACATTATCATGTCTTGTTTTTTATTGGTATTGTACTGTTTTTATTCACATTATTTGTAAATATTGTAGCTTCCAATTTAAGTTCCAGAAAAATCAAGCGGGCGGAAAGAATATTATCCTGAGACAGCGTATGCAGAATACAAAGAAGGCGCATTTACAAAAACAACTCAGAATTGAAAAAATAGGATTTTCTGTTTTAACGATTCTTTCGATTGCAACTGTATTGCCGATCATCGCTGTGGTAATTTACATAATATATTTAGGTTCACCCGCAATTTCCTGGGAATTTCTAATAGCGATGCCCAATGATGGGATGCGGGCAGGTGGTATCCTTCCAGCAATTATTGGTACTTTTTATTTGACAATCGGAACAGCAATTTTCTCGGTTCCGTTAGGAATTGCTGCTGCCATCTACTTGTCTGAATATGCACCAGTTAATCGTGTAACCCAAACTATCCGACTGGCAATCATAAATTTAGCTGGGATCCCTTCGGTTGTTTATGGATTATTTGGATTGGGCTTATTTGTTATTTTTCTAAATTTTGGCACCAGTATTTTAGCTGCTTCTCTGACACTTTCCATCATGACACTGCCAGTAATTATCAGCACGACTGAAGAAGCTTTACGAGCGGTACCACAATCTTTTCGGGTTGTGAGTGTTTCATTAGGTGCGACCAAATGGCAAACGATCTGGCGTCTGGTGCTGCCAGAGGCTATCCCAGGAATTTTGACAGGTGTCGTATTAGGATTGGAGCGGGCAGCAGGAGAGACAGCCCCCATCCTTTTTACTGGTGCAGCGTTTTTCCTGCCAAGATTACCGAATTCCCCCTTTGATGCTACGATGGCATTACCCTATCACTTATTTGTAATCTCCACCCAGGTACCTGGGATGCCCGTTCAAATTCAATATGGGACAGTAATGGTCTTATTGGCTTTTGTTTTGATCATGAATATTATCGTTACAGTAATTCGGTCCCGGGCAAGAGCAAAAAGGCAATGGTGATATGAACAAGATAATTGTTGAAAATCTTTCGATTACATATTCAGATGGGGTTGAATCGTTATTCGAAATTTCTCTTCAAATCCCAGCAAACCAAATAACTGCATTAATCGGCCCTTCTGGTGGTGGGAAATCTACTTTTTTACGAGCACTAAATCGATTAAATGATTTGGCGGATGTGGCGAATGTAACAGGTAAAATACTTATTGATGACGTAGATATTCTTGATCCTGCTCTGGATGTGATTGCCTTAAGAAGGAAGGTAGGCATCGTTTTTTCAAGACCATTACCCCTTCCATTAACCGTTTTCCAGAATGTTTCTTATGGACTTGAATTGATGGGGGAAAAAAGGAAAAACGTTTTAAATGATGCAGTCGAAAGAGCTCTACGATTAGCAGAATTGTGGGATGAAGTCAAAGACCGATTAGGTGATCCAGCCTATTCATTATCTGGTGGTCAACAACAACGACTTTGTCTTGCGCGTACACTTTCTTTGCAACCTGAAATCATTATGCTGGATGAACCAACTTCAGCCCTAGATCCAGTATCCACAGCGAAGATCGAAACATCATTACTGGAATTGAAGAAAGATTTCACGATTATCATTGCTCCTCACAACACACAACAGGCTGGACGGATTGCTGATCAGGTAGCTTTTTTCCTGCAAGGTAAATTAATTGAATTTTCTTCAGCAGAAGAAATATTTACTCGACCGAAAGATATCAAGACCCAGGATTATATTTCAGGGAAATTTGGATAGAAAATTATCCATCAACCATTTCATTTGATTTGTTGTTTTTGATCAATAAAATTAACTCATTAATGACGCGTTCTTAAAAATTTTGGTTAAGGAGGAAAAATGGCTCGTCCGACATGGGACTCTTATTTTATGAAAATTGCCGAGGATGTCGCTGTTCGTTCAACTTGTGATCGGGCACAGGTAGGGGCAGTCTTAGTAAAGGATAAACACATAATTTCTACAGGTTATAATGGATCCCCGGCTGGATTGGAACACTGCGACGATGTTGGACATTTAATGATTGATGGCCATTGTGTTCGCACGGTACATGCCGAAGTCAACGCCATTATTCAGGCTGCTGTTTTTGGTCTGACAACCAAGGAAGCTGTCTGTTATGTAACCCATTTTCCCTGTCTGAATTGTACGAAGATGTTAATTAATGCAAGAATCTCAAAACTTGTTTATCTCAATTCCTATCGTGTGGATCCTATCGCCTTAGAATTTCTGGAAGAAGCAGGTGTCTCTATCGAACAATTTGCACCAGAAAAATAAATTTTTCCAATCGATCGCAGTAGGGATGGTGTGTTCTCCTTACTGCGATTCCATGATTTCCAAAAGAATTGAATTCATAATTCCACCATCATTGTAATAATGAATTTCTACCCAGGTGTCAATTCTTAATTTAACCTGAAATTGAATTACCAATCCATAATCCTTTTTCGCGAGAACTGTGAGGATTTTTCCGGGATACAATTCTTCCGTTTCCAAAATGGAAAATTTTTCACTCCCATCCAAATCCAATGTTTTGAGGTTCTCACCGGGAAATAACTCGAGGGGTAAAATTCCCATTCCGACGAGATTGGATCGATGAATGCGTTCAAAGGATTCAGCAATCACAGTCTTGATTCCTAGTAACATAGGTCCCTTGGCTGCCCAATCACGGGAAGATCCAGAACCGTATTCTTTTCCTGCGAAGGCGATTAAATCGATGTCTTCTTGTTTGTACTTTTGGGATGCATCATAAATACTTATTATTTCCCCGGATGGTATATGACGGGTAAAACCACCTTCAACTCCTGGAAGGAGGAGATTCTTAATTCGAATATTCCCAAATGTACCCCGGGTCATGATTCGGTCGTTTCCTCTTCGAGACCCAAATGAATTGAAGTCTTCTGGTTGTACACCATGATTGATTAAGAATTCTCCAGCCGGGCTTTGTAATGGAATGGCACCTGCGGGTGAGATGTGATCGGTCGTTACAGAATCGCCTAAAACAACCAGTGCATAAGCGTCAACAATTTTACTCGTTCTGGTTTGCCTTGTTAGATGCTCAAAAAAAGGTGGTTCTTGTAGATAGGTTGAAGACAAATCCCAGTTATAAACTTTTGTTGAATCTGAATTAAGCTGGTTCCAATCAGTGTTTCCGGTAAAGGCATTTTGATAATTTTCAATGAAAATTTCTGACTTCACAACAGATTGTAGGATGGATTGAATTTCTAAAGAATTCGGCCAGATATCCTTCAAAAAGACAGGTTGGTTGAGTTGGTCAAATCCAATTGGATCTTCGCTCAGGTTGATATTCATTGTTCCTGCCAGCGCATAGGCTACCACCAGGGGAGGTGATGCCAAATAATTTGCTTGCGTATGGGGATTAACCCTTCCTTCAAAATTACGGTTACCTGATAATACTGCGCTGGCAACGAGATTTTCCTTTTTAATCAAGTCAATTATTTCTTCTCTCAGAGGGCCGCTATTTCCAATACAGGTGGTACAACCATACCCCACGATATGGAATCCAAGTTTTTCTAAATACAACATTAAACCACTTTTATCCAGATAATCGGTAACGACTCGTGAGCCCGGCGCAAAGCTCGTTTTGACATATTCTGGTACCTGCAACCCTTTTTGCACTGCTTTTTGTGCAACCAGACCTGCTGCGATCATCACCGTCGGATTGGATGTATTGGTACAGGAAGTGATCGCTGCGATAGCTGTAAACCCATGAGACAAACGAAATGACTTTCCAGCGAATTCAAGATTAAATTTCTTAATCATATCCTCCAGCTGATACCCAAATCCTTGTTGGTTGCGAGGTTTTATCATGCTGCTAATGAAATTCTCTTTCACGTTTTGCAGTCCCATTCGATCATGTGGTCGTTTCGGACCAGCTACACTCGGTTCAATCGTTTCAAGATTTACCTCAATCACCTCTGAAAATTCAGGAGTTGGATTTTTCGAATCACGGAATAAATTTTGTGCTTTGTAGTATTCTTCCACCAAGGCAAGCTGGTGTGCATTTTTCCCAGTCAATCGTAAATATTCGAGCGATTGCGCATCGAACGGGAAAAAAATCATTGTTGCACCGCTTTCTGGTGTCATATTGGCAATCATAGCTCGATCCGCCAGAGAAAGCTGATTCAATCCATCACCATAAAACTCAACGAATTTATCAACAACTCCTTTTTTCCGGAGGATTTCAATGATTCGGAGGGTGAGATCAGTTGGAGTAGATCCTTCTCTGAGAGTTCCGGTCAAATGAATGCCAATGACATCCGGTGTAAGAATTTCAATGGGTTGTCCCATCATTGCTGCAACTGCCTCAATGCCGCCAACACCCCAGCCTAGAATTCCCAACCCATTAATCATGGTTGTGTGTGAATCGGTTCCAACCAGTGTGTCGGGAAAAGCATACGTCACACCATTCTCCTCTTTGGTAAGAACTGATTGTGCCAGGAATTCTAAATTTACCTGATGAATGATACCGGTTGCAGGTGGAACAATTCTCAGATTTTCGAAGGCTGATGAACTCCAGCGAAGAAATTGATACCTTTCCAGATTGCGTTGGAACTCAATGGTTGCATTTTGTATAACAGCATCTTTTTGAGCTGATACATCAACCATTACAGAATGATCGATCACCAAATCAACAGGGATGATGGGATTTACTTTAAGAGGATCTCCTCCAATTCTTTGAACAGCGGCACGCATGGCTGCCAGGTCATTCAGCACGGGAACACCAGTAAAATCCTGTAAAACCACACGACCTGGAAAAAAAGGGATTGATTCACGAATTACCTGCTGGGGTTGCCAGGTCGCCAGTTTAACTGCTTGTTCCGCTGTGACCGTTGTATGGTTGATATTGCGTAAAATCCCTTCCAATAAAACCCGGATCGAATACGGTAACCTTTGCCAATACTCTGATGTACCTGTATTCAAATTTGATAATCTGAAGAAATGATATTCTTTTCCAGCAATTGTTAATTTGGATTTTGTGGATTCAAGACCTTTTGTCATTTTTTCTCCTAATGGATCTAACAGATGTATTCATTCTCGGGGATTTAGAAATTAGAAATGATTGCATTCGCAAATTCCTGAGTCCCTACGATAGTTGCATTTTTTACAAATTGAGCTAAATCTGGGGTTAGTTGTCCATTCCTGATGGTCATTTCTACTGCTGAGGTGATCAAATCAGCTGCTTCCTGCCAACCAATATATTGAAGCATCATTACAGATGATAGTATCAGTGAGGATGGATTTGCGATATTTTTTCCCGATATATCCGGCGCTGTTCCGTGGGTGGCTTCAAAAATGGCTATCCCGGTCTGGTAGTTAATGTTGGCTCCTGGAGCGATACCAATACCGCCAACCTGGGCAGCCAGAGCGTCGGACAAATAATCTCCGTTTAAATTCGTGGTAGCGATGACACTAAAATTCTCAGGATAAAGTAGAAGGTTCTGAAAAGCTGCATCAACGATAACATCATTCATCCAGATTTTTCCGGTCAATAAAGCGGTTTCTTTTTCTTCTCGCGCAACTGACAATCCAAATGTTTTCCTGGTTGAATCAAATTGCTTTGATGTATAGATAAAATCCTTATACTCACTTTCAGCAAGATCATAACCCCATTTCCGAAATGCACCTTCTGTAAATTTCATGATATTACCTTTATGAACAAGTGTAATGGAAGGCTTTTTATTCTCGATGGTAAATTCGATTGCTGCTCTCAGCAAACGTTGACTACCTTGTTGCGAAATAGGTTTGATCCCAATCCCAACGGTTTGTGGGAAACGGATTTTTCCGAAAGATTGTGGATAATTTTCCTGCAGCCATTGGAGCAGAGCAGATGTTTCTGGACTATCAGCTTCAAATTCGATTCCTGTGTAAACATCTTCGGTGTTTTCCCGAAAGATTGTGACATCAATTTTTTCCGGATTGATTACCGGTGCCGAGATGCCTTTAAAATAGCGAACAGGTCTTAAGCAGACATAAAGATCGAGATCTTTCCGAAGTGCAACATTCAAAGATCGAATGCCTTCGCCGACTGGGGTAGATAGGGGACCTTTAATCCCAACCATGTAATGGGAGAAATCATATAAGGTCTCCTGCGGCAACCATTCTTCGGTTTGACGAAATGCTTTTTCACCAGCCAAGACTTCTTTCCAAATAATTTGACGTTTATTTCCATAAACTTCTGTTAATGCAGCAGTAACGACTGATTGCATCGCCTGAGTTACTTCAGGTCCAATTCCATCTCCAGGGATGAATGGAATAGTGACCAGGTCAGGGACTGATAACTGATGGTTAATCATTTGAATGGTGTCCGTTGATATGTTCATGTCACTCCTTATTAAAGATCTTTCCAATTTCGATACCTTTAATTTTTAAACTTTATATTAATTGAACCCTTGACTTTTTTCTACATAATTCCTATAATCATTATATTCAATTTTGGGACACTGTCCCATTCTCCGGTACAATGTTATGCAAATAGAAAAAAATCATACAATTGATCGACTAATACAAATTATGGATTGTTTTACTATTGACCAAAACAAATTAGGAGTCAGGGAGGTGGCAAGACTGACAGGACTTTCTTCGAGTGTTTGTGGTCGATTAATGATTGCTTTACGCGATCAAGGTTTATTATCACAGCACCACCAGTCCCGAACATATTCTGTGGGTCCAAAAAGCTTACGTTGGGCAGAAGTGTATACCACCAATCTTGACATACGAAACGTAGCACTTCCGGTTATAAACGAATTATTGATTGAAACGAAAGAGACAATAAGCCTCTATATTCTGGATGGTAACGAGCGCTTATGTGTGGAAAGAATGGAAAGTGCACAGAATGTACGCATAGTTGCCAGAATCGGGAGACGGTTACCATTGTATGCAGGGTCAGCTGGAAAATTATTACTTGCCTATTTACCGGAAAAACGGCAAGAGGAAATTTTATCCGGCACAAATTTTGAACCATTTACGAATAAAACCATCACTGATATTCAGAGTTTAAGGTCACAATTAAAAATTATCAGGCGACAGGGTTATGCTTTCAGTGATGGTGAATGGGTTGAAGATGCAGCTGGCATTGCAGCACCGATTTTTGACATAAAAGGCGATATACTGGCAGCTTTAACGGTTTCTGGACCATCTTTTCGATTTACACAAGAAAAAATCAGGTTACATAAGCATAGTGTTTTGAAGGCAGTTGAAAGTATCTCAAAGGATTTGGGATATCTCGGAACTGCCTATCCCTATCAAAATCATTCCAATTAATAAAAAAAATAGTTGGATACATCATTCAACTTCCCAATTATTTTGTTTTCCATTCAAGTTAGTTTCACAAAGGAGATTTACAATGATGTCGTTAGAGGAGAAAATCGCAACACAATTACCAGTCTGGCGGGAACGGGTAAACCGTTTACGGAATGAATATGGAGACTTTAAGGTCTGTGATGTAACTGTATCTCAGATTTATGGTGGTATTCGTGGCGTTCAAATTCAAGTCAGTGATATATCATACGTTGATCCCAACGAAGGAATCCGCATAAGAGGATATTCAATCCCAGAATTATTAAAGGAACTACCAAAACTTCCAGGGGCGGAATTTCCCTTAGCTGGTGGTGTTTATTATTTACTATTGACTAATGAATTACCTACTTTTGAAGATGCGATGTTGGTGGAAGAAGAATGGCGGAGGAGAAGTTTAGTTCCAACATATGTGTACAACACGATTCGAAGAATGCCGAAGGATACACATCCGATGACATTATTTTCGATTGGGATTATGGCATTGCAACGTGAATCAGTTTTCGCCAAACAATATGAAATTGGTGTTGTTAAAGATGATCACTGGAAATATTTCTTGCAGGATTCCTTAAATCTTACAGCCAAATTGCCAGGTTTGGCTGCATTTATCTACAATCTGAAGTATCAGGATGGAATTTATCTCCCACCCAGATCCGATCATGATTGGAGTGCAAATTTTGGGGTAATGATTGATCGGGAAGGAGATCCGAATTACTACGATTTATGCAGGTTGTTTTTCTTTTTACATTGTGATCATGAAGGTGGAAATGTTTCTGCACATGCGACACATCTGGTGAGTTCTGCTTTATCAGATGTATATTTATCCTGCGCAGCTGGTATGAATGGTCTTGCAGGACCATTACATGGTCTGGCTAATCAGGAGTGCCTCAAATGGTTATTGGATGTAAGAGAACACTTTAAAGGATTGCCAGGCAAATCAGAATTGGAAGTTTTCCTCAGAGATTCCCTGGCTGCTGGAAAGATTATTCCCGGTTATGGTCATGCGGTTCTGAGAACAACTGATCCACGCTTTACTGCACAACTTCAATTTGCCAGGGATAAAAACTTAAATAGTGACTTAATTCAGTTGGTTGAAATGGTTTATGAAACTCTGCCGAATATATTGATGGAAAATGGAAAAGTCAGTAATCCATGGCCAAATGTTGATGCAATTAATGGCGCTTTACAATATCATTTCGGCGTAAAGGAATATGATTTCTATACCATTCTCTTTGGTATAAGCAGAATATTAGGCCTGTCTGCTCATATCGTTTGGGCAAGAGCTTTATTAAAACCGATTGAAAGGCCGAAATCATTGACGACCGATATGTTAGAAGCAATGATAACCAGGAATTAATCTTATCATTTATAATTTTGTGCAATTGTTTTAAAGAGGTATGAAGGAGAAAGCATGGAAAATGGATCATATAAAATTTATGGCGATAAGTTAGTTTTACGAACCCGAAATCGACTATGCGATACCGTTGATGAATTAATTAATAGTAAATTATTTTTGGATTTACTCAGTAAATATGTAAGATATTTATTTCGCCAACAATCACGATTATTGCGTGTTTTCTATAATGAAGAAAAAGTTACACCTGAAGAATTAAAAACAATGCAGACAACATTATTGTTATTATCAAAACTACCGGCAGATCAGGTGAGCAAAATCATTCCGGAGAGTAAAACTTTCTTTGACGATATGGATCTGCTCAGTGATTTTGTGGAACAGTTTTATAATTTTTGGCGCCGTCTGCAACGTTTGGTAGTTATTGATTCGGTCGATGATCGTCTCGATAAACGTCCTTATCGATCCTTTACGGAGACTGTAGAAAAATTAATGCATGTCGTTCGCAGTGCTCAACGTGATATTCTTGAAAATATTTCAGGTAATCATCCGCGAGTATACCGTCAGGTTAGTGCAGGTGTTAACATTGCTGCCATTACCTTGCCTTATCAGATGCCATTTATTTGTGATTATTCTGATAAATTATGCGATATTCTGATGACCCGTCAAGTTCTCATTTATCCTCCCCTAATTTTTAATACGCCAAACAATAAAAGGAGTGGTAAATTCGTGAGGGTTGAAAAAAATCCAATAGACCATTTGGAAATTGATCCTGAACAATGGTTATGTTATCCTGCAAAAGTTGGTGAGTTGGTCATACTGGTTTATTTCACCGTTCAATGGTTTGAGTTGGGATTCTCGCTCAGTAATTTATTTGAATTGGCAGATGACGCAGATCTGAAGAAGAAACCGGATGCCATCTATTTTTATGGTGTTCCAGTTGAAGGGGAGAAAGAGGCTGATGTAACGGAAACCATTTTTTATGATGACAAAGAAAATGATATTCTGATAGGATCAGTTCCATTCCGGAAGGAATATGCTTACTTTGGATATCTGAAGAAAATGATCCTGACATTACACAATGTCAAGATGATGAAAATGGGGAGATTGCCATTTCATGGTGCTATGTTCCATATCGTTTTACGGAATGCAGGAACTTCCAATGTCTTATTAATTGGAGATACCGGAGCTGGAAAATCTGAAACACTCGAAGCACTACGTGGCATTATTGAAGATCAGGTAGAGGACCTTGTCATCATCGCTGATGATATGGGCTCGATTGAAATACTTCCTGATGGAAGAATTATGGGATATGGGACAGAAATTGGAGCTTTTGTTCGCCTGGATGATTTACAGAAGGATTATGCATTTGGACAAATAGATCGTTCCATAATTATGAATCCTGACCAGGTGAATGCAAGGGTAGTAATCCCGGTGACCACCTTCAAAAATGTTGTTAATGGATATGAGATCGACTTTGTTTTATATGCCAACAATTATGATACGGTTGATGAAGACCATCCGGCAGTTGAACGGATCAAAAATCCTGAACAGGCAATTGACATTTTCCGTTCCGGCGCTGTGATGAGTAAAGGGACAACAACGACAACCGGATTAACACATTCTTATTTTGCAAATATTTTTGGCCCGCCAGAATATAGGGAGTTGCATGACGAAATAGCTAATCAGTATTTCCATGCATTTTATGCTAAAGATGTATTTGTTGGAGAAATGAGAACTCAATTGGGTATTTCTGGTAAAGAATTTACCGGACCAGAAGATTCCGCCAGAGCTTTATTGGAGATTTTGAAAACAAGACCTCGATAACAAAGAATTAGGGTGATTTCATTTCACCTAATGCTACTTCAATTGTCATGAATTGTCTTCATGTACGATCTCAATCATGATTTGTTGAGGAGGTTAATATTTAAATTAAGAAATAACAAAGGAAGGAATTTATAACGTGAGTGAAGAATTTTTCTACACTACTTTCTAGGTAATGAGACTTCCACGAATTGTTCTTAATAATGAGCTACCAATCATGACCAAAATGATGATTAAGTTGCATGGATTCTTGAAATCCATATTTCATTTTCACCTCATTTTTAGTTTCAACCATGTTTATTATGATTAATCAGTACAATAGTAGAATGAAAATTTTTGCATTTCTATTTAATATTCTTTTATTACTTTTGGTAGGATGCTTATCAAATGATCCCCTTGAAGAAAATATATCTCCAACTTTTGAAATAACAAAAACACTCAATATTGAAGAAAAACCATCCCCTACAATTACCCAAACAGTTGTTCCAACAAATACTCCCGAACCAAAGGCGATTGAGATAGATGTCTGTTCTCCGTTAGTAAATTATCCTATTGAAAACCTGGTCAATATGATATCCAATCCATTTCTTCCCCCCAAACCAGGCTCAGATGATCCGCACCAGGGGGTGGATTTCAGTGTCGTCGATCCCGACCTCCGTATGGCCTTGAAAGGTGCAGCAGTGCAGGCAATATTGGCTGGTGAGGTTGTCATGGTGATGGATGACCGCTTTCCTTATGGCCACGCTATCCTGGTGGAAACGCCGTTTCAAAAATTACCGGTTAGCTGGATGGAAAAACTGGAGACTCAAACCAAACCAGATTTATTTGGTGCCAACCCCTCCTTAACATGTCCGGCAGGTTGGGATCAACCTGATCAGGAAAATATGGATCTTTCTCTTTATATCCTTTACGCCCATCTTGATACTGCTACGACGTATACGTTGGGAGACCAGGTAGATTGTGGTGATGGATTAGGTTCAATAGGGGATAGTGGAAATGCGCTGGCTCCACACCTGCATATAGAAATGAGGTATGGCTACTCTTCAGGTATCAAAGGCAGTATGGCACATTATACTGTCAGCGCTGATCAACAGGAAATGAGCAATTATTGTCGTTGGCGGGTGAGTGGGTGGTATCGCATAATTGATCCCATGGATTTGTTTTTCACGAACCCCGGTTCTTAAGGGGATGTATTTCTTAAGTCAGAATATCCCATATCCAACATCCATTGACAGAGTATTGGTCCACCATGTTCATCTGGAATGGGTGTTGATCCGTTGTCTTGTGGAATGCCATTAAATCCACGGAAATAACCAAATTCTCCAGTTAGTTGTTCTTCAGCCGGACCTGACAAATCACGATCACCGATAGCAATGGCATGGATATGGATGGGAGATCCAGGATATAACTGGTCAAAGTTTCGTAACCAGGCGGCGAATCCTGCTGTGCGTAATGCGTTGATCAATGGTTCAATGTCATCATACAATACCTGATAGATTCCATATTGAATCACGGAAATATCAACTGCACCCCCACCATTATGGGTTCCAAAACTGGCGGAAATCTGATTTGTATAACTGCCTTGCGTAAGATGATATCCAGTTAATTCAATTTCACCCCCATAAATGGATTGGGCATGTTCAAGCATTGAAAAAGTACGTTGATTGATGTACATCCCATTAATAACAACCAGATCATAATTTTCCTGAGGTTCCAGACAATTATCTGGTTCAATGAATGCTGGAGTAGGTGTATTGGATACGGTCGGGGTTTTAGTCGGAAGTACTGGTACTGTGGAAGTGGCTGTAATCGTCGGAGTGGATGTTTGTGTGGATAAAACTATGGTTGGAAAAATAACCTGAGATTCAATAGAGTCATCCACTACCTTATTTGTTCCACAAGAAGTAATCATAAGAAGTGGGATGGTAATTAAAATGATGACCATAAAAATTCTACGGCGATGAGTCATTTTTTTATTTTCATAATTCGTAAACACCTAGATAGAGTCTAATACATTATTCAATTAAACCATGATTTACTAAGCGTTGAATTGACGAACAGAAGTTTCTCTTATTAAAAAAAATATGGATTAATTATGATGAAAAATTAATCGATTTTTTATCACCTGTTTTTATCTTTGCTAACGCAAGAATTGAAAATAAGAAAAGAATTACATAAATTACCATCAAATTGGTATATCCGATTTGATCAGCGATTGGACCACCAATGTATGCGCCAACAGCTCCAGCTCCAGCACCAGCCAGATTGGAGATACCCAGGAATTTTCCAGCCTGGTCTTTTGGAACAATCTCGGTTCCCAAAGCCCAATTGGAAGCATAAAAGAAACCTATTCCTGCCCCAACCAGACAACCAGCTGCATACATATATGAGATTGAAGGAGATAAAAGCACCAGAGCAGTCCCAAGTGTGGTCAGAATAGCACTGACCAAAATAATCTTTTTGGTGCCAAATCGATCCGTCAACCAGCCACTGGGTACTGCCGAGATGAGGATAAAAATACCAATAAACATCGTGATCGATGCTGCTGGGCCTGCGGCTTTTTCGCCCTGTAATTCAACGAATCTCTCCTGTAAGAAAAAGACCAGAAACCCAGCCAGGTTGGTTGATCCAGCCAGGAATGCCAATCTGTTAACCACCCACCAGGTAAAATTCTGATGATCCTGAATTTTTTGGCCAATACTGATGTAAACACTACTCCAAACCCCGATTCCTATGGCGATTAGCATTCCTAATAAACCAATAGCCATTACCATCAGGTGACTATAAGGAGTTTCCTCTTGTAGTATAAAATTCATGATTTGCCGAACAAAAAATCCTGAAGAAAGAATAATTACTGTAAATGCTGCAGTCATTAAAACCAGACGGATAATTGGATTCCAATCGACTTTCGCTGATTTTTGTTGTAACGGTTCTTCCTTGATTGTTAGAGTGAGTAAGAGACATACAATCATCACTACGATCAAAGTTATCAATGCACCCCAAATATTACCAGCACTGACCATTTTGCCAATCACAAAGGAAACAAATATTAATGGAAGTGGAAGTTCGAACAACGCTTTAAAACCAGAGAAACGACCTCTCTTTTCTTCAGGAACGAGATCAGGAATGATACCCTGGGTAGCTGCGTGGGCCGTATTCGCTGTCACCATGGATAATGTGTAAAGGAGGAATAAGAACCAATAACCGGTCATGCCTTCCATACCAGCTGTAAAACCTATGAAGACGTAGAGAATGATTTCTCCAATGGTACCTGCCACAATGAATGGACGACGCCTACCAAATTTTGAAGTGGATTGATCACTGAGTAATCCCATCAAAGCCTGTACCAACACAGCAGCCATTAATGCCCAGAGCCGCATATTTCCTAATAATTCACCTTTGGCGGCTTCCCCAACAAAGCGTTGAATTAATAAGGGGACGATTAATGGGGATAATACTTGTGAACGTGCGGTGAGAGCAAACCAGTAAATGTTGTAGGTGATATAGTGATACCAACGGATGACTTGTTTCATCAGGACTCCTTGTGAGGTTTAATCATAAAGATCGAATAAATGTCGAGATCAAAGGATAAATGGTCTGAATTTAATGAAAATTCTTGTTTCGGTCCAAATGGTGTTATGACATCAATTGTAGAACATTCCGGAATATATAACATTATTTTTTGACCATGATTTTGGTAATTGACCAGATGAATATTCATGTCTCCTTCTGAATTTTCCCATACATCAATTAACACCGGATGGTCAGCGGTGATATGTATTGTTTGATTGAGATCCAGATGGCTGAAAAGTTCATCCTGAAATTTTAGATCGGGTAATTTAAAATAAGGTGAGTGGGTTACCAATTTAGACATACCCATCCAATCCATTATTTTTCGCAAGGTTTTACTGCCGTGATAACCCCGGATAAGACCATCAGCTGTGTTGGTCAAAATTGATTTTAGGATTGGTTTTTGATCAAAAAACGAACGTAAAAATAATGGACAGGAAATAAAGTTGCTTACATGGATGAATTTAACATTTTGTTGGTTTCGTTCGGGATTTATTAGTTCATCAAATACCAATACATGTGTCAGTCCTTGTAAGTTGTTTAGATCTGTCACCACTCTCCAGGGAACCCCAGCTGCCAATAAAGATTGCTGACAGGCAAAAAAGACTGGTGCCAGTTGGAACCAATTCTGCCAGAGTGTGTCCCCTGGATGCAGAATTCCAATAGAGGCCACCCGCTTGATTTGGTGTTGATATACTGATTGGTGATCTTCGAGCCAATGATGAAATTCTCCAATTGCTAACTGTTGTTGAGAATATTCCGTAGCAGTTAACAAGGTCATTTTTGCACCATCATGATATTCAGTGCCTTTTGTTGTCATACTGCAACCAAGGGCTGCTGCTTCTGCCATGCCCGTTAATATCCTGCGGACTGGATAAACAGGATCAAAACCAATTCCAGCATCATAGGAGAGAACACTCAGGTGTTTTTGGCTTGGCAAATAGGGTTGGGTATTTCGTACGGTCACGGCATTGTTAACCAGAAGGTTGGATTCTGCTTCCCACTTTGGCAAGGCAAAGTTTTCTATCATGGTCACATCTTGTATTTCTGCCAACGCCTGGAAATCGATTCCAAAAATAAGTTTTGTTGGTCGCATCACCGGATCATAATCGTTCGCGCTGATGACAATATCCGGTTTTAATGATCGGGCATGAAGGGCTAAATAATGAACGACAGAAGTTGTTTTCTCGGCACGCCAGGATATGTAATCCTTCACTTCCTGTTTAGAGAGATCGGTATTGGCAGGAATTATTTTTCCAGTTTCCAGTTTATAAATTTGTTTACAGGATTCACAATAACAACCTGGTGCTCCCAACCAGGTTTTAAACAGAGGATTGGGTTGCTGACCAAACCAGAGGTTATCAAAGAAAATTCCATCAGCTCCGCGGTTAATCGCGTCGGTAATTCTTTCTGCAAGATAATTTATCCATTCCTTGTTTTGAAAGCAAGTCATAAATCTGCCTGAATAATAATAAATTTTTTTCCCTTTTGGCGTGATGGCATACCAATTCTTTTTTTGAAAACTGCCAGAAAAGACACAATTGGAGGATTGAATATAGGCGAAAACTTTTCCACCTTGTTGATGATATTGATTGACCGCCTGTTCGAAGGAAACCCAATCTTCTTCTTCAATTTCTGGTGGAAACCCCCAACTATATGTCAGGTGGATCCAATTCTGGTAGAGTTTATTCACAACCAGATCAGCACCTCCTTGTTTGTGTGCTGATAAATGGACGGCTTCATCTACGTCAACCTGCATGAATTTCAGTTTGTTCATGCGAATCGTTCCAGGTCCAGCCCAAAGATAGATGGGACGATAATTTCCAATTCGAAATTCAGTTTGGTTGTACATCTGGCTCCTGACAATGAGTATTATTAGAAAAGAATTATTTATGGGATGACTTTTTTAATTGTTTGATAAGTGTTTTTGTATCGCCAGAATTTTTTCTGTTGATTTCAATCCATGACCTGTAAAAACGGAAAACCAATGATCTATTTTCGGATGAGCGTGAATAATTTCAGGAATTGCTGCGATCGTCGCTGCAGCCGTAGGTTCGATGTAAAAGCCCTTTCGATGCATGTCGAGCATAGCAAATTGAATTTGGTCATCATCTACAATAAAAAAATCTCCATTGGTGAATCGAACTGCCTGTAAAATTTGTTCTCCCCGGACAGGTTCAGCAATCGCTATTCCTTCCGCCACTGTGGGCAGCCATTTTCCTTCGGGTAGTGTTGACACAGAATGCTTGTGCGCTGCATAGAGTGGGGCACAATTCTTGCTTTGAACAGCAAAAATGCGGGGAAGAGTAGAAATTAATCCAGCTTTCATGAGATCATTAAACCCTATCCAGACCCCAAGGATCAATGTTCCATTTCCTGCTGGCAATATGATTGCTTCTGGTGCTATCCAATTGTTCTGCTCCCATATTTCATAGGCAAAAGTCTTGGTACCCTGGAAGAAGAATGGATTCCAGGAATGGCTGGCGTAATAGGTGGTTTTTGCCGCATTGAGGACAGCATGGGCTGTGTCTTCCCGGCTACCAGGAATCAGGTAAAGGTTGGCACCGTATTGTGTGATTTGTGCCAGCTTTGCAGGAGAAGTGTTTGAAGGAACATAGATATCGCAATTAATATTTGCTCGAGCGCAATACGCTGCGATTGCGCAGCCTGCATTCCCGGAGGAATCCTCAACGACATGAGTTACACCAATTTCTTTGGCGAACGAAATTAATACGGACGCTCCGCGATCCTTATAGGACCCGGTTTGAAATAGATGGTCTTGCTTTATCATCACCGATTTTCCTTCAAATTCTATCGGGATAATCGGCGTGAATCCTTCTGAAAAGGAGATGATATTGTTGTCTTGTTGAATTGGTAAAGCTTCTTTGTATCGCCACATGGATGGTGGACGTTTTTGGATCAAATCGATGGAAAAATGGGTGTCCATTTCAATATCCAATAAACCACCACATGAACATCGCCAGAGACCATCGCTTGCAGAATAAATTTGATTACATTCAGAACAAATCAATTGTATTTCCATCAAGCTCACTCCTTTCCTTTAATATGAATTCTGATAGTTTTGATCTCGTAGGGTTTGATTTCCATTAGAATGTGATGATTTGATACAAGGCATTGTTGTTGATTCTCTTCCAACAGGTTCGTTTCCCAGGCTGAAAGGATGGGGGCAAAGGATTTTATAAGAACCTGACCTCTTTTTCTTTGACTTTCGTATAAACGAATGATGAATCCAGTCCCATCTTCTGCCTTTTTAATGGTTTCAATGACCACATTCATGCAGTTGGTTGAAAAGAATGGCAAAGCAAGATTACTATCTTTTTCTGAAGATTGATTTTCGGTGGTTGTGCTGAATTGATCAAAAACGATGATGGGATTATTCAAAGCATATGCCGACGCCTGCGTGCGTTCGTCCCAATTACCCGTGTGGGGAAATAGAGAATACTTGAATTGATGAACCCCCAAATCCGCATTGGGATCCGGTAAGGTTGGACCACGTAATAATGACAATCGCATCACATTTTCATGAATATCATGCCCATATTTACAGTCATTCATCAAGCTGACACCATAATTTCCTTCACTCAAATCAACCCATTTGTGTGCACAAGTTTCAAATCTTGCCCAATCCCAGCTGGTATTGCGATGTGTGGAGCGTTGCACATTTCCCCATTGGATATCATAGGTGGCGATTGGGGAAAGAATATTCACCGGGAATGCGACTTTGAGTAATTTGAAACGTTCCTGCCAGTCAATGGATGTGTCAAAATCGATCTGTTTGCTATTGGATGAAATTGAAATTGTTTGCGTGTAGTAAGAATTGGCGATTTTTCGCGTCAATTCTAAGGTCTGACGCAAAGGTCCCTTCTCAACCCAATTTAATGAATCAACCTGTTGAGCATGCTCAATTTTGTCATCATAAAAGATATCGATATCCCAGGCATCATAGGTGAGAGGGCGGTCTTCAAAGAGTTGGAACTGATTGGCAATTGAATGAGATGGTAATAGTTCCCGTTTTTCTTCTTTATCAAAAATACTGACCAGATCACCACTACCGTTGAATTTGAGTTTGATCAGAACATTTTCCATCTCAAAGCCACCTTCTTCCGCAGTAGCTGTTTCATTACCTATTGTTTCTTCTGATTGAATTTGATGATATTTTATAGGGGTGATGCTATAAGGAGGTAAGATGCCTGGTTGTATCCACATTCCAGCATTCGTTTTTTGAGTGGGAAGTTGATTACCATCTCTGAAAAAGGTTCCTGTCTGTAAATCCTTAACGAACACCAATTCATTTCTGGGAAACGACGTAGGATTTACAAGCAGGATATCACCCGAATAGTATTTGGCAAGAACCAAAAAGGCTTCCTTTTGAACGGATTGGAGAGCTTTCTCCAAAGAATCATATGCAACCATTGCTTCTTGATAGACTTCCCCGATACTTGATCCTGGCAAGATGTCATGGAATTGATGCAAACAAATGGTTCGCCAGGCAGCATTTATTTCTTCTGTTGGATATTGATAATTTTTATCCAGGGAGCTTGCCAAACATGCAAGAAATTCCACATCATGAATGAGAAACTCGTTTTTGCGGTTTCTCTTTTTCATTTGGGCTTGGGATGTATACGTTCCGCGATGGTATTCAAGATAAAGTTCACCATTCCAGACAGGAAGCATTTTGGAAGTTTGAACTGACTCAATACTTTCAAAGAATTCTTTCACACCTGAATGTTGCACTCTGGGTAATGCTGGAAAATCATGCATAATTTCCAGGTTTTCCATCATCTCAAGCGTAGGTCCTCCGCCGCCATCCCCAAAGCCATATGCCATTAACAAATCCTGGTGGAGTTCTTTTTGTTGGAAATTGTTCCATGTACCAAGTGCTTCCTGCGGATTTGCCATGGAATTGTAGGTACTTGCATAAGCACTACCCAGTTCTTTAACCGTACTGAAATGGGTGAGGATTTGAGTTCCATCAATGCCCTGCCAAAGAAAAGTATCGTAGGGTAAACGATTATATTGGTTCCATCCGATTTTAATTGTCATGAAGTATTTCAACCCTGCCTGCTTGATCAATTGAGGAAGAGCCCAGGCGTAACCAAAAACATCCGGTAACCATAAAACCGGTGCTTCGGTGTTCTCTCCAAATTTTTCCCTGAAGTAAGATCTCCCCAGCAGGAATTGGCGCGCCAATGACTCAGAACCGGAGAGATTGCAATCCGCTTCAACCCACATACCGCCCATAGGTTCCCAGCGACCTTGAGAAACTAGCTTTTTTATTTGATTGAATAATTGAGGTTGGTCTTCCTCGATAAATTGATATAACTGAGGTTGACTTTGACTGAAATGATAATGAGGGAATTGTTCCATATATCGGATGACATTCTGAAAGGTGCGTTCTGCTTTGCGTCGGGTTTGCCCGAGGGTCCACAACCAGGCTACATCGATATGTGCATGTCCTGTTGCATGAATTCTTACATCCATCGGAACACCTGATTTTTGAATTCCAGCAGTTAAGATTTCATATGCAGGAACCACACTTTCATAAAAATTTATTCCTAATGGGTGAGTTGTATCCAACCGAATAAAAGCTTCGTTGATTACATTCAACAAATCGCTTTTCACAGGATTGTCATCCGCGATATTTTCAATTGTGGACAATGTAATTCTTGTGAGAGCACAGAAATCCCGGGTTGCCGAATGAATTTGCACCAATTGTGGTACACCCATTTGTAATTTAATTCCTGGATCACCTGACGCTGTATATCCTAAACCAGTCCAACCATGTAACATGAGGGTATGATCGCGATCATCATGCCACTCTGGTTTCATTTGAATTTCCTTGTGATGGCGATCACAGGCAGCGTAAGGAATTCCATCTACATATGCCAGGGCTTCGGGATGACTGAAATCCCCCTCGATTCCTCCTAGCGGCAAATAGATCCCAGTCGATTGTTTTGGATCCCAACCTTTTGGAATTCTGAAGGTTGTATGAAGTTGAAAATTGGTCTGCCAATTTCCCCAATTAGAATTTTCGTGAATGATTGTCCAGGTGGATAAGTCAGGATTAAGATCAGGTTTCGAAGTTGGGCCGGATAATTCCTGGTAATAAAAAGGAGGAAGGGGAGATTTATTGCTATAAGCCAATGGCGTGATCAGGGCTAGTCGTGCTTTGAGTTTTTCCAATGTCCAGCGTTGCTGATGATACATTCAATACCTCTTTTGATTTATGTAATTTCGTTTTCAATTAAAATTGTTTATGATAATTTTTGGATCCAAACTAGTAATTCCAGGATAATTGAATCAATCCTTCTATTATATAAGACCTTTAGTATATGTTAAATGAATAATTATCATTGAGAATCCTGCATAATACTGGAAAATTGTGCGTAAACTTCTGATTAGTATTTGTTTTATTATCAGAACCTATTATAATAATAAGTGTTAAAATAATTGCAAATCAAATCTTACTATATCGAATAATTACAATAATAAGGAGGCTGTAAATGCCACAGGATCGAACGAGAAAATTAGTAATTACCGGAGTCATGGGTGCCATTACTATTCTTTTAGGAGTTACCCATTGGGGGTTTATTCCCTGGTTTGGCGGGATTTCATTAACGATCATGCATGTTCCAGTAATTATTGCTGCCATTCTCGAAGGGCCAATTGTTGGATTGGGTGTTGGATTGATTTTTGGAATTTTCAGCATGATCCAGGCAGCTGTTGCTCCTTCATCCCCTGCGGATGTATGGTTTACCAATCCCCTTCTTGCAGTTTTACCACGACTCTTCATTGGTCCCGTGGCATACTTTGTTTGGAAATTGCTTGAACGCATTCCGGTTGTGGGGTTGATTGTCGCTGGAGTTGCTGGCAGCCTTACTAACACCATCTTGGTATTAGGTGTAATTGGATTGATGGGCTTACTTCCCTGGGCAGTTCTGGGTGGGATTGTCATTTCTAATGGACTGATAGAAGCTGGTGTATCTGCTTTTATTGTTGTTGTGGTGGTGGCTGCATGGCGCAGAATTAGGGTAGGAAAACGACAGGGATCTGATTTATAGAATTATGATCATAACAGAAATGATTAAGGCGGCAGCCAACAGGAAGCCGTCTTGTTTTTTAAAGGAAAGTTCTCTATAGGCACTGCGGTGGAGATGGTTCCCATATCCTCTGGCATCCATCGCCAATGCCATAGTCTCTGCTTTTTGTAAACTGGTGAGAAACATAGGAACAATCACAGGGATAATCAATTGAATTCTCTGTTTCAGATTTAATTTTTTAACACCCCAGGATGCACCGCGGGCTGCCTGTGCTTTGGCGATTTGTTCGGTTGCCTGCCCTAACATCGGTAAAAATCGTAAAGTAATCTGGATTACCATGATGAAATCTTCACTGGGGATTTTTAGCCAATTCAAAGGTCTTAACAACGATTGCAAACCATATATGAGATCACTGGTGGATAATGTGAAGCTTGCCAGGCTGATGGTCAATATCAGACTGATAAACCTTAATATAATGGTTCCTGCAGCCAGTAATCCCTGCATGGTGATCGTAAATGACCAGATCGAGAATATTAATGGATTCTCTGCACCCGGGCTAAAGCGGAACAACTGGAAAAAGGCTATGAAAATTAGAAATGGTAAAGGGGTCTTGATGCCATTGAGAGCACTTTTGAAGGGAACAAAGGCGATTCGGAAAATTATAAAAACGATGATTAGCCCTGCTAACACCATATAGCTGTTACGAGCTAAGGTAATTGCCATCATCAGGAAGAAAAATAGCAAAATTTTTGCTCTTGGATCACGTTGATGAAACCATGAATTGGTCGGCAAATACTGCCCAAAGGAGAGATTCTGGGTGAATTCAAAATTAGACATTTTTCGTACCTAATGTTTCAAAAGCAGCGACTAATTGTTGTCCAATGATGATATTTTCCGGCACCATCCAGCCTTTTTCGCGCAAAATGAATCCCATTTGGGCAGCAATCGGAGCGATCATCTGGTATTGATGAAGGAATGGGTGATCGGATAGGATCTTATCTGTTTCCTGATTAACGACAACCGTTCCTTGTGAAAGTAAAGTCACATGGTCCGTCAATAAAGCCAGGTCTTCCAATTGATGCGATGAGACCACCAGAGTCCTGCCTTCGTTGTGCACTCTGACCATTTGCGCAAGAATCTCACGCCGGGCGATTGGATCCAGTCCTGCAGTCGGCTCATCAAGTAATAATAATGTTGGGTTCAGTACCAATGTTGAGGCAAGAGCTACTTTTCTCTTTTCTCCACCTGATAAGGCGAAGGTTAAACGATCTTTGAATAATTCAAAATCAAGACCTACCTGAGTCATTGCAGTTTTGACTCTCTCTCTTAATTCTCCTCCAGTAATTCCCAAAATCTTTAAACCATACGCGATTTCATCACCAACGTATTGTTCAAAAAGCTGATAATTTGGGTTCTGGAACACCATCCCGGTATATCTTCTCAGCGCAAGAAGGTCGGTTTCGTGGTTAACCTCAAAAGGTCCAACAGTAAGATTTCCGGTTTGTGGGAGATAAAGACCATTTAGGTGTTGTAATAATGTTGATTTACCTGATCCGGTTGCACCAATCAAGCCGTGCACACTGCCCTGACGAATCGAAAAGCTGATATCTTCCAGCGCTTGATGGGCTAATGGTGTATTTTGAAGATAGGTAAAAGATATGTTTTCGGCTTTGACCAAATCGGGCTGATTATTTCTGAAGAAATGATGGTCATCCAATGGATTGAATAATTGGGGGGTAGATCTTGACTCAATTTGTTTTCTGAATTGATCGATATTCAACGGATTCTTGATGGTGGGGATCCATGGTTTGAGTTGTTCGGCGAACCAGAGCACCCTGGGCTTATCCAGATTCATTGATTTCACCAGTTTTTCATTTGTAAATAATTCATCAGGCGAACCATCAAATTTTAATGTGCCTTCGGAAAGTCCCAGAATTCGATCAGCGAGACTGGCTTCTTCCATGAAATGGGTAATCATGATCACTGTAATGCCGGATTCCTTGAGCGTTTCAATATTACGCAAGACATCTTCTCGTCCAAATGGATCCAACATTGCAGTGGCTTCATCGAATATGACGCAAGCAGGTTGCATAGCTAAGATCCCAGCCAATGCGACCCGTTGCATTTGACCTGCAGAAAGATGCTGGGGAGAACGGGTACGCTGTTCCCACATTCCAACCTGTTCGAGTGATTCTTTCACCCGTTGCTGGATTTCTCTTGTTGGCAGTCCTAAATTTTCGGGTCCAAAGGCAACATCTTCTTCTATCGACGTGGCGATCATTTGCTCTTGTGGGGATTGAAAAACCATCCCGACCCTTTGGTGAATTCTCAGGTGATTTGCGCGGTCATGTGTATCTAGACCGATGACTTTTATTGTTCCAGAATCCGGAACGAGTAGTGCATTAAGATGGCGTGCTAATGTAGTTTTCCCCGAACCATTGGCACCAACGATGGCGATATGTTCACCCTCATTAATTTGAAAACTAATCTCATGGAGCGCTGGATGTGGTGGTCCACCTGGAACGGGATGAGAGTAAGAAACTCGATTAACTTCGATTAATAATGCCATGCCCGGTTTTTTTAACCAACAACCCTTTGATCTTTTCCGAAAAACTGATTCTTTTTAAAGCTTCTATTATTCGGGCTATTGTATCATAATCCCGGTTATTTCTTACGCTTATCCAGCTCGTTGGATAAATCCTGAAGCGTAATCCCTTTGCTCACCATTAATACCAGAACATGATAAGTAAGGTCGGCGATTTCTTCCACAATTCTTTGATCACCCTGGCCTTTTACTGCAAGAATGACTTCGATGGCTTCTTCACCGATCTTTTTTACAATTTCATCTTCGCCACTCTGCATCAGGCGAGCGGTGTAAGAGCTGGCTGGATTTGCATATTTTCTGGTTTCCAAAGTCTGGTAAAGTTCATTTAATAAATTCATACTTTCTCCGTGTTATCAGTTATTTCAAATTCCCTATAAAAACAAGATATATTTCCTGTATGACAGGTTGGCCCCTCGGGTTTTACCAGAATCAGGATGGAATCCTGATCACAATCGATGAACATTTTTTGCAGGTGAAGATAATTACCGCTTGTTTTTCCTTTGACCCAGATTTCATTTCGGCTGCGAGACCAAAAAGTGACCAACCCAGTTTCCAATGTGAATCTGAGTGTTTCAGCGTTCATCCAACCGAGCATCAGAATTTGTTTTGTATTTTGATCCTGAATGATCGCTGGAATCAATCCGTTTGGATCGAATTTTAATTTTGTTAGCTCCATGTTAAACCATCCGTATTGGTAATTTTTGATCGATTAAATACTGTTTCAAATCCTTGATTTTCATCAATCCATCATGAAATAAGGAGGCTGCCAGGGCTGCATCAGCACCACAATATAATACATCTGAGAAATGCTGCATTGTGCCAGCTCCACCGGATGCTATCAATGGCACGTTAACAACATCGGAGACAGCTTTATTCAAATCCAAATCGTATCCAGAGAGTGTTCCGTCACGATCCATACTGGTCAGGAGGATTTCGCCGGCACCTAATTCCACAGCCTGTTTAATCCAATCGATTGCATTAATTCCGGTAGGTTTTCGGCCTCCATTGATATAGACTTCCCAAATCTTGCCCGATTCTAAACGTGCATCAACTGCCAGAACAATACATTGACTCCCGAACATAGCAACCCCATCTTTGATGATTTGGGGGTCAAGAACCGCCGCTGAATTAATGCTGATTTTGTCCGCTCCAGCCAGGAGAATTTTTCTCATATCCTCGACCGAGCGGATGCCACCACCGACAGTCAATGGAATATGAACCTGATTGGCAACCTCTCTGACAACATTTACAACCGTATCATGACCAAAAGCTGTTGCGGAAATATCGAGAAATACCAGTTCATCAGCCCCTTCCTGATCATAAATTCTGGCCTGACTTACTGGATCACCTGCATCGCGAAGATTTACAAAGTTGATCCCTTTAACAACCCGTCCATCTTTTATATCCAGACATGGAATTATCCTTTTTGCCAACATTATTTATGCTCCTGTAAATTGAAAATTGATTGAGGATCAACACTACCTTCGTACAAAGCTCTACCCACGATAACGCCTGGAAGTTTGGCTGATTTAACCGCCATGATGTCACTTTTTGAATAAATTCCACCTGATGCAATTACCTCAAGCCCACTTTTTTGTGCCAGTTGGCTGGTTGAATCCAGATTGACACCACCCCCAACGCCATCCCGATTAATATCGGTGTAAATAATCGTTTTGATGCCCAATTGCTTGATTTGAAGACTCAGGGTTAGGGCAGATATGGTTTGATTGATTGTCCAGCCATGCGTGCGAACCATACCTTCCCATGCATCAATTCCAACAACAATTCTTTGCTCACCAAACTCCTTTATCGCGATCTTCAATAGGTCTATATTTTCCACTGCAATGGTGCCTAGAATTACTCGTGAAACTCCTAAATCAAGTGTTTTTTCAATCATTTCCAGTGACCGTAGTCCTCCCCCTAATTGAATTTTGATTTGATCATTCTTTGTCAATGAAAGAATTTTCTTTATCGCAGCCAGATTGTTATTCTCCTGATCTTTAAACGCGCCATCCAGATTGACGATGTGAAGCCAGGTTGCTCCCTGACTGATCCAATTTCTGGCAACAAGTTCGGGATCTGTTGAATAAATGGTTTTCTCCTTTGGATCACCCTGTTTCAATCGGACAACATTGCCATTCATCAAATCAATTGCCGGATAAATTGTAAATGAGCTCATATTACGAACCTTTCGCATCCAGGAAATTGCTCAAAATTTGTAAACCAATCTTGTGACTCTTTTCGGGATGAAATTGCACACCGAAGATATTATTGCGAGTTACCATACTGCAAAAATCAATCCCATAATCGGTGATAGCGGATATATCAGACCCAGTTGCCGGGACACAATAATAAGAATGATTGAAGTAAACATAATCACCAGGGTCTATTTTTTGTAACAACGGATTTCGAACTTCAAACCATAATTGATTCCAGCCCGTGTGTGGGATCTTTAAATTTCCCAGATTCTCAAACTTTTTGACTGAACCAGGAAGTACACTTAATCCGGGGTGTGATCCATTCTCTTCACTGAGATCAAATAAAGCCTGCATTCCTACGCAGATACCCAGGATTGGTTTCCCTGATTGAATAAATTCGCAAATTGGATTGGTCAATTCCTTATCGTGTAAACCTTGCATAAATCCTGCGAACGCACCCACACCAGGCAGTATAACTCTATCCGCATTCTTAATATCTTCTGGTTTATCACTGATTATGATCTCATCGGTGAGTAATTTTAATGTTTGATAGACTGAATGCAGATTGCCTGTACCTGCATCAACCATTAATATTGGTATTGATTGCATATTCATATCCTAAAAAAGCATTTCTTTGGTGGAGGGGATTTGACCGGATCGGCGGACATCTACCCCACATGATTGATACAAGGCCCTGGCCAGGGCTTTAAAAATCGCCTCACACATGTGATGATTATCCTTACCGGCATGAACCTGAATGAACAAATTGCATCGGGCAGCAATCGCGAACGACTCCAGGAAATGTTCAAACAATGAAACCGGTAATTCACCAATATTCTCTCCGTTCCATTGGCTCTGGATAACACAATATGGTCGACCCGAAAAATCAAGGGTTACTGTCGCCAGACTTTCATCCATGGGAATGGTAGCGAACCCCATCCTGTTAATGCCTTTGCGATCGCCTAATGCCTGCCGGAATGCATCTCCCAGAATTATTCCACAATCTTCCATGGTGTGGTGTTGATCAATATCCAGGTCACCAACTGCTTTGAGATCAATATTGAATAATCCGTGTCTGGAAATCTGATTGACCATATGATCCAGAAAAGGTATCCCTGTTTCAATAGATGATTTACCATTTCCATCCAGATCAAGTTTTATGATTATTTGTGTCTCAGCAGTCTTGCGTGAAATGGTTGCCGTTCGGAGATTTTGACTTTGTAAAAAGGATTGCCAGAAAGTTTCAACACCTAATTTCTTTGAAATTTCCAATATTTCATCTGGAGACAAAATCTCATTCAGGATCGTTAAACTAGTGAAAAAACCATTTAATGGATTGATGTCTGTCGGTTTCCATTTATTGTCCAGTTTCACCGACTCCAGCAAGGATTTACCCTGGTTGAAACCATAGAAAACAGTATCTGGATCGGTTGCACGCAGCCAGGTAATCCAATTGATATTCAAATTGGCATTTTTATTTTTTTCTGATCCGGGAATTACCAATACATCAAATCCATTCAATGGTAATCCAACATGACTGGCTGTAACAGCCAGAGTTTCTCCTTTATCTGTAAAGGGAAGGTAACTACAAATTTCAAACTGAATTTCTGCAAGCGACTTGCATTCTTTGAATGTAGTCAATAACGCAGCTATATCAACAAATGATGCCCATGGATAATAGATAATCCCAATTTTCATTTCAGTTCCTCCAATGCCTGGACTAATTTTTGATGATCGTCTGACTTTCCGATACTGATACGAACATAATTTTTCAGTAATGGTGTTTCGTAATATCGAACCATGATTCCCCGATCCAACAAAAAATTCTTAAGAAAAATGGCAGTTATGTTTTTTACACGACACAATATAAAGTTGGCTTCAGAGGGAACGGGTTGCAGGAAAGGGATGTCGGATAACAAATCAAACAATTTTTCTCGCTCCTGTCTGATTTTTCTAACATTGTTTGAGAGGTAGGATAGGGATTGAAGTGATGTGATTGCTGCCTGATTGGCAGCAACATTAACATTGTAAGGCTGTTTGGCTGCCCATAAAGTGGGAATGATCCATTCCGGAAAGGCCCCAAATCCAACTCGAAGGCCTGCCAGACCAGCCCATTTACTGAATGTTCGCAGGACAACCAGATTGCTGAATCGAGGAACCCATTGGATTCGGCTTTTTGATTTCCAATCCTCAGACCGATCGCCGGTAAATTCGATGTAGGCTTCATCCAGAACAACCATCACAGGTAACGTCAATAATTCGATTAATTCATCATCAGAAATGAGACTGCCATCTGGATTGTTGGGGCTGGTGAGAAATAAAACCTTTGGTGAATTTTTGTCAACTGAATTTTTAACTGCCTGTATGTTGATTGAAAAATCAGTGTTTCGATTTATATCAATTATTGCGCCATTATTTAATCGGGTGTCAAATGCGTACATCCCAAATGTAGGTGGGCAATTAATCACGGTATCGCCGGGTTCCAGCAATATCCGTAATAATAAATCAATTAGTTCATCTGCTCCGGCTCCGGCGATTAAGAATTTCTGATCGACATTCGTGAATGTTGAGAGCTTCTCTCTCAATTCCCGGCTTTCAGGATCAGGATAAATATTGATAAAGGCTAAATTGGCCATTGCTTTTTTTACTTCCGGTGCTGGACCATAAGGATTTTCATTGGCATCTAATTTGACAATATCCTCCGGTTTTCGACCAAGGCGCATGGAAAGAACTTCAAATGGCTCAATCGGTGTGTATTTTTGAAAATTATTAAAACGTTCTGCAATTTTCATATTCGTATCTCCGCAGCTGACGCATGCGCATCCAACCCTTCTGCCCTCGCAATGATGGCTGCTGCTGGTGCAATTTGTGATACTGTCTGGTCATCCAGACCAATCAGACTTATGATTTTGATGAAGTCCCAGACATTAATCGGAGAAGCAAATCTGGCTGAACCACCGGTTGGCATGACATGACTGGGACCGGCAATATAATCTCCTAAAACTTCGAAAGAATTTTCACCGATAAAAATTCCACCTGCACTTGTGATTTTCTCAACCCACCGCCAGGGGTCTTGAACAGCCAGGCAAAGGTGTTCTGCCCCATAAGTGTTTGCCAATTCAACTGCCTCATCCAAATTACCGGTAATTACCGCTCCACCTCGAGAATATAAGGAAGAATCAATCATCTCTGTTCGGGACAATCTTTCAGTCTGTCGGTTAATTTCCTCTCCTACTTGTTGAGCAAACTTCAAAGATGGGGTTAATAAAATAGCCGAGGCCAGAAGATCATGTTCCGCCTGTGCCAATAGATCTGCTGCAACCCAGGCTGGCCTGGCAAATTCATCTGCAATGACCATTGTTTCCGTTGGACCAGCTAAATTATCGATACCAACCGAACCATAAACTTGCTTTTTTGCCAGGGTAACGAACAAATTTCCCGGACCAAAAATTTTATCGACTGGCTTTATCGATTCCGTCCCATAAGCCAAAGCTGCTATCGCCTGCGCACCTCCTACAGAATAAACTTCTACTATCCCCAGCATTGCTGCAGTAGCTAATATCAGCGGAGAAATTTTACCGATTTTCCGATCAGGCGGAGCAACCAGGACAATTTCCTTAACACCAGCTACCTGCGCAGGTACTGCAGACATAATAACGCTGGATGGTAATGGGGCAGAGCCTGCCGGGATATATAAACCCACCCGGTTGATAGGCCGAATCAATTGTCCCAATGTTCCACCCAACTCATTTGTCATCCAGGATGTCATAGGCTGGCGTTGATGAAAAGCACGAACTCGGTTGATACTTAATTGCAATGCCTCTTTTAATTCTGATGAAATAGAATTGAGTGATGCTTGTATTTCTTCCTTGCTGATACGAAAACTGGTCAAAGTGGTGCCATCCAGTGTGAGTGTCCATTTTTTGAGAGCCTCGTCTCCTGTCGTGCGCACCTCTATAATGATTCGTGCTACTGCCTGATCCGGTGTTAAATTTTCACCAAAAAATTCCGACATTTTTTGTTGCATGGAATCTGGTATCTCATAATCATCGATTGGTCTTCTTTTTAAAATTGTTGTTTGCGCTTCTTCAGGTGAATAAACCTTAAACATGTGTCCTCACTTCATATGTGCTAATGCTAATTTTTCCAATAAACTCCGATACCGCGGAGGCTCCTCATCGAAGACATAGCTCACCGGAACAACAATTACGCCACTACCCCCGATCGCTCGCAATTCATTGACGGCTTTATACATTTCAGCTTTCGAGACGATGATATTTACGGCAAACCAGTTTTGGTCGTCATTTTTTACTATTACCTGTGAGATCGTTGGTCCCTGAAGACCCTGGATGGTGGTACTATCGAAGATTTTTTGGGCAATGACCTGGGGATTGTCACCACGCATGTTGGCAAAGACAGCCAGCTTGTCTTTTGCAATCAGATGGGCTTCAAAGTACTCAATCAGGATTCTTGCAGTTTTTAATGCTTCCGTGTTTGATAGTAAAGTGTTCTTGTTGGCAATTAACACAGCCTGAGAGTCCAGTATTTTTCCACCGTCAATCATGCGAAGTCGGTTATCGCTCAAGGTCAAACCCGAGGAGACAACGTCACATATCATGTCTGCATAACCGATTGCAGGGGCGATTTCGACCGTGCCCTCAGACGAAACTAATTGAAAATCCAGATTGGTTGGCTCAAAGAATTTGGTTACCAAATTTTTATATTTTGTGGCAATGCGAAATGGTCTATTTAATTGGTTTGCGAATTCAATCAGACTTGCAACTGAGGATACATTTCCCCATCCTTCCGGAACTGCCAGATTGAGGGAACAATTACCAAATCCCAAAGCATTATGAATGATGACAAAGTCCAGGTCTTCGCCTGATGATTCTGCCACCACATCATATCCGGTGATTCCGAAGTCAATGCTGCCATCCTGAACACTGGTAACGATATCGGTAGCTCTTTGAAAAATCACTGTTACTCCAGGTAACGCAGGAATTCTTGCCTCATATTGCCGTGGATTGGGCTTGTAGATTTTCAGTCCGGATTCTTCCAGAAAATCGAGACAATCTTCTGCCAGACGACCTTTTGAGGGTAGTGAGATACGAATATTTCTTTGTTGGGTTTCTGTGCTCATATAAATTCCTATTCAAGATTTAAATAAAAAGCCCCCGAGACTGGGGGCTTTTGTGTTTTTGTTCGTTTACTCCATCAACATCAAATTAAACCGACTGCCAGTCTGGTTGTAATAAATTTGTATGATGATGATGAAGTGCGTTCAATTTTCTAAGCATGATAATGAGTTTATTCATGTTTCTCACTTTTGTCAATGGTAAAACATTGGATGTTTACCTGATTGGCTAATCGCACCTATTTTTTAAGGATACCTTTAACCAATAAAACTAATCCTATCGCTATGATGATAAATGGCCACAGGATAATGGATTCAATTCCAAAGAATCTTGCTCCGCCAAAGACAAAGAATAAGATCAAACTGATAGAAACTAACGTCAGGCTGGCAGATAAACCATCCGGGTTTTCTTTTGGAGAAATTAGCGTGGCTAATGCAATACCTATACCAACAAAACCAGGAATCAAAGTCCAGGCGAACGACCAGGTTTCCCAATTGCCAGTAAGGTTCTGATAATAAAGGATTGCCCCGATACCGCCAACAATGGACCCTGGCACTGCCAGACCACCTGTTTGGGTGAAAACTGCCAACAAAAGGAAAACGACACCAACTCCCATCACGATCCAGGGCCAATCGAAGATCATTTTTAGTCCCGGAACCAGCTGGTTAGCCAATAATAGTCCCCCGAAAAGGATTAGAATAATACCCCAGGCGAAATTTGATTTTTTGTGTTCCATTTAAAGCTCCTTGTGAGAATTTAATAATTTTTATTATTCAGAAATGATTTCGATTTCATTTTCTGATTGTTGTCCTAATAATAGTACTGATAATTTGCCAATCCATTGACCGATGAAGTAATAAACATGAAATGCTCCTGGCAAAGCCATCAGCCCAAGTAAGCTCAAGCCAATCGCTTCGCTGATAGTATCAACCTGCCAATATCCAAAATTAATCGGCACCCAAGGGACGATAAAAGGTGAGAAAATCAACGAGAATAACACTGCAAAACCAGTAACAAGGATCACGAAAGAAAAAATCCCAATCGGAAATTTGAGAAGAATGAACAATAATCCTTTCCAGGTAGTTGGATCGGACAATATTGATTTCGTTTTTTGCCATAAAGATTGATTTTCTACATTTTCAACTTTTTTCGAAGGTAATTCGATACCCAATAAATGCGTTGTTTGAAGTTTTTCGAAAGAAATGATCATCCAGATTGTTGGTAACAGGATTGCGAGGATTAGAAAACCTACCCAAACAATCAACAATGAGATGCCAAGGGAAAAACCTACTACCAATAGAATAAAATATGTCAATCCAAGTGGAAATGACAGGAGAAGATATAAAAGAGTCAAGTACATTTTTGGTTTAGCAAAAATTGTAAAGTATTTTGCAAGGAATTGATCTTGTGGCATTGGGCCTCATTTCTGAATGGGAAAGTTAATTATATACAAATTCATATTTAATATACGCGGTTAATAAAAAAAAGTTGCGGATGGTTGGTAGAAATGACGTATACAAAAAAGACCGGATGGTACCAGTCTCATATTTGGTAGTTCTTACGATCAGACCTCCCGATCCATAAACTCGGGTGTTGACATTAAAAATTTGAAAATGTGGATGGAATTGTTTATCCAACAACCGCCAGTATTCCGGGAAGAGCAATAATAAATGCTACAACCAGGTGAGCGATTGTTATCAGATCGGCTTTTGAGTTTTTTCGAAATGAAATCCACGCAGAAATGAATCCGCCACCGGCAGCTATCAATAATGAATACCCAAACCATCTTAGCATTGTTTGATTCTGAAGACCAAAATTTCCATTGTCAATGAAAGTTATGACACCGACCAGGATTACGGCAAATCCCCAGGAAAAGAACCAGGGACGTAATGCTCTAATAATGGTTCCACTGCCCTTGGAATCTCTCACAAAGCCAAGCATTAACATTGATAATCCTGAAAGAAGGATAATAATGGGAAAACTCGTATTCCAACCCAGAGAAAAGAGGAAGATGATACAAATGGCAATTGGAAATATGATGCCGACAATGTTGCTGGCTAATGAAAACGAGAATCCTTTTTTATTTTGAATTTCTGATAATACGGTATTAATCGATGCAATTGCTGGAATCAGAAATAAAAAAGCCCACCAATTTTTTACCCATTCCAGATTGGTTCGTTGAATGAAGACCATAAAAATAATCAATGCGAGAATGATTGCACCAGTAACACGATTTTTATTTTGTGATTCTACCTTTCGCTTATTTTTCATTGATTTATAAAATTCTCCTGATTTCAGAAAACAGGTTATGATCTTGCCTGGTCTTATCGATTGCTTCCTGGGATCCGAGTACCACAATACTTGCCTGGTTGTTTAACTTTTCAAGAATAAGAGCAAAATTTCTGAAATCCAAAAAAGAAGTTGCCAGCAATTCATCTCTGAATTTTTGGCGATCCTCATCGGTTATTTCAAGGAGAAACCGCACCATGGCAGAAAAACCTTTGGCATCAGGCAATTGATAAGCATCCAATTCACCGATTGCCCCAATAATTGATTTTGTTATCTCAGATTCACTCAATTCAAAATTCTTCAGGAATTTTCCGGTTAAATCATAATTTTCCAAAGTAGATAATAAATTCGGATCACGATAAGAGAGATATGTGAAGATACCAGTGAAGCGATCAAAGGCACAAAAACCTCCGTATGCTCCTCCCTGGACGCGAACCTTATCCCACAACCAGGTACTACGTAAATACTGTGTTATTACATTGATAGAACCATGTTCTTTGTAACCCAGATCGAAGAGGTTTCCCCCTTTACCTACGAAATTTACCTGGCTTGGAATGATCAATCCTTCATTAATATTTTTATGGATCGATGTCCAGGATTGAAGGTCATTTTCAAAGAGAGGTAAGGTTTCAATGAATGATTTTATCCCTGGTTCTAATGCGTCCCAGTTTTTCTGATCGATGGTTGCATTAACAATCAGATTGTTTTGTGTGATCAGTAATGTTTTAATTTCCTCAAATATACTGACGATTGAATTCCAATTCTGATCAAATTGGGAAATCAAATCCCGAATAAAGAATAGATAATCTATTCCGCTCATTTGTTCCGTCATCCAGGCTGACTGCGAATATTGAGCTTTAAGGCGGTTATTGACAACCCGATGACCGGATGGGATAATCCCTGCTTCCATACTGGATTTTTCTTCCATCAATATTTGTCTTAATCGTTCTTTATCTTTGAAGTTAGGGATCAGAAAAATATCTTCCAATAATGACAACAATGATGAGGTTTTATCAGTCATTACTTTGGCTCGCAGGAATAGATAGGCAGCCAATCCCTTCTGATTGGCCAGTTGCGAAGTAAAAAGGGAATGATAAATACCGCCTGTTTCGCGGCCAATTCTCTGGATCAGTTCTACAAACGATTCTTTTTCCGTACCCATTTCCAGGAGTGCCCGCATGAATAAACGCATATATGGTAAATGTTTGGCGGTTAACGCTTTAAGGTTGAACCCCAAATCAAGATAAAGGATCCCACTAGTAAAAAGATCATGAAACAAAATTGTTGACGGAATTGTTTGAATAACCTGATTTGGTAATTCTTTAATTTTTGGATCCAGGTCTTCTTTTTTGAGCATGGGTATGGTTGCCAATGCTTCTGGTGTATCAGGAGTCTCCTGACGTCTTTTTAAATCCTCAGTTTCCTGCAGAATTTTTTCCATTTGTTCTTTCGAGAAAGCTGAATGGGATTCTTTCAATCGATTCTTTTCTTTTTCGATGCGCTGCACACCAATTGAAGAATCAGGTGTGAGAATGACGGTAACCCGATGCTGGTTTTCAACCAGATATTTCTCAATTAATTCTACAAATTTAAAAGATCCATTGTTTACGCTTGTTTTGATTGAATCAAAAGATTTTTGAAACGCCAGTGGAGCAATTGGATCGCGGTCATAAATCCAGGCACTCAAGGTTCGAAGCATAACGATCAAACCCCGCGGATATGGACCAGTATTGTTTTCCCGGAGATTAAATTCGATGGTGTTAAGTGAAGCCTCAATAGTTTTAGCATCAATACCCTCCTGTGCAATTTTCATAAGAGAGGAAATAATGAGCTCTGAAACTTTATGTATGTTGTTCGGTTCTATTCCCCTCATCCCGGTTGAAAATCCCATCTGACGCATTTCTTCCATCAATCCTCTGCCGACAACATCTTCACCGAAACCTGACTCGATCAATATTTTTCTTAATGGAGATGCTGGCGTTCCCAACAATATGTGTTCCAGAATTCCCAAACTGAGCACCAATTCCGGGTTATTGCCTTCGGGTAAAAGCCAGTTCACCGTCAGAAAAGCTTTTCCATTTTCATTGTCTTCACCACTATCATACGGAATCGTTTTTTCGAATGGCTGGTTGAATTTTTCTTGTAAATTCGGTAACGAGTCGATTAAGATCTGATCAAAATCCTTAAGATATTCATCTAATAATTTTAAACGGACTTCAGGATCATCATCACCGTAAAAATAAATTCGACTATTTCCAGGATGATAGAAGGTTTGATGAAATTGTTTAAATTGCTCGTAAGTCAAATCGGGGATACATTCAGGATCACCACCCGATTGGAATCCGTAAGGTGTGTTTGGTAATAATTGCATCTGACTTTCATCTCCCAAAATGTCGTCCGGAGAGGAATAAGCCCCTTTCATTTCATTATAAACAACACCTTTAAACGTTAATTCATCATCAATATTATTCAATTCATAATGCCAGCCTTCCTGCATTAATGTTTGAGGAGTAATTAAAGGGTAGAAGACTGCATCCAGATATACATCAACCAGGTTGTAAAAATCCTGCAAATTTGTACTGGCGACCGGATAACAGGTTTTGTCCGGATAGGTAAAAGCATTCAGAAATGTATTCAGCGATCCTTTCACAAGTTCAACAAAAGGTTCTTTCACAGGATATTTTCTGGATCCACACAGAACAGAATGTTCCATAATATGCGGTAGCCCGGTTGAATCTGAAGGTGGTGTTCTAAAAGTGACCCCAAATACTTTGTTCTCATCATCATTGGTGATTGACATTACCTCAGCACCACTTTTTTTATGCTTGTATAAATTGACCGTACTATTAATTTCCGTTACAACGACTTCCTTTATCAATTCAAAACCGTGAAGTTCTTTCATGGTCCTCCAGTTTTAGTATCTGTTAAATTGTCAAAATCTATCAATCAATCATTTAATTGATAGGTGCTATATGTGCTTTTACAGGGAGATCCCCAGGCAGCATGCATTTGACGGTTGGTTAAGTCAATGACCATGGACATGATCGTTTTTTCACTATTAAGGACATTCTTGTCTATTCCATGATTACAAATCGAATCTGGATAATTAATGTGATCTTTTTGAATGGTCTGTAATGTTTTCACTGTATGTTTATCGGATTGTTTCAACAATCTTAATGCACGATAATAACGCACTCTAGCGCTGATCAATTCATCTGGTTCATCTTCTAATGATTTCATTAATGAGTCAAGATAAAAATTGGTGTGAACCAGAAAACCATCTTCTCCATAAATCATACCAAATTGTCGCGCGGAGACTTCTATGTTGTACATCTCCCCGCTATCGTGAACGATTAAATGATTATAACCAGCAGCCCGTTGTGGAACCAGGATTCTATTGATCGCATCCGCGGGAGATGACGCAGCTAAAACAGCCCGGGAATAGACGACACGGGGAATTCCCATGCGACTGTCATTTGGATAAACAGAATCACAGCATTGAGAAATTCCATAAGCATTAAATCCAATATTTGGTAATAAACCTCCATATGTCATCGCCAGAAATGGAGGTTCGTCTTCCGGTTTGGCATGGACTAAGAAAACATCCGATTCCTCTTCCGGTGTCCAGTCCTCATTATGAGCAATCAATACATTCCCATTGGCTGTCATGCTCTGATTGACGGAAAACGAAGTACATTTTGTCAGGTGTAAGGCATCACTCGTCACTGCTTCCATTGCATTAACCACCCTGATCTCATCATAAGGGACATTTGCACCTTCGGCGATCCCTTTCATTTCGTCAACGTATTGAGGATAGCGTTCTTCAGCGAACGGAATATATTTTTTCGCCTGAATGATGGCACCTTCCCAGGTCAGTTGCAACTGATCGTATGCTTTTTGTATTAAGATTTTTGCATTTTCAACACCATGTTGAATCTGTGGACGCATACTTTCGCCAATTTGACATCCAATTTCCATGTGTGAACCGGAAACATGAATGAGTGGTAATTTATCGGACATAAAATCAACCTTTCTAAAAATCCCCCTGAATTATGCTACTTTTCCTTTGGCATCGTCGAAAAAACGTAATCCCAAACAGGAGAACTGACACCGAACAATTTATTTGGATATTTATAGTGGTGTTGCATATGCAGTTTTTTTAACTGCTTCCAGATGCCTTTGCGCATTGGAAAATGATGGGTTGCATAATGCATCAAATCGTAAATCATGTAACCTGTCAGAAAACCTGCAAATGTTGGATACATCCATTGACCTGCATTTAATAATAATTCAAATATTAAATAGAAAAGTCCAACAAAAACCAATGACAATGGAATACTTAATGCAGGTGGCATAACCAAACGTGTTTTTACCTTTGGTTGTGCATGATGAACCCCATGGAACAAAAACGCAATTCGTTCCTGCCAGGTATTGTTTGGTTTAAAATGGAAAACAAATCGATGCAATAGATATTCTGATGGAGTCCAGATAAAAAGACCCAAAAGAAAACCAACTACAAGGATCAGGAAACTGCTTTGCGGGTGCATTGAACCATACCAGAGGGATGCAACCACTATGGGAGTCCAGATAACCAAAATGGCAACAGGACTGATGTGGGTGAAGAATTCCATGAAATTGGATCTAAATAACCGGATGGGCTGTTCATCGTGATTTAATTCAACATAAGGCATAATCTCTCCCTGGTTCGCATTTACCGAATTGCAACAAAGGCAAACAAAACACTCAATAAATATAATAAAAATAATGGCACCATGAGAATAGCCATATTAATTGGGTCGATGGTTGGGGTGATGGCAGCCGCCAAAATGGAGATAATGACGATAGCAATACGCCATTGCTTAAGTAAAGTTTTAGGTGTTACCAATCGGAATTTCGCCAGAGCAAATACGACAATTGGTAATTCAAAACCAATACCAAGCCAAAAAATCATACTTGTTGTGAATTTGATGTAACTTAATAATCGCGGAGTTGTGGGTACACCAAGAAAATTGATCAGGTAAGGGATTGCAACAGGAAGCATCACAAAATACGCAAATGCTGCTCCTGAGACAAATAAAATTGTCGCGATTGGTATAGTGACAAAGATCCAACGTTTTTCGTTTTTTTCCAAACCCGGTGCCAGGAACATCAATATTTGTGTAAGGATCACTGGAAAAGCGAAGATAAATCCAGACAAGAGAGAAACACGCATAAAAACGCCGATATTCTCTGTGATTTCAATCGATTGTAGATTCTCGATTCCTCCGACTGGCACTGTAATAAAATCCAGCAGAAAGGGCACGATTGCAAAACTGACCAATGTCGTTACTGCTAATGCAATCACAGCGATAAACAAACGTTTTCGCAGTTCGTTAACATGATCCCAGATTGACATTGTAATGGTTTTATCAGTGCTCATAGTATCCAAGAACTTAATTCTTTTTGAATTTAATCGATTTTTTCTTCTTTAGTTTTTTCTTCGTTTACTTGAACTTCGTCAGCAACGTGGTTGACACCAACACTTTCTGATGAGACCTTTTGTGAAGGTTCTTCTTCGGAGAAATTTTCAGTTTCTGTGTTTTTAACTACAGATACCGGTTCCTTCTTGATTTCACTTGATTTGGTCAAATCGTAAGGAACAGAAATATTCCCCACATCCCTGATCGAATCAGTAGCTGTTTTGATCCCCTTCATATCTTCTTCAATGCCTGCTTCCCGAATCAGACGTGTAGGAATTTCACGAATTTCACGGGATGTATCCATGACTGTTGCCCAGAGAGGGGATTTTACAATTTTCCGAAGTGTGATACCCATTTTCTTTGCGCTAATTACCATGTTTTTTGGTCCTAAAACTAAAACCATGATAATTAAAATGAAAATAAGTTCCATCGGGCCAATGCCGAAAAAGCTCATAGAAAAATTACCTGTGTCTACTGTTTATGGGGTTGAGATTATTCTTCGTCTTCGTTTTCTTTTTTATCACCAGTCAAACCATCTTTGAAGGAACGGATTCCGCTACCAAGTTCACCAGCAATCTTACTGATGCGGCCAACACCAAAGAGCAGCAAGATGATAACCAGAATGATGATTAATTCAGTTGGTCCGAAACGCATAGTTTACTCCTTTTGTAAATTTGTAGGTGAATTATAGCATGCTTTGATTACGTTTAATTATTGACTAATGTTATATTAATCCAAAAAAATCATAAAAGAGAAATATTTAGTCAAGTAAAGGTGGGTCTCCATTTTTTTCAATGAAAATGGACTGAGTGGGGTATGCGAATTCAATTCCATGTTTTATAAAATCATCAAAAATTCTTAAGAGGATATTTTGTTTTTGATCCATAAAAAGGGAAAAATCTGAACTTTCCACCCAATATACCATTTCAAAATTTATCGAAAAATCCCCAAACCCTGACAAATGAATTCTGTCCAGGGTAAGTCCTTCAAGTTCGATGAAGATTGATCGGATTATTTCTGGAATTTGCCGTAGCTGTTCTGGAGTTGTTTGATAAAGGACACCTAATGTGAGTAAATTCCTTCGTCTTTCTAAGCGTTTAAAGTTTTGAATCCTGGAATTCAGTAAATCTGAATTTGAAAAGATCAACTGTTCGCCAGAAATACTGCGTAATCTGGTGCTTTTCAGCCCGATTTTTTCAACAGTTCCCATAAAACTGTCCACTTGGATCAAATCATTAATTACAAATGGTTTATCTAATGATATGGATAATGATGCAAATAAATCCCCTAATATGTTTTGTAATGCCAGCCCAATAGCAATTCCGCCGATACCTAAACTGGTGATGAGGGCAGTTATTTCAATACCGGGAATATTATCAACAACTAGAATAAAAATAATGCTCCATAAAACAATTCTCAATACGGTTTTCAAAGCGCTTAATGTTGATTTATCATCCCCGTTTGCATCCTTCGTATTTCGTAAATTAATAAACTCAATCAATAAATAATTAAGCCAAATTCCTGACTGTACCCAAAACGTAATCATGAAGATTGTTCTGAGATAAAGACCTGGTAATTCTTCAAGATTTATCCAGATGGATGCAATATACAGACTTAGTGCGATCAGAAAGAAACCCCTGGTTTGTTTCAAAAATGTTATAAGTAATGGGTCAGAAACTTGTTTTATCTTTTCTCGCAGTTTTTCGATATTCTTAATTAGTATGTTTATTATTAATTTCAAAAAGAAAAAACTAAAAACGAAAGTCGATAACCCAAGCAACCAGGATGTAAGTGAGTTGCCCCATATTACGTAATTCAGCATTCTTTTCTCCGTAAAAAAGTTTATCTTATTCTAGCATAGCTAGAAAATGATAAGTTTTCGTTTAAAAAGGAAAACATTCAACAATAAAACAATCAATGGCATCATTCCAAAATAATTCTTTTTTAATTCTTGCCTTCTGATCGAAATGTATGCTAGTATTAAGAATCAGAAAAAAATTAAGCATGGTTCATGTAATCAAGGTAATCGCAAGTTAAATAACATTTCACCTTTTGTTTACAACATCGTATAAATGAAATTTAAAATAAGTCACTTGCACCAACCTGGTTGAGCATTGTACTGGTTTCTTAAAAACCTAAAGCGGTTTTATTGGGAATGAGAATGTTGAAGAAATTGATTAATATCCTACAAACAAAATATGTCTTAATAATGAATTAATTGAAAAACCTTGATGACATCATTTTTATCAATTTATTTCCTTCTTAGAATGATGATTGTCGAAGGATAATTCATTTTTTCAAGATTTCTATTTGGAAAGCATTTTCTCGAAAGGATTTCAGAGGATTGTCGATAGTTATGAAAAAAAATTTCATTAACCACTTTCCTTTATATAAATGTGATGAATACACACAGGGGACACATCTATCAAGCTCTGCAGATAGTTTTTCCAGATTAGCGATTCTCAATGAAGTCGGTCTGGCAGTGACGCAATTGCTGGATCTTCAGGAAATTTTAAACTTCACAGTGGATATTCTTGTTAATAAACTGGGTATTGCTGAATGCATGATCTATCTATGGAATGAAGATGAAGATCGTTACCAGATAAAACATTTTTATGGAATTTCTGATGGATTGACCCAAAAAATTGAAGAACGCAGGCTTTCGGGATTTGATCTGGTACAGAAAATTGCTGATAATTGTAAAGCGATTTTTATTTCAAAGCTGGGGGATGATCACCGATTTGAAATCGTTATTCGTGAGAAATATTTTGATTATAGTTATATTGGTTTCCCATTAATTTCAAGAAAAATGGTTATAGGCGTGATTGAATTGATTTCACCAGCGGTTGAAAATCGTGATGAAGATGATCTTTCATTTTTTAAGACTCTTGGCCGCTCGATCGGTATAGCGATTGATAATGCATTATTAGTCAACCAAATTCAGAAACAAAAAAACGAAGCCATTTCTTTATTTCACTTAAGTACAAAAATTTCGTCTTCATTAATTCTCAAAGAAGTGCTCGAGGCTGTAGCAGAGGCAGCAAAAACCCTCTTAAACACGGACATTGGCTTGGTAGGGCTTCATCAGGAGTCCTGTGAGGATGTAAAGATTTGGTCAGGATATGGAGAGAATGCGAGTAAATTTGAAGGATTGCTCATAAAGATTGATGAGAATAGTCCGGGAAGAAGTTTGGTTGATGGGAATGTATTTATTGGACATTTGGATCAGTGCGATGATCCACACCTTCACTCCATCAATACATTGGAGCTTGATCAGATTTCTTCTTATCTGGCAGTTCCGCTGCACCTTGGAACCATATTTGTAGGTGTTATCGAAGTGATGAATCAGAAACCCAGGGAATTCAGAAATAGCGATATCCAGCTGATAAAGCAACTGGGATACCAAATTATCGTGTCAATAGAAAATGCACGCTTACATCAACAACTTCGCTATGGAGCTACCCTGGAGGAACAGAATAGATTGGCACGTGAATTACATGATCATCTCGCTCAGGCAATGGGTTATATAAAAATTAAAGCAATCATGACCAACGAATTACTGACAAAAAAAGATTTTTCCAAAGCGCAGGAGCATTTGAAGGAACTGATAAATACAACAAGTGTCTTATACACTGATATACGCGAAGCTATCTTTAATCTCCGCAATACGGACTCAGATAAAGGGAATTTCCTGGTGGTACTCCAGAGTTACTTAACTGAATATGAACAAAATTATGGACTTGACATCCGATTGAATATTGATGACAAGACCACGATTGAATTTTCATCGGAAGTTGCAAACCAGTTGCTCAGGATTATACAAGAGGCACTTTCTAATGTCCGGCGGCATGCCTGTGCCCAACGGGTTTGGATTAAATGCTGGCAGGATGGTGGTGAGATCAATATCAGCATAGAAGATGACGGAACTGGTTTTAATCCTGCTGGCATAATGGAAGGTGAAGGATCAAAACAAAGGTATGGCTTGCAAATCATGCAGGAACGGGTTAACTATATAAAGGGTAAATTCAGCATTGATTCGCAACCTGGTCAGGGAACGCGTGTTTTGATTCAAGTACCTTCTATTTATATTGATTAAGAGGAAAAAAATGTTACGAATACTGCTTGTGGATGACCATGTATTGTTTCGAAAGGGATTGGCTTCTTTATTGGCATCACAACCAAATATTCAGATTATTGGAGAAGCTAATAATGGAATTGAAGCTATTCAAGCAGCCAAAGAATTAAAACCAGACTTAATCATGATGGACATTAATATGCCTGAATGCGATGGTTTACAGGCAACAAAAATAATTAAGCAAAGTATGCCACAGGTAAAAATTGTCATGTTGACTGCATCGGACAATGATCAATATTTATTTGATGCAATAAAAATAGGGGCACAAGGTTATTTATTAAAAGATTTGGAACTTCAACAACTATTAGATCTTCTTGAATTAATCTCCAAAGGGGAAGCCATTCTTTCGAGTACCATGGCAACCAAAATTTTTAAGGAATTTTCCCGCACGAGCGAAAACGGAAAACATGGTGAAAATCACGAAGAGGAATTAACGGACCGTGAAGTAACCATTTTAAAATATGTCGCCCAGGGATTGATGAATAAAGAAATAGCTGAAACGTTAGATATCTCTGAGAATACAGTCAAAATTCATATACGCAATATCCTTGAAAAATTGCATCTTAAGAATCGAATCCAGGCTGCTGTTTATGCTGTTCGGCAAGGGATTGCTGATACTGATTCTGACCATTCATAAAAATCTTCTTAGAATTCTCAGAAAGATATACTGAATTTATTCTTTATATAGCCCATCTGAGCTATATAAAGATCATCCTTTCGGTAAGAAAAATTACTCATGCTAGTATTATTTTTTAGGTTTTCCTGTGCTATTCTAGTATCAGCAGTTCTGTAGTTTTTCAGTTTTTTAAAACCTGAAAAAAATCCTAATTTGAACAACAATAAATTAATGCGCGACAGCTTCAATGATCATTTCCCAATCCTGGAAACATTCTGAAAAAACAGAATGATTTTGTGTTTCTAGTTATGGCTGCCGCACGAAAGGAGAGGTTTAATAAGAAATCCCACACTTGTATATCCAAAGGATCTTTGTTGTTATTAAGCAAGCCCAATATTATTTATTCTAGAGGAGGCAATAATTATGGCAGAAGTAAAACGAAGAGATGAAGCTCCAAAACCAACCAAAGAACCCGAAGTTGAAAAACCCTCCGGGGGAGTATCTCGACGGGATTTCCTCATTGGTTCTGGTGCAGGCGTCGCTGGTCTCGTTATTGGAGGAGTTGTAGGTAATCGTGTTATCGGACAACCCGCCGCTACTGGTAGTGCTCCCGTTGCACCAGTTGCTGAAGCACCTGCAGCTGGTGAAGCATCTACTTATTTAGCCGGATATAACCTTATTTTTGATGCTGTACAATGTACCGGTTGTAACAATTGTGTCGTAGCCTGTGCAGAGAAATATGCAACCTACCTTCACCCGGAAGAGACTGCAAATGTCATGAACATGGAATTTGCACGAATTCGAACCATGCGTTTCCAGTATATTGATGTTATGAATTTTTGTGGGTACTGTACCCTATTTGAGTGGGCGGAAGGCTCAGCCGAATATCCATGCGCAGCAGTATGCCCTGAGGATGCGATTATAACCGTGCCCGAAGGTGAAGGCGTTGAAGGATATTATGGTATGGGGTACAAATGGATTGACCAAGAAAAATGTCTTGGAATCGATGCCTGCTGGCGTTGTGCAGAGATCTGTGAAGATCAGTTTGCCAGTGGCATTTCGTTTGATCCAGTTAATAGAAAAGCCCAGGTTTGTAGCCGCTGTGGTGGAGATCCGGAATGTGTGAAAGCCTGCCCTGAATTTGGGGCTCTCAAATGGGTGCCAGCAGCTCGTAATGGCCGGTTTCATGCTTTCATCCCTTCTGACCACGCTGAGCTACTATACCGAAAAATCTACAACCATGTGAGGGAACTATAATGGCTGACTTATTTGGAATTACAGGAAAAATTGCTCGTGTTGACCTGACCGCTGGAACGGTCACAGTCATTGAGCCTGCAGTTGATGTTTATCGAAAATTCCTTGGCGGTTCGTCATTGGGTGCTTACTTCCTTTTCAAAGAAGGAATTTTTGACCCAATGCTTGACCCATTAGGACCTGATAATTTACTTCAATTCATGATCGGACCTATGACCGGTGCTTCACCGAATCCCCGCATAACTGTTGTAACAAAAAGCCCATACAATATCTTTTGCGCTTCAACCTGTGGTGGACACGTTGGTTCTGAAGTAAAATTTGCTGGATGGGATGGTATTCAGGTAGTCGGAAAAGCTTCCAAACCTGTTTACATCGCTGTCATTGATGACAAGATCGAAATTCGTGACGCTGGCCATGTCTGGGGTAAAGGGGTAGAAGAATCTGAGTTAATTCTAAAAAGCGAAGTTCTGGCTGAAACGGAAGTTCGTGAAGCGATGATTCGTGATGCTGACCTGAACCCAACCTGGGCTGCCTTGCGGCCACCCAAACGTAAAGGAATGCATGCCAAACGTCTTGCTCATGTATTGGTGATTGGTCCAGGTGGTGAAAATCAGGTTCATTATGCCTGTATCTGTACGGAAGGTGCGCGAGCGGCTGGCCGCTGGGGTTCTGGTGCGGTCATGGGATCCAAGAATCTGAAAGCCATTGTTGTGCGTGGTACCAAAGGCCACCGTCTGGCTGACAAGAAAACATTCATGGCATTAACCAGCGCGGTTCTGAAATCAGAAACTGGTGATGCCTTCTGGCGTTCTTATGGCACAGCGGGTATCGGTGCTGCTTCTGCATACGTTGAAGATGCATTCCCGATTCGCAACTGGCAATGGTGCTGTTGGTCAGACCCACAAACCAGAGCTATTACAGGTCCATTCATGGATTCTGCCAGCTTTGTGCGCAAGACTTCCTGTACGAACTGCAACTTGCATTGTCTCTATCCGGTAGAAATCACCAGCACAGATCCACTCATGGATCGTGTGATGTCTGATATGCCGGACTGGGAAGCCATGGGTATGGTTGGTGGTAATCTTGGATTTATGGAAATGGAAGGTCAGGATCCAGGACAACCGTTTACGGGTACAATGCGTGATCAGGCAGAAAATCTTGCCAAACTTCAATACACCACTTTCATTCATGATAATGCCAGTTTGGACTTCATCGAAGGTGGAGCAAATATAGCGCTCTTAATGGAATTAGTCCAAAGAGGGTTCATCAGCGCCAGTGATCTGGATGGTATCGACCTGAAATGGGGCGATGTTCATGCTGTTGATGAATTGGTGAAAAAGATTGCTACCCGAGATGGTATTGGCGATAAACTTGCGCAAGGAACCTATGAAACTGCCCGTTACTTCGCAGAACTCAAAGGAAAACCAGAAATTTTAGACTACAGCATGACTAATCACCATTACGGTCAACCTGCTCATGACGTTCGCAGTCCAAAGGATAAGAATGCTTTGGAATATGTCACCGTCAATCGTGCCGCTGCCCATACCGGTGGTGGTACTGGTGGTTTTAAAACGGGTGATTGGGCAGCAGCTATTGCTGGTCAGAATGTGAATGCAACCCAAAACTCACTAGTGCATTGTCAATTCGCTGCTGGCCATCTGGCTGGAAGTAGAATTGATATGGTCAAAGCAGCCACTGGTTGGAATGATTTCAGTGATGAAGACCTGCAGTTAGTCGGTGCACGTGAATATGCATTATCCCGTCTCTTTGAGGTTCATATCCGACAACTGAAAGATCCCAAGGAAGAGTGGGACAAGCAGGTTCCTCCGCGCTGGTTCTTTGATCCATTACCAAATGGCCCTGAGAAGGGTGCAGTCGCTTACGAAGGAAAACCCGATGTACTCTTCAATGAAGCTCTACCAGCTTACTGGAAAGAACGTGGTTGGACAGAGGACAAAGGTATTCCAACCCTGGATACCCTTAAAAAATTAGGCATTGATGACATTGCTGGAGACGTTGCAAAAGAACATCTCTAAACTTTGTTGATTAGTTTTGTGTGACCAACCGAGGTTCCAACCGATTTAGATTTGTTGGAACCTCGGATCTAATTCTTTACAAAATCTCTCATTACTGTTACTTATTATGATGAATAAAGAAGATCAAGCATACAAGAAACTCTTTGAACGTAATTATGGAGTCTTCACTCCTGAAGAACAAGAACGTTTACGAAATGCAAATATATTAATAATCGGAAGTGGTGGAATTGGTGGTGTCATAGCCATCACTCTTGCCAGAAGTGGCGTGGAGCATTTTACCATTTATGAATTTGATTCCTACCAGCACTCAAATATTAATCGACAGATTTGCTGTTTCTCCGAAACAATCGGTAAAAATAAAGGTGTTGTAACCCGAAATTCAATCCTGAATATCAATCCTGCAGCGGAAGTCGAATTAATAGAGAGAGAACTTTTAGCTGAAGAAATTCCTTCTGTCATACGAGATCATAAATGGGATGTGATCATGCCGGCAGCTGATAAGTGGCCACTGAGTATTTCTTTGTTGGATACCTGTGTTGATTATGGTGTGCCTGCTGTAATGTCATATCCGGCTGGTGCCTTAGGACGTGTATGTACTTTTATGCCTGGTGGACCATATGCCTCGGAGTGTCTGGTTATGCCATATCGAGCAACTTATGATCAATTGAAAGAATTTATGGATAATCCGGAAAACCGCAGCATTTTACATTACTACAAAAAAACCGGTGGCTGGACCCAGGAATGGTTTGAAGGTTTTTGTGAAGGCAAATTACCTCATCCTCAAATTGCCCCTATCGTCTGGATCACCGGTGCTCTGGCGGCTATGGAAATCATAAAGATTGTCACAAAAAGGTGGAAACCCGTTGCTGCTCCGAAATACTGGCATATTACGCCTGAAGGAGGTCGTATTGCACGATTTGGATTGGGTCGAAGGCTTTTATCACGTACGATCCGAAGAGAGTGGGGTAAAAAAATAATTCCCGCTTTGGTAAAACGTCCCAGACTGGTGCGGATTTTTACCCGCCTTATTAGTTAAAGATCCAAGAGAAAATTTAAATGAAACGTATTAAATTAGGCATAAATCCTCTGGCATTATTGGCAGGTGTACTCTTATTCATTGGAATGCTGTTCCCCTGGTGGACTTTGGAAGTATCGGTGATGCCCAGACCAACAGATATTTATCCACATCTCATTGATGGTCCAGCCAGTGAATTTATTGGATATACACGAAGTCCTCAAATGGCGATTTTATTTTCCCTCATTGTGACTTGCATAGTTCTTTTCGTTACAGGATCTTTTATTAAAGGAAAAGGAATTGCGATTGCATTAACCGTTGCAGGGGTTCTGGTAAGTCTGGCTATCTGGCGTTTTTTGGATAGGATAGCTGGTGTAGCTGCAATTTACAATGTACCAATTCAAGGACATGGGGTGGGAAATTATGGTGGCTTTGCCATGGTGGATGTTTATGCTGTATTACAACCGGGGATTTACCTGGCTTCGATCGCTGCAATTTTAGGAGTTCTTGCTGGTTTTTTTCATAAGAAATTTTCCGAAAAATTTAGATTGAATTGGAATTCTAATGATAGTTCATTTTAAAATGGATTATCCAAAAAAAAACTTAATCAAGAAAATGGAGGATAAAGAAATGAAAAAAAGATTCGTATTTATATTTGTTTTGATAGCGCTGGCAGTCGTTTTGGTTGGTTGTGGATCATCTACGCCAGCTGAACCTACCCCACATCCAGGTCAGGCATTGGTTGAAACCAAATGCAGCACCTGTCACGGGTTACCGCAAGTGAATAATGCCAAATATACCAGAGGTACCTGGGAATCCACTGTGGACCGAATGGTGATGGCTGGTATGCAGATACCTGATGATCAAAAAGCATTAATTATTGATTATCTTGCTATTCGTGACGAAAACAAATAGCTAAAGAGAATTATCAAATGGAACCCAAATTAGCTGAATTATTACGAAGACTCCAAAATGGGGATGTTAATCGCAGAGATTTTATTCGAACTGCCGGATTGTTAGGATTCAGCATCGGAGCAGCAGAAATTTTGGCTGCTTGTTCACCGATTAAACCTCCGAAAACTACTTCTGGTATTCAGTATCAATATGAAGGTTACAAAACCGTTCCAACTTCTCCTCATTATTTTATTACCCCTGAATCAACGAGTGCACCTACAGCTGAAGCGAAATTGTATCTGTGGTATTGCTCTGTTTGTGGTGAAAAATTTTCCAGTGCACTCGCCATCCAAAATCATGTTTTAGAAACTCATACATGGATATTACCTGAAGTCAGACAGGTTGATGAACCTACTTATTATCAGTTCTTAACTGATAAGGTAAAAAAGTTTGACGAAAGGAATACAATCTTTTCTCGTATTGCCTGGGATGAGGATTACCAACAACGTGTTGGAAAAGTGATGCCATTTGTTACCCAAACTGATCCTTCATTTTTGGAAGGAAATGCATTAGTTGCTGGTGCTATTTATGTAGATCAGACTGCAGGAAGTTTTCATCCTTATTATCCCGGTTATTTTGGCCACATTCGCGATAACGGTGGCTTATATAGCTGGGATGATGAGATTAATCCTGAAAAATATCCCATCGGTGATCCTGTAGAAATGTCAAACAGAATTAAGAAAGTTGCCCGTTTTTATGGTGCTGATCTGGTTGGAATTGCCAAAATTGATCCACGCTGGGTCTATGAGAATTTTTTTGAACCAATCACAGGAAATGCCGGTCCTTTTGGGATGAAATACAAATATGCGATCGTCATGGGGATTGAAATGACCGCAGATATGATCGATCTTTCTCCGGGTGCAGAAGCCAGTGCTGCGACGGCAAAGGCATATTCACATATGGCTGAAATCTCATCTTCTTTGGCTAAGTATATACGGATGCTTGGGTATCCCGCAGTCCCTTCGGGAAATGACACTATTCAAAGTATCCCCTTAGCGATTGATGCAGGATTAGGTGAACTTGGCAGAATTGGACTTATGTTGAGTCCGGAATTTGGACCCCGACAAAGACTCTGTAAAGTGTTGACTAATTTACCCCTGGTACCGGATAAACCGATTGATTTTGGAATTCAGAAATATTGTGAAACTTGCCATTCATGCGCCCAGGCATGCCCAGTCGCGGCGATCAAAAAAGGTGAGCGCACAACCGAACAGACCTCAATTTCAAATCGCCCAGGGATATTACGGTGGCCGGTAGATGTTGAAAAATGCTACATGTTCTGGCAGGAGAATGGCGGCATCGATTGTGCTAATTGTGTTGCGGCATGTCCCTGGGCAATGCAGCCAAGACGAAATATTTTTAAGTAAAAATACCCTTATAGGTATTGTTATCAATCTCGAATAGAAGAAAGGAATTTAATAATAATATGACAATGGATATCAACAATGTAGAAACAATCATCGATCGTCATGGAAAGGATGAAAAAGCATTGATTCAAGCAATGCTGGCCGTCCAGGAAGAATTCCATTACCTGCCTGAGGAAGCGCTTAAATTATTATCCGAAAAATTAAATGTTCCCATGATCCGAATTTATCAGGTAGCTGCATTTTACAAAGTCTTCAGGCTGGAACCGCGAGGGAAACATATTATTACTGTTTGTAATGGAACAGCCTGTCATGTTCGGGGTAGTAACATGCTGGTGGACCAGGTAAATCGGGTATTAAAAATAGCCCCTGGTGAGACGACAGAGGATAAGGAATTTACTCTTGAGGAAGTATCCTGTCTGGGATGTTGTGCAATTGCTCCTGTGTTGACAATTGACGAAAAAAAGTATGGCAATATGTCTGTCAGTAAAGTTGAACGTGTAATTAAAAAATCTGTAGAGAAGGAGGCCGTCGCTGATGACTGAAAGAATTTTACCTGCAGAATTGGAAAAACAACGCCAGCAAATTCTGTCTGCTAGGGATGCGTCCAAGCCTGTCATTCTGGTGTGTGGAGGAACTGGATGCCGGTCACAGGATTCGGTTCAGGTGGCGGAATCGTTCAGGAATGCCATCCATGATCAAGGGTTGGATTCAAAAGTCGAATTGAAAACAACTGGCTGTCATGGGTTTTGTGAACAAGGACCTTTGGTTGTTATACACCCGGAGAAAATTGTTTATACGCATGTCAAACCTAAAGATGCCAAGACTATTATTTCTGAAACAATTGTGAACGGAAAAGTTGTGGATCGATTGTTATATACTGATCCGATCACAGAAAACATAATTGTTCATGAGGATGAAATACCATTTTATAAACAACAAACTCGTGTTTTATTAAAAAACAGCGGTGCGATTGATCCTGAAAAAATTGAAGATTATATTGCAGGTGGAGGATATAAAGCTGTTTCCAAAGCGCTGTTCGAGATGACTCCTGATCAGGTGATGGAAGAAGTCAAAAAGGCAAATCTGAGAGGTCGTGGTGGTGCAGGATTCCCTGCTGCAATAAAGTGGGAATTATGCCGGAAAGAAAAATCAAATCAAAGATATATAATTTGTAACGCTGATGAAGGGGATCCGGGTGCATTTCAGGATCGTGGAATTATTGAGGGAAATCCCCACAGCATCCTGGAAGGAATGATACTGGGTGCATATGCGATTGGTGCCAGCAAAGGATACATTTACATCCGGCATGAATATCCTTTAGCAGTAAAAATGATCAACAAAGCAATTGTTCAAGCACGTGAATATGGCTTTTTAGGCAATAATATTCTCGGCAGTGATTTCAGTTTTGATCCGGAAGTACAACTGGGAGCTGGCGCTTTTGTTTGCGGAGAAGAGACCGCTATGATGGCTTCGATCGAAGGGCGTGTGGGTGAACCCCGGACCCGTCCTCCTTATCCAGCGCAAAAAGGTTTGTGGGGGAAACCAACCAATATTAATAACGTAAAAACCTGGGCCTGGGTACCTCATATTATCAACAATGGGGCTGACTGGTTTGCCAATATTGGCAATGAGAAAAATCGTGGAACAATGATTTTCTCTCTCGTAGGAAAAGTCAATAATACCGGATTGGTTGAAGTTCCTATGGGAATCAGTATCCGAGAACTGATTGAAGGAATCGGTGGAGGTGTGCCCAAAGGAAAGAAATTGAAAGCAGTACAAACCGGCGGACCATCGGGCGGTTGTATTCCAGTAAGTATGTTTGAATTACCCATGGACTATGATAGTCTGCGCGAGGCAGGGTCGATCATGGGCTCTGGTGGCGTGATTGTGATGGATGAAGACACCTGCATGGTGGATGTGGCACGTTATTTCCTGGAGTTTTGTAAATTTGAATCCTGTGGTAAATGCAGCGCATGCCGTGAAGGTGTAAAGAGGATGTGGGAGATTGTGGATTACGTATCCAGAGGGTTTGGCGAAGAAGGCGATATCGAATTGCTGGAAGAACTTGCCAATGCTGTAAGAATTGGTTCCCTGTGTGGATTAGGGCAAACAGCACCAAACCCGGTGCTGACAACGATCAAGTATTTCAGAGATGAATACGAAGCCCACATTCGCGATAAAACCTGTCCAGCTGGGGTTTGTAAGGCTCTGATTACATTTGAGATCATTGCCGATAGCTGTCCTGGATGTACATTATGCGCCCGATATTGTCCGGTAGAAGCCATATCAGGCGAGAAAGGTAAACCACATGTCATTGATGAGAGCATTTGCATCCGTTGTGGTGTTTGCCGTGACGTTTGTAATTACAATGCTGTTGTGGTCAGATAGGGAGAAGATACTATGGTAAATCTGACAATAAACGGAAAAAATTACGAAGTTGCCGAAGGTAAAACCGTGCTGGATGTGGCACGTGAGAATGATATTTACATCCCGACATTATGCAATCACGAAGATCTATCACCTTATGGAGCCTGTCGTCTCTGTCTGGTTGAATCAAAAAATAATGGTCGTTCAGCGATTGTTACTTCCTGTAATACGCAGATTTCTGAAGGAATGGTCATTGAAACCGAGACACCAGATGTAACCCAAACTCGCAAAGTCATGGCAGATTTTATTCTGTCTCGCTGCCCAGAAGTCCCTGCGGTCCAACGTATAGCGGCATATTTAGGTGTTGAGAAGCCTTCTTTTGCCAGTGTAGACCCAAAACAAGATTGTATACTTTGTGGATTATGTGTACGCGCCTGTGACGAAATTGCAGAAAACCATGTGCTTGGCTTTAAAGGCAGAGCACCAGATCGGGTTGTAACAACCGCTTTCAATACACATGAAGCCATCTGTGACACCTGTAATAAATGTGTGACCTATTGTCCAACCGGAGCGATTACGCATTTGGGTGGTACTGAGATCGGTAAAACAGTAAAGGCTAAAGATAGAGTCTGGAAACGGGTACGCATAGTTGCCCAATATGCAGCCCTGGTGTTGTTCCTCATCTTTATGTACCTGACATTAGCCAGCGGAATTGGCTCTGGACCAGGTGCTCCTATCAACCTTTTCTCCCGGCTTAATCCATTGCAAGCTTTAACTGCCATGATTGGTGGAAGAGAATTCATAGGAAACTATTGGCCGGCTTTGATCACTGTCGCAGTCACATTGGCGTTTGGTCGGGTCTGGTGTGCATGGTTTTGTCCATTAGGAGCCGTTCTGGAGTTGTTTGGGTTTAAAGGACGCAGGATTGCATTACAAGAATTGCGAAAACTTAAGTATGTTATTCTATTTTCGATCCTGATCATGGCTGCTTTCGGCAGTCTGGCGTTCATGTTTTTTGAACCCATAACCATCATTATTCGTGGCATTACAACCGGTGCAAAACCAATCCTGGATTATGCACAAATTGCCGATAAGAAAGATTTTATCTGGCCTGGATTTGATTGGTGGATGATCGGTGTTCCCTTTGTGCTGGTACTGTTGTTGAACATTGTTGAAAAACGGTTCTGGTGTCGCTATTTATGCCCATTGGGAGCATTAATCGGATTAGGCTCTAAGATTTCCTGGGTCAAACGACGTGTCAATCAACAGAGTTGTGTGAAATGCGGTGATTGCGCAGCGATCTGCCCGATGGGGGCGATCAGTCCTGATAATGATTTCAAGAGTGATCCTGCTGAATGTATCATGTGTATGGATTGTGCAGTTCCCTGTCCTAAATTAGCAATTACATTTGAAAAAGGTAAATTAGGTGGATGGAATTATGAATTTGATCCTGGTCGACGCGAAGCGATTGCCACCGTTGCGACCAGCGCTATAGCGATTGGTTTGCTCGCTACTGATGTAGGGAAAGTTAAAGCTGCAAAAGCCAGTGTGATGCGACCTCCAGGGGCTGGTGACGATTTCCTGGCAAAGTGTATCCGCTGTGATCAATGTATTGAAGCTTGCCCAGGAAACATCATTCAACCCGCCATAACGAAAGGTGGCTGGGAATCCTTGTTTACACCAATTATGGATCCATTTGCTGGCCGGTGTGAATTTGACTGTAATTATTGTGGTCAGATCTGCCCGAGTCACGCGATCCCACCCCTAACTTTGGAAGAGAAACATAAAGCAGTCATTGGTATTGCAAAAGTCAACTACGATACATGCGTTCGTTGTATGAATTGTAAGGATGACTGTCCTTTTGATTGTTTTGACCTTGTGGAAGTTGAAGGATTACAAGGTGTCTATCCACGAGTGATGGAAAATTCCAACTGTATTGGCTGTGCTATTTGCGTGGATGTCTGTCCGAAAAAGGATGATTTGGCTATCGATGTATATCCAAAAGATTTAGTTCCAGTTGAGAAGCGGGTACTTACGGTATATATAGAGGATTAACATAACCAATGATTCACTGCCTCTGGGTAATTTTTCTCCTCAGAGGCAGTGTCAATTTTTAAAGAAATAAAAAGAAAACCAGAAGTTTATAGATATCATCTCAATAAATAGGGATTGGCAGGTGTTTTTGGTGGTTAAAAAACCACCAAAAACACCCTGACCAGTAACTATTGAAAAGATACGTTTGTAACAACCATTTTAATTTGTTATACTTACTTCCAGAATTCCGGACCTGCGAGTTCTGAAAACCCGCTAATGACATAACAAAACTTTTCGCTAAGGACAATTCTGTGAAAGATTCTATTGGTAGATCGATTAATTATTTGAGAATTTCGGTAACAGATTTATGTAATTACAGGTGCGTTTATTGCATGCCGCTTGATGGGGTAGGTGTTGTTGAACATTCAAACATCATGCGTTTCGAAGAAATTATCAAAGTTGTTCAGGCAGCTGCCGCGTTTGGTGTCACTAAAATCAGATTAACTGGTGGGGAACCATTGGTTCGTCATGGAATTGTTGACCTGGTCAGAATGATCCGCCAGGTTGATGGAATTGAAGAAATCACGATAACGACCAATGGTTTTCTCTTAGGAAAATATGCAAAAGATCTGAAAGAAGCGGGGTTAACACGAGTAAACATCAGTCTGGATACACTTGATCCTGATTTGTTTCAAAAAATAACCAGAAAAGGCGATATTACCACCATCTGGAAAGGGATTGAAGAAGCAGAAAAATATAACCTTACACCCATAAAAATAAATATGGTGATGTTGGAAGGTATTAATGATCATGAAATACCAGACTTTATGGATTTGTCGATGAATCATAATTGGCATATCCGGTTTATTGAATTAATGCCTGTGAAAAATCAAATTTCCTGGGGAGAATCATTCCCCGATCCATCCGAATGTTATGTTTCCACAGGAACAATAATAAATCGATACGCCAATAAAGGTCTGGAACCAGTTGATCAAGTTAGACAATCCGGGCCAGCCAAATTATATCGGATGCCGGGAGCGAAAGGATTGATAGGTTTTATTTCACCCCTGGATGATGAGCATTTTTGTAATCGTTGTAACCGGCTTCGTCTGACGGCAGATGGAAACCTGAGACCCTGTTTGATGAATGATCTGGAAATTCCATTACTCAGTGCAATTCGTGAAGGAAAAGATATAAAACCGCTGGTGGCAAAAGCGATTGGTTTAAAGCCAGCACATCTTGAATTGCTGCAGAACCAATCGCCTGAATCACGAACAATGATGCAGATTGGTGGTTGATTCGTCAACATTCATTTTCGTTGTTCACCAACTCCCTTGTTTAATCAAAAAACTCACTTAAAAAAATTATTGACATAATATGTCGATTAAAGAAAGAAAATCCTTAAAAGTTTGGATTGTAATCAAGAATTAATCCTGGTTCGAGATATTTGATTGATGGAAGAAACGCTAAGAAATGGAGAAGATTTATGCCTGGTACCCCAAAAAAAGACAATACAACATTTGAAGAGAATTATGAACATTTGGATCCTGCATTACAGCATTTGCTGTTGGTGTGTAGTTATTGTGCATTAAACACTCCAATTCCAATTGATCTACTCTCGATCGTTTTGGAAGGAGAAATCCAAGAAGATGTAGTTAATAAACTTCAACAACTATCTGATTTGGATTTCATTGAGAGTGTTCCAAATGGTTTCCAGATTCAAGCCTCTGCGGCAAAATTTGTTCAGAGCAAATTTGACTCTCATAAGCGAAAAGAAGTTTTGGGTATTACAGCCAAAGGGATGGAAACAATCTGTAAAAAGATGGATAATCCAGGCGACATTTTGCCTTACCTTAAACACGTGGATGCTCTTGCGCAAAAAACACAACTGAACAAATTGGCAGTTTCAGGTTTTCTGAGTGGATATCTGGGGAATTACTGGTTATCTGAGGGGAACATTCAGGAAGCAGGTTTGTATTATCGGCGTGCTTTATTGGTTATCGAAACTGTTTCTGGTGTAGAAAGTGCTGAATACACTGAGCACCTCAATAATTTGGGTAGCGCATTATACAAAATTAATAAACTGGATGAAGCGAAGAAATGTTTTGAACAGGCTGTCATTACAGATAAAAAAGTTCTGGGCAAAGATCATCCTGCCGTTGCGATTGGCTTGAATAATTTAGGTCAGGTAATGCTGGAACTGAATAACACGGATGGAGCAATCATCCATCTGGAAAATGCTTTAGAGATCAACACGCGCCATTATGGGATGAATCATCCTCTGGTCGCCTCAGGATTTTACAATTTTGGAATGGCGTTAATTGAGGTAGGTGATTTGCAACGGGCAAAGGTCGAGCTCAATCGCTCGCTTGCCATCCGCGAACAGATCTTTGGCGATAATCACTCCAGTGTGGCAGAGTCTCACCATGGACTGGGTATGGTTTTCCAGACAATCGGCAGCATTCCTGAGGCAGAAATGAATTATCGTCAAGCGATAAAAATCTGGGAAGCAGATAAGAAACTGGATAATCTTAAATTGGCAGCTTCATATACAAATCTTGGAGGAATTTTACATGTTTCTAAGGATTTTGATGCGGCAAAGACTAATTATCTGAATGGATTAGAAATATTTGAAGCTTGCCTTCCAGCAAATGATAAGAACATCCGAGACATTCAACTGCAAATAAAACTTTTAGACCATAAAATTTCCATGCCTGAATTGTTTGAGAAAATGGAAGCTGGTGAATTATTATCACCTGATTTGATTGCATCGTTAGACGAGATATTTGGAGATGAACCAAAGAACTAAATATTTACCCAAGAAAAACAACCTGACAACTAAATTGAAAAAACATCTCATTTTGCTTAAAATCTAGCTGGGATTGGGTATAATAAAGGTGTTCTTAATTTATAAATGTTCCACATTTGAGGAGAAACTATGGGAGCTGAAAAACCCATTCGTGTGATGCTGGTTGATGACCACGCTGTTGTGAGAAGTGGTTTAGGTGCATTTCTTTATGTTTTTGATGACCTTGATCTGGTTGCTGAAGCCAAAGATGGAAAAGAAGCTCTTCAAATCTGTGAAAAAATAATGCCAGATGTGATTCTCATGGATCTGGTTATGCCGGTGATGGATGGGGCAGCCGCTACCCAGGCGATCCGGCAGCGCTGGCCAGAGATTCAAGTAGTCGCTTTAACCAGTTTTAAGGAAGATGATTTGGTGCAGGCTGCACTTCAAGCTGGAGCAATTGGGTATTTATTGAAAAATGTTTCTGCCGATGAACTGGCCAATGCAATTCGCGCAGCATATCAAGGGAAACCAACCCTAGCGCCAGAAGCTGCACAGGCATTAATTCATGCAGCTGTAAAGCCTGGAAAACCAGATTATGGATTAACCCACCGGGAAGAAGAAGTTTTGGAATTGATGACGGAAGGGATGAGCAATGTTGAAATCGCTGAGAAACTCTTTGTCAGTCGCTCAACCGTCAAATTTCATGTGAGCAGTATTCTTTCAAAATTAAGTGTTTCCAGCCGGACAGAAGCTGTGGCGATGGCGCTGCAACAAAAATTGATAAAAAAATAGTAAATAAGAAGCTGATCATTTACCCCGATCAGCTTCTTATTTGATTCAACTACAAAATTTCACTCAATATGAATAAAACAGGGTTGGGATGTGTTTTTGAAAATTAATTAACGCCAAAAAATTTCCTGACCGTAAAGATGAAAAGTTACATAATTTAGAATAAACCTTTTACTTCTCCGGTATCCGGATCGAGGTCTACATCAAAGTACGCTGGACGGGTCGAAAGGCCAGGCATGGTTCTCATCTCTCCCAAAAGCGGGTAAAGGAAACCTGCTCCAACCGAAGCACGAATATCACTGACAGGAATCCTGAAACCTTTTGGAACACCTTTTAAGGCTGGGTCATGGCTCAGGCTTAGATGTGTTTTAGCCATACAAATTGTGGAATTTCCAAAACCAAGCCGCTCATAATCGGCAATTCTCGCTTCAGCATCAGGTGAGTAATCAACGCCATCAGCCCCATAAATCTCTGTGGCGATAGCTTCAATCTTTTCTTTTATACTGGCTTCCAATGGATAGAGGAATTTGAAATCGTGTTCCTCGTTGCTGGCAGCAATAACTGCTTCAGCCAATTTCACTGCACCTTCTCCGCCAAATTCCCAGTGTTCACTGACCACAGCATCAAAAGCGCCGCCTTGTGTAACAGCTGCTTTGCGAACAAGTTCCAGTTCATTGTCGGTATCTGTAAAGAATTTGTTGACTGCCACCACGACAGGCACACCAAATTTTCGAGCGATTTTTATATGGTGCAACATGTTTGGTAAACCAGCTTCCAGCAGTTCCAGATTCTCTTCTGTATAGGCACGATCTAACGGTTTACCAGCGACGACTTTGGCACCACCACCATGCATTTTGAGCGCACGAATGGTCGCAACAAGCACCACCACATCCGGGATTAATCCTGAGAAGCGGCATTTGATGTTGAAGAATTTTTCCATGCCCATATCAGCACCGAAGCCTGATTCGGTGACGACATAATCTGCTAATTTCAAAGCAATTTTATCTGCCAAAATGGAACTGTTACCATGCGCAATGTTCGCAAAAGGACCGGCATGCACAAAAACAGGAGTACCTTCCAGTGTTTGAAGAAGGTTTGGTTTGATCGCATCTTTCATCAGAACAGTCAATGCGCCAGCGACTCCGATATCATTGGCATCCACCGCTTCACCTTTATGGCTGGTACCGATGACAATTCTGCCAAAACGTTCGCGCATATCCCGCAAATCAGTGGTTAATGCCAGTATCGCCATAATTTCGCTGGCAACTGTGATATCAAAACCTGTTTTTCGAGTATGACCTTTTTCATCCGAACCTTCACCAACAGTAATTCCACGCAGGAAACGATCATTGGTATCGATTACACGTTTCCACGTGATTGAATCCGGGTCAATATCCAGGCGCACAAATTTGCTCTTCTGTTCTTCTGTCATCTGATCGGGATCATCAGTTTCAATCCCTATTTTTCTTCTGCGATGTTGCATACCAACCGAGAAATGTCGTTTACCCTGCTTATCTTTGGGGAAAAGATTCTCAAAAAGCTTTTGATCCGATTGGGTGGATTCATGGAACATACGCGCATCGATCGCTGCTGCCAGCAGGTTGTTGGCTGCGGTGATGGCATGAATATCACCAGTGAGATGGAGGTTAAATTCATCCATTGGAATCACCTGGCTATAACCACCTCCTGCGGCTCCACCTTTGATACCAAAGGTAGGCCCCTGACTGGGTTGACGGATACAGGTAATCACACGTTTGTTTAATTGGGCACCCAAAGCCTGGCTCAATCCGACGGTTGTGGTCGTTTTACCTTCACCCAATGGGGTGGGTGTAATAGCCGTTACATCAATGTATTTTCCGTTAGGCGCATCTTTTAATCGCTCAAGGATATCCAGTTTTACTTTGGCTTTATAAGGACCATATTGTTCCAATTCTTCAGGCAGTAATCCTAATTCCTCGGCAATCGTGGTGATGTGTTTCAACTCAGAAGCCTGAGCGATTTCGATGTCCGAAGGAACCGGGGTTATTCTTTTTAACTTTGTGGCTTTAAATGGACGGACTACTGCATTGGGATTAGTACTCATGTAGCATTTCTCCTTTCAAATTTTTTTAGAAAAAGTCGGTGAATTTTGAATGATTAATATCACGATATTTTCTATTAAAGAGCATTGTTGCTTTAAAATCAAGTTAAAAAAAAGGGTTCGTGATTTCTTTTACAAGAAAACGCAAGAAATTTTCAAATTAATATTTCTTAATTAAACGCCAAATCCAGCGGTGAAAAGCATGAACACTGTTAACTGGTTCAGCATACATCATAATACATCCACCGGATACAGGGTTCATTCCTAACGATTCAGCATACTTGACCGTTTCTGGGGATTCAGATCCTTGTTGCAGCCAGATTTTTTTGATCCCGGCTTGATGAGCGTCATCCAGGATCGCTTTTACGTTTTCCTTTTTAACATTGATCAGGACACCATCCACCTTAGGATCAATTTCACTGAGAGTTTTATAACAACGGTCATTTTCAAAAAGCTCTAATGTAGGATGTACAGGTACGAGCTCGTACCCTTTTTCTTTAAGTTCTTTATAAATTGAATTGCCAAATTTCGTGTTTGAACGGGAAACACCGATGATCGCAATTCTTTTTGATTGAACAAAATCTTTGATTGCCTGATTCATAATTTGTTCCTTTCTGAATTCTTGAAAAATGGAATAATTGAAGATATTACTATGGAGAATAAATTGATGAGATTTTTTATAAAAAAGCCGCAACCATTGATTGCGACTTTGTGGGGCGAGTGGGACTTGAACCCACAAGGTGTCACCACCGGAGGATTTTAAGTCCTCTGCGTCTGCCAATTCCGCCACCGCCCCAGACAACTCAATTTTATCTTACTCTCAATAGACGTCAAGGTTTTCTGTGTGGTTTGTTTCACATAGTTACCCTTGTGATCAAATTTATTAATCTTCTTCATAATACCCAGGCTCGACACCATCTGATCCCTTGAGATAAGCTGCATGATTGTAAGGTAATCTTAAGATTATTCGACCGGAAAAATTTTCAAAAGCTGTTCTTAACATTGCAGTACACATTAAAGAGACATTCGTTGCCGAGTAAGCACACTCCGGATGTAATGAGGTGTAGAAGGGCACTTCCGCTTCCCTTAAGATATAGAGGACCGTCATACCATCTGGAATAGCATTTATAGGTTGGATTGTGTAAACTCCAGGACGAGAAAGAAAAATTGCTGCTAATAGAACGAGAAAAAATAAGACAACATAAATAATTTTTTTCTTTTTTTGTGGAGATTGATTATTGTTTTTTTGGGTCATATATCCCTCTCTAAAAATTTTTGACAAAGCATTATGAGAAGAATTCTTTATAGCTATTCGGATGATATTGATTTTTGGATACAAATTCCAATATATATCCTTAATTATATGAAGAAATGTGAATTAAATATACCTGTCAATTTCCTGAAATATTGATTTAGCAGAAGATAACGAATTCCTTAATTAGTTTTCAATATAAATGATTAAAATTTGATTAAAACCTTGACACGAATTAAAACATTGTGTTAAAATTTTTCTATCATAAAAGAAAGGAAGGCGCTCGAATGAACTACACAAACCTCAGCTCTACAATCGTCCGAACCCGCGCAGCAAGTTTCGTTGGCGTTGGTTCCGTTCCTTGTCGTATTGCGCCTGCTAGTCGTTAGCTTTAATTCATAAATAACGGCCACGGGAGCAAGACAAACCCCGTGGCCTTTTTTTTTCTTTGTATCCTTAGATCAGGTCATGGGTGTCACAACCGATGACCTGTTTTCTTATAGGAGTCGCTGATGAGAAGAAAATTGGAAAATCAAGATTGATCAGGCAAAATGCCTAACGTATTGGAAACGTCAAAAACCGGCTGACTGAAAAGGAGGCCCACCATGTTGAGTAATATGATGAAAAATAATTCACATCGAGTAGATTATCTGAATTTCAAAGCCGTTGGCATGAATGGTTCGTTTGGTATTTACGTGCGAGGTTGTTTACAGAATGATCAACCTTACAGTTTGGAAACAAAAAGACGCCTGTTTATTTGTTTAGATTACGTGCGTCGTTACCTGGAAGAAAAAAAGCTCGTGGCGGTTTATATGGATATTTATGATTTTGAAAAGGCGAAAAACCTGGCCTTTCAGGAACTGGAAGCAGACTTAAAGAAAGGCTTATTCGAAAAGGTTCTCTTTGCAGATCTTGAAGAATTATTCACAGATTCAGAACTGAATGAAAAAATCATCTCACTATCTGAAAGTGTGGATGGTATTGAATTTTTCGATGTGGAAGGCAATGTCTTCGAAGCAAAGAGGATTTCTTTAAACCAGATTATTGGTGTTTAGCACTTGAACAAAGGAGGCATGATGATCAATGATAAATTATTTGAAAGTGAAGATTTTTCTCTTTCCCCAATTGATTTCGAGAAGGACCCCGAAGTTGATTCGAATTATTCCTTGAACTTACGTTATGCACGTTATTGGTGTGAGAGTTTCACGAAACCCTTATCTAAAAACGAGTTCAAGAAAAAATATGAAAAGATTGAGAAAAAAGTAGATGAAACCAGATGTGTGGTCCACTTTGCTATCAGAACGAAAGTGGATCACCATCTGATTGGATTCTTACGAATCCATCTCCTATGGAACCATGCAGTCGGATGGTTGGTTGTGGCTATTGGTAATCCTGATTATTATGCAAAAGCAGAACGACAAATCATCCCACTCATTCTGAATTACGCCTTTAAGGAATTGAATTTGTATCGATTGGAAGTGGATTTACCTGAATTTGAAGCTGAGATTGGCAATATCCTTGAGGAGAATGGTTTCAATCAGGATGCATTGAATCGCGGTGTGATTTATTTTGATCACCGTTATTGGAACGAATACTTGTACGGTATCCTCAGACCGGATTGGGAAGCATTGCAGGAGGTGAAGGCATGATTAATGATGATATTCTGGCAGGTGAGAAGGTCAAACTGGTTCCTTTTGAAGCAGAGCGAGATTCGAGAATCTTTGCAGGTTGGCGTAATAACAGTGAATATTTACGTTTGATGGATGGCGATGTCGCTCTGCATTTTTCGATTGAAAAAATGAAAAAGTGGATCGAAGAAAATGAATTATCGGATAAGTTTGCATTTTTTATCATTAAGGCTAAAGATGATGACCAGGTGATTGGAGAGATTGGTTTATCCGGGTTCAAAGGAAATCATAGCAATGCATTTGTTGGTATATCAATCGGTGAACCGGAAAACTGGGGTAAAGGCTATGGAACTGATGCCATGCGAGTGATTTTACGTTATGGTTTCAGCATTCTCAATCTCAATCACATCAGCCTGACAGTTTTTGAATACAATATGCGCGGTGTGCGATCTTATGAAAAAGCTGGCTTTAAACACGAAGGGATTCAACGTCAATTTCTCAATCGCGATGGCCGTCGTTGGGATATGTATCGTATGGGAATTCTAAAAAGCGAGTGGGAGGAATTGTACCTGCCGCCCAGTAGCTCATGATAGAATTGCCATCAGGAGAATTAATGAATTCAGAAACCATAAAAGCGATCATTTTTGATATGGGCGGAGTCTTTGTCCAAACCACCGATAAGAATCCCAGATCAAATTTGGCGAAAAAATATGGTTTGAATGATGAAGAGTTAAGTCTCCTTGTTTTTCAATCGGAGACTGCTCAAAAAGCCACAATTGGTGAAATCGATGAAAATGATCATTGGAAATTTATTGGGGATCATTTTGGTTTGAATTCATCGGAATTAGCGAATTTCCAGGAGGATTTTTGGGGTGGTGATACCCTGGATCAGGAACTCGTTCGTTTTACGAAGACACTCAAAGAAAAATATCAGATTGGTTTATTGTCCAATGCATGGAGTGGAGCACGAGAGCTCCTCACCAGGAAATTTAGTTTTCTGGATATGTTCCATGTTTCTGTGTTTTCTGCCGAAGTAAAAATGGCAAAACCAGATCCAAAATTCTATATTTGGATGTTGAATAAACTTAACGTAAATGCAGAAGAAGCGCTCTTTGTGGATGACTTTATCGAAAACATTACGGCTGCAAAAGAATTAGGAATCAGAACTGTCCATTTTAAGAACACAATTGATACAATCAATGAAATTTCCCAAATAATCGATATACACTGAATATGACAACATCGATGAATACATGGCACCAGATTAAAGCTTTTCCAAAATCAGGACAATTATTTTTATTAGCAACCATCATTAATGGCATCATTTTCAGTTCCTGGCAATTATTTTTTAATTTCTTTATTCTGGCAAGGGGATTTGAAAAAGATTTTTTGGGTTTGATAAACTCGGTTCCATCAATCGCAGGACTGATCCTGGGCATTCCTATGGGAATGATTTCAGATCGTATTGGTAGAAAACCAGCCATGCTTATAGGTCTGGCGATGTCAATAACCGGTATGGGCCTGCAATTGTTTGTGCAGTCAAAAGGACTATTGGTCCTGGTAGCATTTATAGGCGGAGCAGGCAATTCTTTGTACTTCATCAGCCAGGCACCATTTATGATGAAGGTTACCGATACCAACAATCGCGCATTGATGTTCAGCCTTAATTTTGGATTAAGTACCCTCGCAGGTGCGTTTGGAAATATTTTCGCGGGTCAAATGCCTGGCTGGTTCGGAAATTTATTGAGCGTCCCGGCAGACAGTGCGCAAGCGTTTCAATCCGTGTTGTTGGTAAGTGTCGTATTAGGGCTCTTTGCTTTCATCCCCATATTTATCTTGAAGGAGCCAATAAAGGATCAAATTCCCAATCAGGTCAAGGCAAACCAGTGGAAACAATTGCATCAAACGGTACGTCGAGGTTTTACCTGGAAATTGGTCATTCCGGAAATGTTGCTGGGGTTTGGGGCAGCCATCACAATCCCCTATATGAACCTTTTTTTTTCGGAGACATTTCAAGTAAAGAGCAGTGTTCTGGGCATTGTATTCAGTCTCAGCGCATTATTCGTCGGTATTGGTTCGATCATTGGACCACGACTGGTCCATCACTTCAATAGTAAAATCAAGGTGGTTGTATTATCCCAAGCCAGCAGTTTAATTTTCTTGTTGATTCTCGGATTTTCACCCTACCTCTGGTTGGCTGTGATAGCGTTCCTGTTCAGAGGTGTGTTGATGAATATGGCCGTACCACTTTACAATGCATTTTGTATGGAAAATGTTGCCGATAGTGAACAGGGTGTGGTTAACAGCTTGATCAGTAACTCCTGGACGGCTGGATGGGCGATCGGTCCGTTTCTCTCGGGATTGATCCAGATCAGATATGGCTTTCAACCCTTATTTTTAACAACCACAGCAATTTATTTTTTCTCCATTCTTTCAACCTGGGTGTTCTTCAGCCGGTATGAAAGAGAAAAATTGGAGAAAGATAGAGTTTTTGGCCATGGAACAATTTAAAATTGAAATGAATGAAGAGATTACCTCCGGGCTTATTCGCATCGGGGTGATTTCCGACACGCATGTTCCTGACCGGGTTAGTGCGCTTCACCCTGACATCATTCCTTCCTTTAAAGAATTAAATGTCAACATGATCGTTCACGCTGGTGATATCTCTTCACCTTCTGTAATTCGTGAACTGGAAGAAGTAGCTCCGGTTCATTATGTACAGGGCAATCGGGATTGGTGGCGTTTCAAAGATCTTCCTGCTGAGAAATGGCTCAATATTAATGAAGTGAGAATCCTGATATCTCATGGCCATGGTCGCTTATCAACTTATCTCTGGGAGAAAATCCCGATTATTTTTTTTGGGTATCGATTTGAAAGGTTTTATAAAAAATTCTCGAAAGCAATAAATGAGTTTGATATCGTAATATTTGGTCATTCCCATCGGGCTGAAAACAAGTGGGTGGATGGCAAACTATTTTTCAATCCTGGATCAGCCAGTGACTTTGGATACTTGAAACAAGGCCCTTCGATTGGATTGATTGAGATATTTCCAGATAGGCAAGTCAGAGCACGAATTATCAAATTGGAAGAGAAAAAAATGGCGACAAGGAAGCTGGAGTGACAGGTAATTGTGGTTTTTATCGAATAAAAATTTTTAAAAACCAGCAAAATTATTAAAACTATTTGAATCCAAATCCAGAATTGCTTCTTGACCAGAAGGCTTGCCTTTGCTATAATATCAGATTGCATTTTACCTTTATAATGGGAGAATTATGCGTTCTTCCATTTGGTTGACATCGTCAGGAGAAAAATATGTCATTTTTGCCAGTAAAGTCTTATGGAAGAATTCCTGCAATTTTTGATCTGCCTCAATTAATTAAAGTTCAATTGGAATCGTTTCAACGTCTAAAAGATGATATGCTCGGAGATTTGTTTAATGAAATTTCCCCGATTGAATCTTACAACAAAGGAATGAGGTTATATTTTCCAAGTCGTGATCCAGAGTTAAAAGAATGGGAACTCAAATATTGGTTTGAAGCTCCTAAACACACAATTGATGAGTGTGTTGATCGAGATCTAACATACGCCAGTCCTTTGAAGGTATCTGTTTTATTAGCAGGTCCTGATGTATCTGAACCAATAAAGGAAGAAATTTTCCTTGGAGAATTTCCTGAAATGACCGAGAAAGGTACCTTCATTATTAATGGTACCGAACGTGTAGTTGTTTCACAGCTAATCCGCTCCCCAGGTGTATATTTTGAAGCACCAGTCGATCGAACCACCGGTCACCGTTTAGCAATGGCCAAACTGATCCCGGATCGTGGCGCTTGGATGGAATTTGAGACCCGTAAGAACGATTATCTGATCTTAAAGTTCAATCGCAAACGAACAGTCCCGATCACAATATTCCTGAGAGCCCTTGCAGCAATCGATGATGGTCTGGTCGATCGCCCGTTGAAACATGGTTCCGACGAAGAATTAATCGCGCTCTTCCGAGACGTGGATAATGATCCCGATCGAATGTTCATTGCCAACACCATCCGGCAGGAACCTGAATGGGACTTAAGCTCTGGAATAACCATTGCACAGGCTGCATTGATTGAGTTCTTTAAACGCATGCGCCCCGGTGATCCAGCGACTGTAGAAAACGCTCGCCAATTCCTCGAAGAACAGATTGTTGACCAACGTCATTATGATCTGGAACGGGTTGGACGCTACAAACTGAATCAGAAGCTTGACCTGACTGAGCACATCCCGGTTACACATAGAACCGTGACCGCATGGGATGTTGTTGCCTTGGTCAAACGATTAATTATGATCAATAATAATCAGGCTGACAAAGATGATATCGATCATTTAGGCAACCGCCGTGTAAAAACTGTTGGTGAGTTAATCCAGAATAAATTAAGGGTTGGATTGCGCCGGATGGAACGCGTTATTAAGGAAAGAATGTCCATTCGTGATCAGGATCATGTTACCCCAACCAGCCTGGTAAACATTCGACCAGTCGTGGCTTCCTTACGAGAATTCTTTGGTTCCAGCCAGTTATCCCAATTCATGGATCAAACCAATCCATTGGCAGAATTACGGCATAAACGGACCCTCTCTGCTTTAGGTCCTGGTGGTTTGCGACGAGAACGTGCAGGCTTCGATGTTCGAGATGTGCATCACTCTCATTACGGACGTATTTGTCCTATCGAAACACCTGAAGGCCCAAACATTGGTTTGATTGGTCGTATGGCTACATTTGCATTGGTTAATGAATATGGGTTTATTGAGACTCCTTATCGACGAGTGATCAAATACCTTGCTAGTGACGATGCACAATTGCTGAATCGTGTTGTAAAAGAAACAATGGCTGACTCAAAAACCGGTGAAGTGATCGTCAGTGAAGGGAAACGAATCACGAAGGCAATGTTACCCGCAATCAAGAAACTGAACCGAAAGAGTATTCAAGTTGTTCCGTTTGTTTCAAAGAATGTTGATTATCTTTCAGCTGATGCTGAAGATAAATTCATCATTGCTCAGGCAAATACACCACTTACAGAAAATTTTGAATTTGGTAATGATCGCATTTCCAGCAGACATTACTCAGATTTTATTATCTCCACGCCTGACAATATCAATTATATGGATGTTGCTCCTAATCAAGTCGTAGGAATCAGCGCTTCTCTCATTCCATTCCTAGAGCATGATGATGCAAATCGTGCTTTGATGGGTTCGAACATGATGGCGCAAGCCGTCCCGCTTTTGAGACCTGACATTCCAACGGTTTCGACGGGGATGGAACGCTTTGCAGCCAAGGACTCCGGCCAGGTGATGGTGGCAGAAGAAGATGGTGATGTAATCTCAGTTACCGGTAAAGAAGTTGTAGTGCGTGGTGATAGTGGATTAAAACATTATCAACTAAGGAAGTACCAACGCTCTAACCAAAGCACCTGTATCGATCAGCGTCCAGCGGTTGTCAAAGGACAACAATTGAAAAAAGGTGATGTATTGGCTGATTCATCTTCTACGGTAAATGGACACCTGGCTTTAGGTCAAAATGCTGTAGTCGCTTTCCTGTCTTGGGAAGGTGGTAATTTTGAAGATGCCATTTTGATCTCAGAGCGTTTAGTACAGGATGACCGTTTCACCTCTGTTCATATTGAAAAATATGAAGTAGAAGCACGCGATACAAAATTAGGTCCAGAAGAAATAACACGTGATATCCCCAATGTGGGCGAAGATGCAATTAAAGATCTGGACGAAACCGGAATTATTCGAATAGGTGCAGAAGTTGGTCCCAATGATATTCTCGTTGGAAAAATTACCCCCAAAGGTGAAAAAGAATTAACACCAGAAGAACGTCTATTAAGGGCAATCTTTGGTGAAAAATCACGTGATGTAAAAGATACATCTTTACGTATGCCACATGGCGAACGCGGTAAAGTTGTTGATGTAAAAGTATTCACCCGCGAGGAAAATAACGATCTTTCCGCTGGTGTTGATATGATGGTACGGGTATCGGTTGCCCAACGCCGAAAAATTACTGCTGGTGACAAAATGGCTGGTCGTCATGGTAATAAAGGTGTAGTATCACGTCTCATTCCAGTTGAAGATATGCCATTCCTCGAAGATGGTACGCCAGTGGATATTATTCTCAATCCATTAGGTGTTCCTGGTCGTATGAATATTGGACAATTGTTAGAGGTTCATTTAGGTTGGGCAGCATTAAGGCTCGGTTTCCGGGCGATTACGCCAGTTTTCGATGGAACGACTGAAAAGGAAATTGAAGCAGAACTTGCCCGTGCCTGGATGATGGATCATGCCTGGAATGAAATTGCATCTATTGCATGGGAATGGGTGAGGGATCAGGGTTATTCCAAAGAAATGATCCGTGACGATGATGAAGTAAGATTGCTTTACTTCGAACATTGGTTGGGTGATATGGGTTATGATGTTTATCGTTTATCCTCAGATCTCCAGTACGCAAGACAATCTGTATTGGAAGGCTGGTTACGCGATAAAGGTTATAACCCCGAAGAAATCATTGCGTTTGAATCAGTTGAAACGGTTGGTGAAAAAGTTGCGAAAATACGCGATACCAACGCTATCAATGCGTGTTTGAAATTATGGCTGGCAGCTGGAGACCAGGATGTCACTGATATAACCGATGAAAATGTACGGGAAAACGCAGTAGCTTATATGACTGCCAGTGGAACCCCTATTCCGATTTTTGGGAAAATGCTCCTCAAGGATGGGAAAACTGGCAAACCATTCGATCAACCGGTGACAGTGGGTGTGATGACGATGTTAAAACTTCACCATCTGGTTGAAGATAAAGTCCATGCCCGATCCACTGGTCCATACAGTCTTGTTACTCAGCAACCTCTGGGTGGTAAGGCACAATTCGGTGGACAGCGTTTTGGTGAGATGGAAGTTTGGGCGCTTGAAGCTTATGGTGCTGCTTATACCTTACAGGAAATGTTGACAGTCAAATCTGATGATGTTCAGGGACGAGTAGCGACCTACGAGGCGATTGTCAAAGGTGATCAAATCGAAGAACCAGGTTTGCCGGCTTCTTTCCGTGTTTTGGTGAAAGAATTGCAATCCCTGGGTCTTTCAGTGGAAGCTGTGATGGACAATGGTGATAATGTGCGTTTCGGAAAAGATGAAGAACGTGCAAAACCACCAAAATTGGAAACCGGTTTATTAGGCCTTGGAGGTGGTCTGGGAGGTCTGGGTTAGGATAGCATTCCTTGACTGTGAAAGTCGCCCATGATATAATCTGCCCTCGTTGCCTATCAGACAATGCTTGTCTGATGAACCGGCGTGTTGTCGAGGCCATCTTCTAGAGCGATGGCCTTAAATATTGAAAAAAAATTTGAGATTTTATTTTGGAGGCAAGAGAACGTGCCAACTATCAATCAATTGATCCGAAAAGGTCGTCAGACCAAAAAAAGCAAGAGTAAAGCACCTGCTTTACTGTACACTCTCAATAATATGAAACAGAACCGTACCCGTCAGGATAAAGGTTCACCGCAAAAACGTGGCGTATGCACTGTCGTCCGAACGATGACTCCAAAAAAACCGAACTCCGCGTTAAGAAAAATTGCTCGTGTACGTTTAACCAATGGTTTAGAGGTAACTGCTTACATTCCTGGCGAAGGTCACCAATTACAAGAGCACTCAGTTGTTTTAGTCCGTGGTGGTCGTGTTAAAGACCTTCCTGGTGTCCGCTACCATATTGTTCGTGGAACACTTGATAGTACTGGTGTATCCAATCGTGGGCAAGGTCGTTCAAAATACGGTACCAAACGACCAAAAGCAAAGTAAATAGTATAGAACGGAGAATGACAAATGCGTCGTACAAGTCCGGAGCGGAGAATTACTCCTCCCGATATCAGATTTAATAACATTTATGTTCAGACTTTCATTCATCACATTATGAAGAATGGAAAGAAAAGTGTTGCCACACACCTCGTATATGATGCCATGGATATTGTGCAACAAAAAACCGGAAAACACCCGATTGAAATTTTGGACACTGCTATGAAAAATGTTGGTCCAATGATGGAAGTACGTCCTCGCCGTGTTGGTGGTGCAACCTATCAGGTGCCGATGGAAGTAGCTTCAGATCGCCGGGTTGCTTTAGCAATTCGATGGATTATCAATTCTTCACGCTCCCGCTCAGGCCGCTCTTTCTCAGAGAAATTTGCCGCCGAGTTGATGGACGCAGCCACCGGTCAAGGTGCCTCCGTTCGTAAACGCGAAGAAACCCATAAGATGGCCGAAGCAAATCGCGCCTTCTCACATTACCGCGTGTAGTAACAGGTTGACAATGCAACGTACTTTTCCACTAGAGAAAGTCAGAAATATCGGTATCATTGCTCATATTGATGCTGGTAAGACCACAACGACCGAACGAATTCTGTATTACACAGGAAAGACCTACAGAATTGGTTCTGTGGATGATGGGACTACTGTTACCGATTGGATGGCTCAGGAACGGGAACGAGGAATCACAATTGTATCCGCTGCCGTTACTGCTGAGTGGAAAGATTATCAGTTCAACATTATTGATACACCCGGTCATATCGACTTTACCGCAGAAGTTCAGCGCTCTTTACGCGTTTTGGATGGCGGTGTAGTTGTTTTTGATGCTGTTCAAGGTGTTGAACCACAAAGTGAAACCGTTTGGCGGCAGGCAGATCGTTATCAGGTACCAAGAATTTGTTTCATTAATAAAATGGATCGTTTGGGTGCTTCTTTTGATCGTTCGATTCAATCGATCATTGATCGCCTGGGTGCCAATCCAATAGCCATGCAAATTCCTATTGGCGAAGAATCAAATTTTATAGGCGTTATAGACCTTCTGGAAATGAAAGCCATTACCTGGGAGAATTCCGATGGCCGAGAATTTTCTGTTAATGAAATCCCTGCAGAATTTAAAGAAGCAGCTGAATTTGCTCGTGAGCAAATGATTGAAAAAACTGCCGAATTGGATGACGAATTAATTGAACGATTCCTCGAAGGCCAGGCAATCAGCAATGAAGAATTAAAAACTTCTTTACGAAAAGCGGTACTTGAAAGTAAAACGACATTGGTGTTTTGTGGTTCATCCTTACGGAATAAAGGTGTCCAACCAATTCTCGATGCAGTTATTGATTACTTACCTTCTCCTCTCGATATCCCTGCTGTAAAAGCAACAACACTAGATGGAGAAGATTTTATTGAATTACCGACCTCGGATAATGAGTCCCTTAGCGCACTTGTTTTCAAGATCGTCAGTGATCCGTATGTAGGTAGACTAGCGTATTTCCGCGTTTATTCCGGGAAGATGATTGCAGGCGAAACAGTGATGAATCCAACAAAAGGCAAGAAAGAACGGGTTGGACGACTGATTAGAATGTACGCTGATCGACGAGAAGATGTGGAATTTATTCCCTCAGGTGATATTGGTGCGATTCTAGGGTTAAAATTCACTTTTACAGGTGATACGCTTTGCAACCAGGGACATCCAATCGTCCTGGAGACAATAAGTTTCCCGGAACCGGTTATCTCAATTGCAATCGAACCCAAGACTACTGCTGATCAGGAAAAAATGGGTGAAGCGTTGCGCCGTTTATCCGAAGAAGATCCAACTTTTCGGGTAAATACCGATGAAGCTACCGGCCAAACGATCATTTCTGGTATGGGAGAGTTACATCTGGATGTTTTGGTAGACCGGATGATGCGGGAATTCAATGTTAAAGCCAATGTTGGCCGTCCGCGTGTGTCTTATCGCGAGACAATTCAGAATCCTGTCTCTGAACTCAGCTACAAATATGTAAAACAGACCGGTGGACACGGTCAATACGGCCATGTGGTTATCAATATGGAGCCATTAGCTCGTGGTGGTGGCGTAGTTTTTGAAGAAAAAGTCACCGGCGGTACCATTCCAAGAGAATATTTCAGAGCAATTGAAAATGGTATTAAAGAGGCTTCTCAATCTGGAATTTTAGCTGGTTATCCAGTCACTGATTTGAAAGTGACTTTAATTGATGGATCTTACCACGAGGTAGATTCAAGTGAAATGGCATTCAAAATGGCAGCAGTCTTTGCCTTCAAGGAAGCTTTCCAAAAAGGAAGACCTACCTTGCTTGAACCGATTATGAAGGTTGAAGTTGTTATGCCGGAAGAATTTTTAGGTGATGTGTTGGGACAGGTTAACTCCCGCCGAGGTGAAATTCAGGGTACAGATATTAGACCTGGAAATTCCCATGCGGTAAGAGCTTTAATCCCATTGGCTGAAATGTTTGGTTACGCTACAGAATTACGTTCTGCTACACAGGGTCGTGGTGTTTTCTCAATGGAATTCAACCATTATGCCCCAGTATCAGAGACTGTGGCTCATCGTATTCTAAATTATTAATTAAATCATCAGGATTTTTTAAGGAGAGTTAACTCGAATGGCGAAGGAGAAATTTGATCGCAGTAAACCCCACCTGAACGTGGGAACAATGGGACATATTGACCATGGGAAGACCACGCTGACCGCAGCGATCACCAAGGTCAGTCAGTTAATGGGATTCGGGGAATACCGTGCATA